>NZ_KI912268.1:1889476-2299476 GCF_000242615.2 Holophaga foetida DSM 6591
GGAGAACATCCTGCTCCTTGGGCCACCAGGGGTGGGTAAGACCCACTTGGCCATCGGGTTGGGGCGGAAGTCCATCGAACGGGGCGCGGGCTGCCTGTTCGTGAGCGCCACGGCCCTGGTGGGTCAACTGATGCGGGCCGAGGCAGAGGGTCGCCTGGAGGAGCGTCTCCTGCATTTCTCGAAGCCCAAACTACTGATTGTGGATGAGCTAGGATATCTACCCTTCGAGCGGCGGCGGCCCACCTCATGTTCCAGCTCGTGAACCGGAGATATGAGCGGGGCAGCCTCATGATCACCAGCAACCAGCCAGTGGGTGCGTGGGGCGAGGTGTTCGGGGATACCATCCTGGCAACCGCCATCCTGGACCGACTGCTGCACCACAGCCACATCATCACCATCAAAAGGCGAGAGTTACCGCCTGCGGGAGAAGCGCCGAGCCGGGATCGTCCCGGCCCCGGTGTCAGTGGCCTCCACTTGAGCCGCACCCAGTGGGGTGTCCTCCGTTTCGGCTTACGGCCTACGACTCCAGACACCCCATGGGCTCATACAACAAGGGGGTCAATATTTGTGTCGCCGGGTGGGTTAATTTTCATGTCGCTTGACAGTCGTCTGGCGATGCGTCAACATCGCGATGACCAAGGAGCCTTCATTTACATGGAATTGCTAGCTTTCTTACTGCGCGGGCCCGCCACACGGCGCCACCCCCGCCGCGGAGCGGCTTCGTTCAACAAGCAGCCGGGCAAGGAGCTGGAGGACAACGCCCCCCTCCAGTACCACGAGAGCGAGATCATGACCCGGGAGGACTACGCCCTGCTGCGCCAGCCCAACGGCGGCATGGAGTATACCTTCACCTTCTGGGAGCGGGCCCACGGCGTGACGCGCCCCCAGATCTTCCAGGCCTTCGGGCTCATCGGCGCCCACCGCGGCGAGGAGATCCAGCGATCCCTCCAGCGCGGTCAGTCCCTCACCTGGGGCTCCCTGGGGCCCGGGGCCGCCTTCGAGGACTTCTCCATGATGCGCTCCATGGACAAGTTCTTCCGGGATGTCTTCCAGATGGGTTCCGAGCTGGAAGAACTCCTCTGGATCCAGCAGGCCGCCAACCTCAAGGCCCACGAGATCAGCGTGGCCCAGACCGGCATCAAGCGGGTCTTTGTCCCGGGCACCCGGGGCAGCTCCCAGTTCATCAACAAGAAGAACTTCGAGCGCTTCTACTGGCCCTATCTCCAGGACTTCCTCGGCAAGCTCATCGCGATGGACATCACCCCGATCCTGCACTTCGACTCCGACTGGGGCGGCTTCCTGGAGTATTTCCTCCAGCTCCCCGCCAAGAAGTTCGTCCTGGAACTGGACAGCGCCACCGACATCTACAAGGCCCACGATGTCCTCAAGGGGCATTGCGCCATCAAGGGCGACATGCCCGCAGGCCTCCTGGCCGTGGGGAACCCCGATGATGTCGACGCCTATGCCAAGAAGTTGATCACCACCTTCGGCCAGGGCGGCGGCCTCCTCTACTCCGTGGGCTGCACCATGCCCTTCAACGCCCGCAAGGCCAACGTGGACGCCTTCTTCAACGCCGTCGAAAAATACGGTCGGTACAACTAAAAACAGATTCACCTCCAAGGCTCCAAGGCACCAAGAAAAACAGCATTTTCCTTCCTTTGCTTTTCTTGGGGCCTTGGAGTCTTTGTAATGGATCGTTCCCTTTTCAAATTGCCAATCAGACCAGGACACCGATTTCCGGTGGCATGAGCCTGTTCACCCCCAAAGGAGATTCTTATGGAAATGCCGCAGGCCTACCCTAAATTCCGCTGGTTCGTGCTGCTGGTCATGATCGTGGCTGCAGCAGCCTCCACAGCCCTCATGATCGCTCCGGCTCCCCTGATCGGGGAGGTTTCCAAGACCCTGGGCATGGATCCAGGGACCGCCACCGGCACGTTCATGGGCCTGTGGAACATTGTGGGGGCCACCTCCTGCCTAGTGGCCGGGTTCTTGGTGGACCGACTTGGCATCAGCAAGATGGTGATCGCCGGATGCATCATCCTGATTGTGCCTTCGCTCCTCTTCCCCTTGGTTGGCTACAACATGAAGGCACTGATCCTTCTCAGGATCATCCAGGCCCTGGCCGTTGGCCCCCTGACTGCCATCGTCGCCCCCCTGGCGGCGACCTGGTTCCCCCCCCAGCAGAGGGGCATGGTGGCTGGCCTCTCCGGCTTCTCCATCTCCCTGGGCGTGCTCGTCGGCATCATCATTTCCCCGATGATCTTCGCGGCAACCCACAGCTGGCTCACCGTGATGTCCCGGGTGGCCATCGCCCCCATGATCGCCCTTGTCCTGGCCATCGTCATGGCCTTTGGCCCCAAGCCCCCCGCCTTTCATGACGAGATCTCCGCAGAGGCTCAGGCCTTCGCGGATGGCGCATTCAAGGCAGCCCTGAAGTCCCGGACCACCTGGATCATCGTCGCGACGGTCTTCCTCTCCTGCTGGTTCTTCACCGGCTTCAACGACCTGACCCCCGGCTATATCGCCATCGAGGCCCCCACCGGCCTGGGCTACGGTCCCATGATGGCGGGCAAGCTCATGGGCATCTACCAGCTCTTCTTCATGCTCGGCAGCATCGCGTCGGGCTTCATCTTCGAGAAGGTCTTCCGGGAGAGCGCCAAGGCCACGATCAGCGTCGCGTTCCTCGTTTCCGGCGCCCTCGCCTTCACCATCATGCTGGCCGCCGTCGCCCACCATATCCCGGTGCTCGCGGTCGTCCTGCCCATCATAGGCTTCTTCGCAGCCTGGGTCATGGCCGCAGCCCTCGCCTATGTATCCATCAACTACCATCACAGCGTGGTGGGCCGCATCACCGGGCTGGCCTTCGGTATCGGATTCTACGCCGGCATCCCGGGCATCATCCTCGGCTCCCTGGCCCTGAAATCCACCGGAAGCTATCACACCTCCATCACCATTGTCAGTACTGTGGCCATTCTCGGCGCCATCCTGATCCAGTTCATCAAACCCCTGCCGGAAAAGGCCATGAATCCAGCCAAGCTGGCCATTGCCGAAGACTAGCGCACGTTAACACTATCAAGGAGCCTCAGCGATTAGTGCAGCCATGACAAAGGCGGTAAAACATCACGTCGAGCTTATCGAATCGCGTCCCAACCTTTGTAAATATTCGTTAAGTTATTTCAAATTCCTACTCATTCGGGCATATCTGAACGCCATTCCAGCCAGCTCAAGTCCAACCAATACTGCTGCCTGGAACAATTTTCCTCAGGGGGAAGCCATGTCCAGTCACGTTCAAGTCATCATTCACAAGGGCCACAAGATCCTGTTTGCGGACTGCTCGGGCCTCAAACCCGCAGAGATCGTCGCTGAAATCAATGGGTCCACGCAGGTCATGATTGCTCAAAAGATCAACCTGCTATGCAATGACATCTCCAACACCACCTCGGATGACAGCATCAAGAGGGCCGCCGCAGAGTCTGTGGCCAAGGTCACAGCAGCCAACGGCAAGATCCATAGCAGCATCGTGGGTCTCCGGGGCATCCAGAAGATCCTCGCCAACGCCATCGTCCGGGATACCCATTTTGCGTCCAGCAAAGAGGACGCCTTGGATTGGCTGGTCAAACAGGTTTCATAGTAAGGCCATCCAACCCCAAGCATCCCCAGGGGGTGTTATTTGGGGCCAAGGAACTTGGCCTGCCAGCCAGGGCGAGTTAACACAATCAGAGGCCTCCGCCTTAGGGTGGGGGCCTTTTCATGCCCGGATCCCCAGTTCCCGGAGAAAGGCCTGCAGGGCAGGGTTGCCTGTCTGCTTCCACGCCACCACGAAGTCCGAAGTGCTGTCCTCCCCGACAAGAGGGACATAGGTCAGTCTGGGGTTCAGGTGAGTCTCGGCCCGGTACTTCGGGAAGATCGCAATCCCCTCCCCCGACTCCACCGCCATGAACAGGGATTCCAGCCCCGAGAAGCGTTCAACGATCCTGGGCGTAAAGCCACGCTGCTCGCACAGCTTCACGAGAAGGGCGCTGGCGGGGGCATTTAGGACCTGCTTGAGATCAACAAAAGGCAGGTGTTTGAGATCCTCCCAGACTAGGCTCTCGGCGGTAGCCAGAGGATGATCGGCCTGCATCACGACCACCAGGCGTTCCCGGTAGAGCAGCTGGGATCGAAGATCAGGGCTGTCCGGAAGCCCTACGGCAAGGGCGAAGACTACATCCAACTCCCCCTTTTCCAGGGCAAGACCGAGGGGCACGATGTCAAAGCGATTGAAGCGGAGGGCCACCCAGGGATAGAGCTCCCGGAAGCGTTTCACGAGCGGGGGAAGGATCCGCTTTTCAACGCCCCCCATGAAACCCACCTCCAGGCTGTGGGTCTGCCCCGAGGCCAGGCGACGCGTGCTTGCAACCAAGCCATCGTAGGTCGCCATCACCCCCTTCAGACCGTCGTGAAAGTGCTGCCCTTCAGGAGTGAAGTGCACGGAGTTGGGAGCCCTAGTGAAGAGCTTCACCCCCAATTCCCTTTCGAGGGCAGAGATCTGGTAGCTCACGGCGGACTGGGTGAGGCAGAGCTGATGGGCAGCCTTCGTGAAATTAAGGAATTCCGAGACCGCCAGGAAGCACCGCAAGTGACGAATATCCATAAGGCAGCCCCAAGGGTCAATGAATCAAAATTAATTAAACCATTTTATTATCTAGCCCAAAAGAATTCAATCTCAGCCCACTACTCATCCGATTGTCACCTCTATTATCCTTCACATAAGCCATCCAGAGGATCCAGAACAGCGATTCTCCTCACGCAAAAAATCCATAGCTTTCCAGGAAAACGCCTGGGAAGTCTTATTTTTATTAATATTTAATGCTAGAGGTTCCCCATGTCTCAAGACACCATGACCCCGGAAGCCCGCCTTCTGGCCACCCTGGCCTCCCAGCCCGTGGACCGCATCGTCTGCGCCCCCTGGGTCACCACCTACGCCTCCCAGTTCGCCGGGGTCACCACCAAGGACTTCATGTGGAACTGGGACACCGCCATGGAATGCTATGACAAGCTGGCCGCAGCCTACCCCCAGTGGGACTGCTACGCCGGTATGCACTTCCAGTACGGGGACGCCAACGGCATGAGCCAGATCGGCTTCAACGCCTGCAAGTTCCCGGGGCGGGACCTGGCCGACAACGAGCCCTACCAGACCCTGGAGCCCGAGGTCATGAGCCGGGATGACATCCGCCTGATCAAGCAGGCCGGGATCATGGCCTACGTGGGCATCCTCCTGAAGAAGCTCTACGGCATCGACCCCCCGGAGATCGGCGCCCGCTTCATGGAAGCCGGCAAGCGCCACGGGATGGAACTCGCAGCCGTCGCCAAGCGCGGCCAGAGCTGCCTCTACGGCGGCACCTCCCCCACGGGTCACGAGATGTTCGCCATCACCCGCTCCTTCGACCGCTACATCACGGACCTCTTCCAGATGGGCGACGAGCTCCTGGAGATCCTCATGATCTTCAACGAGCAGTTCTTCCCCCGGATCGTGGACCAGGTGGGACGCACGGGCATCCGCCGCACCTTCTTCCCCGTGACCCGCACCGGCGCAGCCTTCCTGAACAAGCGCAAGTTCGAGGCCCTGGTCTGGCCTGTGGTCAAGGACATGGCCATGCGGCTCATCGACGCCGACATCACCCCCATCTTCCACATGGACACCGACTGGGGCCGGGATCTGGAGAACTTCCTCCAGCTCCCCAAGGGCAAGTTCGCCATCGAGATGGACGGCGAGACGGACATCTTCCGGGCCCGGGAGATCCTGGGCGACCACTGCGCCCTCTCCGGTGACGTGTCGGCCACCATGCTGGCCCTCGGCAGCCCCGACGAGGTGGACGCCTACTGCAAGAAGCTCATCACCACCGTTGGCAAGGGCGGCGGCTTCATGCTGCGCCCCGCCTGCACCATGCCCCAGAACGCCAAACACGAGAACGCAAAGGCCCTGTTCGAGGCTGTGGACAAGTACGGACGATACAACTAGAAAGGACTTCCACCACAAAGACACCAAGACTCGAAGGTGCACAAAGGAAATGGAGAAAGTAATTATTTATTTAATTTCATTTGATTTTTCTTCGTGCTTTCTTTGTGTCCTTGGTGCCTTCGTGGTGGAATTTCAGTTCTTTCCCAGCAGCAATCGCCCCAGGGTCTTCTTCACCGAATCCCGGTGGACCATGAAGACCGCGCTGAGGATGTAGCTCAACTCGATGTAGCTGATGCCCAGGGCCTCGGGGTTTTCGACCCCGTTGTGGGGCCTGCAGTGCCGGTCGGTCTGCTCTGCAAGGTGCACGCGGCAGACCAGGGGGCGCTCAAGCCAGATTCTGCAGGCCCGGTCGGGCCCCAGGAAGATGCAGGACTGATCCGCCTCCTCCTGGTCGTTCCAGGTGGTGCCGCCGGTGTGATCCAGGTGTCCGTCGGTCTCGACGTGCTCAAGCTGGCGCGCCAGCTTGGCATAGTCGATGGCGATGCCCTCTTCCGCGCAGTGCTCATGGATGCGCAGCGCCTCCTCGTCGGTGCAGTAGACCAGCTCATGGCAGCAGTTGGCGCAGCCCCGATGGCAGAAGGGAGACGGATAGCCGAAGCGATGGTCCCGGGCGACGAGGGCATCGATGAGTTCGTCCACCCGCTGATGGACGAGGCGTGTCCGGTCCTTCCCGCCACCCAGGTAGGCCTCGGCGGCAGCCCGCAACTCCTTCCAGATCACCTCGGGGGGAAGCTCGTCCATCTCTTCCAGCAGGCGGCCGTAGAGCAGCAGATCCTCCCCCTTCAGGACATGCTCCTCCATCCAGCGCTTGTCCTGGCCCATCAACGCATCACCTGCCGGAAGAGCCTCCGGTCGCCCAGGACCCGCAGGACGTACTGGCGGGTGGAGGTGAAGGGGATGGCCTCGGTGCGGAGGAGCATCTCGGCGGGTCCCGTCCGGCTGCCGAAGCGAGCCTGGGACTCGGCGTGCCAGCGCTTGGCGCGCCCTTCCCCGGCGTGGTACCCCGCCACGATGTAGGCATAGCGGATGGCCTCGGGCTCCCCCTGCAGACTGGCGGTCTTCGCGATGCGCTTGAAGTAGCGCAGGGCCGCCCGGATATTGGTCTCGGGATCCCGAATGTCGGCATTCCGCCCCACCATGCTGACGAAGGTGGGCTTCAGGAGCTGCAGGAGCCCCATGGCCTTGGCGCCAGAGGTGGCGCTGGGCTGGAACTGGCTTTCGTTCTTCATGACCGCCAGGACGAAGGCCGGATCCACGATCCCCTCGCAGCCTTCCTCCCGGATGAGGGTGGCCAGCATTGGCACAGGACTGGTGGGATAGAGAAAGGCCAGGGTTTCCGGGGAGCAGTCCTTGTGGATGGCGAAGTGGCGGACCACCAGATCCTGCTGAGCGGCCATGTGGGCCGCCCGCAGATAGAGGACTGTCTGCTTCTCTGGGTCCACCCGGGCCAGGATCAGATCGTAGCGTCCCTGCTCCGCCAGGGAGCGGAAGGGCTCGGGCCAGGGGCGCTCCGCAGGCTGCATCCGGGAACCCAGGCGCTCGGCATTGCAGAAGGTGATATCCCCGGGGATCTTGAGCCGATGGGGCTGAGGATCCCCGGAGCGGCTGCGAAGGTAGGCCGCATGCCAGGCGTACCAGGAATCCGGGAAGCGCGTCAGGAGCTCACCCGCCCAGCGCTCCGCCAGATCCCAGCGCCCGGACTGGAGGGCATCCACCGCCCGCATCCACAGAAGATCCGAGGCCCGCTCCCCCAGGTTTACCAGGAACCAGGGGCTCTGGCCCTTGGGCCGCCCGGGATGGGCGATGGCCTCGTCCACCCGGGGGCTCGCGAGGGTGATCCACCCGCTCTGAACCCCCAGCAGGACCGCCTCCCCGAAAGAGTCGGTCCCCTTCAGCGCCGGGAGCAGGGCCTCTTTCTCCCGGTCCGACAGACGAGCCCGGCGAAGGGCCAGGAAGCGTTCCTCCGAGGGACGACCGGCGTCCCACACCAAGCCCTTCGCCGCGCCAGAGTCATCCTGGGACTCCAGCCTTCGCAGGAAGGAGGCGTTGAGGGCGGCATCCCCCGGGAAGCCAGAGCTTTGCAACAAGCGCCGCACCAGAGGAGCCTCCCCTTCCCCCGCCAGCTGGGAGAGCAGCAGGGAGCAGGTGCGCCAGTCCTGGACAGGCAGGGGATGGGTGCTGAGATAGGCCACCTGGTAGGCCGTCCGGGTTCGCCCCCAGGAGGCGGCATCGGCGGTGTAGCCGATCTGGGTGGCCTGGGCCAGGAGCCTGGGGGTGAAGACCTGCCTTTCCCGCAGGAGATCCACGGCACGAACCAGGAATACATCCGGCACCTTGTCGAGATCAGCCTCAGCCAGGGCCCTGGCCTGGACATCCCGGCGAGGACCGCACAGCGCCTGCATCCAGAGGGGCCACTGGGCGCGATGGGCTGCGGAAACGTGGCCCCCGCTGATCAGACCGCCGCTGAGGAGCCATCGGGTCGGGCCTTCCAGAGCCTTCCGCGCGGGCAGGGGATCAACCTTGAGGGACGCGCGCGGAGCAGGCCGCCTCTTTTTGGGTCTGGCCTCCAGGGGCAGACCCAGCACCAGTAGGCTGAGGATCGCGGTTGACAGGACTCGGGAGGGATGAGGAATCAGAGAGAATGCCATGAACCATTGTGACGGTTCGGAAATCCCGGCGCTATCCAACAAGCCCCATGCGGTCCAGTTCCTCCAGAAGCAAAGGCAGCGCCGGGTTCACCACCTCCCGCTTCCAGGCCAGGATGACATCCACCGCCGAGTCCTCCCCACCGAGGTTGGTGACCTTGAGGCGGGTGTTCCCATGGGTTTCGGCCCGGTAACGGGGCAGGACGGCCAGTCCCACCCCCGCCTCCACCAGGAGGAAGAGGGTGTCGAAGTCGTTTACCCACTGGACGACATTGGGAGCGAACCCCAGCCTGGCACAGGCCTTGGCGATGAAGACCTTGGCGGGAGCAGCCCCCTCCCGGGCCACATCTACGATGGGGTAGCCCTGGAGATCGGCAAAGCTGGGTTCGGCCTTCCCGGCCAGGGGGTGATCCTCGGCCACCAGGAGGGACAAGGGCTCGCATTGGATCCGTCGGGTCTCAAAATCCGGTCGATGCCCGAAGCTGATGGCCAGGGTCAACCCGACATCAATATCCCCAGCCTCCAGGGCCGAATTGAGCCCCACCATATCGAACTGGCTCACATTCAGGGAAATCTGAGGGTGCCGCTCCCGAAAGCCCCGGAGAAGCCTTGGCAGGAAATCCCCCCCCGCATGCCCGAGGATGCCGATGGACAACTCCCCGGTGGTGCCGGCCTCCAGTTCCTGGGCCTGCCGCACGAGGTTGGCATAGAAGCCCATCATGTCCCGGATGCCGTAGTAGAAGTGTCGCCCCTGGGCGGTGAAGCGCACCACATGGGGCGTCCGCGCAAAGAGCTTGAAGCCCAGTTCCTTTTCCAGGGCGGAGATCTGGTAGCTGACGGCGGACTGGGTGATGGAGAGCAGCCGGGCGGCCTTGGTGAAGTTCTGGTGCTCGGCGACCTGCAGGAAGCAGTTCAAGTGCTTGATGTCCATGCCCACCCCCGGCTCGTGCGTTGCCCCAGTATGCATGGGGGTCCGATGGACTCGGGGCCCTTGCCGAAAATGCATATCGAATCGTCGAAAATGCCAAGGAGTTCCCCTGGCTCTTTCCTGAGCTTGCGAAAAGAATAAGTTCAGGTCCTCAACTAATCAGATGAATGGGTGCAACTGCTCGACGCAGCCCCCATTCGGCAGGGCGACATTGGTGACAAAAATATCGATAAAGATTATTTTTATCACACTAAATAATCCAAAACACATAACGACCCACCCCCTTCGGTCGCACGACCTTTTTGTGCCTATTCCCAACTTCCAAGAGGAGTGAAATATGAAAATCATCGATACGGATATCGCCATCATGGGCAGTGGCCTGGCGGGACTTTCCGCCGCCGTGACCGCCCTCGGAAAGGGCGCCAAGGTCGCCGTCTTCGAGAAGCGCCCATTCCAGGGCGGCGGGGTGTCGAACACCCCCATGATGACCCTGGCGGTCCGTGACGATCAGGCGTACAAGGACAAGGCATTCAAGATCCATATGGATTACACCAACTGGAACGCCAACCCAGATGTGGTGCGTTCCTGGATCGACAATTCCAGTGCCATCCCAGGCTTCATCAAGGGCCTGGGGATCGAGTTCATGGGCGAGAAGATGACGCCCTTCGAGGAGCTGGGGGAGCGCCGTGGCTATGGCGCGGGCTTTCCCAACGCCTTCAACATCGGCGACTACTACTTCCTCAAGCCCATCGGCCGGGGCCACGGCGCCGCCGTCATCTGCAAGAAGATGGCCGACCGCGTGCGGGCCCTGGGCGGCGAGCTGCACTTCAGCACCCCCATCCAGAGCCTCATCAAGGAAGGCGACAAGGTCATCGGTGCCCTGGCCAAGGACAAGGATGGCAACACCGTCCAGATCAACGCCAAGGCCGTGATCGTGGCCTCAGGCGGCTTCAGCGATGACAAGGAGCTTTTGGCCGAGCTGGGCCTCAAGCTCACGGACAAGAACTGCAGCGATGGCGGCAACGTCGTCTTTAACCACTTCTGCAACAGTCAGCTCACGGGGGACGGTCAGAAGGCCATCTGGAAGATCGGCGGCGCCCGCAGCGGCATGGCCGTCAATGGCCACAACATGTGCCCCGGCCCGGGCATCGTGGGGGACAACGTGGCCTGGCTCCAGCAGAACAAGCTGCGCACCATCCAGGAGCAGCCCTACCTCTGGGTGAACCAGGCGGGCCACCGCTTCATCAGCGAGGAACAGTCCGACTGCCACATGGCCATGGTCACCGCCATCAACAACCAGAAGGAGAAATTCGCCTACATCATCTTTGATGAGGCCACGGTCCGCCACATGGAGACTGAAGGCGTCGAGTTCTATTACTTCATCTTCGAGGCGGCCCAGATCCCCAACATACGCCCCCAGTTCGAGACGGTCATCGCCAAGGGCAACAAGCACGTCTTCATGACGGACACCCTGGAGGAGATGGCCGAGAAGACCGGCATCTGCAAGGAAGGCCTCCTCAAGACCGTCGAAACCTACAACGGCTACTGCGACAAGGGGACCGACCCCCAGTACGCCAAGAACCCCAAATACCTACGGCCCGTGCGCGAGGGCAAGTTCTACGCCCTGCGGGTCTTCGTCGGCGGCTACCACGCCTATGGCGGCATCAAGATCAACGGCAAGTGCGAGGTCATCGACAAGGATTTCAACGTCATCAAGGGGCTCTACGCCGGGGGCGACTGCTGCGCCGGCGAGATCTACGGCAACCCTCCCGTGGGCGGCATCGGGGTTTCCACCCTCAGCTTCTCCCAGGGTTTCATCACCGGCGACCAGGCCGCCGCCTACGTCCAGCAGTAAGAGAGGAGTGACACCATGAAGATCGAAATCAAGGATTTCTGCATCCGCTGTGGTCTTTGCGAAGACCTGTATCCAGAGCTCTTCCACTTCGACCACCCCTCGGATGCCATCCAGGTGAAGGCCGACCTCATCGAGGGTGACCTCATCGAAGTGGCCCGGAACGCCGCCCGGGATTGTGCCATCGCCGCCATCCATCTGAAGAGCTGAGCCCAGTCCACAATCCTCCCCAGCCCCGCCCGGCCCCCGATAAGGCCCGGCGGGGCTGAACATATGAGCATCGATTTCGGTGTGCGATCCACCCCATAATGGGGTCACCCCCTATGCCCCATCCCTCGCTCAAACAGGAAATCCAGCGGGTCCTCAGACACTACTTCGAGGACCTGGAATGCGTGATGAAGGACGAGGGACTCGGTGGAATCTTTGATCCCCTGCTCGACGAACTCGGGCTCCAGCGCGAGGACCTCGGGGATGCCTCGGGTCGCCTGGGCTTCGAGCACTACCTCTCGGCCCTGAAGATCCTCCAGGACCGAGAGCACATTCCGGGCCTTGGGCTGAAGGTCGGGGCCCTGAAGCGCTGTGGCACCTATGGTTTCACCGGCGTGGCCTTCCTCACCCAGAGCACCTTCGACCAGGTCCACGCGTTCGCCATCACCGCCTTCGAGATCTGCTACGGACGCTTCCTCCGCCTGAACATCCTCAAGGAGGGCCCCTGGATCCGCTCACGGTATGAGCTATCCCCCCCTTCCCTGGCCCTCTTTGCACCCCTGATCGAGCAGACCATCATGACGGGCTACCGCACCCTCTCGGAGGTCCTTCCGGGCAAGGACTGGTCGGAGTGCCGGGCCCATTTCGCCTTTCCGCCCCCGGAATACCTCCCCCTGTACGCTCGGTTCATCCCCTTCCCCTGCTTCTTCAACCAGCCCCACAACGAGCTGTGCTGCCCCGCCTCCTGGGATGCCGTTTCCTCGAACCTGGCGGAGGACCACATCCAGGCCTTCTGCACCACCCACTTCAAGGCCATGCTGGCCGAGGGCCGGGAGTTGCCCCGCCTGGAGCACCAGATCCGCCGCATCCTGATGGAAGCCCCCCCCGAGAAGCTGCCGAAGATCAACGAGATCGCAGCCCAGCTGCGGATGCCGGAGCGCACCCTCCGGGCCCGCCTCGCCCAGGAGGACACCTCCTTCCGCGCCATCCTGAACGAAGTGGTGATCGAGCGGGCCAAGGAAATGCTCAGCGCAAGCCGGGAGCTTTCCATCAAGGAGATCGCCTTCCGCCTGGGCTTTTCCCAGCCTTCCAACTTCAACCGGGCCTTCACCAAGAGCACGGGCTTCACGCCCGCGGGCTACCGGGACGGACAGGTTGACCGGAGATAATCCCGCCCTCCCATAGGGGGGTTAGGATCGAAGGCCCCTCGGGGGCTACGAAGGCTCCAGCGTCATAGGCACGTTGCCTTCATGCTTTTATCCTGCCCATCCTGAATATCCTGATAAAAGATTTGAGCAGCGACAAATCCCCTTCATCTTCATCGCCAAGCTTTTCCATCACAGCCGTGGCCCCTATCACCCCCATGCATCCCTAGGATGAAGAGAGCGCGGCAGGCATCCGTTCCTGCGCCTCCACCCCCATCCGTCCGAAACAACGCTGCCCCACAGGGGCGGCCTTCGGCCTACCTCAGGAAGCCGCATGGTCCGCATTCTTGCCATCAATCCCGGCGCCACCTCCACCAAGCTGGCGGTTTTCGACGACGCAGCGGTGCTTTTCAAAACCACCGTGGAGCACCAGGGAGAGGAGTTGAAGCCCTTCAAGCAGGTGCTTCACCAGTTGGAGTACCGCTTCCACCTCATCCTTTCCACCCTGGGCCTGGCCCATATCCCCCTGGAGAGCCTGGACGCGGTGGTGGGGCGAGGGGGCCTCCTGAAGCCCATGAGCGGCGGCACCTATGCGGTGAACGAGGCCATGATGGCGGACCTCAGGGCCGCAACGAGGGGTGAGCACGCCTCCAATCTGGGAGGCCTCCTGGCCCACCTCATCGCCTCCCAACACGGCATTCCCGCCTTCATCGTGGACCCGGTTTCCGTGGACGAGATGGAACCCGAAGCCCGGCTCTCCGGCCTGCCGGACCTGCCCCGGGCCAGCCTCTCCCACGCCCTCAACAGCAAGGCCGTGGCCCGCAGGACGGCCGATGAGATGGGCAAGCCCTATGAATCCTGCCGCTTCGTGGTGGCCCATCTCGGCACCGGCGTCTCCGTCACCCCCCACCGGGAGGGCCGGATGATCGATGTCAACGGCGCCCAGGAGGAGGGTCCCTTCTCCCCGGATCGCTGCGGCGGCCTGCCGGCCCGCCTTTTGGCCAGGCTCTGCTACTCCGGAAATTACACCGAGCCCCAGATGTTGGAACGCCTCCTGGTGGCGGGTGGCATGTATGCCTACCTGGGCACCCGCGATGTGCGGGAGGCGGTGCAACGCGCCGAGTCTGGAGACGAGCAGGCCGATCTGGTGCTCAAGGCCATGGCCTACCAGGTCTCCAAGGAGATCGGCGCCATGGCTGCGGTGTTGGAGGGCGAGGTCGACCGCATCATCCTCACGGGCGGCATCGCCTACTCCGAGCGCATCGTGGCGGACATCTCCCGCCGTGTGAAGTTCATCGCCCCCATCGTCGTCATCCCCGGTGAGGAAGAACTATCCTCCCTGGCCGTCGGAGCCGTCCGGGTGCTGAAGGGCGAAGAGCAGGCCAAAACTTACTAAGGAGGTCCGAATGGACATCAGGGACATGCAGGTCAAACAGGATTCCATGGGCACGCACATGGACTGGAAGCATGAGGGCATCACGGCCCACATGATCGACTGGTTCTGGAGCAACATGGAGAAGGGCATCCTCCTCTGGCACCCCGAACAGCATGAGCCCCTTGAATGGGCAGTGCCCGTCACCCCCGGCGACCCCAGGGGTTCGGTGCACATCGCCCCCCAGACCTGGAATGACGGCAAGAAGAAGGCCACCCCCGAGGAGGGCATGATCTGGGCCGCCCACTGCGGCCAGGAGATCGGCAACTGGGGCGTCTTCCTCCCCCAGCTCTACGAACTCTACAAAGTGGTGAAGAACCCCCTCTACAACCCCTTCGCGGATCTGGCCGTCGAGGGCAAGGGGCGGGATGCCCGGTACCGGTTCCTGCCCCAGGCTTAGCTGGGACCTCCTGAACGATGGGGCCGGAACGTCCAACGCTTCCGGCCCTTTGGTTACAATCGATGACGATCTGAAGCATCTCACCCACGCAATGAATGGAGGCAGTTCCATGAAGAAGCTCTTGACCGGCGACGAGGCCGTTGCCCGTGGCGCCTGGGAAGCCGGCGTCAAGTACGCCTCGGCCTACCCTGGAACCCCCAGCACCGAGATCCTGGAAAACATCGCCCTCTACAAGGGCGACATCATCGCCGAATGGGGCACCAACGAGAAGGTCGCCATGGAGACCGCCATCGGGGCCTCCATCGCGGGCGCCCGTTCCATCTGCGCCCAGAAGCATGTCGGCCTGAACGTGGCCTCGGATCCCCTCTTCACCCTGGCCTACACCGGCATCAACGGTGGCATGGTGGTGGTGACTGCGGACGAACCCGGACAGCACTCCTCCCAGAATGAGCAGGACAACCGCAACTACGCCAAGGCCGCCAAGGTCCCCATGGTGGAACCTGCCACGGCCCAGGAATCCAAGGACATGGTCAAGGTGGCCCTGGAGGTCAGCGAGGCCTTCGACACCCCCGTCCTCTTCCGCATGACCACCCGGGTCTGCCATTCCAAGGGCATCGTGGAGTGCGGTGAGCGCCAGGAAGTGCCCCTCAAGGACTATGTGAAGGATGTCCGGAAGAACATCCCCGTGCCCGCCAACGCCATCCCCATGCGCGTGAAGGTGGAAGCCCGCACCGAGAAGCTCAAGGTCTACACCGAGGAGACCCCCCTCAATTTCGCAGAGATGAACGGCAGTGAAATCGGCATCATCGCCTCCGGTGTCTGCTACAGCTATGCCAAGGAGGTCTTCGGGGACTCCGCCTCCTACCTCAAGCTGGGCTTCACCTATCCCCTGCCCGTGGGCAAGATCAGGGACTTCTGCGCCAAGGTCAAGAAGATCTACGTCATCGAGGAGAACGATCCCTACATCGAGGACCAGGTCCGGATGCTGGGCTTCGACTGCTTCGGCAAGAACCTCTTCCCCTTCAACGGCGAGATGACCCCCGATGTGATCCGCAAGGCCGTCTTCGGCAAGGCCTGCGAAACTATCGGGACCGATGGCAGCAAGGTGGTGGGTCGCCCCCCCACGCTCTGCGCCGGCTGTCCCCACCGTGGATTCTTCCATGAGATCGGCAAGCGGAAGAACGTGGCCATCGCCGGTGATATCGGCTGCTACACCCTGGCCTTCACCGAGCCCTACAATGCCATGGACTGGTGCAACTGCATGGGCTCCAGCACCGGCACCGCCCACGGGGCGCAGCAGGTCTTCAATCTGAAGGAGGGCGAGGCCAAAAAGCGCGTGGTTGCCGTGCACGGCGACTCGACCTTCTTCCACACCGCCATCAACGGCCTGATCAACATCGCCTACAACCGCAGCAACACCATCACCGTCATCCTGGACAACCGCATCACCGGCATGACCGGCCACCAGGAGAACCCCGCCTCCGGCTATACCCTCCAGGGCATGGCCACCCCCGAGATCGAGATCGAGGGCGTGGTCAAGTCCTTGGGCTTCAAGAACGTCCTGACCGTCAACCCCAACGATCTGACGGCCATGAAGAACGCCATCGAGTGGGCCCTGGCCACCGAGGACGAGCCCTCGGTGCTCATCACCCGCTGGCCCTGCGTCCTGAAGAAGTTCTCCCCCGAGGACAAAGCCGAGTTCAAGGGCGCCTTCACGGAGAAATACTGCATCGATCCGGACAAGTGCATTGGCTGCGGCGCCTGTATCAAGACCGGCTGCCCTGCCCTGTCTCTCGATAAGGCAACCAAGAAGGTCTCCATTACCCGCGATCAGTGCGTGGGCTGCGGCGTCTGCGCCCAGGTCTGCCCCCCCAAGGTCCAGGCCATCTCCAAGGAGGTCAAGTAATGACCAAGAGCATCATGCTGGTGGGGGTGGGCGGACAGGGCACCATTCTCGCCGCCAAGCTTCTGACCGTCGCCCTCATGGACGCCGGCTACGACGTCAAGATGAGCGAGATCCACGGGATGTCCCAGCGGGGCGGCTCCGTATCCTCCCAGGTGCGCTACGGCAAGGAAGTGCACAGCCCAGTGATCGAAGAGGGCGGCGCCGATATCCTGGTGGCCTTCGAGAAGATGGAGGCCATGCGCTGGCTGAACTATCTCAAGCCCTCGGGCAAGGTCGTGGTGAACAACTGGGAGATCAAGTCCATGCCCATCGTGACGGGCAAGGTGGACTATCCCAAGGGCATCATCGAGGAACTGCAGTCCAAGGTGCCCACCACCGCCATCGACGCGGCCAAGCTGGCCTCTGAACTGGGCAACAGCAAGGTGATGAACGTGATCCTGCTGGGCGCCACCGTGAAGTCCATGGGCCTCGACACCCTGGACTGGGAGCGCATCATCAAGGAGAACGTGAAGCCAGCGCTGGCGGAGCTGAACATCAAGGCACTGAAGCTGGGAATGGCCCAGGTGTAGACATCCACTCTTGCAACAGGAAGGTGCGGTTCAGGCTGCGCCTCCCTGTTGCAGACACTCGAAGCTACCTCACCTTCATCAGTTCCGTCCGCCGCCGATCCTTTTTGTAGGGAGCAGGGGCGACGGTAGCCTTGATCCTCTTCGTAGGACCGCCAGGGACGCCCCAAAGGACCTCCACCTCGGTCCCAGGGACATTGAGCTCTGCATCAATCACGCAGAGGGAGATCATCTTCCGGAAGTAGTAGCTGTAGCAGCGCGAAGAGGAGATGCCCACCATCCTGCCATCCTTCAAGGTTTTCATGATCTCGCCGCCGATCCGACGCGGGAGTTCCATGTAGTGGTAGGCATCGCCGGGCCTGAGATAGGAGGCGCTGACATCCAGGACATCCTCGGTGCTCCACTCCAGGCTGCAGATGGTTTGCTTGGGGTTAGCGACCTCTTGCCGAAGGATCTCGCAACCTGGAAATTCGTGATCGAAGCAGAGGGTCTTGCCCCATCCCAGCTCCACAGGGCTGTGCATATAGTCCAGCACGTTATCCAGGTTGCCACTGGTCCCACCATTCCTTGGATCGATCTGGTTTCCAACAGGCCCGAGGAACTTCAGGAACCCCTGCTGGTCCGGATCGGTCTCATCGAAAATGCCCGGGCAGTAATCAAGGACCGTCGTGGGATAGCAGGCCTCCACGTGGTTCACACACTTGGTCTGTCCCCCCAGGCGTCGGAGGCCAAAGGCCTTTCCCGCTTCCAGGATGGTGTTGTAGATCTCCAGGGCCTGGGAGGCCGGACCAGACAGTTCAAATCCGATCTCGCCGGACATCCCCTGGCGGAGGAAGTTCACCGGGACGCCACACAGCTCGAAATCCCGGCACCGCATGAAGGGAAGCTCCTTCAGCTCCGCCCCCACCAGAGACTCGAGGAGCGCCAGACTGGTGGGCCCCTGGACCTGGAAGAGGAAGCGGTCGTTGGTGTTCGGGGTCAGGACTGCGTTGAATCCACCCTGGTAGAACTTGTACATGGCCCAGAGGACCCCCAGCCCCCCCGTGAGCTGGAATGCATCTTCCGCCAAGCGGATCAGCACCTGGTCGCCCACCACCTTGCCCATCTTGTTGGTGAAGACCACGTGCTTGGCCTGCCCGATATCGTATTTCTTGGCATTGAAGCCGGAGAGGCTCTGAAAGAAGGCCAGGGCATCAGGTCCCTGAAGGTGAAGCTTGATCAGAGGGCTCCAGTCCCCGATGAAGCAGGTCTCCTTCCAGGACATGCTCTCATCTCGCCAGTCCGTATATTCGCTGGGCTCATAAGTCGTGATGAAGAGCTGGTAGTTGGTTGGCCTCGGGTCCATCGGAACCATGAGGGCGTGGGGAAGTGTAGGCAGACCGGTGGTGGGCTCCATGGTGGGGCTCCTTTTGAAGGGTTGTGAATAATGAAGTTGTGGCAGAACTTCATTATCCGCTGGCTTCCCGGCCGGGTGCCACAGCTCCGACTATGCATTTCACGACGTTCTGCTATCAGAATCCGCAGTCTGAACGGAACTGCTCCGGACTCATCCCCGTAGCCCTTGCGAAAGCCCTTGAGAAGTTTGCGGCCTGGGAGAAGCCGAGCGCGAAGGCGATCTCCTTCACAGACATCCCGGGGACGGAAAGCATCTGCTTCGCCCGTTCCACCAGAACCTCATTCTGGAGTCGGCGGAAGGAGGTCCCCTCCCGGGTCAGGGCCGCCTGGAGCGAGCGTTCAGAGATGCCGAGGCGACAGGAGACCGCAGAGAGATCCAACGACCCGCTGGCCCCCGCCTCTATGAGCAGATTCAGGATCTTTCGCTGCAGAGAGGTCCGGCCGGAGTCCGCCTCGACCATGGCATGGAAGCTCGATTCACAGAAGGCCCGCACCCTGTCATTGGCCATGGGCAAGGGCCGAGCGGCCCAGGCCCATGGAAGGAGGAGCTCGGAGAAGGGTTGGTCGAAGCGAACCTCGAAGGGGAGGAAGCGGGCGTAGAGCTCCCGGTGAGGAGGCGGAGGATAGGCAAAGGAAGCCCGGCAGCGGGACCAGTCCTGGCCCGGCAGTTCCTCAGTTACCACCCGGACCCCCGTCATGACGACCTGTTCCACCAACAGGGGATCCGAGGCAATGAGCGGTGGACGGCCCAGATACCGGCTGACGAGGAACTCGCCCTCCCGGAAGACCTGCAACTGCAGATAGTGCCCCCAACAGTGCGAGAAGGCTTCGCAGGAAAAGCCCCCCATCTCCCAGAGTGAGGCTTGAGTCAGAAAGCCGATGCCGAAGAAGCCGAAGGTCGCATTCCGCTTGCGGTCACCCAGCTTGAGACCCAGTCCGCGGACTACGCCCAGATCATCCAGGCGTCTGACTACAGACATGTATTCTTCGAAACTCGGACTATCGAAAGCGCCGTCTGGGCGAATCCCCGCCAAAAGCTCCGGATAGAGTCTCCCTTGTCCCTCCTCGGACAGCACTGCCTGAAGATCCGCGAGATACCGCTCGTGCATCTTCAGGCGCTCGGTGAAGAGGTTAGGGGCATTAGGCAAGGTGATACTCATCCAGGGTGTAGGCGATTATACAGGGTCCCGCCGCATCGGCGCTGAATACTCCATGGTCCTGAACGTCCGAGTCCGTTGTCGGCTTGGTCCTGGGCTCTTCCTGTAGGCTGCGTCAGAGAGGAGGAGTCACCCCGATGCTAGGTGATCGTCAAGCCAGGTGGACTGGTCCATCTGACCATCTAGGAACTCGGCAAAATCCGTGGCCTGGGCCAAGTGACCGACAGAGAAGGGTCCGTCACCCGGAGCTGAAGCCATAAGGCAAAAACCATCTTGATGCAGGTTGTTTTGAGCATGGCGCAATATGCAATACAGTTGGCGCATTCCAACAATGCATTCAAAACACCCTACTCCTAGTCTTGGAACCGTGGGGTATATCCCACCACCCAATCAGGAGATCGGTATGAATCAGCCCGTAGCCCTCATCACCGGCGGTGCCACCGGCATCGGGAAGGCCACTGCGAAAAAGCTCGCCGCCAAGGGCATCACTGTCGTAATCAGTGGTCGCCGCAAGGAGATTGGAGCCGCAGCGGTCAAGGAAATCCAGGCGGTGGCCACCGGTGCCGCGGAAGTGCGGTTCATCCAAAATGACGTGGCTGACGAAAGTGCCGTCAAAGCGATGATCGACCAGATCGTCGCGGAGTTCGGTCGCCTCGACATGGCAGTCAACAACGCGGGAATATACAACGAAGCCGCCACCCTGGATCAATCGGACACTCAGAAGTTCCGCGCGATGATTGAAGTCAATGTCATGGGCGTCTACTACAGCATGAAATACGAGATCGCGCAGATGCTCAAGCAGGGCGGAGGTTCGATCGTCAACCTGGCATCCATCGCAGGCCTGAACGGCTTCCAGTGGACGGGGACCTATGTCGGCACCAAACACTCCGTGGTCGGCTTGACCAAATCAGCGGCACTCGATCATGCCGCCCAGGGTATCCGCATCAATGCCGTGGCCCCAGGTGCCATCCGAACGGATATCATCGCCGATCAGATCAAGATAGACGAGCCTGGATTGGCGGCGGCGCACCCCATTGGCCGTATTGGCGAACCGGAAGAGATTGCCAATGGCATCGCCTGGTTACTCTCGGAGGAAGCGAGCTTCGTCGTCGGCCATATCCTGAACATCGATGGCGGCTTCCAGGCCAAGTAGAAAGGAGGCCCCATGCCGACCCGGATGACGGATCAAGTCAAAATTCCTCAAGCATTCTGGGTCGGTCTCGCCGCTCTGGGCCTCACCCTCGACGAGGTGCTCCGACATGCGAAGCTGCCCGCTGCCCGCATTGCCCGCGAGGGTTCACTGCGCACCGAGGAGTTCTTCCTTCTCTGGCAGGCGATAGGCGAACTGGCCCCTGCCTGCGCCGCAGGGCTGAAGCTCGTCAAGGGACTCGACACCGCCATACTTCCGCCCTCCTTCCTCGCGGCCTACCACGCCCGAGATTTCCGGGATGCTCTCACGCGCATGGCACGCTTCAAGCACCTGTGTTCTCCGGAGATTCTCAAGATCACGGAGGGGCCGGAGGAATGCGTGATCGAGCCCGAGTGGCCCCACGGTGGAAAGATTGTTCCCGAAGCGCTTGTAGATGCAACCTTTGGTTCCCTGGTTCTTCTCGGGCGCCATGGCACGCGAACCAACCTTCACCCTAGCCGGGTGGAGTATATGTGCGCGGACGACAGGCCCGGCCTCCGGGAGGAGTTCTACGGGTGCAAGGTGATCTTCGGTTCGCGCCAGAATCGCCTGGTGTTCCGCGGTGCGGATCTGGACCTCCGGTTTGCCACCCACAATGCCGAGCTGCTGGCCATGCTGAATCCCGCATTGGAAGCGGCTTCGAGGGCGCTGGGCTTAAGCCTCAAGGCCACCGAACAAGTCCGACAGGTACTGCCCAGGTTCCTTTCGGCGGGCAGACCCGAGATCGACGCAGTGGCCAAGGAATTGGGGATGAGCGCGCGCAGCCTCCAACGCCGCATCACCGAAGAGGGCTCCACCTTTCGGGACCTGCTGTCCCAGGCCCGTCAGGCATTGGCCCGTGAATACCTCCAGAATCCGTCCCTGGATCTGAAGGAGATTGTCTACCTGCTGGGTTACGAGGACTCACCCTCCTTCTATCGCGCCTTCCGGCAGTGGGAGGGCACGACGCCCGCGGCCTGGCGATCCCGCCGAACCACGCTTGAGAACTGACGCACCGCCCTTACCCACCCAACACGCGAATATCTCCATCCTTCGCAAGGAGCCGACATGCCTCCCGTCTGGTTGATTACCGGAACCTCCCGAGGGCGCTGGGAAGCCATCAGCACAGCCACGGACTTCGGTTCACCTGCCCAACTGCCAGAGTTGCCGGAAGCCTAGGGGGCCCCATGAAAGTCGTCTTGTTCGGATCCACCGGAATGATTGGCCAGGGTGTTCTGCGTGAATGCCTGCGTGACAGCACCGTCACGCAGGTCCTCACGGTGGTGCGGTCGGCCACGGGGCGAACGCACCCCAAGCTGAAGGAGGTCTGCACACCGGACCTATTCGATCTGACTGGGCTGGAACCCGATCTCCAAGGGGCCGATGCCTGCTTCGATTGTCTCGGAGTCTCGGCTGTCGGAATGGGTGAGGCCGACTACGCGCGGCTCACCTACGACCTCACCCTGTCCATCGCGGAGACCCTGGTTCGCCTGAATCCCGGCATGACCTTCATCTATGTCTCCGGCGCTGGAACGGACAGCAGCGAACAGGGCCGGTCCATGTGGGCAAGGGTCAAGGGACGCACCGAGAATGCGCTCCAGCGCCTTCCCTTCGGGCGGGTCTACCTCTTCCGCCCATGCTTCATCCAGCCACGGCACGGCATCCGCTCACGAACTCAGTGGTATCGCGTCTTCTATGCATTGAGCAGTCCCTTCATCTGGTTGATCAACAAGTTCGTCCCTGGGGTCGTCCTGAACACGGAGAGCCTCGGCTGGGCCATACTGACCGCAGCTCAGAAAGGTGCTCCGAAGGCCGTTCTGGAGGCGCGGGATCTGAACCTCCTGGCCAAGGCCCAGGCAACGCGGTGGAGGAGCGCCTGATCCAGACCCTGAAGCTGGAGTGCATCTGGCGAAAGGACTGGGAGACCCTCCCATTTGTATCGCAACTACAGGAAAGTCGAGCGCCTCTTACGGTGCAAACTCTATCCACTGTCGCCTAATGCAGGATCCGGGTTAAAGAATTGCGAGTGCAGCGTCCAGGCCTCGCGGAGCCTGGGGGTGGAGACGCCCCCGGTAGTCCGCACTTCCAACAGCTACCGGAATCCGGTCCAGGCCCGTAATCCAATGCTCGGCGAAGCTCTGCCATCCAATGCTGTGCAGTGGCAGAAGGCGGCCCTCTGCGGAAACCAGGGAAGGATCGATGGCAAAATGCTGCTCGTAGCGATCGAAGGATTCCATCGTCGACTTGTTAGTCAGCATGAGAGCGACATGAATAAATCAAATGGCCATCATTCACGAATTTGATCGCACGAAGCCGAGCGGACACAGCCGATCCAGGCGGAGATGCGGGAGCGGTTCGAGATTCAGGCGAAGCACCCCAATGCCACCAAGAAGGCACGGGGGATCGCTTGGCTACGTCGCGGGCTGGGTCCCCCCGGGCTCCTGTGTCAGCTCCTTCCGGTCCGGATGAGTTCCAGGAGCACCTGGAGTTCGGGTCGGGCGCCCTGGGTCGGCCAGGCCATGGCGTACTCGAAGGTCAGCTCTGGGTCCTCCAGTTCGATGGCTCTGAGACGACCACCGCCGTGCTGATCCGTGGTCTCCCGGGGCTGGATGGCGATGCCCCGCCCCATCTCCACCGCCAGCAGCAGGCTCGGAAAGTCGGGCACGAACTCCGCCCGACCGTAGTCCAGGCCGTGCCGGGCGAAGATGGCTCGGTGCCAGTCCACCCCCGGGCGGCTCATCTCGTCGCCCAGGCTGACCAGGGGCTGACCGTGAAGCTCCTCCAGCCTCAGGCTGCGCCGCCGGGCCAGGGGGTGATCCGGGGCCACCATGGCCAGCATGCGATCCTGGGCCAGGGGCTCTACATGGATCCCCTCGGGATGGGCATGCTCGAAGAGCATGGTGAAGCCGCAGTCGATCTCTCCCCCCAGGATGGCCTCGAACATCCGGGCCAGGGGGGTATAGCGCATCTGCACCTGGGTGGCCGGGAAGGCGCTGCTGAAGCGCCGGAGGACCTGAGGCAGGAAGCGCATCTCCAGCCCCCCCAGGAAGCCGAGAGTCAGCTGCCCCCCCTCCTGGGCCGCCAGGCACTGGCAGCGACGGAGCAGGTCCTCGTAGTCCCGGAGCAGCGGCTCCGCCAGGCGGAAGAAGCCGTAGCCCGCCTCCGACAGCTCCACCACCCGGGAGGAGCGATCGAAGAGGCGGCAGCCCACGGCCTTCTCCAACTCGGCGATCTGGTAGCCGAAGGCCGACTGGGTCAAGCAGACCTCTTGGGCAGCCTTGGTGAAGCTGCGCCACTTGGCCGCCACCAGGAAGCAGCGGAGGCGCGGAAAGTCCGGAAGCCCCTCGTCCCCGGAAGGCACGCCGCAGCACTCGGCCACCCCCCGGGCGTATTCCAGGCAAATGCGCCGCAACTCCCGGTAGAGCAGACTCCCCGCCGGGCTGAGGTGGATGCCCTTGCCGACCTTCGCCATCAGCGTGAGCCCCAGGGAAGCCTCGATGGAGGCAAGCTGATAGCTCACCCCAGACTGGGAGAGCCCGATGGCCCGCGCGGCGCGGGTGTAGTGAAGATGCTCCCCGACGGCCAGGAAGCACTTGAGCTGCCTACGGTCCACCTGGATCCTCCAGCCCTCATTCTACTCAGGGGCGGAAGGGGAAATCCTGGTGGCACTGGGCGCAGACCACTTCCGCCGCCTTGTGGCCGTGGTGGCAGAGGTTGCACTCCCCGCTGGCGTTGACCACGTGGTTGTCGTGGGGGTTGGGCTTGATGGTGCGGGTACGCTTGGCCGTGGCCTCCCAGCTCTCGTGGCAGCTCAGGCACTGATCGCTCTCTACCGCCTGCCTGGAGCCCTCGCCGTGGCAGTCGGCGCAGGCCAGGCCGGCGGCCTTGTGGCGATCGGCCAGAAGCGGCCGGGGCTTGTCCTCGGCCCCCGCAAGGGCCACGGCCCCCAGGGCGAGAACGGTGAATAGCGAGATCATGGCAGTGCGCACAAAGGTCCTGTCAGGAAGGCGGGAGGCCGCGCTAACGGCACTCCCGCGCTCGGGTGGAGAAAAGGGGATCAGGCCTTGGCCAGGCGCTGCCCCAGGATGTAGCCCAGCACCACGGCACGGCCATGGCTGAGGCCGGGACAGTGGAGGGGGTACTCGTTGGCAAAGAAGTTCCCCATGGCGTTGCCAGCCGCGTAGAGGCCCGGGATCTGCTCATCGCGCTTGTCGAGCACCTGCATGTCCTGGTCCACGTTCAGGCCGCCTACGGTCACCAGCAGGCAGGACTTGATGGGCAGGGCGAAGAAGGGCCCCTGCTCGATGGGGAACATGAGGTAGGGCTCCTTGCCGAAGTCCTGGTCCCGACCTTCCTTGGCGAACTTGGTGTAGCGGGCCACGGAGGCCTTGAGGGCCCCAGCGGGCACCCCCATGGCCTGAGCCAGGCCCTCCAGGGTGTCGGCCTTCAGGGCCAGCCCCTTCTTCACCGATGCCTCCAGGGCGGCGCGATCCTCCAGCACAGGGCCGTCGAAGCCCGTCTTGAAGGTGCTGAAGTCCCGCTCGTAGTTGGAGTCAAAGACCGCCCAGGCCTTCTTCCCCGGCTGCAGGGTGCGGCCGTTGTAGAGGGTCTGGTTGGGCAGGGCCTCGCTGCCGAAGCGCTGGCCGAACTTGTTGACCTGCAGGAAGCTCTGGTTGCCGGCCATCAGGTCGATGCCGATGCCGGGGATCGTGTGGATCATGGCGGGATGGGGAAGCGGCTGCATGGTCGCCCCGGCCCACATGGCCATCCTGAGGCCATCGCCAGTGTTGCCGCCGAAGGGGGTGTAGATCTTCACCTCGGGCACCGCCGCCGCGGGACACCACGCGTTCACCATCTCGGGGTTCTCGGTGTAGCTGCCCGTGGCCACCACCACGCCCTTCCGGGCCAGGATCCGGATGAAGCCGCCCTTGCTCTTGGCGACGACCCCCACGACCCGCCCGCCCTTCTCGCGCAAAAGCTGTTGGGCCGGGGTGCTGTATAGGAACTGGGCTCCCTTGGCCTTGGCCTCGGCCTCCATCATTCCCAGGAAGTATTCCTGGGTCGGGACGTACTCGTTGCCGCTGCTCCGGGCGGCCCCCTTCTTCACGAAGGTGTGGGCGGTGGTGTAGCCGGGGTAGAGGTCGGGGAACTTCCGGCCCACCAGGAAGGTGTCCGTGAGCACCACCTCCATGTCCCGGGCCTCGGCCAGGTCCGTGAAGTGGTCGAAGATCTCACCGCTCTTCTCGGCCCAGAGCCGCACCAGGTTCTGGTGGACCCGGTTGCCCGCGAAGGCCACCAGCTCGGCGATCACCCGCTCCCGGTCAATCCGGATGCCGGCCTTCTTCTGAACCCGGCTGTCGATGGCGCCATTATGCATGCCGCGAGCGGAGAAGGTCCTCATCTTCTCGATGACGACCACCTTGAGGCCAACCTCGGCGGCCCCCAGGGCGGTCCCCATGCCCGCGATCCCGGCCCCTAGGACGAGCACATCCGTCTCGAGGGTCTGGGTGATCTTGCTCTCGGGAATGGGTGCAGGAGCCACCTCCCAGTTGTGTCCCCCCGCAGGGGCCACCGGTGAGGGCGCCGCGCCCTGGGGGGCCTCCAGGATCTGGGCCGCGCCCAGGGAGCCCGCCGCGCTGACACCCACCCCGGCGAGGAAGGACTGCTTCAGGAACAGGCGGCGACCCGATTCCGGGGCCTTGTTGTTTTCATCCTTGCTCATGAACCCTCCTCCATTGGGGGCAAGCCACAGGCCGAAGGCCTGGGGGGCCAAGTAGCTCTTCAGATCCAAACCCTGCAGAGGGTGGATTTGCGGTACATTGCGCAGGCAGATCGTGTAGCACCAGTGTCCGCCCCTGCCCTCCCGGGGTCCAACGCAATTTCCCAATCATCTCAAGGCCGTCAAGGGAATACCGGCCGAGGCAAGGCCCCCGGATCAGGGGCTATGCCCCGTGGATTCTCCAGTTGAACAGTATAAAAATTATTAATTATGCCAAAAAACTGTTCAAGCCCGACTCTGAATTCCCAAGATCCAGGGCGATCGCATTTTTAATGCGATTGCCCTACCCAAAAGCCCCCTTGACGTCCAGGCATATCGCAACCATCATAGTTACGGATACGAAATCCCATGAACAACAACACCCGATTCACCGTCGCCATCCATATCCTCACGCTCCTCGCATACTGCGGGCCGGAGCCCCTGACCTCCGAGTTCATCGCAGGCAGCGTCAACACCAACCCGGTGGTCATCCGCCGCATCCTGGCCAACCTGCGCCAGGCGGGTCTGGTGTCCTCCCAGGGGGGGCCCGGCGGGGGCTGGCAGCTCCTCAAGGCGGCCGAGGCCATCACCCTCCGCCACGTATTCCTGGCCATGGAAGAGACCTCGATCTTCCCCCTCCACAGCTCGGACCCCAACCCCCTCTGCCCCGTGGGCCGCACCATCCAGCAGGCTTTGATGCGCCGTTTCCAGTCCGCCCAGGCGGCCCTGGAGCAGGATCTGGATCGCACCACCATCGCCCAGCTTGTCCAGAACGTCAGCGATGAGTGCTGACTTTTTTTCAACAAATTCGTAACCATATCGGTTGCGGTTCATCTCAAATTCCATAAGGAGAACCACCATGATCCTCGTCACCGGCGCTTCCGGCCAGCTCGGCCACCTCGTCATCCAGAACCTGCTGAAGCAGGTCCCTGCCACCCAGATCGCTGCTCTGGTGCGCACTCCCGCCAAGGCTCAGGACCTGGCCACCCTCGGCGTGGAACTGCGCCAGGGCGATTATGAGCAGCCCGAGACCCTCGACAGGGCCCTCCAGGGCGTCGAGAAGGTGCTCCTGATCTCCTCCAGCGAAGTCGGCAAACGCTATCCCCAGCATGTCGCCCTCATCGACGCCGCCAAGCGTGCAGGCGTCAAGCTCCTGGCCTACACCAGCATCCTGCGGGCCGACAGCTCCCCCCTGCCCCTGGCCGCCGAGCACAAGGCCACGGAGGAGTATCTGAAGACGGCCGGTGTGCCCTACGTCCTGCTGCGCAATGGCTGGTACACCGAGAACTACACCGCCAGCGTTCCCGCCGCCCTCCAGCTCGGAGCGGTCTACGGTGCCGCCGGGGATGGCCGTATCGCCTCCGCCGCCCGGGCCGACTACGCCGCCGCCGCCGCCCAGGTCCTCGTCCTGCCCGACCAGGCCGGCAAGGTCTACGAACTGGCCGGGGACACGGCCTACACCCTGACGGAGCTGGCCGCCGAGATCGCCAGGCAGACCGGCAAGGCCATCACCTACCAGAACATCCCGGAGGTGGCCTACCAGCAGGCCCTCGTGGGGGCTGGCCTGCCCGAGGGCCTGGCCACGCTGCTGGCGGAGTCGGATACCGGGGCATCCAAGGGCGGCCTTTACGATGACGGGAAAGTCCTGAGTGGCCTCATCGGCCGTCCCACGACGCCCCTCGCAACCCTGGTCACCGCAGCCCTCAAGGGCTGATCCCCAGGGGCCCCCATGGCATGCTGAAGGCCTGCCTTGGGGGCCCCTTGTCTTTCCGCAGCCAACCCTTCCGCCGCACGGTCCAGATCGCCCTTCTGTTGCTCTGCCTGTGGATCGGCGTGGAGTTCTTCCTCTTCATGCGCTGGGGGATGAGCGGCGGGGCGGCCCTCTATGTGCCCCATCCACCGGGAGCCGAGGGATTCCTCCCCATCAGCGCCCTCATGAGCCTGCGCCAGTGGGTCGAGACAGGGCATCTGACAAGCATCCATCCAGCGGGCCTCTTCATCCTCATCGCCATCCTGGCCATCAGCCTCCTGCTGAAGAAGGGTTTCTGCGGCTGGCTCTGCCCCGTGGGCACCCTGAGCGAAGCCCTATGGGAGCTGGGGAGAAGACTCTTCAGGCGCAACCTCAGCCTGCCCCGCTGGGCGGACTGGCCCCTGCGGATGCTGAAGTATCTCCTCCTGGCCTTCTTCCTGTGGGCCGTCCTGGGCATGGACGGGCACAGCCTGGATACCTTCCTGGCGAGCCCGTACAACCGCATGGCCGACCTGAAGATGTATCTCTTCTTCGCCCGCATCAGCGGCCTGGCCATCGGCGTGATCCTGGTGCTGGCCCTGCTCTCGGTCCTGGTGCAGAACTTCTGGTGCCGCTACCTCTGCCCCTACGGCGCCCTCCTGGGCTTCCTGAGCCTGGCCAGCCCCCTGAAGGTGCGGCGCGAGAAGAGCACTTGCATCGACTGCGGGCGCTGCACCCGGGCCTGCCCCTCCCGGATCCAGGTCCATGCCGCCACCCGGGTCCGCAGTGACGAGTGCATGGCCTGTTTGCGCTGCGTGGACGCCTGCCCCGTGAAGGAGACCCTGGCCATGGAGGCCCCGGGGCAGGTCAAGGTTCCCGGCATCCACTTCGGCGCCCTGGTGCTGGGCCTCTTCCTCCTGGTCTGCGGCTTGGCCATGGCCACCGGGCACTGGCGGAACGAGATCAGCCGGGAGGAATACCTCCGCCGCATCCCGGAGCTGGATTCGCCTCTATATCAGCACAACCGAGGGCAGGCGCCGAGGGAATGAGGAGCCCTCGGCGCCGGGATGCGGAAACCCTTCAAACAGGGGTCTGCCTGGTACAGCAGGAACTCACACAACCGCGGCGCTGCCGCCGTCTGGATAGATGATCTGCCCGGTGACAAACGCCGAAGCGTCGGATGCCAGGAAGACCGCAGGCCCGATGTTGTCCTCTGGCAGCCCGATCCGGCCCATGGGGATGTTCCGGAGTATGTTGGGCTTGAGTTCGGGGTTCGCTGCGAAGACAGAGGCCATCATCGGCGTATCCGTGATGACCGGGCCGATGGCATTCACATTGACATTGAACTTCGCCCACTCGGAGGCGAGGCTCTTGGTCAACATGTCCACGGCACCTTTCGTCGTGGAGTAGGCGGTGTTCCCGCCCCCGCCGATGACCGCCCGGATGCCGCGGATGGAGGTCACATTGATGATCTTCCCGTACCTGTTCTCCACCATGGCGCGCCCAAACTCCCGGCAGGCGATCATCATACCTGTGACGTTGGTGGAGACCATGGACTCCCACTCGGCCACGGGCAGGTCGAAGGTCGAGTATTTCTTGTTGTAGCCCTGGGAATTGACGAGGATCTGCACGAACCCCATCTCCTCGGCGGCCTTCTCGGCCAGGGCGGCGATGCTCTCCTCCCTGGAGGCATCCACCTGGAGACAGAGGACCTTCTTTCCGATCTCCTGCTCGATCTTGTCGGCGGCGGCCTTCAGGGTTTCCAGGGTGCGGCTGGCGATGGCCACCTTGGCACCATAGAAAGCGAGCCCCTTGGCGATCTCCAGGCCAATCCCACCGCCACCGCCGATGACAACTGCGTTTTTCCCCTCAAGAGAAAAAATATTCTTCATTTCACACCTCACATGTGTCGTTGGAAACACTGCAGATCCCAGCAGCACCCTAGCTGTTGGGGTAGTTGACGATCACGAGCATGGTGGCGGGCAGGTTGCTCTCATTCACCAGGGTCCGCCCCTCTCCCGATCCGATGTGGATGGAGTCCGTGGGCCCCAGGACAAACTTCTCCTTCTCGTCCTTGCTGTAGACCGTAACCTCGCCACTGAGGACGAAATAGACCTTCTCCACGGGAGACTCGTCGTATTCCGCGCCCCCCTTGGGGAGGAAATGGGACATGCCCACCCAGAACTTGGTGATGCCGGACTCATCCTTCCCATGAAGGCGAAGCGCCGACATGTTGAAGTGCTTGGGCGCCTCGTAGGGCTGACAGTTCTTGACTTCCCGTTTGATCATAGATGCCTCCATGCGCCGAATGGCGGGGACAGTAGGGTTCACTTGCCGTAGATGACCTTGATGAGGTATTCGGAAAGCTCTCGCTTGCAGGTGGCCATGGATTCAGGGGTCCACTCCCTCCAGCCCTTGCCGTTCGACTTGAAGCCGAGCTCGCCTTTGGCGACCTTCTCCTGGAGCAGAGGAGATGGCTCGGTGGAGTTCTCGAGATGCTTGAGGATGTAGCTGTGGATCTGGAGCGTAAGATCCAGCCCCGCGAGGTCCGAATTCTCCATGGGCGCGAGCTGGGGGAGTCGCATCCCGAAGCTGGTCTTGATGGCCTCATCCACCGTTGCGGCATCAGCGATGCCGCGCTCCACGATGGAGATTGCCTCGCGCCATAGAGCGTGCTGGAGACGGTTGGCGACGAAACCCGGCACATCCTTGTTCACCCGGATCGGGCGCTTCCCGACCTGCCGGAGCAGCTCCATGGTGTAGTCCATGGTGGCTTCGGAGGTCTCGGCGGCCTTGACCACCTCCACCAGGGGAATCAGGTAGGGCGGATTCCAGAAGTGGGCTCCGACCACCCGGTCCTTCCGGCTGGTCTTGGCCGCAATCTCCGTTGGGCTCATGACCGAGGTGTTGGTGGCGTAGACCGTATCTGGGCGCGTCAGCGGCTCCAGGTCCCGGAACAGGTTCTGCTTGATCTCCATATCCTCGGCGACACATTCGACGATGAAGTCCGCCTTGCGCACCGCATCCGCCAAGTTGTTGGTGGGGGTGATCCGGGTTTTGATCGAGGCGACCTCATTCGCGGAGAAAACCCCTTTGTCGACCAGAGGCCTGAGATTGGTCTCAACACGCTCAAAGATCTCCGCAGGCGGAGTGGCTCGGCTGAATATCTGGACCTGGCAGTTCTTGGAGTAGGCAAAGGCCTGGGCCAGCCCACAACCCATCAGTCCAGACCCGATGATGGCAATATGGTTGAATTCTTTCATGTCGGCTCCGAAGAGAACTGCGGCTTAGTTGCGCGCAGGGATGCCGAGGATCTGGCGAGCCTCGTCGGGGGTGGCGACTTCCTTGCCGAGGGCCTCAATGATCTTCTTGGTGCGCTCGACGAACTCGACGTTGGACTTGGCCAGCACGCCCTTGGACAGGAAGATGTTGTCTTCCATGCCGATGCGGACGTGCCCCCCCAGGGCGATGGAGGCGGCGATGATGGGCAGGTGCATCTGGCCGATGCCGAAGGCGGACCAGGTGTGGCCCTGACCCTGGGGGATGTTGCGGAGCAGGATGCAGAGGTTCTCGACGGTGGCGGGGATGCCGTTGGCGGCGCCGAGGACGAACTGGAAGTGCTGGGGCCCCTGGAGGATGCCCTTCTTGAGGAGGTAGGTGGCGTTGTAGATCCAGCTGATGTCGAAGATCTCGATCTCAGGCTTGACCTTGCACTCGCGCATAGCGATGGCGGTGGACTCAAGGAAGCGGGGGCTGTTCTCGAAGATGCCGCTGTGCTGCCAGTTCATGGTGCCGCAATCGTAGGAGGCCATCTCGGGGCGCAGCTCGACGAAGGGCTTCTGGCGGATTTCGTCCGTGAGGCCCAGGCCGCCGGAGGTGGTCAGGTTCAGGACCATGTTGCTGTTGGCGGCGCGGATCAGGTCCACGGTCTCCTTGAACTTGTTGAAGTCCATGGTGGGAACGCTGTTGTCATCGCGCACGTGGATGTGGGAGACGGAGGCACCGGCCTTTTCGCAGGCGAGCACGTCCTCGGCAATCTCCTGGGGGGTCAGGGGCACGTAGGGGGTGTCGGTCTTCTTGGGCCAGGCGCCGGTGTGGGCGACGGTCAGAATGACCTTGTTGGACAGATCGGACATGGTTTTCCTCAAACAATGGTTTTTAAGCGCACCTTTCCTGTGCCATAGCTGGCACGGGAAGCGCATGAATGAAACGGGCGGGCTCCTGGGCGTAGCCAGAAGTTTCCCGAATGGGAATGCCCTTGCGGGGACTGCGATTCCCGAATCCTATGCAAACCAGTCGATTCCTGGAATTCGAAAGGATCAATGGCTGCAATAGCGATTTTCTATGGGTTGTCCCTGACCCGTGAGATTGGGGCAGTCGTCCTCGCAGCTCCTCGCCAACCCAAGTCGGGCCAAATTTTCGATCGAAAACAGCTAACAAGCTTCAAAAACCAGCATTTGATCAAGCGTGGCAACTCGAATCACACCCGATTGAAGGATTCTTCTATCGGCACAATTGAAAATTCGGGTTTCCAATCATGGAGGCACTCAGGAAAGCTGGCAGTGCTTTTGCCGCAAAAGTCAATACTGCCACCAAAACAGTGAGCATTTCGTCGGTGGGGCGTGGGCGAGGCTGCCTCAGGTAGACGGAGCCCCCACCGATGAAATGCGGTGTTGAACAAGCCCGGAGCGGCGGGGGAGTTGGGCGAGGGCTATGGGGAAATCGCGCCTGCTGATCCACTTTTGGGGACGCCAGGTCCCCTGTCGCCCAGGGATTGCTGACTGCTGAGCCCGACAGTCCCGGCAGGGGCTTGGACCGAGTTGGCGTCACAGCAGGGCTTCGCCGTCCCGCCGTGGTGGAGGTCGTGGTGCAGGTGATGGATAGCTGAGAGGCTGACAGTCATGGCATCACCGCCGGGGGTGCCCTGGAGGCTTCACTCATCAGCGGTCGCCAGAGGATCAGACCACCACAATGAGGGCAGCGTTGCCCCGTGCCTTCGGCTGGACACGCCTCGGCTCTGGGTTTCGGAGCAGGCAGCAGGGCCCTGGCCTGTTCCAGCAGACCTCCACCCTGGGCCGAGGCGTAGAGGCCAAAGTGCCGGATCTTATGGAAGCCATCCGGAAGGACATGCTGGACAAAGCGGCGCAGGAACTCGATGGGGTGGAGGGTGACGGTCTGCTGGCCCCGGGTGCGGAAGGTGACATGCCCCGGCCCCACGTCGATCAGCCGGGAATTGGCGATACCCACCCGGTGGGTGTAGCGCCCCAGGTAGCTCAGCACATGCTGGGAACGCCGGAAGGGGGCTTTCGCATAGACGACCCAGGACTTGTGGCGGGCGAGGGTGGCCATGAGGGCATTGAAGCCCTGATCTGGCAGGATGCCCTTCCGGCGGAGTCCTCGCAGGGCATCCAGCATCTTTCCCCGCAGCAGCTTGCCCATGGCCTTCACCGGGAACAGGTAGTCCTTTCTGGCGTGGACGAACCGGCTCCCATCCAGCGAAAGCCCGCCCGCCGTGGCCAGCACGTGGACATGGGGATGGAAGCGGAGGTCCCGGGTCCAGGTGTGGAGCACCAGGGTGAGCCCCAGGGTGGCCCGGAGGTGGGTCCGTCCCAACTCCGCCAGGACCTCGCCGGTGACCTGGAACAGGGCGCCATAGACCTCCACTGGATGGCGCATGGCCACGGGCTTCAGCTCCGAGGGGAGCGTGAACACCAGGTGGAAGTGGGGCACCGGCAGGATGCGCTCGGCCCGGGCATCGATCCACTTCTGCTGGGCTGCGGCCTGGCACTTGGGGCAGTGACGGTTCCGGCAACTGTTGTAGACCGGATGCTCCCGACCGCAGCCGGTACATACCTCGACATGGCCGCCGAGGGCGGCTGTGCGACACCGGCTGATGGCCGTCAGGACGCGCTTCTGGGGCCGGGAGAGGCGATGGAGCCGCTCCAGTTCCGGGCGGTGCGCCCTGACGATATCCGCGATGTCGTGGCGAGGCCTTGGGAAGGCCACGGCGCTATAGCTTCAAATCCTCCAGAGGACTTCTCACGGAAGCGATCTGGCTCGGTGAGACCTGGGTGTAGATCGTCGTGGACTTGATGCTGCCGTGCCCCAGCACCACCTGGATCTTTCGCAGGTCCGTGCCGTGCTCCAGAAGGTTCGTGGCAAAGGAGTGCCGGAGCATGTGGGGGGTGACCACCTTGCCGATGCCCGCCACGGCGGAGGCGCAAAGCAAGGCTCGGCGCGCGGTTTCGTGGCAGAGCGGCTTGCCCGCCTTCGAGGTGAACACCCAGGGGAGTGGTGGGCGTTCGTGCCCGTAGTACCTCCGAAGCAGGGCGTAGAGGCTGGAGCTCAGGGGGACCAGGCGTTCCTTTCCACCCTTACCGTTGCGCACATGGATGACCCGCTGCATCGCGTCGATGTCGGTGGTCTGGAGCAGACTGGCCTCACGGATCCTGAGCCCGGTGGCGTAGATGAGGGCAAAGAACACTCGGTATTTGGCGACCAGGAAGGCATCCAGCACCCGCTGGATTTCGGCTGGGCTCAGGACCGTGGGCAGCGGGGCGTCCTTGCGGGGCATCGAGATGAAGGCCACCTTCTCCGGCTGCCCCAGGGTGCGAGCGTAGAGGAACTTCAGCGCCGAGTAGTGGCACCGCAGCCGTTCCGGCCCGATGGGCTGCAGCCGGAGGTGGTCCACCCAGCGGCGGATAGCCTCCTGATCCGCCTCCGCCAGATCCGAGCCCAGAGCCTCCTCAAAGCGCCGGATCGAAGCTAGGTATTGCTGGATCGTCCCTTTCGCCCGATCCGCCATTCGCAGGTCCGCTTCCAGGCGGGATAGAGATAGACTGACGTCCTTCATGTAGTACCTCCTTGGTCGTTGTCAGGCGACATCAGAAACTGACCCAGGAACGACACGAAAGTTGACCCCCCTCACGGAGGGGAAGTCATGGGAAGAAATCGAGGCAATCTCGTACCTGCACAAGTGGGAGACGGGATGCTGGGCAACGAGGAGGCAGGGCAAGTCTTTGCCCTGAGGAAGTTGGGCTGGGGGATGAGACGGATCGCCGAGGAGTTGGGGATATCCCGGAACACCGTGAAAGCCTGGCTGAAGGCAGGTCCAGATCGCCGTTACGGCGGTCCAAATCGCGAGGCCACGTTGGATACTCACCGCGACTGGCTTCGGGAGCGGTGGCGGGCCGGAGTGAGGAATGGTGATGTCTTCCGTCAGGAACTACTGGCCAAGGGGGTGCAGACGAGCCTGCGCACAGTGGAGCGGGCGATCCGCCCCCTGCGTCGGGAGCAGGTCGTGAGCGATCGGGCCACGCTGCGCTTTGAGACCCCACCGGGCAAGCAGATGCAGATCGACTTCGGAGAGAAGTGGCTGGAGATCGGCCGGGTTCCGCAGAAACGCTTCGTATTTGTGGGGACCCTGGGCTACAGCCGCCGCGACTATGCGGAGGTCTGCTTCGGGCTCCGGCAGCGGGACTGGATCCTGGGTATCGAGCACGCCTTTCGCCACTTCGGCGGCGTACCGGAGGAACTGCTGGTGGACAATGCCAAACCCCTGGTCCTGTCGCACCCTCGTTCCGGAAAAGCCCAGTTCCATCCTGAGTTCCTGGCCTTCTGCGAGCACTGGGGCGTGCGGCCGAAAGCCTGCCAGCCCTACCGCGCCCGAACCAAGGGGAAGGTGGAGAGCGGGGTCGGCTATGTGAAAGGCAATGCCCTGGGCGGACTGGCCTTCGAGAGCGACTTGGCCCTGGACCTCCACTTGGCCAAGTGGCTCCGGGAGGTAGCGGATGTGCGGGTCCACGGCACCACCTTCGAGAAGCCCATCGAGCGCTTCGAGGCGGGTGAGCGCATGGCGCTGCGGCCCATCGGGAACCATCCCAGCTACATGAAGTCGCGCTGGGAGGAGCGGAAGGTATCCTCTGACTTCCGCATCGACATCGATACCAACCGCTACAGCGTTCCACCGGGCCTGGTGGGAGAGGTGGTGGATGTGCTCATCGAGCAGGACCTCATCCAGGTCCACTTCCAGGATCGGATCGTGGCGGAGCACAGCGTGGCACCGGGACGGCATCAGGTCGTGGAGGATCCTGGCCACGTGCTGACCTTCGTGAACGGACACGCCTGGATCGGTCGCCCCAATGAAATCGAGCGCCCCCTGTCGGTCTACGAGGAGGTGGTGGGAGGTGAGCCATGGTGAACCCCCAGATGGAGCGCATTCAGAGCCACCTGAGCCGGATGAAGCTGACGACGACCCGGGACCGCCTGGATGGCCTGCTTCAGGAGGCTGCACGAAAGGAACTGAGCTTCCTGGACTTCCTGGATCTGGTGCTCTCGGAGGAGGCAGCGGCCAAGGACTCAAAGCGAACCCGGATGGGCATCCAGATCGCCCACTTCCCGATCCGGCGGAGCCTGGATGACTACGACTTCGACCTTCAGCCGAGCCTGGATCGCCGCCTGATCCGGGAGCTGGAGACGGGGACCTTCATCGCTCATGCGGAGAACATCCTGCTCCTTGGGCCACCAGGGGTGGGTAAGACCCACTTGGCCATCGGGTTGGGGCGGAAGTCCATCGAACGGGGCGCGAGCTGCCTGTTCGTGAGCGCCACGGCCCTGGTGGGTCAACTGATGCGGGCCGAGGCAGAGGGTCGCCTGGAGGAGCGTCTCCTGCATTTCTCGAAGCCCAAACTACTGATTGTGGATGAGCTAGGATATCTACCCTTCGAGCGGCGGGCGGCCCACCTCATGTTCCAGCTCGTGAACCGGAGATATGAGCGGGGCAGCCTCATGATCACCAGCAACCAGCCAGTGGGTGCGTGGGGCGAGGTGTTCGGGGATACCATCCTGGCAACCGCCATCCTGGACCGACTGCTGCACCACAGCCACATCATCACCATCAAAGGCGAGAGTTACCGCCTGCGGGAGAAGCGCCGAGCCGGGATCGTCCCGGCCCCGGTGCCAGCGGCCACCACCTGAGCCGCACCCAGTGGGGTGTCCTCCGCTTCGGCCTACGGCCTACGCTCCAGACACCCCACGGGCTCATACAACAAGGGGGTCAATATTCGTGTCGCCGGGTGGGTTAATTTTCATGTCGCTTGACAGTCGTCTGGCGATGCGTCAACATCGCGATGACCAAGGAGCCTTCATTTACATGGAATTGCTAGCTTTCTTACTGCGCGGGCCCGCCACACGGCGCCACCCCCGCCGCGGAGCGGCTTCGTTCAACCATCCCTACCGGGTGATGGATATCCAGCCATCTGCCTTGGGCCTGCTGAGCCGTAGGCACAACTCAATCAAATACAGTTATTTTCCAGATAAATGGGAGAACGCATGAAAAAGCTCGCATGTTCCATTGCGGCCATGGCCACCCTTCTGGCTGTGGGTTGCGACAAGAAAAGGCCAGCCGAGATCAAAATCGGCGTGGTCCAGGCACAGACAGGTATGTTCGCTTCCTTCGGCCAAGGCGCCGTCTTCGGCCTCCAGGCCGCTGTGGAGGACATCAACAGGCTGGGGGGCGTCCAGGTCGGCGACCAGAAGATGCCCATCAAGCTTGTGGTGGTGGATAACGAGAGCGATCCCAACAAGGCCGGTACCCTGGCCGAAGGGCTCATCAACCAGGACGGGGTCAGTTTCATCGTGACGGGGGATGAGCCCCCTCCGATGCACCCGGGCGTCTCCCAGGCTTGCGAGCGGTACAAAGTCCCGTATGTGACCAGCACTGGCCCCTTGGAGGCCTATGCCGCCATGCGGAATGAAACGCCCACCAAGTGGCAGTACACCTGGGCAAGCGGCATGATGGCCATTTCAAGTCCAGCGACCGGAAACGACTTCAGGACTGGCAAGCCCGGTTATACCGTGCTGGATACCTGGGTTTCCATGCTGGACCAGTTCGGATCCCAGACGAACAAGAAAGTCGGGATCCTGGCCTCCGATGATCCCGATGGCCGCAGCTGGTACACCCTTTTCGGCCCCTCCTTGAAGAAGCTGGGCTACACCCCTGTCGGCGTCGAGAAGAACCTTGGCTTGACTCCCATGGAAACCACGGACTTCTCCTCGGTGGTGCAGGCGTGGAAGGATTCGGACGTGGAGATCCTGTGGGGCAATGCCCCCGGCCCCTTCTTCGGTGCCGTCTGGAAGCAGTGCAAGGCCCTGGGCTTCACCCCCAAGATCGCCATGATCAGCCGGGGAGCGCTCTATTACAACGATGTGAATGCCTGGGGTGGCGAACTTCCCCACGCCATAGGTTCCGAGGTGTGGTGGGATCCCTCATTCAAGAACTGTCCAGGATTCGGGGATACCACCCCCGCCTCCCTTGCCGCACGCTGGAAGAGCGCCAAGAATCAGCCACTGAACCCTGCCATCGGTCCTGGCTACCGTTCGATCCAGATCATTGTGGATGCCATCCAGCGAGCCAAGTCCCTTGACTCCGAGAAGGTCAACGCTGCGCTCAAGGACACGGACCTCATGACCATCTGTCACCGGGTCAAGTTCGACGAGTTACACTTCAACCGCGGCCCTGTGGTTTTCGGCCAGTGGTTCAGGAACGACACTCCGGAGAAATGGGAATTGCGGACCGTCTTCTCCAAACTGGACTTCGTTCCGAAGAACGGCGAACCGATCTTCCCCATGCCTGCCAAGTAGACCTGACCTGGGGCGGACTGGTGGGCCAGCCCGCCCCTTGGCGAGGGTTTCAACAGACTCACCCCTCGGGAAGGGTCATCAGAAATTGCGAAAGCAACGGATTATCGCTTTTCTCGTGCCAGATGGCCTCGAAGCGCACCTTGGGAACCTCATCCGCAAAGGTCAGGCACTTCACCTGGTACTGGGGATAGAACTCGACCATCCTGCGGGAAATCACCGCGACTCCCAGTCCAGCCTCGATCATCAACAGAAGGGTTTCAACATCCGGCACCATTCGCACGATCCGGAGGTCGAAGCCGTTGCGGTGGCAGGACCGCTCCAGCCAGTTCAAGACCGGCGAGGAGGCTTCCCGGGTCAGGGTGACGACCGGCGTCGTCTCCAGCATGGTGAGCGACGCGGAGTCCCGGGAGGCTAGGGGATGGTCCAGGCGGAGCGCGAGCACAAGGTCATCGGTATAGAGGGTGCGTCGGTGGACACCTCCCGCACTTTCCTGCCCCAGGCTCATGGTAAACCCAACATCCACCTGGTTGCTGGAGACCGCCTCATCCAGACCTGTCAGCGTGTAGCGGTTCAGATTCAACCCGACAGCGGGGTGGGCTATGGCAAAGTCATGGATCCAATGAGACATCATGCTGTTGCTAATGGGCCCCAGGAAGCCCAGGGAGATCGTTCCGATAGCACCCGAGTCTAATTCACGGAGCCTCTGAACAAGATCGTTGTATTCCTGCATGATCTTGCCCATGTGCTGATAAAAATACGACCCATTTTGCGTAAGTTTAACAGCATGAGAGTCTCGAACAAACAGTTTAACACCAAGTTCATTTTCAAGAGATGAGATCTGATAACTTACGGAAGGCTGGGTCATGTACAGGCGTGCCGACGCTTTTGTAAAATTCAAATTCTCCGCAACCGCAAAGAAACATCGCCACTGCCTAGTATCCATGAGAACTCCTTAGCGTGTTCCAGATTGCAAAACAGACAGTCAAGCTGCCTCCAAAATACCCTACAGGCCACTCCACAATGCGATAGATAACATCTATCGCAACAATATAATCATTCGAATTCCACCCCCAAAGCATTTCTCCTATGGTTTGGATACCCTTCCAGCGCAGCGCAGAACCAACCGCTTGAAGCGTATCCGAGACCAGTGACCGAGCTGGGAATTCCATCTCGAACGCATTCCACCCCGTCCTCTATTTTTGCGGTTCAACTTCATGGTTGATCTGCTTGGAACCCTTATGCCGAGGCCACCCTAAATTCTCATCAAAAGCATCATTCATATAACTACCAAGCACCAGTGCCACAACCAACGGAGAAACAGCCATGAGCAAGAAAATCTACATCGATCTGAGCCACCCCTTCAGCGCGGAAGCCCCCCGCTGGCCCTACTTCGAGAAGGCCAGTGTCAACAGCACCCACACGATGGCCAAGAGCGGCGTCCTCACCCAGTGGATCAATGTCCCCCAGCACACCGGGACCCACTGCGACGCTCCCCGCCACGTCATGGAATACGAATTCGATGGTCGGCGCGCCCGCTATACCCACGAGATGCCCATCGACGCCTACACCGGCGAGGCGGTCTGCCTGAAGATCGAGGTCGAGCCCTGGGCCCTGATCGGCCCCAAGGAACTGGATGCAGCCTGCGAAAAAGCCGGGATCAAACCTGCCGAACTCGAGGGCATGGTCGTTGTGCTGGACACCGGCATGCACAAATACTACGACGATTCCAAGGCCTACTACCACTACGCCTGCGGCACTGGGGTCGAAGCTGGCCGCTGGTTCGTAAAGCATAAGGTCAAGTGCGTGGCCATGGACGGGCAGGCCCTGGACCACCCCCTTCACACTGCCATGGGGCTAAACGGCGGCACCCGACTGAATCTCCTCGGCCACTCTGGACGGCCGCTCGTTGAGGAATACACGGAGCTGTTCGGTGCGGAAGCCTATGCTGAGTTTGACAAGGACGAGTACATCAAGCTCCACGGCAAGGAGGCCTACGACCAGAAATACGGCTTCCTTGAGGAACACAGCGGCTGGGGCACCTGGGAGCCCTGCCACAAGCTCATGCTCGGAAACGGCATCGTGGGTGTGGAGAACCTGGGCGGCGACCTCGCCAAAGTGAGCGGCAAGCGCTTCAAGTTCATCTGCTTCCCCATGCGCTGGTACATGGGCGACGGTTCCATCGCCCGCTGCCTCGCCGAGATTGACGAGGACCAAGTTAACGAGGTTCCGGACCGCGAGTACCTCTACGGTGGCACCGGCTACGCCGACGAAGCCCGCGGTGGCGCCAACGGCATGCGGTACATCCAGCGCCTCTTCAACCGGAACAAGAAGTAGCTGGGAGACGTCTCCCGACAGGGCGGTCCATCGGGATTCCCAGAGCCTGAAGGCCAGATAACCGGGGGGGGGGAATTCCTCCCCCCGAAGCAATTCATGACAGGGCGGCCGAGGAGCCGGAATCAACAGGAGGGAAGGAATATGAATCGGGAAATCGTAGTCCTCAGTGCGGTCAGATCAGCAATCGGGACCTTCGGCGGGGCCCTCAAGGACATGGATCCATGTGCCCTCGGCGGTCTTGTCATCAAGGAGGCCATCCAGCGCTCTGGCGTCGATGCAAACCAGGTGACCTATGCCACCGTCGGCAACACCATACCTGCGGACGGCCGGTTCCCCTATGTCGCCCGGGTGTCTTCGGTCACTGGCGGGATGCCCATGGATTCGGTCGCTTTTGGCGTGAACCGCCTATGTGCCTCTGGATTGCAGGCCATTGTGTCCACATCGCAGGCCATCATCCTCGGCGAGGCAGACTTCGGGATCGGCGGGGGAGTGGAAGTCATGTCCCGTGGAGGCTACCTCATGCCGACTGCCCGCTGGGGCGCCCGGATGGGGGACACGCCCCTCGTCGACATGATGGTGGGAACCCTCACGGACCCCTTCGGGGCCGGCCACATGGGCGTTACCGCCGAAAACGTAGCCGCAAAGTGGGGGATCACACGGCAGGAGCAGGACGAACTGGCCCTTGAGTCCCAGATGAGAGCCGCACGCGCAATCAAGGCCGGACACTTCACCTCCCAGATCGTGCCAGTGACTCTGCGCGGCAAGAAGGGAGATATCACCTTCGACACGGATGAGCACCCCAGGTCCACCTCTCCCGAAGCCCTAGCGGCCATGAAACCGGCCTTCAAGAAGGATGGTACCGTGACCGCCGGGAATGCCTCCGGGCTCAATGACGGAGCGGCATTCTTCCTCTTGGCGGAAGCCTCGGCTGCCCAGAAAGGCGGCCATAAACCCATCGCCAGGGTGGTTTCCTGGGCTGTGGCGGGGGTGCCCAACGAGCTCATGGGAGAAGGCCCGATCCCGGCCTCCAGACTGGCCCTCTCCCGGGCTGGTCTAAGGGTCGACCAGATGGATGTCGTGGAATCCAACGAAGCCTTCGCAGCTCAGGCAATCGCAGTCTCCCGCGCGCTCGGTCTGGACCCCGCCAAGACCAACCCCAATGGTGGCGCCATCGCCCTCGGGCACCCCATCGGCGCAAGTGGTGCGTTCATCGCGACCAAAGCCCTTCACGAACTGGAAAGGATCCAGGGCCGCCATGCCCTCGTGACGATGTGCATCGGCGGCGGGCAGGGTATCGCGGTAGTGTTTGAGCGGATCTGATCCAGGGAGCGCGAAATGATCCTGCTGACTTCTGCCAACGGGAAGACGGGTCGGCACATGATGAAAGCCATGGTGGCCAAGGGGCTCCCGCTCAGGGCCATCTGCCGGTCCTCCGCGGGTCCGCTTGGCGCTCAGGAAGTCCTCTACGGGGACCAGCTGGACAAAGCTTTCCTGGGCCGTGCGATGGAGGGCGTCAAGGCGGTGATCCACATCGGCCCGCCCATGCACCCTCACGAAAGCGCCATGGGACAGTTCGTGATCGACGCCGCCCGGGAGAACGGTATTGAGCACTTTGTCTACATCTCGGTTCTGCACCCGCAGATCGAGGCCCTGCTCAACCACCAGGCCAAGCTGAGGGTGGAGAACGCCTTGATCCAGTCCCGCCTGCCCTTCACCATCCTGCAGCCGACCCACTACATGCAGAACATCGATGTGGCCTCGGTCGTGGCATCCGGCGTCCTGACCTCGCCCTTCGCCCTATCCAGCCGCCTTTCCTTCGTGGACATGGAGGATGTGGCGGAAGTGGCCGCAAAGGTCGTTCTGCAGCCAGACCACTGGTTCGCGACCTATCCCCTCTGCAGCGAAGACTGCCTGACCACCCATGAGGTGGCGGAAGCCATCTCCACCCATTCCGGCAGACCCATTGAGGCACGCTACATCTCCCTGGAACAGATCCTGGATACCCCGGGAACCGAAGGCAGTGTGGGGGACCAGACCCTGGACAAGCTCCGGAGACATCGTGGAGAAGTCCCGGACTACTCCATCGACGCGCTCCGACGACTGGTCGCCTGCTACAACAGCTATGGCATTCGCGGGAACCCCAACGTGCTCAGGTGGCTCCTGAACAGGGATCCGACCAATATCACGGCATTCATCCGTCGCCATCTTCCCCCGTTCAGGAGCGAAGATGGACAGCAATAAAAGACAACCCGATTATCGGCTTGCTTCAGCCAAGACCGAGGGGCTGGGAGGACTATTGGCAGGCACCGAAAAGCAATATCAGCTGGGATGGAGGGGATGAACCGGATAAAGCCATCAGCGGGCAACAATGGTCCACAAAGGCGCTCTGGCCCGCCCCACTATGCGGGGGCGCGCGGCAAAGCCGCACGCGTTCAGGAAGGGCAAGGGGGCTGTGGCACGTAGGCGTGTCTACGCCCCCTTGCCCTTCCTGAACCTGGCCAGAGCGCCGAGCCTCCTGTCAGCGGCTTTTCATCCCTTTCATCCTGGGCATCCCAGCTCATGCCTTTTTCGGCTGAGCAAAGCCGATAATCGGGAAAGACAAAATCCATCGCGACCGATCCTGCGGACATTGACTCCCGGCCGACCTTCTTTCCGGCCCTTGGGGTCCGATGGCCAGTTCTGCGGAACGCGTGCCCCATCATGGTGAATACGCTACCTATGACGGCGACTTGCTATGAGATGCCCCGGCCAGGATCGCATCCGCCTCTGCCAGCAGAACCTCCAGGGCCGGATTCAGGGCCTCCCGATTCCACACCAGGAAGACGTCCTCCATCGACCCGTCCCCGGCGAGGGGGACGATCTTTACCCGCGCGCTTCCGCAGGTGGCGGCCCGGTAGGCCGGGAAGACCGCCAGCCCCTCTCCGGCCTCCACCAGCAGGAAAAGCGAATCGAAGTCAGGCACCCGCCGCACCAGGTTCGGGCTCAGCCCGTACCGGGCGAACATCCGTACCACACCGGAGCAACCGGGGGGGTCGGCCTCCTGCAGGAGGTGGACGATGGGCTGGGATTCCAGATCCTCCAGGGTAAGACTCTCCCGGTCCGCCAGGGGATGCCCCTCGGGGAGCAGGACCACGACCGGCTCCTGGCCGATGAGCCGCCGCTGGAAGCCCGGGTGTTCCTCTTCCCCGAAGCCCAGGGTCACCCCCACATCCAGCTGCCCCTCCTCCAGGGCCTTCTCCAGGGAGGCCAGGTCCACCCGGGAGAGCTGGAGCAGCGTACCGGGATGGCGCTGGCGGAAGGCCTTGATCAGGCTGGGGACGAAGCCCCCCCCGGCATGCCCCGCGATGCCCAGGCTCACCTGGCCGAGCCTCCCGGCCTCGATGTCCCGGGCCTCCCCCACTACCTTCCGGTATAGGTTCAGCACATCCTCGATCTCATAAAAGAAGTGCCGCCCCTGGGGGGTCAGGCGGAGGGACTGGGGAAGCCTCCGGAAGAGTGTGATGCCCAGCTCCCGCTCCAGAGTCGCGATCTGGTAGCTCGCGGCGGACTGGGTGATGCCCAGGAGGCGGGCCGCCTTGGTGAAGCTCTGGTGCTCCACCACCAGCCTGAAACAGTTGAGCAGCTTGGTGTCCATGGGATTGTCCTAGCCCCCATTATGGCCTTAAGTTCCGGGCCCAGGATGAAGTGGACAGCATCGATCTTCCAGGCCCTAGCCCCTGGTATCTCGCGGCTTTGTTTGGCCCAGGTCATAGGAGCGGAAGGATAGGCTTTCCAAGCTTCCACAAACGCCCCATCCACCCATGCCCGCACCCCAGGGGCCCGCTCGGCCGGTCAGACGAGCGGCCCTTTCTGCGTGCGGCCCTGTCCGAAAGGTATCCCATGCACGCATCCCAGAACTACCCAGCCTTCCGCTGGTTCGTCCTGTTCTCCCTCCTTGTGGCAACGGTGGCAGGCAGCATTCTCATGATCACCCCAGCCCCCCTCATGGGGGAAGTCTCTCACCAGCTGGGGGTGGATCCCGGGGTCGCCACGGGTATCGTCATGGGCCTCTGGAACATCGTCGGCGCAAGCTCCTGCCTGCTGGCGGGTTTCCTGGTGGACCGCTTCGGCGCCAACCGGCTCATGATCGTCGGCTGCATCCTCCTCATCATCCCGACCCTCCTCTTCCCCCTGTCCGGTGGCAGCCTGAAGACCATCATCCTGCTGCGCATCATCCAGGCGGCTGGCCTGGGCCCCATCACCTCCACCCTGGCCACCCTGGCGGCGGATTGGTTCCCGGTCCGGCAGCGGGGCATGGTCGCGGGCCTCCAGGGTGTGGCCACCTCGGGGGGCGTCCTCATCGGCTTCCTGGCGGCCCCGGCCACCTTCATCCGCACCCACAGCTGGCTCAGCACCATGGGCTGGATGGCCATCGCGCCCGCCATCGCCCTGGCCTGCTGGGTCTTCGTGGCCCTGGGCCCCCAGCCCCCTGCGTCTGCTGACGAGCGCTCCGAAGAGGCCCGGGGCGAGGTCCAGGGCGCCTTCTCCAGGGCTCTCAGGTCAGCCACCACCTGGATCCTCATCGCCTCGGTCTTCATCAGCTGCTGGTTCTTCACCGGGGTCAACGACCTGACCCCCGGCTACATCGCCATCGCTCCCCCCACCGGACTGGGCTACGGTCCCGTGATGGCCGGCAGGCTCATGGGGCTCTACCAGATGTTCTTCATGCTGGGGGGGCTGCTGGTGGGCTTCATCTTCGAGAAGCTCTTCCGCGAAAGCGCCCGCGCCACCCTCGGCCTGGGCTTCCTGGTCTCAGGCGCCCTCGCCTGCTCGCTCCTGTCCCCCTCGGTCTGCGCCAAGGTCTCCACGCTCAGTCTGGTGCTCCCGGCCACGGCCTTCTTCGCCGCCTGGGTGGTGCCCACCATCGTCGCCTTCATCTCCATCAACTACCACCACTCTGTGGTGGGCCGCATCACCGGCATGGCCTTCGGCATCGGGTTCTACGCAGGCATCCCCGGCATCCTGGTGGGCTCAGCCATCCTCTCCAGGACGGGCAGCTACCACGGCTCCATCGCCCTCGTCGCCCTCGTCGCCATCCTCGGGGCCCTTCTGGTCCAGTTCCTCCCCTCCCCGAAGAGGGCGACCCGGACGGTCAAGGGCACGGACGAAGCCACGGTCTGAGGGAGGCCTGCCCGGGAAAGGGCGTGGGCCAGGCAACTGGCCCACGCCCTTTCCGTTACGAGGCCAGACCGAAGGGACGGCTACCCCCGAATCCCTTGCCCCTGGCCGTGAGACCGGTCATCGGGCACACAGCCTAGAATGGACCACCATCAGAAATACGGAGGTTTCTCAATGGAAGTGAACATCACCCAGGACGCCCTGGGCACCCACCTGGACTGGCGGCACGAAGGCGTGACCGCCCACATGATCGACTGGTTCTGGAGCAACCTGGAAAAGGCGGTGCTGCTCTGGCACCCCGAGCAGCACGAGCCCCTGCAGTGGGCCGTGCCGGTGACCCCGGGGGATCCCCAGGGCTCGATCCACATCGCCCCCCAGACCTGGAATGACGGCAGCCGCCAGAACCTCTACATCCGCATGGAACGCCTCGAAGAGGTGCCCGCCGAGATCCGCGACTACATCTGCTACGAGCATGTCTACATCGCGGCCGGCTTGGGTTTCGGGGAGGAGTCCCTGATCAACCCCTCTCCGATGGGCTACCGTCTCCACCAGTGGGAGAAGACGGACTACGGCGTCATCGGCAAGTCCTCCGCCTTCGGAACCCGCAAGAAGGAAACCCACGAAGACGGAAAGATCTGGGCCGCCCACTGCGCCCAGGAGATCGGCAACTGGGGCGTCTTCCTCCCCCAGCTCCACAGCCTCTACAAGCCGGTCAAGAATCCCCTCTTCAACCCCTTTGCCGACCTATCCCTGGAGGGCAGGGGGCGCGAAGCACGCTACAAATACATGAAGTAGAACGCCGTATCCATTGAAAAAGGAGCACCATGGGTGCTCCTTTTCATTCTGCAGGGATGGGAGGTTGTGGCGAAGGCATTGGGAGCCCCCCGCGCACGGCACCCTCACCCGGATCGTGTTCTCATTTTTTTTCAGCCTGCTGTACCAGCCAATCCAGAGCCTCCTCACGGGTCGACGCAAAGTATTGACCCCGCAATGCGGCGTTGGCGATGATCTTCTGGAGCCCCCGGATGCCGATGAATGCAGAGTAGGCCGGCCTCCCCAAAGCTGTAGCCGTCTTGGTCGCACTCTCGATGGCGGCCTTCTTGACGGTCTCGTCTGAGGTTGTGTTGTTTACATCCTGAAAGATCAGGAAAATCTTCTGCTCAATCATGATTCTGGAAATCTCTGGAAGCAGGGCAACGATCTCCGCTGGCTTGAGGCCCGAACTGTCCCCACAAAGGATCTTGTGCCCTTTATAATCGATGACTTTGATGCGGTCAGACAAGGGGATCTCCTCTGAAACACAATTGAAAGACATGGGGATGAAGTCACACACAACCTAAGTATTTTATGTGTTCAAGTCAAGCATTCATGTGCGGCAAGCGTCAGATGGAACACTGGGGACTATGGGGCTATGACCTGTTCGGCATGCTGGCCTGGATGAAGTCCCGGTAGCCCGCCATCCGCCGGCTGAAGGCTTCCGTTTTACGGAGTTCGGCGATCTTCATCTCGTTGCCCTTCACGTCATCCAGGTGGTGGAACTTGCCGGAGACCGTGTTGTGGGCATGCTTGATCTGTTCGGCCGGGAACTCAAAGCTCACCTTCCCCTCCACCGACTTGAGCTCACCGATCAGGCCACAGACCTCGCAGACCGCCTCAGTGATCGCGTCATTGAGGTAGAAGTTCCGGGAATGGCAGTTGGGGCAAACGCCGGGATCGCCCAGGTACTTGGCGCTGGCGGGATCCTGCAGGGCCTTCACCATGTTCACGCCCACCTGATGGCACTGGGCCACCTTCTCGTCCTCCGCCACGATGGCCTTGGACCAGGGGAAGACGATCTCATCGATGATCTTCCACTCGGGGGTCATGGCGAATAGCTTGGCGTCCGTGGCTACCCGGGTGACCCAGTCGCTGCCGCCGATCATGACGAAGGAGACCGGGATGTCATCCCGCATCTGACGGATGTCCGGCCCCTCGTTTCCCGTCTTCTCTGAGATCTGCTTGCAGGCCTTCAGGAAGGCCTTGTCGTGGCTGGGCCCGGCGAGGCGGTCCTGGAGAATCTTGAAGCTCGCAGGGGCCCCCTTCTCAAAGATCGGCATGAATATAAGGATGCCGTCCACCGAAGCGATCTTGTCATCCAGCCAGGGGAAGTCGTCCTGGATGATGCATTGGGGATTCTTGCCCTGGACGAGTTTCTTGACGCAGGCCACGCAGCCGTTACAGGGCTTGAGGTCGAGTTCCAGAGGTCGGATGAACTCGATCTCGGCTCCCATTTCCTGGGCGGCCTTCAGGGCCTCCTTGCACATGGCATCGTTGCTGCCGTTCTTGGCACCGAATGAAATGCCTAGGATTTTCATGATTCACTCCAAAAAAGGCCATCAGACCGGAATAAACTCCGGAACCTGATCCCCCGCACGGGGTCTTGGAAAAAAAGCAGGTTAGTCCACAGAGGATGGGCACCGATAAAGAAGCGACCCAGGGCCGGAATCAGGGCCTTTCCCGGTAGCAGTTGCCCTGGTGAGGCTCGGGCTTGACGAGGCTGGGCAGGTAGCACTTCCAGTCGTCGTAGCAGGTCCTGGCCTCGCAGCTGTCCGGGTTCAGGATGGCGGGCGGGGGCGTGGCTTCCCTGGTGACGAAGTCGAAAGCCACCCGCTCGGTCATGTAGATGGAGTGGCTGGCCTGGATGTCGACAAACTGGCCGTAGCTTTCCAGCAGGGCCTGGCGGACCTTGGGATCCTTGCCGAAGGCGAGGGCATCCTCCAGGCTATCGAACCAGAACTCCTCCAGACCGGCGTACTGATCCACGCCGCCCTTCTCGAAGAGGGTCCCCTTGAACTGGTTAGGGTCCAGACCCAGCTGGCGATCAATCTCATACTTGCGCAGGCCCCGCGCCTTGAGCAGGTCCAGCACCAGGGGAGCGTGCTTTTCGGCCAGGAATGCGTTGAACTGCTCGACACTGACACCCGCCTTGAGTTTGAGGTTGTGTATCAGCTTGACGCCACCGGACTTGAAGTCAGGTCGTTCATAGACCGTCGTACCCTGGAGGAGGTGCAACTCCATGGTGGAATCGCTGAAGCTATGGGGATGCATGCGGCCCCTGTAGTCCTCGCTGCTCACGGCGGGCCCGATGGCCTGGATCCCTTCGATCCAATGCTCGGCAAAGCTCTGCCACTTGGTAGGATGCAGGGGCAGGAGGCGAGCCTCATCGGGGATCATCTCGAATTCGTATGCGAAGTGCTGCACGTAGCGCTTGAAGCAACGCATGGTGGAGGCGTTGGTGACCATCAAGGCCACGTGGATGACAGCCCACTCGTAGTAGAACCGCTCAGTGCTGAGCGAGGGGTGGTGCCTGCTGGTGATATTCCACTTGATCATGGATAGCTCCGTAGAGGGGGGGTTACCCAGACATTCTGGCGATAAACAAAGACTAAAAGGCAATAAAACTCAATTAAATACATTAAAAGTGACACGAGAGTCAATATCCCCAGATTTCTTATGAGCCTAGCCCCAAAGAATCCGATGACCCCATGACTTTGAAGCTCCCGGGATACCATGGAAGGTTCGGTACCTTCGTATCCCGGGAGCTACATGATTTCGTTTTCCAATGTCAGCAAGCAGTACGGCCAGCAGATCCTCTTCATCGACGCCAGCTTCCAGGTGAATCCTGGCGAGAAGGCGGGCTTGGTAGGGCCCAACGGGGCGGGCAAGTCCACGCTCTTTCGCATGGTGATGGGGGAAGAGAGCCCGGATGACGGCGTGGTGGCGGTCCCCAAGAAGCTGACAGTGGGCTACTTCCGCCAGGAAGTGGACGAGATGGCCGGGCGCACGGTGCTGGAGGAGGCCATCGCAGGCTCGGGTCGCCTCGGGGAACTGCACCACGAGCTGGAAGGGCTGAACCACGCCATGTCGGACCCGGACCAGGCCGACAAGCTGGACGAAATCCTGGAGCGCTTCGGCCATGTCCAGGAGGAGTACGAGCACGCCGGGGGCTATGAGCTGGAGGCCAAGGCCCGGGCCTGCCTGGAAGGACTGGGCTTCGCCCCGGAGCAGATCGACGGGGACGTGGGTGCCCTCTCAGGCGGCTGGAAGATGCGCGTCTCCATGGCCAAGGTGCTGCTGGGGAACTTCGACGTCCTGTTGATGGACGAGCCCACCAACCACCTGGATATCGAATCCATCCTCTGGCTGGAGAACTTCCTCCGGGGTGTGGACGCCACCCTCCTCATGACCTCCCACGACCGGGACTTCATGAACCGCATCGTCTCCAAGATCGTGGAGATCGACGCAGGCGACATCATCAGCTACTCCGGCAACTACGACTTCTACGTGAAGGAGCGGGAGCAGCGGGAGGCCAACCTGGAGGCAGCCTACGAGCGCCAGCAGGCCAAGCTGGCCAAGGAACAGCGCTTCATCGACCGTTTCAAGGCCCACGCCGCCAAGGCCGCCCAGGTCCAGAGCCGGGTGAAGGCCCTGGAGAAGCAGGATCGGATCGAGCTCCCCAAGAAGCGCCAGGTGACCAAGTGGCAGTTCCGCACGCCCGGCCGCTCCGGGGATGATGTGGCCATGCTGGAAGGCATCTGCAAGGCCTACGGCGACCGGAAGATCTACAAGGACTTCGACTTCCATATCCGGCGCGGTGAGCGCTGGTGCGTCATGGGCAAGAACGGCGCCGGCAAGTCCACGCTCCTCAAGATGATCGCTGGTGCCATCGAGCCGGACTCAGGGAGCGTCAAGCTGGGGGCCAGCCTCAAGATGGGCTACTTCGCCCAGCAGTCTTTGGACCTCCTGAATCCCGACCTCACGGTGGTGGAGCAGATGCAGCAGGATTTCCCCATGGAGGGCCTGGGGGTGCTGCGCAATATCCTGGGGGCCTTCCAGTTCTCCGGGGACGATGTGGACAAGCCCATCCGGGCCCTCTCCGGCGGAGAGAAGTCCCGGCTGGTCATGGCCCGCATGCTCTTCAATCCCCCCAACTTCCTGGTGCTGGACGAGCCCACCAACCACCTGGATCTGGCCACCAAGGAGATGCTGATCGAGGCCCTGAAGGACTACGAGGGCACCATCCTCTTCGTCTCCCACGACCGTAACTTCCTCCGGGGCATCGCCAACCGGGTGCTGGAACTGGCGGTGGAAGAACACGAGACACCCCTGCTCTACCAGGGAAGCTACAACGAATACGTTGCAAGCACCGGGCACGAGGCGCCCGGCGTGCACAGCTGAGCTCAGACTTCAAAGGGGCCCTTTGACGCTTTCTGTCAGAGCCCCTGACGCAAAGGAATCAAGCATGTCCATCGACCCTCTGAACACCTGGGAAGCCGTCCAGGCCATCCGCGCCAAGTCCCCCGTCGTCCACAGCATCACCAACTACGTGGTCATGAACAACACCGCCAATGCCCTGCTGGCCCTGGGGGCCTCGCCGGTCATGGCCCAGGCCCAGGAGGAGATGGTGGAAATGGTGGGCATCGCCTCCGCCCTGGTCCTCAACATCGGCACCCTGAGTCAGGAGTGGATCAAGGCGATGTTCCTGGCGGGGGAGGCTGGCCAGAAGAAGGGCATCCCCATCATCCTGGATCCCGTAGGCGCAGGCGCCACCGCGTACCGCACCCGGACCGCCCGTGAGCTCCTCAAGGAAACCAAGCCAGCCATCCTCCGGGGCAACGCCTCCGAGATCATGGCCACCTGCGGTGATCTCGCCCAGACCAGGGGCGTGGACAGCACGGAGGCTTCCCATGACGCCCTGGCGGCGGCCCACAGCCTCCACAAGACCTATGGGTGCATCATCAGCATCAGTGGGGAGACGGACTACATCGTGGGGAGTGACCGCACCATCCGGATCCACAACGGCCACGCCATGATGCCCCGTGTGACCGGCCTGGGCTGCACCGCCACGGCCCTCACGGGGGCTTTCGCCGCCGTCACGCCGGACCCGGTCCTGGCCGCCGCCCAGGCCATGGCGGTGATGGGCATCGCCGGAGAGATGGCCGCCAGGAAGGCTGAAGGCCCCGGCAGCCTCCAGATGCACTTCATCGATGCCCTCTACCGCATGAACGGAGAGGACATCAAGCGCGACATCCGGGTCGAGGCCTGAGGGGTGGCCCCAAACACCCACACTTCCGATCCATGGATGAAAGGCCTCTGCCTGGTGACGGACCGGGGGGCATGCGCAGGCCGCCCCCTGGAGGAGGTGGTGCGCCTCGCCCTCCAGGGGGGCATCGCCTCCGTTCAGCTACGGGAGAAGGACCTGGGCACCCGGGACTTCGTGACCCAGGCGAAGGCCCTCAAGGCCCTGCTCGGCGCCACCCCCCTCATCATCAACGACCGGGTGGACGTGGCCCTGGCCTGTGGCGCTGCGGGTGTCCACGTGGGCCAGAGCGACATGGATCCGAGCGACGCCCGGCGCATCCTGGGATCGGGCGCCATCATCGGCCTTTCGGTGGAGACCTGGGAGGACGTGGAGCGGGCCCAGCAGCAGCCCGTGGACTACCTGGGCGTGAGCCCGGTCTTCGGGACCCCCACCAAGACCAACACCAAAGGCGCCTGGGGCCTCGAAGGGATTGCCCGCATCCGGACCTTCTCCCGGCACCCCCTGGTGGCCATCGGCGGCATCCACGCGGGGAACGTGGAAGCCATCGTCCGGGCAGGTGCCGAAGGCATCGCCGTGGTGTCGGCCATCTGCGGAGCGGAGGATCCGGAGGCGGCGACGAGGAGCCTGGCGGGGGGCATCCGGCGCGCTCAGACCTGATCGCTTCCCTCAAAGGTGTCGGGCCCCGTCATTTCTTCCTGACGGTGCACATAGGTGATCACAAGCCCTTTGTCGTGGTGCTCGTACAGAATCCGGAGAGGTTTGACCAGCACCTCCCGGTAGAAACCTGGGCCGAACTCGGGAACCCACCGTCCCATCTCCGGGTAGTCAGCCAAACGCCGCAGGCTCCGGTCCACCCTTGCCCGAAGCAGACGGGCCGCCTCTGGGTTGAAAGCGCCGATGTAGTCGAGACGCTCCGCAAACTGTTCAGCAGCGGGCTCGGTCCAGAGGATTTTCAGGCCCATTTTGCCGTCCGGAGAAGAACCTCCTCATGGGATAGAGTCCGCCCCTCGGCCATGGCCTGCTGACCACGGATGATGCCCTCCAGCAGCGCCAGTTTCCGTTCCTGCATGCGATAGCTGACGACATCCATCAGGACCGCAGCTTCCCGGCCATGTTCGGTGATGACCAGCGGCTCCTGATCCCTCTGGAGTGCCGCAATGATATCCGTGGCCTTGCGCTTGATATCGGTGACGGGCACCAGTCTGGGCAGCATGTCGCACCTCCAATACAGGGGAATCCAGAGTGATACTATTCTAATACAATTATACCACTCCAGTAAGATCCCCCGTAGCTACTCCATGAAGCCCCGGTCCCGCATCAGGGCGTCGGTGTTCACATCCCGGCCCCGGAAGGCCCGGAAGGCCTCGGTGGGGTCCATGGTGTTCCCGATCGAAAGCACGCAGTCGTGGAAACGCTTGGCCACGGCGGGGTCCCAGGGGCCCTTGCCCTCCTGGAAGGCCTCCCAGGCATCCGCCACCAGGGCGTCGGCCCAGAGGTAGGAGTAGTAGCCTGCGGAGTACCCGTCCCCCGAAAAGATGTGGTTGAACTGGGTGGGACGATGGCGCATGACGATCTCGGAGGGCATCCCCAGCCGGGCCAGCTCCTCCCGCTCGAACGTGATGGGATCGATGGTCTGGCCCCCAGCCAGGTGGTATTTCATGTCAATGACCGCGGAGGCCAGGAACTCCATGGTCTTGAAGCCCTCGTTGAAGGTGGAGGCCCGCTTGATCTTCGCCACCAGCTCCGCCGGGATGGGCTTGCCGGTCTTGTAGTGGAGGGCGAAGCGGTTCAGGACCTCGGGGGTCAGGAGCCAGTGCTCATTGATCTGGGAAGGGAACTCCACGAAGTCCCGGGCCACGGCGGTGCCTGCCAGGGAGGGGTATTTCACGTCCGAGAGCATGCTGTGGAGGGCATGGCCGAACTCGTGGAACATGGTCTCGGCATCATCCCAGGAGACGAGTACAGGCTCCCCCGGGGCCCCCTTGGTGAAGTTGGAGTTGTTGGAAACGATGGGGGTGATGGCGCCGTCGAGCTTCTCCTGCCCGCGGTAGTCGTTCATCCAGGCGCCGGAGAGCTTCCCGGCCCGGGCGAAGGGGTCGAAGTACCAGAGGGCGAGGTGCTGGCCCCGGGCATTCTTGACCTCAAAGACCGAGACATCCGGGTGCTGGAGGGGCAGCCCCTTCACCAGCGTGAAGCTCAGACCATAGAGCTGACCGGCGGCCCAGAACATGCCCTCCCGGAGCTTGTCGAGCTGCATGTAGGGCTGGACCTCGTTGAAATCCAGGTCGTACTTGGCCTTGCGGAGCTTCTCGGCGTAGAAGCGGTAGTCCCAGGGGGCCAGCTTGAAGGTCCCGCCCTCTTTGTCGATGATGGCCTGCATCTCGGCCACGTCCGCCCGGACCTGTGCTGCCGCGGGCTTCCACATGGCCTCCATCAGGGCCACGGCCCGCTCGGGGGTCCTGGCCATGGAGCGTTCCAGGGCCCAGTGGGCGTGGGTGGCGTAGCCCAGGAGCTGGGCCCGTTCGAAGCGCAGCTTGAGGATCTCGGTGATGGTGGCCTTGTTGTCGGTCTTCCCGCCGTTGTCCCCACGGTTCACGTAGGTGCGCCAAACCTTTTCGCGGAGTTGGCGATTCTCAGCGTAGGAAAGAAAGGGCTCCATGGAGGAACGGGTATTGGCGATGACCCACCTGCCCTTGAGCCCCTTGGCTTCCGCAGCCCTGGCGGCGGAGGCGCGAAAATCGGCGGGCAGGCCTGCCAAGTCAGCCTCCTTCTCGATGACGGTGAACTGACCGTCCTCCTCTGCCAGCACGTTCTGACTGAAGAGGGTGCTGAGCACGGCCAGGCGCTGGTTGATGGCTTTGATGCGGGTCTTCTGCCCGGAATTCAGCTTGGCTCCGGCCCGGACGAAGTTGGTGTAGTAGAGCCAGGCAAGGCGCTTCTGGACCGGATCCAGGCTGGCCTTGTCAGCCCCGAGATAGACCGCCTCGATGCGCTGGAAGAGGGGGCCGTTCTGGACGATTTCATCCGAAAAGGCCGCCAGCCTGGGCATGATCTCTGCCTCGATCTTCCCCACATCCCCGAGCTTGAGGGTGCTGAAGTGAACGCCTGCCAGGACGTTCACGCGCTCCAGGGCGCGCCCGGAGCGCTCCATGGCGGCGAGGGTGTTCTCGAAGGTAGGGGCTTCGGAATTGCCTGCGATGGCCTGGATGTTCCGGCGCTGCTCCGCCATGGCCGCCTCGAAGGCAGGGAGGAAGTCCTTCGGCACAACCTTGTCCCAGGGGGGAACGCCGCCGTAGGGGCCGGTCCAGGGGGCGAGCATGGGCAGAGGGGCAGATGTCACAGGAGCCTCCGAATGGCCCGGATACGTGATCAAGGCGAAGACAAGAGGCATTCCCAGGTGCAGGCAGCTACGAATGGACATGGAAGGTCCCCCCAAGAAGCCCATCATACCTCTTCACGAAGCAGAGCAGCCGTTAGCCCAGGCCTCCAGCACCCGGAACCGCTCCCCCATCATGCCGGGCAGGGTGAGTTGAAGCAGGTTCTCCATGCGCTTGACCCGCGCCACGGAGTCCAGGGACTGCCAAGCTTCCTCCCAATCGGCCAGGGGAGCGTGCTCCCGGATCCAGCGGCTGAGGCTGACGTGCCCGGAACCCGAAAGCCCGGCCCCCCGAAGCAGGCTTTCCAGGCGCGTGAAGTCCACATCGGCGGTGAGATCCGATTCCCCAGGCTCCTCCCACCAGCGGCCATCCACGGTGTGCCCCTTGTACCGGCGGAGGCCAGCGCCCTTGGAAAGCAGACGGGATGCGCTCTCGCCGTAGTCGATCGCCAGGAAGAGTCCGGCCTGGAGAGCCCCGCAGAGTTCCGCCACGAGCTGGGGCAAACCCTCGCACCAGATGCTGCCATCCCCCGGCTGAAGGCCGTCCTCGGCATGGGCGGCGAACCACGCCCCGGCCTCCCCGGCGTCCGAAGCCTCCCAGCCGGGGCCGTCGGCAGTCAGCACCTCCCGCTCCCAGGCTTCCCCCGTCCAGCGCCAGGGCTGGGCTGGCAGGGCGTCGAAGAGCTCGTTCGAGAGGATCGCCCCTGAGAAGGGCGCAATCCCGTCCCCCTCCTGGATAAAGCGCGCCTTCCCGCTTTCCAGCCAGGGCTCCAGGGCCTTTGCTGCCATTTCGCGAGCCGCCGGATTGTCGTCCCGGTGCACATAGACCAGGGCCTCGGCGAAGGCTCCCCTGGCCGCGCCCAGCAGATCCCGTCCCAGCCAGCCCCGCCCTGCCCCGGGCTCCAGTACCGTGAAGACACCGGGCCTATCCAGGCGCTCCCAGGCCCGCTCCAGCCGCAGCGCCAGGGCCTCCCCCAGCAGCGGCCCCAGATCCAGGGCCGTGTAGTAGTCCTTCCCCTCGAAACCCCAGGGGCCCAGCGGACGGCGATAGTAGCCCTGCTCCGGGTGATAGAGGGCCTGGGCCATGAAGTCGGAGGCGGGGAGGGCAAGGCTGTTTTGGCGCAACAGCTCATCAATGATCATGTGCATTTTCATCTCATGGCCTTGTCGAGGGCCCGAAACATCTTTTCGCTGAGACGGTTCATAACCACCTTCCAGGGCCGCTGAGCCCCTGTTCGCTCATTTCACCGGGTAGCGCTTGAACCAAGTTTCCAGGAGGCCTGGCAACTGCTCCGTAGGCATGGGGCTACTCGCAAAAGGGAAGTCCCATTGTCCAACCTCGGACATCGGGACGTCGAGAGCTATTGTGACGTAAGGGTCTGACCGGCACCGGCATAACTGACCAGTTCCAGCCCCAGGGCCTCCACCATCCACTCGAAGTCCTTCCGATTGTCGCTCACCAGGGGTAACCCATGGGCCAGGGCGCAGGCGGCTATCCACGTGTCGTTCAACTGGGCTTCGCGTTTGGGGTTGTTGCGATCCCGCACATGCACCCTTGCCATCTTCTCCCCTGCGGAGACGATCCGTGCCCAATGCTGTGCTACAAGGTCGGTACCGTCGATCAGCCCGGTCTGGTCCAGGAACTCCCGGATGCCCTGGGCGTATTTCTCCCCGAGTTCGTCAGCAGGAAGCCGTTTCAGCCAAACAAGGAGTTCCGCCTCAGTGGGGAAGGCACGGATCATATCCTGGCCCTGGAGATACGCCTCGTAGCGGTGGGCGCGCTCCTCATCCTTCCGAAGCTGACCGCTTCGAAGCTTGACGAGCAAAGAAACCAAATTGGTGTCCACGACGACCAGAGGCATGTCTCACGCCCCCTCAAAATCCTTGAGGAACGCAGACAGGCTTTCGGCCGCAGCGGCGTCCAGGCTGGGAGCGAACTGGTCCAGATGAAATCCACCCACCATGGGGCGTTTGGGAGGGTGGATGCCCGCGGGATAGTCAACAGCGATCAGATCCTGGGGTTGCGGGGCAAGGATGACGCTCTCACAACGTTCAGCTTTCCAGGTTCCTTGCTTGGGGCGATGACGGCAGAGGACTTTGGCGAAAACAACTTTCCGCGCCAGTCCATCGAAACGATCCTCGGTGTAGTCGCCTGGGAAGGAACATGTCATCACGCCTTGGCTCGTGTGGACCTCGAAGGTACGATCTTTGAAATCAATCTCCAATAGGCGGCCCTGGAGATGCTGCCATTCTGGTTCAGCGGCGATGTGCTTCGAAAAGCCCAGGTAATCTTTGCGGTCGAACTCGGCTTTAAAGGCGGGTTCGTCCGGGTGCGAAGGAGGAATCCTCACGCCGAGGCTGCAACCCCGCCGAGTGAGCCTTTCAAAGGCTGTCCGCTGAGGCTTCGCCCATTTCCACCCGGTATCTGGATCAAATCCACCATTCTGAAAGTAACAACGAGCAGCTTGGCGAGCGGGATTGATTTCCCCCAAGCCGCCTGGCTGAGGGATGGAAAACCCAACAACGGCACTACCTGCCCTTATCGATCCCGTCATTTGAATGGATTGCAGAGAGGGATCGAAAAGCTTCAAACCCTTCATCAGATCGGCAAGATCTTCGAGATCCTCTGGGGTCAAGGCACCCTTGAGGGAACCCTTGCCGCCGATAGACAGCACGAGATCCAGCTCTTTCTTTGCTCTGGTCATGGCCGCCTCCCGTGGAACACCCCATCTTCTCGTTTTCAAGGCTCTCTCACCAAGCCCTTTCGCATGGGCAGCAAGGCCGAGGCGTGGCGGGTGTTGTTGGAGATAGTGCCGTGTTTCCAGGAACAGAGCTTATAAAGCAATGCTTCATCAATCACCTTCCCCAACAGGCCACTTCTCCACCATCCAGGGCAACAGCCACTGGGTCACCAGGAGGGCCAGGGCCACGCCGCCGAGGGCCGCCAGCCCGAGTCCCCGGAGGCCCCGATAGCCGCTGAAGACCAGACCGCCGAAGCCTGCCAGGGTGGTGCAGGCGCATACGGCATTGACCTTGGCCACCCGGGCAGCGGCGCCGGATTCGTGGCGGGAACGGTGCAACAGGTTCATGGCGGTGTCCACGCTGACCCCCAGGGTGATGGGGATGGCCACGAGGCTCAGGAAGGTGAGGGGCTCCCCCGTCAGGCCGAGGGAACCCAGCACGCCGAGCTGGCCCGCCACCAGGGGCACCAGGGCCAGGAAGAAGAAGCGCCAGCTCCGCCCGAAGATCGCCACCACGAGGAGGACCGCCGCAAAGGCAAGCCCGATGACCTGCAGGAGGGATTCCCGGGCCACCTCCTTGATGGCCCGGAAGAGGGGCCGGGTGCCCACCATCCGGGCTCCCACGGCCTTCGCCTCGGCTTCCACCCGGTCCTGGGCGGCTTCCGGCAGACGGAGGGGGAGCGCCAGATAGGAGGATGCGGGAGCCGCGCTGCGATGTCGCTGGAACCAGTGCATAACGGTCCAGGGGTCCTTCCGGCGTTCCGAAGCAGGCGGCGGCAGGAGGCCCTGGATGGATAGGGGAGCGGCAAGCGGGTTTTCTGCGCTGGCCCGGAGGGCCGCCAGGGGGCGCTCCAGAGCCACGGGGTCCAGCCCGGCGCGGGCCGCCTCCTCCAGGGTGCGGCGGTACCAGGTCTCGGAGCCGAGCACCATCCGCAGTTCCTGGGAGGGCGTCTCCCAGGCGGGCATGGGAACCCCTTCCCGCCGCAGGACCTCGGTGATGCGGTTCCAGCGCTGGGCGAAGTGCTCGGGATCATCCAGGGGAATCTGCAATTCCAGGGGCTGGAGCCCCGCCCCCAGGGCCTTTCCGAGGGATTCCTGGAGCCTCAGGGCCGGATTGCCGGTCTGGCGGAAGCGGCGGAGATCCTCCTCCCAGGTCATGCGGCGGGCCCCCCAGGCCGCCAGGACGAGAAGCAGTCCCGAGAGGACCAGCTTCCACGGCTTCACGGGCCTCGGAACAGCAAGGGGCGCCTCCCGGCGGGCGAAGACCCCCCTCCCCTTGTCCAGGGCCAGGAGCAGGGCCGGCAGCACCAGGAAGCTGGAGGCGAGGCAGGCCAGGAGCCCCAGGCCTGCGGTCAGGCCAAGATCCCGGAAGCCCGGGAAGGGGGTGAAGGTGCAGGCAAGGAAGGCCAGAGCCGTAGCCAGAGTCCCCGTCACCACCCCGGGACCGGTGCCCAGGAGGGCCAGGCGAAGAGCCATGGGCTTGGAACGTCCCGCCTGCCGCTCCTCCCGGTAGCGACTGAAGATCAGGATCCCCACATCGTCACCGATGCCCAGAAGCACGGCTCCGAAAGCCGCAGCCATGAGGTTGAGCCGACCCAGGAGCCAGCCCGTCAGCCCCAGGGCCCAGAGCATCCCCAGGAGGAGGGGCCCCACCACATAGCCGTACCCCGCCAGGGTCCGGAAGCCGATCCAGTAGACCACCCCGATGAGGACGAAGCTGAGGACAAGGCTCAGGACCACCTCCCGCCCCAGCTGCTGGGACTCCCAGTAGGCGATGGCATGGGCGCCGGTGGCCTGGATGGGGAAGGACCGTCCGGAAGTGGGCGCAAGCGCCCCCTCCACATCCTCCAGGCTGGCCCTGCGGGGAAGCTCTCCCTGGGCGCCCCGCCCAACCCAGGCCAGGACTTTGGCTGTGCTCCTGGCATCGGAACTGGGGAAGTCCAGGACCAGGGGGACCAGGACGAAACGGGCATCCCTGGTTTCCAGATAGCCGGTCTTCAGCTTCAGGGGGAAGTTTGAGAGGCCGCGATGGGCCCGTTCCACGGTCTCGCTCTGAAGAGGGAAGCGGTCCCGGAGCCCGAGGGGATCCACCGCTGCGATCCGGGCCTTGGCTGGATCGGGGGAGCCGAGATCCCTGGCGGTGGCCTGGAAGCGCCGCCGCACTTCCGCCGGGTCAGTGAGGGAGGCCAGACGGTCCCCCAGAAGGACGGGCGCCAAGGCGTACAGTTCTTCCGTCACGAGACGGTTGGCGGGGGGATCCCCCTCCAGAAAGCTCCCGGCCACCAGCAGGGGCGGCCAGAGGGAAGCCCCCATGGGACCGGGGACGGGAACGGGCTGAGAGATGCGCCCCTCGCCGCTCATGCCGTTCATCGGGACGCCATTCTCCGAGAGGAGCTTCTCCACAAGGCCCTCGGCCCAGGCCTGGCGGGCTTCCAGATTCGCGGCCTCCCCCTCAGCCGCCAGCCAGAGGATCTCCTGGCGCCCGACTCCGGCCTCGATGCTGGCCTTGACCACGGGATGCTCCGTAGGGAGCAGGCTGAAGAGGTCCAGACGCCGCTCGATCCGGCAGGCCCCGGCACCCAGCAGCAGGGTCAGGAGGATAAGGACCGCCCACCTCCCCCGGGTTCGCTTCAGATGGAGGTGCAGCAGAAGGCGGAGCAGACGCTTCATGGCCGGGAGTCGGCTCCCCCGTCCGGAGCACCCAGCAGACGCTCCAGGAGAGGCGCCATCACCACACGGCGAGCCTGTGCGAGGCGCTTGAGGAGACTGGCATCGTCCAGGCGGAGCAGGGGATAGGCCTCGGGAGTCAGGTTCTGGAGGGTGCCAGCCCAACGGGAAGCCGTAAGGATGGTAGGCAGTTCATCCGAATAGCGCTGATCCAGCAGCTGGGCCAGGGCCCGCACCACCCGGATATCCGCATCCAGTCGGTCGAAGTCATCCAGCACCAGGCACTCGGCAGTGAGAAGGGGGGCCATCCGGTCCCGCTCGCTCATGAAGTCGGTGTTCTTGAAGCTCCGGGAGTCGTAGTAGGTGTCCTTCAGCTCCTGGCTGAAGGTGCGCACACTGACGAACAGCCCGGGGCGTCCGGTGCGATCCGCCCAGGCCCTCAAGGCCGCCGCTGCCAGGGAGCTGCGCCCACTTCCAGGGGAGCCGTCGATCCACCAGAGATCGATGGCATCCCGATCGCTCTTGGCCCAGTTGTAAAGGGTCCGATACCCCTGGGGTTCCTGGGCGGGCTTGAGATCCTTCCACCCCACCTCGCCCCCGGGGAGGGCCTTGGCCCCGCAGCGATGGAGGATGAGTTCGAGCTTGGAGGCGATGTCCTGGCTGAAGGTTCCCCGGCTCATGGGGTGTTCCAGGAGCTGGTGGGCCTTGGTGAGAGCGGCGGCCACCGTGTCCTTGGGATGTTCGAGCTTCCACCATTCCCAGAAGGACTCGAAGCTGGACTGGCGGTAGCGGGGAGGAATCCCCAGGGCGGCCGCCCCCACCCGCTGGCTGCGGGCGCATTCGCAGGGGCGTACGGGCTTCATGGGATCGGGATCGATGATGAAACCCTTCCCGTGGCAGAGCGCACAGTCCTTGCGAGCGATCAAAGGCGGCACTCCTGAAGGAACTGTCCCAGGAGCACCCTGCGGCGGTCCCTGATCTTGGCGAAGGCCCGCTCCTCAATCTGGCGCACCCGCTCCCGGCTGATGGGAGGATTGAAGGCCTGGCCGATCTTCTCCAGGGTCATGGGGTCGCTGCCGTCCATCCCGAAGTGCCGGGCGATGATGATCCGTTCTTTGTCGTTGAGGATGGCGAGGCTGAGGCGCACTTGGTCCAGGAAGGACTCCTGGTCCAGGGTTTCCAGGGGGGATGGCTCGCTGGTCTGCTCCAGGCTATCCCCCAGGGTCAGGTCCGACTCCCCGACCCCCTGCTCGGTGGACACGGTGCAGGTGGTCTGCTGGAGCAGCTGGAGACGCTCCACCTCCTCGCGGCTGAAGTGGCTCACATCCACAATCTCCTGCACCTGGGGAGGCCTCCCCAGCTCCTGGGAGAGACGGTTGGTGATGCGACTGAGCTGAACCAGATGTCCCGCCACCTTCTGAGGCAGGCGGATCTTGTTCCCATGCTCCGCCAAGGCGTGGAAGATGGCCTGCCGCACCCACCAGGAGGCATAGGTCAGGAACTTGTTCTCCCGGGTGGGATCGAAGCGCTTGGCGGCCTCGATGAGACCGAGATTACCCTCGGAGATGAGATCCAGGAGGTCGAGCCCCATGCCCTGGAACTTCCGGGCCTCCTTGACCACAAAGCGCAGGTTGCCCTCCACCAAGTGGCGCAGACCCTCGGCCCGGACCTCCTGGGGGTTGGTTTCGGTCTGCCACATCTCTCCGTAGATGTGCTCCTCCTCCGCCGTGAGCAGGGGGAGGTCACGGATGGAGTCGAAGTATTTATCGAGGGAGTGTTCTTCCAAATGCCGTGGGGGCACATGTCACCTGGGAAAGGATCAGAATATCAAGGGTTGGACCGGAAACGCGTCCAAGTATGTCAGCGTTTGCGCAATCCGTGAGAAGCCAGCTTCACCAGACCTGTCGGACTGAAGGCCTCGATCCCACGCTCTATTTCGACTCCTGCCGCCCGAAGTTGAGTTTCATAAGCGTCCAGGCGCTTCTGCATCTCTTCCTGCATGCCCTGCATCCGATCCCGGAGGTTCAGGACGACCTCCACCCCAGCAAGGTTGACCCCCAGATCCCGGGTGAGGCTGAGGATGAACTCCAGACGCTCCAGGTCCTCGTCGCTGTACAAACGGGTCTTGCCTTCGGTGCGGGAGGGCAGGAGCAGGCCTTCGCGCTCGTACAGGCGGAGCGTCTGGGGATGGATCTCGTAGCGGGCGGCCACGACCCCGATCATGTACAGACCCCGCTTGGGATCATGCCTCATGCCTGCCTCCATGCGTTCTCACGGATGTTCCCGTCGTTGATTTCGCCCAGTTCCCGCATCAACTCCTTGCTGCGCTCGTCCTGGAGGATAGGGGTCACCACCTGGATCTCGGCGAATAGGTCTCCCCGCTGATCCGCGTGCTTGGGGATGGGCATCCCCCTGCCCTTGAGGCGCAACTTGGAGCCGCTCTGAGTACCAGGAGGGATCTTGATGGTCGCTGGCTCCTCGGGCGTCGGGACCTCGACCTTGGCCCCGAGGGCAGCCTCGGCAAAGGTGATGGGAAGCTTGAGGTAAAGGTTCGGCCCCTTGCGCTCGAAGCGCGGATCAGGCTCCACCTGGATCTGGATGTAGAGGTCGCCCGGGCCACCGCCTCGCCGCCCGGATTCGCCCTTGCCACTGACCCTGAGGCGGGTGCCATCTTCCACTCCGGAAGGAATGGCGATCGTGATGCTGTCCCGCTTGGGGTTGCGGCCGCGGCCCTGGCACTCCGGGCATGCCGGAGCCTTCCGACCGGTGCCACCACAGGCATCGCATTCCACCTTGGAACGGAAGAAGCCACCGCCCTGCTCCAGGTAGCCCCTGCCATGGCACACGCCACAGGTGCTGCGACTCCCTGCTGGAGACTCGCCACTCCCCTGACAGCCCCGACAGGTCTCGGTGCGGGTGATATTCAGAGGCAGCTTGGTGCCCCTGAAAGCATCCTGGAAACTGATACGGACCGTGTGCTGGAGGTCCTCCCCGGGTTTTGGCCCGGCCCTTCGGGGCCGCCCTCCCCCGGTGAAGCCCTGGAACAGGTCCTCGAAGCTGCCGCCGCCAAAGCCACCGAAGCCCCCGAAGCCGGACCCGCCTTGATGGGTCGGCCCATTGGGATCGCCGAACTGGTCATAGTTCTGGCGTTTCTCCGGATCCGAAAGCACATCGTTGGCCTCCGAGACCTCCTTGAAACGTCCCTCGGCCTCCTTGTTGCCGGGGTTGAGGTCCGGATGGTATTTCCGGGCCAGCTTCCGGTAGGCCTTCTTGATGTCCTCATCCGAGGCGTTCCTGGGGAGGCCCAGGGTCTTGTAGTAGTCGGGAACACTCATGGAAGCACTGTAGCGTATGTTGCGCGGGTGTGACTCATATTTTTGCCACCTCGCAAAGACGGCAGCCGGTAGCGCCTGAGCGCCCCGGCTGCCGCATCCTGGTTGCCGGACACAACCCGGCAGGTGATCGCCTACACCACTTCGGCGTCGATCACGTCATCATCCTTCTTCTTCTGCTCACCCTGGGGGGCGGGAGCGGCACCCTCGGGGGCGGGGGCATCCTTGTAGATGTGCTCGGCCATCTTGTGGCTCTTGGCCTGCAGATCCTCGAGGGCCTTCTTGATGCGGTCCTTGTCCAGGCTGGCCAGGGCTTCCTTGCCTTCGGCCATGGCCTTCTCCAGCTCGGCCTTATCGGCCTCGGGGATCTTGTCCCCGCTCTCCTTCAGGAGCTTCTCGATCTGGTAGATGGTCTGGTCGAGGTGGTTCTTGTCCTCGAGCAGGGACTTGCGGGACTCGTCGTCAGCCTTGTGGGCCTCGGCCTCGGCCACCTTGGCATCGATCTCCTCCTTGGAGAGGCCGGTGCTGCCGGTGAGGGTGATGCTGGCATCCTTGCCGGTGCCCTTGTCCTTGGCGGTGACGTGGACGATGCCATTGGCGTCGATATCGAAGGTCACCTCGATCTGGGGCATGCCCCGGGGCGCGGGGGGGATGTCGCCCAGGTGGAACTTGCCAAGGAGCTTGTTGCCCTCGACCAGGGGACGCTCGCCCTGGAAGACCTCGATGTCCACGCCGGGCTGATTGTCCACGGCGGTGGTGTAGATCTCGCTCTTGCGGGTGGGGATGGTGGTATTGCGGGAGATGATGACGCTCATCTGACCGCCGTTGGCGTTGATGCCCAGGGAGAGGGGGGTCACGTCGAGGAGCAGCACACCCTTGACGTCGCCCGCCAGGACACCGCCCTGGACGGCGGCACCCACGGCCACCACCTCATCGGGGTTCACACTCTTGTTGGGCTCCTTGCCAAAGAGGGCCTTCACCATCTCCTGCACCTTGGGGGTGCGGGTGGAACCGCCCACCAGGACCACTTCGTCGATCTGGCTGGGGCTAAGCTTGGCATCCCGCATGGCGTTCTCGCAGGGCACCTTCAGCTTCTGGATGATGGGCTCCATCATGGCCTCGAAGCGGGCCCGGGTAAGGTTCTGGCTGATGTGCTTGGGGCCGCTGGCGTCAGCGGTGATGTAGGGCAGGCTGATGTCGGTCTGGGTGGTGCTGGAGAGCTCGCACTTGGCCTTCTCGGCGGCCTCCTTGAGGCGCTGCATGGCGTCGGCCTGCTTGCGGAGGTCGATGCCCTCGGCCTTCTGGAACTCTTCCACCAGCCAGTCGATGATGAGCTGGTCCACGTTGTCGCCGCCCAGGTGGGTGTCGCCGTTGGTGGACTTCACTTCAACCACGCCCTCGGAAACCTCCAGGATGGAGATATCAAAGGTGCCACCGCCAAAGTCGAAGACAGCGATGGTGCCGTCCTTTTTCTTGTCCAGGCCGTAGGCCAGGGCCGCGGCGGTGGGTTCGTTGATGATGCGCATGACCTCGAGACCGGCGATGGCGCCGGCATCCTTGGTGGCCTGGCGCTGGGCGTCGTTGAAGTAGGCGGGCACCGTGATGACGGCCTTGGCGACCTTCTCACCCAGGTAGGCCTCGGCGCTCTCCTTCATCTTGACCAGCACCATGGCGCTAAGTTCCTCGGGAGAGAGGTGCTTGCCGCTGATGTTGACGGCGCAGCCGCCCTTGTCGGTGCGCTCAACAGCGTAGGGCACCAGGCGCTGCTCGCGGTCGGAATCCGCAAAGGGTAGGCCCATGAAGCGCTTGATGGAGAAAACGGTGTTCTTGGGCTGAGCCACGGCTTGCCGCTTGGCAGCGGCGCCAACCAGACGCTCACTGGTCTTGGGATTGAAGCCCACCACGGAAGGCGTGGTGTTGGAACCCTCGGCGTTGGGGATGACCTTGGGCTGGCCGCCCTCCATTACGGAGACGCAGCTATTGGTGGTGCCCAGGTCGATGCCAATGATTTTGCTCATATGTGGTGCCTCCAGAAACGGTCAAAGGGGATTGGGATGACCCATCCAAAAACCAGGATAGGCCACAAAAAACGGTTGTCAAGCGGATCTACATTATCAGACTAAGATTACTTAAATAATCCAGCGAAGGTAGCCGATTGGCGCACCCGAAGCAATCCCCGCTAGACTACTGGCATGAAGCCCTTACCATGCCCCATCTGCCGAAAGGCTGTGGATTGGGAAACCAACCCCCACCGCCCCTTCTGCTCCAACCGTTGCCGCACCCTGGACCTGGGCGCCTGGGCATCGGAAAGCTACCGCGTACCCGAAGCACCCGAGGACGAGGATGGAGAAGGCTGGTCCGAGGAAAACCCGTGAAACCCCTCTACCGGCTGGCCACCCGGTCCCGGCTCAGGCTGGCGCGCCTGTTTCCTGGCCGCCGTCACAGCCGGAAAGGGATATGGTTCATGGCTTGGCTGGGACACCTAAGAAGCCTGGTGGAGGTTCGCCCCAGGCCCGCCCCCTTCTTCAAGGCATTGCGGGAACTCCTGGAACAGGAGCCTGAGAGCACCTTGGGAAAGCTCATGGACGCAGCAGGTGAGCAGACCTACGGACTCCTCATCCTTCTCCTGTCGATCCCGAATCTGATCCCCGGCCTCAATGTCGGCACAGCTCCCCTCAGCGGCCTCGGGATCATGTGGCTCGGCATCCAGATGGCCCTGGGACGCCCGCAGCCCCACCTTCCCGAACGGCTCCGCCGCCAGATCCTCCACCGGAACTGGCTGGAGGAAGCCCTCGCCCGCATCGAAAGCTACCTGGAACGCCTTGGTTCCAAATCGCAGATCCGGCGTTCCCTCCACAAGCGATGGACCGGACTCCTGGTGGCCTGGACCGCGTTCCTGCTCGCCATCCCGGTCCCACTCCCCTTCGGCAACCTCGTCCCCGGAGCGACCCTCGTCCTGCTGGGAGCTGCCCTGGTGGAGGAACGACCGCTCTGGGGTTGGCTAGGGGCGGCCACTAGCGTCGGTATGACCATCTACTACGCAATGTCCTACGAGATAATTGTCTACGCCAGCGTTTCGGCCTTCCGAGCCCTCGTCCATGGGAGACCCTGATGCGGTTCGACTGCCTCACCCTCTTTCCCGAGTATTTCGAATGCGCCCGCCTGGGTGTCACGGGCCGCGCTTTCCGGGAATTGAGCCACCAACTCCACACCCACAGCTATCGCCCCTTCTCCGGCAACACGTTCGGGCATGTGGACGACAGCCCCTTCGGCGGGGGTCCCGGCATGGTACTCCGCCCCGAGGTTCTTCGGGACACGTTGCAATCCATCCCGGACTGCCCCCCACGGCGCATCATCCACTTCACCCCTGCCGCCCCCCCCCTCACCCATGCCAAGGTCCTGGAGCTGGCATCCATGGAGCAGGTCGTACTGGTCTGCACCCGATACGAGGGCCTGGACCAGCGAGCCGTGGAGCGATACGTAGACGAGGAGTTCAGCATCGGCGAGGCCGTGCTCTCAGGCGGGGAACTGCCGGCCCTCTTCCTCATCGACGCGGTATGCCGCTGGCTGCCAGGAGTCCTCGGCAACCAGGACTCCGCCGACCAGGACAGCTTTGCCACCGGCCTCCTGGACCACCCTCACTACACCCGGCCCGAATCATTCGAGGGAATGGATGTCCCGGAGATCCTCCGGGGAGGCAACCACAAGGCCATCCACCTCTGGCGCCTGCGGGAGGCCATGGTCCGCACCAAGCGCTTGCGCCCGGATCTATGGAGCCGCTTCATGCAGGAAAAACTGGCCGAGCTCCCGCGCCCCGAGCAGTGGTGCGCCTGGCAGGTGGAGCACCCGGAAGCATGGGATGAGCCCAAGCCCAAAGGATGGAAGGGATTCGGCCGGAACGTTCCCGGTTCCCTTTTTCCCCGATTACGGTAAACTAGTTGACTCCCCATATGGGGATCACGTGTGTCATGTCCCACCGCGATCGGTTGGGGACCGCTGGCCCCAAGGAGCTCACATGAACATCATCGACCGCCTCGAAGCTGGTCTCCTTCGCAAGGACCTCCCCCGCATCACCCCCGGTGACACCGTGAAGGTGCACGTAAAGGTGAAGGAAGGCGAGAAGGAGCGTATCCAGGTCTATCAGGGCATCGTCATCGGCATCAAGGGCGGCGGTATGCGCGCCTCCTTCACCGTCCGCAAGATCAGCAGCGGCGTCGGCGTCGAGCGCATCTTCCCCCTGAACAGCCCCTCCATCGACAAGATGGAAGTCATCCGTCACGGCAAGGTCCGTCGCGCCAAGCTCTACTTCCTCCGCGATAAGCTCGGCAAGGCCGGCCGCCTCAAGGAAGTCCGCCGCGTCGAAAGCGCTGCCGAATAGTTCCAGTCTGCATAAAAAAGGCGCCCGATTCCGGGCGCTTTTTTTATAGGAAGGAAAGGGCATGAGGGCCGTCATCCAGCGGGCAAGCCGCGCCTCCGTATCCTCTGGTGGAGAGAGCGCTTCTATCGGTCGGGGCTTCCTGGTCCTCGTCGGCCTGGAGGTCGGTGACACGGAAGCCACCTGCACCTGGGCCGCCGCCAAGATCGCCGGGCTCCGCCTCTTCGACGACCCGGATGGCCGCATGAACCTCTCCCTTGAAGAGGTTCATGGGGAGATCCTGGCGGTTTCCCAGTTCACCCTGGCAGGCAGTATCGAACGTGGGCGAAGGCCCTCCTTCGACAATGCCATGCCCGCCGATCAGGCCCGGGAGCTCTTTGGGTTCTTCGTTGAGAAGCTGAAGGCCGCAGGTTGCCGCGTTCAGACAGGATTCTTCCAGTGCCACATGGAGGTGGAACTGGTGAATGACGGCCCGGTGACCTTCATCCTGGAACGCTAGACCCCCCGCTGTTCCGGGGGCCACACCAGCTTGTGAAGCTGGAGTTGGAAGCGCACCGGAAGGGCATCCGCCACGATGCGCTCCGCCAGCCAGCGGGGATCCAGCTTGCCCCACACGGGACTGAAAAGCACATCCAGGCGATCCAGGATGCCCCGCTCCAGACACCAAGTCCTGGCCCAGGCGTAGTCATCTTCGCCGCAAAGCACGAACTTCAGCTCGTCCTGGCCGCTCACCAGGCAGTCCAGGTTCGATTCCAGCCACCGCTGGGACATGCCGCTGCCCGGGGTCTTCCGGTCGGCGATCTTGACCACATCCCTGGGCACCACCGAAAGGTCATGGCTCCCGGCGGTCTCCAGGGCCACCTCGTAACCGCCCTCCAGAAGGGCCTGCATCAGCGCAGGAGTGCCGGCCTGATCCAGGGGTTCTCCACCCGTGATCTCCACGAAGGGGGCATTGGGCCCCTTCCCCGGGAGGCCAATGCGCCGATGGACCTCCCTCAGGATCTCACCCCCGCTCATGGGGCGCCCCTCCGAGAAGGCATAGGTCGTATCGCAGTAGCGGCAGCGCAATGAGCACCCGGCGGTCCGGATGAAGAGGCAGAGGCGCCCGGCCCGGGTGCCCTCTCCCTGAATGGATGTGAATATTTCATTAATCAGGAACGTCACACCCACCTCCGGCCGCCATCCAGGGTCATGATCTCCCCCGTCAGATAAGGACTGTCCGCTGCATAGCGGATGGCGCGATCGAGATCCTCGGGCACCCCGAGGCGCTTCAGAAGGGAGCGGCTGGCCAGGAAAGCCGGGTCGCTGCCCTCATCGGCCATGACCACACCGATGGCGTGTCCCACAACCCTCACCCGGGGCGCCAAGACCTGGGCAAGGCCGGGCACCAGGGAAGCAAGACCGGACTTGGCAGCCGAGTAGGGGAGACGCTTGAGCCAGGGGCGATGGATGGCCGTATCGAGGAGGAACTGGAGGCACCCGCCTTCCGTCATCCGGGGAGCCAGCGCCTGGGCCACCAGGAAAGGGAAGCTGAGGTTCATGCGCCAGGTGGCCTCCAGGGATTCAGGGGTCCAGCTGCCCAGGGACGCCATGGGGAAGGTGCTACTGGCAACCAGGGCATTCCCGAAGGAGATCCCCTCCTCCGCCAGAGCGGCCATATCGGCAGCCATCCGGGTGACGAGACACGGATCCTCGGCATTCCAGCATAGGGTGCGCACCTCCGTGGTCCGGGACATGGCCCCCAGCCAATCGGCTTCGCCCTCCCAAGGACGGGAACTGGTCAGGACTAGGTTCCGCTCCGGGGCCCAGCGCTCCGCGAGGAACCGCCCGAGGCGCTGCCGCCCACCCACCAGGATCCACCAGGGTTTTCGGTTCTCCACGCTTCACTCCCGACTCAAGGCTACCGTATCCATTCGGCCCCCGAAGGGGGATGATCGTACAATCCTCATTCTGGGCCCGGAGGTTGCATGAGCGAAGCCAATCAGACCAAGGGACACCCGACCTGGTTCATGGGAGGGGTCCTGGTCCTGCTCACCCTCCTGGTGGGCCTGACTTGGCTCAACGGAGCCCTGCTGAACCGCCAGCAGCACCAGCTCGAATCCATGCGGGAGGACATCCAGTGCCTCACGGACAGCCTGGAGCAGGCGCTCTCCGATGGCGAGGCAGAGGGCGGAATCGTACCATCATCGCTCTCCAGCGCCCCCCGCCGTTTCCTGCGGGTCCAGCAGCAGGATGATGGATCCGAGCAGGCCATGAAGGATCTCAAGGAGAGCCGCGATTCCGCGACCAAGGCCGTGCGCGAGGCCAGGGATGTCCAGCGGAAGGTATCCATCGAAGAGAACGCCCGACTGGCCGACGAGCGAGCCAAACGGGAAGCCGCCGAGCGTTGGTGGCGCCCATGGCTCTACGGAACCCTGGGTCTCGCATTCCTTGCAGTGGTGCTCCGGGCCTGGGTCCGCAGGCGAGGATGACCTTGTCCCTTCACGAGTACCTCCAGTCCGATCCGGAGTGCAATCACCTCGCGGAGGGTGCAGTCTGGGCCGTGGCTCCGATGCTGCCGGATCCTGACCCGGTCCCCTTCCTCAAGGAACTGGATGCATGGGCCTTCGAACTGGCGGGAAAGATGCCCCTTCCCTGGAGTCTGCACAAGGCCCTGGATGCCCTCAACCACTTCCTCACCGAGGAGATGGGACTGCGGGGGGACACCGAGACCTACGACCGCCCGGAGAATGCTGTTCTTCCCCTGGTGGTGGAATCCAAGCACGGCCTCCCCATCGCCCTCTCCATCCTGTGGATTGATGTGGCCCGGCGCCTGGGCCTGGACGCCGTTGGCATCGCCCTCCCCGGGCACTTCATCACAGGTTTGCGCCTCGACGTGGGCACCCTCTACTTCGATCCCTTCAATCGCTGCCGTGCAGTGGGTGAAGAGGATGCCGCCCTCCTGGTCAGCCGCGCCACCGAGGGCCGGGTAATTTTCGACCCATCCATGCTGGTCCCGGTCTCCCATCGTGCAACCCTTACCCGCCTCACCCGCAACCTGCACATCCGATTCCTCCGCAACCAGCTCTGGAACGATGCCTTCTGGGCCACCACCCATCTCGTGCTCCTGAACCCTGGGGACCCATTGGCCTACCGGGATCGCGCCATGGTGCAGGTCAGGCGGGGAGACATCCCGGGAGCCCTAGGGGACCTCCTGATCGCCCAGAGCCTGGCCGGGAACCAGGACCCAAGCATCCGCGAGTGGATCAGGAGACTCGAGAAGACCTGACTCATGCGATCCTGGATCCATGGATCTCACACGATTTCTGGAAGCGGCTCACTCCTTCGGCTGGCGGGGCATGGCTCTCTGGGGGGTGCTCCTTGCCCAGGCCCTGCTCTGGGTAGGCCTGGTGCGGTTGCACTGGACCATCCATCGCGAGGAGGCGCCTTGGGAGGAGTGCATCGGCAAGATCCGAAGCGCCCTCCTGCGGGCCGTCAACGGAGCGGAGGAGCAGTCGGAACTCCGGGTTCATCGCTACGCCCCCCTGGTGGACCGCATGGTGGCCGTCCACTTCGCCGAACAGGGAGGCGAGGTCTTCACCCGCTGGCTCTTGCTCCGCTGGAAGATCAAGGAGGGCCTGCGCCCCCACTGGATCCGGTGGGGGCACCTCCTCATCGCCTTCGGAATCGTCGTGTGGTTCCTCCACGGCCTTCGGATGGATATCGGCTTCGAACCCCTCCGCCGCACCCCCTGCGACCCACGCCTGCTCTGGGTTTGGCTGGGCTATTCCATGGTCCTGGCCTGGAAGCTGGTGAGGCTCCAGGGCCAGCTGGAGCGCGTCCAGCGGGCCCTGTTGCTCCCACGACGGGAGGAGTGAAGAAAAATCCACCACCAAGCTGGTGGTGGATTTTTCTTTAAAGCTCCGGATCCTCCAGGAAATCCAGCATGTGGCCTGACTTCTGGGCCTTGGTCTTGAGGTAGAAGAGGTTGTGAGGATTGGAGCCCAGCTGGTGGGACTCCCGCTGCACGTATATGCCCGCATCCTCAAGGGACTGGACCTTCCGCGGATTGTTGGTCAGGAGCTTCACCTTGGTGATGCCGAAGAAGCGCAGCATCTCCACGGCAGCGGTGTACGAGCGGAGGTCATCCTCGAACCCAAGCAGATGATTGGCCTCCACAGTGTCATGCCCCTTCTCCTGGAGCGCATAGGCCTTGAGTTTGTTCAGCAGGCCAATGCCACGACCTTCCTGACGCATATAGAGCACGATGCCGCCGTGTTCAGCGATGTAGCGCAGGGCACCCTCCAACTGCGCTCGGCAGTCACAGCGCAGGCTCCCCATGACATCCCCGGTCCAGCACTCGCTATGGATCCGCACAGGGATGCGCTTCCGGGCATCGATCTCGCCGGAGACAATGGCGATATGTTCCTTCCCCGTCAGCTTTTCCAGGAACCCGTATACCGTGAACTTGCCGAACATGGACGGAATCTTGGCCTTGGCGACAAAAGGCACCGCCTCGGTCTCAAACTTGGTCACAACCTCCAAGGGGGAGTCCGGATCCAGGGACAGCTTGGGGGCGGTGCTTCTGTCTTTGGGGGACATGGGTGGAATCCGCCGAGAAGATGTGGTCATAGGATATGACAACAGGGTTAAAGGGAGCTGAATCACTGAGGAAAAAAGACTTATTCCACAGAAGCAAGGGAAGACATCAGGTGGTGGAGAGGTCAAATGTGATCTGGGACACCACCAAGGTGTCCACTCTAGTTTGGGCTGCTTTTGCGGGTCCGTCCACCTTGGCCCCGGAAGCAAGTTTGTGCCCCCCCCCGCCAAGCTGACGGCAGACCGCATTCACATTGACTCGCCCCCGGGAGCGCAGCCCAACTTTGTAGTGACCGTCGGGCAGTTCATACATCAGACAGGAGACCTCCACCCCTCGAATTTCCAAAGCCTTGTTGACCAGCCCCTCCATGTCCTCCTTGACGGCCAGGCAGGCATCCATATCGGCCTGGGTCACCAGGGTAGTGGCGTAGCGCCCCTGATCGAGGAAACGCATGGACTCGAAGGCCCGGCCAAAGAGTTTGAGCCGTTCCGGGCGCCCCTGGTGGTAGAGGGCCTGATAAGTGGCGGCCGGATCCACCCCCACCTCAATGAGCTCCGCTGCGAAGCGATGGATCCTGGGGGTCGCATTGGAAAAACGGAAGTTCCCGGTGTCGTCGGCCATACCGGCGTACAGGGCCTGGGCCATGGGCATGGGAAGGGCCATGCGGGACGAGGCAAGGTCATACACCAGCTCGGCGCTGGCGCTGGCGCTGGAGTCCACAAACGCATGATCAAAGCCCATGGGATTTTCCGTGAGGTGATGGTCCAGACAGACCTTCATGGCATTGGATGCCAGAAAGGCTCCCAGCATCTGCCCGAGACGCTGCGGTTCGGAAGCGTCCACCAGCAGCCACGTCTCGGGCCAGGCCGCCAGGTCGGCATGGGCATCCCCAAAGACCTCGACCCAGCCTTCCGTATCCAGAAAACGCAGGTATTCGGGGAGTTCTGGAGAGATCACGATGCGCACAGCCTTCCCGCAATTCCGCAGGTAGTGCGCCAGCCCGACCAGAGCCCCAATGGCGTCCCCGTCCGGGTTCTCATGGGCGGTCAGCAGAAAACGATCCCTGGAATCCAGGAGGGCGGCAAAACGGTCAAGCATGTACAACCTCACCCTCCATGATCCCCGCGCTGCGGGAAAAAATCGAGTCGGATGGGATCTACAACTGCTCCCGCTTGCTCTCAAGGCTCCCGGGATGGAAGGCCTTGAGCTCGTTCACCACATCCGCCAGCATGGCCCGCTTGATGGCATAGGGAAGAAAAGCACTCTTGAAGCCCATGAGAATGATCTCCTGGATCTCCTCCAGGCTGAATCCAAGCTGTTCGTGAATGACCTGATACTCACGACTCACCGTTGTCCCGGTCACCAGGCGATTGTCGGTGTTCACCGTCACCCGAAGCCCCAGATCGAAGAACAGGCGCATCGGATGGTCAGCCATGCGCTTCACCGCCTTGGTCTGGACATTGCTGCTGGGGCAGCACTCCAGGGGGATCCGGTGGTCGTTCACATAATTGAGGAGATCTCCGTCCTCGATAAGGCGCACGCCGTGACCAATCCGGTGAGCACCGCACTGGTGGATGGCCTGATGGATGCTCTCGGGCCCGTAGGCCTCGCCAGCATGCAGCGTGCAGTTGATATTGTTGGCAAGCACGCGACCGAAGGCTTCCTTGTGCTTCTTGGCCGGGAAATCCTCCTCGGCACCTGCCAGGTCGAAACCGACCACTCCCTTGTTCTTGAAGGCCACCGTTAGGTCCGCCAGCTTCAGGCTGATCTCCGGGCTGATGTGCCGCATGCCGCACAGGATGACGCCCGTCCGGATGCCATAGGCCTTCTCGGCCATCCCCAACCCCTCCAGCACGGCCTGCACGATGGCGTGAAGGGTGAGGCCCTGCTGCTGGTGGAGGATGGGGCTGTACCGGACCTCCAGGTACCGGACATTCTCCCGAGCCGCATCCTCAGCCAGTTCAAAGGCCGTCCGCACCAGACTGTCATAGGTCTGCATGACGGACAGGGTGACGTCGAAGGCCTTCAGATATTCCACCAGGGACTTGCACCCTTCACCCACCTGCACGAAGGGACGGAGCCCCTCGACGTCCTCGGCCGGAAGCCTGATTCTCTGGCTCTGAGCCAAGTCGAGGATCGTCTCCAAGCGGATACTGCCATCCAAGTGGACATGAAGATCCGTCTTGGGCAGGCGGATAAAGTCATTAATTGTTAATTTATCCACAAACAAGCTCCTCAAGTATGGAGCTGAGCCACACGCCCCTGGATCTCCTTTTCATCGAATCCCCCCTTGCACCTGGAGCAAAGGCCGAAGATCTGCAGACTGTGATGAAAGGGCTGGAAGTCCCGCTCGCGGCATATGCTCTCCTGCAATTTTTCCAGATCGGGGCGGAAGAACTCCAACACCTTGCCACATTGGATGCACACCAAGTGATCGTGGTGTTCGTCCTGAGCCGCCTCATAGCTGGCATGGGTCGCCCCCAGGCTATGCTTGCGGACGAGGCCGCACTGAACCAGGAGATCAAGGGTGCGGTATACGGTAGCCCGACTGATATCAGCCCCCGCCCCCTTCAATTCGGCATGGAGAGACTCAGCGTCGAAGTGGGATGCCCTTTGGAAAACAGCAGCCAGAATCGCCATCCGCTCCCCGGTCAGCTTCAGCTTCCGCTCCCTGAGAAACACCTCGAACCGGGCCTCCTCGCGGGGTCGCATCGGCGCTGCATCGCTGGGACTGGAAACCATGGGCTCCTCCAAACTTTTTCGTTAATTTTAGGCTCTAGTGATTTAAATCAAGTTTGATACTGCTATACTAATGATTGTTGATGCAATAGGAGACCCCATGGCACTAGTTGTAATTCATGCACCCAAGTTGACAAGTGACCAGAAGAAGCGGATCGGGGACCGAGTCTTCGAGGCCCTTCATTCTGAAGGCATCTCTGCCAGTTCCACTATCCTCCTTTTCAAGCGGGAGGAGGCGGACATCCTTCTGGACGGCGGCCTGCTGGTAGAGGCGAACTCCGAAATCAAAGCCCCGGAAGAGCCCGCTCCAGTCCGGCATGAGCCCTCCTTCTTCCAGCCTCTCACGATTCCCCCAGCGGCGGTCCCGGATTACAAGATCCGGGCCCGCAGGACCAAGGCCGAGCTCTCGGACCTGAAGGGCCAGCTGGTGACTTCCCTCCAGATGCGAGGCCACCTATCCAGCTTCCAGGCCCAGGAAATCCTCGGTCTCAAGGACTGCGAATGGGCCCCCGCCACACTCCGGCGCCTCTTCAGCGAGCTGGAAGACGAGGGGCTCATCGCCAAGCAGGGCCAGAAGCGCGGCACACGGTACGTCTGGAATGGCATCACCAGCCACACCAGCAGCTCCACCCCCATCCTGGTCAAGCGCGACAACGACCTGCTGGATGAAGACGAAGATGAAGTGGTCCTCGTAGGTCAGGAGTAGGGCTCTCCAATCCCCCACTGGGATTGGTACCAGACTTTCTCCATGCAAAGACCATGAGGCGGGGCAGTCTGTCCCGCCCTCCGGCGGTCCCTGGCTTCCAGGACCGCCGGAATGCTTTCTGGGGCCATCCGCCCCTTCCCCACATCCACCAGAGTGCCCGCCATGATCCGGACCTGGTGCATGAGGAAGCGGTTCCCCTCGAATACGATGTCCAGGAGGGACCCTCGGGTCTCCAGGTCCACGCTGTAGATGTGACGCACCGGAGTGGCTGCCACACAATCGTGGTGACGGAAGCTGGAGAAATCATGCTCCCCCAGCAGGTGGGATGCTGCTTCGGCCATGGCCTGACGATCCAGGGGCTCCACACCGAAGACGTGCCAGCGGAGATCCCGTTCGAAGGGATCCACCGCAGGCCCCTCGTTGATGCGGTAGGTGTAGCGCTTGGCCACAGCATGCTGCCGGGGATAGAAGCCCTCCGGAGACTCCCGCACGTCCATGACCCGGACTTCCGGAGGCAGGTGGGCATTGAGGGCCGCAAGCAGGCGATACCGCTCCCAGGAGCGGGAGGCATGGATGAGGACACCCTGAGCCCGGGCATGGACCCCCGCATCGGTGCGCCCCGTGCCCTGTGGCATTGGAGCTCCGGGATCAAGGACCCTCAGGGCCCGCCACACCTCACCCTGAACTGTCCGGGCAACAGGCTGGATCTGCCATCCATGGAAGGCCGTGCCATCGTAAGCCATGCGCAGAAAGTAGGGGTGGGACATGGGTCCATTCTGCCATCCTTCCGGGTCGAGACTGAAAATGGCCCTACGAAATGGTTTCAGCGGAGGCAATCCTTCCAAGCCACTGCCATCGCTACATCTCACCTATTTGCATCCGTTAGAACATCGAGCCTGTGGAACTCCATGCATTCGCAATATCACCTAACGAACTGATGGCGTGATTCCACATACTTTTTTTCCGAAATTTCCTTGACGGGGTTTACCTTCAGGCCTACTCTGCATCTAGTTTAGAACCAACCTAGAATCCATGAGGGTTTTGGGACTTTCGAGTCTTGAAAAGCCAGTGAGGACGGAGGCCCCAAACAGGACAACCATCCGTTCACCTGTTAACCGGGGCACTAGACCCCATTTCCGGAGGTTTTCATGAACAAGGCTGAACTGATCGCTGCCATCGCCGAGAAGGCCGAGATCAACAAGTCCAAGGCCGCTGTTGCCCTGGATACCCTCATCTCCAGCGTCTCCGCCGCCCTCCGCGCCGGCGACAAGGTGACCCTGGTCGGCTTCGGCACCTTCTCCGTGGCCGCCCGCGGGCCCCGCACCGGTCGCAACCCCCGCGACGGCGCGAAGATCAAGATCGCCGCCAAGAAGGTTGCCAAGTTCAAGCCCGGCAAGAAGCTGGCCGACGATGTGAACGGTAAGAAGGTCAAGGCCAAGAAGTAGTCTTCTTACCAAAATTTCAGACAACAAACGGCCCGCCTCGGCGGGCTGTTTGCTGTCTGAAAAGGCAAGTCCACAATGGAATCCTCCCAGATTATCGAAATGGATCAGATTAATCGTCAAATTCTGGAAACAGATCCATTCAAGGTTTGGACAACATCCTGGACTGCCCCGGCAAATCCCCCCCCCTTATGCCAGGACAGGGAATGCCCGATAATGTCTTTGTTTCACCATTGAAAGCCACAGAAGGGATCCTCGATGCTCTCCAAAAAACTCATCATCATCATTGCGGCGGCGGTAGTAGTCATCGGCGGAGGAGGAACTGCAGGCTATATCGTGATGAAGAAGAGGAAGGCAGCTGCGGCGGCCGCTGCGGCGCAGGCGGGCACCGCCCAGGGCGGCCATACCGGGGGGGAGGAGGAGGAAGAGGAAGCCAGCGGGCACGGAGAGGGCGGCGGTCCCGCCATCCTGGTCATCAAGCCCATCGTGAACCTCCAGGGACCCACCAAGAACGCCTACCTCAAGTGCGAAATAGACGTCGTATTCAGAGATGCAGAGCTCGGCAAGCTGGCATCCGGGGACAAGCCGTCCTATGAAAGCAGTGTCGTCAAATCCATGGTGCTTTCTGCACTGTCGCAATTGACCCTCGAAGAGGCCTCCGATCCGGAGGCCAGGGAAGCCCTTCGCAGCGAAATCAAGGAGAAGCTCAACGAGAAGTTCGCCCCCAAGCCCGGTGAGAAAGAGGACTCCAAGCACAAGAAGCCCAAGCACCCCATCAAGGATGTGCTGGTAGTGGAGTGGGCCATCGCCCGGTAAACCGCTGCCCCCGAGCGGGTACCGAGATTGCTTACTTCACCCCACGTGTCCATTCCCGGACCCACGTGTTCTCCAAAGGGGCCCCCCTTGGCCATCAAACAGGCAGACAGGCAGGATGCGGATCGCACGACCAGCTTCGAGACGGTCATCTCGGAGCTTTTGCCCGTCATCGACACCCACTTCCGCCTGGAGATCCTGCTTGGCCAGACACGGATGAGCATCCGAGACCTGTTGGAACTGGAAGCGGGCTCCCTGGTGGAGCTGAAGAAGAGCGCCGGCGAACCCATGGATGTCACGTGCAAGGGCAGGACCATCATGCGCGGGGAGGTGACCGTCCTGGAGGACACCCTCGGCCTGCGCATCGTGGAAATCGTCGACTCCAACCGGAGGATTTGAGGCGCGGCCCTGTGTCATGCTCGTATTGCCCATGAACGTTAACCCCGGCCACCCCAGTTCTGTCCCGATCGCCCTCTGCCTGGGGGGACTGGATCCCTCCGGGGGCGCAGGACTGCTTCGGGATGTGCAGGTCCTGTCCTCCATGGGCATCTACCCCATGGCCCTGTGCACCGCTGAGACCATCCAGAATGGCTCGGCCTGCATCCGGATCGCCTCCCCCCGGCTCTCCCCTGCCGAAGGATTCCAGGCCCTCCTCCCCCACCTGACCGGGATCTGGGGCGTCAAGCTCGGACTCTGCGCCCTGAGGTCTGCTCCATTGAGAGATCTGATTCAGGCCATCACGAAAGCGGGTCCGCAGATCCGGATATGGGATCCCATCAAGGCCCCCACCTCCGGCGTCGGCCTCCATGGAAGAGCCGGTCTCCTGCGGATGGCCCAGACGATCCTCCCCACGGGAGGCTGGACCGTATCCCCCAATCGATGCGAGGCCCAGGCCATCCTCGGCACCCCCGCCTCCGATCCCGAGACCCTGGCCCGCCCCTGGCTGGAAATGGGCGCGGAAGCCGTCTGGCTCAAGGGTGGGCACACCGCCGGGGACGAGGTCCAGGATGTCTGGATCACCCAAGAAGGCGCCCTCCCCCTGGAAGCCCATCCCCGCCTCCCTGGCGAGCGCCGGGGCACAGGCTGCTCCCTGGCCTCGGCTTGGCTCGGCATGCGCCTGAAAGGAGCCGGGGCCACCAAGGCCGCCTCCCAGGCGGTGGAATGGCTGCGAGCCCACTGGTCACAGGCCGAGGCGCCCGGTAATTTCGGTCGCCCCGCCTTTCTGCCGGAGCTCCCATGAGGCTGATGGAAGGCCGCGGGTTCCTGGTGCGCTCCGGCTGGGACGGCCCCTGGTCCGGATGGATCGGCGTCCGTCAACTGGATGCCAAGGCGCCACTGCGGGAAGCTCCCTGGATGGCCCTCCGGGCCCTGGGGGAGTTGGTGCAGCGCTTCCCCGGAGGCTTGGCCCTGATCTGGGACGCCCCCTTGACCTGGCTGGATGAACTCCCCTCCGAAACCCGCTCGGCCTTCTGGGGCGCCCTCGGCCACCTGCCCGGCCTGACCCTCCACTTCCGGAACGAACTCCCGCCGGGTCTGGCCGAGGGCTCCATCCAGGGATGGGTCCATGGAATCCATCCCCCCACCGGATTCTCCAATCGAGCCTGGCGCCAGGGATGGGTAGGCTGGTGCCCCGAGCTGACAGAGGAGACCTGGCGCCTGCCGGAGCAGGGCATCACCCTCTCCGGTGGTGTGGAGACCATGGGAACCCTCTGGGGTGAGATCATTCTGCCCCTCCCGGCCCTGGCGCACCTCGGCCCGGACGGACTCCTGCCCTTGATCATGGATGCCCAGGGCCCCATGGAGCTGGCCCTGAGCCAGCGCATCGCAGCGGGAGCTTGGCCCGAGAACTTCCCCTTCCATCGCCGCCGGGCGGCCTGGCGGCTCGCGGTGCTGGGCGGTCGGGAATTCCTGGCCTCCGGTGGCAACTGGGAGGAGGGGGCCCATCAGGTGGAGTCCCTCGCAAGCGCCCTCGCCTCGGCCCTGCGGGCCCCGGTGGTCGCGGGGGTGTCCTCGGATTTCCTGGCCGCAAACAGCCTGGGGCATCAGGCCATGCGGGAAGGGCACCCTTGGCGCTACGCCCTGCCCATGCCCCCCGCCAGCCCGTCCTTCACCCCTGGACTGGGGGCCGACCCCAGGGACCCCTCTCCCCTGGAAGCCCGGACCCAGTTCCCCCCGGCCATGGCCTCGGTCCTGAGCCATCCCCCCATCATTCTGCTGAGGGTGCCCTCCCTGCCCCAGGAAGGTGCGGTAGAGGCATTCCTCCGTGGCCAGCAATGCCTGCCCGCCATCCAGTGGATCCCCCCCGGAGAACCACCCCAGGGCCCCTTCCTGCCAGAGCGCCCCTGGGCCCCATCCAGCGCCTTCACCCCCATCCTGGATGTGACCCAGGCCCTGCCCCAGAGCCTCTTCGGCGATTGGGATCCGGATGCGTGACCGGGAACTCGTCCTGCGAATCAAGGACGCCACGGACCTCCTGGCCATGGTGGGGCAGGCGGTGCAACTCCGGCGCCAGGGCTCGGCCTGGGTGGGCCGCTGCCCCTTCCACTCCGAGCGGACCCCCAGCTTCCAGGTGGTGCCGGACCGCGGCTTCTACCACTGTTTCGGCTGCGGCAAGCACGGCGATGCCTTTACCTGGCTCATGGAGCGGGAGGGACTCTCCTTCGGTGAGGCCATGGAGCAGCTGGCCCGTGCGGCTGGCATCGAACTCCCCCGCCAGCGTGAACGCTCCTCGGCGGAGGTGGATCTGGAGACCCGGATGCGCACCGTGCTGGAGGCCGCCCAAGAGTTCTATGAGCGGCGCTTCCGGGAGAGCCCCAAGGCCCGGGAATACCTGGCCGGACGCGGCATTTCCTCCGAGTTCGCCAAGGAGGCGGGCTTCGGCTTCGCCCCGGACGCCTGGGAGGCCCTGGTGACCCACCTGCGCCAGCAGGGCTTTTCTTCCGAACTGGTGGAACAGGCGGGACTGGCCAGCCGCAACGACCGAGGCAACACCCTGGACTTCCTCCGGGATCGCCTCACCATCCCCATCCATGACGCCAGAGGCCGCCTCATCGCCTTCGGAGGCAGGGCCTTCGGCGACGCCAAGCCCAAGTACCTGAACACCCGGGAAACCCCCCTCTTCAACAAGGGCGGGATCCTCTTCGGCTTCCACCGCGCCAAGGGGCAGATGCGGGATGGGGCCCTGGTGGTCGAAGGCTACTTCGATGTGCTCATGCTCCACCAGGAGGGCATCCACCAGGCTGTGGCTCCCCTGGGGACGGCCCTCACCGCGGAACACCTCAAGCTCGTCTCCCGTTTCACCAAGCGCTTGGTGCTCTGCTTCGACGGTGACGCCGCGGGCCTGGGGGCCATGGAAAAGTCCCTCAAGCTCGCCCTGCCCATGGGTTTCGATATCCGGCTCCTGCTCCTGCCCTCGGGCGAGGACCCGGACACCTGGTGCACCAAGCTCGGAGCCGAGGGATTCAAGGAGCTCCTCCGAGGCGCCCCGGACTGGACCAGTTTTGTCATCAACCGGGCCCTGGAGGGCAAGGACCTCCGGCGGATCCCGGACCGGATGTCTGCCCTGAGGGATCTGGCGGCGTACCTGGCCTTCCTGCCGCCCAGCCCGGACCGCCGGGAACTCTTCGCCAGCCTGTCCCACCAGCTCCAGATCCCTTTGGCCGAGTTCGATCGGGCCGTCCAGGCCCGCACCCATCCCAGCGAAGCAAGCCCCGAGCCTGAGCCCTCCGCCGCCGAAAAGGTCGACGAACTCCTGCGCCCCCTCCTCATCCTCTGCCGCGATCCTGAGATCCGTGCCCAGATCTCCGGCCTTCCCCACGCCTGGTGGGAGACACTGGAAGGTGCGCCCTTCCTCCAGTGCCTACTGGACGTGGACGGAGACGAGGCCCTGCTGCCCCCGGAGGTCCTGGCGCAACTCCGTCACTTCGAGGCCATCTGGGCCTCCAAGGACGAGGCGGAAAAGGTCCCGGAGCGGATCTACCTGAAGCTGGAGCAGGCCTTTGTCCTGCGAGAGATCCAGGCCAACAACCGGATGCTCCTGGACCCTTCGGTGATCTCGGATGCCACCCTGGCGCGGAACCTGGAACAAAGACAGGCTGACCTCCTGGGACGGGAAAAGGGAATTCAACGTCAGCTCCGGGCCCACCGATAAAAAGAGACCTGATGCACTTGCCTTTGAAATTCCGACGAGTATACTGATCGGTTCCGGGCGCCGCACAATATGGGCTTATTGTGCCTGTAGGCTGGCGTCGCACTTCTCACCCCATGACGGAGTCTGGGGGTCCGAGGATTCCCTAGCTCCTTGAGGTATTGATGGTCCCTTCCCCAGCCCGCGAAAGTTACTACCAGCTGACCAAAGCGCTGATCTCCATCGGCCGCAGCCGTGGCTATGTGCTGATCGACGAGCTCAACGCCTTCCTGCCAGAGAGCGCCTCCCATCCCGATGATGTGGAGAACGTGATGACCATGCTGGGGCGCCTTGCCATTGGTGTTGGCGCCACCCCCGACGAGGCCCTGACCGCGAAGGATCAGCCCGAGACGGAACCTGGCCTCCCGGTCGAAGCCTCTGCACGGGGGGAGAAGGAAGGGGGCGATGTGGATATCGACAGCCCCGACAGCGACAAGTACAACGATCCGGTCCGCATGTACCTCAAGGAGATGGGCACGGTGCCCCTCCTCAAGCGCGAGGACGAGGTCGAGATCGCCAAGCGCATCGAAGTGGGTGTCCGCAGCGTCATGCGAGCCCTCTCCCGGTCCCGCCTGGCCTCCAGCATCCTCATCGACATCGGCAAGATGCTCAAGGAGAACCCCGGCAAGATCCGCGAAGTGGTGGGTCTCTCCGACGAGGTGGACGACGATGAGGATGCCGAGAGCACCTCCGCCACCCAACATGTCCACCACCAGTTCGAGAAGCTCCTGGGCTACGAGCAGGCCCTGATGGAACTCCTGGAAACGAAGGCAAGCGGCAAGGCCATGCCCAAGAAGCGGAACCTGGACAAGGAGATCCTCTTCGCCCGAGCCCGTGTGGCCCGGCAGATCCGCCGCCTGGGCCTCAATAGCCTGGCCGTGACCCGGCTCATCGACAAGATCACCCACCACCACCACCAGGTGCGGGAGGGCGAACGCCGCCTGCGGGAACTGCGGGATCGGCTCAAGAACCCCGCTTTCGCCGCCCTGAAGGAAAAGCACGAACGGGATATCGCCAACATCGAGGCTGAACTCCAGCGTTTCTTCAGCAAGTACGAAACCAATTCCGAGCACTTCCACGCAGGATTCGGCCAGCTCCGCCACGCCGAGTCCATCAGCCGCTCCGCCAAGGCTGAACTGATCGAGGCCAACCTCCGCCTGGTGGTCTCCATCGCCAAGCGCTACACCAACCGCGGACTCCAGTTCCTGGACCTCATCCAGGAAGGCAACATCGGTCTCATGAAGGCTGTGGACAAGTTCGAATACAGCCGTGGTTTCAAGTTCTCCACCTACGCCACCTGGTGGATCCGGCAGGCCATCACCCGCGCCATCGCAGACCAGGCCCGCACCATCCGCATCCCGGTCCACATGATCGAGACCATCAACAAGCTCATCCGCACCCAGCGCGAGCTGGTGCAGAAGCTGGGCCGGGAACCCTCCAGCGAGGAGATCGCCCAGGCCATGGACATGCCGGTCTCCAAGGTCCGCAAGGTCATGAAGATCGCCCAGGAGCCCATCAGCCTCGAGACCCCCATCGGTGAGGAGGAGGATTCCCACCTTGGCGATTTCATCGAGGACAAAGGCGTTGTCTCCCCGGTGGAGCAGGTCGTCAGCGCCCGCCTCAAGGAGACCGTCAACTCCGTTCTCCACACCCTCACGGAGCGCGAGGAGAAGGTCCTGCGCATGCGCTTTGGCGTGGGCGACGACACCAGCGAGCACACGCTCGAAGAGGTCGGTAGTGAATTCGCCGTCACCCGAGAACGCATCCGCCAGATCGAGTCCAAGGCACTGCGTAAGATTCGCCACCCGCGGTATTCAAAGACCCTCAAGGCATTCCTGGGCTGACCTGGAATCCAGCCACACCAAACGCCCCGCACCTGCGGGGCGTTTGGCGTTCCAACGCCAAAATTCACGCCATCGAAGCGCCCTTTATTTCACTTGTCCATTAGACCTGCATCCTGCAAAACTGGTACAAACGTTCTGCCTGACGGTACCAAGACAAGAGCCTCGCATGAGCCCACAAGCCCCTTCCAACCGGGGCGGGCCGATTCAAGCACCCCCAAGCACCCCTCATTTGAGGTCATCTGGCCCAGACAGCAGCCCAGCGCACCCCCCACGCGCCCGGCCTCCACACAAACCTCTTCTCACCCAGGATGCAACCATGAAATTGAAATCAATCCATCTCGCCCTGGCAGCAGGCCTGTTGATGAACAGTTCCACAGTCGCTCCCCTGGCGGCTCAGGAATCCAGACAGACGGTCGAAGAGACATCTGTGATCGTCGGAGAACTGCTGGAGTCCCTCTTCGTCTCCTGGAGGCAAGCGTACCAGCAGACTCAACCCTCTTTCCGGCTGAACCATGGGACAACCCCGAACATGATGGCCCTGAAGGCATTCATGGACGGCAAGACCCCCTTCACGCTATCCACCCGGGAACTGAGCCCTGAGGAGGTCAGCGCCTTCACGGCTCGATGGGGATACCCCCCCAGGCGCATTGCGGGGGCCATGGATGCCGTGGTCGTCCTGGCGAACAAGAACAATCCCATCAAGGAACTCCGGATGGAACAGCTTGATGCCATGTACAGCTCCAAACGGCTGCGGGGTTGGCCAGCTCCCGTCGAAACCTGGGGTGATCTCGGGTTGACCGCCAGCGACTGGGTCAAACGCCCCATTGAGCGCTGGGGGCACCCCGCGGATTCGGGCACGCTGGTTTTCTTCCGGCATGTCGTTGAGCTCGACGCACAGGAGAGACCCGACATCAAGCGCGGTTCTGACGTCGCCTACATGATCGAAACCATTATGGCTAACCAAGCAGCCATCGGGTACGGCTCCTTCAGCAATGCCACAGCCAGCCTGAAAGCCATCCCCCTGATCTCCCCCGGTGCCAAGACCGCCGTGGAACCCACCCCGGCCACCATTGCGGACGCATCCTACCCTCTTGGCCGATTCCTATACATCTACCTGAACAAACCCACCGGCAAGGAACTCAATCCTGCAATCAAAGGCTTCCTCAAGTTCATACTCTCCCGAGAGGGCCAAGGAGTTGTCCCAGCGGCTGGGTTTGTGTCCCTTCCCCAGGACTTGGCGGGTTTGGGGCTGAGACAGCTGTAGAACGTACAGAAGGGTCCGCCCTTGCCATCCCCCTCAGGGAAGGCGTAGGACTGGGGTCACACCTCGCCGGGCGCACTCCTGCCTGCATGCTATAAAGAATCGTCGGCCCCCTGTGGCCGACGAAGGGGAGACCATGCTCAAGATCCACGACAAGACTTTCTCCAACCGGCTCGTGCTGGGTACTGGCAAGTACAAGGACTTCGCCACCATGAAGGCCTGCTACCAGGCCGCCCGTTCGGAAATGGTGACCCTGGCGGTGCGTCGCTTCGATCTCGGCGCCAAGGGCGAGGACAACATCCTCAACTGGATCCCCAAGAACATCCACCTCCTCCCCAACACCGCCGGATGCTTCACCCGTGAGGACACCCTCCGGGTAGCCCGTCTGGCCCGGGAGGCTCTGGACAACCCCTGGATCAAGGTGGAGGTCCTGGGGGATACCAAGAACCTCTACCCCGATGGAGAAGAGACCCTCAAGGCCTGCGAGGAGTTGGTAAAGGAGGGTTTCGTGGTCCTCCCCTACCTCAACGCCGATCCCATCCTGGCCAAGAAGCTCTGCGATATTGGCGTCCACGCCATCATGCCCCTGGGCAGCGCCATCGGCTCGGGCCTGGGCGTGCAGAATCCCTACGTCATGATGCTCATCAAGGAAATCTGCGACAGCTACAAACTGCCGATGATCGTGGACGCAGGGGTGGGCACCGCCAGCGACGCCGCCGTGGCCATGGAGCTGGGCGCGGATGGCGTGCTGCTGAACACCGCCGTGGCCGAGGCCGGCGAGCCCACCAAGATGGCTGAGGCCATGGACCTGGCCGTCCGGGCGGGCCGCCTGGCCTACGAATCCGGCCGCATGGACAGGAAGCTCTACGCCAGCGCCTCCAGTCCCCTCACTGGCGTCGTGGGCCGGAACTGATCCACAACTCCACGGCCGATACCTGAACCCAGCCCTCCACCCCCGCGGGCACCGTCAGGACGATGTTGCAGAAGGAATGGATGATCCCGGTGACCGGGTCCAGGATGTCCAGATGCCCATCGGGGCCTACAGTCCGTAGTCCTTCCAGCGCCGGGCCACCTTCGCCAGCAGCTCTTCCGGATGGCTCAGATCCCTCGGCCACTCCCGGGGGAAGTTGTCCCAGGGCTTGTCCTTGCGGGTGGCGTCGATGCCTACCTTGCTGCCGAAGGCGAAGCGGTCCGAGCTGTGGTCCAGCACATCCAGGGGGCCATCAGTGAAGAGCATGTCCCTGCGGGGATCCACATTGGAGGTGATGCGGAAGAGGACCTCGGTCATATCGTGGGGGTCGATGTCCTCGTCCACGATGACCACGCACTTGGTGAACATCATCTGGCCCGTGCCCCAGACGGCGTTCATGACCTTCTGGGGGTGGCCCGGGAACTCCTTCCGGATGGAGAGGATGGCGAGGTTATGGAAGCCCCCGGCGGCGGGAAGGTGCATGTCCCGCACCTCGGGAAGGACCATGCGCAGCAGGGGCAGGAAGATCCGCTCCGTCGCCAGACCAAGGTAGGTGTCCTCCTGGGGAGGACGCCCCACCAGGGTGGCGTTGAAGACGGGGTTCTTCCGCATGGTGATGGCCTCGACGTGCAGCACCGGGTATTCGTCCGCCAGGGAGTAGTAGCCGGTGTGGTCCCCGAAGGGTCCCTCCCGGCGCCGCTCGCCGGGGTCCACCCAGCCCTCGATGACGATTTCGCTATCCGCTGGGACTTCCAGATCGCTGGTGACGCACTTCACCATCTCGATGCCCTCGCCCCGGAGGAAGCCCGCGAACATGAGCTCCGAGAGGAAGGGCGGCAGGGGAGCGGTGGCGGCGTAAGCCAGGGCGGGGTCGCCCCCGAAGGCCACGGCCACGGGCATCCTCTCCCCGGCGCCATAGCCGGTGCGGGCCTTGGCGCCATCGTGGTGCATCTGGGTGTGGAAGCCCAGGGTGCGATCGTCGAAGACCTGGAGGCGATAGAGCCCCATATTGCGACGGCCATCCTTGTGCCGCACGTGGCTCATGCCCATGGTGATGAAGGGTCCGCCATCCTCGGGCCAGGTGGTGAGCACCGGCAGCAGGGATAGCTTGGCGTCTTCGCCCTGGAGGACCACCTCCTGGCAGATCCCCTTGCGCACGGTCTTGGGCATCCATTTGCTGACCTCCGCCAGCACCGGAAGCTTGGCCAGCTTGTCCAGGAAGCTGGTGCCGGGCTTGGGCATGGCCTCCTGGATGAGCTTCTCGATGCGGTCCGCGATGGCATCCAGGCCCCTGGGCTCCCGGTCCACCCCCAGGGCCATGGCCATGCGGCGCTCCGAGCCGAAGATGTTGATGGCCACAGGGATCGTGCTCCCCTTGGCACGCTCGAAGAGAAGCCCAGCCCCCCCCTTGGGCTCATTGGAAACCCGGTCCGTCACGGCCGCCATCTCCAGACAGGGATCCACCTCCACGGCGACCCGCTTCAGTTCACCCGCAGCCTCAAGCTGTTTCAGGAAGGTCTGGAAATCGCGGCCCATGGCATACTCCGGCCTTAATGGTGCCACAGGCTTTGCCATTACCCTTCTCCGAGGCCCCCATGTCCGTCACCCCAAGCTACCGAGACTATGTCCTAGACCAGATGGGCCAGGTGCTTCCCGTCTCTTCCCGGACGATGTTCGGCGGGCTGATGATCTACGCGGAGGGCCTTCCCTTCGCCCTCATCGCCGAGGACCGCGTCTACTTCAAGGTCGACGAGAGCAACCGCCCGGGTTTCGAGGCCAGGGGGCAAGGCCCCTTCCTCCAGGGCCACCGCATGATGGAATTATTAGATAGAGGTCGTCTCTCCATTGTGTGGGAATCCAAGCAAAGCAGCCATACGATAATCCGGCGACATGGCGGCCTGCATCCTGCGGAACTTGATGCTTCCCATGGGGTTCGGGTCCTGGCGGAGGAGATTCAGCACGATATGGCGGAGGACCGCGCTGCACTCAGGGCCGCTCCCCTTCCGAGTCCGATTGGCATCTTCCCGAAATGCCACGTCTAGGACCCAGTGGAGCTTGTTCTCGATGCCCCAATGATGGCGGGCGGCCGAACCAATAGCCTCGGCTTGGGTCATGGGCAAGGTGGTGATGTAGAACCGTTCTTCCAGGGCAGACTTGCCGTTGCGCAGCGATTCTGATTGGATTCGCACGATCGTCTCCAGCTTGGGCCATTCCAGGAGAATGCTCTCTGGAAGTTGCTCAACGGCATCCAGGGTGGTCACGCGGCGCCGCTCATTCCGACCACGTCGAGACTCCAAAGACTCGGCGCTGCCGTGAGCAGTGCCCACCAAATTGGCATCCAGACTTTCGAAGCACGCCTTGATGGCCTTGTGGAGGCGCTCCTGGTTGCCCTTGACGGCCAGAAGGTAGTCGGCCTTCTTCGCCACGATCCCCTTGGCGATTCCCTTCTGGCACCCCATGGCGTCGATCGTCACGATGCACCCTTTCAGATCCAGAACCTTGAGGAGTGCGGGAATAGCTGTGATCTCGTTGCTCTTTTCGTTGACGGCGCATTGTCCAAGCACCATATGGTTCGCAGAGGACCAAGCGCTGACCATGTGCAGGGCCGACTTACCGGCTGCAAGCGATGCCCGGAGCGTCTTGCCATCCAGGGCCACAACATCCCCAGGAACCTTCTTCCGTACGTCGCGAACCCAGGAGAGGAAGCACTCTGTGAAGGCCTTGGGGTCGAGCAGGATGAACACCCGGTTGATCGTATCGGCGCTTGGCACACCGTTGGGCAGCGTGAGGAAGGTCCTGAGCCAGGCCTCCTGCGACTTGGCGAAGCGGTGGATGTCCTCCCAGCTGTCAGCGCCACAGAGAACGGCCAGGACGGCGATGAGAATGATGTCGAGAAGGAGGTGCCGCTGACCACGCGTGCTCCGGGGATCGGGCAAGGATTCGAGGTGATCGGCGAGGGTTCTGGCTTTGGTTACCATGGACAGTTCTCCATGGAATGTCATGCCACACTTGATTATGAAGTACAAGTGTTATATGGGCCCGCACAGTTGATTTGCCAGCAATATGGCCCGATTTATTGCTTTTTTGATTATTTGTACATGCGGCGGCCCTGCCCCTTCCTCCCCTTCGGGGACGCCACCAAGCCCATGGCCTACTTCGAGCTGCCCGAGGAGCTTCTGGATGACCCGGAGGAACTGGCCCCGTGGGTGCGTGCGGCCATCCAGGTGGCCCAGAAGAAGGCGAAAAACAAGAAGAAGCAAAGCGGGCCGAAATACGGTTAGATTGCCCGCATTGGAGGTCCATTGGCCGAAAACAAACTGCCTCGACCAACTTCTGGTCAGCTATACCCTCCGGTTCCCATACTCCATGAGCCTGCGTCCACAGAAAAATTGTGGCGTTATATGGACTTTACCGTTCAGACATCATATGGACAATTAAAAAAATCACTGGGGAAACTTGATGAATGGAAATCTCGCGCTCACCTGTACCTAACCAAAGTGAATTACATCGACTATGAAACTGAAACATTTGAAGGTGGCGTAGCCGAAGTCGATATTACTCCCTTTTTTCATAAAAGGAAAAGCTTCGAGCACGAGAAAGAATTTCGAATCATCATTCGGCCATATCACGAAACACCTGAGCATATATTACCACCTGTTAATCTAACATTACTCTTTGAGAATATTTATATCTCCCCATTGGCGCCAGTTTGGTTTAAGGTTTTAGTCTCCAATGTGCTAACCACGTATGGGTTAAATACCAACATCGTTCATCATTCTGAACTTGAAAATGATCCAATCTTCTAGGTATACAACACACGCAACCCAACCAATCGTTCAACCCGGCCCCAACAACCACGATCTTCCACCTCCCCCATGCATCCCGCTTTCTCCTCCCCTTCGCTCATCCCACCGACTGCTGGCCTAGTTGTCTCCTTTCGATAGCCCGCCCTGCTCTTTTCATGACCTGTTTGCCTTGCGCGTCCAAACAATTGTGATACATTTAAGAGGGGAGGGCCGTGAATGAAACTCCTCTGGGGACAACGCAACTTAGAAAAGGTCCAAGCCCATAAGCTTGAACCTAGCGAGGTCGAGTCAGCATTCGATGCTGATGATTGGGCCACTGCGGCAAGTGAAAAGCCCTATCGCATTGTTGGCGAAGGCACATCTCATACAAGCCGATTGATCCGAGTCATCTTCGCCGAAACGGACGATGGGTTGTATCCCATCACGGCTTTCCCAATTCATCGCCGGCAAAGGAGGACCCCATGACTGCAAATAAAAAACCATCGTTCAAAGAACTTGAAGCCAACTTCGAAGAGGAAGCGGCCTGGGCTGAGAAGAAATATGGCCCTCAAGTTGTTGGCCGCCTCACCAAGCCGGGGCGTCCGCCAAAAGGTTCCACCATTGAACCAACGACCCCCCACTCGCTTCGAGTGCAGGAAAGCATCTGGCAAGCGTTAACCATCAAAGCACAAAAGGCAGGCCTGACTGTAAACCAGGCCGCACAACTGGCCATTCTCGAATGGTCAAACCGCTAAATGAACGCGGTTCCGGCCTATCTTCCATTCAACCCGACCCCAACAGCCACGATTTACCAATCTTCTTCAAACGCCCCGATCAGGCCTTAGCCGCCAGCACTTCAACTCACCTCACCCCGACCACCAGCGCCACCCCCAGCGTCAGGATCACCACCGCCACCACCATCCTGTGGGTGATGGTCTCCTTGAAGAAGAGGCGTCCAGAGACGATGGCGCAGGCCATGCCGAGCCCCCGGCGCACCGTCTCGTTGAGCCCTGCGGGGACATGGCGGAGAGACTCGATCTGGACCGCGATCACGGCAGCGCCCATCACGGCCACGGTGAGCCCGAGCCCGGGACACCCAGCCAGCGCCCGAGCCTTCTGGAGCGTGGGTGGCAGCTTCCCCGAAACCACGAAGAAGAAACTGAAGATCAGCCCCACACATAGGGTCAAGGCCGGAGCGTACCAGACTCCCGCACCATAGGCGAAGGCGGTCTGATCCATGAGGGCCGTGCAGCTCCAGGCCACGGAGGCCCCCAGCATCAGGGGCACCCCGGGCTCCCGAAGGAAGCCCTTGAATCCGTGCCACTGGGGCGACTTGGCCCCCAGCACCAAGGCACCGCCCACCACCAGGAAGGCGCCGAAGACCTGGGGCAGGCCTGGCACCTGATGGCGGAAGGCCCAGCCGAGCAGGGTCGTCATGACCGGGGTCAGGCTCAGCAGGGGAATGGTCAAGCTCATGGGCGAGCGGTGCAGGGCCTGCATGAAGCAGAATAAACCCACCGCGTTGAGGGTGGCGGAGCCCAGCATGGGGAGGCAGGCCATGGGCGGCAGGATGAAAGGGCCCACGAAAGCCGCATAGAGCGCCAGAAGCGGGGCTTCCGCCAAGGGCAGCAGCACGACGACCACCATGGGATCCACTCGCCGCATGAGGGCCTTCTGTCCCACATCCATCGCGCCCCAGCCGAAGGAGGCGATCAAAGTCAGAACGATGCCGAGGGTGCTGATGGAAGTCAATGCGCCCCCAGGCTGGCCAGAAGCGGAGTCCCGGTGACCAGACAGGTCTTCTGCCGGATGTGGTGCTCGAACTCGGGACGGAAGAGCCGCAGGGCGGATTCCAGGGGCCCGCAGGCCGCATCCCCCAGGGGGCAGAGGGTGCGCATGTTGATCCGCGGCACCAGGCTTTCCAGGAGGGGAAGATCCTCCTCGCGCCCCTGCCCAGCCTCGATGCGGGTCAGGATCTTGGTGACCCAGTTGCAGCCCTCCCGGCAGGGCGTGCACTGGCCGCAACTCTCGTGCGCGTAGAAGCGCAGTAGACGCAGGGTGGCCTGCACCATGCAGGTGCTCTCATCCATGGCGATGATGCCCCCGGATCCGGCCATGGAGCCCCGGGCCTTCACGGTATCGAAGTCCATGGGGCAGTCGAAGGCGCTCGCATCCCACATGGGGGCGCTGGCGCCCCCCGGGATGATGGCCTTGATCTTCCGCCCCGTGCTGGAGCCCCCCCCCAGGTCATTGAGGATGAAATCCAGGGGCAGTCCCAGGGGCAGTTCGTACAGGCCGGGGCGTTTCACATGGCCCGAGAGCCCGAAGATCCGGGTGCCGGTGTTTCCGGGCGTGCCCAGCTTGGCGTATTCGTCTCCGCCCATGCGGAGGATCGGCGGCATCGCCGCGAGGGTCTCCACGTTGTTGACGGTGGTGGGCTGGCCGAAGGCACCCTTGACGGCCGGGAAGGGGGGCTTCACCCGGGGTTCGCCCCGGCGCCCCTCCAGACTGTTGAGGAGAGCCGTCTCTTCGCCGCAGATATAGGCCCCGGCTCCACGATAGGTGAGGATATCGAAGTCGAAGCCCGAGCCCAGGATGTCCCTGCCCAGGTAGCCCGCCTCCCGGGCCTGCTGGAGGGCGGCATCCAGCTTGTCCACCAGCCACTTGAACTCGCCCCGCACATAGATGAAGCCCAGCTTGCAGCCCATGGCCCAGCCCGCGATGACCAGCCCCTCAATGAGCTGATGGGGGTTGTATTCCATGATGGCCCGGTCCTTGAACGTGCCGGGCTCCCCTTCGTCGGCGTTGCAGACCACGTAGCGGGTGAGCTTCCTGTCCTCGATGTCCTTGGGCATGAAGGTCCACTTGAGCCCCGTGGGGAAGCCCGCCCCGCCACGCCCCCGGATGCCCGAGGTCTTCACCTCGGCGGTAACGGCGGAGGGCTCCATCTTCAGGGCCTTGCGCAGTGCCACGTAGCCTTCGTGCTTCTGCTCGTAGGTGCGCAGCTGCCAGTTCTCCAGCTCCCCGGCGCCCCGCAGCATGAGGTTGGGATACCTGCCGGAGCCGAAGCCATCGAAGGTGTAGGACTGGGGATCGGGCTTGGTGCGGATCGCCATCACTTCCCCCACTCGGGCACATCGCCGCACCGGCAGGCCTCGATGATCTGGTCGAGGCGGGCATCATCCACAAACTCGTCGTAGGTCTCCTGGTTCACCTGAAGGCAGGGCCCGCTGCCGCAGGAGCCCAGGCACTCCACCTCCTCCACGCTCCAGAGGCCATCTGGGCTAACCTCGCCGGGGTGGACCTTCAGCCTTTCGCAGAGGCGCTCGAAGAGCTGGGCGCCCCCACGCAGGGCGCAGCAGAGGTTGGTGCATACCTGGATGTGGAAGCGGCCGACGGGTTTCTTCTGATACATGGTGTAGAAGGTGGCGACACCGTAGACATGCCCTTCTGGGATCTGGAGCACCCGAGCCACCGCCTTCATGGCTGCCAGACTGGTGAAGCCCATGTCCTCCTGGGCCACATAGAGAGCCGGAAGGGTGGCGGCCAGAGGATCCGGGTATTTCACCATCAGGGCCCGGATGGCCTCCTCAGCCCGGGAACTCAGGGTTTCGCGATCACCTCGGGGCAGACGCTCCCCAGGGGCTAAAGGACGTCCGCTCGGCTCGGGCACTGGATGGCTCATGGGGCACTCACGTTGAGCTAACAGCTTAGCGCCATCACGAGGGCTTCCTCCCACCCATTCCGTGTGAAACCCAGACATTCCCTCCAGAGCCACGGCCTTGCTTTCGCTGTTCAGAACCGTAAGTTCCATGCAGACTTTGAATCTCACCCAAAAGGAGAAACAATGGTCAGCACTTGGTTCCGGGATCTCGCGGTGAGACGGAAGATCGCCATGGTCATCGGCGTCCTCTCCCTGGTGATGGTGGTCGTACTGGCCTTCGCCCTGAGGGAGGTGTACGCCGCCAAGCAACGCGCTGAAGCAATGTATCACCAAGACCTCATCTCCACGGGGGATCTCACCACGGTCCGGACAGCAGGGCTCAGATCCATGACCGCTCTATACCGGCACTGGCGCGCGGCAAGCCCAGCGGAAGCCGCCCAGCAGGAAGCCATCATGTCCGAGGTGGACGTTCAGTTCGACGAAGCATGGGCTCGGTACGAGAAGACCCTTGCCACCCCACTGGCCCGAGAAGCTGCCCCCAAGTATCGCGAATTGGCGCTGCAGCAGCGACAGGCCAGGCAGGAGTCCATGGCTGCATCCAAAAAAGGTCAGATGGAGCTCGCAAAGCAGATCATGCGCGAACGCTCGGATCCCTTGGAAAAGGACCTCGGCCCCGTGGGTGGCCAGCTCGTGAAGGAGGGTGCCCGGCACGCGGCTGAAGCCCTCAAGTCTGGGGATATCGCAGCGCAGCGGGGGATCATCATCGGCATCGTCCTGGCGGCCATCGGCATTGCCCTGGGCGCCCTCATGGGCTGGGGCCTGGTCAAAGGGATAGATGAGCCCTTGCGCACCTTCGGAGAGGTCATGGACAAGGTGGCGACGGGCGATCTCACCGTCCAGGTGACCATGGCGCGGAAGGACGAGTTCGGGCGGCTGGCTCAAGGGCTTGACGCCATGGTGAACCAGCTGCGCCACCTGATGCAGGGCATCCGCCAGGGGGTGGAAGGCGTGGCCAGCGGCGCCACCCAGCTCTCCGCCTCCGCTGAGGAGATGGCCACCACTTCCAACGAGATCGCCAGGAGCGCGGAGACCCAGCGGAACGGGTCCGAGGCCATGGTGGCAGCGGTGGGCGAACTCTCAGCCTCCATCGAGGAAGTCAACCGGGGAGCCCAGTCCTCCCTGGGACGCCTGGAGGAGGCCCAGGAGGCCACCCTGAAGGGGGACCGGTCCGGGCAGGCCACCCATGAAGCCATGCAGGGCATCACCGCAACCGCCGGGCAGATCGCCAAGGCGGTCAGCGTCATCCAGGAGATCGCCCAGCAGACCAACCTGCTATCCCTCAATGCTGCCATCGAGGCGGCCAAGGCAGGCGAACACGGCAAGGGATTCGCCGTGGTCGCCGAGGAGGTGCGCAAACTCGCGGAACGCAGCTCTGTCTCGGCCAAGGAGATCGCCCGCTACATCGAGGAGGCCAACCAGGCCATCCACAATGGCAGCAGCACCGTGGCGACCACCGTCGAGATCCTCAAGCAGATCCGCTCGGTGCTGGACGACTTCGCCGCCTCCACCCGCCAAGCCGCCGCCGCAACCGCCGAGCAGGCGAGCGCCGGAAACGACGTGGCTCGCCAAGTGGAGGGGAATGCCCAGGAGGCCATCGCCATCGCCTCGGCCATCACCGAGATGTCCGCCACTACCACCGAGGTGGCAAGAACCTCCGCCGACCTGCACCAGTTAGCCGAAGGACTCCAGGTCCAGATCGGGAGATTCAGCATCTGAGCGGCCTGCCAGCCCGAGTTCCGACAGTGCCCATCCAGCCCCGAAAGGGGCTGTTCTTTCAGCAGCCCACACCCTGGAACTCAGTTCATCCACCGGGAAGGTCGAATAGTCAATGCAGGGATACAAGTAGGACATTTCCGTCCATGAAGGGGAAACGCCATGCAATGGCTCGCCAACCTCAAGATCAAGCACAAGCTCTTCCTGATCATCAACCTGCTTGCCCTGCTAACCATCATCATCACGGCGTTCAGCATATGGAATGCCTATTCAAACATGCGGAGCTTCGACAACTTCTACATGCGGAACATGCTTCCGATGAGCAACCTGGATGTGTGCCGCACAGAGCTGGTTCGAGCGTCCTACCGTTCTGCCCTGCATGTGCAAGTATCTTCGGAAGAAAAGAAGAAGCTCGACCTGGAGATCGAGGCCAGCGATCAGAGCTTCGATGAAGCCTGGGCCAAATACTTTGCAAACTTGTCCAGCGACGTGGAGCGGACCAACGCTCCGCTCTACCTGGAGGTGGTCAAGGAATTCAGGACCGCCCGGGACAAGGCCCTGGCCATATCCAGGAATGGGGACAACGCCAAAGCCCTGGAAGTGCTCCGCAAGGAGGCCCACCCCGCCCTGACGAAAAGCGCCAAGATCCAGAAGGTCCTGGCGGAGGACAACCTGAGGCAGGTGGAGGGTGCGGTCAAAGCCAATCATGGGACTTTCAAGGGGAGCACCACCGTTTCAGTCATCCTCGTGGTCGTCGGACTTGCGATCAGCTTTACCATCGGCATCTTGGTGGTCAGCACCATCCTTCGCGCGGTCCAGGGATTCCAGAACACCCTTGGCCAGGTCGCTGCGGGTGATCTCCGGACCAAGGCGTCCATCATCTCCAGGGATGAGCTCGGGAAGATGGGGGAAACCCTCAACGGCATGGTGGACCAGCTGCGCCACCTGATGCAGGGCGTCCGACAGGGGGTGGAAGGCGTGGCCAGCGGCGCCACCCAGCTCTCGGCCTCTGCCGAGGAGATGGCCACCACTTCCAACGAGATCGCCAGGAGCGCGGAGACCCAGCGGAACGGGTCCGAGGCCATGGTGGCAGCGGTGGGCGAACTCTCAGCCTCCATCGAGGAAGTCAACCGGGGAGCCCAGTCCTCCCTGGGACGCCTGGAGGAGGCCCAGGAGGCCACCCTGAGGGGGGACCGGTCCGGGCAGGCCACCCATGAAGCCATGCAGGGCATCACCGCAACCGCCGGGCAGATCGCCAAGGCGGTCAGCGTCATCCAGGAGATCGCCCAGCAGACCAACCTGCTGTCCCTCAATGCTGCCATCGAGGCGGCCAAGGCAGGCGAGCACGGCAAGGGATTCGCCGTGGTCGCCGAGGAGGTGCGCAAACTCGCGGAACGCAGCTCTGTCTCGGCCAAGGAGATCGCCCGCTACATCGAGGAGGCCAACCAGGCCATCCACAATGGCAGCAGCACCGTGGCGACCACCGTCGAGATCCTCAAGCAGATCCGCTCGGTGCTGGACGACTTCGCCGCCTCCACCCGCCAGGCCGCCGCCGCAACCGCTGAGCAGGCAAGCGCCGGAAACGACGTGGCTCGCCAAGTGGAGGGGAATGCCCAGGAGGCCATCGCCATCGCCTCTGCCATTACGGAAATGTCTGCAACAACCTCTGAAGTCGCCAGGACCTCCTCCGATTTGCACCGGCTCGCAGAGGGGCTCCAGCAACAGGTGTCCACCTTCAGGATCTGAACCCGGTGACACCGGAACGGATGACCCCAGCCCCGCTCTCCCAGTCAAAGGGAGTATGCGGGGCTGGGCGTCGCCCGGTCCCTTTCTGGAGGGTACGGCCGGGATACGGGTCCGCGAGGCTCATTTCGGTTTGGGAATCCCAAGATCAGGAAAAGGAGACCTTGACCATTGACCCATTCCCATGATTGATTTCATTTAATTTTCTAATCAACATCCCCGGAGGACACGTGTTTCGAAACTGGTATGGAAACCTGAAGATCAAGCACAAGATATTCGCTGTGATCAACCTTCTCGCCCTTGTGCTGATCATCATCACTTCCCTGGCGGTCCGGGATACCTACGCCGATGTGAAAAGATTCGAGGCCTTTTACAAGGGCAGTCTGGTGCCCGTCAAGGAACTGGCCCTGTTCCGGTCCCAAGTCCTCAAGGCCTCCTACACCACCGAACGCCATTTCAACGCCCCGGCAGCCGAGAGGGCGAACCTGGAAAAGGATATCCAGGAGTGCGACCGGCTTTTCGACGTAGCATGGCCAACCTACGTAGCGGAACTCTCCAGTGACACCGAGCGGAAGAACGCTCCCCTCTACCACAGCAGGATGATGGAGCTGCGAACGGCGCGCGACCGCGCCATTCAAGCCTCTCGCCGGGGAGATGCGCCCAGAGCCATTTCCATCATGGAGACCGAAGCTCAGCCCTTGCTGGTCGATGGCACGCGCTACTGGCAGGTCCTCATGGAGGACAACATGAAGCAGGTCGAGACTGCCGTGTCCGCCAGCCGCGCCAACTTCAACTCGAACGCCACCAAAGGGGTGGGCCTGGCGGTCCTGGGGCTGGTGGCCAGCATCTGGCTCGGCATCGTCGTGGTGAAGATGATTCAGGAGGCGATGGATGCGTTCCAGAAGGCCCTCAACGCGGTCTCAGCAGGTGATCTGAGGGTCCAGTCATCCCTGGACTCGACCGACGAACTGGGAGACATGAGCCGCACGCTCAACCAGATGGTCACTCAACTACGCAATCTCATGCAGGGCATCCGCCAGGGTGTGGAAGGGGTTGCCAGCGGTGCCACTCAGCTCTCAGCTTCCGCCGAACAGATGGCCGCCACCTCCAACGAGATTGCCCGTAGCGCAGACGTCCAGCAAAGCGGTTCCGAGCAGATGGTGGCTGCCGTGGCCGAGCTCTCGGCATCCATCGACGAGGTGAATCGCGGTGCCCAGACCTCCCTGGGACGCCTGGAGGAGGCCTTGGAAGCCACCATGAAGGGCGATCATGCTGGGCAGGCCACCCACGAGGCCATGCAAGGCATCACCGACACCGCCAGCCAGATCGCCAAAGCGGTTGGAGTCATCCAGGAAATCGCCCAGCAGACCAACCTGCTCTCCCTGAACGCCGCCATTGAGGCCGCCAAAGCCGGGGAACACGGAAAGGGATTCGCGGTGGTGGCCGAAGAGGTCCGGAAACTGGCGGAGCGCAGTTCCGTATCAGCCAAGGATATCGGCCGCTACATCGATAACGCCAACGAGGCCATCCAGAATGGCAGCAGCACCGTGGCCACCACCGTGGAGATCCTCAAGCAGATCCGCAGCGTCCTGGACGAATTCGCGGCGTCAACACGGCAGGCCGCAGCCGCCACAGCCGAACAGGCCAATGCGGGAGGCGAAGTCGCGCAGCAGGTGGAAGGAAGCGCCCAAGAGGCCGCCAGCATTGCCTCGGCCATCACTCAAATGTCCGCCACCACCACCGAAGTCGCCAGGACGTCGACAGACCTGCACCGCCTCTCAGAGGGACTGCAGCTCCAGATCGCCTCCTTCAAGGTGTGACACAAGAAGGGGCAGGTCCACGGACCTGCCCCCGTTTTCAGACCTTATTGTGAGCCCCGTCGCAATACGGGGCTTTTTCTGTGTGCTTGCAGAGGCAGAGGGCTTTCTTGGCAGCCTTACCCACCTCGAACTTAAGCGGCTGGAAATCACCACCTTTGTGAGACCCGTCGCAGAAGGGCTGCTTGGCGGAGTTGCCACAGGAACACCAGTAGTAGGTTCCGGGCTCAAGGTCCAGGACCACCGGCTGCCTGTCGTAGATGCGAGGCTCGCTCATCCATCGCTCCTTGAGAATTTGAATGGATGATAACTACTTTGCCTCGTTTTTTACAGCCTCGATATTCAGCGTGATATCAACATCGTCCCCCAACATCCCGGGGAACTTCGTAATGCCGAAATCATTGCGGTTGAGGGTGACAGCCCCCTCGAAACCACCGCGGGTCTCATTCTGGGCCCCCTTCATGGTGCCAAGGATCCCAACGGGAATGGTGATCCGCCGGGACACGCCACGCATCGTCAGGTCGCCAAGCACCTGCAGACGCCCCTTGCCCACCTCTTTCACCGCCACGCTCCTGAAGGTGATGGCAGGGAACTTCTCCACATCAAAGAAATCAGGGCTGCGCAGGTGCTTGTCCCGGGCTTCATTATCGGTGTTTATGCTGGCGGTCTCGATCACGACATCCACCGCAGACTGGGAGAGCTGCTTCTCGTCCACCCGGATGGTGCCCTGGAAGCGGGTGAAACGCCCAGGTGTCTTGGAAACCAGATGGCGGATCCGGAACCCCACCTCGGAGTGGACCGCATCGATGGTGTAGGTGTCCGCCGCCGCAAGGGGCAGACAGAGCACGAAAGCGGCGGCGGATAGCTTGCGAATGATTGAATAGGTCAACATCTTTCCCTCCAGGGCCAAAGGACCGGCTGTGGTTCTTGGACGCCGGAGGAGAGGGATGCGTTAGGCCTTTTTGTGCTCCCGCCACCAGATTTGGCCCCGCAACACGTCCTCCGTTATCTGGGCCCGCAGGCCGTCCACACTGGTGAAGCGGTGTTCGCCCCTCAAGCGATGGAGGAAGGCGAGCTCCAGGTGAGTCCCGTAGAGATCACCCTGGAATCCGGGGAGATGGGTCTCCACCGTAAGCTGCACCCCCTCGAAGGTAGGCTTCTCCCCCACATTGGTCAGCCCCAGGTGCGGCCCGTCGAGATGGCTGCCCTTCACCTCGGTGACATAGACGCCCTTGGCGGGCAGTTGCTCCTGCTCCCACTCCAAGTTGGCGGTGGGGAAACCCAGGTGCCGCCCCCGTCGTTCCCCGTCGACGACCACTCCCGTCAGCGCGAAAGGGTGCCCCAGGAGTACAGCGGCCTCCTGGACATCCCCCTGCTCCAGCGCCTCGCGGATCCGGGTTGAGGAGAGAAAGCCCCCATCGGGCGCGCGGAGGGCATGGGAGTGGATGGCGCAACCCACCTGCTCTCCCCAGATCTTCAGGGAGTCGAGATTGCCAGCCTGGTCACGACCGAAACGGAAGGCCTTGCCCACGTGCAGTTCCCGGGGGTGAAGAACCCGCTGGAACTGTTCAAGGAAGGCCTCGGGGCTCATTTCCGAAAGCGCACGGCTGAAGGGAATGATCCAGGCCAGATCCACGCCCGTCTGCTTGAAGGCCGCCAGACGCTGCCCAAGGGTCATGAGCAGGCGAGGTCGACGTTCCGGCGCAGTGACCACCGTGGGGTGAGGATCAAAGGAGACCACGACTGAAGGCAACCCCCCTTCTACCGCTCGCTGATGAACCTGTTCCAGGAGCTCCCGATGCCCAGCGTGAACACCATCGAAATTCCCCAGGGTCACCAAGCAAGGGCCGAAGGAGGTGGCGGATTCCAGTGAGTGGCGCCAGATCTGCATCAGGGCTCCTCGGGGTGTTCTTCAGGCCAAGCCAGACTGGTCACGATGCAGCCCGCCAGCACCGCAGCGATGAATAGCAGGGAGAAGAGGATGGGGATGTGGTACCAGTTGGCGATACACATCTTGACGCCCACAAAAGTGAGAATGACCGCGAGGCCGGTCTTGAGACGGTGGAAGCGGTCCATCATCTTGGCCAGGAGGAAGTAGAGGCTTCTCAGCCCCAGGATGGCGAAGATATTGGAGGTGTAGACGATGAATGGGTCCCGCGTCACAGCCAGAACGGCCGGGATGGAGTCCACGGCAAAGACCAGATCCGTTCCCTCCACCACCAGGAGCACCAGCAGCATGGGGGTGAAGAAGAGCTTTCCATCGCGCTTCACGGTGAAGTGCTCATGCCCTCCGGACGTGTCGAAGGGGAGGATCCGCTTGAAGAAACGCACCAGCCGGTTGTTGGTCGGATCGCTTTGCTTGTCCTCGGCCACGAACATATGGATACCCGTGTAGACCAGGAAGGCACCGAAGACGTACATCATCCATTCAAAGCGGTTGAGAAGCGCTGTCCCCGCCAGGATCATGACCGCACGCATGATGAGAGCCCCCAGAATCCCCCAGTAGAGGATCCGATGTTGGTTCCTCATCTCCACCTGGAAGGCCCCGAAGAGCATGACGAAGACAAAGAGGTTGTCCACACTCAGGCTCTTCTCCAGGATGTAGCCAGTGAACCACTCAGCACCCCGTTGGAAACCCATGGCGTACCAAACGACCCCGTTGAAAAGCAGGGCCAGCCCAATCCATACCGCACTCCAGGCCGCGGCCTCCTTTGCGCTGGGAGCGTGGATCTTCCGGTTGAAGACCCCGAGATCCATAGCCAGCATGATGAAAATCAGGAGATGGAAACCGATCCAGGCCCACCAGGGTGCCGATTGAAGCAGAGCGTGCAGCAAGGAATCCTCCAGCGGATCAGTTTAACCTATGGATCCAGCCCACCAACTGGGTTGAAACCATCAATTCGTTAGCCAGACCGGTCCCCCCGGCGAAGGATGATCATGAGTACCCCACGACTGTTTCTCGACCTCCACCTGGAACTCGAGCCGGGCCTGACGGTCCCCCTGGATGGCGCCCAAGCCAAGCACATGAACGTCCTGCGCCTGCGGACAGGAGATCCATTGGAACTGGTGCTGCCCAGCGGCCCGTGGCGGGCTGATCTGACCGAGCTACACAAGGACCGGGCTTTGGCCCGATTGGTAGCCCCCCTGGAGGATGACCGGGAGCCCCCCTACCCCATCCACGCCTGCATTCCCCTGACCGCCCAATTGAGCCTGATGGACGAAATGATCCCGCCGCTGGTAGAACTGGGCATCACCCACATCCGCCCCGTGATCTACGCCCGCAGCCAGTTCGACGGAAAGAAGACCCAGGCCCGCATGGAACGATGGCAGCGTATCCTCCTCTCAGCATGCGAACAGAGCCACCGTTCCCGCATCCCCGAACTCCACCAACCGATCCCTCTCGAGACCATCCTGAACCTGGATCTGCCCCAGAAGTGGGTGGCCTACGAACTCCAGACCGGCGAACGGAATCCCACCCTGCAACCAGCCCCCATCGCCTTCACCAGCGGCCCAGAAGGCGGAATCACCGACCAGGAATTCCAGGCCCTCCGCCAGGCTGGCTGGCAACCCCTCAGTTTCGGGAAAAGCATCCTGAGGGCCGTGACCGCACCAGTGGCTCTGGCGGGAGTTGTGGGATGGGGCGCCATGTGAGCCCTTCCCCCCAGAAAGAACGGGCCCCGGAAGGGGCCCCGCTCCTTCTACGCCCTGAATCCAAACCTAGTACCGCACGCCTAGAGAGAAAGTAATGGTTCGAGGGATTGCATAATTATCGCTACTGGTAGCCGTGCCATAAGTTCCGTACCCGGAATTGCTCCAGGAAGCATTAAAGCCTTGTGGATCGCCATCGACATAGTCCCAGTTGGTGTTCCAACTGATCTGCTGCTGGTGATTGAATAGATTACGGATAACCATCTTGGCAAAAAACGTAACCGGCTTGCTACCGATCTTCGGGGTATTGAACTCCTGGGTCAGCGCCAGATCCCAGTACTGCACGCCATTGAATGAACCACCGCCCCGCTCTTTATCCTTGTACTGGGTGAACCAATTCCCGGCTTCTCCGGGAAGATCACTACTGATGTCGCCGGCATAAACACTTCGCGTGTCGCTATAGCGTCGCCCTGCAGTGTATTTATATATCAGGCCGAAAGTCGTGGGACCTATCCCAAAATCCTTAGTATAACTACCCATCAATCTAACACTTACAGGAACATCCCCAGCCAGGTACCCATAGGGCGCGGTCCAGTTCCTGTCCCAGAGCTGCACATTGGCTTGGTTCACACTGTAGTCAGGGTTGTAGGTCGTGAGGGTATTCCAGGCATGGATGCCCTCGCCACGGCCGGGAACGTTCTTATCCTCCCCCTCGTAGTTGCCCCGCAGGGATGAGAAGGTCACGTTGCCGGTGACGGCAAAGGCGTTCTTCTGCCACTGAAAATCGAACTCCAAGCCCCTGTATCGCCGAACCGCATCGGGATCATTGCGCCAGACCTTCATGTAGTGGCGGGCACCATCGTCCCCGACATCAGAAAGCCCTTCGGTGCCGATGCTGTAGTCGATGAGATCATTCCAGTCCTTGTAGACGGCCGTGAGACGGACGAAGCCGCTGCCGTAGGTCGCGTGGTTGAAGGTATAGGCGGCGGAGGCCTGGAACTCTGTCACCGTCGGCGCCTTCAGTTTCCCATCCAGGCGATTGTTCAGAGCCGGATCGTTGTAATAAGTGACGCCACTAGCCGTGCGGTCGTAATTGGCAGGATTGAAGATCTCGGCGTAGCTGACAGAACCGCTCGGACCAATCCAGGCATAGTCGATCTCTTTGGGATTACCCTGGTAGGTCACAGCATTGGTGATGCTTTCAAGAACCTTGGCAGTGTACCGAGCATAACTGAGACCGAACACCCACTTGGAATCCCCGAAGAGATCGTATTTGAGGCCCAGACGGGGGCTCAGGGCATCGGCGGAGGCCGTCTTGGTCCCGGCCTCATTTTCGGCCCTGAAATCATCCCAGCGGAGTCCCATCTGTAAGGACAGGTGGTTGTTCAGAGTCCACTTGTCATTTACATAAAGGCCATAAGTGTAGTTCCTGGTCTCTCCCGACCCTGGGGTGAATTCCCACATGGTGCTGCCTTCGGCCATCTGGGCCACTGGATCGATATTCGTTGCCCCGAAGATCAAACTGGTGGGGGACTGGTCATTCTTGGCTCGCGCCTTCCCCACGTAGTAGTCAAAGCCCATGTCCGTCTGATGGGAGCCCATCCTGTCCCAGAACAGGCTGACCTTCAGGTTCGCGGTCCGGTTGTCTCTGGTATCGCCGCCATCCGCGCTATTGAAAATGCCATTGTTGTAGAAATAGCCGTAGTTTTCATCGTAGATCGGGCTGCCATTGAGGGCAGTGGCCCCGCCAACGTATTTCTGGTGCTTGACACCAAAACGGAATTCCGAAGTGACCCAGGGGGCCCAAGTTGAGCGCAGTCCCAGATTCCAGAATCCGAACTTCTGATTCTGGGGGACGAGGGCCGCCAACTCGCCGGCAGAGTAGTCCCGATTGAGATCCTTCTTTTCCGAACTGTTCCAGGAGCCCACCAGGGTGTGATCCTGGTTGACCAGCCAGGTCAACTTGAGCTGGGTGCGGTTTTCATCATAGGAAAAGGTGTAGGCCTGACCGGCCTGGAGGGCATCAGCGTCGATGTACTCGGTATTGGCGTGCTTCTTATCGAAGTAGGCGACATAGAACCAGAGACGGTCCTTGAGAACAGGCCCCCCGACGGAATACGTCATCTCCTTGTTCCAGGCATCTGACTGGGTGCCATGCTCCTGGAGGGGAGCATAGGCGTTGAGGGACTCCCTGCTCAATTCCGCACGGATCTGCCCAGTGAACTCATTGGAACCGGAACGGGTGATGGAGTTGATGACACCGCCATCCACATTGCCGTATTCGGCCGAAATGGCACCGGTGATGACCTGGATCTCCTCCACGGAATCGTCGATCATTTCCACGCCACGGTTGCCGTACACATTGTCCTGGACATTCTGGCCATCCACCAGATAGACGTTTCCCGAAGTCATGGCGCCCCGGATCTGGACACGGTCACCGACACCGGTGACCACGCCAGGCGTCAACAGAGCCACGGTCTCCATGTTGCGATTAGCCGTGGGCAACTTGTCGATGGTGTCCAGATTGAAGTTGGTGGAGGTCTTCACATCGGTCTTGTCCACGGCGGGGGGGGCGGCAATCACCTCCACCACTGCGCTCTGGACCTGGGAAATCACAATGCGGGGCTGGAAGTTCTGGTCGATGCCCAACTGTTGATTGAGCTTGATGGTCTGGTACCCGCTCTTGTAGACCTCAATGGCGTAGGCTCCTGGCGGCAGCAAGCGGCCGAAGAACTGCCCCTTTTCATTCGTGACCAGGGTGCGCATGCCCTGCATGGAGGGCGAACTCAGGCGAACCGTGACACCAGATACGGGAACACCGCCCTTGTCGACGATCTGGCCAGTCATGCTTGCGGTCTGGGTTCCCTGGGCCACCAGCACTCCGCCCGAGCACAGGCCTGCAACGATGATGTGCGAAAGCGTCGACCGATTACTCCTCATGGGAATCCTCCTTGCCAGGTTGGGATGAATTGGGCTGTACCGTGGTGGAACGGCGCAAAAAGATCGGCGAATTACGCACTTTGTATCACTAGGCCATGAATATGATCATGATTCAGCGTTTGGCAACACTTATCTCACGGCCATGATTCTTTAAAGAGAAAGGCATTTAGTCAGGATGAAGGAGATGGAATGGAGACAGATGCAAAGAACTTGGAATCAGTCAACCAAGACACACCGGCCTGCCCCGCGAAGCGGAGGGGCTCCCAGAGAGGGCGAGAGGGCTTCGGCAGGCCCGCGCGTCGCAGCCAGTCTTCGCTTTTCTCTGCCCTCTATAGCTACTCTTTATACGCCTTCAGACTGCGGCAAAGCCCGGCCAATTCCGGCTTTGCCACCGCATCCAAGTGCGCGGTTACGCGACGCTTGACGGCGAATCGTTATTATTCCTCTGTCACAACCTGCCCCTCACATCGAGGGTCAAAGGGAATGTTGTATTGCTTGCAGGCGGCGATGAAGGTTTCCCGGTCGTGACAGTGGAGGTAGGCCTCCATGGGCTCAACCGTCTGATTGGCGATGAGTTGGATCAGGGCATCATTGTGGGTCACCTGCCCGTAGCGCCCGGCTTTCATGCCACCAGGAAGCTCGAGCACCCGATCTTCCCTGATCATGGAGGCGATGGTGGGGTTGTTGAACAGGGTTTCCAGCGCCACAGCCCGCCCCCCGCCAAGGCGGCGCAGCAGGGTGTGACCGATGATGGCCTTGAGCCCTTCGGCCAACTGAGCTCGAATGCGGGCCTTCTGATCTGTGGGGAAGGCATCGATCAGATAGTAGAGCGTGTCGCAAGGGGTGACTGAGGGCACCATGGCGAAGACAAGACGGCCGGTCAAGGCGGCCTGGAGCGTCAGGTCGATGGTTTCAGCGTCCCGCAACTCCCCCACAGCCAGAATATCCGGAGCCTGCCTCAGCGCTGCACGAAGGGCGCGTTTCTGGGCCTCCAGATCCCGTCCCGTCTCCTTGTGACGGATGAGGCTCCGACCATCCGGAAACTCGAATTCCCGGGAGTCCTGGATCAGGATGGCGTAGCCGGGACGGTGGGCATGGGCCAGATTCACCAGGCAGGCCTGGGTGGTAGACTTGCCCGACCCCATGGCCCCCGTAAGAATGACCAGGCCCTGGTTGAGGCACGCCAAACGCTGAACGGGCTTGCCCAAACCCAGGGTCTCGGCATCGGGAATGAGCTTGGGAGCAATGCGAACTGCGACCGAAGGCCCCTGGCTGTCATGAAAGAGGCTCACCCGTAAACGGAAGATACTCCCTGGCTGAGTGGATGCGAATTCGGTGTCATGGCCGGCCCGGAAGGCTTCCAGGACCTCCGGTGGAGCCCAGGCCTTGATCAGTTCTTCGATCTGACGGGGAGCCCAGACCCCAGCCTCGCTATCCACCAGCAGCTGGCCGTCCATGCGAAAAATAGCGGATTCCTTGGAGTTCAGGTAGAGGTCGGATCCGCCTTCCCTCAACAAACGCGATATGAGCGGTTCCAGGGCCGCGGGGGCCCCAGAGACCTGGGTCGGCGTTGCCCCACCAGGAGCCTCGCGGGGAGAGCGCCCCACCACAATCTGTGCGCCAGCCTGGAATCGGCGCGTCACGATCCGGAAGACCTCGTCCGCATAGGAGTATGTAAAGCGGAGTTCCTGGCCACGCTTGAAGTGCTCTTCTTGATCTTCTGGCAGAATCTCTCGAATGAGCCCATCCAATTGGGGGCCTCCCATCGGAGTGCTACCAAATGGGCTGCGATGCCCCCCGGGCAATTCATAGGTCGGGAAATCCCCCGCCAACAGGCGCAGCACAGTGGCTCCGCGGCTCACCATCTGGTCCAGCAGGACATCGATCTTCGGCATGGAAGCACCCGTATCAAGGAGCCTACCAATAATAAGGCCAATGGGAGGAATTCGCGCCCCCATTCAAGGCTGGCCGAAAATACCATCGAGCATGTCCCGCCAAGGGAAGGCCCAGCCCCCGAAAACACGTGTCACGAGGCTACGGATATAAAAAAAGCGGGCCGAGGCCCGCTTTTTTTATAGAGCGAAAGAACTTACTTCTTTTCGGCAGCGGCAGGAGCGGCCTCGGCCTTCTTGGCGGCCTTCTTGGCCTTCTTCACGGCCTTCTTGGGGGCGGGGGCGGCGGGAGCGGCCTCAGCCTTCTTCTCTTCGGCGGTCATGGCCTGCTTCTCGGCAGCGGCAGGAGCGGCTTCGGCCTTCTTGGCGGCCTTCTTGGCCTTCTTCACGGCCTTCTTGGGGGCGGGGGCGGCGGGAGCGGCCTCAGCCTTCTTCTCTTCGGCGGTCATGGCCTTCTTCTCGGCAGCGGCAGGAGCGGCCTCGGCCTTCTTGGCAGCCTTCTTGGCCTTCTTCACGGCCTTCTTGGGGGCGGGGGCGGCGGGAGCGGCCTCAGCCTTCTTCTCTTCGGCGGTCATGGCCTGCTTCTCGGCAGCGGCAGGAGCGGCCTCGGCCTTCTTGGCGGCCTTCTTAGCCTTCTTCACGGCCTTCTTGGGGGCGGGGGCGGCGGGAGCGGCCTCAGCCTTCTTCTCTTCGGCGGTCATGGCCTTCTTCTCGGCAGCGGCAGGAGCGGCCTCGGCCTTCTTGGCGGCCTTCTTAGCCTTCTTCACGGCCTTCTTGGGGGCGGGGGCGGCGGGAGCGGCCTCAGCCTTCTTCTCTTCGGCGGTCATGGCCTGCTTCTTCTCGGCCTTCTTGACATCTTCCTTCTTGGTCTCGACCTTGGCGGTCTCGGCCTTCTTGGTCTGCTCAGCGAAGGCAGGGCTGATGAGGGCGGCAGCCACGAGCAGGGCAGCAAGCTTGTTCATGTGAATTCTCCTAGGTTTGGACCGGCACGGCCGGGGTCTGGGAGCCTTCAAGCATAATGCGGGCCAAAGATGAGACCGTGTTTTTTCAAGCGATCTCCGCTCCCACCGGACCGACACGACGTTGCATTCCACAACGCGATGCAAAATGCAGCGCCATCGACCAAGAGACTCAGGCCAAATCCTCCGCCCCATCCCCGAGCCCCAGATCTTTGAGTTTGCGATAGAGAGTGGTCCGGTCCTTCCCCAGGATTTCGGCGATCCGGCTCTTCCGGCTTTCATGTTTCAGCAACACCTGGATGTATCGCCGCTCCAATTCCTCCAAGGTGGGGAGATGATCCCATGAATCAATCAATTCAAGCAGCGGGGCCAGGGCGTCGGGCAGGACCGGAGCCTTGTTGGCCACCTCCTCCCGGATCTTTTCCGGGAGGTCCTCCGGGGTGATCTCCCGCCCCCGACTGAGTTGGGTCAGATGCTCGATGACATTGCCCATCTCCCGGACATTGCCCGGCCAGCTGTAGCGTTCGAGCATCCTACGGGCATCAGGGCGGATGCTGTAGGTCTGGCCATCCTTCAGGCTGATCTCCGCTAGGAAGTGATCCAGCAGCAGGGGGGCGTCCGAAAGGATCTTCCCGGTGTGCTCATCCCGGGAATGGCGTTCCCGGACCGCAGGCATCCGGATCTCCACAACACTCAAACGGTAGTAGAGGTCCTCCCGGAACTTCCCGGCCTTGACCATCTGGTTCAGGTCGCGATTGGTGGCAGCAATGACCCTGACATCCACGGAAATAACCTTGGAGCCACCGACACGCCGGAGCTCATGCTCCTGGAGAACCCTCAAGAGGCGGACCTGGAAGCTGGGGGAGGTTTCGCCGATCTCATCCAGAAAGATGGTTCCGCCGCTGGCCTCCTCGAAGAGCCCCTTCTTGTCGGAGATGGCACCGGTAAAGGAGCCCTTCTCGTGGCCGAAGAGCTCAGACTCCAACAGGCTTTCGGTGAGGGCACCGCAGTTGATGGCCACAAAGGGACGATCCTTGCGGTCACTGCTCTGGTGGATGTTCCTGGCCACCAGTTCCTTGCCGGTGCCGCTCTCGCCAGAAATCAGCACCGTCGAGCGGCTGTTCTGAAGCGAGGCGATGGTGCGATAGACCTCCATCATCTTGGGGCTGGAGCCAATCATGAGGCTCTTCTGAAGGGGGGGCACACGACCGCTCCGCTTGCCTCCGCCCTGGTTTTCACGGCGGACCACAGCCCGCTTGACCAGTGCCTTCAGTTCCTCGTTGTTCCACGGCTTGGAGATGAAGTCAAAGGCCCCCTCTTTCACCGCCTCCAGTGCCTTCTCCAAGGTGCCGAAACCGGTGAGCAGGATTGTCTCCACACCGAGGGGCTTGGCGGCCCGGAGGAGATCCAGACCGTCCAGGTTTGCCTCCAGATTGATATCCGAAAGCATGACCTCAAAGGGGCGGCTCTTCAGAAGCTCGAGAGCATCCTCCGGGCGGGTAGCCTTCACGACCTCCAGATCCATGCCCTCCCCCCCCTGTCCGAGGAGGAGCTCCAGCAGATCGCATGTCTCCCGGCTGTCATCCACCACTAACACTCTTGCCATACCGACCTCGTTCACGCTGGACATGTTCCTGATTGAGGGTAACCTTGCTTCACCACTTTCGGAGAGAGCTATGAGAAGACTTGCCTTACTTGCCCTGGGCTTGTTGTTTTCCGCCATCACCCTAGGCGCTACAGACCTGACCATCGCCTTCAAGGTTGAAGGCAAAAGCCTGATGGGTGGCAAGACCACCACCGAAACCCACTACTACACCTCGAAGTACCAGATGGTTCGCAATGAATCGTCCAAGACCGACAGCCTTGTAGATTACGAGAAGGCCACCACCTACACCATTGATCACGATAAGAAGAAGATTGCGATGATGCGTATGGACGACGCGTTGGCGGCCATGGAATCCATGGACCAGCAGAGTCCTGGGGCCATGAAGGGCGTCATGGGAGCCATGTTCGGGGACGCCAGCAAGTGCACCGTCGAGAAGATGGGCACCGAGGCGGTGGCCGGCCGCACCTGCACGATCCACAAGATCACCGTAGGCAAGCTGGTCATGGTCATGAGTGCCGACCCCAGCCTCAGCGCTCCAGTGCCCGCCGCCAGCTACAGCAGGATGATGAAGGCCCGGGCTGCCACCATGGCCAAGGCCGGTCCTTCCGCCGCATCCTTCAAGCGCCTCTATGAGGAAATGAGCAAGATCAAGGGGCTTCCCCTCAAGACCAGAATGAGCGGTTTCCTGGGCATGAACGCGCTCTCCGAGGCGACCCAGATCAAGGCAGGCCCGATTTCCGGTGCCATTTTCGCCCTGCCGGCCTACCCCATCGAAGATGCGGGCAAGCAGTTGCGCGAGGAGATCTCGAAAGGAAAGAAGAAGTAGTTCAGGTGAAGTTCAGTCGCTCACTGGAACTCAACTGGGGCTTGCCCTCCAGGAAGCCCAGCGCAGCAGCCCGGACACCTTCGACATCCCGGGCCCCCTGGATCCGCTTGAACATCTCGTGGCCGAAGAAGAAGTTCTTGGCGAAGTAGAAGCTGAACTCCTTCATCCGGCCATAGGCGCGATCCTGGGGCATATCCTCCAGGGTGTACCGGTACAGGCGCTCCCAGACCTCGGCGTGATCGACCTCCACCTTGGGGAGCCCGGCGAAGTCCCGGAAGATCCAGGGCTTCACCGCCACGATGCGCCCGAGCATGATCCCCGCCAGGGGCGCGAAGAGGGCGGCGTTGGCCTCCACATCCCTGGGGGAGCAGATATCCCCATTGCCGATGATCGGGAGCGAGGTCTGGGCCGCGAGCCACGGGAACTCGCTCCAGCGGGCGCGGCGCTTGAGCTTTTCGCCCGAGAAGCGGGGATGCACCGTGATGGCCTGGACCCCTGCATCCTCAAAGAGCCTCAGGCGCTCCAGGAAGGGGCCCCGCCAGTTCTCCGGATCATCCCCGAGGCGGACCTTCACCGTCAGGGCCCCCTGGTAGCAGCGACGGATCCGGGTCAGGACACCCCTGAGCCGGTCAAAGTCCCGAAAGAGCGCCGCCCCTGAGGCCTGGCACTGGATCTTGGGGGCGGGACATCCGAGGTTCAGATCAATGGCGGTGAAGTCCAAACCGGCCATCTTCTCAAGCACCGCCTCCAGGTTCTCCTCACCGGAGGTCCGGAACTGGTAGATGACGGCACCCTCGCAGGGTCTGCGCTTGCTGAAGGGCGACTGCTCCGGGCTCTCATGCAGGAATGCGGAGGCCGAAAGCATTTCGGTGAAGAGGGCACCATACCCCCCGAAGTCCGCCAGGAGTCGGCGGAAGGCGGAGTGGGTCACCCCGGCCATGGGTGCCAGCAGGAGCGGGGGGGAGATGACGGCATCGGGAAGGCGCAAGGATTCAAGCATCAGGGAACCAGGATAGGATACAGGGCTCGGATACAGAGCCCGGGAACATAGGAAATATGCAGGAACCACGCACTCCGAGCCCTCTGGCTCCCTTGGCCTCACGAGCCTTCCTCGCCATCTGGATCGCCTCCATGGCCTCCAATATCGGCACCCAGGTCCAGAGCGTCGGCGAAAAGTGGCAGATGGCCCACCTGACCGCCTCTCCCCTGCTGGTGGCCCTCATCGAGACGGGCACCACCCTGCCGGTCCTCGGACTCGGTCTGGCGGCGGGGGCCCTGGCGGATATCCTCGACCGCCGACGCCTGCTCATGACGACCCAGGTCTTCATGATGCTGGTGGCGGGAGCCTTGGCAGCCCTCACCTTCCTGGGACAGGTCACCCCGACCGTGCTATTGGGGATGTCCCTTCTCATCGGCATCGGTTCGGCCCTGAGCATGCCCGCCTTCCAGGCCATCGTCCCGGAACTGCTCCCCCGCAGGGACCTGGGAGCGGGGGTGGCCCTCAATAGCGCCGGATTCAACGCCAGCCGCGCCCTCGGGCCGGCCCTGGGGGGCTTCGTAGTGGGGCTTCTGGGAGCCGGATGGGCCTTCACGCTGAACGCCGTCTCCTTCCTGGCCGTGGTCACCGTCATGGCCCGGTGGCAGCGCCCGGTCCCCACCCAGGATCTCCCTTCAGAGCGATTCCTGGGGGCCATGAAGGTGGGCTTCCGGTATGTGCGCCACAGCCGCCCCCTTCAGATCATCCTGCTGCGGGCCCTGGGCTACACCTGGTTCGCAGGGGTCATCTTCTCCCTCCTGCCGGTGCTGGCCATTCACCATCTGAAGCTAAGCTCCTCGGCCTTCGGCCTCCTCATGGGCTGCGTCGGCGCCGGAGCCGTGGGCGTCACCCTCTTCATGCCGAGGCTGCGGGCCAGATACACGGCCAACCAGCTCCTCTGCGGCTTCTCCCTGTTGGCCATGGTGGCCCAGTTCGTCATCGCCTTCGTGCCCCACACCCTCACGGTGGCCATCTGTCTCTTCTGCGCCGGCATGGGTTGGCTGGCGGTGCTTTCCACCGTCAACACGGCCATCCAACTCTCGGTGCCCTCCTGGGTGAAGGCCCGGGCCTTCGGAGCCTACCAGATGGTCTGGGGAGGTTCCATGGCCCTGGGAGCCGCCTTCTGGGGAGCCATCGCCCAGCACCTGGGTCTGACGACCGCCTTCGCCCTTTCAGCTGCAGGGCTGGGACTGACCCTGGCCCTGATCGGACGGCAGCGGATCCAGGTCTTCGAAGAGGAACTCGACCTGTCCCCCCACAGCGATGGCCCCCATCGCCCCAGCCCCATCCCTCTGGATGCTGGCCCCATCCTTGTCCAACTCGAGTATCGGATCCAGCCGGACGCACGGGAGGCATTCATGGAAGCCATGGGGCCCGTGCGCCGCCTGAGGCTTCGGGATGGAGCTCTCCGCTGGGCACTCTTCGAGGAACCGGCTGAGTCGAAGGACCTCCTGATTCACTTCGTGGAGTCCTATCTCAGTTCGAGCATGGGCGAGCACCTGCGCCAGCACCACCGCAATACCAACGCCGACCGGGAACTCCTAACCCAAGCCTACCAGTGGGACCCCAAGGGACAACCCACGGCCCGTCATCTGGTAGCGGTGAGCGAAGACTCCCCCTCCCTGATCCAGCGGATATGGCATTGACTTTTACCTTGCACCACTTGACAAACAGTGCCATTCTGATTGGCCTTGTCTTGGGCCCTCCAAGCGCTTCGTGTACCTCGAAGCCGCCCAAGCCTCCCGTGTGAGGGTCTTATGTACGCAGTGATTCAAACTGGTGGCAAGCAGTACCGGGTCTCCGAAGGGGACGTGGTCCGTGTGGAACTCCTCGAGAAGGAGCCCAAGCAGTCCGTGGTGTTCGACCGCGTGCTCCTGGTGGCCAATGAAAATGATTTGCAGGTCGGTCAGCCCATCGTGGCCGGTGCCACCGTCGAGGCTGAGGTGATCCGCCACGACCGCGCCAAGAAGGTCGTGATCTTCAAGAAGAAGCGCACCACCACCTACCAGCGCACCCAGGGCCACCGTCAGGGCTTCACCGAAGTCCGCATCAAGGGCATCAAGGGGTGAACGCTGTCCGGGGGTTCCGGCTGCGCCTGACACCCCCGGCCCCCCACGCTTTCGCAGGCCAAGCCCGCTCAAGCTCAACCAGTAACGAAAGTTAAAAAGTCATTGAGGTCCTAACATGGCACATAAAAAGGGCGTAGGTTCCAGTCGTAACGGTCGCGATTCCCACTCTCAGCGCCTCGGCGTGAAGAAGTTCGGTGGCGAAGTCGTCACCGCCGGGAGCATCATCGTTCGTCAGCGCGGCACCAAGTTCAAGATGGGCGTCAACGTGGGCATGGGCACTGACCATACCCTCTTCGCCAAGATCAATGGCAAGGTGCGCTTCCAGGACAAGGGCCAGCACGGTCGGTTCATCCACATCGACCCCGTCGAGGCCTGATCCAGCAGAATGACCACCGAAAGCGCGCGGCCGATGGCCTGCGCGCTTTTTCTATCTCCAGAACCCAGGACTGCCCATGTTTCTCGATCACATCACCCTCCACGTTGAGGCAGGCCACGGAGGCTCCGGGGCCGTGAGCTTCCGCCGCGAGAAGTTTGCGGAACGCGGCGGACCCGATGGCGGAGACGGCGGCCTCGGCGGCTCCGTCTTCGTTCAGGCCAACCGCGCCCTCAACACCCTGAACCCCTACCGGAACCAGCGCAATTTCGCTGCGGGCCGGGGCCTCCAGGGCGAGGGGTCCATGAGGCACGGCAAGGATGGCGCCGATGTTCTCCTGGAAGTGCCCCTGGGAACCGTTCTCAAGGACGCCGCCAGCGGGGAGGTCCTTGCGGAACTCTTAGAGGAGGGCCAGAAGGTCTGTGTCGCCCGGGGCGGCCGCGGCGGCCTGGGCAATGCCAACTTCAGGAGTTCCACCAACCGCACCCCCCGCCACGCCCAGCCCGGCGAGGAGGGCGAGATCCGGGACATGGACCTGGAGCTCAAGCTCATCGCGGATGTGGGTCTCGTGGGCTTTCCCAATGCCGGGAAGAGCACCCTGGTGAGCCGGGTCTCCGCAGCCCGCCCCAAGATCGCCAACTACCCATTTACCACCCTCGAGCCCCAGCTTGGGGTGGTGCCGATTGACGATGTGGAGAGCTTTGTCATCGCGGACATTCCGGGGCTCATTGAGGGCGCTGCCCAGGGGGCCGGTCTGGGCATCCAGTTCCTGCGTCATGTGGAACGCACCCGCATGCTCCTGCATCTGGTGGACCTCACGGATCCCATGCAAGAGCCCGAGGACGCCATCCGCATCATCGAAGGGGAGCTCAAGGCCTTCTCCGAGGTCCTTTACGCCAAGCCCCGCTGGCTGGTGGGCACCAAACTGGATGCCCTCCAGGATGAAGAGCGCCGGGATCGCTTCGAGGCCCTCTGCCACAAGCGGGGCCAAGAGCCCATCTTCATCTCCGGGGTGACGGGCGAAGGTATCCGGACTCTGGTCTTCCAGCTGGGCGCCAGCCTCGCCGCCCTCCCCAAGGCATGAGACGGATCGGTCTCCTGGGCGGGGCCTTCAACCCCCCCCACCAGGGCCACCTCCGGTTGGCGGAGCTGGCCCTGGAGCATCTGGGACTGGACGAGGTTCGTTTCATCCCCACCCACATCTCACCCCACAAGCCCACGGAAGGCCCCTCCGCCGCAACCCGACTCAAGCTCCTCAAAGAAGTCCTGGCGGCCTCGGGACGCCCCTTCAGCGTGGAAAGCATTGAGATCGATCGGGGTGGAACCAGCTATACGGTGGATACCCTGGAGGCCCTCCAGGGCCGGGACCCTGGCACCGCATGGATCTTTCTCCTGGGAAGCGATCAGCTGGCGATCCTCCCCTCCTGGCACCGCCTGGAGCGGATCCTGGAGCTGGCCTCCATGGCCGTGGCTCCCCGCCCGGACTTCGAGGCCCTGGTCCCGGAATCCCAGCTTGGCCGTGTGAGGCCAAGTTGGTCAGGCTCTCCAGGGGAGATCGTTTTCCTTCCGGGGACCCAGCTGGCCCTTGCATCCAGCCAAATCCGACGCAATCTGTCGGAAGGCCTTGTAGCTCCGGGGCTTCCGCCCCAAGTTCTGAATGCCATTCAACGCGAAAGCCTGTACCGTTGACAATTGATTTGGGAGATCGAATGAATCTGGACGCAAGACTTCTGGGATTGGTGGAAGCGGCTCGCTCGAAGAAAGCCCTGGACATCCACATCCTCGACGTTCAAGGAATCGCCACGTTCACGGACACATTTGCCTTTGTAAGCGGCACCAGCGACCGTCACAACCGCGCCGTTTCCGACGCCATCTTCGAGCGTCTGAGGCTGGAAGGGGAACGCCCCTTCTCGACGGAAGGCGATCAGAACGGCAACTGGATCCTGATGGATTACGGCGATCTCATCGTCCATGTCATGGATGAGGAGACCCGGCGGCACTACAACCTGGAAGGCCTCTGGGACCAGGGCCGGACCCTGGAGCTGCCTCCGGAGCTGCCCCCCTCCAACCTCGCCTAGGAGCAAGCCATGCCCGCCCCGCACAGCGCCTTCGACGCGATGCAGGCCCGTCTCAGGGCCGCCGCCGAGCTCTATGGCCTGGAGGAGGCCCTCTTCAAGGTGTTCATCACCCCGATGCGCTCCGTGATCGTGAGCCTTCCGGTACACATGGACGATGGCAGCTGGGAGGTCTTCACGGGGTACCGGGTGCAGCACAATATCGCCCGGGGGCCATCCAAGGGTGGCATCCGCTTCGATATGGGCGTGACCCTCGACGAGATCAAGGCCGGGGCCGCCTGGAACACCTGGAAGTGCGCCCTGGTGGATGTGCCCTTCGGCGGTGGCAAGGGCGGTGTGGTCTGTGACCCCTCCCGCATGAGCCAGGGGGAGCTGGAGCGCCTGACCCGGCGCTATACCGCTGAGATCATGGACATGCTGGGCTCGGACCGGGATATCCCCGGGCCCGACATGGGGACCTCGCCCCAGGTCATGGCCTGGATCCTGGATACCTATGCCATGCACGCCCGCCGCACCGACAATGCGGTCGTGACCGGGAAGCCCATCGGCCTGGGGGGCAGCCTGGGCAGGGCCGAAGCCACCGGGCGGGGCGTCCTCATCAGCGCCCGGGAGGCCATGCAGCGCCTCGGCAAGCCCTTGGCTGGCGCGACTGTGGCCATCCAGGGCTTCGGCAATGTGGGTTCCCAGAGCGCCCGTCTACTCCACGAAGCCGGAGCCCGTATCGTGGCAGTGTCCGATGCCAATGGCGCCATCCGGAATGATCGTGGAATCGATGTTCACGCTCTCATGAAGCACACGACGGAAACCAAGTCCCCGGTCGGATTCAAGGGAGCGGAGCCCATGGATGCCAAGGAACTGCTGCTGATGGCGGTGGACATCCTGGTGCCAGCCGCCACGGACAACCAGATCACCGAAGAGAATGCCATCAAGGTGCGGGCCAAGGTCATCGTGGAAGGCTCCAATGGCCCTACGACCCCCGAGGCTGACCCCATCCTGTTCTCCAACGGCGTCCTGGTGGTGCCGGACATCCTGGCCAGCGTCGGCGGACTCACGGTGAGCTACTTCGAGTGGGTCCAGAACCGCATCGGCTACTACTGGCGCGAGCGGGAGGTGAACGAACGGCTGGTGGAGTACATGACCCACGCATTCCAGGCTGTCTTTGCCACCACGGACAAGTACAAGACCACCCCCCGTATCGGCGCCTACATCCTCGCCCTGGATCGCGTGGCCCAGGCGTTGCATTCCCGAGGGTTCTACGCGTGAGCCACGAGCATACCCACGACCACGCCCTGCCCACCAAGCCCTCAAAGGCCTTCGCCCTGGCCATCGGGTTCAATCTCACCTTCGTGGCGGTGGAGTGGGTCTTCGGCATCATGTCCCACTCCCTGGCCCTGATTGCCGATGCGGGCCACAACCTCAGCGATGTGCTGGGACTCGCCCTGGCCTGGGCCGCCGTGGGCTTGGCCAGCCGGAAGCCCTCGGATCGCTTTACCTACGGATATGGTCGTTCCTCCATCCTCGCGGCTCTCTTCAACTCGCTGCTCCTGATGGCGGCCATCGGAGCCATCTCGTGGGAGGCGGTGCGCCGCTTGGCTTCTCCACCCCCCATCCAGGCGACCACGGTCATCTGGGTGGCCGCCGTGGGCATCGTCCTGAACACGGGAACAGCCTTGCTCTTCATGAAGGACCGGCACCACGATCTGAACCTTCGGGGGGCCTTCCTCCACATGGCCATGGACGCCCTGGTCTCCCTGGGCGTGGTCATCGGGGGTTTCCTGGTGATCTGGACCGGCTGGAACTGGGTGGACCCTGTCCTGAGCCTTCTCATCTCCCTGGTCATCCTGATCGGCACCTGGGACCTCCTGAAGAAGTCCTTCGTCCTTACCCTTGATGGGGTTCCCCACGCCATAGAGCTTCCAGAGCTCAGAGAATTCCTGAGCGCCTGGCCAGGGGTCTCCCAAGTCCACGACCTCCACGTATGGGCCATGAGCACCACAGAAAACGCCCTCAGTGCCCATCTGGTCATGGACCCCGAGGCCGACGAACCCGATCTGGCAGAGTTGGGTCACCAGCTGCACCACCGCTTCCACATCGACCACCCCACCTTCCAGGTGGAGTGGGGGGACCCGCTGCACCTCTGCAGGAACGGACACCGCTAGCCTACTTCAGCCCGTGTTTGGCCTTGAAGCCGCTCCACTGGGCCTTGAGTTCCAGGAATGCCTCGACATCCGGCACGGCCAGAAAGGGGTTGTAGGCCCGTTCCAGGGCAAGAGTGCTGCTGGGCCGTGCCCCGTAGTCGTGTCCCGGCCAGATGCTCGTGTGCTCAGGCCACTCCATGAGGAGGCGTCGGAGACTTGCCCACTCCTGGCGCGCCTGGGCCTCGGTCTGGGTCCCCCCCACCTTTCCCACGAATAGATGATCCCCGGTGATACCGACGTTCAGGCCCTCCACCAGGAAGGCCAGGTGGTCAAGGGTGTGGCCTGGCACCTCAAAGACCCCCATGGTGAACTCGCCGACGGAGAGACGATCCCCGTCCCGCAGCGTAAGATCCAGGGGTCCGGGGTGCTGCGGGCCTCCAGCCACCAGAGCCCCGGTCATGGCCTTGGCCTTGGCGTTGCCATTGGCGTGGTCGTGATGGCCATGGGTATTGAGGATATGGGTGATCCGGAGCCCTTGGGCCTGGGCGCGTTCCACTGCGGCTTCCGGATGGAAGGCGGGGTCCACCAGAAGCCCCTTCCCCGCTTCCCGATCCCCAAGGAGATAGGCGAAATTGCGGTCGCCACCGATCCGGATCTGTTCGAATATGAAACGCATAGCCCATTCTGGCGCACAATCGGACAAACGGAGGCAGTGAATGAGGATGATAGGTCTTTCCCTGGCAGCCCTGCTGGTGGCCCTTCCAGCCCAGGCCCAGCTATTCGAACGCCTCTTCAACCCCGATGTCGAGGTGACCCTCCAGCACCCGGCCGGACTCAAGATGAACATCCGGCGCGTGGCCTTCGCCCCGGTCACGAATCCCGTGGAGGAGGAATTGCTGGCGGCCTGCCTCGCCGATCTTTCGAACACGGAACTGGAGATCATGGACCGGGGGAACCTGGAGAAGGTCCTCAAGGAACAGAAATTCTCCAACTCCGGCCTGGTGGACAGCAATCAGGCAGTGGAGCTGGGCAGGCTCCTGGGAAGCCCGGTCCTTCTCCTGACGAAGGTCCATCAGTACAAGGTCACCCGCACCCCTTTGAAGGAAACCCGTCACTTCAAGAAGGACGGCAAGCAGGAAGTCAGGGTCACCTACACCTCCAAGACCCAGGCCGACTTCAGTGCCTCCGTCCAGGCCGTGGATCTGGCCACGGGCAAGGTCTTCGCCGCCCAGCGCATCGTGGCCAATCCCACCCTGACCCACACCTCGAACGAGGGGCAGCCGGACTATCCATCGGATACCGAGATCCGGGAAAAGGCCTTCCAGTCCGCTCTGACCACGGTGCGCCGACTGCTGCTCCCCTGGACGGAAGTTCGTAAGCTCATCTTCTATGACGACAAGGAATATGGCATGAAGGAGGCTCACAGGCGCCTCAAGGCAAAGGATTATCCAGGTGCACTGACCCAGGCCCAGGACTCCCTGAAGCAGGCCAAGGCCGACCCCCAGGCCAAGCCGAAACACCTTGGGCGGACCTCCTACAACGTAGGCATGGCTTACTTCATCCTGGGCGATTACGACAGCGCACTGCCCTATCTCTTTGCTGCCCAGAACACGGATGCCGAGAATGGGATCTACCGGGAGGCGAGGGCCGACTGCGAGCGGGCCATCACGCTGATGAAGGGCATGGCCGAAGCCGAAGCCAAGGGCGCCATGATGAACGGGGGCAGTCTTCCAACGAAGGCGACCTCCACGGAGCCCCAGCTCTCCCCGGAAGAGCGCATGGAACGCCTGGACAGGCTCCGGAAGAAGGGCCTCATCTCCGCAGACGAGTACAACCAGAAACGGAATGCAATAATGAACGAATTATAACCATCACCCCAACCGGCTCCCCTGCCTTGCGACAGAGCCGGTTGGGGTGATTACTGCGGGCTACTCAGCCTTCTTCTTCAGTCCGATGTGGGTGCGGAATTCGTCTTCCACCTGCTCGGTGTCCTGGGCGTTGTAGAGCACCAAGTTCCGCAGGTGTTCAAAGCTGTCCACCCCCAGAATCTTGTTGAACTGGAAGGCCGTGCCCTCAGGGTAGTTGTTGACGACCACACCCTCGATCTCGACCTCGATCTCGCCACCCGCCAGGAGGATGGAGAGATTGCAGACGGTACCTTTGGGAAGTGCTTCCTGGGTGTGGATCAGCATCCCCTTGAGGCTGACGTTCTGGGAGCCGGTATTCGGGATGGCCCTCCCACCCACCGTCACACGCACATCCAGGCTCGTGGGAACCCTCGTAAACTCTCGTTGGCTGAAGCCCTGATCCATGGTGGCAACCCCTTGAAGATCTGCCTGCGAAACGACTGTCCTATCGGCTGGTTCTGAGGCCAGTATAGTCTTCAGCGGTTGTCCTTGGAGCGCTCTTCCCGACGATCCCGATTGGGGCGGCTCTCCTTGACTTGGGCAGGGGATTCCTTGACCGCAGCAGGCCGTTCGACGCTGGGCCGAGCCTCCCGCTGCTCAGCAGAGCCCCGGGGTGTCTGCACCCTCTGGGGGCGCGCGACATCGCCCGAGTTCCGCTGTGGCTGCACCGGTTCGACGCGACGGACTGGGCGATCCCCCTCCTGACCGCGGGGCTGCTCACGGCGAGGAACCACGACTTCACCGGGATTCTGCCGCGGCTGCACCGGTTCTGTGCGACGGCCAGGGCGATCCCCCTCCTGACTGCGGGGCTGCTCGCGGCGAGGAACCACGACTTCACCGGGATTCTGCCGCGGCTGCACCGGTTCTGTGCGACGGCCAGGGCGATCCTCCTCCTGACCGCGGGGCTGCTCACGGCGAGGAGCCACGCCCCCCTCCTGCACCCGACGGGCATCCGGCCGTTCAGACCGCCGCCACTGGCGCTCACGCTCCAGGAAGCCGCGCGGGGACTGCGGTCTGCCGACAGGCGTCCCGGGTCGGGGCGCGGCCTGGGCATCCCGGGCGGCGAAACGGTACACCTTGCGCCCAGTAGCCTGTTCAGACCGCCGGGAGTAATCAAGCAGCCGCTCCCGCCGGAGGTCCCGCTGCTGAACGAGCCGCCGGAACTGGTTCGGGTCCCGGATTTCGCCAGGCCGGACAATCAAAGGGGTCCGGTGCCAGGGCGGGGAGAGAGGCCGATCCCCACGAGGACCGAAGTCCCGGAGGTTCCGCCACCCGTGGTGCATGCGGTGGTGGATCCCGGGAGCCCAGATGAAGTTGATCGACACCACATTCCAGCAGTACCCGCCATTCCACTCGCCATACCCCCAGGTGCAGGGCGCATCGTAGTAGCCCAAGGGGGCCCATCCAAAGTAGACATCGGAGTTCTGCCAAGCCACCCAAGCGGGACTGAAATGGATGCCGGGAATCCAGTACCACCCAAGAGAGAGGGTCCAGCCCCAGCGGCCGTAGTGGTGGGTCACATAGCCCCAGGGCTCGTCACTCACCCAAGTCATGCCACCGGGCGCCCCCGCCAGTAAGGACGCCAGTCCTGAGAGACGCCACGGGGGCGCCAGCAATAGGATTGGGTCTCGTCGACGTATATCCAGTCCCCATTGCCGCTCAGTTCCTCAGCGTAGGGACGGATCTCCTCAGGAACCCGGTCCAGGTCCGGGCTGCGTCGCTGCGCCAAACGGGGCCCACTCCATTTCTCGAAGTCGTCCAGATCATAGGTGTTGAAGTCGCGGATCCGGTTGAGGCTGTCCTTGGGAGAGTTGAGTCGGAGCCATTCGCCCGCCCCGAGAGTGGCCTGATCCTCCTGGGTCCGGACCGAGGCCCGGGTGGAGAAGACCTTCACCTCCAGGGAATGCCGCTCCATGCCGACGGCCACGTTAGCCTTTTCCCCAAAGCTCACGCTTCCCAGGGGAGAGTCCACCCGCACTCGGGTATCGGCCTCGTTGCCCACGGAGATCCGCAGCCGACCCGTTTCCAGCGTCAAGAGCACCTGACGTTCACCCTGACGATCCATAAAAAGAGCCGCCACAGTGAAGCGGGTGCCCGCATCAAAAGCCACCCGGCTCCCGTCGCCCAGTTGCAAAACACCACGACCGCGGCTTTCCACAACGTCACCCTCACCCACCGGGGTTCCGGTGCCCAGGGCCTCCTCCACGTCTCCCTTCCGGATAGTGGCCTCGCCTTCCAGCACCCGCACCTGGGCGTAGCGATCAGCCGATTCTCCAGCGTATTCGTCCTGCTCGTCGTCAACCTGGGCCAGCACCGGGGGTGCGGCAAAGATCGCAGCGGGCAGCAGCAGCGCCAGAGGAATGGATTTGCAATCGATGGAAACCATGGAAGCCTCCTGGAATTAGAGGGTGTCCCCCCACTTCCATACCGATCCTAGCCAAGAACGCGCCAATCTACCCCAATTCCTGAATCTTCTTTTCCAGACGCTCCGTCGCCTTATCCACCATCTCCTTGACCTCGGATCGGGTGTCGCGCTGATCCTTATCGGACTTGCGCTCCATCTGCATGACCGACTTCTGGAGGGCGTTCATGACGCCCTTGATCTCATCCAGGTCATCCAGGATCTGGTTCAAACGGGAATCAGGGGGGCGACTGTTGCTGAACACCCCCATCCCCGCGAGAACGGCAGCAATGGCAGTCATAAGCAGGATCAGAATGAGAAGACCGTTGGCCATGATTGGAACCTCTGTTCCTAATCCTAGTGCGGAAAAAGGCACGCGATGCGTGCCTTTTTCACAACCGGGCGGGTGGCCTACCCGAATCAGCGACTGGGATTGGAAACCGTCTGGGTATCCAAAGGAGTGCGAGAGACAGAGGGCTGCATGGGAAGGACCAGTTCCCGGGCCTTCTGGGCGCCCTTGGGGGAGCTCCTCGCCAGTACCAGCTCGTTCTGGGTGGCCTTGACCTGGGCAGCAGCGTCCTCGGAAGCCTTGGCCAAGCGCTGCACCTCCATCTCTTTCTGCTGGACGGCAGCAGCGAGAGCATCGGCCTTGCGCTTCTGGATGGTCCCCCAGGTCCCGAGACCTCCAAGGGCAAGAGCCACGGGCAACCCAGCCGCCAGAAGCATGGGCCAGACCCTTCGGGTCTTCACAACGGAAGCGTGTTGGCGCCTCGTGGCCTCCCGGCGCAACTCTTCAGCAAGATCCAGGACCTCGGGAGAAAGCTGAGCCTTGGCCCGGACGGGCATCTTGGGATCGAGCCCCAGCAGATCCTTCAACTCCATGCGGAGCTCCTGATCGGCGGTGGATTCGTCACAAGCGGTTTCATGCCATGACATGGGCGCCTCCTGAGGTATTGAGTTGATCGCGCAATTGGGCCTTGGCGCGATGGATACGAGTCTTGACTGTGGCTTCAGGGATTTCCAGGATTTCGCCAATCTCCCGAATGGACAGGCCTTCCACGACGAAGAGCCAGAGGGCTTCCCGGAACGTGGGGGAAAGGGTCCGCATCCGCTCCCGGATCTCGCGGCTCAGAAGCAGGTCTTCCGCCTCGGGGGCCCTGCCGGGCTCCATGACCACTTCGAGGCTCAGGTTCTGGTTCTTCATGGGACGCCGCTCCGTGAGGGAAAGGGTCCGAACCGTACCGTAAAGGAAAGCGGCCGGGTGGTCCACGGGCTCCTCACGCTGCATGAGGATGACGAAGGCCTCCTGGGCGATGTCTTCGGGATAGGTGGCGCCATAGCGCCGGGCATAGGCCACGAGCCTCGGATAGAGGTCCGCAAAGGCCTGATGGAAATCGGCGACATCCCCGAAGGGGGTCGTAGTGGTGGTGTCTGGGGCTTGCATGCATCGCTCCGCAAAAGGTATGCGAGATCCGCCCACGAGGTTCCTGGCAAATCCCCGGCGCGGAGAAGATAGTCTATTGGCTATGTCGAGCGACTTGCGAGCGTGGCGGGAAACCCTCCAGGATCTGGGGGTCATGGGGCTCGTTCCGCCCCCAGGCTCAGCCCATGCGCCTCCCCCCCCCCCCCAACCTCAGGCGGCACCGGCCCCACGGTCGCCTGCGGCTCGGCCTGCCCCGGCCCAGTCAGCCTCGCCTCGCCCCCCGGTCAGACAGATGGAGGCCGCCCCCGCCTTCCAAGTCCCCAGGGATCCCATCGGGTGCCCCTCCATGGAGGCGGTTTCGTCCGCCTCCAGCCTCCAGGATTTGGAGTCCCGGATCAATGGCTGCCTGGCCTGCCCCCTGGGACCTGGACGCATCCGTTTCGTGTTCGGGGAAGGCAACCCCAAGGCCCGCATGATGTTCATCGGGGAAGGTCCGGGCAGGGATGAGGACCTCCAAGGCCGTCCTTTCGTGGGCAAAGCCGGGGAACTGCTGGACAAGATGATCGGCGCCCTGGGTTACCAGCGCGAGGATGTCTACATCGCCAACGTGGTGAAGTGTCGCCCCCCGGACAACCGGACCCCGACCCCCCAGGAGGCCCAGGCCTGTCTGCGCTATCTCCGGAAGCAGATCGAACTGATCAGCCCAGGCGTCATCGTCGCCCTGGGTGCCACCCCCCTCCGGGAGCTGCTGGGCGTGACCACCGGCATCACACGGATCCGGGGTCAGTGGCAGCGCCTGGACGGAATCCCGGTCATGCCGACCTTCCACCCTGCCTATGTTCTGCGCCAATACACCCAGGATGTGCGGCGAGCCGTCTGGATGGATCTTCAGGCCGCCAAGATCTGGCTGGATGAGCACCCCTAGGACATCAGGCCTTGGGTTCCATCCAGATCTGAGGTAAGCTGGTTGTCCGTCGAAGTTGGCCTCAACCCACCGAAGGAACCGGGGCTCCGAACGATCAAGGAGCGCCCTGGCCGGAACAGGTTTCCGGCCTAACCAGCGAGGGGACAACGCATAAGCGCTGGCCAAGCGAAAGGAGTTCAACCATGGAAGTACTGCTCATCGAGAACGTGACCCACCTTGGCGTCCGCGGCGACGTCGTCAACGTCAAGGACGGCTATGCCCGCAACTTCCTTCTGCCCCGCAAGAAGGCCCTCCCCGTGACCGCTGGCAACAAGCGCCAGATCGAACTGGAGAAGGAGCGCGCCCAGAAGATCCGCGCCAAGGAGCTGGCTGAGGCCCAGGATCTCAAGACCCGCCTGGAGGCCGTGAGCCTCAGCGCCGCCAAGAAGGCTGGCGAGAACGGTCAGCTCTTCGGCTCCGTTACCAATGGTGATATCGCCGACCTCCTCAAGGCCAAGGGCTTCGAGCTGGAGAAGCAGGCCATCAGCCTCCCCCACGTCAAGTGCGTCGGCAACTACGACATCGATGTCCGTCTCTACACCGGTGTCCACGCCAAGCTGAGCATCGAAGTCACGGCTCTGGCCGCCGAATAGACCAGAGTCCGAACCCGAACGGAGCCGGAACCAGCGTTCCGGCTCCTGTGGGCCCTTTTCATTCTTTTCCGGAGAAGACTCCATGACCAAGTCCGCTGCCAAGCCTGAAACCCTGGGCATCCCCGAGCTGTCCGCCTCCCTCGCCGAGGCCCACGACCTCACCAAGGCCCGTGCCAAGGCCATCCTCGACGGCCTGCGGGACGAAATCGTCGAGGCCGTCCTGGCCGGCAAGCGTGTAAACATCTTCGGCCTGGGCACTTTCGAAGTCCGCGCCACCAAGGAGAAGATGGGCCGCAACCCCAAGACCGGCGAATCCATCAAGATCCCCGCCGGGCGCAAGGTCGTCTTCAAGGCTGCCAAGGGTCTGAAGGATCAGATGTAGTCTCTCGACTACCTCCGGTGAAGAAGGCCGCCGCAAGGCGGCCTTCGCCGTCCCCGGCGGCAAATGAAGTAGAGTTGTTCCAGGGCAGTGCGGTCCTTGTGAAGTGGCAGCACCGGTCCGAGGCATTGGGGAACGCATGGACGGCTTGCGCAGGAGGCTCTTCTGGACTGGGTGGGACCTGGGTATGGGCACCCTGGTCGGAGCCCTCTCCGGCACGGCTTCGGCCCTGTTCCTCTGGCTCCTGGAGCGCACGATCCGCCTGCGGGTAGACCACCTTTGGCTCATCGCCCTGCTCCCATTCTTTGGCTTCATCGCCACCTGGATCTACCAGCGCTGGGGCAAGGAGGCTGAACGGGGAGGCGCCTTGATCCTGGACGAGGTAATGAACTTCAGCGGCAAGGTCCCCACACGCATGGCCCCGCTGGTGCTCACAGCCACCCTGCTCTCCCACCTCGGCGGCGCTTCCGTGGGACGGGAGGGCACCGCCGTACAGATGGGGGCAAGCCTGGCCCGGACCATCGGAAAGCTTCCCTGGCGCTGGCTGCGCCTGACCCGTTCCCGGCAGCGGCTTCTGCTCATGGCGGGCGTGTCGGCGGGTTTCGGCTCCCTTTTCGGCACCCCTGTGGCCGGGGCGGTTTTCGGCCTGGAGGCGATCGCCATTGGAAAGATGCACTACGAAGGCCTGCTGATCTGTGCCGCCGCCAGCTTCGTCGGTAACGCAGTGGCGCGGGGTTGGGGCATCCACCATGCCCTCTTCCACCCTGCCGCCCTGGCCCCCAGCCTCCTCCTGGCCCTCAAGCTTGCCGCTTTCGCCATCCCGGTGGCCCTGGTGGCTGGCGCATTCTCAGAGTTGACCCAGGGGCTGGGACGATGGAGTCGGAGGTTCATCGAAAATCCCTACCTCCGAGTCGTCATCGGCGGATTCGTCATCATCGCCCTTTCCCTGGCCCTCAGGACCACGGCCTATCTGAACCTGGGCACGGAGTGGCTCCCGAAAGTCTTCGAGGGCGCCAGCCCTGTCCCCCCCTGGTCCTTCGCGCTGAAGCTCCTCTTCACCTCCCTCACTCTGGGATTCGGCTTCAAGGGGGGCGAGGTCACCCCCCTCTTCGTGATCGGCTCTCTCCTGGGGGCAGCACTGGCCCCCCTGCTCGGACTTCCGGTGCCGTTCATCGCCGCCGTTGGCTTCGTGGCCGTCTTCGCCGCCGCCAGCAACACCCCCATCGCCTCCACCCTCCTCGGCGTGGAACTCTTCGGGGCCGCCTTCGCCGGCCCCATGCTCATCACCTGCTTCCTGGCCTATGTTCTGGTGGGACACCGGGGCATCTACGGTGGCTACCGGGTGGGCACCCCCAAGTAGCCAGATGAATCCCCTTCAAAAAAATATTGAGCGGCGCCCCAATCTGGTCATATCATAAACATGATCCCAAAAAGGCAGATGAATCAAGCCAGGCACTTTCCCTGGACTCGAAGCATCCTATATTTCAAGCAACCACCAGATTGGAAAATCCAATGCCAAGAGGACGAGAAAGGCGTTTATTGTACATTCGTGAATACCGCGAGGATGGCAAGCTCGTGGTGCGTGCCATCCCCTTCCCGGAGGACAGGGCGGACTCCCGCCCAGCCCCTCCGCTCCTGGATCTGAAGCAGAAGGTCAGCTGATCAGCCTGCGTGGGATGCCGAGTTGACGGGCGTCCATCCCTTCTCGTTCAGCAGACGCACGCCGATGATCCGGCTCAGGCGGAAGGTCATCTCCTCTTGGTGGAGGTGACAGAAGGCCCGCAAGTGCTCGCCTTCGATGGCCTGGGGCGTGACCCTGCGAAGCTGGGAACGATGCGCCGCCAGGGGCATGTAGGTGATTTCCGTGATGAGGTTGAAGCGGGAGGCGTATTCCAGGATCCGCTGGGTCTCGTCCGCCGCCTGGGCGCCACCGCCGAGATGAAGCATGGGGACTCGCCGCAGGATCTCCTGGTAGAGGTTGGGATCCTCGTTCTGAACCCGCTGAAGGGCCCCCTGGATCATCTGGCGCACAGGATCCAGGTGGTGGTTCATCCCCTTGTCATCGATGAAGGCCAGGCAGGCCAGTGCCCAGAGGTAGAGGGACTCGTCCCCGTCCACGCTCACGGGGAGGAAGCGCCCCGGCTTGGGCAGGAAACCGGCCTGCTTGAGGAGGGCAAAGGCGTTGCCTGGCCCATTGGCCTCCAGTACCGTTTCCGAGATGGAGCGCAGGGAGAGGGAAGCCAGTTCTGGGCGGAGCTTCAGCTCCTCCGCCAACTGGGACGTGCGGGCCCGCACCAGACGGACCCCCTGCTCCACTTCCACCTCGCCCAGGCGCCGTTCCAGGTCCCCCAGCAACTGCTTGAGAGGTTGGGGGAGGAAGGATGAACCGTCATTGAGACGATCCCGGATCTCATCCAGGCTCACCCCAGCATCCAAGGCCCGGATCAGCGTATCGGCCCCTATGCGGCAGGTGACCATGGCATCCATGGTCTCCACCTCGGATAGCTGGGCCAGCCCCAGCAGGCGATGGGGATTCTGGAGCATGGGGGTAAGGAGTTCCAGGGTGGGCTGGATGACCAGGGGCTGATGGATGCAAAGGGGCGCCCAGTGCGCCTCGGTGCCCCGATGGTCCCTCAGAAGGTATTCGTGGGCCAGCGCCTCACCATGGGTCGTGAGGGAGACGTGCTCCAGGGCGGAATCCATCACCAGGATGCCCATGCGGCCGAGAAAGGGCAGGAAAACGGTTCGGGTCCGCTCGGCATCCAGGGGATGCAGGGTCTGAAGAAAACTGAGAAAGGGCTGGATGGAGAGAATCTGTCCCTTCCGCTCCAGAAGGTGCTGCATCAGGAAATGCCGATCCTCTGCGGGGGGCATGTTCCAGAGCTTGAGATCGTCCTCCAGTAGCTTGGCGAAGGCACGTTCCGCGACCCATCTGGGGGACTGAGCCATGACGGCTGGCAGCAGGGTGTCCACCCGCCCCTCCCGGCTCCAGAGCAACCCCAGGCGGTGCAACAGGGCGAAGAGGAGGGTGGCGTCCTTTTCCTCGCTGATGAGGGCATTGCCCCGCAGGATCTGACCCAGCTCCTTCTTCGCAGGCAAGCCGCCCTTGAGCACCCGGATGCCCCCCAGGCAGCGCAGAAGAATGGAACTGAGGGAGAGGGCGAAGCTGTATGGCTTCGGCGCATCGAGACGCACCTCGACCTCCGCCTGGAAGCTGAAAGCGGCATCGTCGAAATCCGCCAAAGCATCCGCCACTCGCTCGGCCACCCCCCACCCACCTGGACGAGGCAGCAGCAGCCCGAGATCCGCCAGTTCCTGGAGAACGCGCCCGGCAGGCTCCATGCCATCCCCCAGGAAGAGCTTCAGGGCCTTCAGGCAGGCCCCATCCAGGTCCGCCAGGGCATTGGTGAGATGCCGATTCTCCTCCAGGTGGAAGACCATGGTCTTGAGAAGGCGCATCCGGCCATCGTCCCCGTCTCCGCAGTACTGCGGAACCGGCAGTTTTCGGCGCTCACATATGCGACGGAGCTGGTCGTCCGTGCAGTGGGATAGCAGCTGATAGTGGGAAAGCGCCATGGTCCCTCGCCGCCGCCCAGTACACCGGGCGATCGATCAGTTTCCCATGGGAAATCCCAGAGAGCGAGAGGGAATTTACAGCCCTAAGGCCCGCAATCACAGTCCCCGCAGCATGGTCAACATCCAGTGGGAAGGCCCCAGGGCCTTGATCCCATGGGGAAGCCCCTTGGGCAGAGCGCACTGCATCCCCGGAGCCAGCACCTGCAGAGCTCCCTCCACCATCACCTCGATGGACCCGGCCAGCAGGAGCACATGAGCTGGGAATGGCGCACTGTGGGCGCTGATCTCCTGCCCCTGGTCCATGGCAAAAAGCACCAGCTTGGTGGAGCCAGGGAGATCCATGAGAGGACGGCTGGTGGTGGCATCCTTCGAGATGGGCATTTCCAGTTCGAGATTGGTGATGGTGGACATGGGGACTCCGGATGAAAAAAGCAAAAGAGTCAACGCAAAGGGCGCAGAGGCGTCAGATAAATGGCCATAAGCAACTTTTGTATAGCGGCCTTTCTCTGCGCCCTTTCTTGTTCTTCTCCGCGCCCTCCGCGTTGACTCAGTTGTTCCTTGGCACTACTTCGCGAAGACCGCTTCCACGTCGGCCTTGCCATCGGTGCCGATGAGCTTCAGGCCGTAGGTGTCCTGGAGAACCTTGAACACGTTGGGGGTGATGAAGGCGGGTGGGGTGGGGCCAACTGCGATGTTCTTCACCCCGAGGTAGAGGAGGGAGAGGAGCACCACCACGGCCTTCTGCTCGAACCAGCTCAGGACGATGGTAAGGGGCAGGTCATTCACCCCGCAGCCCACGGCCTTGGCCAGGCCGGCCGCCACTTGGATGGCGCCGTATGCGTTGTTGCACTGGCCCATGTCCAGCAGGCGGGGCAGGCCCAGCAGGGTGCCGTAGTCGTGGCCCATGATCCGGTATTTGCCGCAGCCCAGGGTCAGGATGAAGGAGTCTGCCGGAGCATTCTTGGCGTAATCCGTGTAGTAGTTGCGGCCCACCTTGGCACCATCGCAGCCGCCGATGACGAAGAAGCGGCTGATCTGGCCCTTGCCTACGGCATCCAGGATGGCGGGAGCGGCGCCGAGGATGACGCTGTGGTGGAAGCCGGTCACGGTCTTGCCGTGGTCACGGGCAGGCAGGGCCCCGAGGGCCTTGGCTCGGGCGATGACCTCGCTGAAGTCGTCTGTGGTGAGGCGCTTGGCGCCGGGGACGGCGGTGACCCGCAGGGTGAAGAAGCGGTCCGCGTAGCTGGGCTTGGGATGAAGCACACAGTTGGTGGTGGCCAGGATGGCGCCGCCGAAGGCCTCGAACTCGTCCTTCTGGAGCTGCCAGGCTCCGCCGAAGTGACCAGCCAGATTGGGGTGGGCAGCCAGCTTGGGATACATGAAGGCTGGAAGCATCTCGCCATGGGTGTAAACCAGGACGTCGGTACCCTCCACCTGCTTGAGGAGGTTCTCAAGGTCCAGCATGTCGTGACCGGTAATGAGGATGCCGGGCTGGGCCTTGGTGCCCATGAAGACTTCCTTCGGAGCAGGCTGGCCGTAGCGCTCGACATGGCCCTGATCCAACAGCTCCATCACCCGCAGGTTGTGCTTGCCGCAGTCCAGCACCATCTCCAGGAGGCTGGGGATATCGAAGTTCACATTGGTGACCGTGGCAAAGAGGGCGTCCTCAATGAAGGCATTCACGGCCTCGTCGGTCTTGCCCAGGCGACGGGCGTGGTGGGCGTAGGCGGCCATCCCCTTGAGACCATAGAGCAGGATCTCCTGAAGGGACTGGACATCCGGATCCTTGCCACAGGCTCCGTAGGTGTTGCACCCAGTTCCGTTCGCCGTCTGTTCGCACTGATTGCAAAACATCGCGTTGCCTCCTGTGAAAGTCCCATTCGGGATGGTCTGAAGTGAGTGTGAAATTGTAAGCTCGGTCCGTCCTTGATCTATGTCAAGGAAGGCAAGAAAAAACCCCCTCACAGGAATCAAGGGAAGCGTGGGGGTGCCCGAAAGAGCTCTTGCACTCAGTGGCATGACAAGGGGGTTGCTTGGACATAAGGCGTTCCTCCAATAAACACGGGCATTTCTCACCCAGACAGATCTGCCTGGCCATTACGGCCCTCGGAGTCCTGGCCCCCATCCTTGCGGCGGGTTTTGCCCTCCATGGGTGGGTCATGGGGCTGCTCGCCGGGGGCTTGGCCTGGGTCTTCCTGGGCAAAATCGGACTCAGCTCGACGGGCCCCCATGAAGCCCCCCCCGGTTCATCCCAGGAGTTGACCCAGCCGGATGCCAGCCGAGTCGAGCAGCTGGCCCAGGCTGTCGTTCCCGTCTGGGCAGGACAGACGGCTGCGGTGCGCCAGCAGACAGAGGAAGCCATCCAGGCGCTCACACTGCGCTTCGGCAACATGCAGAAGGAACTGCGCGAGGCCCTGGGGGCCACCAGCGGCGAATCCACCCAGCACCTGCTGAGGACCCTGGAGGAGTGCGAGGTCGCCCTGGGCACGGTCTCGGAGGCCATCCTCCAGACACGGGCAAGCCGAACCCGCATCCTGGAGCGAATCTCCGAACTGATGACCATCACGGACCAGTTGCATGAGATGTCCACGGAAGTGGCCGATATCGCCTCCCAGACCAACCTGCTGGCCCTCAACGCCGCCATCGAGGCGGCCCATGCCCGGGATCTGGGCAAAGGATTCGCAGTGGTGGCGGACGAGGTGCGCAAGCTATCCGATCGCTCCGGCACCACCGGGCACCTGATCACCGAACGGGTGGAACTGGTGAGCAGGACCATCCGGGCAGGATTGGACGAGTCCCAAGCATTCACGGTCGAGGACGAGAAGCTCATCGCCAAGTCGGAGGCCACCATCCGCAAGGTGCTGGACAGCTTTGGCGCCGCCGCCAAAGAGCTCAGCTCGACGACGGACCATCTCAAGACCGTCAACACCCATGTCCAGGGGGAGATCTCCGAAACCCTGGTGCACCTCCAGTTCCAGGACCGGATCGGACAGATTCTCCAGAGCGTTGTGCAGGACATGGAGAAGTTCCAGAACCGGATGGCCCACAACCCAACCGCAGTGGAGGTCGACCAGTGGCTGGCAGAACTGGAAGAAACCTACACGACCCGGGAGCAGAAGGCCTTGCACCACGGCGAGGCCCTCAGCGGCACGGACGAGGAATCTGAAATCACCTTCTTCTAGGAGCTTGTCCCCACCATGGCAAAGACCATCATGATCATCGACGACTCCGCGAGTCTCCGTCAGGTGGTGAGCATCACCCTCACGGGGGCTGGCTATGAGGTCCTGGAGGCCTGCGACGGCCGGGATGCCCTGGCAAAACTCACCGGGCAGAAGATCCACCTCATGATCAGCGACGTCAACATGCCCAACATGGACGGCATCTCCTTCCTCAAGGCCGTCCGGGAACTGCCCGCCTACAAGTTCACCCCCATCATCATGCTCACCACCGAAGCCGGCGAGGAGATGAAGAAGGCGGGCCAGGCCGCCGGAGCCAAAGCCTGGGTCGTCAAGCCCTTCAAGCCCGAACTGCTCCTCACTGCCGTTTCCAAGCTCATCCTTCCCTGAGGGACGGAGTCTCCATGTTCCAGATCACCCGCATCAAGGACAACGGCCACGAGATCCTGCAGCTCTCGGGGGACCTGACCATCTACTCGGCCGCGGAGGCTCGCCACGAGCTGGAGACCCATCTCTCCCAGCACCCCACCCTGGTGCTGGACCTCTCCGAGATCGACGAGCTCGACACCTCCGGTGTGCAAGTCCTGCTCTGGCTCAAGCGGGAGGCTGCTGCCCGGGTGGGCGCCCTCTCCCTGGTCCGCCACAGCCCGGCCGTCGTCGAGACCTTCGACCTCCTCCACGTCACCGGCATCTTCGGCGACCCCATCCTCATCGGCCCCGCCTAGGAGAGGGCACCATGGATCTCGATCAAGCAAAACAGACCTTCATCATTGAAGCTCATGAACTCCTGGACGCCATGGAGGAATCCCTCCTGGCCCCTGAGTCCAGCGAGGCCGTCAACGCCATGTTCCGCGCCGTGCACACCATCAAGGGATCGGCGGGACTCTTCGGCCTGGACCCCATCGTCCGCTTCGCCCATACCGTCGAGAGCGTCATGGACCGAGTGCGGGCAGGCTCCCTCGCCTTCGACCCCGACCTGGTGAACCTGATCCTGGCCTGCCACGACCACCTGGCCCAGCAGATCTCGGAGCTCCAGGAGGGGGATGATGCGGGCTCACCGGAGACCATAGCGGAAGGGGATGCTCTGCTGGCCCGCCTCCTGCCATACCTGGAGACGGTCCCCAGGCCCGCGGCTCCGCCCACAACACTCGTCACCCATGAATCCCACCCGCACGAGGAAGAGGATGACCAGCCCTGCTGGCATATCTCCATCCGCTTCGGGCCAGATATCCTGCGGCAGGGCATGGACCCCCTGTCCTTCCTGCGCTACCTCCAGACCCTGGGCAGCATCACCCACCTGACCCCCCTGCTGGATCGCCTCCCCGCAGGTCCCGACTTCGATCCGGAGCGCTGCTACCTGGGCCTGGAGATCGACCTCGATACCAAGGTGGAGCGCCAGGTCATCGAGGATGTCTTCGAGTTCGTCCGGGAGGACAGCCAGATCCGCATCATCCCCCCCCGCTCCAAGGTCGAGGAATACATCCAGCTCATCCGGGAGCTGCCCGAGGGCGACCACTACCTGGGCGAGATCCTCGTCAAGGGAAAGTGCCTTACCCCCAAGGACCTGGAGGAGGCCCTCGGCACCCAACGCCAGGAGGCCTTCGAGGACGGGACCGTCCAGGGGCGCATGCTGGGCACCATCGTGATACAGGACCAGGCCGTGCCGCCGGCCGTGGTGGCCGCAGCCCTGGACAAGCAGAAAAAGGCCAAGGAGAAGACAGGCCACGAGGTCAAGGTCGTCAAGGTCCAAGCGGAGAAGCTGGACCGTCTGGTGGATCTGGTGGGGGAACTGGTCATCGCCGGAGCCACCGCCAACACCCTGGCGGCCCAGGGAACGGATAGCCGGGTCCTGGAAGCCACAGCCATCCTGGGCAAGCTGGTGGAGGAGATCCGGGACAATGCCCTCAGCCTCCGCATGGTGCAGATCGGGGAGACCTTCAGCCGCTTCCGCCGCATCGTGCGGGATGTGGGGCAGGAGCTCGGCAAGCCCATCGAACTGGAGATCCGCGGCGCGGAGACCGAACTGGACAAGTCCATCGTCGAAAAGCTGAGCGACCCCCTCATGCACGTCGTGCGCAACTCCATCGATCACGGGATCGAATCCCAGGAGGTCCGCCGGGCCCGGGGCAAGCCCGCCACGGGATCCCTCTCCCTGAACGCCTTCCACGAGTCCGGCAGCATTGTCATCGAGGTGGCGGATGACGGGGGCGGCTTGAACAAGCAGCGGATCCTGGCCAAGGCCGTGGAACGCGGACTGGTGCAGGATCCCAGCAGCCTGACGGACCAGGACATCACCAATCTGATTTTCGAGCCTGGATTCTCCACAGCGGACGCCGTCAGCAACCTCTCGGGGCGGGGGGTCGGCATGGACGTGGTGAAGCGCAACATCGACGAACTGCGGGGCACCATCGAGGTGGAGACCTACGAGGGAGCCGGGACCACCCTGCGCTTCCGCCTCCCCCTGACCCTGGCCATCATCGACGGCTTCCGGGTGGGCGTAGAGGATACGTTCTACGTCATCCCGCTGGACATGGTCATCGAGTGCCTGGACCTCGGCCCCTTCCTGGAGTCCGAACAGAACCATCTCATCAACCTCCGGGGCGAGGTCCTGCCCTTCCTGCGCCTGCGGGAGGTCTTTGAGACCCGGGGAGCCGTCCCGGCCCGGGAGCGGGTCGTGGTGGTGCAGTTCGGGGAGCTCCGGGCAGGCATCGTGGTGGACCGCCTCATGGGCGAGTTCCAGACCGTCATCAAGCCCCTGGGAGAACTCTTCCGCAGCGTAAAAGGCCTGGGGGGCTCCACCATCCTGGGCTCCGGGGAGGTGGCCCTCATCCTCGACGTCCCCCAACTCATTCAACTGGCCGTGACCCGTAAACATGCACTCCAGCCCCGTCTTTCAACGGTTTCCTGACCCCAATCCGAGGAGAAAACTTATGAACTGGTACAGGAATCTCAAGCTCGCCACCCAGCTCACCCTGGCCTTTGTGATCGTGGCCGCCATTTCGATCGTGACCGGGAGCTTCGGCCTGAGCGGAAGCTCCAAAGTCAGCAATCTGATGGTGAGCACCTACAACAACAATGTCATGAGCATCAGTTACTCCTCATCCATCATCCGCAATCTCGCCGCCTATCAACTGCGCTTTGTCTACTACACCCTCACGCCGACATCGGAGGGCAGGAAGGCCGAGTCCGCCAAGCTGGATGAAGGAAAGAAGGCACTCTTGGACTTCGTGTCCAAAGAACGCGCCACAAATATGAGCGACACCGAAAAGACGCAATGGACTCAGTTTGACGCTCTCTGGCCCTCATACCTGGAGTCCGTCAAACGGGCCATGGACTTGGTCGATGCCGGCAAGGCGCCAGAAGCCAACAGGGTCCTCTTGTCCGACGTAAGGCCCAAATACCTTGAACTGAGAGCCATCATTGAAAAAATTTCCGAAGACAACCTGAAACTCGCCGACGAAGCCAACAAGAGCGGGATCGCCACCTACCAGGGCATCCGGAACACCACCATCGGAGTCATCGTCCTCGGCTTCATCGTCGCCGTCGTGTTAGGCATCCTGGTCACCCGAGTGCTCACGCGGATGCTGGGTGGAGAACCCGCCACCGTGGCGGCGATCGCCAACAGGATTGCCATCGGCGATCTGTCCAGCAAGATCGAGCTGAAGGCTGATGACAGCACAAGCCTCATGGCGGCCATGGGCCGAATGACCCACGCCATCCAGGCCATGGTTTCCGACACCTCGATCCTGGTCCAGAGCGCTGCGGCGAACAAGCTCGACGTGCGGGCCGATGCCAGCAAGCACCAGGGAGAGTACAAGAACCTCGTGGACGGGATCAACAACACCCTGGACGGCGTCGTGATCCCGCTCAAGAGCCTGATCGAAGATGTGAACATGCTCTCCGACAACGCCATGAAGGGGAATTTCTCCGCAAGGGCGAAGGTGGAAAAGCACGCTGGGGAATATCGCACCGTGGTCGAAGGCTTCAACGGGACCCTCGATGTGGTGGTGGACAAGCTGGAGTGGTACCGCTCGATCATCGACGCCGTGCCCTTCCCCATCCACGTCACCGATCTGGACATGAAGTGGACCTTCCTCAACAGCTCTTTTGAGAAGCTCATGGTCGAACAGGGCAATGTCCGCGACCGCGCGGACGCCGTCGGACGCCCCTGCTCCACAGCCAATGCAAACATCTGCAAGACCAAGAACTGCGGCATCCACCAGCTCCGCAACGGCGTCAAGGAGAGCTTCTTTGACTGGTGCGGCATGAGCTGCAAGCAGGACACGGCCCCCGTGCTCAACGCCAAGGGCGAGACCGTGGGCTACGTGGAAACCGTCACCGACCTCACGCCCACCATGCGAGTCAAGAGCTACACCGAGCAGGAAGTCCAGCGCGTCGCCCAGAACCTCGAACGCCTGAGCGCCGGTGACCTCAACATGGATCTCTCCCTGCCTGAATCGGATCAGTACACCAAGGAAGTGCAGGCCCAATTCGCCAAGATCAACAGCAGCTTCAAGCAGGTGGGCGCCTCTCTGAACGCCCTGGTGACGGATGTGAACAAGCTCTCCGTCGACGCCATCCAGGGGCAGTTCTCCACTCGAGCTGACCTCAACCGCCATTCCGGCGAATTCCGGAAGGTTGTCGAAGGCGTCAACGGCACCCTCGATGTGGTCGTGGACAAGCTGGAGTGGTACCGCTCGATCATCGACGCTGTGCCCTTCCCCATCCATGTCACCGATCTGGACATGAAGTGGACCTTCCTCAACAAGCCCTTCGAGAAATTGATGGTTGAGCAGGGCAATGTCCGCGACCGTGCGGACGCCGTCGGACGCCCCTGCTCCACAGCCAATGCCAATATCTGCAAAACCAACAATTGCGGTATCCACCAGCTCCGCAACGGCGTGAAGGAGAGCTTCTTCGACTGGTGTGGCATGAGCTGCAAGCAGGACACGGCTCCCGTGCTCAACGCCAAGGGCGAGACCGTGGGCTACGTGGAAACCGTCACGGATCTCACACCCACCATGCGCGTCAAGAGCTACACCGAGCAGGAAGTCCAGCGCGTCGCCCAGAACCTCAAGCGCATGAGCGGGGGCGATCTCAACCTGGATCTCTCCCTGCCGGAATCGGACCAGTACACCAAGGAAGTGCAGGCCCAGTTCAACGAGATCAATGCCAGTTTCAAACTGGTGGGCACCTCACTGAATGCCCTCGTCACGGACGTCAACAAGCTCTCCGTCGACGCCATCCAGGGCCAGTTCTCCAGCCGGGCCGACGTCAGGCAGCATGCCGGTGAATTCCGCAAAGTTGTCGAAGGGGTCAACGGCACTCTGGACACCGTGGTGGACAAGCTGGAGTGGTACCGCTCGATCATCGACGCCGTGCCCTTCCCCATCCATGTCACTGATATGGACATGAAGTGGACCTTCCTCAACAAGGCCTTCGAGAAGCTCATGGTCGACCAGGGCAATATCCGTGACCGTCTGGATGCCATGGGCCGCCCCTGCTCCACAGCCAACGCCAATATCTGCAAGACTGGCAATTGCGGCATCGTCCAACTGCGAAACGGCGTGAAGGAGAGCTTCTTCGACTGGTGTGGCCTGAACTGCAAGCAGGATACGGCCCCGGTCCTCAACGCCAAGGGCGAGACCGTGGGCTACGTGGAGACAGTCTCCGACCTCACCTCGACCATCAGGGTCAAGAACTATACCGAACGGGAAGTCCAGCGGGTTGCCCTGAACCTGGAAAGACTGAGCGGAGGTGACCTGAACCTCGACATGTCTCTGCCGGAAGCGGACCAGTACACCAAGGAGGTGAAGGAGCAGTTCGGAAAGATCAACAACAGCTTCAAGCTGGTGGGAGCCTCCCTGAACGCCCTGGTGGGAGATGCCACCATGTTGTCGCAGGCCGCAGTGGCCCTCAAGCTGGACACCCGAGCCGACGCAGGCAAGCACCAAGGGGAGTACCGGCGTGTGGTCGAGGGCGTCAACGCCACCCTCGATGCGGTCATCAATCCTCTCAACATGCTGATCTCCGATGTCCAAAGCCTGGCCAAGGCGGTCATTGAAGGACGCCTGACGGAACGCGGAGATACTTCCCGGCATCGGGGACAGTTCAAGGAAGTGGTGCAGGGCCTCAACGAACTGGTCGAAGCGGTGGTTGCACCGGTCAACGAGGTCAAGCGCGTCATGGGCGCCATGGCTGGAGGCGACCTGACCCAGAACATCAAGCAGGAGTACCAGGGTGAGTTCAAGGTCCTGAAGGATTCCATCAACGAGACGACCGCGAAACTGGGTTCGACCATCACCGAGGTCCGGGACGCGACGGGGATGCTCCTCAATGCATCCGACCAGTTGAGCGCCACGGCCCAGACCCTGAGCCAGGGAGCTTCCCAGCAGGCCGCCAGTGTCGAGGAGACCAGCGCCTCCATGGAGGAGATGAGCGCTTCCATCGCCACGAACAACGAAAACGCCAAGGTCACCGGGGATCTTGCCATCAAGACGGCAAAGGAAGCGGTGCAAGGAGGGCAGGCCGTCAGAGAAACCGTGGGGGCCATGAAGCAGATCGCCCAGAAGATCGCCATCATCGATGACATCGCCTACCAGACCAACCTCCTCGCCCTCAACGCCGCCATCGAAGCGGGCCGGGCAGGAGAGCACGGCAAGGGATTCGCCGTGGTCGCCGCAGAGGTGCGAAAGCTGGCGGAACGCAGCCAGGTTGCGGCCCAGGAAATCAGTCACCTGGCCACGGGTAGCGTGGACCTGGCGGAACGTGCCGGAGGCCTGCTGGAGGTCATCGTGCCCTCGATCCAGAAGACTGCGGATCTGGTGCAGGAGATCGCCGCCGCCTCGGCGGAACAGAATTCCGGTGTGGGACAGATCAACGGCGCCATCAGCCAGATCAGCCAGGCGACCCAGCAGAACGCAGCAGCCTCCGAAGAGCTGGCATCCACGTCCGAAGAGGTGAGTTCCCAGGCCATGGAACTCCAATCCATGATCGAGTTCTTCACCCTGACCGACACCAAGGAGGTCCACGCCCACCAAGCCCGGAAAGCCGCCAAGCCTCCGGCAAGAGCCATGGCATCGGGCTTCAGATCCGTGCAGGGCAATGTTCCCGATGACCGTGATTTCACGCGGTTCTGAGCGGCGAGGCACCCCATGGCCGAGCAATTGCAGATGAACAAACGACAGAACCAGGCGCTGGTGGCCGCCAAGGCCACCCAGCGCAACCAGTACCTCACCTTCACCCTCGGTGGCGAGACCTTCGCCATGGAGATCCGCTTCATCCGGGAGGTCATCCAGTTCGGGGGGCTCACCATCGTCCCCCTCATGCCCGACTTCATCCGGGGGGTCATCAACCTCCGAGGGGCGGTGGTACCCGTCATCGATCTCTCCGTGCGGTTCCACCGCCCCCCCACGGAACCCACCAAACGCACCTGCATCGTGATCCTCGAAGTCGGCCAGGAGGATAATCTGGCCACCCTCGGGGTCCTGGTGGACAACGTCAGCGAAGTCCTGGAGATCCAGGGGGAAGACATTGAGCCCGCCCCCAGCTTCGGGAGCAGCCTCCGCTCCGATTTCATCCAGGGCGTAGGCAAGGTCGGGGGCAAGTTCGTCATCATCCTGGAGGTGAATCAGGTCGTCTCCGTGGAGGAGCTGGCTTCCCTGGCCGCCAACCGGGGGGCCGCGGAGGCCATCGAAGCCTAGGAGCCGAATTGGCTGAGATTGACATGCCCTTTCCCATCTCAGACCTGGAATTCGACAGGCTGAGAACCCTGGTTAAAGAGACGACTGGCATATCCCTGGCGGAATCCAAGCGGACCCTCATGGTGTCCCGCTTGGCTTCCCGCCTCCGGGCGCGGGGCATCCGGACCTTTCTCGACTATTACAAGCTGATCACGGCACCCAGTGAAGGGGATGAACTCCAGGCGGCCATTGATCTGATCACCACCAACGAGACCTCTTTTTTCCGGGAGGCGGACCACTTCCGGATCCTGCGGGAGTACATCGCACGCCAACGCCCGATCGCCTTTCCCTTCCGGGTCTGGAGCGCCGCCAGCTCCTCCGGGGAGGAAGCTTACAGCATTGCCATGGTCCTGGCGGAGGTCCTGGGGAGTGCCGAATGGGAGATCCTTGGCACCGATATCAGCACCCGAGTCCTGGAACGGGCCAGCCGGGGGGTCTACCCCATGGAGCGCAGCTGCACCATTCCCCGGGATGCCCTGCACCGCTTCTGCCTCAAGGGACAGGGTCAGTACGAAGGCATGTTCATGATCAGCAAGACTCTGCGGGAAAGGGTCCAGTTTCTTCAGATGAACCTGTGCAGACCCATCCCGCAGGTGGGCCCCTTCGAGCTGATATTCCTCCGCAACGTGCTGATCTATTTCGAGACGGAAGAGAAGCGCAGAATCGTGGAATCGGTCATCCAAAGGTTGAAACCCAATGGTCTCCTGATCGTGGGCCATTCGGAGAGCCTGAATGGCGTAACCGATCGCGTCGTCCCAGTCCAACCCACCGTGTACCGTGCCAACTGACTTCATACCCAAGGACAACGTCCTGCAGCCCGGAGGGTTCGCCTTCGGGGATGCCGAGAGGCCCAAGCCATGACAGCGAACGCGCCCATCAAGGTCCTGATCGTGGATGACTCCGCCGTGGTGCGCCAGGTGCTCGTGAGCATCCTGGAGACGGATCGGAATATCCGGGTCATCGGCTACGCCATCGACCCCATCTTCGCCATGGAGCGCATGCGCAAGGAATGGCCCGATGTGATCATCCTGGATGTGGAGATGCCCCGGATGGACGGCATCACCTTCCTCCGGAAGATCATGGCCGAGCACCCCACGCCTGTTATAATTTGTTCATCACTAACCATCAAGGGGACCGAAACCTGCCTCCAGGCCATGGAGGCGGGGGCTTTCACCATCTTCACCAAGCCCACCATGGGCGTGAAGAACTTCCTGTCGGACGCAGCCCACGAACTCCTGGCCGCGGTGAAGTCCGCCGCAGGAGCCCGGATCTCCAGGCTTCCGCCGGTGAGGCCCCTGCAGAAGGCGAGCGCCAAGTTCAGCGCCGATGTGGTCATGGAACCCGGGCGGGAGGCCATGACCCTCACCACGGACCGGTTCACGGCCATCGGCACCTCCACCGGGGGCACCCAGGCCCTGGAGTACGTCCTGTCAAACCTCCCCCGCACCTGTCCAGGCATCGTGGTCGTTCAGCACATGCCTGAACAGTTCACCGCAGCCTTTGCCAAGCGCCTGAACGATATCTGCGAGATCGAAGTCAGGGAAGCCAAGACGGGAGACCGCGTGATCCCCGGAAGGGCTCTCATCGCCCCCGGGGGCAAGCATCTGGTGGTCAGGCGCAGCGGGGCCCAGTACGTGGCCGAGGTCATCAGCGCACCCCCGGTGAACCGGCACTGCCCATCGGTGGATGTGCTCTTCCGCTCCGTGGCCAAGTACGCTGGCAGCAACGCTCTGGGGGTCATCATGACCGGCATGGGGGATGATGGCGCCCGGGGACTTCTGGAGATGCGGCAGGCCGGCGCCCACACCCTCGCCCAGGACGAGGCCACCTGCGTGGTCTTCGGCATGCCCAAGGAGGCCATCAAGCTGGGAGCCGCAGACCGGATCGTGCCCATCCAGGAGATCCCCGGGCTGATCTCGCGCTAGTGTGGTGCCAGAGCCGCTTTAAATGGTCCGCGTTTCACCAGGGACACCACATTAGGGAGGGGATCCGAAGCACCTGATCGGGCAAGGGTTGAGGTATGTTTTAGACAGAGGCCCAGTTTCTCTTAAGCGCAAACTGCCCCAACGTTATTCCAGATCGTAGCGAGCCCTATGCCCACCTGGTCCCAAGCCCCCCTCTTCCAGTCCCTGAGCCCGGCGCAGGTGGAGCACTTGGCTTCCATCTCCTCCACCAAGGCCCTGGAGGAGGGTCAGATCCTCTTCATGGAGGACGCCCCCTGCACCGGGTTCTTCGTCCTGATGGAGGGGGCGATCCAGCTGACCCGGGTCAGCACGACCCCGGGCGCCCATCCCACCCTGGCCGTAATCCTGCCGGTCCAGAGCTTCGCGGAAGCCGCCATGTTCGGTGGGGAAGCCTTCCCGGCCACGGCCACAGCCCTCAAGCCCACACGGGTCCAGCACTTCCCCAAAGCCAACGTCCTCGCGGCCATGGCCCAGGAGCCAGCCCTGGCCCTGGCCATCATCCACGCCCAGGCGGTGTGGCTCCGGAAACTCACCCAGAAGGTGGAGAGCCTCAGCAGTTCCGACAGCCAGGAGCGCCTCCGCCGCTGGCTCAACGACCAGCTGCCCGTGAACCTCTTTTTCAAACTCCCCTTGACCAAGAAGGCTCTGGCGGCCTCCCTGGGCATGACCCCCGAGACCCTCTCCCGGGCCCTTCGCACCATGCAGGACGAAGGACTGATCGAGGTCCGGGGCAACTCCATCCTGCGACTGAAGCTGCGCTGATGATCTTCACCCGGGCCACAACCCACGCTCTGCGGGCCCTGGCGGCCATGGAATACCAAGGCCATCTCCGTCCCGCCAAGGAGCTCGCCGAGGAACTGGGCATCCCGGGATCCTATCTGGCCAAGGTCTTCCAGCCCCTGGCCCATGCATGGAGCCTGGCTCGAGGCCCGCACTCTGTTGGAGCAGAGCCTGGGCGGCATCCCCTTGACAGAACTCCAGGCAACCTTCCGAAAAGGGCAGGCAAAAGAGGGCAAACAGGAGAGAACGCCCCATATTTGAGGCGTTCCACAGCCTCGTCAAACAATCAGGATAAAAATATCTGAAATACAGGTACGATCAGGCCACCCTTCACGGGCCCCATGATGAGCCTCAAGTTCCCCACCTCTCCCCTCGCCTTCCTTGCCGTGGCCCTCATCGGGGTCCTGGCCGGGTCCGGCCTCTTCACGTTCATTTCCGCCGAGGGGACCTCGTATCTCTCGAACGATCCGAAGGTATGCGTCAACTGCCACATCATGCGGGAGCAGTTCGACGGCTGGAACCACAGTTCCCACCATGCCGTGGCCACCTGCAACGACTGCCACCTGCCCCATGACAACGTGATCCACAAGTTCCTCGTGAAGGGCCTCAACGGCTACCACCATTCCAAAGCCTTCACGACCATGGACTTCCAGGAGCCCATCCGGATCAAGCCCGGCAACGCCCAGGTGCTGGAGGCCAACTGCCTCCACTGCCACGGAGAGTTGACCGGCGAGATCACGGCCCACGGCACCCTGGGGGTCCCCACGGACCCCACCCAGAAGGCGGACCTCTACGGGTGCGTCCGCTGCCACCAGGAGGTGGGCCATGGCCCCCGCCGCTGATCGTTCCAACTCCCCCCTTGGAGGAGATCGTCCATGAGCCAGCCCCCCTTCCTTTCCCGCCCCTCCGTCCGCCTGGGCTTGGTGGCGTGCGCCGCGGCCATCGCCACGATCCTGGTGCTGGCCCTCTATGCCAGCGTGTCAAAGCGCAAGACGGAGGCCCTCCAGACCAGCTTCCGCCTCGTGAACCTGGACGAGAAGACCGTGGATCCCGCCCAGTGGGGAAAGAACTTCCCCCGGCAGTTCGACGCCTACCAGCGCACCAATGAGCGCTATACGACCAAGTTCGGAGGCGCAGGAAGCGAAGGCATGGCCAAGAGCCGCCTGGAGGCTGACCCCAGGCTCGTCACCCTCTTCGAGGGCTACGCCTTCGCCCTGGACTTCAACCAGCGCCAGGGCCACGCCTACATGCTCCTGGACCAGCGCACCACCAAGCGGGTCACCCAGCGTCCCCAGACAGGCGCCTGCCTCCACTGCCACGCCTCCAACACCGTGGCCTACCGGGAAGAGGGCATCAAGCAGGGTGCACCGGGCTCCCTGGACGAGGCCTTCGACAGTCCCCATGCCCGCCAGCAGCTGATGGCCGGCTTCGAATCCATCTGCAAGATGAGCTACCAGGATGCCACCAAGCTGGTGCAGCATCCCGTGGCCTGCCTGGACTGCCACGACCCCAGGAACATGCAGCTCCGGGTCACCAAGCCCGGTTTCATCCGGGGCATCGCCGCCCTGGCCCAGAGCGGTGAGCCTACGCCCCACCTGCCTTCCATCGAGAAATGGCGCAAGGGGGGAGGGAAAGAGGCCTATGACGCCAACCGCGATGCCTCCCGCCAGGAGCTCCGCTCCATGGTCTGCGGCCAGTGCCACGTCGAGTACTACTGCGGCCCCAAGACCACCCTCTTCTTCCCCTGGAACAAGGGGCTCAAAGTTGAGCAGATCGAAAGCTACTACAACGATTACAAGTTCTCCGATGGCCACCGATTCTATGACTGGAAGCACGCCAAGGCCGGAACGGAAATCCTGAAGGCCCAGCACCCCGAGTTTGAGACCTGGAGCCAGGGGATCCATGCCCGTTCCGGGGTCTCCTGCGCCGACTGCCACATGCCCTATGTCCGGGAAGGGGCCATCAAGATCAGCGACCACCAGGTCCGCAGCCCCCTCATGGACATCTCCCGATCCTGCCAGACCTGCCACCGCTTCCCCGAAGCTGAAATGAAGGCCCGGGTGGAGATCATCCAGGACCGGACCCACATCCTGATGAGTGCGGCCGAAGACGCCATCGTGGCCCTGATCCGGGACCTGGACACCGCCAGGAAGGCGGGGATTCCCGAAGCCAGACTTCAGCCAGCCATGGAACTCCATCGCAAAGCCCAGTGGCGCCTGGACTACGTCAACGCCGAAAACTCCATGGGCTTCCACGCCCCCCAGGAGACGGCTCGGATCCTGGCGGAATCCATCGATTACGGGAGACAGGGACAGTTGTCAGTGAAAGGCTTGAAGTAACCTTGGATGCCCACGGCCTTTTCCCGCCGCCGGACTTGGCGCCGATCCTGGACCGCTGGCGCGTAGGGTATCCTCAGGAGCAATGAGCCCCTTCCCCTGGAAAGCCCTAGCCGCCCTAGCCTCCGGGCTGGCCTTCGGCCTGGGACTCTGGTTCCTGCGATCCGATTATGTCGGAGACGGCTCTGCAAGCTGCCGCAGCTGCCACACCATGAATGAGGCCCTCGCAAGCTGGCGGGCCGGAGCCCATCACCAGCAAGACTGCGGTGAGTGCCACCTGCCCCAGGGTCCTTTTCCCAGGACCTGGGCCAAGGGTGTGGATGGACTCCACCACGCGACGGTCCATGCCTTCCGGCGGGAGGGGATCTACCATCGCCTCGCCAGCCCTGCCGTGGTGGAGGCCAACTGCCGCCGCTGCCACCAGAGCTCACCGCGCATGCACCCGCTGTCCTCCCGCCCATGTCTGGACTGCCACGGGGATACTGCCCACGGGGCCCCTGCCCTCGCCCGGAGATGATCCCCATGACCCTTTCCAACCGAACCTGGTTCGCTCTCTTCATCGCCGCCGCCCTGGTGGCCTTTGGGCTGGGCCTTCTGGCCACGGGCCTCGGGAGCCGACAAGAGGAGGCTCCCGCAAGGACCTTCGTGACCCCCATCGGTGACCAGGAGCGGGACCCGGCGGTGTGGGGCATGAACTTCCCCCTCGAATACCGCAACTGGCAGCGCTCCTCGCCTGCCCAGCCCCAGCCTGCCGCACCGGCGGAACTCTTTGCAGGATATGGCTTCGCCCGGGACTTCAACCGGACCCGCAGCGGCTTCCCCGACGGCCAGCACCCAGCCACCTGCCTGGACTGCCACGATCCCCGAACCATGAAGCTGAGGGTGGGCCAGAAAGCCTTCAGTGAAGCCCTTGCTCGGCGGGGTGTGGATCTAGCCAAGGCCTCGGACCAGGATCTCAGGACCTATGTCTGCGCCCAATGCCACAGCACCTATACCTTCCGCCGGGATGAAGGCCTGGACTTCCCCCACGAAAAGGGGCTGAAATCCGATGAGATCCTGAAAGCCCTGGAAGAGCGCGGAGTCACCGACTGGACCCATGGGGTTTCCGGCACCCCCATGGTCAAGCTGCGCGGGCCTGCCTATGAACTCGGAAGCCAGGGCGTGCACGCCTTCCGGGGGGTGACCTGCAGCGACTGTCACATGCCCTACATCCAGGAGGAAGGCACCCGGATCGCCAGCCATCAGCTTCATCGTCCTTTGAGGAATCCCCTGGAAGCCCAGTGCATCCCATGCCACCGCTGGCCCGGAAGCGAGCTGAAGGCCAGGGTGGAGGACATCCAGAGCAGCCACCGTGAGCTCCAGAAGCGGGCAGAAGCGGCCCTGCTCTCCGCCCATCAGGCCCTTGCCAAGCGGGAGATTCCGGAGGCCCGGACCCTGCTGCGGCGAGCCCAGGCCCACTGGGATTTCGTCGCCAGCGAAGGCTCGGACGGCTTCCATGCCCCGCAGGAAGCCGCCCGGAACTTGGCTATGGCCATCGATCTGGCCAGGCAGGCCGAACTTACAGTTCGATCTTCGTCCCCAGCACCTTGAGGAACTGGGCGATCCAGTCGGGGTGGGCCGGCCAAGCGGGGGCGGTGACGAGATTGCCATCGGTCACGGCCTTGTCCACGGCAATGCCTGCGAACGTTGCCCCGGCCTTTGACACGTCCGGGCCACATGCCGGATAGGCAGAGCAGACGCGGTTTTCCAGGACACCAGCAGCCGCAAGGAGCTGGGGTCCGTGACAGATGGCAGCCATCGGCTTGTTGGCCTTGGCGAAGTGCTGGACGATCTCGATGACCTTGGGATTGAGGCGGAGGTATTCGGGGGCCCGACCGCCGGGAATGACCAAGGCATCATAGGCCTCAGCCTTCACATCGGCGAAGGTGGCATTGAGGGTGAAACGGTGTCCCGGCTTCTCGCTGTAGGTCTGATCGCCTTCGAAGTCATGAATCGCAGTCTTCACGAAGTCCCCAGCCTTCTTCTCCGGGCAGACGGCATCCACCTGGTGCCCCACCATCAACAGGGCCTGGAAGGGCACCATCACTTCGTAGTCCTCCACGAAATCCCCGACGAGCATCAAGATCTTCTTCGCGGCCATGGCCTCTCCTTTATTAGTTATTCAGATTATCCCGTAACATTGGGATCTGCCGAGTCTATCGACATTCTCTTGGGTTCCTTCAAGCTTGGGAAGTTACAGGGATCCTCCATTTTGTCGATCCTTCCGAAGAGAGATTGAACCTTCCCCTCGAAGCGGGGAAACTAGGTGTATTTCCGGGGGTGATCCTCCGGGTTTAAAGGGAGAAAACCATGGCAGAACTTACCCAGTCACAGGGGGACCTGCGCCGCTCTCTCGAAGCGATCCTGGACCGGGAAAGAATCCTCGACCGCCCCATCGACCGGGTGGCCTTCTCCGGAGACGGAAGTTTCTACCGGATGATCCCCAAGGCAGTGGTCTTCCCCAAGACGATCGAGGAGGTGCGCCAACTCTTCAGCCTCAGCCGAAGCCAGGGCATACCCATGACCTTCCGGGCCGCCGGCACCAGCCTCTCGGGACAGGCCATCACGGACGGCATCCTCGTGGAGGTAACCCGCAACTGGAAGCACATCCAGATCCTGGACCAGGGGGCCCGGGTCAAGGTCCAGCCCGGCATCATCGGCGACCAGGTGAACCGGACCCTGAAAGCCTCCAAGGCCAAGATCGGCCCGGATCCCGCGTCCATCGCCACCTGCACCGTAGGCGGCATCCTGTCCAACAACTCCAGCGGCATGTGCTGCGGGGTGCACCACAACGCCTACCACACCCTGGAGTCCCTCACCTTCCTCCTGCCCTCCGGGACCCTCATCGATACGGCGGATCCCGAAGCCGATGCGAAGTTCCAGGCCCAGGAACCCGCGCTGGCCTCAGGCCTCCTGGAGCTCAAGGCCGAAATCGAATCTCATCCGGCCCTGAGCGCCCGGATCCGCTCAAAATACCGGACGAAGAACACCACAGGCTATTCCCTGAACGCCTTCCTGGACTTCAAGAAGCCGGTCGAGATCTTCCGCCACCTGATGGTGGGCTCCGAGGGCACCTTGGCCTTCATTGCGGAGGCGGTGCTTCGCACGGTTCCCGACCTGCCCGCCAAAGTCACGGGCTTCCTGATCTTCCCCGACCTCCGGGCGGCCTGCGCCGCCATCGTCCCCCTCCGGGATGCTGGGGCTGCGGCCCTGGAGCTCCTGGACCGTGCTTCCCTCAGAGCCGTCGAGAACCAGGACGGCACCCCCGAAAGTTTCAAGGCCCTGCCGGAGGGTGCAGCAGCCCTCCTGGCGGAGTTCCAGGGGGCCGATCCTCTGGCCCTGGAGGCCCTGCAGCGGCAGGCCGAAGCCGCCTGTGCCAATCTCCACCTTCTGGAACCGGTCCACTTCACCCAGGATCCCGTGGAGCAGGCCAAGATGTGGAAGCTCCGATCCGGCACCTTCCCTTCCGTGGGTGCGGTCCGGGCCCGGGGCACCACCGTCATCATCGAGGACGTAGCCTTCCCGGTGGAGCACCTGGCGGACGCCGCCCTGGACCTCCAGGCCCTCTTCGTGAAGCACGGCTACGACAACGCCATCATCTTCGGCCACGCCAAGGACGGCAACCTCCACTTCGTCATCACGCCCTCCTTCAACGAGTCCCGCTTCGTGGACCAGTACGCCCGCTTCATCGATGACGTGGTGGACCTGGTGGTTAAGAAATACGACGGTGCCCTCAAGGCCGAGCACGGCACCGGGCGCAACATGGCCCCATTCGTGGAGGCCGAGTGGGGCCCCGAGGCCAAGGCCATCATGACCCGCCTCAAGGCCCTGGTGGACCCGCAGCACCTCCTCAACCCCGGCGTCATCCTCAATTCCGACACCGAGGCCCACCTCCACCACCTCAAGGCCATGCCCCCGGTGGAGGAGCAGGTCGACAAGTGCATCGAGTGCGGCTACTGCGAGCCCAAGTGCCCCAGCCGGGAACTGACACTGAGCCCCCGGCAGCGCATCGTGGTCCGCCGTGAGATGGCCAGGCTGGCCACCACCGGGGAGGACGCCAGCCGCCTGAGTTCCCTGCAGGCCGACTACGCCTACATGGGGGTGGACACCTGTGCCGCCGACGGCCTCTGCGCCACGGCCTGCCCCGTGTCCATCGACACAGGCTCCCTCATCAAGCACCTGCGCCGCACGGCCCATGGGCCTGAGGCCCAGCGGATCGCGGCCTGGATGGCCCGTCACTTCGGCACCATGGAACCCCTGGTGCGCTTCGGCCTGCGCTCCGGGCACGCAGTGCAGCAGGTCTTCGGGGCCGCCTCCATGGTCAGCCTTACCCGCCTGGGTCGCACCATACTCCGCCGCGCCACCTACCAGTGGAGCCCGGAGATGCCCAGGGCTGCCAAGGCGGCCCTGCCCCGCACCAGCCTTCAGGGCGCCCAGGCCATCTACTTCCCGGCCTGCATCTCCCGGATGATGGGCCTGCTGCCCGGGGAACCCTCGGACCTGAGCCTGCCGGAGGCCTTCGTCGCCGTCACTCAGCGCGCCGGAGTCCTCATCCACATCCCCGAGCAGGCCGAAGGCACCTGCTGTGGAGTGCCCTTCTCCTCCAAGGGTTACGATCAGGCCCACCGGGAGGTGGTCAACCGGGCCATCGAACGCTTCTGGGCCTGGAGCGGCGAGGGCCAGTTGCCGGTGGTGGTGGACACGAGCCCCTGCACCTACGGGCTGGTCACAGCCCGCCCCTACCTTACCCCTGAGAACCAGGAACGCTTTGATCGCCTCAAGATCCTGGATTCCGTGAGCTTCGTCCACGACGAGGTACTCCCCCGCCTGGAGATCAGGCGCAAGGTTGCCTCCGTCGCCCTCCACCCAGTGTGCTCCGTGACCAAGATGAACCTGGCCTCCAAGCTTGAGGCCATCGCCAGGGCCTGCGCCGATGAGGTCGAAGTCCCCCTGAACGCCGGCTGCTGCGGCTTCGCCGGGGATCGGGGATTCTCACACCCCGAGCTCACCGCCTCCGCCACCCGACGGGAAGCGGCGGATCTCGCGGGAAAGAGCTTCGACGGCTACTACTCCAGCAGCCGGACCTGCGAAGTGGGCATGACCCGCGCCACCGGCAGGATCTACCGGAGCTACCTGTACATGCTGGAAGAGGCCTCACGCTAGACCCTGGCAACAAAGAAAGGCACGTCAACCTTTCGGGGGACGTGCCTTTTCCGTTACGGCGACTCATTCCCAATCGCCGTCCATCTCCGTCCATCGCTGGCTGAGCCTTTTTAAGGCGGGTGATGGGGAGCTGTGCCGAATTTCTTTGCAGTCAAAAGCGAAGTAAAAGAACTTCAGCCAGCGATGGACAGCGATAAACAGCGATGAGACGCAGGAAGCATCGGTCTGACAGGGAAGGCTGGCTTCAGAGTGTGACTGCTCTATGGTTGACGGCGGTTTGGACTCAGCCCTTCTTGCGCGCCTTCAGGGCCTCCTTGCGAGCCTCGTAGCGGGCATTGGCCTCGGTATTGCGGCGATGGTCATCCTCGGTCTCGAGGAGGAGTTCGGGCACGGGCACGACTTTCTTGTCCTCGTCCAGTGCCACGAAGGTCAGGTAGGCGCTGGCGGTATGGCGGACTTCCCCGGTGCGGAGGTCCTCGGCCTCCACCCGGACACCGATCTCCATGGAGGTGCGACCGGCCCGGTTCAGACTGGCCCTGAGGATGATGAGGTTGCCGATGTAGACCGGAGAATGGAAATCCAGACGGTCAAGGGAAGCGGTGACGGCGTTCATGCCGGTGTGCCGTGAGGCCACGGTCCAGGCAGCGTTATCGATGAGCTTCATGATGGTGCCACCGTGAACATTACCCGCTGCGTTGGCATCCGGGGGGAGCATGTTCTGGGCCAGCACAATGCCGGATTGGGAGACTTTCTTGGCTTTGCCGGTCACGGTTTGCTCCTTTGAAGGGGTTGTGTCACTACACTAGGTCATTCTTCAGCCCACATGCGGTGCGGCCTCTGGCACAAAGTATCCATTTTCCCTGAGAATTTCCATGGTGCAATCCGTCAAGAATTCGCTCCGAGCCTCGGTTGCCGCCCGCTGGACGGCCCTGTTCATCGTCTCCTTCACCATGCTCTGCGGATATTACGTCGCGGATGTAGCCTCCCCCCTGAAGCCACTCATCGAACAGAAGCTCCACTGGACCAGCTCCCAGTACGGTTTCTTCACCGGTGGCTACGCCTGGCTCAATATCATCGGAGGGCTGCTGCTGGGGGGCATCCTCCTGGACAAGGTGGGCGCCCGCATGGCGGGTGTGCTGGCGGGGGTGCTCATGGTGCTGGGCTGCGGCCTCAAGTGGTTCGCCATCCAGGACACCAGCCTCTTCACGCGCACCTTCCTGGGCTTCAACCTACAGGTCTTCGCGGCGGCCTTCGGCTTTTCCATCTTCGGCCTGGGACTGGAGATCTGCGGCGTCACCGCCAGCAAACTCATCGCACGGTGGTTCAAGGGCTACGAGATCGCCCTCGCCATGGGCCTCCAGGTGAGCACTGCCCGCATCGGGACAGCCATCGCCCTCGGCTTGAGCGACCCCATCGCCCGGGCATTCAGGGATTCCGTGGGAGCCCCTGTCTTCGTGGGTTTTGTAATGCTCCTGGCAGGCCTGGTGGCCTATTTTCTCTACTGCGCCATGGACCGGAAGCTGGACGCCTCAGAATCCGACCTGGAAGGAGAGGCGGAGGAGCCCTTCCGATTCTCGGATATCCGGGAGATTCTCAGCATCCGGAGCTTCTGGTACGTCGCCATCCTCTGTGCCCTCTTCTATTCCGCAGTCTTCCCCTTCCTCAAGTTCGCCCCGGACCTCATGGTCCAGAAGTTCCACATCAAGGAGAGCTGGGCAGGAGCCATCCCCAGCGTCCTGCCCTTCGCCACCATCCCCCTCACGGTGGTCTTCGGGGGGTACTACGACCGGAAGGGCAAGGGGGCCAGCCTCATGATCCTGGGCTCCCTCCTGCTGGTGCTGGTCCACTGCATCTTTTCCATCCCCCTCCTGAACAGCTGGAGTGTGGCGCTTCTCGCAACCATCGTGCTGGGCTTCAGCTTCTCCCTGGTTCCCTCGGCCATCTGGCCCTCGGTGCCGAGGTTCATCCCTCAGCGCCGACTGGGAACGGCCTACGCCCTCATCTTCTGGCTCCAGAATCTGGTGGCCCTCTGGGGGGTGCCCTGCCTCATCGGGGAGGTTCTGGACCGCTACTGCATCGTGGGCACCCGGGTCGTCGAAGGCGCCAGCAGCCCCGCCTACAACTACACCCTTCCCATGGTGATCTTCACGATCTGCGGCGTCCTATCGCTGCTCTTCGCCTACCTCCTCAAGACCGACGGCCAGAAGATGGGCTACGGACTGGAAGAGCCCAGCGTGAAAGGCTGAAGAGAAGGCCCACGACCAGGCTAGACAAATACTTAAAGCATTTTATAAATTTATCGCCATTCAGCAACCCGTAAATAAGTTTAATTTATCACAATATTCATCCCGTAATCCATTATCCCGAGCAAACAGCATCTATAAGATGTGCAAGACGATTGGGATTAAAACAAATTACAATCATTTTCCACAAAAAACACGAGAACAACTCTAAGCAAAGAGAACGTTTTTAATACTGGCAAGGGTATGAAAAAAATAATAACATGAATATTTGCTTGGAGAAACCATGAGCAACTCACAGCCATCATCCACCCTTGGGACACTGCTGCCGTCCACCCCCGACTCCGCCCGGCCCACGGGAGCCAGGGGCGAGATCGTGCCCCGGATCCTGGCGGTCATCATCGACGCCATTCCCTCCGTCGTTATCACCATCCTGTGCACGGTCCTCGCCATCATCCCGGTTCTTGGGCTGCTGGCCATTCCCCTGAACTTCCTCCTTCAGCTGGGTTATTACTTCGTATTCATCCCATGGAGCGTCTCCACCACCGGAGCAAGCATCGGCAAGAAGTTCATGAAGCTCCGGGTGTGCCCCCAGGGAGCTCCCCTCCAGCGGATCGCCTTCATGCCGGCCCTGCTGCGTCAGTTCGGCAATTTCTTCTTCTTGAACCTCATCGTGCTTGCCATCAAAGGCGAAGAACGGATCAGCCTGAGCGATATGCTGGCCAAGTCCGAGGTCATCCAGGTCCAGGACTGAGCTCGGTGCCACCCCTGTAAACCCCTGGGTTTATATCACCTCTCAGCCACCAAGCAACCCCGCGGGGCGGGGTTGCTTGGTGGCTGTATTACGTCTTTTTCCGCCCCGCACCCGCAGAGCGCTTGCGACCCAGGACAGGCTTGGTCTTCAGCTTGGGTTTGGGCTTGGGCTTAGGTTTCGGCTTGGCATCCGGGATGTGACGGGCGCTGGGACGTCCAGGCACCACCGGCTCGGCATCCTGCTTCTTGATGGTCCGGCGGCCGGGCTTCAGCCCCTCGCCGGGATCCAGGATCCGGCGGACCTTGGCTTCTTCCCTGGCTGGCCCGTCCTCTCCGGTGCTGCGCTTCTGGACGCTCAGACGGAGGGGGGTGCCAGTGAAGCCAAACTCGGCGCGGAGGCGGTTCTCCAGGTAGCGCATGTAGCTGAAGTGGAGGCCGCGATCCGTATTCGCCTTGATGACGAAGGAGGGGGGGCGGACCCCCACCTGGGTCATGAAGTAGAGTTTGGGAAGCTTGCCATCCACCGCATGGGGCGACATGGTGTCCACGGAATCCCGAAGGAAGTCGTTGAGCTTACCGGTGGGGATGCGGCGAGAATGAGCCTCGGCCACCTCGTTGATCATGGCGAAGAGCTTGGAAACCCGCTGCCCAGTCAGGGCCGAGATGAAGATCATGGGGGCGTGGTTCAGGAAGCCCAGGTCGTGGCGGATCTTCTCCTCAAAGGCGATGGAGGTGAAGGTGTCCTTCTCCACTAGATCCCACTTGTTCACCACCAGGATCACGGCTGCCCCAGCCTCCTGGGCGTAGCCCGCGATGACGGCATCCTGGTGAGTGACGCCCTCTACGGCATCGATGAGCAGAAGGCTCACATCGGCCCGGGCCATGGCCTGCTTGGCCTTGAGAATGGAGAGCTTCTCCGCCCCCTCATGGGTCTTGCCCTTCCTGCGGATGCCCGCCGTGTCAATGAGACGGTAGAGGTGCCCCTCGACATTGAAGATCGTGTCCACCGTATCCCGCGTTGTCCCGGCCACGTCGCTCACGAGGCTGCGTTCATAACCCAGGAGCTTGTTGGTGAGGGAGCTCTTTCCCACATTGGGCCGCCCGATGAGGGCGAAGCGGGTCTCATCGGCAAGCTCGTGCTGCTCGGCCTCTTCCGGTGTGCGGTGGAAAGGCAGCTTCCCCTGGATGCTGGCCAGCAAGTCGCTCATGCCATCGCCATGGCTCGCAGAGATGACATGGACCTCCTCGAAGCCCAGACCATAGAAGGCACCGTCCGGCAGGCCCCCCTTGACCCCGTCCATCTTGTTGATGACCAGGATGGAGGGCTTGCCGAGGCGACGCACCCGGTTGGCGATCTCAGTGTCCACGGGATTCAGGCCGTCGTGGGCATCCACCATGACCATGAGGACGTGGGCCTCGTCCATGGCTTCCTGGGCCAGGCGCGTAATGCCCTGGGTGATGACATCATCCCCCTCGAAATCCAATCCGCCGGTGTCCACAAGCTCGAACACCTCGGCGGCTTCGCCCTCCTCGTCCAGAAGGGTCACCCGCCCATAGCTCCGATCCCGGGTCATGCCCGGCAGATCATGCACCAGGGCCGCCCGGGTGCGGGTCAGGCGGTTGAAGAGGGTGGACTTCCCGACGTTGGGACGTCCGCAGAGTGCTACCAGGGGCAGTTTCATCGGGGTTCCTTGTGGGGGAAGTATCTCATGGAAGAAGGTAAACGCAGGAAAGGGTCCCTTGCGGGACCCTTTCTGTCTGGCGGGGCTGACGGGGCTCGAACCCGCGACCTACGGCGTGACAGGCCGTCACTCTAACCGACTGAGCTACAACCCCATGTGGCACTACTTCACCATTGCTGGTGGGCGATGACGGACTCGAACCGCCGACATGCTGCGTGTAAAGCAGCCGCTCTACCGACTGAGCTAATCGCCCGTATCGCCGAAAAACCAGTTTGCCACGGCATCGAGAGGGCGTCAAGCACAATTCCTGACCAATTGTTCGCCTCCCGTTCATTCAGGAAATTTGGGTCGATTATCCTGAGATTCTTAGTAGAAATGCGGCTTGATAGCTCGATGCATAGCGGTAGGATGGGACATTGCCCTCAAATGGGCATGGCCCAAAATCGAGCGTCCGCACCCCTCAAGAAGGGGAGCAAGATCGGGGGGGAATTGTGATTTCAGTTACCGGAGCAAGTTGGACCCTGCTAGGCCTGGTCGGCTCCGAGAGCCACGCCAGCAGCAGTTTCATCGACGGATTGCCCGATCCCATGAAACCTGACCTCTACCAAGTTGGGTTTGTGATCGTGATTCTAATCGCGATGTTCATGTTTCTCAAATATACCTTTTTCAAGCCGGTTTCCAAGGTGATGGATGATCGGGAGGCGGAGATCGCCACCGGTTCCGCCACCAAGCATCAGGCTGCCGCCGAGATCGAGCAGCGTCAGGCCGACTATGCGGCCCGCCTGCGGGAGCTTCGGGGCCAGGCCTTCGAGCGCCGCAAAGAACTGGCCACCGAGGCCACCCACCAGAAGGATGTCCTTCTGGACGAGGCCCGCAGGAAAGCTCTCCATCAGCGGAGTGTCGCCCGGGAAGCCCTTGAGGCTCAGCAAGAGCAGGCCAAGGTCCAGCTGACGGCCGAAGTCGATGCCCTCTCCGAATCCATGGTCCTCCACCTCTTGAAGCAGGCCTGACCCATGAACGCACGACGTCTTCTCTGCCTGGCGTTTCCCTTCGCCTTCGCCACGGCTCTCTCCCTCTCGGCCCAGGAGCACGGAACGGCCGCCCACCAGCCGACGTCCGCCAGCCAGGAACATGTGAGCCCTGCCGCGGAACCGGCCCACGGCGCCCAGCCCCCCGCGACTCACGGGGACGCCCCGGCCCACGGCGAGACCGCCCATCACGGCCCCGTCATCAAGCTCTTCGGCAAGGCCCTCGACCCCAACTGGCAGTTCGCAGTCAAGCTCTTCAACTTCATCATCTTCTTCCTGATCCTCTACTTCCTCCTGAAGGGCGCCCTCTCGGCGGCCTTCAAGGCCCGGGCCAAGGAGCTGACGGATCTGCTCTCCCAGGCCGAGCGCGACAAGGCCGAAGGCGAGGCCCAGCTCAAGGAGCTGGAGGCCCGGATGACCGGACTCAAGACGGAACTGGATGGCGTCATGGCCAAGGCTGAATCCGACGCGGAATTTGAGAAGCAGCGCATTCTGGAGGCCGCCAAGGCCGAGGCAGGCCAGATCCTGGCCCAGGCATCGGCGGATATCGACGCCCAGCGCCGGATCGCCGAAGCTGAGCTGCGGGCTCTGGTGGCCGAGCTGGCCGTGGAGGGCGCCACCGCCCGCCTCAAGGCCAGGGCCCAGGGCGAAGTGGCCGAAAAGCTTCTCAATCGCGCCATTGATCAGGTGGGAGGTGCCCAGTGAGCGGACGTCTCGTAGCCCAGCGCTATGCCAAGGCCCTGGTGGAGATCGGGGTCAAGGAAGGCTCCCTTGAAAGCCTCCAGGGTGAACTGACGGCGGTGGATGCCCTGGTCCGGAGCAATGCCGACCTGCAGCGCCTGACCACCTACCCGCTCCTGGCTCCCTCCCTGCGCGCCGAAGCCCTTGATGCCGTGCTTGCCCAGGCTGGCGCCAGCAGCACCCTCCGGAAGTTCTTCAAGGTGGTGACCCTCTCGGCCCGCCTCAGTCTCGTCCACCTGATCATCGAGGCCTTCAATGGCCTGGTGGACAAGCAGATGGGGATTGTGGAGGCCAAGGTTTCCTTCGCCCAGGCGCTCTCGGAGGCCCAGGCATCGGCTCTTTCCGCCACGCTGGGGCGCCGCACGGGCAAGACCGTGCGGATGCGCTGGTCCCAGGACCCCGCCCTTCTAGGCGGCCTCAAGGTGCAGCTCGGCTCCACCATCTACGACGCTTCCCTTCAGGGTCAGCTCCGCCTGCTCAAGGCCCAACTTCTCTCGGCTTAAACCTTTCCCGGTCTCTCGGAGGATTGCATGGATATCCGCGCGGAAGAGATTTCCCGCATTATACGTAGCCAGATCGAAGGCTTCGACGCTCAGGTCGATGTCTCCGAAGTCGGCACGGTCATCAGCGTCGGAGACGGCATCGCCCGGGCCCATGGCCTGGAAAAGGCCATGGCCGGTGAGCTGCTTGAGCTCCCCCACGGCGTCATGGGCCTGACCTTCAACCTGGAAGAGGACAACGTCGGCATCATCCTGCTGGGCGATGCCACCCTCATCAAGGAAGGGGACACCGTCAAGCGTACGGGCCGCATCATGAACATCCCCGTGGGTCCCGCCTTCGTGGGCCGCGTGGTGGACGCCCTGGGCAACCCCATCGACGGCAAGGGTCCCGTCGAATCCGTGGCCATGAACCCCATCGAGCGCATCGCTCCCGGCATCGTGGACCGCAAGAGCGTCAACGAGCCCATGCAGACCGGACTCAAAGTGGTGGACGCCCTGATCCCCGTGGGTCGCGGCCAGCGTGAGCTCATCATCGGCGACCGCCAGACCGGCAAGACCGCCGTGGCCCTCGACGCCATCATCAACCAGAAGGGCAACGGCGTCATCTGCATCTACGTCGCCATTGGGCAGAAGCGCTCCACCATCGCCCAGGTGGTGAAGACCCTGGAAGAGTATGACGCCATGAAGCACACCATCGTGGTGGCCGCTTCCGCCTCCGAGCCCGCTCCCCTGCTCTACCTGGCCCCCATGGCCGGCGCCGCCATGGCCGAGTACTTCATGTGGCACGGCACCAACGGCCAGCCCGCTGGCAAGGACAATCCCGGCCAGCACGTGCTCTGCATCTACGACGATCTTTCCAAGCAGGCCGTGGCCTACCGCGAGATTTCCCTTCTGGTGCGCCGTCCTCCCGGACGTGAAGCCTACCCTGGCGATGTGTTCTACCTCCACAGCCGCCTCCTGGAACGCGCCGCCAAGCTCTCCGACGAGCGCGGTGGTGGCTCCATGACGGCCCTGCCGATCATCGAGACCCAGGCCGGTGACGTCTCCGCCTACATTCCCACCAACGTCATCTCCATCACCGACGGCCAGATCTTCCTCGAGAGCGATCTCTTCAACTCCGGCGTGCGCCCCGCCCTGAACGTGGGCATCTCCGTGAGCCGCGTGGGCGGTGCCGCCCAGGTGAAGGGCATGAAGCAGGTCGCCGGCTCCGTCAAGCTGGAACTGGCCCAGTATCGCGAACTGGCGGCCTTCGCCCAGTTCGGTTCCGATCTCGACAAGGCCACCCTGGCCCAGTTGAACCGCGGCCAGCGCCTCATGGAAATCCTCAAGCAGCCCCAGTACCTGCCCATGCCCGTCGAGAAGCAGATCGTCTCCATCTGGGCCGCCACCAGCGGCTACGTGGATGACCTGCCAGTCTCCGAGGTGCGTCGCTTCGAGAAGGAACTCCACGAGTACCTGGATATCAACGCCGCCGATACCCTGCGGGCCATCCGGGAGACCAAAACCTTCTCGGACGAAACCAAGGCGGCCATGAAGTCCCAGACTGCGGCCTTCAAGGAGACCTTCGTGGCCTCCATGAAGCAGGTCGTCGGAGCCTAGAATGGCTAATGTCCAGGACATACGCCGACGCATCAAGTCGGTCAAAAACACCCAGCAGGTCACCAAGGCCATGAAGATGATCTCCGCAGTGAAGCTGCGGAAGACTCAGGAACGACTGCTGGCCCTGCGCCCCTACTCGACCAAGCTCGATGAGGTGGTCCGCCATGTGGTGGGCCGCCTCAGGGCGGTTCCCACCCTCCAGCCGGGTCCCGTGGCCCAGGCCTTCCTGGCCCCCCGGGAGGAGAAGAACATCCATCTCGTGCTGGTGGCCAGCGACAAGGGGCTCTGCGGGGGCTTCAACGCCAATGTGCTCCGGGAGGCCCAGGCCTTCCTGCGCGACTGCCCCTCCCATGTCGCCCACTTCCAGGCCATCGGAAAGCGGTCCATCGAGTGGGCCAGGAAGCGGCAGCTCAAGGCCAATGGGGAACACACCGGACTCGCCGTGACCGAACTGAAGCAGGTGGCCAGCGAGATCGCGGCCCAGGCGGCGGAGCAGTATGAGAAGGGCGAGATCGACGCCCTCTACGTCGTCTTCAACTACTTCCAGTCCGCAGTGGCGCAGGTCCCCATGGTGATGCGTGTCTTCCCCGTGGAGATTGAGCCCCATGTGGAATTCCGGGCCGAAACGCCCCACCTCCTGGAACCCGATCCCAACGAGGTGCTGGAGCACCTGCTGCCCCTCTATATCGAGACTGAACTGCTGCGCTGCCTGCTGGAGAGTTCCACCTCCGAACACGGTGCGCGCATGGCCGCCATGGACAAGGCCAGCTCCAACGCGGAAGAAATGATCGCGAAGCTGACCCTGAACATGAACAAGATCCGCCAGGCTTCGATCACCAACCAGATCATCGAGATCGTCTCCGGCGCCAACGCCTAGCTCCTTCGCACGAGAGGTCACCATGTCCAACGAACTCACCAAGGGCCGAGTCATAGCGGTGGTCGGTCCCGCTGTGGACGTCGAATTCGACGGCCACCTGCCCGAAATCATGAACGCACTGCTTACGGACGTCACCGATGCCCAGGGCGTCACCACTTCCGTCACCCTTGAGATCCAGCAGCACCTGGGCGAGAACCGGGTCCGCTGCGTCGCCATGCAGCCCACCGAGGGCATGATCCGCGGCCAGGTGGTCACGGACACCGGCCATCCCATCATGGTGCCCGTGGGTCCCGAAACCCTCGGTCGCATCATGAACGTGGTGGGCCACCCCGTGGATGAGCGTGGCCCCGTGGGCGCCAAGGCCTTCCTCCCCATCCACCGCGAAGCCCCCAAGTTCGACGAGCTGAACACCGCCTCCGAGATGTTCGAGACCGGCATCAAGGTCATCGATCTCCTGGAGCCGTACGCCAAGGGCGGCAAGACCGGCCTCTTCGGCGGCGCCGGTGTGGGCAAGACCGTGCTCATCATGGAGCTCATCAACAACATCGCCAAGGGCCACGGCGGATACTCCGTGTTCGCTGGCGTGGGTGAGCGCACCCGCGAGGGCAATGATCTCTGGCACGAGATGATGGATTCGGGCGTCATCGTCGAAGACGATCTCGCCAAGTCCAAGGTGGCCTTGATCTACGGCCAGATGACCGAACCCCCCGGAGCCCGTGCCCGTGTGGCCCTCACCGGCCTCACCGTCGCCGAGTACTTCCGCGACACCGAAGGCAAGGACGTGCTGCTCTTCGTGGACAACATCTTCCGCTTCACCCAGGCCGGTGCCGAGGTATCCGCCCTGCTGGGCCGCATGCCCAGCGCCGTGGGCTACCAGCCCACCCTGGCCACGGAGATGGGTAACCTCCAGGAGCGCATCACCTCCACCAAGAAGGGTTCCATCACCTCGGTGCAGGCCGTGTACGTGCCCGCGGACGACTACACCGACCCCGCGCCCGCCACCACCTTCGCCCACCTGGACGCCACCACCAACCTGAGCCGCGAGATCGCCGCCCTGGGCATCTACCCCGCCGTGGACCCCCTGGCTTCCTCCTCCCGCCTCCTGGATCCCCGTGTCCTGGGCGATGAGCACTACAACGTGGCCATGCAGGTGAAGAACATCCTGCAGAAGTACAAGGAACTCCAGGACATCATCGCCATCCTCGGCATGGACGAGCTCTCCGACGACGATAGGCTCGTGGTGGCCCGCGCCCGCAAGATCCAGCGCTTCCTCTCCCAGCCCTTCTTTGTGGCCGAGACCTTCACGGGCATGGCCGGCAAGTACGTCAAGCTGGCCGACACCATCAAGGGCTTCAAGGAGATCTGCGAAGGCAAGTGGGATCACCTCCCCGAGCAGGCCTTCTACCTGGTGGGCACCATCGAGGAAGCCGCCGAGAAGGCCGAGAAGCTCGCGGCCCAGGACTGAGGTAGCCTCCCATGTCCAACCCCATCAAGCTTGAAGTGCTGACCCCCGAACGCCTGGTCTTCTCGGCCATGGTCTCCGAGGTTCAGTTCCCCACGGCGCAGCAGGGCTACTACGGCATCCTGCCGGACCACACCCCCGTCCTCACCCCCGTGGGCGATGGCCTGGTGTTCTTCCAGCAGGATGACCAGCCCCACTGCCTCACCGTCTTCGGTGGCTTCGCGGAAGTGGGCCCCGATCGGGTCACCCTCCTTGCCCGGGAGAGCGAAACCATCGACCAGCTCAACCCTGAGCAGATCGAACGGGAGCAGCAGCAGGCCCTGGCACTCCTGAAGGAAGCCAAGGACGAGGCCGCCCTCCAGGCCGCCCAGCGGCGGCTGGATGCCAGCCTGATCCGGCAGCAAGCCCTCAGCAGGGACACGAGCCACTGAACCTTACCCTTTTGACGGAAACGGGCCTCTTCGGAGGCCCGTTTCCGTTAAAGCTGGATCCGCTCGTCCTGATGCAACAGGCGGATCCGGGGGTCTCCCAGGGCCTCCAACTCCGGGAGGATCGTCGGCTTGTCCCCCGGGGTCAGGTGGTAGATGGCAACGGGCACACCTGGGTTCAGTTTGCCCAGCTCGCCCTTCAGCTTGTCCGCTGTCAAATGCCGGGAAGCCTCGGCCAGCTTCTTCTGGCGGTTGGGGAAACTCACCTCTGTGATGAAGAGCCTCAGATTCGGAGTGGCATTGGCCACCTCGTAGATCCGATCCGTTTCGGCGGTATCGGAGGTAAAGATGAAGGCCGAGTGGTCATCCTCCACCAGGTAGCCGACACACGGCACCAGGTGGTTCACGGCGATCGGAGTGATCCGCAGGCCTTCCACTTCGTAGGCCTTCTCGGGCCCAATTTCCGAGTAGCAGATGATGGGATTGTCCCGGCTGGGGATCACCGAGAAGTCCGGCCACAACTCGTCGTTGAAGAGGTGGCGGCGAAGGACATCCAGGGTTTCAGGCAGGGCCCGGATCGCCACGGGTGCCTCGGTGTGCCCGAAGACGTTCTTCGTGTAGAAAGGCAGTGAGCAGATGTGGTCCAGATGGGAATGGGTCAGGAAGATGTGGCGGATCCCCACTTGTTCCGTGACGGAAAGGGCCTGGGTCAGGGAGCCTGCGTCAATGGCCACGGTGCCATTGACCAGCAGCCCGGTCAGGCGTTCGCCCCCGGCCTCTCCCCCAGAACAGCCCAGCACCCGCAGTTCCATACATCTCCTGGATTTGCCGATCATGATAGCCCCAGAATCCTGGGATGGGAACGCCTCAGCAGCCTTCCTTTTGTTAATCTCATAGGATGCGGGCGCTCCTTCACTACCTCCTCTTGGACGGGTTCGATCCCGATACGGCCGAGCTTGCCCTGAGGGTGGGGGTCTACAGCGAAGATGGGAGCGCCCCCCAGGTGCTCCGGATGAAGCTCTTCCTCGGCCGTTCCGGCGACCCTCTCCAGCCCCTGCGGCGGGAACTCCAGACTCACATCCAGATGCCCATCCCCCAGATCTGGGACCGGGGCCTGAAGATCGTCGTGCATGCCATCGAAGAAGATATGTCCGGACCCGACGGCCGGAATCCCGCCCGCTATGCCTGGGTCAGCACCCAGATCCTGCACCCGAGCGACGAGCGGCGGGGCACCTTGGGCCACCCTGCGGCCCGGCAGGTGGAGATCCTCTGGGACTGGGCCCAGCGCCTGGACCAAGAGGGGTACCCCATCAAGGCCATCGAACTCCTGGAGCGGCTCCTGCTCCTCTCTCCCCAGCACTCCCTGGCCCTGGAGTGGCTCTCCATCCTCCTGCGCCACCAGGGTCTCATGGAGGAAACCCTGGGCGTGGTGGACCGATTTCTCGCCATCAGGCCTGGAGACATCGAGGCGCTCCTCCGCAAGGGCGAGGCTCTCCTGCACCTGGAGCGGCTCCCGGAGGCCCTGCTGGCCTTCGAGAGTATCCTGAAGGTCTCCCCGGTCCACGCCCTGGCCCACCTCGGGGCCGGGCAGGCCAAGAGCCTGGCTGGGGGGGATCCCTGCCCCCACCTGGACGCCGCCCTTGAACTGGATCGGGACGCCACGATCTCCGTACTCCAGGAGACCTTCGATTTCCGAATCCTGTCCCAGCGCATTGGCGAAACCGTCTATCCCCCGGACGAGTTGGCACTTCTGCTGGGGGTGAGCCCGGGCGAAGTGCGGAGCCTCATCCAGCATCACGGCCTGCCCGTTACCGGCCCGGAGGGAACGGTCAGAGAACCGGAACTCTCCCGCTGGGTATCCCTCCAGAACCGCTACCATCTTCTTCCCATAAGCCTGCACTGGATGGCCCCCACCCCCAGGCACATCCCTGAGCTCCACTAGCACGAAAGGAACTCCCTTGAGCGTTGTCCTTGAAACCAACCTGCCCTTTCCCGCCTTCCGCCGGGGCAAGGTGCGCGATGTCTACGACCTTGGCCAGAGCCTCCTGATCGTCGCCACAGATCGCGTCTCCGCCTTTGATTGCGTGATGACCGACGGCATCCCCGGCAAGGGACGCATCCTCACCCAGGTGGCCAACTTCTGGTTCCAGGCCACCCAGGACATCCTCCCCAACCAGCTCCTGGCCACCAAGGTGGAGGATTATCCCGCCGAACTCCACCCCTTCCGGGAACTGCTGGATGGTCGCTCCATCCTGGTGAAGAAGACTAACCCTCTGCCCATTGAGTGCGTCGTACGTGGCTACCTCGCCGGTTCGGGCCTCAAGGAATACCAGGCAAAGGGCACGGTCTGCGGCATTTCCCTCCCCGCTGGCCTGAGGCTGGCGGATCCCCTCCCCGAGCCTCTCTTCACCCCTTCCACCAAGGCGGAGGAGGGCCACGACGAGAACATCACCTTCGAACGCACGGTGGAGATCGTCGGTCTTGATCTGGCCCAGCGCCTGCGCGACCTCAGCATCGCCCTCTACAAGCGGGGCTGCGAACTGGCGAGGGAACGCGGCATCCTCCTTGCCGACACCAAGTTCGAGTTCGGGACTCTGCCCAGCGGTGAACTGATCCTCATTGACGAGGCCCTGACCCCCGACTCCAGCCGCTACTGGCTGGCGGACCAGTGGACCCCGGGGATCAATCCCCCCAGCCTGGACAAGCAGTTCCTACGGGACTATCTGGAAACCCTGCCGGACTGGGACAAGCAGCCCCCCGCGCCAAGCCTGCCCGCTGAGATCATCCAGGGCATCCGCGACCGCTACCTGGATCTGGCGGGGCGCTTCAACGTGAAGCTGTGAGAGGCAGAGATTCCACCACTCCAAGGGCACCAAGAAAAGCCTGATACGCCAGCCAGGTCTTCTTCATTTACCAAGCAACCCCGCGCGGCGGGGTCGCTTGGTGGTGGAATATGCTCTCATTTTTCGTTTGTCACGACCAGGAACCGGAGCCCCTCGGGCCGCAGCCAGCGAGTCAGCAGACTCTGGACCTGGGCGAGCCGGAACGCCTCCACTGGCCCATTCCTGGGGACCCGGTGCCGGTCCAGGCACCCCTCCACCAGCTTCTTGGGGTGCAAGGCCAGCATGGCCCGCTGCCTTCTGCGGGCTTCCCGGGCTTGGTCCAGCTCAGCCTGGGTCAGCCCCTGCAGGGCCATGGCCCCGAGTCGTTCCATGATCACCGTCTGGGAGGCGGGAGCCCAGGCGAGCATCACCCCGGCGCGCTGGTCTCCCCTCACCCATTCGAGGCGGAGGGTCTCGGAAGAGGCGCGCCTGGCGAACACCTCTGTCAGGACATCAAAGGCCTCGCGCTCCGCCTCGTCAGCAAAGACGATGCGCCGCCCAGCCCAGCATTCTGGGGGGAACCCACTCACCTGGAGGGTGGTCGGAACCTCCTCGGGCTCCGCATGCGAAGGGGCTGAGGGGGGGGTCCAGGTCCCGAAATTCTGGAGCATCACCTGATGGGCCAGAGAGAGGGACACATCCCCTTGGAGGACGACCACGGCCCTCCTGGGGTCACTGATACCCCGCCTGAAAGCGGAGAGTTCCTGGAAGGTAATCCGGCGGAGGGCAGCCTCGGGAGGCAGTACCCCCCCGTCGGGGTGCCCCAGTGCCCCCAGGAAGAGGTCAAGGGTGCTCTCCCGCAGGGAGCGTTCCTGGGCCTGCCTCAACATCCTCCCGCGAAGACGTTCCACCCGGGAGGCGTCGTAGACTGGGCGGAATACCGTGTGCCCAAGCAGCTCCAAGGCTCCCTCCAGTTCGGGGCTGCCCACCTGCAGGCGCCATTCCAGGGTGCCGGGACGCCGGAATGAGTGGAGCCAAGCCCCCCGCTCCTCAAGGGCACGGGCAAAGGCATCTGCATTGAGAGGTCCGGCCCCAGAGCCCTCCATCAGAGCGCCGGTGATGGGGGCCAATCCACCCCGTGCCTCGAAATCGAGGGCCAGATGGACCCGGACCTGGGGCAAGGCATGGTCCTCCAGGACCACCACCCGCAGGCCATTTGGCAGAGTGAAGCTCTGTTCCTGGGACTGGGCGGCCATGAGCCCTGGAACCAGAAGCAGGGCTGGGATCAGGCGTTTCATGGTTTCACCTGTGATTCCAGAAGTCTGAGGGTCTTCTGGCGTTCGGCGGGGGGAAGCATCCGAAGCTGCTGAAGCACATCCCGCACAATGGCTTCCGCCCGGGCGGCATCCAGGGTCCGGCGCTTGGCCAGCTGCTCAAGGACCCTCACCAGCTGCATCTCCAGGGCATCCCTGGGGGAGCTGAGGGCATCGGGTTCCATGGAGACCGTCAGGCTCTGGGTCGGCGCGAGATAGCGCCGTATCACCGCCTGCACGGATTCCTGGCGCAACTCCGCCCCGAAGCGGACCGGCGCGAAGGCGCTTCGCCAATCCCCTGCCTGGACCTTGGCCGCTCCCATGACCTGGGCAAGGACAGCGGCGTCCTCCTGGGTACGCTGGGCCAGACCTTCCGCCTGCCGCAGAGCCCGCTGAAGCTCCCCCTCCCGAAGTGGTTCGGCGTAGAGGCGACGCATCTCGGAGTGAATGGCCTGTTCGAGTTCCTCCAGGCTCTTGCCTTCTGCCGGATCCGCCTCCACCACCAGGAGATTCGTCTCTCGGCCCCCGGGAACACCCATGCCAACCGTCACCCGGGAGGCCAGGCCCTGGTCTTCCTTCAGGGACTTGACGAGGCGGGATGCGTTGCCGGAGCCAAGCATCTGACAGAGGAGTTGGAGTATCGGAGCATCTGGATGAGATCGGGGAGGGACTCGCCAGGCCACAAAGACCCGGCGGTTGCGTGGCACGGTGGCCTTCAGAGTCCTGGCCCCATCCCAGGGCGTGATACCTGCGGCCCAGGACTCAGCCTTCCGCCCCCCGGAGCCGTTCCCGAGCCTGCCCAGGGTGCTCGCAAGAAGGGGATCCAGATCCCCGGAGGACACATCCCCCACCAGAACGAGGGTCAACCGATCCGGGACCAGCATGCCCTTGGCGTAGGCCCTCATTTCCGACCAACGCAGGCTCTCCAGGGCGCCGGGGGTGCGGTCAGCCAGGCGCCCATAGGCGCCCGGAAGGGATGCAGCCCCGAGAAGGATGGAGGTGGACGGGGGGGTACCCTGGAGCCTGAGGAGGCGCTCCCTCTCCTCGGGAAGCCGCGAGAGCCGGGTATGGGAGAAGAGGCTCTCCAGTGTGGAGGCCAGGGCCTTCAGGTTCCCGGCGGGCAGATCCGCAGCCCAGGCGATGTAGTCGGCCTCAACGCGAACCTGCGGCTGGACGACCCCCACGTTCGCAAGGGCGTCCTCATCCCCCGTCCGAGCCTTCAGGGCGCTCATCAGGCGTTCGTGGACCTGGGCGAGCCCCTGGGGCTCCGCCTGCAGCAGGGCTCCCTTCAGGCGGAGCCCCTCGAAGACCCCCTCTTCCTCCTTCAGCAGATCCTCCACGCTGCCATCGCGCAGGAGGTCCACTGGGGATACCCGGCGGAAGAGGGCCTGGGCCAGAAGATCCGCGGCACAGGGCGGAAGGGCAGCGGTCTCACTTCGCCCACCCTTCACGAAGAGCGCGGCATGAAGCGCCCCGGAGCCCGGACGCTCCACGCAGAGCACCTCCAGGCCATTGGACAGACGGATCTCCCGGACATCTGGCACCACGCGACTCTGCCCCGGAAGCACCCCTGGGGAAAGGAGCAGCATGAGGGCGGCAGGAAACAGGCTGGGGGCTCGCATCAGAGCAGATTACCGCGAACGCACGGGGTGATAAGGTGGATCCTTTGGAGTCCCCTTGGCCGTCTTCCTCCGATCCGCCGCCCGCACGCCCTACGGGGCCTTCGGGGGCGCCTTCCGGAGGGTGGCCCCGGAGCAATTGGCTGCCTGGGCCATCCGGGAGGCCCTGGGGTGTGCGGACATGCCCCCAGGCCAGGTGGATGCCCTGATTCTGGGACAGGCCCTTCGGTACGGACGAGGCGCCAACCCCGCCAGGCGGGCAGCCCAGGCAGCCGGTCTCGGGACGACCTGCGCAGCCTGGGGCGTAGACCAGGGCAGGGCCTCGGGACTGCGGGCGCTGGTGGCAGGCCTCCATGCCATCGAAGCCGGAGCCCATACCCGACTCGTAGTGGCCGCCGCCGACAGCGCTTCCACCGTTCCCTATCTCATACCCGCTGGCCGCTGGGGACATCGCCTGGGCCAATCCACCGCCATGGACCCCCTCCTTCTGGATGCCCCTGAGCGCGATGCCATCCGTCAGCAGGCCATGACCCAGCGTCAGGCCGAACTGGGCATTTGTTATGATTCATTAATTAATTGGGCAACCCATAGCCGGGAAAAGGCCCTCAGCTGCCCAGCCCTATGCTTTCCGGTAACCATCGCTGCCAGGAAGGGACCCACCCATCTCGAAAGCGACGAAATCCTCGGGATGGCTCCCCCCTCCCCAGAACCCGGCTGGCCCCTCCCGCCGCTAGCGGATGCTGCCGCTGCCCTGGTAATGAGCGCTGAGGGCCCCGGCATCCGCATCGCAGGCTTTCGGGAGGCCTGGGCAGATCGCCCCACGGAAGCCCTGCTGGGCGCCGTCGGGCCCCTGCTGGAGAGCGCCGCACTCACGCCGGAGGATCTGGACCAGGTAGAAGTGGACGAATCCCTCCTCCTCTCCCCCCTGGGACTCCTCCAGGCCCTGCCAGGCCTGGACCCCCGGCGCGTCAATCCGGGCGGCGGCGCCTTCGCCACAGGCCAGGCCCACAGCACCGAGGGCCTCCGCCTCCTGATCTCTCTCTTTCACGGCCTGGAGCGGACCGGGGGCCGTTTTGGTCTCGCCGCCATGGAAACGGCCGATGGCCTAGGGCTAGCCATTCTCTTGGAAAGGACACCGGCATGAAGATCTCCATCCATACACTGCCCCACGCCGAGGGCATGCCCCTGCCCTCCTACGCCACACCGCACGCTGCCGCCATGGACCTTCGGGCGGCCATCCCGGCGGAAGAGGTCTGGATCCTGGATCCAGGGGAGCGACGCCTGGTGCCAACCGGTTTGAGCATGGCCATCCCCGAGGGTTTTGAGGGACAGGTTCGCCCCAGGTCCGGCTTGGCCCTGCGCCACGGCGTCACGGTGCTGAACGCCCCAGGCACCATCGATTCGGACTACCGTGGCGAGGTCATGGTGGTCCTCATCAACCACGGCAGGGTGCCCTTCGAGATCCGCCGGGAGGAACGCATCGCACAGCTTCTGGTGGCCCCGGTCTGTCGCTGGGAATGGGCCCCCGAAACGGAACTCGCCGCCCTCGGAGAGACCGAGCGCGGCGAAGGGGGGTACGGCTCAACCGGCCGCCGTTAGCCTTATTCCCGTTTGCCATCAAGCGACTTCCACCACCAAGCAACCCCGCCGTGCGGGGTTGCTTGGTGGTGGAAGTTCTTCTCTTGTTTGCGAATGCGTATTACTTCTTGCCAACGCCCTTCCCGGGCTTGGGGGCCGGAGCCACGGGAGCCTTGGCGGTGCCCTCTGCGGGGAACTTGGCGTCGTAGCGCTTGATGATTTCATTGGAGAAGCTGGTGAGCCAGGTCTCGTCGGCATACTGGAAGAGACCTTCCTGGTAGTTGAACAGAACCTGGAGCTTCCATTCCTTGGCCAAGACCTCGACGATGGGGCGGATCTCCTGCTGATAGGTCTTGCTCACCTTCTCCCGGCCCAGGTTGAATTCCTTCTGGGCATCCTCTTCGGCACGCTTCAGGGCGATCTCGCCATCCTGCAGGTCCCGCTGAACCTTGGCACGCCCCTCATCGGACAGACCAGGAGACTTGAGCTGCTGGGCCAGCTTCTGGAGCTCTTCACTCTTCGCGCGCATGCGCTCGTCCAGAGATTTGCGCAGCTCGACGAACTCAGCGGTGACCTTCTTGCCCCGGGCACTGTTCCCCAGGATGTAGTCGGGGATCACGACCGCGAACTTAGGCGCGGGGGCTTCCTGGGCCAGGACGGGAAGGGCGGCACTGAGAGCCAGAAGGGAAAGGATCTTGCGCATGTTTGCTCCGTTTTTATCAATTAGAACAGATCTGAAGCAGCCCTAGAAGGTGGTGCCGATGCTGAACTGGAAGTCGTTGCGGCTATCCGTATCAAAGGAGTAGGGATTGAGCTTCCGGGCCCAGATCAGTCGCATGGGGGCCGGGCTGATGGGAATGAAGAAGCGGACCTCAACTCCGACACTCTTGCGGAGAGGCTCCGAGAATGCGGAGACACCTGGGGCCCAGGCGTTGCCCGCATCGAAGAAGAATACGGCCCTCAGCTGGTCCGAGATCACAAGCTGGTATTCCAGGTTCATCAGGAACTGCTTGTTGCCGCCGACAACAATGGGTTCTCCGTCCAGATCGTACACCGTGGAACCCACCTGCCCGTATCGGTATCCCCGAAGAGAGTTCTCGCCACCGGGTCGGTAGAGGTCATACACCGCCAGATCGTCGTTCCCAAGGTTGAAAATCTGACCATAGCTGGCATTGATGCCGAAGATGTGGCGATCTGCGATGTTGGTGAACTTTACAAACTCGAGGTTTGTCCGCAGGAAGGGGCGATCCGAGCCCAGCTGCCACCCGCCATATTCCAGGCCAAAAGCCAGCTTGGTGCCCCGGGTGGGCTTGAAGGGATGGTTGACTGTGCTGTAGGTCAGGCTCTGATTGAGAGAGGAGGTCAGAAGGTTGTCCGTGTCCTTCAGATACCAGTTCTGGCCTCCCTCCATGCGGATGACCCGGAAGCTGTAACCCACGGAGTAGCTGGTCCAGAATGCCCAAGGCTTGTTCGGGAAGAAGGTGCTCAGCCGCGTGCCGACCCCCAGTCCCAGGGACCGGGTGAACTGCTTGTAGGCATAGTTGGACCCGACCCGGGAGGCATCGTAGTCCGTGCTGCCATTGCTGATGCTCGCCGTCACGCTGTAGGGCAGATCCAGGACATAGGGCTCCGTGAAGGAGATGGACTGGTTCTTCTGGTACTTGCCAACCGTGGCGCTGAAGCTGAGGGTTTCGCCGCCACCGCCCAGGTTCTTGGTGGAGAAGGAGCCGCCCACCGACGCGCCATAGACGCTGCCATAACCGGCCTGGAACATCAGTTCGTTGACCCCCGCCTCTTCCCCCCTCAGGGTGATATCCACCTGGGGCTTGTCGGGCACGAAGTCGATCTTGGGTTCAGAACTCTTGACATCGAAAAAGCCCAACTGCCCCAAGCCGATGAAAGAATCCTTGAAAAGCTCGAAGCGGAAGGGCTCCCCTTCCCTGATCATCAGAGCCCGCCGCAGCACCTTGTCCTTGGTGGTGATATTGCCCTCGAAGTTGATGCGGCGGATGGTGTAGGGTTCCCCTTCATCCACCTTGAGGGTGGTATCCACCTTCTTGACGCCATTCTCCTCGCGGACCTCGAGCTTTTTGTCGGCACGCCACTGGATATAGGCGAGGTTCTTGTGCTCCTCGGCCATTTTCTCGATGCCCTGGTTCAGGCCATCCAGATCAAAGGGGCGGTTCTTGTCCGCAGGGAGGTCCTCAATGGAGGGCTTGAGGTTCAGCCACTTGGCCATGAAGGAACGGTTGTCCCGCCGGACCTCGGCGATCTTCCTGCGATAGAAGTCCTCACCCTTCGGCCCCTTGAAGACCTTGGTGTTGCCCTCGACCTTGAACTTGCCCTCGTAGTATTTCTCGCCCTCCAGGATCGGAATGGTAAGGGTCGCCCGGAGGTCGTATTTGGGAGACTTGGCCTCCTTGATCAGCTTCTCGTTCGTCTTCTTCTGCCTTGGCGTGGTGCGGTCTTCCACCTCGATGAGGGGCTGCCCTACGAAGACATCCTTGTAGCCCTCGCGCCAGTAGGCCTTCTTGACGTTCTGGATGTCCTCTTCGAGGTTCTTCTCCACCAGGAGATCGCTGCTTCCGATCCAGGAGAAAAGGCCGTGGCGCTTGGTCTTCTCCATAACCCCCGCCAAGCGGCGGCTCGATATGACCTTGTTGCCCCGGAAGGCGATCCTGTAGACCTTGGCCTTGCCGCCCTCCTTGATGTCGAAGACCAGTCGGGCCACACCAGGGGTCATGGGCTCCAGGGAAACGTCCACAACCGGGTTCCGGAAGCCCTTCTCGGCAGCCAGTTCCACGATGAGCCCCTTGATCTTGCGGGCAGCCTCGGGATCATAGACGCTGTCAGGATTGATGGTGAGCTTCTTTTCCTTGACCTTGTCCTTCAGGGAGCTGACCCCGATCTCGGTACCGCCCCGGTAGTCCACTTCTTTGATGAGAGGGCGCTCCGCGACCCTGATGGTCAACAGCTTGCCACCAGCCTCGTCCGCCAGCTCGAACTTGATGTCATCAAAGGAGCCTGAATTCCAGAGCTGCTGAAGCACCGCCGTCAGATCCAGCGCCCGGAGGTCGTCTCCGACCTTGATGCCTGATTTGAAGATCACCGTCTCCGGCGTGAGCTTCTGGACCCCCACCACCTCGATGCGGGTAATGGCTTCAGAGTCCTGGCCCCAGGCCAGCCCCCCCACCAGGAAGGCCGGGAGGCAATACCGGAGCGACCGGCTCCGAAGCATTTCACCGATGACATCCACACTCAGTTTCATCCGCACTCACATTTCATTGGGTTCAAAATTGAAGGGCGGTCGCCAGTGGGGACGGCCGCCGTTGCCGGGGGGAGCCGGGATCAGGGAACGGGGGACAAGGTTTCCCTCGAACCGTCTTCCGTGAAGGCAGGGACGAGCCCGTCGGGCCCAGCCTCGAAGAATACCCGACCCGAGGGCACAGTGTCCTGGGCCACCATCAGCTCGGCCAGGGGGTCTTCGACGGCCTTCTGAATGGCCCGACGCAGAGGGCGGGCGCCGTAGGAGCGGTCCCGGGAGGTGGTTTTGACGATCCAATCCACGGCGGCGTCGGATAGATCCACTTCAAGACGGTGCTGCTTGAGGGTCTGGTTCAGGTCGTAGACCAGCAAACGGACGATCTTGTGGAGTTCAGCGTCGCCAAGGCGGTTGAAGACCACGATCTCATCGATGCGGTTCAGGAACTCCGGTGGGAAGGTGCGCTTGAGCACCTTCATGGCATCCCCCGCCTTGGCGTCAAGGCGCTGTTCCTGCTCCACGAAACCCAGGGCCTTGTCCGTCAGGAGCTCTCGGCTGCCCACATTACTCGTCATGATGATGATGGTGTTCTTGAAGTCCACCTGGTTCCCGAAGGCATCCGTGGCGATGCCATCGTCAAAGATCTGGAGCAGGATGTTGATGAGGTCCGGGTGGGCCTTCTCGACTTCATCGAAAAGAAGCACGCAATAGGGGTTGCGACGAACCCGATCCGTCAGCAGGCCCCCTTCCTCATAGCCCACATACCCCGGAGGGGCCCCGAGAAGTTTCGAAACTTCGTGCTTTTCCATGAACTCCGACATGTCGAAGCGGTGCATCTTCTTGGGGTCGCCGAAGAGGAAGGTCGCCAGGGTCTTGGCCAGTTCCGTCTTACCCACGCCGGTGGGCCCCAGGAAGAGGAAGGATCCCATGGGACGGTTGGGGTTCTTCAGGCCGGTGCGGGCCCGGCGGACGGCCCGGCTGACGGCGCTGACCGCTGGCTCCTGGCCGATGACCCGCTCGTTGAGGCGGGTCTCCATCTGGACCAGGTTCTGCTTCTCCTCATTCTTGAGGGCCTTCACGGGGATGCCGGTCCATGAGGCCACCACATCTTCGATGTCCTGCTCGCCCACCTCGGCGAAGCGCTCGTAATCCTCGTCCGTCAACTCCTTCTGGCCGCCCTGGAGCTGCTCCCGGAGTTGGATCTCCTTCTGACGCAAGAGCACAGCCCGCTCAAAGTCACGGTTCAGCACCGCCTCGTTCATCTCATTGATGACCCGGTGCAGTTCCTCCTCGACCCGGGGAGCATCTCCCCCGCTGGCCCCCACCCTTAGCTTGACCCGAGCCCCAGCCTCATCCAGGAGGTCGATGGCCTTGTCAGGCAGGAAACGGTCCGTGATGTAACGATTGGCCAAGTATACGGAGGCCCGCAGCGTGGCCGGGGTGTAGCGAACCCGGTGGAAGAGCTCATAGCGGCTCCGGATGCCCTCGAGGATGCGGAGGCTCTCCTCCTCATCCGGCGGATTGACGGTTACCGGCTGGAAGCGGCGCACCAGGGAGCGGTCCTTGTCGATGTACTTGGCGAACTCCTTGTGAGTGGTGGCTCCGATGCACTGGATCTCGCCCCGGCTGAGGGCTGGCTTGAGGATGTTGGCAGCGTCGAGGCTGCCCTCGGCGGCCCCGGTGCCGATGATGCTGTGAACTTCATCAATGAAGAGAACCACGCTGGGATCCTTGGAAGCCTCGGCAATGATCGCCTTGAGCCGTTCCTCGAACTGGCCGCGGTACTTGGTCCCAGCCACCACCAGGGAGAGGTCCAGTGCATAGATCCGCTTCTCCTGGAGCCCCGGAGGCACCTTGCCCTCATAGATCTTCTGGGCCAGTCCCTCAACGATGGCGGTCTTGCCGACCCCCGCCTCTCCCAGGAGGATGGGGTTGTTCTTGCGGCGCCTGGAGAGGATCTGGATGATCCGCTCCACCTCGGTATCCCGCCCGATGAGGTTGTCGAAGATCCCCCGCTCGGCCATCTCGGAAAGGTTGCGGGCGAATTCGGCGAGAAGGGGGTGCTCCTTTTTCTTCTTTGCGATCTTCTCTTCCTTGGTGGATTCCAGGAGGATCTCCTTGGCGGCGAGGATATCGGCCCCGGCCTCACGGAGCAGGCGCCCAGCGAGGCTCTCCTCCTCTTTGAGCATCCCCAGCAGGAGATGTTCGGCCCCCACATGCTTGTGATTGAGCTTGGCACTCTCCTGGGTGGCGTGCTGGAGGATCCGTTTCACCTCCTCCTCCATGGGAATATCAATGGAGGTGCTGCTGGGTACCACCTTACGATCCCTCGGCGTGAGGGCGCCGATGAGGCGGTCCCTCAGCTGGTTGGTCTGCACCCCCATGCGCTCCAGGAGCTGGGTGGAGGTCTTCTCGGCCTCCCGCAGCAGGCCAAGCAGGAGATGCCCACTCTGGATGCTCTCCGCTCCGAACTGACTCGCCTCGTAGCGGGCGAAAAACATGACACGTCGGGCCTTTTCAGTGAATTTCTCGAACACGATTCCCCCTTGGGGCCAAGCAGGATCATTGAAGTCGCGGGTTGAGCAAACCGGTGTGAGTCAAGGGTAACCCTAACATTGATGGTTGTCCCGCCTACCTTTGGATGATTCAACCTGGGAAGCTAAGCCACCTCGCGGTAATCTAATCGCTTAGGAGTTCTGCCATGAGGGATGTTCCACCCAATCTAGCCATCCTGGGCCTTCAGTGGGGTGACGAGGGGAAAGGCAAGCTTGTCGATCTCCTCAGTGCCCGGTACCAGAACGTCGTCCGCTTCCAGGGAGGCAACAACGCAGGCCACACCGTCGTGGTCAACGGCCAGAGCATCGCCCTCCACCAGGTGCCCAGCGGCGCCCTCCACCCGAGCTGCTTCCTGCTGGTGGGGTCCGGTGTGGTCCTCAACCTCGAGGTCTTCCGCGAGGAGCTGAACCGCTTGGCGGAACGGGGCTTCGACCTCTCCAAGCGTCTGCTGCTCTCCGACAAGGCTCATGTCATCCTGCCCCACCACATCGCCCTGGATCGCTGGCGCGAAGGTGGAGCTGGCAAAGTGAAGATCGGCACCACGGGTCGGGGCATCGGTCCTGCCTACGAAATGAAGGTGGCCCGCATGGGGGTGCGCCTGGGGGATCTCCTCCGCCCTGAAACCCTCAAGGACATCGTCCGCACCGGGTACGAGGAAGTGCGCCTCCGCCTGGGGGATGAAGCCAAGGATCTGCCCTCCCTTGACGCCATCGTGGCCGATGTGCTGCGCTGGGCTGATCCCCTCCTGCCCTTCATCGGCGATACCCAGACCTACCTCATGGACGCGTGGAAGAAGGGCCAGTCCATCCTGTTCGAGGGGGCCCAGGCCACCCTCCTGGATATCGACCACGGCACCTACCCCTTCGTCACCAGCTCCAACTGCAGCCTTGGCGGCCTCTTCACCGGCACCGGACTGCCCCCCAAGGCCCTCAGCAAGATCCTGGGCGTGGCCAAGGCCTACACGACCCGCGTGGGCGAAGGCCCGATGGTTTCCGAGCTGCACGATGCCGTCGGGGATCGCATCCGTGAAGCCGGTCGCGAGTTCGGCACCACCACTGGCCGTCCTCGCCGCTGCGGCTGGTTCGACGCCCCCATCACCCGCCACGCCTGCCTCACCAACGGTGTGGATGGCCTGGGCCTCATGAAGCTGGATGTCCTCGATGGCTTCGAGCAGGTAGGCCTGGTGACGGGCTACCGGGATGGCGAAGGCCGGGTTTCCAACAAGCTCCCCGCCTGCGCTGCCGAATGGGACACCCTCAAGGCCGAGATCAAGTACTTCCCCGGATGGGAGAAGCCCACCCGTGGCGCCACCCGCCTGGAACAGCTTCCCAAGGAGGCCCGAGTCTACCTGGATGCCCTGGTGGAGTCCGTGGAAACCCCCATTGCCTACCTGAGCACTGGCCCCGATCGCAGCGAGGGCCTACTCTACACCACGACCTTCCTGGAAGGCATGCTGTAAAAAGAACGGGGTTCCCAAGGGAACCCCGTTCTTTTTAGGTATTTCAACCCTTTAAAAAACAAGCGCCCCGAAGGGCGCTTGTTTTTTGAGCCTATTCGGCTTCCTTGACCTCGGGCAGGGTGTAGTCCACCAGCTCGATGATCGCCATATCGGCGGCGTCGCCGAGACGGTGACCGAGCTTGAGGATACGGGTGTACCCACCGGGACGCTCGTTGAAGCGGGCGCGGAACTCATCGGCGAAGAGCTTCTGAACGATGCTCTTGTTGCCGAGGCGGGCCATCGCCAGACGGCGGTTGGCCACAGAGTCGGTCTTGGCGAGGGTGATGAAGGGCTCCACGAACTTGCGGAGCTCCTTGGCCTTCACGAGGGTCGTCTCGATCCGCTCAGAGGTGAGCAGGGCCGTGGCGAGGTTCTTCATGAGGGCTTTGCGCTGGTTCGTGGTACGGCCCAGGCGCTTGCCGGCAACATTGTGACGCATGGGTGCTCCTTAGACTTCTTGTTCGATGCGCATGCCGAGAGAGAGTCCGATGCGAGCGAGCTCGTCCTTGATCTCCTGGAGGGACTTCTTCCCGAAGTTCTTGGTCTTCATCAGCTCGGCCTCGGTCCGCTGCACCAGCTCGCCAATATTCGTAATATTGGCGTTGCGCAGGCAGTTGTTGGCACGAACGGAGAGTTCCAGTTCCTCGACGGACTTGGAAAGCATGCTGTTGACGTTTTCACTGGTCAGTACGGCCACGCCGGCTTCGACTTCAACGGTGTCCTCGTCCTGACGGGCGAAGATCATGAAGTGCTCCCGGATGATGAGCGCAGCATCGCTCACGGCATCCTTGGGATCCACGGTTCCGTTGGTCCAGACCTGGAGGGTCAGCTTCTCATAATCCGTGCTGTGTCCCACACGGGCGGGTTCAACGGTGTAGTTGACCCGCACGATGGGGCTGTGGTTGGAATCGAGAGGGATGAAGCCCAGGCCCAGGCGCTCGTCCAGATTGCGGTCCGCGGTCAAAAAGCCACGGCCCTGGCTCACCTGGATCTCCATCTCAAGCTCACCATCCTCGCCCAGGGTGGCGATGTGGACATTGGGGTCCACAACTTCCACGTTCTGGTTGGTCTGGATGGACCCGGAGGTCACCACGCCTTCGCCCTTGTGGCTGATCGTGACGATCTGGGGCTGGGAGGAGTGGAGCTTGAAGGGAATCTGCTTGAGGTTCAGAAGGATATGGGTGATATCCTCCCAGACCCCAGGCAGAGCGGTGAATTCGTGCTGGACGCCCTTGATACGGACGTTGGTGACCGCGGCCCCCTGGATGCTGCTGAGGAGCACTCGGCGCAGGGAATGGCCAACGGTAGTGGCAAATCCCCGTTCGAAAGGGTAGGCCACAAACTCGCCATACCCTGCGGTCTTGGTCGCGGCGTTAACTTCCGCCAGACGCGGCCTTTGGAAATCGCTGAGGTTCAGCATCCCTGTCCCCTTACTTGCTATAGAGTTCCACGATCAACTGCTCGTTGATATCGAGAGGCACATCTTCGCGGGTGGGGGCGGCGATGACTTGCCCCTTGAAGGCAGCGGCGTCGAGCGTGAGCCACTTGGGGATACCGCGGCCAGCCGCAGTTTCCACAGAGGACTTGACGAAATCATTGGCCTTGGAGCGCTCAGAAAGCTCAACGCTCTGTCCGGCCTTGGTCTGGTAGCTGGGGATGTCCACCCGCTTGCCGTTCACCAGGATGTGGCCATGCATGACCATCTGGCGGGCGGCGGCACGGCTGGCGGCGAAGCCCAGACGGTAGACCACGTTGTCCAAACGCTGCTCCAGGAAGGCAAGCAGGTTGTGGCCAGTCTGGCCCTTCTTGCTCTCAGCCTTCTCGAAGTAGAGACGGAACTGCTTCTCGAGCACACCATAGATGCGCTTGACCTTCTGCTTCTCGCGGAGCTGAAGGGAGTAGCCCGTGGGCTTCTTGGTCTTGCCAGCGCCGTGCTGGCCGGGAATCTTGCCTTTGCGGGTCTCGAAGGAGCACTTTTCCTTGAAGCAGCGTTCGCCCTTCAAGTAGAGCTTCATACCCTCGCGACGGCAGAGGCGGCATACGGCGTCAGAATAACGAGCCATTCTCTATCCTCTCTTAGACACGCCGCCGCTTGGGGGGACGGCAACCGTTGTGGGGAATGGGGGTGACGTCGCGGATGCTGGTCACCGAAATGCCTGCTGCGTTCAGGGCGCGGATGGCGGACTCGCGTCCGGCTCCGGGACCCTTCACACGGACGTCAACAGAGCGGACGCCGTGCTCCTTGGCAGCCTCAGCAGCGATACCAGAGGCGATCTGGGCGGCGAAGGGCGTGCCCTTGCGCGTGCCGCGGAAGTTCTGGTTGCCGCTGGAAGCCCAGCAGAGCATGTTCCCCATCGGGTCGGAGATGGAGATGATGGTGTTGTTGAAGGACGCCTGGATGTGAGCGACCCCATGCGGGACGTTCTTCTTTTCTTTCTTCTTGACCACCTTCTTACCGGCGGTCTTGGACTGGGTCTTTGCCATATCAGTTCCTCAAAACCTTACTTCTTTTTGCCGGCGACGGTCTTCCGCTTACCCTTCCGGGTGCGGGAGTTCGTGTGCGTGCGCTGACCGCGGACAGGGAGCCCCTTACGGTGGCGGATGCCACGGTAGCAGCCGATGTCCATCAGACGCTTGATGTCCAGACTGATGTTCTTGCGGAGGTCACCCTCTACCGTCTCTTCAGTGGAAATTACCTTTCGAATACGGCCAATCTCGTCTTCCGTGAGGTCGCGAACTTTGGTGGCGTATTCGACCTTTGCCCGGTCGAGAATGCTATGGGCTTTGGCGCGGCCAACCCCATAGATATAGGTCAGCGCGATTTCAACGCGCTTCTGGACCGGCAGATCGATTCCAGCGATACGTGCCATGCCGTCTCCTTAGCCTTGACGCTGCTTGTGCTTGGGGTTCTTTTTGCAGATGACCCGGACGATGCCTTCACGCCGAACCACCTTGCAGTGCTCGCACAGCTTCTTAATAGAGGGCCGTACTTTCATGGTTTACCTCTCGGTTGCTTACTTGAATCGGTAGATGATGCGGCCCCGGGAGAGATCGTAGGGGGTTACCTCTACGAGAACCCGGTCACCCGGCAGGATGCGAATGAAGTTCTTCCGCATCTTCCCACTGATGTGGGCCAGCACCTGGTGCTTGTTCTCAAGCTCGACACGGAAGACCGCGTTGGGCAAGGACTCTACCACTGTGGCTTCGAGCTCAATGGCTTCTTCTTTGCTCAAGCGTTCTCCTGATAAAGCTCGACTACGGCTTCAAAGACTTCTTCCGGCTTGCTGCGGCCATCCACCCGCCGGTAGTTCGCCATTCCTCGGTAGTAGGCCTGCAGGGGCTTGAAGGTCGCGTTGAACGCTTCCATCCGGCTCCGGAAGGCTTCAGAGGTGTCGTCGGCACGGTGCTTCAGCGGACTTCCGCACAGATCGCAGACATTCTCTGCCCGAGGGGGCTTGTTTTCAAGGTGATAGATAGCGCCACATGCGTTGTTGCTGCAGCTGCGCCGCCCAACCACCCGAGCCTCCAGGAACTCTTCGGGGACCTCAATGTCAGCCACCAACCCCATTTCAATCTTCTGCGCCGAGAGGAAAGCCGCGAGCGCTTCAGCCTGTTGGAGGGTTCGTGGGTAGCCATCGAACAACACAGCACCTGTTTCGTCCTGCAGCCGCGCAAAGACCAAACCGTTAACCGTGTCGTCGTCCACGAGTTTTCCTGCAGCCATGATGGCCTTGGCCCGAAGGCCAATCTCCGTTCCTTTCGAAACGGCATCTCTCAGAATATCACCCGTTGATAGGTGACTCAAAGCAAATTTTTCGACCAACTGTTTGGCTTGCGTGCCCTTCCCGCTTCCGGGAGGGCCGAGGAGGATATGAACCTTCATTTTGTCCTGGCTCCTGCGCGGGCCAAACGACCGCCACGGACGCGCCCCTGTTCGAGGAATCCGTCGTAGTGACGCATGACCTGATAGCTCTCAAGTTGCGAAACAGTATCCATGGCCACGCCCACCACGATCAAAAGGGAGGTCCCTCCGAAGTAGAAGTTGAGGCCAGGCATGCTGTTTGTTATCACCAGCGGGACGATGGAGATCAGGGCCAAGTAGACGGCTCCGGCGAAGGTGAGCTTCGAGAGGATGCCATCCATATAGACGCTGGTTTCCTTTCCGGGGCGGATGCCCGGGATGTACCCGCCAGATCGCTTCATGTTCTCTGCGGTTTCATCCGGGTTGAACACGATGCTGGTATAGAAGAATGCAAAGAAGATCACCACGCCCACGAAAACCGGAGTGTAGATCCAGAAGTGGGCGCTCGGATTGAGGAAGCTCGAAGCCTTGGCCAGCCATTCCCACCGCGTGAACTGACCGATGGTGGCCGGGAAGAAGATGACCGAGCTGGCGAAGATCACGGGCATGACGCCTGCGGTATTCACCTTGAGAGGCATGTATGAACTGCGCTGACTGGCCATCCGGGAGGAATCCGAACGCCGGGCGTAGTGGATGGGGATGCGCCGATAGGCACTCTCCACCAAGACGACGGCGATCAGCACCACCACCATGGCAGCAGCCAGGAGGATGAAAACGCCAGGAGGCGCCACATTCCCCTTGTTCATGACCGAATCACGGAACATGGCCCCCAGAGTGGTGGCCCCTTTGGGTAGACCCGCGACGATACCAGCGAAAATGAGCAGCGATATGCCGTTGCCCAGCCCGCGATCCGTGATCTGCTCACCGATCCACATCACAAAGATCGTTCCGGTGGCCAAGGTCCAGGCACACAGGAGCTTGAACCCCAGACCAGGGTTGGCCACGACATCCGTGCCCATGCCCTGGGCCAGGGAAGCGATACCGAAGCCCTGCACGAAGGCGAGGCCGACGGTCAGGTACCGGGTCCACTGATTGACTTTCTGGCGTCCGGCTTCGCCTTCCTTCTTCTGAAGGTTCTCGATGCTCGGCACCACAGCCCCCAACAACTGGAGCACGATGCTCGCAGTGATGTAGGGCGTGATGCCTAGAGCGAACACAGAGAACTTCTTGAAGGCGCCTCCGGAGAACAAATCCACCACATTCAGAAGGTCACCGGCTTTCCCGATGTTCTTGGCCAGGGCCTCAGCATTGACGCCGGGGACCGAGACATGAACCCCGAGACGGTAGACCAGCAGCAGCACCAGCGTGAAGAGCAGGCGCTTGCGCAGTTCAGGGTTGGAGAATAGCTGCCGAAGTCGTTCCATTCAGGGAAGCCCTATTCAGCCTGCTTGGCGCAGGGCTCCTGGATGGTGCCGCCGATGGCGGCGATGGCCTCGCGGGCCCCCTTGGTGATGCGGTCGGCAACGACGGTGACCTTGGTGGTCAGTTCGCCGGAGGCCAGCACCACGATCCGCTCGATCTTGGAACCGATAAGCTTCTTGTCCCGGAGGGACTCAAGGCACACGGTCTCGCCTTCGGCGAAGTTGTTGGAGATGACGGTGAGGCCGATCTCCGCGGTGACGGGGGCAAAGATATTGGTGAAACCGCGCTTGGGGAGACGGCGATGCAGGGGCATCTGGCCACCCTCGAAGCCACGCTTGGCGGAATAACCACGGCGGGACTTCTGGCCCTTCTCACCGCGGGTCGCGGTCTTGCCCATGCCGGAGCCCTTGCCCCGGCCAACGCGCTTGCGCACCTTGACGGCGCCCTCAGCGGGCTTGAGTTCATTCAGCTTCATGGCTTACCCCTTCACCTTGACGTCAACCAGGTAAGGCATGAGCTTGACCATGCCATGCACATTGGGCGTGTACTCGCATTCGCGGGTGTCGCCCACCTTCTTGAGCGCCAAGGTCTGCACGAAGGCCTTGTGCTTGGGCACAGTGCAGATCGTGGAGCGCTTGAGGGTCAGGATGACCTGCTTTCCGATGAGATTAGACATCTTAGGCCTCCGCCTGATCCAGGCCACGGTTGGTGAAGACCGTGTAGGGATCCATGAGGTCCTGGAACCCGGCGAACGTAGCGCGAACCACGTTGTGGGGGTTGGAGGAACCGAGGCTCTTGGTGAGCACGTTGTTGATGCCGACCGCTTCCATGATGGCGCGGACAGTGGCGCCAGCGATGATACCGGTGCCTTCAGGAGCGGGCTTGAGCATGACGGAGCCAGCTCCGAAACGCCCGGTGACAGGATGGGGAATCGTGCCGTTGGGGGTCACGGGAACCTTCATCATGTTGCGCTTGGCGCTCTCGATGCCCTTCTTGATGGCGGAGGGCACTTCGAGGGCCTTGCCCAGACCGAAGCCCACCTTGCCGTTGCCGTCTCCCACCACCACGAGGGCGGAGAAGGAGAAGTTCTTGCCACCCTTCACCACCTTGGTGACGCGGCCGACATAGATGACCTGGTCCTTGAATTCGCCCTGTGCGGAATCCTGTGAGTTTCTATTTTCGATAGCCATGAGCCCCTCCCTAGAACTGGAGCCCGGCTTCGCGGGCGCTGTCAGCCAGCGCTTTCACGCGGCCGTGGTAGACGTAACCGTTGCGATCGAAGACCACAGCCTTGATACCCTGCTCGATGAGACGGGCGGCGATGCGGGCTCCGACAACCTTGGCGGCTTCGATGTTGGCTCCGTTCTGGATGGTTCCGCGGATCTCCTTCTCGAGACTGGAAGCGGAGGCGAGGGTGATTCCCTTGGAATCGTCCACCACCTGCACATAAATGCGCTTCAGGCTCTTGAAGATGGTCATGCGGGGACGCTCGGTCGTGCCCGAGATGCGCCCACGGATACGGGTCTTGGTCTTCTGACGGCGAAGTTTGAGGTCGTTGGACATGTTTTCCCCTTACTTCCCGGTCTTGCCGGCCTTGCGGCGGATGACTTCGCCGGTGTACTGGACACCCTTGCCCTTGTAAGGCTCAGGCTTGCGGAACTTCCGAATGTCGGCAGCCACCTGACCGACCAGCTGACGATCGATACCGGTAACCACCACGTGGGTGTTCTTTTCGACGGCAATGGTGATGCCGGCGGGAGCCTGATAGAGGATGGGGTGGCTGTAGCCAAGATCCAGGCGGAGCTGGGCTCCCTCCATGGCGGCCTTGTAGCCGACGCCGACGATATCGAGTTCCTTCTTCCACCCCTCAGCAACACCGGTCACGGCGTTCTGGAGGAGGGCGCGGGTGAGGCCATGGAAGGCGCGGTTCTGCGCCTCATCGTTGGCGCGGGCCAACGTGATGGAATCGGCCTGAACGTCGAGAGTGATCCCCTTCATGATGGGGCAGGACAGCTGTCCCTTGGCACCTTCAACGACAGCCTCGGCCCCGTGGATGGTCACTTTGACGCCTTTCGGCAGTGCCACTGGCTTTTTTCCGATGCGAGACATGATTGATCCTTGGAAAAGTGGATTGGCGATGAACTACCAGACGTGAGCCAGAACCTCGCCGCCCACATTCTGCTTGCGGGCTTCTTTGCCAGACAGCAGACCCTTGGGGGTGGAGAGGATGGCGATGCCCAGGCCGCCATTGACGTCAGGAATCTCCTTGACGCCGGCGTAGATACGCAGGCCGGGGCTGGAGATGCGCTTCAGGCCGTGAATCACGGACTCGCCGCTCTTCACGTACTTGATGTTCACGATCAGGTAGTTACGGCCATCATGCTCCACGGTCTTGTAGCCGTGGATGTAGCCCTCAGACTTCAGGATGCCGCAGAGGCGCTCCTTCATGCTGGAGGCAGGCACCACGACAGCGTCGTGGCCGGCCATGATGCCGTTGCGCAGGCGGGTAAGGTAATCGGCAATGGGATCTGTATGCATGGTTGCCTCTCCTTACCAGCTGGACTTCTGAACGCCGGGGAGCTCACCCGCGAGGGCATGCTTCCGGAAGCACAGACGGCAGAGTTCGAACTTGCGCATGAAGCCGCGGGGACGACCGCACACCTTGCAACGATTGCGGTGCTGGGTCGAGAACTTGGGCTTGGAAGCGTCTTTATATCTCTTTGCGATGCGAGCCATGGGTTCTCCTGACTACTTGCGGAAAGGCATGCCGAGATGGGCGAGAAGGGAGCGGGCCTCGGAATCGTTGGCCGCGGAAGTCACGAAGGTGACGTTCATTCCCTTGATCTTTTCGACCTTGGAATAGTCGATCTCCTGGAAGATCAACTGGTCCTTGAGGCCCAGGGTGTAGTTGCCACGGCCGTCGAAGGACTTGGTGGGGACGCCACGGAAGTCACGGACGCGGGGCAAGGACAGGGACACCAGGCGGTCGAAGAACTCCCACATGCGGGGTCCGCGCAGGGTCACCATGCAGGCGATGGGCATGCCTTCGCGCAGCTTGAACTGAGCCACACTCTTCTTGGCCTTCCGCACGACGGCCTTCTGGCCGGCGATGGTGGTCAGCTCTTCGACAGCGACATCCAGGACCTTGATGTTCTGGATGGCGTCGCCGACGCCCATGTTGATGACGATCTTCTGAAGACGGGGCACCTGCATGGCAGACGTGTACCCGAATTCTTCCTTCAGTTTGGCTACCACATCGTTGTGGTAGCGGCCTTTGATGCGGGGTTCCGCATTTGCAGCCATATTGCCTCCATTTCCGAGGGGCGACTACGCCCCCAGGGTTCGGGAGAGCGGAAGGGCTTGGGTTCCGGCGATCCGGTCCGTTTCCTTCCAGCCTCAGTTATCAAAGCTTCCGCCGACGGGAGATCCATCGGCGGAAAGGGAAAGCTTCTCATGCTTGTTCCTGGAAAGAAAGCATCTTTTCCAGGTGGGACAGCTACTATTCAGCCCGCTTGCGGGTGGGCTTCTGGGTGGTGGGGTCGACCAGCATCACGTTCGAAGCGTGGATGGAGGCCTCCTTCTCGGTGAAACCGCCGCCTTCGCCCGTCTGGGGGTTGGGCTTGGTGGCCTTCTTCACCACGTTGACACCCGCGACAACGACACGGTTGGTGGCGGGGGTCACCTTGGCGACCTGTCCGCGCTTGCCCTTGTCCTTGCCGGCGATGACGACAACTTCGTCGCCCTTCTTGAGCTTCATCTTGGTGGGCTTGTCCATTACAGCACCTCAGGAGCGAGGGAAACGATCTTCATGTATTTCCGCTCGCGGAGTTCGCGGGCCACGGGTCCGAAGACGCGGGTTCCGACAGGCTCGCCATCCTTCTTGATGATGACGGCTGCGTTCTCGTCGAAGCGGATGTAGGAACCGTCCTTGCGGCGGTAGGCCTTGCGCTGACGGACGATGACGGCCTGGACCACGGCCTTCTTCTTCACGGTGCCGCCAGGAATGGCTTCCTTGACGGAGGCGGTGATGACATCGCCAAGCTGGGCGATCTTGCCCACCCCGCCGCCGAGCGGCAGGATGCAGCAGATCTTCTTTGCGCCGGAGTTATCGGCGACAGTGAGCATGCTTCCCATCTGAATCATGTGGCCTCCTTATTCGCCAGACTTCTGGACGATCTCAAGGACCATCCAGCGCTTGCGCTTGGAAAGGGGGCGGGTCTCGACGATCTTGACTTCGTCCCCGATCTGGCACGCGTTGGTTTCATCGTGGGCCATGAACTTCTTGGTCTGCTTGACCGTCCGATGGTAGAGGGGGTGCTGGAAACGGCGCTCCACCTTCACCACAACCGTCTTGTCGGCCTTGTTGGAGACCACGACGCCACTTCGAATCATCTTGTTTTCTAGGCTCATGTGGTCGACCTCACTGGCTCAGCTTGATCTTGAGGGCGGTCTTGACGCGGGCGAGTTCACGGCGGGTCTTGCGGATCTCAGCCGTGTTCTCAACCTGGCCCAAGGCGTTCTGGAAGCGAAGGGTGAAGCGCTTGGCGGCCAGATCGACCTCCATCTGCGCCAGCTCTTCGGTGCTCTTCCCGGTCAAATCGCTAAAAGGGTTCTTCTTGTTCATCTCTGTCCTCTCATTCTTCCGGCGGAGTGCGGGAGACGAACTCGGAAGCCACGGAAAGCTTCATCTGCGCCAGGCGCAGGGCTTCACGAGCAACTTCCTCGGAAACGCCTTCCATCTCGAAGAGAATCTTGCCGGGGCGAATGATCGCCACCCAGCCATCGGGAGACCCCTTGCCGGAACCCATGCGGGTCTCGGCGGGCTTGCTGGTGGTGGGACGGTCCGGGAAGATACGGATCCAGATGCGTCCGCCACGCTTGATGTGGCGGGTCATGGCAATACGAGCGGCCTCAATCTGACGGTTGGTCAGCCAGCAGTGCTCGGTGGCCTTCAGACCGAAATCGCCGAAAGCGATTTCGTTGCCGCGGGTAGCGACGCCGCGGGTGCGGCCCTTCTGAAGCTTGCGGTTCTTGACTTTATTCGGCATCAACATGGGTACACCTCAGCGCTTCACGGTTTCGAGGGCGCCTTCGCCCAGATTGACCCACACCTTGATGCCAATGATGCCGTAGGTGGTGTGGGCTTCAGCGAAGCCGTAATCCACGTTGACACGGATGGTCTGGAGGGGCATCTGGCCCGAGAGGTAATCCTCGGTGCGAGCGATCTCGGCACCGTTGAGACGGCCGGAGACCTTGATCTTGAATCCCTTGGCGCCGAAGCGGATGGCCGCTTCCTCCGCCTTGCGCATAGCGCGGCGGAAGGCGATGCGGCGCTCGAGCTGCTGGGCAACGCCCTCGGCTACGAGCTGGGCATCGATCTCGGGCTTCTTGATCTCCTGGATGTCGACGCTCACGGGACGGTTGAGCTTCTTCTGGAGATCCTCACGCAGCTTGTCGATCTCAGCGCCCTTGCGACCGATGACGATACCGGGGCGGGCGGTGAAGATGCGGACGGTCACCTTGTCGGCGGCGCGCTCGATGTCGATCTTGGACACCATGGCGTTCAGGCCGTGGAGCTGAGCCTTCAGCTCCTTGCGGAGCTTGAGGTCCTCATGCAGCAGGCTGGCATACTCGCGCTTGGAGTACCACTTGCTGTGCCAGTTCTTGGTGTGGACTAGACGGAATCCGTACGGATGGACTTTCTGACCCATTGGATTACTCCTCCCCAGCCGTGATCGCAGCAAGCTGCAGCGTGATGTGGCAGGTGCGCTTCTGCACGCGGTAGGCACGGCCCATGGGGGCAGGGCGGACGCGCTTCATGCGGAAGCCCTCATCCACGAATACGGTCTTGACCATCAGCTCATCAGGATTCACGGCGGGATCCTTGTCCACCGCGTTGGCGATGGCGGAGTTCAGGAGCTTCTTGATGGGAGCGGCGGCGTACTTCTTGGTGCTGGTGAGGATCCACTGAGCCTCACCGACCTTCTTGCCCCGGATCAGATCGACCACGAGACGGGCCTTCTGAGCGGAACCGCGCAGGTGACGAATGGTGGCGCTGGAAACGATATTTGCCATATTACTTCCCCTTCGCCTTGGCATCCGACTTGCCGGCGTGACCACGGAAATTGCGGGTGAGGCTGAACTCGCCCAGCTTGTGGCCGACCATGTTGTCGGTGACGTAGACAGGGATGAACTTGTTGCCGTTATGGACAGCCAAGGTCAAGCCGATCATCTGAGGAACGATGGTGGAACGGCGGGACCAGGTCTTGATCACGCGCTTGTCCATGGCAGCCTGAGCGGCCTCCACCTTCTTCAGAAGATGGCCATCAATGAACGGGCCTTTCTTCAGTGAACGTGCCATTGAAGCTCTCCTAGTTGATCCGCTTGACGATGAACTTAGTGGTGCGCTTGTTGGAGCGCGTCTTGTGACCGCGGGTCGGCTGGCCCCAAGGCGTCACGGGGTGACGACCACCAGAGGTACGACCCTCACCACCACCGTGGGGGTGATCCACGGGGTTCATGACCACACCGCGGACGGTGGGACGGATGCCGAGCCAGATCTTGCGGCCGGCCTTGCCCAGGGACACGTTCTCGTGCTGGAGGTTGCCCACCTTGCCAACCGTGGCGTAGCAGTCGAGGTGGATCTTGCGGATCTCGCCGGAGGGCATGCGCAGCTGCGCGTAGTCGCCGTCCTTGGCCACAAGCTGGGCGAAGGTTCCGGCGGCACGGGCGATCTGGCCACCCTTGCCGGGCTTCATTTCGATGTTGTGGACTTCGGTGCCGAGCGGAATGTTCCGCAGGGGCAGCGCGTTGCCCACCAGGATGTCGGCGTTCTTGCCAGCCAGCACCGTGCGACCCACTTCCAGACCATCGGGGGCCAGGATGTAGCGCTTCTCACCATCCGCATAGACCAGCAGAGCGATGCGGGCGGTGCGGTTGGGATCGTACTCGATGGTGGCGACCTTGGCGGGAACCTCCATCTTGTTGCGCTTGAAGTCGATGATGCGGTAGCGACGCTTGTGACCACCGCCGATGTGGCGGGTGGTAATACGACCGGTGTTGGAACGGCCGCCAGTACGGTTCAGCTTGGCAATGAGCGAACGCTCGGGCGTGGTGGAGGTGATCTCCTCAAAGCCCTGCTTCGACATGCCCCGCTGACCGGGGGTCGTTGGTTTGAGCAGTTTGACGCTCATGATTATCCTCTTGCCTCAAAAAAACGGGCGATAGTGGCAATGCTTGTCCGCCCGTCGGTTGCAAATCGCCGATTACTCGGCGGCAGGGGTCGCGCCTTCCACGAGCTCGACGTAGGCCTTCTTGACGGCACTGGTGGTGCCGACCCAGCGACCCAGACGCTTCGCCTTGGCGGGAGTGCGGACGGTGCGCACGGACTTCACCTTCGTCTGAAGGAGAAGCTCAGCAGCTTCCTTGATCTGGTGCTTGTTGGCCCAGGAGGCCACTTCGAACACCTGGATGTTGCTTTCGCGCAGGATCTGGCCCTTCTCGGTGAGGAGGGGCTTGCGGATCACTTCAAAGATCTTGGTCATGGCTTCACCACTTCCTGCAGAGCCAGGATGGCGTCCTTGGAGAAGACAACCTGGTCATACTTCAGAAGGTCATAGACATTCACGCCCAGGCTCTCGATGGCCAGGAGCTTGTGATTGTTCCCAGCAGCCAGGGCAACCTTCTCGGAAGCCTCGGCGCCCACCAGCAGAGCAGAACCATTGACACCCAGCTTGGTAAGCGTGGCGATCAGGGCCTTGGTCTTGTGGGTTTCGACATCCCAGTTCTCCACCACCAGGACTTCACCGGCGGCGAACTTGGCGGAGAGGGCGTGGCGCACAGCGGCGCGACGGGCCCGCTTGGGGAATGCGTAGTCGTAGTTGCGGGGGTGGGGTCCGTGAACGGTCGAACCGCCCTTCCACAGCGCGCTGCGGATGGAGCCGATACGGGCGCGACCGGTGCCCTTCTGCTTCCAGAGCTTGCGACCGGAGCCGGAAACTTCCCACTTGTCCTTGGTGGAGGCGGTGCCCTGACGACGCTTGGCCTGGAAGTGGCGAACCGCTTCCCAGATCAGGTGCTTGTTGATGTCCTCAAGCTTGAAGACCTCGGGCAGCAGCTCGACAGAGCCAGCAGCCTGGTTCTCAAGGTTCACGACGGGGTGCTGAAAAGTCGCCATCTTACGCCTCCTGCTTGATCACGAGGTAGCCGCCCTTGGGGCCAGGGACAGCACCCTTGACGAGCAGCAGGTTGTTCTCCACATCGACCTTCGCGATCTCAAGGTTGCGGACCGTGACCTGCTCGTTGCCCATCTGGCCGCCCATGCGCATACCGGGCCAAACGCGGCTCGGATAGGACGAACCACCGATGGAACCGGGGGCGCGGTGGAACATGGAACCGTGGGTCGCACGACCACCCTTGAAGTGGTGGCGCTTCATGACGCCAGCAAAGCCCTTGCCCTTGCTGATGCCGGTCACGTGAACCTTGCCCTTTTCCTCGAACTGGGTCACCAGGATGCTATCGCCTTCCTTGGTGGCGTCCGCGGCTTCGACCTTGATCTCGCGCAGGACACGAACAGGAGCCACACCATGCTTCTCGCAATGGCCCTTTTCAGCCTTGGAGGCACGCTTGCCCCCCTGGGGATCCACGTAGCCGATCTGGAGAGCTTCGTAGCCATCCTTGGCAGAGGTCTTGCGCTGGACCACCACGCAGGGGCCAGCCTGGATGACGGTGACGGGGACAATCTGTCCCTTCTCGTTGAAGATCTGGGTCATGCCCAGCTTCTTGCCGATAATGCCTTTAGTCATTCTTCACCCCTTCCCTTACCGGTTGCCCTGACGGCTGAACACCTTGATCTCAACGTCGACACCCGCGGGGAGGTCGAGACGCATGAGGGTGTCCACCGTGTTCTGGGTGGGGTTCAGGATGTCCAGGAGCCGCTTGTGGGTGCGGATCTCGAACTGGTCACGGCTCTTCTTGTCCACGTGGGGCGAGCGGTTCACCGTGTACTTGTTGATGCGCGTAGGCAAAGGAATAGGTCCGGCGACCTGAGCTCCGGTGCGCTTCGCGGTATCCACGATCTCGCGGGTGGACTGATCCAGCAGGCGATGATCGAAGGCTCGCAGGCGAATGCGAATGTTGTCCTTCATGTTCACTCCATTGGGACGGACTGGCCGTCCATAGATGTGGGGCGCTGACCGCCCGATTGTAAGGTTCGTCCCATAAGCAGGGACAAGGCTATCCAGAATAGCAAAAGCCCCTGCAAATGCAACGGCTTTTTCAGATTTTCAACGATTCGAGGGGGAATCCCCCCCGGATCGGCAGTCTCAAGAGGCCTCGATCAGGGATCTCAGGCGGCCTCACCCCCCAGATCGGGGGGCCATGGGAAGACACCGCGCCGGACCGAGATCCGGCGCGGGAAAAGCTGGAACTACTTGGTACCGCGAGCCTTGGCGATGATCTCCTCGGCGACGTTGCGGGGTGCCTCGTCGTACTGGCTGAAGATCATGGTGTAGGTAGCGCGGCCCTGGGTCATGGAACGCAGGGTGGTGGAGTAGGCGAACATCTCGGCCAGGGGCACCTTGGCGGTGACCACCTTGCTGCCGGCCCGGTCTTCCATGTTCTCGATGCGGCCACGGCGGCTGTTGAGGTTGCCGATGACATCACCCATGTAGTCCTCGGGGGTCTCGACTTCCACGGCCATGATGGGCTCGAGGAGGACGGGGTTCGCCTTTTCACAACCGGACTTGAAGGCCATGGAACCGGCGATCTTGAACGCCATTTCGTTGGAGTCCACCTCGTGGTAGGAGCCATCGAAGAGGGTGATCTTGACGTCCACCACGGGGTAGCCCGCCAGGACGCCGGAGTTCAGAGCCTCCTGGATGCCCTGGTCCACAGGCTTGATGTATTCCTTGGGAACCACACCGCCCACGATGTTATTGATGAACTCGTAACCCTTGCCGGTCTCGTTGGGCTCGACAGTGATCTTGACGTGACCGTACTGACCACGACCGCCGGACTGACGGACGAACTTGCCTTCGGCATTGACCTGCTTGCGGATGGTCTCGCGGTAGGCCACCTGGGGCTTGCCGACGTTGGCCTCGACCTTGAACTCGCGCATCATGCGGTCGACGATGATCTCCAGGTGGAGCTCACCCATGCCGGCGATGATGGTCTGGCTGGTCTCGGGATCGGTGTGGACCTTGAAGGTGGGATCTTCCTGAGCCAGCTTGCCGAGGGCGATACCCATCTTCTCCTGGTCCTGCTTGGTCTTGGGCTCGATGGCGACCTGAATCACGGGATCCGGGAAGTCCATGGACTCCAGGATCACCTGATGGGCCTCATCGCAGATGGTCTCGCCGGTGTAGACATCCTTGAAGCCCACGGCGGCGCCGATGTCACCGGTGCGGACCTCGTTGATGTCTTCACGCTTGTTGGCGTGCATCTGCAGCAGACGGCCGATGCGGTCGCGGCGGCGCTTGTTGCTGTTGTAGACGGCGGAACCGGCCTCCAGAACACCCGAGTAGACACGGATGAAGGCGAGGCTGCCCACAAAGGGGTCAGCCATGATCTTGAAGATCAGGGCGCTGAAGGGCTCCTTGTCGTCGGCGTGGCGCTCAACCTCGTTACCGTCCTCATCGACACCCTTGATGGCGGCGATATCGAGGGGGCTGGGCATGTAGCTGACCACGGCGTCGAGCATGGGCTGGACGCCCTTGTTCTTGAAGGCGGAGCCGCAGCACATGGGAGTGAAAGCCAGCGTGACGCAGCCCTTGCGGATGCCCTCGCGGATCTCGGCCTCGGTCAGCTCCTCGCCGCCCAGGTACTTCTCCATCAGGGTCTCGTCGGTCTCGGCGACCATCTCGACCATGTGCTCACGCCACTTCTTGGCATCATCCAGCAGCTCGGCGGGGATTTCGCCATGGATGACCTTGAAGCCCTTGTCGCCTTCGTCGAAGGTCAGGCCTTCCATGGTCACCAGATCAACCACACCCTTGAAGTTGTCCTCGGCCCCGATGGGGATCTGGATGGGCAGGGGCTTGGCCTTGAGACGGGTCTGCATCATCTCGATGACGCGATAGAAGTCGGCGCCGGTGCGGTCCATCTTGTTGACGAAGGCCATACGGGGCACGCCGTACTTGTTGGCCTGGCGCCACACGGTCTCGGACTGGGGCTGGACGCCGCCCACGGCGCAGAAGACGGCAACGGCGCCGTCCAGCACGCGCAGAGAGCGCTCGACCTCGGCGGTGAAGTCCACGTGGCCGGGGGTGTCAATGATGTTGATGCGGTGCTCAATGTCCTTCAGGGTACCGGTCTGGGGCGTCCAGGCGGCGGTGATGGCGGCGGAGGTGATGGTGATACCACGCTCCTGCTCCTGGACCATCCAGTCCGTGGTGGCCGCGCCCTCGTGCACCTCACCGATCTTGTGGATCTTGCCGGTGTAGTAGAGGATGCGCTCCGTGGTCGTCGTCTTGCCGGCATCAATGTGCGCCATGATGCCGATGTTACGGTATCGCTCGAGTGGGGTCGTGCGGGCCACGGGGGCCTCCTACAAAATCGAAAGGGTCAAATGCTCAATGCGACGTGGCAAAACGTGGGGCCGACCCAATGATCGGCCCCCCGTTCAAACAACAGGTGACTACCAGCGGAAGTGGGCGAAGGCCTTGTTGGCCTCGGCCATCTTGTGGACGTCGTCCTTCTTCTTGATGGCGGCACCGCGGAAGTTCATGGCGTCCATGATCTCGCCGGCCAGCTTGTCGCGCATGGTGCGCTCGCCGCGGGAAGCAGAGTAGGCCTTGAGCCAGCGCATGGCCAGGGACTGGCGGCGGTTCTGGGGAACCTCGATGGGCACCTGGTAGGTGGCACCACCGACACGGCGGGACTTGACTTCCACCGAAGGCTTGATGTTGTTGAGGGCCTTCTCGAAGGCCTCCAGGGCAACTTCGCCGGTCTTCTTGACAACGATCTCAAGCGCTCCGTAGAGAATGCGCTCGGCGGTGGCCTTCTTGCCACGCTCCATGAGGACGTTGACGAACTTGGTGATGGTGATGCTGTTGTAGACGGGATCCGGGAGGATCTCGCGCTTGGCAGGAGTGCTACGACGTGACATGGCCTACCTCACTTCTTCTTCGCAGCGACAGCAGCACCAGCCTTAGGCCGCTTTGCGCCGTACTTGGAACGGGACTGATTGCGGCCAGCGACGCCGGTGGCATCGAGGGTTCCGCGCACCACGTGGTAGCGCACACCGGGCAGATCCTTCACACGGCCGCCACGGATCAGCACGATGCTGTGCTCCTGGAGGTTGTGACCCACGCCGGGGATGTAGGTGGTGCACTCGATCCCGTTGGTGAGACGCACACGAGCCACCTTGCGAAGCGCGGAGTTCGGCTTCTTGGGGGTAGTGGTGAAGACGCGGGTGCAAACGCCACGCTTCTGAGGGCAGGCGTCGAGCGCGGGGCTCTTGGTCTTGTTCTGGAAAGTCGTCCGCCCTTGGCGGATCAACTGATTGATGGTTGGCACACCAACCTCCTGTTATGAGGCGCACTAGGCGCCTAAGCCCGAGAGGTCGAGTCCCAGCAGGGGTCGACATGGAGCGGATGCATGACATCCCGGGCCGGAATTGGCCAGGAAACTAGAATTTTAGCCCAAAGGCCATAAGCGTCAATCGAAAATCAGTGGGAACCCGCACAAGGGCACCCAGCACAGCCTCCAGCGGGAGCCGAAGGGGCCGCTGGAGACGAGGAAGACGCTCCCTTGTCGTAACCTTGATCGTACCAACCACCGCCATTCAGACTGAAGGCGCTCACGGAAAGCTGACGCTTCATCCCCTGGGAGGCCCCACAGCGGGGGCAATCATGTTCGGAGGGGGCAGAGATGGACTGGAGCTTCTCTTCGTTTCCCCCGCAGGCTTCACAACGGTACTCGTAGAGCGGCATGGCATCCTCAAAAGAACGGCTTGCGCCGTAACCTTACATTCTACCCTAGGCAGCCCATGACATCACTCGACCAATTCTTCCTCAGCCCAGAAGCCTTCTGGAAGGCCTACCCCCAGCGCCCTGCCACTCTGTGTTTCACGAACGGATGTTTCGACCTCCTGCACCCTGGACATGTCCAGTACCTGGAGGATGTCCGCGCTCTGGGGGATTTCCTGGTGGTGGGTCTCAACAGTGACGCCAGCGTAGCCCGGCTGAAGGGGCCAAGTCGTCCCCTCCAGGATGAGGAGGCCCGGGCCAGGATCCTGCTGGGGCTCCGCAGCGTGGACGCCGTCGTGCGATTCGAAGAGGACACGCCGCTGGACCTGATTCGCGCCCTTCAACCCGACATCCTGGCCAAGGGCGGAGATTACACGCCCGAAGCCGTGGTAGGCCGCGAGTATGTCGAAGCCCAGGGCGGACACCTGGTCCTCATCCCTTTCCTGCCCGGCCACAGTACCACTACGATCGTCGAACGTATCCGCACCAACCGGGGCGTAACCCAGGAATAGCCCCATGGCCTCCGTCTCCAACTCCAACAACAGCCCCGGCTCCAGCCTTCTGATGGGGCTTGCCATCATCTATGTCCCCGTCGGGCTGGTCGCCCTGGCCAGGGAGACCGGGATCTCCTGGACCGCCGTTCTGGGTATCAGCATAGTCGGCCTTTGGCTCGGCTTCGCCTTCCGCCAGGCCTGGATCTATCCCCAGCGATTCCGGAAGGCCGAGCAACTCTGGCACCAGGGGGCACCCGCCTCCGAGGTGCTGGAACCCCTCGACCACTCCCTCCTGGCAGGGGGCGAACTCGGCTATCGAATGCACCTGCTGCGCTCCCTGGCCCATCTGGAAAGCGGTGATCGCCCCCGGGCCTGGCAGGCCAGCTTCCGGGCAGGATTATCGAGGCTCCCCTTCTGGCACAGATGGCCAATCTCTCTATATCTCCTGGCCCAGGCCAGGCTCCCAAAGGGCTGGCGGATGCCCCTTGGGGAGTTTCTGGGGCGCAGGCTCTCCGGGGGCCAGCGCTTCCACCACTTCCTGGCGGCCCAGAGCTTTCGGGCCGGGGATCCGGACAGGGCCTGGCCCCTGATGGAGAAGGCGCTCGAGGGCTGCCAGGAGGACCCCCTCGTATTGGAGGACCTGATGCTTTCCTCCCTTGAGAGGATGCAGTCCCCCGAAGCAAGGGAGGAACTCGCCGCCCTCCCGGCCCAAATCTTCGAACAGAGCCTCACCCTGCTGCTGCGCCGCCACGGCGAGAAGCGATGCGCCTGGAACCGCCTGGCCGCCCTTCCCTACCTCATGGCCGCCGGAAGGCCTGAGGAGGTTCTCATCCTGGCCCGCAGCCTCCCCGAGCCCCAGCGCCCCATGGGTCTGTGGGAAGCCGAATGCCTCGCCCTGCGGGAGCTGGGGAACCTGCCCGCCGCCGAACAGGCTGCCATCCGTGGCCTGGAGTGGCACCCAGAATCCTTCCGACTGTGGATGGAACGCCATGGCCACGCCCTGCAACGCCAGGACATCGCCCAGGCAATCTGGGCCCTGGAGCGGGCCAAACCCCTCCTGGAAGCTCAGGAGGATGCCGCAGAGGCTCACTGGGAATGGTTACTGAGGCGAGCCGAGTTCGCCTACTGGGTCGAGGGAGATGCCGCCCAGGCCTGGAGCCTCCTCTCGGGGATTCCCCAGACCCACCAGGGCCGGCACCATCCCCCCTTCCGCCTCCAACTCCAGGTGGCCATGGGACAGCATGCCGAGGCTTTCCCAGCCATCGAGGCCCTCCTGGCACAGGCCCCTCAAGACGTGGATCTGCTGTTGCTCCAGGCCGACTGCATGGCGGGCATGGGCACCTGGAAGGCCCTTCTCCCCTTCATGGAATCCTTCCAGATGACGGGGGCCATCCGGAGCGATTACTGGCACCTGCTGGGGCTCAGCCACGCCCACCTTCAGCATCGTGTACCCGCCCGGGAGTGCCTGGAGCGGGCCTCCGCCATGGATCCCAGCCAACTGCGCCTCGCCCTGGACGCTGGACACGCCTGCATGGAGCTGGCGGAATGGGAGCGAGCAGAACACCACTGGCGCCGCGCCCTCCAGCTCGAACCCAAGTGCGAGGAAGCCCTCCTCCAACTCTCCGAGACCCGACGCGCCCTCCACGACACCGCCGGCGCCAAGGCCATCCTCCGGGAGTGCCTCCTGGCACATCCCGAGAGCGAAGAAGCGCAGGGATACCTGGCGGAGCTGGAAGCGAACTGAAATCGCTGGGATAAGAATTCAAAAGAAAAGGGAATTAGCCAGGATGAAGGGGATTAAGGGGATGAAAAGCAAGAACCTATAGATGATTCACCGGCTGAACCCAGCAAATAAATCAACTAACCACAGCAGACCACAGCCCTTGTTCCAGTCTTTTTGCTTTATCCCCTTTATCCCCTTCATCCTGGCTAAATTTTTCTTTTTTTATCTTTTGCAAAGCCAAAGCAATAACCCCGCCCTTCAGCCAACAACCAGCCAAACCGGACGACCTGCGCGGATCGCTTCGCGGAGTTCGCGTTGGGCGACGGCAAGCGTGATGGCTTCGGCGGCCAGTCCCGACACTCCCATGCGGGTGATGGGCAGCCCTGCTTTTGGTGGCGGCAGGGTGATCGTCTTGGCGAAATCGATACCTTCCCTCACGCCCTCCTCCGGGAGGGCCAGTGGGAGCCGGGATTCCAGGACCGCCCTCGGGTAGCCGAGCTTCTGCTCCAGGAGCAACCAGGTGCGTCGCCCTGGGCGGCGCGAGCCCCGCTCCCAGAGCGAAACGGTCTGCTGGGTGACCTCCAGGTAGTCCGCAAAGTCGCGCTGCCCCATGGCGAGCCGCTCCCGGAGGGCCCGCAGGTTCTGGGGAAAAGCAGAGGCGGGTGCCTGGCCGGGAAGGGGATTCACGACAAGCACCCCGCCCAACAACAAAGTTGTGAATTCGCCAAACCAGTCCGAATGCCCGACAAGCAAGGGCGAGGACACAGGACAGGCAGCATGAATTCAGGCTAGAGGCCCACTTAGAGGCCAGGAAGGTCTGGCCGTAAAGGCCCGCAGGATCTAGACTCGCTTACAACCTAGTTGTCACTTCGCGAGTCCAGCATGCCTGAGCCCCAAGATTTCACCCTCCAGCCCTTTGCTGACGCCCCCAAGCCCCCGTCCCATTCGGCTCTCTTGGCAGAGCCCCAGGAGATGGACCCACTGGATGCGCCCTTCCCCCCAGTCGAGACGGATGCCCAGGAGGTCGCCGAAGGCAGCCCCAGACGAAAAAAACGCAACACCGCCCGCCTGGTCTGGGACAGCAAGCCCAAGCGGGCCCCCAATCCTAAGAACCTCGGCTTCCAGATCGCCGAGGTGGTGGTGCCCAACCCCGCCCAGGCGGGACCGCGCCTCCCCTTCGACCCTGTGGCCCAGGAGGTGGACACCACCGCCTGCAACCGCCTCATCTGGGGCGACAACCTGCTGGTGATGCAGGCCCTCCTGGCCCAGGGCTACGAAGGCAAGATCAACCTCATCTATATCGATCCTCCCTTCGACTCCAAGGCCGACTACAGCCACAGCGTCCAACTCACTCCGGATGAAAAGGGCAAGGGTGGAGAACTGACCGCCGAGATGAGCGCCCTGGAGCGATTGGCCTACCGGGATACCTGGGAGGATGGGACGGATAGCTATTTGGACATGCTTTATCCAAGGTTGCAGTTGATGCACAGGTTGTTGACTGAGGATGGCAGCATCTATGTTCATTGTGATTGGCATGTTCATAGCCATATTCGCATGATGCTTGATGAGATTTTTGGCCGCAACAATCTACAAAATGAGATCATTTGGAAGAGAACATCAGCCAGAGCAGATTCAGAAACATTTAATCATATTCATGATTGTATTTATTTTCCCGATTATCCATGTATCTCCGAAACCTCTGGGTGAGGCGGGTTTTGGACAGGATTTGTCGCGCCATGGGACCGAACCTTCGAGTCATGGGGGTGTTCCATGGCGATCAATCGGATCCAGTTCCAGAAGGGTCTGTCCTTTCGGGATTTCCAAGCCCGGTATGGCACAGAAGTGCAGTGCAGGGACGCAATGGTGAAGGCAAAGTGGCCACACGGGTTCCAATGCCCGAAGTGTGGTAGTGGCGGGGCTTACTTCTTGGTTCCTCGGCAGTTGTTCCAGTGCAAGGCTTGCCACCACCAGACATCTGTCACCGTGGGGACCGTCATGGAGTCCAGCCACCTCCCACTGAGGACCTGGTTCGAGGCCATGTATCGGCTTTCACACGGCAAACACTCGATTTCTGCCCTGGAACTCAAGCGTTATCTGGGTGTCAGATACCCCACTGCCTACTACCTGAAGCAGAAGATCCTTTGCGCCATGAGTGCTGCGGAATCGAGCCGGAAGCTCAAGGATCGGGTTGAGATCGATGATGCCTATGCGGGTGGAGCTACCCACGGAGGCAAGCGTGGCCGTGGGGCTCCCGGGAAGCAGCCCTTCCTGGTTGCGGTCCAAACAGCGATGGAGAACCACAGGCAGGTCATCTATACCGTGCTCAAAGCCGTGACGGACTTCAAAATTGAGACGATCGAGGCATGGGCCAAGAAGGCCCTGGACCCTGGAACTCACGTCGTATCGGATGGCCTTCACTGCTTTCGTGGCGTGGCCGCATCTGGAGCCTCCCACGAACCCATCAAAAGTGAAGGGGGTTGGAAGGGTTCCAAGATGGAGGCCTTTCAGGCCGTGAACACCGTCATCTCCAACCTGAAGGGCAACATCCTCGGCGTCTGTCGCTGGTGCAGCGCCCGGCATCTGCCCAGATACCTTGCCGAACACCAGTTCCGTTTCAATCGCCGCTTCAACCTCCAGGCCATCTTCCCTGCCTTGTTCGCCGCAGTCACAAATACCCCGCCTCACCCTGTCCGCCTCCTGGTTTCGGAGGCATGTGGATAATCGGATTTATTTTTATACAAAATCTGACAATTTTAATTTTAATTCTCAATTTGTTGCATATGATGAAGATTACATTTCAAATTTCTATCGCCATATAGATCCGAAGGATAGTAGGCGATTCCGTCTGAGTGACTTGACTGCATCAGGGACCAGAAACGGTTCTTCTGGTAAACCTTGGCGAGGTATTGATCCCAGTGACCGTGGAAATCATTGGAAGTTTTCAATTGAAAAACTTGAATTACTAGATCAGGATGGCAAAATCCACTGGCCTAAAAAGATTGGAGGGGTTCCATCTTTCAAGAGGTACCTCGACGATATGCCAGGGATGCCGTTGCAGAGTGTTTGGGCGGATGTGTCTGTGATTGGTGCTCAGTCAAGCGAACGAGTGGCCTACGACACACAGAAACCGGAGGTCTTTCTTGAACGCATTCTGAAGGCATCTTCTAATCCCAACGACCTCGTGGCCGACTTCTTTTGCGGCTCCGGCACCACCGCTGCCGTGGCCGAAAAGCTGAGCCGCCGTTGGATCACCTCGGACCTGGGCAAGGCCTCCATCCAGGTGGCCCGCAACCGCTTTGTGAAGATGGGCGAGCCGGGCTCGGGGGGGCTGGCCTTCCAGAGGCCCGACGGGGCGACCCGCTGCTCCCCCTTCGTGGTGGAGAACCTGGGCAACTACCAGCGCCAGCTCATCTACCTCAATGACCACAAGCTCAAGCAGGTTGGCCCCCTGGTCATGACCCTCTTCGGCGCCCTGCCCCACCCCAGCGAGCGCAATCTGGGCACCCAGCAGGCCAATGACCCGGTGACGGGACGCCTGCAGCGGCGACTGGTGCTGGTGGGTGAGCCGGACCGCCCCCTCTCGGCCCGGCGGGTAGCTGAGGCCGTGCGGCTCCTGAACAGCCTGGACGGCGGCGGCTACGCCAAACTGGTGGCCCTGGGCTGGGACTTCGAGCTGAACTTCGATGCCGGGCTCCAGAAGCTGCTGGGAGCGGATACCGCCAAGGTTGAAAGCCGCATCGTCCCCACGGATATCATCGAGCACCTCAAGAAGATTCCCGAGGGAGCGGCCCCCGACGAACCCACTGTGGAGCGCCTGCGGGAGAAGGTGGCCTTCTTCGAGAAGCCTTGGTTGGAGCCTCCCACCCTGAGCGTCCAAGGCTGGGTAGAGCAGGACGGGCAGCGCTTCCTGAAGGTAAGCGTGAAGCTGGGCCGCTACCTCCTGCGCAGCGTCCCCTCCGGCCTCAAGGACTTCGCAAAGATGAGCGAGGCCGAGCGCCAGGACTGGCTCCGCAAGGCCGGAGGCCCCGATGGCCTCAGCCTGGTGGACTTCTGGAGCCTGGACGACGACCTGGGAGGCGAGGATGGCAAGCGCCCCTTCACCTCCACTTGGCAGGACCTCCGGGGCCTGGGCAAGCGGGTGCGCCGCATCGTCACCGAGGCCGAAATCCTTTACATCCCCCGCCCAGGCCGCCAGATAGGCCTGCGCATGGTGGATGTCTTCGGCAACGACGCCGCCTGGCGCGGCCTCCTGCCCGAAGCCTGAAGGCGAGCCGGGATGAAGCGGATGGATAAAGGTGTGAAAAGAGATGAGCAAGGTGTTGTTTCCATGATCGACCTGGCTCCTGCTTTATCCTGTTCATCCCCTTCATCCTGGCTTAAAAAAGAAAAAACAGAATTAGCCAGGATAAAGGGGATTAAGGGGATAAAGAGGAAGGCAGGAGGCAATGATCCTGGCTCAGGCTTTTCCAGGCTCGGGCTTGCGTTCGTAGCAGCGGACTTCGAGGCGGGGCTTGCCGAAGTTGAGGAGGAGACAGACGGGCAGACCGGTGGCGCGGAGGTAGTTGAGGCATTGGGCCGCATGAAGATCCATGAAGCCTGGGGTGGCCTTGAGTTCAAGGATGGTGCTTCCGTCCACCACCAAGTCGGCGACGAACTGGCCCACGATCACGTCGTCGTAGTGGACTTCGACGCCCTGCTGCTGGGCCACGGCAAAGCCAGCCTTGCGCAGTTCATGGGCCAGGGCATTCTCGTAGACCTTCTCCAGGAAACCCGAGCCCAGGGTGTTGGCCACCGTATAGGCACAGCCGATGATCCGTTCCGTGACCTCATCCTCCGGCCTCATCACGGCCTCCTTTGCCAGGAATCAAGCAGGCAAGCACTGCTGAAGCAATCTCGTCTTTTATCCCCTTTATCCCCTTCATCCTGGCTTAAAAAAGAAAAAGAAAGATTAGCCAGGATGAATGGGATAAAGCAAAAACAAAATAACGATTCAATATTTTTCTCTTTTTCATCCTGGCAAACAGTGTGGGTGGGTCATGGCCAATCTTGAGAAGCAGGTGCGGGCGATGCAGGGGGGGCCGGTGCTTCCGGCGCTGTTGGGGGACAGGGTCGGGGCCTGGGCGGAGGCCGGGTACGAGGGGGTTACGCCCCTGACCGAGGCCCTGCTGAACCACTGGTTCGGCACGGAGCACGAGGAGGCTAGCTTCCACCCGGCCCAGCGGGTGGCCATCGAGACGGCCATCTATGTCCATGAGGTGCTGCGACGGGAGTTGCCTGCAGAAGGCGGCTTCCTCCATGGGCTGCACGAGCACCTGGGGGCCCCGGAGGATCGGGATCCGCTCTTCGGCCCCTGGTGGTCCGACCCCCTGCCCCGCTATGGCTTCAAACTGGCCACGGGAACCGGCAAGACCTGGGTACTCCAGGCCCTGCTGGTCTGGCAGACCCTCAATCGCCTGGCCCTGGAGGGCCCTGCGGGGCGGCAGCTTGATGGCGAGGAAGGGGCGTGGCGCAAGAAGGCCTTTTCCACCCGCTGCCTGGTGGTGACGCCGGGACTGGTGGTCCACGACCGGCTGCTGGACGCCCTCCTGGGCACCCAGGACGAGCGCGGCAACCGCCACTTGGAGACCGCCGATCTGCGGCGCTTCAGGGATCTCTTCCTCCCGGCGGAATGGGCGGATGCCTTCTTCGGCTCCTTCCGTCCCATGAACGGGCGCGACGTGACCGAGACCACCCCCCAGCCCGAGGCCTTCGCCCTGGTGGTCAACTGGCAGGCCCTGATGGACCGCAGCGGCGAGGAAGACGAAGCCCAGCACCCTGCGGATCTGATGGAACTGCCCAAGTACGGCAGCGTCACCGAGCGAGGAAACCCCCGCTACCTGGTGCTACGAGAGTGGCTGGCCCAGGCACCCGATCTGGTGATCTTCAACGATGAGGCCCACCACACGCACACCAACCCCGGCGAGAAGGGCTACCAAGGGGGTGAAGGCGCCTGGGAAGAAGCGCTCAACCTGATCCGCGCCGAGCAGGAAACCCTGCACGGCGAAAGCCAGGGCTGGCGGGGCGACTTCAGCGCCACCCCCTTCTTCCAGGTGAGTGCGGGCAGGGGCAAGGCCAAGCGCCCGGTGCGCAAGTGGTTCCCCCACATTCTCTGCGACTACGGTCTGGCCCAGGCCCAGCGAGACATGCTGGTGAAACAGCTCTGGCTGGTGAAGGACCCCCGGCTGGATGGTGAGATCACGATCCCCCTGGCGGAGGAGGGCGTCCTGACCGACAGCCAGAAGGCCCTCATCGACGTGGGCCTGGCCAAGCGGGAGTGGGTAGAGAAGGGGCTTTCAGGCCTTGGCCTGAGCGCCATGCCCAAACTCCTGGTGGTGGCGGAGGACACCAGCCTCGCCGATCAGGCGGCAGACTTCATCTCCAAGCAGCGCACTGGGGAGTTCGGCCTCGTGCCGGACAGCGTGGCAGTACTGCACAGCAACCGGAAGGGCGAGCTGAAACCCGAGGAATACGCGTCCCTGCGCCGCAGGATCTTTGCGGCGGACAAGCGGGACGACCTCCAGGTCATCGTGAACGTCGCCATGCTCCAGGAAGGCTTCGACGTGAACTCCATCTGCGTCATTGTCTTCCTGCGGGCGGGCGAGAGCGCCATCCTGGTGGAGCAGGTCATCGGGCGCGGCCTGCGCCTCATGTTCCGCGCCGAGACCTGGCCGGAACTCTGGCCCCAGAAGGTCCAGGATGCCCAGAGCCTCTGGGAGCACCGGGAGCCCGAGACGGCCCTGGACATGCTCTTCCTGGTGGACCACCCCAAGTTCCGCCAGAAGCTGCGGGATTTCGAGGAGGAGGAGGGCGTCGAAATCGGCGAAGGCAATGTGGACGAGGACCGTTCCGCTGCGGGCGACCTCATCACGGTGGCAGTGGACTCTGCCCGGGTACCGGGCAAGGATCTGGCCTGGCCCCTGGGCTTCTACCGGGAGGATCCCCCCGCCCCCCAGGTGCTTGACCTCCTGAAGGAGGGCTTCAAGCCCTTCGGCGATGGGCGGATCCTGGCGGCCCTGCGCATCAACAAGGGGGTCCAGTTCACCGAGGAGCACATGGCCACCGAAACCCAGAGGGTCTGGACGGCGGACCTCTCCTCCGACGCCCAACAGGCCCTGGCCAATATGGCCAGTCAGCTGGTGGAAGGCAGGCGGGGCCAGAGTTGGCTCACGGACCAGTGGGCCGACATGGTGGAAGTCGTCTCCCGGGTGGCCAAGCGTTCCCTCTTTCCCGACACCGACTTTGATCCCCTGACCCGGCCCGAGGATGCCAGGGTGCTGCGGAGGGAGGAGGTCCGCCAGCACCTCCTGAAGCAGCTCCAGGATGCGCGGGACCGCTGGCTGCAACGCCTCTACGAGGACCAGACCAGCGAGGTCGGCGTCACGGATTGGGGCTGGGCCTCCGAGCCGGAACTGGACGGCCGTGCTCCTGTGCTGAGGGGCCGGGAGAGCCGCCAGATCGCCAACGCACGCTGCGTCTTCCCTTCCATCTTCGAAGGTGCCCAGGGCGGCGGCCTGGAAAGGGACTTCATCGAGCAGGTGCTGGAGAAGTCCGGGGAGGTCCAGGCCTGGTCCAAGCCTTTGGAGCGACGCCACAGCCTGGCCCTGCGCTACCGGACCCGCTTCGGCGAACTGAGCCGCTACTGGCCAGACTTCGTGGTGCGCCTCGGCGACGAAATGTGGCTCGTCGAAACCAAGGCCGTCCGGGATCGGGATTCCCAGAGCATCTGGGACAAGGCCAAGGCAGCCCTGGCCTGGTGCCGCACCGCCAGCGAAGCCCGGAGCCCTGACCAGCACCCGAGCGGAGCAGGCTGGAGCCAGCCACGCTCATGGCGCTACGCCATCCTCTTCGAAGACCAATGGGACCGCAAAGCCGCCGCCTTCCGCCCCCTGGCCGAGAAAGCCGAGGCCCTGACCCTGGCCTACCTGCGAGGCCAGGGCGAAACCGGCGAAGGCTCCCTGCTCAGCCTCATGCGCGAGTAATTCGCCCCCCCAAAATCCACCAGGATAAATAAACAAAACTTCGTTTTTTTCTTCATCCCCTTCATCCCCTTCATCCTGGCTAATTCTTTTTTTCTTAAAAACAAGAGCAAAAGTCACCAACATACCAAGGAGTAAAAACTAGCCTAAAAGTTCCTCCAAATACGCCTTTCAACCCTGCCAGAAACAGTGGCAGAGGCGAGGTAAACAGCTTCAAATGTCACCAAAAAAACAACCCGTGACGCCATTAACCTTTCCTTATCACTTTTCATCCTGGCTAAAAAGAAAAATATTTAGCCAGGATGAAGGGGATTAAGGGGATAAAAGACGAAGTAAGTTACTCGAAGGCCTTGGGCGGCTTTTCCTTCCAGGCGCCACCCATCACGGTGGTCACCACGGGGACGCCGGGGGTGCGCACGCCGCGGTGGGCCATGCAGGTGTGGACCGCCACCAGCTTGACGCCCCAGGCTACGGGGTGGAGGGATGCCTCCAGGGCCTGGGAGATCTGGTGGACCATGCGCTCCTGGACCTGGAGGCGGTGGGCGAAGGTCTGGACCAGCCGGGCGAGCTTGGAGAGGCCCACGGTCCCACCGGGGCCGGGGATGTACCCGATGGTGGCGAAGCCTTCAAAGGGGGCCAGGTGGTGTTCGCAGGTGCTCACGAAGGGCACCTTTTCCAGGATCACCGGGCAGGGCTCCAGTTCGCCGGGCAGGGGCGTCAGTTCCGTCATCGGGTCCACGCCGTACCCCTCCAGGCGTTCTTTCCAGAATTCAGCCACCCGCTTGGGGGTATCCCGCAGCTCGGGGGAATCCGGATCAACCCCCAGACCGACCAGCAGCTCCCGCACGGCCAGGGCGGCCCTCTTCTGGTCCACTGACATGACTACCTCCGCAAACACCCCTAAGAGTGCCACCGAAAGGGGAATTCAGGGGCAGTGATCCGATCCGGCCCGGCCTGTGGGATCATGACTGTTGGAGAGGCATCATGACCGACAAGACCGTCAGCTACGCCACCTCGGGCGTGGACATCAACCGGCAGGACCAGGCTCTGGCCCGCATCAAGCCCCTGGTGAAGGCCACCAAGACCCCCGGCGTGCGCTCGGATATCGGGCTCTTCGGCGGCCTCTTCAGCGCCCAGTTCCCCGAGGCCAAGCCCATCCTGGTGGCCTCCATGGATGGCGTGGGCACCAAGATGAAGGTGGCCCGGCTCGCCGACACCTGGAACACGGTGGGGGGCGACCTGGTGAACCACTGCATCAACGACATCCTGGTGCAGGGAGCCCGGCCCCTCTTCTTCCTGGACTACATCGCCGCCCAGCGCCTGGAGCCCGAAGTCATCGAGCAGATCGTCACGGGCATGGCCGAGGCTTCCAAGGCCGCTGGCTGCGCCCTCATCGGTGGTGAACTGGCGGAGATGCCCGGCGTCTACGCCGAGGGTGAGGTGGATGTGGCCGGCACCATCGTGGGCCTGGTGGACGAGGGGGACCTCCTGCCCCGCCTCGACGCCCTGGCCGCCGGGGATGTGCTCATCGCCCTGCCCTCCTCCGGTCTCCACACCAATGGCTACTCCCTGGCCCGGAAGGTCTGTTTCGATGTCTGCGGCCTGAAGGTGGACGACACCTTCCCCGGAACCGACCAGACCGTGGCCGAAGCCCTGCTGGCGATCCACCGCAGCTACCTGGGCCTCCTCATGCCCCTGGTGAAGGAGCACAAGCTCCTGGCCATGGCCCACATCACCGGCGGCGGCCTCACGGACAACCTGCCCCGGGTCCTGCCAGGCCACCTCGACGCCGCCATCGACACCACTTCCTGGGAGATCCCCACCCTCTTCCGCTTCCTCATGGAGAAGAGCGGCACCAGCATCGAGGATGCCCGCCGCAGCTTCAACCTGGGCGTAGGCATGGTGCTCATCGCCAGCAAGGACGAAGCCCCGGCCATCCTGGCCCGCCTGAAGGAGCAGGGCGAGGCCGCCTGGGTCATCGGCGAGATGGTGGTCGGCAGCGGGAGCGTCGTCTACCGCTGATTGAAGAGCTCGTTGAAGGCCACGATCTGGCTGTCCTCGAGCAGATTCATCACCGCCTCCCCGTTCATGGGACGCCCCAAGAGATAGCCCTGGAAGGTCTTGCAGCCCATGCCCTCCAGGGCCGTTCTCTGGGCCTCGGTCTCCACCCCCTCGGCGATGACATCGATCCCCAGATGGCTTCCCAGACTGAGGATGGTCTGGATGATCGGCGAGGCGGCCTCCTCCAGACTCTCGGGGTGCAACCCCTGCACGAAGGAGCGGTCGATCTTCAGGGTGTCGATGGGGAGACGCTGCAGGTAACTAAGGCATGAGTACCCGGTGCCGAAGTCATCGATACTGATGCGCACCCCCAGCCGTTTGAGCTCATGGATGGGCCCGGCGCCGGGGCTCCCCTGCTTGAGAAGGGAGCTCTCCGTGAGTTCCAGCTCCAGACAGAAGGCGGGGAGTCGGGTCTCCCGGAGCACCTTGGCCACCAGATCCACCCATTGGGGGTGGGCCATCTGAAAGGCCGACACGTTGACCGCGAGCCGGATGGGCTTGGGACTGAGGGCCTGCCAGGCGGCCGCTTCGCGGCAGGCGGTGCGCAGGACCCATTCCCCCAGGGGATGGATCAGACGGTTCTCCTCCGCCAGGGGGATGATCTTGGAAGGAGGCACCACTCCCAGCAGAGGGTGCTCCCAGCGCAGGAGCGCCTCCATCCCCAGAAGGCGGCCATCCGCCGCCGCCAGGGGTTGGAAGTTCAGCTTGAGGCCCCCGGCGGCAATGGCTTCTCCCAGGTAACTCTCCAGCTCACGGCGTTCCAGGAAGGCCTCGCTCAGGGTGGCCGTGGTGCACTGGATCCGGTTTCCGCCCTCACTGCTGGCCCTCCTGGCCGCACTCTCCGCATGCTGGAAGAGGGTGATGGCATCTCCCCCATCCTGGGGAAATAGACTGATGCCAATGCTGGCGGTGAAGTGCAGGTGCCGGGAACCCACCCGGAAGGGGATACGGAGGGCATCCATGACGGACTGCGCCACCCGGGAAGGTTCGAAGGGATCGTGAACCGTGGGCAAGAGGATCATGAAGCGATCCCCGCCCAGGGAGGCCAGGGTGTCGCCCAGGTGGAGGGGTGCCCCCACCCGCTTGGCCATCTGGCGCACCAGTTCATCCATGTCCCGGAAACTCAGGGTCTGGGCCATGGTCTCGAAACGGTCGATGGTGATGTACAGGAGGGCGGCGTAATGGTTCCCCCGGGTTGCCAGCTGGGTGGCCTGTTCGAGGCGATCCTGAAGCCGGAAGCGGTTGGGCAGACCGGTGATGGGATCCTGCTGCCGCATGGCGGAGAGCTCGGCCTTGAGGAGGTGGATCTCCGCGCGGGACTGGGCCAGCTGGTCCAGCACGTCCGCCGGATTCAGCGATCTGACGGGTGCTAGTTCCCCTTCCGCTTCCTTGACGGGCTTCACAACCGACACTCCATGAAGATCATGCTATTGCGCCCAATTTATCCCAGTAGAACGATACTTGCTCCAGGAAATAGTTGCCCTCGCATTCGCCCTGCCAGAATGTAGGAAGGAGTGCACCATGTCTGGCCATCTGATCCTCGTACCAACCCCCCTGGGAAACCTGGGCGACATGACCCTCCGGGCCACCGAGAGTCTCCGGAACTGCGACCTGGTGGCCTGCGAGGACACCCGGCGGACAGGGGGGCTCCTCAAGCACCTGGAGATCGACAAACCCCTGCAGCGCTTCGATGACCACGCAGGACAGGCAGCTTTCGAGCGGGTGTCCCTGGCCCTCCGCTCAGGGCAGACCGTTGCCTACTGCTCCGACGCGGGCATGCCCGGAGTCAATGATCCCGGCTTCGAACTGGCCCGCCTGGCCAGGGAGGCCGGTGTGCGGGTCACCGTCCTGCCGGGGCCTTCGGCCGTGACCCTGGCGGTGGTGGCCTCGGGGCTCCCCAGTCACGCCTTCACCTTCCTGGGGTACCTGCCCTCCCGCAGCGAGCCCAGGCAAACCTTCCTCAAGCGGCTCGGCGGAAGGGAAGAAACCATCGTGGTCTTCGAGACCCCGCATCGCATCCATGAAACATTGTCCGAGCTGGAGGAGATCCTCCCGGATCGGGAGATTGCCCTGGGTCGGGAACTCACCAAGCTCCACGAGAGCTGGTACCGGGGCACCCCCACCCAGGTCCGCCAGCAGCTGGGCTCAGAAGGGCGGGGAGAGATGGTGCTCGTCATCGCCGGAGCCAGCGCCAAGCGGACAGTCACCGAGACCGATCAACTCTTCGATGGCAGCGCGCTTCCGGAATGGGCCTGCACCTTCCTCGACGCCGCCCGGGAAGGGGGCATGACCCTCCGGGAGGCTGTAAAACCCCTGGCCAGACACCTGGGGGTGAACCCCTCGGAGATGTACCGGATCGCCGCAGAGCGATAATCGTTCATCAATTATATTTTCAGTAGTGCGCTTGTAGAAAAAAGCATGACAAGGCTCGAATTCGATGCCATCCTTCCTTGTAATCTGACTCCCTTTTTTTCCCAAGCCCATGAGCGACCAAGAATCCAAAAATCTCCAGGTTTTCACCAGCGGCTCCTTGAGGCTCACGATCCTCAAGCGGGACCCCGTCCCCACCAAGGCCCTCTCAGGCCGTAACGTCTGGACCCTCATGCTCCCGACGGCCCCCATCCGGGTCTTCACGGGTGAGGATCACGAGGAGGGAGTGGTGCCCCGGGGCAGCTTGGCCCTGTTCCTGCCGGGCTTCGGGCATACCCTGAAGCGCCATCAGGCGGACACGCCCTTCGGCTACACGGCCCTGGAGCTGGAAGGCCCCTTCCCCGAGCCCATGCTTACCATCCTCCAGCACCCGCCGCGGCGCTGGCAGGAGCAGAGCTTCACGGCCCTGAGGAGCCAGAGCCTCAAGCAGCTCTTCACCATCTTCACCCAGGAGATGATCCATCCCGATGGGCTCCAGCTCATGACCCGGGAGCTCTTCCTGATCCTCTTCGGCGCCGAGCTGGGACGCCTCAGCGAAAAGGAGGAGGTCGGCCGCTTCCCCTATCGCCTCAACCGCTCCGTGCTCCAGCTGGTCCTGGACCACATGGAGGCCCACCTGGGCGCCAAGAACAGCGTGCCGGACCTGGCCAAGCTGGCCCGGTGCACCCCGGACCACTTCATCCGCCTCTTCCGGGAGGCCACCAGCGCCACCCCGCACCAGTACCTGATCGAGCGACGCCTTCAGAGGGCCGTGCAGCTGCTCTCTGACGGGGAGCGCCCCTCCGATGTGGCGACCACCCTTGGCTTCTATGACGCCAGCGCATTCACCCGGGCCTTCAAGACCCGCTTCGGCGTCCCCCCCAGCCAGTATGCCCAGGAAGCCTACGACCGCCAGTTCAACCGGAAGTCATGACCCGGATCCGCGTCCTTTCGGATCAGGTGGCCAACCAGATCGCCGCCGGGGAGGTGGTGGAACGCCCCTCCTCGGTGCTCAAGGAGCTCCTGGAGAACGCCCTGGATGCCGGTGCCACGCGCCTGGAAATCCGCTGGGAGGATGGCGGCAAGCGGCTGCTGGAAGTGGCGGATGATGGCTATGGCATGGGCCGGGACGACCTCTACCTGGCCCTGGAGCGCCACGCCACCAGCAAGGTCCGCACGGCCGAGGACCTGGGCCATCTGGAGACCTTCGGCTTCCGGGGCGAGGCCCTGCCCTCCATCGCCTCCGTCACCCGCTTCGAACTCCACAGCGCCGAGGCCGAAGGCCAGGGCTGGCGCCTGAGGAGCGAGTTCGGCGTCATCAAGGACGTCCAGGCCGCCCCCCGCTCCCGGGGAACCACGGTCACCGTGCGGGACCTCTTTGCCCAGCTCCCCGCCCGGAAACGCTTCCTCAAGGGCACTGACACCGAGCACGCCCACCTCTGGGGCGTGGTGACCCGCATGGCTCTTTCGACACCGGATGTGCACTGGGTCCTGAGGACGGATAGAGGAAGTGACCTCATCCTGCCCCCGGTTTCGGAGGTTGGCGATCGCCTGGGAGCCCTGCTCGGCGAACGGCTCCGCAGGCTGGTGCCCTTCCGGGAGGGCGAACACCCATGGGTCCTCCGGGGCTACCTGAGCCCGCCCGAACTTAGCTTCCGGGACCGCAACCACCTCTACCTCTTCGTCAATGGCAGAGCCGTCCGGGATCGCCTCCTCCTGGCGGCCCTGGCCGCTGGCTGGGAGGGCTACTTCGCCAAGGGCTCGTACCCGGCCGCCGTGATCTTCCTGGACCTCCCCCCGGAGGCGGTGGATGTGAACGTCCACCCCACCAAGGCCGAAGTCCGCTTCCAGGATCCCCACCGCATCTTCCCCTGGGTGAGCCGGGTCCTGCGGGAGGCCTGGGGCCAGCTGCGGGGCGATCTCGCCTCGGTGCTGGACCTTCCTCCCAAGCCCCTGGAGCCCGAGTTCGAGGCCCCCGTGCGGACCCAGGCCGCCATCCATCCCCACCTGTGGAAGGACTCTGCGAAACCGGCGGTCAGAGTCATGGAAGAGGTCTTCCAGACCCGCCTGGACCGCCCCTATTCGGCACCCCCTATCCCCGACCGGGCCGCCGAGGCCCCGGAGCCCGCCCAGGACATCCGATTCCTGGGCGCCTTCGACCACACCTACCTCCTGGTGGAGATCCAAGGGGAACGGGAGCCGGAACTCTGGATCCTGGACCAGCACGCGGCCCACGAGCGCATCCTCTTCGAGCGCCTCTTCACCCGACGCCATGCCCCGGCGGTGCAGCCCCTCATGCCCCCCAGGGCTCTTCACCTGGGACCCGCCTCCCTGTCCCGCCTCGCACCCTACCTTGAGGAACTGAACCATGTGGGCCTGGAGTGCGAGGTCTTCGGAGATGACGCCCTGGTGGTGCGCGGGCTTCCCGACTTCCTGGCCGACCGGGACCCCCAGACCCTGCTGGAGGCCCTCCAGGAGCGCCTTGAAACCGGTGGCAAGCTCGATCTGGAGGCCTTCCGGCGCGAGCTCAATGCCGAACTCGCCTGCCGGGCCGCCATCAAGCGGTATCATCGGCTGGACGGCCCCCTGGTGGTCCAGCTCGTGCGGGACCTCCTGGCTTGCGAAGTCCCCCAGACCTGCCCCCACGGCCGCCCCGTCATCAAGAAGCTGACCCGAAGTGAACTGGAACGGAGCTTCGGCCGCAGGAGCTAAGCCTGGAACAGGGCCACGGCGCCAGCCAAGCCCTGGGCCATGCCGTCCAGTTCCCGGGAGACCCTGGCCATGTCCTCCGTGACCCCGTGATTGGCACGGGAGACCTCGGCCACCCTGCCCACGTTCTCGACAAGCTGTTCGGAAGCACCCCGCTGCTCCTGAAGCGCGTCGGAAATCTCGGCGATCTCCCGGATGAGGCCGCCGAGGGCGGTCAGGCTCTCGCCCAGGGCGACCTGGGCCGCATCCACCCGCTCCACGGTCTGCCTGGAAAGGGAGCTGCTGGCCTGGATGCTCTGGACCGCCCCCTCGGTGCTCCTCTGGATTTCGCCAAGCATGTCGCCAATCTCCCGGGTGGCCACGGAAGTGCGCTCAGCCAGATTCCGAACCTCATTGGCGACGACCCCGAACCCCTTGCCCTGCTCCCCGGCCCGCGCGGCCTCGATGGCCGCATTCAGGGCCAGGAGGTTGGTCTGGTTGGCGATCTCCCGGATGGTCGCAACAATGCGGGCGATCCGCTCACCAACGGCGGCGAGCCCCTGGACCCGGATGACGGAATCTTCGATGCCCTGGGCCACATCCCCGATGCGCTGAACGGTCTCGGCCATGGCAGAGCGCCCATCGGCGGAGCGGCGGTCCGCGACCTCCGCCACTTCCCGGGCTCGGTCGGCCACGTTCCCGATCTGGAGGATGCTGACTCCGAGGGCCTCCACCGAGGCGGCCATGGACTGAGCTGCCTCGGTCTGCCCCTGGACGCCCATGGCCAGGCTACGGGAGGTCCCGGAGGCAAAGCCAGCGGAGCGGGCCACCTGGTCGACACCACTCCGGATATCCCCCACCAGGCCCGCGAGGGTCCGCCGCGTCTCCTCCAGGGCCATCGCCATGCCGCCGATTTCGTCCCGCCGGGCCAGGGTGATGGAAGTCCCGAGCTTCCCCTGGGCCAGGCTGCCCATGGCTCCCTGGAGCCGCTTCACATCCCGGGTCAGGGTGTAGGTCACCAGGAAGAAGAGAAACAGGCCCACCGCCAGGGACAACCCGAACACCCACTGCAGGCTTCTTCGTGAGCTCGCCAGAAGGCCCGCAGCCTCCTTTTCCGTGACCACATTGCCCTGGTTGGCCAATGCCACCACACGGTCCACGGCTCGCCGATGGGCCTGGTATTCCCGGCTCATGCCGTTCAGAGCTACTTCTGCACGAGCCTTGTCACCGCTGGCCAAGGCAGGGATGAACTGACGTTCGGCGATCTCATAGAAGCGGGGAACCGGCTCGTGGGCCTCTTGCAGGAACACACTGGCGATTTCACCCTCAAGCGGCTGCTCGAGCCAGTACGCCCGTCGCGTGTCGTATTCGCGATGGAGGGTTCTGAGGCGCTCCGAAAGGCTCGTCAGCTCGGCATCGTGCCCACCTCGGGCCATCTGGAGCGCCACAAGATAGGATTCGATGATGTAGTTGGGGGGAGGCAGGATATCCGCTACGAGATCCTTTCCCCGGACGATACGGGAATAGGAGGGGCCACCGATCCGCAGGGCATCCAGGGTCCGGAACGACCAGGACCCGAATACAATAAAACCAAGAGATACAACCGCAAGAACCAAGAACAGCTGGGTTCTCAAACGCAGATAAAGCCAAAATCGATACATTGGAATTACCCTCACAACTACAAAGCCATATCTAGGGTTACTTTTATCAAATAACCAAAACATTAATACAGGATTCTTGCGGAAAATGCCGCGCTTTCAAGCGTACATTACAATTACAAGACCACGCAAGGATGTCTTTATTACAATAACAATACAGTTATTACCATAACAAACAGGCATACAAGACCGACCGAGCCGCGAGCAGCGAACTCATCCCAGGCTTCGACGAATAGGCCCACAATCCATTTAAGCTCGAATAGCGACATCCGACAGCAGTATTCCACATGAAACGATACATTTAATACCTGACAAAACCCGTTATTATTTATCTCTGCTTTCACCTGGAGGATGATCATGCGTAACAAGAAGAGCGACGCGGACCTGAAGAACCTTTTCGATATCTCTGGCAAGACGGCCCTGGTCACCGGTGCATGCGGGGGCCTGGGCGCCGCTGTCTGCCGTGGCCTGGCACTGAACGGCGCCAACCTGGTGCTTTGCGACATGAACCAGGCGAGCCTGGATCAGCTGGCGGAGGAGCTCCGGAAGCTGGGCGTGAAGGTGATCACCGCCGCCTGCGACATCACCAGCGAAGAGAGCGTCGATGCCATGGTGGCGGAAGCCATGAAGGAGATGGGCAAGATCGATGTCCTCTTCAATGGCGCTGGCGTCGCCCATCGCGAGCTGCTGGTCACCATGGATATCGCCGCCTGGCAGCGGGTGATGGACATCAACGTCAAGGGCACCCTGATCTGCTGCAAGTCCGTGGCCAAGGCCATGATCGCCCTCAATAAGCCCTGCTCGATCATCAACATCGGCTCCGTCCGCGGCTTCAACGGCCACGAGGGCGGCTACACCGGCTACGGCACCAGCAAGGCCGCGGTCCACTACATGACCAAGACCCTGGCCTTCGAGTGGGGCAAGCAGAACATCCGCGTCAACAGCATCGCCCCCTGCGTCTTCTGGTCCCCCCTCACGGAGCCCATCCTGGCCGACCCCAAGAGCGCCGCTGGCTACCTTGCGCGCATTCCCATGGGCGCCGCCCCTGAGCCCGAGGATTTCGTCGGCCCCACAATCTTCCTCGCCTCCGAAGCCAGCTGCTTCGTGACCGGCCACATCCTGTCCGTGGACGGCGGCACCGTCGCCGGCTGACACAGGTCAAGCCCGGGACAGCAAAGCGCCTTCAGCCTCCGGGCTGGGGCGCTTTGCTGATTTCATGGGCCTCGCCTGAAGCTGGCGGCAGGCCTCCGCGACCACGCGACACCCCTGAGGGACCACCGCCAATCCTACTTGGACTGAGGCGTCTCGATGGCTTCGATGGCATCCTCCAGGGCGTTCCGGACATGGACATTGGGAGCCGAGCCCATCATGGACCGCAGCCATGGGGTCTGAGCCCTTGCCTGGCCCCCCATGAGCCCGAAGGTCCGGGCGATGAGCTGCTTGGGGTACTGCTCCACCGGACCATAGCTTTCCTTGAGCAGAGGAATGGTGGGGGCGCCGATACGGGCGAGGCTTTGCATGGCGGCCTCGTAGAACAGGGGCTCCAGACTGGTCAGGTGCTGGACCAGGATGCGCTGCAACTCGGGATTGTTTGTCCGGATCACCCCCGCGAAGTCCAGGAGATCCCGCTGGAGGTACCGCATCTGCCCTCCCCACCCGCTCAGGACATCGGCCCGCCGCAGAAGTTTGAGCACCCGGGGCTCAGCGGCCTTGGCCCTCTCGCCCAGGGCCGCCAGCATTCGAAGGGCTTCCTGGCGCTCGTGGACGGGCTCGGCATCCAGTTGTTTCAGCAGTTCCTCCGGACTCGGGACCTCGGAGCCGGAAATCCCGTAGGCCAGGCAGAAGCGCTTGAGTTCGATGCGGCTCTCCCGGTTGATGACCTGGGGCAGGACGTCGGCCATCCGCTGGCCACAGAGGGAGGCAAGACGGTCCATCTCCGGTGTGCGCCGAAGCTCCCGGACCGACGGGGCCTTGTTCTTCCCGGAGTCCTTGAGCAGGCCTTCGTAGAGACGCACCACCTGCTCCGCCAGATCCCGACTGGGCTCGGCTGCCGCAACGCGCTGCCCCAGCCAGGTCAGGGCCTGGGCCCTGGGGGCTCCGGTGGAGTGGGTGAAGAGATGGGAGAGGAGGCTCAGCAGCTCCTTGTCACCATCGACGCCGCAGGAGGCTCCGAAGCGCCCGTAACAGAGGACGGCCGCCCGGAGATCCGGCGTCTTGGCCCCCGAAGATCGCAAACGTCCGAGAATCTGGGTGAACAGCTTGCCCGCCTCCACAGGCACCGGACGCCCGATGCGCCCCGCCTGGGCCTCCTTCAGGAGGAGGCCGATCCGTACCATCTGCCGCTGGCGTGAAGCATCGCTGTTCTCCCGGTCCCTGAGCAGCAGGTCCAGATAGCCCCAGGGGCGCCTGGAGCGGGCCATGAGTCCCTGGATCGCCCTCCATTCACCTTCCTCCAGGGAAGGCTCGGCCTCCAGGTAGCTAAGGATGGCCCCTGTGCGGTCATCCTCATCCGGGTTCTGGATGCCGGGAATAACCCCGACGAGGAACTGCCGGTAGCTGGCGGAGTGCTGTTTGTAGCGAACCAGGTGCCAGACCACGTGGTCGTGGATTTTCCCGCAGGCCCCCTCGAAGGGGATGGCGGTGGCCTCCTTCACCAACCCCTCGACCTTCTCCTGGGTCCCGATGTCCTCCATGAGGTTCCGGATGGGGATCCACTTGGGTTCACAGGGGTTGGCGGTGGGCTTGGGTTCCGTCGCAGGGGTCGGCCCGGCCTGGAGGTCCTCGAAGAGACCCGCCAAATCCGGCGTCAGATCCACGCTTTCCGAAAGGCTTGCCACCACCTCTCCCGACACCACATCCAGGTACCGGACCTGGATGGCGATGGAGCGGTCCAGCCGGGTGAAGGTCCCGGTCAGCAGGTAGTCGATGGGAGCCAGCTCACCGATCTTCCGGGCTTCGGATTCGTCCATGAGGCCGCTGGAGGAAAGGGCCTGCTCCTTGAGCACCACGTCCAGGCGGGAGCGCTCGAAGAGGCGGATGGCGGGTCCGGCTGAGCTCAGGGCCGTGGAGAGCTGTTCCGTCAGATAGACCCCGAAGCCCTTGTCGCCGAATCGCTGGGATTCGGTCCCCTTCAGGGGGACCACCGCGAGGCGGACTTTCTTGTCTGGGGAGATCCGCCGGGCGCGATCGCTGATGGATTTGAGCGCTGTCGCCATGGGCTGGGGTGCGGTGGCCATGACCGGAGCCACCAGGACAAGCGCTGCCGTAGCGGAAGAAAAGAGGGGTGAAAATCGCATATTCATTTCCCAGAAGTGATTCAAGACAGGGTGGCCTGCCGGGGCAGGGTCACCCAGAAGCGGCTGCCGGGCTGGGCGGGTTCAAAATGGGCCTCGCCCCCGTGATCCTGGGCGATCCGGCGCACAATGGCCAGCCCCAGACCCATCCCCTTGCGCTTGGTGGAGAAGTAGGGCTCAAAGATCCGCTCCCGGGCCTCCGGGGGAACACCCTGCCCCTCGTCCCTCACCATCAGGGTGGTGATTCCGGCCTCTTCGGAAAGGCTCACATGGATGCAGCCCGTTTCAGCCTGGGCCCCGATGGCATTGTCCAGGAGGTTGATGAGGACCCGCTTCACCATGTCCTCATCCCAGAACACCTGGAGGGGACCTTCGGGGAGCTGCACGTCCCACTGGATGCGGGGGTGGTTGGGCACGTAAAGTGCGGCCACCTGACGCACCAGGTCCACAGCGTCCATCTCCCGGAACTGGGGGGTGGGGAGCTTGGCGAAGCGGCTGAAGCTGTCCACCAGACGCTGGAGGCTGGTGACCTCGGTCAGGATGGTCTCGGCCCCTTCGGCCACCGAGGCCGTCTCAAGGGTTCCCTGGCTGCACTTGCGCAGGAGTCGCTGGGCCGTGAGCTTGATGGGCGTGAGGGGATTTTTGACCTCGTGGGCCATGCGGCGGGCCACCTCCTGCCAAGCCGCCCGCTTCTCCGCCTGGGCCAGGAGGGAGAGATCCTCCAGCACCGCCAACTCGCCGCCATTCACCAAAGGCACCACCATGGCCCGGACGGGGCGGCCCTCGCCCTCGCTGCCAATCCGCAGTTCCTCCTGCATGGGACGCCCCGTCTCCTTGACCCGCTTCTGGAGCAGGGGGAGGTTGCCGAAGCGGGGCTGGTCCGAAAGGACCTGCCACGAATCCCGCTCGGGATCCCAGCCCTCCTCTCCCAGCCAAGCCCTGGCTGCGGGGTTGAAGGTGCGGAGGCTGCCATCCGGCTGCCAGCTGATGACCCCCACGGGGAGCGCCTCCAGCAGCTGGCCCAGGTAGGCCCGCTGACGATCGATGCGCTCAGACTGTTCCACCACGGCCAGACGTCCGGCCTTGAGGTCCCGGGCCATGGCATTAAAGCTCCGGCAGAGGAAGGCCAGCTCATCCTCGCCTTCCTCCGGGAGATTGGACTCCAGGTCCCCCATGCCGATCCGCTGGGCCGCCTTGGCCAGGGCCCGGATCGGCTCGGAAATGGTGCGGGAAAGGGTAAGCCCCACCCACATGGCGATGAAGATCGTCATGAGGGTCAGGAAGAGGAAGCTGCTCTGGGGCAGAGTTTCGAACTTTTCCCGGTTCTGGGTGATCTGAAGGCTCTCGCGATGGCGCTTCTCGAGTCGCACCAGCCCTCCTGCCAGCTCCGGGGGCGCGAAGGTTCCGCCGATCCACTCCTCTCTCCCCAGGCCAGGAAGCGACTCCAGGATCCACCAGCCATCCTCCACCTCCTGGAGGCCAGGCCCCTTCTTCAGGTCGGGGCGGGGCAACCCCCTGCTCATGGACTCCTCGGCCGTATCGGAACCTGTCCGGTGGATCAGGATGTCCAGCCGCGCCTCGTTCCGGAGGAGGTCCATTTCAAGGCCCGAACGGTTCTGGGCCAGGGCCAAGCCCAATTGGACCTGCTTCCGCAACTCCTCCCGATAGGCCTCGGAAAGCCGCCCGCCATCCTGGATGACCCGGACCGTGTCGGGCCTGAACCAGCGGTCGATGTTCTGGCTGATGAAGTCCCGCCCGATGAGGTAGAGCATGAGGCTTGGCAGGATCCCCACCGCCAGGAGGGCCACCACCAGCCGAGTCCGGATCCGGGCGCCCAGGATGCCGCTGCGGCGCTCGAAATAGACCTTGAGCAGGCTGCGGGCCACGATGAAGAGGAGGCCCATGATGGCCAGCAGATTGGCCAGCCCCAGGGCCAGCAGGCCCCAGCGGGACGGCGCGTCCAGGCCCGCTTCCACCTGGTTGCCCAGCAGCTTGTAGACCCGGAAGATGCCGAAGATGAGAACCGCAAGGCCGGCGCCCAGATAGAGACGATTCAGTTCTGCATTCCGCTTGTAGGTCATGGTCCAGGGTACCCTGGATGGATGCAGAACTGGGAACCCCAACGCACCCTCCCCCTCCTCATGGAGGAAGCTCTCAATGCATCCCTGGAGGCCCTCAGCGCCCATGCGGGGGGCCTGGTGCGAGAGGAGCTCCCCTTCCGGGACACCCCCTTGCCCCTGCTGCGCGGCGAATTCTGGACCTCCATGCAGCGCCAGGCCTCCAACCTCCACGAGATTTCCTACCGCGCCTGCTACAAGCCCCAGCTTCCCCGCCTCTTCATCGAGCGCCTCACGGAACCCGGCGATCTCGTCTACGACCCCTTCAGCGGCCGGGGCACCACCGCCGTGGAGGCCGCGCTCCTGGGGCGCCGGGTGGCTGCCAACGACGTGAACCCCCTCTCCCGGATGCTGGCGGAACCGCGCCTCAGCCCGCCGGAATCCCTGGCTCTGGCCAAGCGCCTGAAGGAGATCCCCCTGGCCGGGGCCGCTCCCGATGGCACTGCCCTGGACATGTTCTACCACCCGGACACCGAGGCGGAGCTGCGCGCCCTTCGGGCCTACCTCATGGAGCGGGAGGCATCCGGCGCCTTCGATGAGCTCGACGCCTGGATCCGAATGGTGGCCACCAACCGCCTCACGGGCCACAGCCCGGGATTCTTCTCCGTCTACACCCTGCCCCCCAACCAGGCCGTGAGCGCCGAGAAGCAGCGCGTCCTCAACGAGCGCCGCAACCAGGTACCCCCCTATCGCAATGTACACGAATTGATCATCAAAAAGAGCCGTCAGCTCCTCAAGGGGCTCACGGAAACGGAGTGCGGCAACCTGGGCGCCGCCCGCAGGGACGCCCGCTTCCTGACCGGGGACGCCCGGCGGGTGCCCACCCTCCCGGACAACGCGGTGGCCCTGACCGTCACCTCCCCCCCCTTCCTGGACGTGGTGCAGTACGCCAAGGATAACTGGCTGCGCTGCTGGTTCTGCGGCCTGGACGCCGAGGTCATCGGCCGGGGCATCACCATGTCCCGCACCGTGGCCGCCTGGTCCGAGGTCATGGGGGAGGTCTTCCGGGAACTCCACCGCATCACCCGGCCCGGAGGCCACGTGGCCTTCGAGGTCGGGGAGGTGCGCCAGGGGCAGGTCCGGCTGGAGGAGGCCGTACTCCCCTTGGGGCATCAGGCCGGATTCGAAGCCCTGGGGGTGCTGGTGAACGAACAGGACTTCACCAAGACCGCCAACATCTGGGGTGTCTCCAACAATACCCACGGAACCAACAGCAATCGCATCGTGGTGTTCAGGAAGCAGTAGCTGCCCTCAGGCCGTCAAGCCCGCTGCCGCCTGGAGGGCCTCCAGGATGTTCCGGTGCAGCTCCTGGCCCAGGGCCGGGTCCCCATTGAGGTCCACCAGGAAGGCTTCCATGCAGAGGATGGTGGCGGCCTGGATGGCCAGAGAAATTCCTTCGCGGGCCATTTCCTCCGGGAAGGCGATGCGGTAGCCCTGGACGGCCCTGTGAAAAGCCTTGCCCGCCGCCTGCCGCGCCCCGCGAAGCCCTCGCCGACCGCGGCTGCAGCCCTCAACCATCGCATGGAAGGCGCTGATGCCGGCCTGGGATTCGACGAGGGACTGCCAGGCCCGGATTTCCTTCTCGATCTCCTCGCCCACCTCATCTCCGAAGACAGCCTGCCCTTCGGCCACCCGGGGCGCCAGCCCGAGGCGCTGGGCTCGCTCCTCCGAGGGTGCCCCGGCCTGAATGGCATTGGAGGCCTGTCGACCATCCCCCATGGCACGGTAGAGGCGGGCGAGAAACCGGGAAGCCACCACCGCCCGGATGGTCCAGGCATCGATGAATTGGGTGAGTTCAGGCATTTCCATGGACCATGGATATGTCTGCAAGGGGGCTGAGGTTTCATGAAAATTGAATCCGGCATCGCAGCCGTTCGGTTCAAGAGCCACGGATCGCGCTTTCCCAGAGGAGAGAAGCATGTTGGTCGAGGAGACGAAATGCCGGAGCAAGCGATGCCCATGACACCCCAGCGCTTCATGAAGGCCCTCCGGCAGGGGGTTTTCGAGAACAACCGCCGCCTGGCCCGCGCCCTGGCGGAGTGGGGTGGCCCGCTGGAGGAAGGCCAGGTCCGGGAGATACTGCACCGATGGGCCTTCGGCACGCCCAGGCCGACGGGGCTCGGTGCGCCGGAGCCTCTGCCCGTGCGGCGCCCAGTGTGGCGGAACCTGCCGCAACACCGACGGGTGGCTTACGGCAGCCTGCTTTCTGAAATCCGGGAGCGGTGGGTGGCGCGCCTGACCCGGGAAATCCAGACCATGGCCAGGGATCACAAGGCCACCCTGGCCCGCTATGCGGAGCGTCCCGACACCCAGGGCGGTCGGATCGTCAGCGGCGACACCCTGCTCCACTTGATCCCAGGCGTGGCGGAGAACCCACCCCTGGCCCTGGCAGCCTTCCAGGATGTGGACCCGTCGGCCCTGGGCGAGCTGGCCAGCCTCGGCACCCGGATCCGCGACCACGTCCTTGATCTGGCGGGCCGCGAACCCGTGATCCTCATGGCCGGGGGGGAGGCTTCCGGCAAGAGCACGCTCAGCTGCCAGCTGATCCGCCAGGGGTTCCCTGGCGCCATCGTGGACAGCCCCTGGGTGTCGGAGAAGGATGTCCAGAAGGTGCTGGACCGGGGATATGAGGCCTGGGTAGTGTACCTGGACCGGACCTTCGAGGATGCTTTCCAGTCGATGCTGCTGCGGGCCGCAGACGAGGGCCGCATCGTCGATCCGGATGAGAGCGCCCGGACCCATACGGAGGTGCCCCCCATGCTGTTGCGCAGCCTGGCTCCCTTCCGCGACCAGCCGAGGGTGTCCTGCTGGCATCTGCGGAACACAGCCTCAAACCTGGATCTGGCCGAAGCCATCGGTGGCCCTCTGGATGGCGACGGCAAGGACGCCCTGGCGTCCATCCGCATGCGCCCCGAATCCCGGAGCCGGGCCGACTTCCAGCAGGCCGCCCGCAAGACCTGGGCCCGATTCCAGCATGCCATCCAGGCGCGCCGCCACAACCCCTACCCCGCAGACCTCACCGAGGAGATCTCGCGAAGGATGCCTTCAAGGTACTGATCGGTGCCCCCTTGGTCTGCGTCATGAAGCAGCGGCCGGGGAGGCACGATAAAGAAAACCCATCAAGGGGCGGACGCTCAGGCCCGGCCAACAGGCTTTTCAGTCGGTTCCCCTGTTTGGCGTGAATGACACAACAGCGGACTTCCACCGATTTCAAAGCAAAAATGAACATATAATTATCTTTCAAATCATTTCATCCTGCCCATCCTGTCTATCCTGTTCAAAGATTTTCAACAGGATATGCAGGATGGGCAGGATAGAAACATAAGGACAACGAGCTGCCCGGAAAACACGTTATAAACACATTGCTCATTTAACACTTGTAATCGTGAGCAATCCGAGAATTGGAATATCAGTTCTCGTCGACCTGCGGAGCGCGGGCCCCTTCGCGGATCAGAACCAGGTCCCGCGTGGGGGCATGGCCGAAATAGCGGCGGTATTCCCGGCTGAACTGGGAATTGCTCAGATAGCCCACCTGCCGACTTGCGCTCCCGGCATCCAGCATCCGGGTCAGAATGAGGCGCCGGGCCTCCTGGAGGCGCAGCACCTTCTGGTATTGCAGGGGGCTCATGGAGGTGACGGACTTGAAGTGCTGGTGAAAGGAAGAGGAGCTCATGTTGACCAGCAGGGCCAGCCTTTCCACATCCAGGGGCTGGTCGAAGTTGTCCCGCACCCAGGAGATCGCCTTGGAAACCCGCTGCACCCGGGACTCCTCCTTGCCGATCTGGGCGACCCGGACGCCGATGGGGCTCCGGAGGAGGCGGATCAGGATTTCATCCACCACGAGGGGTGCCAACAGTTCCGTATCGTCAGGACGGGCCAGCAGGCCCAGGAGCCGGATGGCGGCCTGGACAATGTCCTTCTCGGTAGGGCTGACAAAGATGCCACGCTCGCTGGGAGACTGGGGCAGCCCGTGGGGGAAGACCCGGAGGGCGAGCTCCGAGATCTTTTGCGGATCAAGCTCGAGCTTGAGACTGATGAAGGGCGCTTCCGGCGAAGCCTGGGTCACCCGGGCCCCCACCGGAACATCCACCGAAACCACCAGCATCCGGGAGGTGTCGTATTCCACCTCATCGGGTCCGAAAAAGACGGATTTGGCCCCCTGCGCCACAAGGCAGAGCGAGGGCTTCTGGAGCCCGTGAGCCATATCCTTATAGGGCCGCGAAGCCCGGTATACCGACAGGCCGGGCATGCGCATGGCAAAAAAGCCATCGTAGGGAGCGAAGCCAAGCAGGAGCTTGGCCAAGGAGCCCAATTCGGCCTGGATACTCTCGTCCTGAACCATGGTCGACCTTCCTTCCGCCAAGTTTAGACCGCGAACCCTCAAGCCCCCCTATGGGTGCTCCGGCAGGACCTCGTTCAGACATCGAATTGCGTTGAGGGTCCGGGGGTACCCTATGTAGGGCAGCAGTTGGGTGATGACACCCAGCAGGGTGGCCTTGTCGTTCCCGAGATGGGCATTGCCCTGGATGTGCCCCTTCAACTGGGGTTCACAGCCCTTCATGGACAGGAGCATGGAAAAGGTCAGCAGTTCCCGGGTTTTCAGGTCCAGGCCTCCCCGGGAGACGAAGTCGCCGAAGCAGTTGTCCGAGAGGTACGTATTGATATGGGACTGGCTCGCCGGAGTCTGCTGATGCATCCGATCAATGGCCTCGCCGAAGATCGCCTTCTGCAGGGCCAGCCCCCGCTCAAAACGGGTCTCCGGACCTGTGGTGGCCTGCCCATCCAGGGGAAGCTCCACCCCCCGGTTCACCAGGATATCGTTCGCCGCATGGAGGAACTCGTATACCACGCCGATGCCGCAGTAGGGCACGGCCTGGTATACGATCTCCTTGGCCTCGACCGGGGTCACCCCGATGTTGAGGGCACCGCCCAGCATCACCTTGAACGCCCCAATGCACTGTCCCGCGACCAGGGCCGCCAGGATGACCATCAAGCGGGTGCGCTCATCGAGATGGCCGTGGGCCAGCACTTCATCGAAGGCGAAGTTGTCGAAGATCTCGATGAGCTCAGGATCCGTGACCTTCAGGGTGGAGACATGACCCGGAAAGAGGCGTTCGTGGTTTCGGTAAGCTGTTTCTGAAATGGCCATAGGCCCTCCTCCAGTTCAATGACCCGACTTCGCAGCCGCGACACCGACGCCGCTGTTTCCGGGTTTACGTTTCCACACCTGTTGCGCCCAGGCGGATCTTCATATGGGGGACTTCAGCCCCCCAGGACCTTTCGAAAGGCCTCAGCGGCCAGTCAGGGCTTCGAGATGCTCGGGGTAGCGGCTCCCGGCGACGGGGATGGCCTGGGCCGCGACCCCGATCTCCCGCAGATCCTCGGGGCTCAGCTCGACCTCTGTGGCCCCCAGGTTCTCCTCCAGGCGCCCCAGCTTGCGGGTTCCGGGGATGGGCACGATCCAGGGCTTCTGGGCGAGGAGCCAGGCCAGGGCGATCTGGGCAGGGCTCGCCCCCTTCTGGGTGGCGATGCCCTTCAGCAGCTCCACCAGGGCCTGGTTGGCCCTACGGGCCTCCGGGGTGAAGCGTGGCAGGGAGTTGCGGAAGTCCTTGGCGTCGAAGGTAGTCGCCTCATCCATCTTCCCGGTGAGGAAGCCCCGACCCAGGGGGGAGTAGGGGACCAGGCCGATGCCCAGATCCTCCAGAACCGGCAGGATCTCCGTTTCTACGCTGCGGGTCCACAGGGAGTACTCGCTCTGGAGGGCCGCCAGGGGTTGGACCGCGTGGGCCCTGCGGATGGTCTGGGGGCTGGCCTCGGAAAGCCCGAAGTGCTTCACCTTGCCCGCCTGGATCAGGTCCCGGACCGCCCCGGCGACCTCTTCGATGGGCACATTCGGGTCCACCCGGTGCTGATAGAAGAGGTCAATGGCCTCCACCCGGAGACGCTTGAGGGAGGCCTCGGCCACCCGGCGGATGTTCTCCGGGCGGCTGTCCAGGCCCGGCTGTCCCGCCACGCCCCGGGGATCGTAGTTCGGGTCCAGGTTGAAGCCGAACTTGGTGGCGATCACCACCTGCCCCCGGAAGGGTTCCAGGGCCTCGCCCAGGAGGTCCTCGTTGGTGTACGGACCGTAAACCTCCGCCGTATCGAAGAAGGTGACCCCCCGCTCCACCGCGGCCCGCAGAAGGGCGATCATCTCCTGGCGGTCCCCGGCGGGTCCGTAGGAGAAGCTCATCCCCATGCAGCCCAGCCCGAGGGCCGATACCTCAAGATCACTGTTGCCAAGTTTGCGTTTCTGCATGGAATGCTCCTGTGTTGGGGATTGGGTGTTACTCAGGCCTGGCGGCCGAACTGACGGGCCACCTGCATGGCCGGGGAACCATCGATCTCGCCCCTGCCCCAGGCCCCGGCCCCGTAGACGATTCCCTTCTCCCGGCCGCCGGTCAGGCAGGACAGAAAGCCCCGGAAGCCTTCGATGGTCCGCTCCAGGGCTGGCTCGCTGCCATCCGCCGCCGTGGCGATGAAGTAGAATTCCTTGCCGGTGATCTCGGTGTACCGGGCGCAGCAGCGGTCGATGAAGGTCTTCATCTGGGCGGCCATGGTGTAGAAGTAGACCGGCGTGGCCAGGACCAGGACATCTGCGGCGATCACGCGGTCCAGGAGTCCGGCCATATCGTCCCGCTGGGGACAGGCGGACTTCCCACCGACGCAAACGCCACAACCGGTGCAGTAGTTGATGCGGTGTTCGGGGATGCGGACCTTCTCGACGTGGTGCCCGGCCTCCCGGGCGCCGAGGGCGAACTGGTCGCAGAGGGTGTCGGAATTCCCACCCTTCCGGGGACTGGAGGAGAGAATCAGGATCTGCTTGGGCATGGTTTTCCAGAGGCTGGGCAAGGCCCGAGGGAGGGGCCCTGCTGGGTTGCGGCTTGAAGGCGCCTCATACGCCTTCGCAGACAAAAGCATAAATTCCACCACCAAGGCTCCAAGGGCACCAAGTTTCACCAAGAAAAGCCTGATGCGTCGACCAGGACACTCGGGCCTGGTTCCGGGGGGGGCAGGCGGCAGAGGCACGCAAGCGTGCCACGGCCACCTGTCCCTCCCGGAACGTGTGCGGCGCCGCCGCACACCCCCGCATCGCGGGGCGGCCAGAGTGTCCAGCCACTGGCGCGCAGAGGTGGGAGTTGGCTTTCACATTGACCCGGGGCGAAGACATTGATCGCCAGTAAACCTTTGGTGATTCCTTGGTGTCTTCGCGCCTTGGTGGTGGAAGTCGTTTTTGCATTTTAGTTTATTGATTGCGAATCGGTATCAGGCCTTGAGGGAGGCCATGTCGATCACGAAGCGATACTTCACGTCGCTCTTCAGCATCCGTTCGTAGGCCTCATTGATGGCCTGCATGTTGATCACCTCGACATCGGAGGTGATGCCGTGCTGGCCGCAGAAGTCCAGCATCTCCTGGGTCTCGGCGATGCCCCCGATAAGGGAACCCGCCACGGACTTCCGGCCCATGATCATGGGGACGGTGTTGAGGAAGGGGTCCAGGGGCCCCAGGTAGCCCACCAGCACGAGGGTACCGGAGATGCCAAGGGTCGGAATGTAGGGGTTGATATCGTGGAGGTAGGGTACCGTGTCGATGATCAGATCGAATTTCCCTTTGACCGAAGCCATCTGCTGCCAGTCCGTGGAGAGGACGATGTGATCGGCCCCCAGGCGGCGGGCATCCGCCTCCTTCCCGGCGGAGCGGGTGAAGAGGGTCACCTCGGCCCCCAGGGCCTTGGCCAGCTTGAGGGCCATGTGCCCCAGGCCTCCGAGGCCCACCACCGCCACGCGGCTTCCCTGGGTGACCTTCCAGTGGCGAAGCGGGGACCAGGTGGTGATGCCCGCGCAGAGGAGCGGCGCGGCGCCCTTCAGATCCAGGCCCTCAGGAATGCGGAGCACGAAGTTCTCAGCCACGACGATCTTCTCGGAATAGCCGCCCTGGGTCAGGGTGTGGTCATGGCGGTCCACGCCCCCGTAGGTATACGTGGAGCCCTCCTCGCAGTACTGCTCCAGGCCCTGCTCGCAGGGCTGGCAATGCTGGCAGGAGTCCACCATGCAGCCTACGCCAACATGATCGCCCACCTTGAAGCGGGTCACCCCCGGGCCTACCTCGATCACCCGGCCGATGACTTCGTGGCCCGGCACGATGGGGTAGGTGGTCCATCCCCAGTCGTTGCGGGCGGTGTGCAGATCGGAGTGGCAGACCCCGCAGAAGAGGATCTCGATCACCACATCGTCGGGGCGGGGAGCACGGCGGTCGAAGCGGAAGGGCACCAGGGCGTCCTTCGGGGAGTGGGCGGCGTAGCCGAGCACGTTCGTGGTCATGAAGTCCTCCGGATCAGGGATGGCACGGGTCTGGACGGACGGCTCAGCGTTCGCCCAAAGACGTTCCGATGTGCATTTCTCGTCGTGGTTGGGATGGCCTGCGGCATCCGCAAGGCCTTCGGCGCTTCCTGGAGCGGGAAGGCCTCACGCCTATTCCGCCTTCCCACCGGCACCGCATCGCCTCAGCGACAAGACAAAGTGTAGGCCGATGGCCCCACCCCGGCTTGCCTGATGCTCCAGACTTTTTGCCCAATTCTGCGAGGACGCACCAGTCGCTCAGCCACCCTTCTCCACACAGACGTGATGGTCGGGCTTTGCCCGGTCATCACGTGGAGGTCAAAGGGGGGACATCGCGAGCGCAGCGAGCAGGGGATCCGGGTCATTGCTCCAGGAAGCCCCGAAGATCTTCCGTGAATTTCAGAGGGTTCTTGAACATCAGGAAGTGGTCGCCGTGTTCGGCCTTGGAGTAGAGGTAGAGTCGCGAATCCGGGATCACCGACTTCATCCATTTCTGGCAGGCCACCACATCGCTGTTCTCTCCGGTGAAGATGGCCGTTGGCACCTTGATCTTGCTCCGGAGGACATCCCGCCAATCGTTCGAAATGTGGTCGAAGAGCACCAGCTTCATATACCCAGGGTCACTTTTGATGAACTCCCGGGCGAAGGCCTCGGAATTCTGGAAGCTGGGCGAGTCCATGGCAAGGTAGCGCTCCAGGGCCCGGGACTGGCAGATGAGGCTGGTGACCGGCTTGCCCGTGGTGAAGGATTCGATCATCCGCTCTGGTGAGGAAGTCATGCCTCCGGCCTCCAGCCTTTCCTGCTCGGACCAGTCCGCATGGCTGTAGATGGAGGCAGGTTCGTCCACAAAGGCTACTTTGCGAATCCCCCGGGTGCCGAAGAGGTCGATGTAGCTCCAGAGCACCGAGGCCCCCATGGACCACCCGCAGTAGTCGGCGGAGGCCAGCCCCAGGTGCTCTCCGAGCTCCCTGAGATCCACTGCGTAGCGCGCAATCCGGTTGCCATAGGCCACCTGCTGGGAGAGCCCCTGGTTCCGGGGATCCAGGACGATGACCCGGTAGTGGCGACTCAGCAGATACATCACGTTGAGGTATTCCGCCCCGTTGGCTGACCAGCCAGGAATGAAGACCAGGGGTCGGCCCTGCCCGGCCTCCCAGTATGCCAGGCGGACCCCATCCGAGGTTACGAAGTCATTGATCTGCAGGCCCTTGAAGTCCGAGAGCTTAGCGGGCAGGCCCTCGATCCGGTTCGGGAAGCTGAAGTCGCGCCCCAGGACCTCCAGGGCGGGCCGGGCCTGCACAGACAGCGTGGCTGCCAGGAGGACCGCTGCGCCCAGCAGGGCATGAAGAAAACGTCTCATTTCATAACCTCCTTTTTAACAACTCAGCCTACTTCTGCCAGCTGGGCTGGCCTTCCGCAGGCAGACCATCCCCCTGGGTGTGCTGCTCCAGGCTCCCGGCCTTGGCCTGGACGCAGACATAGGTCAGCTCGCTGGCCTCATCGGCCTTGATGCTGCGGGCCGCGGCGGGATCGATGCGCACCACGCAGCCCTCCTGCACCCCGAACTCCTCGCCGTCGATGTAGAAAAGCCCCTTCCCCTTCAGCACCACATAGATCTCCTCATTCTGCTTGTGGGCATGGATGAAGGGCAGGCTGACCCCGGCTGGCAGGGTGTTGATGGAGACCTCGGCGCTCGTCAGTGCTAGGTCATCGTGGAGCACCGTCCGACCGGGCTTGTACATCTCCGCCACGAGGGTGGCCTGGTAGTTCTTGTTCGCAGTCATGATTCCTCCTGCCCCGTCCCGGGGCCTCGTCCGGGACCCTTGTCCCGCTGCTAACTTGGACGAGGACCTGGGAGGGACTGTGAACATCAACTCCCGGTCAGGGAGGCCCGAAGGCTCCCCGAAGGAAGCGAACACCCTCGTCGAGGGCCCTCTCACCCCCGGAGTTGCGCTTCCTGTCCTTGAAGAACTGGATGAAGCCATGGTGCTGCCCCGGATAGACCCGGGTCTCAGCCTTCACACCGGCTGCCGCGAGGGCCTTCCCGTAGGCGAGATCCTCGTCCCGCAGGGGGTCGCTGTCGCCCACCTGGATCAGGGCCGATGGCAGCCCCTGGTGGGTCGCCCAAAGCGGAGCCACCAGCGGCGCGTAGGGACTGGTTCCCTGGGGAACGTAGGCCTGGATCACCCCGAGGTTCACGGCCCGGCTCGGAAATTCCCGCTCGCCCAGCTCCTTCCAGGACTCGGTATCCATCCTGTTGCTCACCGTGGGGTACATCAGCCACTGGGCCGACAGCTTTGGCCCGCGCCGAACAGCGCGCTTCGAATCTGATTCATGTTTTGCTCCAAAGAAAGGAAGACAGAGGCTCTACGCGCCAGCCTTTGAGGCACCGAAACCGAAGCCATCCACCAGTGGAGCCTGGATGATCGTGGGTGCGCCCGCCAAAAGAGGGCCCGCAGTCTCAAAGAAGGCCTTCAGGGCTGCCCCCTCCGAATGGGACTTGCAGGCGGCTTCGTCGACATAGCATTCCGTAAGGGCAAAGGTCTCGCCTTCCCTGCAGAATCCGTAGGCGAGGGTCCCGGGTTCCAGTCGGCTCTCGCGGACCATGATGCGGAGGGCGGCCTCCAGGGCGGAAGCAGCTTCCGGGCGGGCCTGCAGGGTGGCGACGATGACGATCATGATGGCTCCTGGTCCTGTCCCCATGGGACGAAAGGGCATTGAAAAAGACAATGCGCTTATCGGTTGGACGAAACAGGGCCCGGGTGTGTGAAGAACAGTCTTCAACACTTTCCACAGTTACTGCAGCCGTTACAGATAGGCTTGCTACCACAGCGGTCGCAGCGGGTCTTGAAGGCCGGGATGTGCAGATCGCTCTCGGCCAACTCCCCGCCCCAGGAGTCGACCAGGCGGAAGCCCCGGGGTCGCCCCGCGAAGCTCATGCCTGACTTCCAGGCCATCTCGCTCTGAAGTCGACGGGGCATGCGATAGGCCCGTCCATCCTTGAGGAAGTATGAGCCCGTCTCGATGAAGCAGAAGCTCACCTGGAAGCGCTCACAATCGACCCGCATGCGAAGAATCCAGTCGAAGTCGCAGGGCCTGGCACCCCCGTAGTTCTCGCCCCCGGCGATGACCTGCCCGATCTGCCCAGAAGCCAGAAAGGGGGCCAAGCGGACTTCGCCCAGGAGGGGTGCCGCCATCACCCCCTTGTGCCGCGCGGGCAGGTCCAGCAGGACCGGAATCCTCTCCTCAGCCCGAGTCTGGTTCTCGCAGCTCACGTTCAGGGCGACGTGATCCCAGCCTTCACCCCAGTCCGCCGGGAGCACTGCCAGGATCCTTTCGGGGCGCTTGGTCAGGAGGAAGAACTTCACATCGCGCCGGACCCGCATGATGTCCCAGGCCTCCTCCCGCCAGGGGTCCGCTTCCTCCAGGAAGAAATCGGAGGACATGCAGACCCGGATCTGCTCGCCGCTGCGGATCTTGTAGCGCCCCTCCCGGTCCCGCTGGAGCGGGTAGCGGAAGCCGGAGCGGTTCCGGTGGATCTGGGAACAGTCCCGCCCCCGCCGCTCGTCCAGAAAATACATGTAGCAGTGCGCGCACCCTTCGCTCACCCGATGGCAGCCGTGCCAGGGGTTCCAGATATCATGCATCCGGGCTGCCGAGCAGGCGACCCAGGGTAAGGCCCATCTCCTCCGTAAAGGCCAGGGTTCGCGTCGCGTTCTCCCTGGGACCCTCGATATCCAGCGCATTGAAGCGGATCAGGGTGGCCCCCTTCAGGCGATGGACCATCCGTTCGAAGGGGAAGCGGATGATGGCGGGGGTGTTGAAGCCCACACCCAGCTCAAGGAAGGCAACCCGGACCCCTTGGGCCCCCTGGAGGAAGGCGGAGTAGCGGTCCCGGGCGGCCTCCCAGGCCTCATCCTCTACAAAGTGGTCGTCCTTGCGGAGGTTGGGGTCCATGGGTCCGCCACAGACCGGGCAATGGGGCACCAGGTCAGAGGGAATCCGGCAGTCCACCGTGGCCGCCCGCATGGCCCGGATCTCCTCCTCGTTGTCGTAGACCCGGCGATGGCAGCCCTGGGCGCACTGGGAGAGGCCGTAATCCCCCTGCACCGCCCAGACCCGGTCCTCCGGGAACCCGGCCTTCTGGAACTGGTGGTCAACGTTGGTGGTGATCACGAAATAGGGCTTCGACTGCACCAGGGCCAGCAGGTCCCGATAGAGGGGCATCCCCGGAGGATCGTAGCGGTTGAGCCCGATTTGGAGAGCCCAGTAGCCCCAACGCTCCTCATCGCTGGCGAAGGGGTGGAACCCGGCGCTGTACATGTCGGTCATCCCATAGCGCCGGATGAAGGGGCCGAAGTGTTCCTGGAAGCGTGGCCCCCCATAAGTGAGTCCGGCGGCGGCGGAGAGTCCGGCCCCCCCGCCCACCACGAGGGCGTCGGCGGCCCGGAGTGCCTGGCGGGCCTGGAGGATGCGGGTCTCGAAGTCTTCCATCTGTTCAGTTTGCCTCAAGCCTGCCCCCCAGGGTATCCACCAGCCTGCGGGCAAAATCGATGGAGGACTGCTTCGGCTGAGTGCTTCGGTGCACGTGGAGAGCCTGGCGGGCCTCTTCCACCTGCCGGATCACCTGCCGGGTCTCCCGGAAGGAGGAGGGACGCTCCGCATAGTCACAGGAAGCAGCATCCACCTTGCCCGCCGCCCGGAGGCGCCCGGCCTGGCGGTTGCATCGGCAGGGGGCCGCATCCGAGACCAGCCCGCAGTGGGCCCGCAGGAAGGCCACCATGGACTCCCGGGCCTTCTGGAGACGCTTGCGGAAGAGCGCGGGCTCGACCTCCAGCACCTCGGCGGCCTCCGGGCCCGGCATCTCCAGGATCTCCCCCAGCACGAAGGCGAGACGGTGGGGACGGTCCAGGCACTGGAGCATCCCCAGGGTGCAGCCCACCTTCACCTCATCGATGAGGATGGATTCCTCGGATTCCAGGAGTCCGCCAGGTCCGGGGTCCAGCCCCAGATCCTCGGCCATGCGCTCGAAACTGAGGTGCAGCCGCTCCACCGCGCTCTTCTTTACGTCCAGGATGTAGTTCACGGCCACCCGGTAGGCCCAGGTCCGCACCCGACTGCGCCCATCGAACTGCGCCAGACGGGTGACCACCCGCACCAGGATCTCCTGGGTGGCGTCCTCCGCCTCATGCCGGTTTCCCAGCATCCGCAGGGCGAGCCCGTAGATCCCGCCCTGGAGCGCCCGCACCAGTTGGTCCAGGGCCTCGGGATGGCCGTCCGTGGCACGTTTGACCACCTCCTCCAGGTGGGGGTCCTTGGGATCGGCTTCAGGGCTTTGCATGATCAGGCTCCGGGTTCGCCCCTGACTCATCGGCGGGCCACTCGGTCGGGGTGATGGCGATTAAAGAATTGAGGAAAGACGGTTCGCCTCAACACCCCTTGGACGATGTGCGGGGGGGGAGTGTGAACGGAGAAGACGGGCCTCGCACGGCTTTTCGCTTGCCTTTCACAGGGCACCTCCGGCCTTCGTCTAAATCAGTAGCGAGGCCTGCGTCTCGCATACAGTCCCAATCCCCACAGCAGACTGCAAACGGGGCGAATGGTTGGATATTCTCCAGTCCATTCGCCCCGTGCTTTGGTTCAGGTCAAGCCTTGCTTAATCGGCAACGTATCCCGTGAAGTTCCGGTACCACTTCAGCTTGCGAAGCAGGCCCACGATGCCCTGGGGGGAGGCCAGCATGATGACCACCAGGATGATGCCCTGGATCAGGAGGCTGTAGCCGCTGTAGCGGGCCAGCATGAAGTAGAGGAACACCGCCACGATGGAGCCGAGGAAGGGGCCCTCCTCCGTGCGCACGCCGCCGATGACCGTGGCCAGGATCAGCGTCATGGTCCACTTCACATTGAAGGTGTTGGAGGGTTCGATGTAGCCGTTGTTGAGGTAGTAGATGGCGCCCGCCAGGCCCGTGACGGCACCGGCGATCATGAAGGTGTAGACCTTCAGCTTGAAGACGTTGACACCCGCGGTGGCGGCGGACTTCTCATTGTCCCGGACCGCGGCCAGGCCCAGGCCCAGATCGGAGCGGAGCACGACGCGCATGATGACCATGGAAACCACGGCCAGCGCCAGTGCCAGCCAGTAGAAGTGGTCAGGCCGCAGGGATTCGATGCCCTTGACCATGTATCCGGCGCCGGCACCCACCATGGAGCCACCGACGGGGCGCCAGAGGTAGAAGACCATGCGGAGGGCCTCAGGCACCACCATGGTGCCGATGGAGAAGTAGACCCCCGTCAGTCGGAACACTGCGTTGGAGAGGAGCAGGGAGAAGAGCGCCGCCACGATGGCCCCGAGGAAGATCCCGCAGTACCAGGGGATCCCGATCCAGGTGCCGATGACCATGGTGTACCCGGCCAGGCCCAGGAAGGCGGGCTGGCAGAGGGACACCAGACCGGAGTAGCCCGCCAGCAGGTTCCACATGTTGGCCATGGTCAGGTAGATGGCGAAGAGGAAGATATAGAGCAGCCAGCTTCGGGGGGCCCCAAACACCGGCAGGAGCGCCAGCACCAGGGCCGGCACGAGGTAGCCGAGCAGAACAGTTGGTTTGGTATGCATCTTGGTTCCCATCATGCACCTAGCGTCCAAAGAGTCCCTGGGGCCGGAAGGCCAGGAGGATCAGAATGATCACGTAAAGCACCAGCATCTGGGCGTTGGCGCCCAGGAAGTGCGCGCTCAGGGTCTGGACCACCCCCAGGATGATGCCGCCCAGGAAGGTGCCCATCATGCTGCCCAAGCCGCCGATGATCACCGCGCCGAAGGCGATGGTGAGGAAGGTCGTGCCCGAGGTCGGCGTGAAGGGGAAGGTCATGCCCAGGAAGGTTCCGGCGATGGCCGCGGAGACCATGGCAATGCCGAAGGCGTAGTAGTAGATCCGCTTGGTGTTGATGCCCATGAGCTTGGAGGCCCGGGTATCCTGCGCGGCGGCGGAGATAGCCCGTCCCATGTAGGTCCGCTTGAGGAACTCCTGCATGACCAGCATGACCACCACGCCCACGATGAAGTCGAGGAGGTAGATCATGGGGAGCTGCCGACCGAAGATGTGGAAGCTCGCCTGGGAGTAGGCGGTGTTGATGCCCCGGGACTGGGGGGAGAACATGATCTGATTGGCGTTCTGGATGATGAGGGAGAGGCCGAAGGCGATGATCAGGGGCGCCTCGGCGCCGATGGTGACGGCCTTGCTCATCAGGTACTTCTGGATCAGGATGCCGATGCAGAACATGAGGGGGACGGTGATGACGAGGCCCAGGATGGGATCGATGCCCAGCATGGTGAGGACCGCGTAGGATCCGTAAGCGCCCAGCACGACGAGATCGCCGTGGGCGAGGTTGATGAGTCGCATGACCCCGAAGACCATGGACAGACCGAGGGCCGTCAGGGCGTAAAGACCGCCCAGCATGACCCCCATGAGAATTGGTGTGAGAATATCGCCAGACATGTTTATTTCCTCGCGGAGCTAGACGCCGAAATAGGCTTTGCGGACATCTTCGTTATCCCTAAGTTCCAAGGCCGTTCCGCTCAAGGTGATCTTGCCGGTCTCGATGATGTAGGCCCGGTCGGCTTCCTTGAGGGTCTTGACGACGTTCTGCTCCACGAAGAGAACAGTGACCCCCTGGGCCTTGATCTTGTGCAGGGTCTTGAAGATCTCGTCAACGATGATGGGGGCCAGACCCAGCGACATCTCGTCAATCATGATGAGCTTGGGGTTGGCCATGAGGCCGCGCCCGATGGCCACCATCTGCTGCTCACCGCCGCTCATGGTCTTGGCGAGCTGCTTCTGGCGGTCCTTGAGCTTGGGGAAGAGATCGAAGACGCGCTGGAGGTTCTTGTCCTTGTGCTTGCGCGCGTTGGGGGTGTAGGAGCCCATGATGAGGTTGTCCATCACCGTCATCTCAGGGAAGAGGCGACGGCCTTCGGGCACCTGGGTAATGCCCAGATCCACAATCTCGAAAGGCTCGAGCTTGCTGATGTCCTGCCCCATGAAGGTAATGCTGCCGCTCTTGGGGTGGTTCACGCCGTTGATGGTGTCCAGGAGGGTGGATTTACCGGCGGTGTTGGCGCCGATGAGGGCGCAGGCCTCGCCCTCCCGGACTTCCATGGAGAGGTTCCAGATGGCCTGGAATCCGCCATGGAACACGTCTATGTTCTGGATCTTGAGAATCGGTTCGGATTGCATATCGCTTGGGGCCTCACGATGTACGGTTTTTGAGGGTGATCAGCGCGGCTAGGCCCCGAAGTAGGCCTTGACCACTTCGGGGTGGCACATGATCTCGTCGGGCTTGCCCTCGGCGATCCAGGTGCCCTTGTCGATCACCACGATCCGGTCCACCACGTTGCACAGGATCTTCAGGACGTGCTCAATGATGACGATGGTGATGCCCATCTTGCGGAAGAGGGCGACGGTCTCCAGGATCTGGGGAACCTCGGCCTCGGTGGTGCCAGCGAAGACCTCGTCCAGCAGGATCACCTTGGGCTTGCGGGCCAAGGCGCGGGCGATCTCCAGCTTCTTGAGGGTCAGGGTCGGCAGCTTGCCTGCGCGGGTGTCCTTCTTGTCGCCCAGGCCCACCATGTCGAGGATCTCGTCGTTTTCGGCCAGGCCCTGCTCACGGCTGATGCCCCGACCAAAGACGCTGGAGACAGCGGCATTCTCCCGGACGGTCAGATGGGAGAAGGGGTGGGGGATCTGGAAGGTCCGGGCGATGCCGAGGTGGCAGATCTTGTGGGCGGGCATGCCGGTGATGTCCTTGCCCTCGAAGAAAATCTGGCCCGAGGTAGGGGCCTGGGCGCCAGCGATGAGGCTAAGGAGGGTGGTCTTGCCCGCGCCGTTGGGGCCCATGAGGCCGAGCACCTCTCCCTCGTAGACGTCAAAGCTCACGTTGTTGTTGGCCACCAGACCGCCGAAGCGCTTGGTGACTCCCTTGATGGAAAGAATGGGTTCACTCATATCAGTTGTCACACACCTTGAACAGGGCTGTTGAAATCCTCACCGGAGAGCGGGCTGGCCTGCCAACCCGCTCCCCAGGTCAGGCCTACTTGGTCGGCAGGGGGAAGACCGGATCGCCCGTCTTGGTGGCGAAATCATGCTTGGAAAGCACCACCTTGAGTTCCCACTTCTCGGGACCGTCCTTCTTGAACCACTGCCCGAAGAGCACGGGGCCGCGGCTGAAGTGATTCTCGTCGAACTTCACACGGTGGCCGATGGTCAGGAGATCCGTGTCCTTGAGGGCAGCCTGCACCTTGTCGGCTTCGATGGACTTGGCGCGCTGGATGGCGTCGACCAGCACCTGCACGGCGCGGTAGCCGGGGCCGATGGCGGGGTTGATGGGCTGGTTCTTGGCGGCCTTCCAGCGGCTGGCCAGGGACGCGGGGGTGGTGTCACCGATGCCCGGGCAGTTCTTGAAGGAGGGATCCCACCAGATCTCAGAGCCGATGCCATTGGCAAGATCGCCGCCCCAGGAATTGGCGTCATTATAGTAGAGGGCACCACGGCTGATCATGACCAGCTTGGGGTTGAAGCCCAGGGACTTGCACTGCTTCCAGACGGCACCGAAGAAGGGGCCGGGGGAGTTGCCCCAGAGGATCTGGACATCCGCATCCTTCCACGCCTTGATGACGGAGGAGAAGTCGGTGGTTTCCATGGGCATCAGGCCCAGGTTCTTGTCGACGCCGACGGCGGTGTAGCCCAGCTTCGCGAGGGAGGGGCCGAAGACGGTGTACCAGCCGCGACCATCGGGGTCGTCGGAAGCCAGCACGCCCACCTTCTTGTTGGTCTGGCCACCGAACTGGGTCAGCATGTCGGTCCAGGTGTCGAGCACGGTGTATCCGGGCTTGCCCGCGCGGAAATCGTCACCCGTGGCCGGGGTGGCAATGGCCATCAGGCCAGTGGCCCAGGTGTACTGCCACTTGGTGGGGGTCTCGTTCCTCATGCCCATCCAGGGCTCCAGGGGACCCACGGCGGTGATGTAGGGCACCTTGTAGCGGTCGCAGGCCTGGGAGACACCGGCGTGCATCGGGGGGGGCTCATCACCGCTCACGATGAAGCTGACGTTGTCCTGGTTGATGAGGCTCTCGGCCAGGGAACCGGCCTTGTTGGGATCGCTCTCGTTGTCGACGACCACGAGCTTGATGGGCATCTTCTGGTCGCCGACCTGGACACCGCCCTGCTTGTTGATGTCCTCCACGGCAGCCTGGATGCCGTACACGCCACCCTGACCGAAGGACGCGAACATGCCGGACTGGGCATGAACCACACCCACGCGGATCTCTTTCCCGCCCTTCTTGTCGCACCCTGTCACGAGGAGTGCGGTGACAGCGGCTAGGCCTGCTGCGACTGATGCGAGTTTCTTCACGGGTTTCCTCCCTGGTAGTTATAGGCTTTGACCTTCTCGCGCAGACGAAATGGCCGTGTCATTGGCTGCACTCAAGCAGCCTCATTCGTGGTGTGGATGGTTTACTTGATCTTTTTTACAGAGATGGAGTTAAGCCTTTTTGTGAAAATTCCGAAGATTTGCAAAGAAATGTAAAGGGCCATAGCGCCATTCAGGCCATTCAGCATTTGCCGACACGCGATTATTCGAATAAACGTTTATAGCGCCATCCCATAATCCGCACCGGGGCATGTTCATCGAAGCGATCCCCAGCTATCCTCTAGCCAGGCCAGCAGAATTGACAAAAGCCGATAATCGGGAAGCCGAATATGCACGCAATTGCGTGCGAATGCGGTGAGATGCCGGGGATGCAACAGTGGAAAGTCCGATGAAGATCCTCATTGTCGATGACGACAGGAAGCTCTGCCGACTGATCGGGGACTACCTGGAACCCATGAACTACCATGTGGATGCCGCCTACAGCGGTGAGGAAGGGCTCTCCATGCTCACCGCCAATGAGTATCAGGCGGTGATACTTGATGTCATGATGCCCGGCAGGGATGGATTTTCAGTGCTGCAAAGCCTGCGCCGCATCTCGGATGTGCCGGTCCTGATGTTTTCAGCCCGCAATGAGGAGGCGGATCGGATCGTGGGTCTGGAGTTGGGGGCCGATGACTACCTTCCGAAGACCTTCTCTTCCCGCGAACTGCTGGCGAGGCTCCGGGCGGTGACCCGCAGAGCCAGGATGACGCCCAGGAAGGACGAAGAGCCGGAGGCCCCGAAATCCCTGGTGGTCGGCCCATTGGCCATAGCCCTGGAAGCGCGGGAGGTGACGCTTGGGGGACAGGCGATCAAGCTCACCGCAGTCGAGTACGAAATCCTGGTCTGCCTGGCCCAGTCCGCTGGGCGGGTGCTCACCCGGGACCGCCTTCTGGATCTGGTGACCGGACGGGATTACGACGCCCTCGATCGGTCCATTGACGTCCACATTTCCTCGCTGCGCCGGAAGCTCGGCGACACCCCCCGGAACCCCCGCCTCATCCAGACCATCCGATCCGCGGGCTACATGCTGAAGAAGGGTGGCGACTGGTCATGAAGAAGCGTGGATTTTCCCTGTTCACCAAGACACTCTTCTGGCTTTTCCTCAACCTGACCGTGCTGCCAGTGATCCTGCTGGTGACTTCGATCCTCTTCAACCACCAGATCATCCTCCATGACATCCTGGCCATCCAGGGCCATGCCCGGATGCGCAAAGCGTTCAGACTCGTCTGCGACGATCTGGCCGGAAGGCCGGAGGACCAGTGGAGTGACACCCTGATCCGGTACTCGAATAAATACAAGGTCGACCTGGTGATCATCTTCGGCGATGGCACATGCTACGCGTCCATGCCCTTCAGGCTTGACGAGTCGATCCTGAACAAGGTGCGCTACTCCATCGATCAGTACCACACCCTCCAGCACAGAGAATACCTGGGCCAGCCGGTCCCGCTCCTGCCGGAGAACAATCCGCTCCATCCCCACCTGCTGATGCAGACCGGCAATCCCCCCCTCTTCTGGACAGGGGTGGTCATCGAGATGCCCCATGGCCCCAAGAGCAAGATGAGCACGGCCATGATTTCGACCGTATCCGATTCGGTCACCGGGAACGGCTTCCTGCTGGAGCCCCTGCCCTGGGTGCTGATCCTCGTGGCCGTAGCCCTCATCTCAGTTGTCCTATGGCTGCCGCTCATCCATCGCATCACGCGGCCCCTGGGACGGATGACCCTGGCGACCGAGCGGATCGCCCGGGGGGACTTCCGGGTCTCCCTGGAGGAGAACCGCGGAGACGAGATCGGCCGTCTGGCCAGGGCGATCAATCGCATGAGTGAACAGCTGGCCCATCTCCTCAAGGGCCACAAGCGCTTCATGGGCGACGTAGCCCACGAGTTGGGTTCTCCCATCGGGCGGATCCAGTATGGCCTGGGGGCTCTCGAACAGCGTGTGGATGAGGGGAATCGGCAGCGGGTCCAGGAGATCATGGAAGAGGTTGATCACATGTCCGCACTGGTCCAGGAGCTCCTGTCCCTTTCGCGGGTGGAGATCGACAAGCGGTCCGTGGTGCTGGTCGCAGCAGAGCTCCTTCCCATGGTGGAGGCAGCGGTCAAACGCGAGTTCACCTCCTCTGTCCAGATCCGGCTTGCGGTGGAGCGCGATCTTTGGGTGGTTGCCTGTCCCAACCTGCTGATCCGCGCGGTGTCGAACCTGATCCGCAACAGCGTCAAGTACGCCGGCAAGGACGGCCCCATTTCGATTTCCGCAAGCCTCCAGGGGGATAGCATCGGCCTCGAGGTGTGTGACTGCGGACCAGGGATTCCCGAGGAATACTTAAGCCAGCTCTTCGAGCCCTTCTTCCGGCCGGAGCCGTCGCGGGATCGGGACTCCGGAGGCGTCGGGCTGGGGCTTGCCATCGTCAAGACCTGCGTGGAGAGCTGTCGGGGAAGCGTGTCAGTCCGCAACCTGCAGCCCCACGGCTTCGCCGTCACCATCCAGCTTGTGAAGGCCCCCCGGCACACGGAATGAGCCGACATGGGGCCACGGGAAATTCATCGCCGGGATAGGGTCAAGATTGCCACCAAGCTGCCTTCCTGGATGGTCCAGGCCGAAGCCGATGTGGAACGCCTGCTGGACGAGCAGTTGAAGAAACTGGACACCGACCACATCGACTTCTACCTGTTACATGCCCTGAACGAGGAGTGGTGGTCGAACCTCAAGCGTGCGGGTGCCTTGAAGATCCTTGAGCGGGCCCAGGCAGACGGGCGCATCCGGCACTTCGGCTTCTCCTTCCACGACTCCCTGAGGGTCTTCAAGGAGATCATCGACAGCTACGACTGGGAGTTCTGCCAGATCCAGTACAACTTCCTGGATGAGGGCTTCCAGGCCGGGGCCGAGGGTCTGGAATACGCGGCCACGCGGCAGGTCGGCGTCATCGCCATGGAGCCCCTGCGGGGCGGGACCCTGGCGGTGCCCCAGCCCGCGAAGATCCAGCAGATCTGGGCCAGGGCCGCCCGGCAGCGGCCCCCGGCGGACTGGGCCCTGCGGTGGGTCTGGAACCACCCCGCGATGATCACCGCCCTCTCCGGCATGAATGCCGAGAGCCAGCTGGCCGAGAACCTGGCGGCCGCAGACCTGGCCGAGACCGACGGATTCTCAGCCGAAGAGCTGGACCTCTTCCAGGAGGTGCGGAATTACTATGCCTCCCGTATGGTGGTTCCCTGCACCACCTGCGGTTACTGCTCCCCCTGCCCCAAGGGCGTCGCCATTCCCATCACCTTCAGCGCCTACAACACCGGGAGCATGTTCGACACCTGGAAGAGTGCGGCCTGGAGCTATGACACATTCACGGTGAAGGCGGGCCATGGCGCCGACCAGTGCACCCAGTGCGGGGCCTGCGAACCCCAGTGCCCCCAGGGGATCCCCATCATCGAAAAGCTGAAGGAGGCGCACCGGGCGCTGGCCCAGGCACTCTGAAGTCCCCGGTGAGGAGGGGGCACCGAAGCAGGGGCTCCCTCCTCACCCAGGCTAGACCTTCCGCGTCGGGTTCGGAAAATGCGGTCAGACCTGGACGATCCGGTAGCGATCGTTGCCCATGCGCAACGCCTTCATGTAGCTGAGCTGGCGCAGCCCCTTGCGCGACTCGATGCGCTCCTTGAGGTCGTGCAGCTCAGCCTCCGGGAGCCTGTAAACCATATCGATGGAGGCTTGGTCCACAGCAAGAAGGTCGGTGGAGGCGAGGATGCCGAGATTGCGTGCCTTGACCGGAGCGGCGGCTACGCCCGCGCAGTCGCAATCGACCGACATGTTGCGCAGCACGTTGATGAAAACGATCCGCCTGCCGAAGTGGTCGACCGTGGCCTTGGCCGACTCGACCATGTTCTCCATGAACAGTTCTCCCATGAGCCACTTGGAATAATCCTCGTGGTCAGGTGCCGCATGCACCATCTTCTTGCCGATGGGGCCATCCGCGCAGCCGATGGCAATGTTCTTCATGGAGCCGCCGAAGCCCCCCATGGCGTGGCCCTTGAAGTGGGTGAGCACCACCATGGCGTCGTAGTTGAGCATGTGCTTACCCACGGACATTTCCGTGAAGTGCCTGCCGCCCTTGACCGGAATCATCACGGCACCGTCCTCGTCCATGATGTCCACGGGGCAGAAGTCCCAGCCATTGGTTTTGAGCGTCTTCCGGTGATCCTCGGTGGTGTAGCGGGCTCCCTTGTACAGGGTGTTGGTCTCGACCAGGGCACTGTTGGGAATGCTCTGCTGAAGGGCCTTGACCATGTCGCGCGGCAGGATGTTCGGGCCGTTCGGTTCGCCGGTGTGCAGTTTGATGGCCACCTTGCCGCCGATCTCCCCGCTGATCTTCTGATAGACCTTCAGCAGTCCCGCAGGACTGATGTCCTCGGTGAAATAGACCCTCGCTTTCACGGGCTCCGCCGCGGCGGCCCGGCCGAATCCACCCAGCTCAGCAGCGGCCACTGCACCGGCTGTCGCCACTCCAACCTCCAGGAAAGTGCGACGGGAAATGTGCCTGCTCATGAAAAACCTCCCTTGTCTTCACGTGGATCTGCCCATGGTTTTCAAAGGCAGCCGATCAGTCTCAACCGTGTAGAAAACGCGATGGCTAGTGTGGTTTCCCCCCAAGGAGGTGGTCCCAGATTCATGGCCACCACACGGGCTCTGGCCGTCAGATCCGGAGTCGCTGCTCCACACCTCGGCAACCATCGACATCACCCCCTGGCGTCCAGGAAGGCGGCCAAGGCCGCTTCCTGGACGTGGGCCAGGCTTGCGCCGCTGGCCAGGGCCGCCGCCCGGCAGTCCTCGTATTCCGGCTTGACCCGCTGCTTGCCCTCCAAGTGGGCAACCTTGCAGCGGACCGTCCCGTAGGGCGTCTCCACCGGTATCTGCTCCCGAGGCAGTAATGTCCGCTCCAGAATCCGGTGGCGCACCCCCAGGCTGCTGGTCTCCCGGAGGATGGACCCGGCGAAGCGCTCCATGGCCTCGGACGGACAGAGAAGGCTCAGGGTGTGCCCCGGACGCCCCTTCTTCATCAGAATAGGGGTGAGCCAGACATCCAGGGCCCCCTCGCCCAGGAGGCGCTCGGTGGCGAAGGCCAGGGCCTCCGGTGTCATGTCGTCGAGGTTGGTCTCCAGGAGGGCCACCTGGTCGCTCCCGGCATCCGGGGTCTCCAGCAGGATCGCCCGAAGCACATTGGGCCAGGGCAGTTCAGCCTTGCCAAGGCCATAACCGCTGCGGAGCAGCGTGGCCTCAGGAAGCTCGCCGAAGCCGTCGGTCATGGTGCGGGCGATGGCCAGGCCCGTGGGGGTCGCCAGCTCCCGCATCACGGGCTGGGGCGGCCGGGTGATGGGCACACCCTCCGCCAGGGCCAGGGTGGCCGGAGCGGGCAGAGGGATCCGGCCATGGCGGCAGCGCACCCAGCCCCGGGTCATGGGGATGGATGAGGCCAGCACCCGGTCCGGGGCGAGCAGGTGGATGGCCAGGGCGGCCCCCACGATATCCAGGATGGCGTCCCCGGCCCCCACCTCGTGGAAGTGGATGGTCTCCACCGGCACCCCATGGACCCGGGACTCGGCCTCGGCCAGGAGCCGGAAGGCGGCCAGGGACTTCTGAACCACCGGTTCCGGCAGCCGGGCAGCCAGGATGAGGGCCTCGATCTCGGCCAGGTGCCGCTCAGGCTCCACGAGGTCGGGTCGGGGGGTGGGGCGGTAGGCCGTGCCCGCCAGGACCCCCTTCCGGGCCTTGGACCATGCGGGGTCCCAGCCATCCAGCCCCAGGGAAGCCAGGCCCGCCCGGAAGGCCTCGGTGTCCAGACCCAGATCCAGGAGGGCCCCCACCGTCATGTCCCCACTGATGCCTGAGACGCAATCCAGGTAGAGCAGTTTCATGCGGGCCTCCGGTTGATGAGGGAGGCCAGGGCGGCGGCACCGTAGCCGTTGTCGATATTTACAACCCCCACGCCCGAGGCGCAGCTATTGAGCATGGCCAGCAGGGCCGCCACGCCGCCGAAGCTGGCGCCGTAGCCGACGCTGGTGGGTACGGCGACCACCGGGCAGGGCACCAGGCCCGCCACCACGCTGGGCAGGGCCCCCTCCATGCCCGCCACCGCGATGATTACGCTGGCCCGCTCCAGCTGCTCCCGGTGGGCCAGGAGACGATGGATGCCCGCCACACCTACATCGAAAAGCCGCTCCACGCGGTTCCCGAGGAACTCGGCGGTGAGGGCGGCCTCCTCCGCCACCGGAATGTCCGAGGTACCGGCGGTGACCACGGCGATCACCCCGGGAGCGGGCTCCTGGGGGGATCGCCGCACCTGGATGATCTTCGCCTCGGGGTGCCAGGTGGCGTCGGGGGCCACCTGGGCCACGGCCTCATAGGCCTCCCGGGAGGCCCGGGTGCCCAGCACGTTGTCCAGGTGCCCCAGCATTTTCTGGAAGATCCCCTGGGTCTGCTCCGGAGTCTTGCCCTGGCAGAAGATCACCTCGGCCTGGCCCCGCCGGAGCCCGCGGTGCATATCGAGTTTGGCGTAGCCCAGGTCGGCGAAGGGCAGCTCCCGGAGCCCCTCCAGGGCCGCCTCCTCGGACAGACGTCCCTCCCGGACCTCTCGCAGCAGCTGGCGCAGTTTCTCTTCTTCCATGCGGGACCTCTCAGGCGTTCATGCTGCCCATGCGGTAGCCCGCCAGGTCGAGGACGACCTGGCGGAACCCCAGGGCCTTCAGGGCTTCATCCATGTGGGGACGATCGGCCATCAGCCGTTCCATCTCTCCGGGCAGCAGCTCCAGCCGAGCCATGTCCCCGTGACAGCGCACCCGGCACTGGGAGAAGCCTTCGGCGCGGAGCAACTCTTCGGCGGCGTCGACCCGGGCCAGCAGCTCGGGCGTCAGTCGCTGTCCCGTGGGGAAGCGGGTGGCCAGGCAGGCGAGGGAGGGACGGTCCCAACCGGGGATGCCCATCTCCCGGGACAGTTCCCGGATGACGGCCTTGCGGAGTCCGAAACGGGCCAGGGGGCTCTCGACCCCCAGCTCCGCCAGGGCCTTGAGGCCGGGACGGTAGTCGCCCAGATCATCGGCGTTGGTGCCATCCATCAGCACATCGCAGCCCTCCTCCCGGCTGGCGGCCAGGATGTTCTGGAACACGAAGCGCTTGCAATGGTAGCAGCGGTCCGGCGGGTTGGTGTCGAAGCCGGGGATCACCGAAGCGTCCACCTCCAGGATCCGGTGCGGCACCCCGCACCGGGCCAGGGTGGCCAGGCCCTCGGCCTTCTCCCGACCCGGGAGGGCAGCCGAAACCACCATGAAGGCCCGGACCCGGTCCGGCCCCAGGGTGCGGCTGGCGCAGCTTAGGAGGAATGCACTGTCCACGCCGCCGGAGAACGCAATGCCGACCCGGTTGAAGGGCTGAAGCCAGGACCTTAACGCTTCCAATCTATTCAACGTGACCTCCGGGGCCGCGATGCCTCAAACGGGGGAGCCAGGGGCTGGTTCCCCAGCATACGCCGCAGCCGGCCACCCAGCCCTTCGGCTTTCTGGAGTTTCCGCTTGGTATGGACATGGTCATCGATTCCGTTTCCAGGCTACGTCCCCATCCGAACCAGCAGTATCCCGATCCTGCGAATTTGTTGCCTGATCCTCTCGTCTCCTGGTGGTTTGATACCTGGGCTTTGATGCATTATGTGTGTAAGTTGTTGCAGATTAGGTCTTATGTGCTTGTGGGCCGCTCTGTCCGACCCGGGTTGACTCCATTTGCCTGGGGCCCTGACCCTGGGTCTGGTGAGGGATGGGTGACCCTTCGTTCGCCCGATGGCACGAAGGCAAGTCGGATCAGGCAAGAATTCGGCAGGATCGTTCTACCGCTGCCTGTGTGCCTGTCCTGAAAATACAGTTGCAAGCTTGGCTCCGCACGGGTGGAGCGGGAACCAAGGTGAGGAAAAGCCTCGGCGCACGTCCTGCCACCCCAATCATTCCTCAGTGCCCATGGCCGCCCGTTGTGCGACCACTGGCCTGTCTTTTCCGACTCAAGGGGTTCCCCATGAACAAAGCCCTCACATCCCTGGCGCTGGGCGCCTCGATTTCCGCGGCCAGCCTGCTTTCAGCCGGTGACACGGCGGCCTGGGACAAGACCTTCACCCTCAGCCCCAAGGTCATCCACGAGAAGGTGTCCTATCCCAATCGGTACGGCATCACGGTCTCTGCAGACCTCTACCTCCCCAAGGACCGGGATGCGTCCAAAAAGCTTCCCGCGATCGTTGTGGGAACTCCGTACGGAGGCGTGAAGGAGCAGGGGGCCGGCATCTATGCCCAGACCATGGCCGAGCGAGGATTCGTAGCCATTGCGTTCGACGAGTCCTTCAACGGGGAGAGCACCGGCACGCCGCGGCATGTCTCGTCTCCGGAGATATTTGTCGAGGACTTCAGCGCCGGGGTGGATTTCCTGGGCACACGTCCATTCGTCGACCGTGGGCGGATCGGTGCCATCGGCATCTGCGGCAGCGGCGGGTTCGCCCTGACCGCCGCCCAGGTGGACCACCGGATCAAGGCGGTGGCCACCGCCAGCATGTACGACATGAGCCGGGTCATCCGGAACGGATGGAAGGACAGCATGAGTGACAAGGAGCGCAGCCAGGCCCTGGATGCCCTGGGGGAGCAGCGCTGGGCCGACTTTGAAGCCCGGTCGCCGAAGCTGAATCCGACCTTCCCCAAGGAAATACCCGAATCGGGACCAGACCCCATCACCCGGGAGTTCTTCGATTACTACGTGGCCCCCCGGGGGCACCACCCGAGATCCATCGGCGCCTTCACGCTGACGAGCGCCATGTCGTTCATGAACTTCTCCATGATGAGCCACCTGGAGACGATCTCTCCGAGGCCCATCCTCTTCATCATCGGGGAGCACGCCCATTCCCGGTATTTCAGCGAAGATGCCTTCAAGAAGGCCGCAGAGCCCAAAGAACTCTATGTCGTGCCCGGAGCCAGGCATATCGATCTGTATGACCGGGCCGATATGATCCCGTTCGACAAGCTGACGGAATTCTTTGTTAAATACCTCCGCTGAGAGTTTCATAGGCGGATCCTACGAAACCTTTGCACAGGGCCACGACCGTGGCCCTGTTTCATTTTCGGCCAGATGCATGGTCGACTCCGGACTCTCCTCACCGCGAAGGGAGGGTGGAGGCGTTCCCCATCCAGGGCAGGACGGGTGCACAAGCGCCTGACTTTTCCTGACGATCCAGGGCATCCGCCGGACCGGCATCCTGCACTGCGGCCTCGCGATCAAGACCCATCGCAAAAGCATGATTGGCCGCTGCCTGATTTCAGATGCTTTTGGTTGGTATTGCATCAATGATTTTTAGAACGTTATTTATGGTAATTCTCAAATATGATGTATCGCGCCCCGATTGCCAAATAAGACAATACAAAATGCCGAATACGGCAAATATAATAATATAAATAATTAAAGTAGTACAATAATAGAATTTAGAAATGGCACAAGTCTGGCCATTCAGACTCTTGATGAACTATGTCCATAAGGTTCATTTTTCTAGTAGGCAGCAAATGTCGGTGTAGTGAACCTTGTAAAGCAATTTTAACAATTTAATATTGTGTCAATTTTAATGGAATTATATGTCAAAATCCTTCGATGCCAAAGAAAAGACGACGATTGATCGTCGCAATATGCTGAAGGCCTTGGTGGGAGGCTGTGCCACAGCGTCGCTGACCGGATGTCTCGTCCGAGAGCAGGAGCCTGGGGCCAAGGGATGGGTTCCCCAGCAGTACGATGCGCCCAGCAACTGGCCACCACAGGTCCGCGGACGGGTGCCCATCGATCCGGAGAACCCCTCGATTGTTCGCGACGATCGGAAGTGTGTGCTCTGTGGGCAGTGCATCGAGGTCTGCAAGAAAATCCAGACCATCTATGGATCCTATGCACTGCCCGTCAAGGACGACTTCATCTGCATCCACTGCGGCCAGTGCACCCTCTGGTGCCCGACGGGCGCAATTGCGGAAGCCGACGACAGGACACGTGTCCTCCAGGCCCTGAAGGATCCGACCAAGGTCGTGATCGTCCAGACCGCGCCTTCAACCCGTGTGGGCCTTGGCGAAGAATTCGGCATGCCCGCGGGCAGCTGGGTGGAGGGCAAGCAGGTCGCCGCCCTGCGCCGCCTGGGATTCAGCAGGGTGTTTGACACGAACTTCACGGCGGATCTCACCATCATGGAGGAAGGTTCGGAGCTGATCGAGCGCCTCACCGGAAAGTCCGAGGCCCCGCTGCCCCAGCTGACCTCCTGCTGCCCCGGCTGGGTCAAGTTTGTTGAGTACTACTACCCCGAATGGATGCCCAATCTTTCCACTGCGAAATCCCCCCAGCAGATGCTCGGCGCCGTGTTGAAGACCTATTACGCCAAGAAGACCGGCATCGACCCCAGGACCATTTTCAGCGTTTCGGTCATGCCCTGCACGGCCAAGAAGTTCGAATCCGCGCGCCCGGAATTCAATGCTGCCGGTCGCTACTGGAAGAACGATGGCCTCCGGGACATCGACGCAGTCCTGACCGTCCGGGAACTGGCCTTGCTGATGAAGGAGGCCGGGCTTGATTTCGCCTCATTGCCCGAAGAGTCCTACGATTCGCTTCTGGGCGAGGGCTCCGGGGCAGCCCTCATCTTTGGCAGCACCGGGGGGGTCATGGAGGCCGCGGTGCGCACCGCCTACCACGCGGTGACGGGCCAGAAGGCACCGGCCCTGGCCTTCGATCTGGCACCCGTCAGAGGCCTGAGCGGTGTCAAGGAAGCCAGCCTTGATGTGCCGGGACATGGGAAGGTGTGCGTCGCCGTGGCCCACGGACTCCACAACGCCAGGACCCTTCTCGACCGGGTGAAGGCAGGCACGGCGCGCTATGACTTCATCGAAGTGATGTCATGCCCTGGTGGGTGCATCGGGGGTGGAGGCATGCCGCGCAGCTCGGTCCCCCCGGCTGACGATGTCCGCAGGAGCCGGATCCGAAGCCTCCAGGTCAAGGATGCCGCCGGGACCCTGCGCGAAAGCCATGAAAACCAGGAGATCAAGGAGCTCTACCGCAGCTTCCTGGGCAGACCCCTCAGTCACCTGTCCCACGAACTGCTGCATACGGACTATGTTTCACGCGCCAAGCACCTGAAGGTCGATCCGAAGGCCCTTGAGGAAATCCTGGCAGGCCAGGTTACGGAGGCAAGCCGCCCATGAATGGTTCCAACGCGGTACTCGTTGATCTGACCCAATGCGTCGGCTGCGGCAGTTGCACCGTCGCCTGCAAACTTTGGAATGGGAAGCCCTATGACAAGGGAGCCCCGGCGACGGGCCTGCATCCGGTGGCGGACCATAGCAACTGGACGACGCTCACCCAGCGGAAAGCAGAAAAGGATGGTGCTCCGGCATGGCGCTTCGTGAAGGCGCAGTGCATGCACTGTGAGGAGCCCGCGTGCGTCTCCTCCTGCATGTCGAAGGCCATGCGCAAGACCGAGCAGGGCCCGGTGGTCTACCGTCCGGACCTCTGCGCTGGCTGCCGGTATTGCATGATGGCCTGCCCCTTTGAGGTCCCCAAGTACGAGTGGGGGAAGGTGATCCCATCGGTTTCCAAGTGCCAGATGTGTTCCACCCGCCTTGCCCACGGCCGGTCGCCAGCCTGCACGGACGCTTGTCCGACGGGTGCCCTGCGCTTCGGCAGACGCCAGGAGCTGCTGGGGATCGCTCACGACAAGCTGAAGACCGGGCGGTACGTGAACAAGGTCTACGGCGAGAGGGAAGCCGGAGGGACCAGCTGGCTGTATATCTCGGACATACCGTTCGGCCAGCTGGGCTTCAAAGCGAATGTCACCAGCGAGTCCCTGCCTGCCATCGCGGAGCACTACATGCGCAAGACGCCAGCCCTCCTGCTGGGCGGGGCCGCTCTGTTCATGGGCCTGAGCAAGTTGATTCAACGCAAGAAAGCGGTTGCCGCCGCCGAGGAGGGGAAGCGTGAACAATAGCGGAATTCTGCAATTCGACACCACCTGGGGGGGGTGGCGCCTGCGCATGACCCCCTTCAGGGCCGTGCTTGCCGGGATGGCAGGTCTGTTTGTGCTGTTGGCGGCCTTCCGGCTTCTTACGGGCCTCGGCGCTTCGACCAATCTGAGCGACCAGTGGCCCTGGGGCTTGTGGATCGGTGTCGATCTGACCGCTGTGGCCCTGGCTGGCGCGGGGTACAGCATGTGCGTGATGTCCCACGTGCTGCACATCGATGATTTCCACGGCATCTCGCGGCGCGGGATGCTGATCTCCCTCCTGGGCTATGTCTTCGTCCTGCTGACCCTGATCCTCGAAATCGGACGGTGGGACAACGCCTACACACCCTTCCTGTCCTGGGGGCATGCCTCTCCTCTTTTCGAAGTCGTGATCGCGGTCAGCATCTACATGGCCATCCAGGTGGTGGAGTTCAGCGAAGTCGCCACCGAGAAGATTTTCCACTCGGCCAACCGATACGTTCAGCTTCTGCTGCCAGCGGCCTTCATCATCGGAGCCATCCTGCCCTTCGGGCATCAGGCCTCCCTCGGTGCGATCTATCTCCTCATGAAGGGGCGCCTGCATCCGCTGTGGTGGTCGGACATGCTGCCCTGGTTCTTCCTGGCGACCTCTTTCTACGCTGGCCCGGCGATGGTGGTCCTCGAAGCCATCGGGTCGGCCAAATGCTTCGGTCAGGAGGTCGAGATGCGGATTCTCACCCGATTGGCGCGGATTGCCGCCGCGATCATGGGGGTCTACTTCGTTGCGAAGCTCCTGGACCTCGCCCGATTGGGGCAGCTCCAGGGTCTGGGTGCCGGATCCTTCGAGGTGCCCATGTTCCTGGGCGAGATGGTCATCTGCACGGCGCTGCCTGCTGCGCTTGCCTTTTCCCCATGGGGAAAGACCAAGAAGGGGCTGTTCATCTTCTCCCTGCTGAGCATCGCCGGGGTTGTCCTCAACCGAGTGAACGTCGTCTTCACCGGGATGTATCGCGCCATCGGGAGCGGCTACTCCCCATCCCTCGTGGAATGGGGCATCACCCTGGGGCTGCTCGCCGCGGTCATCCTCGCCTACCTATTCGTCGTCGAGAACTTCAACATCTTCAATCGCCAGCATTGAGCCACTATCTTTCTGCGCTGCGGTGGCGCAGCCCCTCGATGTCCCGTCTCGGCGGCATGCCGAAGAGTCGGCTGTATTCCCGGCTGAAATGGGAGGGGCTTTCGTAACCGACCTGGAAGGCCGCGCTGGCCGCGTCCATGGATTCGTTCAGCATCAACCGTCTGGCTTCGTTCAGTCGGAGCCACTTCTGGTATTGAAGGGGGCTCATGGCCGTGAGTTGGCGGAAGTGGTGGTGGAGAGTCGAACTGCTCATCTGGGCGTGGGCCGCGAGCTCCTCGATGCGAAGGGGTTGGACATAGTGGGTCTTGAGCCAATCGATGGCCCGTGCGATCCGATGGCTCTGGGTGCCCACGGAGGCGATCTGCCAGAGCCGGGCTGCCTGGTCACTCATCAGAAGGCGAAAATGGACCTCCCGCTCAATGAGGGGAGCCAGCACCGGGATGGAGGCGGGCTCCTCCAGCAGCTCCAGCAGGCGAAGAAAGGGGTCGAGCAGGGGTGGCGTGAGGCTGCCCAGGCTCGCGCTCCCGGGCTGGGTGGAGCCCTTTGCAGGCGGGCGGCCAATCTGGGCAATCAGCTCCGCCATGATCCGCAGGTCGAGCTTGAGGCTCAGGCCCAGGCAGGGATGGGACGGACTGGCGTCCAACACCTGCGAGCTGGCCGGGAGGTCGAGGGAGGTGATGAGGAAACGGTCGGGGTCGTAGGCATAGGCTTCCTCACCGATCAGCAGCTGCTTGGCACCCTGGAGGACCAGGACGATGCTGGGCTCCACCAGGCAAGGACAGGGTTCGGTCCGACCTTCCCGCCGGAAGAACTGGAGCCCAGGCACCGGAGCCTGATACCCCTCCTGACCCGCAGTCCAGCGATCTATGATGGCGGCCATGCGGGCTCGGATGGGATCGAGTTGAGCGGCGTGATGCTTGGCGGGGGTGGGCTGCATGGCGATCTCCTGGCCATCTACCAGGGAATGATATTCCACTACGGTGCAAAGCACCTGAATGTCCGACACCAAGGCGGATCAGGCAAGGATTCGACAGGATCATGCTATCGATGCCGGGGGGCGGCATCAGAGAATGGCTTCAGGCGCTCAGCCCCGACCCCCTTCGGGGCCCGGTGCCCTCAGGATGGCCCCTCATTCCCGGCGGGCCCCGGAAGGATCATGACCAGAATCCCCTCACCCCCCCGACCCAACCCATGGAACGCCATCGGATCGATGTCAATGTGCGTGGCGCTCCTGATCGCATCAGAATTCATGCCGGTCAGCCTCCTGACACCGATCGCCGCTGACCTCCATATCACCGAGGGCATGGCGGGGCAGGCCATTTCGGTCTCGGGGGCTTTTGCGGTCGCGACGAGCCTGTTCATCGCGGCCATCGCTTCCAGGCTCGATCGTCGAACTGTCTTGCTCAGCCTCACTGCGGTCATGCTGGCTTCTCTCCTCCTGATCGCCATCGCCCCGAGCTATGTGGCCCTGATGGGCGCCAGGGCCCTCCTCGGAATCACGGTGGGCGGGTTCTGGGCCCTGTCCACGGCCACCGTCATGCGGCTTGTTCCGGAGGGATCCGTGCCGAAGGCTCTTGGGGCGCTTTATGCCGGAAACGCCGTCGCCACGGCCTTTGCGGCACCGATCGGCAGCTATTTCGGGAGCCTCCTGGGATGGCGTCGGGTGTTCCTGGCCTTGAGCCTGCTGGTCCTTGTCAATCTGGTCTGGCAGTGGGTGAGCCTGCCCAGGCTGCGGTCTGAAACCAAGGCCCACCCCCTCCATTCTTTCGGCCTGCTGCGCCGGAGGAACGTGTGGCTCGCCATGGCGGCCGTGATGCTCGCCTTCGGGGGTGCCTTCTCGACGTTTACCTACCTGAGGCCCTTCCTCGAGATCCGGACGGGCGTCCAGGTGTCCCAACTGTCGCTCCTGTTTCTTGCCCTCGGGGTGGCCGGATTCTTCGGAACCTATGGGGCGAGTCTACTGGTCCGTCGGCATCTCCGCAGACTGCTGGCCGGTCTGCCGGTTGCTCTGGGCTTGGCCACCCTCACGCTGCTCCTGGTCGGGCGCCATATTTGGCCGGTCGCTCTGACTCTCTTTGTCTGGGGCCTTCTGAACTCGGCCATCCCAGTGGCCTGGTCCAACTGGCTGGCGCAGGGCATCGCGGACGATCCAGAGGCTGGCGGCGGCCTGATGGTGGCAGCCATCCAGTTGGCGATCATGATCGGATCCGCCTTCGGTGGGCTGCTCTTCGATCATGTTTCCCTGGCTGCCACCTGGATCGCAGGCGCAGTCATGTTGATGGTTGGTGCCCTGCTCGTCGGCGACGCCCGCAGGCTTTTCCCCGTCCGAGGTACCCCACCGGAGACGCGGACCCCACTCCCCGCCAAAGCCTTTCCCGAGCCCGGTTGTGAGCCATAGCCACCTCTTGATATCCCAAAAAAACCCGCCTTGCGGCGGGTTTTTTTGTGGTGGAGGTGGCGGGAGTCGAACCCGCGTCCAAGAAGTGTGAAGTGGAGGGTCATCCACAGGCTTGGTCCATTTCGCGTGACCTCTGCAGGGGAATTGGACAACCCTGATCGAGGACTTGCCTCCTGATCTCGATCACCGGGCGGAGGCACTCCGGCGATCCATCCTGTCCCACCGTCCGGCAGACCGAAGTCACCCTTTCAGTGGTTTTACGAGCCCGCTACCAGGAGATCACGGGGACTCGCTACAACCGCGGTTAAGCGGCGTAGGCCAGTTCGAAGTTATCGTTGGCAGTTTTGTTTTGATCGGATTGATAAGGGGGCCCTCCGACCAACCCCCGCCTGCATCTCGCACCCCTACGTCAACCTGTCGAAACCGGTCACCCCCGGGTGCGGCTCCTCCCCTCAAGGAGGGAACCGTGGGATATCGAGTATGGGGTCTGAGGGGCCCAGCCTCAAGCTGTGATCTGCGATCCGGCTCCTCTCGGAGTAACATAAAGTTTTGGAGCCGCCTTTGACCCCACAGCAGGGAAACGTCTATGTCCTTTCCGCACCCTCGGGGGCGGGGAAGTCGACCCTTGTGCGGCGTCTGCTGGAGAAGCTACCGGATCTCATCTTTTCGATCTCCTTCACCACCCGGCCTCCCCGGGAGGGCGAAGTGAACGGCGAGGACTATTTCTTTGTGGATGACGCCACCTTCGACGCCATGCTGGCGGAGGACGGCCTGCTGGAATGGGTCCAGGTCTACAAGAACCGCTACGGCACCGGCCGCGCCTGGATCCAGGAGCAGCGGGCCTCTGGGAGGGACATCCTCCTGGATATCGAGACCGTGGGCGCGAAAAACGTCAAATCGGCCCTGCCGGAAGCCATCCTGATCTTCCTTCTGCCCCCCACGGCAGAGGAGCTGACCCGCCGCCTCCGCGGCCGGGGCACCGAGACCGAAGAGCAGCTGACGGTCCGCCTCCAGCACGCCCGGCATGAGATGGAACAGTTCCCCCACTACGATTATCTGGTGGTGAACGAGGACCTGGAAGACGCCTACCGCCAGCTCGAGTCGATCTTCGTGGCAGAGCGCAGCCGTCTGACCCGCATGAGACCCATCGCCGATCACATCCTCGCCACCTTCTGAGGCTCCCGTGCCCCTCCCCTCCCACGCAACCCGAAAGACAGGAAGCTCCATGGCACGCTGGTTCGGCAGGTACTGGATCGTTCTCACCGTGGCGGCCACCCCCCTGGTGTATGCCCCCCTGTCCGGACGGGGTGGCGAGGAGCGGGCCAAGCAGCGGAGCCTGGACACCCTGGCGGAGGTCATGACCCTGGTGCAGAAGGAGGCCATGGAGCCCCCGACGCCCAAGCAGGCCACCCACGCCACCATCCAGGGCATGCTCCACACCCTGGACCCCCACTCCAACTACATGGACGAAGGGGAATTCCGCTCCCTCCGCGAGGACCAGCGGGGCACCTTCTTCGGCATCGGGGCCATGATCCAACAGCAGCCGGACGGCGTGGTCATCACCAGCATCGTCCGAGGCGGTCCCGCCGAGAAGATGGGCCTGCGCCCAGGGGACACCTTCAAGGAGATTGATGGCAAGACCGCCGAGGGCCTCAGCAGCTCCCAGGTGGTGCAGCGTCTCCGTGGGGACAAGGGCACGGTGGTGGAGGTGACGGTCCAGCGCCCAGGCTACCCCGAGAACCTGAAGTTCAGCATCACCCGGGCCGAGATCCCCTCCAACAGCGTCTACTACAGCTTCATGCTCACCCCCACGACGGGCTTCATCACCGTCAAGGACTTCGGGGAGACCACCTCAGAGGAGTTCCAGCGGGCCATCGCCAACTTGAAGCGCCAGGGGATGAAGGAGCTGATCCTGGATCTGCGGTACAACCCCGGCGGGCTCCTGGACGCCGCCATTGGCATCTGCCGCCAGCTCCTGGGCCCCAACGAGATCATCGTGAGCCAGCGGGGCCGAGAGGCCAAACAGGTCTCCGTAACCCGCACCCCAGCGGGAAGCGCACTGGACCCCTTCCCCCTGGTGGTCCTCATCAACCGGGGTTCTGCCTCGGCCTCCGAGATCGTCACCGGAGCCGTCCAGGACCATGACCGGGGCTTGGTGGTGGGCACCACCAGCTGGGGCAAGGGGCTGGTCCAGACCGTCCTCCCCATCGGCCGCAGCCGGGGCTTGGCCCTCACGGTAGCCCGCTACTACACCCCCTCGGGACGATGCATCCAGCGGGACTACCAGCACGGCCTGGACGACTACCTGCTGCCGGATGACAAGCAGCCGGAGGTGCCCAAGGGCCCCGCCTACCGGACGGACCTCAATCGCGTGGTCTACGGCGGCGGGGGCATCCAGCCGGACTACGTGGTGGACCAGAGCAAGCTGACGACCTTCGTGGCCACCCTACGGGGCCGCTATGGCGCCTTCTTCAAGTTCGCCCTGGTGGAGAAGGAGAAGTTCGGCGTGAAGCAGGGGGAGGTCGCCTCCGAGCTGGTGCTGGCCCGCTTCCAGGAGTGGCTGAAGACCGAGAAGATCCCCTTCACCGAAGCGGATTGGAAGGATCCCGCCACCCAGAACGATATGCGGGACCAGATCACCTACGAGCTGCAGAACATGGCCTTCGGCATCGAGGCTGGCTGGCGCTACCTTTGCAGCCGGGATCCCCAGGTCCAGAAGGCCCTCCAGCTCTTCCCCGAGGCAGAGCAACTCCTCAAGCGCAAGCAGCTCGTGCAGAAGCCCGAAGCAGGAACAAGCCAGGCCAAGCTGTAGGCTTCCCGGATTACAGAAACGCCACGCGACGCTGGAAGTCGGCGTGGCGTTTCTTTGAGGAAGCGTTCAGGCGTTCTGCTTGGCGATCTTGAGGGCCTCGTCGACACTCGGAGCCTCGTAGACCGTGAGACCGCACTGCTTGGAAGGCTCCTTCCAGCGCTTGGAGGCCATGTTGGTGACGGCGCTGCTGGAGACGATGTTGATCAGGTTGGTCATGCCAGCCGCAAGCTGGTTCTTTGGGACGTATTCCTGGAACATGGCCGCATCCTCCTGCTTCAGCACCAGGCCTGCGGGCACCTCGACGATGAGGGTCTTGGCGCCAAGCCGCTTCCCTTCGGAATTGCACTTGTCCACCATCTCCTTGACGTTATGGAACTTCTCCCAGTGGACGATCAAGGCCTTGCTGGAAGGATCGTGCTCCATGCGGATCACGCCGGGCGCACTGAATGCGGGTTGATAAGCCATGACGGTTACTCCCATCTTATTGATATGCCGGAGCATCGCCCAGTATTGTGAATTTAATTCACAATAGATCCACAATCAAACATTTGCAAGGGTTCACCAGGTCAAGGCGCACCCTGATTGAGCAGGTCCAGAATCGGCTCCAGGACCGCCCGGCTCTGCTTGAGGGCACGGCCACGGAAGAAGTGGACCGGGATCAGCCCCTGCAGGGAGTTGGTGAGGAACAGCCCCTCGCAGCGCACCAGATCCGCAGGGGTCAGGGTGGCCTCCTGAGCCAGCCCCGCCTCAAGGATCACTTGGCGCGCCACGCCCGGCAGGGCCCCAGCCGAAACCGGTGGCGTGAAGACGCGGCCCCCTTCTACCAGGAAGAGGGTGGTGCGGCTGCCATCGGTCAGCTCCCCCCGCTCGTTGAGAGCGATGACTTCGAAGAGATCCCGGTCCCGTGCCTCTCGCGCCAGAATGCGGTTCTCCAGATAGGCCAGGGTCTTGAAGGCATTGAGCGGGCTGGAGCTGTGCCGCACCAGGGTATCCGCGAGATCCACAGCCACCGTGTTGCGGACCTCGGGGCTGAAGGCCATGGCCGAAACGATGAGGCGGCGATCCACGGCGTAGAGCCGAAGCACGCCCGAACTCATCCCGGGCACCTGGGTCCTCTGGGCCAGGAAGGTCTCCAAGGTTTCCAGGGAAGGGGGCGGATCCATATCCAGGAAGGCGGCCCCCCGTTCCAGGCGGGCCCGGTGCAGGGAGAGGCGGAGAGGTCGGCCATCCTTCACCCGGATCGTCTCGAAGAGGCCGTAGCCGTGCCGGGCGTCGGAGCGGCTGAGGTCCAGGGTGGCGTCGAGGGTGAGTTCCAGGGTCATGGAACCCAGGATAGGCCATCCAGCAAGTCAGAATCCGATCCGGCCCCGCTTTTCTCTGCGCCCTTTCTTTTGAACCTCTGCGCCCTCTGCGTTGGATCCTTCCCCTTACCCCCCAAAAGACTCCAGGCAGGCCACCAGACTGGCCCCCTTGTGGACGGTCTCCTCGTATTCCGCCCGGGGATCCGAGTCCCAGACCACGCCGCCACCGACGCCGAAGCGCAGTTCCTGGGCATCGCCAAAGGCCGTGCGGATGGCGATATTCAGGTCCAACTGGGAGAGATCATGGGAGAACCATCCCAGGGATCCGGTGTAGAGGAGGCGAGGCTGGGACTCCAGTTCCCGGATCAGCTCCATGGAGGCCAGTTTGGGACAGCCCGTGATGGAGCCCCCGGGGAAGAGGGCCTCCAGGAGGGCCCGTAGGGTGAGGCCGGGCCGGGCCTGGCCGCTCACCGTGGCCACCAGATGGTGGACGTTGGCGTAACTCTCCAGATCCGGGAAGGCGTCCACCTTGACCGAGGGCACCGCGCAGGCCCGGGTCAGGTCGTTACGCAGGAGGTCGGCGATCATGGCCAGCTCGGCGTTGTTCTTCCCGCAGGCCAGGAGTTCGGCCTTGAGAGCCTCGTCCTCCCCGGGGCTCTGCCCCCGGGGCGCGGTGCCCTTGATGGGCTGGACCACCAGCTTCCCATCCTGGAGACTGACGAAGCGCTCCGGGGAGGAGCAGACCACCGCGAAGTCCCGATCCGCCATGAAGGCCGAGAAAGGCCCCGGGTTCATATCGTAGAGCTTCCGGGCGAAGGCCCGGAGATCCCCCCCGTAGGCCCAGGCCTCCTGACGGGTGAGATCCACTTGGTAGACGTTCCCCCGGGCGATCTCCTGGCGGATGCGTTCGACCTTGGCGGCGTAGCCCTCCGGCGTATCACTGTCCCAGGCCTTGCGGGCATGGAAAGCCCCCTTCTGGAGCAGGTGACGCTGGGGCGCGACCTCGGGACCGGAGCGGAGCCCTTCGTGAAGGCGACCTTCCTGCCGATCGAAGAGCAGCACCCGGCGGTAGAGGGTGAAGTGGAAGTCCGGGAATGGGAAGGGTTTGGGCAGGGACTCGGGCATGAGCGGGTCCAGGCCGTAGCCCCACTCGTAGGAGGCGAAGCCGATGAAGTCCGGGAGCATGGCCGGAACCTCACCTCGCCGTTCGAAGACGTACCCCGAAGGATCCGGTTCCTCCAGCACCGCCAGGGGCCCCTCGGCAAAGACCCACCACCGGCCCTCCCCGTGGAGAATGGCGAAGGGCTCCTCCCCGATGAGCCCGAAGAGCTCATCCACCGAGCACTCGGCCCGACGGGAGCTCCAGGTTTCAGTAACGCTCGTGGAGGACATTGCGCAGGATCTCCGTGCCGTGTTCGGTGAGGAAGGAATCTGGGTGGAACTGGACCCCCACCATGGGCCAGTGACGGTGCCGGAGGGCCATCACCAGGCCCGCCTCGGTGCGAGCGGCCACCTCGAAGTCCCTGGGCACTTCCGTCACGCAGAGGGAGTGATAGCGCCCCACGGCGAGAGGGTCGGGAAGGCCCTCGAAGATCCCCCGGCCGTCGTGCCGGATCCGGGAGACCTTGCCGTGGACCGGCTCCGGGGCCCGCCCCACCTGGCCGCCGAAGGCCACAGCCATGCACTGCATCCCCAGGCAGATCCCCAGCACGGGGACCTGTCCCCCGAAGTGGCACAGGGCCTCCAGGGAGAGATGGGCGTCCTCCGGTCGCTTGGGGCCCGGCGAGATCACCAGGAGTTCGGGCTCCAGGGCGATGAGCCCCGGGAGATCAATGGCCTCGGCCCGCCGGACCTCCACCTGGGCCCCCGCCTCCACCAGCCCGTGGAAGACGTTGAAGGTGAAGGAATCGAAGTTGTCCAGCATCACGACGCGGGAAAGGGTCACGCAGCCTCCGAGAGGGGAATTATCGGCCATCTGGTCATACTTGTCGCCCGTCAAGGCGGTGGCCCGGGGAAGGCCTGAAGCTGGAAAGGTCGGCGAAGGAGAATCCCGTGCGCAGCTACCTCGAACAGCCCATCAAGGATCTCATCCAGAAGCACCCGTCCCTGGGCACGCTCCTTTCGGAGGCCGGGATCGGATGCACCACCTGCAGCCTGGGCACCTGCAAGGTGAAGGACATCCTGGAGATCCACAACCTCGATTCGGCTCAGTCCCGCAGGCTCCTCACCCGCATGGGCGAAACCCTTTTCGGAGATGCTCCTTTCGAAGTGCCGGACATCGCGCGCAAGGCAGCACCGATCCGCAGCACCTTCTGCCCTCCCATCGCCCGCATGGTGGAGGAGCACGCCCACATCCTGAAGCTCATTGCCGCCATCCCCAGCATGGTGGAGGCCCTCCGCCGGGATCTCCTCGGAGTCAGGCCCCTGGCCGAGCAGGCCCTGGACTTCATCCGGAACTACGCGGACCGCTACCACCACGCCAAGGAGGAGGACATCCTCTTCGGCTACTTCGATCCCCAGTCCGAGATCCTGAAGGTGATGCTCCAGGACCACGAGGATGGCCGGGCCCACGTCCGAGCCGTCGCGGAGGGCCTGACCACGGGTGACCTGGACCAGGTGGAGGCCCACTTCCGGGCCTATGGCGAGCTTCTGCGGGGCCACATCCAACGGGAGAACGAGATCCTCTACCCCTGGATGGACCGCACCCTCACCATGCGGGAGGTGGGAGAACTCTATGCCCGCTGCGCCGAGGTGGAACGGGGCTTCGGAGACCGGCCCGGGGAGTACGAGCGTTTTGCGGACTCCCTGCAGAACATTTGAGCATATGCCCTGTTGATGCCACCATGGGAGCGGAGGCTTCCCATGAAAATCGCCCTGCCCACCATGGACGGAAAGACCATCTCGGACCACTTCGGCCGATGCAAGACCTTCCTGGTCTTCGAGACCGAAGGCAACGCCATCATCGGCCGGGAGGAGCGCACCAACGCCCAGGGCGGCGGTGAGCCCCACGATTGCGGCCAGCACGGCCACGGGCATGACCACGGCGCCTTCGCCCGCCTGTTGTCGGACTGCCAGGCCGTGATCATCAAGGGCATCGGCCCCGGCGCAGTCCGGGCCATCGCAGGCGCCGGACTCAAGATCTACATGGCGAACCCCTCCGCCAGCCCTGAAGAAGCGGTCTTCCGGTTGCTGGGAGGAAGCCTGGAAGTGGTGAACGAGGGGAGTTGCGCCGGGCACTGAAATTCCCCCTAGCACTGGTCATACCACCCTGGCATGATGGGCTCTGTAGTTCATGCAGGATTTTTTGGGAAGCAGGTGAGATTCCTGCGCTGCCCCGCAACGGTATGCACCCCGGCGCAAGCCAGGGAGACCTTGCTGGAACCCACTGAAGCGATGCTTCGGGAAGGGATCCAGGGACACCGAAAGGTGTTCGTCGCGTGCGAGCCCGGAGACCGGTCCTGCAATTCCCAACCCGCCGAGGGAGCGGTCAAGGGACAGGAATCCCCGGATTCGCGTCCTTTCCATCCCCCCCGGCTACATGCGGGAGGCATGTGATGGGCAATCCAACCTGTATCCGGACAACCCTCGAGGTGGCACCGGGTCTGAATGCTCAACGCTGATCCTCAGAACCCACCACCGAAAGGAAGACCGATGTCCACCCAGATCCAACTGGCCCGCCAGGGCCTGGTCACCGACTGCATGCGCCAGGTCGCAGCCTCCGAGGGTTTCGACCCCGAGGTGATCCGTGAGCGCGTGGCCCTTGGCCACATCGTGATCCCCAACAACCCTATGCGGCAGGGTCAGAAGGCCGTGGGCATCGGCATGGGCCTGCGCACCAAGGTCAACGCCTCCATTGGCACCTCCTCCGACATCTGTGACGTCGCAGCGGAGATGCGCAAGGCCAAGGCCGCCGAAGAAGAGGGCGCCGACACCCTCATGGAGCTGAGCGCCGGAGGCGATCTCGACAAGATCCGCCGCGAGGTCATCGCCTCCACCCAGCTCCCCGTGGGCAATGTGCCCCTCTACCAGGCCTTCTGCGAAGCCGCCCGCAAGTACAACGACCCCAACAAGCTGGACCCTGAATATCTCTTCGAGCTCATCGAGCGCCAGTTGGCGGACGGCATGAGCTTCATGGCCGTCCACTGCGGCCTGAACCGCTTCAGCCTGGAGCGTCTCCGCAAGCAGGGCTACCGCTACGGTGGCCTGGTATCCAAGGGCGGCACCTTCATGGTGTCCTGGATGGAGACCAACAACAGAGAGAACCCCCTCTACGAGCAGTTCGACCGGGTCTGCGCCCTGATGAACAAGTACGACGCCGTGCTCTCCCTGGGCAACGGGGTGCGCGCCGGGGCCATCCACGACAGCCACGACCGAGCCCAGATGGCCGAGATGATCATCAACTGCGAACTGGCCGAACTGGGCCGCGACATGGGCACCCAGATGATGGTGGAAGGCCCGGGCCACGTGCCCCTGGATGAGATCGAGGCCAACATCATCCTCGAGAAGCGCATGAGCGGCTACGCGCCCTACTACGTGCTCGGCCCCCTCCCCTGCGACCGTGGGGCTGGCTACGACCACATCACCGCCGCCATCGGGGCCGCCGAATCCGCCCGCTACGGCGCGGATCTCATCTGCTACATCACCCCCGCCGAGCACCTGGCCCTCCCCAACGAGGCCGATGTGCGCGAAGGCGTGCGCACCACCCGTCTGGCCGCCCACATCGGTGATCTGGCCAAGTACCCCGAACGCCGCCACAAGGAAAAGCTCGCCGCCCTCACCCGCCGTGACTCCAAGTGGTCCCAGCACATGGACCTCCTGCTCTTCCCCGACAAGGCCAAGGAGATCCGTGAGAGCCGCATGCCCGCCAAGGAAGAGACCTGCACTATGTGCGGCGACTTCTGCGCCAACCGCAAGGGCATGGAGATCTTCAACGACTGCATCTCCGCCGACAAGCGGCTAAGCTGAGTCATGAACGCACACCGTAATTCCAAAGGGCTGCTGATCGTCCACACCGGCAACGGCAAGGGCAAGACCACCGCCGCCCTCGGGATGCTGGTGCGGAGCCTGGGCCACGGCCACAAGTGCGCCGTGGTCCAGTTCATCAAGGGCTCCCAGCCCACCTCCGAGACCCTGCTGGCCAAGGTCGCCGAGTCCCTGGGGGGCTCCCTCACCTGGGAACGCTGCGGAGAAGGCTTCACCTGGCGCAATGCCGACAAGACCCGAGACCTGGAGCTGGCCCAGCAGGGGTGGGAGCAGGTCAAGGGGCTCCTGGCGGACCCGGAGCTGCGCTTCCTGATGCTGGACGAGCTCAACATCGTGCTCCAGCACCAGTTCCTGGACACGGACAAGGTTCTGGCGGACCTCCTGGCCCGCCAGCCCAAGCTCCATGTCGTCATGACCGGCCGGGGCGCTCCGGAGGTCATCCTCCAGGCAGCGGACCTGGTGACGGAGATGAGGGAGCATAAGCACCCCTATCACGCTGGCGTGAAAGCCCAGGCAGGGATCGAATTCTGATGCATCCGCTGGTGTTTCTGGGCGCGGGTCTGCTGGACGAAGCCATCGGCGATCCGCCCTCCTGGCCCCACCCGGTGCGGGTCATCGGGATCATCATCGAGGGCCTGGACAAGGCCCGCCGACGCGTCAACTCCCCCAACCTGCTCAGGTTTCTAGGCGTCTTCCTGGCCCTGGGCATGGCCGCCCTGGCCGGGGGCTTCGCCTGGGGCGTCCTGCGCCTCTGCGGCCCCTGGGCCTGGATCGCCGAGCTCATCCTGGGGGCCTGGATGCTGGCGGGCCGGAGCCTGAGGGATGCCGTGCGCCCCGTGGCCCTCGCCCTGGAAACCGGGGATCTGGACCTGGCCCGCCGCGAAGTGGCCATGGTGGTGGGCCGGGATACAGCCACCCTTGATGGATCCGAAATCGCCCGAGCTGGGCTGGAGACCGTGGCGGAGAGCCTCTGCGACGGGGTCCTGGCCCCCCTGTTCTGGTTCGCCATCGGCGGAGTTCCCGCCCTCTGGGCATTCAAGGCGGTCAGCACCCTGGATTCCATGGTAGGCCACATGGAGGCCCCCTACACCCACTTCGGGTGGGCCTCCGCCAGGTTGGATGACCTCCTGAACCTGATCCCGGCCCGCCTCTCCGTTCTCCTCATCGCCCTGGCCGCCTGGTCCGGGCGGGCCATTCGGCTGGCTTGGCGGGACGGTTCCAAGACCTCCAGTCCCAACGCCGGCTGGTGCGAGGCGGCCTACGCCGGTGCCCTGGGCATCCAGCTTGGGGGCCGCAACGTCTACGATGGGGTGCCCCACGAGGGTCCGCGCCTGGGGGATCCCGGTCGCACCCTGGATGGCCCCCTCCTGCGGGAGGGGCTTGGGCTGGAGCGCCGCGTCAACCTCCTGGCGCTCCTCCTGGGGGCCGCCCTTCTCTCCTTGAGGTATCTCCATGGCTGAAGCCCTGCACGGTGGAAGGGTCTGGGAACTGGCCCGGGAGCTGGGCTGCGAGCCCTCCAAGATCCTGGACTTCAGCGCCAACCTGAACCCCTTCGGCCCCCCGGAGGGTGTGCTCCGGGTGATCCGTGAGGCCCTGCCCCAGGCCCTCTCGGCCTACCCGGACAACGAGGCCCCTGCCCTGCGCCGCCTGCTCTGCGAACGCAACGGAGCGCCCGATGTCTCCCTGGTGCTGGGGCACGGTGGGGCCGCCCTCCTGATGCTCGCCCTGCGGGCCCTGGCTCCCAGGCGGATCATGGTGCCGATTCCCTGCTTCCAGGAACAGCCCCGGGCCATCCAGGCCGCCGGAGCTGAGTTGGTGCCCCATCCCATGCCGGAACTGCGCCTGGACCTGGAGGACCTGAATCCCGAAGCAGCCACCTGTGACGCCGTCCTCCTCACCAGCCCCCATAACCCCACGGGACAGTGTCTGGAGCGGGCCGCCCTGGCGGAATGGATCCGGAAGCACCCCCAGGTGGGGCTGATCATAGACGAGGCTTTTATCGACTATGCCCCCCACCAGACCCTCCTTCCGGGCATCCTGGCCCGCCCCCGGACCGTGGTTCTGCGAAGCCTCACCAAGTTCTATGCCATGCCGGGCCTGCGGGTGGGCTACGCCTTTGCGGATGGTCTCACGGCCGGACGGATGCGGGCCCTCCAGGAGGGGTGGCCCGTGGGGCAACTCGATCTCCTCGCCGCTGAGGCGGCCCTCCGGGACCGCGACTTCGAGGCGCGAAGCCTGGAGGTCTTCCGGAACGATGCCCCGCTCTTCCAGGAGCGCCTGCGGGAACTGGGACTGAAGCCCCTGCCCAGCGCCGGCCCCTACGTCCTGGTGAAGCTCCCGGAGGGCCGCACCGGATCCTCCCTGGCGACCGACCTGCGCCCTAAGGGGATCCTGGTGCGCACCTGCGGGGCCTGGCCGGGATTGGGGGACCATTATGTCCGCCTGGCCCTGAAGGACCCGGCAGATCAGGCTAGGCTGCTGGCCTCCCTTGCAGTCTGGAAGGACACCCCGGCCCCCGCTCTGGTATGATCAGAGAAACAGAGTCGCCATGTCCATGGTTGCCATCGATCCAGATGTCCGCGGCTTTCATGCCACGGTGGAGGTCACCTCGGAGGGCCGGATGTGCCTAGTGTCCATCCAGTGTGACGGCAAGGCCATCCAGCAGATCGCCGAGGAACTGGGCCCCCTTGATCCCATGCAGAAGATCGCCTCCCGCCGCGGACCCCCCCGCAGCCTGGAGCTGAGCCTCAAGCACTGCTTCCACGCTGCCTGCCCCCTCCCCGTGGGCATCATCAAGGCCATCGAAGTGGAGAAGAAGCTGGCCCTGCCTCGGGAGACCAGCATCAAATTCCTGTAGGGGCCCCGCGCCTCTCTGATGGACTTGGTCACACCGGGCGGCCTACAATGCCAGTTCAGCCCTCGAAATGACTGATTCCTGGAGTCCACATGCCGTCCTACAACTCCTGCTTCCTGGCGACAGCCCTTGCGGCCTCCCAGCTCACTGCCGCCGATCCCCAAATCCCCGGGCCTGCCCTCCAAGCCGTGGCCCCGGCGGCTCCCGCCAAGGGGCACCTCCCGACCCTGGAGTTCAAGCGCTTCACTTCAGGCATCGAGGAAGATGATTTAATCGGACAGGAGTCCTACGGCCTCTTCTGCATCAACAAGACGCCCCTCAAGTGGGGTGAGCGGTGGAAGACCATCCTGACCAAGGAATTCCTGAAGATGGTCAACCGTGAACTGAGGACCGCCGGGCTGCCCACGCCCCAGAAGAGCGAGAAGGTATTCGAATCCGAGACCAAGTCCGAGGCTGCGGACTGCGAGCTGGGGTTCCGTCTGGAAAAGATGAATGCCGATCTGTGCAGCATGGGGGGCAATTCCAAGGGGGAAGTGAGCATCTCCGGGAAGTGGGTCCTCTTCAACGCAAAAAACCAGAAGACCATCGCCGAGTTCCCGGGTCAGGGCTCCTACAAAACCGATGGCGAGTCCATGCCCTGGATCCAGGTCCTGGAAAAGGCCCTCGGCAACCTCTCCCAGGAGCTCTTCCGCTCCCCCGCCTTCAAGAGCGCCCACCAGCAGGCCAGCCTCGAGCCCCAGACCGACAAGACTGTCGCCTACACCATCGCCAACCCGGGCCTCAAGCCCGGGGGCACCATCAAGAACAGCACCACCCTCAAGGGTGCCGTGGTGACGCTGGAGGTGGATGGCCGGACCGGGTCAGGATTCTTCATCAGCCAGGACGGCTACCTCATCACGAACAACCATGTGGTGGGCAAGAGCAAATTCCTGCGCGTCAAAACGGCCACCGGGCGCGAGTTGCCTGGGGAGGTCCTGGCCTTCGACGAGCGGCGGGATGTGGCGCTGATCAAGACCGCGCCTGTGCCCTATGATCCCCTCAGCTTGCGGCTCACCGAACCCAAACCCGGCGAAGAGGTCTTCGCAGTGGGCTCCCCCCTCGGGGACCAGTTCAATGGCACCATCACCAAGGGCGTCATCAGTGGCTTCCGCGACCTCGCCGACCTCAAGTTCATCCAGAGCGATGCCTCCATCCTCCCCGGAAACAGCGGCGGCCCCCTCCTGGATACCGATGGCGCGGTGGTGGGGATCGCGGATCTGGCCGGTGGAGCGCGGGGCGGGCACCTGAACCTCTTCATCCCCATCGGGGAGTGCCTCACACGGCTTGGTATCGCACTCAAAGGCCCCGGTGAGGCCAAAGGCGGTACCGCCCAGTAAATCAGAGCCTCTTCAGCGGCCTTCAGGCCCGGGTTGCAGTCCACACCCGGTCGAAGACCAGGAAAAGGTTCAGCGGCACCGCGTGGAGGAGGCCGCGGGTGAGGAAGGCGGTGCGGAGCCCCGCGTGACCCGCCAGGAGCCCCAGGCCGATGCTGAAACCCACACCCATCACGACGGCGATGGCCAGGAGTGAGGTAACTGGCCGCCAGAATCACCATACCAGCGGGCAGGAGGAGGTTGGACCCCCACCGGTCCTAGATGCCGAAGAGGTTGTTCAGCCTTGGCACTGGGGGCTGCAACGCTTGTCAAAGTGAAGCCAGGCCCTCAGGGCCTGGCTTTGCTTTTCATGATTCCCCCTGGCAGGGCAGTAATCCCATTCCCACAGATTGAATCACCGTTCGACAGATGCAGTTAGCCCGCCAGCCCCATGGTCTGCAGGAAGAAGGGGACGTTGGGATTGTTCGAATTCCTCCGCCAGATCACCGCCAGCTCCGCGCGGCAATCCTCGTCCTCCAGGGGAACCAAGTGGAGGCGGGGGGAACCGTTCTCCTCCACGACCTGCTGGGCGTGGATCGAGATCCCGGCCCCGGCCTCGACCGCCATGAAGAGGGTGGCGAAGCTCGGCAGGGACTGGACGATGTGCATCGTGAAGCCCCGCTTGCGGCAGAGCTTCTTGCGCCACTCCAGGGCCCTGGAGCCGAGCTCGGCATCCATGGCGACGAAGGCCTGGTCCTTGAGATCGGCCAGGAGGAGGCTCTTCCGGGAGGCCAGGGGATGGTCCGGGCGCATGACCACCACGGAATGGTCCAAAATGAGGGTGTGGCTCTCCAGGTTGGGCGGGCACTCCCCCTCGAAGAGCATGGTGAAGCCCAGGTCCACCTCCCCGCTCTCCAGGGCCTCGACCAGCGAATTCAGCTTGTGGTGCGAAAGCTTGACCTCAACCCTGGGGAAGTGCTGCGAGAAAGCATCCAGCCAACCCGGCAGCAGCTTCTTCTCGAAGCCCCCCAGGACGCCGATGGCGAGGCTCCCCGAGACCTCGGTTCCCAGAAGCCGCGTCTTCAGGAGAACCTCGTCGTAGCTGGCCATCATGTCCCGGATGGCCTGATGGTAGAAGGCCCCGGCCTCCGTCAGCCTCAAGCCCCTGGAGGTGCGGTGGAACAAGGGGACCCCCACAATGTCCTCCAGCGCCGCGACCTGGTAGCTGACCCCGGACTGGGTCATGAAGAGGTCCGCTGCGGCCCTGGTGAAGTTCAGCCGCTCGGCGGCGGCCAGGAAGCATCGGAGCTGTCGGATATCCATGGAACTCCCGCAGGGTCCCAACAGTTTGGCACCCTGCAGATCATCTTCCTCGGAATCCGCCATGGGGACCACGAAGCGCCCCCCGGAGAGGTATCGATATTTCGCCGGACAGCTCCCAGGATTTCGCGTTTCGCCCCACCCGGGAGCTCCCCCTAGAATCGGGATGGGTCCAAGGAGGAAAGAATGACCATGACCGCCGAGCAGCGCCTCGTCGCCAGTATTGCGCTTCAGCCCGTGGACCGGGTCGTGTGCGCCCCCATCATCGAACAGTACGCCGGGCAGTATGTGGGCATGACCAACCGCGAGTTCATGTGGGACTGGGAGAAGTCCCAGGCCGCCATCCAGAGAGTCTGGGAGGACTTCCCGATCTGGGATTGCAACGCCATCATGCAGCACGGCCGCTACGCCCCCGTAGGCCAGAAGTGCGGCCCCGGCCAGCTCAAGATGCCAGGCACCGAACTGGCGGAAAACGAGCAGTACCAGATCCACGAGTTCGAGGTCATGAGCCGGGACGATTACGCCATCGTCCGGGAGAAGGGCTTCCCGGAGTACCGCCTCAGCTTCCTGGAGCGGGTCCACGGCGTGAGCCGGGAGGAAGTCCTGGCGGGCCAGAAGGAGTCCGCCCGCCTGCGCCAGGACGAGATTCAGCGCAGCCTGGCCCGGGGACAGAGCCTCATGTGGGGCGCCATCCTGGGGGTCATCCCCTTCGATGCCTATTCGATCATGCGTTCCATGACGGCCTTCTATAAGGACGTCTTCCAGCTGGGTGACCAGCTGGATGATGTTCTCTGGACCGCCAACGACGCCATCATCGCCGGGTGCGAAGCCGCCGTGAAGGCCACCGGCAACAATCGCGTCTTTATCGGCGGCGTGCGGGGCGCAGGGGAGTTCATCTCCCTGCGCCAGTTCAAGCGCTTCGTCTGGCCCCAGCTCAAGGCCATGATCGAGAGGCTGGCAGAGAAGGACATCGTCCCTGTCCTGCACTTCGACGCCGATTGGACCATGAACCTGGAGTTCTTCCTGGAGCTGCCCAAGGGGAAGTTCGTCCTGGAGCTGGACAGCGCCACGGACATCTTCAAGGCCCACGAGATCCTGAAGGGCCACTGCGCCATCAAGGGCGACGTCCCCCCGGCCCTCTTCACCTCCGCATCGGCCAGCGAACTGGACGCCTACGCCAGGAAGCTGCTGAGCACCTTCCGCAATGGCGAGGGCCTCATCTACTCCTCGGGCTGCAGCCTCCCCATGAACGCCAAGCTCCCCAACGTGAAGGCCTTCTTCGAAGCCGTGGACAAGTACGGACGCTTTGACTGATCGAATATTCAATCGGCTTTGAAGGGCGTGGGATTACGCATCCCACGCCCTTCCCTCGTTCTGCGTTCCGGATTTCCAAGATAGACCGGCTTGACAACAATCGATCGTTCGATCATATTACCCCCACAGATCGATCAATCGTTCGATCCACAACCTCAGGGTTCCACCTTCCAACCAGGAACCCCCATCAAAAAGCGAGGACATCATGAACTACATATCCAAGTTGGCCCTCGGCGCTCTTGCCACCGTCACCGCTACCGCTTCACTGGGCGCCCAGGACTTGCACTATGGCGGTCAGGCCACCCTCTCCCTTCCCGCCGGCCCCCTGGGCAGTGGCCAGAACCTGGACAGCAAGCTCGGCGGCGGCATCGGCGGCCACGTCTTCGTCGGACTGGATCGCGGCTTCGCGGTGGTTCCCCGGGTGGATTACACCTACTTCAAGAACAGCGACAACCATGACCTCAAGGTCCAGAGCCTCAAGGTGGGCGCCGACTGCGACTACTTCTTCTCCAGGAAGGCCAACGAAGGCCTCTACGCGGGCCTTGGCCTTGGCTATGATCGCACCAAGTTCGAGGCGGACAGCGCGGACAGCACCACCAACGCCGTCTACTACGCAGCCCAGGCAGGCTACATGTTCACCAAAAACTATGGCGCCGAACTCCGCTATACCTACACCAACAACAAGCCCGAGTTCAGCGGCCTGGAGCAGAGGCTCAGCTCCCCCGTCGTGAGCGCCAGCTTCGTCTGCCACTTCTGACGAAGCCCTCCCCCCCAACTCCAAGCCCCCCGGCTCTTCGGGGGGCTTTTCATTCCGCCTGCGCTAGACTCTCCAGGCAGGAGGTTCGCCATGAGCAAGGCCGAGATCGCACCGGGGGTGTGTGGGTTCTTCACGGTGGTGGAGGTCAGCTCCGAAGGCCGCCTTTGCAATGTCGCCATCACCAGCGATTGCAAAGCCATCCAGAAGATCGCCGAGGAACTGGGCCCCCTGGATCCCATGAAGGAGATCTCCTCCCGCCGGGGGACTCCACGCTGCCTGGAGCTCGGCCTCCAGCACTGCTTTCACGCCGCCTGTCCGGTGCCTGCAGGGATCATCAAGGCCATTGAGGTGGAGAAGAAGCTGGCCCTGCCGGTGGAAGTCAGCATCCGACTCGGTTGAAGCACTGGAGGAACAGGGGCAGGAGGGGGTTGGCCCCCTCGGCTTTCCAGGCCACGACGAACTCGATGTCCATGCCATCGTCCTCGATCTCCACGGACCGGAGCCGGGCGTTGCCGTGCTCTTCGATGGTCCGCCGGGGCTGGATGGCAATGCCGCTCCCCATGCTGATGGCCAGGAACATGGAGGGGAAATCCGGCGAGAACTCGGTCAAATCGTAGTCCAATCCGTGTTTCTCGCATATGGCCCGGTGCCACTCGACTCCGACGCCAGCGATGGCCGGGGTGATGCTCAACAGAGGCTGCCCCCGCAGTTCGGAGAGCTTCAGTTTCTTGCGGCTGGCGAAGGGGTGGTCCACGGACATGGCCGCCATCATGCGGTCCTTCAAGATCAGCTGGGTCTGGATGCCGGGGGGGCAGTCATGATTGAAGATCAGGGCGAATCCGCAATCGATCTCCCCCGCCAGAATGGCGTCGAACATGTGCGCCAGGGTGACATGCACGGTCTTGACGCGGGCCCCTGGGCAGGCCTGCGAGAATTCCCGGATGAGCCCAGGAAGCATCTGCATGAACACCACGCCCAGGAAGCCGACCGTCAAGCTCCCGCCAGCTCCCGCCCCCAGACTCTGGGCCTGGATGAGAACCCTCTGGTAGTCAGCCACCAGGCCGCAGACCTGTTCGAAGAAGAGCCTCCCGAACTCGGTCAGGCTGATGGAGCGGGCGGCGCGATGGAAGAGTTTCCTGCCGAGGGACTTTTCCAGGGAAGCAATCTGGTAGCTGATCCCGGACTGGGTCCTGAAGATGTCCTCCCCGGCCTTGGTGAAGTTCTGGCGATGAACCACCGCCAGAAAGCACTGGAGCTGACGGATGTCCGGAAAGGTCTCGGGTTCGCCCGCCCCCTCGATGTCCTCTCCAGGGAAAGTCCGGCAATGGGCGATCACGCTCTCGTATTCAGCACAGAGCCTCTGGAGGTGGCTGAAGAAGTAGTGTCCGGAGGCCGTGAGCTGAACCGCCCGGGGCCCCCGGTTGAAGAGTTTCAGGCTCAGGGCCTGCTCCAGGGAACTCACCTGATAACTGACCCCAGGCTGGGTCATGCCAAGGCGCTTCGCCGCTTTGGTGAAGCTCAAGAGCCCCGCCACAGACAGGAAACAACGCAACTGACGCAAATCCACCGGAATTCCCCTCGAATGCTAATTCTATATTGCACCAGTTTCAGCGCGTTCGGGGTGTCTCTATGGACCATGGCCCCATACGGTCGGGGGGCAGCGATTGCGAGGGAGCCGAATGGCGCATTAAGGGGGCTGAAACGCTCGGCCCAATCGCCGGGACGCTCATTTCCCTCCCCCCACCCCACTCCAACACCGATTTGATTCAGCAGTGAACCGGACTCAACCTCCCGATCCGAATGGCCGATTCCATTCGAGCATCCGCCCCCCGGTTCATGACGGCATACGCGGCATGGGTCGAGACCAGCGCGTGACCCTTGCAGGGGCCGACCTGAGGAGATAACCATGCCCAACAAGGTGGTAACAACGGTCATCCCCGGCCTACTCACCCAGGATGGGAATCGGGTATCCCTTACGCGTCTCGTGCCGGGGCGGGGTCAGCGCGGAGCGGATGCATTCCGCGCCATGGATCCCTTCCTGCTCATGGACCACTTCGGCCCCATGGTGCTGCCCTCTGGCACGGACGCAGGGTTCCCGCCCCACCCCCACCGAGGCTTCCAGACCCTCACCTACCTCATCCAGGGTGCCTTCCGGCACCGGGACAGCACGGGTGGATCCGGCCTCCTGCGACCGGGGGGAGCCCAGCTCATGAATGCGGGCTCGGGCATCGTCCATGAAGAGATGCCGGTCCCCGAGCAGCTGGAAACCGGCGGCCCCATCGAAGGGGTGCAGCTCTGGATCAACCTGGCGAAGGCCGACAAGCGTTCCGCCCCCGGCTATACCGATCTGCAACCGGAATCCATGCCATGGAAGCCCCTCACGGGGGGCCGCATCCGTGTCCTCGCAGGCACCTTGGCGGGGGTGACCGGCCCGGCCATCACTCCCGCAAGAATCGCCTATGCCCACCTGGAACTGGAGGCAGGCGCACGCTTCGAGCAGAGGCTTCCGGAGGGCTGGTCTTCCGCCGTGGCGACCTTGCATGGTTCGCTCCGGATCGAGGGCACTCCGGTTTCGGAGAATTGCGTGGCCCAGCTTGGCGGGGGGGATGCGGTGCTCGTGACCGCCGAAACGCCCGTCAGCTTCCTGCTGCTGGCCGGTGAGCCCATGCACGAGCCCATCGCCCACTACGGCCCCTTCGTGATGAACACCCAGGAAGAGATCGAGCAGGCCATCCTGGACTACCAGCAGGGCCGCATGGGGCACCTTGAATGAGCTGATCCAGAGGAAAAGCATGTTGGCCGCGGAGCCCCCTGCGTGGACGCTACGCACCTCACGGCAAGAAAGGACCGATGTAAGCGCTCACCCATCGTATCGATCGGGTCGACCCGGGACAGGGCAAGGTCTATCCCCGTTTATCCCCGTGCATCCCCGGCTAAAAAGATCATTGGCCGGGGATAAACGGGGATAGGCTTGGCTAGGTGGGCAATGGAAGCGTCCCCCCCCCCGGTGTTTCTGGGAGACCGGTTGCAGCGTCCAAGCGGGCTATCCCTTGGCACCCTCGGCCACGACTTCCCGGATGAGCCCCATCACGGAGTCGACGGTGGCGCCGTGCAGCACGATGTCATCGACCTTCACCGTGGGGCCGCGGTCGCAGGACTCCATGCAGAAGGTGGCCCGGATATCGAAGCGGTCTCCGAGGTCCTCCTGGTCCACACAGGCCATGACCTTCTTCAGGAGCACCTCCGCGCCCCGCAGATGGCAGGCGGTGCCCACGCAGAAGCTCACCGGGATCTTGGGGGTCCCGGTCATGTCACTGAGCGAGATCCCTTCCCCCTGGATGCGCTTGCGGCTCTGGTAGTGAGTGTGCAGCAGGTGGTGCGCCTGGTGGCTGTTGGGGCTTTCCAGCCGCTCCGAGTACATCTCCTTGACGTAGTGGTTCTCCTGGGGGCAATGCAGGTCCAGGGCGGCATCCACCCGGCGGATCGCCTGGGTCCGCTGCTCACGGGTCGCAGCGGAGTGGGTGACCGGCTGGCCGGCGCCCCCGATGCACCCGCCAGGGCAGGCCATGACCTCCACGAAATCCACATCGCTTTGGCCCGCCTGGATCTCCTTCACCAGCCGCTGGGCCTCGGCAAGTCCGTAGACCACACCCATCCGGATGGCCCCCAGCTTGGTCGGCACCTCGAGGATGCGGCGGTTCTTGTCGGAGCGCAGCTCCTGGACGACCGGATTCTCCTCCCCCAGATGCCCGGCGACGTAGCGGACGACCGCCTCGCTCACGCCTCCGGAGTTGGCGAAGATCACCCCGGCGCCGGTCTTGAAGCCGAAGGGCATATCCAGGCTTCCCACGGGCAGCTCGCCGAAGAGGAGGCCAGCGTCCTGGATCATCCGGGCCAGTTCCTGGGTCGTGATGACCAGATCCGTGTCGGGATTGCCATCCACGGCGAACTCGGGGCGGGTGGCCTCGAACTTCTTGGCGGTACAGGGCATGACCGAGACGACGACCAGATCCTCCCGCTGGATGCCCAGCTCCCCGGGAAGGATCTCCTTGGCGAGGCTGCCGAACATGGCCTGGGGGCTGCGGCAGGAGGAGATGTTGTCCAGGATCTCGGGCAGGTCGTGCTCCGCCAGCTTCACCCAGGCGGGGCAGCAGCTGGTGAAGAGGGGCAGCTTGCCGCCCTTCTGCTTGCGGTTGATGAACTCCGTGGCCTCTTCCCAGATGGTGAGATCGGCGGTGAAGGAGGTGTCGTAGACCTTCTTGAAGCCCAGGCGGCGCAGCGCGGTGACGATGCGGCCCATGGTGGTGAAGGTGTCATTGGGCAGGCCGAAGGCCTCAGCCATGGCGGAGCGCACAGCGGGGGCCACCTGGACGATCACAGTCTTCGATGGATCCCCCAGGACATCAAAAACCTTCTCGATGTCGGATTTCACGGTGATAGCGCCCACGGGGCAGATGGCGGCGCACTGGCCGCAGTTCACGCAGTCCACCTCGGCAATCCCCTTGTTGAAGGCCGGAGCCACCATGGACTGGGAGCCGCGATGGGTGAAGCCGATGGCGCCGATCCCCTGGATCTCGTCACAGAAGCGCACACAGTCGCCGCAGAGGATGCACTTGGAGGGATCCCGCAGGATGCTGGGGGAGCTGGTGTCCAGGGGGCGCTCGGGCACCGGGGCATGGAAGCGCACCTTGGTGACCCCCAGTCGCTCGGCCAGGCTCTGGAGCTTGCAGGAGCCGCTCTTGCTGCAGGTGGGGCAGTCGTGGTTGCCGCTGGCCAGCAGCAGCTCGATGTTCATCTTCCGGAGTTCGCGGACCTGGGGGGTCTGGGTGCGGAGCTTCATGCCGGGCTCCGGGGCCGTGGAACAGGCGGCCACGAGGCCGCGCCCTTCCACTTCCACCATGCACAGGCGGCAGGCGCCATAGACGGAAAGTTCACTGTGGTAGCAGAAGGTCGGCAGTTCGATGTGGGCCCTGCGGATCATCTCCAGGATGTTCTTCTCGTCCTGGATGGCGACCGGGAGGCCATCAATGGTCAGGGTCTTTTCAGCAGTCATGGATATTCCTCAGATCCCGGAGATCGCGTTGAACTTGCAGGTTTCCACACAGACGCCGCAGCGGATGCACTTGGAGACGTCGATGTGGTGGGGGGCCTTGCGCTCCCCCTCGATGGCGTCCACCGGACACTTGGTGGCGCAGAGGGTGCAGCCCTTGCAGCGGGCGGCCTCGATCACGGGGGTGATCAGGGCCTTGCACTCGCGGCTGGGACAGACCTTTCGGTGGACGTGGGCCTCGTATTCGGCCCGGAAGTGCTTGAGGGTGGAGAGCACCGGATTGGGCGCAGTCTTGCCCAGGCCGCACAGGGAGCCGAGCTTCACATTCCTGGCCAGCTGCTCCAGCAGGGGCAGGGTCTCTTCGGTGGCGCGGCCCTCGGTGATGTCATCCAGGAGCTGGAGCATCTGCTTCGTGCCCTCACGGCAGGGAACGCACTTCCCACAGGACTCGTTCTGGGTGAACTGCATGAAGAACTTCGCGATGCGGACCATGCAGGTCCCCTGGTTCATCACCACCAGGCCACCGGACCCCACCATGGCGCCGATGCTGGTCAGGCTGTCGAAGTCCATGGGCAGGTCCAGGTGCTCACGGGTGAGACAGCCGCCAGAGGGCCCACCGATCTGGACGGCCTTGAAGGCCTCGTTGTCGATGGTGCCGTCCTTCCGGGTGATCCCGCCGCCGATCTCGAAGACGATCTTCCGCAGGGTGGCACCGAAGGGGACTTCGATGAGGCCGGTGTTGGCCACGTGTCCCGTGAGGGCGAAGGTCTTGGTGCCGGGGCTCTTCTCGGTGCCCATGGCGCGGTACCACGCGGCGCCGTTCCGAAGGATGAGGGGCACGGAGGCCAGGGTCTCCACGTTGTTGATGACCGTCGGCCTGCCCCAGAGGCCGCTCTGGGCCGGGAAGGGAGGCTTGGGCATGGGCATCCCGCGCTTGCCCTCGATGGAGGCCAGCAGGGCGGTCTCCTCACCACACACGAAGGCACCGGCGCCCTCCATGACATGGAGGCTGAAGTTGAAGTCGCTTCCAAAGATGCCTTCACCCAGAACCCCGATCGCCTCAGCGTCCTTCACGGCCCGGCGCAGGCGCGCCACGGCCAGGGGGTACTCGGCGCGGACGTAGACGTAGCCCTCGTCGGCTCCCACGGCACGGGCGGCGATCATCATGCCTTCGATGACCGCATGGGGGTTGCCTTCCATCACCGAGCGGTCCATAAAGGCCCCGGGATCGCCTTCGTCACCATTACACACGATGTATTTCTTGCCCTTGGGCTGGATGCGGGTGAGGTCCCACTTGCGGCCCGTGGGGAAGCCGCCACCACCGCGACCCCGGAGCCCGGAATCCAGGAGGGACTTGCAGACGTCCTCGTCGCTCATCTCCAGGATGGCCTTGCGGACGCCCGCGTACCCACCCCGGGCGATGTACTCCCGCACATCCTCAGGATCCATGCTCCCGCAGGCGGCCAACACCGTGCGCTTCTGCTGGGTGTAGAAAGGGATGTCGCCGTGCCCGTTGCAAACCTTGCCGGTGGCCGGGACCTTGTAGAGGAGACGCTGCACCAGCTTGCCGTCCTGGAAGGTGGTCCGGAGGATCTCCCCCACGTCCCCGGGCTTCACGCCGCAGTAGAGGATGCCATCGGGCTCGATGGACATCAGGGGGCCCATCTGGCAGAAGCCCTGGCAGCCACTCTTGGTGAGCAGCCCGGCCTTGTCTGTCTTGTCTTCGAAGTCGAGGTCGATCTCCAGCGAAATGTTCAGGGCCTTGGCCTCCTCGTGGAGGGCCTTGAACACCTTCAGGGCGCCGCCAGCCATGCAGCCGGTTCCGGCGCAGATCACCACGCGGCGGGCGCACTGGGCCGCAGCTTCGTCATAAGCAGATCCGATCTGCTCCAGGTTCAGTTCGGTGGCGGTGCTGCTCACAGGCCTTCCTCCCGGCGGATGTCTTCGATAAGCGCGGCGGTGCTCTCGGGGGTCATGAGGCCATGCACGTCCTCATTGATGACCACAGCGGGCGCCAGGCCGCAGGCCCCCAGGCAGCTCACGGTCTCAAGGGTGAAGAGCATGTCGGGAGTCGTCTTCTTCCCTTCCGGGAGCTTCAGGATGTCGCGGAGGGTCTCCACCAGGTTCTGGCTGCCCTTCACATGGCAGGCGGTGCCATCACAGACGCGGACGACGTACTTGCCCTTGGGTTCCAGGGCGAAATGCCCGTAGAAGGTGGCGACGCCGTAGACCCTGGCGGGCGGGACCCCCAGGGCCGTGGCCACAAAGGTCATGACTTCTTCAGGCAGGTAGCGGTATTCCTCCTGCACGGCCTGGAGGATGGGCACCAGCTTGGCTTCCTCGTTGCCGAAGGACGCCAGGATCTGGAGCACCTTGGCGAACTGCCTCGCCGACTGCGGGGCTTCAACGACGTTAGAACACATTGCGTTTTCTCCGGTTTGTATGTTCTGGATCATGGACATCACTGAGCCATCGATCGCCTGTTGAGATAAACTTTTCGAGAAAAGTATATCGTTATATTTTTCTCGAATAGCACGAATATCGCATTTGTGACCGCCTCCACTTCCATCGATATTTCCCCCGCCGCGCAAGAGAACACACACCCCGAAGCCTTCACCCGCCAGGGGACGACCCCTGGAAGTCTGCGAATCGCGCTCTCCCTTGCTGAACGCGGGTGGCTTCGCCGTCCGCCCCCGCATTGCGGGGCAGGCCCAGGTGCCCCGCCCGCAGACCACTTCCTTATTGGCGTTCATCCAATTTTTAATCATCCCGCAGGAGAGCAAAGCACCCCAAATCCATTCCATGGGACATATACGCACCTCAAAAGCTAGGACGCAACGCTTCCATGCATACCCAACGGCCACCTTTGCGGCGCTTCCCCCGCCTTGTTGCATTCTGCATAAGTTTTTTCGGCCCTCGCAATGTTTGAATAATTACACATGCCCATAAAAGGGGGTGATATGTTGTTTTATTATTTTTTATTTATAATGATATTTGGTTCCAAACTAATTCAGTATCCGAAATTCGAATTGGACTCCCCATTTAGGCCTTCCATACTGGATAGGTCATCCGCCTCTCACTCTTCTCTATAGCCTGGAAAGAAGTCATAGATTCTCGACAGGCTGTCTTGAAATCCAGGATCCATCTCAAGTAGAAACAGGCAAATCACCAAAGGTCATGACGGCTTAAAAGCAGATTACACGAATCATTATCATTCAATACATTGCGTATTGACGTGGTCTTGTATGCCAACAAATAACAACAGGAGAGGAAATGCCAAATACCACCGAAGCCTGGGATGTAGCCCTCAAGCCCCTGCATCAGGGCATCAGCGTTGCAAACATGGAAGAATCCATCGCCTGGTACCAGAATATGTTCGGCTATAAGCTCGTATCGGATATGGTCATCCCTCATCTGGCCCGGATCGCCTTCATGGAGCTTGGGGACTGGAGCATCGAGCTCTTCTACTACGAGGGAGCCGCCCCCCTTCCTGCGGATCGCCGCACCCCCAACCTCGACATCCGGACCCACGGCACCAAGCACGTTGCCTACCTCGTGCAGGATCTCGACACCCTGATGGCCGACCTGAAGACCAAGGATGTCGATATCGCCATGGACGTCTTCCCCATGCAGGGCGACAAGGTGGCCTTCATCCGTGACAATACCGGCAACCTCATCGAACTGATCCAGAAACCATCCGCCTGCTAGGAGGTTCCCAGACAGACCAGCATCACCTCGCTGGAAGCCATGGAGGGTGGGTGGGACTACCGGACAAGGCAACCCAGCAACACGTCAAACCTGTTCCCCAGCAACCAACCCCTACAACCCGAAAGGTGTTGTAAATCAACCCAAAAGGAAAGGCAGACAACATGAACAAAAAGAGCGCAATCCTGGCCCTGACCGCCGCCCTGTGTGCGGGCAGCGCGGCAAACGCCGCCGACTCCCTCGGCGACCGCTTCCACTACTTCGGCATCATGGGCCACCGCTACGATCACATGAAGGTCGAGGGTCGCACCGACACCAGCTTCGTGGGCATCCTCCAGCTGGGCTTCAAGGTCAATGATCACATCAGCTTCGAGACCCAGAGCGAGCTCCACAAGCAGTACCGCCAGACCGAAGAGAACCAGAACCTCAACGGATCCAGCTTCCCCGATGACAAGTCGGACTGGACCCACCTCTTCGAGAACGCCTATGTGAACGCCAACTGGGATGTGGCCAAGCTGAACGTCAAGGCCGGCCGCTTCACCTACATCCCCGCCTACGGAATGACCCATGGCGACTACCTCTACGTCAGCGGCGCCCAGGTGGGCTTCAGCCCCATCGATCAGGTCCGCCTGACCCTGACCGGTGGCCAGAACACCAACTACGTCCCCGGCGGCACCTTCGCCTCCATGGGCTACATGGCCGCTGAAGCCGCCGTCACCGTCATCCCCAAGACCACCAACGTAAAAGTCGCCTTCCAGCGGAACCAGAGCAACCGTGGTCTGGCCCCTGCTGCCGCTTACGCGGGCTATATCGCTTCGGGTGGCCTCGGCGGTGTTTATGGCGATAACGCCTACATCAACTACTGGGAAGGTGGCTTCGACACCAAGCTCCCCATGAACCTGTCCTTCGAGGCCGCTGGCATCAAGAGCAGCTATGACGACGACAACAAGGGTGTCTACGCCCAGCTAAAGTACGGGAACGCCATCCCCTTCGTGCCCGGCACCTTCGACATCTACGCGGCCTACCACAACCTCCAGGCCAACTCGATCATGTACAACGACCTGCGCTACTACAAGAACATGAAGGGTGTGCGCTTCGGAGCCCACTACACCCCCATGGACAGCGTCCTGATTACCGCTTGGTATGACGTGGCGAAGTACATCGAGTCTGACAACCCCCTCCAGCCTGGCGGGAACTCCCTCGTCCAGGACGGCAGCACCGCCTGCTTCGCCGGCCAGAAGGACAACATGTTCCGCCTGCAGGTCGATTTCTTCTTCAAGTGAACTGAAGCCTGACGCAAGGGGGCAGGAGGGCCTCGTCATTCTGCCCCCTTAATGGCATTTCCTGAAACCGCATCAAAAACAAAAAGGAGCATTATATGAGCACAGAAAAGCCCGCATTCCGCTGGGTTGTGTTGGTCGCGCTGGTAATCGCGTGCATGACCAACGCCGTCACCCTGATCGCGCCCGCGCCCATGATCGGCGACCTCTGCAAGGCCCTGCAAACGGAACCCGGCGTAGTGGTCGGCGCGACCATGGGCACCTTCAACCTCTTCGGCGCCTTGGCCGCCATCGGTGGTGGCTGGCTCCTGGACCGCTTCGGCTTCAATAAGGTCTGGATCGGCTGCCTTGCCCTGATGATCATCGGTCTGGTGCTGACCCCCTTCTTCGGCAGGAGCATCCTGGGTCTTTCCGTGCTCCGGTCCCTCCAGGCCATCGGCGGCGGACCCATCATGGCTTCCGCTGGCAAGGTGGCCGCCGAATGGTTCGTGCCTGAAGAGCGTGGCACCGTCACCGGTGCCCAGGGTCTGGCCATGGGTGTCGGAATCACCCTCGGTTTCAGCATCGCCCCCGCCTTCCTCATGAAGACCGGTGACCCCATGAAGGCCATGGCCGCCGTCAGCATCGTCGGCATCATCGCCCTCATCCTGGCCATTGTGGTTGCCTTCGGCCCCAAGGCCCCCGAAATGGCACAGCCCGAGGCTGCCGCTGGCGCCAACTCTGACAACGCCTTCGCCTGGGCCATGAAGCAGCCCGTAACCTGGGCCACCCTCGTCGTGGTCGTGGCGCTCGGCTGGCTCTTCCAGGGCTACAACGACATCGTCCCCGGCTACATCGCCATCCCCGGCATCGGCCTGGGCATGGGCCCCATGACCGCTGGCAAGTACATGTCTATGGTTTCCATCGCCCTGATGGTTGGCGCTGCCCTGAGCGGCTTCATCGTGGAGAAGGTCTTCGGCGGCAACGCCAAGCCCGTGGCCTTCCTGGCCTGCCTGCTCTTCGCCGTCTTCGCCTTCGCCATCAAGTTCCCCGCCGTCACCGGCAGCGCGGCCCTGGTGCCCTGCCTGATCCTGGCCGGCCTCTTCATGGCCATGATCAACCCTGTGCTCATGGCCTTCTTCGCCAAGAACTACCCTGAGCACGTGGTGGGCCGTCTCTGCGGCACCGCCCAGGGCATCAGCATGTTCGCCGGCACCGCCGGTGTGGCCGCCGGAGCCAGCGCCCTCCACATGACTGGCCACTACCAGTGGCCCATCAACATCGTGGTCATCCTCGGCCTCATCGGCGCCGTTGGCGCCCTGGGCATGGGCAAGCTCGCCGATCGCAAGGTCGGGGCCAGCATCAAGGCCTAAGGGTCCAGAATTACCAGAAGGTATGTGGCGGCCCGTATCGGTATGAGTGCGGGCCGTTTTTTTCTGCCAACACCACGCAAGTCCACTCTATTGAATCCCAGAGGAGATGGAAGCATGATCACCCAGTATGCAGTTGCCGAGCCCGGCAAAGTCGTCCTCAAGACCAAGGAACTGGCCAAGCCCGGCCCTGGTCAGGTCCTGCTCGAAGCCGAATACAGCACCATCAGCATGGGCACCGAGAACGCCCTCATGGGCAACCACATCGTGCCCCTGCCCCAGCCCATCGGCTACAGCATGGCCGCCCGTGTCATCGAAGTCGGCCCTGAAGTCACCGATTTCAAGGTGGGCGATCCCGTCGTCACCACCGGCCAGCACGCCCAGTTCCTGCTGATGGATGCCAAGAACTGCACCCCCGCCCCCCACGGCGTGGACATGCAGCAGGCCGCCTTCTTCAACCTGGCCCACACCGGCATGTATGCCATCCGCCGCACCGGCATCAAGCTCGGCGAGCCCACCCTGGTCATGGGTCAGGGCCTTGTGGGCGCCATCACCGCCCAGCTGGCCCGCCTGGCTGGCGCCATGCCCCTCATCGTCACCGACCTCGATGACCGCCGCCTCGACAACGCCCGCAAGATGGGTGTCCAGTACGCCATCAACCCCAAGACCCAGCCCGGTGAGCTGGAGCGTGTGATCGAGAGCATCGGCTGGGGCGGCATCCCCGTGATCTTCGAGGCCACCGGTGCCCGCAAGCCCCTGGATCAGGCCTTCGAGCTGGTCTCCGAGCGCGGCCGGGTCATGATGATGTCCCAGGTCCACGGCGGCGACGCCCCCCAGTACGACAACAACCTGATGCAGAAGGGCGCCACCCTCATCGGCGGCTACATCAATTCCAAGCCCTTCGCCCTCAAGCGGGCCGACCTGACCATCAAGGGCGAGTGGCCCCCGGTCATGGGCGACAACCTTGTCCGCTACGTCAACTCCGATACCTGGACCAGCGACGAGGATATCCGGGTCATCCTGAACTTCATCAAGTTCGGGTCCCTCAATATCACGCCCCTGATCAGCCACCGCTTCGAGTTCGAGGAGATCTCCAAGGCCTACGACATGGTCTGGAACCTCGATCCCAACCTCCTCGGCGGCGTCATCCGCTGGAAGAAGTAGAGCAGGGTATCGCCTGGCAGCTGCCTGACCTGCGCGGATGGATCGCCTCCGCACAGCAGTCGGGGCAGTGGGCAGTTGGTTTTTTTCAGAGCCCACGGTGCCATAGCCGTGGGCTCTTTCGGAAGCGTCCCGTATGTGCAGTCAACCGTTCAAACGCTTGAACCCCTGGTGTAGGTGGATCCGGTGATCAAGTACGACCTCTTCGAATCCTTCGCATTCAACCTGAGCCGCACATCCGCAGCGGCCACAGCCGCTCTGTACCGCCGTCTGGCCCCCTTCGACATCACCCCCGTACAATGGGGCATCCTGTCCGGCCTCAAGGGCAAGGATGGCATCACCCCGTCAGAGCTGATGGGTGAACTGGAGCGGGATCTGCCTTCCACCATCCGGGTGATCTGGAAGCTGGAGGAAAAGGGGTACGTCTGCCGGGAGTGCAATCCATCGGATCGCCGCTCCTACATCGTGCGCCTGACACCGGAAGGCCACTCCCTCTGGGAGAGGCTTGTCCCCGTTGTCCTTCAGCTGAACTCTGAGGTCTACGGAGCTATCGACCCCGACTACCTCAAGCAGATGACACAGACGGTCCAGTGCCTGCAGGAGACGTACAACACGCTGCTGAGGGAATAGCCGCGGAGAAAGCGCTCGGACCCCCGCCATGGAACAGAACTGCTTGTAAAAGCAGAACCATCCACAGATAAATTGGATATACACCGATAAAGAAATGGTCTACGGGCGGGGCACCTGGGTCTGCCCCGCAACGCGGGGGCGGACGGCGAAGCCGCCGCGTTCAGCAAGGGAGAGGGAGGCTATGGCAAGCTCGCTTGCCTCCGCCTCCCTCTCCCTTGCTGAACCAGCCCCAGGCGCCCAGGTGGACATCTTTGAGGTGTTCATCCCCTGCATCTGTGGCTGAAATTGTCTTTTGCTTTTCTACTCGGACAAAACGAGATTCGTGGCCCCGAACGGAACGTCTATTCAGCCTCGAAGAGGATCATCCCCACGTAGCTCACGGTGTTCTTGCCGTTGTAGTAGGGGATGTTGATGGCCTTCTCCAGGTTGATGACATCAATGCCGTAGGCCTCGACGGAGGGGAAGGCCTGGTCCGGGAAGCGACAGGGCTGCTTGTCGTCAAGGTAGGTGCAGCGGGCACATAGCTCACAAGCCCCTGCATTGAGGGGCAGCATGCGCTTGATCTCGGTGCGGGTGCGGAAGTAGTCCATGATCTCCCGGAAGATCGGATCGTGGACCTTCTTGGCCGCGTACATGCCCTTCAGATCGAAAGAGCTGGCGATCTGGTGGACCGTCTGGAAGAAGAGCCCCTGCTTGTATTCCAGGGCCTTGGCCTTCAGCTCCTCAAAGGGACCCACCCCCGGAGGGCACATCCAGTTGGTGCCGTATTTGCGGCAGGTATCCTGCTCACAGGCCTTCCGGAATTCCGGCACGAAGTTGATCTGGGAGCTCAGGGCGATGGCGGCGTGATCCGCCTTGCGATCTAAGGCCGCCTGGACGAGTTCCTGAAAATCGAGAGCCACGGGAACCTCCCTGGTATGACGAAATGATGAGGATTCATTTTACGCAGTTCCAGGCATGACATAGCCTCATTCTTCTATATATTCCCAAGATAATGAAGCATCCCCTATCGCCCTCAGCAACCCGGCATGATCCCGTGGCGGGGGTCCATCACCCAGGGATAGGCCGCAGGAGGCGAGGGCTTGCTGGAGTTCGATCACCCTGGGAAGGCCGAAGCCGAAGCGCGGGAGGGTGGGGAAGACTTCCGGGAATTCATGGGCATGGCAGGAGGCCACCAGTCGCCCCCGCTCCAGCACAAAGGCCCGGTCGGCCCACGCATAGGCCAGGTCAATGGAGTGGGTGGAGAGAATCACCGTAAGCCCATCCGCGCGCAGCGTGTCGAGGAGCTCAAAGAATTCGCCCTGGGCCCGGTGGTCCAACCCAGCGGTGGGTTCATCGAGGATCAGCACCTCCGGCTCCATGGCCAGGAGCCCCGCAATTCCCGCACGCCGCTTCTGCCCATAGCTCAGGGCATGGACGGGGCGGTCCGCCAGATCCTCGAGATGGGTGTCGACGAGGGCCTTTTCGACTCGGCGCCTCACCGTCGCAACGTCCAGTCCGAGGTTCATGGGGCCGAAGGAGATGTCTTCCCGGAGGTCCGCCGAGACCAGCTGGGCATCTGGGTCCTGGAAGAGGATGCCCACCTTGCTGCGGACCTTCCGGAGCCCAGCCCGGCCATAGTCCAGGGCTTCGCCGTTGAGGAAGACCTGCCCCCCCGAGGGTCGGAGCACCCCGTTGAGCAGCATGAAGAGGGTCGATTTCCCCGCACCGTTGGCCCCCAGCACCACATTGCGCGATCCAGGAGCAAAGGCGAGGTCCAGGCCGTCCAGGGCCCGGACACCGCCGGGATAGCGGAAGGAGAGGGCACGGGCTTCAAGGATCGGTCCGGTCATCACCAGCCTCCAGGGAGAAAAAGGGCAAGCAGCAGGAGACCCAGGCCGACTCCGGCCCCTGCAAGGGCCCGGCCCGGCGACACGCGGTATTCGGGCGGCAGGACGCACAGCACCTCTCCGTATCCCCGCGAAAGCATCGCATTCCAGGCAAGATCCGCCCGCTGAAGGGAGCGGCCGAAGAGGTGACTGACCATCTGGCCCAGGGAGCGGAGTGAAGTCCGGAAGCTGCTGTAGCCGAGGCGGGAGGCCTGGGCCCGCTGCATCTGCCCCGCGGTCTCCAGCAGGATGAAGAGGGCGCGGTAGCTGATGGTGAGCATCTCAATGACGAAATCAGGCACTCTTCCCCAGCGCAGGAGCTGGATCAGATCGGTCAAGGGGGTGGTGGCCGCCAGGAAGAGCATGGCCGCCGTGCAGCCCAGGGAACGTGCGGTGACATGAACCGCCAGACGCAGGCCCTGTGGCGTGGTGCAGAGGGAAAGCCCGCGCCCCAAAGGCAGGCTCCAGGCCCCTTGCGGCGTGCCGATGTCCACGGCCAGAGAGAGGCCGCCCACCAGGAGAAAGCCCACAGGAAGGAGACTGATCCGAAGCCATGCCCCGAAGGGGATGCGTGCCACGCCCAGGGCCACCAAGCTCATGACAAGCAGGACCAGGAGCGGCACGATGGGCGAACGGGCCAGCAGCGAGGCCATCAGGCACAGGATGGCAAAGATGGCCTTCTCTGCTGGGTGCACCCGCCGGAGGCGGTTGGCGTACGCCAAGTCATCCATGAGCACGGGCGCCCCTATGCCTTCACATCGGAACCAGACTTGGCGCGGCGGGATCCGAAGTAGTACCCGATGAACCCGGCTCCCACGGCGGCTTGAAGGGCGAAGAGCATGCTCTCCACCTCACCGCTTGGCGGGCGCATCAGGGGAATGGCCCAGGGCTTGTAGCCGGGCGAGACTTCAGCAATGGCGTCCTGGGCCTGGCCATCGGCTCCCGTGAACATCTCGACCGCCTCGCCTCCAGGGCCGGTCTTCGGTCTGACAATAACCAGGGGGGCTGCCACCAGCAGGACCACCATCCCCAGCATGATGAGGTTTCCCTTCCTGCCCATCACAGGTCCCCTCCTGCGTCCCGCAGAAGCCCCATATTCCGGAAGGAATGGGCGTTGTGCTTGGCCAGCAGGTTGAAGATGATCACCGTCAAGAGCCCCTCGCTCAGGGCCAGGGGGATCTGGGTGAATGCGAAGATGCCACCGAATTTGAGGAAGGAGGAGAGGATTCCGCCCTGGGCTGCGGGGAATGCGAGCGCCAGTTGGAGTGCGGTCGTGAGGTACGTCGAAAGGTCCCCCAGGAAGGCCGCCAGAAGGACCGCGGTCCATACGGGGAGACCGATCCGCTGGGCAACTTTGAAGGCGCCGTAGGAAACGAAGGGCCCGACGATCGCCATGGAGAAGACATTGGCGCCCAGGGTGGTGAGCCCGCCATGGGCCAGGAGGAGGGCCTGGAAGAGCAGCACGATGGCCCCGATGGGCGCCATCACCAGGGGGCCGAAGAGCACGGCGCCCAGGCCGGAACCCGTGGGATGGGAGCAACTCCCGGTCACCGAGGGCATCTTGAGGGCCGATAGCACGAATGTGAAGGCGGCGCTGACCCCCAGCACCATCTTCAGTTCAGGCATCTCCTGAGCCCGCTTCCGGATGGAGCGGAACCCAAAGGCCACAAAGGGCGCAGAGGCGACTCCCCACCCGACAGCATGAACGACCGGCAGATAGCCTTCCATGATGTGCATGTCTAACTCCTTTGGTGAGTTGCAAGAATGACAAGATCAGCCAGAACCTCGGGATCAGAGGCATCCCCGGCACCGTTCGGCCTTCGGAGCAGCACGAGAAGCACCCCCTCCAGGCGGCAGGCCTCGGCCTTGGCCCCCAGGCCTCCGGCCTCGCCGCTGTCCTTGCTCACCAGAACCCCGGCCCCGGTGTGGCGCAGATGGGCGCGATTGGTCTCCAGATCAAAGGGGCCGCGCATGGCCATCACGCATGCCCGGTCGAGGCCAGCCTCCTGGCAGCTCCTCCAGCTCTCCGGATGGTCCAACACCCGCGCGTAGACCGGCAGCCCGGTCTCCCTTGAGGCCCGAACGTAGGGCTCCAGGTGACGGCTCCCCGAAGTGAGCAGCACGGGACGACCGAAGGAGAAGGCCACCCGGGCGGCCTCCTCGTGGTCCGTCACCCAGTGGACGGATTCATCACCAAGCCTCGTCTCCCCCCTGCGGAAGCGCAGCAGGGGCAGGCCTGTGAGGCGAGCCGCCTCCTGGACCGCAGCGTGCAGCTCCGTGGCGAAGGGGTGCCCCGCATCCACCAGGGCACTGATCCCCTCCCGACAGCAGAGCTCCGCCAGGGCGGCCCCATCCAGGCGCCCCCAACGTCGACGGACCCCCTCGGGCAGGGCCAGGGGAGCGTCGGTGGCGGTGGAGACCAGCACCTCAAGACCTCGGCCCAGGAGGGCTGAGGCCAGGGGTCCGGTCTCCGAGGTGCCGCCCAGGAGGAGGATCATAATTCGTAGCCCCGGGGGGTGATGAACCAGCCAGAACTGACGCGGCTGCCCTTGTTGCCGATGATGACCAGGCTGCGCATCCCGACATCTTCCGAAAGGAGGCGCTCCAGGGTGGAGAGGACGATGCGCTCCTCGGGAGCGCCAACCGCCGTGGCGATGCCCACGGGGGTGGAGCCGGGACGGTGCTTCAGCAGGATCTCCACGGTCTCCTCAAGCTGCTTGATCCGGCGCTTGCTGCGGGGGTTGTACAGGGCCAGGACCATATCGGCCTCAGCCACGGCGGCGATGCGGCGGCGAATGGTATCCCAGTCCACCATGAGGTCGGAAAGGGAGATGCAGGCCCAGTCCAGCATGAGGGGGGCCCCCATGCGGGCCGCCGAGGACTGGGCGGCGCTGACCCCGGGGACGATCTCGATGGGGACCGAGAAGCCCTCGGCCTCGGCCATCTCCAGGGCCAGGCCCGCCATGCCGTAGATCCCAGCATCGCCGCTGGACACCAGGGCCACCTTGGCCCCGGCCTGGGCAGCCTGGAGGGCGGCCCGACAGCGTTCGACCTCGGCCATCATGCCCGAGGCGATCCGCTCCTTGCCATCCAGCAGGTCCTTCACATGATCCAGGTAGAGGTCGTAGCCCGCCACCACCGAGGCCTCCAGAATGGCATTCTCGGCCCGGCGGGTGCGATCCAGGATGCTTCCGGGGCCAATGCCCACCACGCTCAGTTTTCCGGTCATACGGGTTCCTCCTCCCGGGCCACGGCCACGGTGACGCCTCCGACAATGGTGCGGGGCAGGATCAGTCGGGTGCGGCGTCCCGCCAGGAGCGCCGCGGGTTCGGCCACCCCCGGCAAGTCCAGACGCCTGCGGGCGGCGCCGCTTTCCTGAAGGTCCAGGGGAGCCTTGCGGATCTCCTCGGACAGAATGGTGCGGAAGGGGATCTCCAGGCGCCGGGAGAGTTCCATGAGCCCCACTTCGTCGGCCTTGATGTCCACACTGGCCAGGTAGCGCACCTGGGAGAGTTCCCCCCCACACTGGCCCAGGCCCTCGCGAAGTGCTGCCTCCAGGGCCTCGGTCGAGGTTCCCCGGCGGCAACCCAGGCCCACGATGAGGTCCTTGGCGGCCTCGGAGGTGGTGGTGATCACGGGCTCGGCCCCCAGGGCATTGCCAACCGCCAGGGCCAGGTCGTTGGCCCCGCCCTCGTGACCACTCAGCAGACTCACGGCCCAGCGCCCCAGGACATCAGTGACCACCACCGCAGGATCCTTCAGCTTGTGCTGAACGGAGGCCGCGATGGCGCGCACCACCACCCCCGAGGGCATGACATAGACCAGGCGCCGGTAGCGGTGGAAAATCCTCGGACTCAGCTCCACCACCCGGTCGAAGGTTTCTGCATCGGGAGGCGCAGCCTCCCGATGGACGTAGAGGTCCGCAGGCCCCAGCCGCTCGGCCAGGAGGCGGCAGACCTTCAGCCCCTGCTCCGAGAGGGTGATGAGCGCCAGATCATTCGGCACTGCGGAACCCGTGGGCGAAGCTGGCGTCGTAGAGTTTCGACTTGGCGTGGCCCCGGGACAGGGCGGGCCCCACCAGGATGAGGGCCGTCATGTTGACATCTTTGGTCATCTCCCCGATGGTGGCCAGGGTGCCCTTGTAGATCTTCTCGTCGGGCCAGGATGCCTTGTGGACCACCGCCGCCGGGCATTCGGCGCCGTAGAAGGGAATCAGTTCCTCCGCCACCTCGCCGATCTTGTGGGCCGAGAGGTAGAGGCAGAGAGAGGCCCGGAGGGCCGCCAGCTGCGGCAGGTCCTGCCACTCGGGCATGGGGGTGCGGCCCTTGGTGCGGCTCAGGACGATGGTCTGGCTCAGCTCGGGCACCGTCAGCTCGGCGCAGAGGGCGGCGGCGCTGGCCTGGAAGGCGCTGACCCCGGGCACCACGGAGTATTCGATGCCCAGCTCGTCCAGGGCATCCATCTGCTCCCGGATGGCCCCGTAGATGCTGGGGTCGCCGCTGTGGAGGCGGATCACGTCGATGCCGCGCTGCTGGGCCTCGGCGCAGACCGCCGTGGTCTGTTCCAGGCTCATGGCGGCGCTGTCATGGCGCTCGCAGGTGGGCAGCAGTTCCTCCAGAACCTGGGGATTCACCAGGCTCCCGGCATAGATGCAGACCTTGGCGTTGCGGAGGAGACGGCGGGCCTTCACCGTCAGGAGTTCAGGATCACCAGGGCCAGCGCCCACAAACCACACCTTCATCGCACTTCTCCTTCAACAATGAGCACACTCAGGGAATCGCAGCCCGCCCGGGCCAGGGCCGCGGGTTCCATGCGATCGATTCGCTGGCCCGGCAGGCCCAGACGCTCGCAGCGCCAGACCGCTTCCCGATCCAGGTGGGCCGCCAGCTTGGCCGCAAAGGCGGCGGCCTCATCGGAGCCCGCCAGGATGGCAAAGGGCCCACTGTGCACCGCCCAGGCGGGATCCCACTCGGGCACCTCGCCGTGGGCCCGAAGGATCCGGGCATCCAGCCAGTCCAGCCCGACCTCGGAAAAGGCCAGCTGGACGCTGCTGATGCCAGGGATGACACGACAGGCGTCCTTCCCGAAGCGTCGCCGCAGCGTCCCCGCCAGGCTGGCAACACCGGGATCGCCCGTGACCAGGACGCTAATACGCTTCTGACCCATGCGGGATTCCAAGGCATCCAGGAAGGGCTCCAGGCCACCGGCGTAAGGCAAGCGCTCGCCGGGGGCCTCCGGAAAGAGTTCCAGGAGCCGGGGTGTCCCGGCCAATACTTCAGCTTCCAGAGCGGCCCTGCGGGCAGCGGGGGTGATGAGGTCAGGATCACCGGGACCACAGCCGACGATGAGGAGCGGAGCCGTCATGACAGCACCTCCGGGAAAAGAGCCTCACGCGGAGACGCGGAGGCGCGGAGAAAGCGGGAAAAGAGATAGAGGGCGGAATCGCAAGGGGTTGACGCGGTCACTCGCCATCTCCTCCCTGGCTCCAGGCTCCGCGCCCTCCGCGCCTCCGCGTGAGACATGCCTTTCATGCCGCCCCCCACAATCGCCCATCCATGGTGCAGAGCGCCACGGTGACGGGTCGCTCCACCAGAGCGGTCACGCTGGCATGGATCCGCTGGACCAGTTCCCGGGTCAGGAGGCCCTGCCCTTGGGGGTCCAGAGCCTGGAAGAGGCCCTCCACCGTGGGGAGATCGAAGAGCGCCCGACCCGTGAGATCCCGGGCCAGTTCTGCCACCTGCGGAATAGGGCTGGGACTGCGGGAGCTGTGGGTGTCCCAGTGGCCCATCCAGAGCTTGGCGAGCTTGCCGGGGTGGCCCACCACCAGGAAATCCGTGAAACCCACCTTCTTGGCGGTCTCCAGGGCGAAGCCCCACTCGTTGGAGACCTCCACCACCTGTTCGGGTCCCAGTTCAAAGTGCGTTCGGGCGGCCTTCTCGCCGATGTGCCCAGGCACCAGGGCCACCTTCCGGTAGCCTGCGGCCCAGGCCACATCCAGGGCCACGGCGATGGTCGCCTTGATGGCCTCCAGACTGAAGGGGCGCACTCGGCCGGTGGTGCCCAGGACGGAAAGCCCGCCCCGGACACCGAGACGGGGGTTGAATGTCCGGGCCGCCAGCTCCACCCCCCCCGGGATGGAAACCTCAAGTTCGGCACCCCGCTGCGAAAGGCTGCGCAGGGCGACTTCCATCATGTGCCGGGGGCCCGGATTGATGGCGGGTTGCCCCGCCGGGATCTGGAGGCCGGGGAGGGTCACGGTGCCCACCCCGATTCCAGCCTTGAAGGTGATCCGACTATCCTCCCGCCAGCGAAGGCGGACCCGGATCTCGGAACCATGGGTGATATCGGGATCGTCCCCGGCATCCTTGCAGACCGCAGCCTCGGCACCCTCCGGAAGAGGGCAGACCCAGAGCACCGGCAGGGCGTCCAAGCCTCCGTCAGGGAAGGCAATCGATTCAAGGGCCCTGGGCGCCAAGCCCAGCGCAAGGCGGGCAGCCGCCTGGGTGGCCGCCGCAGCGCATGCGCCGGTACTGAATCCCATGCGCATCAGGCGATCCAGGGCTTGTGGGCCTTGTGGACCAGGACGGCGCTCATGTAACCCAGGCTGGCGTCCACGTCGTCCAGGTCTGAGAAGAGCTGTTCCCGGCCCTCCTGCTCCACGGCGTAGGCCAGTCGCGAGCACTCCAGGAGGCCCTTGGATTTCAGCAGCTCCCGCAGGGCCGGGAGACCGCCTCCCACCTTGTAGAGGGCCAGGGTCTCGGAGCGGTCCAGGGCCTCGGACACCGCCTCGAGATCCGTGGCGGGCATGAGGGTGAGGCGGTCCTCCTGAAGGGTCAGGGGCAGACCGAAGGACGCGGCGGCGGCCTGCATGGCGCTGATGCCGGGCACGATATGCAGGCGGTCAGAGCTCACCCGGGCCGCCAGGGCCTCCAGGAGGTAGGCGCTGGTGCTGTAGATGAGGGGATCCCCCAGGGTGATCTGGACCACAGACTTGCCCGCCTCCAGTCGGAGGAGAATCCAATCCGCCACCTCGGCCCAGACCGCCCGGGTCTTCTCCTGATCCCGGACCATGGGATAGACCTGTTCCAGAACCTCCTGGCCCTTGATGTGGGCGGCGGCGATCTTGAGGGCCAGACTTTCCTCGCTGCGGTTGCTGCGGGGGGCCACCACCACATCGCAATCCTCAATGAGGCGGGCGGCGCGAAGGGTGATGAGATCCGGGGCTCCAGGGCCCACGCCCACGGCGTAGAAGTGGCCCTTCTCAGGTTGCATGATCATGCCGTCTCCAGTGCGTTGCGAAGCTGTTCGATGAAGTGGTGGCGAACCCAGGGCCTTTCCCCAAGGACGGCCCCGAAGCCGAAGTCCGAAACCCCCAGGCGGGACTTGAGGCTGTCCTCTTCCTCCCCCAGGATGTCGTTGCGAACGTGGTCCCCGGCCACATAGAGGAAGGGGTCCACATGGACCTTCCCCGCGACCCGGGCACGCCCCATGAAGGCATCCAGGGCCTCGGGGGCATCGTCGCCCTCCAGGCGGGTCATGAGGAGATCGGGGTGGAGCTGCCCCAGGCGATCCGCCAGGGCCTTCAGCTCCTCGTTGAACTTGGCCTCGTGGGCGTGGCCGTGGGCCACCACCATCACGGGGCGATCCTGGGGCAGTTCCGCCCCCAGGCATTGGGCGATGGCTTCGATATCCGCCGGGGTACCCAGGAGGGGACCGGCATAGGACACCTCAAGGCCCCGGGTATCCTCCGCGAGGATGCCCTGATGCTGCTCGCCAGGCACGAGGTGAAGGCTCAGGAGGGCAACGTTCCGGAAGCCCCGGGCCTTCAGGTCAGCGTAGGCCTCGGAGAGGAGCTGAACCTTCTCCCCCTTGGCCTGGAGGCGGGCCACCAGGCTCTTGGCGGTGTAGGCCCAGACGATCTCGCGTCCAGGAAAGGCCAGTCGGACTTCAGCATCGAAGTGCTCGTAGGCCACCCGGGCCGCCGAAGACATGGCCCCGAAGGCCACGATGAGGATGGGGGTCGTCATGTCGTTGCCTCCCCGAAAGCCATTAACTGAGTCAACGCGGAGGGCGCGGAGGTACAAAAGAAAGGGCGCAGAGGAAAAGAAAAAAGCGAGAAAAGAGGAGAAGAAACAGAAGCAGAACCAGCGACTGCCCCAGAGCGACCCCGGCCCGGTTCCGGGCGGGCAGCGCCCAGGAGGCGCGCCTGCGCGCCGGAGGGGCGAGGTCCACCCGGAACGCGGGAGGCGCAGCCGACCGCCTCCGCGCAGCGGAGCGGCCGGGGGCGTGTAGAAGTGCGTATCATTGCCCGCAAACTTCTCCGCGCCCTCTCTTTTGCTTTTCTCTGCGCCCTCTGCGTTCCTGCATTTCCCGGTCGATGGAACGGTCTCATGCCCGCTCCTTCGCCAGCACCGCCAGCGCATGGATCGTCGCCACCACCAGAGGGCTACCCCCGCGACGGCCCTTGAGGGCGATGGCGGGGACATCCAGTCCCAGCAGCTCATCCTTGCTCTCCACCACGTGGACGAAGCCCACGGGCATGCCCACCACCAGCGCGGGGCGCAGGCCCTCCTCCACAATCATGCGGTTCAGCTCCAGCAGGGCCACCGGGGCGTTGCCGATGGCCACGATCCCGCCTTCCAGCTGGGCCTTGGCCTTGCGGATGGCGAAGAGACTCCGAGGCAGCCCCGTGCGCTTGGCCTCCTCGGCGATATCGGGATCCGCCACATGGCAGTGGAGGGATGCGGGGGAATAGCCGGGATTCACCGCCTTCAGACGGGCCTGGCTCAGTCCCGAGCGGATCATGTTGGCGTCGGTGAAGATGGGGGCACCATTGCGGAGGGCCTGGATGCCCGCCTCCACGGCCCCGGCATGGAAGACCAGGTCCTTCAGGATGGAGAAGTCCGCACAGGTGTGGACCATGCGTCGGGCCACGCCCCACTGCCCCGCATCGAAGCTGTGCTCGGGAGCCTCGCGATCGATGGCGGCGAAGGAGGCCCTTTCGATGTCCTCCCCGCTCATGGGGTTGGCCATCAGGTGATGGATCAGGGACTTCATGCCAGGACCTCCGAAGGGGTAAGGATCTGCCGCAGGCCAACCACCTCGCCCACGACGATGAGCCCGGGCCCGCTGTATTTCTCGTTGGCCACCTGCCCCGCGAGGGTCTCCAGGGTGCCCTGGATCACCCGCTGACTGCGCAGGGTGCCGTTGATGATGAGGGCCGCCGGCGTGGTGGCGGGGCGACCGTGGGCCACTAGGCGATCGCAGGCGTGCTGCAGCATGGACTTGCCCATGAAGAGCACCAGGGTCTCCGGGCCGTGGGCCATGCGATGCCACTCGTCCTCACAGGGCCCCTCACCGTGGTGCTTGTGGAGGCTGAAGGCCCCCACGGAATTGCCGAAATCGCGGTCGGTGACGGGGATGCCCGCCGCCGCCGGAACGGCACTCAGACTGCTTACTCCGGGCACCGTCTGAAAGCCAACGCCAGCTTCAGACAATGCCCGGGCCTCTTCGCCCCCCCGGCCGAAGAGGTAGGGATCTCCGCCCTTGAGGCGGACGATTCGCTTGCCCTCCCGGCCCAGCTGGACCAGGAGTTGATTGATCTGGGTCTGCGTCATCACCGCATTCCCCTTGTGCTTGCCCACATCGATGCGCTCGGCCTGGGGCGCGTGGAGATCCAGCAGGGCCGGATTGGCCAGGGCATCGTGGAGCACGATTTCGGCGCCCCGTAGGGCCTCCGCCGCCTTTAGGGTCAGCAGCCCGGGATCCCCGGGACCCGCCCCGATCAGGGTGACCGAACCCTTCCGGGGGGTCGGGTGCACAAGCTCCTCCAGCTTGTGGAAGATGGCCTCGCGGACCGCCTCGGGCTGCTCCCAGCCCAGGCTGGCCAGGAGATCGGACTCGGCGATTTCCGTGAGAATGCGTTCCCGTTCGCGTCCCGGCAGGGCCTTGAAGCGCGGCTCGGCGCGGAGTTCGGCGATCAGATCCAGGAAGACCTCGTAGTGCGCGTCATAGCGGACCTCTGCCTCCCGCCGGAGTCGGGCCGCCAGGGCCGGACAACGGCCATCGGTGGCAAAGGAGACACTCAAAGCCCCCCGACGCAGGGTGGAGGGGAAGCTGATGTCCGAATCCCCGGGGGCATCGGCCCGGAGCACCATGGCGCCCTGCGTCCGGGCATCCAGGGCGATCTGGGCATTGGCCTCGGCATCATTGGTGGCAGCCACCACCAGGAAGGCCTTGAGGTCTTCAGGGCCCCCGTACGGCCGGGCCTCGTGCTCGATCTCCAGACTGGCCCAGGCGGCTGCATCCCCCTCGAGGCTCGGCGCAATGACCCTCACCACGGCTCCCGCATCCTTGAGCTTCAGAGCCTTGCGAAGGGCGACACGGCCCCCACCCAGGATTACGCAAAGACGGTTCTGAAGCCTGATCTGCACCGGCAGGGAGGGATGCACCACCTGTATCGAATTCTCGGGACCCACGCCAAGCTCCTTGCGGGTTGCCGGGGACGGAGGGCGAGGGACTGGTGTCCCTGGCACCGCCTGCTCCCTCGGCAGGGGTTCTAAGCACAGGGCCGGTCTCCGGACTTGCGATAAGGCTGGATCTGACGATCCTCCAGAGTCTTCCCGGTTTCCCAGTGACCCTGGCTTCTGGCCGCACACCCGAAGGTGCGTCGCTTACCGTTGCGGGGCAGTGTCGGCTTTGAACCGACTTCCCGAACACCGTATGCATGTTGTAAGTGGTCATACTAGCACAGTGATCCCTCCGAACACCCTGAAATTCGAAAACCTCGACCGGCTCCTATAAACTGAGTCCACCTTGGAGAAATGCGATATGAATAGGCTCCGACGGCTTACCCTTTCCCTCGCCCTTGCGATCACCCTGGCGCCGTTCATCAGTGCCGGCGCTGGGCGCCCCCTGGGATCGGGGGCGCCCACCCAGGTGCAGGCCCAGGTGTCACCCGGGGGAAGGAAGCGGCCGGAGGCCCGGCAGATACGCACGACCATCCTCTTCTTCAACGATCTGCACGGACATCTGATGCCTTTCAGAATTCAGAAGGGCGACGGCACCCAGGTGGAGGTGGGGGGTGTCGCCGGCATTGCCACCCTGGTCAAGGAGATCCGGGCAGAGAACGCACGGAAGGGCATCCGGACGGTCCTGCTCATGGCCGGGGACGTGCTCCAGGGCACCCCAATGTCCACGGTCTTCCAGGGGAGGCCCGACATCGAGGTGTTCAACGCCCTGGGCGTGGACGCCATGACCGTCGGCAACCACGAATTCGACTTCGGCCTGGACAACTTCCTCCGCCTGAAGAAGATGGCCCGCTTCCCCATCATCAGCTCCAATGTGGTCTGGAAGCGGGGGCGCAGCCTCATGAACCGCCCCTCGGCCACCTTCCCCCTCGGCCAGGGGATCAATCTCACAGTGATCGGCGCCACCACCCAGGAGCTCCTGGTGACCACGGCCCCGGGCAATGTGGAGAAGGTTGATGTGCTGGATTCGGTCCAGACCGTGAGCAAAGGGTACCGGAAGGCCCGGAGGCACGGCCCGGTCCTCCTCCTCTCGCACAGCAAGTTCCAGACCGACTCGGAGATCGCCAAGGCCAACCCGGGACTGACGGCTATCATCGGCGGCCACGACCAGATCCTTTTCGACCCGGCCAAGTACGCCGCTGGGGTTCCTGTCTTCCAAGCTTTTGAGAAGGGGCGCTTCCTCGGAAGGCTCGATATCGTCGTCAACCCCAGGACCGGACGGGCGGCCATCGAGAAGTGGGCCTACATCCCCATCACGGCGGAGATCCGCCAGGACCCGGAGATCGCTCGGCTCCTGGAGGCCTACAACGCCCAGCTCAGCGCCACCTTCAAGGAGGTGGTGGGCGAGTCCCTGGTATTCCTTGATGGCGAGCGGGGGCGTATCCGCTACGAGGAGACCAACCTGGGCAACTTCGTGAGCGACATCATGCGGCAGCACACGGGCTCCGACCTTGCCCTCCTCAATGCCGGCTCCCTGAGAGCCAGCCTGGACAAGGGGCCAGTCACCATCGAGGACATCTTCAAGGTGATGCCCTACCCGAATGAGATCCTCGTGGCCAGGCTCACCGGAGCCGAATTGCTGGAAGCCCTCGTGCGCTCCGTGCGGGGCTCCCGGGAGGATGAGGACGGCGGCTTCCTCCACGTCTCCGGAATCACCATGAGGATCAGAGGCCACTCGGTGACGGAGGTGAAGGTCGGCGGAAACCCCATCGACCCCGCCAGAACCTACACCGTCACACTCACCGACTTCATGCACGCAGGGGGAGACGGGTACAAGGTCTTCACCGGCAAGCCTGCAACCAATACCCGCCTCCCCCTCAGGGAGCTCCTGGTGGACACGATCCGCAAGCAGGGTCGGGTCACGGCGAAAGTGGACGGCCGCATGTTCAGGGAACAGCAACCATGATCCCTCTAGCCTTACTCCTGCTGAGCCTGGCCCCGGGTCTCCCACCCCTCTTCCCCGAGCAGGTGCCGCTCCCCCCGGGGGCGCAGGTCCAGCAGGTCCATGACCGTTCCGGGGCCCCGGCGGGCCACCAGTCCATCGTCGTGGTCCTGAAGCCCCGCCATGGCACCCACGGGGTGGTCGACTTCTACCGGGCGACCTTCACCCGAATGGGGGCCCAGGTCCTGGAGCCCGCTCCCCAGGTGCCGGTCATCAGCGCCACCCTCCCGGGCTGGCGGGTCACCGTAACGGTCACGGAAGGACTGGGCACCTTCATGGTAGGGGTGGAGCCAGAGGGGGGCACCTTCACCGCCCACTACCGCCCCCAGGAGCAGCGGCCCCCGGCCTCACCCCTCGACCTTCCTCCGGTGGAGACATCGGCCTGGCGCCTCTCCGGAGGAAGCTATCCCGGAGACAACGACCCGGGGGCCTTGCTGGTGCGGCGCGCCGATGGCAGCCTCTGGGGCTTCGGCGCCGGACTGGTCCATCCGGGCCGGACGGACGCCCATGGGAAGCCTTACTGCCACAAGGAGGCCGTGCCCCTGGCGCCGACCCGCATCGCCTCGGAGGTTCGTTTTGCGGCAGTGGCTCCCGGCGCCCCCTATGGCGCCGTGTTCTTCATTGACGGAGGGGGAAGCCTGAGGAGCCAGGGAGCGGACTGCGGGGGGCGGATCGGGCAGGGGGTCTGGGATGCGACCTTCCGCTGGTTCGACGCCCGCCCCATCCTGGCGAACACCCGATTCGTGGCGACAGGCCCATGCAACACCGCAGCCATCACCGAAGACGGAGGGCTCCACGTGTGGGGCTCCAGCCTCTCAGGCCAGATCCCCGGCACCCGGGAGCCCTCGGTACAATCCCCGGCGCGGGTCATGGAGCAGGTGGTGCATGTGGCCGTGGCCCGAGACGCCATCTACGCCGTGAAGCGGGACGGCACCCTCTGGGGAACTGGACGGAATGCGGACGGTTATGGCCTCCTGGGCGAAGCCGTCCGGCAGCCCGGACTCCCCAGGGTGGCATGGCCCCAGGACTGATTCCCGTCAGAGACCGTGCATAGAGCTGACATCAACGGATTCACTGCTTCACCAGCTCCACCCGGCGATTCTTGGCCCTTCCGGCCTCCTTGTCGTTGCTGGCCACCGGGGCGATGGGGCCGATGCCGTGGGGGATCAGGCGTGCGGAGGAGATGCCGTAGCTCCCAGTAAGAGCCGCCACCACCGCCTCGGCCCGGGCCCTGGAGAGCTTCATGTTCAGCTCCAGGCCCGCCACGTTGTCGGTGTGGCCCACCACATGCAGCCTGAGGGCTGGCTGGCCCTTGAGGAGCTTGGCGATCTCCTGGAGTGCGACCTCTGACCCCGGCTTGATCTCGGATCGGCCCGTGTCGAACAGGATGCCATAGACCGCGATCCGCCCTTCGGCCTTGATCCCGGCACCAAGGGCGGCTGCGTCTGCCACGACCTCCTGCTTCATCTCGCCTTTTTCCACGATCCTGAGCAGATACTGCTCGGCAATCACAGCGTTGACGTGCACCCACACCTCCGCGCCGTCCTTGGCCACCTTGTAATACTGGTCGCCTTCCCCGTTGTTACCCACCTGGACACCCCCGACCCTCGCCAGGGCGTTCTGGATGTTGCGGTGGACCGCCACCGGGGCGGGCGCCTTCGCCCCCTCGTTCAGGGCGTACATGATCTCGGTGTACCGGCCTTCCACCGGGACCTCCTTCCGCCCCATGAGGAAGGCATGGGTGGAGAAGGCGTGCTGCGTGCAGCGCTGGATTCGGAAGCCGGGGAAGCGGGAGAGCAGCGGGTGGTCCCGGCAGCCTTCTGCGTCCGGTTCCTGGGCGAAGGCCGGAACGGCGCAGAGGACGAGAGCAGCCGGAAAGAGAAGGCCTCGGTGCATGATGTCTCCTGTCATGGGATCTGGAATCAGACGGCCATTCTACCCGTATCACAGGCTCTTCATAGGCTCGACTTGTCATATTCAGCGATCCGCCCCCTGCCCTACGGCCACAGGCGTTATCGGTCACAGCTCACCCTGCACACTGGATATGGAGGAGCACGGGTTCCCCACCGGTGTGAAAATGCCATCAGGGATCGCCCACCCATCCGGGGAGATCCCCGGAGGCCCCCCTGCCCATGTCTGAGGTCCAACAAGCCCTTGCCCGCCTTGCCGCACAGGAGAGGATCCAGCCCCGGCTCTGGCTTGCCCTCAGGGCCGCTACTGCCTTCATGGCCCCTCTGCTCCTGGGTGCTGCCGGGATGGTCCACCCTTTCCCAGCGCTCATCGCCAGTTTCTCGGCCCACAGCATCACCATGCAGGATGTCCGCGGCCACTATGGCCTGCGGTTCAGGATCCTCCTCTTCCAGACCCTCGTCGTGGCTGGAGCCGTGGGCCTCGCCGCGGCGACAGGAGGCGGCCCGATCCTCGCCATCCTGGCGGCAGGGCTCATCGCCATGGGGGCGGGTTTCCTGCGGCACATGCTGCCCGAATACGGTCCAGGCATGGCGGCGGCCTCCGCCATGCTCTTCTTCACCACCCTGGCAGCGCCCCACGCCATTGGCCCGACCCAGGGCCTGGGGCTGGTGCTGGCTTCTGTCCTGGGCTCCCTCTGGGGCACTCTCCTGGTGGTCATGGCCTGGCCCATCGCGCCCCAGCATCCCCTGCGGGCCGCGCTGGGGGAGAGCTGGCAGGCCCTGGCTGACTTCTGCGACGCCATGGAGGCCAGGCCCGTGACGGAGCTGGCCCAACGACATCAGGAGATGGCGGCGCGGGAGCTGGCCCTGGACCAGATCCAGGCCCGCACCCAGAAGGTCCTGGACGGCGCTGGCCACCCCAGGCAGCGCCCTCTGCTCCCCGCCTTCATCCTGCTCAACCGCCGGGCTGGAGGAATGGCCGACCGGTTGAGCGCCCTGGACCAGCTCCTGGTGGCCGAGGGGGCGGACCCGGGCGTGGAAGAGGCCTTCCACACCCTGCTGCACGCGCTGTCCAATACGTCCAGGAGCATCGCCATGGCCCTGGTTTCCCGGCGAATGGATCAGACGGAGCGGGCCGCCCTGCGCCTGGCCAGGGCCTCCAGCCTCCTGGAAGTCCTCAGGACCCGCCTGGAGGGAAAACTGCAAGCCCCCGCCAGCGACCACGCCGTGGATCTGCTCCGCAGCCTCGATGGATTCCTGATGGATCTTCCACCCATCCTTCGCTCCACCCTGGGCGACAAGGCCCCGGTGGAGATGCCCTCCCTGGAACTGGCGGACCTGCATGTCCCTGCCCCCAGTCCCCTGGAGCGCGCCTTCAATCTCAACCACGGCATGGGCCGGGACCTCTTCCGCTTCAGCCTCCGGCTGTCAGTGGCCATGGCCATCGGCACCGCCATCTTCAAGTCCTTCCACCTACCCCACGGTTTCTGGATCCCCTTCAGCACTCTGGTGGTGCTTCAGCCGGACTTTGGCGCCACCTGGAACCGAGCCCTCCACCGCGCCATCGGAACGCTCCTGGGAGGATTGGCGGTCAGCGCCCTGGTCTGGCTGCAGCTTCCCTCCTGGGGACTATTGAGCCTGACGGCCCTCCTCTGCGGAGCCTTCACCTATTACGTCCGGCGTCATTACGGTACTGGAATCTTTCTCCTCACCATGCTGGTGATCCTGCAGCTCGAAGCACCTGGGCCTGCCAGTCTTCTTGTCACCATTGAGCGTCTGGCCTGCTGTGTCCTTGGCAGCCTGTTGGCGGTCCTGGCGGCTTGGCGGCTATGGCCGGTATGGGAGGAGCAGCGCATCCGTCCCCTCCTGGCGGAAGCCATGAAGGCCACCGGGGCCTACTTCGAATCCCTGCTGGGGGCCATCAACCGGGGCGAACCCCATCCGTCAAGGCAGCTCCTCCGCTTCAAGCTCCAGGCCGAACTGGCCCACGGCCGGGCCTTCGCGGGACTCGGGCGGATGGGCAAGGAACCCGCCGGGCACCGGACGAACCTCGCGACCATCGCCATCCTGGCCAACGGCAGTCTGCGCCTCACCCACATCCTGAACTCCATGCTCGCCAGATTGGGCCAGGAGGCCCCCCCGGCACCCGCCCTCAAGCTCGACCGATTCGGAGGCTGCGCCGCCAAGATCCTTGAGACCCTGGCGGCCCGCCTCGAAGGGAAGGACGGCCCCAGGAAACCCTGCCAAGCCCTCTGCGAGTGGCGCCAGGCCCCCCTCCAGGCCACAGGTCCGGACGCCTGGCTCTCCGCCCGGCTGGGCCATGCGGCGGTGGAACTGGAAGGCCTGCGCCTCAGCGTCGAGGAGATGACGGGGAAAGCGGAAGCGCCGTCAGATCAAGACCCTTCGCACCAGCAGGCAACAGATCGTCACAAGGCCTGATACCCGAAAGCCCCCGGCAACGGACAAGTTGGCTGGGGAGGTTCATCGTCCTTACTGCTTTTATCCTGCCTATCCTGCACATCCCAGCTCATCTCTTTTTCGGCTGAGCAAAGTCGATAATCAGGGAAGAGAATGCTGCGGTTAACCAGGACACTCAGGCTTGGTTCCGCATAGCGGGGCAGCCTGGGTGCCCACCCCTTGATGGGCTTTCTTCAGTGCCTCCCCGTCCATCCCCGGCCGTTATTCTTCTCATCCGAGTGTTCGCGGGGTGCTCCCATCAATCCGCTGGCAGGAGGTGTGAACGGTTACTCGCCAGCTTCATCCTCGCCACCCACCGCTCCGCCCACTCCGGCTGGGCGCCGAAGTGAAGGTGGGCGTAACCCGCGAGAAGGTTGCCCTTGGCGTAACCCTCCGGTCCCCCCTCGCCGCGAAGGTTCTCCATCTGCCAAGCCGGAGCCGCCAGTTCCCCTTCCCATACGGAGTGGTGGAATTCGTGGGCCTTGCCCTCGGCCCCGGCGCGGCAGAGGAGGGTATCCCGCTGGGCCTTCAGCTTCTTGTATCCGAAGGACTGGAGCCGCTCCGTCATCCGGGTTCGCCCCGGGATGATCCCGGCCATGGGGTGGGCGCGCCCTTCCAGGTCCACCAGGGCCTCGCTGAGGGCCATGTAGCCCCCGCATTCCGCGAAGATTGGCAGGTCCCGGGCGTGAGCCTCCCGGAGGTCCGCCAGGAAGCCGGTGTTGGCCGAGAGTTCGGCGGCGTGGAGCTCGGGATATCCCCCGGGCATATAGAGTCCCGCCACCCCCTCCGGAAGGCGCTCCCGCAGGGGGGAGAAGGGCACCCAGCGCACCCCCAGGCGTTCCAGGCGATCCAAGGTGTCGGCATAGGTGAAGCAGAAGGCCTCGTCCCGGGCCAGGGCCACGGGCAGCTCTCCGGGTTGGGCCAAGGGAAGAGCCGGAACGGCCAGGGGCACCCGCGCCAGCCCCCGCAGACGCTCCAGATCCACCGTCTCCCCGATGTCCGCCGCCAGCCCGTTCAGGGCGCCCTCCAGGCCCTCCACCTCGTGGGGGCGGTAGATGCCCAGGTGACGCTCCGGGAGCTTCCATGCCTTGGACTTCGCCACGTACCCCAGGACTTGGACATCCGTGTGGGCCTGGATGGCAGCCTCCTGGAGACGGAAGTGCCGCTCCCCCGATAGACGGTTGAGGATCACCCCGGCCAGGTCCAGGTCAGGCCAGATCCGGCGGTGCCCAAGCACCGTGGCCGCCACGCTGCCCCCGGTACCGGCCCCATCCACCACCAGCACCACGGGAAGACCGAGACGCTTGGCAAGGTCCGCAGCAGAGCCCCTGAAGTCCACGGCATCGGCTCCGTCGAAGAGCCCCATCACCCCCTCAACCAAGCTCAGATCAGCCCCCATCGAACCCTTGGCATAGCCTTCCCGCAGGCCGGAATCGTCCATGAACCAGCCGTCCAGGTTCCAGCTCCGGCGTCCCGCCGCCACGGCATGGAGCTGGGGGTCCAGGTAGTCCGGCCCGGTCTTGAAGGGGGCCACCACAAGCCCCTGATTGCGGAAGGCGCGCATCAAGCCCACAGAAAGGGTGCTCTTGCCGCACCCGGAATGAGTCCCCGCAAGGAGGAAGGCCGGGGGGGGCGCAAGTTGGGCTCGATTCACGGGTTGCCTCACTGATCAGACCAGATCAATTATCCAGTCCAGCCCCCCCTCTGTCCAAAAATCCCGGTTCAACCGCCCGCTTTGACCATTGGAAGCCCCCCCCGAGCGAATGGGATTGAACCTCTGGCCAGAGCCGACCTGACCCCGCATATTCACAAGCGGGTTGAACAGCCCTGAATGGAGTCGAGGCATGGATCTCGGAAAGTTGGCACTATCAATGGTCGTTACTCTAGGCCTCAGCGCAGGCCAACCCGGTCCCTGCCCGGGCCCCCGCCCCCCCGCTCCCTGCCCCCTCCTGGAGATGGCAGGCCCCCTGGATCTGAACCAGAAGCAGCAGGATCAGATCCGCCAGAAGTTCGAGGCCCATGCCAAGAGCATGGAGGCCAAGCGCACTGAAACCCACAAGGCCCGCCAGGCCGTCATGCAGGCCATGGGCGATCCCACGGCGAAGCCCGAGCAGCTCCGCGCCCTGGCCGCCAAGGAGGCCCAGACCCACCTCGACGAGCTACTGGAAGGCCACGCCCTCCTCCAGGAGACCGATGCCCTGCTGACCAACGAACAGCGGGCCAAACTCGCCAAGATGCGCTCAGAGCACCCCTTCCCCGGCCCTGGAGGCCCTGGTGGCCCCCGCCAGCCTGGGCCTGGATTCGGTGGTCCCGGCCGCCCTGGTCACCCCGGCGCCATGCCGCCTCCCCCGCCGTGCGACCGGGACATGGAGGAGCCACCCCGCGAGGGGGGTGCCCAGGCTCCCAAAGCAGAACACTGATTTCCCAGAAAGCGAAGAGGGGGAGGCATGTCCGCATGCCTCCCCCTCTTCCTTTTTACGACTGGAGCAGGGGCCTGGCCTTCTTGATCCTCGCAAGGAGAGCCTTCACTGCGGGAGACGATTCGAAGCGGCGATGCAGCACCAACAATTCGGAATAGGCCTCGATACCCTCCAGAGGCACGAACCGCGCACCATGGGTCTTGAGGACATTGGCGGACTCGGGGATCACGCTCACGCCGTGTCCCGCCGCCACCAGGCTCAGGAGGGTCGCCACACCCCCCAGGCGGATATGGATGGAGGGCCGGAAACCCGCCTCGCGGCACAAGGTCAGCAGAGAATGCCCCAGGCCCATCCCCGGGGGATCATCAAAGGTCAGGAAGGCCTCCCCAGCCAGTTGGGCCAGGGCCAGGCTTGAGGCTCCCGCCAGGGGATGGGCCTCCGGCAGAACCGCCACGATCCGCTGTCTGGCGAGGACGAAGGTACTCAGTTCATCCGGGAGGTTGGGGGGAAGGGGCCCACGGGCGATCCCGATGTCCAGGCGGTGGGCCTGAAGCCCCTCGATCTGGGGCAGAACCGCCATCTCGTGGAGCTGGAGCTGGACGCCTGGGTGCTCCAGATCATGCTGGCGCAGCAGCAGGGGAAAGGTCGGGCGGTACATCACGCTGCCCACGAATCCGAGGTCGATGCTCCCGGTCTCGCCACGGGCCGTCTCCCGGGCCACACGCATGGCCTTTTCGGCACTGGCCAGGGCCTGCCTCGCCTCGGCCAGGAAGGCGGTGCCCGCTTCCGTCAGTTCCACCCGGCGGTTGGCCCGGTGGAAGAGAAGGACGCCGAGCTGGTCCTCCAGGGTACGGATCTGCTGGCTGAGGGCGGGCTGGGCAATGCCCAGCTTTTCCGCCGCTCTGGCGAAGTGAAGCTCTTCCGCGGCGGTGGTGAAGTAGCGGAACTGACGGAAGTCCAAGGCGCCCCCACTATTGATAAGTAAAAGTTATCAAAATCACACGAGTAATACAATTGATTGAATATTCCAAGCTCGGATAATCCAGAACAGCTCTTTTGTTGTTTTCCCCGGCGCTGCTTGCAGTTTGCACCCGGAGTTCCTCTGTCGTTTTCTGAAAAGGAGGTTGGAAGTGAATGCAACCTTGAACCAACTTGCCGGGATCGTCGGGCAGGCCGGGGTGTCCACGACCCCCGAAAGCCTCGCCGCCTACGCCTCCGATAGCAGCTTTGCCACCCCCATGAAACCGGCGGCGGTGGTGAAGGTCCAGAGTGCCGAGCAGGTCGAGGCCCTGGTCAAGTGGGCCAACCAGACCCAGACCCCCCTCGTGCCCGTCAGCTCCGGCGCCCCCCACTACAAGGGGGACACCGTGGCCGAGATGCCGGGATCGGTGATTGTGGATCTCAGCGGCATGAAGAAGATCCTCAACATCAACCGCCAGCAGCGCATGGCGGTGGTGGAGCCCGGCGTGACCTACGGCGAGCTCCAGGCCGCCCTGGCCAAGGAGGGCATGTGCCTCTCCATGCCCCTGGCTCCCCGGGCCACCAAGTCGGTGGCCGCCAGCGTCCTGGACCTGGAACCCCGACTCAACGCCCTGCACCAGTGGAACTACACCGAACCCCTGCGCTGCACCGAAGTCACCTGGGGCGATGGCAACCGCATGTTCACCGGCGAAGCCGGTGCCGGCCCCCGGGATCTGGAGAAGCAGTGGGCCGCCCAGAAGTGGCAGGTCAGCCCCACGGGCCCCAACATGCTGGACTTCTACCGCCTCTTGACGGCCTCCCAGGGCACCATGGGCATCGTCACCTGGGTCTCCCTCCGCTGCGAATTGCTGCCCCAGGTCGAGCGGACCTACCTGGTGCCCGCCGCCAAGCTGGAGGACGTGAACGAGTTCGCGTATAAGACCCTTCGGGTTCGCTTCAGCGATGGCCTCTTCGTGATGAACGGCGCCGCCCTGGCCTCCCTGATGGGCGGAAATGCCGAAGAAGTAAAGACCCTCAAGGCAGAACTCCCCACCTACGTGGCCGTGGTCAACGTGGTGGGCCGGGAACTGCTGCCCGAGGAGCGGGTCCAGGCCCAGGAGCAGGACATCGCCGAGATCGCCCAGGCCTGCGGCCTCCAACTGCTTCCCAGCGTCCCGGGCCTCCGTGCCGAGCAGGTCCGCGCCAAGGCCTTCGAGCCCTCCCAGGTGCCCTTCTGGAAGGAGACCGCCAAGGGCGCCTTCCAGGACATCTTCTTCACCACCACCCTGAACCGGACTCCCGAGTTCATCGAAGCGGTGCAGAAGCAGGCCATCGCCGCCGGGTATCCCGTCGAGGACATCGGCGTCTACATCCAGCCCATCAACATGGGTGTGGGCTGCCACTGCGAGTTCACACTGCCCTACAACGCCGCCTGCGCCAAAGAGAGTGCCCGCGCCAAGAAGCTCTTCGTTGACATCAGCGAAACGATCTCTTCCATGGGTGCCTATTTCTCCCGCCCCCACGGCATCTGGGCCCGGCTCCAACTCAACAAGGACGCCCAGTCCACCATCGCGCTCAAGAAGGTCAAGGGGATCTTCGATCCCAACGGCATCCTGAACCCCGGAAAGCTCAGCGTCTAACAGAGGAGACTGAACATGGCATTGCAAGATTTCAGGCCCATGCAGGAACGCTGCAGCAACTGCCTCAACTGCAGGTGGGTTCCCTTCGACAAGCTCAAGAGCGAGCGCTTCGGGGAGAACTGTCCCAGCATCGCCTACAACAACTTCATGACCTACTCCGCACGTGGCCGCTTCCAGCTGGGCCAGACCATCCTGGATGGCGATGCGGACTACACCGAGACCATCACGGAACTGGTCCACGACTGCATGGCCTGCGGTTCCTGCGACGTGACCTGCAAGGTCTGCCGCTACAACCTGGAGCCCCTGGAGCACAACATCGAGCTCAAGGTCGATGCTGTTGAGAAGGGCAAGACCCTGCCCGCCCAGGCTGGCATCATGGCCGCCCTCAAGCAGGAACAGACCATGATCCCCGGTTCCAAGAAGGCCCAGCGCCTGGATTGGGCCAAGGGCATCCAGGTCAAGGACCTCTTCAAGGACAAGGCTGAGGTGGCCTTCTACCCCGGTTGCAAGTACAGCTATGACCCCAAGCTCCAGAAGGTGGCCCAGGCTGCCCTCAAGCTCCTGATCGATGCCGGTGCCGATGTGGGCATCATGGGCAATGCCGACGCCTGCTGCGGCGGCCGCGCCCTGCAGATGGGCTTCCGCGCCGAGTTCACGGAGCGCGCCGAGGCCAACATCAAGGCCTTCAACACGGCTGGCGTCAAGGTCATCGTCACCCCCTGCTCGGACTGCTACCACGCCCTGAAGCGGCAGTACGCCAAGCTGGGCCTGGCCATCGAGGTGCTCCACACCGTGGAATACCTGGAGCGCCTGATCGAGGAAGGCAAGCTCACGTTCACCAAGTCCGTGAACATGACCGTCACCTACCACGATCCCTGCCACCTGGGCCGTCTGGGTGAGCCCTTCGTCCCCTGGGATGGCACCGAGAAGAAGATCATGAACCAGGTCCACACCTGGTCGCCCAAGCGCCCCCGCTACAACGGCGCCTACGGCATCTATGACGCCCCCCGGAACGTCCTGGCCGCCATCCCTGGCCTCCGCCTGGTGGAAATGGACCGGATCCGCGAGTACGCCTGGTGCTGCGGCGCCGGCGGCGGGTGCAGCCAGACCCTTCCCGAATACTCTGCCTGGACCGCCAGCGAGCGCATCACCGAGGCCAACACCACCGGCGCCGAAGCCATGGTGACCGCCTGCCCCTGGTGCGAAGCCAACTTCATGGGCGCCGTGGACGAGCACGGCAAGTCCATCCAGGTATTCGACATCATTGAACTCGTTCAGCAAGCGCTCTGAGGTGACCCATGGCATTGACGGCTGAAATCTATCAGGCATTCGAAGATGTGGTGGGGCAGAGGAACATCTCCCAGGACAAGGGGGTGCTCGAGAGCTACCGCTGCATCACCTCCCAGTCCTCGGCCCACTACGGCCCCTTCGATCACAAGACTCCCCTGCCCCAGGCGGTGATCATGCCCGGCAGCACGGAGGAGGTGCAGAAGATCATCAAGCTCTGCAACAAATACAAGATCCAGTTCAAGGCTTCGACCACCTTCTGGTCCGCCATGGGCTTCATCGGTTCCGAGAACGCCATCCAGCTCGACATGCGCCGGATGAAGGGGATCGAGATCGACGAAAAGAACATGATCGCCGTGGTGGAACCCTACGCCATCGGCGCCGTGGTCCAGGTGGAGGCCATGAAGGTGGGCCTCAACTGCAACATCCCCGGTGTGGGCTGCAGCAGCTCCGTGGTGGCCAGCACCGCTGGCTGGGTGGGCTTCGGCCCCACCTCCATCTCCATGGGTGTCGCCGGCGAGAACATGCTGGGTGCTGAGTGGGTCCTGCCGGACGGCGAGGTCCTTCGCACCGGCTCCCTGGGCGCTGGCGCGGGCTGGTTCAACGGCGAGGGCCCCGGCCCCAGCACCCGCTCCGTCCTCCGCGGCTTCCAGGGCACCACCGGCACCATGGGCGTCTGCACCAAGGTGGCCATCCGCCTCCACCCCTGGCCCGGCCCCACGTGCATCCCCACCCGGGGCCAGACGCCCGCCTACAAGGCGAGCCTCCCGGACAACTTCAAGTGCTACACCCTGTGCTATCCCTCCTGGGAAGCCTGGGCCAAGGGCGCCGCCATGCTGCACGAGGCCGAGATCGTCTACCTGGGCCACCGCCAGTTCAACATGTTCGGCCGGGACATCAAGGCCGCCATGCTGCGGATCCTCAATGATCCCAACGGCCAGCTCGCCGACCTCGAGCCCCTGCTCCAGGACCCCGAGCTCAAGAAGCAGAACGAGCTCATGAAGATGGACATCCAGGTCGTCCTGGCGGGTATGACCGCCCGGGACATCGCCTACAAGGAGAAGGTCCTCGACCGCATCCTCGAACTCTGCGGCGGCTGGAAGTCCGAGATGATGCTGGAGAAGGACATGCAGGACTACGTCCTGCTCTACCTCCTGCGCCTGGGGCACAAGAACCTCAACTACACCCTCTGCGGCTCCTACGAGGGCAACTACGGTCTTTCTTCCAACGTCTTCGTGGCCACGGCGGTGATCGAGGAAGCCTCGGAGCTGAAGGACAAGTGGGCCAAGACCCACACCACCATCGCCGACACCGGCGGCGACTCCGACATGGGCAGTCTGTCCATCATCGGCGGTGGCGGAGCCATGGGCTGGGAGTTCTTCGTGAACTTCGACGCCTACGACAAGGCCTCCATCCAGGGCACCAACGACTTCATCGACGAGACCCAGAAGTGGATGACCTCCAAGGGCCTGGGCGTCGACATGGGCCGCTGGAACCAGGATATCCGCCGCAAGGACGGCCTCAACTTCACCCAGGAAGAGCACGACGCCATGTATGTCAATGCGGCTCAGCCCCTGGTCTTCGCCTACCAGTGGAAGGTGCGCGAGGCCGTCAATCCCAACCACCTCGGCGGCAGCTACTACCGCACCCTCACGCCCTCCAAGATCGGCCTGGCCTGAGCCGGGGAGGCACAGGGACGAAAAGCCAGACTGTTCCTGACCTCCCTCACCTGCGCTGACCTAACTTCACCTGTAGTATCCCCTTCATCCCCTTCATCCTGGCTCAATTTTGCTTTTAAAAAGAATTAGCCAGGATAAAGGGGATGAAGGGGATAAAGAAAAAGCTTTCAATCCCTGCAAAGGAGACTATCCCGTCATGACTTCCCAGCGTTATTTCACGACCGACGAATCCCTGGCCGTCGACCCCATCAGCGGTCAGAAGCCCACCAAGCTGCGCTACTACGCGGGCGGCCAGTGGAAGGATTCCAAGACCACCAAGTTCATGCCCTGCCACAACCCCTCCACGGGCGCCGTCATCGCCATGGCCCCCACCTGCACCGCCGAGGAGGTGGAGGATGCCATCCAGGCCGCCGACCAGGCCTACCCCGCCTGGCGCGATACCCCCGTGTCCGCCCGTGTCCAGGTCCTCTTCCGCATGAAGACCCTGCTGGACCAGCACCTCGATGAGCTCACCGAGATCTGCGCCCGGGAGAACGGCAAGAACTGGGACGAGTCCAAGGGCGATGTCCTCAAGGTCATCGAGGTGGTGGAGTTCGCCTGCGGCGCCCCCCACATCATGAAGGGCGAGTCCGTCATGAACGTCTCCAGAGGTTTCGACACCGTGCGCTTCAATGAGCCCATGGGCGTCTTCGCCGGCATCGCCCCCTGGAACTTCCCCTCCATGATTCCCCAAGGCTGGATGGCCCCCATCTGCATCGCCACCGGCAACTGCATGGTCCTCAAGCTCGCCAGCTTCGTCCCCCAGACCTCCATGCGCATCATGGAACTATGGGAGGAGGCCGGTCTCCCCGCGGGTGTGCTCAATATCGTCACCTGCAGCCGCCACGAGTCCGAGATCTTCCTGCGCCACCCCGCCATCAAGGGCGTGTCCTTCGTAGGTTCCACGGAGGTGGGTCTCCACATCTACTCCACCGCCGCCTCCAACGGCAAGCGGGTCCAGGCCCTCTGCGAGGCCAAGAACCACGCCCTGGTGCTCAAGGATGCCGTCATCGAGCGCGTGGCCCAGAGCATCATCAACTCCTCCTTCGGCTGCGCCGGTGAGCGCTGCATGGCACTGCCCGTGATCGTGGTCGAGAACGAAGTGGCCGACGAACTCATCGCCAAGGTGGTGGAGCTAGCCAAGGGCCTGAAGCTGGGCAAGGCCTGGGAAAAGAATACGAACCTGGGCCCCGTAATCAACGCAGGCCACAAGGCCTTCGTGACCGGCTGGATCGAGAAGGGGATCGCTGAGGGTGCCAAGCTTGTGCTCGACGGCCGCAACCCCCAGGTAGCCCCCGGCTGCGAGAACGGCTTCTTCCTCGGGCCCACCATCTTCGACAACGTGACCTCTGAAATGACCGTGGGCCAGAAGGAGATCTTCGGGCCTGTGGTGTGCTTCAAGCGGGTCAAGGACTTCGAAGAGGGCCTAGCCATCATGAACGGCAACGAGTTCGCCAACGGCTCCGTGATCTTCACGGAGAGCGGACACTACGCCCGGCAGTTCGCCTCCCGCACCGATGGTGGCATGGTGGGCATCAATGTCGGCATCCCCGTGCCCCTGGGCATCTTCGGCTTCACCGGCCACAAGCGCTCCTTCTTCGGGGACCTGCACTGCATGGGCCGGGACGGCTTCATCTTCTTCACGGAGAGCAAGAACGTCACCACCACCTGGAACACCGGCAAGGCCATTCCCAAGAAGATCGAGACCTGGGACGGCACCATGACCCGCGGGTAAACCCCACGGATGGCATTTGAAGGGGGCCCGGCATCGTCCGGGCCCCTTTCAATTAGCGATTCGAAGAAAAGGATTCCGGAACGATGGAGAATGTGGGATCACGTAAGATGATGGCGACTCCCTCTAGGCTGCGCCCTTCCCAGGAAAGAACCCACCATGAAGATCCAGCGTCTCCTTCTAGGGGCCATCGCATCCCTTAGCCTCATGATGTGCACGGCCTGCATTGTCGCGGGGACTGAAACCTCCGGGACAGGCCTCTACGCATTTGACGAGAGCAGCAGCAAGATCCTGGCCTGGGACGATCTGGAGACCCTTTACACAAGCGGATCCACCAGCAGTGTGACGACCGCCCCCACCCCTGACCGGACCCTGACTTCCGACTACTTGGCAGACATTGACACCCTTGGCCTGGGTGGCATGTGCATGGACCGGACCCATGGCCGCCTCTGGCTGGTGTCGACAACGGGCCTGATCGCCCGCATCGACAGCATCCGCTCCCGCAGCGGTGCCCTCACGTCTTCCTATATCCGGACCTTCCAGCTGGACAGCGATGACTTTCTGGACGACAGCACCTTCGGCCAGATGGCCGTGGACAGCTCCGGCAACCTCTACATCACCGAATGGAACAGCAGCAATTCCCGCATCTGGGTCATCAGCAGCCCGACCAGCTACGCCCAGGACGATACCGTCTCCTCCTCCTCCGCGACTCTGCTGACCACCTCAAAGGACTACAACGGCTATGGGGTGGCGGTCACCAGCAGCAGGGTCTATGCCTATTTCAACAGCGGAAAGACCCTCTCGGACGACAGCGACAACAGCTACTCCGGTGCCCGACTGCGCCTGGGCACCTCCTCGGCATTCTCCAAGGTGATCATCGGGGATGAGACGGAATTCGCCAGCTACGGGCTCCTTGCCGCCGACTCCACCAACAGCCTGGTCTACACGGCCATCAGCACCAACGCCACCAACCCGGTCATCGCCTACAAGAACAGTCAGTTCTCCAAGACCTACAACAACGTGGCCCCCAGCATCCAACTCCCCGGGAACACGGCAAATCCCATCTACGTCACCGTCATCGCCCACCCGGGGAACAAGGACTGGCTGGTGGGCTCCGGCAGCACCTCCAGCAGCAGCACCAGCCCGACATACCTCACCCTCTGGAAGTCACCCGCTACCGACACCAGCACAGAGCCCGTCGTCTTCAACTACGGTTATGCCATGCGTGGCATCGCCCTGGACGGATCCGCCTCCTCTGAGTGACGGACCCCTTCGACAGCGCATCCTAGGCCAGATCGCTGGCGGCCCCGCTCACCTGCGAGGTCAGTCCTGGTAAGTTCCAGTAGTTGGAGAGCAGGAGGACGTCCAGGTCCGAGATCCCAGAGGACGCCTGGGTTCCGGAAGGCGGCGGAGGAGGAGGCGTCTTCTGGAGGCTCTCCTCCAGCGCGGCAAGCGCGCTCTTGGCGGATTCCGAATCCCCGGACTTGAGGGCAGCTTCCAGGGCGCTGAACTTGGCATCCATGGAGCTGGACTGATCGCTGGTGCTGGTCCCGGCCCCGCTCGTTTCACCCGCCCGGAACTTGTCCTCAATGCCCTGGAAGAGCGTTGAGGCGCTGCTGAGATCTCCGGACGCGATCAGAGTGCTGAGCTTGTCCATATCACGCTGCATGGGGTTGGAGGCCTGCTGGCCGCCCCCCATGCTCGCAAGCGTGGCTTGCATGCCGCCCCAGGCGGACTGAGCCGCGGTGCTGTTCCCCGATTCCAGGGCCTGGCCGATGGCTGTGAATTCTGCAGAAACAGCATCCTGGCCATCCTGCCGTGACTGCATCTTCTCGATCATGGCGGCATAGGCGCTCTTGGCGGAGCTCATATCCCCGGACTGGATGAGACTGCCCAGATTCTCGAAGTCCGCCTTGAAGGGGTTCCCCTCCTGGGTCCGGCTCATCCACTGGGCCTCGGGGGAGATGAAGAGGCTGTCCAGACTGCTCTGGAGCAGGCTAGAGGCATCGTCAGTGCTGCCTGAAGTGTCCGAATTGCCCAGCAGCCTGGACAGAACGAGGGCCGACACGCTGGAGGCCCCGATGGGAGATACGCTCATAAATCCTCCTGGCTTGATAGGGACAGAGTCCGCCGTGCCCAGAGCAAGAGCTTTGCCAAGCCATGGCGCCCATCCGCGCCACCGAGGTCCGCAGAGCACAGACATTCCGCCCAACAGGTATATCGACTCGCCGAATCGCATATCGATGGAGTCCAGCGCAGGACCAAGACATCCAAGCCGTCCACGACAAGCACTCCACCGATATTCAAAACAGTATCCATAAACGACTTACCGCACGGATGTGTCAATTTTACCCAGCAAAAGTCAGCCCTTTTGACAAAAACCGCCAAACCAGACATTCCGGCACCAGCCATTCGGAGCCCACCTGTCGCCATTCAGCGGGTGCCCGATCGGCGACAGGCGCGTGGGGAGCCTCCGTCCAACCGGGACATCAGTTCCCCAGGAGTGCGAGGGCGGGAGCGATCCCCTGTTCCTGCATCAGGGACTTGGCCTGGGCAGAAAGGGTCACAGTGTCGCTCGGCGCGACGGCCAGCTTGGAGATCTCAGCGAAAGATGGACTGGCGGCAGCCTGGGCGGCCGATTTGGTACTGCTGGTGGCGGTCGTAGAAGCAGCGGCTCCAGCGGGGGAAATACCCATGACGTTCTCCTTGGAAGTGTGGGACACAGCCCAGAACCTCCTTGGCAAACCTTCAGCCAGAACGGGCAGGCGACTTCCCAGGGCGGAGATCAGCCCCGCAGGGGAATGGCATACCAGAGACGCCGAATAGCTATTCCACCCTCCCCTGCGACAAAACCAAGCCCAGGGATTCTGCCATTATCCGCACGGCGATCAAATTACAGGTTATTTTATACCAATATTTACATCAATGACAAGGCAAAAAGTGCACAAAAATAGCCCCCTAATCGAGGGCGCCCGCAAGAAGGGGCCCACCAGGAAACGACATTCATACCCACCCATCAGCCGCTTGGCGGCAGAATACAGCCAGCCAAACCCCACCCAACAACGTTGGCCGAAGCTCAAACTTCCAGGGAGCCGAAGGGGGTTCCCAGCGCACTTATCCGTGGGATCTTCTAATTCATGCGGCAAGAAATCACCCTTCCAACTCTTTTGAACCGGGTCACCCACAGGTCGAATCTCCTGATGGTGCTCCTGGTAGGGGGCGTACTCGGCGGCTTCCGGATTCTTGTCGACCCAACCAACCTGCGGCTTGGCGAACTGCTCCTCCCCTTCATCTTCCTGTTCCTCCAGGTGGCACTCGCCCCTGTGCCCTGGCTATGGAAGGCCCAACAGCTTCCTCGCTGGAGTCTCGTTCGCCGTTTCTTCACGGCCCTGGCCTTCAACCTCCTCTGGGTGACGGCGAGCCTTACGGTCACACACTACGTCACCCCTATGCGCCCCCCGCTTCCTCCACCAAGGGCCGAGTCCACGCCACCCCCCGCACCCCTGGGTATCAATATGGGGACTCCCCGACCGGGAGAACCCGAACGGTCCAGTCAACTCCCCAGACGCCGCACCCCCTTCTTCCCCGAGATGGGCCTGGGGCTTCTCAACGTGACCTTCGCCCTGATCTTCGGATGGGGGATGGCCGAGAAGGAGCTGACGGAGGCCCGGGAGCGCAGGACGGCCGACCTGCTGCGCCAATCCCAGTTCCGAGCCCTGCGCAACCAACTGGAGCCCCATGTGCTCTACAACGCCCTCAACGGCCTTTCGGAGCTGATTCACGAGGATCCGTTGGCGGCGGAGGAGGCGGTGGCCCTGCTGGCCAATCTCTACCGGATGCTGACGGATTACGGTAAGGCGGACATGGCCCTCCTTTGTGAGGAGCGCAGGCTGGTGGAAGCCTACCTATCCATGGAACAGATGCGGCTCGGGGAGCGCCTGCAGGTTGAGTGGGACTGGCCCTCATGGGCCGATGCGATCCAGGCCCCTCCCCTCTTCCTCCAACCCCTCGTGGAGAACGCCATCAAGCACGGCATCAGCTCCCAGGGGGAAGGCGGGGTGCTTCGCATCAGCTGCCAACAGGAGGGCCGGACCCTGGCCCTCCAAGTGGCGAATACCGGTCTTCCGCCAAAGGCGTGCGACCGGAAGGGTGTGGGATTGGAAAACCTGGAGGCCCGCCTGGGCCTCTGGACGGATGCAGCCGGTAAGTTCTCCCTTGAGAGACAGGGAGAATGGACGATAGCGCGAGTGGAATGGACCCCGAGGAGCAACGCATGAGTGCGCGAAAACTGAAAGTCGTGGTGGTGGAAGACGAAGCCCTGAGCCGCAAGCGGTTGATCCGCCTGCTACAGGAGGCCGGATGCACCGTGGTGAACAGCTTCGCCGAAGGCAAGGGCGCCTACGAATGGCTTTGCCAGCATCCCGATCTGGATGCCCTGTTCCTGGATATCCACATGCCCAACCTGGACGGCCTGGCCATCCTGAAGAACCTGGGAGGCCAGATCCCCACGGTCCTGACCACCGCCTTCGGAGAGCACGCCGTAGAGGCCTTCGACACCGAGGCTGTGGATTACCTGCTGAAGCCCATCACGGCCTCCCGCCTGGAGCGGGCCCTTCAGCGGATCGATGAGCGGAGCACCCCTTCAAGCCCCCAGGCTCCTCCTGCACCCAGCGGCCCCATCCGCTACCCCATCCAGGCCGGGGAAGGCGTCCTGCTGGTGGATCTCCACAAGACGACCTATTTCGAGGTGGATAACGAGGTCGTCTGGGCCCACGCCGGGGGACGCCTCCGGACCCAGTGGACCTCCCTCAACGAGGTGGAATCCGCCTTCCCGGGCTCCGGCCTGCTCCGCATCCACCGCCACCTCCTGGTGCGCCCCGAAGCCGTGCTGGGCCTCAAGCCTGCCCCCGGAGGAAGGGCCATTGTCCGCCTCATGGGAGGCGAGGAAGTCGAAGCCAGCCGAGGCGGAGCTCCGCGCCTTCGGGAGCGGCTGGGATTGTGAAGGGAGCTGGGCTCCTGCCATGATCCGGTATGGCCGAGCCCATCTTCATCACCGAGCAGGTCCGGATTCCCGCAGAGGCGCTCCGCATGAAAGCGGTGCGAAGCGGCGGCCCCGGTGGCCAGAACGTCAACAAGGTCGCCAGCAAGGTCGAGCTGCGGGTGGACCTCACCCTGATCGAAGGCCTGAGCGAGGGGGCCCTTCTGCGCCTGAAGGGGCGGGTCCGCAACCAGCTGGATGCCGAGGGCCTCTGGATTGTCACCAGCTCCCGGACCCGGGACCAGGCCACCAACCTTGAGGACGCCCGAACCAAGATCCAGACCATCGTGGCCGAAGCCATGAAGGCACCGATGATCCGACACGCCACGCGCCCCACCCGCGGCAGCCAGATCCGTCGCGTGGAGGCGAAGAAGGTCACCGGGCAGCGCAAGCAGGCCCGGCAGAAGAAGGACTGGGATTAACTTGAAGACCCCTGCCCCTTCCTCGCGCGTCGACTCCATGGACATCCTCCGGGGCTTCATGGCTCTGGCGGTGGCCTTCTATCACCTCTCCATCTGGAACCAACTCTTCGACTCCGGCACGGCACTGAACCGGCTCGTGGCCCTCCTGGGGAACTACGGCGTCGAGGGTTTCTTCATCATCAGCGGCTTCTGTTTCTTCCATATCTACAGAGGTACGAGCTGGGATCAGCGGGCCCTCCAGAGCTTCCACATCAAGCGTTTCTTCCGCATCGCCCCTCTCTACTATGTGGCGGTGCTCCTGAACCTGATCCTCAGCCAGGCGAGAGGCCCCGATCCATCGGCCCGCATGCTGGCGGAGAACTTCACCCTCACCTTTGGGCTCTTCCACCCCAACCACGCCCTGGTGCTGGGGGGCTGGTCCATCGGCATCGAGTACGTCTTCTACATGGCCTTCCCCCTCCTGGCCTGGGCCACACGGAGGAAGTCCGCCCTGTATCTGGGCTGCGTCCTCCTGATCGCCCTGGCCCTGCCCTGGAGCTTCGGCAAGGTTCAGGCGGCCTCCCTCGTGGGGGACGCCAAGTTCCATACCTACGTCCAGATCCCGAACCATGCCTTCCTCTTTCTCCTGGGAGGGCTGACGGCCCACCTGCGGGGCATGACCCCCAGGCGTCTCCATTGGCAATGGTTCCTCGGCCTCGGGCTCCTGATCTTCCTGGTCACCTGGTGGCAGCTCCCCCGCTTCTACGACCACTTCGACATCCTGGCGGGCTTCTACCGGGCCCGTTTCGTCGGGCTCGCCATGCTGGTGGTGCTCCTCTTCGCCTTCTTCGAGGTCCCGGAAGGCAGGCTCAAACAGCCCCTCACCCTCCTGGGAGACTGGAGCTACTCGGTCTACCTGATGCACCCCTTCGCCAGCCTGGCCGTGGCCCATGCCCTGCCCGCCAGCACCCCCGCCACCTGGCGCTTCCTCGGAAGCCTCGTCCTGACCCTGGCCATCTCCGCCTTCACCCACCGCTGGATCGAAAGGCCCGCCATGGCCCTGGGACGTCGCTGGGCCAACCTTGCCAAAAGCCCCGACAACGGGCATCATGGATAGCTCGGCATCCGTAGCTCAGTTGGATAGAGCGTTGGCCTCCGAAGCCAAAGGTCGCGCGTTCGAGTCGCGCCGGTTGCACCAGAAGAAACCCCTGAAACCCTGAGAAATCAAAGGTTTCGGGGGTTTTCCCTATCAAGTCGAAGATCGTCAATACCACCCGCGAGTGATGCCCAGACAGATGACCGCACATCTCAGCCTCAGGGCTTCAGAAGATAGTCTTCCCGAACAGGAGAGAAGACCTCGATGGCTATGAACTCCCGGGCATCAATCTCGGTCCTGAGCTTCTCCTCTCGGGGTCCGACGACCCGACAGAAACTCGCAGAACACCCTCTGGAGGTGATCTCCTTCGAGGAACCATCCTGACTCTAGCCCCCTCACAGGACTTGCAATCAAAACCCCCAGGACTGCCATCATGGGGGTATGGCTTTCTTCTTCCTGATCCTGGGCATTGGCCTGCAGGTCCTCCACTGGCGAGCCCTCCGCCGGATCCTGCCACCCAAGTGGAGCCCCTGGCTGGCCGCAGCGCTGGTCCTGATCCACGTCCCACTGCTGACCTACGTGGTCCTGCGCCTGACCGGGGCATCCTCCATGGAGATGGGGTATGCCCTGCGCCCCCTGGCCCGGGGAGGGCTTTACTTCGTGGCACTCTCCACCTTCAATCTCCTACTCCTCTCGCTAGAGGCCCTTCTATGGAGGATCCGCAAGCACCGGGGCAGAGACCTGGACCACGACCGGAGGGCCTTCCTCCAGAAGGGCGCCATCGTCAGCCTCGGCGTCCTGGGGCTACTGACGGCCAAGGGATACCGCGAGGGCCATGGGGAACCCGAGGTTCGGCGCAAGGAGCTCTTCTTTCCCGACCTCCCCCCAGCCTTTGATGGCCTTCGCATTGCCCACCTTTCGGACCTCCATTCCGGCCCCCTGGTGCGCCGGGACCAGTTGAGGCTCTGGCGGGCCATGGCAGAACGGGAGCACCCCGACCTTTTGCTCATCACCGGAGATCTGGTGGACGCCCTGCCGGAAGAGGTGGAACCGATCATCCAGGCTTTCCGCGACTTCCCGGCATCCATGGGACGATTCGCCATCCTCGGGAATCATGACTATTTCACAGACCCCCGCCCCCTGTGGGCCGGGATGGAAGGCATCGGATTCACCTTCCTGGAGAACCGACACCAGGTTCTATCACGGGGGGCGGATCAGCTAGTTATCTTCGGCCTGCAGGATCCCATGGCTCGCAATGGGCGATTCCGGGGACTTCGCTTCGGACCTGGCCCCATGCCCCAGGACACAGCGCTCCTCATGCCACGGGATGGCTGGCGCCTGGCCCTGGTCCATCGCCCCAGCAACTGGAATCTGGCCCTGGAGGCCGGAGCCCGGCTGACCCTCTCGGGCCACACGCACGGAGGCCAGATCAACCTGGTCCCAGGGGTCTCCAGCGCCTACATCCAGGGACGTTTCACCCGCGGGATCTACCACGAAGGCCCCCACCAGATGAACGTGAGCGCTGGTCTCGGGATGGTGGGCCTGCCAGTCAGGCTCGCCTCCCCCCCGGAGTTCAGCCTCCTCACCCTCAGGCGTGGAGGAACCCAGCAAAGCCAGTGACCCGCCCCCTGCCACCCCCTGACCACTCACTTTTCTGCTTGGCAAAAACCCGAATCGACGGTATTCTTTTCCTTCCTGTGGCCCCATCGTCTAGCGGTTTAGGACGTCGCCCTCTCACGGCGAAGATCAGGGGTTCGAATCCCCTTGGGGCTACCACTTAACCCTCTGAGAAATCAGAGGGTTTTTTGTTTTTGGGGCTAGGCCGGACGTGCTCAAATGGCACGTAGAGGCCGTACGAGCTGTGCAGTCCCCTCGATTGACGATCCCAGATCGCCAGAAGGACCCGTAATTCCCAACCTGATTCCCATGGTTAGAACCCATTCAGGGTCAGCCAGGGCAGCCGCTTCCTTGAGGAAGGCCAGCAGAAGCTCCATATCCTCGATCCGGGAATCATCCTCTTGGTCCACCTCAAACCCGGCATCCGTCTCCCGGATCGCTGGGAACCACCTAAAGGGCAGCTCTCTGGAGGTCGTATAACTGGAACGCTGGGCCGAGGCATCCAGCCATTTCATGGCCACATGCCGAATCAGTGGAGCAAATTCGGGCCCCTCATGCAACCCTCGAAGCGAGGTCATCAGGCGGCGCACCTGTTCCGCCACGGCCAACAACTCCCGTTCATCTTGTGGAGCTCCGCCAGTTCGTCGGCTTGAGTCTTCACCGCACCCTCCTACCGGATGCCCTACAGGGTTTCGGCGCGGCGGGCCCGTGTAGGAGCGGGCTCTTCGGCGGCCAAACCTAGCCGCGCCGATGGCAGAGTATCAGGCCTTCAGGAGGGAAGCCCTTCCGGTCTTGGCCAAGCGGGTGTCGAAGGTCAGGAACTTGGTGCAGCCCTGGGCCTTGACCATCAGGGCCAGGAGGTTGTCCGCCAGCCCCACGGCCCCAGTGGAGAGCTCCAGGGCCTCCCGGATCATCGCGGCCTGGTCCACTTCAACCCCCTCCACCTCCAGGAGGCTCCCCAAGGCCTGGTGGACCCGAGCGGCATCCCACCCCGGGGCGCTCTTCAGCACCCAATACAGCTCCACCAGGACCAGGAGGGGCACAAAGACACCCTTCCCCTGAGCGCCCTTCTCGATGGCGGCCCGGGCGGCGGCGGACTGGGCCGGATCATCCCCCAGGAAAGCGCGGGCCCAGACGTTGGTATCCAGGGCGATCATCGGGTGGCCCCCCGCTGGATGGCCTGGTCCATGTCCTCCAAGCTCATGGTGGGAGCCCCGGGCACAGCGAAGGCCCAGAGGTCGGACACCTGGAGCTTGACGGGTTCCAGGGCGGCTGTGCCCTGCTCTGAGTCAACCTCAAAGCGGACCCGGCCCCCTTCGTACAGACCCAGGGCCTCCCGGACGGCCTTCGGGATGGTCAACTGCCCCTTACTGGTCATGGTTGCAACCGCGGTAATACTCATGGGCCCCACCTCCTTACCAGTATGGTCCATTCTCCTTACCCGTCGAGAGCCGGTCAGGGAAAGGGGAGTCAGTGGTCGCGGAGCGCCCTGCCCGGGGTGCAGTGGTGCAGGGTCTTGTGACCCTTGAGGGCCTCCAGAACGGAGAGATCCGGGCAATCGCGATCTCAAGTCCGCAGCGCCCCCCCCGAAAGATTAAGAGGACTGCCATCGGCGGCGGCCCCCCAGAGAACGCCATGTTCAAGGCCATCACATTCAGGAGCAAGCTGCTGCTGGCGGTCATGCCCGTGCTGTTCCTCGGGCTTCTCGCCCTGGGCTTCGGGGCGCATTGGTACATCGACAGGCTGATCAAGGAGGAACTGACCAGCAGCATGCTCGCCACCACCGCCAAGACGGCGGAAAGCATCAACAACTGGTTCAGGATGCTGATGCTCGAACCGGAATCCTTCGCGGCAACCGATGCGGCCCAAGCGATCAATGAGAATTTCGAGGAGGTGGACCGCCACAACATCCAGCGCCACGCCTTCCTCCACAAGAAGTATCCCTCCGTGTTCCAGGACGTCTATGCAGCGAACCGGAAGGGGGAATACCACACGGTACAAGAGGCGGGGAACGGCTATCGGATGTTCAGGGGCGACATCAGCACCCGCGAGTATTTCAAGAGCATCATGGCCGGGGGCCCCTCCCAGATCACACCACCACTCGCCTCCAGAACCACGGGCGTCCATACCGTCTTTGTGGTGGCGCCCATCCAGGATGCCTCCGGGCAACCCCTGGGACTCAGCGGAGCCGGGATCTCGCTCGACTACATCAGCATGCTCTGCGAGAGCCTGAAGGCTGGAAAGACCGGCTACGGCATCATCCTGGCCCAGGACGGGACCTTCATCAGCCACCAGGATGATCCGCTACCTGACAGTGATCACCCTCGCGGTCCTGGCGGGGGTCGGAGCGATCATCCTGCTCATGGCCCGGCGCCTTACGCGCCCCCTGCACGCCCTGGCCACTCAAGCCCGAGAGATCGCATCCGGGAACATGGATGTCGGCTCCCTGGACCTGAACTCCAGGGATGAGGTGGGACAAGTGGCCTCCAGCGTCAGACACATGGCGACAGAGCTGGCCAGGCGCGAAGCCGACCGCCAGGCCCGATTGGACGCAGAGGCGGCCAGCCAGGCCAAGAGCACCTTCCTCGCCAACACCAGCCATGAGTTGCGGACGCCCCTGAATGCCATCCTCCTCTATTGCGAGCTCCTGAAGGAGGAAGTGAACGACCGCAACCAGCCGGATCTCACAGGGGATCTGGACAAGATCCAGGATGCAGGCCGCCACCTTCTGGATCTGATCAACACCCTCCTGGATCTCTCGAAGATCGAGGCAGGGAAGATGGAAGCCTGCCTGGAAGACAGCGACATCCCCTCCCTGCTCGCCACGGTCATGGCCACCGTAGAGCCACTGGTGACGAAGAAGCGCAATCAGCTCAGACTGGACGCGGCCCCAGCCATCCTGGGCCTCCATACCGATGCCAGGAAGCTCCGGCAGATCCTTCAGAACCTGCTCAGCAACGCATCCAAGTTCACCCAGGATGGAACCATCACCCTGGGATTGCATACCGATGGCCCCTGGGCCTGCTTCACCGTGACAGACACAGGGATTGGGATGAGCACGGAACAGCTCAGCCGCATCTTCGAGGAATACACCCAGGCTGAGACCTCCACCAGTGCCCGATTCGGCGGCACGGGACTGGGGCTGACCCTTTCCCGGAAGTTCGCCGAGCTGCTGGGGGGCATCCTGGAAGCCGAAAGCGAGGCGGGGAAAGGCTCCCGGTTCACCCTCCGCCTGCCCCTCACGCCTGCGCCGGAACCCTGAGGACCCCAGCGCCCCACCGGGACAATCGGCATCGCTACACTTGAGGCGAGGAGCCGTCATGACCCGAGCCATCGTTTGCGCCTATTCTCCCGTTGGCCACGGCGCCCTGACGGGACTCCTGGAGGCTGGCATCGAGGTGCAGGCCCTCTACACCTACCCCCAGCCGACCGAGGACGCATGGTTTGAGGCCCCGGCGAGTCTGGCGGAGCGCTACGGCATTCCCGTGCGCATGGAACCCGATTTCAACGCGGATCGCGTCTTTGAGACCATTCGAGATGAAGCCCCGGACCTCCTCCTGAGCTTCTATTTCCGGGAGATGATCCAGGCCCGCTTCCTGGAGCTCCCCCGCATGGGGGCCTGCAACCTGCACGGCTCCCTGCTCCCGGCCTACCGGGGACGGGCCCCCATCAACTGGGCCCTGGTGAGAGGCGAGACAGAAACGGGCATCACCCTCCACCGCATGACCCCCAAACCTGATGACGGCGACATCCTGGGCCAGACCCGCATGCCGATCGCCTGGGATGAGACCGCCCTGAGCCTCACCTTGCGCATGGCCGAGGCAGGGAAGAAGTTGGTGCGCCGGATCATCCCAGGACTCATCCAGGGCAGCATCCGCCCCCTTCGCCAATCCGAACTGGGCCCTTCCACTTATTTCGGAGGCCGCAGGCCCCAGGACTCCCGCCTGGACTTTGGAATGACAGCCTTGGAGGCCTTCAATCAGGTCCGGGCCGTGGCCGACCCCTGGCCCAATGCATTCCTGGAGACGGAGCACGGACAGCTCAAGCTATCCTGGGCCCTGCCTTCCGAAACCCCCTGCCCCGCAGGCGCCTTCCGCCAGAGCCCTGAGGGCGTCCTGCTTGGCTTCGCCGATGGGTCGCTCCGGGTCCACGCCATGAGGCACCACGGAGTTCGCAGTGAACGGCCCACGGATCACGCCCTTTGGTTGAAGAATCTGGACATTCCCGAATTCCAGGCCTAAGCTGGGGCGGTATTCCAGGAATCAAACATGAAAACACTGGCAGCCCTCTTGGTGGTTCCGGCCCTCATCCTCCCGCTCCAGGCGGGGCACAGACGGGGAGGCCCCGTCTCCACGGCCAGGGAGGCCAAGGCCATCGCCGAGCAGGAGACAAAGGGCCAGGCTGTCAGCGCTCAGCGCATCCACCTCAACGGAGCATCCGGGGGATGGGAAGTGGATGTCCACATGCCCCAGGAAGACCGCGGATGGCGATGCATTGTGGACTGCGACACCCACCGGGTCCGCACCAGGGACCGCATCCCGAATCCTGCGGGAAAGAAGAAGCCCCACTGAAGCCCTTGCGTCCCTGCGTAAACTTATCCTGCGGCACATGCCGATTCGGAGGCCTTCATGGGTCTGATGGACTGGGGTAAAGCCCAATTTCTCGACATCCTGCAGTGGCTGGATGACTCCAATGACACGATGGCCTGGCGCTTTCCCATGCGCGGCCAGGAGATCCAGAACGGCGGAAAGCTGGTGGTGCGCGAAAGCCAAGTGGCAGTCTTCGTGAACGAAGGCCAGTTCGCCGATGTCTTCGGCCCCGGCACCCACAACCTCACCACCCAGAACCTGCCCATCCTGGCCACCCTCAAGGGCTGGAAGTACGGTTTCGAGAGCCCATTCAAGAGCGACGTCTACTTCCTGAACACCAAGCTCTTCAACGACCTGGGTTGGGGGACCCCCAACCCCATCATGCTGCGCGACGCGGACTTCGGCATGCTGCGCATCCGGGCCTTCGGCATCTATTCAATCAGGATCAAGGACCCCAAGAGCTTCCTTCAGAACGTGGTGGGCACCAACGAGGTCTACTCCGTCACTGACATCCAGAACCAGCTCCGCAAAAGCCTGATCAGCCGATTCACGGATGCCCTGGGGGAGGCCAAGGTCCCGGCCCTTGACCTGGCGGCCCACTACGACGAACTATCAGACCTTCTGCGCCAGAAGATGGACCCCGAATTCCAGACCATGGGCATGGAGTGCTCCAAGCTCTTCATCGAGAACATCAGCCTCCCCGAAGAGGTCGAGGCCATGATGGACAAGCGCACCAGCGTGGGCATGATGGCCCCGGTCATGGGCGCCTACACCCAGATGCAGGTCGCCGACAGCGTGCCCCTGGCAGCCCAAAATCCTGGCGGTCTGGCGGGCATGGGCATGGGCCTGGGCGTTGGCGTCGGGATGGGCAATATCATGGGCCAGCAGATGGGCGGTGCCATGGGACAGATGGCCCAGACTCCCTACCCTGCGGGCAACGCCCCTGCTGCGGCGGTTCCCGCGCCCCCCGCCAAGAGTCTGAAGGAAGAGCTGACGGATCTGAAGGATCTCTTCGACTCCCAGCTCATCAATCAGGCTGAGTACGATGCTCAGCGAGCGGTGATCATGAAGAAACATGGGATGGGCCAGTAAGTAGGATCCTGGAGCAGCGGACGGACGGCGGCCCCTGGGATTCCCTGCCCCGGGGGCCGTCGTCCGTTCGCCTTCCGCGGACCTCCCGAGGGGGAGGTCCGGAAAACCGGATCAGCGCATGGTGTTGTAATTGTGAACCAGGCTGTTGTAGGTGCTGAGCAGGGTTTCCCGGTTTCGCGCCAAGACCCGCCGGGAAGCGTGACTGCTGACGTTCCGCCGGAGTTCTTTCAGGTATTTCAGGAACAGGTCGGCGGTAACCTGGACGGCGCCCCCATACCAGGCGTCCCTCTCGTTCGGATGAGCAGCACCGTAGGCTTCTGCTGCGTCGAAGGCTTCCTGTACCGATTTCTCAAAGGTGAGGAGGGTGGTTTCCTCCAGATCTTCCCGGCAACCGATCCCCTCCATCGCGTAACGGGCCCGGAGCATGAAGTTGCTGGCGTACCACGCCTGGTCCTTGCGCCCGGCCTTGGCCGCCGCATCTAGCTGCTGCTGGTGCAGCGCATCGTTCTGCTTCCCGACCTCGTTCCGGAGAGCGTCAGAAAGCGACAGGATGCGCCGGAGCGGCGGGGTCACCTGCACATCCAGAGCGCGTCCCCTACTGAAACGATCGTCCTGATAGTCCTTCTGGCTGTAGTACTTGTCGATCTGGTTGAAGATGGGGATGAGCTCCCGGAGGGTTGCGGCGTATTCCCTGCCGATCCGGTCGAGCTCCGGCGAGACGGGCGGTGCCGCCACGGCCTTCTCAAGATCCGCCGCGCAGCCAAGTGAGATCTCATTGTTCCGCTCATAGGGAGCGACCTTGAAGCTGATGAATCGGATGCGCGTCCACTCATCAGCTTGGGGCTTGTGGCGGGGGTCGGCGTAACGGCCCGCAACCCGTGCGCTCTCCAGGTAGAGCTCGGCGTTCTGCTGGATGCTGGAGTCCGTCCTGTTGATGCATTCGATGAAGGGCCCAAGTTTTGCCTGAAGCACCTCATCCGCGCTATTGCGGCCTGAATTCGAACCGGAAGCACGCCCCGAACGCTGACAACCCGTCAGCCATGAGAAGACAGCAGCTGTCATGACCACAGCCATGACCGCGCCCAAAGTTTCACGTCTCACAAAGCACCTCTCCGATCAGGAATATGACAAGGTAATCATAATCCAGAAAGGCCCAGCAGAGGGGCGTTGGCAAGACCTTTCCTCATCCGCGTCACGGGCACCCAGGGGACGCTCACGTAGCCCAAGGCCAAGCTCGGCGCCAAACCCCAGGCCACCTATTGCCTGCTGCGACACCGCATCCAGGCCCTCAATCTGGTGGCGGGAAGCCTATTGAAGCCCCTGCCAGACCCAGAAGAAGCCCCGGAACGGAATCCGTTCAAATAATCAGTCGCCGCATCCCTCCGCCATGACTCCGCGCCCCATGCAGTAGGCGGCCCGGACAGTGTCCTTCGGAAGACCCAGTCCCTCGCGATAAACCCGGGCCAAGCCCTGCCAAGCCTCGGAGAGGTCCAGCGCGGCTCCCTTCCGGAAACAGGTTCTGGCCTTGGCCGGGTCCCCACCGGGCAAGGCCTGGGAGAGCCAGGCCTCCCCAAGTTCCACCGTCACCCTCTGAAGCATCGGATCAAGGCGTTGCAGGTCGGCAATGGCCAGGGGGGCGAGCATATCGTGGGCTTTTTGACGATTGGCCAGGGTCGGCTCGGCCCCAGGCTCGCCACTGGGGTGCAGCAGCATGTGGGCATGGGCAAGCTTCAGAGCAGTGCCTCCCTTGGGAGACTGGCGGGCCACCAGGCCTTGGACCTTCGACAGCCGGCCTGCGCGAGATCTCACCTCACGGAAACGGGTGCAAAGCAGATAGAGATCCATGAGGGCACCCCGCTGTCCGGCCTCCGCTGCCGCCAACAGGAGAGGAAAGGCCTCCAAGGGCCTGGGCCTGAAGTCATCAGCCTGGGCCCGCCACCCCGCCAGAAGCTGCCCCAAGAGATGGCTGGAGGCTGCATCTCCCCGCTTTACCCCATCCCGCAGGACCTGTTCGGCACCATTGGGGCGACCCTGGACAAGGCAGGCTTCAGCCATCTCGACCCAGGCTCCTGGACGATTCTGTTCGATGGCCCGGAGAGCGGCGCTCTTGGCCCGATCCGGTTCATTGGCCAGACGGAAGATCTTCGCGGCCTCCAGGGGGTCCATGTCGAGGCCTGCCAGGCCTTGATCCAAGCCCTCTGCCAGTTCAACCGCCGGGACGGTCGGCTCCAACTCCCAAGCCTTGACCAACAGAGCCGCAGCCTCAGGAATAGGGCCTTTCTCCTGGTGCCAAAGCGCCTTCCCCAAGGCCCGGTAAGCCTTGGCCCCGGCGCCAGGAAGGGCCGCTGCCCGACGCCGGAACTCCAGGGCGTTGCCGGGCGCCGCCGCAGCGGCAAGCTCCTCGTCCTTGTCGCAAAGCTCCGCCAGCCGCAGCCAAGCCTCACTGCTCCCGGCCTGGCCAGCGCGAACTAGGAGCGCCACGCAGGGTCGCGGGTCCTTGGCCATGCCGAACGTTCCCTCGTAGTGGAAGCTCGCAAAGCGCTCCATGGCCCCTGCGTGCCCCTCGGCCGTGGCCCGCTGGAGCACCAGGATGGCCTGCTCCCCCTGGCAGCCCCTTTCATAGAGCACCGAGGACTGGACGGGGTCCACCTGTCCGGTCCGCCCTTCCTCCCAAAGCTTGGCCAGGAAGAGCAGCTCATCGGGATTGGTGTTCGCGGAACTGACCACTAGGGCATCCTCCCGGAGTTGGCGGCTAAAATCCAGGTCCCTGGGCACTCCAAGGCCTCGCTCATACAGCCAGGCAAGCTTCCAAGCGGCCTGGGGAACCCGGACCCTCTCCTCCAGGGCTCTGCCCAGATGGGTGGCGGCCTCGGCCTCGTTCCTGGCCGTCCCCTTGCCCTCGGCCAGCAGCCAGCCCAGGACAAAATCCGCCTCCCGATCCCCCTGACCGGCCACCTGTTGGGCCAACTTGAAGGCGGAATCCCATTCCTGCCGCCCGAAATGAGCGAGCATCTCACCCTTTCCAACCGGCGGGGGCTGAGCGGGACTCGCCGGGGTGAACTGGACGACTTTCTTGGTCCGTTTCCGAACTTGAGGACCCCGGTCCGGCAGCACATTGAAGATCACGAAGGCCGTCAAGCTCAGCGCCAAGAGCCCCAGGAGCACCCCCCGAACCACCCTGCGGCGTGTTCTCACGGGCTCGGGCATCAAGACGATGATCTCCTTGCCCTCCTGCTTGTGGACAAAAGTCTGGCCTCCGCCTTGGGAGTCAGGGGGCTTGGACGTCAATGAAAACCTCCGGCGGTGGATAGATGGGATCCTATCACAGCAACGGATCATAAAATTGGTCCATATAACCCGACGACAACCCCGGAAATAACCAGGTCACAAGGCGGCGCTTACCCCCAGACCCGCTTTCCCTCCACCCAGGTCCCCAGCACCTTTCCGGGCAGTTCCCAGCCCTTGAAGGGGGTGTTGAAGGACTTGCTCTGGATGAAGGCCCGGTCCACGGTGATGCGGGCCTCGGGATCAAAGAGAACAAAGTCCGCGGGATTGCCCACCGCCAGGGAGCCCAGGCCCCGGCGATCGAGGTGGACGACCTTGGCGGGGCCGCTGGTCAGCAGCTCGATGGCCCGCTCCAGGGTGATGACCCCGGGCTTGACCAGGCGCTCCAGCACCAGGGGCAGTGCCGTCTCCAGTCCCAGGATGCCGAAGGCGGCATCCGGCAGCTCACAGGACTTGTCGTCCCAGGCATGGGGGGCGTGGTCGGTGGCAATGGCGTCCACCGTGCCATCGGCGATGGCCAACAGCACCGCATCCACATCGGCCTGGGGACGCAGGGGGGGGTTCATCTTGAAGTCAGAGTCGAAGCGGCGGAGTTCCTCGTCCGTCAGACTGAAGTGGTGGGGCGTCACCTCGCAGGTGACCCGGACGCCTCGGGACTTGGCCTCCCGCACCAGCCGCAGAGAGCCCTTGGTGGAGAGGTGCTGGAAGTGGACGTGGCCCCCGGTGTGCTCCGCCAGGATCAGATCCCGGGCCACCATGACCTCCTCGGCGGCGGCTGAGATCCCCCGGCACCCAAGGGCGGCGCTCACGGCCCCCTCGTGCATGAATCCCTTGTCGGCCAGATGCTCGTCCTCCTCGTGGGCCACCACCGGAACATCCAGCCAGGCGGTGTATTCCAGAGCCTTGCGCATGATGGCGGCGTTCATGATGGGCCGTCCGTCGTCACTGAAGGCGATGCAGCCCGCCCCCTTCAGGGTGCCATAGTCCGCCAGTTCCTCCCCGGCCATCCCCTTGGTCAGGGTGCCGAGAGGGAAGTAGCGGCAGAGGTTGGCAGCCCTGGCCCGGTTCAGTGCCAGTTCGGTGATGGCCACGGAATCATTGACGGGCCGGGTATTGGCCATGGCGCATACCGAGGTGAACCCCCCGGCCACGGCGGCCCGAGACCCCGTCTCGATGGTCTCCTTGGCAGTCTGGCCAGGCTCCCGGAAGTGGACATGGAGGTCAATAAAGCCCGGCGAGAGGACCATCCCCTGGGCATCCAGGAGCTCGGCGTCAGCGGGGGCCTGGACATCGGCCCCGATGGCGGCCACCCGCCCATCCAGCACAAGCAGTGATCCTGGCTCGTTCAGGCCCTGGGAGGGGTCCAGGATGCGGGCGTTCTTGATGAGCAGGGACATGGAGACCTCGACAGTGCCTCCATGTTACCAATCCCCTACTCCACGTCTCCCATTTCAAGGACTTCATCGTCTTCATCGACGAAGTCACCTTCCTCCAGGTAGATCTTCCGGATCTTCCCGGCGTCGGGCGCGGCGATGTAAAAGGGGGTGTGGGCCGAGTCCGTCCCCTCCATGAGGATCAAGTTCTCGTCTTCATCTACCTCCTGGCCGACGCTCACCAGGACATCCACCACATAGCCAGGCCACTCGGCGCGGATGATCATGGCTGCCTCCGACTGCTTGGCGTGAAGGTATGGTACTCCGGCATCTGGCGCAAGGCTGGGACTGCAAATTTCTGCACCCTGATATGATACCTGAGCCGATTATTGCTTCCGTCGGCAGCGACCTCTGCAGGAAGCCCGCCCCCATAGATACGGCGGAGGGTTTCATGGAGGGATCGCCAGCAGGAAGCCATTCCGGGCCCAGGGCCCATGGAGATTAGATGAATACCCTCAAATTCACCCCCACGACCGTCAGCATTGATCTGGGCGGCACGCCCATTTCCATTGAGACGGGCCGTATCGCCAAGCAGGCCGCCGGTTCCGTGGTCGTCCGCCAGGGCGACACCATGGTCCTCGTGGCCGTGTGCTGCGCCGAGCCCCGGGAAGGCATCGATTTCTTCCCCCTCACCGTGGACTACCGCGAGCCCGGCTTCGCGGCTGGCAAGATCCCCGGCGGATTCTTCAAGCGTGAAGGCAAGCAGACCACCAAGGAAACCCTGGTCTCCCGCCTCATTGACCGCCCCCTGCGCCCCCTCTTCGAAGAGGGCTACAACGGCGACACGATGATCACCTGCCAGGTGATCAGCTTCGACGGCGAGCATCAGCCCGACACGCTGGCCATGGTGGGCGCCTCTGCTGCCCTCATCATCAGCGAGATTCCCTTCACCAACCCCGTGGGCGGCGTCCGCGTGGGCCGCGTCAACGGCCAGCTGTTGGCCAACCCCACCGTTTCCCAGCGTCACGAAAGCGATCTCGACCTGCTGGTGGCCGGCACCGATGAGGCCCTGGTCATGGTGGAGTGCGGCGCCCAGGAGGTCCTTGAGGCCGATATGGTCAAGGCCCTGGAGTTCGGTCAGGCCCAGATCAAGACCCTGGTGAAGCTCCAGAAGGAACTCCAGGCCCAGGTTGGCAAGCCCAAGATGGTCCCTGTCAAGACCGAGCGCAACACCGAGATCTACGGCCAGCTGGCCGCCAAGTACGCCGAGAAGCTCCTGGCCGCCCTGACCATCAAGGTCAAGATCGAAAGCTACAAGGCCATCGACGCCCTGAAGAAGGAAGTCGTCGCCGACCTGTGCGCCGAGGACGCCTCCCTCAAGGGCGAGGTCAAGGCCTGCTTCGACCTCCTCAAGGAGACCCTCTTCCGCAACGCCATCCTCAAGCAGGGCATGCGCCTGGATGGCCGCAAGTTCGACGAGATCCGTCCCCTCAACATCGAGGTGGACGTCCTCCCCGCCACCCACGGTTCCTGCCTCTTCACCCGCGGCGAGACCCAGGCCATGGTTACCGCTACCCTGGGCACCGCCGATGACGTCCAGACCATCGACGGCATCGAGGAGGAGTACGAGAAGCGCTTCTACCTCCACTACAACTTCCCTGGCTACAGCGTGGGTGAGTGCAAGCCCAACCGCGGACCCGGCCGCCGCGAGATCGGCCACGGTGCCCTGGCCGAGCGCTCCATCATGGCCGTGCTCCCCGATGCCAAGGTGAACCCCTACACCCTGCGGGTGGTCTCGGAGATCACCGAGTCCAACGGCTCCAGCTCCATGGCCACCATCTGCGGCGGCACCCTGGCACTGCTGGCCGCTGGCATCAAGCTGAAGGCCCCCGTGGCCGGTGTGGCCATGGGCCTGGTGAGCGATGGCGAGAAGTTCGTCGTCCTGACCGATATCGCTGGCCAGGAAGACCACTACGGCGACATGGACTTCAAGGTTGCCGGCACCACCGCGGGCATCACCGCTCTCCAGATGGACATCAAGATCGGCGGCATCACCACCGAGATCCTGACCAAGGCCCTGGACCAGGCCAAGAAGGGCCGTCTTGAGCTCCTGGAGGCCATGGGATCCGTCCTGGCCGCCCCCCGGGACGAGTTCGCCCAGAATGCCCCCCAGATGGCCACCATCACCCTGCCCAAGGAGAAGATCCGCGATGTCATCGGCAAGGGCGGCGTGACCATCCGCAACATCATCGAGGTCAGCGGCTGCGACGTGAACATCGATGACAACGGCATCTGCCAGGTCGCCGGGCCCAACCAGGAGAAGCTGGCCGTGGCCGTGAAGATGATCGGCGACCTCATCCAGAGCGCCGAGGTGGGCCAGACTTACCTGGGCAAGGTGGCCAAGGTCGTCGAGTTCGGCGCCTTCGTGACCATCCTCCCCGGCCTGGACGGTCTGCTCCACGTCTCCGAGATGGCCCCCTACCGCGTCAAATCCCCTGCGGACGAGGTCAGCGAAGGCCAGGAGATCATGGTCAAGTGCATCGCCGTGGAAGCCAACGGCAAGATCCGGCTGAGCCGCAAGGCCCTGATGGCCGCCGACGCCGAGCCCCCTGCAGAGAAGTAGCTTCACTTGTTTCTGTAAAAGGGCGCCTTTGGGCGCCCTTTTTTGGAGGTTCCTTTGGCCCGTCGTCCCTGCTGCAAGCGCATCGAAGCCCTGCCCGAAGTGCGCTACTTCAAGCCCCGGGCCGTTCCCATGGCCGAACTGGAAGAGGTCACCCTGTCCATGGAGGAACTGGAGGCACTGCGTCTGGCTCACCTGGAAGGGCACTACCAGAAGGAAGCTGCCGAATCCATGGGGGTCTCCCGGGCCACCTTCGGGCGGGTGCTGGACGCTGCCCACCGGAAGGTAGCCAAGGCCCTGGTGGAGGGCTGCGCCCTGCGCATCGAGGGGGGAAGCTACGCTTTGAAAGACGAGCCCCTCATTTCTGATTAGCTGTTAATTTTTTGCCATAGAATCACGCCCCTGGATCCAAGTCGCAAGCACCTGCCCGCTACGGGTATTGAAGCAGATCTTCATACCCTGGAGCCCTCCCACCGATTGGGCGATCACCGGAATCCCGTGGTAGTCCAGCATTTCCATGGCAAGGACCACGTTCCGCTCACCCACGCTGAATTGCTGCATCTCCCCAGCGATCACCTGGGCCCCTCCGAAGACCTTCGCCACGAGCTTCTCCTTGCGGCATCCGAGAAAGAGCATGCGCTCGACCAGCTTGTCGATCGCCACATTGCCGAATCTTGGCGTGGGAAGGCCTACCCCGTTCCAAAGGGGAAGCATGTAGTGGTTGATACCACCGATGCCGAGTTCGGGGTCCACCAGGCATACGGACACGCAGGATCCCAGGATCGTGGTGACTCCATGCTCCTGCCTGTGCGCGAAGAGGGCGCAAGGGAAGAGGAAGTGAGTCGGGAGAGGCATCTCAGACCTCTTCAGAACCACCAAAGAAGAGCACGTCACCCTCCGTCAGATTGGGATCGCCTCCCTCCATGGAGGGGAAGGTGCATGTGAATCGCGTTCCGCGCCCCGGATCGCTCTCCAGGAGGAGGGTTCCACCCAGGAGGTCAAGGAGGGCCTGGACCACCGATAGCCCCAGTCCCTTGCCCGGATAGGACCGGGTGGGCCCCATTTCCAACTGCCGGAAGCGCTCGAAGATGCGAGTCTGGTCCTCCGGTCGGATGCCCACTCCGTCGTCCTCTACCACCAACACCAGCGAGGTGCCCTCGGGGCACAGGCGGACCCTGACCTCTCCCCCCTGATGACTGAACTTGATGGCGTTAGAGACAAGGTTCGCCACCACAAGCCTGAGCTTCGCCGCGTCCGTGCGGAGGGTCCAGCCCTCCACTGGCTCCGAATCCAGGCGAATGCGAACCTTCGCCTGATCCGAGGGGTAGCGCAGGTTTTCCAGAGCGCCCCGAACGACCGCAGTCACTTCAACCTTCGCCACACTTGGGGTGGCCTCACCGGCCTCCAGTTCCGCCGCACAGAAGATGTTCTGCAGTTGGAAGTCCAGGCCGGAGGTTTCGCCAGCGATGAGCCTTCCGACGGCCGAGATCCGGTCCGGAGGCACCCTGCCCGCTTCCAATTCCAGACCGAGCCCCAGGAGGACATTCAAGGGATTGTTGATCTCGTTCCGGACGTTGGAGAGGAAATGTCCCTTGAGCGCCTCGGAGCGGCAGAGTTGCTCGTTCATATCGATGAGCTGCCGGTTCAGGCGGCCAGCCTCCTCAAGCGCCCGCTGGAGCGTCTGGTTCTGAGCCTCGAGACGCCGCTTCTGGCAGAGGAGTTCCAGCTGTACCCGCACCCTGGCCTTCACATCCTCGACATGGAAAGGCTTGGTCACGTAATCCACGGCACCGACCCGGAAGGCCCGGACCTTCTCCTTGGCCTCCAGCATGCCGCTGAGGAAGATCACAGGTATGTCCCGCAGCCTTTCATCCTCTTTGAGGTGGGTGCAGACTTCAAAGCCATCCATGCCCGGCATTCGGACGTCCAGCAGCACCAAGTCCGGTCGCCGCTCAGCACAGACGGCGATTCCGCCCGGCCCATCCGGCGCCTCCAGGACCTGGTAACCGATTGCCTCCAGCAAGGTGCGCATCGACCTGCGCAAAGCAGCTTCGTCCTCAATGATCAGGATCGTTTCAGCGTTGTCCACGGAAGCCTCCCTGTATCCATGAAAAAGGGCCCCGAAGGGCCCTTTTCGTTGAGGAGAGTCGAAACTACAACTCATCTCCGTCGATCTCCGAAAGTCCCTGGAGCTCCTCGACGTGCTGGGCCATCCGGCTGTACTCGTCGTCGAAGTCATCAGAGTTCATGAGATCCGTATCTACAGGCTCAGGGTACTGGCCCTCCTCGATCTGGAGACCGCGGTAGATGGGCATGCCCGTGCCCGCGGGGATCAGACGGCCGAGGATGACGTTCTCCTTCAGGCCGCGCAGGTAGTCCACGCGTCCTTCAAGAGCGGCCTCGGTGAGCACCCGGGTGGTCTCCTGGAAGGAGGCCGCCGAGATGAAGCTCTCGGAGGTCAGTGCCGCCTTGGTGATGCCCAGGAGCTGGGGCTCGCATGTGGCAGGCTGGCCGCTGTTGTTCAAAGCGGTCTCGTTGATCTCCTTGAAGCGGTGCTTGTCCACCTTCTCCTCGACGATCAGCGGGGTATCGCCCACATCGGTGATCATGACCCAGCGCATCATCTGCCGGATGATGGTCTCGATGTGTTTGTCGTTGATGGTCACACCCTGGGCGCGGTAGACCTCCTGGACCTCGTTGACGAGGAAGGCCTGGAGGGCCTTTTCGCCCTGGACCTTGAGGAGATCGTGGGGGGAGACGGCACCCTCGGTGATCTTCTCACCGGCCTGGATCTCGTCGCCATCCTGCACCTGAATGTGCTTGCCGCGGGGGATCAGGTACTCGCCCTTCTCGCCGTCCACAGCTTCCACAATGACCTTCTGCTGGCCGCGCACGCGGTTCCCGTACTTCACGATGCCGGTGATCTCGGCAATGATGGCGGGATCCTTGGGCTTGCGGCCTTCGAAGAGCTCGGTCACGCGGGGCAGACCGCCCGTGATGTCCGAGGTCTTGGCCTGCTGGCGGGGGGTCTTTGCCAGCACATCGCCGGGCAGCAGTTCCTGGCCATCCTCCACTTCGACGTAGGCGCCGGTGGGGATGTTGTAGCGCTGCAGAACCTTGTGGTTCTCGCCCTTGACGTTGATGTGGGGGTGCAGCTTGTCATCGGTAGGATCGATGATGCGCTTACGGAAGCGACCGGTGATCTGGTCCTTCTCTTCCTGGTAGCTGGCGTTGAGATCGAACTCCTTGAAGTCGGCTACGCCGGGCTTCTCGTTGATCAGGTAATCGTTGTAGGGATCCCACTCGGCCAGAACGGTCTTGGGCTCCACTTCCTCGCCATCCTTGACGCGGATGGTGGCGCCGGGGGCGACCTTGTAACGCTCGCGCTCGTTGCCGTCCTTGTCCACCACGAGGATGAAGCCGGACCGGCTCAGGGCACGCACGTCTCCGTTGCGGTCCTCCACGGACTTGATGCCATCCAGCTTCACCAGGCCCTTGATCTGGGCCTCGTGGGTGGACTTCTCGGAGGTGCGGCTGGCCGCACCACCCACGTGGAAGGTACGCATGGTCAGCTGGGTGCCGGGCTCACCGATGGACTGGGCCGCGATCACGCCCACAGCCTCGCCCAGATCCACCATCTTGCCGGTGGAGAGGTTCAGGCCGTAGCACTTGGCGCAGCAGCCGCGGCGGGCTTCGCAGGTAAGGACCGAGCGGATCTTCACCGAGGTGACACCGGAGGTCTCGATGGTGAAGGACAGCTCCTCCGTGAGGAGGGTGCCGGAGGCCGCGATGATCTCCTTGGAGTAGGGATCCACGATGTCATCGAGGCAGACGCGGCCCATGATGCGGTCGCGCAGCCGGGCCCGGATGGTGCCATCGGTGTTGACGATGGCCGCCACCGTGATGCCGTCCAGGGTGCCGCAGTCGTCCTCGTTGATGATCACGTCCTGGGCCACGTCCACCAGCTTGCGGGTGAGGTAGCCGGAGTCGGCGGTCTTGAGGGCGGTGTCGGCCAGACCCTTACGGGCGCCGTGGGTCGAGATGAAGTACTCGAGCACGGAGAGGCCTTCCTTGAAGTTAGCCTTGATGGGGGCCTCGATGATGTCACCGGAGGGCTTGGCCATCAGACCACGCATACCCGCCACCTGACGGATCTGGGTCTTGGAACCACGGGCGCCGGAGTCGGCCATGATGTAGACGGAGTTGAGGAAGCGATCCGTGTCGTTGCGGCGCTCCAGCTCCTTCATCATGTCCGTGGCGACGTCCTCGGCAGCCTTGCCCCACACCTCCAGAATGCGGTTGTAGCGGGTGGCGGCGTCCAGCTTGCCTTCGTGGTAGTACTCGTGCTCGATGGCACGGACTTCCTCGTTGGCACCCTTGAGGATGGCGGGCTTGGTGGAGGGAACCACCAAGTCATCGATACCCACGGAAACGCCGGCCTTCATGGCCCACTGGAAGCCGATATCCTTCATGGCGTCCAGCATGTGGATGGTCACTTCGGGACCGTTGAGCTTGTAGGCGCGGTTCACCAGGGACAGCAGGCCTTCCTTCTTCAGGAGACCATTGATGAAGGGCAGCGCATCTGGCATGGCGCGGTTGAAGATCACGCGGCCCACGGTGGTGGTGATGAGCTGATCCTTCACGTCCTCGGAAGGGCATTCGAAGACCTCCTGCTCGGAGTGCTTCTTGGGATCAGCCTTGTGCCACTTCTCGGTGTCCACGACCTCGCCGGTGTAACGGAGCTGGATGATGGCGTGGGTGTCCACCACCTTGGCCTCGTGGGCAGCCACGACCTCGTTGGCGCTCCCGAAGACCATGCCCTCACCGCGGCGGCTGAGCCGCTTCTTGGTCAGGTAGTAGCCGCCGAGCACGATGTCCTGGCTGGGCACCACGTTGGGCTTGCCGTTGGCGGGGTTGAGGATGTTCTGGGTGGACATCATCAGGACCCGGGCCTCGGTCTGGGCCATGGGGCTCAGGGGCACGTGGACGGCCATCTGATCGCCGTCGAAGTCGGCGTTGAAGGCGGTGCAGACCAGGGGGTGCAGGCGGATGGCCTTGCCTTCCACCAGGACGGGCTGGAAGGCCTGGATGCCCAGACGGTGAAGGGTCGGGGCGCGGTTCAGCATGACGGGGTGGTTCTGGATGACCTCTTCCAGGACGTCCCAGACCTCTGAGACACCCTGCTCCACCATCTCCTTGGCCTGGCGGATGGTGGCCGCGTGGCCCTTGTGCTCCAGGCGGTTGAAGATGAAGGGCTTGAAGAGCTCCAGGGCCATCTTCTTGGGAAGACCGCACTGGTGCAGCTTGAGGTCAGGTCCCACCACGATGACGGAACGACCGGAGTAGTCCACGCGCTTGCCCAGCAGGTTCTGACGGAACCGGCCCTGCTTGCCCTTGAGGGCATCGGACAGGGACTTGAGGGGGCGATTGGAGACGCCGCGAAGGAGGCGGCCCCGCTTGCCATTCTCGAAGAGGGCGTCAGCGGCTTCCTGGAGCATGCGCTTTTCGTTGCGCACGATCACGTCGGGGGCGCGGAGCTCCAGCAGCTTCTTGAGGCGGTTGTTCCGGTTGATGACGCGGCGGTAGAGATCGTTCAGATCGGAGGTGGCGAAGCGGCCGCCATCCAGAGGCACCAGAGGGCGCAGCTCAGGGGGCAGGACCGGGATCACGTCCAGGATCATCCACTCGGGCTTGTTGCCGCTGCGCTTGAAGGCCTCAGTGACCTTCAGGCGCTTGGCCAGCTTGATGCGCTTCTGGGCGGAGGACTCGTTCTTCATCAGGTAGCGCAGCTCGACGGCCAGGGCCTCGACGTCCACCTGCTTCAGGAGTTCCTTGATGCCCTCGGCGCCCATCATGGCGCGGAAGCGCTCGCCATACTCGGCCTTGTATTCGCGGTACTTCTCCTCGGCGAGGATCTCGTGCTTCTTCAGGGAGGTGTCGCCGGTGTCGATGACGGCGTAGGCCTCGAAGTAGAGTACGCGCTCCAGGTCCTTGAGAGGGATGTCCAGGAGGTAGCCGATGCGGCTGGGGACACCCTTGAAGAACCACACGTGGCTGACGGGGCTCGCCAGCTGGATGTGGCCCATGCGCTCACGGCGCACGACCTTCTTGGTGACCTCGACGCCGCACTTGTCGCAGACGACGCCCTTGAACTTCTGGCGCTTGTACTTGCCGCACAGGCATTCCCAGTCGTTCACGGGTCCGAAGATCCGGGCGCAGAAGAGGCCGTCGCGTTCGGGCTTGAGGCTTCGGTAGTTGATGGTTTCAGGCTTGGTGACCTCGCCCTTGGACCAGGACCGGATCTTGTCCGGGGAAGCGAGGCTTACCTTGATGCATTCGTAGGCATTGATGTTCTGCTGTTCGGGAAACATGAGAACTCTCTCCAAATCAGTTCACGGGGTTGCAGGGTGGAGGAACCAGGATGGCTCCTCCCATCAAGCCTCGATGGTGAAGGTGGCCTCTTCCAGTTCGAGCTGGGGTTCCAGCTCCTCCCGGGTGAGCATCTCCACGTCGATGCAAAGCGCATTCAGTTCCTTCTTCACCACGTTGAAGCTCTCGGGAAGTCCGGGATCCTTGATGGGCTCGCCCTTGATGATGGCCTGGTAGATCTGCGTGCGACCGTGCATATCGTCGGACTTGTAGGTCAGCAGTTCCTGCAGGATGTGGGCGGCGCCGTAAGCTTCCAGGGCCCACACCTCCATCTCGCCGAAACGCTGGCCGCCGAACTGGGCCTTGCCGCCCAGGGGCTGCTGGGTGATGAGGCTGTAGGGCCCAATGCTCCGGGCGTGGATCTTGTTGTCCACCAAGTGGTGCAGCTTCAACATGTAGACGCAACCAACGTTCACAGGCTGCTCGTAGGCCTCGCCGGTCATGCCGTCGTAGAGCACGGACTTACCATCGGGGATGACGATCTCTTCCAGATCGCCGCTGACGGGGTCGTAGCGCTTGACCTTCACATCCACACCCGCTCCGTGGGGAGCCTTCTCGTTGGCCTTCTTCAGCCACTCCTTGATGTCAGGAGTCTTGGCGCCGTCGAAGACGGGGGTGGCGAAGTGGACGCCCAGGACCTTGCCGGCCCAGCCCAAGTGGGCCTCGAGCACCTGCCCGATATTCATACGGGAAGGCACGCCCAAGGGGTTCAGCACGATGTCCACGGGGGTTCCGTCGGCCAGGTAGGGCAGATCCTCGATGGGGAGGATGCGGCTGACCACGCCCTTGTTGCCGTGGCGACCGGCCATCTTGTCACCGACCTGCAGCTTGCGCTTGACGGCCACGTAGACCTTGACGGTCTTGAGGACGCCGGGCATCAGCTCATCACCCTTCACGAGGCGATCGACGCGCTCGTTCAGGATGTCGCGCAGCACGCGGAGCTGGCTCTCGGTCTTGTCCAGGATGTCCAGGACCTGGGCCTCGATGCGCTCCTTGCCGGCGGCGACGGTGACCTGACGGAAGCGCCCGTAGGGGACGGCCTCCAGCATGTTCTGGGTGAGTTTCTTGGCCTTGGGCAGGAGCTCCTTGCCCTTGTCGTCGGTCAGGACTTCGGAGAGCTCCTTATTCTTCAGGAGGGTCACGATCTTCTTCTTGGCCTCGGCGCGGATGATGCGTTCCTCGTCCCCGAGATCCTTCTCCCACTTGGCGATCTGGTCACGCTCGATCTGCTGGGTGCGGAGATCCTTCTCCTGGCCCTTGCGGGTGAAGACCTTGACATCGACGACGGTACCTTCGATGCCGGGGCCCACGGTGAGGGAGGCGTCCTTCACATCGGAGGCCTTCTCGCCGAAGATGGCGCGGAGGAGCTTCTCCTCGGGGGAGAGGATGGTCTCGCCCTTGGGGGTGACCTTGCCCACCAGGATGTCGCCGTGACGCACGGTGGCACCGATGCGGATGATGCCGGACTCGTCGAGGTTCTTGAGCATCTCCTCGCGGACCTGGGGGATGTCGCGGGTGATTTCTTCAGGGCCGAGCTTGGTGTCGCGGGCGTGGACCTCGAATTCCTCGATGTGGATCGTGGTGTAGAGGTCTTCCTTGACGACGCGCTCGGAGATCAGGATGGCGTCCTCGAAGTTGTATCCGCGCCAGGGCATGTAGGCGACCACGAGGTTCCGGCCCAGGGCCAGTTCGCCGTGCTCGCAGCAGGGGCCGTCAGCCAGGATCTGGCCCTGGGCGACATACTCACCCTTCTTCACCAGGGGGACCTGGTTGAGGCAGGTGTTCTGGTTGGAGCGGGAGTACTTGACCAGGGTGTAGATGTCCACACCGCTTTCGTCGGTATCGGTCTCGGGATCGTCTTCCACCCGGACCACCACACGGTTGGCCTCCGCGGTCTCGACGATGCCGGAGCGGCGGCAGACCACGCAGGCACCGGAGTCCTTGGCCGCGTAGTATTCCATGCCGGTGCCCACAATGGGGGCTTCGGTGCGGATGAGCGGCACAGCCTGACGCTGCATGTTCGCGCCCATCAGGGCTCGGTTGGCGTCGTCATTCTCGAGGAAGGGGATGAGGGAGGCCGCCACAGACACGAGCTGCTTGGGGCTCACGTCCATGAGGGTGATCTTCTCGCGATCCACGGTGGTGTTTTCACCGGCGATACGGGCCACCAGGGACTCGTCCACCAGCATGCCGTTCGCATCCACCTCGGCGTTGGCCTGGGCGATGGTGTGGACATCCTCTTCCCAGGCGGAGAGGTAGAAGGCGTGCATCTCGAACTTGGCAGGACGCTTGCCGGCCTTCTCCAGCTTGGCATTGGCCTCGGCCAACTGATCCAGGGGAACCACCTGGAGGTAGAGGGAGGTCAGGCCCTTGAGCAGTTCCTCTTTGAGGGGGGTGCCGTTCTTGGGGTCCACGATGGTCACATCGGCCAGTTTGAGGTCGCCCACGCTGGTGATCTTGGCGAAGTGGGTGATGCGGCCGTTCTCCACCTTGAGGTAGGGGGACTCGATGAAGCCGAACTCGTTGATGCGTGCGTAGCAGCTCAGCGAGGAGATCAGACCGATGTTGGGACCTTCAGGGGTCTCGATGGGGCAGATGCGGCCGTAGTGGGAGGTGTGCACGTCGCGCACCTCGAAGCCTGCACGATCACGGCTCAGACCGCCAGGTCCCAGAGCGGAGAGGCGCCGCTTGTGGGTGATCTCCGAGAGGGGGTTGGTCTGATCCATGAACTGGGAGAGCTGGCTGGAGCCGAAGAACTCCTTCATGGCCGCGATGACGGGCTTGGAGTTGATCAGGTCATGGGCCTGCAGGGGGCTGTTGGGGTCCTGGGCCATGGAGAACTTCTCCTTGATGGCCCGCTGGACACGCACCAGGCCGACCCGGAAGCAGTTCTCCAGGAGTTCGCCCACGGAGCGGACGCGGCGGTTGCCCAGGTGATCAATGTCGTCCTTGCGGACGGGGGCCACTTCGCCCTCGGCCCGATCGGAACGGGTGGTGTCGTACTTCTTGAGGCGCAGAAGGTAGTGCACCGTCTGGATGAAGTCCTCGGTGCGCAGGGTGCGCAGGTCCAGGTCCGTCTCCAGGCTCAGTTTGGCGTTCATCTTGTGGCGGCCGACCTTGGAGAGGTCGTACTTCTGGGGATCGAAGAACATGGAGTAGAGCAGCTTCTTGCTGGACTCCAGGGTGGCGGGCTCACCGGGACGGATCTTCTTGAAGAGCTCCTTGGCGGCCTCCTCGCAATCCTCGGTGTGATCCTTGGCCAGGGTCTCGGAGAGCACCTTGCCGGTGGCGTCCTGGTCGGGGAAGCAGACCACGAACTCATCTACGTTGTTGGCCAGGAACATCTCCAGGTGGGTCTGCACGAAGGCGTCATTGGCCTCCAGCAGCACCTCACCGGTGTTCATGTTGACGACATCCTGGATCAGGACGGCGCCTTCCAGCAGAGCCCGGTCGACGGGGACGAAGGGGACCTGGGCCTTGACCATGTGGTCCAGAAGGCGGCGGCTGACGCTCTTGCCCTTGGCCACGATCACATCGCCGGTCTTGGGATCCTTGACATCCTCGATGGCCTTCTGGCCCACCAGCAGCTCGCCGGGACTCACGGCGAGTTCTTCGCCCTGGAGCCGGAAGGTGTGGGGGGTGTAGAAGTGGGACAGGATGGACTGGTTGTCCGCGAGGGCCTCGTCAAAGAGCCCCAGGGCGCGCATGAAGGTGGAACCCAGGAACTTCCGCTTGCGGTCGATGCGGGCGTAGAAGAGGCCCTTGGTATCCAGCTCGAACTCGATCCAGCTGCCGCGGTAGGGGATGATCTGGGCGCTGTAGAGGGACTTGTCCGAGGCGATGGAGAAGAAGGCCCCCGGGCTGCGGTGCAACTGGGAGACAATCACGCGTTCCGTACCATTGATGATGAAGGTGCCACGGTCCGTCATGGTGGGGATGTCGCCGAAGTAGACCTCGGACTCCTGGCTCTGCTTGAAACGCCGGTTGCCCTTGTCGTCCTTGTCGAACTGGTTCAGGCGCACCCGGATCTTCAGGGGGGCCGCCATGGTGGCGCCACGCTCGACGCATTCCTCCATGCTCATCTTGGAGTGCAGGCCCACAGGCTCATTGCACACGTCGCAGATGGTGGCTTCGTTCTTGTTGCGGGTGCCGCACTTGGGGCAATCCACCGTGGCGTCCTTGGGGTGGTCGGCCACGATGTGGTGGCCGCAGCTCTTGCAGGTGGTGCGGAGGTGGCCCAAGCCTTCATTCTTTCCGCACTTGCAAGCCCAGTGACCCACGGTGTAATCCACGAACTCGACTTCCAGGCTGGCATCGGAGCCATCGGGATTCTTGGCGTTGTGGACCGGGAACATGGATTCAAAGACAGTACGCAGGCCGCGGTTGTCCCGCTCCTCGTGGAGCAGGTTCATCTGCAGGAACTCGTCGTAGCTGCGCTTCTGGATATCGATCAGATTCGGGATGGGAACCAAGGAGCGAATCTTCGAGAACGAATGGCGCTGGCGATAGATGTTCTGTTGAACGCTCATGGTTCACTCCTGAGTCAGCCCGGCCAGGCCAGTGGCCTGGGGGCGATGGAAAACATGGATATTCAAGGGTTCAGTCGCGGGAACAGGCCTACGGCCAGCTTCCCCCCTGTTACCGTGCGGGGAAGCGGACCTCATGAACTTGGGGGTGCTGGTGCACAGATTTGGTTGCAACCGGAGCCCTTCGTATTGGCTAGAGATCAAAGCCTGTCATCACTGACCAGGCACAAGAAAGTAGCATACCACTTTAGGCAGCGTCAAAGGACAAAGCGCAAGGCGCATGTGACGCCTTACGCTTTGTCCTTGAAACGCGGGCGAGACTACTTGATCTCGACCTTGGCGCCAGCGGCTTCCAGCTTTTCCTTGATCTTCTGGGCCTCTTCCTTGGTCGCGCCTTCCTTGATGGTCTTGGGGGCGCCATCGACCAGGTCCTTGGCTTCCTTCAGACCCAGGCCGGGGACGATCTCGCGGACGGCCTTGATGACGTTCAGCTTGGCAGCGCCGGCATCGGCCAGCACCACGTCGAAGTCGGTCTTCTCTTCAGCAGCGGCGGCGGGGGCGGCGCCGGCGGCAGGGGCCGCAACGGCAGCGGCGGTGACGCCGAAGCGCTCCTCGAGGGCCTTGACCAGATTGGCCAGCTCGAGGACGGTCATGGTTTCAATTTCCTGGATCAGCTGATCAGCGGTGAGAGCCATGGTGTACTCCTCTCAAAATTTTCGGATTCGAATGGGGGAAAACGGCTAGGCCGCGCCTTCCTTCTGCTTACGGATCTGGTCGAGGGCGACAGCCAGGCCAGAGATCGGGTACTGCATGAGGTAGAGCAGCTTGCTAACGAGGACTTCGCGGCTGGGCAGCTCGGCGATGGTCTTGAACTCCGCAACGGAGACCTGCTGACCATCCAGGATGGCGCCCTTGAAGGTCGCAGCCGGGTTGTCCTTGAGGAAGTTGTTCACAGCCTTGGCGAGGGACACCACATCGTTCTCGGTGGTGGCCACAGCGGTGGCGCCCTTGAAGTGGGGCGTCAGGCTCTCGAAGGCGGTTTCCTTCACCGCAAGGCGAAGGAGGGTGTTCTTGGAGACTCGGTACTGGGCCTTGCTCTCGCGGATGTTCTTGCGGAACGTGGTGTCCTTGTCGACGGTCAGGCCCTTGAACTCCAGGACGACCGCGGACTTGGCTGCAGAGAACGTTCCCTTGAGCTCGGCCACTTCATTACGTTTTTGATCACGATCCATGGTCCGCCTCACTTCTCAATCATGCTGGTGGACAACGTGACGCTGGGGCCCATGGTCGAAGCCATATGCATGGCCTTGACGTACTTGCCCTTGGCGGCGGAAGGCTTGGCCTTCTGGACGGCGTCAATGAGGGCCTTGGCATTCTCGGCGAGCTTTTCGACTCCGAAGGACAGCTTGCCCACGGGAGCGTGGATGATGCCCGTCTTGTCGACGCGGTACTCGACCTTGCCAGCCTTGATCTCCTTGATGGCCTTGGCCACATCGAAGGTCACGGTGCCGGTCTTGGGGTTGGGCATGAGGCCGCGGGGGCCCAGCACCTTACCCAGGCGACCCACGCCCTTCATCATGTCCGGGGTGGCCACAAGGGCGTCGAATTCAAGGAAACCGCCTGCGATACGCTCGACAAGATCGTCACCGCCCACGATTTCCGCACCGGCGGCTTCTGCGTCCTTGATCTTTTCGCCCGCAGCAATGACCGCCACGCGCATCGTCCGTCCCGTTCCGTGGGGGAGCACGATGGTGCCACGGACCATCTGGTCAGCGTGGCGGGGGTCAACGCCGAGCCTCATGTGCACTTCCACCGTTTCGTCGAACTTGGCAAAGGCCAGGTCCTTGATGGTGGTCAGGGCTTCATTCAGCTCGTAGGGGCGATCTTCGATCTTGGAGGCGGCTGCCTGGTACTTCTTTCCAGGTTTTGCCATTGTTTCTCCTGTTTTGAAGATCTTCCGCGATAACGGTCGCGGTTACCGGGTTCCCCGCACGGCGCGGGTCTCCGCACAAAAATCCGGGGGAGGGAAGCCCCCGGGTTCAAGTTCAGTCGATGATTTCCACACCCATGGAGCGCGCGGAACCGGAGATGGAGCGCATGGCGCTTTCCAGGCTGGCGGCGTTCAGATCAGGCATCTTGACCTTGGCGATCTCTTCGATCTGAGCCTTGGTGATCTTGCCGACCTTGATCTTGTTGGGGGTGGCACTGCCCTTTTCCAGGCCGAGCTTCTTCTTGATCAGCACGGCGGCGGGAGGGGTCTTGAGGATGAAGCTGAAGCTGCGGTCCGCATAGACGGTGATGACCACGGGAAGGATGGTGCCCTTCTCGACGGCAGTCACGGACTTCGCGTTGAACTGCTTCACGAACTCCATGATGTTGACGCCGTGCTGACCCAGGGCGGGGCCAACGGGAGGGGCCGGAGTGGCCTCGCCAGCGGGGAGCTGCAGCTTGATGTAACCAGTGATCTTCTTAGCCATGTCTTGCTTCCTTTTCCTGCAGTGGATTCCAGCGAATGCTGGCAACTACTGCCTTGGTGTGCGGCCGACGGGATTGCCGGATCCGCCAGGGGTGTTGCTTTTCATTTTGAGAAGCGCGTCAGCGCTTCTCAACCTGGATGAAATCGAGCTCCACAGGGGTGCTGCGACCGAACACCGTCACCATCACCTTGATGGTGGAGCGCTCTTCGTGGATCTCTTCCACATCCCCTTCAAAATTGGCGAAGGGGCCATCTATGATACGGACTTTTTCGCCCTTCTCAAAGTGGAATTTCGGCTTGGGACGCTCCTGCGTCTCTTCCGTGTGATTCATGATCTGCCGGACTTCTTCTTCCGTCAGAGGGGTGGGGCGCTTCTTATTGGCACCGACGAAGGAGGTCACCTTCGGGGTGTTGCGCACCAGATGCCAGTCGGCATCCTCCATCTCATAGTTCGCGCCCTTCTTGGTGACGGCGATCTGGACGAGGAGATAGCCCGGGAAGGACTTGCGCTTCTTGAGAACGCGTTCCTTCTTCCCGGACTTGGCGTCGACCTTCATTTCTTCATAGGTCTCCTCGGGGATCTGGATGTCCCCGAAGCAATCGTCACGCTCTTCCATCTTGATGCGCTGCCGCAGGCTTTCCATCACCTTGGCCTCGTAGCCGGAATAGGTGTGAATGATGAACCAGGCCATCATGCGGTCGGCGATCGCGCCAGCAGTTTCCATCCGGACCTCCGTCATATCGGACATCATGATCCTCCGATCAGTGGTGGGGAAGGATGAACTTCATCCCCCAGGAGATCACCCAATCGGCACCCCAGAGAAAGGCGCCCACGAACACGGAAACGATCACCACCGCATAGGTGGATCCCAGAACCTTGTCCTTGGAGGGCCAATCCACGCGTTGCAGCTCGGTGGCCAGATCCTTCGTCTGTTGCTTGATGGTGGAGATCAAAGGGATACCCCCAGAGAGGGCTTGCATTTACGAAACCGGCCCCAGCTCTCAGGCCGGGGCCGAAACAAGAGGTGGCAGGGGAGACAGGGGTCGAACCTGCGACCTGCGGATTTGGAGTCCGCTGCTCTGCCAACTGAGCTACTCCCCTATGCGGGCCTAGCGCTGCTGCCCGGACCAAGCGAGAAACCTGGCCCGGGCAGTCAAATCACTTGGATTCGCGATGAACCTTGTGCCCGCCGCAGAAGCGGCAGAACTTCTTGAGTTCCAGCTTACCGGTGACGGTCTTCTTGTTCTTGGTAGTCGTGTAGTTCTTACGCTTGCACTCGGTGCACTGGAGCTGGATGTTGTCGCGCATGTCTGATCCCTACTCGACGACTTCGTCAACGCGGCCGGAACCCACGGTGCGACCACCCTCACGGATGGCGAACTTCAGGCCCTTCTCCATGGCGACGGGGCAGATCAGCTCAACGGTCAGGGTGACGTTGTCACCGGGCATGACCATCTCGCGGCCCTCTTCCAGGGTGATGGAACCGGTCACGTCCGTGGTGCGGAAGAAGAACTGGGGGCGATACTTGTTGAAGAAGGGGGTGTGACGTCCGCCCTCTTCCTTGTTCAGGACGTAGACAGCGGCCGTGAACTTGCTGTGGGGCTTGATGCTGCCGGCCTTGGCCAGAACCTGACCACGCTCAACATCCTTGCGCTCCACACCGCGGAGCAGGATGCCCGCGTTGTCACCAGCGCGGCCTTCGTCCAGGGTCTTCTTGAACATCTCGACGCCGGTCACGATCTTCTTGACGGTGTCCTTGATGCCGACGATCTCGATTTCCTCGCCGACCTTGACCACGCCCTGCTCGATACGGCCAGTCACCACGGTGCCACGACCGGTGATGGTGAAGACATCCTCGACGGGCATCAGGAAGGGCAGATCGGTGGGACGGGCGGGATCGGGAATGTAGCTGTCCACGGCATCCATGAGCTCGTAGATGGCCTTGGTGTTATCCGTCTCAAGGTTGCCAGCGGTGGCGTCATCCAGGGCGGCCTTCGCCGACCCACGAACCACGGGGATGTCGTCGCCAGGGAAGCCGTAGGAGGAGAGCAGCTCGCGGAGCTCCATCTCGACCAGCTCGGCCAGCTCGGGATCAGCGATGTCCATCTTGTTCATGAACACCACCAGGGAGGGCACACCGACCTGACGGGCCAGCAGGATGTGCTCGCGGGTCTGGGGCATGGGGCCGTCGGTGGCGGCAACCACCAGAATGGCGCCGTCCATCTGAGCCGCACCGGTGATCATGTTCTTGATGTAGTCGGCGTGACCAGGGCAGTCCACGTGAGCGTAGTGACGCTTCTCGGTCTGGTACTCGACGTGGGCGGTGTTAATCGTGATCCCACGGGCCTTCTCCTCGGGAGCGGAGTCGATCTGATCGTAGGACTTGGCCTGACCACCGAACTTCTTGGAGAGAATGAAGGTGATAGCTGCAGTCAGAGTGGTTTTGCCGTGATCCACGTGGCCGATGGTGCCGATGTTGACGTGGGGCTTTGAACGATCAAATTTTTCCTTCGCCACAATTGCCTCCTGAAGAGAAGTGTGAACCGTTGAGTATACGCACGAATTGAAAAAACTGGAGCCCACAGCCGGGATCGAACCGGCGACCTCTTCCTTACCAAGGAAGTGCTCTGCCACTGAGCTATGTGGGCGGGGGCCTCGCGGGGGAACCCAGCGAGGTGCTGGAGCGGGAAACGGGGTTCGAACCCGCGACATTCAGCTTGGAAGGCTGACGCTCTACCAACTGAGCTATTCCCGCAGATCAACCAACCCTTCCGAAAAAGGAGTTGGGGAGTGGTGCCGAGAGAAGGATTCGAACCTCCGTAACGCGATGCGTGGCAGATTTACAGTCTGCTGCCATTAACCACTCGGCCATCTCGGCGCTGTCCAAAGATCTTCCTACTGGTCGAACCGTTGCGGGGTTTTTCCGGCAGGAATAGGAAATCTATCACGCCTTTCCGAACACCACAACCAAAAAGATTCAGCTGCAGCCGTCTTCCCTGCGGGCAAGGACCTGGAAGACCACCACAGCCGCGGCTGCGGACACATTCAGGCTCTCGATTCCACCGGGCATGGGGATGCGGAGCAGCCCATCGCAGCGCTCACGAATCTTCTGGTGCAGCCCTTCTCCTTCAGCACCCATCACCAGGACGGTGCTGCGGTCAAAGGACTCCTCCAGATAGGCCCGGCTCCCAGGGCCAGCCGCCAGACCGTATACCCAGGCTCCGGCTTCCTTGAGTTCGTCCAGGGCACGGCCCAGGTTGACCACCCGGACCAGGGGAATCCGCCCCGCAGTCCCGGCACTGGCCCGGATTACGGTCTCGTTGACCTGGGCCGAACGCCGCTCCGGAAAGACCACGCCATCCACACCCGCTGCGGCGGCCGTGCGGAGAATGGCCCCGAAGTTGTGCGGATCCGTAACCCCATCCAGGGCCAGGACCAGGGCCTTCTCCCCGCGCTCCTTCACCCGCTGGATGAGTTCATCGAGGGCGCTGAGCTTCACATCCTCCCCCTCGCCCAGAATACCCTGGTGCCTCTCCCCTTGTGCCCGGCGGTCCAGGCTGTCCATGGGTTCCCGGTGGATGGTCACCCCCTGCTCCCTGGCGTCTGTCCGCAGCTTGGAGGAACGCTCCCAGGACTGGGGTGCAATGCGGAGCACTTGAAGTGCGCCGCGCTCCAGGGCTTCGGAACATGCGTGGGGTCCCAGAAAGCGCATCAGAAGCTCCTGCGGAAACCGATGGCACAGGTGTAACCGGTGCCCTCGACACGGGTCTTGCCGGAGACTGTCCTTACCCCATCCGCCGTCCACACTGCGTTCAGCCGATCGGAGTCCGTATCCTTGGACTGACGGACCTGGAGGCCGACATTGAGCTCCCCTCCCCAGACCCGGTAGCCCGCCCCCACAGAGAAGGCAGAAGAGGCCGCCCCCCCCACCACGGGGTCGATGGCTTGGTCCTCCACGGTGGCAGCGTCCACTGCCATACCGATGCGCCCGGTCAGACGCTTGGTGAACGCGATCTCCCCCATGAGGCTCATGCCCAGGGCGTTTCGGTATCCGGCACCAGAGGTGGGAGCGTCCACGGTCCCGCTCGTGGTGATCAAGCTGGCCTGGGAGGGCAGCTTCGTGCTGGCCCCCTGCGTGTAACGCAGATCCAGCTCCCAAGTGAAGAGCTGATTGAAGCGATGACGAACCCCGAGGGTGGCCACTCCCGGTATCTCCACGGAGCCGCTCCCTGCCTGGGCCCGTGAAGAGGTGAGCACGGTCTGGACAGCATCATCAATGCCCGCTGAAGGCTGGCTGTACCCATCGACCCCCGTCGTGACCCCGGCACTGCCCTTGCTGGCGCTCATCGAGAGGTCCGCCTTGAGAATTTTCGAATAGCTGCCACCAAGGGTCCACCGCGGATTGACCGCGTAGCGGAAGCCAAGCGAGAAGCAACCTGTGGTCTTGCTACCGCTCTGATGGAGGGACTGTTCCGCCAGGGCCTGGGCATCGTTCGTCCCCGGAGCATAGGCACTGCTCGCATCCTCGGGGACAATGGCCCTCACGCTGACATCCGAGGCGTAGGAAATCCGGGCCAGGCCCAGGCCCAGGCCCAGGCTGAGCTGTTCAGACAACGCCCATGAGCCCTGGAGCTCCAGCCGATGCACCGAGAGATCGATGCCCTGCCAGTAGAAGCGGCTGGTGGCCTCGACCGGGAGGGTTCCGTGCCTGAGGACCGGAGTGTCCAGCTTGAGCCCCAGAGCGAAGGTCGGGCTCAGCCTCCAGGCCGCCCCGAAGGCTGGCAGGAGGCGGTTCCGATCCGAGGTGGAGAGCTTCAGGCCATTGGCCGCCAGGGTAGAGGTGGAGGACTGCAATTCCAGGCCCATGGAGACATATGCCGACCTTGAGTCCTGGAGGGTCACCAGGAGTGCGGGGTTGATGGAGGCAGCCTCCAGGCTGCGGCCGAAAGCCACGCCAGCCCCGCTGCGCCCGATGGTCACCGCGTCGGAACCCCGCAGATAGGGGGTTTGGGCCGCCAGGGATGCCCCCGGGAGAACCGCAAGCAGTCCCGCTGCTCCCATGCCCAGCCGCCATGCCGTTCTCACCATGCCATCGCCTCCAGTATCAGGGTCCGCGTCCAGAAGTGACCTGGACACCCATTAAGTTCAAATCGAACCCTCAGGATCGCCGGAAGCCCGGCTACCTCCAAGCGGAAGGTTGGGAACGCCGCCCTCCGTGGAGCTCCCTCTCAGGATCTTCCCCCAGGGGTTAGACTAGGGCCATGTGTGCGCTTCCCTATGTTCCCGATATCGACAGCATCGAACCCGGCCTCGACCTCGTGGCTGAGATCCGGCGGCTCCGCAAGGAGCGCAACGCCGTGATCCTCGCCCACTACTACCAGGAGCCGGAGATCCAGGACCTGGCGGACTTCGTTGGTGACAGCCTCCAGCTGGCCCAGGCCGCCCAGAAGACGAGCGCCGATGTGATCGCTTTCTGCGGCGTCCACTTCATGGCGGAAACCGCCAAGATCCTCAATCCAGGCAAGACCGTAGTCCTCCCGGACCTCGACGCCGGGTGCAGTCTCGCGGATCGCTGCCCCGCCGAAACCTTCGCGGAGTTTCTCAAGGACTACCCGGATCACGAGGTCGTCAGCTACATCAACTGCTCGGCTGGCGTCAAAGCCCTCTCCACCATCATCTGCACCAGTTCCAACGCCGTGCGGGTTGTGAACAGTCTTCCCAAGGACAGGCCCGTGGTCTTCGCCCCTGACCGCCACCTGGGGCGCTGGATCATGGGACAGACGGGCCGCGAGATGGTCCTCTACCCCGGCTTCTGCATCGTCCACGAGCAGTTCACTGCCAAGCGCGTCGCCGCCCTCAGAGCCCAGCACCCCGAGGCCAAGCTCATTGTCCACCCCGAGTGCGACGCCTCTGTGAGCCGCATGGCCGATTTCGTGGGCTCCACAGCGGCCCTGCTGCGTTACGTCGCTGAGAACCCAGCCGAGTCTTTCATCGTGGGCACCGAGAGCGGCATCCTGCACCAGATGCACAAGCTGCGCCCCGAAGCCCAGCTCATTCCCATTCCAGCGGACAGCGGTTGCAACTGCTCCCTCTGCCCTTACATGAAGCTCAACACCCTGGAGAAGGTCTACCTAGCCCTGCGGGACCTCAAGCCTGAGATCACCATGGGTGAGGAGCTTCGGATAAAGGCCCTGAAGCCCCTGGAGCGGATGCTGGCTCTGGGGTAATGCCCCCGCTCATCCCCCGACACCGAACCCTACTGGACCGTCGGATGGGAGATATCCCCCCCGAGCTGAAGGCGCAGAACCTCGAAGGGGGCTTTTACCTCCACCCAGCTTCCGGCCCCCAGGCCGGGAATGGGCCTCAGGCGCGGCGGGGGCAGGAGCCTTACCTCCCCGGGCTGGAGTAGGGGCAGGGAAAGTCCCTCCCAGGCCTCCACAGGGATGCTGCGGGAGTGGCCCGCCCCCGAGATTTCCAGGTGCCCCTCAGGCCATCGGAAGGTGAGCCAGCCCCCCAACACCACACCTTCGGGTTCCTCAAGAGCCAGACAGAAGCCCGCCGATCGCCCGCCGTGCATCCCGATGACCGCCAGGGTCGGAAGGGGCAGCTGACTCAGTGCAGCAAGTGGGCCCCGTACCGAAACCCGGTCCAAGGCCCGCCCATCGGCGCGACGGATGGCACTGGGCTCCGGCAGGCATGGACAGAAGCGCAGGCCCTCCAGAGGCAGCGCCAGATCCTCTGGAAGCCCGCTGCGACGCTCCCATTTCTCCGCGTAGGCCAAGGCCTGACGCACCCGCTGTAGCGCCCTGGGGCCGGCCTCCAGCACAGCCCGGATACGGGGCGGCACCGTAGCCTCGGCCAGGATCTCGGAGTGTCCCTCACCTAGCTTAGCCAGACGCACCCGCTCCACCCGGTGGAGGTCCACCACGCGACCGGGATCAGAGGGCAGGGGGGCCACCATGAGGCAGCGCCCTTCCCATTCCACAGTGCCCAGCTGGAGTTCAGGGATCATACCCGGGTCTTCAGCCATTCGAGGGCCTCGGGGGGGATGGGCCGGGGGCGATCCGCATTGAAATCCATCATGACCTGCACGGTATGCCCCTCCGCGACCACCACGTCGTCCTTCTCCCGACGGAACTTGAAACTCAGGGTGAAGGAGCTGGTGCCGATCTGGCTGCAGAACAGCTCGACCTTGACCACATCGTGGAAGAAGAGCGGTTTGCGGTAGTCGATCTCGGTCCTGACGACAAGAAAGCCGTGCTCACGCCAGGGGCGCCCCTGGAGTTGATCATCCCACCACCGGATGCGGGCCTGCTCTAGATAGGTGAGATACACAGCGTTGTTGACATGCCCCAGGGCATCCAGATCACGGAATCGGACCTCTGTCGTGTAGCAGAATGGCTTCAAGATGTTCTCCACAAGACCCCACGGTCTTCCTTCAGGGTATCCCAGGGCTCATTGTGGTATCCATGGCTCTCCATGCCCCCCAGCTCGACCGCGCTTGGCGCCCCCACCCCCAATGGGCTGATCCCCTGATCGTCCTCCTGGCCGTGCTCACCCTGCTGATGGCCTGGGCAAGCCTCCAGAGGCGCATGGCTCCTGGCCCCATGGGTGACCAAGTCTCCGTGTCGGGGCGCCTCCTGGACCTTCAGCTGAGCGTGCTCGGCTCCAAGGCCCCATGGACCGCCCTCCAGAAGCAGGCCCAGAACCCCTGGGATCGAACCATACTGGCAATCCATGCCGCCGAGGCCGGGCAGGTCTCCACGGCGGCGGGGTGGCTCCAGGATTCCCCCCCAGCCCTCACCCAGGCTTGGAAGAGGGCCTACCTGGCTGGCCCCCAGCCTGAGCCCGGCACCTGGACCTTGGTCGATAGGGGGCTGGGGCAGACCCATGCCGCCAGTCTGCTACAGGCCCGGCTCATGGAGGCCGGGGGACAGGATGCCGTGTCATTCAGACGTGCGGCGTCAGACAGGCTCAGGATGCGCCTCTGGGCCCTCGGAGCTCTCGGATGCCTTGCAGGCATGGTCCTTGTGGGCGGCCTGGGCTTCGCCCTTTTCCTCTCCATCCGAAAGCCGACTCCCCCAGCGCCCCTGCCACCCCTCGCCCTCGGAGGACGAGCCCTGGCCATCCTCTTCCTGGGCTGGTTCCTGGCCATGCAGTTTTCGGGCACCTTCGTCCAGGCCCTCCTGGCGGTCCTGCCTTTCCTGCGTCCCTGGGCCCTGCCCTGCGCCTATCTCTTCCACGCCCTCATCGGCACCGGCCTCCTCTGCGGAATGGAGGGAATCGGTTTCAAGGAGCTCTGGCACCGCATGACTCCTGGGCCCCTGGGCCGGAACCTGGCCTGGGGCCTGGGCTACCTGGGCCTCACCGTGCTCCTGGCCCTTGCCCTCTCCCTTGCCCTGAGCCAAGTGATGCCGAGCGAGGAGCCTCCGCAGCGGGAACTGATCGAAATCCTCACCAGGGCCCGCACCCTTGGGACCGCCCTCCCCCTCTTCCTGACGGTGGCGTTGCTGGCCCCCTGCTTCGAGGAACTCATGTTCCGGGGCTGCCTCCTCCCGGCCCTCCGACGTCGCCTCTCCCCCTGGCCCGCTCTGCTCCTGGGGGCCCTGGCCTTCGGCGCCATGCACCTCCAACCCATGGGCCTGCCCCTCCTGAGCCTCCTGGGGCTCACCATGGGACTCGCCTTCCTGCGCACCGGCAGCCTCTGGACCTCCATCCTTGTCCACGCCTGCTGGAACGGAGCCCAGTTCCTGCTGATGCGGACCCTCTACGGATGCCTGAGGTAGTCCATCACGGCCCAGAAGACCGAACCCACGATCCACACCACCACAATCCACGCCACCAGCACCCAGGGACGGATGGGCTCAGAAGAGTGGTCCAGCTTGGCGGGGTGGCTGGCCGTGGTCCTGGGATTATCCAGGGCGTCCGGATCGAGCTCGATCTTCATCGTTCCGGTCTGGCTGTAGACCGGTGTGGGACGAACAGGCGTGGCACGGGCGTGAAAAGACCCGCTGGCTCCAATGGACTCCGAACCGGTCACCTGACGAGGCGCGCGGGTCCTTCGGAGGGGCACGATATCGCCAGCGTGGTCATCGTGGCGGAAGAGATCCTCCACCCGCCCCCGAGCCAAGTCATCCAAGGGGTATGTGTCCATCAGGGCCAGTAAGAATTGCATTAATGTTTCATACCTATCATCCGGATCACTGGCCAGAGCACGCCTGAAGACGTTGCCCACGGGCCCAGACATGCCCGGCGGGATGACCGGGCCCTCGTGGAGCACATGGGAAATCACAGCGGCAACATTACTGCCGGGGTGAGGCAGCTGACCCGTCAGCAATTCGAAGGCTGTGACGGCAAAGGCATATCGATCGCTGCTCGGCGTAGGGTCCTCCCCCCGCAGAAGCTCGGGCGCGCTGTATGCGGGAGATCCCAGGAATTCCCCGGAGGCAGTCATGCGGGGAGCCATGGTCTTGGCGATGCCGAAGTCCATGAGCTTCACCCGGCCGTCCTCGGACACCAGGATATTGTCGGGTTTCACATCACGGTGAACGATGGCATGGCGGTGAGCCGCCCGGAGGGCCCGCATGGCCTGGATCAGGATTCCAAGACAGGTCTCCACCTCCAGATTCCCGTCCCGGATGAGCTTGCCCAGGCTGCTCCCCTCGACGTATTCCATGGCCAGGAAGGGCCCCAGGTCCGGTTCCTCCCCCACATCGTAGATGGTGACGACATTCGGATGATTGAGCTGGGCAGAGATCTCTGCCTCGCGCTTGAAGCGGTCCAGGGCAAGATCCCGTTCTTCACCCACCGCCCGCACAACCTTGATGGCCAGGCGACGCTTGAGGAGGGGATCATCCGCTAGGTAGACCCTCCCCATGGCCCCGTAGCCGAGGGTGCGTTGCACGGTATAGCGTCCAATCTTGGTGGGAATCTCTGGCATGTATGAACCTAACCTCACATCATATCGCCAAGGCACGGCCTGCGCTCCAATCCTGACAGGGATGGCGAAAGGGAAGGGTAACGATACAATGATGATTTGCCCTTTTCGAGGTCCCCATGGCCGCCCTGATCGAAGCCATTGAAATCAAGCGCAAGATGTTCTTCGAGTTCGAAGACACGCCGTATCACTGTCTGGATGTGGAAGTCTCCACCCCCACCGCCCGCGGAGGCCAGACCCTGGTCCGCCTCAAGATGCGGAACCTCCTGACCCGCGCCGTCTTCGACAAGACCTTCAAGGCTGGCGACAAGTTCAAGGAGCCAGATCTCACCATGAATCCCGCCAGCTACCTGTACAGCGATGGCGAGGGGCACCACTTCATGGACCAGGAGACCTACGAGACCCTGACCCTCAACGACGAGATGGTGGACCACGCCCTGGACTACCTGCTGGAGGGCATGATCGTCCAGATCCAGAAGTTCAACGACAACCCCATCGGCCTCCAGATGCCCCAGCACGTCGAACTGACCGTGACCTACACCGAGCCTGGCAGCCGCGGCGACACGGCCAGCGGCAATGTCACCAAGCCCGCCAAGCTGGAGACGGGTCTGGAAGTCAAGGTGCCCCTCTTCATCAAGGAGGGCGAAAAGGTCAAGGTGAGCACGGAAACCGGAGAGTTCGCGGGCCGGGCCTAGCGTGTCTACGCGCAAATACCGCCTTGGCCAGAGCCGTCACGCCGACGACCTGGACCGTCCCGACTCCTACGCCCGGGAGGGCAAGGCCCAGAGCAAGCGCCGTCAACAGAGCGCCGAGCGCCTGTTGACGGACATTGAGGACCACGATGCGGCCTCGATGCTGACCCTCCCAGACCCAGCGCCCTGGATGCACCTGGAGGAAGCCACCCTGATCCAGCGTCACAGCCAGTGGGTAGATCTGGAACTGGCGGATCGGTCCATTCTGAGGGCCTCCCTTGCTGGCAAGCTCAAGGGAGTGAAGCTGGTGGTGGGTGACCGGGTGCGCTACTCTCCGGTGCCCATCGAATACGTGGAGTCCAACCTCCCCCAGGTGCAGGTGGTGGCGATCATGCCCCGCCACACCCTGCTGAAACGGGGAGGAATCGACGACCGGGAGCCCTGGCAGCTCATCTGCGCCAACGCAGATGAGCTGTGGGTCTGCGCCGCCGTGGTGGACCCACCCCTTCGGCCCGGGATCCTGGAGCGGGCCCAGACCCTGGCCCTGGCGGCAGGCCTCACCTTTCGCATCGTCGTCACCAAGCGGGACCGCGCCAGCGTCAAGGACACCCTGCCCGAGCTGGATGCCCTCCGGGAGCAGGACCTGTCCATCCTGGAAACCAGCGCCGCCAAGGGCGCAGGTCTCGAACCTCTGCAGACCCTGCTGAAGGACCGCACCGTGGTCCTGGTGGGTCATAGCGGGGTGGGCAAGAGCACCCTGGTCAACGCCCTCCTGCCAGACGCGAAGGTCAAGACCGGGGATATGAGCAAGTACGGCACGGGCCGCCAGACCACCACCGCCGCCCGGTGGCTCCCCACGCCCTACGGGGGCACCCTCATCGATACCCCCGGCATCCGCACCCTGTCCGTTCGCGGCTTCGACCGCTCCCTCCTGGCCCAGGTCTTCCCGGAGTTCCCGGGGGACTGGATCGAGGACCCCACCGGGCTGGACCCCTTCGATGACAACCTGGACCTGGACTACCCCGAACGCCTCCAGAGCCTTCAGCGGCTTTGGGAGGAGATGGGGGAGCGGAACCCCAATCAGAGCAGCTATAAGTAATTTCGCTCACATGGCGCGATGGCTTTGGACCTGAGTGCCCCGGACAGGGGCACCCGTCGCTCGACGCGCCTAGGACCAGACAGGAATAGCCTCTCCCAAGATTGATTCATACATAGTTGTTGTATGCTTTAATCATCGGAGTCGAACCATGTCTCTCTTGAATGCCGCCACCTCAGGCCTGAGCCCCTACCTGCCCCAGCTTCCCACCAGCCTCACCGATATCCTCAACGCCTTCATCAGCCAGGCCACCCGCCTCCTGGGGATCCATTTCTCCGGCGACAGCGGCATCCCCGAGGGCAAGTTCCTGGTCCATCGGATCAAAGGCACCGAGGCCATCAACGAAGGCTTCAGCTACCAGATCTGGGTCCTCTGCCAGGACGCCCACTTCCCCTTGAAGAAGCTCCAGGGCGTTCCCGTCGAGATCAGCATCCTCACGGACAGCGGCGACAAGCGACTCATCTGCGGGGTCATCACCGAAGTCCACAGCGAGGGGTCCGATGGTGGATTCTCCACCTATCGCCTCGTGGTGGAGCCCGTCACCGCCGCTCTGCGCCTGGGCCGCAGTTCCCGAATCTTCCTCCAGAAGACCGATCTGGAGATCGCCAAGCTCCTGATCAACGAAGAGCTGGCAAACAATAGCGTTTTTGCCGCCACCCTCCACCTCGAAGACCGTTGCCTCAAGAAGCAGAGCTACCCCGTCCGGGACTTCGCCTTCCTCTGCGACGATAACAAGTGGGACTTCATCCGCCGCCGCCTCGCCAGGATCGGCGTCTCCTTCGTCATCGCCCCCAGCCCCGACAGCAGCCCGGAGCACCCCCAGCACACCCTCATCCTCTTCGACGATCCCCGGGACCTGGACGAGAACGAGGCCGAAGAGGTCCGCTTCCACCGGGCCGATGGCACCGAGGAGGCCGACACCATCACGGGCTGGCAGGCCCAGCGCAGCCTCCAGGTGGGCAGGGTCACCCGGCGCACCTGGGACCACAGCAGCGGCGCCCTCAGCACCACCAGCGAAGAGCTCCTCTCGGACCAGGGAGCCTTCGGCAACGCCCTGGCCTCGACCCTGGAGGACTACCGCCACGAGGCGCCCCTGGAGCACGACGAGCTTCAAGGCCACGAAAAGGCCACCACCAGCCGCGCCCAGGTCTGGGAGCAGCGCACCAAGGGCTTCGTGGGCGAGGGCACCGTGCGGGACTTCCGGGTGGGCACGAGCTTCGTCCTGGAGGACCACCCCGTCCACGACGCCGACCCCAAGGCCCAGCGCACCTTCGTCCTGACCGCGTTGAAACTGGAGGCCGAGAACAACTTCGGGGGATTGAAGACCGGCCACGAGGCCGCACAGGTCTACACCAATCGCTTCGAGTGCCTTCGCCAGGGCATTCCCATCCTCCCGGAGGAGCTGGAAGCCCCGGACCCCGGCCTCCAGACCGCCACGGTCGTCGGCCCCGAAGGCGAGGAGGTCCACACCGACGAGGTGGGGCGCATCAAGGTCGAACTCCACTGCACCCGCAAGGAGGACCACCCCTTGGCCGGGGCCACGGGCACAGATCGGGATAGCACCTGGGTGCGCCTCCTCCAGCCCTGGTCCAGCCAGGGCATGGGCGGGGGATTTCTGCCTCGGGCTGGCGACGAAGTGCTGATCCAGTTCCTCAACAACGACCCCGACAAGCCCGTGATCCTGGGTGTCCTCCCGGGCGGGCAGCGCAAGCCCGCCACCTTCAGCCTGGCCTCCAGCCTCCCCGGCGATAAGGCCATCTCGGGTATGCGCTCCAAGATGCACAAGGGGAGCGGCGGTAACGAACTCCTCTTCGACGACAGCACCAACGAGCTGCGGGCCCGATTGGCCAGTGACCACGCCAAGACCGAACTGAACCTGGGCCACATCGTCCATCCCAGGGCCCTGGGGGTGGCGGAAGCCAAAGGCACCGGCTTCGAGCTGCGCAGCGAGGCCTACGGCACCCTCCGGGGCGAGAAGGGCCTGCTGCTCAGCACCGAGGGCGGCAGTGCCGCCCTGGAGGCTGTTGGGCTGCACAGCCAGCTCGAGAGCGGCCAGCAGCTCACCAAGGCCCTCAGCGATGTGGCCGAAAAGCACCAGATGGAGCCCCTGGGCAGCCTGGAGACTGCGAAGAAAGCTCAGGACACCCTGAAGAAAACCGTCCAGACTGGGCAAACAGAAGTGCCCGCCTTCGCCGACCCCCTGCTGGTCCTCTCTAGCCCCGCAGGCATCGTGCAAGCCACCCCCGCCAGCGCCCACAGCAGCGCCGGACAGAACATCCACCTGGACAGCGGCCAGGACACGGTGATCGCCGCCGGCAAGCGCATCATGATGGCCGCCCAGGAGGCCTGGAGCGTCTTTGCCGCGAAATCCGGCATCAAGCTCTTCGCAGGCAAGGGCAACATCGACATCCAGGCCCACGAAGGCAAGCTCGGCCTCGTGGCGGACCAGGAGGTCCAGATCGTTTCCGCCACCGCCAGCTCCGAGATCCTCGCCAAGATCGCCCTCCACCTCGCCGCCGGAGGCGGTGCCCTCACCATGAAAGACGGCAACATGGTCATCCAGCTCCCCGGCGCCCTGGAGATCCACGCGGCGGGGGTGAAGATGATGGGGGCACAAAAGGTGGAACCCAGCCTGCCCTCCCTGCCCCAGGGGGAGGCCCCCCATGACGAGCAGTTCCGCATCCTGGACCAAGCGACCCAGGAACCCCTGGCTAACCGGAAATATCGCATCGAACTGGAGGATGGGCGCGTGTTCCGGGGCGTCACGGATGCCGAAGGCAAGACCCTGCGCGTCCATACCGGGGATCAAGCCAAGGGCATGAACATCGTTCTGGAATCCTGACCAAATTTAGGGGAGCAACCTCAACATGGTGGACCATTATCTGGGCACTCACAGCAGCAATCTAGTCAGAGGGAGCGTCAAGGACCTGCACTGGTCGAAACCCGTGCCGATATTCCCGGTGCGTTATGCGTTGGGGGATGACGGGTCAAGAACTCCCCCACTGAGCGGCTCCTTTTGCGTTACCAGCGTCAAGCCGAGCCCAGGCACCCATTACACCCTGCGCCGCCCCCGTGGGGGGTATCTTTACGTATTCAACGAGAAGAGCCAATTCTGGAACATCTTTCTTGTGAACCCTTGGGGCCAGCTTTCCCCGGTGGACCGGAATGACCAGGACCACAGAAACCTTGGCTACACCCAAAACGGACTGGTGCTGGCACCCGACGATTCGGTGCTTTGGTTCTGCTTCACGAACCACCTTCTGGACAAGAGCATCCTGTCCCAGGCGGCCCATAAACAGGACTTCCGCAGCAAGTTCATGCGTTGCGTAAAACCATTGGCGCCTGGACCCCACACCGGAGCATTGAAGGATGTCGAGACCCATGTCGCAGACTTGGCGCGCGGAGTGAGGCCCGAGGCCTTCTGGTTCAGCGCCTTCCCCTTCGCCAAGCAGAAAGTGGACCAACTGGAGAGCGAAGTCAGCAAAGACTGCCTCCAGCGTGGCCTCATACTCGCCCTGGACGACCCCACCGGCATTGCCATGGACACCCGCGCCATGATGGCTCAACGCTATAACAACTTCGTATCAGAGCCCGAGAGAGCCCGGCGGAACGCCAGTTACCAAGCCGTGTTGGATATCCGCGCCAGCGTCCAGTCCTTCGGCGAGAAGGAATATCTTCAGCGGCAGAAACCCCAGGATTCCCTGTATGGGCTCATGGCGAAGGCACGTGCGGTTGTCCAGGAGGATGGGCGAATGTTGGACGACTTCAATAAGAATGTCCAGAACGCCATCGAGCAGGCCAGGTGGAAGGCTTGGGAGCCTTACCACTACAAGGTCAACTGGGATGCCATGGGAAAGTGGCCCAGCCAGCTTGAACAGCAACTGAACGAGCATAAGGACAAAGTCCTGATTCCCCTCGCAGAGACCCATGCCCGATGGATGCAAAGCCCTGAACTCCAGGCGGTATTTCGTTACCACTACCCCAGCGGCGTCGCTGACACGGGAGGCCACTATGCGGGCCTTCTTCGCCTATGCATTGAGGGCACCCAAGCCTACAAACCCTGCGCGGATCTCTACCTCAAGTGGCTGGAGGACGATGCATTCCGTTCCTGCGGAATCCTCGCCCGGGGGCTGCTGAGCAACCACTCTCCCCTTCTCAACGAAATCAGGAACGCCCCCTTCAGCAGCGGAGTCAGCTTCAACGATTTCGCCATCAAGGGGTCTCTCCCGGTGATCACCCAGGCTGTGGACGCTCTTGGGGGTGCGGCGGGCGACAGCATGAAAGCCTTGGCCAAGGAACTGATCGGCCCCTTGACGGAGCTGACGAAAAAGGCGGCCGAGGAGGATCGGGGCCGGCTTGCCCTCTCGGCCCTGGCGGCCATTGAAAAGAAGCAGCTTCGCCTCCTCACCTTCCGGAACACGGGTCTGTCTGATGTCCTGGAGTCCATCACGGAAAGCGTGCGGCGGGTGAATCCCAGCATCAAGCAAGGCCAGGCCCGGTGCCAAATCGCTGGGTTCCTGGGGCAGGATCCAAGGGTCTACAATGCCCGAAAGCCGACCAAGTGGGTGGTGGTCCTGAACGAAGAGGAACTTCGCCTCCACGGCATCAACCCAGGGTCAGAGGGCCTGCTGACCCTGGACCGGCTCACCGAAACCCCCGCCAATCGATGGAACTTCTTCAAGACCAGCACCGGCAGATTCAGCGCCCTCATGCTCGCCTGCCAGAGCGCAAGCCTGGTGGCCAGCATCCGGGACTTCAACTCCGCCCCCGTCCAGCAGAACATCGATGTGCTCACCCAGCTCTCGGCGGGAATCCTCGCATGGAGTAGTTCCGTCGCCACCACCGTCTACAGCGTCGTAAGCCCCAACGTGGCGCTTGGAATCATTGAATCCAATGCATTCAAGACCTTCAGATACATGGGGGTCGCGGCGGGGGTGTTGAATGGACTAGTCGACATATACAAGGGTTGGCAGGCATTAACACAAAAAGACTATAAAACGATGGGATGTTACTGGTTTTCCGCAGCATCTGGTATTGGTTCATCAATATTACTTGGAACGACCTGGCTATCTGGTGCTTGGGTTCCGATCGTTGGCTGGGTTTTATTGGCTGTTTTTATTGGCATTCAGCTTTACCTTGCAACCAGAAGCGGACCGCTCCACGATTGGCTTGAAAAGTGCGCTTTCGGTATTAGACCTGGATTCCATACTGCCGACGCCGAACGGGCATTCTTGAAAACAGCAGTCAGCGGGGTATGATCCATGCAATGCATTCCAAATAGAAGACTACAGTTCAAGCCTGATCAAAGGCTTGAAGATGAGGAATTGGCAAGACAGCTCTTCCAGAATGAGCCCCTTGAAGCCACTCCTCGCTACTGGGGATCACTCATCAAGCTGAATAGTACATATCTCGAATCCCCAGATGTTATCTATGGACAGCAGGGATGGCTGACCATGTGGGGCGGCATTGCAGCGTTGATTTTTTTTACTACGGGAATTATATACTCCACAACCATATATCGTGTAGATCGCCACAACCTAACAATGATTATTGCAGTTCTTGCGGCGAATTTAATTATTTCCCTATTGTTTATTCTGCTTGCCAAATCTGAATTCTTTAAGTACACCCACATGCCCGTCCGCCTGAACCGCAAAACCCGGATGGTCCATGTGTTCCGCTTCGATGGCTCGGTCCTCTCGGTCCCCTGGGACGAGGTCTTCTTCAATGTCGGGCTTGGCCGGTACAAGGGGCCCTTCCAGCCCACCTTCATCGCGGGGCACGTGATGGAGGGCTCCAAGCGCTACCCCAAGGAGACCTTCATCCTGGGGGGGCACGCCTCCGGGTTGGCCGCCACCCTTTCCCTCTGGGAGTTCTTCCGGCGCTACATGGAAGAGGGGCCCGAATCCGCACTGGAAGACACCCCGCAGCTTGTCTGCCTGCCCCTGGATCGGGGCAAGGAACCCTTTTCGGCGGGGATGACGGTGGTTCATCGGGAGATGGGTTCGCCCAACTGGTTCCTGGGGACGATCCTCTTCCCGATCCGCGTTCTCCAATCCTGCGCCCGCTGGCTCGCCTTCCGCACCTGCAAGGTCCCCGTCTGGCCCAAGGAGATCGAGGCCACCTGCACCATTGAGCCTGAGGACCCCCATGTCCACGACGTCACCACCAACCCGCCTGGATACCGTTTTGGATACTGACGCGCACTCCGCTCTTTCGAGGGTTTGAGATATGCAGGGGATTCCCAATCACAAGTTGCAGTTCAAGCCCGATCAGAGGCTTGAGGACGATGAGCTAGCAAGACAACTCTTCCAGAATGATCATCTTGAATTCAGACCTCGTTATTGGGGGTCACTGATCAAGTTCAATAGCACCTTTCTTGAATCCCCCGATGTTGTATACGGACAGCAGGGATGGTTGACAATGTGGTGCGGAGTTGTTGTTATTGCCTTTTTGGTTGCGGGTACGTCTTCATATACAGGATTATCTTCGCTGATATTCCATTCCAATACCGATAAGGATATTTTCGGTCTTTTTTTCTACCTATTTTTTGCCATTCTCTTTTCTCTGCTCGCCAAATCCGAATTCTTCAAATACACCCACATGCCGGTCCGTTTGAACCGCAAAACCCGGATGGTCCATGTGTTCCGCTTCGATGGTTCGGTCCTTTCCGTTCCCTGGGACGAGGTCTTTTTCAACATCGGCCTGGGCCGGTACAAGGGGCCCTTCCAGCCCACCTTCATCGCGGGGCATGTGATGGAGGGCTCCAAGCGCTACCCCAAGGAGACCTTCATCCTGGGGGGGCACGCCTCCGGGTTGGCCGCCACCCTCTCCCTCTGGGAGTTCTTCCGGCGCTACATGGAAGAGGGGCCCGAATCCGCACTGGAGGACACTCCGCAGCTTGTCTGCCTGCCCCTGGACCGGGGCAAGGAGCCCTTTTCGGCGGGCATGACGGTGGTTCATCGGGAAATGGGTTCACCCAACTGGTTCCTGGGCACGATCCTCTTCCCGATCCGCGTTCTCCAATCTTGCGCCCGCTGGCTCGCCTTCCGCACCTGCAAGGTCCCCGTCTGGCCCAAGGAGATCGAGGCCACCTGCACCATTGAGCCCGATGACCCCCATGTCCACGACGTCACCACCAACCCGCCTGGATACCGTTTTGGCTACTGACGCGCACCCCGCTCTTTCGAGGGTTTGAGCTATGCAGGGGATTCCCAATAACAAGTTGCAGTTCAAGCCTGATCAGAGGCTTGAGGATGAGGAGCTGGCGAGACAGCTCTTCCAGAATGAGCCCCTTGACGTCAGCCCTCAGTATTGGGGGTCACTGATCAAGCTCAATAGCACCTACCTTGAGTCGCCGGACGTTGTTTATGGGCAGCAAGGATGGTTGACAATGTGGTGTGGAGTTTCATCATTCGGTTTTTTTGCAGTAGGCATATTGGATCTACACTCTTCAATAACGCAAAATAAAGTTTTAACATTTAACAACATCGATGGATGCATTTTGTTGTGGTTAGCTGCTTTATTTTTTATTTCTATTTCCAAATCCGAATTCTTCAAATACACCCACATGCCCGTCCGCCTGAACCGCAAAACCCGGATGGTCCATGTGTTTCGCTTTGATGGCTCGGTCCTTTCCGTCCCCTGGGACGAGGTCTTCTTCAATGTCGGCCTGGGCCGGTACAAAGGCCCCTTCCAGCCCACCTTCATCGCGGGGCACGTGATGGAGGGCTCCAAGCGCTACCCCAAGGAGACCTTCATCCTGGGGGGGCACGCCTCCGGGTTGGCTGCCACCCTTTCCCTCTGGGAGTTCTTCCGGCGCTACATGGAAGAGGGGCCCGAATCCGCACTGGAGGACACCCCGCAGCTTGTCTGCCTGCCCCTGGATCGGGGCAAGGAACCCTTTTCGGCGGGGATGACGGTGGTTCATCGGGAGATGGGTTCGCCCAACTGGTTCCTGGGGACGATCCTCTTCCCGATCCGCGTTCTCCAATCCTGCGCCCGCTGGCTCGCCTTCCGCACCTGCAAGGTCCCCGTCTGGCCCAAGGAGATCGAGGCCACCTGCACCATTGAGCCTGAGGACCCCCATGTCCACGACGTCACCACCAACCCGCCTGGGTATCGTTTTGGCTACTGAGGCGTTCTATTTCTCTCCAACTCAACGGCGATGCAGCCTTAACGCGGGCGCCCATCTGGAAACTTGAGATATGGAAGAACTCCCAAGTCAGCGATTCAAGGGCTACTTCAACGGTGTCTTCGATTCCGTGGATGTGGTCAGCGGCTTGGCCTATACCCACACCCTGGGCCGTTGCTACACAGGGGTCCAGGATAAGGGGCCTTGCGCCGCCTACATGACCAAATGGCTGAAGGCAGAACTCACCAGCGAGAACCTGTTGCTGCGCGGGCTGGTCCTCAACCTGAAGAAGACCGCTGCGGACATCCGCGCGGCGGTGTCGCCATCCATGGACCTTCGGGGCTTGCCCTGGGATGGCCTGATTTCGGGATTTGCCACAACCGTGGAGGCCGTCAAGAAGGACAAGGATGCTGTCATCGTGCGCTATATCGCCACGCTGGGTCACCCCATTGCGGAGGTGCTCAAGGGGGCGCTGAATGGACCCATCCGCCACGCCGCCGCCGCCCTGGGCGTGGTCAGCGAGACGCCCAGGGTTTGCGTCGAGGTCGTGGGCAGCAAGAAGACCTTCCGGGCGATGCTGGTCAAGGAATTGCTGGGGCTCAACAAGGGCAAACCCAGTGCAAATCAGGTCCAGATGGCCACAGCGGCAGAGATGAAGCGACTGGAAGTGCATGGCGTGCCCATGGAGGGCACCCACCAGCAGCGCTTCCTGCTAATGGTGGACCCCGAAGAGGCCAAGGCCATGCCCAAGGGACTCAAGCCCCAGGCCCAGGCCGAATGGCTGGCCCAATCCATCCGGACCCCCGAGGAAGTGGAAGCCCTGAACCTTGCCAAGTGGCAGGGCAAGCTCAAGAATGGCTGGGGCAAGGGTGCTCCCCTTATCTTTGGTGCCGTGGCAGGCATCTGCCAGTTCCTGTCCATGAGCAAACTCTCCGCAGACCTGGAAAAGGGCACCTCCTTCGAGAAGACGGAGAACCAGTGGCGCCATGGTGCCAGCGTGGCGGCTTTTGCGGGAACCTTGGGGGAGTTGATGGGTGGGGCTATAGAGATGCGGCCGTCAATTTTCTGGACAGAGTCTGCCGCTCTCGGCATCAAGACCACAGGGCGGGTTTTGGGATTTGTTGCGGGGTTGGTGATGGCGGGGGTGGATGGGTGTAAGGGATGGGGGGAGTGGAAGAATGGTAATAACGGACTTGCCTATGCCTACGGCATCAGCGCCATGGTCGGCGGAGGGGCGGCCATTTGCTTCCTCTTGGCCTCGACCTTTGTTTGGCTGGGCCCAGTCGGGTGGCTCCTGGTGGTCCTAAGTGTAGGGATTAGCGTCCTGATTGAGTACATCAAGGACAACAAACTCCAGGAATGGCTCAAGCGCGGCTGTTGGGGGACCCTCCGAGACAAGGAAGGCTACGGGAACATGGAAACCGAAATCGGCGATTTCAACGCAGCGATGGGAGGTTGACTTGGAATACGCCGGACTGTTCGGATACAAAGTCAACCGCCCTTTGACCGAGGAGGAGAAAGAACTCAAGCTCTCTCCCCATGATCGACAAGCCTCCAATCCCTTCTACCAGCTCAGCGTCATCAAGATGAACTCGTCGTACCTGGATCTTGTGGACAAATACTACGCATGGAAGGGATTGCTCACGTTTGCCACTTCAATTGTCTTCTTGGGTATTGTCCTTTTCTTGTCGGCGCTCTTTATTTCGCTACTATCACCCAACGAGCAGCAAATCCGCACAGGTCTGGCCACCATGTGGTTGACCCTTTTGTTGATGACTGCAACAGCCTCTCCGCTGGCCATTGTGTGCATTTGGCTCCTCCGCAAAGAATCCTTCCGCTGGACCCACTACCCCATCCGCCTCAACCGGAAAAACCGCATGGTCTATGTCTTCCGTTTGGACGGAACGGTGCTTTCAGTCCCCTGGAAGGAGGTCTTCTTCACTTTGGGGCGGGGCGGAAAATCCATGGGCATCGAGTCCTGGGATGTGCGGGGGCACGTCCTGGACAAGGACCGCAAGACCGTCCTGGAGACATTCTCCTTCGGCTATGTCACCACATCCGTGGAGGGCGTCCAAGCCCACTGGGAGTACTTCCGTCGATACATGGAAGAGGGACCAAGGGAGCCCTGGGAGCTTCTGAACTACTGCCTGCCCATCGACCAACACAAGGAGCCCAGTATCCTGGGCCTGCAGAAGCTATGGCTAGTAATGCACGGCCAGATCTTCTTCCAGATCCTCCTTTCGCCAATCTTCCTGATGGCATGGATTGGCCGACAGTTCGCCATGGCCACCTGCAAGACCCCCGTCTGGCCCATAGAAGTCGAAGAAGCCTGCACCATCGAACCCGGCGACCCCTATGTCAAGGATGGCCGCACCAATCCGCCGGATGCCGGGCTCTGGTTTCCATGATTTCCGCCACAACGACCCCGACAAGCCCGTGAGCCTCAGCGTCCTGATCGGCGGCCAGCGCAAGCCCGCCCGCTTCAGCCTGGCCTCCAGCCTCCCTGGCGATAAGGCCATCTCGGGTATGCGCTCCAAGATGCACAAGGGGAGCGGCGGTAACGAACTCCTCTTCGACGACAGCACCAACGAGCTGCGGGCCCGACTGGCTTCGGATCACGCCCACACGGAACTGAACCTGGGCCACATCGTGCACCCCCGTGCCCTGGGGGTGGCGGAAGCCAAAGGCACCGGCTTCGAGCTGCGCAGCGAGGCCTACGGCGCCCTTCGGGGCGAGAAGGGCCTGCTGATCAGCACCGAGGGCGGCAGCGCCGCCCTGGAAGCCGCTGGGCTGCACAGCCAGCTCGAAAGCGGCCAGCAGCTCTCCAATGCACTCAGCGACGTGGCCGAAAAGCACCAGATGGAGCCCCTGGGCAGCCTGGAGACTGCGAAGAAAGCTCAGGACACCCTGAAGAAAACCGTCCAGACTGGGCAAACAGAAGTGCCCGCCTTCGCCGCCCCCCTGCTGGCCCTCTCTAGCCCCGCAGGCATCGTGCAAGCCACCCCCGCCAGCGCCCACACCAGCGCCGGGGAGCACATCCATCTCGACAGCGGCCAGGATACGGTGATCGCCGCAGGCAAGCGCATCATGATGGCCGCCCAGGAGGCCTGGAGCGTCTTTGCGGCGAAGTCCGGCATCAAGCTCTTCGCAGGCAAGGGCAACATCGACATCCAGGCCCACGAAGGCAAGCTCGGCCTCGTGGCGGACCAGGAGATCCAGATCGTTTCCGCCACCGCCAGCTCCGAGATCCTCGCCAAGATCGCCCTCCACCTCGCCGCCGGAGGCGGTGCCCTCACCATGAAAGACGGCAACATGGTCATCCAGCTCCCCGACGCCCTGGAGATCCACGCGGCGGGGGTGAAGATGATGGGGCCAGAGAGCGTGCAACTGGACCTCCCCCACCCGCCGAAGGATGGGGAGATCTTCGACCAGCATTTCCATGTGGTGGATTCCGAAAGCGGCGAATCCCTCCCGCACATGCCCTACGAACTGACCACCGCATTCGGAAAGGTTCTGCGGGGGGTGACGGATGCCCAGGGGTTCACCAGCAAGGTCCGGGGACTCGACGCGGAGGGCTTGAGTATCAAGATCCTTCCCAACCCCATTTCACAGTCCTAGGAATCCATATGGCCAACGACCAAGCCCCCCCCATCCATGAGCAGACAGCCGTGATGACGCCCCTGGCGGACAAGGTGCCCGTCAAGGTTCTCGTCAAGCCAGTCGGCTGGGTGGCCGTATTCCCCGTGCGTTACGCCCTGGCAAACGACTACCGCGAAGATGGGCACGAGCAACGCACAGCAGTGCCCAAGTTGAGTGGGCAATTCCAGTGCGCGCCCCTTGCCGGTAAAACCCATACCCACATGACGCTCCGCCGCCTTCGAAAAGGCTATCTCTATATGTTCAACGAAAAGGATCAAAATTGGAGCAAGTTTGAAATCAACCACCTGGGCCACCTGACCTCACTGGAGGGCAAGGACTGGAAAAAACGGAACTGTTCACCCAAGGGCCTGATCTACCTGATAGACGATGAGCCCTGCTGGTTTGCTTTCTCCGATGCGGCCTGGACCCAGGCCACCCTGAAGACCGCCCAGGAAGATGCCGCTTTTCGCTCCAAACACATGCGCCGTTTCGACCCGGGCCAAGTCAAAGCAGCCCAGCCTCACACCTGCCCCCTTCACAGTGAGCCATCCCAGGATGCGCGTCGGCATGTGGCGGACCTCCACGGAGCAACAAGCAAAAACGCATTCTGGTTCAGTCGGCACGCCTTCAAGATTTCGACATTGAAGACCCTGCTTGAAGATAGCCATGGGAGCCTGAAATCGTTCTACCACGCCGGGGCGACCCTTGCCTTGGAGGATCCTGTCGCCGTGGCCATGGACCTTGCCACGCTCATGCTGGCGCGCACCGACCAGTTCATGTCCAGGCGGGCCGAGGCGGGATTCAGTGATCCCAAGGTCACCTGGGGCTGGGCGGCCACGACCGCCAGCGCCATTGATGCGTGCGTGGAGAGCGCGGCCTTCAAGCGGTCGGGCAAGAAGGAGGGAGAGCGCCGGCTGATCGGGAAGATCCTGGGTGTGCTGGCCAAGAGCAGCAGTCCCTATTCGCCGGGTGCCCTTTCGGGTTATGACGCAGAGGTGGATGAGAAACTCGCCCAGCAGACCGCCCGGGAACTCGACGGCAACATTGCCTGGGTGAAGGCGGAATCCCAAAAGAAATACCACGCCGAGGTGCATGGAAACTGGAAGCCGATATTCAAGGAGAAATACCTGGACCCCTTCGACAAGGACTGGATCCTGCCCCTGGCGGAAGCCCACGCCGCCTTCATGGAGAGTGCGCCTCTCAAGGGGCACTTCAAGGACACCTTTGACCCGCAGGATGCCCAGAGCGGCTGCGATTTCACCCGGACCCTGGCGAAGTGCTACGCAGGGGTCCAGGACAAGGGGCCCTGCCATGACCACCTCGAAAAAGAGCTGAAAAAGCCCACGATGAGCGAAAGCCTGGTCAACCGGGCGCTGGTGCTGAACCAGGAGGGGGTGTGGTCGGCCATTGAACGGGAGAGCCACAGCCTGAAGGCCAGCCTTGCAAGCCAGGCCGACAGGCATTCCGTCGCCAGCACCTGGGCCAGCCTGTGCAGCGCCTTCGGGGCGGCCGCCCCCGGCATCGCCCCGTATCAGAAGGACGATCTCCTGACGATGTTCTTCGGGATCATCTCCGCCCCCATGGGCAAGGTGCTGGCCGCCGCCCGCAACGGCACCCTCCACCATGGGGCCATCGCCGTGGCGGTGGCGACCGGAACGCCCCTGGAGTGCATCAAGGTGGAAGGCACTGAGCGGATGTTGCGGCAGGGCCTCCTGGAATTTGTTCTGGGAAAATGTCCCGGTGTCTCGAAAACCGCCGCCAAGCAGTTCGCGGCTACCCAGATCGAATACTGCAAGCTCAAGGGGGCGAAGCTGGATGGGAGCACCTCCAGCATGGTCCTGACCTGCCGTGGCCTGGAAAGCATCTCCCATGAGGCCACCCCCCAGCAGCGATTGGCCATCCTCACGAGCGGCTTCCGCCTGGAGGAGGCCGGTGAAGCCCAGGTGGCCCTCAAGCCCTCCCATGGTCTGCCCATCCTGTCGGGCTCCCTGGGGATGCTCCTGGGCTTTGTGGGGGCATGCCAGATGAGCAGGGATCTGGATCGCGCCATGACCCACGAAGTGCCCGCGCTCAAAAAGCGCTTCCACAGCCAGATCGCCGCCCTGGTGGGCACCACCGCCGAAACCCTGACCAAGAGCCTGGAAGCCGCGATCGCCCGGGGATGGGTGGCGGATATTACGGCGTCGGCGGGGTTTCGGGCTCTACGAGGGATTGGGAGTGGCCTGGGGATCCTTGGGGGATTGGCGATTGCGGTGATGGATCTAATGGCGGCAAACCATGAACGTAAAAATAGACGTAGCCGTTCAGCCCCCTCCGCATGGAGGGGGTTTCTGATTCCACGGGGACCGCATCAGGCTGTGAAATCCGGTGCGGCGATTCCGACGAGGCTGGCCTTCATGGCCTGAGTCAGCCACTCCAGCAGGTCCACGCCGCGCTTCCGGGCCGTGCCTGCCAGGGTCAGCATGCGCTCCACAAAGCGGGCGCCATGCTCGCTCTCCACCCCCAGGCTCACCTTCCGCCACAGCACCGCCTTGCGGATCGCCCTCTCGGCTTCATTGTTGGTCGGCACCACCCCTTCATGGCTCAGGTAGGTCCAGAGTCGATCCCATTGCCGGAGCAGATCGTTGGCTGTCCCCCGTGCTTTCTTGGTGGTATCGGGGTGCTTCGCCAGGATCTCGAACCGCTCCCGCATCTCCGCCTGGATCGACTGTGTCTCCTTGGCCAGTTCCTCCCGACTGATTTCCTCTTGCTCACACTGGTGCCACAGATGGAAAGCCTTGTCGCTGGCCAGCTTCAGCATGCAGCCCTGGGTTCCCGTCTCACCCTTGCTCTCCAACATCCCCTGCACGTCACGTCGAATGTGGCTGTGGCAGAGCTGGTGCTTGGCCTTGAGGAACTTCTCGTAGGGCTTCCATCGGTCGCGCTGGATGATGCCCGGGTAGTCCTCGCCGAGGAGGTCCTTGGCCTGCGCCTGGCCCCGTCCTGGCAGAAGTCGGAAGGCTTCGGCCTCCGCCGTTGCGGCGACCCAGAGCCACATCCGATCCTCTCCGCAGCGACCGAACCCCGTTTCATCGGCGTGCACCACTGGGGAGGCCTTCACCTCTTCGTGGATCGCTCTGGCAGTCGGGGCCACAGCCTCGCTCACCGACTTGCAGCAGGCCGCCACGGAGCCCAGCGACATCCGCACGCCAAAGACGGATCGGTGCATCACCATGATCTCCCGCTTGGTCAATCGGAATCGCCCCGAGAGCATCCCGGTGAGCGCCTGGAGGCGGGGGCCGAAAGCACCCTTCGGGGTTCCCACCGGCGCAGCCGCCCGGGTGACATGCCCGCACCGGGGGCAGGCTTTGGACCACTGCCTCAGCTCCGTGATGAAGGCCCGGAACGCCGGCGACTCGCAGAACTGCCGGATGATGGCATCCCGGCGGGGAGCCTGCTCCAGGGATTCCCCGCATCTCTCGCAGGACTCGGGATCGGCGTCCTTCACCTCATCCACCTCCTCGGGCGGAACCTGCTCCCGGGTCTTTCCGGCGTGACCCGGCTGACCGCCCCGCTTCCGTCCACTCGGATCTACCGGTGGCTTGCGCTTCCTACCCATGTCCGAACTGGGAGGCTTCGAGCTGTTGCCGGAGTTCTGGGTGAGCTTGGATTCCAGCTCCTGGATGCGTTGCAGAGAGGCCGCCAACAGGGCCTTCAGCTCGTCAACTTGCCGCTGCAGTTCGTCCATCTCTCAAGCCTTGCAGCCCTGAACGAAAAGTACAACCTAGCCATTCATATCAAGTGCGAAATACCTGAACGGCTACAAATAGACATTATGGGCTCGCTGCCTGCTATCTCATATCAGGAATTCTTGGGGTAGGCCTTGCCTTCATATCCTTCTATTCCCTGATTGTCGGCGCGGCAGCCGTGCCGGTGTGGGGTTGGGTGCTCGCCGTGGCCCTGATCCTAGTAGGCCTCGCCATCAGTTACCTCAAACCGGAAAAGGTGTTCGAGTGGCTAGAGCGATGCTGCTGGGGCCAGGGCAAGCGCTATGAAAGTCTGGACGAAGAAATGAAGAATCTGGCCTTGGCCACGGGGGCCTGATGTCGATTCAATCGAGACTTATGACCAAGGCGATGCCCCCAGTTAACCGCCCGCTAACCCCGGAAGAAATGAAACTCAAACTTTTCCCGCGAGAGAGACTGGAGGTCAACGCAAGGCCCCAGACCAATGCCATCCGGACCAACTCCACCTACCTTGAATTTGTGGATTACTGGTATTCCTGGCGGGGGCTTGGTTTTCTTGGTGGTGCTGCCATAGCTCTTATTTATTCTCCCTTTTTTGTTTCCGTTATGCATATCTCAATTGTCGAGTTTTGGGCTGGCACCGGAGACAACACATCAAGCCTGCTGTTCCTTCTCCTGGTGACAGCCTTGGGCATACCTACCCTTTGGGCTGCCTGGTTTCTCTTTTCCTTCGAAGCCTGGAAGTGGACCCACTACCCCATCCGCTTCAACCGCAAGAATCGGATGGTCTACATGTTCCGGCGGGATGGAACGGTGTTGAGCGCCCCGTGGGACGAGCTCTTCTATACACGCTTCTACAACAAGGGCATGAGCGACTGGCAGCTCCATGCCCACGTCCTGGAGGCCGATGGCATCACCGTCAAGGAGACCATCAAGATCCGCAACATCAGCGGTACCCTGGAAGGCCTCCTGGAGATCTGGGAGCATGTCCGCCGCTACATGGAGGAAGGCCCCCGGGAGGCCTTCGAAAAGACCCGCTACAGCCTCCCCCTATGGGACCGCCGGGAACCCTTCTGGTATGGCTTCATGGCCTTCTGGGGCAATTTGAAGGGATACCCCCTGGGGCAACTCGTTCTACTCCCCCTCTTCATCTTCGGTTCGGTGGGCCGCTGGCTGGCCGCCCGCACCAGCAAGCTCCCGGTCTGGCCCCAGGAGGTGGAGGAGGCCTGCGTCATCGAGCCCGATGATCCCTATGTCAAGGATTGGCGCGCCAATCCCAAGTCGCTCCTCGGATGAGGTCAGAGACGCTGTGTCCAATCCCCCTTCGCGCACTTCAAGCCCCATCATGCCCCACGGGCGCCTCCGTCTGGGCTGCCTTTCGTTGCCGTTTCCCAGGAAGCCACCTATGACCATCCTTCTGCAGCCTCGCAGCAGCGCTTGCCTTCTCCTTCTCGCCTCGGGAACCCTGTCGGCCGCGCCCACTGCCCAGCCCAAGGCATCACCCATCGCGCAGGCCTTCCGGGAGGCCGTTCCTCGCATGGCTCAGGCCCGCAAGGAGACCCAGGTTGCGGCGAGGCGGTTCGCGTCCAAGCCGCCTCGTCGGAACCTGGATGCCGAACTGTGGGATGCCCTGGAGCATAAGGATGGGGTGCAGGCCCTCGCCCTCACGGGAGAAGGCGCCAGGGCCGCAGGGCAGCGGGCGGAGACGAGGGAGGAGGAAGAGGGGGAGGAACGAGGAGGCTGGACCGCCCTCATGCTTCTAGCCGACTCGGATTTGGGACTCAGTGAAGACCAAGAAATTCTGCTCGCGCAGCGCCTTTTCGACGGCGGGTCGCCCCTGGGCAAACGGAAGGATCGCCAGGGCTCGGCCCTCACGCTGGCCATGGCAAGAGGGAAATGGAAACTGGTGGACTGGATCCTCGCGACCGGAGGTGAAGATCTCTCCGCGACCCGAGAAACCTGGGAATCGGGGGACCCCGACTTTTCACCCCTTGGAATGGCCATGCAGGCCCGGAGGCCTGAACTCTTCCGGCGCCTTCTGAAGGCCGGGGCGGATCCCGAGGTGCCGGATGCCCAGGGGGCCACCGCCCTGCTCCACGCCGCCGGGCAACCTGAGTATGCCGATATCCTCCTGGCCGGTGGGGCAAAGGCTTCCGTGCGGGACAAGGAACAGCGCGGCATGGTCGAGTACGCCGTCATGGCGGGAGCGAGCCTGGATCTGGTGGACAGGTGGGCCAAGTCCGCCGCTCCCTTCCAGCCCCACCCTGGAATCCTCGCCATGGCCGCTAGGAGCCGTTCCCCCGAGCGGGTGCTCGACCTACTGGCCCGGAAGTGGGGGAACCCGGACGCAGCCGACAAAGGGCAGCCGCCTGCCCTCATTTTGTGCGCTAGGCGGAACCGGCTGGATCTGGTGGAAGCTCTGCTCAAGGCCGGAGCCAGTCCAGCCCTGGGGCAAACGCCACTTCAGGAAGCCCTCAAGGCCGGACACCTGAAAGTGGCCTTGCGCCTCCTCCAGTGCCCCGATTACGACCAGGGCATCCTGGCGAGCTGGCAAGGAGGTTTCCCTTACCTGGCGACCGCCTGTGGCCTTGAGGCCGAGCCGGAAAATGCCGACGCCAAGCGTGACGTGATCCGCCTCCTCATCGCTCGGGGTGTCTCCCCGGATGAGGTGGCCTCCCCTCGGTGCTCGGGTGACGAAGTGATCCACACGGCACGGGAACTCGCTGAGGCTTGCGGCTTCGGGGGCCTCATGCCCCAGGGCCCCTCGGCCTGGGCGCGCTGGAAGGACGCCCCGGTATTGGACTGCCTCACAGGGGCGCCCATTCCCCCCGGTGCTGGCGCCCCGCGCCGATCCGGGCAGCTTCCTCCGCTCAAGACCCCTCGACTTACGCGATTCCATCCGAAGAATACCCGGCACTCCCCGGAGATCGGGGTCGGCCCCTTCGGGTATCAGTTCCGCTTGGCCCCCGACACGCCCTACCGCCTCTTCTCTAAGGACGCCAAGCACGAGATCCAGGGGACCGATCATCAGGGGGTTCTCTTTGACACCACGGATTCGGATGGATACACCCGCTTTGTCCGCATGCCCCACCCGATCAAGGAAGAAGATTGGTGCCTCTGTGAAGTGATAGGGGAACTCGACGGCCGTTTCGGCAGCTTCTTCAATCTGGTGAACTCGGATACAGGAGACCCACTCCCAGACTCCCCCTATGCCCTCGAACACCTCCCTGCGGGTGGGGTCTACTTCGGTCGCTCGGGCAAGGATGGGATGACCGCCTACCTGATGGGCCGACAGGCAAGTGGGATCACGTTGTTCGCGTCAGATTTCGCGTTCCAAAGCCTGGATGACCAGATCCTCTTCAAGGCCGACCACTTCTGGCGGCGGAAGGGACATCTCCAGGAGAACCTTCGACAGCTAGAGTGGCTTTTCCAGGAGAATGGGAGCACGGGGACAGAGCAGTCCACCTCCCAATCCACCGCCCAGCTCAGAAGCGCCCAGGAAGGGGAGGATGAGTCTGGCGATTTCGCGGGGGAGCAACCTCGCACAGCGGACGAGATTAGGAAGGTCCATTCGGTTCTCCGGGCGAGCCGAGCGGCCTTCCTTGTGGCCAACGACCGGACTGAACTGGCCGGTCCAGACCTGGATTATCTGGTTGCCTGCCCCAGCTTGCCCAAATCGGCACAGAGTCAGCTCGAGTTCCTCGGGGAGCGCCTCGCTTTCGAGCCGAGGGGCAGGATCCTCGGCGCCATCGCCAAAGCCATGGCGAAGCCAGAATCTGCCGTGGCAAGACGCGGAATACCCGATAGATCCTGCCTCATCGAGCCCGATGATCCCTACTTCAAGGATTGGCGTTCCAATCCCAAGTCGCTCTTTGAATGAGGAAGGGCGCCATTGAAACGCAACTCGGCAGAGAGGGATCATTCGGGACCGCTGCGCGCAACGGCACCCTCCACCATGGAGCCATCGCCGTGGTGGCGGCGGCGGGGGCACCCTTCCCCACGCAACACTCGGTACCGGCTGCTGGCCAGCTTTGCCGGACGGGATTGGCTACCCGCTGAGGACCAATCACGAGGTTTCAAGTTGAGCTATGTCATCTTTCCTCCTCATCCAGGCTTGGCCTGGCGCACGGGCCACCGCATGATGGAATTATTAGATAGAGGTCGTCTCTCCATAGTGTGGGAATCCAAGCAAAGCAGCCATACGATAATCCGGCGACATGGCGGCCTGCATCCTGCGGAACTTGATGCTTCCCATGGGGTTCGGGTCCTGCCGGAGGAGATTCAGCACGATATGGCGGAGGACCGCGCTGCACTCAGGGCCGCTTCCCTTCCGAGTCCGATTGGCATCTTCCCGAAATGCCACATCGAGAACCCAGTGGAGCTTGTTCTCGATGCCCCAATGATGGCGGGCGGCCGAACCAATAGCCTCGGCTTGGGTCATGGGCAAGGTGGTGATGTAGAACCGTTCTTCCAGGGCAGGCTTGCCGTCGCGCAGGGATTCTGAGTGGATTCGCGTGATCGTCTCCAGTTTGGGCCATTCCAGGAGGATGTCCTCCGGGAGTTGCTCAACGGCATCAAGGGTGGTCACGCGGCGCCGCTCATGTCTGCCACGTCGAGACTCCAAGGATTCGGCGCTGCCGTGGGCAGTATCAGCCAGATTGGCATCCAGCCGCTCGAAGCATACCTTGATGGCCTTGTGGAGGCGCTCCTGGTTGCCCTTGACGGCCAGAAGGTAGTCGGCCTTCTTGGCCACGATCCCCTTGGCGATTCCCTTCTGGCACCCCATGGCGTCAATCGTCACGATGCACCCTTTCAGATCCAGAACCTTGAGGAGTGCGGGAATAGCTGTGATCTCGTTGCTCTTTTCGTTGACGGCGCATTGTCCAAGCACCATATGGTTCGCAGAGGACCAAGCGCTGACCATGTGCAGGGCCGACTTACCGGCTGCAAGCGATGCCCGGAGAGTCTTACCATCCAGGGCCACAACATCCCCAGGAACCTTCTTCCGTACGTCGCGAACCCAGGAGAGGAAGCACTCTGTGAAGGCCTTGGGGTCGAGCAGGATGAACACCCGGTTGATCGTGTCGGCGCTTGGCACACCGTTGGGCAGCGAGAGAAAGGTTCTGAGCCATGCCTCCTGCGACTTGGCGAAGCGGTGGATGTCCTCCCAGCTGTCAGCACCACAGAGAACGGCCAGGACGGCGATGAGAATGATGTCGAGAAGGAGGTGCCGCTGACCACGCATGCTCCGGGGATCGGGCAACGATTCGAGGTGATCGACGAGGCTTCTGGCTTTGGTTCCCATGGGAAGATCTCCATAGAACGTCATGCCATAGCTGGCTATAAAGTACAAGTATCAAATGGGCACTTCCGGTTGAATTACGCGGAATCTAGCCGATTTGATCGATTTTGTAATGATTGGTACATGCGGCGGCCCTGCTCCACCTCCCAGGACACGGTGGTCGCCTACTGGGAATACCTGCGCCGCTACATGGAAGAAGGCCCGAAGGAGCCCTGGGAGCTTCTGGACTACTGCCTGCCCATTGACCAGCGCAAGGAACCCCGCATCCTGGGCCTGCAGCGCCTTTGGCTCGAAGTGAACGGGCAGATCCTCTTCCAGATCTTGCTGTCCCCCATCTTTCTCATGGCCTGGATTGGCCGCAAGTTCGCCATGGCCACCTGCAAGATCCCCGTTTGGCCCAGGTCGGTCGAAGAGGCCTGCACCATCGAACCCGGCGACCCCTATGTCAAGAATGGCCGCACGAACCCGCCGGATGCGGGGCTCTGGTTCCCGTAGGCAGGGCTCGTCCTACCCCTTCATCAGCTCCTTGACCCATTCCGGCACCGTCTTCACGCCCTTGGGGGCCTGGAGGGCCTTCTGGTAGCGACGGAGGACGCCATCGTGGGTGAGGACAGAGTCACTCTCCTCCAGGTAGGTGGTCACGGGCAGCCGGGCTGAGGCGAGATCGCCCAGTTCAGAAGGGATGGGCTCCAGGGCCAAACTGAAAGGCACGGCCTCCAGGAGGGCCCTGAGCACGGCCTTCTCCCCTGGGGAGCTAAACTCGGCATCGTGCAGCAGAACGACGGCCCCCACCTGCCCGGAGATCGCAAGTGCCAGAAGTGCATCCAGACGCCCGAAACGGAATCCCCGCTCACTGAAACCCCGCCGGTTGAAGATGCCGTCGCTGCTCTTCTGAAGCTCCGGGTGGGAGATGGCATGGGTGAGATCCCCGGTACCGAAGCAGAGGGCATCCGAAGCCAGCAGCGCCAGACGCTGGGCGGCATCGCAACCAAAGGTGCCCTGCCCCACCACCGCGACCTTCCCGGCTCCCCGGAGGGCCTCCGCGATGGCTTCCACCGCCGCAGGCTGTCCGTTCAGAAGGGGTTTCGCCAGACGATCGGCGGGATCCAGGTCATAGCGATGGAAGGCAGCGCGTTCATCATCGAAAAGGAACTGGGTGGCAGGCCTGCCCGGTTCGGGGCGGGGCCGGAAACGCCAGACCCGGTTCTGGTCCACATCTGCCCAGATGGGGCTCGCCATGGCGGAATGCCGACTGATGGTGGGAACGGGCTTCAGGAACCAGACCCGCTTGTTGAAGCGGAAGTCCCGACTTGTGAGAGCCCCCACAGGACAGAGATCCACGACGTTGCCCGCCAGGGGATTCCCGTCCAGAGTCTTGCCGGAATAGGTGGTGATTTCCAGGCTGGCTCCCCGGTTGGCCACCGTCAGCTCCGCGCCACCGCTCACCTCCTGAGTGAAGCGGACACAGCGGGTGCAATGGATGCAGCGATTCTTGTCGATGACGATCTTGGCGCCCAACTCCTCGTAAGCGTAGCGCCGCTTGGCTTCCACCATGCGGCTGTCGCCGGAGCCGAAGGCATAGCTGTAGTCCTGGAGCTTGCACTCCCCGGCCTGGTCACAGATGGGGCAGTCCAGGGGGTGGTTGATGAGCAGGAACTCCATCACCCCGCCCCGGGCATCCGCCACGGACGGGCTGTTGGTGAAGACCTCCATGCCCTCGGCGGCGGTAGTGGTGCAGGAGGTGGCCAGCTTGGGCTGCCCCTTGATCTCCACCAAGCACATGCGGCAGGTGGCCACAGGGCTCAGGGCCGGGTGGTAGCAGTAGTGGGGGATTTCGACGCCGACTTGCTTGCAGGCATCGATCAGCAGGGTGCCAGGTTCCACGGAAACGGTCTGGTCGTTGATCTTGATCGTAGGCATGGGACTCCCGGGGGGGTTGGGCCCCCTGATTATGGAACAGCTCGGCTAGGCGTTGGTCGGCGAAGCCACCAGACAGTGCCGGCAGAAGGCCAGAAAGTCGTCCAGGGATGGATAGTCCACCTTCACCCCCGATGGCACAACGTTGGGGATCACGATCCGGTTCCGCAGCTCCCCGCAGGCCTCCATCGAAAAGATGAACCAGGCCAAGCGGTCAGCCTCGCCCGAGAGGTTCACAGACACGATCCGGGTTTCGAAAAAAAGATCCGGCCTCAGGTCCGTATCCGCGATCCGGTGCCACGAAGGAATGTGTCCCCGCTTGACGAACTCGGCCCTCAACTCGTCCAGGGTGTGCTGGATCGTGAACTGGACTTCAACCTGGACATCCATGGAACCCTCCGGATTCCATCATCGACCCATGACGCAAATTCTCAAGCCCCGCATGGATCGTTCTAAGAATGGCTCCGGCGTGGGAGAATGGCCTTTTAGAGGAAAGCATGCCTACCGCGCTCCTATCGGTGTTCGACAAGACGGGCCTCCTGCCCCTGGCCCAGGGGCTGAAGGAGATGGGGTGGCACCTCCTGGCCACTGGCGGAACCCTCAAGGCCCTGCGGGACGCCCGGATCGAGGTGCAGGAAGTGGCCGAGTACACCGGCGCTCCTGAGTGTTTCGAAGGCCGCGTGAAGACCCTTCACCCCCGCATCCACGGAGGACTGCTCTACCGTCGGGAAGAGACCTCCCATGTGGAGGACGCCAGGCGCCTGGGCATCGACCCCATCGATCTCGTGGTGGTGAATCTCTATCCCTTCGAGGCCACCATCGCCCGGGAGGGGGTCAGCTTCGAGGACTGCATCGAGCAGATCGATATCGGCGGCCCCAGCATGCTCCGCAGCGCCGCCAAGAACCACGCCTCGGTCACCGTCCTCACGGACCCCGCAGACTACGACATCTTTATTGAGAAGTCCAAGAACGGCACCTGGGGCATTGAAGATCGCCGCCGCTGCGCCCTCCAGGTCTACCAGCGCACCGCCACCTATGACGCCGCCATTGCGGCCTGGTTCGCCGAGCGTCTGGGCGAGGAGAGCCCGGAACCCCCCAAGCGCATCTCCCTGGGCCTCGCCAGGAAGCAGAGCCTCCGCTACGGCGAGAACCCCCACCAGAGCGCCGGATTCTATACCCGCCCAGGCAAGGACGCGGAGGGCCTGGCGGCCTGCACCCAGCTCCAGGGCAAGGAACTCTCCTTCAACAACCTCCTGGATGCCGACGCCACCGCCAAGCTGGCCTGGCAGTTCCAGGAAAGCGCCTGCGTCATCGTCAAGCACAACAACCCCTGCGGCGTCGCCCTGGCCGATTCGCCCCTGGAGGCATTCCAGAAGGCCCTCGCTTCGGACCCCATGAGCGCCTTCGGTGGGATCGTGGCCTTCAACCGGGTCGTGGACGGAGCCATAGCCCAGGCCCTGGCCCCCACCTTCTGGGAAGTCATCCTGGCGCCGGACTTCACGGAGGAGGCCCTGGCCGTCCTCAAGGCCAAGCCCAGCCTGCGCCTCCTCAAGACGGCCTCTGGCTGGCCCAGTGGTGTCAACGGCATGGACGTCCGAAGCATCGGCGGAGGCTTCCTCGTGCAGCACCCCGACGACCAGTTCGTGCCCCCTGCCCAGTGGGAGCTCAAGGCGGAGGGCAAGGCTCCCCGTCCCTCGGACCGGGATCTGGTGCTGGCCCAGACCGTCGCCAAGGCCCTCAAGTCCAACGCGATCTCCCTGGTGCGAGACGGCGGCACCGTGGGCGCCGGCGCCGGGCAGATGAGCCGCGTGGATTCCGTGGACATCGCATGCCGTAAGGCCGGGGATCGCGCCCGCGGCGCGGTGCTGGGGAGCGATGCATTCTTCCCCTTCGCCGACGGCCTGGAACTGGCGGTCCAGCATGGCGTCACGGCCATCGTGGAGCCCGGCGGCAGCAACCGCGACGCTGAGGTCATCGAGGCCGCCCAGCGGCTCGGGGTCTGGCTCTTCTTCACCGGCATGCGTCACTTCAAGCACTAGCGCCATCGCCATAAGCTTGACATCATGGAACTCCACACAAGGAGATGTTCATGGGTTTGTTCGACCGACTAAAAGGCCTGGTCACCACCGGAGAGGCGGAACGGGATACACAGCCCATCCACGCCTACCCTCAGCAGGAACAGGAATCGCCCTTCGATTTCGACGAAAGCCCAGAAGAGTGGTTCATCGCCAGTCGACGCATCGAGCAGGCGTGGGAAGACGAGGGAAAGCGGGAAGACCTTTTCTACCAGTACGGCATCCAGAATGAGTCCCATTTCCGCCGCCTCAACGAGGCCTGGACCGAGCACCAGAACCACCTGGTCGCCACCCGTGGAGAGCAGGCCTGGCGCGAGGTTTTCCAGGATTGCCTCAACGCGGAAACCGCAGCCATGAGGACCCAGGAGCACGCCACCCTGGTGGCCACGGACCCCGGCCTGCTGGAACCCATCGAGGGCGTCAGTATCCAGGACTACGGCCGGATCGTGGCCCGCATGGTCGCCGGACAGGACTTGGCGGTGCTCCTGCGGGAGAGTGGAATGGATCAGGCCAAGTACGACCGGGTCTCCGAGGCATGGAACCAGCGCATGGCCGTGGATACGACCTTCACCCTCACGGGGGAATATGGCAAGGCCTTCATGCCAGCCTCCAATGAGGCCTGCGGCACCACTGAAACCCCTGCCTTCTCCTGGGAGGAGTACATCGAAGCCACCGAGGCCATGAGTGCTGCCACATCCGCAGGCGTGGACCCCCAGGCGGTGCTCAAGCAGCTGGGGATGTCGCTGTCAGATTATGTCAACGCTGGCCAGCACTGGGGTGAGTGGTTCAACCAGAATGCCATACGGAACCCTGCCATCCTGGAAGAGCACACGACCCTTTCGGAAAAATACCGCGCCAAGTACGCCTTGGCCAAGAACGATCAGGACCTCGAATTTTGATCTTTCAAAAGAAGCCCGCCCCGGAGGCTCACCTCCAGAGTGAACTTGCGAAACTTCAAAGTCGCCTGGAAGCAGGCCTTGCCTCCATCCGCCAGGAGGCCCTGGCTTCCGGGCCGGAGGGGGATGGGACCTGGGATCGAAGATTGGTGAGCCTTGGGATCACCCCCAACTCCCCCGAACAGCGACGCCGGGATGCCCTGGAAGGGTTCGGCCAGAGCGGTGGAGCCCCTCTTCACGAAGTGGAACGAGCCACCAGAGCCTGGTGCGACAGGATCCATGAGGAGCTCGAGCAACTCAGCGACGCCCATCCATTCTCATCGGAGCTTCGAGCCTTCGGCCACCGGCTCCGTCACCAGGCAGAGCACGAGGCGGCCGCTTATGCGGCTGAAGTGAAACCCAGGCCGACCATGGACTCGGTTTTCGCCACGGCCCTGGGGTCTTCGGTACGCCATATGTCCAAGGCGAAACCGCGAAGAATGATGACCCTGCGTTGCCGAACCTGCGGTTCCCCCCGCAGCCATGACCAGGAAACCCTCTGCCGCTACTGCGGCGGCAATCTGTTTGGATGACACATGGGTGAGGACCTTGAGGCTGTGCGCACCCGCTGGGATGGATTCCTGGCCCGCATCCGGGAGAGGGTCGAAGAGATTCTTGGGGAGGCCGGACCAGGGTGCATGACAGTCTTCGAACAGGGGGGCTTCGACCCCTTCACCATGGGCAACGTCTTCCCCGCCATCCGCACACGGCTCCTGGACCTCAGCGCCAAGGCCGAGGACGCTTGGTTCCAGCAAGTGGCCCCCGCCTTCGAGCGGACGGAGGCCTATAACCGGCAGGTCCTGGACACCGAGCACGCCAAGCTGGAGCGGCTCAGGGAATGGATCACCTATGCCTTCGATGATTTTGAGATCCGCACCAAGGCTGACGCCAGCCGAATCCTGTGGGCTCGATTGTCCCCAAAGCTTCCCAAGGACCTGCGCTGCACCCAGTGTGGAAGCCCCGTCGAAATCCCCCTGACCTTCACGGCCCAGAACATGAGGTGCCGTTCCTGCAAGTCCGTGAACACCTTCGAGCCCGGCGAAGCCCGCATCCTGGACTCTTTCGCCATCCGTTGCCTCGCTCACGAAGAGGCCTGGGAACGCCGACATGGCCTCCCTGCCCTCCCCCGCCCTGCCCCCCTCTGCGCCACCGAAACCTACGCCGCCGAGCTCCAGCTTTGGGAGCGTCGCTACTCACAGCGTTAGGTAAAGTCAGATCCACCGCAGGGGCGAGAACCCTGAGGCAGGACAACTTCAGCGGCTCCCAAGGGTGCCTCCAGGTAGACTGTGGGGTGGCCTATGGGCCACATCTCGGCTAATCCCTCTGGAGTGAACCCATCCCATGAAGACCTCTGAGCTTCGCAAGCGCTTTCTCGACTACTTCGCCGCCCAGGGCCACCGCCTGGTCTCCTCCAGCGCCGTCATCGGCCCCGCGGACGATCCCACGGTGATGTGGACCAACGCGGGCATGGTGCAGTTCAAGGATGTCTTCGTGGGCAAGGAGCGCCGGGACTACACCCGGGCTGCCACGAGTCAGAAGTGCCTCCGGGCTGGCGGCAAGCACAATGACCTGGACAACGTGGGCTTCACCGCCCGCCACCACACCTTTTTCGAGATGCTGGGCAACTTCAGCTTCGGCGACTACTTCAAGGCCGATGCCATCCGCTACGCCTGGGAGTTCATCACCGGACCGGCCTCCCAGGGAAATCTTGGCCTGGATCGCAGCCGCCTCTGGGTGACGGTCTTCGAGGGCGCCGAGGGCATCCCCGCCGACACTGAGGCAGAGCAGCTCTGGATCCAGGCCGGGGTTCCTGCGGACCGCATCCTGCGCTTCGGCAAGAAGGACAACTTCTGGCAGATGGGCGACACCGGCCCCTGCGGCCCCTGCTCCGAGATCCACTACTACCGCCCCAAGGACGTCTCGGGCAACCGCCCGGAGCTGGTCAATGGCGATGGCGACGACACCATGGAGATCTGGAACCTGGTCTTCATGCAGTACGAGCAGGACGGCAAGGGTGGCCTCAAGCCCCTGCCCAAGCCCAGCATCGACACCGGCATGGGCCTGGAGCGCGTGGCCTCCATCCTCCAGGGGGTGGAATCCAACTACGAGATCGACCTCTTCGCCCCCATCTTCGAGGCCATCTGGAAGGTCGCCCGGATCAAGCCCGAGGAACGGCGTGAGCACACCAACCGCACCGCCTCCCAGGTCATCGCGGACCACATCCGCGCCGCCACCTTCATGATCTATGACGGTGTGGTGCCCAGCAACGAAGGCCGGGGGTACGTCCTGCGCAAGATCACCCGCCGAGCCCTGCGCTTCGGCAAGAAGCTTGGCATCGAAGGCCTCTTCTTCGCGGACCTCGTGCCTGCCGTCCTCCAGGCCATGGGGGATGCCTACCCGGAATTGGGGTCAGAACTCCCCCGCATCCAGAAGGTCCTGGCCCGCGAGGAGGCGCAGTTCAGCGTCACCCTCAACGCCGGCCTGCGCCAGCTCGAAGCCTGTGATATCTCCTCCGGCGCCCTCTGCGGTACCGATATCTTCAAGCTCTATGACACCTTCGGTTTCCCGGTGGATCTGGTGGAGGACTGGTGCAGGGAGCGGGGCCTGAAGGCCGACCTGGAAGGTTTCCAGACCGAGCTGGCCGAGCAGAAAGCCAAGAGCCGCGCCGCCATGAAGGCCCACGATGTCCGGATCCAGGGTGACTACGCCGTGCTGGCGGACCTCCCGGCCACCCAGTTCGTGGGCTACCAGACCCTGGAGGCCCAGGCCACCGTGCTGGCCCTCTTCGACCTGAACCACAAGCGCGTCAAGGAACTCACGGGCGAGGGCTCGGTGCTCCTGGACACCACTCCCTTCTACGCCACCAGCGGCGGACAGACCGGAGATACCGGCACCCTGAGCTTCGAAACCGGCAGCGCCAAGGTCTTGGAGACCACCGCCCCCGCCCCCAAGCGCAGCCTTCACAGGGTGAACTGCTCCGGTCGCCTGAAGGAAGGCGATGCGGTTCTGGCCCAGGTTAACGAGGAACGCCGCGCCCGTATCCGGGCCCACCACACCGCCACCCACCTCCTCCACGCAGCTCTCCGGGAAGTGCTGGGCACCCACGTCAAGCAGGCCGGCAGCGTGGTGGATGCGGATCGCCTCCGCTTCGACTTCAACCACTTCGCACCGCTGGAACCCGCCCAAACCCTCGAGATCGAGCGCATGGTGAGCGAGCAGACCCTCCGGGCCATCCCCACCAAGAGTCAGAGCATGCCCATCGAGGATGCCCTGGCCCTGGGAGCCATGGCCCTCTTCGGCGAGAAATACGGCGAAGAGGTCCGGGTCGTGTCGGTTCCCGGCTTCAGCCAGGAACTCTGCGGCGGCACCCATGTCGCCAACACCGGCGAGATCGGCTGCGTTAAGATCGTGTCCGAAGGCGCCGTAGCTGCTGGCGTACGCCGCATCGAAGCCGTCGCCGGCATGGCCGCCCTGGAGCGCCTCCAGGAAGACGAAGCCCTGATTCATCATCTCTCGCGGCAGGCCAACGCGGGCCGTGAGAACCTGGAGAGCCTGCTCCCCGCCAAGGATGCCCGCATCGCCGCTTTGGAGAAGGAGTTGAAGGAAGCCAAGCTCAAGGCCGCCTCCGATACCAGCGAAACCGTGGAGGAGATCAAGGGACTTACCCTGGTCACCGCCCAGGTGGAGGGTCTGGAGGCATCAGCCCTCCGCGAGCTGATGGATCAAGCCCGCACCCGCCACCAGTCTGCCGTCATCGCCCTCGCCTCCAAGGTCGCCGAGGACAAGGTGGCCCTCCTGGTGAGCGTCGCCCCCGATCTGGCGGGCAAGGCCGATGCCGGTGCCCTCCTCAAGGCCATGGCCCCCCACATTGATGGCCGGGGGGGTGGAAAGAAGGATCTGGCCCAGGGGGGTGGAACGAGGCCCGAGGGGTTGGAGGCCGCCTTCGCGGCACTGCGCGGAGCGCTCTGATCCCTTCTGGCCTCCATGGCGAGTCACAGCACCCCCAACTCCCGGATGAAAGCCGATACGGCAGGGTTGGGGGTGTTCGCATGCCAGGCCACGACACAATCCACCGTCGAGTCCTCCCCGCAGATCGGGACGATGGTCAAACGTTCCTTGGCGCGGGCCTCCGCTAGGTATTTCGGGAACACTGCGATGCCTACACCCGTCTCCACAGCCAGGAAAAGGGCGTCCAGCCCGAGAAAACGCTCAATGGTGTGGGGAGTGAAGCCTTGCCTACGGCACACCTCCACCAAACGCGTGTGAGCCGGTGCATTCAGGGGCTGGACCAGCTCCACGAAACACTCATCTACCAGATCCCTGTATGCCAGGGCTTCCCGCCCGGCAAGGGGATGATCAGCTGGCATCACGATCACCAGAGGCTCCCGGGCGAGAACCCGCGTTTGAAGCTCGGCCTGGAAAGGCAAACCCAAGGCCAGGGTGAAAGCAACATCCAGATCACCATTCGCCAGGGAGCCGCACAAGGGGGCGAGATCGAAGTGCTCGATCCGAAGGGTGATGTCCGGGTGTTTCATACGGAAACGCCTGATAAACAGTGGCAAAAAGCGGGATTCTACGGCGCCGAGAAAACCGATGGACATTATCCCAGTGACCCCGGAGGCGATCCGCCGGGTATCGATGACGGCACCCTCGTAGGAAGCCAGGATCTCCCTGACCCGATCGTAGAAATGGCGACCGGCCGGGGTGAAGTGGACAGAGTGCGGTGCCCTATCGAAGAGCTTCACCCCAAGTTCACTCTCCAGCGCCGAGATCTGGTAGCTCACCGCAGACTGTGTCAAGCAGACGTGGCGCGACGCCCTGGTGAAATTGAGGTGCTCCCCAACTGCGAGGAAACACCGAAGATGGCGAACGTCCATTCCCCCTCCAAGATGGACCCAAACGGCTATCTCCAAATTTGATCCACTCGAATAATTTTTTTCATTCCCGAAACACTATATTACCCAATTCACCCCGGGTATCGTTTAAAACAACCTTCAATTCAACCCGGCACAAGGCCCCATTAAGTGCCTGTTTTCATGGCACTTTTAAGCCCTGCTCCCGGAATATTACATCACCTCTATCCAGGAGGGCGGCATCGCCATGAAAAAAGTTCATTCCCCTCGTTTTGGGCTGCCATTTGCAGTTCCCCTCGTCCTGATACTGAGTGCCTGCGGGGGCAGCACACACACGACCTCGTCCCCCCAATCGATGCCGGACCTGGGTCCAAACGTAACGGTGATCACGCCTGCGATGTCCGTGACGGAGATCAATGCCACCCTGCAAGATCTGGCGGCCCAATCCACCGGGTTCGACGAGAAGCGCGCCGCGGTGCTCTTCATGCCCGGCACCTACGGGGACGACAGTGGGCAGTTTTTCCCTGCGGAAGCGACCGGGCAAGTCGACTCACCCATCGGATTCATGATGACCGTGCAGGGCTTGGGGGCCTCGCCGGACGAGGTGACCATCAACGGCAACCTGCGTGCCGGTGCCCAGGGGCAAGGCGCCTTGGCCACCTTCTGGCGCTCGCTGTCGAACATGAAGATCGTCCCCATCCAGACAGACGAAGACATCCTCACCATGCGATGGAGCACCTCCCAGGCCTGCCCCCTCCGACGCCTCCACATGATGGGCAACCTCGATCTGACCGGAGGGCAGTCTTTCGGGACCTTCCTTGGGAACAGTCACATCGAGGGCGAGGTGCGTGCAGGCTTCGGGTGGACAACCGATACCAGCCCCAGTGTTGGCCAAGCCCAATACTTTACCCGGGACAGCGTGATCGCCAGATGGCAAGGACATGCTGGCAATTTCGTCTTCTCCGGAGTCACGGGAGCTCCAGAGCCGACCTTCGCCCCCGGTGACAAAACCGTGCTCGATGCCACACCCATCACCCGCGAAGCCCCCTTCCTCTTCTACGATGGCACTGCGGCCAAAGTCTTTGTCCCCAAAGCACGGACCAACACCCAAGGCATCCATTGGGGAACAAGCAGCTCGGACGGCACGGCCCTTCCCATGAGCAGCATCTTTATCGCCCAGCCCACGGATACAGCTCAAACCATCAACACGTCTCTCGCCAGTGGCAAAAGCGTCATCCTGACGCCCGGCGTATACGAGGTGGACGAGCCCCTGCATGTCACCAAGGCAAACACGGTGATCATGGGCCTGGGCATGGCGACCGTCACACCGACCACCGGCACTGCCGCCATCGTTGTTGACGATGTCCCTGGTGTCATCCTTTCCGCACTGATTGTTGATAGCAATGCAGTGCCGTCTCAGACCCTTATCCAGGTGGGCCCCACCGGCGCCCACCTGGGGGAGGCCTCCAATCCCACCACCCTGAGCGACATCTTTGTCCGCATCCCCACTGGCGCAGCCTACGCCGGGGGGGGTGCGACCACCAGCGTGGAGGTGAACCAGAACCATGTCCTGATCGATCACACATGGTTGTGGCGCGGCGATCATAACGACAACCCTGAGGACACCACGGGTTGGACCATCAATCTCGCCGATCATGGCCTGGTGGTCAATGGGGATGACGTCACTGCAATGGGGCTTTACGTTGAGCACTACCAGAAGGAGCAGGTCATCTGGAATGGCAACGGCGGCAGGACGATCTTCCTGGAGTCCGAGTTCCCCTACGACGTGCCTGATCAAGCCTCCTGGATGAGCGGCACCAAGAACGGCTATCCGGTCTACCTCGTAGCCGACTCCGTCACTTCGCACAACGCCACAGGGCTATGCAACTACGCTCTGTTCTTCGCCTCGTTCAACCCGATGGCCACCGCTCCCAGCGCTCACTGCATGGTCCAGGCACCGACAAGCGCAGATGTCCTCATTACGAACGTAACGGCAGGGATCATCGCAGGGCGTGGCGGGTACGAGAACATCATCAACGACGATGGCATCACCGTCAACGATACGACTGGGCCGACGTCATTCTTGACGGGCATGGTCGCCATTGGTCAGACAGCCACCAACCAGTAGGACACTGGATCGGGAAAGCAGAAGGGGCGCTCTCGTGGGCGCCCCTTCTCTTTTCTTTGGCGTCTTGGAGCCTTCGTGGTGGATCTATCCTTCTACCGCGCGTATTCCACGGCCCGGGTCTCCCGCATGACGGTGACCTTGATCTGTCCCGGGTACTGCATCTCGTTCTCGATGCGCTTGGTGACATCCTTGGCGATCCAGAAGGCCTGGTCGTCGTTGACGTGGCCGGCATCCACCATGATGCGGATCTCGCGGCCAGCCTGCATGGCGTAGCTCTTCTGGACCCCCTTGTAGGAGTTTGCAATACCTTCCAGCTGCTCCAGACGCTTGACGTAGGTCTCCAGCATTTCCCGTCGGGCTCCGGGGCGGGCAGCGGAAAGGGCATCGGCGGCAGTGATGAGCATGGCTTCCACCGTGGTGGGTTCGTGATCGCCGTGGTGGCACGCCATGGCGTGGATGACCGCCTCCTTCTCACCGAAGCGCTTCATGAGTTCCATGCCGATCTCGATGTGAGTGCCCTCCACCTCGCGATCGATGGCCTTGCCGATATCGTGGAAGAGGCCCGCCCGGCGGGCCAGACGGGCGTCGGCCCCCATCTCCACGGCCATGTATTCAGCGATGCGGGCCACTTCCTTGGTGTGCTCAAGGACGTTCTGGCCGTAGCTGGTGCGGTAGTTGAGACGCCCCACAAGCTTGTGGAGCTTGGGGTGGACATCGGGGAAGCCCAGGGCGATGCAGGTGGCCTCCCCAATCTCCTTGAGGTGCTGGTCCATCTCGACCTTGACCTTCTCAACCACCTCCTCGATGCGGGCCGGGTGGATGCGTCCGTCCGCCAGGAGCTTGAGGATAGACTGGCGGGCCACCTCGCGGCGGATGGGATCAAAACTGGAGACCACGATGGATTCCGGAGTGTCATCCACGATGAGATCGCAGCCCGTGGCTTTCTCGAGGGCCCGGATGTTGCGGCCTTCCCGGCCGATGATGCGCCCCTTGAGGTCATCGCTGGGGAGCTGGACGGAAGTCACGGCGTTCTCGGTGACCACCTCGGAGGCCACCCGCTGGATGGCGTCTCCAATCGCCCAGCGGGCCTTCTTCTGGGCCTCCTCCTGGGCTTCCTCCTCAATGCGCCGGATCAGCTTGGCGGCGTCCATCTTGGCGGTGTACTCGAGCTGGCCCACGATTTCGGCTTTGGCCTGCTCCCGGGTATAGCCCGAGAGGGTCTCCAGAAGTTGGGCCTGCTCTTCCACCAGGCGCTTTGCATCGGCCTGCTGACCCTCCAGCTTCTCGATCTCTGACTTGAGCTTCTCGCCCTTGAGTTCCAGTTCCTTGGTCTTCTGATCCACCTGGGTAAGCTTCTTGTCGAGGCCCTCCTCCTTGGACTGAAGACGCTGTTCCTGCTTGTCCAGGGCCTGGAGGCGCTCGTTAACGAGCTTCTCGGCCTCGGTCCGGGCAGACAGAGCCTGCTCCTTGACCTTGAGCTCAGCCTCCTTGCGGAGGGACTCTGCTTCCTTGATACCGCGATCCCGGATCCGCTCGGCTTCCTTCTCCGCCTCAGCGAAGAGCTGGTCCCGCTGGGCTTTGAGGTCAGCCTCAGCCCTGGCCTGGGCCTTGGAGACATCGACCTGGGCCAACTGGGCCTTCTTCATGTTCAGGATGCCGAAAACCACCGCTCCGATGGCCACCAGCAGGAGTACGATTTGCAATGCATTCATAGTAGGCTCCGAGGGTCTGGAGCCAGCAAGCGAATCCCGAAGATGATCCCCGCTCAGTCGTGGAAGGTTGCCGTGTTCCCAGTCAAACTAGGGGGGTGACCAAGACCCGGTTTAAGGCGCGCCACTGCGTGGTGCGCACAAGGCCGGGGGCAGGACTCCCATAACGGCTTACGGAACAAGCGCATAGCCTTCTCACGGGCCTCGCAGGGATCAAATTGTTTCATTCGTATCGGGACTTGCATCTGGAACATCATCGAGGAGTCTCGTAAGGGTCAGTTCCAGGTTCTGGGTTTGCTGGCTGGCTTCTTGTTCCAGGCGCACCACACGGTGGGCCAGGTTCAGGGCCCCCATCAACAACCAGGTCGTGGTGTCCAGGGTCGAAGGGGGACCTCCCCATCTTAACTCATAGGCCCGTTCCATGTCGCGATAGGTCTGCTCCAAAAGGGCCACGGACTCCGCCAGCGTTTTGTCGTCGGTGCGCCTGAGAACCCGGCAGTCCCTCCCGAGGATCTCGACCCACACCTCGTCCGCCGCCAGGGGGACCGTTTCTCGCATTGAGTTCACGCCAAGTCCTCGACCATCTGCAGGATGGTGTCCACCTGCTGTTTCACATCCTCCCGCTCCTTCACAAGGGCGGCCTTCTCCATCTGTAGGTCTTCGAGGCGACGCCGAAGCCCATGGAGCTCATCCTCCCCTGCGGAGGCAGCAGCCTTCATGCGTTCCACCTCCTCGCGAAGCTGGTTCCGCTGCTGAACCAGGATCTGGAGCTTGGATTCAAGTTGTTTCAGGAGTTCCATGGAAGCCTCGTCTCAGACCATTCTAGTGCGGTGTCCCGCGAAAGGACGACATTAGAGCGATCGGCTTATTTACGGAAGCAGTGCAGAATCCGTTTCAAATGTTCTTTCACCTTCCGGCGTTCCCGTCGGAAGGATTTTACGATGCGCGCCCATGACTTCACCCCTGGGGCCGACTCAAGCATCTGCACCCTGCGACGCAGTTCTTCGAGGTCGTTTGGGAACACATAATCCGGGTATCTGCTGATTGTAGCAATTGGCAGGGAATAGGCCCTGGACAGCGAATCCTTCCTGCCAAGCCGCTCCCAGTGTATCAGCCCACGAACGACTCGATCCCAGGCCATGAGTGTCGCAAGAGCAAACGAAAGTTCACCATCGTTCTTCTCATCCAGGCGGAAGAAGAATTCTTCGTAAGCCTTAGCTACGTATTGCTGGAATGAAAACCCGTCCTCCGGATAGATGTCATTTAGCGCATATTTGACTTGTCGGTCAATAAATTGCTCAATACTTGTATAGTTCTCATGATGGATATGAAGACAGCCCGGCGGCTCGAGCTTGTGCAGCCGCTCCGGCGCTGTCAGCAATTCCGGCAGTTTATGCGTGGTATCGCCCCAGCGTACGCACCCTTTCCGGAAAAGGCGGATCTGGTGGTCAGGGTACCAGCTGCAGCTACGGATGATCTGACCAGCAATCATGTTGTAGCGCGGAACAAAGAATGCATCGCAGCTCTCTCCGTATTGAGCCAGCAGGCCCCGCACGTTCTCCTCTGCGTCCTCCGCCAGGTATTCATCGGAATCCAGGACAAACACCCACTCGTGCTGACCACGCTCCAGGAAGGCGTTTCGGATGCCATCAATCCGCGGAGCCATCGGTGTGGGAATCAGTGTTGCCCCGTACTGTCGCGCAATCTCGCAGGTGCGGTCGCGGCTCTCCATGTCCACCACGATGCATTCCTCTGCCCACCGGACGGACTCCAGGAGCCGGGGCAACGTGGCCTCGGAGTCCCGCGTATGAATGATCACCGTCAACTCGAGCATTTCATCACCCATCTATGGTGTATTTGCCTCGCCAGCGTTCCATGAAGAGCCGCCTGGATGAAACGTCCATCTCGACCCGCCCAGGGGTGAATGATTCAAAATGCATGGGGCGCCCAGCATCCACACAAATCACCCGCTGTCCACATTGCCTTACCCGTAGGCAGAAGTCGATGTCTTCAAGCCCGAAAGCATACGATTCATCAAAGCCACCGATCCGATTGAACAGCTCCCGGCCGACCACCATGCACGCGCCGGTCACGGCCTGAAACGCTTCGAGCGGACGACGGGGTTCGAGGTACTGTCCGCGGTGCAAATGGTATGGACCGATATCATCGTTGCCAAATACGACACCGCGGTGCTGTACCCGCCCGTCCGGGAAGTAGAGCCACGATCCGGTGACGCCAACGTCGGCATCGCATCCATGTTGCAGCATCTGGCCAAGTGTCGAACGGTCAAGGAAGACATCATTATTGAGAAACAGCAATTGCTCAGCCTCACATTTCTGAACGGCCCGGTTGCAGGCTGCGGCAAAGCCCGTTGGAGCATCAAACCGCAGGAGCCTAACACGGCGATCAGAGAATGAAGTGCCAAGGTACGGGCGAGGGGAGGCGTTATCCACCACAATCGCCTCAGCCTCGATCTCACCGGACAACTGCTCCGCGCTTTCGAAAAAGTTTTTCAGGCAGAAGCGCAGCATTTCATCGAGACCACGGGAGAGAATCACGGCGCATAGACGGGTCTTCATGCTCTCCTCCGCCAGCTCGACAATGGTCCATCAAGCCCCTCGGAAAGGCGCTGCATCATGCACTCGGTGGTGTAACGCCGTGCCGTCGCGATCGCGGCCTGCCTCATCTGGAAACGCGAGACCGCAGACCGCTCCTGCAGCAGTTCGCCCACGGCGGCCGTGAAATCCTGGGGTTCGGCCACTCTGCAATTGATACCGTCCTCAAGGTACTCCATCCCACCCAGCACCGGGGTCGATACAACCACACATCCTGCAGACATGGCCTCAAGCGCCGGCAGCCCAAACCACTCATGCGTGGCGGTGGCGAGGAAGATGGAGCTGTGCTTCAGGACCCGCGCCACCTCGCCCTCGCGCATGCCATCGATCACGACATAGCGCATCGCAGGATAGGCACGCCTCACGGCCTCACCCAGCTCTGCACCTCTGCGCGGCATGCAAGCCACGGCGTATTCAAATTTCGGTTCTCCGGTGTAGGCAAAACAGGAGGATATCGAGATTCCGACATCAAGGGGATCATGGACGCCACGAGCCTTCACATACTCCGCAGCCTGTCTCCAACAGGTAAGGACCTTCACGGCAGGGTCTGCGAGGATGGGGTCAATGAGGGGGTCCGTGCCCTGACAGTGGAAGACCAGTTGCCCAGGAAGCGTTCGCAACGAAGGATAATCGTGGGGCAGAGAGAAGACTGCGATGTCTTCTGGCCGGAAGGTCTTGCGAACTTCTTCGGAATCCACCACCGCCGCATGGGATAGGAACCAAGTCGCAGCCGAAGCTCCCGGAGAGGCAATCACAGCTGGCACCCCCAGCGCGTTCAGCGCATCCACAAACTGATACGCAACCTTGATGCCTCCGAATATCGAGGTACCCGGAACGAAATAATAGAGCATCAGATGGCCCCCTGTGTTGCCGTTCGTCTGTGCTGAGGCACCAACAACCTTAGCAGCCATTCGAAACAGGCTCCGTAATGCCTGCGGGCGTATTGGAGCCGAGCCGTGTTCAGCATCCTCAACCGGCGATCGGGGCTCACGGCGGAGCCTGTCTGCGCATGATGACGCACCGTGGCATCAAGGGCCGCGACAACCCCACCGGCCCGAAGCATCGAAAGACCGAGCTCGACATCCTCCATGTACAGGAAATAATGCTCGTCAAACCCTCCAAGCCCCAGGAATACATCCTTTGCAATAAAAGCACAGGCGCACAGCGGCCATTGCCAGTTCTGTGCATCATATCCCGGCAAGCGCTTGATCAGCCTGACCACCCGGGGCCAATTGCGATTGTTTTCAAGGACATCGGCGAGGAGCTTTTCCCAGGTATAGCCAGGCTGGCAACCCTGGATCGTAATGCCGTCATCGTGCAAGAAACTGGGCAATGCAATGCACTGCTTGTGTTGCCGAAGCATTTCCGCTGCGATCTCCAGCAGATGGGCATCGACAGCGCAATCGGGATTCAGGAAACAGAGGAAGGGAGACTGTGCTGCGCGCGCCCCATGATTGGCCGCCTTCGCGAATCCAGTATTCTGACCCAACTCATGCACCACTGCGCCAGCGGCTCGCGCAAGCTCGGCCGATCCATCGGTTGACCCATTGTCCACCACCAGGACCGGCCCCGAAGCGCAACGTTTCAAAGAGGCCAGGCAGTCCGACAGCACTGCAGCTGAGTTGTGCGTAACGATCACCGTCGTCAGTTCTCTCTCTACAAACCCCACTTCCCCCCCCATGAGTGAACAAGTGTCCCCGCGAAAGCGTTGATTGGAGCAGCTCACCCCAACAGCGCTCGCATGCGTGTGGCGGTATCAGGTGCAGGTCCGTTGCAGAAATTGCTGAAGTGAGCGATCCGCGCCGTGCGGCGAGGAAAACCGACATCCCAGTATTCGCAATGATTCCATTCCCACGGCAGTTCCTGGCATATGCCAGGGAAAAGATTGTTCGTCCAGACCTGAAAGTAGTCCTGGTCAGCAATCATGTGTTGCCCGATGCAGTGATCCGAGCTGCTCCTGCGGATCTCAGACAGTGCCCAGTCCGTAATGGCCGCAATCGTCGACTTGCGCCCGAAAACCACACCACTGTTGAAATAGCGGAACTGAGACGGCGTTGGCGGGGCCAGGTCGGGAGCAATGAATGACAGTGAGTGCTGACGGTAGTGTTCCCAGAATGCTGTCCGATTCATCGTCGATCCGGTGATGGTCGTCTGTTCAACCATGCCCAAAGGATGATGATTGAGTGCGGTTCGTATCAGTCTGTCATCCAGCGGTTGAAGCAATAGTGCGTCAGCATCCAGGAACAGCACCAGGTCTTCGTCGCTGCTGCGGATGCAAGCCTCCAGCGCCCGGAATTTGCCAAGGAACCGCCATGAACGGTGGGCTCCGGAATACCGGCTGCATTCATCGACCTGCAGCCTGGAGGAATTCAGCTTCAGCCGAGTCTTGTCATCGCAGCTTACGAACACAGGGAAATCGGTATGCACCAGGACTGAGCGCACAGCCTCTCGCCCTGCGTCGTAGTAGGCATCACTTCCATGGATGAAGAAACAAACGCAGGCCATGGCTAATCATACATCTCAGGACCTGCACCTTCCGGCACACACTAACCGCGCAGTTCGGCTCCGTGGGTCCGGGCGGCCTCGAGGGCCTTCGCGATCCAGCCATCCACCTCCGCCCCGGTCAGGGTCCGCTCCATGTGCTGGAAGCGGAAACGCATGAGCCAGGCCTGCCTGCCCTGGGGCAGGCTCTTGTGCCGGAAGACGTCGACGCAGGCAAGGCTCTGTAGGGTGTCCTTGGGCAGGACCTGGGTCATGGCATCCCGGAGGGCGGCATAGGACTGCTCCATCGCCACCAGGAGCGAAAGGTCCCGCTCCACCGCAGGGAAGCGGCTGAAGGCCTGGAAAGCAGGGATGATGCGATCCTGGGGGCGCCCAAGCTCCCCGAGGGGAAACTCGATTCCGAAGACGCCGTCACCCAGCTCGTGGACCTGGGGAAGGACCTCCAGGCCAAGATCGCGGGCGATGCCCACGAGATCCGCACTGCGAACGGGACGGGCGGGAGATAGGTAGCTCTCACCGCCGAGGGTGCCACTCCATACGATCCCGAGCTTGAGGGTCTCCTGCGGCCCCTTCGGGGTGCTGAAGTAGACAGGGGAGATCTCGAAGAGGCGAAGCTCCCGGGCACCCTGGCGAAGGTTGTATTCAGCAGTGGAGCGCAAACTGGGCAGCAGGGAGCCCCGCATCACGGAGTATTCCACCCCCAGCGGATTGACCAGGGTGCGTCCCCCCTGAGGGTTGTCCACTCCGAGCACGGACATGAACTCGGCGTCGATCTCGGGACTCACAAAGCCCAGCGTCACGGTCTGATGGAAGCCCAGGTGGGCCAGGCGCAGGGCCAGATTCTTACGCTGCGCGTAGTTGGCGGAAAGGGGTTCAGGGTGCCCCTGCAAGGGAGGCAGGGCCATGGGGATGGTGTCATAGCCGCGCATGCGGAGCACTTCCTCCGCCAGATCCACCTCGATCTCCATATCGTGGCGCCAGGTGGGCGGGTGGGCCCAAAGGCCATCGGCACCCTGGCTGACGACGAAGCCGAGACGCTCCAGCAGGGGCTTGGCCTCCTCAAGGGAGATGGGCGAACCCGTCAGCCGATTGAGGGTTCCCTCGGTGAGCCGGATGGCCGCAGAGGCCTCAGGCACCTCTCCGGCGGTCCAGGCGCCGTGGAGCACGGCCCCCCCCCAATCCATAAGGCGGCGGGCCAGGAGATCGCGCCCGGTCCGGGCCATGGCGGGGTCAGCCCCGCGGCCGAACCGGTAGGAGGCATCGGAATGGAGTCCGTGCCGATGGGCCGTGGCCCGGACGCTGCGGGCATCGAACCAGGCGCTCTCCAGGAGGACCCGCCGGGTTTCAGGGGTCACCTTGGTGCTATCGCCACCCATGACCCCAGCCAGGGCCACCGGACCGGAGTCATCGGCGATCAGGAGATCCTTGGGGCTGAGCTTGCGCTCCACCCCGTCCAGGGTCAACAGGGTCTCTCCCTCCTCGGCCCAGCGCACGATGAGGCAGCCCTTGAGGCGGTCCGCATCGAAGGCGTGGGTGGGGTGGCCATAGCGGAACAGGAGTTCGTTGGAACCGTCCACCGGGGCGAAGCCCTTGGCATTGGTCCCCATGGATGCCAGGAAGCGGCGGGCTTCCTCGGGGGTCCCAGGGCCTTCACCGAGGTCCAGTACCGCCGTGGAGTAGACGGGGCAGGCAGCCCCAGCCCGAAGATGGATGGGCATCAGGGGGGCACCTTCCTCCAGGGTCGGACATGCCAGGGGCTCAAGTTTTCCATCGACACGGGCTGCTAGATCCCGTGCGAAGCCGCGATGGGAGAGGACATCCCCTCGGTTGGCGGTCACATCCACTTCGATGACCGTCTCGCCCCCCTCCTGACTCACGCCATCCACGGGAAAGCCGAGGGCGGCAGAGAGTTCACAGAGTTCAGTCACCGAAAGGTTGGCGACCGCGGGCAGCTCCTGCACCAGCGCCTTGATTTCGATCAGCATCAGTCCAGCCCTCCCATGGCCGCAAGGAAGCGGGTGTCATTTTCAAAGAACAGTCGAAGATCCGGGGTCTGGCTGACCATCATGGCCGTACGCTCGACGCCGATGCCAAAGGCGAAACCGCTCCACACCTCGGGATCAATCCCAGAGAAGCGCAGCACATTGGGGTGCACCAGACCCGCCCCCAGGAGCTCCACCCACCCGGAGCCCTTGCAGACCCGGCATCCGTCGCCACCGCAGAGGGGGCATCGGACATCCACCTCACAGCTGGGCTCGGTGAAGGGGAAATAGCTGGGACGGAAGCGAACCTCGGCCTTGGGCCCAAAGAGGGCCTTCATGGCGTAGTCGAGGGTGCCCTTGAGGTGGTGCATCCCGATCCCCTTGCCGACCAGAAGCCCTTCCACCTGGTGGAACATGGGGCTGTGAGTGGGGTCGATCTCGTCCTTGCGGTAGACCCGCCCGGGAGCCAGGAAGCGGATCCCGCCCCTCGCCTCGATGGTGGGGGCCAGACGCTGCATGACCCGCACCTGCACCGGGCTGGTGTGGGTGCGCAGCAGCAGATCCCCATGTTCCTTGAGGTAGAAGGTGTCTGCGCTACCCCGGGCCGGGTGATCGGCGGGGATATTGAGTCCATCGAAGTTGTGGGCCTCGGTTTCAACCTCCGGCCCCTCCTCCACGTGGTAGCCCAGGGGGCGGAAGACCTCCACCATGCGATCCATCAGGCGGTTCAAGGGATGCATGGCCCCCTTGGCGGGAGTGGGCGGAGGGAGTTCAGGATCCCAGGCCTGGGCCAGGGAAGCCTGACGTTTCCGGGCATCCTCCAGCTCAGCCTGTCGAATGCGGAGGCCTTCCTCCCACTTCCCCTTCAAGGCGTTGATAGAGGCTCCCAACTCACGCTTCTGCTCCTTGGGAGCAGCCTTGAGCAGGTCCATCATGCGGGCGGCATGGCTGCCCTCCCGTCCGATGTATGCGCCCTTCAGGCGCATCAGGGCGTCCAGATCTCCACAGGCGTCCAGGGCCGCCTGAAACGCCTCATAGGCATCTCTCAATTCCTGGGGCAGAAGGCTCAGTTCCATGGGTTCCTCGCTGGAGGCTTCAAAAAGGCAGAAAGGCCGCGTGAAGCGGCCTTTCAGGTCTGTTGCGATGGGTTTTGGTATTCGCTCAGCCCTTGGCCACGGCCACGAGCTTGGTAAAGGCCTCGGGATTGCGGACGGCGAGGTCGGCGAGGACCTTGCGGTCCAGGCTCACGTTGGCCTTCTTGAGGCCGCCCATGAACTTGGAGTAGCTGGTGCCGTTCATCTCGCAGGCAGCGCCAATACGGACGATCCAGAGACGACGGAAATCACGCTTCCGCACCTTGCGGTCGCGGTAGGAGTACTGCAGGGCCTTCTCGACGGCTTCCTTCGCCGACCGGTAGAGCCGGGACTTGGCGCCGTAGAAACCCTTGGCAAACTTCAGCATCCGCTTGCGACGCTGAACCCGCTTAAAACCACGTTTGACTCTTGTCATGTGTTCCTTTCCTCAGGGCAGCTCCATTCGAGCGTTTTCCGGCCCCGTCGGGGGTGGCTAGGCCACCTGGTAGTTACAATCCCCGCAGAAACTTACGCGTAGGGGAGCATATCGCGAACGCGTCCGAGATCGGACTTGTCCACCATGCCGCCCAGATCAAGCTGACGCTTGCGCTTGGAAGTCTTCTTGGTGAGGATGTGACGCTGGTGGGAGCAACCGCGCTTGAACTGACCGGTACCGGTCTTCTTGAAGCGCTTAGCGGCACCCTTGTGGGTCTTGAGCTTGGGCATGGTGACCTCTATGCTTGGTTTGGTTCCAAGGGGGCCTCGGCCTTGGGAGCCTTGGTGACCTTCTTGGGTTCGGGAGCTACTGGCCGGGGAGAGATGATGGCGTGCATATCGCGGCCATCGATTCCTGCGGACTTTTCCACGATGCACTTATCAGCAACGCGGGCCAGCACATCCTCGATGATGCGGTAGCCGATATCCCGGTGGACGACCTCGCGCCCGCGGAACATCACCACGACCTTCACCTTGTCTCCATCTTCGAGGAAGCGGAGGATGTGCTTGATCTTGAATTCGAAGTCGTGGTCGTCGGTGCGAGGCCGGAACTTGACCTCCTTGACCACGATCGTCTTCTGTTTGGCGCGGGCAGCGTGCTCGCGCTTGGACTCCATGAACTTGTACTTGCCATAGTCCATGATTCTGCAAACGGGCGGGTTGGCCGTGGGGGAAACCTCCACGAGGTCCAAGCCTTTTCCTTCAGCGATCCTGACGGCGTCATAAGGGGTCATGACCCCTAACTGTGTGCCGTCTTCGTCGATGACCCTGACTTCGGAAGCCCGAATGCCATCGTTGATACGCGTCTCATTGGCTCGAATACTACCCTCCCCATTTACACAAGGATAAAGATGTTACCAAGCTTTCAAATGAAAGCCAAGGCAATTATCGGACTCTAAGCTTGATCTCCTCGACCAGCTTAGCAAAGAATGCATCCAGTGGCTGGGCCCCCAGATCCCCCTCTTTGCGGTGACGCACGGATACGGACCCGTTGGCCGCCTCCCGGTCTCCGATGACCAGCATGTAGGGAACCTTCTGGAGCTGGGCATCGCGAATCTTGGCATTGACCTTCTCGTTCCGAAGGTCCAGCTCGACCCGGATGCCGAGATCCAAGGCCTTGGCCTTGACCTCCCGGGCGAAATCGTGAACGCGGTCCGTGATGGGCAGCACCGCGATCTGGACAGGAGCCAGCCAGGCCGGGAAGGCCCCGGCGCAATGCTCGATCAGGATGCCCATGAAGCGCTCCAGGCTGCCCAGGATGGCACGATGGAGCATGACTGGGGTCCCTTCACTGCCATCAGCCTTGACGTAGCGCAGACCGAAGCGCTCCGGCAGGAAGTAGTCCACCTGCAGGGTGCCCAGCTGCCAGGGGCGCTTGAGGGCATCCAGGATCTGGAATTCGATCTTGGGGCCGTAGAAGGCGCCGTCTCCGGGAGCAACATGGAAGTCCATCCCAGCCTCCCGCATTCCCTCGGCCAGGGCGTTCTCGGCGAGATCCCAGATATCATCACTGCCGATGCGCTTCTCGGGCCTGGTGGACAAGGCCACCCGCACCTCCTCGAAACCAAAGGTGTCGTAGACGTCTTTGATGAATGCGAAGAAGGAGGCCATTTCGGCCTTCATCTGCTCAGGGGCACAGTAGATGTGCGCATCGTCCTGGCAGAAGGTCCGCACACGGGTCAGTCCCTGGGTGACGCCGCTGCGCTCGTATCGATGGAGGCGGCCGAAGTCCGCGTAACGGATGGGCAGGTCGCGATAGCTATGATGACCTGTGCCATAGATCAGGCAGTGGGTCGGGCAGTTCATGGGCTTGAGGGCGTACTCACGCTCCTCCACCATGGTGAAATACATGTTGTCCTGGTATTTCTCGTAGTGCCCGGAAGTCTTCCACATGCTGACATCCAGGGCCTGGGGCGTAATGACCTCGTCGTACCCCTGCCGAGCGTAGAGCCCACGCATGTAGTTCACCAATTCGTTGTAGACCACCGTGCCCTTGGGGTGGAAGAAGGGGGATGCGGGGGCCTCCGCATGGAAGGAGAAGAGCCCGAGCTCCCGACCGAGCTTGCGATGATCCCTCGCCTTGGCTTCCTCAAGGCGCTTCAGGTGCTCGTCAAGCTCCTTCTGGGTGTGGAAGGCCGTCCCGTAAATGCGGCAGAGCTGGGCGTTCTTCTCATCCCCGCGCCAATAGGCTGCGGCGGTATGGGTGAGCTTGAAGGCCTTCAGCTTGGAGGTGTCCGGAACATGAGGGCCCCGGCAGAGGTCGTAGAAATCGCCCTGGCGGTAGCCAGTGATGACCTCGCCGGCGGGGATCTCGGAGGCGAGTTCAACCTTCAGGGGTTCCCCGAGTTCCTGAAAACGCTGAATGGCTGCTTCGCGGGAGAGCTCTTCACGCACCACGGGGACCTTGGCGTCCACGAGGACACGCATCTCGGCTTCGATGGCCACAAGGTCCTCCGGGGTGAAGAACTTCTCCACCAGGAAGTCATAGTAGAAGCCGTCTTCGATGATGGGACCGATGCCCACCTTGACCCCAGGGAAAAGCCGCCTCACGGCCTGCGCCAGGAGGTGAGCCGTGGAGTGCCTGACAATGTCCAGGGCCTCAGGAGCCTTGGAGGTCAGGATGGCGACCTGTGCTCCATCAGGGAGCACGGCGCTGAGATCGCAGAGCAAGCCATTCACCTTGATGGCCATGGCTGCCTCAAGGAGCTTGGGGCCGATGGAGGCGGCAAGATCAGACCCGGTGGCGCCATCCTGCATCTCTCGAACAGAGTCATCGGGAAGGCGGACACTGATAGGCATGACATTCCTCGCAAAGAATCCAGCAGTTTACCGCGCCAATGCTCCATTGTTCCTGGCTAATTTTCCAGGGGGATGCTGGCACAGGTGAGTTCAGAAGATGAGTGCATAGAAGAGCGCACATGCTGCGGAGGCGCGAATGACCTTTCCCATCTGGTCCGAACGGCGCTGGACCCACTCCCAGGCCAGTAGAGTTCCAAACGAAACGGCGATCACCAATGGGATGAGCATGATGCCTTGTGCGACAGAGAGCGAGTGGTAACGACCACCCGCAAGGCCCTCTCCCCAAGGGGTTCCATAGAGGAACACGAGATGGACCACGTAGATGAAGAGAGACTTGCGCCCCATGGACGCACAGACCTCAACCCAGCTCGGGCGAACTTCGGCAACCCAGGCCAGGACTCCGAAGACCAGAAGAGCGAAAGCGAGGCGCAGCAGGGTATAGGCGTATCCAGCCTTGTACGGGTCGTGCACCGGAAGCGCAGCCTCCATGCCCGACCAGTCCAACCCAAGGGCGACCAGCATGAGGCCAGCGCTGCCTGCGAGGCAAGCCATGCGGAAGGTCCGAAGCCTCCGTTCCTCCGGTGTTCCCACCAGCAAAGCCCCCAGCCCTACCCCAAGGAACATGAAGGCGCCCGCAGGGAATAGTGGAAAGAGTGAACCGTGCCGGAAGGACAGGTAGGCGGCGAGCCCTTCGGGGAGCCACTGGTGCCAGTCCACGGCATAGACAAAAGGAGCACCGATCAGGACCAACAGGCCAAGACAGATCGCCGAAAAGGCATATCTGCGGAGACTCCGGGTACCCGCCAGCAGGAGTGTCAAGGCAAGCAAAGCAAGGCCGTTCAACTGGAGGATGTTCACCTGGAGGAAGCCCCTCCAGACATCCCAGGACACCCACTGGAGGTCGGCGAGCCGGTTGGCTGGAAACACCAGAAGGTAACCTATGCAGAGCACCTTGAAAGCAGTAAACACCCGACGTCGGATCACGGAATGCGCCACCCCACCCTCAGAATCGCGACGGACCCCCAGCACGGTTGCGGCCCCGGAAACCATTAGGAATAGGGGAGCCGTAAGCCCCCGCAGGTGAAGCCAAGTGCTCCACCCAAAAGAATTCCAGTCTACCCTGGCAGGATTCACAACAGCGTCCAGGGTGTGGCCCTGGATCATCAGAAGCATGGCAATCAGCCGGATGAAATCCAGCACGTGGATGCGGGAACGCGGGGCCTTCGCCCCCGAGGCGGGTATAGACATGGCAACTCAATACGGGCTGGAGAAGGATGGGAAGCAATTCCGCGAACTTCTCCTGCCTCTGTTATCGAGTCTAGCCCTTGGACAGGCTCCTTGCCCCAAGAGAATGAAGGTTGGCCATAGGAAAGCGCACTGCGTCACCAACCCAAACCCCTGGACGTGGCAGAAGTCGATGATCAGCTTCCATTTCCCAGCAGGTACAGCAACGCCCCCTTTCGGGGGCGTGTGTTTATTTAACGTCGCGGCGACCTACTTTTCCACCAGTGTCCCTGGCAGTATCATCGGCCCTCTGGAGCTTAACTGCCGTGTTCGGAATGGGAACGGGTGTGACCTCCAGGGTATAGCCACGACGAAGGGCTCTTTCAGATTTCCTTCGGAAATCTGAAAATTCTTTTCGTTGTGTTTGTCGAAGGGTATTTAGGCGAAGCGATTGAAACAATCGTCTCTCCGAATGCTCCGCGCCCTCAGGCCCGCAGCTCGCTGATCTTGTTTTTTTGCACTCTGCAAAAAAACAAATGTAATTGATTGATGAAAGGTCAAGCCAGTGGACCAATTAGTATCGCTCAGCTCAACGCATTACTGCGCTTACACATGCGACCTATCAACGTCGTCGTCTACGACGGGTCTCGTGGGGATATCTCATCTTGAGGGGTGTTTCGCGCTTAGATGCTTTCAGCGCTTCTCACTTCCCGACATAGCTACCCAGCGTTGCATTTGGAAACACAACTGGAACACCAGAGGTCAGTCCATCCCGGTCCTCTCGTACTAAGGACAGGTCCTCTCAAATATCCTACGCCCACACTAGATAGGGACCGAACTGTCTCGCGACGTTCTGAACCCAACTCACGTACCGCTATTAATCGGCGAACAGCCGAACCCTTGGGACCTGCTCCAGCCCCAGGATGCGATGAGTCGACATCGAGGTGCCAAACCTTGCCGTCGATATGAACTCTTGGGCAAGATCAGCCTGTTATCCCCGGCGTACCTTTTATCCGTTGAGCGATGGCCCTTCCATTCGGAACCACCGGATCACTATGACCTGCTTTCGCACCTGCTCGACGTGTGTGTCTCGCAGTTAAGCTCCCTTATACCATTGCGCTCTGCGGCTGATTTCCAAACAGCCTGAGGGAACCTTCGCACGCCTCCGTTACGCTTTAGGAGGCGACCGCCCCAGTCAAACTACCCGCCTGACACTGTCTCCCACCCGGATTACGGGCGTGGGTTAGATATCAGCATTGCGCAGGGTGGTATCTCAACGATGGCTCCATCGACCCTAACGAGCCAATTTCACAGCCTCCCACCTATCCTGCACAGCACAATACCGACATCAATGTCAAGTTGTAGTAAAGGTGCACGGGGTCTTTCCGTCTAAGTGCGGGTAACCGGCATCTTCACCGGTGCTACAAGTTCGCTGAGTCTCTGCTGGAGACAGTTTCCAGATCGTTACGCCATTCGTGCAGGTCGGAACTTACCCGACAAGGAATTTCGCTACCTTAGGACCGTTATAGTTACGGCCGCCGTTCACCGGGGCTTAAATTCGCAGCTTCGCTTGCGCTAACCGCTCCTCTTGACCTTCCGGCACCGGGCAGGCGTCAGCCCCTATACCTCCTCTTTGGAGTTTGCAGAGACCTGTGTTTTTGTTAAACAGTCGCCTGGAACATTTATGTGCCACCCCCTCGGGCTATGAACCCTACCGGGGCACCCCTTCTCCCGAAGTTACGGGGTTAATTTGCCGAGTTCCTTCAGCAGAGTTCTCTCAAACGCCTGAGGATTCTCTCCTCGACTACCTGTGTCGGTTTGCGGTACGGACACAACTACCTCTCCTTAGCAGCTTTTCTCGGCAGTGTAGGATCAGAACTTTTCGTCAGAATTCTTGGGCTTAACGTGAACCGGACTTCCCTGGCTCACACCCTTGAAAGCTTGCACACCACATTCCATAGTCGTGCGTCCCTACCTTCCTGCGTCCCTGCATCGTACAAACGAGATAATCATGGTGCTGGAATATTAACCAGCTTTCCATCGCCTACGCCTCTCGGCCTCGGCTTAGGGCCCGACTAACCCAACGCGGATTGACCTTGCGTTGGAAACCTTAGTCTTACGGCGGACGGGGTTCTCACCCGTCTTTTCGCTACTTATGCCGACAGAGTCTCTTCCCATGTCTCCAGCTGTCCTTACGGTCAACCTTCACAGACTTAGGGAATGCTCCCCTACCACAGAATACTGTTCGCAGCTTCGGTAACATGCTTGAGCCCCGTTGAATTGTCGGCACAGACCCGCTTGACCAGTGAGCTATTACGCTTTCTTTAAAGGATAGCTGCTTCTAAGCTAACCTCCTGGCTGTCTAAGCACATCCACATCCTTTTCCACTTAGCATGTATTTTGGGACCTTAGCTGGCGATCTGGGTTCTTTCCCTCTCGACTACGGAACTTATCTCCCGCAGTCTGACTGCCGGACTTCACGGCGTGCCATTCGAAGATTGGTTGGATTCAGTAAGCTGGTAAGCCCCCTAGTCCATTCAGACTCTCTACCTGCACGACGAAACATCCGACGCTAGCCCTAAAGCTATTTCGGGGAGAACGAGCTATCACGGAATTTGATTGGCCTTTCACCCCTATCCTCAACTCATCCAAGCGGTTTTCAACCCACACTGGTTCGGACCTCCACTACGTTTCACCGTAGCTTCATCCTGGTCAAGGATAGATCATCCCGTTTCGCGTCTATTCCCAGCGACTGTCGCCCTATTCAGACTCGGTTTCCCTACGACTTCGCCTCTTCGGCTTCGCCTCGCCACTGAAAATAACTAGCCGGCTCATTATGCAAAAGGCACGCGGTTCCCCTGGTAAACCATAGGGGTTCCACTGCTTGTAGATTGACGGTTTCAGGTTCTATTTCACTCCCCTCATCGGGGTTCTTTTCGCCTTTCCCTCACGGTACTAGTTCACTATCGGTCTGATGGACCTATTTAG
>NZ_KI912268.1:2301976-2386338 GCF_000242615.2 Holophaga foetida DSM 6591
TTTCGGAACGTTATTCCCCACAAAAAGGTAGGTCTCCTACGCGTTACTCACCCGTCTGCCATGCACCCTTGCGGGCACATCCGACTTGCATGTGTTAGGCACGCCGCCAGCGTTCATTCTGAGCCAGGATCAAACTCTCATGTTTAATCTCTATGCTCGAACCGGTTCGAAAACCGGTCTCGCTATTCGTAGTATATGTTTGATCGCTTCCCGTCTTGCGACGGTAGCTTCTCAAAGGCTTCCATTCTCTCTATCCGGCTTTCAAAGACGCCTGAACCGTCAGATGACACCCGAACCCGAAGGCTCCCGTCCCATCCCGGCTTGACCGTCGTTTCCCGACCGCCTCGCCTTCTGACCCGTTGCAGCCTCAACCGCAGCGAAATACTAGGTTACCACCACTGCGGACACTTGCAAGGGAAAATCAAGACAGACAACACACAGCCCCCCACTTGGACTCGTAAATCATATTTCCAGAATAGGTTAGATGTCCCAAGGAGCTCAAAGCTCGGCTCCCAGTTTTCCCTCGCCCCCGACACCGGTCCGAGAGAAGATAGGGTTCATGAAACCTATCCGAAAAGCTGTCATTCCCGTTGCCGGTCTTGGGACTCGGTTCCTTCCTGCCACCAAGGCGCAGCCTAAGGAGATGCTCCCTTTAGTGGACAAGCCAGTCATCCAGCATGTCGTGGAGGAAGCGATCCACGCTGGCATCGAGAGCGTCATTCTGGTCACCGGTAGGGGCAAGGGAGCCATCGAGAACCACTTCGATGTGGCCTATGAACTGGAAGACACCCTTTCCCGTCGCGGGCGCCAGGACGATCTCAGGCAGATCCAGGCCATCACTCAACTCGGCCGCTTCGCCTATGTACGCCAAGGCGAACCCCTGGGACTGGGTCACGCCGTCCTTTGCGCCCAACCCACCGTCGGCTCCGAGTCCTTTGCCCTGCTCTTGGGAGATGATGTCTTTGATGAGGCCGATCCGGCTCTGAGCGCCCTCATCAAGGCGCACCACGAATCGGGGGTATCCGTGGTGGGTGTCCAGCAGGTCCCTTTGGAGCACGTCTCCAGGTACGGCATCGTCAACGCCCCCCCTAATGGCGATAGATGGTGGAAGGTCCACCAGATCGTCGAAAAACCTTCGCCCGAGCTCGCACCGAGCTGCTGGGCCGTGGTGGGTCGCTATGTCCTGACGCCCAGGATCTTCCATCATCTGTTGGCCCTTCAGCCTGGCGTGGGCGGCGAATATCAGTTGACCGATGCCCTGGCCAAACTGGCGGAGGAAGGGCTTCTGGCCGCCACCCCCATCCCGGCCAAACGCTACGACACCGGCAACAAGCTGGACTACCTCAAGGCCAACGTGGAGTTCGCCCTCAAACGGGAAGATCTAGGGCCCGAGTTCAAGGCCTACTTGAAGGGACTGACCACTTCATTCTGAGCGTTCGCGCTCGATCATGAGGTGCAGGAGGGTGACCGCCGCCGGAGTGATGCCCGGAATGCGGGAAGCCTGCCCCAGGGTCTCCGGGCGGTGCTTGAGGAGCTTCTCCTTCACCTCCCGGCTGAAGCCCGGGAGGTGCTCGATCCGGAAATCCACGGGAATGAGGATGTGGTCCCAGGCCCGCTGGGCCTGGAGCACCCGGTTCTCGCGATCCCGGATGCCGGAGTAGCGGGCCTCGAAGAGAAGCCAGTCCCGCTCCCACTCCGGCTCCCATCCCGGACCTGCCCCGGCCCAACCCTCAACCATGCCCAATGCCCGATCGGCGTAGGCAGTGGTAATCTGCTGCCGCTTGAAGAGATCCATGAGGCTCATGCCGACGTTCAGGGTCAGTCCGGCCTCTTCGGCCAGTGCCCCAAAGGCGTTGGACGGGGCGACCCAGGCGGTATCGCAGGCCTCCCGCAGACGGGAACGCCGCGTCAGTTTTGCTTCGATAAGCCCCAGCGCCTCCGTCCCCAGGGCACCCACGTCTCGACTGAGGGCCAGGAGGCGACTGTCAGCCAAATCGCAGGCCAAGCCTAGGCGATGTTCAGCCCGGGCGGTGAGCATCCGGTAGGGCTCATCGGTCCCCTTGGTGACGAGATCGTCCACCATGACCCCGATGTAGGCCTGATTCCGGGCCAGGATGATGGGCTCCCGCCCCTGGATCCAGCGGGCGGCGTTGATGCCAGCCATCAGGCCTAGGCCCGCCGCCTCTTCATACCCGGTCGTCCCGATGACCTGCCCGGCAAACCAGACGCCCTCCAGGTTCGCCATACGCAGATCCCGCCCCAACTGGAGCGGGTCGTAGCTGTCGTACTCGATGGCATAGCCGGGACGCAGAATCTCCGCCCGCTCGAAACCCGGCAGGCTGTGGACCATCTGCACCTGGACATCGACGGGCATGGAAGTGGAGAGGCCCGCCAGATAGATTTCGTCCGTTTCCAGGGAGTCGGGTTCCACGAAGATCTGATGGTGCCCCTTATCAGGGAACTTCACGAACTTGTCCTCGATACTGGGGCAGTAGCGGGGACCGACGCCCTCGATATGCCCCCCGTACATGGAGGAGCGATGGAGGTTCTCCCGGATCACCCGCTCGGTCTCCGCCGATGTATGGACGATGTGGCAGCAGACCTGGGGCTGGGGAATGCACTCCGTAAAGAAGCTGAAGGGCTTGGGGGGATTGTCCCCAGGCTGGGCTTCCAGGCGCTCGAAGTCGATGCTGCCTTTTGCGATGCGGGGGCTGGTGCCGGTCTTGAGGCGCTTGCGGCGCAAGCCAAGGGCCGCCAGCTGCTCGGCGAGGTGGGTCGAAGGGGGCTCTCCTGCCCGGCCCGAAGGGATGCGCCTGTCACCCAGGAGCACCACCCCGTTCAGGAAGGTGCCCGCCGTGATCACCACCGCCCGGCAGGGGATGAAGGAGCCGTCCAGGAGCTCCACCCCCTCCAGTCCATGGGTGCCATTCGCCCAGCGAAGAGCCGCCGCCATCCCCTGCCGCAGGTGCAGATTGGGGGTGTGCTCAAGCATGTTTCGGGCGGCGTTCCGGTATTTGACGCGGTCCGCCTGGGCCCGGGGCCCACGCACGGCCACGCCCCGGCTCCCATTCAGGATGCGGAAATGGATGCCGGTGGCATCCGCCAGGCGGCCCATGGCACCGCCCAGGGCATCCAGTTCCCGCACCATATGCCCCTTGCCAACCCCTCCGATGGAGGGGTTGCAGCTCATCTGACCGATCTGATCAAGGTTGAGGGTGAGCAGGGTGGTAGCGACACCCATCCGGGCGGCGATCTGCGCCGCTTCGACTCCGGCGTGACCGCCGCCAATGACCACAAGATGCATGACAACTCCCGATCCCCCAGTCTAGCGGGGAGAGACCGGAAGACTTTCAGGCTTCACCCCCCTGAGTAGGGATGGGAGGGTTCACCCTTCCCGGGTGCCTCATGCTCGGCCTCACCCGAGCAGCACTCTCCCCGGAAACGGGCGACCCTGTCCTTCACCTTCTCGCCCAGCCCCCGGAGATCAGCCCGGAGTTCCGGGCCACTCTTCGGGTTCAGAAGCGCAACTACGGCGGCTCCCACCGCCGCACCCGCCAGGAATATCACCAGCGAGGTGCCGATGGATCCACGGTCTTCACTCATGGCTTGCCTCCTTTTCCTCGGCGGCGGCCGGCCGCCGGATGAATGATGCCGCCGCCTGGAAACCCGCCACGAGCAGTTCCAGGACGCCGAACCCGCCTTCTTTCTTTCCAAAGAGGGCAGGAACAGCGTGCACCAGGCCAGAAACCATCTGGGAAAGAGCGCAGGGCAGTTCGAGGGTCGCCCTGGCCATGCCCATCACCTCATCTGTCTGCAATCGAATCTGATGCACATCCTCCGCCATCCTGCTCACGTCCTGTTGGGCACTACGTACCAGCTCTTCCGTTGCCTGCGCCGTCCGGCGAAGCTGGATGAGGAGAGGGACCAGGAAGCCCACCAGGACCACGAGGGCCAGGGCCAGGATGATCTGAAGCACCAGGGTCATCACATCACTCCATACGAATGCCCGGAGGCCATCAGTCTTATGATGAGGATAGGGTAGAGTTCGACACTCGCCAGGGGAAACGGAGATAAAAGGATGAGACAACGCCTCACGCTCGAGGAACGCAGGGAACGCCGACGACGGGCGGTCCGACGCTCCAAGTTCGCCCTGCCCTCCGCAATCACCCTGATCTCAGTCCTCTGCGGATTCTCCAGCGTGGTCATGTCCATGAACGCAGCTGGGGAACATCCCAGCTGGTACTTCCAGTGGGCAGCCGGGCTCCTGGTGGCCGCAGGCATCTTCGACGGCCTGGATGGCCGTGTAGCCCGTGCCACCAATACCTCCACCGAGTTCGGGGTCCAGCTGGATTCACTCGCCGATGTTCTCAGCTTCGGCATGGCCCCGGCCATCCTGGCTTACCGCTACGGGTTCTTTGCCCTGGGCATGGCCGATCACCAACTGAGGGCGGTAGGGTGGGCAGCGTCCTTCTTCTTCCTGGCCTGCGGAGCCCTCCGTCTGGCCCGCTTCAACGTCCAGGTCGGCCACACGGACTCGCGGTTCTTCGTGGGCATGCCCATTCCATCCGGTGCCGCCTGTGTGGCGTCCGTCATCCTTTTCTGGCCGAACTCCCCGGCAAGCTGTGGCCACGCCTATCTCTTCGCAGCGGAACTCGTCATGGTGGGACTCCTCATGGTCTCCACCGTACGCTTCCCGAGCTTCAAGAAGAAGTCCCACCACCCGCGAGCCACCATGTGGACAGCTGTGGCCTTCGTGGCGGTCCTCTCCCTTCTGGTGATCTTCCAGGATCGATTCTTCATGCCCTTCTTTGCGGTCTACACCTTGCTGGGGCTTACTCTCAACCTCGCCTGGCTGGTGGGCTGGCGGGGCGTCGCCCTCCCCGCCGAGCGCATGGGCCACCCCCACGAAGAGGAAACGATCCAGTAGCTACTCCTTCGGATAGACCCGCACACTTTTGAAGGTCTTGAGCATGACCTTGCCGGGGGCGAAGCCCCTCGGCTTGCTCACGTCAGCCACGCGGCACCAGTGGACCTCCACCTTGCCCCCATCCCTGGCCTTGGAGAAGAAGGCAGCCAACTCCGCCGCCCGCTCCAGCACGGGGCGAGGCAGCTCGCTCACCTTGTCGGGGTTGCGCACGATCACATGGCTCCCGGGCACCCCGGCCACGTGGAGCCAGAAGTCCAGGGGGGCGCCAACCTTGAAGGTCAGGGCGTCGTTGTCCGCGTCCCCCTTGCCGATGAGGGCCTCGAAGCCCTCGATCATGACGCTGCGGAAGGCCTTGCCCTTCCCGTCAGCCCGCTTGTCCTTCCGTTCCATCTTCCTGGACTCCTTCTGGGGTTTGGGGATCACCGGGGGAGGAGCGGGCACACCCGCCGCCTCCAGTTCCAGGACCTGTCGCAGACGCTCCCGCTCCAGTTCCGCCACCCGGCCCAGGCCGCGCTCAGCCCGCTTGACGGCGGCGAACCACTTCTGGGCCGCGACCTCGGCCCGCAGACCCGGGGGCAGTTCCACCCGGGTGCCATCGGAAAGCTCCGCCACGCCCTGGACGTGGTGCAGCCGATAGAGTTCAGCGCTCAGGCGCTTGGCCTTCTCGCGAAGCCCCAGGGCGGCCTCGTGGCGGGCCCGATCCTGGGCCAGGGCCTCCCCGTAGCGCTCCAGACGATGGCGTTCCACCACGAGCTTGCGGTCCACACCGGCCTTCTTGGGGGCCAGGAGCAGCTTGTCCGCCCGCTCCAGGGACCAGGCCCGATGCCGGGCGAAGAGGGTGCCCTCCCCTGGCAGCACCTCGGGGTTTTCCCCGGCCAGGGCCGCCTCCAGGTTCTCCCCGAAGCGCTCCCGCCACTTCTTCATGGGTGGGGAGTCCGGTGCAGGCTCCGGGGCCTGGGCCGGGAAGGGCGAACCCATACCCATGCGGGCGGGGTTGAGATCCAGGCCATCCAGCCGCAGGCCGCCGCGCCCGGGAATGGCCTGATAGGCCAGACGGCTCACTTCGATGCGCCCCGTCACCGCCGTGCGGCGGAAAAGGATGCCCAGCCAGCGCTCCCGGGGATCGCCCTCCAGATCCTCCAGGCGGGCCCCCTTGAGCTCCTGGCCCCAACGGCGGGAGAGATCCACCTTGGTCTCCCCCTTGAGGAGCCGGAAGGCCTCGTCCTTTTCGTGAAGCAGCCACAGTTCGGGCGAAGGATTGATCAGGAAGACCCAGGCCAGGCCCGCCTCCAGCCCGGCCCGGCGCTCCGGCGCCCACTGGAGGATGAGGGCCCGGGGGCTCACCAGGACGTTCTGAACCGAACCACCGACACGGAGCCGGGCACGAACAAGGGCGAAGAGAAGGGGCGCATCCACGCCCCAGGATCGCATTCCCCGCCGATCCGGTCCATGCTGTAGGCATGAAGCGATGGACCAAGAAATCCCTGGACGCACTGGCCGTGACCCTGGGGGAGGCCTATCCGGACGCCAAGTGCGCCCTGGAGCACATGGACCCCTTCCAGCTAGTGGTCGCCACCATCCTGAGCGCCCAGTGCACGGACGCCAGGGTGAACCTGGTGACGCCGGGGCTCTTCCTCCGCTTTCCGGATGCCCTGGCCCTGGCTCAGGCCGAACAGAGCGAACTGGAAACCCTCATCCGATCCACGGGTTTCTTCCGGAACAAGGCCCGCAACCTGATCGGCATGGCCCATGCCCTGGTGGAACGTCATGGAGGCGAGGTCCCCCGGGAGGCCCAGGCCTTGGGAGCCCTGCCCGGTGTGGGCCAGAAGACCGCCAACGTCGTCCTCGCCAACGCCTTCGGCATCCCAGCCCTGGCGGTGGATACCCACATCTTCCGCGTGGCCCGGCGACTGGGGCTTTCCGAGGCCAGCACCCCGGAGAAGGTCGAGGCCGATCTCTGCGCCCTCTTCCCCCGGGAGACCTGGATCGAGCTCCACCATCTGCTGATCTTCCACGGAAGGCGAACCTGCGATGCCCGGAAGCCGGACTGCCCAAACTGCTGCACTCTGGACCTCTGCCCCACGGGAACGGGAAAGATCGCCGATCCTCATTCGGGGAAACGCCTGAGCACTGGACCGGTGGGCGAGATGGGTTAAGTTGGGGCCAAAACATCACGTCATCTGGAGGTTCCCATGACACAACAGGAAACGGATCGGGATACGAAGGACCTTGAAGGAAGGATCCGCGACGCCATCGAGCGGGGTGAGGACATCCAGGAACTCGTGCGGCAGCTTACGCTGCGGAGGATGAGCGATTTCACCCAGGACCTCGCCTCCCTCCGGAGTATCGCAGGGGCCGTGATCCGGGGGGCCAGAGCTGGCATCGAGAAGGACCTGGACCAATCCAGGGCGCAGACAGAGCTGGCGAGACAGCGCCTCGGCTCGGCCATCGAAGGGCTGGATGCCGCCCTGGCCCAGTTCGCCCTGGCCTCCAAACTGGCCCTGGAAGAGGCCACGAGCCACGCCAAACAGGTTCCCGGCGAGGACCTCGCGCGGCTCCGGGAGGAGCTCGAAAGCCTGGACACCATGTTCTTCGAAACCCTGGAGAACACCGCCGCCACAGGGCGGCACAGCGCCGGTGCAATCCTGAAGGACTTGGCCTCCCACCTCCGCACCCAGGGCTCAGCCGTCGGCACCCAAGCCCATGAAGCCCTCTCCGCCCTTGCCCATCAGGCTGGGGCCACGGGCGAGGCCCAGGCCAAGGTGGGCCTCCACCTCGCCCAGGGCACCGTCGGACTCCTGCGCCAACTCACCGCAGGGGCACTCACGGGCCTGGCCGACCACATCCAGCCCAAGAGAAAGCAGGACTGAATGCTCTGGCAGGCGATGGCGTCAATGCGGGATCTCGGGCGCCTGCACGAGATCGCCTCGATTCTGATCCGTTACGGGTTCGGGGATCTCGTGCGTCGCCTGGGCCTCGCCACCCCCCTGGAGAAGGCTGGACGCGCCCTGCACTGGCGGGACGCCGAGGCGCTCGCCCACCTGCCTCCCGCCTCCAGGGCGAGGCGAATCCTGGAGGAGCTGGGGCCGACCTTCATCAAGCTCGGGCAAGTGCTCGCCACCCGGGTGGACCTCTTCGACCAGGAGTGGATCGATGAGTTCAGCAAGCTCCTGGACCGGGCCCCAGCCGTCCCCTACACGGAGATACGCCATCAGCTGATCGAGGACCTGGGAGCTCCACCCGAGGAGATCTTCGCGGAGTTCGATCCCGTGCCCATGGCTGCGGCTTCCATCGGCCAAGTGCACAGAGCCCGCCTGGCAGATGGCACCCGGGTCGTGGTCAAGGTCCGTCGCCCCGGCATACGTCCGACGATCGAGGCAGATCTTCGCTGGCTCGCCAAACTGGCAGAGCTGGCGGAATCGGAGCATTCCGAACTGGCCAGCTTCCATCCGGCCGAGGTGGTCCGCCAACTGGCCCAGTCGCTGCGACGCGAACTGGACTACACCAACGAGTGCCGCAATGCGGAACGCATCGCAACCAGATTCGCGGACTATGCCGACCAGGATGACTCAAGCACCGGGGATCCAGGCGAGCCCCCCATCATCGTCATTCCCCGAGTTCATTGGCAATGGGTCGCTGAACGGGTCTGTGTGCAGGAGTTCATCGACGGAACCCCGGGGCGGGACTTGGCCGCCGTAGACAAGGCCGGACTGGACCGAAGGCTACTCGCCCGCCGAGGAGCCCGGGCCGTGCTGAAGATGATCGTCGAGGACGGGTTCTTCCATGCCGACCCCCACCCCGGGAATATCTTCTACCTGCCTGGCAACCGCATCGCCTTCATCGACTTCGGGATGATGGGACGCCTCACCGAGGAGCGTCGCGACCAGCTGATCCGCCTGCTGGTGGGCCTGGTGCGGGACGACCCATCCCTCGTCGCGGAGGTGCTGATGGATTGGACCGGAGGTGGCCCAGTCGATGAGGCTGGACTGATCCTGGAAATCCAGGCCTTCGTGGACCAATACCACGGCGTCCCCCTGAAGCAGCTCAATCTTGGCGCCATGCTTTCCGATCTGGTCAACCTGCTGCGGCAGCACCGCCTCTCGCTACCCGTCGACTTGGCTCTGCTCATCAAGGCCTTCATCTCCCTGGAAGGCATGGGGCACGAACTGGACCCGGACTTCGACATGGTCGGGGAGGCGATGCCCATGGTGGAGAAGGCCATGCGGCGCCGCTACACGCCGAAGGCCGTCCTCAGGCGCACCTGGAAGACGGCTGGCGAGGCCTTGACCCTCCTCGCAGGACTTCCCAACGACCTTTCCCGCCTCCTTCGCGCGGCCCGGCGGGGCCGCCTGGAGATCCATATCGATGTCACGCACCTGAGGCGCGTGGGCAACCAGCTCGACCGCGCCGCCAACCGCATCACCATCGGCATCGTCGTGGCAGCGCTCATCATCGGGTCCTCGATCGTCATGACGGTTCCGGGAGGCCCGAAGCTTTTTGGCCTGCCCTTCTTCGGGCTCCTCGGCTTCCTGATCGCTTCGATCGGAGGCATCTGGCTCCTGATCTCCATCTGGCGGACCCGGAAGGAGGAGTAGCTACCGTTTCTGCCGCTCCGCCACCCAGTTCATGACCTGGAGAGGCGTCATGGCGTTCAGATCCAGGGCCATGAGCTCCTCCCGCAGGGGGTCGGACTCGGCCTCGAAGAGGGGCAGCATGGGCTGCTGGACAGCCTGGGTCCGCTTGGCCTTGCGCGGGGCTTCGATGGGCACTTCTGGGGTTTCGGCCAGGATGCGCTGGGCCTTGGCGATGACCCCCTTGGGGAGCCCCGCCAGGCGGGCCACCTGGATACCGTAGCTGCGATCCGCGGGCCCCTCGGCGATGCGGTGGAGGAAGAGGAGCTGTTCCTCCCATTCCTGGACCTCCACATGGAGGTTCTGGATGCGGGGGTCCTCCGCCAGGGTCGTAAGTTCGAAATAATGAGTAGCAAATAATGTTCGAGGCTCCCCACCCTTCAAGTCCCGCAGATGCAAGGCGATGGCCTCCGCCAGGGCCAGGCCATCCCGGGTGCTGGTGCCCCGGCCGATCTCGTCCAGAATCACCAGACTGTGGGGGGTCACCTGGTTGAGGATGCGGGCGGTCTCGGTCATTTCCACCATGAAGGTGGACTGGCCCTTGGCCAGGAAGTCGCTGGCGCCGATGCGGGTGAAGATGCGGTCAGTCAGCCCAAAGCGCATGAGTTCCGCCGGGACGAAGGAACCGATCTGGGCCATGACCACCAGGAGGGCAGCTGTGCGCAGGAAGGTGCTCTTGCCACCCATGTTGGGGCCAGTCACCACCGCCATGGCCCGGCTCTGGCGCAGGCTCAGGTCATTGGGAATGCACTCCCTGCCCATGCGGGACTCCAGCATGGGGTGGCGCGCCCCGCTGAGCACCAACTCCCGCTCGTCGCTCAGCTCGGGACGCACCCAGCCGGACTGCCGGGCCCGCTCCGCCAGGGCGCAGAGGACATCCAGCCGGGCACTGGCCTGGGAGAGCCGGGTCAGCTCGCCCCGGGATTCCAGCACCAGAGCCAGGAGGCGCCGATATTGGACATCCTCCAGGCGGAACTGGTCCGTCTCGGCGCTCAGGAGCCGCTGCTCAAAGGCCATGAGCTTCTCGGTGGTGAAGCGCTCGGCGTTGGCCAGGGTCTGCTTGCGGATGAAGTGGGCAGGGGCCGAGCCCAGGTTGGACTTGGTGATTTCGAAGTAGTAGCCGAAGACCCGGTTGTACTTGATCTTGAGGCTGGCGATGCCGCTGGCGGCGCGCTCCTCTTCTTCGAGTTCCAGCATCACCTGCTTGGCGTCCCGGGCCAGTCGGCGCACCGCATCCAGTTCAGGGTCCACCCCCTCCTGAATCACGCCACCTTTGTCCAATTCCAGGGGCGGTGCTTCGGCCAGACAGCGCCGCAGCTCTTCCAGCAGGGGGGTACAGAGGGGGGTATCTTCGTCCCAGAGGTGGAGGGAACGGGCGTCCTCCAGCCAGCCTCCCTCCTGGATCAGGCCAGGGAGCCGCTGGAGCGAAGCCAGGCCCTCCCGCAACTGTCCCAGCTCGGGAGGCGTGGCCATCCCCATGGCCACGCGGCCCAGGAGGCGGTCCAGATCCGGTACGCCGGAGAGGAGCTTTTGGAGAGGATCCCGTCGCCGGTCCTCCGTAAGCCAGGCCACCTGGCGCCAGCGTTCTTCGAGGGAATCCCTGTCCCGCAGGGGCTGGTCCAGCCAGCCTTTCAGGAGGCGGCTTCCCATGCGGGTGCGGCTCTGGTCCAGCATGGCCAGAAGGCTTCCGGCCTTCGACCCATCCAGCGTGTTACCAAAGACCTCCAGGTGCCGGGCACTGGTGGCGTCCAGCAGCGGGCCCACGGCCCCCAGCTCCAGGGAGACCCCCTGGATGTGAGCGGGCCTGCCCTTCTGGGTGGCCTCCACCTGATCCAGCAGGGCCCCTAGCGCCCCGATGGCCGCTGGATAGGGGTCCAGGCCCACGCCCTCCAGGTGGGTCCAGCCGAAGAAGCCCAGGATCTGCTGACGGGCGCGCTCGGTCTCGAAGCGCCAGAGGGGGAGATGGGTACGGGCAGCGTCCAACTCGAAGGCGTCTTCACTGCCCTCCGCCAGCACCAGCTCGTTGGGGCCCAGGCGCTCCAGGGTGGAGCTCAGGAGTTCGGGGCCTTCTCCGGGAATGACCCGGAGCTGGCCCGAGGCCAGTTGCAGGAGGGCGATGCCCCAGGCGTTGCCTAATCGATGGACGCAGCCTAGCCAGCGGCCATCGTCATCCAGCCAAGTGCCAGGGGTGATGATGCGCTTGATGGCCCTGGGGAGAAGCCCCTTCACCTCTTCGGGCTTGGCCGTGGGCTCGGCGATGGCCGCCGAATACCCCGCCGCCAGGAGCTTGGGAAGGTAGCCCTCCAGGGCGAAGTGGGGCACCCCGCACATGGGGGTTTCGCTCTCGGAGCCCTTGCCCCGCAGGGTCAGGGCAATCTCCAGCACCGGGGCGGCCTTGACCGCGTCCTCCCCCAGGAGCTCGTAGAAGTCCCCCATGCGCGTCAAAAGAATCGCATCCCCCGCCTCCCGCTTCAGGGCGGCGATCTGTTGCAGCATGGGTGTGGACATGGACTAGTGCTTCGCGCAGACCCTTTCCAGGGCCTCGATCAGGGGCACCACACTCTCCTCCTTGATGGAGCAGAAGGCGATGCGGATGCAGTTGCCCTGCTGGGAGACCACGCCCACGCCCTCTTCGGCGATGAGCTGCTGGCGGATCTGGTCGGCGTCCAGGCCGTCCCTCAGCTTCAGCAGGCAGAAGCACCCGGCATTGAAGGGGTAGACGGTCCAGTAGGGGGAGGGCTTGGCCAGGGCGGCCTTGAGGCGCTGGTAGCGACCCGCCAGGATCAGGCGCAGGCGCTCGAACTCGGCCTCGTGGCGCTCATCCTGGAGCTCCAGCTCCACCAGGTGCTGGCTGAGGCCCACGGTGCCGCCCAGGCCGCTGCGGATGAGGCCCATGCACTTGTCCACCAGGATCTCGGCGATGGCCTTGTCCACCCCGAAGTGGAGGAAGGAGACGCGCCCGCCGAAGAAGCTCAGCTCCTTGGTGGCCCCATCGCACTTCAGGGGGATGAGATTGGGACTGCGATCGATGAGCTCGAAGAAGAGGCTCTTGGTGGTGGCGCTGGGTTCGAAGACCAGACCGTGATAGGCGTCGTCGCAGTAGACCACCACGGGCCGGATCGCCGCAGCCTCCACCAGCACGTTCCCGATGGCCACCAGCTCCTCGGGGGTGGGGCTGTAGCCGTTGGGATTGCTGGGGAAGTTCAGGAGGACATGGACCTTGCCCGGCACGGAGGCCAGCTTCTCCTTGAGACCCTCCAGATTGAAGCCCCCGTCAGCTCCGTAGAAGGGGAAGGGCATGAAGTCGCCCTGGAGGCGGACCTGGAAGACCTGTTCGTAGTTGTCCCAGTAGAGGTCAGGCAGGATCAAGGTGTCCCCCGGGGCAAAGAAGAGCTCGGAGGCCATGTTGAGGGCATGGCAGACCCCCGCCCCCGCCACCGGCAGCCCCACCTTCTCCATGCGGGCATCTTCCTTCACCAGCTTGGCGTGCCAGATCTTCCGGGCAGCCTCCCGACCTGCAATCGGGGCGTAGAGGAAGGCGTCCTTGGGGTTCAACCCGGCGAGCTTCTCCGCCATGGGTGCCAGGGGGATGGGATTCCCGGCGCCATCCGTGATCTGCCCGATGGTGGCATTGATGGCGCAGGCCTTGGCCTGGCCCGCCTGGTACGGAATGCCCTTGGGGAAGAAGGCCCGGTGACCCAGGGGCGACAGGGCCTCCAGGACGACGGGATTGATGGCCTGGATACGGGCATTGCGGTCTAGGGCTTCTGCGTGGGTCGTCATGGGAACCTCAGGGGGGTGCTGGGAGTCCTGGCGGGCCAAAAGCCTGCCATCCGGTTGCTCAGGATACCAAACGAGCGCGACATTTCACGGATTGCCCGGGAGCAGGGCTCTTCAAGTGGGTACACAGGCGGGCGGAACCCATATTTGTTGAACGGGTTCCGCCAGGCGCCGAACGGCAGATTACTGCGGCTCGGCGCAGCCCCGGAGAGGGGACCGCGCCGGGGGGGGGATTATCAGAAGTGGAACAATGCCACAGCCTGAAGGGCGTTGGCTTGGCCGTTGTCGGAGCGGAACTGGCCCGTGGTGAAGCGCCCCTCGAAGGACCAGTACCGGTCCAGGCGGTAGCCGGCACCAGCGGCCAGAGCCACACCACTCTTGCTGCCGCCGGGGTCGACGTCCCAAGAGTTGTATTGAAGCCCCATGGTCAGATAGAGCCCCTTCCGGCGCTGCTCTGTGTAGTAGACGTAATCGGCACCCAGGCTCCAGGCGCTGACATCAGTCTTTTGCCCCGTGCTGTCGTAGTGCCCATTGTAGGACTGGTAGTCAACACGGGGGCGGAACTCATGGCCGTCACCGTAGTAGAGCCCCAGATGGGCGCCGAAGACGTAGCCCATGCTGTGGTCCAGGGTTGTTCCCAGATCCCCCATGGGGATCTGGAGTCCGCCCTGAACACCAAACTCGGCCTCCTGGGCCTGCAGGCCGGAGCCCACCAGCATCAGGGCAAGGGGGGCAGCGGCGATCCAACGAGATGTCCAGCTCATTCAAAACCTCCTAGGCATAACGCGCCCAGGTTATCACGCAATGAGCAGAGTCATGGTAATCGTGGTGCCCAACCCCTCGCCCTCACTGTGAAGCTGGATCGAGCCCCCCATCATCTCCATCAGGTGCTTGCAGATGACCAGCCCCAGGCCGGTCCCCCCGTATTCCCGGGAATGCCCCCCGTCAGCCTGAACAAACTTCTGGAAGAGGTTGGCCTGGGCCTCGGGACTCACTCCGATGCCCGTATCCGCCACGGTGAGGTTGATGCAACCGATGCCCCGCTCCACTCCGAGCGTGACCGTGCCCTCCTTGGTGAACTTGAGGGCATTCGAGAGGACGTTCAGGACAACCTGCTTCATGCGCCCGGGATCGATGGACACCTCGGGCATCTCCTTGAGGTCCGTGGGCCAGGCCAGTTCCACCCCGGGGTTGCGAGGATAGGCGGCAGCGATGGGCTTCAGTTCCTCGACCAGGATGTGGAGGCTCCACGGCTCCATCCGGATCTGCATCCGCCCCGACTCGATCTTGGCCAGATCCAGGATGTCATTGAGGAGAGCCAGGAGGTGCTGACCGGAATGGTAGCTGTCCCGAAGCATCTGCCGCATCTCGCCTTCGTCTTCATAGAGGCCGTCCAGCACGAGCCGGGTGAAGCCGAGGATACCCGTGAGGGGGGTGCGCAGTTCGTGGCTGGTGAGGGCCAGGAACTCGCTCTTGAAGCGATCCGCCTCCCGGAGGGCCGCATTGGCCCGTTCCAGTTCTCCGGTCTTGGTCCGGAGGGCGTCCCGCTGCTCTCCCAGATCCCGGAAGAGCCAGGCGTTGTAAATGGAAACGGCGACCTGACGCTGGAGGATGGTCAGGGAGTCCAGGTCGTCCTCCAGCTGGTGCCCCGTCTCCAGTTCCAGAACGGCAAAGCCCATCAGGAGGAGCTGGTGCTCGAAGGGGATGAAGAAGAGAGAGGTGTCCTTTCCCGCTGGCGTCAAAGCCCCCATGGTTCCCCCGAGGGAACCCATGTCCAGCCACTGGGCCTGGTAGAGGACGATAGGCGATTCAGGAAAAGGATTGGGGGCCGGAAGCAGAAACTGAGACCACTGGGATTTAGGGATGCCGTTTCCCACCCTGGGCAGGAAACAGGATCCTCCGTCCTCCAGGATCCAGATGACACAGCGCTTGGCGTTGTATTCCTGCACGAAGACATCCATGAGCACACTGACGACCTGGTTCACCTTGGGGGTGGCTGCCAGGATCTCGGCCACATGCTGCAATACCGTCATCTGGTGGGTGCGGTCCGCCAGCTTGCTCCGCATCTCCCCCAGTTCCGCCGCCATCTGGGAAATCTGACGCTGGCTGTGGAGCAGCTCCGCAAGAATCTCCTCACTCGATCCCCACTGCTGCATGCTGGTCCCGAGCCCAGGGCGGACCGGGGACTGGCCGGGCTTGTGGGGGTTGGGAGGTGTGACGTTCATGTGTGCTCATAGGATGACTGCCCTAAAATAGGATGCAAGCCAGGAGTATTGACCGAACATTCCTGGTTCGGGCTCGGGACTTTTCCTGTGCAAGCAGATCGTTGCGGCCCATCATGGATACATTCGCGCCGCCAGCCTTGGCCAGGGGCCCGGATCCCCCCTCACCACCCGCCTTCCCCGGCAACCACGGTAGGTCATCAACAATGGATGTCAGTCACGAAGCCAACCTGATCGCCCAGGCCATTCAAGGGGATGGCGATGCCTTCGGCTCCCTGGTGGAGCCGTACTTGGGGCTCTTCTATGCCGGTATCCATCGAATTCTCCAGGATCCCCAGGACGCCCAGGACGCCCTCCAGGAAGCCCTCCTGAGCATCCATACCGAACTTTACCGATTCCAGGGCATGAGCAAGTTCAGCACCTGGGCCTATCGGGTCTGCATCAACGAGGCCCTGATGATGCGCCGCTCCAAGCTCCGCAAGCGGGAGGACAAAATCGAGGATTTCCTGCCACGCTTTGCCCCCGACGGGCATCTGATGAATACAGACAGCCTGCGCGACTGGAGTCAGGAAGCAGTGGCCCTGGACCTGGTGGAGCAGGAGCAGGTGAGGGAGAAGATTCGTGAAGGCCTGGAGAAGCTTTCAGATGAGCAGAGGTCGGTTTTCATCCTGAGGGATCTGGAAGGTATGGATACGGAAGAGGTGGCCCAGATGCTAGGTATCAGCCGGGGCTTGGTCAGGCAGAGGCTTCATCGCGCTCGATTGGGACTGCGTGGTGTCCTGGAAGATTTCATGACCGGGGAGCGTTCATGAGCCTGATGCTGAGTTGCCAGGAGGTTGCCGAACTCCTCTCCGATTACTCGGAGGAGAGGTTGCCCGCCTCTTTGCGGCTGCGTGTGAGGCTTCACCTCTCCCTCTGCCACGGGTGCGCCGTCCTCCGATCAACCTTGAACGTCACCCCCCGGGTCTGTCGGGAGGCCCTTACGGAATCCTTTCCCTCAGTGCCGCTGGAGGCCAGGGCCGCTCTGGCCAGGGCCCTGGCAGACCTGGGCCGCCCTCGCTCCGCCAAAGCCTTGGCCGTGGACCCTCCCCCGGTCGATCTGGCCGGGCAGGAGGACGCCCCCTTCCGATTTCTTTCCCAAGCCCGGGAGAGCCTCGCCCAGGGGCACATGCCTTCCGAGGCCCCCTATCTGCCGCAGGAAGTGCTCGCCCTCCTGCCACCCCCCTCCCAGTGGCCCTGGCGCACCCACCCCACCTCGCGCTCGGTGCTCCTATGTGAGGACCGCGGGGTCAGACTGACCCTGCTGCAGGCTCTGCCCGGCTATCAGCAACCCCTCCACACCCACCTCGGATCCGAGAGCATCCTCGTGCTGGAAGGACATCTGGAGGATGGGGACGAGCTCTTCACCCGGGGGCGGTGGGCCCACCACCGGAACGGGACCAGCCACGCCCCCGCCGCCCTGGGCTCTGGCTGCTGGTGTCTGATCCGGGAGGAAGGAACGGCCAGGACCTCCGGCCTCTTCCACCGAAACAGGAACCCCTTGGCGGCCTAAAGAAGCCTTGGACCCATGGCCGCCCGACGGACCCTCAGGACCTCCCGTTCTTCCGGCGGAAGCTCCGTGAAGCCCCCCAGGTCCTGGGCCGTCTTCAGGATCTGGCAGATATGCTCCAGCCGCTCCATCCCGTTGCAGGCCTCCTCCAGGCTTTCCCCCCAGGCGAGTCCCCCATGGCGGGCCAACGCCAGCAGGCGGTGGGCAGGGAGATGGGGGATCAGGCTTTCCCCCAGGGCCGGGGTGCCTGGCCGGGCATAGGGGACCACGGGGATGCGACCCGCAGCCAGGATCACCTCTGGCATAGCACCTGAGGGCAGTTCGTCCCACTCCGGCCGGGCGAGGGTCCAGGCGATGGTGGTGGGCGGGTGGGCGTGGACCACACAACGGGCCTCGGGACAGGCCCGGTACACTGCCAGGTGCATCAGCCGCTCGCTGCTCGGGGAACCCAGGAGCACCTCTCCCTCCAGGGACAGCCAGGCCAAGTCCCCGGGCCGGAGCCCCCGCTTGCTCACACCGGAGGGAGTCATGGCGATCCGCCCATCCGGGAAGCGCCAGCTCACATTCCCGTCCCCCCCTGCCAGGAGATTGCGGGCATAGAGCCTTCGACAACTCTCGCAGATCTCCTGGAGGATCACTTCCATATCTTCGGCGGGGTGAGAAAGGTTCACAGGTCCTCCTGACAGGTGGTACGGAGTGAAAGTATAGTTTTAAGGGAAGGCCTACTGGTGCCCCAGGTGAATCCAAACACTCCAACCCGCAGTGAATCTCTTCTCCGGACCCTCATCGAGGCCTATCTGGTGGAGGGTGAACCCGTGGGATCCCGCCTGCTGGCCAAGCGCTTCTCCGAATCCCTTTCCCCGGCCACCATCCGGAATGTCCTGGCAGACCTGGAGGAGGATGAGCTGGTTTCCCAGCCCCACACCAGCGCGGGGCGCGTGCCCACCGAGAAGGCCTACCGCTACTACGTCAACCGCTGGGTGCGCCCCCAGCCTCCCGGGCCGGACATGACCGCCAAGCTTTCCGTGGCTCTGGAAGGCCTGGACCGGGACCCCGAAGTATGGCTCCGCCACGCCAGCCGCATCATTTCAGAGGTCATGGGGGGGATCTGCATAGCCCTGCCGGTCCGCATGGCCGCCAGCCAGCTGGTGCGCCTCGAATTCGTCCCCATCGACCTCCGACGCATCGTGGCCATCTGGATCGGCACCTCCGGCAACGTGGAACACCAAATTGTTGAGAACACCTGGGGCTTCGACGCCAGTTCCCTGACCGAGCTTGGCAATTTCGCCACCGCCCATTTCAAGGGACTCACCCTGAACGAGCTCCGCCAGAAGCTGCTTTCGGACCTCCAGGGCCAGGCCAACGAGGCAAGAGGGCTCTGGGCCCGCCTCGCCAACCTGGCTGAACACCTCGGAGAACCGGCCGGGGAGCCATCCGTGGTCGTGACCGGCCTGGGGTCCCTGGGCAAGACCCCGGAGTTCGGGGATCCCGGTCGTTTCCGCCACTTGGTGGAGGCCTTCGAGGGGCACCGCCGCCTGGCCCAGCTTCTCAATGCCTTTGCCCAATCCGCAACCCATGAGGTGCAACTCCTCCTGGGCTCCGAGAATCCGTACTTCCCCTCCATCCCCCTGGCCACGGCCATGCGTACGGTGTCGCTCCCGCAGAACGACCGGATCGCTCTGGCCCTGGTGGGGCCTCTGCGCATGGACTACACCCGGATGCTCGGGGGTCTGACCTGGATCTCCGAAGAAATCGATCAGCGAATTCACCGATCGCTCTAATCGCTCTGAATGTAGACTCTCTGCAGACCTTCAGACCATAAGCTTGCCCAACTTCCTTCCGGGCTCCCTTCCCATTAGGGGTTGACCCCCCTAGAATCTCCCCATGACGCAGATCAATCCCAATCCCAGCGATAACCAGCCCGAGGATCCCCGTCCCCAGGACGGCGATATGACCGTGGACCTGACCCTAGACGGCCTGGAAGAGGTGGACGATCTCCAGGCCCTGGCTGACGAGATCGCCGACAAGTCCCCAGAAGTCATGGAGGAGGAAGTCTCGAACTGTCCAGATTCCCTCCTGGCCAAGGAATTCGAGCGCAGCCTGGGGGAAGCCCAGGCCCGCATCCAGGAACTCGAGAAGCACGGGACCGAAATGACGGACAAGCATCACCGGCTTCTGGCGGATTTCGCCAACTTCCGCAACCGCGCGTCCAGGGACATCCAGATGGCCGTGGATCTGGCGGAAAAGAAGCTCCTCCTGGAGGTCCTCCCTGTCCTGGACAGCTTCGAGCGTTGCCTGAGTTCCCAGTACCAGTCCATCGGGGACTTCCACGCAGGGGTCTCTCTAATAAATAAACAGTTTATTGATTCACTCAGGCGCCTGGGGGTGGAGAAGGTGGACCTGAAGCCCGGAGACCCTTTCGACGCCCAGAACACCGAGGCCCTGACCACCACCTGCGACCCCTCTCTGCCGGATGGCTCCATCGCCGCCGTCTTCGAGAACGGTTTCCTCCTGCGCAATAGCCTCCTCAGGCCTGCCCGGGTCGTCGTCAACCATGCCGAGCCCTCCCACCACGAGGACCCGGAAAGCAACAGCTAGCCCTTTTCCTCCGGAGTCCGCCCATGCCCGGTAAGCTGCTCGGGATAGATCTTGGAACCACCAACAGCTGTGCCTGCATCATGGAGGGCGGCGAGCGACGGGTCATCCCCAACCGTGAGGGCAGTCGCACCACCCCTTCGGTCGTAGCCTTCACCGACAAGGGCGATGTCCTGGTAGGACACATCGCCAAGCGACAAGCCGTCACCAACCCCCAGCGGACGCTCTTTGCGGTCAAGCGCCTCATCGGCCAGAAATTCAGTGCTCCCAGGGTCCAGGAGGCCATCAGCCGCCTGCCCTTTCCGGTGGCCAAGGCTCCCAACGGAGATGCCTGGCTGGCGGTGGGGGACCGGGACTACGCCCCCCCCGAGATCTCCGCCATTGTCCTGCGAGCCCTGAAGCAATCCGCCGAGGCCTTCCTTCACGAAGAGATCGTCGATGCCGTCATCACGGTCCCAGCCTACTTCGATGACGCCCAGCGTCAGGCCACCAAAGACGCAGGCCGCATCGCGGGCCTCAATGTCGTTCGGATCATCAACGAGCCCACGGCAGCGGCCCTGGCCTATGGCCTGGACAAGAAGGGAAAGCGCGAGGTCCTGGCCATCTGCGACTTCGGCGGCGGCACCTTCGACTTCACGCTCATGGAGATGAACGATGGTGTCTTCGAAGTGCTGGCCACTTGCGGAGATACCTTCCTGGGGGGCGAGGACTTCGATCTGGTGATCCTCCAGTGGCTGGTGGAGCGTTTCCTGGAGCAGACCGGCGTGGACCTCTCCAAGGACCGCATGGCCCTCCAGCGCCTCAAGGAGGCCAGCGAAAAGGCCAAGTGCGAGTTATCCACCCTCGACAAGGTAGACCTCCGCCTCCCCTTCATCGCCCAGGGTGCGGCGGGCCCCCTGCACCTGGAAGCCTCCCTGACCCGGGAGGAACTGGAGGCCATGGTCCGCTCCCTCGTGGATCGCATGATCCTTCCGATCCAGGACGCCCTGAAGGAGGCCAAGCTCCCCCCCGATCAGATCGACTCCGTGCTCCTGGTGGGCGGCCAGACGCGCATGCCCCTGGTCCAGCAGGTGCTGAAGAGCTACTTCAAGAAGGAGCCCAACCGGGACCTCAATCCCGACGAAGTGGTGGCCATGGGGGCCTGTATCCAGGGCGCTGTGCTCACCGGCGAGGTCAAGGACCTAGTGCTCCTGGATGTGACACCCCTCTCCCTCGGCATCGAGACCCAGGGCGGCGGCTTCGTCAAAATCATCCAGCGCAACACCACCATTCCCACCCGGGATAGCCGGGTCTTCACCACCGTCGTGGACAATCAGAGTCGGGTGGAGGTCCATGTACTCCAGGGTGAGCGCGAGCTTTCTGAGGCCAACAAGAGCCTCGGGCGCTTCGACCTCGTCAATCTCCCTCCCCTGCCCAAGGGGGTCCCCCAGATCGAGGTCTGCTTCGATATCGATTCCAACGGCATCGTGAAGGTGAGCGCCAAGGATCTCATGACTAACCTGGAGCAGAGCATGAGCATCCGCCCCAGTTCCGGGCTCTCGGAACTGGAAATCCAGCGCATGATCCGGGAGGCCCAGACCAACGCCGAGGCTGATGCCCAGCGCAAGGACGAACTGAAGTACATCGCCAGCGCCGAGGGTCTGCTCTTCTCCTGCGACAAGAGCTTCACGGAATGCGGAAAGTTCCTGCCGGAACCTGACCAGAACACAGTCCGGGACACCCTGAATGCCGCCCGTCAGGCCGTAGCCACCAAGGACATCGAGGCCGTCAAGAACTGCGAGAGCCAGCTGCTGGAAGTCCAGAAGCTCCTCACGAACGCAGTCCTTGCAGCCAGCGAGGCCATGATGAGCAGCCTCGACGGGGGCGACGCCATGGGTGGTCCCACTGGATTGAAGCTCTGAAACCGCCTTCGCGGGTCTGCTAATCTGATTCCATGACGAAACGGGACTACTACGAGATCCTGGGCGTGTCCAAGGACGCGTCCGTGGACGAGATCAAAAAGGCCTACCGCAAGCTTGCGATGCAATTCCACCCGGACCAAAACCCCGGGAACAAGGAAGCGGAAGAGAAGTTCAAGGAGGCCGCCGAGGCCTATGCCGTCCTGTCGGACGCCGACAAGCGTCGGAACTACGACCAGTTCGGCCATGCCGGAGTGGGCGGAGCCGGGGGGGGCGGCGGCTTTCAGTTCGACCCCAACCAGTTCGCGGACTTCCAGGACATCTTCGGCAGCTTCTTCGGCGGAGGGGGCATCTTCGGAGACATCTTCGGCTCCGGACAGCGGCGTCGCGCCGGGGGAGCAGAACAGGGCTCCGACCTCCAATACACCCTCCGGGTGGATTTCAAGGAGGCTGTCTTCGGCGTGGAAGCCAAGGAGATCGAAATCCCCCGCATGGAGGCCTGCGACTCCTGCGGCGGAAGTGGCTGCGAGAGCGGCACCCGTCCCCAGGCCTGCCCCCAGTGCCGGGGCAACGGCCAGGTGGCCGTGCGTCAGGGCTTCATCCAGATGTATGTCACCTGCCCCCGCTGTGAAGGCCGGGGGCAGATCATCCCCAGTCCATGCACGAACTGCCGGGGCGAGGGGCGCATCCACCGCCGCAGCAAGATCAAGTTCAAGATCCCCGCTGGCATCGACCGGGGCCAGCGGCTCCGCCTCAATGGCGAGGGCGAGTCCGGCCGGAACGGGGGCGGCCGGGGGGATCTCTACGTCGTATTCGACGTGGCCGGGGATCCGCTCTACGAAAGGGACGGATTCGACCTCCACCGGACCTTCGAGGTGCCCTGGCCGATCCTCACCCTGGGTGGCAACCTCCCCATCGAGACCCTCTACGGTCAGGACACCCTGAAGATCGCCCCTGGGACGCCAGGCGACAAGGTGGTGAAGATTCCCAACGCCGGTGTGCCCCGATTGAGGGGCGCAGGCCGCGGCGACCTATACTTGCACCTGAGGGTGGCGGTTCCCCAGAAACTGACCCCCCAGCAGGAACAGCTTGTGAAAGAATTGCTGGAAACGATGATCTCCAATGGACAGGCTCCCGAACAACCTGAAGGGTTCCTGGCCAAGGTCTTCGGGTCGGAAAAGAACAGAAAGAAAAAGAAGCGCTGAAAATCCCCCTCACCGGCTTGACAGTCCAACTTCCGAAAGGAGTTACCGTGCGCCGCAGCCTTGTCCTTCTCGCCCTTCCATCCCTTCTCACGGCCGCCCATCCGAGCGTCCGGGAGCTCAGCCTCAAGACCCCGGATGGTTTCACTCTCAAGGGCACCCTGACCGTGCCGGCCGGCCACGGCCGCCACGCGGCCGTAATCCTGGCCCACCAGTTCCAGTCCGATCGGGCCGGATGGGCACCCTTGGCCGAGCAGCTCCAGAAGCATGGCATCGCCACCCTGGCCCTGGACCTCAGGGGTCATGGCCAGAGCACGGACCACAATGGCGCAAGCTTGACGGTTGGTGAAGATTTCAAAGACTCCGCCAAACGGGTGGGCTTTGATCAGATCCCCCATGACCTTGAGCTGGTGGCCGCCTGGCTCCGCAGGCAGCCAGGCATCGACGGTCGTCGCCTCGGCTTGGCCGGCTCAAGCGTCGGCGCCCTCTCCGCCCTCCTGGCCGCCCCCAAGGTCCACCCCATTGCCGTCCTGGCCCTCAGCCCCGCCGGAAACGCAGCATTCGGCGGAGACACCGAGGCGAGGCTCAAGGGCGCAGTGAACCATGCCCGGAGCGCGGTCTTCACCTTCGCCTCGGAAGAGGACGCTGACGCATGGCAGAACAGCAAGGCCCTGGCAGGACTGCCAGGGGTCTACGCAAAGGGTGTGGCTGGCAAGGCTCACGGATTCGAGTTTCTTGCATCCCACGGCGACACCATGACCGTCTTCTTTGCTGAATACCTCCGCAGGCGCGTCCCTCCCAAGCCCAAGGCTGAAGCCGCCAAACTGGAAGCGGCAGCTGCTCCCGCAGCCCCTGAACCCGCCAAGAAACCCTAGTAGCCCGCAAGCGGCACTGAGACGGACGGAGCCCATTTGGCCTCCGTCCGTTTACAATAGGGCCATGAGCCAAGCTATGTGTGTGACCGCGTGAACCATCTGCCCCTGATTGCCCTGGATGGCCCTTCCGGAGTCGGGAAATCCACCACCGCCAAGCGGGTGGCCCTGGAATTGGGCTGGAACTACCTGGATACCGGAGCCATGTTCCGGGCCACAGCCCTGGCCCTTCACCGTGCCGGAATCACCCTCGAGGATGGATCCAGGCTCCAGCTCCTCCTGGACGGACTCCGCATCGAGCAGCGGGGCACCCGGGAGTTCCTGGATGGAGAGGATGTCAGCGAAGCCATCCGCAGACCGGACATCACCCGCATGGTCTCCTCCGTGAGCGCTGACGCCCGAGTCCGCCAGATGCTCCTGGAGCAGCAGCGGGCCATCGGTTCGCGGGGCAGCTGGGTCGTGGACGGGCGGGATATCGGCACTGTGGTCTTCCCGAATGCCTGCTGCAAGATCTTCCTCACCGCCAGCGTGGATGCCCGAGCCCGACGCCGTTTCCTGGAGCTTCGGAACAAGGGGAATGCGACCCCCCTTGAGGAGGTGGCCCAGGACCTGGAGCGGCGGGACCACCAGGACACCACCCGGGCCATCGCCCCACTAAGGAAGGCGCCGGACGCCACCGAACTGGACTCCAGCAACATGAGCCTGGAGGAGGTGGTGGCCTGGATCGTGCGCAATCACCGCGCCCACGCCTGACCCGGCACCCTTCGGGCCCCCGCACCAGCCTCCTGCTAAGATGCCAGAAGCCACGCCCCATGGAGCAGTCTTGGTTCAGACCATTGCTGAGATGTTTTACGAGACCTTGCGTTTCGATCTGCCGGATGCACTTGCCTCCAAGATCGGCAAGGCCTATGTCCCCATCTCTCACCGGGAGCTCCAGGCACGGGTGGAGCGCCTCGCCCTGGCCCTCCATGCCCGGGGGATGAGAGTCGGCGACCGGGTGGCCTTCCTGGCGGAAAATCGGCCGGAATGGGCCATTGCCGATTTCACCTGCGCCATCCTCGGACTCGTGAGCGTTCCCATCTACCACACGCTCACCCCGGACCAGTCTGCCTACATCATCCAGCACAGCGGGGCCCGCTGGCTCCTCTTGTCCACGAACGCCCAGCTGGCCAAGGTCAAGGCCACCTGGGACAGGCTGCCAGAACTGGAAACCGTCCTGGTACTGGATGCGGCGGTGCCCCTGGAGGCCCCCAAGGCCTTCGTAACCTGGGACCAGCTCCAGACCGAAGGGGCAGAACTCGAAGCCAGGCGCCCGGAGGTCAGAGCATGGGCCAAGGAGAGAACCCCGGAAGATCTGCTGACCCTCATCTATACCTCTGGCACCACCGGTGATCCCAAAGGGGCCATGCTCAGCCACGGCAACCTGATGAGCAACATCCTGGACACGGTGGAGGTGGCTGTGGCAGCCCTGAGGCCTGAGCGCGGTGATCGGTGCCTCAGTGTCCTCCCCATCTCCCATGTCTTCGAGCGCACGGGCGGCCACTACACGATGTTCTACCTGGGCATCGCCATCTACTACGCGGAAAGCCTGATCTCCCTGCCCGCCAACCTCCTGGAGGTCCAGCCGGTCGTCCTGATGGCCGTCCCCAGGATCTTCGAGAAGATCTATGCCAGGGTCCGGGACATGGCCACCTCTGGAGGCCTGCTGAAGCGCATGGCCTTCGGGTGGGCCTCCAGTACCTGCCATCGGGCCGTACGCCACCTCTACCTGAACCGCCAGCCCCGGGGGCTGCTGCGACTCCAGCTGGAACTGGCGGACCGCATCCTGCTCTCCAAGATCCGGGAAAAGACCGGCGGTCGTCTGCGTTTCTGTGTCACCGGCGGATCCGCTCTGAACCCTCGGATCATGGAATTCTTCTGGGCCATGGGCGTGCCCATCTATGAGGGATATGGCCTGACGGAGACCAGCCCCATCCTGACCCTCAATCGCCTGGGGAAGGTGCGCCCAGGCTACGTTGGGAACCCCATCCTGCGCCAGTACAAGGATCGCCCCTTCCTCAAGCTGGCTCCGGATGGCGAGATCCTCTGCGCCGGCCCCAACGTCATGCAGGGCTACTGGCGGGACGAAGAGGCCACGCGCGACGTTTTCGATAGTGATGGCTACTTCCTCACCGGGGACGTAGGTGAGTTCGACCGCCTTGGCCGGGTCAAGATCACGGACCGCAAAAAGGAGATCATCGTCACCAACGCTGGCAAGAATGTGGCTCCCCAACCCATAGAGAACGCCCTCCGGGCCGACGATTACATCGAACAGGCCGTCCTGGTCGGAGACCACAAGAACTACCTTGCGGCCATCATCGTGCCACACCTGCCTGCCCTGCGGGAATGGTGCCAGCGCAAGCACCTGGCGTTCGCGGACGATGCTGAAATGGTTGCCCATCCCAAGGTGCACACCAAGATCATGACCCGGGTGAACCGTGTGAACGCCCACCTGCCCAATTATGAGAAGGTCCGGAAGATCGCCCTGCTCGACCGGGAGATGACCGCCGAGAATGGCCTGCTGACGCCTTCCCTCAAGGTGAGGCGCCGGGTCGTGAACGAGGTCTACCGGGACACCATCGCCGCGCTGTTCCCGGTCGGGGATTGACCCGTGCTCGCCGAGCTCATCCAATGGTTCCGGGACATCCATGAGACGCCGTGGAGCAGAGTCACGCCCCTGAAGCTGGGGAGCGCCCTGGGGGCGGTGGCGCTGCTGCTGCTGGTCTACCTGGCGAGCCGGGAGGGATGGATCTTCCTGGTGGACAACCTGAACCTGGTCTTCCACGAAGCGGGACACCCCATCTTTGGAGTCTTCGGAGAAACCATCGGGTTCCTGGGAGGCACCTTCATGCAGCTCCTGGTGCCGCTGATGGTGGCAGCCTCGGCCTGGTACAAGCGGCAGGCGGTGGCCACGGCCCTGGCGGGAGTCTGGTTCTTCCAGAACGGCTTCAATATCGCCCGCTACATGGCGGACGCCCGGGCCCAGCTCCTGCCTCTGGTGGGAGGAGGCGAACACGACTGGGCCACCCTCCTGGGCCAGTGGGGTGTGCTGGACAAGGACATCACCTACGCGCGGACACTCACCGCGCTGGCCTGGCTGGGTATCCTGCTCTGCTGCGCCTGGCTGGGCTGGCGCTGCTCAAGGGACAATCGCGACTAGCCGATCTCGATGGCCCGGAGGTCCTTGCCGGGCTTGAAGCGGATGGAGCGCCCCTTGGGGATGGCCACGGAGTCGCCGGTCTTGATGTTCCGGCCCATGCCCCGCTTGCGGGGGCGCGGCTCGAAGACGCCGAATCCGCGAATCTCGATCCGATGCCCATCCAGCAACGCATTCTTCATATGATCCGTAAGCAGATCGACCACCTGCAGCGCCGTGGCCTTGGAGATGGGGAGGGTCTGCATCAGGGCAGATGCAATATCGATCTTGATCATGGGCGACCTCGGACCTGGAGTGAGAGCCTCAAATAGATACCAGAGGATTCCCAGGGGTGGAAGAGGAAAGGTTGTACGGAACAATCTTCCCGCTTTCCGGAGTATCCTGCTCCAGGTAATTTGAAAGGCTGTGCTTTTCCACTAGGAGCCCTCTTGGAAGTCCTTTCCGATTTCATCCTCGCCGCAAGTTCCGTCGTCCGCCATGCCAGTAACAAGCAGCGGGCTGAAGCCCTTCTCGAGCGCTGGGGCACCGCCTGGCAGGGCCCTCAGCGGGCCCTGGACTCCACCTACTCCAACCACGGGGCCTACCTCCACTTCAACCAGCTCATCGGCAAGGTCTGGAGCCACGCCTTCACCTTCCACGCCTCCCAGCGGGAAGGCTTGGTGTTGCGTGGACCGGACACCGATCGGGGCCGCAAGTCCCACAAGCATCGGGACAGCAAGCTGGACGCCACGGGCCTGGATGCCCTGTTCCTCGCCTGGAGCGCTCACCCCGAGGCCCACCCGGCGGGGAATGCCGTGGAGTTCTACCTGGAGGAGACCCCGGACGAAGTCTGGGAAGCCTGCCTACAGGAAGCACTGAAAGTGCTGTAGCTAGCCCCCGATGTGGTGCATCTCCACCCGGGGCAGGCGCTCCGTCAGTTCGCTGCGCCGCTCGGAATAGCGGTCATCCCGGATGTTCCATCGCTGGGTGATCAGCTGCGCCAGTTCCTCATCACTTGCCCCGGCCCGCATGGGATCGCGCAAGCTCATGCCGGAGGCTGCAAAGAGGCAGGTGTAGAGACGGCCTTCCGCCGAAATCCGTGCACGGTCGCATCCCTGACAGAAGGGTTGGGTGACGGAAGCGATGAACCCAACCTCGCCCTCGCCATCGAGGTAGCGCCAATCCTGAGCCACCGCATTCCCGGGAGCCGGGATCGCCTCCAGGGGCCAGACCTCGTGGATCCGCTTGGCCACCTCCGAGGAGGGCACCACGCGGTCGAGCTTCCAGTCATTGCCGCTGCCGGCGTCCATGAACTCGATGAAGCGCAGGACATGGCCCTCGCGACGGGCGTACTCCGCCAGGGGGATGATGTCGTCTTCATTAACCCCCCGCTGCATGACACAGTTGAGCTTGATGGGGTAGAAGCCGACCTTCTGAGCCACGGCGATGCCTCTGAGCACCTTTTCGAGGGGTACGTCGGAGTCCACGAAGCGGTGGAATCGTTCCGGGTCCATGGAATCCAGGCTCACCGTGAGGCGATTCAGCCCAGCTTCCCGCAGCAGAAGGGCCTGCTCTTCCAGCATGGAACCGTTGGTCGTGAGGGCGATCTCCCGCAAGCCCTGGATACGCCGCAACTGGGAGACCAGGGCGATGAGATCCCGCCGGATCAGGGGCTCCCCGCCCGTGAGCCGGACCTTCTTGACGCCCAGGGAGACAAAGATGCGGACCAGACGCTCCATCTCCTCATAGGCGAGGATCTGGGAGTGGGGAATGAAGGAGATCTCCCGCCCGGTCCGGGGATTGCAGTACGTGCAGTGGAAGTTGCATCGATCCGTGACGGACAAGCGCAACGATCGGAGGGGTCTGTTGAGGGTGTCCACTACCATCTTCCAAGATTACTCCATGTGAGATACCCCCGGATCGGGCAAAATGGAGGGTCCACTAGGAAAACAGATCATGGCATTTCTTTCTCGATTCTTCTCCCGGGCGCAGCGCGCCCCACTGCCCTCCATGGAGGAACTCTTTGCGGAATTGGGGATTTCCCTGGATCTGCCAGGGCTCGATGACGTCAAAGGCGACTTCGAGCACCTGGACGCCGAGGAGCGGCGCCACTGGGCCGAAGCGATCGCCGAGTTGAGGAGCAAGGGTCAGGAGATGCCTCCCCTCTGGCTGGACGCCCAGTTCGACCTCCTGCCCCAGGTCGTGCCCCATTGGCAGGCGGAACGGGAGGGATTCCTCTTCAAGCCCCTCTTCGAAGGTCTTTGCCAGCGAATTCTGGCCTGCGGCAGACTGGTGCCCCGTCCCTGGCTTGTGCTCTGGGGCGTCACGGAAGAGGATCTGGAAGACCGTGCCCTGACCCGCCTCCAGGAACTCAGCCACGGGAAACCCGTCCGACGCCTGCCCAGCGGCATCTACCAGAGCACCTTCGGGGACGGCATGGATGCCTCACGCATCCTGCTTCCCGAGCTCTGGGCGGAGCTCTTCCCGGGGCAGAACACCTTCCTGGCTATCCCTTCCAGCACCTGCCTGCTTGTGGCCCCTCAGGTGCTCCTGCCCAAACTGGTGGAGGCCATCGGGCCCGCCATCGGCAGCGCAGGCGATCGGATTTCCGCCACGATCTACCAGCACGTGGGCCAGACAATCCTCCCGGCCACCCTGCAGGATCCCCATCCCATCGCCCAACCCCAGCGGGAGCTTCGCCAGAGCGATCTCCTGGCGGCCTGCCAGGCCCAGGATCTGGACCTGCCCCCAGCCCTGGGGCAGCCTGCCGGACTCCTTTCCCTTCGGACCCAGCAGGGGCGCTCCCTGCTCATGGCCATCTGGAAGGAAGGGACCCCCTGCCTACTCCCGGACACGGACCTTGTGGGCTTCATCGATGCCCAGGGGCGCCCCCTGGGCATCTACTTCCGCCAGACCCTCCCCAGGATCCCGGAGGTCCGGGGCGAGACCGTGGACATCTGGGGCCCCCGCCGGACGCGCTACGCCGCTTTCCCCACCCGGGAACAGCTGGAGCGACTGGAGCCCTTCGCCACAGGGGAGCAGATGGACGCCCTCCTTCGCGGCGCGGGGAATGCCCCTCGCCAGGCCGCCCCCAGGCAAGCTGCTCCCCCTTCCACCAGCACTTCCAGCCCGGTGCCCGAACACCTCCGCGGCCTGAGCCTGGGCCCCGTCCGCGAGGACTAGAGGCTTGAGCCTGCCCTGGATCCTGATCCCGCTGGGGAACCCCGGCCCGGAGTATGCCAATACCCGCCACAACCTGGGCCGCCTCCTGCTCCAGCGCTGGATGGCCGCCCGGGGCTTGCACGCAGAACCCCTCCACCTATTCAAGACCGGCACCCTCTATGGCCTGGAGCCGAGCCTCCAGGCCCTGGTGCCGGCCACCTACATGAACCTTTCTGGCCAGGTCTGCGGCGAGGCCAAGGAGGCCGGTCTCGACCCAGGCCGCATGGTTGTCCTCTTCGACGACAAGGACCTGCCCCTGGGGGCGGGGCGTTTCAGGATGAAGGGCCGGGCCAACGGCCACAACGGACTGGGCTCGATCATGGAACACCTCGGAACCGAGGAGGTGCCGCGCCTCCGCCTGGGCATCGGCCCCTTCCTCCGCCCCCTCCACGAATTCGTCCTGGGGGAGTGGACACCCGAGGAACAGGAAGCCATTTCGGCCCTGGATGTCCCTTTTGCCGCCTTCCTGACGCACCTGGCCAAGTCCAGGGACCTCTCCCTGCTACCGGGCCAGGTCAACCAGGAGACTTTCTGGAGCCTGAACTAGCTTTTCCTATTGGCCTTTACTGATTTTCCGGGTAAAGACTTAGGCGAGAATCATCCAAACATCCAAGAACTGAGGCTTCCGCGCCTGGAGGAGGCTATCAGCGTAACCATTCCTTCCAGGCCAATCGCACTAGGAAGTAGCCATGGCTCAGGGCATCGTCAAGTGGTTCAACGCCGAAAAGGGGTTCGGCTTCATCACCCCCGATGAAGGCGGCACGGACCTTTTCGTCCACCACACCGCCATACAGGAACGCGGATTCCGCACCCTTCAGGAGAACCAGAGGGTGGCTTTCGATGTGGCCCAGGGTCCCAAGGGCCTTCAGGCCACCAATGTCATCAAGGCCTGATCACCCGAAAAATTCTCGTTGAGTACACCCCAAAGCACAGATACGCTGTGCGCAACTCTTCCCGTTACTGGCATAAAGCCTTCCCAGGTTCGGGACAGGCGGTTCCTTGGAGCCGCTTGGCGAAACGGAGCCACGCTCCCCATGGGTTCTTGTCCTGGAAAGGACCATGCGAGATCAACCCCAGGAACCGGGGCTCGACCCCAAGGATAGAAAGCATCATGTCCCAAGGCACCGTCAAATGGTTCAACGCTGAGAAGGGTTACGGGTTCATCACCCCGGACGAGGGCGGCCCCGATATCTTCGTCCACCACTCCGCCATCCAGACCCGGGGTTTCCGCACGCTGGAGGAGAAGGCTCGGGTGAGCTTCGAGATCGTCCAGGGCCCCAAGGGTCCCCAGGCTGCCAACGTCAACAAGCTTTAGGCATCTTGCCGGTCTCAAGACGAGGGCCCCGTTCCAGACGGGGCCTTCGCGCATGAGGAGGTGACAGCCACCGATTCATGACTTAGGATTCACCCACCCTCCCTTTGCCGAGACACCGCGATGCCCCTATTCCAGCAGTCGAATCCTCACGATCCCCTGCTCCACCGATCCTCCCAGATCCTCTATCGCTGCTTCGAGGAGATCGGGAGCACCAAGGGGGCCCTCTACCTTCTCTGCCCCGAGGATCAGACTTTTCGGCTGGCCGCCCACTATGGGTGGCCCAGGCATTTCGCCCCCCCCTCCGCCCTGCCCCCCGAGGACCCAATCCTTGTCTGGGCCCAGCGGGAGCGGGGTCCCTTCATCGCGAATGATCCGACCCCCTTCCCGGAACTGACGCCCTTCCGGGAAGCCTCGTTAAACGCTAGGTTCCTGGTGGCCTCCATCTATGAGCGCGGGGCCCGGATCGGGCTGCTCCTCCAGCGGGACCGCAACCAAGGAATCCCCTTTTCGCAAGAACGGGATGTCCCGCTCACCCTGGCCATCTGCCAGGAACTTGCGGATGCCCTTGGGGATACCCCCCAGAAGCAGACCATCCCTGAAACCCAGGCCCCCCTTCCCGTTGCGGCTCCCCACAGCGAAGCGATGGTTTCCCCCCTGGCACCCTCCCCGATCCTCAGCCAGGAAACCCCTCGCAGGATTCTGGCGGGCACCTTCCTGCCAGAGCAGCGGATCTTCTTCTGGGAAGTGGCGGAACTCCTCTTCCAGGCGCTCCCCATCCACGCAGTGGCTCTCTGGATGGAGGAGCCAGCTGAGATTCGCCCCATTCTGGTCTTCAGCCACCGCCCCCTATCCCCCGGACTCAAGCGGGAGATCCATGCCACTGTCGCCGGGCAGACTCCCGACGACACCGCGGGTTCTCTCCGCATCCTCGCCCGGGTGGAAACCCCTTCCCTGGAACCCCTGGACGGGTCCTTCAAGATCTGTCTGCCAGTGGTGCTGGAGGAGGAGGGTGGGGGTCGCGACCTCCTGCTTCTGCTCCGCCTCCAGGAGCAGCCCTTCAATGAGACCGAACTGGCATTCATCCGGCACATCGCCCGAATTGTGGGCTGCCACCTCCAGGAGTCGCGCCTTCACGAACGCTACCACCGGGCCTTCCTCTCCGTGAGCCAAAGGATCCTGGGCTCCGCCGAGGGGTTGCGGAACCACAGTCTCAACACCGCCAGACTGGCCCGCAACCTCGCGCTTCGACTCGGACTCCCGAGCGCCTCTGTCGAGGCCGTCAGCATCTCCGCCATCCTCCACGACGTGGGCTCCCTCCTCCTGGACCCCGAACTCCAGACCCTGGGGAAGCTGAGCCCCGAGGAATTGGAGCGAGTCCGGGCCCACCCAGTTCTGGCCGCCACCTTCCTCAAAGACTTCCAGTTCCCATTCGACGTCCCCACCATCATCCGGCACCACCATGAGCGTTGGGACGGATCCGGATACCCAGATGGCCTCGTCGGGGAGGAGATCCCCATCGGCAGCCGGATCATCGCCCTGATCGAGGCCTTCGAGGTGATGACTGCGGATTCAGGCTATCGCAGCCCCATTCCCAAAGCCGAGGCACTGGAGGAGATCCGCCGCAGCGCGGGCACTCAGTTCGATCCGGCCCTGGCCCAGGAGTTCCTCGCATTGATGGGCTCCGGGACGCGTTAAGCTGGAGCCGGAGGCCCGGATGGAATCGAAAACCGCTCGGAAAGGTCAGAGGGGCTATATCCTCGCCATGGTCCTCGGGGCCATGACCGTGATGGGCATCCTCATGACCAAGGCCATGCCCTCGGTCATCACTGAAATCCAGCGAGAGAACGAAGAAGAACTCGTCTTCAGGGGTGAAGCCATCGCGCGGGCCATCAAGGCCTATCGCAAGAGCACGGGAAGCTACCCCACCTCCCTGGAAGCCATGCTCAAGGTCAAACCTCGCATCATCCGCAAGCTGTACAAGGATCCCATGACCAATGGGGACTGGGACGTTGTCACAGCGGTCCAGGCCGGAGCCTCCGGCGACAAGACCAGCCTCCCCATCGCAGCGGTCCGCAGCCGTTGCACCAAGGACAGCTTCCGCTCCTACAACGGGAAAACCATGTACAGCGACTGGATCTTTTCCGGCGCGGACGACCTGTACGGCATTCCCGGGGTTTCTTCCGAGCTCCTCAAGACCCTGTCCACAATCCAGACCAAGTAGCTGTTCCGGGAATCCCATGCATCTGAAAAAAGGCCTCCTGGCCACCCTGCTCTTTGCCCTGCCCCTCCCTGCTGCAGATTTCTCGACGTGGCTCGCAGCCATGCAGACCCGGAATATCCAGGTGAGTGCAGGGCTCTGGGACCTCTCCACCGGCAAGCTCCTGGAAGGGCACCAGACGGAGCTCTCCCTCATTCCAGCCTCCACCACCAAGGTGGTCTCCACGTACGCCATGCTGAAGACCTGGAAGCCTGACACCGTGCTGGAGACGGAGCTTTTCGGAGACCTCAAGGAGGGTGTCATCCTGGGGGATCTCATCGTCAAAGGTCACGGCGATCCATCCCTGGTGTCAGAACGGATCTGGATGCTGGCCCAGGACCTGAAGAACCAGGGTGTTCAGCGCATCAAGGGGCGGATCCGCAGCGATCAGAGCGCCTTCGATTCCCAGATGTATGGCTTCGGATGGGAAAACACCTCCTCCAGCACGACCCCCCCCATCCTGCCTCTCTCTGTCAACTTCAACCGGGCGGAAGGTCGTCTGGTCCAGGATCCTGACGCCAGAGCTGTGGAGGTCTTCACCCGGATCTTCCGGGAAGCGGGACTTGTCGTCGAGGAAGGCCCAGTCCCGGCAGGCGAGCTGCGCCGCCTGGCGGGGACATCTTCGGCTCCTCTTCGCCGCCTGGTCCAGGATGTCAACAAGATCAGCAACAACTTCATGGTTGAGATGCTGGTGAAGAGCTTTGGGGAGGGCACCTGGCCCAGGGGCATCGGCAGGATCCAGGGGTTCTACCAGTCCGCGCTCGGGCTGGGGCCCGACAAGATCGCCATCACTGACGGCTCGGGGCTCAGCAAGGAGAATCACCTTTCCGCCCGAACCCTGGCCATCGTCCTCCGGGCCGCCTGGCACGACTTCGAGGTCGGACCCGAGTTTGTGGACTCCCTGAAGGTCATCGGCGGCGAGCCGTGGGCACTCCGGGCCAAGTACCCCAACCTGAACCGCCGGATCCGGTGCAAGACGGGGCACCTCCAGAACGTGGTCAGTGTCTGCGGCTACATGCAGAGGATGGATGGCCAGCTCAGGGTCTTCGCCATCATCCTGAATGGGGAGGCCTACGATTATGATGTATGGGATTTGGTCAGTCACTGGGCCAACTGAAGGTGCCCGTACCTCGACAACAGGCTAAGATGTAGCGGAACAGGGGGCCCCGTGGCCAGAGTGTGCATCGTGGATGACAGTCGGCTCGCCCGCACCGTGGCGGCGACCTGTGTCCGAAAGCTTGGGCACGAGGTCGAGGAGATCGATCCCACCAGTATCTTCGATGTCCTGACAGCCCTCCGGAGCAACCCTCCCGCCATCATCCTGACGGATTACCTGATGCCCAACTGCCCCGGCCTCAGCCTGGCCCGGTCCTGCCACGAGGACGCCGCCCTGAGGCACGCCCATGTCGTGGTCATCACAGCCCATCGTGATGACGAAGTCCTGACCCGGATGATGCGGATGGGGGTCACCCAGGTCCTGCACAAACCCTTCAACCCCCAGGATCTGATGGACCTCATCCAGGAGCTTGTGGCCTCCCCCAAGGCCTGACCGGAGGGGTCAGACCGCCAGTGTGCTCGACGGGGCCGGGGTGTCGAAGGCCAGATGGCCGTGCTCCAGGCCCAGGACCCGCTTCTTCATGCGTTGGATGAGGCTGCGGTCGTGGGTGGCCACCAGCACAGTCGTGCCCTGCCCATTGATCCGCTCGAAGAGGGACATGATCTCCTGAGCCAGATCCGGGTCCAGATTGCCCGTCGGCTCATCCGCTAGAAGCACCAGGGGGTCATTCACCAGGGCCCGGGCAATGGCCACTCGCTGCTGCTCTCCGCCTGAGAGCTGGAGCGGGAAATTGGAGAGCTTATGCTGGAGGCCGACCATTTTGAGGGCCCGGAAGGCTCGGTTCTTCTGTTCGGGAAAACTGACGCCCATGATCCGGAGCACGAAGGCCACGTTCTCGAAGACCGTCATGGAGTGGATCAGCTTGAAGTCCTGGAATACCACCCCCATCTTGCGACGCAGGACGGGGATCTCCTTCTCAGGCATTTCCCCCAGACGATGGCCAGCCAAGCGGATCTCGCCGCTGGTGGGCACCTGCTGCCGGAAAAGGAGCTTAAGCAGCGAAGACTTGCCGGCACCACTGGGACCGGTCAGGAAAACAAACTCCCCGGCCTGTATATGAAAGTTCACATCCGCCAGAGCGGTGTGCATACGCCCGTACTGCTTGCCCACATGATTGAGAACGATCACGATCGGGGCCCCTCAGGCGTAGGGATCGGGATGGTAGGGATCCTCCCTGGGCTTGTCCGCAGGGGGCTGGCGATGAACCCCCTCGGCATCCTCCTGGGGAAGCATCCCGTAGGGATTGTCCTCATTGATCAGTTCCTGGCTGAACATCGTGTGCCTCCTGCCTGTAGGGTCAGCAATTTTCGATCCGCTTTGACGGTCCCTTACTTTTTTTCACCAGCTGGCCGCAGGCTCCCTGGATATCCCGCCCCCGGCTCTTGCGCACCGTAACGAAGCAGTTCAGGGCCTTGAGGCGGGCAACGAAGGCGTTCACCTGAGCCTCGTCCGGCTCCCGGAAGGAAGCGGCCTCGTGCTCGTTCAAGCGGATGAGGTTCACGTTGTGGCCCCGGCGGAGCTCACCCATCCACTCCGCCAGACGTTCGGCGTCCTCCATGGTGTCGTTCTGACCCGCCACCAGGACGTACTCGATGGTGAGCCTCTCCCGGTCCCCCAGAGACCAGGCATCCAGGGCCTCCCGCAAACGGGCCAGGCCCCATGCCCGGTTCACTGGCATGAGCGCGCTGCGGGCTTCGTCTGTGGTGGCGTTGAGACTCACGGCCAGCCAGGGACGAGGTTCCATGTGGGCCAGACGCTCGATGCCTGGCACCAAGCCCGAGGTGGAAACCGTGATCCGTCGGGTGGATATATTGAGTCCCCGGGTGTGGTTGAGGATCTGGATGGCCCGGTGCACCTGCTCCAGGTTGTGGAGGGGCTCGCCCATGCCCATGAAGACCAGGGTGATGGCATGGGGCCGCTCGGGGCCGAGTTCCCGGAGTGCCGCCAGCACCTGCCCCACGATCTCCCCGGCCGAGAGGTTGCGTCGGATCCCCAGCGTTCCCGTGGCACAGAAGGCACAGCCCATGGCGCACCCAACCTGACTGGAGACGCAGAGCGTCACCCTGGGATTTCGCACCTCCCGGGGCATATGGACCGCCTCAATACACTCGCCGTCCCCCAGGCGCAGCATCAGCTTCGTGGATCCGTCCTCCGAGGCGTGGCGTTCCGCCACCTCCGGTAGGGCCGTGTCGAGATTGGCCACGAGCCACTCCCGGATCTCCCGGGACAAGCGTGGAAAGCCATCGCGGTATTCCCAGGGGCGCTGGATCATGGCGAAGATATGCTCGGCCCTGCCCGGAGCCCCCATGGCCGTGAAGTCCTCGGGGAGCATTCCATATATCGACAACCGCCCAGCCCGTTCAGGGGCTGGGCGGTCCCAGGGCCGAGGGGCGAATTCCACCATGTGTCCCATACTACCCGGTCCCAACCAATTCCGTCAGGCTTCCCCTTGCTATTTGATACTGAGTCTCAGTATCCTAAATAAGGAGGGTGATATGTGCGTCATGATCGCAGGGGGGGACCGGATCGATACCATTGCGAACTATCTGCGCAGCCTGGGGGCAGACGAGGTTTTGCACCGGAGCTGTCGCAAGGAGTCCGAGGCCTCCCACCCCCTCCCCCAGCGCCTGGACTGCCTGCTCATGCTCACGTCCTACCTGGGACATGCCTCCATGCAGCGACTCCGCAGGGAGGCCAAGCGAATCGGAGTTCCGGTGCTCTACGCCAAGCGGTCCGTGCTGGATGTGGCCACGCAGTGCGAGGGCCCTGCCTGCCCCATGTGGAGGGAATGCACTAAGCCGCTGTCCAGAAATAACCTGAACAAACATTCAGAGGAGCAGCATAAGCGGCCGTAACGGAACAACCCGAACTGCACGGGTTATTCCGCGACGGTCCCTAGAGGTTGAACCCCTCCACGATCTTCCGCAGCCCGGAGGCCACCTGGGCCAGATCGTCAGCCGTATGGGAGATTTCCTCCACAGTGGCCGCCAGTTCGTGGGTCGATGCGGCATTCTGCACCAAGCGCTGGTTGGTCTCCTGCATCATGTGACCGACTTTCTGGCTGGTATGGGCCTGTTCCTTGCTCAACCCTCCGATTTCGTGAATGCCCGTCGCAATTCCAGAGATCCGCTGGCCGATGGCCTCCAGATTTTCCAAGGTAACCTTCACACTCCCCACCCCGTTCTGGACCGTGGCCTGGGCGGTCTGGATGAGCTGCTCGATCTCCGTGGCGCTGGCCCGGCTGCGTTCGGCCAGCTTGCGGACTTCTTCGGCCACCACGGCAAAGCCCTTCCCCTGGGCTCCGGCCTTGGCGGCCTCAATGGCCGCGTTCAGGGAGAGCAGGTTGGTCTGGCGGGCAATGTCCTGAATGACCTTCACCGCCTGGAAGATGCGTCCGGTGACCTCCTGGATTTCATCCATGCCGTGGGCAGCCCCCTTGCCGGCCTCGGCCCCGCTGGCGGCTTCATTCACCGCCTGGGCACTCTCACGCTCGGTTTCTTCGGCGCTCCCTGCCATCGTCTTCACATTGCCGGCGAGCTGGTCCATGGCCTGGAAGACTTGGTCCCCTGCGCGTTTCAGGTCTTCGCTGACCTTGGCGACATCGGCCACAGTCCGGGCCATTTCCTCGGAAGAGGCTGCCAGTTCGGTGCTGCCGGAAGCCACACGGCCCGAGAAGGTGCTGACACGCGTCACGGCCTCCCGCAGGTTGGCGTTGTATTCATTGAAGGCCAGGGCGGCGGCGCCGATCTCATCCCGGGTTGTCACCTCAAGCGTGCGACGGAGATCACTCTCCTTCAGGCCCCGGACCAGTTGCTTCAGGGGCTCGACAATGCGATTGGCCACCTTCATGGTAAGCAGGAAGACAATCACCGCCACCACCAGGGATGCGATCAGAATGGCCCCCATGAAGAGGCGAATCTCCCGCTCGACATCATCCACATAGACCCCGGCCGCCAGCATCCATCCCCATGGATCGTATTTTTTGACATAGCTAATCTTAGGGAACATGCCCTTCTGGCCGGGCTTGGTGAATTCATATTCGACCACCCGCCCATCGGGGTTCTGAGTAGCTTCAAGCCACTTCTTGTGGATGGCCATGGAGGGGCCGTCCTTCAGCATGCTGGGGTTATCCACCAGTTCTCCCCGGGGATGCACCTTGAGGAACCCGGACTGATCCTGGACGACGAAGTAGTTGGTCTTGTCAAAACGGAGGGATCCAAGCATCGCCCTGGCCCCTGCCTCGGCCTGAGGTCGGGTCATCCTCCCGGCCTGGACCTCCCTGTCCATGGCCTGGATGATGCCGTAGCCCACCTCCACCACCTGACGCATGGAGTCGCGCTTGCCCTGGAGGATGGCGCTTCCCACCCTGGGTACGATGAACCCGAAGATCAGGACAAGGAAGAGCACCACCGGCACGAAGCTGAGCCCAAGCACCTTCCTGGAGAGGGGGCGCAGTTGCGGAGAGGATGGCTGGCTGCTCATGGGGGGCCCCTTTATGTCTGGAAATATAGGGTTCCAGACTCGGCGGGCAATGATTCCCAGCCCGTGAATACCAGCTATCCTGAAAGACGTGAACTGGCGCCTCCTACCCCTTTCCCTGCTCACCCTGGCCCTGGCCGGGGCGGGCAAACCTGCATCCAGATCCGGCACGGCCTATCTCTACACGTACTACGATCGCAACGGCAGCCTGGTGATCAACAACCTCCCGCCCTCCAGCGTCAAGGGACAAGGGCTCATCCTCAAGCATGTCGGAGTCGGCCATGTCCGACTGGCCATGAGCCGGGTGGAGATGTCCAGGGTCCTGCGCAGCCCCGAACTCCTCGCCCTGGTGGACGAGATCGCCACGGCCGAGGGAGTGGACCCGTTCCTGGCCCGGGCCATCATCCAGGCCGAGAGCGCCTTCAACTATCGGGCCCGGAGCAGGGTCGGAGCCCTGGGACTCATGCAGCTCATGCCCCAGACGGCCCAGCGCTTCGGTGTCCTTGACCCCTTCGACCCCCGCCAGAACATCTCCGGGGGCACCAAGTATCTGCGGTGGTTACTGAACCGCTTCAAGGGGGACACCACCAAGGTGGTGGCAGCCTACAACGCCGGGGAAGGCGCTGTGGAGCGCCACGGAGGCATTCCCCCTTACAAGGAGACCCGGGCCTATGTACCCAGGGTGCTGGACCTCTACCATCGCAAGCTCGTTCAGCCCGACCCTCGGGCCGCTGGATCCATGGCCCTTCTCAAGAAGGGACATGGTGGGTTCAAGGTAGAGGAAAGCCCCGCCAAGGCGCAAAAGAACCCGGAGACCCTCCTGGCCACCGCCACCCCGGCGGCTCCCACGCCACCGCCGAGGCTGAACACCCGCCTCTATCGCTGGACCGATGATGGCGGACGCTTCCATATCAGCGACCAGCCTCCCCCGAGGGGAACCCGCGGCGTCAAGGTGACAGGCACTTCGGAATAGAAACCTTGATCCTTGCGTAGGGTCTGAGAAACTTGTTCTTTGGCCCGGAGGCATCATGGCAGTTCAGTGCGGCATCGTGGGACTTCCCAACGTTGGGAAATCCACCCTTTTCAATGCCTTGACCCAGGCTGGGGCCGCGAGCGCCAACTATCCCTTCTGCACCATCGAACCCAATACCGGGGTGGTGGACGTGCCGGACCAGCGCATGTATGCCCTGGCAGAGATCGTCAACCCCCAGCGGACCCTGCCCGCGGCCCAGGAGTTCGTGGATATCGCGGGCCTGGTGAGGGGCGCGAGCAAGGGTGAGGGCCTGGGGAACGCCTTCCTGGCCAACATCCGCGAGACGGACGCCATCGTCCAGGTGCTGCGCTGCTTCGAAGACGGCGACATCACCCATGTCGAGGGGGCGGTCGATCCCGTGCGGGATCTCGGCATCATCGATACTGAGCTCATTCTCAAGGACATGGAGTCCGTCGAAAAGGCCCTGGATCGCCACACCAAGACCGCCCGCAGCGGCAACAAGGAGTCCCAGGCCCTGGTGACTGTCCTGGAGAGGGTCAACGCAGCCCTCAACGAGGGGCTGTGGGCCCGTACCGTGGACCTTAGCAAGGAGGAAGTGCTCCAGCTCAAGCCCTTCTGCCTCATCACCATGAAGCCCATGCTCCTGGTGGGCAACATCAGCGAAGGCGACATTCCCAACCCCCATGGGAATCCCCATTACGCCGCCCTGGAGAAGGTGGGTGCCGAGCGGGGCTGCCCCGTCATCGCCATCTGCTCCAAACTCGAGGCTGAAATCCAGGAGTTGAGCCCAGAGGAACGCCCCATGTTCCTGGAGGAGGCAGGGCTTTCCGAGCCGGGCCTGAACCGTCTCATCCGGGCCTCCTACAGCCTGCTGGGACTCCAGACCTATTTCACTGCTGGCGTGAAGGAGGTCCGGGCCTGGACCATCCATATCGGAGACACCGCCCCCCAGGCCGCAGCGGTCATCCACACCGACTTCGAAAAGGGGTTCATCCGAGCCCAGGTCATAAGTTACGAAGACTTCATCAAGTTCAAAGGTGAGCAGGGTGCCAAGGAAGCGGGCCGCATGCGCTCCGAGGGCAAGGAATATGTCGTCCAGGATGGCGATGTGGTGCACTTCCTGTTCAACGTGTAAGCCCGCGCCTGCTAGGCTTGTGGCGTAACCGGACGGCACATGAATACCACCAAAGGCGGTAAAGCTGGGCGCGAGGCGCCCATCGCGGATCCCCAGCTCGTCAAGAGCTGCATGGCCGCTTTGCATGCCGAAGGAACCGAATTCCCCATCAAGGTGGAGGGCACCAGCACCCTTCCCTACGCCTCCCAGGCAGTGGCCCTGGACTGGGAGAAGGGCCAGTTCATCCTGAAGCTGGTCCGGCCCCTGCCCCACGAACTGGCGCTGGGGGCCGTCTTTCGCATGGTCTTCACGGTGGCCGAACACCGCTACGAGGGCCTGACGACCTTTCGCAGTCGGGAGGCCTACCTCCAGTACCGCTTCGAGATGCCCCAGCAGCTCTTCCACTCGGATCGCCGTCGGCATCCACGATTCCCCTTCCGCCCCCGGGAATCCGCCTACATCATCGCCCAATCAGGCTCGCTGATGGGACTCGGCGTGGCAGGTCCCCTCGCCAACATCAGCATGGGTGGGCTAGCCCTTCGGATGGACCGGCTCATACGCCTGGAAGACAAGATGCGGCTGCCGATCCATACGGGCTCCCTTGACGCGGGAATGGTCTTCGACCGGGTCCGGCTCCAGGATCTCCCCAGGCTCCCGCTCCTGGAACTGCGAGGAAAAGTCGCCCACATGTCCCCAAGGGGGGAAGAGGTGATCCTGGGCCTCGAGTTCGGAGAACTGGGAGAAGAGGAGGCGCGACTCCTCCGGGAATGCCTTGATTTCCGGGAAAAGATCTCCCGTGGGCCCGGTGCTGGGGTGCGGACCAGCGCCCCAGGAGCAGCGAGTCCGCCCAGGAGCAAGGGCTCCGAAGCCCAGGCTGAGGATGAGAGACCCGAGGAATCCGAAGAGGTGCCGGAACTTGAGGAGGCCGACAGCCCGCTTCGGATTCTACAGCGGCGCACGACCCGTCTGGGATTGATTCTCGCCGCCTCAGGGACCCGGGAGCATCTCCTAGAGCTCTTGAAAAAGCACGGCTATCACCGTATCGAGCTGGCCAGAGACCTGGGTCAGGCCAAGGGCGTCTGGGGCCAGGAAGGCCACCGTCCCAGCCTTGTCTTGGCCGAACTCCCTTCTGCCCCGCAAGCCTTCGAACAGCTCCTGAAGGCCCTGGGGGGAATTCCAGGAGTCCTCCTCAGCGATGCGACCGATCCATCCCTCATGATGGGCCTGGACAGCCAAACCAGGATCCTCCCACTCAGCCCTTCTTCCGAAGAGGACGAGGAACACTGGATCCGCACCCTGGATGGGCTTGCCGGCATCGAAAGTTAGGTCCCACCCCGTCGCCGCTCCGCTGGCTACTTCCGAACCGGGGCCAGTTTCACCACATTGCCCTCGGGACCGATGCGAAGCAGATCGTCCTCGATGCGATTACCGCCCCGCAGGACTGGGTCCGAGGCGTCCTTGGCCAAGAGAATGCCCCCCCGGGCGTTCCGGTGAACCACGCATTCCTCAAGGGTGGCTTCACCCTCTTCGAAGAGCAGGAGACCTGTGTCCTGGCCATCCCGAAGGGTGCATCGCACCAGCAGGAGGCTCCCACCGGGCTCCACCTTGGCGCCGCTGCGGGCATTGCCATAGATCTCACAGCCCTCCAGCACCCCCCGCCCCCTGGCGGAACTCACGACCCCCCAGGAAAGACCGTCGTGCAGTCGGCACTGCTTGAGCTGGGCCGTCGCCCCCTTGTGCACCAGGAGCCCGGGATGGGTATTGGCGTAAATCTCACAGTCATCCAAGGTGGCGATGCTCTGCTCCATCAGCGAGATGCCGAAGCCCCCATTGTCGTGAAGGCGGCACTGCTTCAGGTGGAAGGAGGCTCCACCCGTGGCATGGAGCCCGGAACCGGCGTGGCCGCTGAACTCCGAGTCTTCCAGGAAGACCTGGCTCTTGTCCATGGCCAGCACTCCCGCGAAACGGCTCCCGTGAAGTCTGCTCCTCCGCAGGATCAATCGGCTGTCCCCATCAGCCTCCATGCTCCCCCCGGCCAGATCTTCCAGTTCGCAGTCCTCCAGAGTGGCCTGGCTCGCTCCATCCACCTGGACTCCCACACCCTTCCCATTGCGCAGCGCACTGCGCTTCAGGAGGAGGCTGCTTGCCCCCAGGATCTGGATCTCCGCTGCCCCGTGCCCCCCCAGGATGCAGTCCTCCAGCGTGACGTTGGCCCCAGCCATGGCTCGGATGCCAATGAGACCCTCGCCCCCGACGGTGCATTTCCGAAGAGTGATTGCGCTTCCGGCACCCTGCAGACTGACAGCGGGCTCACCATCCGAGAGGATCTCGCACTGCTCCAGCTCGGCCTGGCCCGAGAGGAGCAGTACCGCTGGGGCCGGATCGGGATCCTTCCCTGGGGTCCAGGCCTTCCTCAGAGTCAGGCCTTGAATGGAAATTCGGGAGCTCTGAAGGGTCAGGCAGGGGCCCTTGGGGCTCTCGAGAATGATCTGGGAAGGGTCCCCCTCCCCTTGAATGCTCACATCCTTGTCCACCACCACCGACTCACGGTAGAGCCCTGGAAGAAGGAGGATCTGGACCCCTGCCTCCGCTTGGCGCAGGGCCACCCGAAGACTCAGGCAATGGGCCCGCCCGCCCTTTCCGACTATAATTAATTTATCACTTTGAAAGCGCTTGGGAAGGGGACGGGGCCCAGCGGGTGCCGCCTGGACCAGCACTCCAGGCTGAATGGCCTGCCGGATAGCCGAAGCCAAGTCTTCCGCCGTGGCATATCGATTCTGAGGCTCCCGGTCAAGGGCTTTGGCGACGACAGCCAGAATCTGAGGGGGCGCATCCTGGGCCTCCCCAGGTTCGATGGGGCCTGGGGTGGACCTCAGGATGGCATTGAGCACCGTGGTGACCGTTTCACCGGAAAAGGGCTTCCGCCCTCCGGTGATGACCTCGTAGAGCATAACCCCCACGGCGAAAAGATCGGAACTGGGGGTGGCCTTGCCCGTATCCAGATACTCGGGGGCCATGTAGTTGACCGTCCCCATCCAGACGCCCTTCTGGGTCAGGTCCGATTGGCTGATGAGGGCTACGCCGAAGTCCATGAGCTTGGCCATGGGCTTCCTTCCCGAGGCCACCAGGATATTGGCGGGCTTGATGTCCCGGTGGACGACCCCCTTGGCGTGGGCATAGCCTAAACCCTCGCAGACCTGAGCCACCAGTTCCAGGAGTTCGGTCTTGGCCAGCTTTTGCTCCCGGATGAGCGTCTCCAGATCCTCCCCGTGCACGTATTCCATCGCCAGATAGTGCAGCCCCTGGTCCTCACCGAACTCGTAGACCGTGACGATGTGGGGATGATTCAGGGATCCGGTGGCCCGGGCCTCTCGCTCGAAGCGCGCCTGGGCCTCCTCCCCGAAGGCGGTGCCAGGCAGGATGGTCTTGATGGCGACCTCCCGTCCCAGGGCGGGGTCCAAGCCGAGGTAGACCTCACCCATGGCCCCCTTGCCGATGAGACTCCGAATCTGGAACTTGCCGATCTTCTCTCGCATGCCCCTCATTCCGCTTTCACATTCAACAATGCCAGGGACGGCCTCCTTCGCGTCACCCAACCAGAGTGACATCGCCAGATCAGGCATTCGGATGATCCAGATGAACTGCGTGAATCCTATCCTTCAAGGCGCGAAAAAGCCAGGGCTGTCCTGGTATGCTTGAGGAAACCAGACCCCGGATCTCTCATGACGGATGCAGCCCAGGCAACCCTTCAGCAAGTCCTCCACAAGTGGGTCGAGGAGCGACACCTAGCCCTCAAGGAGCAACTCGACACCTCCTTGATGGAGGGGCTCAGACGCTGTCTTGAAGATGATTCCATCATCAAAGGCATCCTGAATACCGTCGAGCCACCCTCCCTGCCCGCCCCCGTCGATTCCATCGAGAGGCACCTGGGGAAGGGACTGGAACTCCTCGAATCGGCCCAGAGCCAGGGCGAGGTCCTCAAGCGCCTCCTGGAGACAATCCAGCCCTTCGCGGAACGCTGTGCCCTCTTCGTGGTCAAGCAGGGCATCGCCAGCCTCTACACCTCCCGCGGTTTCGAAGCCGAAGCGCCCCGTCCCGGCTCACCGGTGGTCCCCCCCTCGGAACTGGAAGCCCTCTTCCAGGGACGCATTCATCGCCTGGATCAGCCCGGCCCCGCGTACGAAGCCCTCCTGCACCCCCTCAGTCGCTTCGAGGCCCCAGCAGCCTTCATCCTGCCCCTGAAGCTCCGCCGCAAGACCGTGGCCGTGCTCCTGGCCGACAGCGGACACCTTCCCACCCTGGACCACCCCCACGCGATCCGAGTCCTGGTCCACACCGCCGAAGCGTGCATCTCCCATCTCGCCGGGCTGAAGGAGGAAGAGCGCAATACCCCGGCGGATTCCCACCCCTCCTCCATGACCCAGCAGATTCCGGACCCCATCACAGAGACCACGCCACCGGCCCCGGTGGTGGATCCCACGGTGCGGGCCAACGCCGAGCGCAGCGCCCGGGTGCTGGTGGGCGACATCGAACTGTACTTCCCGGCCAAGGTGGAACAGGGCCGAAGCGCAGGAAACCTCTACGGACTGCTCCGGGATGAACTGGACCGCAGCCGAGCCTCCTTCGTGGAAAGATACGGCGAGGATCTGGAGCGCCACCACCAGATTTTCCTGTCCACCGTGGTCCAGCAGCTCTGCGGTGGCGACCCCGTCAAGCTGGGAGCCGCCCCCTGGATTTGAGGAATTCGACACACTTTACGTGACTTTCGCCCCATTCCATGGTAAACCCTTTGACCTTGTAAAGGGATACAGAGGGGACCATGGCGAATTTGGGTAAAAAATGGATTTGTTTCAGTTGTAGCGCCAAGTTCTACGACTTTGGCAAGCCAGAAGCCACATGCCCCAAGTGCGGCACCAGTCAGAAGGATGCCCCCGCCAAACCGCGGGCCATCAAAAAGGAAAAAGTCGCCATCCAGATCGAGGATGACTTCGGAGCCGAGCCGGATCTCGACGCCGCTGGCGAGGACGGCATTGTCGAAAGCTTCGGCATCACCGGCGCCCGCGCGGAAGGCGTGGACCCCGGAGATCTGAACATGGACGACTACGACGAGTAGAGTGCTCCTTCCCCCTCGGGTGGATCGACACACCCACCTGGAGGGCAGCCTGGCCCCAGACTGGGTCCGGCTAGAGGCGGCCCGTCGCCATCTGTCGGTCCCGGACCTGACCGAGGCCTTCTGGCGGGGCGAGGCTCACAGCTTCGAGGCCTTCATCGCCACCTTCGTCTTCGCCTGCGGGTTCCTGACCTCCAGCGAAGCGGTGGCGGTGGCCTTGGGCGCCGCCGTGAAGCGCCTCCCCCCCCCCGAGCCCGGCCTCCCCCGGGGCATCGATCTCTGGATCTCCCCCCACTGGCTCGTGAAGGAGCGCAGGCAGATCAGCCTGGCACACCTGTGGAAGGGGCTTGAGCAGGGGATAGAGACTGCGCGCTGCCAAGGGGTCCGCGTCGCCGTAGTCATCGATGCCGTAAATCACTTCGGCCCAGCCCACGGCCACGAGGTTCTGGACCTCGTGCTGGGGGAACGGCCCTCCTGGGTCGTCGGCTTTTCCACCGGGGGGATGGAGAAGGTTCCCTTCCGGGAATGGGCGCCGGTCTTCGAGCGGGCCAGGAAGGCCGGACTGCGGCTCGCCGCCCATGCCGGGGAGAACGGCCCCGCCTCCCGGATCAGGGAGGCCATCCTAGAAGCCGGGGTTCAACGTATCGTCCACGCTGTCCGGGCCGTCGAAGAACCGAGCATCCTTGAACTCCTGGCGGAACGGCAGATCCCCGTGGATGTCTGCCTCACCTCCAACCACGCCCTCGTTCCCGGCCTCGATCACCATCCCCTGCCCGGCTTCCTTGCGGCCGGCATCCGCTGCGGGCTTGGCACAGACGATCCCGGGGTCATGCTTTGCGATCTGCCGGGCGAGTGGCAGCGCGCAATGGGAACCGGGATTTCCCCCGAAGCGGCACAACGGCTCCAGGAGCAATCTGCAGAGGATGCCTGGTGCTTCCAGATTGGGACGTGAATCCCAAGGATATTCATGGCAAAATAGCGGATTCGTAGTGCGCCCGTAGCTCAGCTGGATAGAGCATCAGGCTTCGAACCTGAGGGTCGGGCGTTCGAATCGCTCCGGGCGCACCACGAGAGATTTTTCAACCTTGGCGAATGTGGCGGAATTGGTAGACGCACTGGATTTAGGTTCCAGCGGTTCATCCCGTGCGGGTTCGAGTCCCGCCATTCGCACCACCTAGCACGTCCATTCTGATTCAGGAGTTTTCATGCAGGCCACCCTCACCCACCAGAGCGCCACCCGCAAGTCCGTGGAAATCGTGCTTCCCGCCGCCGAGGTGAGTGAAGCCTACAGCAAGGTCCTTGCCGAGCTGGCCCCCAAGGCCAAGATCGCTGGATTCCGTCCCGGGAAGGCTCCCAAGTCCGTGCTCATGAGCCGCTACCAGCAGGAGATTCTCCACGAGGTCGCCACCGATCTGGTGAAGGCTCACTTCATGAACGCCACCAAGTCCGTGGGTGCCGAGCCCATCTCCCAGCCCTCCGTCGAGCCCCCCGTGCTGGTCGAGGGCCAGGAAGGCAAGCTGACCCTGCACTTCGACGTCGCCCCTGAGGTCACCCTGCCCGATTACAAGGGCCTCGCCTTCACCAAGCAGAAGCGCCAGATCGACGAAGCCGCCATCGGCGAGCAGATCGAGGCCCTCCGCCAGCAGGCCGCCCGCTTCGTCCCCGTGGAGGACGCCGCCGCCGCCATCGGCCTCATCGCCACCCTCGACATCAAGATCAAGCCCCAGGGCATGAAGGGTCAGAACTACCAGGACCAGGTCATCGAGCTCTCCGACGAGCGTCCCTTCGACAAGGAGGTCCTGGGCCTCAAGATCGACGAATCCAGGCAGTTCAGCCTGACCATGCCCGGCGATGTGGCCAACCCCGAAGTCGCTGGCAAGGCCGTAGCCTACGAGGTGACCCTCAAGGACCTCCGCAAGCGCGAAATCCCCGAGGCCAATGACGATCTGGCCAAGGATCTGGGCGACTACGAGAATCTGGCCGCCCTGAAGGCTTCTGTGGAAAAGGATCTGAACGAGGCCGCCGAGCGCGATGCCCAGATCCGCCTCGAGTCCGCCATCCTCGAGAAGCTCCTGGAAATCACCCCCTTCGAGGCCCCTGACTCCATGGTCTCCCTCCAGCTGGATGACTACTGCAACGAGTTCGCCCGCACCATCTCCCGCCGGGGCGTTGACCCCAAGAAGATCAACTGGAATGCCTACCGTCAGACCCGCATCGAGGACGCCCGCAAGGCCGTCCGCAGCGGCTACCTGCTCCAGGCCATCGGCAATGCCGAGGAGATCACCGTCACCGAGGAGGAGCTGGACACCCAGGTCAAGGATTTCATGGCCGAGCACGATGTCCAGCAGCCCCTGGAAGCCTTCAAGGCCGAGCTCATGCGCCACGGCAGCCTCGCCGAGTTGCAGGGCCGCGCCCGCACCGAGAAGATCTTTGCCAAGCTGAGCTCCTACTCCACCGTCACCGAGGAGCTCCTGGACAAGGAAGCCTTCGAGAAACTGGTCGAACTGGAGCGCCGCCGCGAGATGGGCATTCCCGCCGCCCGTTTCGACGCCGGTGGCCTGGAGGGTGGCGAGCTGGAGTCCCAGGAGGGTGGTGAACCCGCCGCTGTGGCCTCCGAGGAAGCCTAGGCCTTCCGATGGACACCCCGCGCATCGGTGTCCTCACAATCTCGGATCGGGCCCACCAAGGGGTCTATCAGGACCTTGGTGGCCCGGCCATCCTGACGGCACTCCAGGATCTCCTGGCTGGCTCCTGGGAGCCGATCTCCCGCCTGGTGCCCGACGACCAGACCCAGATAGCCTCAGCCCTCCGGGAGCTCTGTGATGTCGAAGGGTGCTGCCTGGTCTTGACCACCGGCGGCACCGGCATTGCCCCCAGGGATGTGACCCCCGAGGCCACCCTGGCCGTCGGGGAGCGGGAACTTCCGGGCTTCGGAGAGCGCATGCGAGCCGTCTCTTCCCAGATCGTCCTCACGGCCATCCTCTCCCGACAGACAGCCGTCATCCGAGGCCACAGCCTGATCCTGAACCTCCCAGGCAAGCCCAAGGCCATCCGCGAGTGCCTGGACGCCGTTTTCGCCGCTATCCCCGATTGCGTCGATCAGATCGGGGGACCCAAGCTGGAGGTCACCGACAAGGTGAAAGCCTACCGGCACTGAACCCAGGCCATCCCAATGAAACGCCCCTCTCCGGAGGGGCATTTTCATGGATGAAATTTCGCCCTTGACACGTGAGCGCATTGAACGCAGATTATATGTGCGGATAGACATAGGCCACAAAAGCCAGTCATCCCCTTTTCTACGGAGGACATCATGAACCTCATCCGTCGTGGAACCCGCAACCCTGCCTTCGGCACCACCCTGGAGCCCTTTGCGCTCATGCGCGACTTCATGAGGTGGGCCCCCTTCCGGGACACGGACCTCGGGACCGAACTCAGCGCCTTCGTCCCCTCCTTCGACATCAAGGAGACTGGCGATGCGTATGTCTTCGCCGCCGACCTCCCGGGCGTGAAGCGCGACGACCTCGACATCAACCTCACCGGGAACCGCCTCACCATCGCCGGGAGGCGGGAGGCGGAAAGCCGCAGGGAGGGCGAGAATGTCTTCACCTGTGAGCGGGCCTTCGGCCACTTCTCCCGCACCTTCACCCTGCCGGATGGCGTCGATGCCGCCGGTGTCCGGGCAGAGATCAAGGACGGTGTGCTCACCCTGACGGTACCCAAGGTGCCGGAGGTGCAACCCCGCAAAATCACCATCGCCGCCAGCTAAAAAAAGGGCCGCTCTCGCGGCCCTTTTCCTTCCCCTGGGGGGATTCGATTACTTCTTGCCCTTCTTGGCAGGGGCAGCAGCGGCGGGGGCCTCCTCGGCGCCCTCGACGACCTCCTCCACGGGCTTGCCCTGGATGGTGCAGATCACATTGTGGGTGTCGCCAATGATGGTCAGGTGGGTGTCAAAGGTCACCTGATCCACACGAAGGGTATCGCCAATGCGCATCCCGGCGACGTTGATATCGATGTGACCGGGAATGAAGGCGGGCAGGCACTCGACTTCAACCTCGCGGTGGGTGAAGTCCAGGATGCCGCCCTCCTTGACGCCGATGGGGTTGCCCTTGAGGACCAGGGGAGCCTTGACACGCACCTTGTGGGTGGGATCGACGCGCATGAAGTCCACGTGGGAGAGGCGGCCGGTGACGGGATCGCGCTGCAGGTCCTTGATGATGACGTGGCGCTTGATGTCCGTGCCTTCACGCTGCATGTTGATCAGGCTGTTCATGCCGGATTCGCTGGCGATGATGCGGGCCACAACCTTGGGACTGATGGCGATGGACACGGTGGGCTCGTTGAGACCGTAGATGACCGCGGGGATGAGGCTGGCGTTGCGCAGATCGCGGGTGGCGTTCTTGCCGACCTTCTCACGGGGGGTTACGACGATGGTTTCTTCGCTCATGGTTCCTCCTACCTGGCCGCTGAAACGCGGCCCTCTCGTTGGGGACGGGCCTGGCGGCCCGGATGCCCGTCGTGGGCAAGCTGTTAGAATACCCCCGTTTCCCTTATTTTTCAAAGGTCCATTACCCGTCACACGCACGTCACGGCCCCCAGGCAGACTGTAATCATGGTTCGAACCCTCCCCCGCCCTGATGATTTCCTGAATCGCGAGCTGAGCTGGCTGGCCTTCAACGAGCGGGTGCTCGAAGAGGCCGAGGATCCCCATGTCCCCCTCCTGGACAGGGTCAAGTTCCTCGCCATCGTCTCCAGCAACTGGGACGAGTTCTTCTCGGTCCGGGTCGCCGGAATCTGGCGCCAGATCGATGCCGGTATCACCCACCCCGGGCCTGACGGGCGGACACCCCGGCAGCTCCTGGACGAGATCTCCACCCGGATCCACGACCTTTCCACCCGCCAGCACGCCATCTTCCACGACACCCTCAAGCCCCTGCTGCGCTCCGAGGGCATCCACATCCTCAAGCCGGACCAGCTCAGCGATTTCCAACGGGACTTCGTCCGTCGCTACTTCGAGCAGACGATCTCCCCTCTGATCACACCCCTGGCGGTGGACAACAGCCACCCCTTCCCCCGCCTTGGCAACCGCGCCCTGGTGCTGATGGCGGAGCTGGAGGCCGAGGAACGACTGGAGGAGGAGCGCCTCCCCGTATCAGAACTGTCCATCATCCACGTTCCCCTCACGGTGGCCCCCCGCTTCCTGCGGCTTCCCAGCCCCCAGGGAGGCTATGCCTTTGTGATCCTGGAGGACGTGATCCGGATGTTCGCCCACCAGGTCTTCTCCGGATATTCCATTACGAACTGCAACGCCATCCGGGTGACCCGGGACATGGATCTGCCCCTGGATGAGGACCCCTACGAAGACCTGATGAAGACCGTGGAGGAGCACCTCCGCAGCCGCCGCCGAGGCGCCACGGTCCGGCTCCAGTATGAGGAGGGCCTCAGCCCCCACCTTCTCAACACCCTCATTGAGGAACTGGAACTGGCGCCGGAGGACCTCTACCCCACGGAAGGCTTCGCCGCATTCTCCGACCTGATGCAGCTCTACGAACAGATCGACCTGCCGCACCTGAAGGAGGCCCCCATGCCCCCTCTTCCGGTACCTCAGATCGAGCAAGCCCATTCCGTCTTCGACGCCATCGCCAAGAACGACATCCTGGTGAACCACCCCTTCCAGAGCTTCGACGACTCGGTAATGCGTTTCCTGAGGGAGGCTGCCGACGATCCCAACGTCCTGGCCATCAAGATGACCCTCTACCGGATGAGTCGGCAAAGTCCCATCGCCTCCGCCCTGGAGCGCGCCGCGGAGCGGGGTAAGCAGGTGGCCGCCATCGTGGAACTCCGGGCCCGCTTCGATGAGGAGGCCAATATCGCCTGGGCCCGACGCCTTGAGAAGGCCGGCGTCTACGTGGTCTATGGCATGCCCTCCTACAAGACCCACGGCAAGGCCTGTCTGGTGATCCGGCGAGAGGCCACGGGTATCAAGCGCTACTGCCATCTCAGCACCGGAAACTACAACGAAAAGACCAGCCGCCTCTATTCTGATCTGGGGCTCTTCACAGCCAGGCCGGAGTTCGGCGAAGACCTCTCCAACCTCTTCAACCTGCTGACGGGCTACACCCGCCCCCCCAGCTTCCATAAGCTAATCATAGCGCCCCAATCCTTCCGCCAAGCCCTCTACGACCGTATCGACCGAGAGCGCCAGCACGCCCGGGATGGCAAACCAGCCCGCATGATTCTCAAGAGCAATGCACTGGCCGACGGCCCCATGATTCAGCAGCTCTACGAAGCCAGCCAGGACGGCGTAAAGGTCGATCTCATCGTCCGGGGAAGCTGCTGCATCCGCCCTGGCGTGCCCGGTCTTTCGGAGAACATCCGGGTGGTATCCATCCTGGATCGCTTCCTGGAGCATGCGAGGGTCTATCACTTCACCAATGACGGGGATCCGGAAACCATCCTGGCATCCGGGGATCTCATGAGCCGGAACCTGGACAACCGTGTCGAAGTGGCCTTCCCCCTGGTGGATCCCATCGTGGCCGCCCAGGTGGTGGAACTTCTGGAACTCCAACTTCAGGACACGATCAAGGGGAGGGTCCTGGGCCCAGATGGTTCGGTGCTCCGCCGCGGCCTGGACCCCAATGGCCCTCGCCTCAACAGTCAGATCAAGACCTACGAGCACCTGCTCTTCGTAAGCGGCGCCAGGTTCGTCACCCAGAAGCTGAGCGGGACTTATCACGATGAGGACATCTGAGGCCTTAGACTGGTAGTTCTCGGAGGCATCATGGGAAAGATCAGTCGGGCCGCAATCTACGATGTGCTGAACGCCTTCCAGGCGCCGGGGGCCAACGCCTCCCTAGTGGCCATGAAGGCCGTGCAGCGCATGGAGGTGGAGGAGGACCGGGTCTTGCTGGACCTCCGCCTCTCCAGTGTCTTCCAGCCCCACGAAGCCGTGATGCGCCAGGAGCTGGAAACCCGCCTCCGGGAACGGGCCGGAGCCGCCGAGCTCACCCTCCGCTTTGCCTGGGAGCGGGCCCCGGAGGTTGAAACGGTCAACCTCCTTCCCACCGTCAAGCACTGCGTCGTCGTGGGCAGCGGCAAGGGTGGCGTGGGCAAGAGCACCGTGGCGGCCAACCTGGCCTGCGCCCTGGCCCTGAAAGGGCTGAAGACAGGGCTTCTGGACATGGATATCCACGGCCCCAGCATGGGCATGATGTTCGGGGTCAAGGACGGGCCGGAAGGCACCCCGGAGGGCCGGATCATCCCCATCGAGAAGTTCGGGCTCAAGCTCATGTCCATGGGCTTCCTCATCGATGACGACCGGCCGGTGATCTGGCGCGGCCCCATGCTCAACAAGGCCCTGGTGCAGTTCCTGGGGGATGTGGAGTGGGGCGACCTGGATGTCCTGGTGATCGACCTCCCCCCCGGCACCGGAGATGTCCAGATCAGCCTGGTCCAGAACGCCAAGGAGGCCATCCAGAAGGGCGGGGCCATCGTGGTCAGCACTCCCCAGGATGTCGCCTTCCTGGACGCCAGGAAGGCCATCAGCCTCTTCCAGACCGTGGAGCTGCCCATCCTGGGCATCGTCGAGAACATGTCCAGCTTCATCTGCCCCAGCTGCCACACCGAGACCCAGATCTTCGGCCACGGAACGGTCAAGGCCGCCGCTGCCCGCATGGGCCTGCCCTTCCTTGGCGAGGTTCCCATTGACCTGGACCTGCGCAAGGGCGGAGACGAAGGGACGCCCCTGGTGGTGGGACACCCCGAAAGCCCCCAGTCCCAGGTCTTCCTCGGCATGGCCCAGGAGCTGAAGGACCGCTTCAAGCTCTGATACCCACACAGGATCCACCGAAGGGTGCAGAGAAGGTTCCGACCTCCCTCTGCGCCCTCCGCGTTGAATCTTTCAGCACCCCACGGCGATCACCCCAGCCGCGCAGCCACTTCGCGGTAGTCAGGGTCCATCTCGTAGACTTGATGGAACTGCTCCAGGGCTTCCTCATGGTTGCCCTGGAGGAGCAGGATCTCACCCAGGTCATAGCGGAGGCCAATGCCATCCTCTGGAGGGAAACCAGGGGATTCAATGCCTTGGCGCAACCATGCAACGGCCTCCTCCAGGTTCCCCTGGGCCTGCTCGCAAATGGAGAGCATGGAGCAGCACTCCAGGGTGCGCTCGGGATCCCGCATGGCTTTCTTGAACTCCTCCATGGCGGGCTCGATCAGCATCATTTCCTTGTAGGCGATGCCGAGGTTGTAGTGAGTGTCGTAGTCATCACCCTTGACCTGCTGCTCGACACCCTCCCGGAAGGCGTTGAAGAGTTCATCCACACTCTGGATCTTCTCCACCACATGGGTGGCATCGTGCATCTCCTCGCCCTCACCGGTGTCGATGAGGCCATCCCCCAAGACATCCGTCAGATCGAAGAAGGAGTTGGCGAAATCACTCTCCTCCAGGGGCTTGGCGGCGGGCTTGGCCTCCCGTCCCAGCCTGCGGAGGGCCGCATCGGCGACCTCCAGGCGATCCAGGAGCTCAGGATGGCGGGGATAGCGGGCCAGACAGGCCTCGATCTCCAGCTTGGCCTCTTCGGGGCTCCCATAGTCGAGCTGGAAGTCGATATCTGAAAGCGAGGAGCCCAGTTCCTCATCCACCTCGGCGGAAACGGGTTCCTCCGGCACCGGAAGTTCCCTGCCCTTGAGGAACTCCAGGGGCTCCAACTCCAGGGGCTCCACCTCCGGTAGCGGGAGCTCGCCCACCACATCCTGAACCTCCAGCTCAGGCATGAGAGGCGCCTCAAGTTCCGGCATCAGAGGCGCTTCAAAGGCCTCCAGGGGAGGGAGCTCCTGGGTCGGGGTCTGGAAGGCGAGGGGCAGCTCGAAGGCGTCTGGGGCAGCAGGAGTGTCTACCGGGGGAATGGGCTCTGGCAGGGCCTCAAGGGCGGGAAGTTCTTCGAGCTCCTCCATCGGGAAGACGGGAAGGGCATGGTCAGGATAGGACTCTTCCACCGGAGCGGGCAGGGCAATGACAGGGACCAGGGTGGGGCCTGAATCCGTGACCGGAGCGCTCTTGAGATCCAGGAGTCCGAGGGTCCTCCGGTAGAGACGCGTGGAGCCCGGGAAGAGGGCCTCGGCCTTGTCCAGCAGTTCGATGGCCAACTCCCGGTGCCCCAGGGGCACCAGACGCTCAGCCTGCTTCACGAAATGCATCTGCACCGCAGTCATCTTGCCGGTGCTCTTGATAATGTCTCCCACCCGGTTGATGGCATCCCGGTTGGTCGGATCCAGCTCCAGGATCTTCTGGAAGCAGTCCTGGGCACGGTCGGTGATCCGGTTGCGCAGGTAGTGCTCCGCATCCCTCTGGAGCTGCTCGATCTGCATGCGACGGACCGGATCCACCTCCGTGACCTCGAAGGCGGGGGACGGCTCGATCTCAGGTCCAGGGGCGAAAGTCACCTGACGGCTGGGAGCCGCCTCTGTGAGTTGCTCCGGAGTGACGCCAAGGCCGCCGAGCTGCTCAGCGATCTCGTCAGCCTGCGAGGCATTGCCCTGGGCCATGGCCTCGCCACGGGCCTGCTTGAGGGCCTGGATCTGATCGGCGCGATTTCCGCTCTGGTGGGCGATCTCCGCCAGGAGAAGCCACGCGTCCGCGCTGAGATGCCCCTGTAGCCCCATCTCAAGGGCATGGGCCGCCGCGTCCCCGTGCCCTCGTCTGGCCATCTCACGGCCGATGGGCTGGTAGAGCCGAAGTGCCTCCTCCGCCCGCCCAGCCTTGACGAGTTCACGCAGGGCACGCTCGCAGAGGGCCAGTGACTTCTCCGGAAGCTGGGGGATCTGGGCCAAGGCCTCCAGAGCTGATTCCGGATGCTTGGCCTGGATCTCCACCTCAGCCAGAGCGTCCAGAATCTCAAGACAGCGGGGATTTGCAGTCAAGCCCTCCCGAAGGTAGCCGGCGGCCGCCACAAGGTCCTTCTGGATCACCGCCAAGCGGGACTGGGTGAGGAAGACCTGGGGCGTGGTCACCATGGCCTTGGCCCGCTCCAGGATCTGGCCGGCCTCGGTGTGCATCTGCTCCACGGCCAGGGATTCCGCCACCTCCAGGTAGATCCCGGCCGCCCGTTCCTTCATCCCCTCTTTGTTGTAGAGATCCGCCAGCTTCACCTTGTTCTTGAGATTCTTGGGGTCGAGTTCCACGACCTTGGCGAATTCTTCCAGGGCCCGCTTGATGAGGCCCTTCTTCGTGAAGTGATCCGCCACCTCGATGTGGATCGCAATGGCCTCCTTGATCATATTGGTCTGGCGGTAGAGGTCCGCCAAACGGGCCGCCACATCCACATCCCCGGGGGCCGTGCGGTGGGCTTTCTTGAGAACGGCGCTGGCCTTGGCCTGGAAACCGCCGCGCTCGAACCCGATGCCCGCTTTCTTGAACATCTCGATGGCTTCCGGGACACACCCCGCCTGGAGGTAGGCATCCCCCACGCGATTCACCATGTTGAAGTCGTCGGGCCGATCATCCACCAGCTTCAGGAATTCCTCAATGGCCCGCTCGATCCTGCCTGAGGCGAGAAAGTTCTCTGCCTGCTTGGTGATCTTGTTGCGGTCAATTGCCATGAGATGCCTCGGAACTGTACGTGATTCTAAAGCGTGATAGGGCAGTTGCCTAGTCGAGAATCCCCAAATGACGGCCAGTGAAAGCATAGGGGAGCAAGTCCCCAAGCCGGTGGATAACCCGCTCCCGCCGATTGGCGAGCAGAATGAGCAGTTCAGCGGAGAACTCTGCCAAGACCTGCCGACAAGCACCACACGGGGGTGTCAGGGTTTCTGCCTCGGTCACCACCACCAGCGCGATAGGACCGGGAAGCCTCAAGCCCTGGGCCACCGCAGCGCTGATGGCACCCCGCTCGGCACAGAGCCCCACGGGGTAGGAGGCGTTTTCCACATTGCACCCAGTCACGATCCGCCCCCCCGGGAAGGCCAGGGCCGCTCCCACCTTGAAGCGGGAATAAGGGGCATAGGCGTGGCCCCAGGCCTCCCAGGCCGCACCCAGCAGTGGTTCCCATTCCGGGGACTGGGCATCTTCATAGGGCATGGAGGCTCCTGCGTGGGGTTACAGCGTAGGGCCAGAACCAACCAATCTCAACTCCCCTCTGCTTGTGCCAGTGCCAGGGCGCGCCAGCTGCTGGTCCTCCCCTGAAAGGCTCTACGCCCCTCCCGCCCGAAGATCTCCAGGAAGACCTCCCGACGCTTGAGGTGGGCGTGCAGGATCGCGCCCGAGAGGCGCTCCAGCTCATGTTCGAAGGCGATTCCCGGCCGCCACGCCTGCAGATCCAGCCGGAGCTGCACCCCTACCGTGACCTCCTCCTCGAACTCCCGCACCCAGGGCTCCCCCCGCTGGGCCGTGCGCTTCCAATGGATACGGGCAGGCGGATCCCCGATACGGAAGGGCCTGGCGCCATCGGGGCTCGCGGCCCCGCTTCGGGAGGATGTCCTGGGGGCTTCGCCCTTCCACTCGGCATGGCTGGGCCCGGATCGGGGGTGGGGAAGGACCATCAGGGCTTGATCGATGGGAAGGCGCAGCGATTTCTCAAGAAAGCCGAAAGGGTAGCTGGTCCGCAGTTCCAGGGCGCTCACCCGCCACCAGCCCCGCCGCTCCGGATGGGCCTGGAGGACCACCACCCCTTCGGCCAGCGCCCTTCCCCCTGCGTAGTATCCGGGCTCAACCCGCCCGCCTTCACAGATCAGACAGATCTGGAGGCAGCGAACCCGCCCGGGAAACCGGTCCCGGAACTGGACCCGCACCCCGCCCCCCATGCGGACAAAGAGGTTGCCTTCGGTGATCTGCACCATCCGAAGCCCCCGGATGGCCGCCCTGCTCACCCAACCGGATACCAGGAAGAGGCCCACCATCAGGGAGAAGACCAGATAGAGCAGATTGTTGCCTGTATGCACTGCCAGGGCCCCGAGGGCGAGCATGGCCAGCAGGTACTCGCCCCCCAGGCGCGTGATGGCGAGGCCGAGATGGCCATCATTCCACAGTTTCATGTGCCTCCCCTCCAGCCCATCCCATGGGATACTGAAGACTATGTTCACCGGACTGATCCGTCACCTGGGCAAGCTCGAATCCCGCACCCCCCGTCCCGGGGGGGCGCGACTCCGCATCTCCGCTTCGCCGGAACTCCTGGCGAGGGCCGAGATGGGCGCAAGCATCGCCTCCAATGGCTCCTGCCTCACGGCGGTGAGCCGGAACGAACACGCATTCGAAGCCGACCTCTCCGAGGAGACCCTCCTCAAGACCACCTGGAGCCGTCTCCCCCTGGGGGCGATGGTCCACCTGGAGCCCGCTCTGCTCGTAGGCGACCCCCTGGATGGCCACCTGGTATCCGGCCATGTGGACGGCGTGGGGTGCCTCCTGGAGCGTCCCCGGGACGAGGGTTTCTGGCGCTTCTCCATGCCTTCGGACCTGGCCCCCATGACCGCCCCCAAGGGCTCCGTGGCCGTGGACGGCATCTCCCTCACCGTCGTGGAATGCGGTCGGGACTGGTTCACCGTGGCCCTCATCCCCGAGACCGTCCGCAGCACCCGCCTTGCCGGCATGCGTCCCGGCGATGAGGTGAACCTCGAAGCCGACCCCATCGGCCGCTATGTCGCCCGCGCCCTGGAGCTCAGACAGAAGGATGCGACCTTGGGGAATTTCATGAAGAACGGGTGGGGACAGGCCTGACCCGGCAGGAAATCATCCCAGGGCATCTCCCGCCGATGACATGAGAACACTGACGTTTGTGTTGCGAATCAGCGAGGAGAGGGAGATGGGGCAAAGGAGGCGATGGGCCTCGGTGGGGGTCTTCGCGATCACCCTGCTGGCCTGCGCCTTCGCATGGAACTGCCGCTCCGAGAAGCCCATACCAGTGGGATTTTCAGCCCAGTTGACAGGGAAACAGGCCGAACTGGGGGTCCAGGAACGGAATGGCGCCCAACTCGCCATCGATCAGTGCAATCGACAGGGGGGCATCCATGGACGGATGCTCAAACTGCTCATCCGGGATGACGCCGGCATCCCGGAGCGGGCCAGGGAGGCGGACCGGGATCTGGTCCGGCAAGGCGTGGTGGCCATCATCGGCCACAGCACCTCGGCCCAGTCCATCGCGGGCCTGGAGGTCACCAACCCGGCCCGGAGGGTCATGATCGCTCCGACCGTTTCCAGCCCGCTGCTGAGCGGCAGGGATGACTTCTTCTTCCGGGTCTACCCTTCCTTCCAGGAGAGCGCCACGATCTTCGCCCGCTGCGCAAGGAAGGAGGATGGGATAACACGGTTCGGCATCCTTTTTGACGAGGACAATGCCGGGTACTCCCGGGCATACCTGGAGGCATTCCGGCGCTCCTTCCTGGCCGAAGGCGGAAGAGAGGCGGAGCTGGCTGCCTTCTCCGCCACGGCCCAACCCGTATTCGATCCCATGCTCGCGCGATTGCGGTCAAGGGGCGTGGACGGGCTTCTGATCATCGCCTCCGACACCGACACGGCCCTGATCGCCCAGCGCACACGGGTCATGAAATGGCCAGTGCCCCTCTACACCTCCGCATGGGCCCAGACCACGACCCTGATCCAAAGCGGCGGTCGGGCCGTGGAGGGATTGAAGATTGAGCAGTCCTTCGCCCCCGACCATGCGTCCCCACGTTTCCGGGAATTCCGGACGCTCTTTGAAAGCCGCTTCGGCCACCCCCCTTCCTTCGGGGCGGTGTTCAGCTATGAAGCCGCCCAAGTGCTGATAGAAGCCCTGAAGCGTTGCCAGGGAAGGGCGGAGGGCCTGAAGGAGGCCATGCTGGAGACACGGCACTTCCAAGGGCTGATGGACCCTTTTTCGCTGGACCGCTTCGGGGATGTGGATCGCCCCTTCTACCTGAGCGAGGTTCAAGGGGGACGCTTCATCGTCCTGAAGAAACTGACCTCCCCCCAGTCGGACTCCCGATAATCCGGGCCGCCACAGACCATGCGGAACACCCCCTCTCCCCGCCCCGTCGACCGGCTCCTTTCGAGGCTGGTCTTCTGCCACCTCTATCTGCCGCTGCTGGGCCTGGAGATCCTGACCATCCTCGGGCTGGGCTACTACAGCGCGAAAAACCAAGTGAACCACCAATCCCAGGTCACCCATTCCGTATCGCAGCTTGTGGACTACCACCTAGCCCAGGGCGAGCGGCTCCTGACGACCCTCTCCAGGGCCATGGCAGGGGCTTCCCCCGCAGATCGCACCCTGTTCCTTCGGAGCACATGGGAATCCTATGGCTACTTCGAAACCCTCTACCTCCTGGACCGACAGGACCGGGTGAGCGTCCTGATGCCCGAGGATGGTCGATTCCAGGGGCTTGATCTCTCCAACATGCCCGGCGTCCTGGAAACCCGTGAAACCCATCCCTTCACCATATCCCCTCCCTACATCTCCGTCCGGACCGGCGAACCGGTGGTTCTGCTCATCCAAACAGTTCCGGGTGTCGGCAAGGTCGTCGGTGAACTGAAGCTGGGCATGCTCCAGAACGAGATCCTCCAATTGAAGGGCAAGTCCGACATGGACTTCCTTTTCATCGTGGATCAGCACGGAACCCTACTGGCCTACCCCCAGGTGGACCGTGTCAAGGAACGGGGCAACCTCCAGCACCTGCCCGTGGTCCGATCCCAGGCCGGGACCTTCATTTACAGTCTGGAGGGGACCAAGGTCCTTGGCACCGGGACCCGGATCGAAAGGACCGGATGGGTTGTGGTCGACCAGGTTTCCCTCGCCCGTTTCAGTCAAACCTATCTACTGACAATAGGTGAGATCCTACTCGCATCACTGGTCATTTGGGGCCTGCTGTGGTGGCGGATGCGAAAGCAGCTTGCGAAGCGGATCACGCGCCCCCTCAAGGGCCTCAGCCTGCAAACGGCCGCCATCACCGAAGGCGATTTCCATTGGGTCAACGAACAGACCGATTCCATGGACACCTTCCTGGAACTGAGCCAGCTCTCCATGGATTTCAAGGCCATGGTCTTGCGCCTCCAGGCCCGAGAAAGAGCGCTGCTAGAGAGCGAGAGCCGCTACCGAGGGCTCTTCGACCGCATGCCCATCGGATTGTTCCGCTTCAGCCTCTCCGGAGAGTTCACGGATGTGAACCCTGCCATGGTCGAGATCCTGGGCTATCCCGACCGGGAGACGCTTCTGAGGCAGAATGTCCACAACTGCCTGGCCGCACTCTTCGAGCAGGAGCCTCGCATTTCCGGGGACCTGGACCTGAAAGACCGGGAGACCCCCCTGCTTCGCATGGATGGTCAGCAGATCTGGGTCCAGATCAGCGGAAGCTTCGTTCCGGACCGGGAGGGCTTCGAGGCCAGTCTGCAGGAGATCACCCAGCGTAAGCAGGCCGAGGCCGTTCTCCGCAAAGCCCATGACGAACTGGAGCAGATGGTCCGAATCCGGACCGCCCAGCTGTCGGAACTGAATGCGGAACTCCTCCAGGCCAAGGAGGGAGCTGAAGAGGCCAACCACTCGAAGAGCATCTTCCTGGCGAACATGAGCCACGAACTGAGAACCCCCCTGAACGCCATTCTTCTTTATGCGGAACTGCTGATGGAGGAGATCCGGGAGCTCGGCTATGCCCAGATGGTGGATGATCTGGCCAAGATCCAGCGGGCCGGAAAGCACTTGGTGAGCCTCATCGACGACATCCTGGATCTTTCCAAGATCGAAGCAGGCCGGATGACCCTGTTCCTGGAAGAGATCTATGTGCCGGACCTGCTAGAAGAGATCGCCACGACCATCGCCCCCCTCATCGACCGGAACCGGAACCGGCTTCAGATAGAAAGGGACCCCGCCATCCAGATCATCCACTCGGATCTCAAGAAGGTGCGCCAGTCCATCTACAACCTCCTCAGCAATGCATCCAAGTTCACCGAAAACGGCCAGATCAAGCTGAGCGTGCACCCCTCTCCCGTGGACCAGGATTTTGTGGACATCACGGTGGCCGATACCGGCATCGGGATGAGCGAATCCCAGGTAGCCCGAATCTTTGAGGAGTTCGGCCAAGCCGATCCCTCCACGGCCCGGAAATATGGCGGAACAGGACTTGGGCTGACCCTCTCCAGGAAATTCGCAGAAATCCTGGGGGGCAGCATCCAGGTCCGCAGCCAACCTAAAGAAGGATCCGTCTTCACCCTCCACCTCCCCAGGGTCAGCCAAGCGCTCCCGTCGAATGGATCCTAATCAGCCCAGATCCGCCTTCCGGATCTCCCCGCCCTTGCGGGTCCCCAGGGCGGCCACGGACAGGGAGCCTGGACACAGGAGTCTCGAGGCCGCGGCGTTCAGCTCCTCCAGGGTCACGGCATTGATCTCTTCGATCTGCTCGTCCAGGTTCCGCAGACGGTCCATGTGGATGGTCTGGTGGGCCATGGAGAACATGCGGGCACTGGTGGATTCCTGGCTGAAGACCAGACTGGTCCGGGCCTGGAGCTTGGCCCGCTCCAGCTCATCCGCCGTGGCCCCCTTCTCCGCCAGCTTGGCGCACTCGGCCACGCTGCGCTGCACCAGCTCCCGGGCCTTGCCGGGGGCACAGCTGGCCATGACCTGGAGAGCCCCGGAGTCCCGATAGTGGCTCAGGTAGCTGCCGATCTGGTAGCAGAGGGCATTCTTCTCCCGCAGCTCCAGGAAGAGGCGGCTGGACATGCCCCCCCCCAGGACATGGCTCAGGAGGGTCACCGCCATGCGGTCCGAGCCCTGGTGGCCGCACACAGGCAGGGCCAGCACCAGGCTGGCCTGCTGAAGCTCCCTTCGGGGCACATTCAGGAGGAAGGAGGTCGGTGCGCTGGGCACCACCACCGGGGAGGGTTCTCCGCCAGGCAGGCGGGAGAGGACGGGGTCCAGGAGGCCCATCAGGGCCTCGGGCTCGATATCCCCAGCTGCGGCAATGAGAAGATTGGGAGCCCGGTAGGTCTCCCGGAAGAAGGTCCTGGCGCGTTCTGCGTCGAAGGTCCCCACGGTGTCCCGGGTACCCAGGATGGGGTGGGCCAGGGCCCCGCCCTTCCAGAAGTTCATGTAGAAGAGCTCGCTCACCCAGTCGTCGGGCTGGTCTTCGCTCTGGGCGATCTCCTCCAGGATGACCCCCCGCTCCCGCACGAGTTCGTCCTCGTCGAAACGGGGCGTGGTGACCAGGTCTCCGAGCATGTCCACCAGCTCGGGGAGCTGCTCCCGCAGGACTTTGCCGTAGAAGCAGGCGGTCTCCTTGCCCGTGAAGGCATCGACATTGCCTCCCAGACGATCCGTGGCCTCCGCCAGGGTCTCGGGATCCGGAAAGCGCTCGGTCCCCTTGAAGACCGTGTGCTCGATGAAGTGGGCCAGGCCCTCCTCCCGGGGCCCCTCGTGGCAGCTTCCCCGCTTCACCCAGAAGCCTAGCGAGCAGCTCCTGACGTGGGGAAGGGATTCGATCAGGATCTCGGTGCCCTGGGGGGTGGTGGTGCGAAAGAGCGGTTCAGCCATCCAGCCAGTTTACCCGGATGCTTTCCCTGGTCGCCCAAAGGGCTCCGTCGGCATATGGCTGCCAACGCCAGAAAATCCTGCCGCTCGGCCTTTTTGCTAAACAAATAATAAACATCGTCATAGATTCATGCGGACAAAGGTAAAGACATGAACTGGGATGTCCGCTGATTGCTTTATCCTGTTCATCTCCTCCATCCCAGCCAATCTTGCTTTTCGGGGCCCGCTATCCTTCCGCCTCTCCGCCCGAGAGTCCGATGGGTGTGACATGGAGCTTCCACCCCGCCGCCGCCCAGCAGAGCAGGCCGAAGACCAGCAGCACCAGGGCGCTGGCCCAGAAACCGGTCTCCACGGGCGCCTGGGCCAGGATGCCCTCCCCCCCCTGCGGAGAGCGCCCGGCCAGGGCTTCCACATGATGGATAAAGGTGAACCACTGGAGCCGCCCCGGGAGGAAGCGGACCAAGGGATCCCAGAGGAAGAGCGCCAGCACCCCCCACAAGGTCCCACGGCGGAAAAGGAGGCCCAGGAGACTCAGGAAGGCCAGCTCCGCCCAGTAGGCCAGAAGGAGCGCCAGGAAGTGCGTGGAGACTTCCAGGCCAAGAACGCCCAGCCCCAGGCAGGCCACCCCCAGCCAAAGCCCGCCCCAGAGGAACCACCCCGCTCCCCTGGCAAAGGGCAGCACCCACACAGGACCGGGACGCAGCAGCAGAAAGGGCAGAGTCCGCTGTTCCATATCCTCCCGGATCCCAGCAGGAGCGGCCACCAGGGCCATGATGGGCACCATGACCGGTGCCAATCCCAGGTGGAAGAGGGCCATCGGGGTTGCCCCTCCAGAAGGGGTTCCGTTCAGCCGTAGCAGGATCGACACAACGAGCCCCCCCAGGACGACCACCATGGGCAGAGCGGCCACGACCCAGCCCCGGAGCTGCACCAGACGGGGCAGGTAGCCCTGAAGCAGCGCCGCAAGGGCCGTCATGGGAGAGGGTCTAAGGGGCATCACGCATGATCCTGGACAAGGTAATGGAAGACGGCGTCGAGATCGAGATCCAGCGGACTCAGGGCCGTGAAGGGAAAAGCCCCCTGGCTCACAGCCTCCTGGAAACGCGGGAGGAAGGTCCTGGGGGATCGCACCGAAAGAACCACGGCCCCTTCTTCCATGCGCAGTCCTGCCAGACCCGACTCTTCCACTGCCCAGCGGGCAACGGCCCTGGGGTCCCCGGAATGGACCCGCAGCTCCACCGGGTGACGGTCCAGCAGGGCCCGGATCTCTGAAACGCTGCCTTCAGCCAATAAGCGCCCCCGCAGCAAGAGGAGGATGCGATCCGTGAGCTGGGCCACCTCCCCCAGGATGTGGCTGGACACCAGGATGTGCTTGCCCTGCCCCGCCAGCCCCCTCAGGGTTTCCATGAGCTCCAGGCGGGCCTCGGGATCCAGCCCATTGAAGGGCTCATCCAGCACCAGGAGCTCGGGCTGGTGCAGCAGCCCCTGGGCCAGGCGGACCCGCTGGCGCATTCCCTTGGACATGGAGGAAAAGGGAAGATGGGCACGGTCCACCATACCCACCATGGCCAAGGCCCTTGCCAGGGCGGACTCCAGCTCAGTCCCAGCCAGCCCCGAAAGCCTTCCCATCATCCTCAGCCATCGGTCCCCCCGGAGCCCCGCAGGAAAACGGTCCCCTTCGGGCACCATGCCAATACGAACCAGCACAGCCGGATTGCGATAGGGCGCCTCCCCGAAGACCCGAACCTCCCCTCCAGATGGGGGAAGCAGGCCGCATAGGAGCTGAAGGAGGGAGGACTTCCCCGCCCCGTTGGGCCCCAGGAGCCCGGTAATGCCCCCGCCCATGGGCAGGCTGAAGCTCGTGGGGGAGAGGCCCAGGATGTCCCCGTAGCGCAGGGAGGCCCGATCCAGCGTGATCATGCCAGCGCCTCCCTAGGCCGGGTGCGAAGGACCGCCACCCCAAGCCAGAAACTCAGGTGCACCAAGGTGCCCAGGCCGGTGGCGATCCAGCCCAGCTCCCCGGAGGCCCCACAGAGGATCCGGGGCCAAGCCTGGGCCAGGGCCATGGGGCTCACGGCGTACCAGCCCGGATTCCCCATGAGCCCAGAGAGAAGCGTTCCCAGGACGCCGCAGCCCAGCACCCCCCCCAGGGCCCAGGCGAAACCGCCCCCGGGGGTCGAGGCCAGGGACGAAGCCCCCAGGGTGAGAATGCCCATCAGAAAGGACACCACCAGGGCCGCGGGAATCAGGTGGAGGGGGGCCGTGGGCCAGACCGGCCCCTGGGCCCCGGCCATCAGGAGCGATACCCCCCAGGGCAGGAGGATAAAGGGAAGCAGGATCAAGAAGGGCAGCCCCACCGCCACCAACCCCTTCCCGAGGAGGTAGTCCAGATGGCGCACGGGATGGGCATACATCAGAGGCCGGATGCGGTAGAGGGTGTCCCGGGCCACCAGGCCGCCCCCAACCTGGGCCACCTGGAGCCAGAGCAGGAAGAGCAGTACCTTGCCCAGGAGTCCCGCCTGGAAAGCCGCCCCCTGGGGGAGGAGCTGCCCGGCCACGCCCGCCATGGGCTTGAAGTAGACCAGCGCCAGATCCACCAGGAGCACCAGGGCGAAAGCGAAGCCGAAGAATCGCCCCAGGCGCTGCCTCAGGATGCGACGAACCTCGAAGCGGGCCAGCACCAGAGCCGGTGCCAGCCCCTCCCCCTGGAGGGGGCGAGGCGGAAGGGTGGGTGCGTGGATAGGCATGGGAATCAACCGTGAAGGGCGCGGAGCAGGACTTCGTCCAGGCGGTCGTGGCGGGGGGTGAGCTGCACCAGCACCGCCCCCTGGGCCTGGGCCCACCTGAAAGGGGCCACCGGATCCGGCTCCAGGAGCTCCAGGTCGTAGAGCCCGTTGCGGGTCGCAAGCAGGCTGCCCAGCTCCTGAAGTGCGGCCTCCTGCCCAGGCGTCAGGGGATCCAGAAAGCGCAGCTCACAGCGCCGCGCCAGCCGGGAGCGCAGCCCGTTCATGCTGCCACTGGCCTTGAGGCAGCCCTGGTCCAGAATCACCAGATGGTCCGCGCAGCGTTCCACGTCCTCCAGGAGGTGGCTCGACAGGAGAACGCTGGCCCCGAGCTGGTCCCGCACCTTGAGCACCAGGTCCAGCATCCGGGAGCGCCCGTCGGGATCCAGGCCATTGGTGGGCTCGTCCAGGAAGAGCAACCCGGGACTGTGAACCAGGGCCTGGGCCAGCTTCACCCGCTGGCGCATCCCTGTGGAATACCCCGAAACCGCCCGGTAGCGGGACTCATCCAGCCCCACGAAGTGCAGCACCTCGTGAGCCCGGTCCCGGGCCTGGGGCGCAGCCATCCCAGAGAGTTCGCCCCAGAAGGCCACCTGCTCGAAGGCCGAGACATCCTCGACGAGGGCGTCGTATTCCGGCATGTAGCCCACCTGTTCCCGGAGACGCACGGACTCGGGGCTGCCCAGGGGGATCCCCAGAACCCACCCCTGACCCGCATTGGGCTTCAGGAGCCCCAGGAGGGTCTTGAGGAGGGTGGACTTCCCGGCCCCATTCGGGCCCAGGATTCCCGTCACCCCTGGTCCCAGCTCCAGGTCTACCCCCTGCAGGGCCACCCGGGAGCCATAGCGGACCTCAAGTTGCTCGAAACGGATCACAGGCTCACCCCAGACCGATGCCCTGAAGGGCCCCCATCACCACACCCCAGACCATCTGGGCCCAGTAGTGGAGCCCCCGGCGCACAGGCTTCGTGGTGTACGAGGCATGAAGCCGATCCTTCAACAGAGGGTAGTTCCCATCGGGGTCCAGGATCGCGGCCTCCACCGGGCTCTCGAACTCGAAGGTTGCCCATCGATCCTGGCCATCCCACGTGATCCGTTGCTCCAATCGATTCCCCAGCCGCACCCAGAGGGTGATGGGCACCTGGATCCCCCCGCGGCGCTGCAGGGTTACGGAGCCCTGGGGCCCGGGAGCCACGGGGATAGGGAGCGCAAACAGCATCCCCTTGGGACCCTCCTGCCACCCCCCGTCCAGGGATTCCCGGGTATTGACCCGCTCGATCACCATATCCAGAACCTCGGACCCTTCCACGAAGTCCCTCCAGAAGCTGCTGAGGTCCCGGCCCGAGACCCGCTCGGCCACGCGACGGAAGTCCTTTCCCGCGGGATGCTTGAAGGCCATCTCTTTCGCGTAGGTGGCCATGACCTGCTCCATCACAGGACGCCCGAGGAAGGCCTCCATCTGGTTCAGGACCAGGGCGGGCTTCGAGTAGGCGAAGCGCCCGTAGGCCCACCCATCCCGCATGCGATACCCAGGCTGCAGGATGGAATCCCCGGTGGGGTCCGTCCAGTAGTCCCACCAGTCCGGCGCCAGAGCTGCCACATGGAGGCGGCGGCTGTTGAAGTAGCCCTGGAAGTCCTGATCCAGAACCTTGGCGGTGAACCAGGTGGCAAAACCCTCGTCCAGCCAAGGTTCCTCTACTTCATTGGAGGCCAGGACTCCCTGGAAATACTGGTGGGCGAATTCATGGATAACCGTGTCCTCCAGGCCATATCGCTGCCCGGTGGGCTCGAAGGCCTTGGAGGCGGCGGTCACCAGAGTGGGGTATTCCATCTCATCCACGTCCCTGGGCACGTCCACCACACTGAACACCGGATAGGGATAGGGGAAGAGGGCCTCATGGGACTGCTTGAGGGCGGCCTTCAGGGCGCGGAACTGGCGATCCACGTTGTGGGCATTGGAGGCACGGTAATAGATGAAGAGCTGGGTCTCCCGATGGTCCCGCCACCAGGAATATTTCTTGTAGCCCCAGGCCCCCCGGGGCATGGCCACCCAGGCGAAATCGTGGACATCCTCAGCATGAATACTGTATACAACATGCCCCTTGCGATTGGGGTCGGGAACGGCGTCAAGACCCCCCTGGGGGATCGAAGTCCCCGAATGGGCGACCAGGAGGGCGTTGGGCACCGAGAGTTCTACGTCGTAGACCCCGAAGTCCGCAAAGAACTCCGTAAAGGCGTGGTAGGCCGCACAAACCCAACGATCGCCCTGGTAGACCCCCACCTTGGGAAACCACTGCGCGGCCATCAGGAAGTCACCGGAGGCCGACCAGCCGCTACGGGCACGGATCCTGGGGAAGCGGCTTTCCCACTCGATCTTCACCTCGATGGTATCCCCGGGGTTCACGCTTCGCCCCAGGCTGACCCAGTAGACACTCTCGTCTTCCCCGAAGTGGCCAGCGAGTTCCCGGCCATCCAGTTGGACAGTCTTAAGGCGGCAGTAGCCCCAGGAAGATGGAGCCCCAGGCTGGAGTAACTGCCCCCAGGATTCCTTGTAGAAGAGGGACTTCGGCCCCTTGAAGGCGTTGAGATAGAGATGGAGTGGGAACTCCGAGGTCGGGGCATGCCCCCCGTTGCGCCAGACGATGGTCTCCCGCCCCTCGACCCGCTTCTCCGCCCAATCCAGCGAAGCCGAAATCCGGTAACTGGCCAGCCGCGGAGACTTCGGCGCCTCGAACCACTTCTCCGGAGAAGCAGACCCAGACACCCCCCCCAAGAGGAAAAGGCAGGTCAGCATCAAGGAACGAAGCATAAACAACTCCAGCCCCAGAAGAGTAGCGCAATTCAAGCTTGCATTCCCCTCCAGGTGCGGTAGACTAAATATTCCTGACGCGGGGTGGAGCAGTCCGGTAGCTCGTCGGGCTCATAACCCGAAGGTCACAGGTTCAAATCCTGTCCCCGCTACCAAATGAAAAGCCGACACTAAGTCGGCTTTTTTGTTGTATATACGAAAATCCGCCAGCCCGTAGGACAAGAGCGGACCGAGCAGGATGTGAAAGAGCGACTCTTGGGTTAAGACACCGGCCGAAAACGGGGCGGAAAGCAGCCCTCCGAAGAGGAGAATGGGCGAGAAATCGAGCTTTGGCTTAAGGATCCGAGAGACTCTGCCCCTGGCCATCCGTGACCCAAAGCGACGTTTCGCGCCTTGCCCGCCTCAGCGGTAATTCCTTATTTCACAGCATGGAGCAGGTCCTTCGTAAGGAACTGGAGAGCGGTGGCTGTTTCTTCTGGGTCTACGAGGCCGGATACCGCACGAAGCGCCATCTGAACCCCATCTGATCGTCGATCCCCGAATTGGGACTCGAGCAATTCAAGCGACACCTTCGCATTTGCTTCAGCTCGTGCATCTCCGAGGATCTTGCCGTATCTGCTCGCCATATCCTCGGTCGGAGTCCCCCGAAGCAAGCGATAAACATCAAGGGCGTCCTTATCGCTCAGCCGATCAGAACCGAGTCGATCCTGGATTTTGAATACCTTGGACATCAACAAGGCCGCTGGGCCAGCCACTGAAAGAGAAAAGGAACGATGGTCATCTGCAACGAAGGAGCCGACATCCATTTTTTCCGCATCTACAAGGCTGCCTTCAAGGCCCTTTACCTTCCGGGCCACTTTTGAATCATGCCCTATGAGCCCAGCAGACCTCCTCCCTGTCCCCGGGCTCATACCTTCTGGGACTAACAAGTCCACGGCGACCTGGGTCTCCGGGTTTGTCGCCGTCTTCCTGTGGGTAATCCACATCCCGACACTGTCACTGCTCTTGGGTGCGAATCCCGCCGCCAACAACTGGCGTTCGATGGCTGGGCGCTCTTCCAAGACCCTCGGATCTACGGCCAAATCTCCGTCTGTTGTGTAAGAGGCCACAGCAAGGTCAGCCTCTCCCACCCGGAGATATACCGCCTGAGCGCCAACCAGGACCAGAGCGGCCCTGTGCTCGCCCAAGGCGTCCAATGCATCCAGTAAGACCGTTCGAGCGATTACATACAGCTCATCCACGCCAAGCTCCCTCATTCATTCGCATCCACTCGATCAGTTCCTCACCCTCGGCTGGGCCACGTCCTGGGCTTGTCAGAAGGTCTGCAGCGACCTGGCTAGGCGCGGCATACCATACCCCATTGCGTTGTTCGGCCTTCTTGTAGACGTATTCATCCGTGGGCTGAATCAATACGACATTGATGCCAGTCTCGGTTGGTCGCAGGCCCTGCCCCTTGGCAAAGTTTTCCACATCGTCCACATAGATCGTGAGCAACCGGGGGCTCGTGATCGGCGCCCATTGATTTGCGGCCATCCCCCCAGTGATGGCATACCGCCGGGGTTCCGCCTGAAGGCGGCTCATCAACCCGGACAGCCCTCTGGGTTCGATGTAGAAGACCTGTTTTCCTCTCTTCTCGAATGGGGACTCCTGCCCCCACCGACGCAGCAGCTTCTCCCAATCGACCTTGGCCAATCCGCCTCGTGGGGTTCGGTCGACGATGGCCTCTGATTCAAGAAGGGATATCACTCGGGAGACATACCCCGGGTCGACCCCGGCCTCTGCCGCCAGTCCTCGGACACCCAGCACCTCTCTTCGATCCAACAAGGTCCGAATCAGACGAGCGGCCTTCGCTCCCTTCAGAGATCGAGCAGGTCTATCTTCTCGGTTTGGATCTTCCTTGGCTCCTCTGACCTCTATGAAGAGCCCGGGGCTCGTAACAGACAGCCAAATGTTCCCCGTGAAGTCTAGGTAGCCAATTCGTGCTTCTCGAAGCTCCTTCTGAGTGGCAGTCGAGAGGTAGGGGGCCATCAAAAGGGCGGTGCTTTCGTTGTTCATGTGACCGATCCGCTTTGACAGGAGGAGCACTCCCCTCGGATCGATTCGCGACTTGTACTCGATCAGTAGGTCAGAGCTTCGTCGGTCGGGTCCGTAGAGCCTCGCCAAGGCATCAGCGACCCAACCCCAACTGTCTGACCTGCTCTCCCGCTGAGGGAGTTCTACTTCCCAGCCCTGGGGCAGCCTCATTCGTAATTGGCTTATCCCACGCTGGATGGCATCACGTTCATCCATCCGCGAGAGAGAATTGGTGTTGTCTTGATTGGCCATGTTGCACGCCTCGTGCAACAGTATGCATTCAGGCAACAAGCGAAGCAACCCCCCTAAATGCAGTCAACAAAAATTAAACGTTTGTTAGATTGAATAGAAAAATGAAAAATAATAACCATTTTAACGATTATGGAGTAATTCGAGTAACCGTTCCGCCAACTGATCCACCGAAGTAAATACCGTGCCTTTCCCGAAGGACTCCCCGCACCTACTCCTCCACGCCCAAGACCCGCCCGTTCCCCATAGGCGATCGATGTCCTGGATCAGGTTCCTAATGGGCGACATGGCTCGCTTTCAGTGCCTCAAGAAAATCTTCGGTCTGGATGCTTGTGACAATGCCCCAGCGGAGGGAGATCGGAGACCCATGTCTCTTCACCTCGTTGAGCGTCCTCTCGCTGAGAATCTGGCCATCCATGATATCGGGAGTATCCACCGTCTCACCCTGGGGACGATTGGCCAGGGCATGATCCAGGTGTGCGGCCAGAACCAGTTCCGCTCTCCGAAGAAGGGCGGAATACCTTCTTGGAAGACCTTCCTTGAGTTCGGAGAGACTCTGCCCCCTTTGTGCCCCTCAACTGCGAGGAGGTGGTCGGAACGGTGGGGACCTGGATGCCCTCCTCCGCCAGATGCTGGAGCGCCTCCCGGGTCCAGCCTGATCCGCCCCCCGCAAACCCCAGGCTGACCCGGTAGGTCTCCTCCTGGCCAGGTTTCCAGGGGCGGCAAGGGTTCCTTGAGGAGCTTGCGCGCACCCCGTGATTTGACCCAGTACCCCCGGCCCGGACGAGGCACATGGAGTTTCTTGCAGATCTTCGCCAGCCCCACATCCGAGATCCCCAAGGCGCGCGCCAGTTTCTGGACCGGCTCGGACCAGACCGCCTCGTAGAGGTCTTCACGGGTGACGTGATCCGGGTTGAGCATGGGCCATCTCCCAAGAAACGATGGAAAGATAAGGCCGATTCTCCTCCCATCCCGGCCTTTTGCTGGATGCCAACCTGATCCCCAGGCCAGAATGAACTGCGAGGTCCCCATGTCCCACCTGCCCAGCACCTATGTCGGCCTGCTCGACGAGCTCAAGGGCCGGATCCAGGCGGCCCAGACCCGGGCCGCACTGGCAGTCAATGCGGAACTGGTTCGCCTCTACTGGGAGATCGGTCGGATCATCCTGGAGCGCCAGGAGGCGGAAGGTTGGGGAGCCCGGGTGGTGGATCGCCTGGCCCAAGACCTCAAGGAGGCCTTCCTGACCATGAAGGGGTTCTCCTCCCGAAACCTGAAGTACATGCGCACCTTCGCGGAGCGCTGCCCGGATTTCCAAATTGGGCAGCAAGCTGCTGCCCAATTGCCCTGGTTCCACATCGTGACCCTCCTGACCCAGGTAAGGAGTGACTCCGAGCGTGAGTGGCTGGCCGTTCAGACGGCCCAGCAGGGCTGGTCCCGAGCCACCCTCCAGGCCCACATCAAGAACCGCCTCTTCGAGCGCCAGGGGCAGGCCGTCACCAACTTCGAGGACCGCCTCCCGGTCTCCCAGGCCGCGCTCGCCCAGGAGAGCCTGAAGGATCCCTACCTCTTCGACTTCCTGGGGCTCGGCGAGGAGGCCCTGGAGCGGGACATTGAATCCGCCCTGGTCCGCCACATCACCCGCTTCCTGCTGGAACTGGGCGCGGGCTTCGCCTTCGTCGGCCGCCATTACCGCCTGGAGGTCGGCGGGGAGGAGTTCTTCATCGACTTGCTCTTCTACCACACGCGCTTGAAGTGCTACGTGGTGGTGGAACTCAAGGCCGGCGCCTTCAAACCCGAGCACGCGGGCCAACTGAACTTCTACCTCTCGGCCGTGGATGCCCAGGTGAAGTCACCGGAGGACAAGCCCACCATTGGCCTGCTTCTCTGCAAGACCAAGAACCGCATCGTGGCCGAATACGCGCTATCCGGCATCGAGAAGCCCGTGGGTGTGTCGGAGTACCAACTGGTCCGGGCCCTACCTGAGCCCCTGGATACAACGCTCCCGACCATTGAGGACATCGAGGAAGAACTGAGCGGCGATATGGCTCCCGGGGAACCCTGAGGCCATGCTGCTCCGCGAGGACTTGGCCACCCAGCTGGAACTGTTGGAAGCCCGTTTGACGGAACGGCTTAAGGAGACCGAAGGCATACGTGCCCAGATCGAAGAGATTCGAGCTCAGCTTCAGGCCACGGATGCGGCCCACGCGCCGGATTCCTCACACAGCGGCCCCCAGTCTCCTGCCGAGAAGGTGGCGCTTTTTCGAAGCATGTTCCGTGGTCGCGAGGATGTTTATCCGCGTCTTTGGATCAATGCCAAACGTGACAGGAAGGGCTATGCGCCGGTCTGCGCGAACGAGGGCAACCGCACCCTCTGCAACAAGTTCAAGGTCAAATGCGCTGAATGCCCGAATCGACGCTTCGCTCCCATGGATGACCGTGCGGTGCTGGACCACCTCCAAGGCCGTCATGTCATCGGCGTCTACCCCCTGCTACCGGACGAGACTTGCTGGTTCCTGGCCGCCGACTTTGATGGTGAAGGATGGAAGGAGGACGCGACGGCCATGCTGGGCACCTGTCAGCGGTATTCCATTCCGGCCGCCTTGGAAAGGTCTCGATCCGGGGAGGGAGCGCATCTCTGGATTTTTTTCATGGGCCCGGTTTTCGCCGCGACGGCTCGCAAGCTCGGCTCCTTCCTCCTCACGGAGACAATGAATCGACGCCCTCAGTTGAGCATGAAGTCCTACGACCGCCTGTTCCCGAACCAGGACACCATGCCCCAAGGGGGATTCGGCAACCTCGTCGCGCTTCCGCTCCAGCAGGAGGCCCGCCGACAGGGGAACACCCTGTTTCTGGACCAGCACCTGGATCCACTTCCAGATCCATGGGCCTATCTCGCTGGACTGGGACGCATGCCGACGTCTCAGGTGGAAACTTTGGCGGAAGCTGCCACTCGTCAAGGGAGGGTGCTCGGAATCCGTTTCGATCCTCTCGATGACGGATTGGATGAAACACCATGGGAACGCCCCCCTTCGAGGAAACCGAAGAAGGCGCGGATCGAGGGCCAGATTCCCCCAACGATCAAAGCCGTCCGCTCGCACCAGGTTTTCGTCGAGAAAACCGGCCTGCCCGCAGGCCTTCACGCCGAGATCAAGCGCTTGGCTGCTTTCCAAAACCCAGAGTTCTACCAGAAGCAGGCCATGCGTTTCTCCACTTCAGGAATTCCGCGCATCATCTGCGCCGCCGAGGAGCACCCAGCCCACATCGCCCTCCCCCGGGGCTGTGAGGAGGAACTCCAGGAGCTTCTTGCGGAATATGGAAGCGCACTGGTCATCGAGGACCGGCGATGCATGGGAGACCCTCTGGAGGTGTCTTTCCAGGGGCAGCTCACCGAGGTCCAGCGGACAGCCGTGGAGGCCATCAGCGCTCACGCTCTCAGCATCTTTGTGGCTCCGCCTGGCACCGGGAAGACCGTCTTCGGCGCCCACATGGTTGCCCTGAGAGGTGTGAACACCTTGGTGCTGGTGCACCGGAAGCCCCTGCTTGACCAATGGCGCGCCCAGTTACAGGCATTCCTTGGCCTCGGGCCGAAAGACGTCGGGCAGATCGGAGGCGGAAAGCAGAAGGCAACTGGACGGATCGATGTGGCGATGATTCAAAGCCTCGCCAGCCGGGATGGCGTGCTGGATCTTGTCGGCAGGTACGGCCAGGTGATCGTAGACGAATGCCACCATGCCCCGGCTGTCTCCTTCGAGCGGGTGATGCGGGAGGTGAAGGCGCGCTATGTGCTGGGACTCACGGCAACCCCCTACCGGCGCGACGGCCTTCAGCGCCTGCTGCACTTCCAGTGCGGCCCCATCCGGTACCAGGTACATCCCCTTTCACAGGAGGGACAGCATCCATTCGCCAACCGGCTGATCGTCCGGGAGACGCGCTTTTTTGCACAAGGAACCATCCAGGATCTCTATGCCGCGCTCGTCACGGACCCGCTCCGGAACGCCATGATCATCCAGGATGTGCGTCGGGCTTTGTCTGAAGGGCGATCTCCCATCGTGCTGACCGAACGCCGAGATCACCTCAACCTCCTGTTGGAAGCCCTAAAGGACGCGGCGACCTATGTCGTAGCACTCCACGGAGGCGTACCCGCCAAGGCCCGTCGGATGGCCTTGCAACGGCTTGCCGAAGTCCCTCCATGCGAACCACGCCTCATCCTGGCCACGGGCCGCTACATCGGTGAAGGCTTCGACGACGCCCGACTGGATACCCTCTTCATGGCCATGCCCATCGCCTGGAAGGGCACCCTGGTCCAGTACGCCGGACGCCTCCACCGGCTGCACCCCGGGAAGGAGGAGGTTCGGATCTATGACTACCTGGATGACGCCCTGGCGGTCTTCAGAAAAATGTTCGTGAAGCGCATGAGAGGGTACAGGGCGATGGGGTACCAGGTCGACGACTCAATGATGTTGCCCGGCCTGGAAAAGCTGGATGGATGCTGATCCAGGCCAGTACGCGGTCCAGAGGAGCCCACCGGAGTGCCATAACCCCAAAGCCTCCACGTCCATCCTCGCCTCCGAAAGTCTCGCATTTCCGGGATAACCTTGGTAACGGAAGGAGGCACCCATGGGTCGCACGATCAAGCTGAACGCGGTTCGCCACCCCGCGCCTGCCCACCCGGACTACACGGACCTGGATCAGGTGACCGCCTTCGAGCGCAGCGTGCGAGTTCATCGTGCCCATCAGGAGGCCTTCGAGGTGATGAGCGCGGAGGGTCGCGTGGACAGCACCTGGCAAGCCCGGGGAGAATCCGGCGAGACCTACCACGTGGACCTCGTGGACCGCAGCGGCCTGCACGATGTCTGCGACTGCCCCGACTTCCTTTCGAACCAGCTGGGCACCTGCAAGCATCTCGAGGCAGTCCGTCGGGCAGTGGGGTCACGAAAGGACCTGGCCGCCGCCTTCGCCCGGCTCCCCCTGGAGCCTGTGGTGCCCACCCTAGGCACGAGGATGGGAGAAGACCTGGGGCTGGCCGCCCTCGGTCCGTGGACCCGTCAGCTCGGGGAGCAGGTGGGCCTGAAGGTTTCCGCACGCGAGCCCCGGCGGGTGGCGGGGAGGCCGTGGCCCGCGCCGGGCCTCCACACCCTCCCCGGGGGAGACCAGGTCCGGGTCACCTACGGAGCCGCAGCCTTGGCCCTGCGCATCGACAAGCGCACCGCGATGCACCAGCGCCGGGAGAGCTTCCTCTCCGCCCTGGCCGAGAAGCGCGTGGGGCTGGATGTGCTGCGCACACCCCTCTTCCCCTACCAGGAAACCGGCGTCAGGCACCTCGTCGCCCAGGGCCGCGCCCTGCTCTCGGACGACATGGGCCTGGGCAAGACGGTCCAGGCCATCGCCGCCTGCGAGGTGCTCCGCAGACGGGGCGAAGCCCGCACCATCCTGGTGGTCACCCCCGCCAGCCTCAAGGACCAGTGGGCCCGGGAGATCGAACGTTACGCGGGAGCCCGTGCCGTGGTCCTGGGGAAGGGCATGGAGGGCCGCACAGCCGCCCTGAATTCGGACGCTCCTTACAAGATCCTCAACTACGAGCTCACGCACCGCGAACTCTCGCGGCTCAAGGAGCTGGACGCGGATGTGCTCATCCTGGACGAGGCGCAGCGGGCCAAGAATTTCCGGACGCGCACCGCCACCACCCTGCGGGCGATCCCCTCCCGCTTCCTCTTCGTGCTCACAGGCACGCCGGTGGAAAACCGCCTGGACGATCTCTACGCCCTGCTCCAGCTGGCGGATCCCGAGGTAATGGGTCCGCTGTGGCGCTTTAACTTCGACTTCCATATCCAGAACCCCAAGGGCCGCGTCACAGGCTGCCGCAACCTGTCCCGACTCCGGGACCGGGTCGCCTCTGTGGTGCTGCGCCGCCGGAAGGAGGAAGTCCTGGACCAGCTCCCGGCCATCACCGAGCAGACCCGCTACACGGAGCTTTCCAAGGAACAGCGGGAGCTGGAGGATTCCCACCGGAGCTCCGCAGCCCAACTGCTGGCCATCGCCGAGCGCAGGGCCCTCACCCCGGCGCAACAGAAACAACTCCAGGGCGCCCTGCTCAAGGCGCGCCAAGCCTGCAATGCCCTGGAGCTTTGCGACCCCACGCGCAAGAAGCAGGCGTCGCCGAAACTGGATGAATTCGAGGCGCTGGTGGCCGAGATCGCCTCAGAGGGCAGCGTCAAGATCCTGGTGTTCTCCGAATGGGTGGAGATGCTGAAGCTCGCCGCTACCCGCCTGGAGCGCCAGGGGATCGGCTGGAGCATGCTCACAGGCGCAGTCCCCACGGAAAAGCGCCCTGCCCTGCTGGACCGCTTCCGGGAGGACCCCACCATTCAGGTGCTGCTCTGCAGCGACGCGGGGGGCTCCGGCCTCAACCTGCAGGTGGCGAGCTACGTGATCCACCTGGACCTGCCCTGGAACCCCGCCCGTCTGGACCAGCGCAACGGGCGAGCCCACCGTCTCGGCCAGACCCGGGGTGTTTCGGTGACCTACCTGTGCGCCCGGGAGGGCATCGAGCGGGGGATCGAGGGTACCCTCGAAGGCAAGCGCGCAGTACGCGGTGCCGCCCTCGACCCTGGCAGTGAGGTGGACGAGCTCGAATCCCAGGGCTTTTCCTTCGTGCTCACCCAGCTGCGCGATTCCATGGACTTCGCGGAGGAACCCGTGGCCGCGGATATCGAGACAGAGGTCGTGGCACCCCCGACACCGGTTCTGGAGACGCCCACCCATGCCGTCCAGGAGCGTTCGCAAAGCGGTTCCCCACGGAGCGCCCCTCTTCGTCAGCGCCCTGATCAGCGTCTCAGACTCGCCCGCATCGTGCTCGAGGCCGGCTTCCCGGAGGATGCACTCAAGGCCGCCTATCAGGCCCTTGCCGGGACCCTCGTTGCGAAGACGGATGCCCCTCCCCCCGCAGGCCATGCGGAACTGGTGGGCATCCTCTATCGCGACCTGCTGCCCCACGGGAAGGCCCCCTTGGCCGCTGCAGGGCTGTTAGCGAAACTCCACGACCTCTGCGGGCTCGAAGCCCAGGGAATCGCCCTGCCCGAAAACCTGGTCGCTGCCGCCATCGAGGAAACGGAGGCAGCGGTGGCGGATCTGGGGAGAACCTCGTCCATCCCGTCACTCTGCGACGCCAGGGATTGAGGGGCTGCAACTCTCCCTACCAGGGCAACTCCAGCGCTTCCGCCGGGAACTGGAACAAGGTCGGGTCAAAGCCGCAGCCAACCATGGGACAACTCCAGGCGGGCGCATTCAGTCTAGGCGCTCTGGGGTTTCCCATGCACCCATCGTCATTGAGCCCTGAAAGCCTGGATGCGCACCATCAGGTGGAACCAGAACAGCTCTCCCCGGCATCCAAGTGGCACCTGAGCCCCCAAGCGGAAAGCTGCCGTTGGGGGGTGGGAGGTGCCTGTGAACAGCGAGCTGTATTGCACCGAATGCGAACGCTACCTGGAACCGGGGCAGCTCTGCCCCTGCTTCGAGGGAACTCCTGGGCTGTCAGAGCCCCAGAATTCTCACCCGGACACCGATGCACCGGGCGCAGGGAAGGTCTAGTGCCACACACCTCCATGGATCCGGGCACTCAGTTCCTGGACCTCCAGGGTTGTGTAGTCCTTGTCCAGGGAGGCCACCACGCATTTGGAAAGGGTTCCACCCAGCGCATTCCTGAGGAGCCCCAGGAAGTGCGGCGGTGCGGTGAGGACGAGCTCCTTGATGTGTTCCCTGGCGCCCGGGCAGGTGAAGCCTTCCAGTTCCACCAGGCCGCTGCGCATGCCGAGATCCGCAAAGATCCGCGTCCGGCAGGCATCCGAAACGAGAACCCATGTTTCGTTGTTCATGGTTCCTCCGTGAGAGTGGGTGTTGAATTCAAGCCCTGGGAATCCGAGGCCCGACCTACATGGACAGGGCCTTGGGCTTGACCAGCCTTTCGAGGTCCGCGTAAGCCATGCGGACCAGCTCCGTATGGGTTCCGGCATTGAAGGCGATCTCGGCGTCGGCAGCAAGGCGGGGATCCACGAAGACCTCCATGCCGAAGAGATTCCCAAAGGGCGGCATGGCCCCCAGTTCACACCCCGGAAAATCCCCCAGGAACTCCCCTTCCGTGGCAAGCTCGGCGGAGACGGCCCCGGCACCCTGGCGAAGGCGCTCCAGATCCACCTTCTGGGTGCCCGGCAGGACGGCCATGGCCAGTTTCCCGTCCAGTTTCACCACCACGGTCTTGGCGATCTCCTTCCCTTTGATGTGGGCGGAAGCCGCGATCTCCAGGGCAGTATAGGCCTGCGAGTGGCTGATGGTGACGTATCTCACGCCATTGGCGTCCAGGTAATCCTTCAGCTTTGTCATTGGCATGGCAGCCCCCTTTGTCGAGAAGCGGTCACAAGGATGGGTCCGTCCAGCAATAAATCCACATGGTAAAAGACGCGGTTATCCCGATGACCATGGCAAAACGTTCCCATTTGGCGATTGACTCCACAAGGCGTCTGAAGCATCCCCAGATCAAGCCAGCCGCCATAACATCGGCCATTGAGCTCACTGGTAGTCTGGAGGGAATGGGTCTGGAACTGCTCGCTCCCGCTCGGAACGCGGAACAGGGGATTCTCGCGCTGCGGTGCGGGGCAGATGCGCTCTACATGGGGCCCGCCCGTTTCGGGGCCCGACAGGCGGTGGGCTGCGATTCAGCCGCCTTCGAACAGGTGACCCGGGAGGCCCGCCTCTGGGGTGCCAAGGTCTACGCCACCCTCAACACCCTGCTCTTCGACACGGAACTGGAGGAGGCCCGGCGCCTCGCCTGGGAACTGTACGAAGCCGGGGTGGATGCTTTCATCATCCAGGACATGGCTTGGCTGGAGCTGGACCTGCCCCCCCTGCCCCTCCACGCAAGCACCCAGGCGGTCTGCGACAGCCCTGGGAAAGTGGCCTTCCTGGCGAGTGCGGGCTTCAGCCGGGCCATCCTGGCCCGGGAGCTCAGCCTCTCCGAGATGCAGGCCATCCACGCTGCCGCGGACATCGAACTGGAGGCCTTCGTCTACGGCGCGCTCTGCGTGGGCGAAAGCGGCCGCTGCTACCTCAGCGGCGCCATCTGCGGGCGCAGCGGCAACCGGGGGGAGTGCGCCCAGCCCTGCCGCGCCCTCTGGAACCTTGTGGACGCCTCCGGCCGCACGATCCTGCGCAACAGGCATCTCCTGAGCATCCGGGATCTGGATCTTTCCGGGCACCTGGAGGACCTGGCGGACGCGGGCGTCACGAGCTTCAAGATCGAGGGGCGACTCAAGGACGCGGACTACGTGAAGAACGTGGTCAGCCACCTGCGCCAGAGGATGGACGCCCTCCTGGAGCGGCGACCAGAGCTGGGAAGGGCCTCCCTGGGACGGGTGGGCCACAGCTTCGCCCCCGATCCCTCCAAGACCTTCCAGCGGGGGCTTTCCACCTACCGCCTCCAGGGTGAGCGGCAGCCCATGGGCACCTTCGATCGGGCAGGGCATCTCGGCGAGTTCATCGGCGTGGTGGGTTCGATCCAGGCGGACCGCCTGGTGCTGGACCAGACCACGGAGCTCCACCCCGGGGATGGCCTCGCCTTCCTGAGCGGCGATCAGGTGACGGGCACGGTGGTGAACGCTGTGGAGGGCCGCCAAATCTTCGTCCAGGATCCCTCGAGAATCCAACGGGGCACCCGCCTCCACCGGAACATGGACCTCCATTGGCTCAGGGCCATGCGAAGCGCCAAGGTGGAACGCCGCCTCCCGGTGAAGGGCAGGCTGGACTTCCCGGAGGGAGCCGTGCGCCTCCGCCTGGAAGACGGGACAGGCTTGGTGGCCGAGGCCCGCCTGCCGGGCGAGTTCGAAGCGGCCCGGGATCCCGAGGCCGCCAGGAGCGCCATCCGGGAAGCCCTTGGCCGCCTGGGGGGAACGCCCTTCGTGCTCGAGGATCTGGAAGTGACCGAGGCGCTCTTCGTGCCCGTGGCCCGCCTCAACGCGCTGCGCCGGGAGGCGGCGGCGACGCTGGAGGCCATGCGCAGCGCCCCTCGCCCCCGGGAGAAGCGCCGGTCGGCATCCACTCCGATGCAGCCCCTGCCCGCATCCGAACTGGATTTCACATGGAATGTCGCCAACCAGGCCGCCCGCGCCTTCTATGAGCGGGCAGGCGGCAGGATCCAGGAGAGGGCGGCGGAGTTGCAGGCCAGCCTCACGGGCCGGGTGGTCATGACCACCCGCCACTGCCTCCGCTTCGAGATGGGCTGGTGCCCGGTCCATCCCAACCCCGAGCCATGGAAGCGTATGCCCGAGCCAAAGGGGCCCATCTTCCTGGAGAACGGTCCCACCAGCCTGGAGTGCCGCTTCGATTGCGCCCGCTGCAGGATGGAGCTGGTGCTTCGGGCAGGAGCGCCGAAACCGTGAAGAGAAAAGCCTATGATGCCGTGGTGATCGGCGCGGGACCGGCGGGCCTCCTGGCGGCGGGACGGGCGGCCATGCTGGGCGCCAGCGTGCTGCTGCTGGAGAAGATGGAGAAGCCCGCCCGCAAGCTGAGAATCACCGGGAAAGGGCGGGCCAACATCACCAACATGAAGCCCCTGGAGGACTACCTCAAGGAGATCCATCCCGAGCCGAGATTCCTGCGCCAGGCCTTCGCGTCCTTCTTCAACCAGGACCTCGTGGCCCTGTTGAACGGGATGGGGCTCGAGACCAAGACGGAGCGAGGCGAACGGGTCTTCCCCGTCAGTGACAAGGCCTGGGATGTCGCGGAAGCCCTGGTCGCATGGGCCAAGCAGCAAGGGGTGGAGATCATCCACCACGCGCGGGTGGAGAACCTGATCCTCGAGGAGGACCGCTTCGTCGGCGTCATGGTCGCGGGACCCGGCGCCCCGGAGAGGATCGACGCCACGTGCGGCATTGTGGCCACCGGCGGCCAGTCCTATCCCGCCACGGGTTCGACGGGAGACGGCTTCCGCTTCGCCGGACAGGCCGGGCACCGGATCGAGCCCCTCAGGCCCTCCCTGGTGGGCATCGAGACGCACCCAGCCTGGCCGGGTGCCCGGGGTTTGAGCCTCAGGAACATCCAGATGACCCTTTGGATCGATGGAAAGAAGCAGGGAACGGAGTTCGGAGAGGCCGAATTCACCGAGAAGGGGCTCGATGGCCCCATCGTCCTGAAGCTGAGCCGGAGGATTGTCGACGCCAGAGCCGCTGGCCGGAAGGTCGAAGTGAGCCTCGACCTGAAACCGGCCCTCGACCCCCAGAAGCTTGAGGCGAGACTGCAACGGGAGATCGAGAAACGCGGAAGCGGCACCTGCGGGGATCTGCTGAGGGCGCTCCTGCCTCCCCAGCTCATCGAGGTTTACGCTCGGGCCCTCGGGCAGTCCCCCGCCGCCCCGGCGGCCCGGTTCACGGGGCCGATCCGGAAGAAGCTCCTGCTTCTCCTCAAGGAACTGCGCTTCGAGGTCGTCGGCCACGGCGGATGGGAGCGGGCCATCGTCACCGCTGGCGGCGTGTCGCTCAAGGAGATCGACCCCAAGACCATGGCATCCAGGAAGGTCGAAAACCTCTATTTCGCGGGGGAGCTGGTGGACCTGGACGCCAATACCGGGGGATTCAACCTCCAGATCGCCTTCTCCACGGGCTGGCTGGCGGGAGAGTCCGCCGCCCGGAAGCTTGCCCTTTAGCCTCCGTGCAGGAACCTGTGCAGCCTTGCCAGGATGCCGTGCTCCACCCCGGCCAGCGCATTGATCTCCCCGGCGTCCAGCCAGACCCCTCCGCACTGGGTGCATCGGTCCACGGAGACGCCATGTTCCTGCACCTCCTCCAGCTCAACGTGGCAGCGGGGACAGCGCTGGTGCGAGAGGGCCTGCCTCTCCGCCAGCTCCCCCGGGGTAGCCGCCCGGAGCCGTTCCCTGGCCTGGATCCATCGGGTGTTGAGTTCCTCACTGAGGAGCATCCCCTTCTTCGCCCGCTCGACCGCCTCCAGTTCACCCTTGTCGAGCCAGATCCCATCGCAGCTGGAGCACTGGTCGATGCGGATCGTCTGGTAGCAGAATTCCAGCAGTTCCATCCCACACTTGGGGCAGTAGCCCTGATCTCGCGCGTCCATGGCATCCCTCCGGGGGTCAACCTGACACAGGTATGATCGGGCTTTCCCTGAGGTTTCCTGATTATCGGCCCGCACCCGGGGCAGTCATGCTTCCATGGATGTGGCGGCCCTCTCCGCCGAGAGAGAGCTCCCCATGGTAGATACCAGCCATACCGATCCCCTGCACGGCGTCACGCTGGAGCAAGTCGTAACGCGTCTGGTGGAGCACCACGGATGGGAAGAGCTGGGCCGTCTCATCGAGATCCGCTGTTGAACGAAGCCGCTCCGCGGCGGGGGTGGCGCCGTGTGGCGGGCCCGCGCAGTAAGAAAGCTAGCAATTCCATGTAAATGAAGGCTCCTTGGTCATCGCGATGTTGACGCATCGCCAGACGACTGTCAAGCGACATGAAAATTAACCCA
>NZ_KI912268.1:2386438-2593122 GCF_000242615.2 Holophaga foetida DSM 6591
CCTGCCGGGACTGTCGGGCTCAGCAGTCAGCAATCCCTGGGCGACAGGGGACCTGGCGTCCCCAAAAGTGGATCAGCAGGCGCGATTTCCCCATAGCCCTCGCCCAACTCCCCCGCCGCTCCGGGCTTGTTCAACACCGCATTTCATCGGTGGGGGCTCCGTCTACCTGAGGCAGCCTCGCCCACGCCCCACCGACGAAATGCTCACTGCTTCAACCAGGATCCCAGCATCTCTTCCAGCCTGAAGTTCCTGCGCCGCACACCGTGGGCGCGCCAGAAGGTGGAGAACCTCTATCGGAGCCTCTGCTGAAGGGTTTCAGCGCCGCGCCAGCTCCTTCGCAACAGCCATGGCCTTGGCCTGTTCCTCGGCGCTCCAGGCATTGGGAGCCCGCTTTTCGGCGAGGGCCTGCTGGACGAGATTGGAGAAGGCTGGCCACTGCTCTGATTCAGAAAGCATCACACCCTGGAGGGCGAGGATCAGGCGCAAGCGCAATGACCATGGATTCTTCTCATTCCACGCGGCTTGCAATTGGGCCATCAACTGTCGGCCAGCCTCGGCACCCAGGGGCTGCGGGGAGCGGCTCAGCGCTTCGGCCGCGATCACATGGATCTCCGCATTCTTCAGCTCGCTGGCCTTCCCGCAAAGGGCCAGGGCCGCCTCCGGAAGCTTCAGGTCGCGGATGGCCGAAGCCAGAGCGATCTGAAGTTGAGGACTCTGACCCGAATGCAGCAGTTCCAGGAGCGGCTGCGGGATTTCGGGCGATCCGACCTGGCCCAGGGCTTCGAGGGCCTTCAGGGCGAGCTCCTCACGCCCTCCCTTGTGCAGCAGGTCCAGCAGGTCCGGCACCAGACTCGCCAGCCGATGCATGCCGATGAAGCTGATGCCAAGCTGGATCTCCTCCAGGGTGGCGGAGTGAAGCAGTTGCCGCCCCAGAGCTTCCGCCCCTGGAAGCCGTCCCAGGTAGCCCAAGGCCTTCAGGGCGGTATCGGTGATGGAATCATGGCAGGCCTTGAGAAGGGCTGGGCGCAGGGACGCCTCGTTCCGCTCCCCCAGCGTTTCCACCGCGACAGCGCGCATGGCGCCCTCCGGATGGAGGACGACCAGGTCCAGCAGCTCGCTCGCCTCCCCAGGCACCACCAAGGCGAAGGCCCGAACCAGTCCCTCCCGGCCCGTATTCTCCCTCACAGCCTTTTCCAGAATGGGGATGGCCTTCTCCGCCGGATAGAAGCCTGACCGCACCATCTGGGCCAGCCCCTCGGCACCATTGTCCATGGCGAAGGCCAGGCGCCGGGCTCTCATATGGATTTCCTCCGTGACCTCGGCGGGCAGCCTGGTCAACGGGGCGGAGTTGCTCTCCTGGGCGGCAGCGAGAACCCTCAACAGGAACGCCTCGACGACTCCGGACGCCTTCGCCTTCAGGGATTCCAGGATCTGCCCGGAATCCGATCCGCTGAGGCTCTGGAGCATCTGGAGCGCCTGGGGATCCCGCTGCTCAAGACGGGGAGCCAGTCGGGCCAGGGCCCCCTCGATCGCATCGCTGCGGGAGACGTTGCGGAAGGCGGGCAGCAGTTCCTTGAGATCGCGGTCCTCCAGCACCTCCTGGTGGTAATCCGCGAGGAAACTTGCCAGACACTCCGCGGCATCGGGGGAGGGGATCCTGGACACCAGCCGGATCGCGTGGCGGAAAACCAGCAGGTCGGGGTGCTGGATCGCCATCAGCAGGGATTCCAGGTGGGTTTCGTTGACCAGATCCTCCATGTGGCTCGCGGCTTCGTTGGCCAAGCGGGGGTTCGAACTCCCCTCCAGAAGACCCGCCAAATGGTGCTGGAAGGCCTGTTTGGGGTCCACTTCCGCCAGCACCTCGGCCACCGCCTGCTGGAATTCGGGAACCGGACGGACCCTGGAGAGCTCCATGAGAGCCTCTACGGCCTGGGCATTCCCGACGCGCCCCAGGGCACGAAGCCCCACCCAGAACATCTGCAGATCCGGTTCATGCCGGAGCATCCGGGAGAGGACGGGAGTCCAGTCGGACCAGGGGTAGTAGAAACTGGATTCGTAGACCAGCTGGCAGAAGGTCCGGCTGGCGGAGGCCTTCTTGACGCGATCGGCGAGCTCTTCGACGGCCTCGGCACCGGCAGCATGGAGAACCCGAAAGAAGAGGAGCTGATGGCTGGAATCCGATTCATCCAGGTGGTCCAGGACATTGCGGAAGGTATCCATGGAAGAGGAAGCCATCGCCTCAGACCTCCTGACTGACGAGATGGGCCTCCACATGGGCCTGTATCAATTCCTGGACAAGAGGGGTGATGAGAAGGAAGTCGACACCCGCCAGGATGTAGCCGCTGGTCTTGCCAGGCACCTTGCCCAGGAGGCGCACCACCGTGGCCTGAAGGGGAACAAAAGGCAACTCCGGATGGTTGAGATACAAGTCCTTGAGGATCGATCCCATTTCAATGTTCAGGGCCTCTTCCATGGGTATTTCCAGGGCACAGCCGGTGCCGCTGATATTGGTGAGCCGGACCTGTCTGCTCTCATGACCCTCGTGCCGGAAGGAAACCCCATAGGGCCCACCGGAGGTACTCAAACGTGGTGCTCTTCTGCGTTCTGACCCATTCACGATCCACTCACCCCCACCTCATAACGGCGGGAAAGCCCTCCACCTTGAGCAATCACGCAGGGGTGTAACCACAGGATTACAGCGGAGAGGCTACTATGACTCCAGCCAAGGCCATGAAGTTGTCCCAGTTTTTCAATCCGGCCTGGGGCACATCCCGCACACCAATCAGGATTCCAAATGCCCTTGAGCCCACGACCCATATTCATCCATGCGCTTTTCCGCTCCGGGAGCACCTTCCTGTTCAATGCCTTTCGCCGTTCCCCGGCGGGCTACTGGTGCTACCAGGAGCCGTTGCACGAGGCTCTGACCTGCGTGAACGACTGCCCGGACAGGCTGCTCGCCTATGGCAACGAGTCGCTCTCGGCATTACGCCATCCAGCCCTTGCTAAACCCTACTTCTTCGAGTTCCACGAGATCAAGGAGAGCCTGGCGGGCCATTTCAGCGAAAATTTCAGCTACAACAAGTTTTTCCTCGATCCGACAGGCAAGTTCCCGGATGACCTGAGGAATTACCTGCTTCGCCTGATCGAATGTGCGAAAGGACGGCCCGTTCTGCAATTCTGCCGATCGGGCGGCAGAGCGCAGGCCTTGGGACGTCAGTTCGACGCCACCCACATCCACCTCTGGCGCAATCCCCGCGATCAGTGGTGGTCCTATAAGGCCGGCCCCTATTTCGACGCGACCACCCGCCAGATCCTGTCATCCGATGGGCTTCCCCCTGTAATTCAGCAGATCCGGGATGAGGCAGGCATCCATGCCCTCAAAGGGGACAATCTGTCACTTCGCTTCGCCGACGCGTACAGCACCCCTTTGAAGTCAGCAGAGAGCTACCGGTCCTTTTACGCCTGCTGGCTCTATGCATTCCTGCACTGTGAAGAGGCATCGGATGTATCAATCAACATCGACCAGTTGACAGAATCCGTCACCTATCGGGAAGCCGTCCTGCGCCAACTCGAGGACGCAGGGGTCCCAGGCCTGGACTTTTCGGATTGCGCCATCCCCAAATCCAATTTTTCACAGACCGAATCAAAGTTCTATGAGGCCATCGAGGCGCAGATCACAGAGACCTTCGCCCGGACCCTTCCCGACCATGAGGGCCTCGCACGGGCTCGAGATGCACAGAAGCTGTCGGAGGGCACTCTTGCACCATCAGCCCCGCAATTGATCGAACAGGCTTCCAGGGCAAGGATGCTGGCGATGGATTACGCGAGCAATTGGGCAGCAGCATTGGGTGACTCGGGCACTCAGGCCCTTGCCCCCTTCCTGGGATCCAGATGGTTCAGGATGGCTTATCGCATAAAAAATGCCACTAGCTCACTGAATATCATTGAACGGAAACTGAGGCATTTCATCAGAAAATAGCCACAAATACTCGGAACAAGGTTGATTTTTATGATCATATCCCACAAACATAAATTCATCTTTATAAAGACACTAAAAACAGCAGGAACCAGCCTGGAAATATTCCTATCCCAGCACTGTGGAAGGCGTGATGTCGTCACCCCGATACACCCCCACGTAGAGCCCCATCGCGCCCGCAATCACAATGGTTTTTTCAATCACATCCCAGCATCAGCGGTAAAGAAGCAACTGCCCCTTGAGGTTTGGAACCACTATTTCAAATTCTGTATCGAGCGCAACCCATGGGACAAAACCCTATCGCACTATTGGATGGAAAGATTCCGAGCCACGGGGGAACTCTCCTTTGATTCCTACCTGTCCAAAGGGGAGTTCCCAATGAACCACCCCTTGTATACCGACCCGAAAACTTCAGAGGTTATGGTGGACCGGATCGTCAGATACGAAAATCTGATGGATGAACTCGGTGAAATCTTTCTGCATCTTGGCATTCCATTCAATGGATCCTTGAATGCCAACGCCAAAGGAGATTACAGACTCGACCGGAGGCACTATCGGGAAGTCTACACACCTGAACAACGGAAGATCATTGAGAATGCCTTCACCAGCGAAATAAGCACCCACGGCTACCAGTTCTGATCAGGGCTCAGATCTTCAGGCCGCAGCACCGGAGATAGGCCTCCAGTTGCGCCAGGAGGGCCTCAGGGGTCACATTGTCGGTTTCAAGCCTCAATTCCGGGCTACCGGGCTGCTCATAGGGCGCCGAAATGCCTGTGAACTGCGGGATCTCTCCCCGGAGAGCCTTGGCGTACAGTCCATTGGGATCGCGCCGGGTGCAGGTCTCCACGCTGGCATCGACGTGGACCTCATGGAAGCGGCCCTGGGGGATGAGTCCCCGCACGGTGTCCCTGTCCTCGGCGTAGGGCGAGATGAAGGTGCAGAGGACGATGTGCCCAGCCTCGAAGAAAAGGCGGGCCACCTCGCCCACCCGCCGGATGTTCTCGCTGCGGTCCTCCGGCGAAAAGCCCAGGTCCCGGCAGAGGCCGTGGCGAACCTGATCCCCGTCCAGGAGCATGGTGCGCTGCCCGCGTTCGAAGAGGCGCCGCTCCAGAGCCCGGGCCAGGGTGGACTTGCCCGAGCCCGAAAGCCCGGTGAACCAGAGCACCTGGCCAGGATGACCGGCCTGGCGCTCCCGCGCGCCCCTCGGGATGTTCCAGGGACTCCAGACGGTGTTGGGAGAGGCCTCCGGAAGGGCTGCGGGCTCAAGGCTCTCCAGGGTTCCCGCGGTGCCGAGGATCAGCCCTGCAGCGGCGGTACAGTGGGTCATGGCATCCACCAGGATGAAGCTGCCGGTGGCCCGGTTGGCCTTGAAGGGATCACAGGCCAGGGGGGAGGCGAGCTCGACCTCCACTTTACCGATGCCATTGAGGTCGAGGGTCTCGGCCGGGGTGCGTCGCAGGGTATCCACGTCGATGGCGTGATAGACCCGGGTCACCACGGCCTTCACATTCCGCGTCCCGTGCCGCAGCAGGTAGGCGCAACCCGTTTCCAGCGGAGCCTCGCCCATCCAGCTGAGCACCGCCTCGAAACGCTTGGTCTGCAAGGGCAGGTTGTGGGGACGCACCAGCATGTCACCCCGGCTCACATCCACATTGTCCTCCAGAGTCAGGACGACGGACTGTCCAGCAATGCCCTCCTCCAGGCTCTTTTCCGCCAGGAGGACCTCCTTGATCCGGCTCTCCACCCGGCTGGGCAGGACCAGCACCGGCTCCCCTGGACGGATGGCCCCGGAGGCGATGCGGCCCGCGTAGCCCCGGAAGTCCTGGTTGGGGCGCAGCACGGACTGCACCGGAAAGCGGAAGTCCACCAGGTTCCGCGTATGGGTCGTGGGCAGGGCCTCCAGGTGCTGGAGCAGGCTCGGCCCACCGTACCAGGGCATGGCCGCACTCCGCATCACCACGTTGTCCCCCCGGAGGGCGGAGACAGGGATGAAGGTGATATCCGGCAGGTCGAGACGTTCCACGAAGGCCCGGTACTCGGCCACCAGACGCTCGAAGACCTCGCGACTGAAGCCCACCTGGTCCATCTTGTTGATCACCACCACCATCCGGGGCACCCGCAGGAGCGACACCAGGAAGGCGTGGCGACGGGACTGGGTGAGGATTCCGTTGCGGGCGTCGATGAGCAGGATGGCGCAGTCGGCTGAGGAAGCGCCGGTGACCATGTTGCGCGTGTACTGCACATGGCCGGGGCAGTCCGCGAGGATGTACTTCCGGGTGGGCGTCTCGAAGTAGCGGTAGGCCACGTCGATGGTGATTCCCTGCTCGCGCTCGGCGGAGAGGCCGTCCAGCAGCAGGGCGAGGTCCACCTCCTGCTGTCCCCTGCGCTCGGAGGTGCGCTTCACCGCCTCAAGCTGATCCTCGAAGATGCTGCGGGTTTCGTAGAGCATGCGCCCGATGAGGGTGGACTTCCCGTCGTCCACGCTGCCGGAGGTGACGACCCTGAGGATGGATTTCTCCTGGGTTTCCATCAGAAGTAGCCCTCCCGCTTCTTTTGCTCCATGGAGGCATCCCCCGTCAGGTCGATGACCCGGTTCTCCCGCTCGGACTTCCGGGCCACGGCCACTTCCTCCAGGATCCCGTCCAGGGTGGTGGCGTCCGACGCCACCGCACCGGTGCAGGGCATGCAGCCCAGGCTCCTGAAGCGGCAGCGCAGCTCCTCCACCTCACCCTCGGCGACCACACCCAGCCCCACCGGGATCAGGATGTTACCCCGGCGCACCACCTTGCGAACCTGGGCAAAGTAGATGGGCACCACGGGGATCGACTCCTGGCGGATGTACTGCCAGACGTCCAACTCGGTCCAGTTGGAGAGCGGGAACACCCGCAGGCTCTCGCCCTCCTTGATCCCGGTGTTGTAGAGATCCCACAGCTCGGGCCGCTGGTTCTTGGGGTCCCACTGCCCGTGGCGATCCCTCAGAGAGAAGATGCGTTCCTTGGCCCGAGACTTCTCCTCCTCCCGGCGGGCCCCCCCGATGGCGACATCGAAGCCGTGCTTTTCCAAGGCCTCCAGCAGGGCGGCGGTCTTGAGCAGGCTGCAGCAGCGATCGACCCCATGGGATACGGGATGGCATCCCTGGGCGATCCAGGGCTCGTTGCCCTCCACGATCACCCTCAGGAGGGGATCCTTTGCCACCTCCTCGCGGAAGGCGTACATCTCCGGAAACTTGTACCCCGTATCCACGTGCATCAGCGGGAAGGGCACGGGCCCGGGATGGAAGGCCTTCTTCGCCAGGTGAAGGATCACGCTGGAATCCTTGCCGACGCTGTAGAGCATCACCGGGTTCCGGGCCGTGGCCGCCACTTCCCTCAGGATATGGATGGCTTCAGCTTCAAGTTGCTGCAGACAGGTCATCTGGAATCGGGTCATGGCACGCTCAGCTTATCTCCCCATGGAGGTACGCCTGGGTGCGCGGGTCCACGGGGGCATTGAAGAAGGTCTCAGCGGGACCGTGCTCCACCAAGTGCCCGTCGTAGAGGAAGATCACGTAGTCCGCAAGACGCCGGGCCTGGCGCAGGATGTGAGTCACGAGCAGCACGGTGTAGTCCTGCCTGAGGGCCCGGAACTGGGCCTCCACGATGCGCACGGAAAGCGGGTCCAGGGCGCTGGTGGGCTCGTCCGCCAGGATGACCTCCGGCTCCACCGCCAGGGCCCGGGCCAGGGACAGCCGCTGCTGCTGGCCGATCGAAAGGCCCTTGGCGGGGGCATCCAGGCGGTGCTTCACCTCCTCCCAGAGCCCAGCCCGCCGGAGGTGCCGTTCCACGGTCCCGGAAGTGGCGGCACGGTCGGCCACCGTGGGCAGTTCGTGGAGTCTGGCCCCGAAGGCCACGTTGTCATGGATCGACATGGGCAGGGGGAAAGGACGCTGGGCCACGAAACCGACCTTCTTCCGCAAAGCGAGCAGGTCGGAGCCTGGGGCATAGATGTCCTCGCCATCGATGAGGACGCTCCCGCGCACGGTCACATCCTCATGAAGATCCAGCAGGCGGTTGAGGCTCTTGAGGAGGGTGGTCTTCCCGCAGCCTGAGGGCCCCAGGATCGCCACAATGCCACCATCCGGGATCTCAAGGTCAAGCCCTTCGATCACGGTGTGGGAGCCATAGGCCACATGGAGGTTCTTGATGTGGATGTGAGTCATAGGCGGTGTCGGCTGGCGCGCCGGGCAAGGGCGCGGGAGATGAGGGTCACCCCCAGCACCAGGATGAGGAGAAGAAGGGCGGCGGCGTGGGCGCGGGACTGGACCGTGGGATCGGGCGTGGCGAGCTGGTAGAAGACCTCAAGGGGCAGGGAAGCCACGGGATCCATGAGGCTGCCGGGGAGACGATCGGTATAGCCTGCGGTAAAGAGGATGGAGGCGGCATCGCCGATGCCACGGCCAAAGGCCAGCAGGAAGGCCGTCACCAGCCCCGGCAGAGCCTGGCGCAGCGCAACCTTGAGGGTGATCTCCCCCCGGGTTGCCCCGAGGGCCGTGGCCTGTTCCCACAGCTCAGGCGGCAGCGAGCGGAAGGCCTCGGTCATGGCGCGGGTCATCACGGGCACCATCACCAGGGCCAGGGTGAGGATCCCAGCGAGGAGCGAGGTGCGCACCCCCATCCACACCATCAGGAGGAAGGCGAAGGCGCCGTAGACAATGCTGGGGGTGCCCCAGAGCAGATCCAGGACCAGGGCCGCGGCTTCGGCGATGCGAGGGGGGGCGTAAGCCCGCTGGAGAGCCACCGCAGCTGGGAGTGCCAAGAGCAGCGCCAGAACCGACGCACCTGCCCCCAGACAGAGGGAACCCACCAGGGCATGGGCGATTCCCCCACCCTGGCCGTCCGCCAGCAGCATGGAGGGCCTCAGGTGGGGCAGTCCGCGCATCACCACAGAGAGGAGAAGCCCGGCAAAGGCGATGCCGAGAATGCCCAGGGCTCCTCCCATGGCCCAACGGGCTAGGCGGTCCATGCGGCACCTGCGGGTCCGGCTCATCCGAGCCTCCGCATACGCCGAAGCACCAGGGTCGCCGCACAGCTCACAGCCCCGGTGGCGAGGAAGAGCAGCAGGGCGGCGCTCATGAGGGCGCCCTCCATGCGGGGAATGGACATCATCTCGCCATAGGTGTTGGCCAAGAGGGCCGACAGGGGGTAGGCCGGACCGAAAAGGGAGGTGGGCAGCACGGCAACATTCCCCACCACCATCATCACCGCCAAGGTCTCCCCGAAGGCGCGTGCGAAGCCCATGACCACCGCCACCAGAAGGCCACCCCTGGCCTCCCGCAGCACCACGTGCCAAGCGGTCTCCCAGCGGGTGGCCCCCATGGCCAGGGCAGTCTCCCGCAGCCCCATCGGTACCGCCAGGAGCACGTCCAGGGCCACGGACAAGGTGAAGGGCGCGGCCATCAAAGCCAGCACGAGTCCTCCGGCCAACAGGCTGTAGCCCGTGGTCGGAACGCCGAGCAGGCGGCCGAGGGCGGCCACCCCAGGCACCACGAACATTACCCCGAAGAGGCCGAAGACGACGGAGGGGACGCCCGCCGCCACGTCCAGGACCGGCTGAACGCGCTCCCGCAGGCGCCGCGAGGCGTGTTCCGACAGATAGAGAGCCGAGAGCAGGCACAGGGGAACACTCAGCCCCAGGGCCAGGACGGTCACAGCAAGGGAACCAGCCAGGAAGGTCCTCAGTCCGAAGCTGCCCTGGGCCGGGGCCCAGGCACTCCCTAGCAGGGTGGAGCGCTCCAGGCTGCCGAGCATGGGGCAGGCCCGCAGCAGCAGCGTGAGCCCCAAGACCAGGGCAAGGCCGAAAACCAGAAACAGAGCGCCCCGCGCAAGGACGGTCACCGCGGCATCACCCCAACGTCGATCGACTCGCATCAGCGATCCAACAGAGCCAGGACCTGCCGTCGCTGGTCCTCCCTCACGGGGACGAAGCCGGCGGCATCCACCAGGGCCTGCCCTTCCGTGAAGATCCACCGCAGGAAGGCAGAGGTGGCGGGATTCGCCCGACCACGGGTGACCAGCAGGATGTCCCTGGCCGGCGGCGAGGGGTAGTGGCCCTCGCGAATAGCGGCCACCGCCTTTTCGCGACTGGAAACGTCCTCGGAAGGGTCCACCTTCCCGTTGCCATCGACATCCAGGGAGACCACCGCGAGCCCTTGGAGGGGAAGACCGGTACGGAGATCGAAAGCAAAGGCGAGATTGTTGTATCCCACTCCCCTGGGGTCCCTCCGGAGCGCGGCGGCGATCCCTGGATCGCCATAGACGCCGATCCCCTTCAAGTCCTCCTGCCTGGCACCGAGAAAGGCGGCCCAGGTTTCAGCGGCACCGCAGGCATCCGAACGGGTATAGGGCTGTCCCTTTCCCCTCAGGAAGAGGTCCTGGAGAACCTGCCGCCCGAACCCGGTCCGAAGGATGGCCTCCGCCGATGGGTTCCCGACGGATATCACCGCGAACACCGCGTCCCGGACCACCGGCATGGGATAGGCGCCCCGGTTGAGTTCCTCCCGCCGGAGATCCCGGCTCACCATGGCGATGTCCACCAGCCCGGAGAGGCAGTCGGTCATGCCCTTGCCGGCGCCCCCGGCACTCACCTCCACCCGGGTGCCAGGATGCTGTTGGTTGTAGACCTCGGCCCACTTGACCATGAGGGGGTACAGGGCCCAGGCCCCTGACACCCGGATGACTTCCGGACGGCGCCCACACCCGGGCAGCATCAGCGCCAGGACCAGCCCCACCCAGAGAAGCGGATGGAACCAGCCTCTGGCCTCAAGAAGAATCCCCAAGATCGAACCCCGCAGATCAGTTGAAGCAATCATCCATTCGAACCCGCAACTCAAGCCTCGTCAAGCAGAGCCATTTTTTCGCCTCTCCGGAAAATCGGTGAACCTTTTTCCGCCATGCAGCACATGGGCTCATACCCCTCAACTTCTACGCAGCATCACATGGAGGCAGCACCATGGGACCTATTGCTGGAGCATCGCTTGTTCTCGGCCTGATGATCCTGATCTTCATGGGACCCGAATGGGTGATGGCGTTCACCCGGGAATTCCGGGACATCAGGAAGGCGGATCCCCCTCAGTGAGGGGAAGGCTATCGGGGGCTGCCTCCGCCCGGATCGGTTCCCCTCCGTGCAGGGGACAGGACTCGACCGGTTCGGTACCAGCGATGTAGAACTCGTCCTGCTTCTGCGGGCATTCCTGGCGGGCCGGGAGGCCTGTCGTGGGGTCAATGGCCAGGCTCACCACGGAGTCCGGTCTGGAGAAATCCCCTGCAGGCCGCGCGGCCACAGCCTTCTCCATGAAGCGTTCCCAGATCGGGGCAGCGATCGCCCCCCCCGTGAACCCCTTCCCTCCGGACGTGGGCTGATCGTACCCAACCCAGACACCCGTCACCAGGTTCGGCGTATAGCCCACGAACCAGGCGTCCACGTAGTTGTCGGTGGTTCCAGTCTTCCCGGCGCAGGCATGGGCCTTACTGAACGCACGAAGCCCCTTGGCGGTGCCAGTGCTGAGGACATCCTTCAGCATTTGCGTGGTGATGAAGGCGGCGGCAGGCGAAAGCACCTGGGTCGCAGCAGCCGGGCTCTCGGTCCAGGACTGGCGCCTGCGGTCATAGATCCGGAGGATGGTCCTCGCCTCGGCCCTCATCCCTCCGGTGGCCAGAGGGGTGTAGGCCTGGACAAGATCCTTGAGGGTCACCTCGTCCGTGCCCAGGGCCAGGGATAGGCCATTCTGCGAACGCAGAGAGAGGCCCATCCTGCCGGCAAAGTCCACGAAACCCGGGACACCGATGGACTCCAGCACCTTCACCGTGATGATGTTGTCGGAGTGGACCAGGGCCTGCCGGAGGGAGAGCTCTCCGAAGTGTTCGTTGCCGTAGTTCAGGGGTTTCCAGATCCGGCCGTTCCCACGGTCGTAGGCCACAGGGGCATCGCTCCATATGCTGCCTGCGGTGATGCCCTTCTCCAGGGCAGCAGCGTAGATCAGGGGTTTGATGGCCGAACCAGGCTGGCGCCTGGATGTGAAGGCGCGGTTGATGGCGTTCTGGACCCCATCGACGTCCCCCACCGCCGCGAGTACATCCCCGCTCGCCGGATCCATGCAGACCAGGGCGCCCTGGAGCTTGGGGGCAAGGCGCTTGACCCCGGCCCGGAGCACCTCCTCAGCCTTCTTCTGCAGGTCCAGGTCCAGGGCGGCAATCACCTCCATTCCCCCCCGTTCGACGGCATCAGGCCCCAGGCGCCCGATCAGCTGGTTCCGGATCTGGGCCAGGTAATGCGGGGCCTGCCCCAGGGGGCGCGTGCCTGCGCCATGGGTCTGGAGCGCCAGCCGTCGCTGAGGCGTGATGAGATGGAGATCCGCCATGCGCTTGAGGACGATCTCTCGCCGCAGGACCACATCCGCCGGTTTACCGAAGGGGTTGTAGCGGCTGGGGTTCTTGGGGACACCCGCCAGGAGGATGCACTCGCCCTCGTTCAGCTCCTCGGGACTCTTGTCGAAGTAAAGGCGGGCGGCCTGGACAATCCCATAGGCACCGTTGCCAAAATAGATCTCGTTGAAATACATCTCCAGGATCTGCCGCTTGCTGTAGCGTTTCTCGAACTCCAGGGCCATGTCGGCCTCCTTGAGCTTCCGATCCAGGGTCCTGGCCGAGCTCAGGAACTTGTTCTTGATGAGCTGTTGGGTGATGGTAGAGCCCCCCTGGACCAGCTTTCCCTTGAGGACGTCCGTCACCACGGCCCGGGCGATGCTCCGGTAATCGACACCCCTGTGCTCGTAGAACCGGGCATCCTCCACAGCCAGCACGGCCTGCTGAAGGAAGGCAGGAACCCGATCGATGGAGACCCAGTAGCGCTTCTGGGGAGGGATCCGGCCCACGTAACGCCCCTTGCTGTCCAGAACCGTAATGGAACTGACACCGGTCGGCAGGTTCGGGTAGGCCCCAAGGGGCTCCTGGGCCCACATCGCCACCCCGGAACAAAGAGCGGCGAAGAACCCCAATGCGGGCTTGCATCGGCGTATCAGAGTCATAGCATTCTGGTTCAGAGGAGCACCTCAACAAATATTGCATTACATTCATTTATGATACCCGCACGAGAATTCCTGATGTTTTTCGGCGGCCGAAAGATGACAATGGGCCGACAAAGCCAACCCGTGACCGAGATCTGGAAATGCCGAGCTGGAACCCCCTCCTCACCGCTGCGATCGCTGCTTCGTTGTCCGCCCAGGACCCAGCTGCGGCGGATCTCAAGGATCTGCAGACGATTCTGGATCAGCCGGTCCAGACCGCCAGCAAGCGGGTGCAGCGCCTGAAGGAGGCCGCGGCGGACATGACGGTCCTCCGGGGCCATGATCTGGCGGATATGGGCTACCGCACCCTGGGGGACGCCCTCGGGGGGGTGCTGGGCTTCCGCACCAACGAAGACCGGAGCTACCAGGGCCTGGGGGTTCGGGGCCTCTACGTCCTGGGAGACCAGAACACCCGGGTCCTGATCCTGCTGGATGGTCACGCCCTGAACAGCGCTGCGGAGGTGGGCAGCAGCAAGATCGGCTCGGACTTCGGCATTCCGCTGGCCCATGTGGAGCGGATCGAGATCATTCGAGGGCCCGCTTCCAGCCTTTACGGGAACAACGCCTTCCTGGGCATGGTGAACGTGGTGACGAAGGCAGCCCCGCCGGAGCAGCTTGGCGGGGAGCTTGCCGCGACGGGGGATACCGGGTCCCTGGCCAGTGGGGATGCCATGCTGAACGGCACCCTCGGCCCGGTGGGCTGGAAGCTCCTCTACAGCAGCATGCATCGCGGAGGCTCCAGGACCCGGTTCCCGGAACTGACTTCCCAGACCCTCCCGGCGGAGTTGGACAAGGAGGACCGCCAGAGCGCCTACCTGACCCTCCAGGGCCGCGAGTGGAGCCTGGCCGGCTACCTCATGGAGCGCACCCAGAGGGCCGCCAGTGCCCCCTTCCTGTCCACCATCGGCTCCCCGGTGAACCGGGACAGGAACCGCCAGTCCTTCTTCGAGGGACGTTGCACCCCGACCCTGGGCCCCATCGAAACCCTGTTCCGCGTCTTCGGAGACCGGACGGAATACGGATGCGACCTGGCCTACGATGCCAGCCGCTACGATCTGCCCGGTTCCTACACGGAATCCGATCCGAACTGGAGCCTCGGGGGAGAGGCCCAGGCCCGGATCCATGTGGGCGAGGCCCTGCTCTTCACCCTCGGATGGGAGGAGAGCCGCCAGCACTACGATGGCATCACAAACTTCAACGGAAGCACCATTGAGACCAAGGTTCGACACCGTGTCCAGAACACCTATCTCCAGGGGGAGTGGAGGGCGACAGAGAACCTGAGCTTCACCCTGGGCCTGCAGAAGGCCGCCTGGATCGTCAGCGATGCCAGGACCCTCACCCAAGGAACCCCGGTTTCCTACCCCGCCCGCACCCTCCGCGGGAGCACCCCCCGCTTTGCGGCGGTCTGGTCACCGACCCCCCTGGATATTTGCAAGCTTCTCTATGGGGAGGGTTACCGGAATCCCACCATCTTCGAGGCCTACTACTCTGACGATGGCAGTTTCGTCGCCAACCCCTCCCTGGAGCCCGAGCGGATCCAGACCCTCTCAGGGATCTGGGTGCACGTGTGGGGAGGAGGGGTCCAGAGCCAGGTCTCACTCAACGACTCCCACTGGGAGCATCTGATCCAATCGGTACCCGTCGGAGCCGATTCCCAGCAGAGCCGGAACGCCCCCCAGGAACTCCATGGGACCTCACTCGAGACCGAACTCCAGGGACACTGGCCGGGGTGGAGCCTCTACGGGAGCCTGGGGGTCTACCGGTGGAAGCAGGGGGAGGATAACGTCCCCAACGCCGCACGGGTCCAGGGCAGCTTCCGCCTCACCCGCCGCTGGAAGCACCTGAGCGCAAGTGGAGAGGTCCGGCATACAGGATCCAGGGAGAATCCACCCCTGGCCGCCCGCGTTCCGAGCGCAACGGTCTTCCGGGGCACCCTGGGATGGGAACAGGACCGCTGGTGGGTCCGGGGCACCCTGGAGGATGCCGGAGACGCCCAGCGGCAGGATCTGGTGACTGCCGACTACACCCCCATCACCCACATGGCCTCGGATGGCAGGACCTTCCGACTGAGCGCCGGTTTCCGGTTCTGAGGTGGGCATGGGCTTCTACGGACGCATTGCCGCTCTGGTGGTCCTCGGAGGAACGCTCGCTTATGCCCAGGCCCCCCTACCGGAGTACCAGGCCAAGATCGTCCTCCTTGAGAAACTGACCCGCTTCGTGGAGTGGCCTGGCCGAGACGCCCACTCAGCCTTCCATCTGACCGTCGTGGGGCGCACCCCCTTCGGGGACGGGCTGGAGGAGTACTTCGCCTCCCACCCCATCAAGAACCATCCCGTATCCATCCGGTATGTCTCGGGTCCCGACAGCATCGGCCACTGCGACCTTCTCTTCATCGCCGCCTCCGAGAAGGACCGCGCCGAGGCGATCCTGGCCCTGGCCAAGGGCAGGCCCATCCTGACGGTGGCCGACTCCCCTGGCCTGTCCCAGCGGGGGGTCATGGTCAATATCGTCCGGGAGGGGGCCAGAATGACCTTCGAGGTGAACCTGGGCCCCGTCCGTGAATCCAATCTGAGGATGCACCCAGGATTCCTTCAACTCGCCAGGATCACCTCCCGAAACTAGATGTAGATCGGAACCCCCTTGTTCTTCTTCCGCCAGATATCCATCCGCCAGAAGCTGATGCGCCTCACGGTGCTTTCGGCGGGAATCGCCCTGCTCTTCGCCGCGCTGGCCTTCGTGAGCTACCAGGTCCACGCCTACCGCAGGGCCCTGGTGAGGGAGATGAACCTGATCGCGGACATGGTGGAGACCAGCAGCCTGGCGGCCCTCACCTTCGAGGACTCCAAGCAGGCTGAGACCGCCCTGGAGGCCATGCAGACCAATCGGGATATCATCTCGGCCTACCTCTACACAGAGAAGGGCACCTTCCTGGCGGGCTACCGGAAGAACGGTGCCCCGGAGACGGCCATTCCGACAGAGCTGGGTCCCGACCGCACCGAACTCTCCTGGAGGCATTTCCTGATGGTCCACCCCCTCCACCTCAAGGATCGAAGGGTGGGGACGCTCTACCTTTCGACGGACATGAGCGGCCTGCGCAAGCAGTTCCTTTGGACCGCAGCAGTGGTCGCCAGCATTGCGGGCATCTCCTTCGCCCTCGCGATCGTGATCTCCCGACGCCTCCAGACCGCCATCGAAGCCCCGCTGGTGGAACTGGCCGAGACCGCCAGGGCGGTTTCCAGGGATCACGACTACGGCCTCCGGGTCCGCCCCAAGGGCATCGATGAGCTGGGCATGCTCATGGCGGACTTCAACGAGATGCTGGCGGAGATCCAGCACCGGGACGAGGAGCTGCTCCACTACCGGGAGCACCTCGAAGAAATGGTCCGGGCCCGCACGGAGCAGATCGAGCGGGATCTGACGGAACGGAAATCCCTGGAGAAGCAGCTTCTCCGGGCCCAGCGACTGGAGAGCCTCGGCACCCTGGCTGGAGGGGTGGCCCACGACCTGAACAACGTCCTGAGCCCCATCATGCTTTCCGTGGAGACCCTCAAGCAGCTCTCGCCGGAGCCCCAGGCCCAGCGGATGCTGGCCATCCTGGAGGGTGCCTCCCGGCGCGGCAAGGACATCGTGAAGCAGATCCTCACCTTCGCCCGCGGGACCGATGGGGAGCGCACCCAGATCGATGTCCGCCACACGGTGAAGGAGACCCTCTCCATCGTCCAGCAGACCTTTCCCAAGACGCTTTCCGTGTCCTGCAGCCTGCCATCCGAGGTCTGGCCCATCCTCGGGGACGGCACCCAGATCCATCAGCTGCTCCTCAACCTCTGCGTCAACGCCCGGGATGCCATGGAGGGGGGAGGCTCCCTCGCCCTGCGGGTCCAGAACCAGACCCTGGACGAGAACTATGCCCGGCTGCACCTCGACGCCAGAGTGGGGCGCTACGTCCTCATCTCCGTGGAGGACACCGGCTATGGCATGAGCCCTGAAACCATGGAGCACATCTTTGAACCCTTCTTCACCACCAAAGATGTGGGCCGGGGCACCGGCCTGGGGCTTTCCACTGTCCACGCCATCATCCGGGGCCATGGTGGCTTCGTCACCTGCTACAGCGAGGTGGGACGGGGTACCACCTTCAATATCTTCCTCCCGGCGGCGGAGTCGCCCGATGACCGATCCCTCTCCACACATGGGGAAGAGCCCCTGCCCCAGGGGCGTGGCGAGCTTGTGCTGGTGGTGGATGACGAGAACTTCATCCGGGAAGCCACCCGCCAGACCCTGGAGTCCTTCGGTTATCGGGTCATGACCGCTGCGGATGGCAACGAGGCGATCGAACGGTTCTCCGCCCACGGCCCAGAGATCGAGGTGGTCCTCACCGACATGATGATGCCCGACATGGATGGCACTCTGACCATCCAGACCCTGCGCCTCCTGGACCCGGAGGTGCGGATCATCGCCGCCAGTGGCATCCACCGCAAGCCCAACCCCCAGGGTGATCCCATCTTCGAGCCCAACGCCTTCCTGCCCAAGCCCTTCACCGCCGATACCCTGCTGAAGGCCCTGCATCGGGTGATCACAGGCCGAACGGACTTGATATGATGCTATCGAACCCGGGTGGGTGACCTCAAAATCACGGTTTTGCAGGATGGGGAGCTGCCCCTCGGAAAGGATCTGCTCAAGGGCCTGGACACCGCCGAAGCAGAAAAGCTGCTGGGAGGCCCAGGCCCCGTGGCCACCTCCGTCAACGCCTTCCTGGTGGATACAGGCAAACACCGCATTCTCGTGGATGCTGGTGGCACATCGGCCTGGGGCATCGGCTATCTGGCGGAGCGGCTACAGAAAGCTGGAGTCAACCCCGAGTCCATTGGCGCCGTGCTCATCACCCACCTCCACGGCGACCACGTCGGCGGACTCCTGACGCCCGAAGGCAAGCGGGCCTTCCCGAAGGCACAGGTCCGGCTCTCCCAGGCCGAGCACGACTTCTGGATGGACCCCGCCACGGAGGCCAGCCTGCCCGAAAGCCGGAAACCCATGATGAAAGCCATCAAGGCCATGATCGCGACCTATCAGGCCGAGGGAGCCTATCACCCCTTCGCACCCGGAGAGGCGCCCTTTACCGGAGTGAAGGCCATCCCGACCCCCGGACATACCCCAGGGCACACGTCCTACGCCTTTGGGCACGGCAGGAACGCCTTCTGGGCCATCGGCGACATCATCCACTTCGGCAAGGTCCAGTTCGCCAAACCCGCTGTCACCGTCACCTTCGACACGGACAGCCCCAGAGCGGCCGCCACGCGTCTCGACCTATGGGAAAGGGCAGCGAAGGGGAAGGTCGTGATGGGAGGATCCCACCTCGCCTTTCCCGGGATGGGCCGCATCGAAAAGCGCTCCGAAGGCTTCGCCTGGGTGGAACTGGACGGGAAAACCCAGCACTGACCGACCGGCATGACCAGCAGGTCCTGGAGCGGCTCAAAGGCCTGCAAGGCTCAGCCCTTCAGCTTCTCCTGGACGCTGGCCACCTTGTCCGCCATGCGCTGGACCTTGTCTGTGCGGGTCCCGAGCTGGATGCTGGTCTGGATGCGGGGCACTCCCATGGCGTGAAGCCGCTCGTGGCAGCCCTTGATGGCCTCCATGACAGCGTCCCACTCCCCCTCGATATTGGTGCCATTGGCGTGGAGTTCGAAGGTGAGCCCTGTGGTGGCCAAGTAGCGCTCGATCTCGGCAACATAGGGCGAAGCCGAAAGACCCACCCCCAGGGCGATGACCGTGAAACCAGCGATGACGTGCATGGCATGCCTCCCGGAACAGGATGGCACGGGCCCAAACGAAACTGCCGTCGCCCCTAGAGCCTTCGCACCCGGAAGCAGCAAAGTCGGTGTTAAATCCGCCCAGTGCATCTCATCCAGACGCACACCCCGGCAGCTCCCAGCAGGAGCCACCCAATGGGCGAACGGGTCGCCACACGGAGATCCTGTCCGGATGGGATGGCGCCGAACACCAGGTTGGCCAGCAGGTAGATCCCCAGGGCCTCGCCCCAGCCCATGGCGGGGCGCAGGGCGAGCCTCCACCGGAGCAGAAGAAATGCCAGGGGAAGCAGCACCAACGGCGCAGCTCCGATGAAGAAGGCGTTGTACCAGCGGAGGTGGGCGCAGCGGACCGAGCCCAGCACCAAGCCCTTCCCCTCCCGACGGGGGATCACCGTGAAGCCGATGGGCTGGCCATTGAGCAGCTTCCCGGTCAGCCAGTGGCAGAGCTCGTGGCAGAAGGTCCCGGGCAGGGCCAGGAGAGAGAAGAACCAGAGCCAGCGGCGGGCCTGGTTGAGCAGCCACAGGCAAAGGGCCAGGGCTCCCAGGTAGAGAAGGGCACGCTGATCCAGGCCCGGAAGAAGGCTAGACATCCGTCCAGACAGCGATCTGATAGGCAAAGCGACGCATCTCGCCGGGAGGCACCAGGATGGAGCCTGGCTTCTGGGCCAGCTCACCCAGGAAGCCCACGGGACTGGAAACGCCTTGCCATGGCTCGATGCAGATGAAGCCGGCTCCAGGCTTGGTCCAGAGCCCCAATTGGGGGAAGCCGTCCCAGGCCACCTCCACCACGGGGGAACCCGGAGCGTCGTAGCGCAGCTTGCGGCTCCGGAGGCGGGTGAAGATGAGGACATCCTCCTCGAACAGCTCGTCCCGCAGGGGCAGGGTCCGTTCCTGGACCGGCGTGGGCCGGGGGGTGGGATCCAGAAGGCCCCCGGAAAGCCTCAGGATCGGCTCGGCCTCGGGAAGCTCGAAACGGATTCGGTAGTCCTCACGGCGGCCACCGGGCACCAGGGGCCAACGAAGAGCGGGGTGAGCCCCCAGACTGGCGGGCAAGGGCGCGCTCCCTGGGTTGATGAGCTCATAGATCACCCGCACCGCCTGATCCAGCAGGCGGTAGGTCACCCGGAGCTCGAAGGGGAAGGGATACTGGGCCTGGGTGCTCGCATTGTCCTTCAGGACGAAGGTGGCCCGCTCCCGGGAGAGCTTGACCAGGCGCCAGGGCAGGTCCCGGGCGAAACCGTGCCTGGACAGGTGATAGCGCCGACCGTTCAGGGTGTGGGTGTCATCCTTGAGGCTGCCCACGATGGGGAACAGGGTGGGGGCCTGCCGGGGCCACACCGAGGCGTCCCCATCCCAGAGCAGATCCAGCCCGGTGAGCGTCTGTAGCCGTACCATCTCGGCCCCCTGCGCCTTGAGGGCCAAGCGCAGATGCAGGTTCTGGAGAGTGCAGGAGTCCATGGATCACCGAGCGTTCTGTTCAGGATAGCCCAGGATCAAAGCCCTGGAGCAACTCAAGAAAGGGCTCCCCATAAAGATCCAGTTTGCGGAGCCCCACACCGCTGATGGCCAGGAACTCCTCCGCCGTGCGGGGACGGATCCTGGCCATATGCTGGAGAGTGGCATCGCTGAAGACCATGTAGGCCGCCACATGACGCTGATCCGCAAGGGATTTGCGCAGTTCCTTGAGTTTCAGGTAGAGGGCTTCATCCAGGTTCTCCGCCAGCCTGGCGGGGATGCCCACCTTCACCCTGGAGGGCTCCCTGCTGATCCGGCGGGCCGCAGCCAGGATGTCCCAATGGCCGCAGACATCGCAGGAGGAGCCGCAATCCGGGGTCTGTTCCCCCAGGTAGCGGGCCAGTCCGCGATGACGGCAGGTCTTCTCCTCAGCGAAGTGGAACATGGCCCGGACCTGCTGCCGCTGGGAATCGGTCTGCTCCTGCCCCTCCAGCATGCGTTCCAGGCTCATGACATCGGCCCAGGAATAGAAAAGGATGCAGTCGGCCTCGGCGCCATCCCGGCCCGCCCGGCCGATCTCCTGGTAGTAGCCCTCGATGGACTTGGGCATATCCCGATGGATGACGTAGCGAATATTGGACTTGTCGATGCCCATGCCAAAGGCGATGGTGGCGGTCACCACATCCAGGTCATCCCGGCGGAAGGCATCCTGTACCGACTCCCGTTCCTCCGGAGCCAGCCCTGCGTGGTAGGCCTTCGCCCTGATCCCCTGGCTCTGGAGGTACTCCGCCGTGGACTCGGCACTCTTGCGGGCCAGGCAATAGATGATGCCGGACTGCCCCCGCCGGGCCTGGATCAAGCGCAGCATGGATTCCTTCACCTTCACGTCCCCACCCTTCTTGATGGCATGAAGGTGGAGATTGGGCCTGAAGAAGGAGCCCTGGAAGCGGAAGGGATTGTCCATGCCGAGCTGCTGGACGATGTCCTCCCGCACCTCCGGGGTGGCAGTGGCGGTGAGGGCCAGCACCGGCGCCTTGAGGCGGGCCTTGAGATTCTGGAGGTTCCTGTAGGCGGGCCGGAAGTCGTGACCCCAGTGGCTGATGCAGTGAGCCTCGTCCACGGCGATGAGGCGCAGGTCCAGATCCTCCATGAGGGAACCCACCCCCAGCTCCAGCCCTTCGGGAGCAGCGTAGACCAGCTCGTACTCGCCCCGGCGCAGGGCCGTGACGCGTCGGCGCCGTTCCTCCGCGTCCAGGCTGGAGTTGAGGAAGGTGGCCCGGAGCCCGGCCTCCCCCAAGGCGTCCACCTGGTCCTTCATGAGGGCGATAAGGGGCGAGACCACCAGGGTCACCCCCCCCAGCATCCTGGCGGGAAGCTGGTAGGTCAGGCTCTTGCCGGCACCCGTGGGGAGTACGCCGATGGCATCCCGTCCGGCCAGGACTGCGTCGATGATCTCCCGCTGACCTGGCCGGAAGCGGTCGTATCCGAAGACTGATTTCAGGAGGGCCAGGGGATCGCCCGCCACAGACGGGGCAGGAGGGGGACGCATGGTGAGCCCCGCGTTCCCCTCGTTCAGGGTTGCCATCTTCAACGCGTCGGAGGCGGCCTTCAGCTCGGCCAGCATGGCCGGATTGAAGCGGCCCCGATCATCGCGATAGGCCTGCCGCAGCCGCTCCAGGAGCCCCTGCCCCTCCTCCTGCGCCTCGGGCGTGGAGAAGGGGGCAAGGGCGCGCAGCCGTTCAAGGTGGGAGGGGATCACAGCGTCTTCAGCCGGAAAAAGGGGAGCGCCCGAAGCGGGCGCCCCAGCATCTCAAAATGAGGATTCTTCATGGCTCCCGCAGGAGGGCATGAAAAATCATGAACGTTCCGTCAGGACCTTGTCCACGATGCCGTATTCCATGGCCTCTTCGGCGCTCATGAAGTAGTCGCGGTCCATGTCCTTCATGACCTTCTTGAGGGTCTGGCCGGTGTGCTTGGAGAAGGTGCCCGCAAGGTTGTCCTTCAAGCGCTGGATTTCCTTGTAGGTGATCTCGATCTCGGTGGCCTGGCCCTGGGCACCGCCGGAGGGCTGGTGGATCATGATACGGGCGTTGGGCAGGGCGAAGCGCTTGCCCTTGGTGCCGGCCGCCAGGAGGTGGGCCCCCATGGAGGCGCACTGGCCGATGCAGTAGGTGACGATATCGTTCTTCACGAACTGCATGGTGTCGTAGATGGCCAGACCGGCGGTGACGCTGCCGCCGGGGCTGTTGATGTAGATCTGGATGTCCTTGTCGGGGTCCTCGGACTCCAGGAAGAGCATCTGGGCCACGATGGCGTTGGCCACGCTGTCGTCGATGGCGGTGCCCAGGAAGATGATGTTGTCCTTGAGCAGGCGCGAGTAGATGTCATAGCTCCGCTCGCCCCGGGGGGTTTCCTCGATGACAATGGGGGGGTAGTAGCCGCGTTCGAACATGGATGTTCCCTCTGAACCAGGATAGCTGTTCGAGGGGCTGAAGGAACCACGAAGCACACGAAGGGCCATAAGCAGGGCTCAAAAGCAGCACAAAAAGAATTTAGCCAGGATGAAGGGGATGGAAAGGGCACTGAAACCATAAATCAGGCCCATCTCAGCCAATCTCTTGCTTTTCTCTGCCATGAAAGGGGGGACCGCCTGCTCGCTGCGCTCGCGATGTCCCCCCTTTGACCCCCACGTGGTGGCCGGGCAAAGCCCGACCATCACGTCTGTGCCCTCTCTTTTGAACCTCTGTGGCCTCTGTGTTGACTCTTTTGATCTTCCAGCCTCGAGCCTCAGCGCTCCGCCACCCGCTGGAACCGGAACCGGACCCTCCGCTGGAGCGCCCGTCCTTCGGGGCTCTCCGGATCCCCTTCGATCTGGGAGTCCCCGTGGGCCTCGGCGGCGACACCCTTGGCCACCACCCCCTTCTGCACCAGGAAGCGCGTCACCGACTGGGCCCGGATACCGCTCAACTCCAGAGCATCCGCTCCGTTGCGTCCCTTCTCCCCTGGGGCCGCATGGCCTTCGCAGATGAGGGTGAAGCCCGGGTACTCGACGACCAGCTCGGAGATGCGCTGGACCATGGGCATGAAGGCGGCGTCCACGGTCGTGCTCCCCTCGGAGAAGAGGATGGCTCCCCGGAAGCTCACGATCCTCATGCGGGTGCCCGCATCCAGCCCATCGGTGGCCTTGAGATCCGAAAGGAGCTTCTCCACGTCGGCTGCCCGATTGGGATCCAGACCCTGCCCTCCCGGCAGAATTCCACTCTGGGCTTCGGCCCCGAGGGTAGCGGCCTTCTCCACCCCCAGCTCCCTCCGGATTGAACGCAAGATCTCATCCAGTTTGCGGGAGTCCTGGGCGCTGAAGGAGTAGATCACCGCGAAGAAGGCCATGAGCTGGACCATGAGATCCGCAAAGGTGATGAGCCACAGGCTGTCGAGATCCTGCTTGCGGACAAAGCCCCGGACCCTAGTCAATGTGGCCTCCGCTCCGCCGCACCTTCAGATGAGGGGCCAGGAAGGCGTTGAGCTGCTCCTCCAGCTGGCCGGGATTCATCTCGCTGGCGATGCCCAGGATGCCCTCCAGCATGAGGCTGCGGATCTGGCCCTCCTCTTTGGACCGCAGTTCCAGCTTGCCGGAGATGGGAATGGCGAAGAGGTAGGCGATGACGGCGCCCCAGAGGGTGGAAAGGAGGCTCAGGGACATGGCCTTTCCCAGTTCACTGGGGTTCTGCATGGAGACGAAGAGCTGCACCATGCCGATGAGGGTGCCCACCATGCCAAAGGAGGGGGCTGCGGTGCCGATGAAGCGGAAGGTGTCCTGGCCCAGGGAGTGCCGGTCCATGGTGGCCTGGATCTCGGCGGAGAGGACCTCCCGGATGTGCTCCTTCTCCACCCGGTCCACCACCATCTGGATGCCGGAAGCCAGAAAGGGGTCCGAAGGGAGGTGCTTCTCAAGGCTCTTGGTCCCCTCCCGACGGGCCCGCTGGCTCAGCCCCACCAGCTGGAGCACCACCGCCTGGGAGGTGGCGGGGTGGGTGAAGAAGGCCCGGGAGGCCACGGCAAAGGCCGAACGCACATTGGACAGGGGAAAACGGATGAGGGTGGAGGCGATGACCCCACCAAAGACCACAATCAGACTGGGGTAGTGGAAGAAGACCCTGGGGCTGGGCCCGATGCCGATGGCCGTACCCAGCAGTGCCAGGCCCAGAAACAGTCCGATGAGCGTACCTCGATCCATAGAGCACATCCCTTACTGGGCATTATCGACCCGGAAAGTCGGCAAATGAAATTCTCGTGCCGAAGCTGGCTACGGATTACAGGATTCGCCGGGAGCGCATCCCATCCCATTCCAGGATTACGGCCCCGAGTTCATGGCGCAGGAAGCGCGCGACCTGCCCATTGAAGACCGCCAGGCAGCGCCCCCCGCGCTTGCGTACGCTCCGGTAATGGACTCCGGGAAGGCCTGCCTGCCGCACCTTCCGCCCGAAGCCCCAGGAGGCAGCGTAATCTTCGGGGTTGTGCAGGCCGCCCCTGCGATCCAGAGAGGCGTCTGCAAAGTCCCCCGCCACCTGAAACAGCAGATGGCGGAGCACGGCCCGGGTCCCTGGGGGTGTCCCCACCGAGGCCATGCAATGGAGTCCGTGGTGGTGTATCACCTCCGCCACACAGGTCTCCAGGGTGTTCCCCAGGTAGAGCGCGCCGGGGCCGTGGGGCTCGGCGAAGCGCCCCCCCTGGTCCCCCATGGAGGGGGGCAGCCAGGCCGGAACCTTCGAGGTTGGGCGCCCCAGGCGCCGGTTCACAGCATCCCGCTCCTCGGCGCTCAGAAGGGCAGCCAGGACATCCGATTCCGCCCGATGAAGGCGGACCCAGGGCCCCATCACGGTCAGGGTACGAAGCCCCATCACCAGATCCGCGCCAGGGATTGAAGGTGATCATAGATCCTGAAGAGACTCTCGAAGCGGCCCTCGAGCATCAGCTCCAGGGGGGATCGCCCACGGAAGGGCTGCCCCCGGTTGGGGCGCCGGAGCCACCCCTCGGCACCCCGCTCCCCCGGGAAGGCTTCCCCGGCAAGGCCGTATATCCCCACGAAGAGCGCCATCCGGTCCAGCTTGTCCGAATCCTGGCCTGGCATATCCTTCCATCCCGCCACCGTGGCCCGGGAGACCCCCAGGACGGCGGCCTGCTCGGGCAGGGTCAGCCCCAGGGCAAGGGCCACCTTCCGGAAGGCGGAAAGAAGAAGCGCCCCGTCCGAAGGCTGGGCATCGATGAGCGAAGTGTCGAGAGCCACGCTGGACATGGGGGCCTCCTGCACCAGGATGAGTCTAGTATTGGATTTGTCAATCCAATACTAGATAGACCTAGTCTTCCACCCCATCGAACAATCCCCCCTCGGGCATGGGGGGCTCCAGCTGAGCCAGGGCCTGGGCCTCCAGGTTGCCGTCACCGAAGTCCGCCAGCCTCGGCAGGTCCTCCAGGCTCCTGAGGCCGAAGTGGAGGAGGAACTTCTGGGTGGTGGCGTACATCATGGGACGACCCACCACCGCCTTGCGCCCGGCGGGCACCACCAGATCCCGCTCCAGGAGCGTCTTGACTTGGTTGGCACCGGAGGTGACTCCGCGCAGCTCATTGATCTCAGGGATAGTGACGGGCTGCCGGTAGGCGATGATGGCCAGGGTCTCGACCTGGGCGGGCGTCAGGCGACCGCTCCGAAGGGTCGTCACCAGCTTGGACACCAGCTCCACGTATTCCGGGGCCGTGGCCATGCGCCACCCACCCCCCACCTCGATGAGGCGGATGCCCCGGGGAGCCCTCAAGCGCTCCTGGAGCTTCTCGATGGCCTGGAGGATGGGCCCTTCGCCCAGCCCCGTGAGCTCCCGAAGGCGGCCCAGCTCCAGAACCTCCCCCGTGGCCACGAAGAGGGCCTCCAGGGCCCCAGGGAGATCGCCGCCCTCCTCCCAGAGGGGCTCGTGGGCGAAGATCTCGTCCTTCACCGGAAGGCCCCCAGACGCTGGCCCACCCGGACCTTGCCTTCGCGGATCAGGGGTTCCCAGGCCTCTGCCTTGGGACCGCCCACCAGGAGAACCACGGTACTGCCGAACTCGAAGGTGCCCAGGTCATCCCCTGGCTGGCAGGGCAGGCCGGAAACCGGGAAACCGCCGTCCTTCGGCAGGGTGCGGCCCTCAAGCCAGCGACCGTCGATGATGACACCCCCCACATGGGTGGCCCCCACCAGCACCGCCGCCACCTCCAGGCCCTCGTCGGCGCCCAGCCCCTTCGCCATCCACACCGCCCGGCGATTCCGTTCGTACAGCCGGGCGACATGGGTTGTGCTGGCGTCGTTGACGGGCCAGAGCTCCCCCTCCACACGCGCCACGGCCGTCACCGCGCCCTTCACGGGCACATGGATGCGGTGGTAATCCTGGGGTGCGAGGTAGAGGGTCAGGAAGTGCCCCCCCTCGAATCGGCCCGGGTCGGGGATGTGCTTCAGGAGCTCGGAGGCCCGGTAGGGCAGCCCCTTGGCCTGGATCATCGTGTTCTTGTCGATACGTCCGCAGGCGAAGACCCGGGCATCCACGGGACTATTGATCCCCCCGGGAATAGTCTGTGCCTGGGGACGCAGGCCCGGCCTGAGACGCCGCGTAAAGAAGGCCTGGAGGCTCGGATAGTCCCCCAGGGGGAATTCCGCCTCTGACAGATCGATGGCATAGCTCCGGGCGAAGCCACCGAGGATAACGGGACGCAGGGAGCGGGGAAGCTCACGACTGGCGGCCCACCCAGCAATGGCGCTCCCCAGGCGCTTGGGGTAGAAGCGGAGGAGATGGAGAGAGAGGGGCCACCCCCTCGGATAGAGGAGCAGGGCCGCCACAAGGACGACCACCAGGAGCAGGAGACGGTTGCAGGTGAGCCAGGAAAACATGCTTCCAAGGTATCGCACCTCGAACCGAAGTTCGATATGCGAATGGACGGCCAGCGTAGTCCAGGTGCGGCTTGGAATGGCTTTGCATGTGTCAAATGTAGACACTAATTAACCTTGACATATTCCGTGGCATGCCTATTTTGATTGGCATGAAGACCAATCAGCTCTCCGTTCATGTCGCCACAACGACCCGCAAGGTGGGCGAGAAGGTCTACCACTCGCACCTGCTGCGCCACTCCTTCCGAGAAGACGGAAAGGTCCGCAACGTGACCCTGGCCAACCTTTCCATGTTGCCGGACACGGTGATTGATGCGATCCGATTGGGACTCAAGGGGCAGGCTGTGGGCCCTGTGGGGCATTCCTTCGAGACGATGGAATCGCGCCCCCACGGTCATGTTGCAGCCGTGGTGGGGACGATGAAGAAGTTGGGTCTGGATCGCCTGCTGGCTGTCCGGCCGAGCCGGGAGAAAGACATCGCCTTGGCCTTGGTGGCGGGTCGGCTGATCCATCCCGGGAGTAAGTTATCCCTCTCCCGTCATTGTTTGGGCGAGACCCGGATGTCCTCGCTGGCGCAGGTGCTGGGGGTGGAGGGAGCCACGGAGAGCGAGTTCTACCAATCCATGGACTGGCTGTTCGAGCGCCAGTCCAAGATCGAGGCCGCCCTGGCCAAACAGCACCTGAGCAGGGGTTGCATGGTGCTCTACGACGTGAGCGGGAGCTACTTCCAGGGCAAGACCTGTCCCCTGGCCCAGCGGGGCTACTCCAGGGATCGCCGCTCGGACTTGCTGCAGATCGTCTACGGACTGCTCTGCAACGCCCAGGGGGTGCCGGTGGCCATCGAGGTGTTCGAGGGCAGGACCGGCGATCCCAAGACGGTTCCGAACCAGATCAAGAAGCTCAAGGAGCGCTGGGGCCTGGAGCATGTGGTGCTGGTGGGGGACCGGGGCATGATCACCCAGACCCGGATCGACGAGGACGTGGAGCCTGCTCATCTCGATTACCTGACGGCTCTCCGGGGTCCGGCCATCGAGAAGCTGTGCGCGGCCAAGGTGATCACCCCAAGCCTGTTCGACGAGCGGAACCTGGCAGAGATCAGCCATCCCGACTATCCAGGCGAACGCCTGGTGGCCTGCTTCAATCCCTTTACCCAGGAGAAGCGTCAGGTCCAGCGAGGGGAGCTGCTGGAACTGACGGATCGGAAGCTCCGTGAGGCCCACCGGGCCTGCATCCGGAAGGTCAAGCCACTGAGAGGCAAGGGGCCGATCGGGGTGGAGGTGGGCAAGGCGCTCGTGGCCTACGGCATGGCCAAGTACTACCAGGTGGAGATCGGAGAGACGGACTTCACGTGGTCGCGCCAGGCTGGATTGCATCCAGCATGAGGCTGCAGCGGATGGAATCTATGTGGTGCGGACCAAGGTCCCGGCCACCCAGTTGAAGGCCGAAGAGGCGCGAGACGCGTATCACAGCCTTTCCCATGTGGAATGGGCGTTCCGCAGCCTGAAGGGAATGGATCTGCAGATCCGCCCCATCCACCACCACTTGGAGGACCGGGTCCGAGCCCATGTATTCCTCTGCATGCTGGCCTACTACGTGGAGTGGCACATGCGGAAGGACTGGGAACCCCTGCTGTTCGACGGCGAGCCCCAGGGCGTGGCGAACGGCAAGCGCAGGACCCGTAGAAGCCGGGAAGGTCATCCCGTCATGTCCTTCCATGACCTTCTGGCGGATCTGAAAGGGCTGACGCGGAATCAGGTTCTGTTCCAAGGAGCCAAATCGCCCGTCACGCTCTACTCGACCCCCAGCCCTCTGCAGCAGCGTGCGCTGGACCTGCTGGGGGTATCTCACGCCCTGTAGCCAGAACCGCAACACCCGATTTCCCTAGAAAGGCCCGCCAGATAAGGAAAGTCTCGCGGTTTCACTATCGAACTTCGGCTCGAACGGCCCCTCCTGCCTCTTTCTCAACTTATTCCATTTCAAATATTACAAAAAGTCCTTGAAGTTGGTATGACCAGAATCACACACTGGGGTGTGCAAGCCGGACACCTTGCGGGGGGCCCTTTTGGGAGATATATGGATATTTTTGTATCGATAAAATATCTCAAATGACCAGATTAGCGCGTGCTTATCAGCATAAATGATTGCCGATAGCGATCAATTTGATCTTGAATTAATCCACATAGAATATGACAATTAACGTTCCGCATCCTGCCGATTGGTCGGGCTTCCCATCACGCACGATGCTCCTTATGGAACTCACAGTTTGCATCATCCCCAGAGCAGAAGTCCTTTGCGACGGGGAGCGGCCCAGCTACAGATTCCGCCCGGAGAAGAACCATGAGCAGTGCGAGTCACCACGCCCCCCACGCGGACACCCTGGCAGCACGCGTCAAGGCGGCCACGGGGATCTCCCTGGCCCAGTGCTACCAGTGCGGCAAGTGCGCCGCGGGCTGTCCTGTATCCGAAGAGATGGACCTGACGCCCTGTCAGGTCCTTCGCCTTTTGCAGTACGGCCAGGACAAGTACGACGAGAGGGCCATGCGTAGCGCCGGGATCTGGCTCTGCCTCTCCTGCGAGACCTGTTCCACCCGCTGCCCCCAGGAAGTGGAGATCCCCAAGATCATGGATGTGGTGCGCGCCGAGGCCCTGAAGCGCGGCATCGCCCACCCCAAGAGCAAGGACATCCTGGCCTTCCACCGAGCCTTCCTGGACTCGGTCGAGCAGACCGGCCGCCTCTACGAGATCGGCCTGGTAGCCAACTATAAGCTCCGCTCTGGCCACTTCCTGAAGGACGTGATGCTGGCCCCCAAGATGTATGTCCGGGGCAAGCTGGGGCTCCTGCCCCACATGATCAAGGGCACCGCCGCGGTTAAGCGGATCTTCAAGCGCACGCTGGGCAGCAAGGGGTGATTATGCGAATCGGCTACTATCCCGGGTGTTCCCTCCTGGGCTCCTCCAGGGAATTCAACGAATCCGTCAAAGCGGTCTGTGAAGCCATCGGCCTGGAGCTGGTGGAAGTGCCGGACTGGAACTGTTGCGGCGCCAGCAGCGCCCACGTGCTGGACCACGAGCTGAGCGTGGCCCTGCCCGCCAAGATCCTGGCCCAGGCCGAGGCCGCGGGCCTCACCGAGGTCCTGGCCCCTTGCGCCGCCTGCTACAGCCGCCTCATCGGGGCCTATAGCGAGCTGGAGAAGAACCCCGACCACAAAACCAGGGTCTCGGAAATCATCGAAATGCCGTACACGGGCGCCGTGAAGGTCGTGAACGTCCTGGAAGTCCTGGAACGCTTCGCGGATGTCATCCAGGCCAAGGCCGTCCAGCCCTTCGCCCGGAAGGTCGCCTGCTACTACGGCTGCCTCCTGGTCCGTCCCCCCAAGGTGGTCAACTTCGACCGTCCCGAGGATCCTCAGGTCATGGACCAGCTGGCCGCCAAGGTCGGGGCCACCCCCATCGACTGGCCCTTCAAGACCGAATGCTGCGGTGCGGCCTTCTCCGTGACCCGCACGGACCTGGTGGCCAAGCTCTGCGGCAAGATCGTGGACAGCGCCGTCAAGCTCCAGGCCGAAGCCCTGGTGGTGGCCTGCCCCATGTGCCACAGCAACCTGGACATGCGGCGTCCCGAAACCAATGCAGCCCTGGGCAAGGATCTCCAGATCCCGGTGCTGTTCCTGACCCAGGTGATCGGCCTGGCCATGGGGATCGAGCCCAAGAAGCTCGGGATCCAGCGGCACATGGTGCCCGTGGCCTTCAACGCCCCCACCGGCGCCCAAGCGTAGGGAGTAGCACATGTCACGTATCGGCGTATTTACCTGTCACTGCGGCGAGAACATCGCAGGCACCGTGGACTGTCCCAAGGTGGCGGAGCTCACCCGGCAGATCCCCGGCGTGGTCCACAGCGTGGACTACAAGTACATGTGCTCGGATCCGGGCCAGACCCTCATCAAGGAGGCCATCAAGGAGCACAAGCTCGATGGCGTCGTGGTGGCGGCCTGTTCCCCCCGCATGCACGAGCCCACCTTCCGGAAGGCCGCCGCCGAGGCTGGGGTGAACCCCTACCTCTGCGAGATGGCCAACCTCCGGGAGCACTGTTCCTGGGTCCACGAGAAGAACGAGGCCACCACCCAGAAGGCCGCGGACCTGGTCCGGATCATGGTGGAGAAGGTCAAGCACGACACCCCCCTGACGCCCATCAAGGTCCCGGTGACCAAGACGGCCCTGGTGGTGGGCGGCGGCATCGCGGGCATCCAGACGGCCCTGGATATCGCCAACGCCGGACACCAGGTTGTCCTGGTGGAGAAGTCCCCCTCCATCGGCGGCCACATGAGCCAGCTTTCGGAGACCTTCCCCACCCTGGACTGTTCCCAGTGCATCCTGACCCCCCGCATGGTGGAGGCCGCCCAGCACCCCAACATCAAGCTGATGACCTACAGCGAGGTGGAGAAGGTCGACGGCTTCATCGGCAACTTCAAGGTCACGGTGCGCAAGAAGGCCAAGAAGGTCGATGAGAAGGCCTGCACGGGCTGTGGACTCTGCGTCACCAAGTGCCCCAACAAGAAGATTCCCGACGAGTTCAACGAGGGCCTCGCCTTCCGGCCCGCGATCTACGTGCCCTTCCCCCAGGCGGTGCCCAACAAGCCCACCATCGACACCGCCAACTGCACCTACTTCAAGAATGGCAAGTGCGGTGTCTGTTCCAAGGTCTGCCCCACCGGCGCCATCCGCTACGACCAGGAGGATGAGCTCATCACGATGGACATCGGCGCCATCGTCATGGCCACGGGATTCAAACTCATGCAGACCGACAAATTCCCCGAATACGGCTACGGCAAGTACAAGGATGTCATCGATGGCATGCAGTTCGAGCGCCTGGCCTCGGCCTCCGGCCCCACGGCGGGCGTCATCAAGCGCCCCAGCGATGGCAAGGAGCCCGAGACCGTGGTCTTCATCGCCTGTTCCGGCTCCCGGGACCGCGCCAAGGGCGTCCCCTACTGCTCCAAGATCTGCTGCATGTATACGGCCAAGCACACCATGCTCTACAAGCACAAGGTTCACCACGGCCAGGCCTACGTCTTCTACATGGACATCCGCTCCGCGGGCAAGGACTACGACGAATTCGTGCGCCGGGCCATCGAGGAGGATGAGGCCAAGTACATCCGGGGCCGCGTCTCCCGCATCTATGAGGAGGACGGCAAGCTCATCGTCAAGGGGGCCGACACCCTCATGAACGGCGAGCCCGTGGAGATCAAGGCCGACATGGTGGTGCTCGCCACCGCCGTCCAGTCCCAGGACCGCTCCGAGGATCTGGCCCAAACCCTCCACATCAGCTACGACAAGTACGGCTTCTTCGCCGAGGCCCACCCCAAGCTGCGCCCCGTCGAGACCAACACCGCCGGGATCTTCCTGGCGGGCGCCTGCCAGGCCCCCCGGGATATCCCCGAGACCGTGGCCCAGGGCAGCGCCGCAGGGGCCAAGGTGGCCGCCCTCTTCAGCCAGGACGAGCTAACGCGGGAGCCCATCGTGGCCGTGGTGAACCGCCAGGCTCCGCCCCTCTTCAGTACCTGCACCGGCTGCTTCCTCTGCCAGACCGCCTGCCCCTACCAGGCCATCGAACAGGAGGAGATCAAGGACCGCTCGGGCCGGGTCATCAAGACGGTGGCCAAGGTCAACCCCGGGCTCTGCCAGGGCTGCGGCACCTGCGTGGCCTTCTGCCGCACCAAGGCCATCGATCTGGCCGGATTCAGCAACGAGCAGCTCTTCGCTGAACTCATGACCCTCTAGGCGGAGTGAGACATGTCTGAACAATTCGAACCCAAGATCACCGCCTTCGTCTGCAACTGGTGCACTTACGCCGGAGCTGACCTCACGGGCACCAGCCGCATCAAGTACCAGCCCAACGTGCGGGTCCTCCGGGTCCCCTGCACCGGCCGCATCGACTTCATGCTGATCATGAAAGCCTTCGAGCGCGGTGCCGACGGCGTCATGATCAGCGGCTGCCACCCCAACGACTGCCACTACACTTCCGGCAACTACCACGCCCGGCGGCGCTGGATGGTCTTCCGGGACCTCATGGACTTCATGGGCATCGATACCGAGCGGGTCACCTTCTCCTGGGTCTCCGCCGCGGAAGGCGCCAAGTGGGGCGCCCTGGTGAATGAAGTGACCGACAAGATCCGGGCCCTGGGGCCCAACACCGAGCAGAAGCAGCTCGTCGGCCTCGGCGTGGAATAGGAGGGCATGGTGGAATCCCTGAAACAGAAAGCCAAAGAACTCCTGGAAGCCGGTGAGATCAAGGCAGTCCTGGGCTACGCCCGGGGCACCTCCGACACCCGCCGCCCCCACGTCGCGATGTCCGCCCTGGAGGTCGACAAGCTGGTGGCGGACCAGGCCTGCACCACAAACCTCGCCAACCTGCTGATGAAGCACGAGATCAAACACCTCGGCAAGCTGGCGGTGGTCGCCTCCCGGCCCAGCACCCTGCGCAGCCTCCTGCAGCTCACCGCCGAACACCAGGTTGCCGACGGGGCCATCCTGGCCCTGGTGCCCGCCGAGGGCGGCGTGAAGCAACTTGGAACCGCCCAGGCCTTCGAGGAGCACCTCGCCCTGGTGCCCCAGAAGAAGACCGAGAAGGACCAGGCCCTGCTGGACAGGCTTAAGGCCATGCCCCGGGCCGAACGCTTCGCCTTCTGGCAGAAGGAGTTCTCCCGCTGCATGAAGTGCTACGCCTGCCGGAACTCCTGTCCCATGTGCTACTGCGAACGCTGCACCATGGACTGCAACCGGCCCCAGTGGGTGCCCGTGCCCAGCCATGCGGTCGGCAACCAGGAATACCACCTGGTCCGCGCCATGCACCTTGCGGGCCGCTGCGTGGAGTGCGGCGAGTGCGGCCGGGCCTGCCCCGTGGGCATTCCGGTGCATCTGCTGACCTTCTTCGCGGAAGACAGTGTGCGCGCCCAGTTCGGCCAGGGAGGCGGCGCCAGCGCCACCATTGACAACGCCCTGTCCACCTTCCGTCCCGACGACAAAGAAACCTTCATCCGGTAGGTCCCCATGGCTGAACGATACAAACTCACCCAGGACGCCCTTTCGGCCCTCTTCGAGGCCTTGGCCAAGGATGGTCGCCGGATTCTGGCCCCCACCGACGCCGATGGCCGCACGGAGCTGAACGCCGTCACGAGCCCCGACCAAGTCTCCAAGCAGTACCTCCAGACCATCCTCTCCGCCAAGGAGACGGTCTTCCCCAAGGTGGAGCGGCTTCTCTCCTACACCACGGAAGGCGGCAAGGTCGATCTGAAGGATGCCCAGCCCCACGCCCTCCCCACGGTCCTCTTCGGGGTCCGCCCCTGCGAGGCCGGGGCCTTCAAGGCCCTGGACGCCGTCTTCAACTGGGACAGCCGGGACAAGTTCTTCAACGCCCGCCTGGAGAAGCTCGCCATCATCGGCGTGAGCTGCACCAGCGCCGATGAGGCCTGCTTCTGTACCTCCGCTGGCGGCGGCCCCGGGGATACCCAGGGCTCCGACATCCTTCTGACCCCCGTTCAGGGCGGCTATCTGGCGGAGATCCTCACCCCCAGGGGTGAGGCCATCCAGGCCCTGGCCCCCCAGTTCTTCCAGGCTGGCGCCACCGAGGACAAGGAGGCCGTCCTCGCCAAGGTCGAGAAGGCTTTCGACCGCGAGGCCCTCACCGCCAAGCTGCCGGGGATGTTCGAGAACCCTGTCTGGAAGCAGCAGTCCCTGCGCTGCATCGGCTGTGGCGCCTGCGCCTTCGTCTGCCCCACCTGTGTCTGCTTCGATATCCAGGAGGAGGCCGACCCCAAGAAGGGCGAGCGCCTGCGCCTCTGGGACTCCTGCGGCTTCAGCCTCTTCACCCTCCATGCCTCGGGGCACAACCCCCGGGAGGTCCAGAGTGCCCGCTGGCGCCAGCGGATCTACCACAAGTTCGCCTACTACCCGGAGCGCTACCAGCAGTATGGCTGCGTGGGCTGCGGCAAGTGCACCCGCGCCTGTCCCGCGGACATGAACCTCAAGGAACACCTCGTCGAAGCTGCGCAGGCGCAATAGCGCCAGCGCAGCTTCGAAAGGGTCCGCACGCGGACCCGAGTGAAGACTGTTTGAATCGCGAGTATCCCCCCCGGTCCCAAGGGCCGGAAAGCCAAGAGAATGACCCGTTGCCGCCTCCCAGGCGGATGACGGAAAAGGTTCCGGGAGTTCCCATGTGCCACTGTGAAGACAAGAACATCTACCTCCCCTACCTCATGCGGATCGCCCAGGTGACCCAGGAGGCCCCGGGTGTGAAGACCTTCCGCCTGGAGTTCCAGAACGAGGAAGAGGGCCAGAAATTCGAATTCAAGACCGGACAGTTCGGGCTCTACTCCGTCTTCGGTGAGGGTGAGAGCACCTTCTGCATCGCCTCCAGCCCCACCCGCAAGGGCTACATCGAGTGCACCTTCCGGGAAAGTGGCCGGGTCACCAGCGCCCTGGCGGACAAGGAGGTCGGCGATACCATCGGCTTCCGCGGCCCCTACGGCAATGTGTTCCCCCTGGATGCCTGGAAGGGCAAGAACCTGGTCTTCATCGCGGGCGGCATCGCCCTGCCCCCCCTGCGCAGCGTCATCTGGAACTGCCTGGACCTCCGGGAGAACTTCAAGGACATCACCGTGGTCTACGGGGCCCGCTCCGTCAACGACCTGGTCTACAAGCATGAGCTGAAGGAGTGGGAAGGGCGCAGCGACATCAACCTGGTCTGCACCGTGGACCCCGGCGGCGAGACCCCGGACTGGACCGGCAAGGTGGGCTTCATCCCCATGGTGGTCGAGGGACTGGGCCTCAGCGCCGAGAACACCGTGGCCATCGTCTGCGGCCCCCCCATCATGATCAAGCTGACCCTGCCCGTCCTCCAGAAGCTGGGCTTCCCCCCCGAGAACACCTACACCACCCTGGAGAACCGCATGAAGTGCGGCCTGGGCAAGTGCGGACGCTGCAACACCGGCTCCAGCTACGTCTGCAAGGACGGCCCGGTCTACACCCTGGCCCAGCTCAACGGACTGCCAGCGGAATACTGAGTCTCCACGATTCAGCAAGCAAAGGGCCAGGCCACCGTGCCTGGCCCTTTTCCATGCCCAAGGAACCCTATCGGCTCCCCTCCGACCCCGGGCCGACTCCCGGGTCGCCTCAGCGGACAAGGGGCGACACTCGACCTCAGGTGTCACCTGTGCCACCCGGCTGCCACCCAGAATGGATCACCCCAACATGCCGTCAAAGCGTGTCATTCGGCATCCCTGTGCAGCAGTTCACGGTCCCAGGAGAGGAGCAACCACCATGGGAAGAACAGCACCATACGGAACGCAACGCAGCCCTTGGACGGCCAGCCTCCTGGCAACCGGGATCGTCGCCCTGGCGACCGCCTGTGGAGGAGGTGCCAGCAGCGGCGCCACCTCCACTGCGAGCGCGAGCACCTACACAATTTCCGGCACGGTAAGCGGGGGTGTCGCCAGCGGCGTGACCCTTACCCTGTCGGGTGCCAGCAGCGCGACGAAGACAACCGGGAGCTCCGGAACCTACACATTCTCGGGCCTCAGCGCAGGCTCCTACACCGTCGCCCCCACACTCACCGGGTATACCTTCAGCCCCACAAGCTCATCGATCACCCTCTCCAACGCAGACGTGACCGGCACCGACTTCACCAGTTCCGCTTCGACCTCCACCCTAGGAGACAGAACCGATTACTCCTCGGTCTCGCTCACGTCCGGCGGCACGTACTCGGCGAGCACGGCGGGTGTCTCCGGGCAGTATTACAGCTACAGTTCGACCACCGCCGGCACCCCGGCCATCAAGGTGGCCCCCGGTGGAAGCCTGACCCTCAACAATTCCAAAGCCACCAAGAGCGGCAGTACGACGGATCTGGAGAACAGCGGGTTCTACGGGTTCAACGTCGGGGTGCTCGCCTCCTCTTCCAGTTCCGCCAGCAGCTATGTGGAGACGAGCAAGACCACCACCGTAACCCTGACGGATTGCACCATCAGCACCGCCGCATCCGGGGCCAACGGGGCCTTTGCCTTTGGCGAGGGCGCGACGGTCAACCTTGACCACGTCACCATCGTCACCACCGGCGACAGCAACTCCCGGGGCGTGGATGCCACCTATGGCGGCACCGTCAATATCACCAACTCGACCCTTTCCACCCTGGGAGGCTCCTGTGCCGCCCTGGCCTCGGACCGCTACACGGGAGCCAGCGCCCCCACCATCAATGCGACCAACTGTACCGGGACAACCGCCGGGAGCGGCTCCCCGGGCATCTACTGCACCGGAACCTTCACGGTCACCGACTGCACCCTGAGTGCAACCGGTTCCGAAGCCGCCTGCATCGAGGGCCTGAACTCCATCACGCTGAACAACACCAGCCTGTCTGGGGTCGCCAAGTGGGGGGTCATTGTCTACCAGAGCATGTCGGGGGACTCCACGGTGGGCACCGGGAGGTTCACCATGACCGGTGGGACCCTAACCAATGGCTTTGCCAAGGGCCCGGCCTTCTTCGTCTGCGACACGGATGCGGTCATCACCCTGAATGGCGCCACCATCGTCAATGCGTCCGATACGCTCCTGGTGGCTGGCACGGCCTCAGCCGCGAGCAGTTATATCGACAACGTCAACAGCAGCTGGGGAAGCGATGGCGGCGTGGTCACCTTCGTCGCCAACAACCAGACCCTTGTCGGGAAGGTCATCCTGTGTGATTCCTCCAGCACCCTTGCCATGACCCTGACCGCTTCCACCCTCACCGGTCCCATCGACACGGACAACGTCGGCGGGACGAAGACACTCGCCCTGGATGCGAGCAGCAAGTGGACCGCCACCGCCAATTCCAACATCACCACCCTGTCCGGTGTAGTCCTGAGCGCGGGCGTTCCGACCAATGTGGATGCCTCTTCCGGCGTCACCATCACCTACACAAGCATGACCAATGGCAGCGGGGGCGCCCTGACAGGGACCTACACCCTGAGCAGTGGCGGAACCCTCAAGGCCAAGAGCTGAGGCGACCAAGTTCCCAAGGGGGTCGGAAATGGGCCGTTCCCCTTGGGACTCAGCGGGCCAGAGCCTTCTGGGCGAAATCCAGGTTCGCCGTGACGCGGGGATGTTCCGCCACCGGGAGCTCCGTGCCCCCCAACAGTTCCCGACAGACCTTCAGGGATTCTCCGAAGCGCCCCGTCCAGTAGCAGGCCACGGCGTACTCGTCCCGGTTCCGCCACTGGGCGAAGGAGGGGTCCACGAAGAGGATGTCCGTGCAGGGCAGGATCTCCATCGCCTGCCGGGCGAAGAGATAGGCCAGATGATGATCTCCGGCCAGACGGCAGTACCGGGCCAGCTGCCCCAGGGTCTCAGGGCGCCCGGGACGCATCTGGTAGGCCTTGAGGTAGGCGCCAAGAACTTCGCTCCTGGCATGCCCCAGGGATTCCTTGAGCAGGGCGACCTGGTAGAGGGCGTACCACACCTCTTCCTCCCAGCCGCCTTGGGCTGCCCGACGCTCGTACATCTCCAGGCTGCGCTCCGCCTGGCCGGCATCCCGGTAGCTCTGGGCCAGATAGAAGGTGTAGCGGGTGTGCCCCGGCTCTTTCCGAAGGGCCTCCTCCAGCACCGCCGCATCCTTCTCGTATTTTCGCGGGTCCGCGCTGCGGGCGCCCTGGCAGCGGTCGAGAATCGCCGGACCCTCCATTGCCTCCATCCGATGAGGCAGCTCACAACTCAAGTATTCGTGAAGCACGCCCTCGTAGCGCCAGGGTAGCCGGGTGGCGGCCAGGAAGGATCGGCGGTATTCCAGCCCAGCATCCAGGTGCAGCACGGTGTAGGCATCCTCTCCCAGCGCGGGCCAAGCAAAGCCCTGAGGCATCAGGAGAACATCATCGGCATCCATAAAGAGGAGGTAGTCCGAGCGCCGCCCCGCCAGGGCGATTGCCTCGCTGCGGTTATGCCCGAAGTCCACCCAGGGACGCTCGTGGAGCTCCCCGGGAATTCCAGCCAAGGCCTCCCGGATCAAGGCCTGGGTGCCGTCCATGGACCCCGTGTCCACGATTACCCAGGCGTCGATCCAGGGTCGCACGGAGGCCAAGCAGCGCCGGATCACCGGCGCCTCGTTCTTGACGATCATGTTGAGACAGATGGAGGGCAATGCTGACACCCACGATTAGTAGAACTTGAACCTGTTGAAATACGGCGATGCACCACCGGAACGGGTGACCGTGACCGTCAGGTAGCCGCTGCCTCCGGAGGGTATCTCCAGGCTGGCGGGGCTGCCGCTCAGGGAGAAGCGCTGCTCAAGGTTACTGAAGGCCCCGCCTCCCCCATGGCCGGAACATCCAATGCTGAGGGAGAGCCCCAGACAGAGGACGATAGGTGCCCAGCGCCGAAGGCGGCTACAACAATTCGAGAGATCTCGGGAATGACCCATGGGGACAAACCTTATGCAACGAGTCTTTGCGATTGGCTGATGAGTAGATTAAGGCTATTGAAGCACAAGAGGCGCCGTAATGGTCGCCGGCAGACCCAGTTCCGAATTGGTGATGGTTTTCAGGAGCCATCCGTTGGTGTCATAACCAGCACTGCCGCAAGTGGGGTTATCTATACCAGCGGCATGGAACGACACGGAAATGCTGATTCCTGAGGTCTCGACCGTGCTGGGAACCATGAAACTGTCTTTTGATCCCACCCAGTAAGCCGTCTTCCCCCAGATCGCATTCCCACCCCCGCTGCCGTCATTCAGATAGGCAGTGCCCCCGCAGACTCCCCCGGAAAAGGTTGTGAAGTAGACCTGCGCAGGATAACTGGTTCCGTTCCATTGCATATCCATGAGATAGCCGGTCGATGTCACTATGGTGAATCCGTAATTCGTAGCTGTAGACAGCTTACCCAACACATTCCCATTCTTATCCACCACCTGCAGCCCTCCAGAAGCCGAGCCGGCAGCCCCGGTGGCTCCCTGGGGGATGGTGAAATTGAGAACCGCAGCGGAGGTAGTCCCAGTATTGGTCACCGAAGCCGAGCTCCCAGCAGCTCCAGTCGTGACGGTGCCGATGGAAATGGTGGCGGCCGCACCGGCAGTACCAGCTGCTCCCGTGGGCCCGGTCGGGCCTGTCCCGCCTGTGGCTCCGGTTGCCCCTGTCGCGCCGGTTGCACCGGTAGAACCCGTGCTTCCTTGAGGTCCGGCAACCCCTGCTGGGCCCTGAGCGCCGGTATCGCCCTGAGGGCCCTGGATGCCTTGGGCGCCCGTGGGACCAGTCGGCCCCGTCGGACCGGCCACGCCCTGGGCACCCGTCGCCCCCTTCGAGGCCAGCACCGCCCAATGGCCCCCGGAACCACTCACGTCCGTTGCGGGATCAATCGCTGTGCTGATCGTCAGGGCCACATAGCTGGTCCCATCTTCGGAGACGGCATCCCCGGCGGCGTAGGTTGTTGAAGAAGACCAGGCATTCCGAAAATTGGCCACCGCGCCCGTGGCACCGGTCGCTCCGGTTGCGCCCACAGCCCCAGTCGCCCCCTGAACCCCCTGGATGCCCTGAGCCCCTTGAGCGCCGGTAGGCCCCGCAGGCCCGACGGGTCCCTGGGGGCCGGTGGCACCCTGCTCTCCGGTCACCTCCCGAGGCACCCAGCTCGTCCCGTTGAACACCAGCGACTGCCCGCTGGTGGGATTTGCCGTCGTCAGGTCCAGGGGGAAGCCCTGCAGGCTCTGCAAAGTCGTCTTGTACTGGGTCCCCCCCAGATCCCCGGCGAAGCTCCCCGTCAGCTCGAAGGCCGACCGCGCCTGGAGCGCGGGCACCAGGTCCGTGTCCGGCGTCAGGGTCGTGCTCCCGATGGCCACCCTCAGCTTGAGGTTGGGCTTGGCCAGCACCTCGGTCGGGATGGCGGTCATCCCGGTGCCTCCCAGGACCACGGCGTAGAGCCCGTTGGTCACCGAAAGGGTCTGTTCCCCCGAAGTCCAGAGCTCGGCACCACCACTATCCAGGATCGTGAAAACAAAGGTCCGGCTGCCGGTCACCGGCAGCGTGCCCTCAAGCAGGCGCCCCTGATAGGCGATCTGGGGATTCGGCAGGGCCTCTGTGGCCATGGCCACGAAGGGCATCTGGCTGACCAGGACAGCCGCCAGGGAAGGAAGAAGGGATCGGCGCATGGGTAGTCCTCTGGATGGATGGTGTTCAGGGAAGGCTGGGCTGGGGGGCGGGCAGGAAGCCGTGGCGAAGCTCCACGGTCTCCTGGGGGTTCTTCGCGGTGGTGATACTCACCCGCTCCAGGGCCACGGGATGGTTCTGGAGGTTCCCCCCGGCCTGGTCCGCTCCAGAGGCCAGGATGCTCAGTACCAGGCTGGTGGGAGTGGCGCTGAGGGCGAAGCGCTGTTCACGGTTGCTGAAAACCCATCCCCCCGTGTCCCGAACAACCGAGGCTGAGGGAGAGGGCAATGCAGAGAACGGTGGGTGCCCAGCGGGGAAGCCAGCAACAACGCTTCAAGGAATCTGTGAAATACCCCATGAGGACCAACCTTATGCAGCGAGTCTTTGCGATTAGCTGAAGGGTGGAGTAAAGCTACTGCAGCACAAGGGGCGCCGTAATGGTTGTCGGCAGACCCAGTTCCGAATTGGTGATGGTTTTCAGGAGCCATCCGTTGGCGTCATTACCAGCACCTCCGCAAGTGGGGTTATCTATACCGGCGGCATAGAACGGCACAGAAAGACTGATCCCAGAGGTCTCGACAGTGCTGGGAACCATGAAACTGTTCTTCGACCCCACCCAGTAAGCCGTCTTCCCCCAGATCACAGCCCCGCCTCCGCTGCCGTCATTCAGATAGGCAGTGCCCCCGCAGACCCCCCCCGAAAAGGTCGTGAAGTAGACCTGCGCAGGATAACAAGTGCCATCCCACTGCATATCCATGAGATAGCCGGCCGATGTCACTATGGTGAATCCGTAATTCGTAGCTGTAGACACCTTACCCAACACATTCCCATTTTTGTCCACCACCTGCAGCCCTCCAGAAGCTGAGCCCGCGGCCCCGGTGGCTCCCTGGGGGATGGTGAAATTGAGAACCGCAGCGGAGGTAGTCCCAGTATTGGTCACCGAAGCCGAGCTCCCAGCAGCTCCAGTCGTGACGGTGCCGATGGAAATGGTGGCGGCCGCACCGGCAGTACCAGCTGCTCCCGTGGGCCCGGTCGGGCCTGTCCCGCCTGTGGCTCCGGTTGCCCCTGTCGCGCCGGTTGCACCGGTAGAACCCGTGGTTTCCTTGAGGTCCGGCAACCCCTGCTGGGCCCTGAGCGCCGGTATCGCCCTGAGGGCCCTGGATGCCTTGGGCGCCCGTGGGACCAGTCGGCCCCGTCGGACCGGCCACGCCCTGGGCACCCGTCGCCCCCTTCGAGGCCAGCACCGCCCAATGGCCCCCGGAACCACTCACGTCCGTTGCGGGATCAATCGCTGTGCTGATCGTCAGGGCCACATAGCTGGTCCCATCTTCGGAGACGGCATCCCCGGCGGCGTAGGTTGTTGAAGAAGACCAGGCATTCCGAAAATTGGCCACCGCGCCCGTGGCACCGGTCGCTCCGGTTGCGCCCACAGCCCCAGTGGCGCCCTGAATCCCCTGGATGCCCTGGGCCCCCTGATCGCCCGTAGGCCCCGCAGGCCCGACGGGTCCCTGGGGGCCGGTGGCACCCTGCTCTCCGGTCACCTCCCGAGGCACCCAGCTCGTCCCGTTGAACACCAGCGACTGCCCGCTGGTGGGATTTGCCGTCGTCAGGTCCAGGGGGAAGCCCTGCAGGCTCTGCAAAGTCGTCTTGTACTGGGTCCCCCCCAGATCCCCGGCAAAGCTCCCCGTCAGCTCGAAGGCCGATCGGGCCTGGAGCGCGGGTACCAGATCCGTGTCCGGCGTCAGGGTCGTGCCCCCGATGGCCACCCTCAGCTTGAGGTTGGGCTTGGCCAGCACCTCGGTCGGGATGGCGGTCATCCCCGTGCCCCCCAGGACCACGGCGTAAAGCCCGTTGGTCACCGAAAGAACCTGATCTCCTGAGTTCCAGAGTTCGGCCCCGCCGCTATCCAGGATCGCAAAGACAAAGGTCCGGTTGCCGGTCACCGGCAGCGTGCCCTCAAGCAGGCGTCCCTGGTAGGCGATCTGAGGGTTCGGCAGGGCCTCTGTGGCCATGGCCACGAAGGGCATCTGGCTGACCAGGACAGCCGCCAGGGAAGGAAGAAGGGATCGGCGCATGGGTAGTCCTCTGGATGGATGGTGTTCAGGGAAGGCTGGGCTGGGGGGCGGGCAGGAAGCCGTGGCGAAGCTCCACGGTCTCCTGGGGGTTCTTCGCGGTGGTGATGCTCACGTGCTCCAGGGCGACGGCATGGTTCTGGAGACTTCCCCCGCTCTGATCGGTACCCGAGGCCACCGTGCTTCCGGTGGGCAGGCTGGACGCGGGCAGCGGCGCCAGGATGCCCAGCGCCAGACTCGTGGTCTGCTTCTTGGTGCCGGAGCTCCCCTGGAGACTCAGGCTCCCCAGGTTCTGGGCTGCGACGCCCTCCGCCACGGCAATGGTCAGGCGCCCCGTGGAGGCATCGGCCGGGATGCTGCCGCTGGCCACGACACCCGTGGGCAGGTTCTCCACCGCCAGGGTGATGGCCCCGGTGAAGCCCCCGGACCGGGTGACTGTCACCGTCAGGTAACCACTGCCTCCGGAGGGAATCTCCAGGCTCGCAGGGCTGGCGCTGAGGGAGAAGCGCTGCTCGAGGTTGCTGAAGACCCCGCCTCCTCCCCCATGTCCGGAACATCCAATGCTGAGGGAGAGCCCCAGGCAGAGGACGATAGGTGCCCAGCGCCGGGGGCCGAAGCCCTGGGTGGGGAAAGCTGCGACGTGTCCCATGGGGTCCACCTCATTGTTGGCATTGGTTGGCAGGGGAATCATTTCCGGAGGACAATACCCAGGGAAAGGCTTTGATTCTGCTGGGTCTTGTCGGCATAGCGGGTCGTCAGGAAATCCCCCTGGCACCGCAGGGCCAGACCGGAATTGATCACGAAATCCACGCCGAGGCCTGGGCCGTAAACCAGTGAGGCACTCTGGGCGCTATCGAACTCGGTGGATCCGTTCAACTGCCCTCTGCCCACCATCAAGTGGGCAAAAGCCTGCCATCGGCCGAAGGCCGGGAGGGTATAACGGGGACCGGCCAGGACCATCCACTGATCCAGATCGACGTAATCGGCCTCTCGCCCGGCGTGTTTGCTGAATGAAGCCTCGAAGGACCATGGACCTTTGACCTGCAGGGCTCCGCCGACCGTAATCCCATCAAGGGTCTGTGCAGACCCGGAGGAGGACAGTCGGAAGGCCGAATAGCCTGCGGTACACTCCCAGGGGGAGGGCATTTGGGCCCGACCCATCTGAGAAATACAGGCCAGGACAGCAAGGGCAAACCGTTTCCGCAGACACAGGGAGAACATCAGCAGGCCTCGCTCAATGGGTCAGTAAACAGGAGGTGTCCTGGCAACAGGGCGATCTGCTATGAGAGAAGTCCCCCGCCAGAGAATGGAAGCATAACGGAAGCCTAGCGACATTAGACATTCCTGTCTGTAGGGGAAAACCCCTGCATTCGCCCTGCTGCCTTCACACTCTGCCCTGTCCCGAGAGCAATCCAGCTCGCCTGCGGGTTCACACCCGGACAGACACGGCTTGGCGTCTCAGCTCCTTCATGCCCCGCAGTTTGAGCTTGACCAGGATCCGGCCGCAGTAGCTTTCAATGGTCCTTGGGCTGAGGTCCATTTCCCTGGCGATGTCCGAGGTGCTGAAACCCTTCCCCAGAAGCTCGTAGACCTGCTGTTCCTGGGCGCTCAGGACTTCCTGGGCACTGGCCTGGATGGGCGCCTCGTCGAGGCTTCGCTGGGCGCGGCTGCTGAGGTAACGGCGACCAGCCATGCACTCGCGAATGGCGAGGGCAAGGACCTCCGCCGCCTCCCGCTTGGTGACATAACCCATGGCCCCAGCCCGAAGGGCCCGCCGGACGTGGACCGCATCCTCGAACATGGAGTAGACCAGCAGGGGACGGTCCGGCGCCAGGAGCAGCAGTTGGCCTAGGAGCTCCAGCCCGTCATCCTCTCCCAGGCACAGGTCCACCAGCACCAGGTCTGGATCACAGCTGGGAATCGCCTTCAAAGCCTCGTCTGTGCACTCCCCCTCGCCACAGACCTGGATGCCCTCCTGTTCGAGCAGGAGACGCAAGCCCTGCCTAACAGCCGGGTGGTCTTCCACCATGAAGATGCGAATCCCTGCTTTCATGAAATCTCCAGCTCAGGGGAGGTCGCTGGGAAAGGGACGGCGCAAGTTACAAGCCATCCGCCTCCCATCCGAATATTGAAATCGATGCTGCCCCCCGCCAGGCTGGCTCGGTATTCCATAATGCGGAGGCCCATGCCTGCACCCCTGGCGGTCTTGCTGGAAGTACCATCGTTCTCGACCTCGAGCCGAAGCGCCCCCCCGACTCTTCGCAACCGCACCCATATCTGGGTGGGGGAGCTATGTTTGACCGCGTTCAGGATGGACTCCCGGGCGATCCAGAAAAGCTGGTTGGTGGCGACCTCATCCAGGTGGACGCAGCTGTCATCATCCTCCAACTCACAACTCAGCTCATGGGTCTCACGGGTGCGGCGCACCACTTCAGCCAGGGCGTTCCCCAGACCACCGGTATTCAGGAGCCCAGGGCTCAATCCCTTGGCGATCTCATGGGCCTGACTGAGGGACTCATCCAGCAGTTCCGAGATGGCCTGGATGCCTGAGTCGTCCTGTCCCTCGGTTTTGAGGTTCCTGGCCACAACCCGACACCGCAGAAGCGCCCCGGTGATCTGCTGGCAGATCCCGTCGTGGAGCTCGTGGCTGAGGGTCCGGCGCTCGTCCTCGCTCACCCTGACGATGTCCCGCTCCAGACGCCCCCGCTCCTGGATCTCCTCCTCCAGGGCCAGATTCTTGTGGTCCAGAACCGAGGACAGGTGCTCCACGGCTGTGAAGGCCTTGGAAAGCCGCAGGGAAAGGGTCAGCGCCTGGAAGAGGACGAAGACCAGCATCCCCACTTGAATCCAGGGTCCCGGCGGGAGCCAACCCAGGGCAGCCATGGCGTCATGAAGTCCAGCGAGGCCGAGGATGAGGAACCCCGCCAGGATGAAGGTGGCACCTTCCCGTTGCCTCCTGTGGGCCAGATAGAGGCCGAAGAGGCAATAGAACATGAAGCCGAAGGTTGGCAGGTAGTAGGTGGTGAGCAGGAAGAACAGAGCCCGAGTGGGCAAAACCAGCGCCAGCAAAGTTGCTGCAGCGGCCATGGCCACCGAGATCAGCAGTACCCGCCTGGAGAGTTCCTGGGGGTAGAGCACCTGAAAGAAGGCGAAGCCCACGGGCACTGTCAGAAAGAGAAAGCACTGCTTGGCCCGCTCCATGTCCTCGAAGGCCAGCTCCGGGAAAAAGAGGCGGAGGGTCAGACCGTGGGTCTGCACCACCAACATGAAGCCCGCCCAAAGAATGCAGTAGGTGCCAAAGAGGAGCGTCGCGGTGCTGTCCTTGCGGAACCAATAGATGACCAGGTGGTAGATACCCATCATCAGCAGGCTGCCAGCGAAAAAGAGGACTCTGCCCCAACTGCGCGCCTGATTCGCCTGCAGCTTCCCGATCTCCCCCAGTGCGATGGAAGCCAGGACCCCCCCCTGATGGAAATGCTGATTGGTAACCTGCAGAAGAATCTCAGCCTCCGTCACGCCTTCCGGCAGAGCGTGAATGAGAATGGCGGGGTTCGGGGTCTCTTCCCCCTGAGAAGCGCCGAGCTCCCCGCTCCCCCCCGAGGGGGCCCCGTTGATCCAGACACGGTAGGCCGATTGGATGTTGCAAAGTCGGAGACCCAGGGGGGTCGGCCCTGACGGCAAGAGCACCTTGAGCCGGAGAGTGGCCATGCCTGTGCTGGGAATAGGCATGCTCCCCAGCGGTTTCCCATTCCATGCCCCCGGCAGGGACAGATAGGGCGGGGATCCTGCCACAGGCAGATCCCCGGGCTCGACCAGCCTGCCCCAGTAGCACTCCCACTCGCCGTCTAGGTGGACAGCTCCCCCTCTGGCCAGATCCACGGTTCTTAGGTCCATCACCCCGTGCCGAGCCTTCAGTGGCGTCTGTCCACGACCAATACCGCCCAGACAAAGGACCAGCATCAGCAGGGAAAGGAGTTTCAGGCAGGGTGTCTTCATGGCACTGGATTCCAGTCTCAGGGGTCCAGTGAGGGGACACAACCGAAGAAATGGTCAAGACCACCGCAAGCGGGTTGCCCCAGGAGGGACGGCCAACCAAATTCGCACCATTCCCCCAGCCCTGGACTATCCTTTTGGCATGTTCCGCGATCTCAATGTTCGCATCACCCCTGGTCGCAGGCTCTTTGCCTGGATTCTCCTCCTGCTGCTTCTGGCGGGGTTGGCCTTCGTGCTGCCACGATTCACGGCCAGCCAGGGTTTACGGCGGGCCGGGGACCTGATCCTGTGGGCCTGTGTTTCCCTGTTGGCCATCAAGGCCGTCTCCTTCTTCCTTCTGGATCCCCTCCTGCGCAACCGACGCACGGCGGGCCCGGGATTCGCCCGGGACATCCTGATGGTGATCCTCTACATCGGGTGCGGCGCCTTCCTGGTACACAGCCTCCTGGGGGTCAACCTGGGGGCCCTCCTGGGAACAGGTGCCATCGCCGCGGCGGTCGTGGGCCTCTCCCTCCAGGAGGTCCTGGGCAACCTCTTCGCCGGCATCAGCCTTCAACTGGATTCCGCCTTCCAGGTGGGCGATTGGCTGGAAGTCACGGGCAACCTGCGGGGCGGTCCAGGCCGGGAGACCCTCGTGGGCCAGGTGGTGGCCATGACCTGGCGGGCGGTCCAGCTCCGGACCGAGAATGGCGACACCGACATCTTCCCCAACCGCATCCTGGCCCAGGCCGTGGTCACCAATCTCTACATTCCCTCCGGCCTGCACCGCCGCACCGCCCGGGTGGTGGTGGAGCCCCATCCCGATCTGCACGTGGCCATCGACAAGCTCACGGCGGCCCTGGGGGGCATCCCCCACCTGCGGGATCATCGGCCCGAGGTGGTGGCCCACAGCTTCGACATGGGGGGCGCGGTCCTGGAGATGCGCTGGTGGGCCCTGGGCTTCCGCCACGGGCGCCAGGGGAACTTCCAGGCCGTGCGTCTCGCCAACACCATCCTGCCCCGGGAAGGCTTCTCCCTTCTGGGGCCCCATGGAGCCACCACGCCCCACCACCGGACCCGGGAAATTGCCGAAGGAGACCTCCGGCAGCTCCTGGAACGGCTCCACCTCCCCCCTCACTGGGCCAAGTCCCTAAAGGGGCAGATCTTCGTAAGGCACGCGGCCCCCGGGGAGGGGCTGATCCGGGAGGGGGACCCCGGGGAGTCCTTGTTTGCCGTCATCTCCGGGCGGCTTCAGGTGGTCCGGGCTGTGGAGCGCCACGAGCCTTTCACCGGCCTTTTTTGGGAGGTCGTGGGAAATCTGGGGCCGGGCACCTGGTTCGGAGAAGCCAGCCTCCTGACCGGATCCCCCCGCAACGCCACCGTAGTGGCCGAAACGCCCTGCGAACTGGTGGAACTCCCCAAGGGCGCTTTCGAGCACTGCCTGAAGGAGGAGCCGCACCTACTGGAACGCCTGGTGGACCTCATGGAGAGCCGGGCCAAGGCGCTGGCTCCAGGTGAGGGACCGATCGATCGGCGGGCCAAGTGGACGGAGCAGATCCGGAAGTGGCTGCTGGGCTGAAGTCTCATACCAAGTGGAACAGAGCTTTGATGACCAAGGTCCGTCCTCAGTCCTTGGACCCTTCCAGCTCTGGTTCACGCTTCACCAGCTGCCCGCAGGCTCCCCCCACCTCCTGCCCCCGGCTGCGCCGGATCATGACGGCCACCCCGCTCTGGGTGAGAATGCGGCAGAAGAGGTCCAGGGTCCCCTCCTCCGGGGCCTGATATCCCGCCCCTTCGTGCTCATTGAAGGGGATGAGGTTCACCTTGCTGGGGAGGGCCCTGGCATAGGCTGCCAGGCGATCGGCATCCTCCCGGGAGTCCGTCACGCCCCGCAGCAGGACGTACTCCAGGGTGATCCGCTCCCCCTTGGCCAGGGGGAAGGCCCGGAGGGCCTCGGCCAGGGCCGCCAGGTTCCAGGCCCGGTTCACCGGCATGATGCGGTCGCGGTAGGCGTCGGTTGTGGCATTGAGGGATACCGCCAGGCGGGGGCGGCGCTCATAGCTCCCCAGGCGCCGGATCCCCGGCACCAGACCCGAGGTGCTGAGGGTGATGCGCCGGGGGGGGATGGCCAGTCCCTTGGGATCCGTCAGGATCTCGAAGGCCCCCATCACCTGGGCCAGGTTGTGCAGGGGCTCCCCCATGCCCATGAAGACCAGGTTCACCGGGCGTCCCTCGGGGTGCCGGTGCTGGTTGAGCATGACAACCACCTGCCCCACGATCTCGGCGGCGCTGAGGTTGCGGCGGATGCCCATCTGGCCCGTGGCGCAGAAGGTGCAGCCCATGGCACACCCGACCTGGCTGGAGATGCAGAGGGTCGTGCGGTCGGCATAGGGCATGTGCACGCCCTCCACCTGCTGGCCGTCCCCCAGGAGGAAGGCGTGCTTGGTGGCGCCGTCCTCTGCGGTGCGGGATTCCTGGATAGCGGGCCAGGCTAGGTCCACCTCGGCCTCCAGGCGCTCCCTCAGGGCCTTGGACAGGGTGCTGAACTGGTCCCAGCGGGTCCAGCGATGGACATAGAGGCCCTCGAAAAGCTGGGCCGCCCGAAAGGGCTTCTCCCCGAGCCCCGCCACCAGGGCCTTCAGGGCCTCGCGACAGGCACCGGCCACGTTGGGGCGCCCACCCGAAGCAAGCTCAGGAGCTGGCTGGTCCCAGTTCATGTCCGACGCCTCGGATGCACGGTCACGCCTCGGGCCAGGGTCACGAAGGCCTCCAGGGCGGTGTGGGGCCCCAGCACCAGCAGCACATCCCCTACCTGGAAGGTCTCGCTGCCCTTAGGGTTGAAGCGCAGTCCCTCACCGGCGCGATTGATGCCCACCACCAGGGCGCCCGTGGTGTCCCGGATGCGGGTGTCCCGCAGGGTCAGGCCCGCCAGGGGGGAAGAGGGCGAGACCAGCACGTGCTCCAGGGCCAACTCCAGCTGTTCCTTGCTGTCGACCACCACATCCACGAAGTTGATCATGTCGGGGGCCATGAAGAGGTTGGCCATGCGGCGCCCCCCAATCTCATAGGGGCTCACGATATGGTCCGCCCCGGCGGCCTTGAGCTTGTTCTCGGTGCCCAGCTTGGCGGCCCGGGCCACGATCTCCACATCCGGGGCCATCTGCTTGGCCGTGAGGGTGACCAGCACGTTGTCGGCATCCGAAGCCAGGGCGCTGATGAGCCCCCGGGCCCGCGTCAGGCCTGCACGCGAGAGGATGAGTTCGTCCATGGCGTTGCCCACCAGGAAGATCTCGCCTTCGAAACGGGGGTTGTGGGTCTTGGTCTCATCCTGCTCAATGATGACGAAGGGGATGTCAGCCTGCTTCAGCTCCCAGGCGGCCTGGAAGCCCATCTTGCCGAAGCCGCAAACAATGATGTGATCCTGAAGATCGGCCAGACGTTTTTCCATGCGGCGCTCCCGTAGATAGCCCTGGATGTCCCCCTCCACGATCAAGGCCGTGAGGTTGGACAGGGCGTAAGTCGCGGTGCCCAGGCCCGTGATGAGGTAGAAGATGGTGAAGAACTGGGTGTAGGCGTTGACGTCGCCCATCTCCCGGAAACCCACCGTGAAGAGGGTGGTGATGGCCATGTAGAAACTGTCGAGGGTGCCGAGGTGGGCCAGGAGGTGGTAGCCCAGGGCGCCGGCCAGCACCACGATGAGCAGGAGTGCCAGGGTGTGGCGCAACCGCGCGAGGGGTGGGGAATCCCGCACCATCAGGGGATCCGATCAGCGGTAATGCGGCCTGAGGCCCCCCAGGGCTGGAGGGCCTGGAGGGCGGGCTGGATGGGCTTGCCGGGGCGCTGGAGACCCGTGAGTTCGAGGGCCTGGCCGTCACCGGCGCTGAGCCACGCTCCGCCCTTGTCCCAGCGGAGGGTACCAGGGGTCTCGCCACAGGCCCTGAGGCCTCCCACACCGCAGACCTTGAGACGGAGCTCCCCGAGCGCAAGTTCGACGCCGGGCCAGGGCTGGAGGGCCCTCACCTGCCGGTGCAGGGCCAGGGCGCTCCTGGAGAAGTCCAGGACAGACATGGAACGGTCCAGCTTGGAGGCCACGGTGACCTGGGCCTCGTCCTGGGGGAGGGGGGATAGGGGCCCTGCCAGCAACTCGGGAAGGTGGGCCATCAGCAGGGCGGCGGCATCCTCCGCCAGGGCCCCGAGGAGAGCGTCCGCCGAATCCTCCAGGGTGATGGGGCGGCGGGAGACGGCCAGCACCGGTCCCGCATCCAGTCCCGGCGCAATCTTCATGAGGCTGACGCCGGTCTCGGAATCTCCGCTGAGGATGGCGTGGTTCACCGGCGCCGCACCCCGCCAGCGGGGCAACAGTGAGAAGTGGAGGTTCCAGGGGGAGCAGCCATCCAGCATCCAGGTGGGCAGGATGTGACCGTAGGCCACCACGATGGCCAGATCGATGCCCAGGCTCTCCCAGAGCGACCGGGTTTCCGGCAGCTTCCAGCTCTCGGGCTGGTGCACAGGCAGGCCTAGCTCCAGGGCCGCCTGCTTGACGGGGGGAGCTTCCAGCTTCCGACCCCGCCCCTGGGGGCGGTCCGGATTGGCAAAGACCGCCGCCACGGGATGGGCGGCAGCCAGGGCACGGAGGACTGGGACTGCAACGGCAGGAGTGCCCAGGAAGGCGATGCGGGCCATCCTAGCCCCTGTTCAGCTTCTGGTACTTCCGCTGGATCAGGCCTCGCTTCACAGGCCCAAAATACTCCACAAAGAGCTTGCCCCGCAGATGGTCAATCTCGTGGCAGAAGGCCCGGGCCAGGAGATCCTCCCCCACCCGTTCCTCCCAGGTGCCATCCGGCCGACGGTTCTTGAGCCAGACCTTCTTGGGGCGCTCCAGGATCTCGGTGATGCCGGGCACCGAAAGGCAGCCTTCCGAGCCCTTCTGCACCCCTTCACTGGCGGTGATCTCGGGATTGATGAGCACGATCTTCTGGGTCGGATCCTGACCGCAGGAGGTGTCGATGACCACCAGATTGAGGTTGATGCCGAGCTGGGGAGCCGCCAGGCCTACCCCTTCCTCAGCCAGGGTGGTCTCGAACATGTCCTCCACGAGCTGCTGCAGCTCGGGGGTCCATTCGCCGATATCGGCGCTGTTCTGCTTGAGTCGGGGGTCTCCCCAGGTGATCACAGGTCGTACAGTCATGCATTCCTCGGATACTCAGTTTAGGCCATCGGGGGAACCTTTGATAATCTAGGAAGTTCTGACTTGGAGTTCCCATGCTTCGCAATTTCCGGCAGGTGTTCAAGGGCAGCAAGACACCCATGACCGTAGTGATGGGTGTCGTGCTACTGGGGCTGGTGGCCTATCTGGCACCCAGCGGTGCGGATCGTGAGGCCCCGGACAACGTGCTGGCGCGGGTCTATGGCCGCGACGTTCTTCGGCGTGAAGTGGAACAGAAGGTGGCCGACACGGTCCGCCGTCTGGGCAAGCAGGTCAATCTGGAGACCATGGGAGCCTATCTCCAGTCCCAGGCCCTGGAGTCCCTGGTGGGACAGAAGCTGGCGGAGGAACTGGCGGAGCGCCACGGCATCGTGGTGACCGACGCCGAGGTGGCCGCCGCCCTGGAAGCCCGCCTGCGGATGTACCCCATCTTCCTTCAGAACGGCAGCCTGCGAAGCACCAGCGAAATCAACGGCATCCTCAAGGAGAGCGGCACCAGCCTGAACATCTGGGAGAAGGAAGTGCGCCTGGAACAGGCCGTGACCAAGCTGAAGGCCCAGGCAGCCGCCAGCATCCCCGTGGATGAGGCCTGGGTTGAGCGTGAGAACCGGACCCGCAACGAGAAGATATCCTTCGAGTCCGTCACCCTGGCGCCGGATGCCTCTGCCGTCGCCGATCCCGGTGATGCCAGGCTCCAGGCCCTCCTGACATCCTCTGGGGCCCGATTCCAGGTGGGCCCCCGCCGAGTGATCCAGTACATCAGCGTCCAGCCCGGCGATTTCGGGAACTCCCTCCAGCCGGATGAGGCTTCCATCAAGGCCGCCTACGAGTCCCGCCAGGCCCAGTACCTTGAGCTGAAGGCCAGCCACATCCTCTTCCTCGCGAAGAGCGACGCGGAGTATCTGGAGGCCACCCAGAAGGCCGAGGCCCTTCGCGAAAAGCTGTTGACCGGCCAGGATTTCAACAAGGCCGCTCTGGAACAGAGCCAGGATCCCAGCGCCAAGAGCAATCGGGGTGAGCTGGGCTGGTTCAAGCTGGCCACCATGGACAAGGGGTTTTCCGAGGGGGCCAGGGCCCTCAAGGAGGGGGAGATCAGCCGCCCCGTCCGCTCCTCCTTCGGCATCCATCTGATCAAGCTGGAAGGACGCAAGACCAAGACCCTCGACGAGGTTAAAGCCGAGCTGAGCGCCCAGCTCCTCCAGGACCGTTTCATCGCCCGCGCCAAGGATCGCCTGGAGCAGGTCCGCAAGGCCGCCGGTGCCAAGGGGGACCTTTCGGCCCCTGCCCGCAACCAGAGCCTCAAGGTCCAGCTTTCAAACCCCCTCCTGGATGAACCCGGCACCAAGGTGGAGGGATTGGGCGAGGCCGATCCCATCCTGGCCGAGGTCTTCGGGCTCAAGGTCGGGCAGGTTTCCAAGGTCCTGCCCCTGGGCAACCGCTTCGTCCTGTTCCGGGTCCAGGAGGAGCGCCCCGTCGCAGTGCCGCCCCTCAAGGAAATCCGCGACCGAGTCCTGGCCGCCTTCCGAATGGAAGAAAGCCGCCGCCTGACCCTCGAATCCGCCAAGACCAAGCTTCAGGGCGGCGACCTGAAGGCCCTGGGAACAACCGCCACCCAGCAGGCAGTCAACCTTGCCTCCCTGAATGAACTGGCCCAGCACTCCGGCATCCGCCGGGCGCTGCTGGACACCGCTGTCGGTCAGACCACCCCGATTCTCTGGACGCCAGACGGCAAGCTGTGGGTGGCGAAGATCACGGCCCGCATCCCTGCCAACCCCCTGAACTTCGAATCCCGCCACGCCCTCGTGGCCGAACTCCAGGGCAGGGAATCCATCAAGCTCCTCCAGACTGAACTCCAGGCCCTCGACACCCAGGGTCGCCAGAAGCCGGGCTTCAGCTCCCTCTGGGGACGCTTCCGGGGCATCTGGGTCAACCAGGAGGCCCTGAGCCGCACCCGCTCCGCCCAGACCGAAGCAGAATAGCTTCCCGCACCCCAAGAGCGGCCTTCTGACCCATACGGGAGTCAGGAGGCCGCTTTCGTCTGTCACAGATCACCCGGGAATTGAGACTAAGTAGCAGTCAGCAAACCGGACGTGACCCGGCGAATGGGGAGGAACCATGACTGCCTTCGTGACTCAGCCTGCACCCGACTTCAAGGCCGACGCCCTTGTGGACGGGCAGTTCGTTGATAACTTCAGCCTCAGCCAGTTCAAGGGGAAGAAAGTGGTGCTCTTCTTCTACCCCCTGGACTTCACCTTTGTCTGCCCTACAGAAATCCTGGCTTTCTCCGATGCCATCGGGGAGTTCAAGGAACGGAATACCCAGGTGGTGGGCGTAAGCGTAGACAGCAAGTTCAGCCACTGGGCCTGGGCCAACACCGAGCGCAAGACCGGAGGCATTCAGGGCATCGCCTACCCTCTGGTTTCGGACATCAACAAGACCATCGCCGCCGACTACGGCGTGCTCCTGGGCAAGGGCGTAGCCCTCAGGGGGCTCTTCATCATCGATGCCGACGAGCAGCAGACCCTTCGCCATATCACCGTCAACGACCTTCCCCTGGGTCGAAACGTGGAGGAGGTGCTGAGAGTCCTGGACGCCATCGACTACACCAACGAGCACGGAGAGGTCTGCCCAGCCAATTGGCACAAGGGCGAGAAGGCCCTCACGCCCACCTTCGATGGGCTGAAGGAATACTCGGGCGGAAAGTAGGTCACACGCGGAGACGCGGAGGGCGCGGAGAGAAAGATTCTTTCTCCGCGCCCTCCGCGTCTTCGCGTGACAGCAATCAGTCTTCAGGCTCGTCGTACTCGGCGTTGTGCCAGACGTTCTGCACGTCATCGTTGTCTTCGAGCAGATCGATGAGCTTCAGGAAGCTCTTGAGCTTGTCGTCGGGGATGGCGGCAGAGGTGGAGGCCGCCTTGATGATCTGGGACTCCAACACGGGCAGACCGGCGGCATCCACGGCATCCTTGACCGCCTGGTAGGCTTCGGGAGCCGTGGTGATGATCCAGGCCTCGTCCTGCCTCTCGACATCGTCAGCACCGGCCTCCAGGGCCACTTCCATGATCCTGTCCTCGTCCACGCTGGGATCGACCACGATCTGGCCCTGCTTGGTGAACATGTAGGACACGGAGTTAAGGGCACCCAGGTCGCTGCCGAACTTGGCGAAGTAGCTGCGGATCTCTGGCGTGGTGCGGTTCTTGTTGTCAGTCAGGGCCTCAACGATGATGGCAGCACCGCCAGGGCCATAGCCCTCGTACTGAACCTCTTCGTAGCTGACCCCGTCCAGATCGCCGGTGCCCTTCTTGATGGCCCGCTCCCAGTTGTCCTTGGGCATGTTGCTGGCCTTGGCCTGATCCACAGCCAGGCGCAGGCGGGGGTTGGCACCGACATCACCACCACCCAGACGGGCAGCCACGGTGATTTCCTTGAGGATGCGCGTAAAGATCTTGCCGCGCTTGGCATCGGCCGCACCCTTCTTGTGCTTGATCGTTGACCATTTATTGTGGCCGGACATGCTGAGACTCCCGATTAAAATCCTACTAATTACACACAGAGCATAGGTTAACCACGAATACCGCGTTTCGAAACCCGAGCATAGGGTGGGGGCTCCTGCCGGAGCATGGGGCGCTCCAGGAGGAACTGGTACCACTGCTCGCCGTAGACCTTCATCTTCATCGGTTTGTTGTTCTGGATCAGGGTGAGATTGCTCTGGAGACGGTCATCGCCCTTGCAGAAGGTCAGCCCACGGCCCAGTACCTCAATGGCCTTGTCCCGCTCCCGCATCTCCATGAGGACGTACGCGTAGACGGCGTACACGAGGCTCTCCTTCTTGCCTGACTTCATGGCCAGTTCGAAGGTCTTCCGTGCCTCAGCCTTTTCCCCGCGCTTCCACTGGAGGATGCCGAGCATCGACTTGGCGATGTAGTGGTTCATGGCGGCGGAGCGAAGGAGGGGTTCGGCCTCCTCGTTCTTTTTGCGGAGGTACTGAATCACGCCGATCTGGCCATCAATGGAACCCTTGACCAGGAACTGCCAGCGCGAGAAGCGGTAGCCCTCCTTCATGATCGCGATGGCGGGATCGAACTGCTGTTTCTTCAGGAGTTCCCCAGCGCGATTAAAGATCTTCTCAAGCTCCCCCTGGACCCTCCGGCCGAGGTAGATGAAGAGGCCAATTCCAGCAATGATCCCCAGAGGCAGGGAGATCAGGATATGCATCTTCAACAATGTGAGAAATAAGACAACAACAAGGGCCGCACCGAGGCCCAGCATTACGTGGATCACAGATTCTCCCAGGAAGACCCGGATGGGGCCAATCGCCTATTTTACCTTTTCCAGAGCAGCCAAGCCACAGGAGCTTTAGGAGATGACACCGCTGCGAACCCGGACGGCACGCTTACGCCGCACCGGCCGCTTGGGCGCTGCTGCTGGGGCCGCCGAAGCCGCTGCCACCTTGCGAGGCCGCCCGGGGCCCCGAGTGGCCTTCGCCTTGGGGGCTGGCGCCTCGGCCGCCTTCTTGGCGGGCTTGACCTTCTTGACTTCCTGGCTCCGGGCCAGAGCCTTGGCGGCCCGCCCCGTCACCACGACCCTGGAGCCACTCTTCAAGACCTTGACCTTGCTGCCAGGCTTCCGCCCCCGCTTCAAGGACATGGGCAGAGGCTCCTCTTCCAGCAGCTCCCGCTCCAGCTTGGCCTGAAGCTCCAGCATCTCCCCTCCATCCGTTTCATGGTCGTGCCCACACAAATGGAGGAATCCATGGATAACCAGGGTCTCTATCTCCCTTTTGCGGCTGACCCCGAGTTTTTTTGCCATTTTCTCTGCCACAGGCAGGCTGATGACCAAATCTCCCAGGTGCTGGAAGGCCCCTTTTTCCGGTTCAGCCGGGAAGCTCAGAATATCGGTAGTCTGGTTGATTCCGCGGTGTTCCCGGTTCAACCTCCGCATGACGCGGTCGTCGACGTAGGAGATGGAGAGGCCCTCTGCCTGGGGAGCGAGCTGCTGCCGAAGTCCCTCCAGAAGCGCCCCCAGGGACCTTTCCCCGGGCCCCCTAAGCTTGCTTCGGGAAGACCAATCAACTTTGAATTCAACAACTTTTCCATTCATTTCGACTCCCTTCGTATTCGTTCTCTAGTCTGATTGCAGAATTATTGGTAAAAAGCCTTGGAATGTCAACGCCTAAAGACGATTATGGCTATGAATATACAAGACATCCCAGCATCTATTAGGGCCTTCCCCCGGCAGGAGTCCCCCCCTCCCAATGGCTTCCCGAGCTTGGCCCTGGCGGCGATCACCAGCATCCGATACTTTTATTGCATGACCACTGCTATGTTCCCCCCTACTGATCCCCGTCTCGACCAATACTTGGCATTGCTGGACCGGTGGAATAGAACCCATGCCCTGACGGCACTCCCGCCAGAAGTGCGCTTCGAGGAGCTGGTGCTGGATTCGGCAGCTCTTCTACCGCATCTGGCGCATCTTCCCCCCGGCGCCCTTGTGGCAGATTTCGGCACAGGCATGGGGATCCCCGCCACCGTTATCGCGATCTGCCGCCCCGATCTGCGGGTGGCGGCCATCGACAAGGTCGGGAAGAAGATGGCTTTTGTCCGGCAGGCAGTCCTGGAACTCGGGTTGGACAACCTGAAGCCCTGCCCAGGCTTGGCCGAGAACCTCCCCCCTCTCCAGGCCCAGGCTGGCGTGGCCAAGGCCGTGGGCACGCTGGAACTCCTGATGGGCTGGTGGGGGCGCCACAGTGCTCCCAGCGCCCCCTTCTTCGCCATGAAGGGGCCAGACTGGGCTGCGGAGCCCAAACCAAAGGGGTGGACCTGTGTGGCCCACCCCTACCGTCTTCCCACCCGAGGTGAGAGGGTTGTGATCGAACTGAGGCCCGATATCAACGGGTGACAATGTCTCCCACGTGCATCTCCTCGACACTGCGCAGGATGCGGCAGGTGGAGAAGTTTTCGCCATCCCGGACCACCATCAACTGGCCCAGGTAGCGGTTGGTCTTCTCTGTGGAGTTGTTCACATTCCAAGTCACTTCCCGGATCGACAGGAGGACATTGCCCACCGCCAATCCATCCTTGATCCCCTTGTCGATGATCACGAGATCACCGCCGCTGAAGGATTCGTGATTCTCCCTGGAGTAGATGACCTTGCCCACGGTCTTGCCCATGGGAATAGGCTCGGCGATATCCTTCCGGAGACGCAGCGGGATGTTGGCGGGTTCTGCGTATTCGGCAAGATGATCGCCCACTTCGATCCCGTCCATGGACTTCTCAATCAGGGCGATGGATCCCTTGGGGTTGACCTTGAGGATCCGCACCACGCCACACTGCTGCATCACGTCGCCGACCGAACCCCATCCCCGGGCGTCGTCAGGGTGGGGAATCTTCCTTGCCGCCACCTTGAGGATGATCATGCGGGTGCCTTCTTTGACGCCCCGATCCTGGCCTCCGTCCAGATAGATCCGGTCACCATCCCCGAGGTTCTGGCGCACGGGATTGTCGCTGTCCACGATCTTGAGCGCCTTGAGGGCGGCCAAGTGGGCCTCGGCACCTTCCGGCACAAGGTAGGGAAGCTGGATGAAGTCCTGGAAGGTATACGCCCACTCCGGAACAGCGGGTTTCGGGGTCAGGCTCCGATCCGGCTGGAGATTCAGGACATCGTCACCGGCCCTGGGGGGCGCTCCGGCCCCGCCGACGACACGTACCGCCGGAATCGTGAGAGGGTCCCCAGGATAGATCCAATGGGGATCCTTGACCCACTTGTTCTGTTCCCAGATCTTGGGCCAAGCGTAGGGGTTGCTCAGGTATTTGTTCCCGAGATCCCAGAGTGTATCGCCCTTCTCCACAAGGTGAAGCTGGGCATCTGTCGGCAGCACGACCTCCTTCGGGTAGTCCCACTTGGAGAAGTGTGGGGCCACTTTGATTGGCTCCCCGACTCGGGGAGGCTCGACGTCCTGGGCGGCCAAAGCAAGGGCCACGCAAGTCATCATTGTGAACGCACACAGCCGGGTTCGCTGATGCATCGGTTTCTCCCATGGAAAGGCAAATGAATTATAGCCCATTCACCCGAATCATCGCGGAAAAAGCTTTCAGACGTTCTCTTATCGCCTCTTCGGTCACAACTTCTAAATTTTGGGTTCCGAATCTTTCCACCGTGAAGCTGGCCAGGACTGCACCTCGGAGGATAGCGCACTTGAGCGTGTCCAGATCCATCCGCCCTTCCCGAGCCAGATGCCCCAGGAAGCCACCGGCAAAGGTATCTCCAGCGCCGGTGGGATCAAAGACATCCTCCAGGGGAAAGGCCGGGGCGATGAACACTTCGCTCGGCGTCATGAGGACGGCGCCGTATTCTCCGCGCTTGACCACCAGGATCTGGGGCCCCATGGCCTGGATCTTCCGGTAGGCCTTCAGAAGGTTGTGCTCACCGGCCAGGGCTCGGGCCTCGCCCTCGTTCACCAGCAGGATGTCAACCTCTCGGAGGGTCTCCTTCAGGGCCTCGGGAGCCCCCTGGATCCAGAAGTTCATCGTGTCCATGGCAATCCAACGGGGACGGTGGGCCATCTGCCGCACGACATCAAGCTGGAGCACCGGATCAATATTCCCCAGGAAGAGGTAGGGCGCGCTCTGGAATGCCGATGGCAATTCCGGGTGGAACCCGGCGAAGACATTCAGATGGGTCTCAAGGGTCTGGGCTTCGTTGAGATCGAACCCGTAGGCCCCCTTCCAACGAAAGCTCTGGCCCGGCTTGCGGACCAAGCCCGCCAGGTCGATGGGCCGCCCCTCGAAGACCTGATAGTGCTCGGGTCCGAAGTCCTCCCCTACCACAGCAACCACCTGGACAGGATGGAAGCGGCTTGCGCTGAGAGAGAAGTAGCTCGCCGAGCCCCCCAGCACGCGGTCCTGCTTTCCAAAGGGCGTTTCCAGATCATCAAAGGCAACACTGCCGACAACAAGCAGACTCATGAATGGCTCCAGGGTTTCAGGGCTTTCCGAGGTACAGGATCCAGGCCGATGCCCCACCCATGGGAATGGGGGCCTGGGCGTAGCGTTCAATGGTGCGGGGACCCACAGTTGTGAGGAAGTCCAGGAAGGCTTCCCGCCGTTCCTCGGTATCCCCCAGCGTCACATGCAGGGTCCGCCATCCGAGACACACGCTATCCAGGACCCGCTCCTTGAGACGCTCCCGCGCATCGGCGATGGAATGCCCTCGGAGATCAATGGCACCATCCACCTCAATGGCCATGCCAGCGGCCAGGTGAATGCGCCGGGGAGCGGGAGGGGCCGCCTCTGACTCAAGTGGAACAGGAGGCGCCGCCACCGGTTCCGGGGGAGCCGGGGGAGGCTCGGGGACCGGAGGCGCCGCCTGGACGGCCAGCACCTCGGGAGCAGGCTCCTCTTTTCTTTCAGCCTTTTCCACCACCTCCGAGCGCCCAATGCCCTTCATGCCCTTGAGGGAAGCCATGGCCTCACCAAAATCTTCATCCCTGGGCTTTTCGGGAGGAGCCGCCACTGGATTCGGGGACGCCACCACCGGAGCCTTCCTGGGAGTCTTGGCCTGGGACTTGGCCCCCATGGCCATGAGGAAGAGGGCATCCTCTTCCTCCATAGGCTTGACCTCTTCAGGTTTCTTCGGGGCCACCTTGGGAGGCGGCGAGGCCTTGGGGGGTTCCCCTTCTATGGCCTTGAGATCCTGCTTGATCTTGGCCAACGACTGTTTCCAGGCCATGACTTCCTCCTAAGCGTTGGCACCAGAGTATCGCCCGGTGTTGCATCCACGCCACACATGAAGCATTTCGCGCCACTCCAATCCGTGGGTTCCGAAGCTCAGGCGACGCCCCAAACACCCACAAGAGCCTATATTTGGTGCGTGGAATCAAATGGCCCGCCCTTTGCCTGGGCTACCCCCCTGAGGTGATTCATGTCGCGCATCCAACTCCCCCTCTTCCTCCTCTTGGGCGCCAGCCTGGCAGCCCAGACCCAGGAACCTCGCATCGGGCTGGGTCTCAATCTTTCATTCCCCACGGGAGCTTTCAGCCAGAGCACCTATGTCGGCCAGACCTATACCGAGAGGGAGACCTACGATATGGGCATCGGCGGCCAGATCAGCGCCAGCTTCCCCCTTGACCAGCATGTGGCTTTCCGGGCCGTCCTCGCGGGGCAGTACCATTCGGGAGAAAACAGGGCCGTGGGGTATGACGACATCAATCTGGAGCACAGCATCGTCAGCCTAGGTGGTGAAATACACATCCCGATTATCCATGTATCTCCGAAACCTCTGGGTGAGGCGGGTTTTGGACAGGATTTGTCGCGCCATGGGACCGAACCTTCGAGTCATGGGGGTGTTCCATGGCGATCAATCGGATCCAGTTCCAGAAGGGTCTGTCCTTTCGGGATTTCCAAGCCCGGTATGGCACAGAAGTGCAGTGCAGGGACGCAATGGTGAAGGCAAAGTGGCCACACGGGTTCCAATGCCCGAAGTGTGGTAGTGGCGGGGCTTACTTCTTGGTTCCTCGGCAGTTGTTCCAGTGCAAGGCTTGCCACCACCAGACATCTGTCACCGTGGGGACCGTCATGGAGTCCAGCCACCTCCCACTGAGGACCTGGTTCGAGGCCATGTATCGGCTTTCACACGGCAAACACTCCATTTCTGCCCTGGAACTCAAGCGTTATCTGGGTGTCAGATACCCCACTGCCTACTACCTGAAGCAGAAGATCCTTTGCGGCCATGAGTGCTGCGGAATCGAGCCGGAAGCTCAAGGATCGGGTTGAGATCGATGATGCCTATGCGGGTGGAGCTACCCACGGAGGCAAGCGTGGCCGTGGGGCTCCCGGGAAGCAGCCCTTCCTGGTTGCGGTCCAAACAGCGATGGAGAACCACAGGCAGGTCATCTATACCGTGCTCAAAGCCGTGACGGACTTCAAAATTGAGACGATCGAGGCATGGGCCAAGAAGGCCCTGGACCCTGGAACTCACGTCGTATCGGATGGCCTTCACTGCTTTCGTGGCGTGGCCGCATCTGGAGCCTCCCACGAACCCATCAAAAGTGAAGGGGGTTGGAAGGGTTCCAAGATGGAGGCCTTTCAGGCCGTGAACACCGTCATCTCCAACCTGAAGGGCAACATCCTCGGCGTCTGTCGCTGGTGCAGCGCCCGGCATCTGCCCAGATACCTTGCCGAACACCAGTTCCGTTTCAATCGCCGCTTCAACCTCCAGGCCATCTTCCCTGCCTTGTTCGCCGCAGTCACAAATACCCCGCCTCACCCTGTCCGCCTCCTGGTTTCGGAGGCATGTGGATAATCGGAATACACATTTTCCCGGAGAGCGCCTACCGAATGCGAGGGCCCTACCTTTTCGGCGGGTTGTCGGCCGACTTCGAGCGCTTTGACAGAAGCTATGGCGAGGTCAATTACGACGACACATACACCACCCACAAGTCACGCCTGGGGGGCACCCTGGGCTTCGGGCACACCTTCCCCATGGGGGGAAGCTCCCGCTGGGTCCTTGAGGCCGCTTACCACACGTCTCTGACGGGGGCCGACACGGACGCGGGGGACCCCCCGGCCACATCCTTCGTGAGAGTGATGGTGGGGTGGGTATTCTGACAGTAGGCCTTGGCCATGGGTGTGGGACCAAGGTGGGCCCGTCTTCGAATCAGCGGCGCTTCGAGCTTTTCTTCTTGGCCTTGGCCGGGCTGGCATCCTTCGTGGGAGTCGATTCCTCGGAGCCTGCCAGGGAGCTGACGAACTCGGCACAGCCGGGATTGGAGGGATCCAGGCGCTTGAGGCGCCGGGCATAAGCTAGACGGTCGAAGAAGGGCTTGGTCTCGTCCACCCGCACCTGGGGCAATTTCTCGGCAACGTACTTGGCGCTGGAGCCCACCTGGGATATTTCCAGCTTCTCCTTCTCAAGGAAGGTCTTCCACTCTTCCAGGGACTTCTCATACGCCACCCGGACATTGCGGATCTGGGAGAGCAGGCCATCGATCTCCTTCAGGGCCTTCTCGCTGTGGTCGATGGCAGTGCGGTGCTCCTCCAGGAAGGCGCGGATCTGACCCCGCAGCTTCATCTGGGCCTCGGTCAGACCGGGCTGGGCCTCCAGATCCTTGAGGCGCTTCTCCTGCTGGGCCACGGCGCCCTTCCAGTCCTGGAGCTTCTGCTCGTGCTCCTTGCGAACCTTGCCAAAGGTCGCCTCTGCGTTGTTCAGGTTCTCGGCGGCGGTGGAACTGGCCTTCTGGAGGTATAGAACGGCATCCTCCCAGGCACCGTCCAGCACACAGGCCCGGGCGGCCACATCCATGGCCCCCACCAGGGCACGCATCTCGTTGTAGTCAGAGGGATTCACAGCAGCCCCCTCCTTCTGGATCACGGCCTCTGCCGCCTTCCTCACCCCGGAGCCATCTCCCTTCTCCAGCCGTTTCTCCCAGGTTGCATAGTTCTCCCGGAACCGGTCAGAGACGGACTGCGCACCACCGGGAAGCACCATCAAAGTGGCGAGGATCAGAGGACGGACGAGCAGCATGACAGCGACCTTTCTTTTCAAGAGTCTTTCCTAAGACTATCCCACCATTTTCATCCGGGATGGTGCAGGTTGGGGCTGCGCTCGAAGATCAATGTCATCAGGCGCTCCAGTTCGTCCACCATCAGGAATCTCAGGTGCACCTGCCGCATTGGCCCCTCCTGGTCCCCAGTGATCACGAAGAAGAAACGGTGCTTCTCGACATCCTTGACCTGCTTCCAGGTCAAGCGACCGGCCCCGAGCTTTCGCGCCAGAGGCCCGGGAAGGGAGTCGAAGTCCACCACGATCCCAAGCTCGTCCACCAGGACATGGCACCCTTCGATGAGCATCAGCCCCATGATTGCCAGCAGAAGGAGCGCTCCGGCAGCAAGACATGCCCCGATGGAAACGCCCATGATGATCCACAGGCCGAGCGTCGCCTCCTGGGAGGCCTCAGCCACTCGGATGGTCCAGAGGAGGCGGGGGAGCCCCTGGACGAGGAGCAGCATGGCCCGGATCCCTATCATCAATGAACCGGCACAGAGGAGCACGGCGATGGCACGCTGGGCAGCGCTGGGACGGAAGACGAGGGGGGTGGCGCTGCTCATGGCTTTGGCGATTCTAGGCGAGAGCCATGTCCGCCAGGATGCGGTCAGCGGCCTCCGCGGGGTCCGGAGCATGGGTAATGGGACGCCCCACCACCAGCCAAGTGGATCCATTCCGTAGTGCCTGGTCCGGGGTCACGACCCGGGCCTGATCCTGGGAATCCGCCCCCCGGGGACGAATTCCGGGGGTCAGGAAGGAGAAGCCGCTGCCACAGGCCTGACGGAGCTGGGTGACCTCCAAGGCAGAGCAGACCACGCCATCAGCTCCATGGCGCTGGGACAGGGTGGCGAGATTGAGGGCCAGCTCCGCAGGCTCCATGGCGAGGCCATAGGCGGCGAGAGCCTCCCGATCCAGGCTCGTCAGCACCGTCACGGCCAGTAGTTCTGTCTGCCCCCCCCGGCCCCTATGGGCCCGGACAGCCTCGGCAGCGGCCTGGATCATGCTCGGCCCCCCCTGGGCATGGATGTTGATCAGCCGGGGGTCCAGGGGCAGGAGGGTCTCCAGAGCCCGCTTCACCGTGGTGGGGATATCGTGCAGTTTCAGGTCAAGGAAGACGGGGGCAAAACGCTGGACGGACTTCACAAAGGCGGGTCCCTCGGCGCAGAAGAGCTCCAAGCCGATCTTGAGCATCCCGACCCGCCCCTTCAGGGCTTCCGCCAGCCTCAGGGCCTCCGAGGCACTGGGCACATCGAGAGCCACCACTAGGCGTTCGGTCGGGGACATGGGATTTGTCATCGGGACTCCATCCATCAGGGAGCCCATTGTCTCAGGGATCCGCCTCAATGGGAGTCCCGTTGATAGGATGGAGAGGTTGGGAGGCCCTTTTGAAGCTGATCGTCTGGGATTTTGATGGAACTCTGGTGGACAGCCGTCCCCTCATCGAGGCCGGCATGACCCATGCCCTGGATAAGCTGGGCCTGCCCAGAACCCTCATGCAGGAGTGGCTCAAATACGTGGGGCTGCCGGTGGAGGTCGGCATCCAGCGCAGCTTTGGCTCCCTCGGATTGAGCTTTGATGAGGTCCTGAAGGCTTACCGGGGGTTTGGTCATGCCGAGCACGAGGGCCTCCTGCGCGCCTTCCCTGGCATGGACGACCTGCTTTCCGAACTGGCACAAAAGGGCATCCCCATGGCCCTGGCCACCTCCAAGCGCACCTTGCCCCTTCTCAGGCAGTTGGAGCGCCTTGGGTGGACTGGCCGCTTCGATCCCATAATCACCCCGGATCAAGTCACCCACGGGAAGCCCCACCCCGAGAGTCTGGAGCGCTGTCTGGCCGCCCATGACCTGAAGCCCGAAGAGGCGGTCATGGTGGGGGACACCCCCTTCGATATGGAAATGGCCCAGCGGGCCGGGGTACCCCGGGTTGCGGTTGGACACGGATTCTACGATCAGGCCAGCATGATGGATTACACTCCCTTAGCCTTCGCGCCGGATACCCAGGCCCTGAGGGCCACTCTCCTTGAACTCTTCCCCGCCCCGGAGGCCCAATGAATCCCTTGACCCATCTGGACGCTGAGGGGCGTCCCACCATGGTCGATGTCTCGGACAAGGCCATCACCCGACGACGGGCCGTAGCTGTGGGATGCCTGGAACTGAGTGAGGACTGTGCGGAGGCCCTGACCCAGGGTGGTGGGCCCAAGGGTGACCCCTGGTCTGTGGCTCGCATCGGCGCCATCGGCGGGGTCAAGCGCACCGCTGATCTCATCCCCCTGGCCCACCCCCTGACTGTCGATGGCGTCACGGTGGCCCACCACTGGGAGGCCCAGACCCGCCGGGCCTGGCTGCGGGTGGAGGTCTCGGTGGAAGGCCGGACCGGCATTGAGATGGAGGCCATCGCCGGGGTCTCGACGGGGCTGCTGGTGCTTTACGACATGCTCAAGGCCGTAAGCCACGAGATGGTGCTGGGGCCGGTCCGCCTTCTACGCAAGGAGGGTGGGCGCCGGGGCACGATCACTTGGCCCTGGGCGGAGTGCCCCTGGACGGAATAAATACTGTTCCGGGGGGACCGCCCGGTCGCTTCGCTCCCTCTGCGTCCCCCCGGACCCCCACATGCTTGCAGGCCAAGCCTGCCGCGCATGTCAGGAAGCTCCGGCACCCGCCTGGGACCGCCCGGTCGCTTCGCTCCCTCTGCGTCCCCCCGGACCCCCACATGCTTGCAGGCCAAGCCTGCCGCGCATGTCAGGAAGCTCCGGCACCCGCCTGGGACCGCCCGGTCGCTTCGCTCCCTCTGCGTCCCCCCGGACCCCCACATGCTTGCAGGCCAAGCCTGCCGCGCATGTCAGGAAGCTCCGGCACCCGCCTGGGACCGCCCGGTCGGTCGCACATGGTTCGCCGATCAGGCGGGTCGGAGCTTTGCCCTGATTTCTCCTGCGGCCTGCAGAGCCTGGAGTGCAGGGGCGACTTCCAGCCCTCGGGACTTGCGCCATGTCAGTTCCTTCTCCCAACGACGGCACTCCAGCTCCCTCAGGAGGGGATCACAGGGCGCCATGGCCTGGGCCGCCTTCAATTTGTCTGAAGCCAACATAAAGGCCTGGAGCACCGCTTCTTCATCCTGAAGCTTTCCCGCCTCCGCCATATGGATTTCAGCCTGCAGAGCTTTGGCCTCGTATAGCCAAGGCGCGTCCAGCAGAGCCCTTTCCGCCAACTCCGAAGCCCGGCCGAGACGGGACTCGTAGAAGGCCAGCTGCGCCTCGATGAAGGTCGCGGACTCCAGAGTGGCTCCCCGGCTCTCCCTAAGGCTCGCCACGATGCGGGGGGTCCAGATTCGACCCTCCTCCGGGCGATGGCACTGGATGCGGATCAAGGCCATGGCCATGCGATAGGCCACGTCCGGCGTCCGCCCCCCCCGGCCCCAGGCTGCCTCCAGGTGGAGCAGAGCAGCTTCAGGCTCCCCCCCCGCCAAGCTGGCCCGCCCCAGGGCGTATGCGATGGGGCCCTCGGCGGCCTGCCCCGGATGGGCCCCCCGTTCGCGCATGCTCTCGATCTGCTTCCGGATCGGGACCATGTCTGTCTGGATGTTGTGAAAGGGGAGGAGGTGGATGGATCGGACCCGGGCCTCCAGGCCCATGGCTTCCAGGCCCAGCTGCTGGGCCAGCTGGACCTGCTCTGCCGCCCGGAGCCGCGCACCCACGGCCATGGCCCCGAAGAGAATCACAACCCAAAGGGCGACAGCGGCGAATACGAACTGGGCTTTTCGTTTGCGGATGAACTTCAGGCATCGGTATCCCAGAGAGTGCGCCCCCGCCAGGATGGGCTCCCCTTCCTGGAAGCGCCGGAGATCCTCCGCCAAAGCCTCGGCGGAAGCATAACGGTTATCCGGGGACCTCTCCATGGCCTTCTGGACGATGGTGCACAGGTCCTTGGGGATGGCGGAGTCCATGCGGTGCAGACTGACCGGATCCGAGGATTGGGTGCAGGCATCTGCCTCTGTCCCTTCGAAATCCCCAACGGGAGGTCTGCCACAAAGGGTCCGATAGAGCGTCGCTCCCAGGGAATACACGTCCGTCCGCCGATCCAGCAGTCGATTGTCGCCCCTGGCCTGTTCCGGGGCCATGTAGTGGGTTGTTCCGAGAACCAGACCGGTAACCGTGAACCCGGAGGCATCAGGCCCCCGGGAAAGCCCGAAGTCGAGGACGTAGGGCCTGAGGCGGCCGTTCCCCTCCCGCTCCACCATGATATTGGCGGGCTTGATATCCCGATGGATAAGCCCCTGGCCGTGGGCGGCATGGATGGCCTCCGCCACGGTCTTCATGACCTCCACCCTCTGCGGCAGGGAAAGCCGCGGGGCGAGGAAATCCAGGCTCTCCCCCACGATGAACTGCATGGCGATGAAGGAATAGCCATGCCACTCCCCCACTTCGTAGACCCGGCAGATGTTGGGATGCTCCACCGCAGCCTGGTTTTGGGCTTCCAGCAGGAAGCGCAGAACCAGCTCTGGCGAGTCCCCACGCAGGATCTTGAGGGCCACCACCCTGCGCAGGCTCGGGTCATAGGCCTGGAAAATGCGCCCCATTCCCCCTTCACCGATGAAGCGGAGGTTCCGGTAGTGCCCCCATGAGGGCAGCACAGTAGCCGTCTTGAACAGCTGGGCGGAGGGTTGTGGAGAAGGGGATTGCCAAGTCACGGCAGGGACAGCGCCCGTGCTCTCCCCGGATGACACATCCTGAGCCAGCAGCCCCTGCTGCTCCATGTCCAGGATGCCCAGGGAATCCAGACGCAGCAGAAGCTCGGCCGCCCCGTCTCCGGCCCAGGACCCCATTGCCCGACCAAGGTCGTCACAATTCAACAAGCCACGCATGAGCGCCAACCCGAGGATCTGTGCTGGATACTGACCGGTCAAGCATGCTCCTGTTTTCAACATTCTATCGGTCACACCCCTTTTCCACCATTGGAGCCTCCGGGAGGCTACCCTTTCTATATGGGGGGGTTTTGCCTGTTCCTCCAACTTGTTACGTACCCTTCAACCCATCGCGGAACACGATGCTCAACCAGCTGCTTGATACTGTCTGGGGCCAGACCAATGCCCTATTCTACCCCTTCCGGCGCCGCCGGTACGTAGACCTGTTCGTCATTCTCCTGGGCTGCGCCCTGCTCTATGGGCTGGTGCAACTCGGACACCAGTGGACCGGGGCCAAGCGCCCGGTCGTGGAGATCAACCTCTCGGTCTGGTCCTTGCCCAAGTACACCTTCTTCTCCATGATGCGCGGCCTGGCTGCCTACGTCCTGTCATTGTTCTTCACCCTGGTCTACGCCTTCTGGGCCGCCAAGGACAAGCGGGCTGAGAAGCTCCTGGTGCCCATCCTGGACATCCTCCAGAGCATCCCGGTCCTGGGCTTCATGCCAGGCCTGGTGCTGGCCCTGGCCGCCCTCTTCCCCCAAAGCAACTTCGGGCTGGAGATGGCCGCCGTTGTCATGATCTTCACTGGGCAGGCCTGGAACATGACCTTCAGCCTCTACCACTCCCTCAAGTCGGTGCCCAATGAGATGCATGAGGCCGCTACGGTCTTCGGTTTCAACTGGTGGCAGCGTTTCAAGTGGGTAGAGCTCCCCTACGGCACCTCCGGACTGGTCTGGAACAGCATGATGAGCATGGCCGGTGGGTGGTTCTTCCTGATGATCACCGAAGCCTTCAAACTGGGTGACCAGGACTTCCGCCTTCCAGGTCTGGGCTCGTACATGAGTGTCGCCGTTGAGCGCGGCAACGGCTGGGCCATGATCGCAGCCATCGTGGCCATGGTGACCATGATCGTCTTCCTGGACCAGGTCCTCTGGCGCCCCGTGGTGGTCTGGGCCCAGCGATTCCGGGTGGAAGAGACTGCTCAGGCCGACACCGCCCACAGCTGGCTCCTCAAACTCATGCGACGCTCCCGCCTGCTGAGATGGGTGGAGCACAGCCGTGCCCAGCGACGCTACCACCCCAAGCCAGGCCCCGAGAGAGGCAAGGGGAAAGGGAGCTGGGCCCTCCACCGCTGGAGCATCCACCGCTGGTTCGCCAATGCCGCCCTGGCTGCCCTCCTGCTCCTGGTCGTCTTCACCACCATCGAAATGGTGAAGTTCCTGGGCAGGGTCCAGGGTGCCCAATGGTGGATGCTCTTCAAGGCAGGGCTCCTGACCCTGACCAGGGTCATGGCCTCCACCATCCTGGGCACCCTCTGGGCGGTGCCAGCCGGGCTGGCCATCGGACTCTCCCCCCGCCTGTCCAAGCTCCTCCAGCCCCTGGTCCAGGTGGCCGCCAGCTTTCCCGCCCCCATGCTCTTCCCAATGGTGCTCGCGGTGCTGTTCCACCTGGGGGTGAGCCTCGGCTACGGCTGCGTGATCCTGATGCTCCTGGGCACCCAGTGGTACATCCTCTTCAATGTCATCGCCGGAGCCATGGCCATCCCAGGGGATCTCAAGGAGGCGGCCACCAGCTTCCGTCTCCCCCCCTGGCACCGGATGAAGGTCCTCTACCTCCCGGCCATCTTCCCCTATCTGGTGACGGGCTGGGTGACTGCTGCCGGAGGTGCCTGGAACGCCAGCATCGTGGCCGAGTACTACGACCTGAAGGGGCATACCCTGAGCACCTTCGGCCTAGGGGCCGAGGTCAGCAAGGCCGCCTACCACAAGGAGCTGGCACTGCTGGCCGCAGGCGTGCTCCTCATGTCGGCCATCGTGGTGCTCTTCAGCCGCTTCGTATGGAAGCCTTGCTACCAGCTCGCCTACACCAAGTTCTCCCTGACGAAATAAGCCGAGTCCCCCATGAACAACGCCACCCCCATCCTGGAAATCCGCGGCATCCAGAAGTCCTTTGACCGCGGCAACGGCAAGCTCCTCCGGGTCCTGGAGGACGTCAACCTCGATATCCGCCCCAACGAGGTCATCGCCCTCATCGGTCCCAGCGGCTGCGGCAAGTCCACCATCCTGCGGATCTTCGCCGGACTCATCGAGCCCACCAAGGGGCAAGTGCGCTACAAGGGCGAAAAGCAGGAGGGCCTGAACCCCAACGTCGCCGTGGTTTTCCAGGGCTTCGCCCTCTATCCGTGGATGACCATCGAGCAGAACGTGGAGGCAGTTCTCCGGGCCAAGGGCATGGCCCCGGCTGCCGTGAAGGAACGCACCAACCGCGCCATCCGCATGGTGGGCCTGGAGGGCTTCGAGGAGGCCTATCCCCGGGAGCTCTCCGGCGGCATGAAGCAGCGCGTGGGCATGGCCCGGGCCCTATCAGTCGATCCCGAAATCCTCTTCATGGACGAACCCTTCAGCCAGGTGGACGCCCTGACCGCCGAAGGCCTCCGGGCCGAAATCCTGGACATCTGGGACGACCGGGAGCAGAACCCCTCCTCCATCCTGATGGTGAGCCACGACATCAAAGAGGTGGCCTACATGGCCGACCGCATCGTGGTCCTCTCCGCCAACCCAGGGCGCATCCGGACCATCGTGGAGAATCCCCTGCCCCGCCCCCGGGAGATGCGCTCGCCCGAGTTCCTCCGCCTGGTGGACCAGCTCCACGACATCATCACCAGCACCGAGCTGCCGGATATCGCCGTCACCACGGTGGAGCCCAGCGTCGAGCAGGACATCGTGGAGTCCCTGCCCTACGCACTCAACGCCGACCTCCTGGGCACCCTCGAGTATCTGGCCACCCAGGGCGGGAGCTGCGACATCTTCCAGGTGGTAGCCCAGACCCACGTCCCCTTCGAAAAGGTCCTCACCGCCGTCAAGGGCCTGGAGATGCTGGAGCTGGTGGAGACCCCCAAGCGGAGTGTCCACCTCACGCCCCTGGGGCACCGATTCGTGGAAGCCGGCATGGACGAGCGCAAGCTCATCTGGCGCGATCAGCTCCTGGAGCTCAAGCTCTTCCGGGTCGTGCGGGAGATGCTGGACCTCCGGGAAGGCGAACTCCCCAAGGAGGAGCTCATCCAGGAGATCTCCACCCGCCTCCCCATGGAGGATCCCGAGCACACCTTCGAGACCATCGTGGCCTGGGGCCGTTTCGCCGAGATCTTCGCCTACCGCGAAGAGAAGGAAGTCCTCACCTATGAATGAGAAAAGGCACGCCATGCGTGCCTTTTCTCATCTCGAGCTCCTGCAGAATGCTATTCGTGGGACCCACCAGCCTTGGCTGGCAGGATGGCCGCCAGGGTAACCAGGGAGGTCTGGCCATTCGCCTTGGCAATCTCCCGGAGGGTGGCCTTGGAGTCGACGGCCTTGAATCCGGCCTGGATGAGCTTGCCCATCAGCTCCTGTTCAGACTGCTTGGTGATCACAGCCGCCCCTTGGAGATTCTGGTCCAGAATCACTTCGCCGGCCTGCCCGAGAACCTGCTTCGGGTTCTGCCTCTTCCCACCCATAGGAATGACCGACGCCACGGAAATAAGGGTGAAGACAATGGCAAGCGTCGCTCCCAGGGGCTTCTTTAGGTGGTTCAGGGTCGGTTTCCAGTTGATGACGATGTGGAGAATGCTTCCCACCACGAAGAGAATGCTGGTCACCTCATGCACAGGACCGGTCAGGCCCCGGATCCCGAACAGCATGAAGAGTCCGGTGAGGCAGACCACGATGAAGCTGCCGATCGTCAGGGGGGTGGCAATGGTGCGAAGGGTCATAGCGTTCTCCTAAGTGGGATTCATCGGTCCACCCATCCATGTTGGAGCTTCCGAGACATGTTTCAGGGCTACCCGGACCGAAACGCACCAGGCCAGGATCGAATGACAGAAAAGGGGGACCGAACGGTTCGTGGTCCAGGAAGCCTCTCCGCTAGACTGACTGCATGCGAGCACCAGCCGTCCTCAAGGCGACCCTGAAGCGCCTTCGGAACCCACTCTACTGGGGGGTCATCCTGGCCGTCTGCGCCCTCTGGACCCTGGTCCCCTGGAGCTTCGGCCTGGGCGACACCCATCTCCACTTGGTCCTGTCCCCACTGTATGGGAGCCTCGTCATCCTGATGATCTTCCCCATGCCGTGGCAGTGGAGTGGGGATGATCGTCCCCTGGCCTCATTCCCCAGGGGCTTGGCTCAGGCCCTCGTCTGGAATGCGGTTTGGGCCCTGGCCCTGGTCAGCGTGACCCTTGTCTTCCACAGGAAGGAGCGACCCCACCCCGGCCACCCTCCCCGCCAGGCCCAAGAGCGGCCTCCCCTGCCCTTCAACCCCAAGCCCATCCTGGGCGGGGTCTCCTTCATGGGACTGGGGCTGCTGATCGGCTGGCTCCTGGCCAACAAGGAGCGGGCAGAGGCCGGTGAACACGAGGCAATGCAGGCCGCCACCGAAGCCCGGATGCATGTTCTCCAATCCCAGATGAATCCCCACGTGCTCTTTAACGCCATCAGCGGACTCTCGGAAATGGTGCGCGAGGAGCCGGAAGCCGCAGAGAAGGCCCTGTTGAACCTTTCCGGCCTTCTCAGGGACCTGCTGGACTACAGTGCCCGGAACCGCGCACCCCTCTCCCAGGAGCGCACCATGGTAGAGCGCTACCTCGCCCTGGAACAGATCCGTCTAGGCAAACGCCTGCGGGTCACCTGGGACTGGGATCCGGCCCTGGAGAGCCGCGAGCTCCCCCCCCTGATGCTCCAACCCTTGGTGGAGAACGCCCTCAAGCACGGCATCGCCCCCCACCGCGGAGGAGGCGAAGTCCTGATCCGCCTGGCCCCCACCGAGGGTGGTCTGGAACTGGAGGTGGCCAATACCGGCGCAGGCCTGGCGGATCCCATCAAGGAAGGCGTGGGCCTGCGGAACCTGAGAGAACGCCTGGCCTTCTTCGAACCCACCGCCAGCCTGAGCCTCTCCCGGGAGGGGGACTGGACCCGCGCCCTCCTCAAGCTCGGGAGACGCCCATGAGCACCCCGCTCCGCGCCGCCCTGGCAGAGGATGAGCCCTACAACCTCAAGCGTCTAGCCCGCCTTCTCAGGGAGCAGGGTTGTGAAATCGTGGCCGAGCTGGAGGATGGCTTGGCGGTCATGGAGTGGCTCGAAGGCGGCGGAGATGCCGACGTCCTCTTCCTGGACATCCAGATGCCCGGCCTTTCCGGCCTGGAGGTTGTGGCCGAACTGGAGGGCCGCTTCCCCGTAGTCTTCGTCACGGCCTTTGCCGAGCACGCCGTGAAGGCCTTCGAGCAGGCCGCCGTGGACTATCTCCTCAAGCCGGTTTCTGCAGAGCGGCTGGCCATGACCCTGGAGCGCCTGAGGATGGCCCGGGTGCCGTCTGCGGAAACGCCCGTCAGGCCCTCCGGCCCCTTCCGCTACCCAGTCAAGGCGGGAGAGGGCATCGTGCTCGTAGATCTCTCCAAGACCACCCACTTCGAGTACGAGGACGGGAGCGTCTGGGCCCACGCCAACGGCCGCCTCCGCACCACCTGGAAGTCCCTGGCGGAAGCGGAAGCCGCCCTCGAAGGACACGGCGTCATGAAGGGGCACCGCCACCTGCTGATCCGCCCGGAGGCCATTGTGGGCCTGAAGCCCCTGGACTCCGGGCGCCTCCTGGTGCGCCTCGCCGGGGGTGCCGAGGTAGAAGTGAGCCGCGGCGCCGCCCCACAGCTCAAGAAGCGGCTGGGACTAGACTAGAAAAGCTAAGGGCCCTACACGATCCTGTGCATCCACCCATGGGTGTCGGGCTTCAGGCCGTACTGGATGTCCAGGAGGGCTCCACGCAGCTCCATCGAGATGGGGCCGAGCTGGTTCCCGTTCACCACCCAGTCCCCGCGGCGGGACTTGAAGGTGCCGATGGGGCTGATGACGGCCGCAGTGCCGCAGGCGAAGGCCTCCTTCAGGCGCCCCTCGCGATGGGCGGTCTCGACCTCGTCGATGGAGATGCGGCGCTCGCAGAGCTCGTAACCCAGCTCCTTGGCCAGGGTGATGAGGCTCTCCCGGGTGACACCCTCCAGGATGGTACCGGTCTTCTCGGGGGTGGCGATGACCGTGCGGCCCCCCTCTTCCAGCACCAGGAAGACGTTCATGCCCCCCAACTCTTCGAGGTACTGCCGGTGGATGGCATCCAGGTAAAGCACCTGCTCACAGCCCTTCGCCTTGGCGAGATTGCCCGGCAGCAGGCTGGCGGCGTAGTTGCCACCGCACTTGGCCTGACCCGTTCCCCCCGGAGAGGCCCGGACGTACTCCTCCTCCACCCAGATGGTCACGGGGTGGATGCCGCCGCTGAAGTAGGATCCAGCGGGGCCGCCGATGATCATGAAGAGGCATTCCGATGCGGACCCGACCCCCAGGTACTCCCCCTGGCCGATCATGAAGGGACGGAAGTAGAAGCTCTTGTCGTGGAGCTTCTCGGGGTCCAGGGCCTCGGGAATCCAGGCCTGATCCACCGTCGCCAGGAGATCCGCAGCGGCGCAGAAGAGGTCCTCGGGGATCTCGGGCATGGCCAACCGGTGGGCGCTGGTGTTGAAACGCTTGGCGTTGCAGATGGGACGGAAGGACTTCACGCCGCCATCGGGCTGGCGGTAGCCCTTGAAACCCTCGAAGACAGACTGGCCGTAGTGCAGCACATTGGCGGCCGGGCTCATGGAGATGGGACCGTAGGGCTTCAACTGCCCCCGAAGCCAACCCTCACCCTCGCGATAAGGGATCACGATCATGTGCTCGGAGAAGGTCTTGCCGAAGCCGGGAGCCACCATCCGCCTCTGGCGCTCCTCGTCGGAGAGCCTGGTACTCACAAGCTGGATATCGAAGAGGGAAGAAGTAAGATCGGCGTTCACAGCGGCTCCTCTGCCTCGATTCTAGTCTGATTAGCGATGTAGAGGGAGCCCATTAGAAAAAACGATGAGTGGAACCTACTTCCTTCGCCTCCTGGATGCTGGCGTTTCCGCAGGGGCCAAGCGAGCCCCCGTCTGGGCATCGATCTCCAGCAGCACTCGGCGGTTGGCAGGATCCAGGCTCCGCATCCGGTACAGGAAGCGCACCCGCGCAGCCTTGTCAGGGTATTGGGCCTCCAGATACCCCTTGGAGCCCATGATGCCCTCCACGAACTTCACCTTGTCGTTCGCGAAGGCATACTCAGCCAGAGACTTCTCCAGGGCCTTGATCTGCGAATCTTCCCTCTCAGCGCAACGGGTGTAGTAGTCCGCCTCCTTCCTGGCGGTCTCCAGGTACCCCTCGAAGGCCTGAGCACTCTTGGTATTCTTCGCGAGGCTTTCCTCCTCCTTCTGGACCAGCTCCAGCTGCTGGAGCTCACCGGCATCCGGGTTGGGCTTGGCGCGCAGGGACTGGATGTAGTCGCCATTCTCGGCCAGGCTCCTGCGACTCCGCTCCACAAGATCCCGGTAGTAGCTCACGAGGGCCGGGAACCTCGCCGCCACCTTGTCCGCGTTGGTCCTGGCGAGGTCCTGGGCCCTTTGGAAATAGCTGAGGGCCTGCTCCCAGTCCCCTGAGGCATCCGCAGCCCTCGCGGCCAGGGCATAGGCGTACAGGTACTCCCGGTATGCCCCATAGCTGGCCAGCTGGGCAGGAGGATCGGCCTCATCCCAGGCGGCCACTTGGCCCGGCAGAAGGGCTTCGGCCTTGGCACGGGCCTCGATGGCTCTGCACTCCACCAGGAGCCTCTCCACCCCGGGAGCCTCAGCCCGAAGGCGTCCGGAGAAGCTCTGAAGTTGCGGAGCCTGGGCCATGAGGGCCGCAGGCACCAGGACGAGGAGGGCGTGGTGCATCGACATGTTGCTTCCTTTTCCGATTGGCTACTTGCTGGGGGAAGGCTTCTTCTGGACGACCTTCCCATCGGAGAAGGGCTCCCGTCCCTGCTCCAGGTTGGCCAGGGCCCTGGCGGCCGCCTGGTTCTCCGGGTCCAGCACCAGGAAGCGGTGCAGGATGTTGGCCTGCTCCTGGGACGTCGGGAGCTTGCTCAGATTGCCGGGCACCTTCATGACCGCCGCGACCCAGGCCTTCGCCCCGGTGACCGGCACCTTGGGACGAGGCTGTCTGGCGTTCTGGCCCCTGTTGAAGCTGTCGATCTCGGCCGCCTGCCCCTTCAGGCTCCCCTCGACCTTGTCCAGAGCAACCCTGGCCTCCTGGATCTGGGAATCCACGGCCTGCCGGAACTCGGAGCACTTCAGGGCGAACTGTTCGTGGCGCGGGACGGCGTCCCGGTGCCAGGCGACCCTCCCCTTCATCTCGCCCAGCAGCTCTTCCTGCTTTGGGGCCTGGGCTGCCCGGGCCTTGAGGTCCGCCAGCTGCCTGGAGTCCAGCTTCACCTTCTTCTCATTGAAGGCCTGGATGTCAGCCTGGAGCGCCAGGAGCCTCTTCTCCAGCTCAGCGGCGCGGCCCTCATTCTCGGCAAGATAGGCCCGCCCCTCGTCCAGGGTCCTTTTCCAATCAGCCTCCAGAGAGGCCAGGGCGCCATTCAGCTCCCCTCGCAAGGTCTCGGCATACGCCACGCGCTGACGGCAGACCTCCCGAGCCTTTTCCCACTGACCCGAAACAGCCAGGGTGTTCGCCTGGAGCTTCAGGATCGCCAGCATGCCCTTCCCGGATTCCAGGCTCTGCCCGATCTCCTTGGGCTGGAAGACAGGCGGGCGGGAGGGCACCAGCGCGTCCGCCCTGGCGCAGGCCTCCCGGTATCTCAGGTCCTTCAGGGCCCGGGTCACGGCGGGGACTTCGTCGTTGTAGCACTGGACCAGGTCAGCCGGGGCCTGGGCAGCCACTCCCAGCGAGACCAGGGCGGCGGGAAAGAGGATGGAGGATCGCACGATGATCTCCTGGGAATCGGGCTATTCCACCACTCCCAGGAGCCAAGGGGAAGCGGCAAGTGGCGTTTCCGACCAGCACACCGCCGCAAGGAAGCGGTCGGGATCGATCGGCACGCCAGCCTTCGCGTAGATCGTGAAAAGGACATCCCCGGCCTCGACCCGTCCCCCCACAGTTCCGTGAACCTTGAGGCCCACCCCCAGGTCCAGGACATCCCCCTGATTGCGCCGCCCCGCCCCCAGCTCCATTGCGAGGATGCCCAGGGAACGGCTGTCGAGGGCCTCGATCCAGGCACTGCGGCCGGAGCGGATCTCCACCCGCTGCCCTGCCTGGGGCAGACGGGAGAAGTCGTCGAGGCAGCGGACATCGCCGCCGTTGTGCCGGGTCCAGGCCCGGAAACGCTCCATGGCCTCCCCGGAGTGGACGACCCGCTTCACCTCTTCCATGGCGCTCTCGATTCCGTCGGCCACACCACCGAGCACCAACATCTCCCCCGCCAGGCGGAAGCTCATCTGGGCCAGAGGGCATTCACCGTGCCACCCCTTGAGGATCTCCACGGACTCCATCACCTCCAGGGCATTCCCGATGGCCCAGCCCAGGGGCTCCTCCATCCGCGTGAGGAGAGCCTTGATCCGCATCCCGTGGGCCCGCCCCACGTCCACCATGCTCCTGGCCAGGGCCTGGGCCTCTTCCAGGGTCCGCATGAAGGCCCCTCCGCCGCACTTCACGTCCAGCACCAGGGCGTCGGCCCCCCCGGCGAGCTTCTTGGACATGATGCTGGCGGTGATGAGGGGAATGGACTCCACCGTGGCCGTGATATCCCGCAGCGCATAGAGGCGGCGGTCCGCCGGGCAGATGTCCCCGGTCTGGGCGCTGTTGGCGAAACCCGTCGCCCGGAGGCTCTCCCTGAAGGCCTCAGGCTCCAGTTCCACCCGCAGCCCGGGAATGGCCGAATACTTGTCCACGGTCCCACCCGTGTGGCCGAGGCCTCGGCCGCTGAACATGGCGCAGGGCACCCCGCAGGCCGCCACCACAGGACCGATGATGAGGGTGGTCTTGTCCCCCACCCCGCCGGTGCTGTGCTTGTCCACCTTGGTTCCGGGAATGGCGGAAAGGTCCATCCGATCCCCGGAGTCCCGCATGGCCAGGGTCAGAGCCAGGGTTTCTTCCGTATCCATGCCCCGCCAACAAATAGCCATGAGCAGGGCCGCGCTCTGTTCGGGGGGCACGCTGCCGTCCACCACGCCCCGGACCCAGGCTTGGATCTGCTCCGGCGCAAGCGCACCACCCGTCTTCTTGGCATGGATCAGGTCGTACATCCGCACGGCAGCCCCCGCAGATCAGATGCCCTGGATGATGCGCTCCGCCTTCCGGGTGTCGCCCTTATCCTTGAAGCGGGTCTTGAATTCCGCCAGGTCCTTCCAGGCCTGCTCACGGTTCCCCTGGAGGCTGTCGAGCTCCAGCTGGGTATCCCAGAAGAGGGAAGCCCAGGGGGTGTCCGGCCCGGCGTCCTTGCGAAGGGAAGCCAGAACCTGGGCAGCCTCCTTGTCCTGGCCCATGGCCAGGGCCTTCTGGGCGGCCCGCAGGCGGTCCCAGGGCTCGGAACCCCTGAGGGGGACAGCCCCCTTTCCATCGAGGGAGAGCTTCCAGGCGGCCACCAGGGCCTCTGTGCCGGCGCGCTGGGAGGAAGGCGCCGCCTTGGCCAGGGCCTCCAGGCGGGGCAGGTTCTCCCGCATCCTCTTTTCCAGGTCCTGGGTGGGAACCGGAGTCAACCCGTTCCCCTGGGCGGCCATCACCACCTCACCCACCGCAGCCTCATGACGTTCCACAGCCCCGGCCCGCCAAGCCCGGATGCCGAAGAAGGCGACCACCACCACCAGGACCGCCCCGACCCCGATGAGCACCGGCTTCAGCAGCCCCTCCTGGACTTCGTGACCCGAGGCTAGGTTCCGCTGGAAGGCCTGCAGGCTCTGGGCAGGCTTCTGGACCTGAATTTCCTTGCTTTTGATATTGGCAGCCATGGCTCGTCCACTCCGAAGACTCCAGAATGCCGCAAGCCACGCCCACTTCACACTTGAAAAAGCGACCGACCCTGGTAAGCTGGTTGATGCGCCTCGATAGCTCAGTTGGTAGAGCAATGGATTGAAAATCCATGTGTCGGCGGTTCGACTCCGTCTCGAGGCACCAGTGAAACCCCTGAATCCGCAAGGATTCGGGGGTTTTCGGTATTGGGATTGCACGTTCTCAAAGAGCCGATTTCGAGGCCCGATTCTACCATTTCCAGGGCCCATTCCCTACAAAATGCCTACATCCAGAATCGACGAGAAGCCTCACCAACGGCCTCGGCAGGGACGGTATTCCCACAGTGGGCGCACAGGAAGGCCTCGTTGGCCACCAGGGAGCTACTAGAGCGAGCGCGATGCTTGCGGTCAGGATTGGCAGCCATGAATCATACCTTCTTCATCTGGCGTTGCTGCTTCGCGATGCCCTTCCATCGCTGCTCCCTTTCACGCCAGTAGCCGTTCAGCCCCCTCCGCATGGAGGGGGTTTCTGATTCCACGGGGACCGCATCAGGCTGTGAAATCCGGTGCGGCGATTCCGACGAGGCTGGCCTTCATGGCCTGAGTCAGCCACTCCAGCAGGTCCACGCCGCGCTTCCGGGCCGTGCCTGCCAGGGTCAGCATGCGCTCCACAAAGCGGGCGCCATGCTCGCTCTCCACCCCCAGGCTCACCTTCCGCCACAGCACCGCCTTGCGGATCGCCCTCTCGGCTTCATTGTTGGTCGGCACCACCCCTTCATGGGTCAGGTAGGTCCAGAGTCGATCCCATTGCCGGAGCAGATCGTTGGCTGTCCCCCGTGCTTTCTTGGTGGTATCGGGGTGCTTCGCCAGGATCTCGAACCGCTCCCGCATCTCCGCCTGGATCGACTGTGTCCCCTTGGCCAGTTCCTCCCGACTGATTTCCTCTTGCTCACACTGGTGCCACAGATGGAAAGCCTTGTCGCTGGCCAGCTTCAGCATGCAGCCCTGGGTTCCCGTCTCACCCTTGCTCTCCAACATCCCCTGCACGTCACGTCGAATGTGGCTGTGGCAGAGCTGGTGCTTGGCCTTGAGGAACTTCTCGTAGGGCTTCCATCGGTCGCGCTGGATGATGCCCGGGTAGTCCTCGCCGAGGATGTCCTTGGCCTGCGCTTGGCCCCGTCCTGGCAGAAGTCGGAAGGCTTCGGCCTCCGCCGTTGCGGCGACCCAGAGCCACATCCGATCCTCTCCGCAGCGACCGAACCCCGTTTCATCGGCGTGCACCACTGGGGAGGCCTTCACCTCTTCGTGGATCGCTCTGGCAGTCGGGGCCACAGCCTCGCTCACCGACTTGCAGCAGGCCGCCACGGAACCCAGGGACATCCGCACGCCAAAGACGGATCGGTGCATCACCATGATCTCCCGCTTGGTCAGCCGGAAGCGCCCCGAGAGCACCCCGGTGAGCGCCTGGAGACGGGGGCCGAAAGCACCCTTTGGGGTCCCCACCGGCGCAGCCGCGCGGGTGACATGCCCGCACCGGGGGCAAGCTTTGGACCACTGCCTCAGCTCCGTGATGAAGGCCCGGAACGCTGGCGACTCGCAGAACTGCCGGATGATGGCATCCCGCCGGGGGGCCTGCTCCAGGGATTCCCCGCAACGCTCGCAGGCCTCGGGATCGGCGTCCTTCACCTCATCCACCTCCTCGGGCGGAACCTGCTCCCGGGTCTTTCCGGCGTGACCCGGCTGACCGCCGCGCTTCCGTCCACTCGGATCTACCGGTGGCTTGCGCTTCCTACCCATGTCCGAACTGGGGGGCTTGGAGCTGTTGCCGGAGTTCTGGGTGATGCGCGCCTCCAGATCCGCCACGCGCCCCAAAAGCTGTTCCACCATTGCCTTTAGGGCCTGGTTTTCAGAGATCAGCTGACGCTCGTTCTCGCTCATTCCATGAGCATGGCCACCCTGAACGAAAAGTACAACCTAATGGCTCATATGGACTGAATTTGTAAGCGTCCATCCCCCTGCGGGGGCTGAACGCTTACTCACGCCATAGTCGCTCACTGGATCGGGCTTCGGCGTATTCAACCTCACGACGTAAACGCAGGAAAGCCTGGTAGCGGACCGGATCGAGGCATCCCTCCATCAAGGCGGCCTGCACCGCACAACCAGGCTCCGCCTGATGAGAGCAGTCCCGGAAACGGCAGTCCTGTGCAAATCCCTCCACGTCAGAAAAGGTGGATTCCAAGTCCGATGATCCGGCCACCATGCCCACCTCCCGCAGGCCCGGCGTATCGATGAGGCACCCTCCAGTCGGCAGCAAGAACAGCTCCCGGAGTGAAGTCGTGTGGCGCCCCCGCCCGTCAGAGGAGCGAACGGCCTGGATCCTCCTGCCCTCGAAGCCAAGCAAGGCATTGAGCAGGGTGGATTTGCCAACCCCGGAAGAGCCCAGAACCACCGCAGTGCGGCCTTCCTCGAAGAGAGAACGCACGGCCTCCAGACCGAGGGTCGTCGGCACGGAGATTGGCAGGACGGGAATGCCCGGAGCACATGCTTCGATACGGCTTACATAGGACGCTGGAGCATCCACGAGGTCGGCCTTTGTAAGCAACACCGCCGGTTCGGCACCGCTACCCCAGGCCAGGGCGATAAGGCGTTCGAGCCTGGCGGGGTTGAAGTCCCGATCAAGGCCCATGGCCAGCAGCACCCTGTCCACGTTGGCGGCCAAGGTTTGGGTCCGCCCACTGGGACCTGCCTCCTGGCGGGCCAGAAGAGTGCGGCGCGGCAGGAGGTCATGGGCCAGGCAGGTGGTGCCTTTGAACTGCACCACCAGCCAGTCTCCAGCGCAGAGTTGGAGCCCCCCCTGCGAGAGGCGGTTCAGGAAGCGACCTGAGGGCATGGCCCAGCCTTCACCACCAGCCGACTGAACCAGAAGCAGGCCCCGAGATGCGGCCAGCACTCGAGCAGGCAGGCATCCCGATGGAAGGGGCGAGCCCGCCATGGCCTCGTTCCAACCGAAGGGGCGGAGGGAGGAAAAGAGAACGTCAGGGCACGGCGTCGCGGCCGCCCCGGAAAGCAGATTGTGAAACATGGTTCGAAGTTCCTGAAGAGGCGCAAATGGAAGCCGACCCTTGGCAGGGGCGGCGTAACACGCAAAGCGAAGACGGGGCTGAGTTAGACCTCAGCCCTCCCGACTTCTTCCGCCAATAGATCCAGGTTGAACAACGAACACGAGAAGGACATCCACACTCCGAAAGAACAGAGTAGCAGTGACGAGTCATGCAGTCGCAACCGCATTCTCCCATCCCCACTCTGCATCCGGACTGGGAACCCGGGAAAAGCTACCGGGGCTTGCTGGCCTGTCGCACCCGGCGGATTGTGCGGTCCATCCCGTAGCCAAGCAGAGCGCACACAAGGGCATTGATCAGGACCCGGAAGGTATCGTGAGCACTGTTCCGAGTGGCAAGGACAAAAATCAGGAGCCAAAACAATTGGTTCGCAACCCTAAATACCATCCCTTGACCCCCCCGGTGTTCGCCTTCCAAGCCTGGCAGTCGGCGGCTTGTTAGCCGTCCACCTGGGCAGAGATCCCCGCAGACCTTCTCGAGGTTAAGCCTATCGGCCGGTGTGATCCATGTCACGGGTTCCTTGCCGGGAAAGCAGTCCTCACCTCGTCGAGGGATCAGCCCTGCAGCGCCCTCCCCAGCCGCTCCACCCGCTCGCAGCGCTGGGCCAGGGCTGGGTTGTGGGTAACGATGAGGGTGGTGGGGCGCAGATCGCCGTGGAGCTTGAGCAGGAAGCCGAAGACCTCTTCGGCGGTCTCGGGGTCCAGGTTGCCGGTGGGTTCGTCCAGGAGCCATAGGCTGGGCCTGCGCACCAGGGCCCTGGCCAGACCCACCCGCGCGGCCTGACCGCCGGAGAGGGTGCCGGGGAGGCGGTGGGCCAGTTCCGGCACATTGACACGGTCCAGAAGCTCAAAGGCCCAGGCTTCTCCTTCCGGGTTCAGGTCGCCGGAGATCCGCAGGGGCATCAGCAGGTTCTCCAGCACCGTGAACTCCGGCAGGAGGTGGGGTTGCTGGAAGGCCAAGCCCACATGACGGCGGCGATAGAGGGCCCCGGCCTCCGGCTGGTTCAGGGGCACCTCGTCCTCGCCCACCTGGATGGTCCCCTCCTCCCAGTGGTCCATGGCGGCAATGCAGTTGAGGAGGGTGGTCTTGCCCACACCCGAGACCCCCACCAGAGCGCAAAGGCACCCGGCCTCCAGCGCCAGGGAATACTCCTGGAATACCGGGTGTTCCGCCCCCTGATATGTCTTGGAGATTCCCCTGATAGAGAGGCGTTGGCCGATCATCGCATGTGCTCCACCAACTTCCAGTAAAGCTCGAAGGTGGCCAGCGCATCACCAAGGGCGGTGTGACGCTTTTCATCGGGCACTACGATGCCGAAGTGCTCGAAGAGTGCGCTGGAGCCCAGGTGAGGCAGGTCCAGCCTCCCGGCATCCCGCAGCCCCGCGGCGATGCTATGGGTGTCGATCACGCGGTGGCCGAAGCGGGGCTCCAGAAGACGCCCCTGGCTATCGAGGAAGACCCCCAGGTAGTCCCGGTCGAAACTGACATTGTGACCCACCAGGGTGATGGGGCGGCAGGCATGGGGGAAGTGCTGGGCCAGGAAGATGTCCAGCACCACCAGGGCCTGCTCCGGAGCAAGGCCCATCGCCGTGTGCTTCTCCAGGTTGATGCGGTTCACCGCCATCCCTCCCTCGGTCACCACATAAGGGTCGTGCTTGATGAGGATCTCCAGGCTGTGCCTGACGCCCTGGGGACCACCCACCACAAGCCCCAGGCTCAACAGGCTGTGCTTGCGGGGATCCAGCCCCCCGGCTTCGGTGTCCAGGAAGAGATAGTCGGACCAAGTATTTTCAGGGGTGCAGCTCATGGGTCACTCCGCTCTCAGGGCATTGACAGGGTCCACGCTGGAGGCGCGACGGGCGGGGTAGCGGGAGGCCAGCCAGGCCACCGCCATGGGGAAGATGGCAACCACGCAGAGGTCGCCCGGGGCCAGCTTGAGGGGCAGATAGGTGAGGAAGTCGTAGACCGCCTCCGGGAGCTGGATGAGTTTGAAACGGTCGGCGATGAGGCAGAAGGGGATGGCCACCGCCATGCCCCAGGCGGTGCCCACGGCTGCGATACGGAGTCCCTGGAGCTCGAAGATCCGCTCGATCTGGCGGGGCGTAGCCCCCAGAGCCAGGAGGGCCCCCAGATCCCGACGTTTCTCCGTCACCAGGATCACGAGGCTGGCCACAATATTAAAGGCTGATACCAGGACAATCAGGCTCAGGAGGGCACTGGCGATCCACTTCTCCAGACGCATGGCTGAGAAGAGCTGGCGATTCTGGTCACGAAGGTCATGGGTCATGAAGCCCCCCCCCAGGGACTTCAGCACCGAGCCCTTCACGGCATTGATGGACTGGAAGTCCTGGGTGCGCACGCCGATCATCTCCGCCTGATCCGTGGCGGCGATGCGCTTGGCGTCCTCGATGTGGATGTAGGCCCAGTTCTTGTCGTATTCGCTGATGTGGCTCTCGAAAGTGCCCGCCACCCGGAAGGCCATCATCCGGGGCTGGAAGCCGGAGAGCCCAACGTCCAGCCGCACGAAGACGACAGCCACCGTCGCTCCCACAGGAATCTGGGCAGCATCAGCGGCCCCCTTGCCCAGAAGGATCTCTCCCTCCCGGAGCTGCTCCACGGGGGTCGGGCGCACCTGCTCCAGGATGCTGCTGGTCCGGCGGGCGGTGGTGGGGTCGATGCCCACCACCTGGACGGGATTAGCAGGGGTGCCCGCATCCGAGAGCTTCAAAAGGCCCTTCTCCAGGCGGAAGGGGCTGGCGGCCACAACGCCGGGGGTAGCCCGGATCCGCCGGAGGGCATCGGCGGTATCCGGGATCTCACCCAGACGGTGAGCCACCGTGAAGGGGGCTGTCGCGGTGAAGAGGTTGCGCTCGATCTCCTTCTGGAAGCCGTTGCCAATGGCCATGCCCACCACCATGGCGAAGACCCCGAGGGCCACCCCGAAGCGGGCAAAGCGCACCATGACCCGGACAAAGGCACCCTTCTTCCGGGTGCGGAGATAGCGATGGGCCACAAAGGCTTCGAAGAGACGCATGAAGATAGCCTAGCCGCACTGATTCATGAGTTGGCGCGGAATGAGGCGAAGCGGCCAAACAGCCAGCCCCCCCCGGACCGACACGGCGACGAGCACGGCTTCGCCGGGTGAGGAGCGGGGGTCCGGGGGGACGCAGAGGCCGCTTGCGGCCGGGCGGTCCCCCCGGATTAACCGAAGACCTGCCCACTCCTCCGACCGAAGGGATCCTTGTGATTGGAAACGGCCTCCAGCACCCCCTCGTCCAACAGAGTCCCCATCTCCCAAGGGATGCGGGCCCCGTGTTTCGCCCGGTCCAGACCAGCCCTGGCTTCGATGCCCACCCAGGCATCACGGCCGGAGTTCTTGGCGGCATAGAGACAGGCATCCGCGATCTCCGTCGCCCGCTCCCAGCTGACCCAGTCCAGATCGGAGGGCTGGAAGGGGAAGGCAGCAAATCCGATGGAGGCGGTCCACCGTATCACCTCGTCACCGTTGTGCAGGAGTTCCTGGGCCACCAAGCTCCGGAGACGCTCGGCCACCTGGGGAGCCTCGCTGCGGCTGCAGTTGCGGGCCAGGATCAAGAATTCCTCCCCGCCCATGCGGATTACGGCATCCGACTCCCGGGCGGCCTTCTTGAGCACCTGAGCTGTGCGCTGGAGGATCCGGTCCCCGACCCCATGCCCGTAGCGATCGTTCACTTGCTTGAAGTTGTCCAGGTCCACCATGAAGAAAACCAGATCCCGATTAGGAATAGCCCGGCCCAGCGGGGATTCCCGGTAGACCCTCAGCACCTGAGCCGCCTCCTCCTCGACGAGCAGGGAGAGGAAACGCCGGTTGTGCAGGCCCGTGAGGGCATCCGTCAGGCTCTGGCTCTCCAGAGCCTGGTTGGCCTCATGGAGGGACGCGTTGGCCATGCGAAGGGCCTCGGTACGCTCATACACCTCTGCTTCCAGGCGTTCCTTGACCTCGGCCAGACGCCTGATCCGCCATCGGATCCAGAGATGGACAAGAATGCCAATCACGAGGACCGTGGCGGCAATGGCCCACCAGGACCTCCACCAGAACTGTTCCACGTGGAACGCGAAGGTTGCCGAAGGTCCGAACGCCTCACCAGGGTATGCAGCCCGCACCTCGAAGCGGTAGTCTCCGGCGGGAAGCGAGGGATAGCGGGCCTGACGGACATCCGTGGCTCGCCACCCATCCTCCAGACCCACCAGCCGGACCTGATAGATCACCGAGGGCTCATCCACATAGGTCGCAGCAGCGAAGCGGAACTCCAGGGTCGACAGAGCCCTGGGAATGGAAACCTCACCGTGTTCTCCCTCGCGGCGGAGCTGCCCCCCCCAGTAGACCTGCAGGATCGTCGCCAGGGGCGAGGGCAGAGGCACCGGTTCATTCCCGGCCAGCAGATGTATCAATCCCCGGGTGGTGCCAACCCAGACATCACCATTCCCCTCCACCAGCATGGCCCCTCCGTTGCCCTCATCCGGAGAACGGTCCACCCCCCGCCCCAGGCGGAAACTGCTCTTCTGGCGCACCCTGACCACACCCTGATCCGTGGAAACCCACAAGGTCCCCTTGGGATCCTCACCTAAGGCATAAACCAGGTCCGAGGGCAGGCTCCCCTGGGCATCGAGGTGCTCCAGAACCCGGAGCTGGCCATTCTGGAGCAGCACCTTCGTGGCCCCCGAGGGCTCCGTGTAGTAGACCCAGACCGCCCCGTCTGCCGCCAGACCCAAGCCGTCCAGTGCGGTTGCCCTCAGACCCTCCTGCTGGGTCCAACGCCGCCAGACCCCGTTCTCCCGTGCGAAGAGCCCCTGGTTGGTAGCCACCCACAGCCGCCCGGCACCGTCCTCCAGGAAGGCCAGAACCTCCAGCTTGCCTTTGTGTAGCTCCCCTGGAAGGGACTCGGAGATGACGACATCTCCAGACGCGCTCACCCGACCCAGCCCGCCGGACTCCTGAGGGCTGAACCAGAGCGATCCCCCGCGGTCCCGGTACAGGGAGCGGATCGGCGCCTTGAGGCCCAGGGGTGCAACGGAGGGGCTGTCCTGCCCAGGGCACAGGAGGAGGGGGGCATGATCAGCGGGAGCGATCCACAGACGACCCAGGCCATCCTCCGCAAGGTAGTAGACCACCATCCCCTCGGTTCCCTGCACCTTCACCCAGCCGCTGGGGGCGAGCCAGGCCAGCCCGCTGTTGGTCCCGGCCCATAGCCTCCCTCGAGAGTCCCGGTACAGGCTCCAGACCAGATCACTGGGCAACCCGTCCACCTCATGGAAGGTCCTGACGTAACCACGATCCAGCATCCTCGAGAGCGAGGCGCTGGCCATCCATAGATTTCCCTCACGATCCACAAGGGAGGCGTTGACCCACTTGGCCGGCAGGCCCCTGGCCTGATCGATGACGGCATGTTCCTCGCCCCTGACCCAAAGCAGCCCATTGTTCGTGGGCACCCAGACGCGCCCAAGTTCATCCCGCTTCACCTGTCCGCCGGAGTAGGCGGGGGCCGGCAGAATGCCGGAAACCATGTGAAGAGTGGAACCACCATCCAGGTACCCGAGGGCCCGGGTTCCCACGAGCCATAGCCTCCCCGCGCCATCCTCCACGAGCCCGTTCAGAAAGGGCTCAGGGAACTCCGTTAACTGGGCTCGGATCGCCCAGCCGCCCTTCCCCTGCGCCCACTCCCACAGGGTCCCATCGCAGAAGACCAGAATGGACTTCCGGCTGGGACTTGCCGCGAAGGCCCGCTGCTTCCCGACAGGGCTATCCACCACTCGCTGGAAGTTTTCCCGCTCGCTCTGCAGGTAGAGACCATCCTTGCGGAGAAGCCAGACCCGCCCATCCCAGCCCCTCAGAATCGAAGAGGGGCCAGGGGGAAGAGGCGCCCCCCCAACCATCGGGGGGCGGAAGGTTCCCTCGTGGAACAGGGCAGCCCCCTGGCCGGCCGTCACAGCCCAGACACCCCCTCCCTGATCCTGGACCACACGCAGCACCAGGCTTTCGGGCAGTCCATCTCTGTGGCTCCACTTGCGGAACTGGCTCCCGTCGTAGCGAAGGAGCCCCGTCTCGGTGCCGATCCACAGGAAGCCCCGGGAATCCTGCTCCAGGGAATTGATCGTGGCGTCCTTGAGCCCCTGTTCCGGACCATACACCCGGAAGCGGAATCGTCCCTCAGGCTCGGCAGCCGCCCCACCCAGGCCCGCCATCAGGGCGAGGACCCAGGAGCAGACCACCCGAACCCAACCCATCAAGTGTCCCCCCCATGGCCCCGCCACCAGATCCATCGGACGGAGCCTGGATTGGATTAGTCCAGTCCAAGCTCAAGGGCCAGCGCATGGGCTTCGGGGTGGCGGGGCACAAGCCGCAGAACCTCGCGCACGTCCTCCCGGGCCCCCCGGGACTGGCCGAGGGACTGGCGCAGCAGGGCCCGCTTTAGGAAGCCCCAGGTGCTGCCTGGTTCACGACGGATGATCTCCGAGTACTCCGCTTCTGCCTCCTGGAAACGCCCGGCCCCCTCGGCCGCCTCGCCGCAGAGGACCTGGGTGACGGCGCAGTACCCCAGCCACTTCTTCTGTTGGGCGAAATCGGCAGGTCGATAGGCCGCCTTGGGCCTAGTCTTCTGGGCCACCTGGTCCAGGTGCTGCAGGGCCTTCTCGGTGTGGGCATCCACCCTGGCGAATACTTCGGCGTCCCCCGCAGCCCGGAAGAAGTCCCGGCTGATGCGGCCTTCGGCCCGGTACTGGGCGAAGAGACGGGTTCCGGGGTACACCGCCAGGGGAGAGATCTGCACATCGTGAGGACGGGTCTCCCGGATCAGGGCCCCGCTCTGCTCCACATCCTCCCAGGTCTCACCTGGGATGCCCGTGATGAGGAATATGCCGAGATTCATTCCCACCCGGCGCACCAGCGCCATGGACTCCCGGACCTTCTGCATGGAGGTGCCCTTGTCCAGGGACTTGAGCACCCGCTCACTGCCGTGTTCCACCCCGAACTGGAGGAATTCACACCCGGCCCGCTTCATGGCCACCAAGCGTTCCTCGTCCACCAGGTTCACTCGGCTCTGGCAGTTCCAGAAAGGGTGAAGATCGGAGCCCTGGATGAGGCCCATCAGTTCCATGGTGCGCTTCCGCTGGGCCGTGAAGGTGTCATCCCGGAAGCTGAAATAGGTGAGGCCGTGCTCGGCCTGGAGAAGCTCCATCTCCCGGACGACCGAGACGGGGCTGCGGAAACGGATTCCGCTGCCCCAGTATTCGGGGGTGTTGCAGAAGGTGCATCGGGCCGGACAGCCACGCGAGGTGCTGAGGTAGGCAAGCTGCTGGGGATCCCGCAGAAAGTCCGCCTCGAAGTGCTCCGCGGGGATGAGCTCCAGGCTCTGCAGAGGCGGCTGGGAGGGCGTCTCCCCCCCCCGGAGGATGAGCCCAGGGGTGCGGCGCCAGTCCTCCCCGGACTTCCGGCGATGAACGATGCCCAGGAGGGGGCCCTCCCCCTCGCCCTTCACGATGGCGTCCAAGGCGGGGCACTCCTCGAAGACCTCCGCCGCCAGATGCGTAGGATGGGGGCCTCCGGCCAGCAGCAGGGCCCCGGGGCAGGCCTCCCGCGCCAGTTTGAGAAGCTCGAAGCTGCGCTTACGGTTGAAGGTGAACATGGAGACGCCGATGAGACCCGCCCCCTGCTCCCGGAAGTAGGCCAGGATCTCGCGGTTCGACTTGCCCGAAAGGTTCGCCAGGCAGCAGGGGAAGCCCTGACTCTTGAGGGCCGCCTGGAGGTAGCCCAGACCGATGGGCAGGAAGTCCATCCATTCGTCACCAGCCCCGCTCCTGGGGGCGCTGTATACCAGCAGAGTCTTCAATCACCCCTCCTTGGGCGGTTCGGCATGTCGCCGGAGGATGCCCTGCACCAGACGCTGGAAGAAGGGACCAGGCTTGGGCCCCAGGACATAGGCGCTGGCAGCCTTCATATCGTTGGCCAGTTCGAAGAGGGGGCCGCTCTCGATCTCCGTCCCCAGAAGCACGAAGGGGGCCTGCTTCCCGAGAGATTCCGCCAGGGTCTTGAGCCTGCGACGCTCGTCCAGGTTGCCACCGGGCAGGTGGAGAAGGAAGAGACCCGCTCCCTCATTCACAGCCTCCTTGAGGGCCTGGAGGGTGGGAGGCACTCGCTTGAGGACGGGAATCTCCGGGAGGATCGCCCTCAGGGTGTCCTCCACCTCCGAAGAAAGCGAGAGAAGGACCACTTGACTGGAGCCTCCCCGCTTCATGGCGACTTCGCTGAGCGCAGCCGAGGCACTCCGCTCGATGCGCTCCTTGTCCTCCTCGCGCTTCTTGAAGACCCATCGACTCAGGTCCCCCAGAAGCACCGTGGGAAGGGCAGGAACGAACTCGATGCCAAGAACCCGATCCTGGACCCAGCGAGCGACCGCCGTCCAGTTGATGTGGATCTCCTCCGTGAGGGGGATGGTGACGTGCAGCTTGGCTCCAGTGCGCACGAAGCCCTCAATGCTCTCGGTGGTGCTGAGGAACCTCGCCCCACCGGGACAGATGTTCTGGAGCTGAGCCTGGTGGAGTTCGAACCTGGAGTCGCTGAAGGTCACAGAAACCCGGCCCACCCGTTCCACCCGATAGTTCCGCCTCAGTTCGTCATCCTGAAGGGTGGGAGGAATGGAAAGCCGGATGGTGCGCCGCCCCTCATGCACCCCGAAGCCCACCATGCGGGTGTGGCCCTCCAGGAACTGGGTGAGATGGGGGAAGCGGAAGCGGAGATCGGGATTCCGGAGACCGTACATGACCTCCTCGGCGCTCATGCCGATGCGGACATGAATCGCATCAGAGTCCAGACGCACAAAGCTCGATTCGAACTTCAGATAAGGCGTCACCAGGATCATCAACTCCTTGTTGACGCAAGCTACGCCCAGGATCTCCCGGATCACCATCTCCCCTGTGATGACTGTCGCCGCCATAGGACTCCGTCGCCTGCACTCAACATAGCATCGTGGACAATCGGTTTCTTGCCAATGAAAGTGGGAGCAGGGCCATCATAATCAGGAATCACCCCCTGGGAGGACAGGTTGGCCAGCGTCATCAAGAACACAGAGGAGATCCGGGAGATTCTGGGAGAGGCCTGCGCCCGCCGGGAACTCCTGGTTCTCGATACCCCTTACCTGCGCTTCGAATCCAACTTCCTGGCCCTCCAGGGCGGCGAACTCCAGGTCCAGGCCACCATGAGCCGAGAGGATGCGGTCTACGGGCTGAGGACCTCGGATCTCAAGATCCGCTTCCCCCATGGCCTGGGCTTCTATGAGGCCCCGGTGAAGATGCTTGGCCTGGACATGATCGAGGGTCGGCGGACCCTCCGCCTCTCCGTCCCCAGACAGATCCTTGAAAACGACCAGCGGGGGGCCTATCGGGCTGAACGGGTCGGCCGGGTCACCACCACCTTCAGCACCCCCAAGGCCCAGCTCCTCACGGCTGGCCTGGTGGATCTGAGCACCACCGGCGCCAGGCTCCTGGCCCAGCGTGACCTGAGCGTGGAACACCTCATGGTGGAGGATCGGATCACGGTGAGCATTCCCCTCTCCGAAGAGATCCAGGTTCATTCAGAGGCCATTGTGCGCCACCTGGACACTCGCCGCATGGGCATCGAGTTCGTCCCCCCCCTGCCCAGATCGGTCCAGGAGCCCCTCTCGCGGTGGGTCTTCATGAGACGGGAGGAGGAGCAGGAGCGTCTGGCCCGACGCCTGGAGATGAAGGGACCCCGCGCCACCAGTCCCGAGAGCGCCCTGCCCCCCCAAGGCATCCTCCTGGTGAGCGACGACCCAGGGCTGGAGGAGGCACTTCGGGAGCCCCTTCGGGTTCTGCGCTCCATCTTTCGAGTCCAGCCCACCATTCAGTCCATGAAAGACGCCCTGACCTCCAAGCCATCGCTGGTGATCTTCCACATCCGCGACCTCAGCCTGGACCAGCGGAAACGCAGCCGGACCCTGGTGGAACTCGCCGCCGGGAAGGCGCCGGTCCTCATCCTGGGCACAGAGGTTGACGGTTCCACGCTCTTCGAACTCTCCAGCGCATGGAAGGCTGCCAGTGCCATGGCCTGGAGCCCCCAACGTGGCCCCTTCCTGGAACGCCTGGCCCAGGGCATCATACGCAGACACTCCAGTGGCGGCGAAAGCCCCATAGCTCCCCGTGAACATTGAGACGGCATGACGAACGAGAAGAGACAGAAGGGCGGCCTGACCGGCCCACTGAGGGACGAGGTCCTGAGCGAGCTGTGCGAGCGGAAGGCCGCCATGCTCCTGGCCACTCCCTACCTGAGCTTCGAATCCCGCTTTCTCGATCGGGACGGTGACAAGCTGCGCATCCGGGCCTCCATGGGACGCGAAGTCGCACAGAACACCCTGGCCAAGCACCCGCTCCGGCTCCGGTTCCCCTGGGAGCTCACCATCTACAGCGGAATCACCCGGATCCTGGACTACGAACAGGAGGAGCACCGCCGGACCCTGGTGGTCTCGGTTCCCGAAGTCCTGGGGGTGGACGAGCAGCGGAGGGCCTACCGGGCCGAGCGAATGGCCAGGTCCCGGGGCTCCATGGGCAGCATTGCAGGAGGCGGGGTGTCCATCCAGTCCTTCGGCCTGGAGAACCTCTCTGTCCTCGGCGCTGGCGTATTCCTGAAGGATTTCCGGAACACCGAATCCTGGCTGCCAGGCAGCATCGTCCAAACGAGCCTCGAACTCGACGGTGGCCCCAGTTTCAGCACCTCCGCCCGGATCTGCCACAGCAGCGGTCCTTACCTGGGCCTCGAGTTCCAGCCCCCCCTGGAAGAACCGACCCTGAGCCTGGTCAATCTGTGGGTGGAAGGCCGCCGCGCCGAGGCCCAGCGCCTGTGGGACAGCCGGACTGAAATCCGCGCCCAGGCCAAGGAAGCCGCCAAGCCCAAGGCCCCGCCCGCAGGCCTGTTGCTTCTGAGCACCGATCCCCACCTTGGCCCCCAGGTCGAGGCGGCCCTGGAGGGCATGCACGAGTTGCGGGTCGTGCCTGCCGTCATGACCCCCTACAGGACCGCCCTGACCCAGCCCCCCCTTCTCCTCCTCCTGGACACCGCAGGAATGGGCAGCGAAGAGCGACGACGGACCAAGGCCCTCCTGGAAGCCCAGCCCCCGGGCTGCCCCATCCTCGTCGTTGGGCGGGATCCAGAGAGCGACCAAGCCCGCACCCTGGCCATGGAACTCAAGCAGGCCAGCTTCCTGGAGTGGAACCCCGGCAAGGGCGCCTCCCTCAGGATCCTGACCCAGGGGCTGATCCGGAAGCACTGGAAAGCGGAGTAGGGCCCGCAAAGGCCCCGCGGAACGGGCTCCAGCCTGGGGTCTAGGGTGCCTTGGCTCCATGCGTGCATTCAGGTTTATTTCATGTATTATATTTCATGTGCTAATCATTATTACACGCAAGGCCAGGCAATAAGCACAACATGAAGTAACCAACGGAACCCTAGAAGGAATACAAACATGAGTCTTTCTGTCTCAGCCCTCTCCGGTCTGTCCTCCCGTCTGCAAAAGTTACCCGAAAGCGTCACGGACCTTCTGAACGCATTCATCAGCCAGGCAACCCGCCTCCTGGAAATCCGCTTCTCCCCCGACAGCGGCATCCCCGAGGGCAAATTCCTGGTCCACCGCATCAAGGGAGAGGAAAGAGTCAACTGGGGCTTCCGCTACGAAGTTTGGGTCTTCTCCCAGGACGCCCACTTCCCCCTCAAAACGCTTCTTAGCGTCCCGACCCAAATCACCATCCTCACCGACAGCGGCGGGAAACGCTTCATCACCGGTGTGATCACCGAGGTCCACAGCGAGGGCTCCGATGGCGGATTATCAACCTACCGCCTGGTGGTGGAGCCCGTCACTGCCGCTCTGCGCCTCGGCCACAGCTCCCAGATATTCATGCAGAAGAATGATCTTGAGATCGTGAAGCTTCTGCTGAACAAGGAGATCCAGGAAAACCCGGTCTTCGGCGCCTGCTTCAGCATCGACAACCGCTGCCTCAAGACAAAGACCTATCCCGTCCGGGACTTCGCCTTCCTCTGCGACGAGAACAAGTGGGACTTCATCCGCCGCCGCCTCGCCAAGATCGGTGTCTCCTTCGTCATCCTGCCCCACCCCGATAGCAGCCCCGAGCACCCCCAGCACAGCCTCATCCTCTTTGACGACCCCCGGGACCTGGACAAGAACGAAGCCGGGGAGGTGCGCTTCCACCGGGCCGATGGCACCGAGGAGGCCGACACCATCACCAGCTGGCAGGCCCAGCGGGTGCTCCAGGTGGGCAAGGTCACCCGCCGCGCCTGGGATCACAGCAATGGCTCGCTGAGTACCACCAGTGAGGAGCTCCTTTCGAACCAGGGGAGCTTCGGCAACGCCCTGGCCTCCACCCTGGAGGACTACCGCCACGAGGCCCCCCTGGAGCACGACGATCTGGCGGGACACGAAAAGCGCACCACCAGCCGGGCCCAGGTCTGGGAGCAGCGTACCAAATGTTTTGCGGGCGAAGGCACCGTACGGGATTTCTGCGTGGGCACCAGCTTCGTCCTGGAGGATCACCCCGTCCACGACGCCGACCCCAAGGCCCAACGGACCTTTGTTCTCACTGGCCTGGAACTGGAGGCCGAGAACAACTTCGGGGGATTGAAGACAGGACACGAGGCTGCCCAGGTCTACACCAACCGCTTCGAGTGCCTTCGCCAGAGCATCCCCATCCTGCCGGAGGAGATCGAGGCCCCGATCCCCGGCCCCATCACCGCCACGGTGGTAGGCCCCGAGGGCGAGGAGGTCCACACCGACGAGGTGGGCCGCATCAAGGTCGAACTCCACTGCACCCGCAAGGAGGATCACCCCCTGGCCGGGGCCACGGGCACCGACCGGGACTGCACCTGGGTGCGCCTGCTTCAGCCCTGGTCCAGCCAGGGCATGGGCGGGGGCTTCCTCCCCCGGGCCGGGGACGAGGTGCTGATCCAGTTCCTGAACAACGACCCCGACAAGCCCGTGGTCCTGGGCGTCCTGCCCGGCGGCCGCCGCAAGCCCGCCATGTTCAGCCTGGCCTCCAGCCTCCCGGGCGACAAGGCCATTTCCGGCATGCGCTCCAAGATGCACAAGGGCACGGGGGGCAACGAACTTCTCTTCGATGACAGCACCAACGAGCTGCGGGCGCGCCTGGCCTCCGATCACGCCAAGACCGAACTGAACCTGGGCCACATCGTGCACCCCCGGGCCCTGGGCCTGGCGGAGCCCAAGGGCACGGGCTTCGAACTGCGGAGCGAAGCCTACGGCGCCCTGCGGGGCGAAAAGGGCCTGCTGATCAGCACCGAAGGCGGCAGCGCCGCCCTGGAATCCGCAGGGCTCCATAGCCAGCTTGAAGGGGGCCAGGAACTCGCCAAGGCCCTGAGCGAGGTCTCCGAGAAGCACCAGCTCGAAGCCCTGGGCACCCTGGAAAGCGCGAAAAAGCTCCAGGAGACCCTCAAGAAGACCGAGACCACCAAGGGCAACGAAATCCCCGCCTTCGCCGACCCCGTCCTGGCCCTCAGCAGCCCCGCAGGCATCGTCCAGAGCACCCCCGCCAGCGTTATCACCAGCGCCGGGGAGCACATCCATCTGGACAGCTGCGGCGACACCGTTGTAGCCGCAGGCAAGCGCATCATGATGGCCGCCAAGGAAGCGTTCCAGGTATTCGCCGCCAAATCCGGCATCAAGGCCATCGCAGGCAAAGGCAACATCGATATCCAGGCCCACGAAGGGAAGATCGGCGTGGTGGCCGACCAGGATGTGCAGATCGTCAGCGCCAACAACAGCGTCGAAATCCTCGCCAAGACCTCCATCCGCCTAGCCGCCAATGGCTGCGAGATCCTCCTCAAGGACGGCAAGATCACCCTCAAGATGCCGGGAAACCTTGAACTCCGCACGGGGGGGATGAAGTTGATGGGGGCAGGAACGGCGAATGTGGACCTGCCCAAAATGCCTCGCGCATCCATACCCGAACGCCAGTTCAAGTTCGATCTGAACCTTGCGGATACGTCCGGGTCAAACGGCCACCCGCTTTCCTTCACGCCATGGAAAATCGCCTGGGGCCCAGAACCCGACGGACTAGCGTGGATTGACGAAGAACACCTGGTTACAGAGGGGGAAACGGATTCCGAAGGACACATCCCGTTGAGCACCGCACAGGAAGAACTCCTTTCCAAGACATACTGCGCTAACCCCGACAGGACTTGGCTGGTATTCCCGGGCCATGTCGTAAAAATCGCTGTGGCACAGGAGCGGGATGATTGGAGCGAGGACGAGAAGCTGCTTCATGCCCTGAGCGCAGCAGATTTCACTCAGGACACCTGTTCCAACCTCTATTCGACTGGCGTTGAATCGGTCATCGATCACGCCCATGCCGTGTTTGGAACCAAATCGAAAGCAGAATTGCTGAATCGCCTGAAAGGCGGGTTGAAATAACATGGGCAATCCTGGCGCCATTGATCAGAAAGTAGATAAAAGCGGGAATTCAACCCGAAAGTCGGGTAAAACACCAGATTGGTGCATCATTGATGGAATCCCACCCTTCGAGGCCAATAAAATTGGCAAGTCATCCGTCGGAGGGCCGCGGGCTGAAATGCCCAATTGGGGGCCGACTTTTTCTCCTCTAAGGTCCGGGAATAATATCAACTTCTTTGTGACTGGCGTTTCCTATTTTGATGACTTGTGCGCCAAGATTGCCTCTGCGGAGCGTTCCATCTTCATAACGGGATGGCAGATTAATTTCGACGTAATGCTTAGTCATGATAAAACGCTCTTTCAATGTTTGAAACAACGGCTCGATGCAAACAGGAACCTCAAGATCTACGTACTACCCTGGATGTCTCCCAAGGTCGGAGTGGATACTGGGGATTTCGAGACCACATTGGCCATCCTCCACCTAAACGCCGGGAGCAAAGGCCGCAAGCGTGCCTTCGTGCTCCCAGCGATTCAGCAATCAGGCATGAGAGGCGCACTGGGAGCTGCATTCTCCCATCACCAGAAGTCCGTCATCATCGACAACAAATATGCCTATGTCGGCGGGATTGATCTGGCCTATGGGCGTATGGATGACCATCGGTTTTCCATCAATGCCGAGTGGCGAAGGAATAACGAGTTGTACAACTCCTGTATTCCTCCCGTGCATTCAGTTACCAACGAGGACAGAGTCAACCACTTGACCCGTGCAGAACTCCTTGCGGCTTGTTCTGATAACTGGAAAGCCGAAACAGTGGCCTGGGGCCTGTCCGCGCCCTTCCCCTGGCTCGCCAAGGTCCTGGACGCGAAGGATACAGCAACCAGTGGCATCAAGGATGGCAGCAAGATGCTCTCCGATGCCTGGAACAGCAGCAGCATCGTCCCGGATTTCCTATACAGTCTTCAGGACAAAGCGGTGGATGCCGCCGCCGAAGAAGTCAGACAAGCCTGGCGCAGGCTTCCCGCAGGCACCAAGAACACCCTTCGGTTTTTGGTTGAGGTCGGGTGCGCCAGCGTGAAAGATGCGTCCACCGCAGTGGTGGCATGGCTGAATGGCGCAAGTCTTGAGCAGTTGCCGCAGTCCTACCTTCACACGGTGGGAAGCATGGTTGAAGCTCTCACTCTGGGCATCGTGACTGTCCTGGGGGACTCCGCAGCCAACAGGAAAGAGCTCTACCGCAATCTGGGAAAGCTTCCCCATATCGCCCCAACAGGTGAATCCGTGGTCGACCCTAAGTGCCAGCCTCGGATGCCCTGGCACGACGTGCATTGCTGCATCCAGGGGCCCTCTGTCTATGACTTGAGCATGAACTTTATCCAGCGCTGGAACAGCATCGCCTGGCTCTATGATCACGAGTTCCGGGAGCGGGCTGAGGCGCTGACCCAGCAAATCTCCCGACTAATCCATTGCAATCTTGCAATCAAGGTCAAGGCTCCGCGCATCCCCACGGGACTTTTCCCTAAAGAGAGCTTTGCCGAGAATGGCGCGTCGGTGCAGGTTCTTCGCAGCGCCCCATCGGCCTTGCTGGAGGATATCGTACGCGCGAAGGGCGTGCCGACAACCGTCCGGAACGCCAGGGCCTATACCAAGGGCCAGAAACAGGACAACTGCCTGAAGGCGATGCTGAAGGTGATCCGTAGCGCCCAGCATTTTATCTACATCGAGAACCAGTTTTTCCAATCGGACTATGGTGCCAAGGGCGACACCCATGGAAAATACTCCGGCCCCATGGGGGCCCTGCTGGACATCAAGCGGAGCCCTGCATACCAGAAGTTCGCCAAGATGCTGGAAATCGAGCGTGTCCCCCTCGACAAGATTCTCAAGCACATCCGCTGGGCCAAGGTGGACGATGTGCTGCGCGACAGGGATGGCGTTCTTTTCTGGAAGGACCTCATGGATGTCCTGAAAAACCATGCCGCCGTTAAGGCGACAACGGGTCTTGGGCACAACCAGAAACATGTGACCAACCCCATCGCCCAGGCCCTGGTGTGGCGCATTCGCAAGGCTATCGTGGAGGATGGCCGGGACTTCCACGTGTACCTGGTAATTCCCGTTCACCCGGAAGGCACCCTCAACACCCTCAACATCATGACCCAGGTGCACCTGACGATGCAGTCGCTCTCCCATGGGCACGACAGCCTGATCAACGGGGTGCGCCGGGCCATCCTCGAAAAGCGCATGCTCAAGGAAAAGGGATTCAAGCCCTCGGATGCTGGCGCGGCGCAGATCCGAAGTGAGCTGAGAAATATGGGACTGAAGAAGTTGAGCGATGATGTGGGCGACGAATGGAGACGCTACTTGACCCTCCTGAACCTTCGAAACTGGGGGATGATCGGTGGGCGTCCCGTGACCGAGCAGGTCTACGTCCACTCCAAGACCCTCATCGCCGATGACCGTGTGGCCATCGTGGGCAGCGCCAATATCAACGACCGGAGCGAGATGGGGGACAGGGATTCAGAGCTGGCGGTGATGATCCACGATTCCAACCAGGTGGGGGTGAAACTCGATGGTCGGCACCCTCATAAGGTCAGCGCCTGTGTTCACGAGTTGCGGAAGAACCTCTGGAAGAAGATCTTCGGCCTGATGGGCAGCGACAAGCCCGCCAGCGCCCTGGCCAGCGTTCTCGACAAGCCCGCTGCCCCGGAGACCTGGAAGGCGATCCAGAAGGTGGCCAGGGTGAATTCGGAACGTTACGAGGAAGCCTTCTGGCACATCCCCCGCAATATCGCGGACCCTCGCTTCCAGGCCCCCGCGCATAAAGATGATAAACCGCCTTGCTCCATATGGCCCGTATGGCGCTACAACGACAGCCTCCACCACGCGAAGGGCGGAAAGATGCTCTACCGCATGCCCTTCGAGGCGGCCTTCTGGCAGGGGGTGGGTGTGCGTGACGAATCCAACTCCTGGCAGACCGGTGCCAAGGCAGCAAACCATGGCCGGGCCCCGGAAAAGGCCCCCCAGGGCGTCCAGGGCTTCATCGTGGAACTCCCCATCGAATGGACCCGGGGCGAGAGCAATGACTCCGGGCAGAACCTGACCATTCTGGCCCAGAAGGAGGGTCTTCCCACCCTGGATGGCCTGGAGCCCGAACGCCCCATGCTCGCCCAGCTCGAATCCACCCCCGAGGAGACCTCCGCATGATGTCCACCCTGCGCTGGCTCGCCATCCTGCTCTGCCTGAGTGTCCTGGGCTGCTCCCGGGGCTGTGCCCAGCAGCCCCCGGGACCCAAGGGCCCCGACCTGGAGGACATCCAGAAAGCCACCCATCCGGGCTACGTCACTCCGCCTGGAATCCGCCAGGAGTGCCTGGGGCGGCTGGTCTTCGATGTCCCCCGGGCAATGGAATGGGGCATCGCTTACACCGCCTGGCGGGATTTTTCCGAAAACCATAACTATGAGGGCTTCCCTGGGGATATTGCTGGGGAGGATGAACACTCCCAGGTGGGCCGCATCGCCATCAGGGTCATGGGACCCGTGCCCAGAAAGGGCCTAGAAGAGCAGATCCAGTTGCATGCGGTGGGGAAGTCCCTTGCCATCAAGAGACTCAAGAGTGAATCGGAGGGTAAAACCTGGACCATCGAAACCTTGAGGGAAAACCCGAACAAAGAGGATCCCATCGCCATTGCCAAATCCCTCCAGGAGCTGGAAACCGATATCCATGAAAATGAAACCAGGAGCAAAGCTATCGAGAAGGCGTGGCACCCCTACGACCTGGAAATCCCGGATAGTGTCGCCTATGTCGCTGGCTCGACCTTGTATGCCTACCTCTGGCGGGATGGCAGGCTGCACTGCTTCATGGATAGTCAAGGGGATGGCGAACCTCCCCTGGAGATCCGCAAACCCAAGTTCGATGCCTTTGTGCGCGCCTACCGCCCGCGAAAGCTCTACGAAATCCCCACGGAGCGCGGCATCTGCCTGCCCTACGGCTTCGTGCCGGACGATGGCACCACGACCTACGATATCAAGGTCTCCCTCCGCTACCAGGACACGCCGGGGGTGATCTACACCCTGGGCACCGCCACGGTGGGGGAGCTGGGCTCGGAACCGGCCTGGTTCCATTCCACCAGCAGCGCTATGGCTGGCATAGGGGGTGAGCTGGAGGGGTACAAGGTCGATCGCATTGGCCCCCGCAGTGCCCGCATCGGTGCCCTCACCGCCCAGCAGGGTGGCATCGTGGTCCACCAGCGCCCCAAGGGGAAAGCCCCCTTCGAGACCTACCTCATGTACACCGGCTACGGCGGCTGGGGGGACTCCCAGGTGCTGCCCACCGTCTCCCTGGATCTGCGTTGTTTCACGGCGGATAAGGAGGGTGCCCCGATCCTGAAGAAGAATCCACCCCCCTTCAGTGTCACCTACTCCCGTTATGAGGGCCTGCTCAAGAGCCTCCGCATGCGCCCCACGATCCCGTTGATGCCGGAATTCGAAAAGCTGAAACCCACCACCAAGTAACTTCGCCTTAGGGCATAACTCGATTGGTTCCTTCCTTGGAAACCCTGGTGATGTGTCGGCGAATCCCTGAAAATACAGGGATTTACTGGGTGGCCCTAAGCCACTTTTAAACAGCACGGCAGCAGTGTCCCGGAGATCCACCGCATGCATCTGAAGCGCCTGAAGAACGCTCTTTGGTGGAAGGCCCTGCGTGAGGCGGGGACCTGCCTCGGTCTGGGGGTACGGGATGCGCTTTCCCGGCGCCTCCTATGGAGGTCGGCCTTCCTGGTCATGGGGGCTTTCGGCTTCTGGACCCTGCTGTGCCAAGTCTTCCACCGACGGATTGGGGAGGTTGCCGATCTGCTGGCCATGACGAGTGCCCAGGGTGTTCTGCTCACGGTCGCGAAGAGCCTGCCGATGTTCCGGGGCGAGAGCATCTTAGACTTTGGCGGCGGGGGCGGGTTCCCGCTGTTGTTGCAGATACTCATCGTCTTGGCGATGGTGGTAGCGGTGCTCGTCGTTCTGGCCTTTCTCTTCGTGGTGGCCACCAGCATCTACCTGACAGCCCCCCGTCTGCTCCTCTCCGAGACGCTTCTCAAAGTGGGTCGCAGGTATGGGGGAGAAACCCCATCCACGCCTCCCGTCGAGATCAAGGGAAGATCCCCCACTCTTCGGGTGTTCCTGATCCTGCTCGCCCTCAGTGTGCCCGTGATCGCCGGGATCACCCTGATCCTTCTGGGCTGCTACATCCACCCGCGCGCCTTATTCGCGGTGGCTGCGAAACGGATGCCCTCCCTGCCCCCCTGGCGTCCCAGCCTCCGATGGCGCTGGAGGCCCTTGCTGCTGATCGGCGTGGCCCTCATGGCCCTGCTGGCCATCCCGGTCTTCAATCTGGCGGTCCCAGCCATCATGTGCACCTCGATTTTACACCTGCTGCTTCGCCCCAATTACCCGACAGCCCATGGCGCCCTTGCACCCAGCCTCGAAAGGGAGTGACGACATGTCCAAGACCCTATTCCTCTGGCTAGCCCAGAACCTGCCCACGTCAGCCTGCTGGTCGATCACCGGATGGACCGTTATTGGACTCCTGGTCGGGGCGGGTCTGGGCCTCGGCATCTTCCTGGCGTTGCGGGCCCGCGGAGGCTATAAGCTGGAACGCCCCCATGCCAAGTGGTGGCGGGGCAGTGTGTGTGCCCTGCATCTGGTGGTGTTCAGTCTGGGCTGCGGCTATGTGGGCTTCTGGGAGGGCGCTTGGCGCACGGTGCGGAATTTTGCGGAAACGAATTCAGTCGTCGCCCTCGCCAGTGAGGAGTTCGGCAAACGGGAAGCCCTGCTCTTCGGGGGGCTTCATTACGCCTGCGCCCTGGCCCTGCGGGCACCACACACCTCGCAGGAGGAGGCCATTCAAACGATCCGCACAGGTGTAGAGCGTTTCGCTGCGGGACAGGAAAAGATGGAGGTCAAGGTCTTCCGGGAGGAGATGGATACTGTGGGCAAGGTCGCCGTCAATCGGGCCCTCGGGGTGGTGAACGTCTATGCCCAGTCCGCCATGCCCGAGCTCGCCAAGGGAGCGGCGGGCCCCATGCTGCAGAAACTCCTTGTGGACCTGGGCGGCTCCATGGCCCAGAAGCAGACCACCAAGGAACTGAAGCGATTTAGGGTGGAGGCCTACCTGGATCCTATCCTGGCGGGGATGTCGGCGGAGGCTGCCCGGGCAGCGACTCCGGGAAGCCTGAGCTATGCCGAACTCTCCAGTTTCCTGGCCCGGGAGGGGCTGATGCCCTGGCTCCTGCGGGCAGCCAGAAGGATGGTCCGCTTCCACCAGAACCTAGCAGCCTTGGTCATGGTCATGGCTGCCGTCCTGCCGATCCTTGGGTTCTGGGCGGTCAGGAGGCGGGACAGGAAGCGTACCCTTGCTGCCATGGGGATGGGGCATCAAGGCGCTCAGAACACTGATTTACCACCTACAGAAGCCCCCTGAAATCCCCACGGAGCGCGGCATCTGCCTGCCCGACGGCTTCGTGCCGGACGATGGCACCACGAACTACGACATCAAGGTCTCCCTCACACCAACCCCACGCCCCCCATACTGGATATCAGGGTGGCGCCGCAGGAGGTCTTGCAACCTTCGAAGGCAACGGGAATCCCGTCCACTAGCTGGGTGGAAACGCCCTCTACGATGGTGCAGTTGTTGTGGCCTCGTATAGGACAGGTGCAGGTGTCGCCCAAGAGGGCCACGGGCACCCCGAGGATGGTCATGCGGCTCGAGGCGCTGATCACCTTGCCTCCGTGGCTCGTGCTGTCTCCCAATCGGATAATTCCTCGCATCTTCAACTCCTTCCATTGACCGTGGGTGCAGCGCTCAGGCGACCGCAGTCTGATGTGGGTTTTGTTCGCTGCCGGAACTCGGCTTTCCCATGGATTCCGTAACCATGAAGAGGCTCGCCTTGCCTTCCTGGCGCAAGTTGACGCTGACCCCCATCCCACCCTCCTCTTGGGCGGCGATCACGGCCAGGGCGAGGCCCAGGAAGGCTCCGTTTGATCCGGCATCCCCCAGGCTGCGGTGCAGATTGACCCCCTGATCGCAGGCATCCCAATCCGGGTCGAAGTCTCCCAGGGATCGGCTCAAGGGCGTGAGCCGACGCCCTTGCTCCGGGGCGCCATAGTCGAAGAAGAGGTGGGCGAGATCTTCCTCGTTCGCCCGGCCATCCATGAGCTCGTTCCATTTTTCCTGGAAGGCCTTGGCTCGGGAGGCTTCACCAATCGTCTCGTAGGTTACGAACTGGGGGCGGTGCAGATGGCCCATGACCGGCATTTTCGAGAAGCTGTCCAGAAGACGCTTGGACCAGACCTGGGGCACCCAGGAGGTGGGCTCAAAGCTCTTGGCCGAACGCCTGGGCTGCTCCTTTTCCCAGAAGGGCTTGAACACGCTGTCGGGGGCTGCCTCCTGGGGGACCAGACGACGCATGGGGTCAAGCCGATCCCGACGACCGAGCACAAGGGCCACCATGGACCACACCACATCCTGCGGGCTGCGGCTGCCTTCCTGAAGAAGGGTCTGGGCCCCTTCCGCACGGAGGCAGTCCCTCAGCACAAGGCCATCCTCGGCCAGGAGGAGCACCGCAGGCACTTCAGCGTTGTTCTCAAAGAATTCGAAGAGGGCTTCCATCACCTGGTCTGGGGTCTCGTCATGAAAGCATTCGACGATATTCAGAGGTTTGCCCGGCAGTCCCGCCTGAGTGACGGCATCGGCGAGGTTGCTCTCCAGGAGGGAGGCCATCTTGGGGTTCGAGAGGGGTGGGCCCGCGATGAAGGTGGGGATGGACCATTCGTCTGTCATCCAGCCCAGGGCCGCCTGCAGGATTTCCGCCTCCCGCTCCATGGCATCGCGTTCCTTTGCTTCAACCCGGATGGGGTACAGATCCGGGTCCTCGGGAAGAACGGAAGCTGTCTCCTCACCCCGGATCGCCTCCCATATCTCCGACTGCCTGAGGTGCTCCGCGGCCAACCCGAGGGAGAGAACCTCCAGATAGAACCTCTTGTGGACCAGAAGTTCCACCTGGCGCGCCTCTTCCTCCTGGCGCTCCCGTTCGGCCTCCCGCTCCGCCGCCAGCTGCTCCTCCTGCTCCCGCTCCCGCTTCCGAACGGAAGGTCGGCGGGCATAGAGGAATAGACCGCCCGCGATCACGAGGGGCGGCAGTATGACCAAGGCGATGCGAACGCCCCTGGGGAGTCTGGCTACCAGGGTGCCAGGCTTGGCACAGAAAGAGAGCGCCCCCCCCCAAAGGGCCGTCAGCAAGAGGAACCCCAGGGGGTATTTCCAAAGCTTCGAGGGCTGGATGACACCTGAAGGGACAACAGAGGCTGCTCTCATCATATTCCCTATAAACAACAATTAGACCAACAAAACACCCTCGAGCGACCCGACCACCAGACGATTCCCGATGCCTGCCACGAACAGGAAGCAAGGGGCTCTTCAGCTTTCAGCTAGCAAGGTTTTATTCATTTTCTTAGCGACCCTACCAAAACCCAATCCATGCAGAGATTAGTGAAGAAATAGTATTTTAGATAATTTGCTTTGGTTGAATTGAGGCAAGTTAGCCACATTTGCAGACAATGTTATCGGCTAAAGAACATAACAATTCATGATACCATCCCCCTGACGTGGATCACTAGAGGGCCCAATGAAAATGAATCATGTTTACAAAACCCGACAAGTGCTGCTCCTCTCTGGGCTTCTTGCGCTGGCCCCCCTGGCCTGCGACAAGGCACCCAAGCTCATCCCGCAGACTCCGCCCACCAAGGTCATCCTGGAGGCGAAGGCCTCCGCGACCGTCAACCGGGATACCAGTGGTGAGCCTCTTTCCGTAGTGGTGCGCACCTACTACCTGAAGGACAAGACTGAGTTCTCCAAGCTGGCTTTCGATCTTCTCGCTGGCGGGCGAACAGACCAGGAACTGCTCGGCTCCGAGTACATTGGGCGCTCCGAATACGTCGTGGTGCCGGGTTCGAACCTGACTGAGACCATGGACCTGCCTCCAGGCACGCGTTATGTCGGCGTCGTCGGCTTCTTCCGGAAACCGGATCCGAACTACTGGCGCTTCCTGGTCAAGGTGGAGGACCTGAAACCGACCAAAGAGCAGAAAAAGAGGCTGAAGCTCAAGGGCAGGGACAAGGGCCCCGTTTCCATCGAATTGCAGGACTGCTACCTCTCCCTCACCAGTTGCAAGCCGGAGCCCATCCCGGGGCAGCCCCTGGACGCCAAGCCCGATTGCGGGGGACAGGCCGAGGCTTCCACGCCCCCTAAGCCCTAGCACCCTCCGCACATCCGCACCCCGTGACCCGCTGAGGTCCTGATGATTATTCCCCTCGCTTCTCCAATCTTCTTTTTCTGGATGACACTGTGACCAAGGCGCATCGCATGCTGTGGGGTGAAGGCATCTTCCTTCGCCCTCAGCATTTCCAGCAGCAGGATCTTCATTTCGACGCCCAGTTGCGAAGGTGCCTGAACCAGATGTACGCGCATCCCTGGGGCGTCCGCGCCCTGGAAGTGGATCTGGACGCCCTGGCCAGCGGACTCATGCATTTCAGCCATCTCGAAATGGCGTTCCAGGACGGCACCTTCTTCGAAGCCCCCCATGCGGAGCCTTTGCCATTGGCCCGCAGCCTGAACGACATCCCGAATCTGGGCTCCGAGGTGGTCGTCCACGCCTGCCTGCCCCTGCTCAATGCCTATGGTCACAACTCCGCGAATCCTGGCACCGAGACGAAGCGCACCGCGCGGTACCTCACGGAGAAGGTGCAGGCCGTGGATCTCTTCACGGAAGCGCTGGAATCCGAGATCGAAGCTCTCAAGGTGAACGTGACCCTCCTGATGGAGGAGGAAAACCGGGACGGTTTCCTGTCCGTTCCCGTGACGCGACTGCTCAAGCGCCCCACGGGAGCCTGGGCTGTGGACGAAACCTTCGTGCCCCCGCTGCTGTCCATCCAGGGCGCCCCGCCCGTCATGGCCACGCTCCGGAGGATCCTCGATATCCTGATGATCAAGAGTCAGTCCCTGACGACCTCCCATCGGGAACGCGTCAAGAGCGTCGTGGAATATGGCACTTCGGACATCGCCTCCTTCTGGCTGCTCCACACGGTGAACCGGAGCTTCCCCCTGTTGAACCACCTCCTGCGCTTCCCTCAGGCCCACCCCGAGGAGGTCTACAAGGATCTGGCTCAGCTGGCCGGAGAGCTGGTCACCTTCTCCTCGACCCTCACCCTGAATGACATCCCGACCTACAAGCACCTGGAACTTACCGAGACCTTCCAGCGCCTCGATGCCCTGATCCGCGAACTTCTCGAGACCGTGATCTCCAGCCGCTTCGCCGTGATCCCCCTGGTGAGCACCCGGCCCTCCTTCTTTGTGGGGCGACTCGAAAGCGACCGCTTCGCCGAGAACACGGACTACTACCTGTCCGTGTCTTCAGAGCACCCGGCGAACCAGATCATCGAGAACGTGCCCCTCAAGCTCAAGGTGGGAAGTCCGGACGATGTGGAGAAGATCCTTCACTCCGCCATGGCCGGGGTGCGCCTCAACCACGTCACCCAGACCCCGGCCGCCGTGCCGGTGCGCATCGGGAACCACTACTTCGAGATGGACCCCCACGGGCTGATCTACGACAGGATGCTCACCTCCCGGAGCATCTGCATCTACGTCCCCGCCGCCCTCCCGGAAATGAAGCTCGAACTCATCGCCGTATTCCGTTGAGAAAGATGAACCATGGAAGCCACCCTCTCCCCAGCTGAAATCAACCAGGAACTCATGGGCACCTCGGCTCCCGAGGCGCCCCCGCTCAAGGATCTGATGGAGGACGGCATCTACCTCCTCTTTCTCCTTCGCAGCGGGACCACCCCGCACAGCGCCGAGGAGTTCAACCGCCGCGTGGACGCCTTCCTGGCGCAGTTCGAGCGCAACGCCGCCAATTTCGGGAAGAGCGCCAGCGCCATCCAGAGCTGCAAGTACGCCTTCTGCGCCCTCATGGACGAGATCGTGTTGAATTCACAGTTCGAGATCCGGGACGCCTGGGAGCGCAGCCCCCTGCAACTGCGGCTCTTTGGAGAGCACCTCGCAGGGGATGGTTTTTTCAACCGGCTGGAGAGTCTCCGTCTTGAACCCCAGAAGAACCTTGAGACATTGGAGGTGTTCTACACCTGTCTCCTTCTCGGATTCCAGGGCCGCTATCTGCTGGAGGGCGAAGACAAGCTGGGCTTCCTCATTGCCCGCCTCGGCCAGGAGATCAGCGGCCTGAGGGGGGCCAAGCCCGAATTCGCTCCCCACTGGCAGCCCAGCTTCCAGTTCGGCGACTTCGTTCGCCACGAACTTCCCTTGTGGATCTTCTATACCCTCCTGGTCCTGGTGGCGATCGTCCTCTTTCTAACCTTCACCTTCGTCCTTCGTTCCCAGCTGAAGGACCTGGAGAGGGTCCAGAGGCTGACCTCCGTCACGACCATCCTTCAGTCACCCTCGGCCACCTAGCCGGATCCCATGGCGTACCCGACTTCCCGCCAGACCCTGGTCTCTTCCTCCCTGCTGGACCGTTTGATGGACGACCGTCCAGACCTTTCCAGCGAATCCCAGTCCGAGTTCCTGTTCGACGTTGCACGCTACAAACGCGCGGTGGCTCGGGATCTCGAACTCCTGCTGAATACCCGATCGACCTACATGGGAGAGGAGAATCTGGAAAGCTTCCCCCTCGCCAAGGGGTCGGTCCTGATGTTCGGCATCAGTGACCTGAGCAGCCTGAGCCTCCTCAACCCTCAGGACCGCGTCTTCCTCCAGGACAACCTCCGCAAAACCATCGATTGCTTCGAGCCGCGCCTCGCCAACGTCAAGGTGTCCCTGGAGATCTCCCGGGACACCCACCATGTGATGCGCTTCCGGGTGGATGCCCTACTGAGGGTGCACCCCACACGACCACCGGTTAGCTTCGACGCCATGCTCCAACTCTCTTCGAACACCTACCAAGTGAAGGACTAGCCTTGCTGGAGGAACTGCTTCCCTATTACGAGCGCGAACTCGGCTACCTCCGCGAGATGGCGGGGGAATTCGCCCTCCGCTATCCGAAGATCGGCCGCCGCCTCCAGATCGACGGAGAACAGTGCGAGGACCCCCACGTCGAGCGGCTCATTGAGTCCTTCGCCTTCCTCACGGCCCGGATCCACCGAAAGCTGGACGACGAGTACCCCGAGATCACCGAAGCCTTCATCCAGGTGCTCTACCCGCACTACCTGCGCCCCATCCCCTCGGCCACGATCGTCCAGATCAGCACGGACCCGGACAAGCCGGAATTGTCGGGACGCTACACCATCCCGCGCCACCACCCGGTCGTGGCCCCGATAATCCAGGGAGTGAAGTGTCAGTTCCGGACCTGCTACGACCTTGACCTCTGGCCGATTGCCCTGAACCGGGCGGGACTGGAGCTGGCCCAGAACTCGGCCCACCTCCGGACACTGACAACGGCGGCCGCCGTCATCAACCTGGAGCTGAACACCCTCTCGAACCTCAACTTCGAGACGCTGAAGCTGGACAAGCTGCGCTTCTTCCTGGACGGGAACGCCCCGCTGATGCACCTGCTCTACGAGCTGATCTTCTCGAAGCTCATCGGCATCCGCGTCACCGATGGCAGTGACGACCCCTCCCACACCGTGATCCTCCCCAAGGAGGCCCTCCGCCCAGTGGGCTTCAGCCCCGAAGAGGGGCTTCTGGACTTCGACACCCGTTCTTTTCCCGGGTACCGCTTGCTTACGGAGTACTTCGCCTTCCCGGACAAGTTCATGTTCTTCGAAGTGACCGGCCTGGATCACCCCAAGCTGCGCCACCCCGGTTCCCGCCTGAAGATCCAGCTGCTCCTCTCCCATTACGCCGAGACGGAGCGCCACACGCGGCTCCTGCAAACCCTCAATGCCCAGAACTTCAAGCTCGGCTGCGTCCCCCTCGTGAACCTCTTCCAGCAGGCCGGGGATCCCATCCGGATCACCAACCAGCAGTCCACCTATCCCGTGACGGTAAACGGTCGGAAGGTCGGCGGCTTCGAGGTCTATTCCATCGACGCCGTGACTCGGGTCGAGAAGGGGTTCGGGGAGGAGATCCACCAAGAGGTGCCGCCCTTCTATTCCATCAACCACTTTTCGACCGAGCGGGAGCAGTCCTATTACTGGTACGCCACCCGGGAGGCCTCCACGCGCCGGGACGACCGGGGCACCGATGTGGAACTCGCCCTGGTGGACCTCGATTTCAAGCCTGTGCGTCCGGAGTCCGAAGTCTTGAGCCTGGAGCTCACCTGCACGAACCGGGACCTGCCGGCCTCCATCCCCTTCGGAGGCGCCGGCAACACTGGGGAGGGCTTCACGGTTCCCAACCATGGCATCGTGAAACGCGTCGCCCTGCTGCGCAAACCCACGCCAAGCCTCCGTATGCCCGCCAAAGCAGGGCTCCAATGGCGCCTCATCTCCCATCTTTCCATCAACCAGCTGTCCATGGTCGCCCACGGGAAGGAGGCCCTCCAGGAGATCCTGGGGCTCTACAACTACACCGATTCCCCGGCCATGGCCAAGCAGATCCAGGGCATCGTTTCCGTAGAAACCAAGCCGACAACCGCCCGGCTGCCCGGGCCGGGATTTGTGAGCTTCGCACGAGGACTGGAGGTCACCATGACCTTCGATGAGAACGGCTACGTGGGCTCCAACCTCTTTCTCTTCGCCAGCATCCTGGAGCGGTTCCTGGCGTATTTCTGTGCCCCCAACAGTTTCGTAAAGTTCCACATGTTCACGCGACAACAGGAAGACGAGGTCCACCATTGGCCAGCAAGGGCCGGAGAAACAGCACTGATCTGATGGACCGCCTGAAATCGGAACCCTTCCGATTCCGCTTCTTTCAGGCGATACGTCTGCTCAAACTCTCGAGAAAAGCCTCGGGCAGCAAGGCCGAACTCCCTCGCCAGTTCCGATTCCGTACGCCTCTTTCGCTGTCCTTTCCCTCCAGCGAAATCCAGCGATTCGAGACTCGGATGCTCCAGGAAGAGAAGGAGGGTACCCCCCTGGAGATGGAGGTGGGCTTTCTCGGATTGACTGGCCCCTCCGGGGTACTTCCCCATTGCTACACAGAAATACTGATCGATCGGAAGCTGGTGCAGCGAGACGGATCAGCCCATGCATTCCTGGACATCTTCAGTCACCGAGCCATCGCACTCTTCTACGAGGCTTGGCAGAAGTACCGTTTCTACATCGGGTATGAGATGGGTGACCGGAACGGCTTCACCCGGCATCTGACCGAACTTCTGGGCACGGCGAGCACCTGGGATAATGGTGAAGCTGTCCCCCCTCAACTCACAGCCTTCTTCTCGGGGATCCTTGGACGGCGGCCTCTCCCAAGCTCCAGCCTGAAGGGCCTGCTCAGCACCTATTTCGGAGTGGAGCTGGAGATCGAGCAGTTCGTCGGGCAATGGATCGAGGCTCCCCTTTCGGAGCAGAGTACCCTCGGTGGGGAGTGCGCCTCTCTGGGAATGACCACGGTCGTGGGCCAGCGGCTTTGGGATCAGCAGAGCAAGATCCGGCTTCGAATCGGCCCCTTGAGGCAGGCCAAGTTCAACGAGTTCCTACCGGGACGCTCGGCAGCCCTTGCCCTGCGCCACTTGGTAGAGCTCTGCCAGGGCCAGTCGCTCAACTGCGATATCACCCTGGTCCTGGAGCAAGAGGCTGTCGGCGATACGCTCCTCAGCAAAGTGGCCCCGGTCCCGGTCATGCTGGGATTCAACGCGTGGGCCCGGACCTCTCCCGCGACCAAGGATCTGGATGATGTCCGGTTCAGACTGATCTGAACCGGACATCCCCCCCTAGACGATCTGGAAGCTGACCTTATCCTTCTTGGTCTTCAAAGCGATGCTCTTGATCTTCTTGCCTTCGGACATCCGCTCCAGCAGCCTGCCGGAAAGATCCGCAAGGATCACCTGAGAGATGATGGCGTCCGCGTTTCTCGCCCCGCTCTCCACCTCAGTGCAACGCGCGGCCATGAGCTCAATGAGGGCGTTGTCATAGGTCATAGTGGCCGAGTGGTTGGCCTCGATCCGCTTGCGGATCTTCTCCATTTTCAGCCGGATGATGGCCTTCAGGATCTCGTCCTGGACCGGGTAATAGGGTACGACACTGAGGCGCCCCAGGAATGCCGGCTTGCAGGCCTTCTGGAGTGTGGGCCTGAGAACCTCCTGAAGATCCTGGGGAGTCGGCTGGCGCACCTTGTCCCCCTCCTTCACCCCGTGCTCCACGGCGCGCAACACCAGATCCGATCCGATGTTGGAGGTGAGAAGGATGATGGTGTTCCGGAAATCGATCTCCCGCCCCTCGGCGTCCTCCATCAGGCCCTTGTCGAAGACCTGGTAGAAGAGCTCCAACACATCGGGGTGGGCCTTTTCCACTTCATCCAGCAACAGCACGCTGTAAGGCTTTCGTCGGACGGCCTCGGTGAGGACGCCCCCTTCTCCGTAGCCAACATACCCCGGAGGCGAACCCTTCAGGCCCGACACGGTATGGGCCTCCTGGTATTCGGACATGTTGATGGAGATGAGATTCCGTTCGCCACCGTACAGCACATCCGCCAGGGCCAGGGCCGTCTCGGTCTTGCCTACGCCGGAGGGCCCCACCAGCAGGAAGACGCCCTTGGGCTTGCCTGGGTCCTCCAGGTTCGCCCTGGCGATCTGGATATGCCGCGCGATGAGCTCCAGGGCGTGGGGCTGACCGATGACACGGGCCTCCAGCAGGGCCTTCAAGTTCCTGATGGTGCCGATCTCGTCCGCCACCATGCGCCCCAGGGGAATGCCCGTCCAACCGGAGATGACTTCCGCCACGGTAGCGCTGTCCACGCAGTCGTAGATGAGGGGCTGGGTCTTGTGCGCGTCGCGAAGCCGCTCCTGGACCGAGCGGAGCTGGGTCTGGGCCTCCTTCGAGTCGTCACCCATGGTGATGCGCTCCCGCAGGCTGCGAACCTCCTGCACCAGCTCGGCCTGGAGCTTCTGTTCCCCGAGTTGTTTCTCCAGATCGATCTCCAGCTCGGCCCGCCGCTTCTTGAGTTCCTCCTGACGGGGTTTGTGCTGCGGATTCTCCTTCTCCTTGTCCAGAGCGGCGCTTTCCCGATCGATGTTCTCGATCAGGCGTGTGAGGTCTTCTACCGCCGCGGGCTTGCTCGCCTGGGAAAGGGCCACCCGAGCGCAGGCGGTATCGAGGACACTGACGCACTTGTCGGGCAACTGGCGCCCGGCAACGTAGCGACTGGAGAGCTTTACCGCGTCCACCACGGCTTCGTCGAGGATCCGGACCTTGTGGTGGGTTTCCATGGCCACCGCGATGCCGCGCATCATCTGGATCGCCGAATCCTCGGAGGGCTCCTCAACCTTCACCACCTGGAAGCGCCGGGCCAGAGCCGCATCCTTCTCAAAATACTTCTTGTACTCCGACCAGGTGGTGGCCGCGATCGTGCGCAACTCTCCTCTGGCCAGAGCCGGTTTGAGCAGGTTGGCAGCGTCACTCTGCCCGGCCTGGCCCCCGGCGCCAATCATCGTGTGGGCTTCGTCGATGAAGAGAATGATGGGGATGAGGCTGCCCTTCACTTCATCGATCACGGAACGCACCCGGTTCTCGAATTCGCCCTTCACGGAGGCTCCAGCCTGGAGCAAGCCCATATCCAAGGATCGGAGAGCAACATTCTTGAGGGGATCGGGCACATCCCCCTCAACGATGCGTGCGGCCAAGCCTTCCACTACGGCGGTCTTACCCACGCCCGGCTCGCCCGTGAGAATGGGGTTGTTCTGCCGACGGCGCAGCAGGATATCGATCATCTGGCGGATCTCGCCATCGCGTCCCAGCACGGGGTCGAGTTTGCCCACCCGGGCCAGGGCCGTGAGATCCGAAGTGTAGCTATCCAGAGCGCGGGTGGGGGCCCCCGTCGTGTTCATACCCTTCTGCTCGGTGCCCTCGCCCTCTCCAGAGGCCGGGGCCGGACTCATCGCGCCTTCCTTGGCTGAGCGCAGGATCGCGGGGAGATTCTTCTTAAGCTCGTCTGCAGGGATACGGCCCAACAGCTCGCAGGAACTCCCCAGGGTGCGTCGGAGATCCTCGTCCACAACCAAAGCCTCCAGCAGGAAGCCACTGCGCAGTATCGCCGCTCCATGGTCCACACTCGCCATCAGCCAAGCCGTTTCCAGCCAGCGCGGGATATTGACCGAAAGCACCGGGCTGCGTGTATTCCCTGTCTTGAGCCTGCTGAGACCCGCCAGGAGATCCTTTTCCAGGCGGGCGACCTGGATGTCATAGGCCTTTAGGATCGCAACACAGTCGGAATCCTGAAGGGCGAGGAGCTCCAACAGGACATGCTCCACATCCACCTCATGATGAGTGCGCGATAATGCCACATTCACCGCCGTTTCCATCGCCCGCCGACAGAGGGGGTTCAGTTTGCCAATCAGGGGTTTCAGACCTGTCTTCATTCACGTTCCTCAAAGAAGCGGCGGGCCGCAAAATGGTTAACATTTCATGATATCTTGTATCATTCCATTTGAGGCGAACGGATCAAACAAGGAGTCCATTGCTCCATAACGTTAATAATTAAAGCATGGTAATGACATGAATAGACAGCTACTCGAACCCCTCCTTTGCCCAATTCCCGGAGACCACCCCAGTGGCAGGGATATGACGCATTCCCCGGAATTCGACGAAATCCGCAAGCTCCGCAAGGGCGATGACCCCCTTCTCGCCCAGGGAGAATGGGTTTGCGAGATCAAAGCTCCGCAATGGGCCCGAGTCAGAGAACTCTGCGAAGGACTGCTCAAGACCCAGACGAAGGACCTCCAGGTCGCCTGCTGGTACACCGAGGCCCTGACAAATTCCGAAGGTTTCCAGGGACTGGCCCTCGGCCTCGGGACACTCCAGGGCCTCCTGGAACGCTTCGGAGGCATTGACCATTCCGCCCTCTTCCCCACTGACCAAGACGAACGCATCGCCCGGTTCGAATGGCTGAACGCCCAGTTGCCCTTGGTGATCAGCAACGTCCCCATGACAACCCCAGCCACGGGCAGTTACTCGCTCATCCAGTGGGAAGAATCCCGGGCTGTCGAGAACTTGGGCCTGCGAGACACCAAGGCCAAGGAGCAGGCGCTCGCAGAAGGGAAACTGGCCGGGGAGGCATGGGACAAGGCCGCAATGGCGTCCGGCCCCCATTTCTATATAGCCTTGCTCGACATGATGAATGGCCTTCAAGCCTCCTTCGAGCAACTGGAACAACTCGTCGAATGCCACTTTGCTCCGGATTCTCCGAACCTGAGCGCCATCCAGACTGCCCTTGAAGGGTGCCACAACCTAGCTTCCCAATGCCTTAAACGTTTTACAGGTGTCGCCCCCAGAGAAGAAGCCTTTGCCGCAGCCGCCCTAACCCTCAACTTGGACGCACCTATAACCCAATCCATTACCGTGGTTCCAGCCCATCCCACCACCGGAGGCGTTTCTTCGCGCACAGAGGCGATTCGCCAGCTGCGTGAGATCGCCAAGTATTTCCGGGCCCACGAACCCCACAGTCCCGTGGCCCTCCTGGTGGAGCGCGCCGCCCGCTGGGGCGAGATGTCTCTTGAGCACTGGCTTGGGCACGTCATCAAGGACGAGAACACCCTCGGGCAGCTTCACGACCTCTTGGATCTGCGTGGGGAAATGTAAGCAGAATGCGAAAGTCTCGATTTTAGGAATGCATCAATTTTGATGATCTATTATTGAATCCAATGCCCAGCCGGGGCTACTTGAGAAGCCCAATTCACCCAAGCGTTCCATCCCAAGTTATATTAATATTTTTTATACACCGCGAATCATCACATAAAACTCATACCCGCGAAGCAGATAAATCGATTTGGACAAACGTTGACAAAAAATATATTAATTAATAGATAAATAAATCTAATCATAATTGGCCTCGCCACATGTTCAGAACCACAATGCTACCGATCTTCCTCCCATTGGTGACCATCCTTGCCTCCTTAACCTGGGTCGGATGGCGGTTCTTCTACCCTTCCCACTCTGCTTCCAACCGGACGAAACCCCTCGCCGAAAATGTGGCCGCACCCTGGAGCCGTTTTACGTGGCCGCGCCCGAAATGGGCGATCCCAAGGATTTCCCTGCCCCATCTCGCCCTGCCGACGATTTTCAAGGGTCGGAGCATGTTTTGGCTTGCGGTCCCCATTCTGCTGGTGGGCCTCACAGTCGCCTTCACCCTGAGCCTTTCAGACCACCACCAGCTGAATGACCTCAGCAGGACTGGCATCGGCCCAGAGGACAAGGTGAGCATCATCATGGGGGAAGAGAAGCTCCTGGCACCAGCGCCTCTGCCCCCTTCTACCTTCTCTGGCACAGAGATCCCCAATCTTGAAACCGCCAACCGCGAGTGGAGTCGGCTGGATCTGAATTTCGCCAAGACCCTCCTGCAACTCTTTGAAAGGATGCAGAGTCGGCAATACCCGCTAGCGCTCCTTGAAGGATATCGCAGCCCAGAGCGCCAGGACATGCTTGCATCCAAGGGTTTGCACGTTACCCACGCCAGGGCTTTCCAGAGCAAGCACCAGTATGGGCTTGCGGCGGATGTTGCCCCAATCCGCAACGGCAAACTCGTGATCTCCGAACGAGACCCCTGGGCCGCAGCGGCCTACAAGGTCCTCGGGGAGGAAGCAGCCGCCCTGGGCCTCGTTTGGGGCGGGAACTGGGCCATGAATGACCTGGGCCACGTGGAGTGGCGCACGAAACCCAAGGCCCCCCAGCAGGCGGCTCTCACACGACCCTGAACCACCCTCTGTCTTCCTGATTCTCCAAAAATTCTCACGTAGGAAACATCATGTCCTGGTTACGCAATACAAAGATCCTCTCAGCCATCATCTTCCTGGTGCTCATAGGCCTCATCTGGTTCGCAGGGCCCTACATGGGCCTCAAGTCCAGCGAGGCCCGATTCACGGTGATCATTCTGATCCTGCTGATCTGGGTAGCCATCCTCATGGTGGGCAAGGTGATCCAGGAGCGATCCGCCAAGCTGCTGGAAAAGGTCCTCCGGCGCAAGGCTGACGATGCGGTGGTATCCGCCTCGCCCGAACAGCGGGCCGAGGCCGCCATGCTGAGGCAGCGTCTGCTTGCAGCCATACAGACCCTCAAGACCTCCAACCTCGGGAAGACCCGCGGGAATGCGGCCTTGTATGAGCTCCCCTGGTACATGATCGTGGGGCACCCTTCGGCGGGAAAGAGTTGCGCACTTTCGCACTCGGGGCTGAAGTTCCCCCTCGCAGCGAAGGGAAGCGCCTCCGTCCAGGGGATCGGCGGCACTCGAAACTGCGACTGGTTCTTCTCCACGGAGGGTGTGCTGCTGGATACTGCAGGACGTTATTCCACCGAGGCAGAGGATCGCGCCGAATGGCTAGAGTTCCTGAAGCTCCTCAAGAAGCACCGCCCCAAGGCACCCCTCAACGGCATCCTGATCGCACTCAGCCTCCCGGAATTGCTCCAGCACCACAGCGAGGCGTTCATCCACTATGCCCGGCAGATCCGCCAGAGGATCAACGAAGTGGACGACACCTTCGGCACCAAGGTCCCGGTCTATCTGGTCTTCACGAAGATCGATCTGCTTCGGGGCTTCGACCAGTTCTTCGAGGATCTGACAGAGGAGGAGCGCAAGCAGGTCTGGGGCGCCACCCTCACCCACGAACAGCCGGAGAACTTCAATGCGGTCAAGGCGGTGGGGCAGCACTTCGACGCCCTCTTCCACGGCCTCACTCAGCTGGGAACCGACAAGCTGGCCAGCAACAAGGCCAACCAGAAACGCCCAGCCCTTTTCGCGTTTCCCCTGGAATTCCACGGAATCAAGGACGCCATCTGCAAGTTCACGGAACACCTGGTGGCGCCGGACCCGTACCACACGAAGCCCTTGATTCGCGGCTTCTACCTGACCAGCGCACTCCAGGAGAACAGCCAGACCGTCACGACCACGAGCCGCATCTCCAACATGTTTGATCTGACCAAGTTCGGGTTCAAACCCAGCGAGCTGGCTGGCAGCAAGCCCTTCTTCCTGGAATCCCTCTTTCGCCAGGTGATCTTCAAGGACATGCACCTGGTGGGCCGAACCGTTAACCCGAAACAGAATCGCACCAAGCTCATGGGTCTCTCCGCCGGGGTGCTCATACTGGCGATCATGAGCGGGTGCTGGACCTGGTCATTCACGGGGAACCGGAAGCTGATCTCCGAGGCCCAGGAAGAACTTGTCATCTCAAAGAAGCTGTTTCGGAACGGGAACCTGGGCGACCAGCTGAAAGCCCTCCAGGTGCTGCAGTACCGACTGGAGCAGCTCCACCAGTTCCGCAAGCAGGGCCATCCCTGGAAGATCGGCTACGGGCTGTACCAGGGCGACGAGATAGAGAAGACCATGCGTGCGGAGTATTTTGCCGGGGCCCGTCAGGTCATGCTCGAGCCCATCAGGGAGCAGCTGGAGGAAAAGCTCTCCCGATCCCTTAGCGGAGAGGCCCCGGCGGAGGGGACTCCCCCACCCGCGCGCGCGCAGCGCAGCCGGACCGGTAGCACCATCCTGACCCTGCCCTCCTCCAGCGAACCATCATCAAGAGGCAAACGGATCGAAGAAACTTACAACACGTTGAAAACCTATATCATGCTCCACACCCGGGAGCGCATCGATCCGAACCACCTCACGGACCAGATGCCCAGGCACTGGCGGAACTGGCTGGAGGCTCACCGGGGCGACTACCCCATGGCCGAAATCGCACGCATGGCCGAGCGCACAGTGGCATTCTACGTCTCCCAGAGCAAATGCCAGGATCTTCCCCTCATCGACAACCGGGACGATCTGATTACCCAGGTTCGAAACCACCTGCGGGGAGATGTCGCCCACTTTTCCCCCCTGGAGCGCCTCTACAGCGAGATGAAGGCCCAGGCCAACACCCGCTACGCCCCGATTACGGTGGCCCGCATCCTGAACAACAAGGACATGGATCTGATCGGCTCCAGCGCCGCAGTCCCAGGTTCTTTCAGTCGGGAAGCCTGGGACGGATTCTTCCGTGAAGCCCTCACCCTGGGCAGCCAGGGGAAGTTCAAAGGCACGGACTGGGTTCTGGCCTCGCCCCTTCCCGACAACCTTGACGAACTGGGTTCCGTGGAGGCACGCCACCAGAAACTTCTGGCCATGTACCAGGAAGACTACATCAAGGAGTGGGAGAAGTTCCTCCAGGGCGTCGTGATCCACCCCATGGGTACCCTGGAGCGGGCATCCACTAGCCTAGCCCGTTTCGGCGACCCCCAGAGCTCCCCCATCAAGCTCATCCTGATGAGAGTGGCCACGGAGACGGCCTGGGATAATCCCTCGGAGTTGAACAAGGGCGGCAGCAAAGCCGGGGATTCAGTCATTGCGAGGACCGAGAGTCTGCTGGGGGTAGGCTCGAGCCCTGGCAGTCAAGAGTCCAAGCTGGGCCGGGTCGGAGGGCGTTTCGCCCCCATTGCGGAACTCTCCACGTCCCAGGCCGGAGGCCGCTCCGCAGTGGATGGCTATCTCGAGATCCTCAACAAGATTCGCGGCAAGCTGACCGGCATCACATCGTCCGGGGACATAGGATCAGGGTCGCGCGCCCTGATGCAGGCCACCCTCAGCGGCTCCGGATCCGAGCTCGCGGAAGGTCTCAACTATGTGGACTCCTCCATGCTGACAAGGTTGGATGAGACTTCAAAGGACGTTGTCCGGCCTCTACTTCTTCGGCCATTGATGGAGAGTTTTGCCGTTCTGACCGGGCCAGCGCAGCAGGAAATCAACACCCTGTGGCAGCAGCGGGTCTATGGCCCCTGGAGCAGCCTCGCTACGAAGTACCCCTTCGCCGACTCCAGCAACGACGCCACCATGGCCGAAATAGCTAAGTTCCTGAACCAGAACGATGGGACTCTACCCAAATTCGTAGAAAATGAACTGGGAAACCTCGTGGCACGCAGGGGAGATACCTTCGTCGCCCGGACCTGGGGCGGCCAGGGCATCGGCCTCAGCCCGACCTTCCTCAACGCGATCTCCCGCTTGACCAACGCGGCCAGCGTCCTTCACGAGAACGAAGCCTCCAGGCTGGAGTTTCAGCCCTTCCCAACACCCGGACTGACGGATATCCTCCTGGAAATCGATGGCCAAAAGATCCTTTACCGCATGGGCCCCCAGATCTGGGCACCGATCGCCTGGCCCAGCCTGTCCACCAGCCAAGGCGCCCGGCTTCAGGTGACAGCCTTTGGAGGCGCCACAGTCCAGATCCACAGCTTCAGCGGTCGCCTCGGGCTCCTTCGCTTGCTGGATAATGCGCGCGTAGACCAGGCCGGTGGAGCATGCTCCACCCTCGAGTGGAGCATGAAGATACCCGCTGGCTCTGCGACGCGAGCCTCCACTGCCGCAGCTAAGGGTTCTGCCTCCCCCAATCGCATCCGGTTCAACCTCCGGATAGTTAGTGGCGCTAACCCCTTGGCCTTGAAAGCCCTTCGTAACCATTCCCTGCCCCACCGGATCTGCAACTGAGGAGCAAAGACATGTCCCCGATACTGTTGGGAAGCCCAGCAACCAAGCTCCCCCCGTTGATCTTCGGGAAGCTGCCGAATCGCCCGGACTTCGTTCGCATCAATGCCACCCATCCCGTGGTCACAGAGTTCGACGAACTGGTCCAGTTCGCCCTCCAGCACTTCCGAGTTCAGGAGGGATGGGAGAGCCGCTACGACCAAGCTTCGCCACTCGACTTCTGCTACACCACCAGGGATCAGAAGTGGGTCTTCTTAGGCACCATGCAACGTAGCCAGGACCAGTCCGGTCGAAGGTACCCCCTGGTGGCCGGGATCGCCATGCCAGCCCAAACCGTAGGCAATGACCAGCATCTGGTGCCCATCGCCTACGAGGTTTTTTTCCAAGGAATGCGGGAACAGCTCTCGAGCGCCATCGAGAATTCCGTGGAAGCGCTGGCTTGTCGGCAATTCCTGGAATCCCAAACCGACCTGTGGTCCAGCGAAGCCAGCGACCTGCCCCTTGCGGAACAGATCGTCAAACAGTTCACGGACACCCATCACCCCAGCATTCTCGAGCCTCCGCCAAATCAGGAAGGCGCTTCCTTCCCCATCGCCCAGGCCCTGCTCAACATCGCCTTCTACCGGGACTTCCTGCGCCGATTCCCCTCGACCATTCTGGTCATCGATCTGCCCCTTCGGGGAGGCCCCGGGGAAGATGCCCTCTATGCCAGCACCTGGCTCAATATCCTGTCCGCCCTGGCGGGTCCGGAGGGTTCCCGGAACATCAGCTTCTTCCTGAGCAAAGGGCCACATCGAACCCACCTCATCGCCTCTTTCGGGCGGATGCCGGGGAAAGCCTTTCTCTTGGCACTTGGTGGGGAGCCCCCCGAGGAACTCCGCCTCAATCTGACCACTGAGCAACCCATGTGGCAATCACATAAGATTTATGCAGAAACGACCTATGCGATGAATCGAATTCTCTCGGATCCATACCTTCCGATCTCGTCTCTGCTTGCATTTCTTAAGGATGCATCTCGAAAGATCGCCGATGCAAATCAATGAACTGTACCTATTTTCTTTTTATTCAAACCGTGTACTAATGGAGGGGTTATGAGTCGAGAAAGCACACAGAAACGAATCGCTCGCGACCGAGCACCGCGCGTCCAGATCAACTACGACGTTGAGGTCGGAGGCGCCATCGAAACGAAGGAGCTTCCCTTCGTCCTCGGAGTCATGGGCGACTACAGCGGCCACTCCAAGGAGCCCCTTCCCAAGCTCAAGGATCGCAAGTTCGTGCAGATCGACGGCGAAAGGTTCGATGACGTCATGAAGGGGATAGCGCCTCGACTCGTCCTCCGCGTGGACAACAAGCTCAAGAACGACGACAGCCAAGTCGGCGTCGAACTGAACTTCAACAAGATGGAAGACTTCGAGCCGCTCCAGGTGGTCCAGCAGGTCGACCCCCTCCGCCAGCTGTTAGAGGCCCGGACCCGCCTTTCCGATCTCCGGGGAAAGCTGGCCGGCAACGACAAGCTCGAGGAGCTTCTCGAACAGATCGTCCACGACACCGAAAAGCTTCAGTCCATTTCCCGGCCTCAGCCTGAGACGGAGGGTTAGACATGACTTCTGACAACCCTCAAGCCACCACCCTGCCCTTGGGCCAGGGCGATGCCGCGCTGGCGGAAGCCCCAAGCCTTCTGGACAGCATCATCGAAAACAGCCGCGCCGCCTCCAGCGAGGCCGAGCGGGTGCGTACCCGAGACCTGATCGGCGAGCTCGCCGAACAGGTGCTTTCCGGCACCGTCCAGGTCAAGCGGGATCTCGCCACCAGCCTGGATGCCCGGATCGCCGAGATCGACCACCTGATTTCGGAACAGCTCAACGCCATCATGCATCACCCGGAGTTCCAGCGGCTGGAAGGCTCCTGGCGCGGGTTGCGCTACATGATCTCCCAGACCGATACGAGCCCCTCGCTCAAGATCAAGGTCTTCAACTCCAAGAAGACGGAACTGGTCAAGGATCTCCGCACCTCCTCGGATTACGACCAGAGCGCCCTTTTCAAGAAAATCTACGAAGAGGAATACGGCACCTTCGGCGGCGCGCCCTATGCGGCCCTCATTGGAGACTACGAATTCTCGCGGCACCCTGAAGACCTCTTCCTACTGGAGGAACTCTCCCATGTGGCCGCCGCAGCCCACGCCCCACTTGTATCTGCGGCCCACCCCGGCCTTTTCGGCCTCGAAAATTTCGCCGAGATCGGGAAACCGCGCAATCTCGCCAAGATATTCGACACCACCGAGTATGCCAAATGGAAGTCCTTCCGCGAATCGGAAGACTCCCGCTACGTGGGTCTCGTGCTGCCTCACGTGCTGGGTCGCCTTCCCTACGGCCCGGACACCCACCCGGCGGAAGGATTCAACTTCGTCGAGGATGTGGATGGCAGCGACAGCTCCAAGTACCTGTGGGTGAACGCCGCCTATTCCTACGCCGGCCGTCTCACCCGAGCCTTTGCCGAGTATGGATGGCTGGCTGCGATCCGGGGCGTAGAGGGCGGCGGCCTCGTAGAGGGCCTGCCGACCCACACCTTCAATACCGACGATGGCGAGATCGCCCTCAAGTGCCCCACCGAAGTCGCCATCACGGATCGCAATGAAAAGTCCCTCTCGGACCTGGGCTTCATCTCCCTGGTGCACTGCAAGAACACGGACTATGCCGCCTTCTTCAGCGGGCAGTCCGCCCAGAAGCCCAAGACTTACAGCACGGACGCGGCCAACGCCAACGCCCGCCTTTCCACTCAGTTGCCCTACATCTTCGCCGTATCCCGCATCGCCCACTACATGAAGGCCATCATGCGGGACAAGGTGGGCAGCTTCGCTTCCCGGAGCAACGTGGAGGACTTCCTCAACGGGTGGCTGGCGCAGTACGTGCTCCTGGACGATTCCGCGTCCCAGGAAGCCAAGTCGAAGTACCCCCTGCGGGAAGCCAAGGTCGAAGTGGTCGAGGTGCCGGGCAAGCCCGGTGTCTATCGCGCTGCGGCCTTCCTGCGGCCCCATTTCCAGCTCGACGAACTGACTGTTTCTCTGCGACTTGTGGCTGAGCTCCCTGCTCCGGCCTCCCGATAGCGCAGTTACCCCCAACCTCCATTTCTAGGAGAAAATCATGGCTTTTGACGCCTTCATCAAGATCGACGGAATCCCCGGCGAGTGCACCGACGACAAGCACAAAGACTGGATCGAGATCGGGTCCTTTAACTGGGATCTTTCACAGCCTGCATCAGCAAGCGCCAGCACTGCGGGTGGTTCCTCTGCCGAGCGGGTGAACATCTCCCCTCTGAACTTTGCCCATCCCTTCGACAAGGCGAGCCCCAAGCTCTATGAGGCCTGCTGCAAGGGCACCCACATCAAGGAAGCCACGCTGCATTTGAATCGCGCAGGGGGGAACAAGATGCTCTACGGCGAAATCACCCTCAAGGACGTGCTTGTTTCCGCTGTGGCCGTCGCTGGCAGCGGGGAATTCCCTTCTGAGGTAGTCACCCTTAGTGCTGGCAGCTACACCTGGAAATACAACCAGCAGGACAAGGCCACTGGCCAGAGCGCGGGCAGTGTGAGTGCTGGCTGGGATCTCAAAACAAATAAAGCCACGGCATAGATCTAAACCTTTTTTACAGCAAGCGCCTTGAGACAACTGTAGATTGCGCGACGACAATTACCCCTGCGACGCACATTCCTAATTGACGCCGCCCATGTAGATCAAGGCGCTTGCTTGTTTCTGCCAAATTAACCATAGTTTAAACAGTAGTTATAAACATATGGGGCCCACTATGGTTAGAGTCAGGAAGACCTTCTACGGCTACTTTAAGGAAAATATGGATGCCATGGGTGCACCGTGCCCTGAAACCCTGTTCTCAACTGCTACAACTGCTACAGCCACAATCAAAACCATTCTTTCCGAAATAGAGAAGCATGGACCATCTGTCACTCTTGCTGAGTTAGCAGTAGCTGGGACTGGTTTAGAGATATTGGGATTCGCTGCCGCTGGAACCGCTGCCGCCTACGTGGGGATTTGCATTGGCAGTCTTGCTGTTGCCACCGGGAAATCGATATCAGGCGGGTACTCCCTTGGGGATCTTTTTGCGACGGCTCACCTGCATGATATTAATTCAAACCATCTTGCATATATTTTGCAACAGCACAGCTTCCAACGCAAGTATTCTACAATCTGCACGGTGTAGCCCATGACCAAGGACGATGGAAGACTGCTGCTTGTGGCCGTGCCTATATTCCTTATAGCATGGGCCTTTTGGCACTACCTTGGCCAAAGAGCGTTCGATGTGCTTGGCATTATTGTCCTGGCAGCCCTGCTTGGAGAAAATTGGCACCTCCGGAAAAAGCTCAGGATCATGATTCAAAATAAAATCGTCAGCAAATAGATATATAATTACTTATGGCAATTTTTAATTATTATTAACAAGGGCAAGACCGAGACTACTCTGCGGGCGAGGGACCAAGGTTCCTACTCGAGTCGTCCAAGCGGGGCGGACTGGCAATACCTGGGAGTCTGCTATGCCGACCGTGTACTGGAGTAGACCTGCTGCCCTCTTGATTTTCTGCCTCTCGCCCGCTGCTGGGCAGGAGAGGATCCCGCTCCCACAGGGAGGCGCGGCAAGCCTCAGTCGGTCCCGGGACGGGATCACCGTGACCGTCACCCCCCCCTGGACACCGGCCCATGATACTCGTGCTGCAAGGGGACCCCTCCATCTCCCGGAAGGCCAGGAGTGGACGTCTGGAGATCCTGAGACAGGTGGGTGTCTCCACCCTGGTGATCCGCGACACTCACCCCTCCACCCCTGGGGGCATGTCGCACTGCCAGGCCGGGGAGGAGTCCTTCCTCCGGGTTCTGGACTGGAGCGAGGATGGAACGGTTCTGGGCTTGACCTGGCTTGCCTCCTCCCCGGAGATACCCAGCCCTTGGAAGACCCTCCGTCTCTCCTTCGCCCCGCCGACTCCCGCTCGGTGAGCCCCCCCGGGGATCACCGGGCGTCCCGGCAGGGGAGAAGGCAGACTGGGAGGACCGCCGAACAGTGGGCCTCTCCCCGATGGCCTCCAGGAGACCCGACTCGGCGAGAACGGCTCCGTCTATGCTCGGACCGCCAAGCCTACCACTGCAAAGCCTTCGAACTCCTCGGCCTCAGGAGGCTGTCGGCAGTGACTACGGCATCAAATCGAGCAGAATCCTTATGGATCAGGTGCATTCTCGGGGCATTACTATAACTTCGTGATGGGAAGCCCCGCGAACTAAGGAGCCAGCTCCCTTCCGGGTGCTGGCTCCGTTGCGTTGCATGTTCAGGCCCTAGGCGAAGTATTCCACACCCGCCCGGAAGAGCTGCATATCCTTCTCTCCGGGCACGTTGCGCCAGACGTTGGGGGTCACGCGCTCGGCGTGGGCCATCTTGCCGAGGACGCGCCCATCGGGGCTGGTGAGGCCTTCGATGGCGAGGGCGCTGCCGTTGGGGTTGTAGTCCAGGTCCAGGGTGGGCTGGCCCGTGGGATCCACATACTGGGTGGCCACCTGGCCCTCCGCCAGGAGGCGGCGCAGGGTGGCGTTGGGCCCCACGATGCGACCTTCGCCGTGGGCGATGGCCACGACATGCTGGTCGCCGGGGCTGAGGCGGGCGAACCAGGGCGAGCGGTTGCTCACCACCCGGGTGGTGGCCATGCGGCTGGTGTAGCGCAGGTTGTTGAAGGTGAGGGTGGGGCACTCGGGGCTCTGCTCCCGGATCTCGCCGTAGGGCACCAGCCCCAGCTTGATGAGGGCCTGGAAGCCGTTGCAGATGCCCAGCATCAGGCCATCCCGCTGTTTCAGAAGCTCGTGGACTGCGTCCCGCACCTTGGGATTGCGATAGGCGGCGGCGATGAACTTGCCCGAGCCCTCGGGCTCGTCGCCCGCGCTGAAGCCCCCGGGGATCATGATGATCTGGGAGCGGGAAATGGCCTGGGCCATGGCGTCCAAGCTCTCTTCCACCGCCTGGGGATTGAGGTTGCGGAAGACCACCGTCTCGGTGACGGCTCCGGCCCGCTCAAAGGCCTGGGCGCAGTCGTACTCGCAGTTGGTTCCGGGAAAGGCCGTGAGGACCACCCGGGGGCGGGCGATCCTGATGGCTGGCGCTTTGCGCTCAATGGCAGCCACGGGGGCGAAGGACGGCAGGGCGGCGGGGGTCTCCTCGGCCTCGGCGGTCGGGAAGATCCTCTCCAAGGGGGCTTCCCAGGCCTGTTGGGCCTTGGCGAGATCCAGGACTGTCTCGCCGAGGCGGATCACGGGCTCAGGCGTGGTGCGACCCAGGAGGGCCCAGTCCAGGTCGCTGAAGAGGATGTCCGCCCGTTCAGAGCTGGGAAGTTCCACCACGAAGGAGCCCGGCAGGGGCTGGAACCAATAGGCGGCCTCCCGCTCCTCGTCCAGCTCCAGGCCCAGGCCATTGCCGAAGGCCATGATGGAGAGGGCCGGGGCCAGGCCGTCCATGCCAACGACCTTGGCAGAGAGGATGCGGCCTTCCCGGATCAGCTGGCCCAGGCGGGCATAGAGGGCACGCAGGGGAGCCCAGTCCGGCAGCTCCTCGGCGGTGCGGGGGAGTTCCAGCAGCACCACATCGTGGTCAGCGCCCTTGAATTCGGGGCTGATGACCTGGTCGGCCTTGACCACATCCACGGCAAAGGCCACCAGGGTGGGAGGCACGTCCAGATCCTTGAAGGTGCCGGACATGCTGTCCTTGCCACCAATGGCAGGAGTCTCCAATTCCAGCTCGGCCTGGAGGGCTCCCAGGAGGGCCGCCAGGGGCGCGCCCCAGCGCAGGGGGTCACCAGCTGGCTTGCCGAAGTATTCCTGAAGGGTGTAGCGCAGACGGCTCGGATCCGCACCCACCGCCACCAGTCGGGCCGCAGCCACAACGTGGGCCCAGACGGCCCCGTGGAAGGGGCTCCACTTGGCCACCTCGGGAAGGAAGCCGTGGCTCATGGCGCTGGCGCTACGGGTCTCGCCCCCCAGCACCGGGAACTTGGCAACCATGCTCTCGGCAGGGGTGCGGCGGGTCCTGCCACCGAAGGGCACCAGGACGGAAGCGGCGCCGATGGTGCTGTCGAACTTCTCCACCAGGCCCCGCTGGGAGCAGGTGTTGATGTCGGCCAGGGAAGCCAACCACTGCTGGGCAAGCCCGGAGGCTTCCACCTTCCTGGCCTTGAAGGGCGATGAGCTTCCAGGCGTCGCAATGCGGGCCTGGGTGCCCTGGGGGGCACCGTTGGTATCCAGGAAGGCCCGGGAGAGATCGGCGACGGGCTTGCCCCGCCAGCTCATGCGCAGACGCTTCTCCTCGGTAACCTCGGCCACCACCACGGCCTCCAGGTTCTCCTGGGCCGCCAGGGCCAGCACGGCCTCCACATCCTTGGGCTCCACCACCAGGGCCATGCGCTCCTGGCTCTCGGCGATGGCCAGCTCGGTGCCGTTCATGCCTTCGTATTTCTTGGGAACCACGTCCAGGTCGATGACGAGGCCGTCCGCCAGCTCTCCGATGGCCACGGAGACGCCACCGGCACCGAAGTCGTTGCACTTCTTCACCAGGCGGCTGAACTCGGGCTTGCGGAAGAGGCGCTGAAGCTTGCGTTCCATGGGGGCGTCGCCCTTCTGGACCTCAGCCCCGCAGCTCTCGATACTCTCCTCGGTGTGGGTCTTGGAGCTGCCGGTGGCGCCGCCGATGCCATCACGACCGGTACGGCCGCCCACCAGGATGATCTTGTCACCAGTGACGGGCTCCTCGCGGCGCACCTGGGCACGGGGCACGGCCCCCACCACGGCACCGATCTCCATGCGCTTGGCCACGTAGCCCGCATCGTAGTATTCCTGGACCTGACCGGTGCAGAGACCGATCTGGTTGCCGTAGGAGGCGAAGCCCGCCGCGGCCTCCGTGGTGATCTTGCGCTGGGGCAGCTTGCCGGCCAGGGTGTCCTTCACAGGCACCCGGGGATCGCCGCTGCCCGTGACCCGCATGGAATGGTAGACGTAGGCACGACCGGAAAGGGGATCCCGGATGGCGCCGCCCAGGCAGGTGGCGGCTCCGCCGAAGGGCTCAATCTCGGTGGGGTGGTTGTGGGTCTCGTTCTTGAACATGAGGAGCCACTCTTCGTGGCCCTCCGGGGCAGCGGTGTTGTCGATATCCACAACTACGGAGCAGGCGTTGATCTCGCTGGTCTGCTCCTGGTCATCAAGCTTTCCGGCCTGGCGCATGACGCGCATGGGAAGGAGGGCGATGTCCATCAGGCACTCGGGCTTCTCCGAGATGCGCTCGCCGAAGACCTGGCGCCGCAGGTTCCGGTAGTCCAGGAAGGCCTTGGCGATGGGACCGGAGAAAGGGCCGTCCTCGATGGTGACCTTCTCCAGTTCGGTGAGGAAGGTGGTGTGGCGGCAATGGTCGGACCAGTAGGTGTCCAGGAGGCGCAGCTCGGTCTCGGTGGGCTCGCGATGTTCTTCGTCCCGGAAGTAGGCCTGGGTGTGCTTCAGGTCCGCCAGGGTCATGGCCATGCCCAGCTGACCCTGGAGTTCCAGGAGCAGGGCCTCGTCGGCCCCGTTGAAGCCCACCATGACCTTCACCTCCTCAGGTTCGGGAAGGGCGGGGTTGAGGGTGGTCGGCTTGGCGACGGTGGCCTCCCGGCTATCCACAGGATTCACCAGGTAGCCGCGCACCCTGGCCACGGTCTCCAGATCCAGGGAACCCTTCAGGACATAGACCCGGGCACAGGCCACGGTGGGACGGAGACCGTGGGAGAGGAGCTGGAGGCACTGGGCGGCGCTATCCGCCCGCTGGTCGTACTGACCCGGCAGGTATTCCACCGCCAGGGCGCGCTCGTCGCCAGCCAAGGGCAGCTCCTCGTCGAAGAGGGCATCCACGGGGGGTTCGGCGAAGACCGTCCAGCGGGCGGCCTCGAACTCGGCGTCCCCCAGCCCCTCCACGTCGTAGCGGACGATCAGGCGGAGGTTCTCAAGTGCAGCGATCCCCAGGTTCTCCTTGAGGTCGTGGAGGATGTGGCGGGCCTCCACGGCGAATTCGGGCTTCTTCTCGACGAACAGACGACGGATGGGGGGCATGGGGCTTCCGGGAAAAGAGAATGGCCGCCCGAGCGCGGCCCTCTGAACCTTCCAATATACCAAGGCCAGGAATCCCCGCTTCAGGTTCGGCCCCAGACCTTACAATGGAGGCCCTATGCACGGAGCGATGATGACGAACCTGGATCTGGCCGCCGGACTTCTGGACGCAGGCGCAGTGAGGCTTTCCCCCAAGAGCCCCTTCACCTGGGCCAGCGGGCTCAAGGCCCCTATCTACTGCGACAATCGCCAACTCCTGGGCTTCCCGGACCTGCGCTCGGCCATCGCCGAGGCCCTGGCCGAGCGGGCGGCGGAAAAGGATCCCACCCTCATCGCGGGCACCAGCACCGCAGGCATCCCCTGGGCCTCCCTGGTGGCGGACCGCCTGAAGCTCCCCCTGGCCTATGTGCGCCCCGAGCCCAAGAAGCACGGCATGGGCCGCCAGGTGGAGGGTCCCCACGCTGACAAGCACCGGGTGGTGCTCATCGAGGACCTCATCAGCACCGGCGGCAGCAGCGTGAAGTGCGTGGAGGCACTGCGTCACGAGGATGCCGAGGTCCTGGAGGTCCTGGCCCTCTTCAGCTATGGCCTGCCCCAGGCCGATGCCACCTTCCAGGCCGCCCAGGTGCCCCTCCGGGTCCTGGCCACCTTCGAAGAGCTGGCCTCCAAGGCCCAGGAGAAGGGCCAGATCGATCCCGCCGATGCCGCCTCCCTGGCGGAATGGCGCACCGACACCGTCGCTTGGAGCAAGCGGCACGAGTAGGAATTCCGAGGAGGCCTCCGCGTGCCCAACCCAGCTGAACCCATCGCCCGGCCGGACATCCTGGACGACCGCTCACTCCTCGGCCACCCCCGCGGCCTGGGACTCCTCTTCGTGGTGGAGATGTGGGAGCGGTTCTCCTATTACGGCATGCGCGCCTTCCTGGTGCTGTACCTGGTGAAGGCCCTCAAGTGGCCTGATGCGCACGCGACGAGCCTCTACGGCACCTACACCAGCCTGGTCTACCTGACGCCACTCATCGGCGGCTACCTCGCCGACCGGGTGATCGGTACCCGACGTTCGCTGGTACTCGGGGGTGCGATCATCGCCCTCGGGCACTTCTGCTTGGCCTTCAACGGGATGACGGCCTTCTACCTTGGATTGGGCCTCATCATCATTGGCACGGGCTTCTTCAAGTCCAACGCCGCCACCATGGTGGGCCAGCTCTACCGGCCCGGGGACTCCCGGCGCGACGCGGGCTTCACCATCTACTACATGGGGGTCAACCTCGGAGCCTTCCTGGGGCCGCTGCTCTGTGGGCTGCTGGCCGAGAAGGTCGGATGGCACTGGGGCTTCGGAGCGGCTGGCGTGGGAATGGTCGCTGGCTTGGCCACCTACCTGGTCTATCGGGAGAAGTACCTCCCGGGCATCGGCCAGAGGGTCGGGGGGCAGCAGAGCGCCACCACTCAGGAACACGGCACCACCGACGGCAGGATGATGGTCCATGGTGCCATCGGTGCCGTAGTCGGCGCAGTGGTGGCCTGGATCCTGAGCGGTGCGGCCTGGTACCCGATCCTGCTGGGGGTGGCGGTGGGCGTCGCTGTCGCGGTGACGGTGCTCGGCTCCCACGGCGACGAGCGGAAGCGGGTGCTCGGGATCTTCCTGACCGCCTTCTTCGTGGTCTTCTTCTGGACAGCCTACGAGCAGGCGGGAAGCTCGATGAACCTCTTTGCCGATCGGCATACGGCGCTCCCCTCCCTCTTCGGGTGGACCATGCCCGCCACCTGGTTCCAGTGGTTCAACCCCGTGATGATCATCGTCCTGGCCCCGGTCTTCGCTGGACTCTGGGGCTTCCTGGGCAGGCGCGGGAAGGAGCCCTCCACCCCCATCAAGATGGTCTTCGGTCTCTTCCTGCTCGGGATCGGCTTCCTGTTCATGGTGAAGGGGGGACGGATCGTCGACGGCGGGGCTCAGGCCTCGGCCTGGTGGCTGACCCTGGCCTACCTCTTCCACACCCTCGGCGAGCTCTGCCTCTCTCCAGTGGGCCTCTCCTATGTGAGCCGACTGGCCCCCGCGCGATACGCTTCGCTGCTCATGGGCGCCTGGTATCTGGCCAACACCATCGCCAACAAGCTGTCTGGTGCCCTGGCCGGGCTCACCCCCACCCCCGGCGTCGAGCGCGCCGGAGCAGCCGGTGTCGGCTTCGCTGGCTATCTGCAGCAAGTCACCGCCACCAACGCCGGATTCTTTTCGCTCTTCGTGGTAATCGGTCTGGTCGGCGGGGCGCTGATGCTGCTCTTCGTCCCCCTCATCAAGAGGCTGACCGCCAGTGCGGACAGGAAGAACTAGCGCTCCATCAATCTCCGCTCCGCGAGCCGCAGCCAGTTCTCGGCCTGTAGCGCCCCTTCGCCGTGATGGATGCGTTGGAAGTGACCGATGATGTGGCGCAGGGTCCGGGGAATGGCTGGCGCAAAATAGGCCTTCTTCTTGTGGACGAGCTGGTGACCGAAGGTCCCCAGGGCCTTGAAGTTCCGCTGAAGGGCGCTGAGGTTCAGCTCCTCCCACAGGAGGGTCTCGGACCAGCCCAGCTCCTCCCGCACCCGCCCCACCAGGATGGCCCTGGCCTCCTCGGACCAGTCCCAGTACCCGTCAAAGAGGATGGAAGCCAGATCATAGGTGGCCGCCCCCTTCCGGGCATCCTGGAAGTCCAGGGTCACCAAGCGATCCCCCTGGACCATGAGGTTGCGGACGTGGAAGTCCCGGTGGGCCAGGAAGCGGGCCCTGGGCTCCAGGCCCCGGTGGATGTCCTCCATCAGGCGATCCAGCCAGCGGGGGGGATCCTTCTGGAGGAAGTCCTGAAAGAAGTTGGTGCGGCAGTAGTCCCATTCGAACTGGAGCTTGGCCTCATCGAAGGAGCGGAGCATGAAGAAGGCCCTTGAGGGAGCGCCCTCGGTCAGCAGCCCAACCCAGGAGGCCAGCTGAAGGGCCACAATGTTGACCCAGTGCTTCTCCTCTTCGGGGTGGACCATCAGGCGCCGTTCCAGGGTCTCGTCCCCCAGGTCCTCCATGAGCATCGTCCGGGACTCATCGTGGTGCTGGATGATGGTGGCCACGCGGATCACGGGATCCAGATAGGCCTGGAGGGCCCGGAAATCGTAATAGGCGTCGTCGGCGCGACCGGGTTCCGGGGCCGGGGGATAGAGCACCACCAGGGCTGTGCCCAGGTGGGGGTGCCGCACCCGGAAATACTGGCGGGCCCCGGCGTCTCCGGCGAGGGCCTGGGGGTCGCGGCAATCCCAGCGATCAAGGGCGTCCTGCAGTCTCGGATCCATGGAACCAGTCTATAGCGGCAAGCGCTCCAAGTGTCCCTCTTCGAAGAACCAGAGGGCATCCCGATCCTCCACCTCGGGGCCGAGGTGGACCTCGGGCCCCAGGATGCACCGTTCCAGACGGGCCTCTGCGGAGGCGGTGGGATGGAGGTAGCACCCAGGCATCCTTCCCTCCCCTTCCGGGGCCAGACGGGCCGCGGCCTCGATGAGCTGGTCCGGCGTGCCCACCTCGATCCATGGGAAGGGTTCCACGACGATGCCCGCGTGATGGCGAAGGTGGGGAAGGACATCGACCTTGGTATCCGAGGGCCCCTTGGGAAGCAGGGCCAGGACCCCCTGCCCCCACAGGCTGGCCCCCGTGAAGTGGTAGGGTCCCAGACCCGTCTGCCCCTTGGGAAGGATGCGCCCGTCCTCACCCAGCCAGACGGGATTCCAGGGACCGCCGGGATGGGGCACCAGGAGCCAGCTGAGCTCGGCCCCCCGCCTCCGATGTTCAGCGATGAAGGCTGCCCAGGGCACCTCAGCGATGGCATCACCGTTCCAAACCGCCAGGGGGTCGGCGCAACGCCCGCGGGCATGCAGGAGGCCCCCGGCACTGCCCAGGAGTTCGGGTTCCTCAAATACTTCAAGTTCTCCGGCCACGGCCTCCCGCAGGCGTTCCGACAGGTGATGGGTGTTGCAGCCGACGTGGGCCAGACCAGCCCTGTGGAAGGCGTCGGCTCCCCAGAGGAGGAGGGGCCTGTCCCGAAGGGGCCACGCGGGCTTGGGAAGGACCCGGGAGAGGGGTCCCATGCGCGTGCCCAGCCCTGCGGCCAGGATGAAGGCGTCCAGGCGGTTCAATCCCCCTCCTCCGAGGGGTCTTCCGTGTGCAGGGCGCTGTCGGGGGGGCGGAGCAGGAACTTCCGGGGAGCCATGCCACGCATCTCCAGAACCCGCACCCGCCAGTCCTGGATCTTCAGTTCGTCCCCCACCTTGAGGATCCGCCCCAGTTCCTCCTGGAAGTAGCCTCCCAGGCTGACACTCCCGGCCTCCACCTCGATCTTCAGGTCCAGGTGATCCTCCAGTTGCTCCAGGGTGACGTTGCCCTGGGCCACCCAGGCGCCACCCCGGGTCTGCTTCAGGTTGATGACCTCCCGGTCGAACTCGTCCTGGATCTCGCCCACAAGCTCCTCCAGCACGTCCTCCAGGGTCACGATGCCATCGATGCCACCGTGCTCGTTCACCACCAGAGCCAGATGCTGCTTCTCCTTCTGGAAGTCCAGCAACAGGTCCTGGATGAGGCGCATCTCGGGGACAAAGAAGGCAGGACGGGCCAGGGAGCGCAGATCCATGCGATCCCCCTGGTCGTTCAGGGCCCAGAGCAGCTCCTTGAGGTGGATGACCCCGACGACATGGTCCAGGTCGCCGTCCACCAGGGGGATGCGCGTATGGGGTGAGAGGCGGGCCAGATGGAGGTTCTCGGACTGGGGGCGGTGGAGGTCGAAGAAGACCACCTGGGCCCGAGGGATGGCGACCTCCTTGATGCTGCGCTTCGAGAAGTTGAAGACGTTCTCGATGAGTTCCTTGCGGCTCAGCTCCAGACTCCCCTGGGCCTGACTCTTGATGAGCATGTGCCGGAACTCCTCCTCCGTGGGGGCGTGCTCCTCCGCATGGACCTCTTCCGGGGCGACCCCCATGAGACGCTCCGTGAAGCGGGTGAGGTGCACCAGGACCCAGGTCACCGGGCGGATGAGCCGGGACCAGTAGAGGAGGGGCCGGGCGGTCCGGAGGGCCCAGACCGTGGTGGCCCGCAGGGCAAAGCTGCGGGGGAGGAGTTCCGCCAGGACGACCTGGAGAAGCGTGATCACCAGGAGCCCCAGGACCGACCCCAGCAGCACCCCGAGGTGGGGCCAGGGAAGGCGGTGGAAAAGGGTCCGGAAGCCCTCGATGAAGACCCCTTCGCCCACCGCACCGAGGGTAATGGTCAGGAGGGTGATGGCCACCTGAATGCTGGAGAGGTGAAGATCGAGATGCTGATGGACATCAAGGGCCTGGGCCGCCCTGGGCTCATCCGGAAGCAGTGCCTCCAGCTGGGTTGAACGCACCCTCACCGCCGAGAACTCCGCCAGCACAAAGAAGGCAGTGGCCAGGATCAGCAGGAGGGTGGCAATGAGGGTGAAAAGATCCATCAGAAGGGTCGGGTCAGATCCGTGGCCCTGCGAATCCCCGCCTCAAGATCGGAGATGACATTGGTGAGGGAGTCCAACCTGGCCGTGCGTTCGTTGAGATGCCCCTCCAGCTCCTGCTTCTCCTTGCCCAGACCCTGGGCGTGGGCTTCCAGTTCCTGCAGCGTGGTCTTCATCCGGGAGAGGGCTGTCTCCCGCTCGTCGATGCCAGCCAGGAGTTCCATCCGCTGGGTTTCACAATCCTGGGCCTCACGGGCCAGGCGCTGCTCCAATTCGACGCAGCGCGCCCGTGCCTGATCCCGCTCGGAAGCGAGGCTGCCCAGTTCCACCTGACGGACCTGGAGCTGCTGTTCAAGGTCGGCGCACCTGGACTGGGCCTGTTCACGCTCGGAGGCGAGGCTTTCCAGCTCCGCCTGGCGGGCCAGGAGTCCCAGCTCAAGGGCTTCGAGGTTCATCCGGAGTTCCCCCAGCTCCTCGGCCTGGCGATCCCGGGTGGACCGGGCGGCCTCGAACTGCTCACCGAGGGCGACCAGTTCCTGCTCCTGCCGGAGGGCCAGAGTGGATTTCTCGGCCAGTTCTGTCTCCGCCTGGGCGAGCCGTGTCTGGCAGGCGTCCAGGTCCGTGCGGAAGACCTCCCGCTCGGCCTCGGCCTGTTCCAGGGTGGCCTGGAGTTCGGCGCCCCTGACCTCCATCTCGTCGCAGCGAGTCTCGGCCTGGGCCACCAGTTGCTCCTTCGCCAGGAGCTGAGCGCGGACGGATTCGAATTCGCGCTGGACGCCCTCGGCTTCCTCCCTCAGGCTGCTCTGGCTGGCTTCCAGCTCCCCGACCTGGTTCTCCGCAGTAGCGGCACGGATTCGCAGGTCCTCGGCCTCCTTTTCCAGGTCCTGGAGGCGCATGGCCTGCTCCGCCAACTCCCGGCGTTGCCCCCGCAGGGTGCCCTCAAGCCCGGCCACATCCTGTCTCAGGAGTCTCAACTCCCGGTCCTGTTCCTCGGTACCGCCGCCGGGTGCGGCCTGGGACTCCAGGGCCTGGAGCCGCTCCTGGCTGAGGGCCAAGCTCTCCCGCACCCGGGCCAATTCCTCTTCGGCGGCGGCATGGGCTCCCTCCAGGAACTGGAGACGGTCCAGATCCCCGGAATCCCCGTTGGGTTCTGCCAACTCCGGAGCCCTCGCCTCCAGGAGGGCATCCCGCTCCCTCACCAGCGCCTCAAGCTCCAGGATCCGATGCTCCAGGGCGGCATCGGGAAGGATGCGGGTGGTAGCGGGCTCCAGTTCTTGAGCGGGCTCGGAGACGGGGGCGAAATCGACCTCCAGTTCGGACTTGAGACTTTCCAGCCACTCATCACCCAGGTCGGCCCCATCCAGATCGCCCAGCAGATCATCGGGCTCCCCGGCCCGGACAGGCACAAAGGGGCTCAGGCTGGCCACCAGAGCCTCGGATTCCATGGGTTTGTGGAGGTAGACGTCCGCGCGGCCCTTGAGGCTTTGGTGGCGGGCGTATTCCTCCTCGGTGGCCTTGGCGCTGATAAGCATGATCTTGAGATCCTGGAGCGCCGGGCTGCGCCGGATGGCCGAACAGAGCGCGTAACCCTTGTTCTCGGAGACCTCCACGCAGATGAGCACCGCTGCGATGCCTCCGCGTTCGAGGCGAGGCATGGCTCCATCGGTGGCCGCCAGGTACTCGACCTCGAAGGCTGCCTCCAGAGCAGCCTTGTGTTCATCCAGGAATGCCCTGTCATTGTCGACGACGAGGAGGCGCTGACCCATGATTGATCCTTGGTAAGAGGCTACCAGTCTATACGAAGCGTCGCCCGGAGGCTCCAGGTGGATGCAAAGAAAACCGCCGGGCTGGTGGCCCGGCGGCGAAAGAACGGGGAAACTACCGTGGGGGCACAGCCACCGTGGTCTGTCCAGCCCCCCTTGGATTGCGCAATAGCAGGAGGAGGGGGCGCCCATTGGCCTTCTTGACCTCGGCCTGGAAATCCTTCACCCCTTCGACATTCCTGGTCCCCACCGCGGCGATGATGATGCCTGGCCCGAATCCCCGCAGATCGGCCGCCGGGGAGCGGGGGCTCACATAGGTCACCACCACACCCTTGCGGTCATCCTCGACGCCAAACTGGTGACGGTTGGCGGGGGTGAGGGCTTCTGCCTTGAATCCGTAAGTCTTCTCCAGATTCACGCTGCGTCCATCGGACTCTCCGGATTGGGGCGCGGACTCCTCGGCTCCCTCCCCGTCGCTGCCGCCATTACCGCTGAGGCTCTTGCGGTCCCCGAGCACCACCGAGAGTTCTCTGAACTTTCCGTCCCGGATGATGCCAAGCTTCACCGTTTCACCGGCACGGCGCCCCGCAATGGCGGAGATCAGGTCGTCGGGGCTCTTGACCTTCTGGCCATCCACCGTAGTGATGACGTCCAGCCGCTGGACCGTGGCTTTGTCCGCAGCCTGCCCCCGCTGGACATCACCGACCACCACGCCTTCCCTGACCCCGAGACTCTCCTGGAAGGCCCGGTCCAGCTCCTGGGGGGTAACGCCCAGGTAGCCCCGGCTGACGGGCTTGCCAGCGCGCAGATCCTTTATGATCCGCTTGACCATATTGATGGGCACGGCGAAACCGATGTTCTGCCCATCGGTTCTGATGGCAGTGTTGATGCCCACCACCTGACCCTTGAGGTTCAGCAGGGGCCCTCCGGAATTGCCCCGATTGATGGCGGCATCGGTCTGGATAAAGGATTCCAGGCCGCTCCCCCCGCCGAGCATGCGCCCACTGCGGCCTTTGGCTGAGATGATGCCCTGGGTCACGGTGTGGTCAAGACCGAGGGGATTGCCGATGGCAACCACCCACTCCCCGATGCGGGCAGCGTCGGAATCCCCCAGCTCCGCGAAGGGCAGGTGGTGGGCGTCGATCTTTACCAGCGCGATATCCAGCTCCTTGTCCTTGCCGAGAACGGTCGCGGGATACGAATGGCCATCAGCGGTCTTGACCTCGATCCTGGCCTCCCCCCCCCGGATGCCCTCAATGACGTGGTGGTTCGTCAGGATCTCGCCATCCGACGAGATGATCACACCGGAGCCGCCCCCCTGGACCCGCTGTTCCTCGTCAGAACCCGGGCTGCGTCGACGCTGGTTGGGGCCGAAGAACCAGTCAAAGGGGGACTCCTGGGCAAAGGGGCTGCTTCCCTGGGCCTGTCCCTTGATGATGCTGGTGTTGGTGATGGCCACGACCGCCGGATTGAGCTTTTCCGCCACTTCCGCAATGGGGGGCATGCTCTCCAGGCCTCTCGCGCTCACGGCAATGGGCTTTTCCTCCTGGGCCTGGGCCACCCAACCGTGGCTGAGCCCCATGCCCACTGCCATACATGCCGATGCGAAGAACGAAAGGCCGATGACCTGTTTGACCTGCTGCTTCATACGTCCCTCTGTGAAATGACCGGATTACCGGACCTTCTTGACATGATGCCACCCTGCAAAAGGTTTCCACTGGTCAGTTCCCGGAATCCACGCTAAGCTGATGAGCTCTACGGCGGCTGTAGTTCAGTTGGTTAGAGCACTGGATTGTGATTCCAGGTGTCGAGGGTTCGAGTCCCTTCAGCCGCCCCAGATCGAGGCCCTGAAAGCACATGCTTTCGGGGCTTTTTGATATCGGGAGGAGCCGGGGTTTTTGGGTGCTCGTAAGTCCTTTGTTTGGCCACTGGGTTCCGGTGGTTGCGGTGTATGTGTGGTGTGGGATTTCTGACCCTGTTCTTTGGTCACCCTCCGGCCAGGCGATGACGGGCAATCAATGTGAGCCCTCATCACCCACTCCACCCTTTTCGGATGTGAAACAGGGCGAAGTATTGTTTTAGATATTTGCACTTTTCTAAAATAAGGCTCATCCTTGTTTTACTTTTGGAGGGAGGAATGAAGCGGGACGTCACAGGTCGCTACGTCGTGCATACGACTCAGGGTGAGCCCGTCCGGACCTTCGTCCCGAACCCCCTGCCGCCAACCCCTCCCATCCAATGGACACCTGGCCTGCTTGCCGCCCAGCAGCGGGCGGCCTTAGCCCTCGGTCGCTTGGACGGGGTCACAGCCCTGCTACCGGACCCCGCCCTGTTCCTCTACAGTTATGTTCGCAAGGAGGCCGTGCTCTCCAGCCAGATCGAGGGGACGCAGTCCTCCCTCTCGGACCTCCTCGCCTACGAGAACCAGCACGCCCCGGGGGTCCCCCTCGATGATGTGGTGGAGGTGTCCAACTACGTCGCGGCCCTGAACCACGGGTTGAAGCGACTCAAAGAGGGCTTCCCCCTCTGCCTGCGTCTCATCCGTGAGATCCACGAGGTGCTTCTCACCACAGGCCGAGGCAGTGGGAAGCAACCAGGGGAATTCAGGACGAGCCAGAACTGGATCGGTGGGAGCCGACCAGGGAACGCGAAGTTCGTTCCCCCTCCCCACGAGGAACTCGCCGAGTGCCTAAGGACCTGGGAGACCTTCCTGCACGGAGACGCCGTCATCGCAGATCCCCTGACCCGCGCGGCTCTCGCACACGTGCAGTTCGAAACTTTGCACCCATTCCTGGACGGCAATGGCCGTGTGGGACGCCTGCTCGTCACCCTGCTCCTCAGTGTGGAAGGAGTGCTTCGCGAGCCCCTGCTCTACCTCAGCCTCTTCCTGAAGCAGCACAGAGAGACCTACTACGAGCTGCTGCAGAAGGTCCGCATCGAGGGAGACTGGGAGGCGTGGCTGGACTTCTTCTTCCAGGGCGTCACCGAAACCTCCGATAGCGCTGTCATGACCGCTCAGCGGCTCCTACAGCTCTTCTCCGAAGACAGAAAGCGAATCCAGGCGCACGGCAAGATCGCTGGCTCCGTCCTGCAGGTCCACCACTACCTGCAGGGGCGGCCCATCGCCTCCGCCTCTACCATCGGTGAGGCGGAAAACCTCTCAGCCGCCACCATCAACAAGGCCCTGAAGACCCTGACCCAGATTGGGATCGTCCAAGAGATCACCGGGGGCCAACGGAACCGGCTGTTCGCGTATAGCCAAGTGCTGCAGATCCTATCCGAAGGGACAGAAGTCTAACCCTGGGGCGCCAAGCAAGGCGGGGCATTTGTGGCGTTCCTGAGCATGAAGGAGGTCTGCGCCGGGATCTGTGACTAGGAGCCCTGGTGAGGGGCCCACCAACGAAGAAGTCGTGCGAGGTCATGTGAATTTGATTTTCGTTCAACATTCTAGAATCCAGAATTTCGGATATCCCAATTCAGGCACCTGCCTCCCACCCCATATGATTGAAGCGAGTCCCGGAGCCCCATGACCACCGAAGCCGAGCTGAAGGAGAAACTGAGGAAGATTGAGGCCCTTTTCGCCGGGGCTGCCACCGCCGGGGAGCGGGACGCCGCCCAGGCGGCCAGGGAACGCATTCAGGTCAAGCTGCGTGGCCTGGAAGATCAGGAGCGCCCAGTCGAGATGCGCTTCACCCTTGGCGACGGGTGGAACCTCAAACTCTTCCTGGCCCTCTGCCGCCGCTATGGGCTCAAGCCCTACCGCAAGCATGGTCAGCGTCGGACAACCGTGATGCTGAGGGTTGTCCCCACCTTCGCCAACGACGTCCTGTGGCCCGAGTTCACCCAGCTGGCAGAAGCCCTGGGAGCCTATCTCAACGAAGCCACCGAGCGGATCATCCGGGAGGAGATCTTCAGGGATACGGAGGAACCTGAGGAAAGACAAGGGTAACGGGAACGCTTAACCTCATGGTTTACCAGGTTGGGCCTGATCCAGGCCACTCGATGGTTCGCTTCTCCGTCTATAGATATACATTGAGTAACAATATTTGTATCTTTTGGTGTTTTATAGCCAGTTGTGGTGTGGCCTCCAAAGGCTACCCTGCGGCCCCCGCCAGCACTTATTCTTCGGGCTTCGAGGCCTTTCTTGTGATTCCAGGTGTCGAGGGTTCGAGTCCCTTCAGCCGCCCCAGATCGAGGCCCCGCAACGGAACCGTCTTTTCGCGTATAGCCAAGTACTGGAGATCCTGTCGGAAGGGACAGAAGTCTGACCCTGGCCGCGATAATGATTGCAGTGCCTCGGAACAAGGGGCAGCCTTTCACAGCTCTCCATGCAGGATGAAGACGCCCCAGTAGTAGGGGTTCGGGTATTTCTTTCGCATGGCGATCTGGGCGGCCTTCAGGGATTCGGAGTAGCCCTTCCCCGCTTTCAGACCGGAATAGATGAGGGTCGCAAACTCCACCGTGGGCTCCGAGGCGACTTCCCAAAGGCTCACGACCACGCGCCTGGCCCCTGCCGCCTGGAAGGCGCGGGCGAAGTTGGCCACCCCCTCTCCTTCAACATTCCTGCCCAGCCCGGTCACGCAGGCGGAAAGCACGACCATATCTGCATTCAGCTTCAGGTCGAGCACCTCGCTCAGCGTGAAGAAGCCATCGTTCTCCCGGGTCTTGCCGTACTGGCTGAGGAGAAGGAAGGGCTCGTTGATGTCCTGGATCATGCCCGCCAGGGCGGCGTGGGTGGCCCAGTGGAGGATGCGGTACTCGCCGAGGGGGGCCTTCCTGAGCTCTGCCTCCGAAGCTCCCCGCCCCAGAAGGATGTCCGGAGCCTGCACGGGAACATTCATGAGAGCGGCGATGGACCGGACTTCCACCTCGGTTTCAGGAAGTTGGGGGAATTCGATCTGAGGGGTGGAGCCCGCCGAGGAGGGAACCACCATGGAGGCCCCCCCCGGAACGGGTCCCACGGCAATGCCACGGAAGCCCCCCGCGGAGGCGTTGGTGGAGAAATCCGGATTCCCCAGGGCGAAAAGGGGCCTTGGGGCCCTGCCTGCGGGCAGCGTCCGCTTCAGGGACAGGAGGGATGCAGACTGGTAATAGGAGAAGGTCCGGCTCTCACCCACGTACCCGCTGTCCTCGGGATTCGTCCCCCTGCGGGTGACAAGAATCTCGTATGGAAGCGTGCCAAGGATGCCATCGGGAACGATCACGATCCGGTCCTCTGGGCGGGCGAGCGCAAGCCCGTCCGCCAGGAGCAGGCGGAAAAGCTCCTGCCCACGCTGCGAGGAGAAATCGGTGGGTTTCCGGTTGGCCAGCGGTGCAAGAAAGGTTCTCACCTTCTCTTCCAAATCACCCCGAGACACAGGCACACAGAAGACCCGCTCGACGCCGCCCCGTCGAATTGCGAAGAGGTGCGATGATCTCTCCCCCAGGGAATAGGCGAGCAGCAACTCGTTCGCAGCCAGGGGCAGCTCCGCTGCGGGAACCGGCCGCGGATAGTTGATGGCAGCGTAGACCGGCTGATCCCTGCGCAGGCGCGCCACGAAAGCATCCAGCTCCCGGGCCAGGTCCGCGCGCTGTTCGCTGTTGCGGGCATAGGCGGAACTTCCCTCCTTTGCGCTCCTGTCCCGTCCGACCTCCAGCGCCGCCATGCGGCTGCGAAGGCGCTCCTCCTCGCGCTTAAGACCCGAAGGCAGGATGGAGCCCATGGCCGCCGTGCGCCCCTTTTCGGCAAGGTTCTCGATCAGGGAGCGGGCCTTGGTGGATTCCGAGAAGAAGAAGGCGGCCGCTGCCAAGGAGTCCCCGTAGGGGCGGAAGGCGGGATCCATGGCCTCACCCTTCAGCGCCCGTTCCGCCAGCACCGACGAGAGGGCGCGATAGGTTCGGAAGCGACCTCCGGCGGCCCCTGCGGAAAGGAAGCCGTTCCGATCGACCGTGGCAGAACGGATCTCCTCCAGGATGGTATAGGCCTTGAGCAAGTTTTCGGAGGCCGGGGCGAGTTGTCCAAGGCCAGCCTGTGCCCGGCCCAGCTGCATATGGTACTCCGCCACAGCGGGCTCGCTCGCAAAGGCGCCTGCAGGCTCCGACTCCAGGAGATCCAAAGCCTGCCGGGGCCTTCCCGTGAGGAGATAGAGTTCCGCTAGGCCTGGGTTGCGCAGTTTCACCCCCCGCATCCTCCCCTGGAGAGCCTTCCGTTCCAGGAAGCACGCTTCCGCCTTGGCGAAATCGCCGCTGAAGAGGTAGGCAACTCCGATATTGCTGAGCGCCCGGGCCACTGAAACGGGATTGCCGAGCTGGCGCTCAGCATCCAGGGCCTGCTGGAGCCAGGGAATGGCCTCATCGAAGCGCTTCATGGCGTGGTACACCATGGCGATGTTGTTGAGGTTCACGGCGATCTCAGCACGGTAACCCAGCTCGCGGTTCAGCGAGAGTGCCGCCTGGTACTGCGCAATCGCCTGGTCATGCCTCCCCATGGCATCGTGAACCTGCCCCAGGTTGTTGAACGCGATGGCGATGACGGATTTCTTCTGGAGTTGCTGGCACAAGGCAAGGGCTTGTTCGTCGCAACCCCGAGCCTTCTCGTACTGCCCCTGGCCAAACTGAAGCACGCCCTGATTGAGAAGGGCATTGGCGCACACCAGCTGGTCTCCCAGTTGCCGTCCGAGCCGAAGGGCTTCTTCAAAGCTCGTCATGGCCGAACCGATGCGGTGCTGGTCCAGATCGTTCAAGCCCTTCCTGTTCAGTACCGCGGCTAACTCCTTGAGGCGGTTCTGGCTGCGCAGGCCCGAGAGGGCTTCCTCGTAATGAGCGCCAGCTTTCGGATAGTCCCCAGAACGATTGCTGGCATCCCCCAGGTGGGCCAGCACCGTGGCAATGCCCGTCTCATTGCGCAGCGAACGGTTGATGGAGAGCGATTCCTCCAGGTCACGGATGGCTTCCGGGTAGCGCCCCAGGGCGGTCTTGACCGCTCCAAGGTGGGAGAGGGTCAGCGCCACTTCCCCTCGCTGCCCCAGCTTGCGGTAGATGCCAAGGCACTCCTCAAACAGGGGCAGGGCCTGGGCGTGTTCATCGAAGGTCATGTAGAGCACGGATCCCAGGCTGATCAGATCGATGGCGATGTCCGGTTCACTTCGACGCCTTCGGTTGATCCTGAGGGATGCCTCGTAGCATCGGCGCGCCTTGAGATCATCGCCGAGCCCCTCGTATGCCCGGGCCATTCCGTTGTAGTTGGAGGACTGGCAATCCAGTTCGTCCGCCTTGCACAAGGCCATTGAGCGCTCGTAGAGGCGTAGAGCTTCGGCATAGCGTTTCGACTCCATGGCCTTTTCCGCGTTCTCCCAGAGCGTTTCCGCCGGGTCCCTCCCGGTTCGGGCATTCCCGGGAACGGAAGCTCCCAGCAGAAAGACAGACAATAGGCCTAGAAGAGTCCTTCGAATGGTCTGTACACGCATGGGTGCACCTCGGATGAACGGGTCGATTCGATTTGACAGCCAAGGGCCACCGGGCGAAAGGAGAAGTTCTCTGGATCTTCCGGGAAACGAAGCCCCAGGGTGCAATGCGCAACACATTGACAGCACCCGACTCACTCTGAGCTATCCTTCCAACAGGAATGGAAGATCCCGTGCCCAAGATCCTCGTCATCGATGACAGCCGCTTCATGAGAAGAATCCTCCGCCAGTACCTGGAGGAGGCCGGTTTCGAGGTGGAGGACTGGCTGCCCCTTTCCCCCATGGAGATCCCGGATCGTATCACCGCCAGCACACCGGATCTGGTGCTGAGCGACTACCAGATGCCCGGCATGAATGGGCTTTCCGTGGCCAAGATGGTGTCCAAGGCGAATCCCAAAATTCCGGTATTGATCCTCACAGCCCTGCGGGATCCTGAACTCGAAAGAAACTTCCTGAAGTTTGGCGTCAAGCGGATCCTCAACAAACCCATCACAGCAGAAGCCCTCGTTGAGGCCATGAAAGAATTCCTCTAGCCTCGCAAGGCCAAGGAAGGGGGCTTCGCTATATCCTAGGGTTTTGGAATCCCATGGCGACCCCCGGCATTGTGAATGATCTGACCCTCCTCCGCATCTCCGCGCAGGGGGCCATGTTGGACGGTGGCGAACTGGGTGAGATTCCTCTGCCCTCCGGGCAAGTCCCAGCAGGTACCGAGCCTGGCCAGCTCTTGAAGGTATTCGTCTATCACGACGCGGCGGACTGCCTGGTCGCCACCACGCGACTCCCGAAGGCCCAGGTGGGCGAGGTGGCCTACTTGAAGATCGTAGCGGTGAAGGACGCAGGAGCCTTCCTTGACTGGGGCCTGCCCAAGGATCTGCTGCTGTCCTGGCGCGAGGTCCGACGGGACCAGAAGCACCTGATCGTGGAAGGGAAGAAGATCCTGGTCATGCTTATCCAGGATCAGGATGGGCGGGAGGCCGCCTCGGCCCGACTGAACGATTTCCTGACCGACGAGGCCGACGGCTTCTGGCCCGGTGAGAAGGTCAGCCTCCTGGTGTCCGACCCCACGGATCTGGGCATGCGGGTGGTCGTCAACCATCGCCACTGGGGCCTGATCCACAGCAACGAGATCTTCGGAACCCTGCGCCGGGGGGATGCCCGCGAGGGCTACATCAAGGCCCTCCGCCCGGACCACAAGCTGAACATCTCCCTGATGCCCCCGGGTCACGCGAAGGCTGATCCCATCGCCCAGGAGATCCTCAAGGCCCTGGAGCGCCGCGGAGGCTTTCTGGCGGTGACCGACAAGAGCGACCCCAAGGCGATCTACGATCTCTTCGGGGTCAGCAAGAAGGCCTTCAAGCTGGCCCTGGGATCCCTGTACAAAAACAGGCAGATAACGATTGAGAATGAAGGGATCCGCTTGTCGAGAAAAGGCTGAAGAATGCCTCTCCGAGGGAGTACGATGGAAGCATGTCGAACCCCAAATCCCCCCTTGTCCCCAACCTTCTGAAAACCTTGAGCGAGCACAAGCCTGGCGAAGCCGAGAACCGCCAGCCTGGAGCCCGCATGGAGACCAAGGCGCCCATGCCCAAGGTGAAGGCCAGCACCAAGCCTGTCCGGAGCACCCTGAGCCACGCCCGCTCCACCAACCGCGGGAAGTGAGCCAGCGGAAACACCTGATGCCCTGAGTGTTCACGGCCCTGGCCCCCGCCAGGGCCGTGAATCGTTCGGCCCGGTTAAAGCAGTACCACCATAAACTCGCCGCAGCCGGACTCCGTGCCATTTCAAGCCCGGTTAAATGGTGATTCGGGATTTTAATCCTGATATTTCATTGCCTGTTCTTCCCCTTTGGAAGATGCTGGGGGTCCAAACCCAATCAGTCTCTTGATTCATGGAGGTATACCGTGAGTGAGAAGAAGACCGGCCTGACCCGCAGAGGATTCCTGGGGACCAGCGGCGCAGCAATCCTCGGCGGCGCAGTCCTGTCCCAAGGCGTGCTGAACGCCGCCCCTGGGAAGGCCACCGACCAGGATGCCTTGCCGCGCAAGTGGGACGAAACCTTTGACGTGGTGGTGGTAGGCAGCGGATTCGCCGCCCTGGCTGCCGCCATCGAAGCCAAGAAGGCCGGATCCTCCGTGGCCGTCCTGGAAAAGATGAAAACCGCCGGTGGCAATTCCATTATCAACGGCGGAATCTTCGCCGTGGCCGGTTCTCCCCTTCAGGCCAAGATGGGCATCAAAGACTCCCCCGAGCTCATGGCCCAGGACATGATCAAGGCGGGCCTGGGACTCAACCACCCTGACCTCGTGAAGCTGATCTGCGAAAAGTCGGTGGAAGCCTTCGACTGGACCGTGAACGAGCTGGGCATGAAGTTCCAGGAGGGTGAGATGGTGCAGGAGGGCGGGCACACCGTCCAGCGCAGCATCAAGCTGCCCAATTCCAGCGGGGCGGGTCTTGTGCTCCCGGAGTTGGCGAAGCTCAAGAGCCTGGGCGTCGAGCCCCGCACCCAGACTCTCGTCACCAAGATCTATCGGGACAAGGATGGCCGCGTGAAGGGCGTCCAGGTCCGCGAAGGCTACGCCTTCCCCAAGGCCGACAGCGGCAAGGTCAAGAACATCAAGGCCCGCAGGGCCGTGGTGCTGGCCCACGGCGGATTCAGCCAGGACGTGGCCTATCGCATGATCCAGGATCCCAAGCTGACCGCCAAGTTCGAATCCACCAACCAGCCCGGCGCCACCTCCGAGATGTGGCGCGAGGCCTCACGGATCGGGTGCAACCTGATCCAGGGCGACTGGATCCAGGTGGGCCCCTGGGCGAGCCCAGACGAGAAAGGCTTCGGTCTGGCCCCCCACTTCGCCCAGGAGGCCGCTGCCATGTATGGCCTCTGGCTCAACGCCAAGACAGGCAAGCGCTTCGTCGATGAGCTGGCCAACCGGAAGGTCCGTGCGGACGCCATCATGATGCTCATGAACAAGGGCGAGAATTGCATCGCCTTTGCCGATTCCTACGGTGTATCCCGCCTGACCAAGGGCATCATGGACAAGCTCATCCAGCGTGGCGTGGTCAAGAAATATGACACCCTGGAAGACGTCGCCTCCGCCTATAGCATGCCCCTGGATGCATTCAAGGAGACCATCGCCAAGTACAACAAGAACATCCGTGAGGGTGTTCGGGATGACGTCAAGAACAGCGTGACCCTCCCCAAGGAGGTCAAGCCCGTCGAGACCGCCCCCTATTACGTATCCCGCCTGCTTCCCAAGGTCCACCATTGCATGGGCGGCATCTATACCAATACCGCTGCCCAGGCCATGGACGTCAGCACCGACAAGCCGATCCCCAGCCTCTATGCAGCTGGGGAGTCCACCGGCGGCGTCCACGGCGCTGTCCGCCTCGGCAGCTGCGCCATCACGGACTGCATCGTGATGGGCCGGGTTGCCGGTCAGAACGCCGCAAAGGAGAAGCCCTGGGGCTGATGCCTCCACGTGACACAGATCGGGAGGGTCCCCAGGGCCACCCTCCCGGTCCCTCCCCAGGGTGAAGCCAGATCACGAAGGGTCATCTGATGAAGTTCCCAAGCATCGCCAACAAGCTCGTATCCCTGGCCTGCGCACTGATGGTCGGCGCCTGTCTGTTGGCCGCGCCCAAGCGACTGGCCACTGCCAAGCCGGGCCAGTGCAAAGCCTGCCACAGCGACAAGCCAGTCCTTCCCAAGGACCATACGGATACCAAGGGCCTGAGCCTAGCCGACTGCCAGGGCTGTCACGAGAAGGGGTCCAAGACCTCCCTGGTGGGTAAGCTGCCCCTCATGCACGCCCACCAGATGAAGGGAGTCACCTGCACCCAGTGTCACGGTAAGGGCAAGCCAGAGGCCGTCGACAAAGCCAAGTGCGTCTCCTGCCACGAACAGAAAGCCCTGACGGAAAAGACCTCCAAACTGAAGCCCCAGAACCCTCACGAAAGCCCCCACGGCTACCAGGAGGACTGCAACCTCTGCCACCATCAACACACGAAGAGCGAAAACTTCTGCGCGACCTGCCACGCCTTCGACTTCTCAACACCATGAACCAACAATAAAGGAGGTGCCCCATGGGGAACCTTGGCATGACTGAATTGCTCCTGATCGGCGCTGCTCTGCTCCTGTTCTTCGGCCCGTCGAAGCTCCCCGAACTCGGGAAGTCCCTGGGCAAGGGCATCCAGGAGTTCAAGAAGGCCAGCAAGGAGTTGACAAGCGCCGTCAAGGAATAAGTATCAGGGTCCGCGCCTCTTCAGCCACGGACCCTGATTTCTCTTTTGCCTGTTCCGGGGTGCCCCTACCCTTCCCTGGACTTCCGGAAGTCATCCATCGCCTGGATGGCTTCCGCGTACTCTGTATGGATCCGCTTCAGCATCCCCTGGAAATCGGTGTTTGATTCACCCTTCCGCCCAGCCGCCTCCACGGCCGCGGCAGCAACCCTGAGCCTCATGGCTCCCATGGTGCTGGCCGCTCCCTTGATCGCATGGGCGACATCCGCCAGCTCGGCAATATCGCCATTCGCCACCAGCGGGCCCATGGACTCGATGCGCCCAGGGGTATCCTCCTGGAAGAGTTGGAACATCTCCAGGAAGAGGCCGAGACCACCGTCATCCAGGGCCAGAAGCTGATCCAGGGTATTGGAGTCCAGAACGGGGGGATCGGGCTGGGTCATGGATTGCTCCGAGGGTTAGGACCGTTTTTCGGGCCGGGCGAGGATCGCCTTGAAGCGGCCCAGGATCGAGCTTGTGCCGGGATCGGTCTCGGCGATGCCGAGGTCCAGTTCAGTGGGAACCGGAGTGGAGGGGTCCAGCTCCAAGGCCTTCCGGAAGCATGCCTGGGCATTGGCCCTGAAGCCCTTCCGGTGATAGAGATCCCCCATCAGCGCCCAGGGCTCCGCAGCAGCGGGGCGAAGGCGGGAGGCATGCTGGAAGGCCTCGATGGCTCGGGTGGACCAGGCGGGATTGGCGAGACGCAGTTTGCCAAGGGTCAGCCAGGGGTCAAACGCCAGGTCGGATTCCGGATCCAGCTGGAGAGATTGCTCCAAGGACTTCAGGGCTTCGGCATAGCGCTCTTGAACCAGAAGGTTTCGGGCAAAGAGAAAAAGCTTCCGAGCCCTCAGGGCAGGCGCCTCCCCCTCCTCAGAAGGCTGATCCAGTTCGATATGGCGGGGTTCGGGATCCTGATCGGCCCGTTCCAGCTCCGGAAGGTATCCGTGGTCCAGATCCAGCTGGAGCTCCGGAAAGGGAGTCGGCGTCGGAGGCATCAGGAGGGGCAGGGGTGTCGAAGGGGTAGGGGTCGCCTCCGGAGCAGGTTCCGGCAGCGACTGGCGTTTCACCACCTTGGGCATTTCACCCTTGACCAGGGAGAGGGCCCCCAGGGCCCAGAGAGAAACCAGAAGACGAGCCGCATCGCTCTCATCGAGCCCGCCCAGACTCTGGAACATGGGGTAGTTGATGGGTTCCTGCCCGAGAAAAGAAAGGGCATAGGCCATCTTCGGGGTCAGGGGAAGATCACCAAGACCGGAAAGCAGGTCCGGGGGAGCCTGCCAGCACCATGACCTCTCGGCAGAGAGGAGGTCGTCGATATCTCCAAGGTGATGAGCCTCCTGGAAGGTGGCCCAGATGAACTGGCGATGATTGAGCCGGAACTTCAGATCCTGGCTCAGTTCCTGCCCCACGGACTTCTCAATCCAGCTGGAGCGGATGATGGGGTGCTCCAGGGCATGCACCATCACCTGCTCCTGCAGTGCCTGGAGATGAAAGTCTCGCTCCTGAGCGGACATCAGCCCCCACAACACCACCTTCTCCCCCAGGCGCCCCTGCTCCTCGTTGGCCAGGAGCTCACTCAAGGCCGGAAAGTCGAGCACCCCCTGACGCAGCAGATAGTTCCCCAGTTGCTCGCCGGCGGCATCACTGTGGAGATGGACCAATTCACCACCGACCCAGAAGAGGTGTCGATTGCCATCATTCTGCTCCAGGACAAGCTCGCCCTCCGCGCCCTGTTGGCGCAGGGAACCCATCAGAATGGGGAGAATCTGCGAAGCATCCGGATCTGTCATATTTCCCACGATATTAAGTATTCGACGGATCTGGACCCGTCCTTAATCCAGGTTACTCGAAAGCAGGTCCCCGCATTACAGGTATGCTTCGATTCTGGGAGTGCGAACAGACATGGGTCATGCGCGACGGAAAGGAAATCTTGAACAGCGGCTGGGGCACGCCTTCGCCAACCACTCCCTGCTGGTGCAAGCCCTCACCCCCCCGTCCGCCGGTCTGGCCGATGACAACCAGCGATTGGAGTTCCTTGGGGATGCCATCCTCCAACTCTGTGTATCCAGTCTCATCTTCGCCATCCATCCGGACTGGAGAGAGGGTTCCATGTCCAAGCTCCGGGGCATGCTGGTGTGTACCGAATCGCTGAAAGCCTGGGCCACGGAGCTTGGCTTGGACCTGACCCGGGGTCCCCGCTCTCCCAAAAAGGGAGCCAGCACCACCATTCCGGGCAAGCCCATGGCGGATGCCATGGAAGCCCTGATCGCCGCGGTGTACCTGGACGAGGAGGGCCAGGGACGACAGGGCCTGCCAGCCGCCAGTGCCCTGGTTGCCCGCCACTTTGAGCTTCCGGTTCGCCAGGCCTTCGAAGGGATCTGGGCCGAGAGGGATTCAAAAACGACGCTTCAGGAGACTGCCGCCTCCCGGGGATGCCCGCCGCCGACCTACGAACTGCTCCAGAAGTCTGGCCCAGACCATGCTCCCAACTTCCTGGTGAGGGTCCAGGTTGCCGGAATCGAGGCCCAGGGGGAGGCTCCCACCCTGAAGGCAGCCCAGACCAGGGCCGCACGGGAGGCCCTCAGGCTCCTTAGGGAGGAATTGCACTAATCCCCGTGACGGATGCCCGGCATCGGCTAGAATTAATAGGTTTGAGTGATCAAAAGGTGCCCCTTTGAAGGTCTTTCCCACCCTGCAAATCGAAAACGGCCTGACGGTTCCCTTCATCGGCGAGCCCCCGGCGCAGACTTCCCCCGTGGACATGGTGGAGCAGCTCCTGGATCTGGGCTGCACCCACGTGACTTTCATCGACCGGGATGCCGCAGTCGGAAAGGGTAACAACCGCGAGCTCATCCTCAAGCTGGCCCACCGCTTCGTCAAGAGTGCCGGCAAGGTCTGTATCCAGGTGGGCGGCGGCATCCGCAGCTCCGACATGGCCCAGCTGTATCTGGACCACGGCATCACCTGGATCCTCGTCAACGCAATCCTCCAGCGCTCCCCCATCATGACCGAGCAGTTGGTGGCCCGTTTCCAGAGCCGTCTGACGGCAACCCTGCCCGCCTTCCATGGCCAGTTCCGTGAATCGGGAGGGGGGGCAAGGCCCGACGTCACCCTTGAGCAGGCAGCCCAGCGCATCAGGGACCTGGGCATCCGGCGGGCCCTCTTCATCGATATCCCTGGGGAGGCCGGCCAGGAGCCAGACTTCCAGAGTGCCCGCCGGATCGCCGAGATCGCCAAGATCCCCCTCCTGATGAGTGGGACGGTCGCGACGGAAGAGCACGTCCACATCGCCTCCTCCATCCCTGGGCTCCAAGGCGTCCTGCTGGATGCCTGGAATGTGGCGGGGAACCCCCAACTGGTGCTCCATAGCACCCAGCCCTGCGCCTAGGAGCCAACCCCGTGCTGGAGCAGGAACCACCCTTTCTGAACCAGTTCACGGAGCAGGAGCGCTCCCACTTCCGGAATCTCGCCCTCATCCGGCCCCAGCTGCCCTCCGAAGGGCAGCTCGCGCTGGTCGAAGGCCTGGCCCGCTCCCTCAATTCGCCGCGCCTGCTGACCCTCATCGCCCGGACTCCCCACTGGCTGCTCCACGGACCGGTGCTGAATGCCCTTGCCCAGAACGAGGCCACCCCGGAGCCCATCCGCCGTGACCTTGAGATGGCGGTCTCCCTCTTCGACCTCATGAGGGAGGCCGACAAGGCTCCCCTGGCCTACCGCCAGGAGTACGCTGAAGGGGCCAAGTCCCTGTACCAGCAGCTCCCGGCGGAACTCAAGCCCATTGTCAAGCAGCAGCTCAAGCAGCTGGCCCGCCCCGTGAGTGCCACAGGGGTGACCCAGGAGCTCCCCCCCCTGCCCTCGGACGACCAGGATTGGGAGACCCTCACAACCCCACCGGCCGAAACGGAAGCCTTCCAGAAAGTGCCCCTCAGGATCTCCCGGGAGGAGCACCTGTCTCGGGCCGAGCGCACCCTGGCCCCCGAAGAACTGATGGACTACCTGCTGGAGGAGGCCGAGGAGCTCTGGCAGGCGGCCCTCCGCAACCCCATGGTGACTGAGGACATCCTGTGCGATGCGCTCCCCCGGAGCCGTTCCGCAAGCCTGATGGAGGAGGTCTACGGAGAGGCCCGCTGGTACTTCCGGGAGAAGGTCCGTGAGGCCATCTACACCTCCCCTGCATGCCCGGTGTCCCTGGCCAAGGATATCCTCCGGACCCGGGAGTTGATCGCCTTCCTGGGGCAGGGTCCCCGTAACGGAGCGGAGTTGCACCGCATCGTCTCCCTCTTCAGTCAGATCGAAGAGTCCGAGTACCAGTACCTCACCTATTGGGCCAAGCGGAACGCCCCCAACCTTTTGCGGGTCGTGAAGATCTTCTACGACCGACTCCAACGAAGACGGACCCACACCGCCACGGGGATGAGCCCCACCGCCAGCGAGGGGAAATGGGCCTCCCTCGAGGAGCGGGTCTTCATGGCCAACCAGGCCACCCAGCCTGATCAGCTCATCGCCTCCCTCAAGGACCCCGATCCCCAGGTGTTCCTGGTGGTGCTGGAGAACCCGGGACTTTCACCCCGGGAGATCCTGGCGGCCATCCCAGGCATGGACGTCATCCGGGCGGAACGTCTGGCTTCCCACCGGATCTGGCAGGAGAACCCTGCCATCGCGGAAGCCCTCCTCCACAATATCCACCTATCCGCGAGCACGGCCCTCCTGCTCCTCCAGCGCCTGAAAACGCCCAGGGCCCTGCTGGAGGTCCTGAGGGATTCCCGCCTCCCCCATATGGAAGTCAAGCAGGAGGCCCTGGAGGCCCTCCGCCAGATCTACCAGAGCATGAGCACCCAAGAGCGGATTCTGGCATTGAGGAGTTCCGGAGGCGAACTGATCCGCCAACTCCCCCAGGAGGTGCTGAAGGACGAGGATTCCCTGCTGCTGGTAGTGGTGGATCGCCAACTCGACCCCAGCATCCTCCTGCGCCTGGCCAGAAACAAGCAGACCCCGAGGAGCGTCCTGGAACGCATTGCCGGCCACCCCATCCTCATGGCCCACCCGGCGATCATGTCCGAACTCCTCCTGAACCCGAAGACCCCTAGGGAAGCCGCCATCCGTATCTGGGGCCTCCTTTCGGAAAGCGAACAGCAGGCCCTTCTGGCCAGCCCGCACCTACCTGCCACCCTCCGTCACCTGCCCGCTTGATCCTCACGGTGTGAGTCAGGTGAAACCGGATTTCCGGACGGTGGAGTAACCTGTAGTTTTGCTAGGACACTCCTCAATGGAATCATTGCGCCGCTTTTTCAAGGAGCACATGCTCCGCTTCGTGCCCTGGATCTTCCTGGCCTCCGTGCTGCTCATGATGGCAGGCGGTCTCCAGGGTGCCCTCACGGCCAGCTTCAAGTTCGTCCTGGAAGCCCTCGGGGTGAGCTCCCAGATCCCTGACACCGGGGCCTTTCTCAAGATCGCCCAGGGCAAGCTCTGGCTCCAATCGTTCTTGCCGGCGGGTTCCCCTTTCCACAAGGACCTGTATTTCATCCCCTTCGTGATCGTGGCCCTCTTCTGCGGTCAGGCGATCCTGATCTACGCTGGCACCATCATCATGATCCGGTGCGGCATCAAGGCCACCCAGGCCCTCCGGGAGCGGCTCTTCGGCCGCATGCTGGACCAGGAGCCCTCCTTCTTCCAGAAACACCCCGTGGGGGAACTGCTCCAGCGGTGCATTGGAGATGTGGGGGCTGTCCAGGGCATCGCCTCCAACCAGTTCGCCGAGCTCGTCCGCGAAAGCACCAAGGCCGTCAGCCTGCTCATCGTGGTGCTCTACATGAACTGGAGGCTGTCCCTGGTGATCTTCATCGCCGCTCCGCTGGTGATCTTGCCTGTCCGTCGCCTCAGCAAGCTCATCCGCAAGGTGAACCACGGCAACCAGGAAGCCTCGGCCATGCTCCTCCAGCGCATCAAGGAGGTCTTCAGCAATGTCCGTGTCGTCATCGGGTACGCCCGGGAAGGATACGAGGTGGAGCGCTTCCGGCGCCAGAATCACCACCTCTACCGAATCGGAATGAAAAGCGCCCGGATCGCAGCGCTTTCCAGCCCCATCATGGAGATTGTGGCAGGCCTCATGCTCGCCGCCCTGATCCTCTACGTGGGCCGCATGATCGAGTCCGGCCAGATGTCAGGCACGGGTTTCGCGGCCTACCTGATGAGCGTCTACGCCTTTTACGATCCCGTCCGGCGCCTGACCAAGCTCAACAACGAGATCCAGGCCGCCCGGGCCAGCCTGGACCGGGTCTACTCGATCCTGGACCGCCAGCCTGGGATGCATATCGCCTCTGACCCCAAGCCCGTGCCAATCCACCCCGAGGTCCTCCGCTTCGAGGATGTCCACTTCAGCTATGACGGCAAGAACGGACGGAACGAGGTGCTGAAGGGCATCAGTCTGGAGGTCCGAAGCGGCGAGACAGTGGCCCTGGTGGGGGGCAGCGGCGGAGGAAAGACCACCCTGGTCAATCTGGTGCCCCGATTCTTCGATCCCACGGCTGGCCGCCTGACCCTGAACGGCGTCGACCTCCTGGACTTCGATGCAAGGGAGCTCCGGCGTCGCATCGGCATCGTCACCCAGGAGACCCTGCTTTTCATGGACTCCATCCACGACAACATCGCCTATGGGATCCAGACCAGCCGCGAGGCCGTGGAGGAGGCCGCCAAGAAGGCCCACGCCCACGACTTCATCGCCGCCCTTCCCAGTGGCTATGACACCCCCCTGGCCGAGACGGGCTCCACCCTCAGTGGGGGCCAGCGCCAGCGCATCGCCATCGCCCGAGCCCTGCTCCAGGACCCCCCCATCCTGATCCTGGACGAGGCGACCTCGGCCCTGGACACGGAAAGTGAGCGCGCCGTCCAGCAGGCGCTGGAGGTCCTGATGCAGGACCGCACGACCCTGGTCATCGCCCATCGCCTCTCCACGGTCCAGAAGGCCACCCGGATCTGCGTCCTCAAGCATGGGCGGATCTCCGAGATGGGTACCCATGCCGAACTCCTGGCCCTGCAAGGGGACTACGACCGGCTCCGCAAGATGCAGTTCCAGGACTGACATGAAGCGCTCCGACTTCTTCTTCCACCTTCCGGAAGAACTCATCGCCCAGAGCCCTGCCCTCCAGCGAGACCAGGCCAGGCTTCTGGTGGTAGATCCCCGGTCCCGAACCCTGGAACATGCCAGCATCCGGGATCTCCCGGGCCTTGTTCCACGTGGAACCCTCTGCGTCCCCAACGATGTGAAGGTGCGCCACGCACGGCTCTTCCTGCGCCGGGCCGGGGGTGGCGAAGGGGAGGCGCTTCTCCTGCGTGCCCTTCCCGACGGCACCTTCGAAGCCATGGTACGTCCAGGCTCCCGCCTCAAGCCAGGCAAGACCGCCCAAGTGGTGGACCCTCAGAGTGGGGCGCCGTTGGCCGAACTCCAGATCGAGGAAACCCTGGAGGAAGGGTTGCGCCGGGTCCGGGTCGCCCAGGGAGGAGTGCCCCTGGACTGGGATGCGGTGGATCGCATCGGTCGCCTGCCCCTGCCCCCCTACATCACCCATATCGCGGGAGAAGACGACGAGGGCCGCTACCAGACGGTCTTCCGGGCCGAGGAGGGTGAGGCCGTAGCCGCCCCCACCGCAGGTCTGCACTTCACCAATGAACTGATCGGCCAGCTGCGGGGACGGGACTGCCTGTGGGAGCCCGTGCGTCTCCATGTAGGCCTCGGGACCTTCCGCCCCATGACGGCAGAACACCTGGACGGGCACGTCATGCACCAGGAACGCTACGAGATTCCGGATACGACAGCCCAGGCACTGGAGCCTGTGCTGCGGGAACGGAGCCGCCCGCTCCTGGCGGTGGGCACCACCAGCCTACGGACCCTGGAATCGGCCTGGGACGGGGAGAGCCTCAAACAGAGCGGCTCCACCCGACTCTTCATCCGCCCAGGATACCGCTTGAAGACCGCAGACCTGCTCCTGACCAACTTCCACCTTCCCGAGAGCACCCTCTTCGTTCTGGTCTCCACGATCCTTGGCCTGGATTTGGCCCAGGAGGCCTATGCCGAGGCCATCCGAGAGCGCTACCGATTCTTCAGCTACGGCGATGCCATGCTGATCCTGAACGCACGGTAGGGCTACTTCCGACGCCCCTTGGCCTTGGCGGCTTCCTTGACCGGAGGAGCGCCCCCCACCAGAGCCTGGCCATTGTCCAGCGTGAGATCCCAGCCCAGGCGGTCTCCCTTCTTCAGCCCCAGGTGACGGATCGTGCCCGGGGCAAACTCCACAAAAAAGCGTGAGGGGATGGTCCCACCGTAATTGGGGCAGTCATTGCCAAGCACCGGAGAACAGGGCGGCACATTCTCCGCCATCTCCACCACGGTCCCATCCGCCAGCATCCAGACCACGTCCAGGGAGATGAGGCAGTTCTTCATCCAGATGGCGTGATAGCCGTCCTCATCGTAGATGAAGATCATGCACCGATCCTTGGGCAGGGACTGCCGGTACATGAGCCCCCGGGAGCGGTCCATGTCAGTCCGGGCCACCTCGGCCTTGAAACGCTGGCCTTTCGCGAACACCTGCCCCCCGTCGGAAGCTCCTCCAGGCACTGCAAGCATCAGACTCAGGAGGAAAGCAAGCATGGGGACTCCAAACGACATGCTCAGGATACCGTCTCAAGCCAGTCGGCGATGCGGTCCACATCCTCTCCGGTGTGCCATCCATGGAAGGCGATGCGCAGGTATCCCTCCCGGACGGAGGGGAAGATGCCGCGCTCCATGGCGTGGGCCAGGAGCTTGAGCAGCTTCTCCACACCCCAGCCCTGGTGATGAAAGCTGAGAATGGGACCCAGACGACCTGATTCCAGCAAGCCCCGAAGGCGCCGCGACTCCGAAGCCCAGGGCCCACGGACAACCCGATCCAGAAGGCGAGCCTGAAGGCCCACGATATGGGACTGGATGACTCCCACCCCTGCACTGTTGAGCGTCTTCAAGGATTCGGCCAGGGCAGCACAGGCCAGGATGTTCGGGGTGCCAGGCTCCATGCGGCGACCGTCGGAAAGCCAAGCCCTGTCAAAATCCGTGGAAGCCCGCCGGAAGTCGCTTCCCTGCTCCACCGAGAGCCAACTGCCGGTGGGTGCGAGGCAGGCGCGAAAGGCTGAGGCAGTCCAGAGGAATCCCAGGCCCTGGGGAGCGAGAAGTCCCTTGTGGCCGCCGGTGGCGAAGGCATCCACCTGGCTGAGGTCCGGCATTGCGCACCCCGCCCCCTGGATGCCATCCACCACCAAGAAAGTGCCTCGCGCCCGGCAGCCCGCCCCCAGACGGCCCAGATCCAGTTTCACCCCGTCCTGGAAGCGCACCCAGGAGAGGGCCAGCACCCGGGTGCGGGGCCCCAGGGCCGCCAGGATCCGGCCCTCCGGATCATCCGCCACCTGAGGAGCCGCCGAAGACCATGCGTTTTCGCCTGCGGCGTGCCCCTCCCAGAGAGCGACTTCACGGAAGACGACCCCCCGGTTTTCCAGGGCCTTCCAGGGCCACGCATTGCTGGGGAATTCCCCAAGGGGGGCCAGGACTTCATCTCCCGCGTTCAAAGAGAGGCTCTGAGCCACGGTCACAAGCCCCGAAGAGGTGTTCTGGGTGAGGCTGATGTCCGAGGCCCGGCCTCCGATCACCTGGGCGGCCTCCCGGCGGACTGCAGCGGGCAGGTCCAGGCCATCGCGCTGAAAGTCCATTTCCCAGGGTTTCAGCTCTCGCTCCAGGTGGGCCTGGACGGCCTGGACCGAAGCCATCGGGATCGGCCCATCGGAACAGTGCTGGACCCAGAGGTGGTCCGGATCCAGCCGAAAGAGCCCAGGGTTCAGGGGGGCCTGGTTCACGCCGTGGGGCCTTCCAGGAGGGCCTTCAGGCCGAAGGGGAAGACGGCTTCGGTGGCCTGCTTCACGGCATGGGCGAATTGCTGGATCTCCCATTGGGCGTGGCCATCCGTGCGCAGGCGCACGAAGTGGGCCACGGCCTGGAGGCTGGCGGTCCAGTAGACCTCGGAGTAGAGCCCCACCGGCAGGACGCAGCGGGCCTGCTCCCGGCAGACGCCCATGGCGAGAAGCTCCCGGTAATTGGCCACACTTGTCTGGCAGGTCGCCAGGTAGAGGGCGTGGGCCTTCGCGCGGTTGCCCTCCTCGATCTGGCCTTCGCTCCCCTGCTTGTTGACCTTGGCCTGCTGGCGGAAGGTCTCAGGCACGTAGAACTCGTTCTCGGCGAATTCGACATAGCGGCCGCTGATCTCGTTGAACTCCGATCCGATCCGGTGCTTCATCCACTGCCGGAAGACGAAGATGGGGGCCTTCACATGGAAGGTCATGGCCGTGTGCCGGAAGGGGGAGGTGTGCTCGTGGGCCGCGAGGTAGCGGATCAGCTTCTCGTCGCCCTCGTCCATGACTTCCTTGCGCTTCCCGAAGGAGACCCGGGCAGCGTTGACGATGGACAGGTCCGAGCCCATGTGGTCCACCAGCTGCACGAAGCCGCGGTCCAGGACGGGAATGGAAGGATGGGACATGGAACCTCCAGGGTAGTCCCCAGATTATCCCATCAGACCTGGAAGACCTGATCTTGGACTTGCCCTGCATTCCTGAGAGAATGCTGAGCTTGGCAGGCGAGCAGGGAGCCCGGTCGGTGTACCCGGTTCCCGCCCTATCCCCCCTGGAGGCCGACATGAAGTTCTTTCTGGATACCGCCAACATCGACGAGATCCGCCGCATCAACGAGTGGGGCATCCTGGACGGCGTGACCACCAACCCCTCCCTGATCGCCAAGGAGTCCGGCAAGCCCTTCGTGGAGATCATCAAGGAGATCTGCGACATCGTGGACGGCCCCATCAGCGCCGAGGTCATCAGCCTGGAAGCCGAGGGCATGATCAAGGAAGGCCGCGAACTGGCCAAGCTCCACAAGAACGTGGTCGTCAAAGTGCCCCTCACCGCTGAGGGCCTGAAGGCCACCAAGGTCCTCTCCAGCGAGGGCATCAAGACCAACGTGACCCTGTGCTTCTCCGCCACCCAGGGCCTCATGGCAGCCAAGGCCGGGGCCACCTACGTCAGCCCCTTCGTGGGCCGCCTGGATGATATCGGACTCGATGGCCTGGACCTGATCCGCGAACTGGCCGCCATCTTCGAGAACTACGGCCTGGAGACCCAGGTGCTGGCCGCCAGCATCCGCCAGCCCCGCCACGTCACCGAGGCCGCCCTGGCCGGTGCCCACGTCGCCACCATCCCCACCAAGGTGATGGAACAGATGGTCAAGCATCCCCTGACCGACAAGGGCATCGAAGGCTTCATGGCCGACTGGAAGAAGAGCGGCAGGTAGTTGCCCTTTCCAAAAGCAGAGCGGGCCCCAGCGGGCCCGCTCTGCTTTTGGAAGGAGGGATCAGTAAGCGGCGTTGATGGTGTAGGCGGCACCAGCAGCGCCTACATTGACCTTGGCTTCGTCGAACTTGGGCGCGCGCATCTTGGGGCGGGGGTCGTTGGTGCAGCCGAAACCCTCCTTGGGGATACCAATGAAGTTGGTGTCCATCTTCCCATTGCCGTTCTCGTCGTGGATGAGGTTGAAGGCGCAGACGCCAGGGGCAACATTCCTGAAGACCACAGTGGCGGCATTGCCGCTGATCTGGGCAGCCTGCTTGGCAGCGACTTTCTCCATCTTGTCGAGGAAGCCGTCGGCCTTGGTCCAATACCCGACGATGACCTGTCCCTTGCTGCTCTTGAGACCCTTGATGTTGATGGTCACATCGCCAGCCACGAGGGAGGTGCCGAGTGACAGGATGCCCAGCGAAAGCACAGCCTTCTTGATGTCCATTAGGACACTCCTTTGAATGGTGGCCCGATCCGTCGGGAAGGAGCCTGGTTGGTTGAAGAATTGATGGAAGTCTAGATCGGTAATTTTGATGCTTCAACACAAAAATTCAGATGAACGCAGGGCACACTTTTGCAGACGGTCCATTTCCGATTGCACGGGGCCGACCCGCTAGACTGAAAGGCCAGGAGTTCCTCAATGCCTGTCAACATTCCCCAAGATCTGCCAGCCCGGAGCATTCTCGAACGAGAGAATATCTTCGTCATGTCGGACCTCCAGGCGGTCCATCAGGACATCCGCCCCCTCCGGATCGCCCTGCTCAACCTGATGCCCACCAAGATCCAGACCGAGACGCAGCTTCTCCGCCTCCTCAGCAACAGCCCCCTCCAGGTGGAGATCACCCTCCTCCACATGGATACCCACGAATCCAAGAACACCCCCCAGGAGCACCTCGAGACCTTCTACAAGACCTTCGAGGATGTCCGGGACCAGAACTTCGATGGCCTGGTGATCACGGGAGCCCCCGTGGAGCAGTTCGATTTCGAAGAGGTGGACTACTGGAGCGAGCTGGTGAAGGTCATGGACTGGGCCAAGACCCACGTCTTCTCGACCATGCACGTCTGCTGGGCTGCCCAGGCCGGGCTGCACTGGCACTTCGGCGTCCCCAAATACGGCCTGGGGAAGAAGATGTTCGGAATCTTCCCCCATCGCGTCCTGGACGAACACGAGGCCCTGCTCCGGGGCTTCGACGAGGTGTTCCTCGCCCCCCACTCCCGCCACACCGAAGTCCGCCGCGAGGATCTCCAGGACATCCCCGGACTGAAGATCCTCGCCGAGTCCGAGGAGGCTGGTGTCCTGCTCGCCGCAACCTCCGACGGGCGAATGATCTTCCTGACGGGACATCCCGAGTACGACCGCCTCACCCTCAAGGCTGAATACGACCGCGATCGCGAGCGAGGCCTTCCCATCGAGGTCCCCCGGAACTACTTTCCCGGGGACAACCCCGCAATGGAACCCCCTATCACCTGGCGCTCCCACGCCCACCTGCTCTATGCCAACTGGCTGAACTACTGCGTCTACCAGCGCACCCCCTTCGACCTGGGCACGATCCCGACCCCAAAGGCTATTCGGCCGGGGGTGCACGGGGAGGCCCTGGGTTAGATGGAGCGATTCCTGAAAAGGAAAAGCCCGGGACCGTTACCAGTCCCGGGCCTTGAGTGAGGACAACTACCGCAGCGTGTTGGAATCGATGTCGAAACGGTCGGTCACCTTCAGGTAATTGAGGGCCCAGATATCCCTGGCCAGGGGAGCCTGCCCGGCAGCCTTCACAAGCTGTTGCCCCTCCTGCGAGAGGGCGAAGGCGAGAAAACCCTTGAGAGTCGGCTCCAGCCCCTTCTTGGCGTTCTTGTTCACATAGACGTACAGGAACCGCGAGTAGGGATAGGCCCCCGAGGAGACGGTGTCCGGGGTAGGCTCGACGGCGGTATCTGAACCGGGGGGGACGATGGGGACGGCCTTCAGCGAGGCGAAGACCTCGACCATGTTGGCGGTGCAGATGCCGTTCGGATCCGCAGCCAGGGCCTCGGTCATGGCCATGGCATCGGAGACAAAGGGCGTCGGCTGCTTGGGGGGTGTGGGGGGCATGAACATGAGGATCAGGCCCATCACACTGGAGTCCATGGTGCGTGAATAGCGGTTGACGGGCCGGTCGGTCCAGGCAGCGCCCTTCACCCCGGCCTCTCCCCAGGTCAGAATCTCCCTGGGCCAGCCGAGGCTGCGCTCGGCACAAAAGATCGCCTCAATCTGCGGTAGGCTCAACTTTTTGACGGGGTTGTCCTTGTTCACGACCCACACCAGGGCGTCCATAGCCACGGCCACCCGGGTCGGGGGGTAGCCCCACTTGCTGCTGAAAGCGGCGATCTCTTCGGGAGAGGCGTCCCTGGCGAGCAGGGCCATCTGGGCGGAACCCGCGGTCAAATCGCTCATGGCCTTGGCTTCACCCTCGACCCGGACATCCAGGGAGAAACCCGGCGCCTTCGCCTTGTAGACATCACCCCAGAGACCCATGGCGTACATCAGGCATTCGCCGCCCTCGGCCACGAGAGGCCTGACCTGGGGCGCCTGGGCAGGAAGGAGGTTGGCCACCCCAAGGCAAATCACGGAGAGCACAGCCTTGCACCCGGTTCTCATCATCTGGACCCCCATTCATTCACCCCTGGATATATTATGGCGCCCTACAGGCGTTGGCTGTATCGGTAGAAATATACTAATTATCACAACCCTTGCTGTGCAAGCCCCCCCGTCTCGGATCAAGCAGGACGCCAGACCATGGGACCCCTCGCGAGGTTTCGGGATCGGGGATTTGGAGCAGAGTCAGGAACTGTTCAGGGATTATACCTGGGACCAGGCGCCAGAAGAACCCAAAGCCGTCAAGGCTTGCAGATCTTGCAGGCCTTGTATCCATCCTTGGCGGCATCCGCCTTGGAGGCGAGGCTGGCCTTGTTCTCTGCCTTGATCTTCACGGCGAGCTTGCAAGTGGGCTTGTGGAAAACCTTGGACTCCTTGTTGGCCACAACTTCACCCACCGGGGAGGCCACCTTGGCCTTGGCAGCCGGGGAAGGCGTCTGGGCAAAGACCAGGGAACAGGAAAGCAGAACCAAAGCGGGAAGCAGTTTCATAGGTTCCTCCGTGAAAGTTCAGGCGTCAGACTGCCCACGGTCATGGATTCCGTCAAGTCGAGGACTGGAGCGGCTTCAGGTTAGACTCATGCGAACCTTCTCCAAAGAGTCCCAACCATGACCTTCCACAAAGCCCTGTTCCCCCTCTGCCTCCTTGGCACCTGCCTCCTCAGGGGAGGCTACGCCGACCGCCCGGAAGCAAAGGCGTTCATCCAGGACTTGGTGAACCGGCACCACTTTGAAGCCCTCGCTCTGAGAGAACTCCTTGACCATGTCCAGCCCCAGGAGATGGCCAAGCAGTGGGTCAAACCCCCTGCGGTGCCCATCCAGAAGAGCTGGCGACTTTATCGCTCCCGCTTCATCGAGCCCATCCGGATCCGGGCAGGCCTTGCCTTCTGGCGCCAGCACCGGGGCACCCTGGCAAAGGCCCGCAGAGATTATGGAATCCCAGAGGAAATCATCGTCGGCATCATCGGCGTGGAAACCATCTATGGGCGCAACACCGGCACCTTCCCAGTCCTGGATACCCTGGCCACCCTCGCCTTCGAATACCCCGAAGCCCCCAACCGGGCTCGGCGGACGGCCCTCTTCCTCCAGGAATTGGAGGCCTACCTGGTGTGGTGCCGCGATACCCACCAGGACCCCCATCGCTGGCGGGGCTCATACACGGGGGCCATGGGGCTTCCCCAGTTCCTGCCCAGCAGCATCCAGAAGTGGGCGGTGGATTTTGATGGGGACGGCCGCATCGACCTCCAGGCCAGCCCGGCGGATGCCATTGGAAGTGTGGCCCACTACCTGAAGGCCCATGGATGGGAGGAGGGGCGCCCTGTAGACCTCCCGGTGACAGGTGGACCCGGCAGCCGGAAGGCCGCCGCCGCGCACGCCGATGGCATTCCCGAACCCAGGCTCAGCCTCCTGGAGCTGAGGAGGGCAGGTGTACAGATTTCCCACTGCCCAAGGGGAAGCGAAACCCAGGTGCTGGTGGTGGATCTGCCCAGCCCCGGGCAGGCGACCCAGTACCGGATCGGCTTCCGGAACTTCCACGTACTCACCCTCTACAACCGCAGCTTCTTCTATGCTTCAGCAGTCGCGGATCTGGGACGCGCAGTGAAGGCTCGCCTGGATCCCCCAAGGCACGTCAAGATGAAGCATCACTCGGGAAGACCATGACCCAGCCCCATGCCAAACCCCTCGACGCCCTCCTCCACGAATGCCGCAAGGTCATTGTGGGGCAGCCCCTCCTCCTGAACCGCCTCCTGGTGGCCCTTCTCTGCCGTGGCCACGTTCTCCTGGAGGGTCTGCCCGGCCTGGCCAAGACCCGTTCGATCAAGACCCTGGCCGAGGCCACCCACATGGCCTTCCGTCGCATCCAGTTCACCCCTGACCTCCTTCCCTCTGATGTCATGGGCACCCTGGTCTTCGACCCCAAGGCCATGACCTTCACCCCGAAGAAGGGACCTGTCTTCTGCAACCTGCTCCTGGCCGACGAGATCAACCGCGCCCCCAGCAAGGTCCAGTCCGCCCTCCTGGAGGCCATGGAGGAACGGCAGGTCACCCTGGGAGAAGACAGCTTTCGCCTCCCGGAACCCTTCCTGGTGCTGGCGACCCAGAACCCCCTGGAACAGGAGGGCACCTTCCCCCTGCCGGAGGCCCAAATGGATCGCTTCCTTTTCAAGATCAAGATCGACTATCCCAGCGTTCAGGAAGAAGTGGAGGTCCTGCGTCGGGCAGATGGGAGAGAAGAGCCTGTCCTGCCCGTCATGGACGCCGCCCAAGTGCTGGAAGCGAGTCGCCAGGCCAAGGCGGTGCACCTGGACGATGCGATCCGGGACTACATTGTGCGCCTAGTCTCCGCCACCCGACCCGGTCACGGCAAGGAATGGAAGGGTCGGGAGCAGCTCCGCAACGGGGCCTCCCCCAGGGCCAGCCTAGCCCTGCAATCCGCCTCCAAAGCCCTGGCCCTCCTGGGTGGGCGGAACCGCGTGATGCCCGAGGATGTGGTCTCCATCGCCCCCGACATCCTGCGCCACCGTCTCCTCCTCACCTATGAGAGCGAGGCGGACGGAGTCACCACTGATCAGGTCATCCAGAAGCTCCTCGGGGCGCTCCCCAGACCCTAGCAATTGCTGCATACAATAGCCTTGTACGTACACTGTCTCACTTTGGGGGTTCCAAGGCCCCCCTGGTTCGTGTTAAGTTGAAATTCCAGTTGAGACTGGGTAGCATTTAGCAAATTCCAAAAATGTCCACCATGGGGCAGGTCCCCAGGAGGCTCGTTAGCGTGTAGAGATCCATTTGGTCCCTCACCTTGGGGAGGATTCATGAAACTGTCGCCGATCGTTCTGGCCATCGCCATGCTTGGCATGTCCGGGAACCTCCAGGCAGCAAAGACCACCCGAAAGGGATCCAACCGGGTCCATAAAGCACAGACTGCCAGGAAGGCAGAGACGACCAAGAAGGCTGCCCACAAAGTCAAGCGGGGAGAGACGGCTGCCAAGATCGCCAGCCAGCATGATCTGACCCTGGATGAGTTGGCAGCATTGAATCCCCGGGTCCGGCTCAGCAAACTGAGCGTCGGGACGACTCTGCATGTCGCGGCCCCTCGGAAAAGTGCGGCCCCCCGGGTTGCCACCAGGAAGGCCCCCTCCCTCCATGAGGCGGCCCCGGAATTGCCCGTTACCCCGCGGATCGCCCCCACTAACCTGGCCCACATGGAGCGCATGCTTCCAGCCAGCCTTCGCAGAACGGCACCCGAAGCGCACAACGCTCCGTCGCCCGGTGTACCCCTGGGCGATATCCGCCCCATCCTTCCCCAGACCCCTGTTCCCAGTTCTGCAGCGCTGCCCTCTTCCACCTTTGAGCCGGCAAACCCCGACAAGCTGGACCTGCTCTGGCCCGTGGAGACCCGTACGGTCAGCTCCGAGTTCGGGCCCAGAATGCGGACCCGCACGGTGCTCAAGGTCAAAGGCAAGCGGAAACGGAAGGTCAAGGTGCGCTTCAGTGGCCGACACCAGGGCATCGATCTCAACGCGCCTACGGGAACGGATGTCTATGCCGCCCTGGACGGACAGGTGGTGAGCGCGGGCTATCACAGGCAGTACGGGAACTTCGTCGTGGTCGATCACGGGAACGGCGTTACGACCCTCTACGCCCATCACAGCGCCAATTTCGCCCAGGAAGGGGATATTGTCCACCGGGGTCAGAAGATCGCAGCCGTAGGCTCCACCGGCCGTTCCACCGGTCCCCACCTCCACTTCGAAGTCCGGCTCGACGGCCTCCACCGCGACCCCATGCCCTATCTCAATGAGGACGAAGAGATCTCCGCCGAGATGATGGCCCAGAATCGGGCCATGACCACCGAGCGCTGACCCTTCCCGATTCACCGGAACAATCGGCCCGTTTCGCCACACGTTCGGCGATGCGGGCCTGCGGTGAACCTTGCCAGCCTTACGCGCACCCATGATGGATGCGGCTCGTACTCGGGTCGCCTGCGTGGTAGGCTGGGCTTTGGCTCGATTCCCGAGGTAAGACATGGTTTGTTTCAAAGGTTTCTGGCATGGGAAATGTGCGGGCGCTGCAGTGGCGACCCTGGCGTTCCTGACCCTCGCGTGCAGCGGGGGCGATTCCTCCAACGTCACTGTAAGCGGCAAGGTGACCTACACACGTTGCGCCCTGGCCAAGAACGCCAGTACCGGCATTCCCAGCGGCCTGGCGACGGAGGGAAGCGCCCAGGCCGCCAGGGGCGTCCGGGTTCGCGCCATTGAGGCCAAGGACGAAGGCACCACCACCTACCTCGTTGCCAGCACCACCTACACCGATGAATACGGGAACTATTCCCTGAGCGTCGAAAAGGGCGTGCCCGCCTTCATCGAGGTCCAGAGCATCGCCGGCACCAGCAGCACCGAACCGATCCGCATCGTTTCTGGCACCGACGCCACCATCAAGGACACCGTCGCTGCGGACTGCACCCTCTATTCCCTCCGCAAAGCCCTGGACGGGACCTCGGACACCGGGAACTCGATTCACGCCACAGCGTCTTCGGGAAACGTCACCGTGAACTTCGCCGCAACTTCCAGCACGCCGTGGTGGATCGCCGCCTCCCCGGACCAGACCGCCGCGAAGTTCGAAGCCCTCCTCAATACGACCACAAAGGACACCACCCTGGGGATCTCCGTGGGAAGCCGTGTCCTGGGAATCATCGACTCCATCTACACCTTCACGGATGTCTACGGCGACCCCACGCCGGGTGGCTCTCTGGACCTCTTCTACCGCCCGAACATGGCCGACGACACCCAGGGTAGCTTCGTCGATTACTCCGATGCCAGCCGCTACTACGGCGCCCTGCGCGCCAATGCAAACGATGACGCATGGGATGAATCAATCATATTCATGCTCTGCGCCCGGAACGCCCTCTACTCCCACACGACCGTCACGCCCTACACCCCCCCCAGCGACCAGCTGCCCCTGGATGCCACCGGACTCGCCCGTAAGACCGGCCTGGATCCGATCCATGCCCTCATCGATGGGATGCCCTACGGCATGGCCACCAGCCTGCTGCAGTCGCCGTACTTGGCGGATACGAATGGCAGCAGCCTGGTCACCTATCGGGACATCCGGGATCTCACCGATCTGAATGCTGACGCCTACTCTGCCCCCGCCATCGCCGCCCTCTCATGGGATCTCCTCATCAAGGCCAACAAGCTGAGCAGCGACACCCCCTCAGCCTGGTCCTCCATCGATACCGAAAGCCTGCGCCGCTTCTTCACCCTGAAGGTCCCGGTGGATTCCGATTCCTACCCCACGGACACCGCCAATATCTACAAGCAGCTGCTCCGCCTCCAGGAGGGCACCTCATCCGGCGATACGGTAAACCTGAAGGCCATCTTCACAGATACCGTCCTGACCAATACCGTGGGGACCTACGGGTTGGAATGGCCCAGGCCGTCGTCCGAGGATGAGTATTTCTTCCTGCAGGACTGGGGCACCGATCCCAGTGGGGCCATGAGTGCCCTGAACTTCAACCTGAGCTCCGCCCACGTGGACCCCGTGACCGCCGCCTTCCCGAACCTTTCCAAGGGGGAGATCGCCCACGCCGGATTCCTGCTGTCCAAGGACACCCTTTACACCGTAACGATCAGCGCACCCGACTTGCCTTCCGGAGCCTCCCTTGAGCTTCAGATCCGGGACTCGAGTGGCCAGTACCAGACAATCACCTTGACCAACGCCACCTCCATCAGCACGGATGTGATGCTGGACGGCGACCCCGACACCCTCAAGTACATCCCCGTCCACATCCGCCTCAAAACGGATGGAACCATCACGGATACCGCAGCCATCCCCTCCCTGGGGGTCACCGTGAAGCTGACTGTGAAGACGAGCTGATACATGGAACTCCGCCCTGCCCTGGAAGCCCTGAAGGCCCGCGCCCCATTCATCCCAGAAATCGTGGTGGTACTGGGCTCGGGGTTGGGTCTCTTGGCGGATCGCCCAGAGGCCCAACGTGGGGTTTCCATCGCCTTCACGGAGTTGCCGGGCTTCCCCCCTCAGACCGTCGAAGGTCACGCGGGCCGGATGGTGTTCTGCGAACTCGAGGGACGCCGAGTGCTCCTCCAGGCCGGGCGATTCCATTACTACGAGGGACACCCCATGGAGCTGGTGACGGCCCCCATGCGCCTTTTCGGCCGCCTGGGCATACCGGCCGTGCTGCACACCAATGCCGCCGGGGCCATCCATCCAGGCTTCCGGGTCGGTGAACTGATGGTGCTGCGGGACCACATCAATCTCATGGGGGTGCACCCCCTCCGAGGACCCAACACCCCACCGGGGCCACGCTTCCCGGATATGACCGAAGCCTATGACCCAGGGTTGAGGGCTCAACTCCACGAGGCCGCCCTCGCCACCGGACAGCGCCTCCAGGAGGGAATCTACCTGGCGGTCTCGGGACCCAGCTATGAGACTCCGGCCGAGATCCGGGCATTCAGGAGCCTGGGTGCTGACGCCGTGGGCATGAGCACCGTCCCCGAAGTCCTGGTCGCTCGCCACGAGGGCATGAAGGTAGCCGCCATCAGCTGCCTGTGCAACATGGCGGCCGGAATGCTACCCCGGCCCCTGGCGCACCAGGAAGTGCTGCAAGCCGGGCAGGCTGCCGCCGCAGGTTTCGAAAGCCTGGTACGGGCCTTTCTCAGGCAGTGATATCCAGATTGGTTCCAAGCCCAACCTGCTGGCTGGCTGTCTTGATGAGCTGCAAGCTCTGCTCCGCAGGGATTTCAACCGCCTTGCGGAGTGCACTCGTACCCATCGTCAGCGGGCTGGCCGCTGCGCTTAACGCTGTGCTCGCTACAGAAGAAACATCCATGGTATCTCCGATGGCTTCTTATCGGTCCCGGGTGATCCGGACTTTAGGCATCCGGGCGCGGATGAGAGCGGCGGCGTCCTGAACCGGGGCCTGCTGCTGGGTGGAGGCGGCGCGGTTGGCCTCCGCGATGGCCTCGAAAACCTCCCGGCGGTGGACCGCCACCTCCTTGGGGGCAACGATGCCCAGGCGCACCCCATCCTTCGTGATGTCCGTGACAATGACTTCAATATGCCCGTCGATGATGATCGACTGGTCCACCTTCCGTGTAATCACCAGCATGCGGGCCTATCTTTCCTGGATGAAAGGGTATTTCAGGGGGAACTGCTCAGGGTTGAGGACCAGCTGGCACCCATTCCGGGAGTTCACATTAATGACCAGGGGACCCGCCAGGTTCGCCGTCATCTTGCGGGGATCCTCCGGGATCACAACCAGCGCCAGGACCAGTGCGTCCTGCGGCCTCTCGAGTGCGAGGAAGGCTGCGCTTTCCTCGTCGAGGGGGAAGTTGTAGTCCCCCTTGATGGCCCCAGCATCAATGCAAGTAAAGGAGATTTCCTCCTGGTCCACCGCCTGTAGAAATTTGAGGGGATAGCCCCCCGCGGGCTCAAAGAGCCGAAAGGACTTGAGGTCTGGAAAGCCAATGAGCCCTTTGGGGAATTGAAGGACAACCTCATCCTTGGGGCCGAAGACCGGGTACTGGAGCGGATAGTTGTTGGCGTCCAACATAACCTGCAGGCCCACCTGGGTCTTGGCGTTGATGACCAGAGGACCTGCCAGATTGGCAGTCATGCCCCTGGGGTTCGCCGGTACCACCACCAGCGCCAGCACCAAGGCATCCTCCTGCCGCTCCAGGGCCAGCAGGTTGGCGTCCTCGTCACAAAGGGGCACCTCATAGTCAATCTTGATGGCCGCGATATCCATGCACACGAAAGAGACCTCAGGGTGCTCTGCGGCCTGGAGGAACTTGAGGGGATACCCGCCCTTGGGTTCGAAGAGGTTGAAAGCCTTGAGCTCCGGGAACCCGGCAAGCCCCTGCGGAAAGGACAATAGAATGGATTCCTGCGCCATGAAAGACTCCGGTTAGTTCAGATGTGGTTTATCGGTGCTGGATGGACAGAGGTTGATTCCCGGTCACCACCCTCGAAAATCTCCCAGAGCGCATCCAGGCGCTTGGCCCGGAAGCGTGGGTTCGGTATGGTGCGCTCCAGTGCCTCCCGGCTGCGGGGAGGGTGCTGGAGACGGGCCAGGATCCAGCGGTTCCCCAGTTCCATGACGGCAGCCACATCACCTTCATTGCCCCACTTGCTCCTCAGCGCGAGGATGCGCCGCGTCCGTTCCTCAGCAAGGGCCCCAAGGCCCAGGCGCCTCACTTTGTCGAGGGTGGGGTTCGTGTCGGGTGGACGGTAGGCGTGGACGCGCCTCACAAGCTCCCGCACCTGACGGGGCAGAGCCGCCAGGCGCTCCCCGGTTTCCGGCTCGGAACGTCGTCCCTCGGCCTCTTCCCCTAACACCCGCAGAAGCGGCAGCAGCAGGGCGGCATCCCGGGCAGCATAGTCGAGCTGGCTGGGGCGGAGGGGACGAAGCATCCAGTTGGAATCCTGTTCCTCCTTGGGGATGTCCACCCCTAGCTTGAGTTTGGCCATGGTCTTGAGGCCGGGCTGGGGATAGCCCAGGGCCTGGGCCAGCATCATGGTGTCCATGACCGAAACGGGAATCACATCGTACAGACGCTTGAAGACGATGCCATCCCCGGAGAAATCGTGGACGATCCACGGGATCTCCGCCAGAGCCTCCAGGAAGGGCTTCATGAGAGGGGCCAGGGGGATGGGATCCACCAGCCAGGCCTGCTCGTGGTCCGCGATCTGCATAAGCGCCAGGACACAATTGTGCACACCCGTCAGACTGCACTCGATGTCCACCGACAGGAGGTTGGACTGGAACCACTGGGGCATCGCCCTGGCCAGCTTTTCCGGGGTGTCTACATAGGTCGTGGGGAGGTCGAAACGATCCGGGGACATGCCCCCAGTTTGAAGGAAGCGCACCGAGATGGCGCCATCATTCCTGCAAAAAGCTCAAATTTCCCACTGGGCCTCTTCGAATACACATACCACTCCCTGGGCACAGGCATGCCCGGAGGCCAGGGATCTATTCCAGCCGATCCGCAGGAACGCGTCGGCTCCGCCTGGTCTCGATCAGATCGTGAAGCATCACGGCGGCGGCGGCCGCATCCAGCTTGGCCTTGCGATCCTTGGCCTTCACGCCCCGCTGGGCCAGGAGGCGTTCGGCCTCCACACTGGTGAGGCGCTCGTCCCAGAAGACCAGGGGCAGGCCCGTCAGATCCCGGATGGCCTCGCCGAAGGCCCGGGCCAGTGGCGCGGTCTCGCTCTCATTGCCATCCTTGTGCTTCGGAAGACCCACCAGCAGAGCCTGGACCCCTTCGGACTTCGCCAGCCGGGCGAGCTTCTGGAGGGTGAGTTCCTCCTGCTGGGGCCAGACTTCAAAAGGGGACGAGAGGATCTCCAGCTCATCGCTGAAGGCGATGCCGATCTTCTTGGTGCCGTGATCCAGGGCCATCCAGCGCATGGGCTCTCCGGGAGGAAGTTTAACCCAGGGATGTCCATCTGACAGATGACTCATTTTAATGCGACCGCCCAGTGAAACGTGTTTCTGTGTGGGTTCCTTGATCCACCGGTATGCTGTCTTCATGAACTTCTGGACCACCTTCCCGGCGGAGCTCGGGACGCCTGGATGGATCCGGCTCCAGTGGAGCGCGGAGGGGATCCGCCAGCTCCACTTCCTGCCCACCGGGCCCATGGGCGAGGGGGATCCCCTGCCCATCCTGGTGCCCTGTCACCGGGTCCTCGCCTCCAACGGGCCTGGGGGCTTCAGTCTCTTCGGAAGCCTCCAAGCCAAAGTCCGGCTGCTGGCCCTGGAGGGCGTATCCCTCCCATGTTGAACCGCCGCGCCTTTTTCTGGTTCTGGGCCCCGGCCCTCGCCTGGGCGGGGCTCATCTGCGCAGCCTCCTCCGCCGGATTCTCTTCCGGTCACACCGGATCCCTTCTCTACCCGATCTTCAAGAACCTCTTCCCCCATCATTCCCAGGCCACCTGGGAACTGGTCCATCTGCTCGTCCGCAAGCTGTCCCATTGGGCTGAGTATTTCATCCTTGCGGTGCTGCTCTACCGAGGCTTCCGCAAGGAAGACCCCGCTCTCTGGAATAGGCGCTGGGCCATTGGCGCCCTGGCCCTGGTGGCGGCCCTGGCCCTGGGGGACGAATTTCACCAGACCTTCGTATCTGAACGCTCGGGAAGTTTCTGGGACAGTCTGCTGGACATCTTCGGAGGAGCCTGCGGGATCGGGTGCGAGTACCTGCTCTTCAGGGTGCGTCGCATCCGGTGGGACGGTACCGCGTCTTTTCGCTATCCTGATTAGCCCATGGCCCTTCCCTCCCGATCCCGTCCCAAGCGACCCTGGCTGCCCTGGGTGCGCCTGGGCGTGGTGGCCGTCGTGGTGGTGGCCGCGGGGTACGGGGCCCTGGAGATCGGGCACCGCTACCTGGGCCTCCAGAAGCTGACCATCGAGCAGATCGCAATCACGGGCTGCCGCGGGGATCGCCAGATGGAGCTCCAGAAACTGGCGGAGGGCCTCTGCCTGGGGCGCCCCCTCTTCTGGTTTGATGCCGAGAAGCTCAGGCATGAGATTGAACGGCGCCGCTGGGTTCGGGGCCTCCTGATCCGCAGGGATCCTCCGGACCGCCTCAGCCTCGTCATCGAAGAGCGCAAGCCCCTGCTCTGGCTGGTGCGCCCCAGCGGCGTCTACCTCCTGGCAGACGACGGCATCATCCTGGACCCGGTGAACCAGAGCAACCTCTCCCCCATCCCGGTGGTGGCAGCCCCCGAGAGCCAGAAGGACGCCACGCTGGTGGAGCTGATCCGGGTAGCCTCCCGCCTCAGGGATTTCCAGTCCTCATTCTATGAGCGTCTGAACGAAATCCGCATGGAGGAAAAAGGGCCCGTGGTCTTCATAGAGGGCCTCCACGCCCCCATCTGGCTCTCCCGAACGGATCCCACCAAGAACATTCCAAACTTCCAGGGGCTCTTCCTGGACCAGTTTGCCAAGCGGCCGGACATCTCCCAGATCCGCTATTTCGATCTGAGATGGGATGACGAGATCGCCGTGGGCAACCCCGATCCTGAACAGGCCCCCACCCTGAAGCCCGAAAAATAAGGCGGTTTGGCACATCCCCAGGAAAGGGAAGGCCCCCGGTGGCGCCAGGACGATTTTTCCCACCAATCAACTCTGAAAATGCAGCCTCGATGCGGCTAGAATCGGGGCTAAGGAACTAGGAACACTCATGGTCCAACCCTCTGTCCTCCTCGGCCTGGATCTTGGAGCCAGCAAAATCGTTGCAGTCATCGCCGTTCAGGAGGAGGGGGGTCCCCTCACCGTGACCGGCGCGAGCATTGCGGACCCTGAAGGCGGCATCCGCCAGGGGGAGATCACCGATATCAACCTCACGGTGCAGGCCATCGTGAAGGCCACGGAAGAGGCCATGCGCACTGCGGGACAGACCCGCCTGGATGGCATCCGGGTCGCGGTGGACGGTCTCCAGTTCAAGGGGGAGAACCTCCGGGATTCCATCACCATCGCCAGTTCCGACCGCGTCATCACAGCCCAGGACCGGGACCGGGTCCTGGAACAGGCCACCAACGGGTGCAAGCTGGCCAAGGAAGAGCAGGTCCTCCACCGCATCCCCCAGATGTTCCACATCAAGGGGCAGCGCGACATCAAGAACCCCGTGAACATGATCGGGGAGACCCTGGAAGCCGAGGTGCGCATTATCGTGGCCCCGGCCTCGGTGCTCGAGAACATCATGCGGGCGCTTCAACTCTCCGGACTCCAGGGCGCCACTCTGATGTACTCGCCCCTGGCCAGTGCCGAAGCGGTGCTCAGCCGCGAGGATTCCGAGAATGGGGCCGTGGTGGTGGATATCGGCGACCAGCTGACCCACCTCGGGGTCTTCATGCGCGGGGCCCTCTTCCATTCCGCCGTGCTCCCCATCGGGGGCATGCACTTCACCAAGGATCTGGAGATCACCAAGCACCTCGGGGGCATCAGCGTGGCCGAACGCATCAAGCGCAAGTACGGCACCGCCCTCCCCACCCAGGTTCCGCCGGAGGATCTCATCGAACTCGAAGACGAGGGCCGCCAGGTTTCCCGCAGGGAATTGGCGGAAGTGCTGCACGCCCGGGCCGTCGAACTGCTGAACATGGTCCAGGCAGAGATCGGCCGCAGCGGCCTCATCCACGAAATCCACGGGGGCGTGCACCTCGTGGGCGGGGGCGCCCTATTGCCCCACATGCCCATCCTGGCCCAGAACATCCTGGGTCGTCCTAGGGTGGTGCTCGGCCGCGTCAGCGGCATCCAGGGCCTCCAGCAGGTCCTGGCCAATCCTTTCTATGGGAATGCCCTCGGCGCGGTGAAAGCCCTCAGCCGGGAGCTCTCCGCCCCTGCCCATCGTAGTACCCGCGGGGGTGGCCTCATGGAGAAGTTCAAGAATCTCTTTTGAGCCCTAGCGTTGCCTGGAGCATCCATGCCTGAAATCGCCTTCCTCCCCAGCCCCATCAACCTCCCCGGTGCCAACATCAAAGTGGTCGGCGTGGGGGGTGCGGGGTGCAACGCCATCGATCGCATGATCGCGAGCGGCGTTTCCGGGGTCCAGTTCATCGCCATGAACACCGACCAGCAGAGCCTGGCCCAGAACCAGGCCACCGCCCGGGTCGCCCTGGGCCCCCTGAGCATGCGTGGTCTCGGGGCCGGCGGCAACTCGGAGCGCGGCGCCGTGGCCGCCGAAGAGAGCCGGGAGGAGATCCTGGCTCACCTCCAGGGCGCCGATATGGTCTTCATCACCGGTGGCATGGGCGGCGGCACCGGTACCGGCGCGGCCCCTGTGGTCGCCAGCTGCGCCCGGGAACTGGGCGCTCTCACCGTGGCCGTGGTGCTGACTCCCTTCAGCTATGAAGGCGCCGGCAAGGCCCAGAAGGCCGCCGCTGGCCTGGACAACCTCCGCAACACCGCGGACACCGTCATCGTGGTCTCCAACCAGAAGCTCCTCACCCACTGCGAGAAGGGCGTAAAGGTCAAGGAAGCCTACCAGGTCGCCGACGGCGTCCTGATCCAGGGCGTGCGGGGCATCACCGATCTCATCCTGCGCCCCGGCACCCTCAACGGCGACTTCGCCGACGTGGAAGCCGTGCTGCGCAACGGCCGGGAGGCCCTCATCGGCACCGGCAACGGCAAGGGCGAAGAGGCCCTCCTGGACGCGCTCCAGAAGGCCATGGACTGCCCCCTGCTGGAGCGCGGCACCCGCGGCCCCGCCACCCAGGTCATCGTCTCCGTCATGGCGGACTGGGATCGGGTGGAGCTGAGCGCCGTGGAGACGGCCATGAACTACCTGAGCCAGCACTATCAGGGACTGGCGGATATCAAGCTCTGTCAGGTGGAGGCCCCCGAGCTGGAGGACCGCGTCCTGGTGACAGTCCTGGCCTCCGGCTTCGACAAGCCGGTGGAGTCCTTCTTCGTCCCCGAGGTTTCGCACCTCATGGGCAACGAGGATCCCGTCACGACCTCCCGGGACCTCGGAAGGGTCTATGGCGAGACTTCGGCCCCCCCCACCAATGAAAACCCCGTGGCCACTCCCACCCGCCTCCTGCCCCAGGCCCCCACGCCCAGTGGCGAAGTGGTGGGGCTGGCGGACGATCTCCACGTCCCCGCCATCATCCGCATGAACCAGGGACAGGGACGCCTGCCCATGGAGTAGGCTCTTGCGCAACGCGCAAGAAAGGGCTGGCACACCGGCAGCAGGGACCCCAGATTAGGCGCGAGGATTTCCCATGCGCTATCTGCCCCTGGCCCCCTCTGAAGACCGTGCTCTGCTGGATGTCATCGGGGTTGACCGCGCCGAAGACCTCCTGAAGAGCATCCCTGAAGCCCTACGGTTGAACCGGGGGCTGGAGCTTCCGCCCCACGCCTCGGAGCTGGATGTCCTGCGGACCATGGAGGGCCTGGCCGGGGCCAACCGCCCCTTCCGCTCCCGCTTCCTGGGGGCCGGGGCCTACAGCCACTACATCCCCGCCGCCGTGGACCATCTAGCCAGCCGCCAGGAGTGGTTCACCTCCTACACGCCCTACCAGCCCGAGATCAGCCAAGGAACCCTCCAGGCCATCTTCGAGTACCAGACCATGATCTGCGACCTCACGGGGCTGGAGGTCACCAACGCCAGCATGTATGACGGGGCCACCGCCGCCGCCGAGGCCGCCCTCATGGGCCTGCGTCTCAACCGCCACCGGGGCACGGTCCTGGCGAGCGAGGGCCTCCACCCCCACACCCTGGAGGTGATCCGCACCTTCCTGGCCCCCCGGGAGGGCCTGGCCCTGGTGGAGGTGTCCCTGAAGGACGGACTCACCGACCCGGAGGATCTCCGCGCCAAGCTCAGTGAGGATGTGGCCTGTGTCCTGGTGGGCTATCCCAACTTCCTGGGCTGCGTCGAGGATCTTCAGGCACTCGCCGAGCCCATCCATGCCGCAGGAGCGCTCCTGGTCTCCGTCACCCAGGAGGCCCTGGCCTTCGGCTGGCTGGAGGCCCCCGGGCACGTGGGGGCGGATCTGGCGGCGGGGGAGGCCATGAGCTTCGGGAACCGCACCAGCTTCGGTGGCCCCTTCCTGGGCTTCCTCGCCGCCAGGGACAGTGGCAAGCGCGAGATGCCGGGCCGCCTCATCGGCCAGACCCACGATGCCGATGGACGCCCCGGCTGCGTGCTCACCCTGGCCAGCCGGGAGCAGCACATCCGGAGGGAGCGGGCCACCTCCAACATCTGCTCCAACCAAGCCCTCATTGCCCTGCGGGCCAATATCTTCCTCCAGCTCGCCGGTCCCGAGGGCCTGCGGGGACTGGCGGAGCAGAACGCGGCCAAGGCCCAGTATCTGCGCGAAAAGCTCCTGGACTCCGGGTGCTTCGAACCGCTCTGGGAGGCCCCCTTCTTCAATGAGTTCGCCCTGCGCTGCCAGGGGGACGTGGAGGCCCTTCAGCATGCCTGCCGGGAGGCGGGCTTCCAGCCGGGCCTGGATCTGGGCCCCTACGGCTGGGACGGGGCCGTGCTCTGGTGCGCCACGGAACTGAACACCCGCGAGGACATGGACCGCCTGGCTGAAGTCCTGGGAGCCCTCCCATGCTGAACCGCAACCGCGAACCCCTGATCTTCGAAAGCTCCGTGGTCGGCAAGGTGGGCATGGACCTGCCGCACCTGGATGTGCCCGAGGCCCGGGACACCCGCCCGGAGCACCTGCGCCGGGGGCCCTTCCAGGCCCTTCCCTCTGTCAGCGAGGTCGAAGTGATCCGCCACTTCACCCGCCTCTCCCACGACAACTACGGAGTGGATGATGGGATCTACCCCTTGGGTTCCTGCACCATGAAGCACAACCCCCGGCTCAACGAACGGGTTGCCAGCCTGCCCGCCTTTGCGGAAAGCCACCCCCTCTCAGCTCAGGAGGATGTCCAGGGCAACCTCGCGGCCCTCTTCATGCTCCAGGAATGGCTGAAGGAGATCACGGGCCTGGCCGCCGTCACCCTCCAGCCCAGTGCCGGAGCCTCCGGGGAGCTTACGGGGGTCATGCTCATCCGGGCCCACCATGTGGCCCAGGGCGCCAGCCGCCGGGTGATCCTCACTCCCGACTCCGCCCATGGCACCAACCCCGCCACTGCGGCGATGGCAGGCTACGAAGTGGTGGAAGTCCCCTCCGCCCCGGACGGCACCATCAGCTTCGAGGATGTGGTGGACCACACCGGCAAGCACCACCCGGGCCTGATCTCGCTCGTGGAGACCCTGGGGGCCGAAATCGCCGGGGCCATGATCACCAACCCCAACACCCTGGGAGTCTTCGAGCACCGCATCCAGGAGGTCGCGGACCTCCTCCACGGCATCGGTGCCCTGCTCTACATGGATGGCGCCAACATGAACGCCCTGGTGGGCGTGGCCCGCCCCGGCGACTTCGGCGTGGATGTCATGCACCTGAACCTCCACAAGACCTTCTCCACCCCCCACGGCGGCGGGGGTCCCGGAGCGGGTCCCGTGGCCTGCACGGCGCAGCTGGAGCCATTCCTCCCGAGGCCGGTCGTTGTCCGGGATGGTTCCGGCTACCGGATGGACTGGGATCGCCGCCAGAGTATCGGCAAGGTCCACGGCTTCTTCGGCAACTTCGGCATCGCCATCCGGGCCCTTACCTACTGCCTGAGCCATGGCGGCGACGGCCTCAGGGCTGCCACCCTGCGGGCCATCGTCAACGCCAACTACCTGCGCCGCCGCCTGGAAGGCACCTACCACCTGCCCATCCAGAGCCCCACCCTCCACGAGGTGGTCTTCAACGACGCCCTTCTCAGCAGTGCCGGAGTCCACACCCTGGACGTGGCCAAGGGGCTCATCGACCGGGGCTTCCACCCCCCCACCATCTACTTCCCCCTCATCGTCCCCGGGGCCCTGATGATCGAGCCCACCGAAAGCGAGAGCAAGGCCGAACTGGACGCCTTCGTGGCGGCCCTAGAGGACATCGCCCGCCAGGCCCAGAGCGACCCCGAAGCCCTGCACCGGGCGCCGGTCAGGGCGCCCCTGCGACGCATGGATGAGACCACAGCGGCCAGGAAGCCGGTGTTGCGCTGGACAGGCTTCAGGCCCCAGTGATCAGGAGATCAAGAGCCGCATAGGCCTCCAGGAAGGCCATCAGAAGCCCCGGAGTCCGTCACTGCAGACGCCGTAGGCCTCGGCCAAGGCCTCCCTCCAAACGTCACCCTCCGTGGAGTTCCACGTGGAACACAACCCCGGGAGCTCGTCATCCCAGGACGGCGGACAGCTGCCCCCCGAGTAGGGCAACCGCGTCGCCCCACTGCAGGCGCGCAGCTTCCCCGTACCGCCCGTTCTCCAGGCGCAGCAGCACGCCCACCCGCTCCCCGGGATCCACAATCAGGTACTCGGGCACCCCGGCAGCCTCGTATCGCCAGCGCTTGATGCTATGGTCCTTCCCGGCGGTGGAAGGGCTTAAGATCTCGACCACAAGGTCTGGAGCCCCCTCGATGCCCCTCGCCGACTTCTTGGCGGGGTCGCATACGACCACAAGATCGGGCTGCACGACATCCTCACCCAGGAAGACATCGACCGGGGCGGCAAAGACCTCACACTCACCCCCGCCGCTCTTGCGCTTCGCATCCTCCAAGGCATTGAAGATGTTGACATAAAGCTGGCCACTGATCCGCTGGTGCTCCAGGTTCGGCGCGGGGGTCATATTGTAGGCCACCCCATGGATAAGCTCCCAGCGGCCCTCCCAGGCCTCCCGCTCATCAAGGGTGTAGAGGGGCTGTCGGGGTTGTGGAAGGTTCATCGGCCGTCCTCCGTATCTTCAAAGCATAGCGCCAGCCTCTACTTCCTCGCCCCCACCTGGATCATGGGCGTGGCCCCGCCCATGGGCGTGATGATCAGGTTCCCCTTGGCCCCGATGTCCCGCAGGGCCTGGATGCGCTGGTACTCGATGATCTGGGGGGTCAGGCTGGCGCTGACGAGCTGCTGAGCCTTGGCCTGGCCCTCGGCCTCGATGCGCTTGCGCTCGGCCTCCTGCTTCTCCTTCAACAGGACGAAGGCCATCTTCTGGGCCTCCTGGTCCGCCGCGATCTTGTCATTGATGGCCTTGGTGATCTGTTCCGGCAGGATGACATTGCGCAGGAGCGCCTGTTCCAGAGTGATCCCCCGGGCCGCAAAGGAGGCCTTCAGGGTCTTGGTGACCTGCTCCACGAAGGCCTGCCGCTTGGTGGTGTAGAGTTCCGTGGCGGTGAGGTTGGCGGCCGAATCCCGTAGGCTGGCCCGGATCTCACTGCGGAGGATCTTCCCTTCCACATCGGGCCCGATCTCGCTGTAAATCCTGGCCACCTTGGCCACCTTGGCCACCTTGGCCAGCTGCAGGGAGTAGAAGATGGTCCAGTCCAGCTTCACCGTGAGGCCGTCGCTGGTGATGACCTGGATGGAGTCGTCCCCCTTCCGCTGGCCTTCATCCCCCACGTTGGACATGGTGTAGTTCAAGGTCCGCACTTCCATCTCCACCACGCTGGCGAAGGGGTTGATGAAGTGCAGGCCCGCGGGGAGGGCCTCGTCCCCAACCTTGCCGAAGAGGATCACCACCCCGGCCTGGCCCGGGGGCACCACCACGGCCATGGAGCCCAGGAACAGGAGCGCGCCCACCCCCAGGCCCAGGAACTGGGCCACCCGGTAGGCCTTGGAAAGGGGATAGCCGACCTTGGATTTCAGGCGCCAGGCCAGGGCACCGACGACCAGGAGGAGGATGGCGAGGAAGATCATGGGGGCTCCGGGGATGCCCCAGCATAGCGGAGGGCGGCCAAAATGCCGCATCCCCGACAGAAGCCGGGGATGCATTCAGGGAAAGGGCTGTCAGAGCGCCCGGTGGATCATTCCGCCATGATGGAGAACCCGCCATCCACGTAGAGCACCTGGCCAGTGACCCCGCGCCCCATGGAGCTGAGCAGGAAGAGGGCGGCATCCCCCACCTCGAAGATGTCCGTGTCCTTGCGCAGGGGAGTGCGGCTCCGGTGGTGGCGCATCATGCTGCCGAAGCCGGAGATGCCCGAGGCCGCCAGGGTCTTGATGGGGCCGGCGGAGACGGCATTGACCCGGATTCCCTCGGGACCGAGATCGGCCGCGAGATAGCGCACGCTGGCCTCAAGGGCGGCCTTGGCCACGCCCATGACGTTGTAGTTGGGCACCACCCGCTGCCCGCCCAGGTAGCTGAGGGTGAGGATGCTGCCACCTTCGGACATCAAAGGGTGGGCCATCTGGGCAAGGGCCGTGAGGCTGTAGGCACTGATATCGTGGGCGAGCCGGAAGTCCTCCCGGCTCGTGGCCAGGAACTGACCCTCAAGGGCAGCCCTGGGCGCGAAGGCCGCAGCGTGGACCACGAAGTCCAAGTGCCCCCACTCCTGCTTCAGGCGCTCGAAGGTCATCACGATCTGCTTGTCCGAGGTGAGGTCCAGGGGGAGCAGTAGGGGATTGTTCAGTCCCTCCGCCAGCTCCCGCACATTCTTGCTCAGCCGCTCGTTCTGATAGGTCAGGCAGAGTTCAGCCCCCTGCTCCGCCAGCTTCTGGGTAATACCCCAGGCGATGGACCACTTGTTGGCCACGCCCACGATGAGACCGCGTTTTCCCTGCATCAACATAGAGCCTCCTTCAAGGCAGTCGAATAGGATAGCGCAAGCGCGGGCCTCCTCGCCCCTATCAAGGGGCAAGGAGGCCCGCGCTTCTGTTGTAAATCACAATTGCCGATTATCGGCAGAGCACAGCCTGAGCGGGCCTTCGGGATTTCAGTGCCAAGCGATACGATGCCACAGGAAATGCCCTTTTGGCCCTTGCTGCTGTCGACAAAATGACGACAATAATAAGGAAGGTGCTTCCCATGAAAACAATCCCACTCCGCGATTTCCAGCGCGAGGGCTCCAAGGCCTTGGATCCGCTCGCCCCCACAGAGCCGCTGATCCTGACTGGGCGCGACCAGGATTTCCTGCTTCTGCCGATGACCCCCGATAGCCGGACTGCCCTTCTGGATATGGTCGAAGGCCTTAGTGCCATCCTGGCCCTCAGAGAGGATCAGAAGCTCGCTGTGGAAACGGGTTTGGATCAATCAAGCATGCAGGATGTCGAAGAGGAGATCCAAGAGGCCAGGAAGTCCCTCAAACCCAGGAAACGCTCTGCATGAGCAGATCCCTGGTTGAACGAAGCCGCTCCGCGGCGGGGGTGGCGCCGTGTGGCGGGCCCGCGCAGTAAGAAAGCTAGCAATTCCATGTAAATGAAGGCTCCTTGGTCATCGCGATGTTGACGCATCGCCAGACGACTGTCAAGCAAGCGACATGAAAATTAACCCACCCGGCGACACGAATATTGACCCCCTTGTTGTATGAGCCCGTGGGGTGTCTGGAGCGTAGGCCGTAGGCCGAAGCGGAGGACACCCCACTGGGTGCGGCTCAGGTGGTGGCCGCTGGCACCGGGGCCGGGACGATCCCGGCTCGGCGCTTCTCCCGCAGGCGGTAACTCTCGCCTTTGATGGTGATGATGTGGCTGTGGTGCAGCAGTCGGTCCAGGATGGCGGTTGCCAGGATGGTATCCCCGAACACCTCGCCCCACGCACCCACTGGCTGGTTGCTGGTGATCATGAGGCTGCCCCGCTCATATCTCCGGTTCACGAGCTGGAACATGAGGTGGGCCGCCCGCCGCTCGAAGGGTAGATATCCTAGCTCATCCACAATCAGTAGTTTGGGCTTCGAGAAATGCAGGAGACGCTCCTCCAGGCGACCCTCTGCCTCGGCCCGCATCAGTTGACCCACCAGGGCCGTGGCGCTCACGAACAGGCAGCTCGCGCCCCGTTCGATGGACTTCCGCCCCAACCCGATGGCCAAGTGGGTCTTACCCACCCCTGGTGGCCCAAGGAGCAGGATGTTCTCCGCATGAGCGATGAAGGTCCCCGTCTCCAGCTCCCGGATCAGGCGGCGATCCAGGCTCGGCTGAAGGTCGAAGTCGTAGTCATCCAGGCTCCGCCGGATCGGGAAGTGGGCGATCTGGATGCCCATCCGGGTTCGCTTTGAGTCCTTGGCCGCTGCCTCCTCCGAGAGCACCAGATCCAGGAAGTCCAGGAAGCTCAGTTCCTTTCGTGCAGCCTCCTGAAGCAGGCCATCCAGGCGGTCCCGGGTCGTCGTCAGCTTCATCCGGCTCAGGTGGCTCTGAATGCGCTCCATCTGGGGGTTCACCATGGCTCACCTCCCACCACCTCCTCGTAGACCGACAGGGGGCGCTCGATTTCATTGGGGCGACCGATCCAGGCGTGTCCGTTCACGAAGGTCAGCACGTGGCCAGGATCCTCCACGACCTGATGCCGTCCCGGTGCCACGCTGTGCTCCGCCACGATCCGATCCTGGAAGTGGACCTGGATGAGGTCCTGCTCGATGAGCACATCCACCACCTCTCCCACCAGGCCCGGTGGAACGCTGTAGCGGTTGGTATCGATGTCGATGCGGAAGTCAGAGGATACCTTCCGCTCCTCCCAGCGCGACTTCATGTAGCTGGGATGGTTCCCGATGGGCCGCAGCGCCATGCGCTCACCCGCCTCGAAGCGCTCGATGGGCTTCTCGAAGGTGGTGCCGTGGACCCGCACATCCGCTACCTCCCGGAGCCACTTGGCCAAGTGGAGGTCCAGGGCCAAGTCGCTCTCGAAGGCCAGTCCGCCCAGGGCATTGCCTTTCACATAGCCGACCCCGCTCTCCACCTTCCCCTTGGTTCGGGCGCGGTAGGGCTGGCAGGCTTTCGGCCGCACGCCCCAGTGCTCGCAGAAGGCCAGGAACTCAGGATGGAACTGGGCTTTTCCGGAACGAGGGTGCGACAGGACCAGGGGTTTGGCATTGTCCACCAGCAGTTCCTCCGGTACGCCGCCGAAGTGGCGAAAGGCGTGCTCGATACCCAGGATCCAGTCCCGCTGCCGGAGCCCGAAGCAGACCTCCGCATAGTCGCGGCGGCTGTAGCCCAGGGTCCCCACAAATACGAAGCGTTTCTGCGGAACCCGGCCGATCTCCAGCCACTTCTCTCCGAAGTCGATCTGCATCTGCTTGCCCGGTGGGGTCTCAAAGCGCAGCGTGGCCCGATCGCTCACGACCTGCTCCCGACGCAGGGGGCGGATCGCCCGCTCCACTGTGCGCAGGCTCGTCTGCACCCCCTTGGCCAGTAGTTCCTGACGGAAGACATCACCATTCCTCACTCCGGCCCGCCACCGCTCCCGAAGCCAGTCGCGGTGAGTATCCAACGTGGCCTCGCGATTTGGACCGCCGTAACGGCGATCTGGACCTGCCTTCAGCCAGGCTTTCACGGTGTTCCGGGATATCCCCAACTCCTCGGCGATCCGTCTCATCCCCCAGCCCAACTTCCTCAGGGCAAAGACTTGCCCTGCCTCCTCGTTGCCCAGCATCCCGTCTCCCACTTGTGCAGGTACGAGATTGCCTCGATTTCTTCCCATGACTTCCCCTCCGTGAGGGGGGTCAACTTTCGTGTCGTTCCTGGGTCAGTTTCTGATGTCGCCTGACAACGACCAAGGAGGTACTACATGAAGGACGTCAGTCTATCTCTATCCCGCCTGGAAGCGGACCTGCGAATGGCGGATCGGGCGAAAGGGACGATCCAGCAATACCTAGCTTCGATCCGGCGCTTTGAGGAGGCTCTGGGCTCGGATCTGGCGGAGGCGGATCAGGAGGCTATCCGCCGCTGGGTGGACCACCTCCGGCTGCAGCCCATCGGGCCGGAACGGCTGCGGTGCCACTACTCGGCGCTGAAGTTCCTCTACGCTCGCACCCTGGGGCAGCCGGAGAAGGTGGCCTTCATCTCGATGCCCCGCAAGGACGCCCCGCTGCCCACGGTCCTGAGCCCAGCCGAAATCCAGCGGGTGCTGGATGCCTTCCTGGTCGCCAAATACCGAGTGTTCTTTGCCCTCATCTACGCCACCGGGCTCAGGATCCGTGAGGCCAGTCTGCTCCAGACCACCGACATCGACGCGATGCAGCGGGTCATCCATGTGCGCAACGGTAAGGGTGGAAAGGAACGCCTGGTCCCCCTGAGCTCCAGCCTCTACGCCCTGCTTCGGAGGTACTACGGGCACGAACGCCCACCACTCCCCTGGGTGTTCACCTCGAAGGCGGGCAAGCCGCTCTGCCACGAAACCGCGCGCCGAGCCTTGCTTTGCGCCTCCGCCGTGGCGGGCATCGGCAAGGTGGTCACCCCCCACATGCTCCGGCACTCCTTTGCCACGAACCTTCTGGAGCACGGCACGGACCTGCGAAAGATCCAGGTGGTGCTGGGGCACGGCAGCATCAAGTCCACGACGATCTACACCCAGGTCTCACCGAGCCAGATCGCTTCCGTGAGAAGTCCTCTGGAGGATTTGAAGCTATAGCGCCGTGGCCTTCCCAAGGCCTCGCCACGACATCGCGGATATCGTCAGGGCGCACCGCCCGGAACTGGAGCGGCTCCATCGCCTCTCCCGGCCCCAGAAGCGCGTCCTGACGGCCATCAGCCGGTGTCGCACAGCCGCCCTCGGCGGCCATGTCGAGGTATGTACCGGCTGCGGTCGGGAGCATCCGGTCTACAACAGTTGCCGGAACCGTCACTGCCCCAAGTGCCAGGCCGCAGCCCAGCAGAAGTGGATCGATGCCCGGGCCGAGCGCATCCTGCCGGTGCCCCACTTCCACCTGGTGTTCACGCTCCCCTCGGAGCTGAAGCCCGTGGCCATGCGCCATCCAGTGGAGGTCTATGGCGCCCTGTTCCAGGTCACCGGCGAGGTCCTGGCGGAGTTGGGACGGACCCACCTCCGGGCCACCCTGGGGCTCACCCTGGTGCTCCACACCTGGACCCGGGACCTCCGCTTCCATCCCCATGTCCACGTGCTGGCCACGGCGGGCGGGCTTTCGCTGGATGGGAGCCGGTTCGTCCACGCCAGAAAGGACTACCTGTTCCCGGTGAAGGCCATGGGCAAGCTGCTGCGGGGAAAGATGCTGGATGCCCTGCGAGGACTCCGCCGGAAGGGCATCCTGCCAGATCAGGGCTTCAATGCCCTCATGGCCACCCTCGCCCGCCACAAGTCCTGGGTCGTCTATGCGAAAGCCCCCTTCCGGCGTTCCCAGCATGTGCTGAGCTACCTGGGGCGCTACACCCACCGGGTGGGTATCGCCAATTCCCGGCTGATCGACGTGGGGCCGGGGCATGTCACCTTCCGCACCCGGGGCCAGCAGACCGTCACCCTCCACCCCATCGAGTTCCTGCGCCGCTTTGTCCAGCATGTCCTTCCGGATGGCTTCCATAAGATCCGGCACTTTGGCCTCTACGCCTCGGCCCAGGGTGGAGGTCTGCTGGAACAGGCCAGGGCCCTGCTGCCTGCTCCGAAACCCAGAGCCGAGGCGTGTCCAGCCGAAGGCACGGGGCAACGCTGCCCTCATTGTGGTGGTCTGATCCTCTGGCGACCGCTGATGAGTGAAGCCTCCAGGGCACCCCCGGCGGTGATGCCATGACTGTCAGCCTCTCAGCTATCCATCACCTGCACCACGACCTCCACCACGGCGGGACGGCGAAGCCCTGCTATGACGCCAACTCGGTCCAAGCCCCTGCCGGGACTGTCGGGCTCAGCAGTCAGCAATCCCTGGGCGACAGGGGACCTGGCGTCCCCAAAAGTGGATCAGCAGGCGCGATTTCCCCATAGCCCTCGCCCAACTCCCCCGCCGCTCCGGGCTTGTTCAACACCGCATTTCATCGGTGGGGGCTCCGTCTACCTGAGGCAGCCTCGCCCACGCCCCACCGACGAAATGCTCACTGTTCTGGACACCAATATCCTGGTTTCCGCGGCACTGAAGCCGGAGAGCGATCTGGGGGGAGTCCTGGAACAGGTGTTGCTGAGGCAGGCGCCCATCCATGTATGCCCCTCCATCCTTGCGGAGTACCACGAGGTCCTGCACCGCCCGAAATTCCGCCCCAAGGGCCTTCCTCCAAGGTGGCTTCCCCGCCTGATCCAAGTGGCCTTCCACGAGCCAGAGCCGTCCCCATGGCCGCACCAGGGACCGGACCCCGATGATCTCGTCTTCCTGGCCCTTGCCAAGGCCGCTGGTGCCGCCCTGGTGACGGGGAATCTGGCGCACTACCCGGAGGACATCCGGGATGGGGTTGTCGTCCTGTCCCCAGCCGACTACCTCAGAAGCTCCCAAGCACATTGAGCCGCACCGACACAGGTGCTGGGCGGGGGATGAACACCTTGGCGCAGGACCGTTTAAGGACTATATTCAGACCTATGGAGGCCTCGTGCACTACTCTACCCAGGTCAAACCCATCACCCACCTGAAGGCGCATGCTGCCGAAGTCCTGCTCCAGATCGCCGAGCGCCGAGAACCGATGGTGATCACCCAGAACGGGGAAGCGAAAGCCGTTCTCCAGGATGTGGCCAGCTACGAAGAGACCCAGGAGACGCTTGCGCTCCTCAAGCTTCTGGCCATCGGGAACAGGCAGGTCGAAGAGGGCAAGACCAGCTCCCTGGCTGATGTCGCGGAGCGCCTGCACACAGGGATCCAATCCTGATGCGCCACGAAGTTCGAATCACCGGGGGCGCTGAAAGCGATCTGGCCGAGATCGTAGCATTCCTCGCAGGGCGAGAAGGTCCGGACATGGCCGGACAAATGTTGGAGAGGATGCTCGCCATTGCTGAAAGCCTCAGCCAGACGCCAGAGCAGGGCTCTCACCCGAGAGAGCTGTTGAGCCTCGGTATCCGGGATTTCCGGCAAGTGATTTGCCAACCATACCGGCTGATCTACCGCATCACAGGAAAGCAGGTCTTCCTGCTTCTGGTGGCGGACGGACGACGGGACTTCCAGAGCCTTCTGGAACGGCGGATCCTGAAGGCTTGATCAGAGCCCGAATACTGGCCCCAGGGCTTCGAGGTGATCCCAGGGACAGATCCGAACGCCATTCCGGACCTGCTGCTGATCCCCCCCGTAAACCAGAATCGGCTCGAATACCTGGCCTGCTGATCCGACCGAAAGATTCTCCTTCGCCGTCTGGAGGGGCTTGATCCACGACGCATCGATGGTGCGCCCCGACTTGAACTCGATCAACCGGGTCCGCTCGGGTTCCTGGAGGACAAGATCCACTTCCAGGCCGGAGACTTCCCGGTAGTGGAAGGCCGAGACCTCGAGCCCCTGGTGGAGGTGCATCTTCATCGCCTCCGAGACGGCCCAGGTCTCGAAGACTGCGCCCCTCAAGGGGTGGGTTTCGAGCTGTTGAGCATTGCGGATGCCGAGCAGATGGCAGACCAGGCCCGAATCATAGAAATACAGTTTGGGCGCCTTCACGATCCGCTTGCGCAGGTTGGTGTGCCATGGCCCCAGCCTGAAGCACAGGAAGCTGCTCTCCAGCACCGAAAGCCAGGCCTTCGCCGTGGGTTGGGAGATGCCCGCGTCCGCCCCGAGCCGGGAGAGATTGAGTTCCTGTCCTGTGCTGCCCGCGCAAAGGCGGAGGAAGGTGTTGAAGCTCAGCAGGTCCCCGACCTTGAGCACCTGGCGGACATCGCGCTGGACGTAGGTGGCCACATAGTCCCCAAGCCATCGCTCCGGCGAAATCCCCTGGTCATGTATCCGGGGGTAGGCACCCATGAAGAGCGTGCTGACCAGATCGCTGGGAGCGGAGGGGAAGCGTCTAAGCTCACCCAGACTCGGCGGCAGCAGGTGCAGGATGCTCGTTCGGCCTGCCAGGGACTGGCTCACCGCATCACTCAACCCGAGATGCTGGGAGCCCGTGAGCACAAAGCGCCCGGGGCTCGGGTCCCGGTCCACCATGTCCTGGATATAACCGAGCAGGGCCGGAGCATGCTGGACCTCGTCCAGGATGACGCCTGCGGGGTACTGGCCCAGGAACCCTCGCGGATCCTCCAGGGCGAAGGTGCGGGTATCCAGGGGTTCCAGGCTCACGTATGGCTTGTCGGGGAAGGCCGCTTTGCAGAGGGTGGTCTTCCCGGATTGCCGGGGACCGGTAAGGGTCACAACCGGATAGACCCCAGCCCATCGAAGGAGGGTCGGCTGGAGGTCACGTTGGATCATAGGCAGAGTGTACGCTGGAGTTTTACCGATTCAATATTCAATTTTGAAATGGTAAACAGGGGCGCAAGAATCCATAAACTCTCCCATGCCTCGCCCCTTCTATACTTCCATCATGGCAACCCTGGCCCCCGCCCTCCTCACCTCCCTCCTCCTGGCAGCCCCCGCCAGCGCCTACAACCCGAGGGTGGACCTGGACAACAGCCGCTACCTGAAGGCGCTCTGGGACGCCGAGACCCAGCTCAAGGCCAACCCCAACAATGCCCTGGCCTGGGCGGCCAAGTCCCAGGCCCTGTCGGCCATGGTGCGGGTCTGGGAGGCCCGGAACTGCGCGGACAAGGCCCTGGCCCTCCAACCGGGACTGCCCGACGGTCTCCTGGCCCGGGGCATGGCCCAGGCGGGCGTCGCCATCCAGCAACGGAACCTGAGCAGCCTCAGGGGCGTCAGCAGGGCCATGGATGACCTGCGGGCCGCAGTGGCATCCGACCCCACCCTGGTCAACGCCTGGATGAGCCTGGGACTGGCCTACCAGCAATTGCCTGGGCTCCTCGGAGGCTCCACCAGCAAGGCCCTTCAGTGCGCCGAGAGCCTGCGTCGCGTCAACGCTCCCCGGGCCGACCTCCTCCAGGGCACCGTCCTGGCCATGGACGGGCGCTGGAACGAGGCCCAACCCTATTTCGGCCGGGCCCTGGCCACGGCACCCTGGGATGCCGAGATCGTCTATGGCTACCTTGATGCCCTTGGCACCAAGGAGACCCGGAAAACCCTGGGCGAAGCCGAACAACGCCGCCGCCTCGCCAGCGAAGCCCGCCGCCTCCTTCCCCCTGTGCGCAACCGCGCCAGAGCCGTAGAAGCTGTCAGCCTGGCCCTCATGGACGCGAAACAATCCGAGGAGGCCTGGACCATTGCCAAGAATGCCCTTCCCCAAACCGATTCCCCAAGCCTGGTGCGCCTCCACCTCGGCAAGATCGCCGCCAAAACCCGCCTCCACCAACAGGAAGGCCTCGCCAACCTTGACCAAGTCCTCCGCGAACCCCTCGAAGGCGGCACCGGTGGCTACGCCACCGCCTGGTGGCGCAAAGGCCAGATCCTCAAGGACCTGGGCAGGATCGATGAGGCCAAGGCCGCGGCGGATAAAGCCTTGAAGATCGATGCAGGGCATCGCGGGGCGAAGGCACTTGCAGAAGAAATCACAGGGCTCCAGCGCCATTAATAACCAGCCCGCGGGGTTTGGCGCGGGAATTGCTGCCAGACTTAGTTGGAAAAATACACATGCCTAAATCAACCGGGGGAACAATTTCGTGGCGATGATTCATCTGGAGGCACCCAAAAGGCAAAACAACTGGCCGGTGTGGGTCGCCCTGACCACCCTTGTCGTGTTGGTAGGCTTCTCTTGTTACCTGTCAGTCAACCGCATCTACCAGGTTGACGAAGCACAGAACATCTTCATGGCCACGGTTGTTGGACGCGGTCAAGCATCGGCTTATTTCACTACGGCTGCCCTCTGGCTTCTAGGCCCGCTGGCATGGCTTGGCAGAACCTCCGCAAGTTCAACGGACTTGTTTTATTGGAACCGGTTGATCTTTCTGGCGATTTTCTGGATCAACACCCTGCTGATGGCCCTCAACACTGGCGTGAAGTGGAAGTCCAAACATGGACTATTCGCCCTGCTGGCAGCCGCCACCCTGGCCCCTTTCTGGGACTATGGCATTGAGGTCCGCCACGACAACCTCATCCTGCTGGTGCTTTTACTGGTCTGGTGGCTGGGGAGAACCCGTCCAAGGGGTACGACTTCCTATGTCCTGATCGGCGCCCTGATCGGATTCCTGCAGTTTGCTGTCTTCAAAGCCTTTGTCTACTGGGTTCCCCTATGCGCAGCGCTGATCGCCTTCCCGCACCCAGGACACGGGCGGGGCCGGATGCGCCTAACCTTGGCTTGGTGCATTGGCGTGTTGGCAGCCGTCGTCCTTTGCGCCGGAGTTTATGCCAGCACTGGGTTATGGGGGGTGTACCTCCAGGGACTTCGCGGCGGGCTGGAGGCTTCCGGTGGCGGTTCCAGATTTGGTCCTTGGATGGCCCTTTCAAGGCTCTTCATCCAGGCCCCTCTGGTCACAGCATTGGCGCTTGCCGCTCTGGTCTGTCTCGGTCTTGACCTGCGTACCCACCGCAGACAGGCTCTGAACTGGGACGGCCTTGCACCCGAAGGTTTGCTCTTGATGGGTTCCCTTGCAGCCCTGTGCATCAACCCAACCCCCTTTCCATACAACCTCATCAATGTCGTGCCATTCGCATTCCTCCTGGCATGCCGCCTCTTGGCCAAACGTGGCTTGCGTATGCTTATGCGGACCAGACTCTTGGCCGTTTTCGCCAGCATGGTGCTCGTCACGCATGCGGCACCATTCATCACCAACACATGGCGTCACCTGGAAAAAGACAATGAGCGCCAGCAGAGCCTGATGAACCTAGCGGAGTTCCTGACCGATCCTATGCGCGACCCCGTCTATGACGCTGTCGGAATGGTTCCAACCCGTACAACCATCCATTACCGCTGGTACCTTCACAGCTTGAACATCCACATGTTCCTGGATGACAGGAGGCAGAGTGTTTCTGAAATGCTTCGATTGCACCCTGCGACAGTCCTGATTCCCAATTACCGAACAGACTGGCTATCCAAAGAAGACTGGGCGTTCATTGCATCCCGTTACGTTCCTTTGGCAGATGACTTCTGGATCCTAGGCCAGGTCCTCCCTGCAGGAGGGTCAGCATTTGAGGTCGTCCATCCCGGGCGCTACCAGATCATGGGTGCAACCCAGAAGGCTATGGCCGCCCTCCAGGGGGGTCACCTTGACGGACAAGAGATAAGCTCCAGCATCGTCTACCTGAATGCCGGTCCTCATCAACTCACTGCTCCGTCTCAAATCCGACCGGCATTCTTCTGGGTGGGCCCCAAAGCAATCCAGCTCCCCTCCCTTCCACAAAGCCACCACCTGCAGCTTTTCACCAATTGGTACTAGGGGAGCCGGTGCAAGCATCCGGATCAAACCGCCCCCCTGAATACGAGCCTCCCACGGCTCCCCTGGTCAGCGTTTGCCTGCCGGTGTTCAATGGCGAACGCTTTCTGGAGAAAGCTGTCGATTCGGTGTTGAGGCAAACGTACCCCCACTTTGAACTCCTGATATTTGACGATCGATCCACAGACAATAGCCTGACGATCCTCCAAGGAATCCACGACTCCCGCATCCGCATCCATTGCAATGCGCGGAACCTCGGGGCAGAGGCCAACTGGAACCAGGCCGTCGGAGCTGCCCATGGGGAATATGTGAAGCTGTTCCATCAGGACGACTTGCTGGCACCAGATTGTCTCAAGGAACAGGTGGCAGCCCTGGAAGGGCATCCGAATGCCGTCCTCGCGTTCTGTGATCGTACAATTATCCGCCCCGATGGTTCGAAGCTAATGAGCCGCTCTGCGCCCTGGGGCACACAAGAAATCGATGCGCTTGAAGCTCTTCTAGCATGTTTGCGCGCAGGTACCAACCTTATCGGAGAGCCAAGTGCGGTCCTCTTCCGGCGGGGAACCGCATTGACCGCAGGCCCTTTTGATGGCAGTTTGCCTTACCTGATCGACTTGGATTACTGGTTCAGGTTGATGAAGCATGGAACGGCCTTGCACTTGCCAACCAGCCTGGCCTGCTTTCGCCTCTCATCAAAACAATGGAGCTCCCGAATCATCAAGCAACAAAGCAAGGATTTCATCGAGTTTATCGACAGACTCATGGCCTCCAAAACCTTTCCCATAAGCCCTTTTCTGCGGGTCTATGGGGGCTGGGTCGCCCGGATGAATGCCCTGCTGCGCACCTTGGTCTACCGTTTCTTGATTCGAGGACATGATTGAGAAAACTATTATTCCAATTGGCCAATTTTGCATTTGTCGGTGTAATAAATACCTGTACATCCTTTATTGTTTTTACCATTTTTATTCACTTTGGGATTAAATACACTTGGGCCACCCTTTCGGGTGGGTTGGCTGGAGTCCTTTTAGGATACACCTTGACTAGAAGACTCGTATTCTCTTATAAAAATCATAACAAATTCTTCCCATTCATCAGCCTATTCGCCCTATTGTGCGCTTTAAATATTTATTTACAAAAACTAATGCATCCATTCATGAATAGCTATCTAGCAGGCGCAATGGCAACGGCAATCTGTTTCCCCGTTTCTTTTTTGATTAATAAGTATTTTATCTTTAAAGTGGGACAATAAGTGCATTGACAGCCATTGCACCGCATAACTGATAACAACCGGGACAGGTTACATTCGGATCCTAACCACATACCCAAATGACAGTAATGGGAACATTTTTTCTAACAAACGGATACAACCTTGGACAATTATCGCGGATACCAGCAAAAGCCCTTTCGATTTAAAAATCATCTCAGTTGCATAAAAGCGGTAGGGCACAATTTCAAATTCCTCAAACCCGGCTTGTCGACATAGTGTAGCCAGAATCTTTAGGGTAAAAATATGAAGGTGATCCTTGTGCTGAGACTCGCGCTTGATTAATGCAAGAAGTGTATTTGCAATAGAGATGCCATTGGGTGTCGAAAAAACAAATTCCCTATTGGGGTACCGCTCTCTCACTAGCCTAAGAAATAATAAAGGGTTTTCTAGATGCTCTATAAGTTCACCAGCGATAACAATATCAACGCGTAATTCCTCTAGCTGAGGTAACATAAGGTGTTCACTGTCCCCCCTATAAATAATAGAATTATCAGCGGTCCTTATACCTTCGACTGGAATCTTATCCGAGTTATCGACCCCAATTACGCGCTTTGCCACTGAGGCAATCCGTCCATGCAACCAGTGCCTAGTTTCTTTTTTAAAAAGTGCCGTCTCATCTAGGCATCCAATATCTAAGACGGTCTTATCTTTACAGAGTCCCGAAATAAAACTCAGTCGGTCAACCGGTCCTGAAATCTCTAACTTTTCTAGCGCTTCATACTTTAGTTTTGGAAAAGGTCGCTTTTTATTTAGATATATCATACCCCATTCCCCCTATCCTAACCATGCCCTTCATTATTCCCTAGTCGTGTCCATTCTACAAACTGCGAGAAGGAGCTACCCATGAGGTCTGGCATACTTAGGATCAGATGCCAGCTGGCCCCCTCACCGGAGACACTATGAGCAGACCATTTGATATTTGTGTCATCGGCGGCGGGGGCCATGTGGGACTGCCATTGGCAGTGGCCTTCGCAGACCAGGGACTCCGGGTCGTGATTTATGACATCAACCAAGCTGTCCTGGACCTCATCAACACTGGGAAGATGCCCTTCCTGGAGGAGGGTTGCGAGCCAATCCTCCGCAATGTCATCGGCAAGACACTCTTTACGGGATCATCTCCCGACTTGGTCGCCCAGGCCAAATATGTGGTGGTACTTATCGGAACCCCCGTGGACGAACACTTGAATCCGACCTTTGGGCAGATGCATAAATGCCTCGAAGACATCCAGCAATATCTGGACAACGATCAGATCGTTGTGCTCCGCAGTACGGTGGCGCCAGGCGTAACCAGAAAAGTCGATACGCTGCTCAAGAAAAGACACCCTGGGATTCGCGTAACCTTCTGTCCAGAGCGCATCCTGGAAGGCAAGGCGATGGAAGAACTCCAGAACCTGCCTCAGATTGTTTCGGGTTTTGATCGGGATGCGGTCGTTGAGGTGTCTGACCTTTTCAGAAAGTTGACCCCGGAAATCATCGTCATTTCTCCGGATGAGGCAGAACTGGCTAAACTATTCACAAACAGCTGGAGATATATTCAATTTGCAACTGCCAACCAATTCTATATGATTGCGGAAGAATTGGGACTGGATTTTTACAATATCTATGATGCAATGACCCGTAATTACCCTCGCACCAAGGGTTTCCCTAGACCAGGTTTTGCCGCTGGTCCGTGCCTTTTCAAAGACACAATGCAATTGTCTGCGTCATCTGAATATCGTTTTTTCCTAGGACATAGCGCAATGCTTGTTAATGAGGGCTTACCAGACTTCATTATCAAGTTGGCAAAACGCGAAAGGGATCTCGCGGGGCTCACAGTCGGAATTCTCGGCATGGCTTTCAAGGCCGAAAGCGATGATGGTCGAGAATCCCTCTCCTTCAAACTCAGAAAGCTGCTTCAGATAGAGGCCGACGAAGTACTGTGCACCGATGAGTATATCCAGCGACCCGACTTCCTTCCCGTGGAGGAAGTCATCCGACGAAGCGATATCCTTTTCATTGGCGCACCCCACCATCGTTATCGCCATTTAAGCTTTGGGGACAAACCTGTCATGGACGTATGGAACATGCTCAAAAAGCAGGGTCTTGATTCATCTATCAGTGGGGAGGCTGGGCTATGAAGATCCTTGTAACGGGGGCAAAGGGATTTATCGCTGGCTATCTCATCGAGGACCTTTTAGCCCACGGCTGGGAGGTCATAGGCCTTGATAACTTATCCAAATATGGAGACGTCACCAAAAGCTATGACGCCCATCCTCGATACACCTTTGTCAAAGGGGATGCGAAGGACCTCCCTTTGATGGAGGACTGCCTAGCTGATTGCGATCACTTTGTGGCGGGGGCCGCCATGATTGGCGGAATCACCTATTTCCATGAGTTTGCCTTTGATCTCCTGGCGGAGAACGAACGCATCACCGCCACGTCCTTCGAGGCGGCGATTCGGGCCTTTCGCCGGGGGAAACTCCAGAAGATCACCGTGGTCTCGTCATCCATGGTCTTTGAGAGTGCCACCTCATTCCCAAGCCGCGAGGGCGACCAGTTCCTCTGCCCTCCGCCTCTCTCGACCTACGGCTTCCAGAAGCTCGCGACCGAGTATTTTGCAAAGGGGGCACGGGAACAGTATGGGCTCCCCTACACCATCGTGCGTCCTTTCAATTGCATTGGCACCGGTGAGAAACGAGCGATCGTAGACCGTGAAGTCATGTCTGGCAACATCTCCCTGGCCATGAGCCATGTCGTACCAGACTTGGTTCAAAAGATCGCCAGAGGTCAGGACCCCCTGCACATCCTTGGCGACGGCAGTCAGATCCGCCATTACACCTACGGAGGCGATCTCGCCTCAGGCATCCGCCTTAGTGTCGAAAACCCGCAGGCCACCGGGGAAGACTTCAATCTTTCGACCTCCGTGTCCACCACCGTCCTGGACCTGGCAGCAACCATCTGGAAGCGAATGCGTCCGGACAAGCCATTTTCCTACATCAGTGATCAGCCTTTCCGCTATGACGTGGCCTGTCGGGTGCCAGAGGTTTCCAAAGCACGGGAAATCCTCGGTTTTGAGGCCAAAACAACCCTAGAGACCGCATTGGACGAAATTGTGCCTTGGATCCAAGAGCAGATCCGGTTGGGTGGTATCTGAAATGGGACAGGTGAGCGCAACCCCAATGACCGTCGAGGTCCTGATCCCTGTCTACAATGAAGCGGAGAATATCGAGCGAACCCTGGATGCGCTTTCCGAAGGGCTTGCAGCGCTTCCAGAGGGGCTGGCCCAGGTCGGGGTCTGCATTGTCTACGATCACCCGGAAGATACAACCCTTGCGGTCCTCGACCGAGTTGCCCGCAAGTACCCGTTCCACATCAGAAGGCTCATCAACCCCACACCTGGGGTGATTGGAGCCCTTAAGGAGGGCTTCTTCCGCTCCCAGGCCGACTTCATCCTCGTCACGATGGCTGATCTTTCAGACGATTACACAACCCTGGGACCCATGCTGATGGAAGCAGCGCAAGGAGCCGATGTCGTCTGCGCCTCGCGCTATATGAAAGGCGGTCGCCTTAACGGTGGGCCCTTTCTGAAGCAGCTTTTTTCCCGTATCGCTGGGGTCTCCCTCCATTTTCTACGCGGCTTCCCGACACACGATATTACTAATAGCTACAAACTTTACAGGCAATCCGCCCTTCAAAGTCTGACCCTTGAAAGCCGCGGGGGTTTCGAGATCGGTATGGAGATCACCGCCAAGATTTTCCTATTGGGGGGGAAGATCGCAGAGGTGCCAACTCAGTGGTGGGACCGCACCGCTGGACTTTCGAGATTCCGCCTGGCGGCTTGGCTCCCACGTTACCTTCACTGGTACATGACCGTGCTCGCTGCGACGGTGGATCTCCGATCTCGACCTGCAAAGGGCGACAGGCTGGCCACCGGGTTGCTTTTCGCAGGCCTGATCGCGGTATGGCTTCTGGCAGCCTCACCCCTCTCCCTGCCCCTTACCGACGCCCACGCCTTCAGGCAGACTCAGACCGCCATCAGTGTATGGGCGATGATCAAGGACGGGATGCATATTTCCTACGCAACACCGGTACTAGGAGCCCCCTGGGCCATCCCCATGGAGTTCCCCCTCTATCAGTGGATCGTGGCCGGTATCTCCAAAATACCTGGGATGCAGCTAGAAACAGCCGGTCGCCTGGTCAGCCTCGTAGCCTTTTGGGTCGCCATGGCAACGCTTTTCCCCATGCTCCGCCACCGGGTCCGGCGCTCCCCTCATCGTGCATTCCTGGTCGCACTGGTGGCCATCAGCCCGCTCTACCTATTCTGGGCCCGCGCGTTTCTCATTGAGACGCTCTCCCTGGCGCTGTGCCTGGGTTTTGTCGGCACCTTCCACCAAGCACTCCGCAAACAGTCACACGTCTGGCTAGTCACATCGGTCCTGGTGGGGAGCATCGCCGCCCTCGTCAAGATCACAAGCCTGCCTGCCTACCTTCTTCTGGCCGTCCTCATCTGGATCGCATCCCAATTCCGATTTCCCGGACCCGTTGTATCCGCCCCATTGCCAAACTCCTGGACCTTGATCCCATTGGCCGCGCCCCTGGTGGCTGGCTCAGCCTGGACAATCTACACGGACCACGTCAAGGCCGCCAACCCCCTGGCTGCGTCATTTCTGACTTCCCACGCACTCTCCCAATGGAATTTCGGCACCTGGGCTCAGAGAATGGCAGTCGGTACCTGGGAGGGGATCCTCTCTCATACCCTGGCGCTGAAAGCCTATTGGGTCGATACCCTGCTTGACTATCGGTTGCCAGTCATCGCCGCCCTCTTCCTGCTCGCCTGGCTAACAGGGCGGACGCGCCGGATGGAAGTGTTGGTGTGTCTTGGTTTGTTTCTAGTCAACCCCTTGTGTTTTACCAACTTGCATTTCGTTCACAACTACTATGCCGTACCCAACGTCCTGTTTTTCAGCCTAGCCCTCGGCTTTGCGGTGCTTGCGCTTCTTGAGGACCAGCGGCGGGCAGTCCGTGCCTGCGGTATGGCAATGGGGGCGTTGCTGGCACTGACATTCTTTCAAAGTTACTGGTGCGTCTATCACCCGCGGCAGGCAGCTCCACCTGCCTACCCCGCCATGGCGGACGAAATTCGTCGCCAGGTACCGGATCAGGCCGTCCTCTTGGTCTACGGCAGGGATTGGAACCCTCTCCTGCCATTCGCTGCGCGGCGCCGTGCCTTGATGGACCGCTGGGTGCTGCCCTTGGCCTCCGAGCGATTCCAGGCAGCAATCCAGGCAACCGGGCGGGAAAATATCCAGGCCATGCTCGCCCCGGTCAGCTTCCCTCCCAAAGCCGTGCGGGAACGCTGCCTTTATTTTGGCCTTCAGCTGAAGCCGGTGGCCTCCATCAATGGTGAAAACCTCTATATTCGTTGACAGCGCCCACCAGCCGCAGTATCCAGACCTGGACCAAAGATCCCGCGCACTCGGTTCACCCAATAGTCACACCTTTGCCACGCTTGGCGTCATAACCCCATTGTGCTTCCAGCACATAGAGCGGCCTTCGCTTGACTTCTCGGTATATACGGCCAATATATTGTCCTAAGACACCGAGCGACAATAATTGTATCCCACCAAAAAAAATGATGACAGCCATCATCGAGGCCCATCCACTCACCACCGAACCGGGTCGCAAAAGCTTGCCAAGCACGATGTAGCCCAGAAAAGCGAAACCGCACAGCGTGACGATCACACCCATCCATCCGGCCAGCACCAGCGGCTTCTCTGAAAAACTGGTGACCCCATTCAAGGCGAATCGAAGCATCTTGCGAAGGGTGTACTTAGTCTTGCCGGCGTACCTCGGATCCCGCACGTAGGACACCCCAGTTTGTTGAACGAAGCCGCTCCGCGGCGGGGGTGGCGCCGTGTGGCGGGCCCGCGCAGTAAGAAAGCTAGCAATTCCATGTAAATGAAGGCTCCTTGGTCATCGCGATGTTGACGCATCGCCAGACGACTGTCAAGCGACATGAAAATTAACCCACCCGGCGACACGAATATTGACCCCCTTGTTGTATGAGCCCGTGGGGTGTCTGGAGCGTAGGCCGTAGGCCGAAGCGGAGGACACCCCACTGGGTGCGGCTCAGGTGGTGGCCGCTGGCACCGGGGCCGGGACGATCCCGGCTCGGCGCTTCTCCCGCAGGCGGTAACTCTCGCCTTTGATGGTGATGATGTGGCTGTGGTGCAGCAGTCGGTCCAGGATGGCGGTTGCCAGGATGGTATCCCCGAACACCTCGCCCCACGCACCCACTGGCTGGTTGCTGGTGATCATGAGGCTGCCCCGCTCATATCTCCGGTTCACGAGCTGGAACATGAGGTGGGCCGCCCGCCGCTCGAAGGGTAGATATCCTAGCTCATCCACAATCAGTAGTTTGGGCTTCGAGAAATGCAGGAGACGCTCCTCCAGGCGACCCTCTGCCTCGGCCCGCATCAGTTGACCCACCAGGGCCGTGGCGCTCACGAACAGGCAGCTCGCGCCCCGTTCGATGGACTTCCGCCCCAACCCGATGGCCAAGTGGGTCTTACCCACCCCTGGTGGCCCAAGGAGCAGGATGTTCTCCGCATGAGCGATGAAGGTCCCCGTCTCCAGCTCCCGGATCAGGCGGCGATCCAGGCTCGGCTGAAGGTCGAAGTCGTAGTCATCCAGGCTCCGCCGGATCGGGAAGTGGGCGATCTGGATGCCCATCCGGGTTCGCTTTGAGTCCTTGGCCGCTGCCTCCTCCGAGAGCACCAGATCCAGGAAGTCCAGGAAGCTCAGTTCCTTTCGTGCAGCCTCCTGAAGCAGGCCATCCAGGCGGTCCCGGGTCGTCGTCAGCTTCATCCGGCTCAGGTGGCTCTGAATGCGCTCCATCTGGGGGTTCACCATGGCTCACCTCCCACCACCTCCTCGTAGACCGACAGGGGGCGCTCGATTTCATTGGGGCGACCGATCCAGGCGTGTCCGTTCACGAAGGTCAGCACGTGGCCAGGATCCTCCACGACCTGATGCCGTCCCGGTGCCACGCTGTGCTCCGCCACGATCCGATCCTGGAAGTGGACCTGGATGAGGTCCTGCTCGATGAGCACATCCACCACCTCTCCCACCAGGCCCGGTGGAACGCTGTAGCGGTTGGTATCGATGTCGATGCGGAAGTCAGAGGATACCTTCCGCTCCTCCCAGCGCGACTTCATGTAGCTGGGATGGTTCCCGATGGGCCGCAGCGCCATGCGCTCACCCGCCTCGAAGCGCTCGATGGGCTTCTCGAAGGTGGTGCCGTGGACCCGCACATCCGCTACCTCCCGGAGCCACTTGGCCAAGTGGAGGTCCAGGGCCAAGTCGCTCTCGAAGGCCAGTCCGCCCAGGGCATTGCCTTTCACATAGCCGACCCCGCTCTCCACCTTCCCCTTGGTTCGGGCGCGGTAGGGCTGGCAGGCTTTCGGCCGCACGCCCCAGTGCTCGCAGAAGGCCAGGAACTCAGGATGGAACTGGGCTTTTCCGGAACGAGGGTGCGACAGGACCAGGGGTTTGGCATTGTCCACCAGCAGTTCCTCCGGTACGCCGCCGAAGTGGCGAAAGGCGTGCTCGATACCCAGGATCCAGTCCCGCTGCCGGAGCCCGAAGCAGACCTCCGCATAGTCGCGGCGGCTGTAGCCCAGGGTCCCCACAAATACGAAGCGTTTCTGCGGAACCCGGCCGATCTCCAGCCACTTCTCTCCGAAGTCGATCTGCATCTGCTTGCCCGGTGGGGTCTCAAAGCGCAGCGTGGCCCGATCGCTCACGACCTGCTCCCGACGCAGGGGGCGGATCGCCCGCTCCACTGTGCGCAGGCTCGTCTGCACCCCCTTGGCCAGTAGTTCCTGACGGAAGACATCACCATTCCTCACTCCGGCCCGCCACCGCTCCCGAAGCCAGTCGCGGTGAGTATCCAACGTGGCCTCGCGATTTGGACCGCCGTAACGGCGATCTGGACCTGCCTTCAGCCAGGCTTTCACGGTGTTCCGGGATATCCCCAACTCCTCGGCGATCCGTCTCATCCCCCAGCCCAACTTCCTCAGGGCAAAGACTTGCCCTGCCTCCTCGTTGCCCAGCATCCCGTCTCCCACTTGTGCAGGTACGAGATTGCCTCGATTTCTTCCCATGACTTCCCCTCCGTGAGGGGGGTCAACTTTCGTGTCGTTCCTGGGTCAGTTTCTGATGTCGCCTGACAACGACCAAGGAGGTACTACATGAAGGACGTCAGTCTATCTCTATCCCGCCTGGAAGCGGACCTGCGAATGGCGGATCGGGCGAAAGGGACGATCCAGCAATACCTAGCTTCGATCCGGCGCTTTGAGGAGGCTCTGGGCTCGGATCTGGCGGAGGCGGATCAGGAGGCTATCCGCCGCTGGGTGGACCACCTCCGGCTGCAGCCCATCGGGCCGGAACGGCTGCGGTGCCACTACTCGGCGCTGAAGTTCCTCTACGCTCGCACCCTGGGGCAGCCGGAGAAGGTGGCCTTCATCTCGATGCCCCGCAAGGACGCCCCGCTGCCCACGGTCCTGAGCCCAGCCGAAATCCAGCGGGTGCTGGATGCCTTCCTGGTCGCCAAATACCGAGTGTTCTTTGCCCTCATCTACGCCACCGGGCTCAGGATCCGTGAGGCCAGTCTGCTCCAGACCACCGACATCGACGCGATGCAGCGGGTCATCCATGTGCGCAACGGTAAGGGTGGAAAGGAACGCCTGGTCCCCCTGAGCTCCAGCCTCTACGCCCTGCTTCGGAGGTACTACGGGCACGAACGCCCACCACTCCCCTGGGTGTTCACCTCGAAGGCGGGCAAGCCGCTCTGCCACGAAACCGCGCGCCGAGCCTTGCTTTGCGCCTCCGCCGTGGCGGGCATCGGCAAGGTGGTCACCCCCCACATGCTCCGGCACTCCTTTGCCACGAACCTTCTGGAGCACGGCACGGACCTGCGAAAGATCCAGGTGGTGCTGGGGCACGGCAGCATCAAGTCCACGACGATCTACACCCAGGTCTCACCGAGCCAGATCGCTTCCGTGAGAAGTCCTCTGGAGGATTTGAAGCTATAGCGCCGTGGCCTTCCCAAGGCCTCGCCACGACATCGCGGATATCGTCAGGGCGCACCGCCCGGAACTGGAGCGGCTCCATCGCCTCTCCCGGCCCCAGAAGCGCGTCCTGACGGCCATCAGCCGGTGTCGCACAGCCGCCCTCGGCGGCCATGTCGAGGTATGTACCGGCTGCGGTCGGGAGCATCCGGTCTACAACAGTTGCCGGAACCGTCACTGCCCCAAGTGCCAGGCCGCAGCCCAGCAGAAGTGGATCGATGCCCGGGCCGAGCGCATCCTGCCGGTGCCCCACTTCCACCTGGTGTTCACGCTCCCCTCGGAGCTGAAGCCCGTGGCCATGCGCCATCCAGTGGAGGTCTATGGCGCCCTGTTCCAGGTCACCGGCGAGGTCCTGGCGGAGTTGGGACGGACCCACCTCCGGGCCACCCTGGGGCTCACCCTGGTGCTCCACACCTGGACCCGGGACCTCCGCTTCCATCCCCATGTCCACGTGCTGGCCACGGCGGGCGGGCTTTCGCTGGATGGGAGCCGGTTCGTCCACGCCAGAAAGGACTACCTGTTCCCGGTGAAGGCCATGGGCAAGCTGCTGCGGGGAAAGATGCTGGATGCCCTGCGAGGACTCCGCCGGAAGGGCATCCTGCCAGATCAGGGCTTCAATGCCCTCATGGCCACCCTCGCCCGCCACAAGTCCTGGGTCGTCTATGCGAAAGCCCCCTTCCGGCGTTCCCAGCATGTGCTGAGCTACCTGGGGCGCTACACCCACCGGGTGGGTATCGCCAATTCCCGGCTGATCGACGTGGGGCCGGGGCATGTCACCTTCCGCACCCGGGGCCAGCAGACCGTCACCCTCCACCCCATCGAGTTCCTGCGCCGCTTTGTCCAGCATGTCCTTCCGGATGGCTTCCATAAGATCCGGCACTTTGGCCTCTACGCCTCGGCCCAGGGTGGAGGTCTGCTGGAACAGGCCAGGGCCCTGCTGCCTGCTCCGAAACCCAGAGCCGAGGCGTGTCCAGCCGAAGGCACGGGGCAACGCTGCCCTCATTGTGGTGGTCTGATCCTCTGGCGACCGCTGATGAGTGAAGCCTCCAGGGCACCCCCGGCGGTGATGCCATGACTGTCAGCCTCTCAGCTATCCATCACCTGCACCACGACCTCCACCACGGCGGGACGGCGAAGCCCTGCTATGACGCCAACTCGGTCCAAGCCCCTGCCGGGACTGTCGGGCTCAGCAGTCAGCAATCCCTGGGCGACAGGGGACCTGGCGTCCCCAAAAGTGGATCAGCAGGCGCGATTTCCCCATAGCCCTCGCCCAACTCCCCCGCCGCTCCGGGCTTGTTCAACACCGCATTTCATCGGTGGGGGCTCCGTCTACCTGAGGCAGCCTCGCCCACGCCCCACCGACGAAATGCTCACTGTTTGAAGCCTAGCCACGAAATCATGCCGCGGATGTAGCGGCTTTCCTCGCGCATTTCGCGCAGACGCTCCACTACAATCCTATCCATTAGCCTGAAGTCCCCAGTATCCAATGGGATCTTGACCTCACTGAGACGGCCCAATAAACGGTAGAACACTTTGGCGGTCACCAATTTGAAGGGGCTCTCCCCTTTGCGTTCTGCCCTCACGCCATAAACAACTTTGGAGCCTTGTCGCCAATGCTCTATCATTTCAAGAATTACCTCAGGTGGGTCTTGGAGGTCTGCATCAATGATTGCAACCAAGTCCCCAGAGGCATGATCAATCCCAGCCGTCACTGCAATCTGATGGCCGAAGTTCCGGGAAAAATGGAGGACCTTCACCCGGGTGTCCTGTGCTCTTAATGCCAGGAGGATTTCCAGTGAACGGTCCATGCTTCCATCGTTCACGAATACCAACTCCAGATTGAATTCGGCTTCCAACGGAGCAAGCGCTTCAACCACTCGCCGGTAGAAGGTTTCCAGCACAGCTTCCTCGAAATACACCGGGATGACAACAGACAGGGTCTTCACATGTGGAATCATCGGAGACTCTCCAAACCGGGTAGAGGGAGCAAACAACTTCGTGGCTCATCCTAACCACAGAACTCATCGGTGGAAATGGAGCCTGTTGTCAAGCGATTACATTCATCCTTCAACCCAACCACCACTGACGCGATGCGTCACCCAACCTGCCCCCCTAAGGCAGAAAAGGGCGTATTCTGCTGCACGATCGGTCTGGACTCGAGGTTATCCGTCTCCGAGAAACCCCTGGATGGCGTATTATTCCGGCAGCCAAAGCACCCGGCTGACTATTGCTCAGCCATCCGGTCGCTTTCAACCACTCTAAGCGCTCTTTGGCACGCAGCATGCTTGCCTGCTTGAGCAGATCTACTGCCTAAACAATAGGAGCTCCCATGAAGAAACAATCCGGCTTCACCCTCATCGAACTGCTCTTGGTGCTGGCCATCATCGGCATCATCAGCGCCATCGCGATCCCCGCCCTCCTGAGCCAGCGCTCCCGGGCCCGTGACAAGTCCGCCATCTCCAACATGACGGGCCGCGTGGGTGACCTCGTGGGCCAGTATGACAAGCTGAAGGAGGCCGGAAGCGTCAACACAGCTATCGCCGCAAAGCTTGGTTCCTACCTTGTCGCGACCGGCGGTGCCGACAAGAACCCCTGGAACCCAGGCTCTGCTGCCTTCACCACCACGGTCGCTACCGGGACGGCTACGACTCAGAGTACCGCTATTACTGCCGCCAAAGGTCTGGCGACAGTCAAGGGTAAGGCTGCCTTTGGCATCTCCTTCCCCGGCACTGGCACCCCCGGCTTCGTCTATGGGGCTGTGCTGGTTGACAACGCCATCCAGGGTTCCACTAAGGTCGCCAAGGCCACCGCAATCGAGTAGCCTTGAATCCTGTAAGTCTTGAAAAGGGGGGCTTGCCCCCCTTTTTTGTTGTTTGTGGAGGACTCGTGACCGTTTCCCAAACCCTCAGGCGCTGGCTGGCGCCCCTTCTGGGGGGTTTTGTCTTTCTCCTGATTCTGATGATCTGCCTCCTGGTCCGGACGAGAACCTTGGAAGCCGGCATTGCCGCGTGGATTGCCGAAAGCATGATGGTCAAGCCCGTGAAGGTCTTCGGGGCGAAATTCATACTCACCCTGCTGCTGCCCTTCTACCTGGTGGCAGGTCTCCTCCTTTGGGGTTTGGCCCTGGGCTGGATCACACTCTTCAGGCGTACCTTCTCGAAGAATTGGCTCTTTCTCGAGGGACTCTTCTTCTCCCTGAGCGCCATGCTATGGGTTCATCTACTCCTGTGGTGGCAGGTCCCCTCAACCCTTTGGCTGATCCCGGGGCTGAGGGCCCTCCCTTTCTTCATCGTTGAACGAAGCCGCTCCGCGGCGGGGGTGGCGCCGTGTGGCGGGCCCGCGCAGTAAGAAAGCTAGCAATTCCATGTAAATGAAGGCTCCTTGGTCATCGCGATGTTGACGCATCGCCAGACGACTGTCAAGCGACATGAAAATTAACCCACCCGGCGACACGAATATTGACCCCCTTGTTGTATGAGCCCGTGGGGTGTCTGGAGCGTAGGCCGTAGGCCGAAGCGGAGGACACCCCACTGGGTGCGGCTCAGGTGGTGGCCGCTGGCACC
>NZ_KI912268.1:2593222-2689810 GCF_000242615.2 Holophaga foetida DSM 6591
GACCTGGCGTCCCCAAAAGTGGATCAGCAGGCGCGATTTCCCCATAGCCCTCGCCCAACTCCCCCGCCGCTCCGGGCTTGTTCAACACCGCATTTCATCGGTGGGGGCTCCGTCTACCTGAGGCAGCCTCGCCCACGCCCCACCGACGAAATGCTCACTGTTTTCCCCATCCTGCTGCTACTTTCGATCATCTATCCCATCGTTTGGGTCCGAAAGCAGTCCTTCGGACTCCTCAAAGCCTCCCTTGTAACCCTCGGCCTCCTGGTCCTGTGGTCATCCACGGTCTATGCACCCCAGATCCTGCCAAGGCTCCTGACCACTTCCCGCGGGGGAGAGGATCAGGCCACCATGCTGGTCATTGGCTTGGATGGCCTGCGGGCGGACGTGGGTCAGGCCCAGACCACCGCCTACAAGGGAACCACCTACGAGAACGCCTTCACCGTCCTTCCCGCCACTCGTCTCCTCTGGCACATCCTTTGGGGAGGTGACCCTCTCTACTACACCGTGGGACATGCCCCCCCTGCCCTTGAGGAATATACGGGAGAACAGCCTCTGCCCTTGGTAGACCGCGCAGCTTCTGCGGGATGGAAACCGAGGTTTTTCATCGATGACGGTGGAACCATCGGCCTCCTCGGCAGGCCCACCAACTTCGACGACATGCTTATGCCAGCCCCAGGCTGGGAGAACTTCGTCAATTCCAACCTGAGTGCCTCTTTCCCTCTTTTTGCAATCTGGGAGAACTGGGGGCGGGCCTTCCCCACCACCAACCCCTGGGCACCCCTGGATGGGGGACTGAAGGAGGCCCTGCGGTTGGGCCGGGGCAGTCGCTGGGTGATGTTCCACTCCTGTCTGGCCCACCAGCCGATCTTCCTCCGCCGTTTCGAGCTCCAGCAACTTCCCCGTTGGTGGAGTGCCCGGCCCAGTGCGCTCGAGCCCTATTCTGCCAAAATCCAGGTCACCCCAAAACGTGCCGCGAGTTACGACATCCGGCGTGATCCATTCACCGCTTACAGCATTCGAATGGCATCTATCCTCAAGGCCTGGGAGCCCATCTGGAATGGCTTGGACCAGGATCCCCACTACGGGAAGGCCGTAAGGGTGCTGTTTTCCGACCACGGGGAGCGTTTCCACCACGTCACTGACAAAATCCGCCTGGCCGGTGTGCATGGGTTCAATCTGGACCCCTGGGAATGCCGGGTGATGTTCAAGGCTGCGGGGCCTGGCTTCAGTTCAACCCCGACCACCCGCTCCGCATCCCTGAGCCTGCTCTCGCTGCGCGACGGCTTCCTGAAGGCCCTGGAAACTGGCAAGCCCTTTACGCCAGAAGACCTTGAGAAGGCCTACCCGATAGCTCCCATCCGCTATCAGGTGGTGGATACAAGCATCGTCACCACTGAACCTGCTGAGTACCGCAGGATGGATCTCAAGAAACTGGTCAAGGGCACCGCTATTGCCCCCGGAGGCATCTGGTTCACCCAGTACGAGAAACCCGCCTCCGAACGGGCTGAGGATGTGAGCCTCGCCTGGGGCGAGGGTAAGCAACTCCGGGTCATTCTCCCACTCAAGGAAAGCGGAGCCCATCTCTACACCTATGAAGGTTACGAGCTCAGGACCTTGGAAAACCTCTCGGAGGATCAGTACAAGGTCGAGAAGCAGAAGATGATCGAGACCCTCACCAAGAAGAAGATGGAACCCTCCAAGCCGAAGGTTCAATAGGCGGCGATGGTTGTAGATCCGGTCTGGGTGGTGGTCAGAATCGTGGCGCCACCCACGGTCGGGTCCTGCACGGTAAGCGTGTAGGTGAGTCCGGTGGAACCAAGGAGAAGGCTGAAGTTCATCTTGGAATTGCCCTTCGGTGTGAAGCTGGGAAGGAAGGTGGAGTTGCTGGGGGTGCCATTCGTCCAGGTGTAGGTTCCTGTGGTCCCGTACACTCCGTTCTCCGCCTTGCGGGTTTCCAGCGCCATCCGTAGCACCTGGGCATTGGTCTGGGCATCGCCGATCACCCGCGCCCTGCGTCTCTGCCCTAGATAGCTGGGAATCGCGATGGTCGATATGATCCCCAGGATCGCCAACACCAGCAGCACTTCAATCAATGAAAATCCATTCTTTCCGTTCCGGTGTCTGCGCATGTTTTCCTCCCGATGGCTCTATGTACTATGCAATGGTCGTGCTGATTATCAAGGGGCGATTCCCTGGGGGATCCGTTCCCACTTGACCCCGAAATGCCCCAGGATTGCCTCCCGCTCGGCCTTCTCCTGTTCGGCGATGCTGGTGTAGGGGTGGAAGTATACGACGCGGCGGACGCCACGGCGGATGAGGGCGCGGGTGCAGGTGAGGCAGGGTTCGTGGGTGACGTAGGCGGTGGAGACTAGGCCGTCGCAGAAGCCCAGGGCGTTCTCCTCGGCGTGGCTGGTGTGGAGGCAGCGCTGGTTGGGGCCGCAGGTCTCGGGGGTGCAGTGGGGCATGCCAGGGAGGGCGCCATTGTATCCGGCGGAGGCGATGCCGCCATCGGGGCGGAGCAGGATGCAGCCCACCTTGAGGCGGCAGCAGGTCCCGAGGCGGCTCAGTTCGAGCGCCATGTTCATGAAGACCTGGTCCTTGAGGTGGCTGCGTTCGGCGTCGTGGGTCATGGCGTCTGGATTCCTCGTCGGTTCATCTGGATTTCAACCCAGGCAAGCACGATCTCAGCATGCCGGATCGCTTCTTGGTGCTCCTCAACCTCGACTCGCTCGTAGACGCCGGGGTAACGGGTTTCCACAGCGTACCGGGTCAGCACGATAGCTTGGTCAACGTCTTCCGGAACCAGAACTCCAAGGTCCTCCAATCCAGCCAGCAACTGGTCAAGGCTGTGGACAAAGGGAAAGGGACTACCGAGACAAAGATAAAGAGCTTTCAGGGCCTTTTCAGCGGACTGTTGGGCCTGGTAGCAGAGATCCTCCAACAGGATGCCTGGTACCTGATCCGCCTTCGCCAGAGCCAAACTAGCTCTGGCCCTCTGCATCCACTCTTGTGGGGAACCGGGGAAATGGTCACGCGGCATGATAAAGCTCTCGGCCTTCAGCCAAGGCCCGTTGGTAGACCATCCCCGGGTTGTCCTGTTGCGTGAGCACGTCGTTCTCGGTAGCCACGACGACATCAATGGCGCACCCGAAGCGGCGAAGTGCTCGGTAGAGCTGAGCAGAAACATCCCTGCGGCGAGCGCCGTCGGCCATGATCACTAGGACATCAAGATCACTATCAAGGCCCATCTCATCCCTGGCCGCCGATCCAAACAGAATGATCCGACGGGGTTTCACCGCCTGCACCACACGCTCGACGAGCGTATCCAGCACGGATTGGGGGATCACAAAGCCTCCTGATGGGACATGGTAGCGCGACAGGCGTACCTCAGATTCAGGAGAGCACCTCGCCCAATCGGACCCCCAAACTGCCGCCCAGCAGGCGCACAGGTGCCCCCCAGTCGATGCGGGCCTTCTCCTCGTACCGCCCTTCCACCAGATGGAGCAGGATGCCGAGGCGCTCATCGGGGTCGACGATCAGGTACTCGGGCACCCCAGCAGCCTCGTATTTCCATCGCTTGATGCTGTGGTCCTTGCCGGCGGTCCTGGGACTCAGGATCTCCACCACGAGGTCGGGGGCGCCTTCAATGCCCCTGGGGGAGATCTTGGCTGGATCGCAGACCACCAGAAGATCAGGGATGAGGACCCCCGAATCCAGGAAGACATCGGTGGGGGCCGCGAAGACCTTGCAGTCGCCGCCAGACTTTCGCTTGGCTGCCTCCAAGGCGTTCCATATCGCGCTGTGAAGGTTGGAGGAAATCTCCTGGTGGGCTGTCGAAGGCGAGGGCGTCATATCGTAGGCGACCCCGTCGATCAGCTCCCAGCGTCCTTCCCAGGTCTGCCAATCGTCGAGGGTGTAGCCAGGGTGTTTGGGTTGGGGGAGGTTCATGGGTTATTCCTCCGAGCTGGGGCCAGTATGGCACAGGGGAACGGAGCCTCACGATGGGAGTGTCCTAAAGCCTTGGCGTTTGGTGTACAACTTTTGTGATTGACGAAGGACTACAAAAGAATCACTTTTAATCGGAGGTACTCCATGCTCCCCACTCTGAAACCCGTGACTGACATCAAGCGGCATGCCGTAGAGATCATTGACCAGCTCCGGGAGGATCGCATCCCGGTCCTCATCACGGAAAGGGGACGGGAAGCCGCAGTCCTGCTCGATGTGGGGACCTATCGTGGAATGCTCAAACGCATGGAGTTGCTGGAAGCCATCGCGGAAGGCGAGCAGGACTTTCGAGCAGGCCGCTTCAGCACCCATGAGGAGGTGGTGGACCGGATGGCTAAGCGATGGGCGTGAGAGCCCTTCCCATCCTCTGGTCCCAAGGTGCCGAGGACTCCCTCCATCGAATCCTGACCTATATCGAGGCCGAGAACCCGATTGCCGCACGGTACCTTTGGCTGAAAGTCACCGAGGCAATCACCCGCGCTGCGGAGTTTCCTGAGATGGCTCCCCATGTGGGAGAACTGGACCGATCCTATCGGGAGATCCTCGGAGTACGCCCCTTCCGGGTCGTCTACAGAGTTGAGGCAGGTGCTCTTCGTATCGTCACTGTGCTTCGCCAGGAGCAGGACTACGATCCCGCCCGCTTCCTGGTGGACTAGGTCCCCTACAGCTTCATCCCCTTGAACACCCGCTCGGGGATGTGCTGGATGATGGCCATGATAAGGCGCCACATCCGGGGGTAGTAGACGATGTCGGGGCCGCCGTGGAGGGCCCAGGCCATGGCGCGGCCAGCGGCCATGGGGCTGGCCACGCAGAAGGTGCCGGGCTTGCCGTAGGTCATGGCGGTGTCCACGAAGCCTGGCTTGAAGGTCACCACGCGCACATCCTTGGAATGGAGGCGGTTCCGCAGGCCGCTCAGCCAGATGGAGAGGGCGCCCTTGGCGGAGCCGTAGACGAAGTTGCTCTGGCGGCCCCGGTCCCCGGCCACGGAAGTCACGCCCACGATCACCCCTCGGCGCTGGCTCTCGAAGTGCTGGGCGCAGGCCCCCAGGATGCTGACGACCCCCAGGTAGTTGCTGCGGATGATCTGCTCGGCTTTGAAGGGGTCCAGGGTCGCGGGATCCTCACCCATGGTGCCCACCAGGGAGACGACGCCCTCCAGGGAGCCCAGGGCCTCCAGGACGGTGCCCAGGAAGGGAAGGTGGGATTCCAGATCCCCGGCGTCGAAGTGGCCATGGAAGACCGTGACCCCGTGGCGGATCCGCAGATCGGAGGCCAAGCGGGCGCACTCCTCGACATCCCGCGAGGCCAGGTAGATGGGTTGCCCTGACTGCGCCAGGGCCGTGGCCAGCCCCCGGGCCATGGGGGAGGTGGCGCCCAGGATGAGGACAGGCGTGTTGCCCGGGCTTAGCCCGGACACCACGCGGGGAGCACGAGGGGGACGCAGAGCGAGCTTAGCGAGCGGGCGGTCCCCCTCGTTCACGTCAGGACCCTTCATGCGCCCTCCTTCATGCGCAGTCGGCGACTGAGACTGGACTGGAGCATCCACTCGGGGTCCACCTGGGCCTTCACCCCGAGCCACTCCTCGAAGCGGGGGTACATGGCCCGGAAGGATTCGGGGGAGAGATGGGCATCCTTGCAGAGATTCACCCGGCCACCGCCCTTGAGGACGATGGCGTCCAGGCGCTTCAGGAGGGCCTCGGTCTCTGGGCCCCGGTAGGGCAGGTCCAAGGCCAGGGTGTATCCCTCGGTGGGGAAGGAGAGGTGCCCTGGGCCCGCAGCCCCCAGACGCTTGAGCACCGCCAGAAAGGAGGCGGCCTCTGCAGCGGAGATCTCTTCCAACTGGGCCTTGACTCCCTCGAAGGCGGTGCCGGGGGGCAGGACGCTCTGGTACTGGACGAAGCCGCGGCGGCCGTAGATGCGGTTCCAGTGGCCAACCATGTCAAGTGGGTAGAAGAAGGGATCCATGGCGCTCAGGAAGGGGAAGCGCTTTCGCCCATTGCGACGGTAGTAGACCCCGTTGAAGGCCCGGACCGTCAAGGAGTTCAGACACCCGGAGGGGAAGTTGAAGGGGGCCTGGATCAAAGGCTTGGACCTGGGGGCCTTGGCGGGAGGCAGGTTCTTCTCGGTCCGATGGTGGCCCGCCATGAAGATGCTGCGGCCAAGCTCCCTGCCCTTGGCCAGGCAGTCGATCCAGGCCACGGTGTAAGGGGCATCAGCCTCGGGGTCCGACAGCAGGTTGAAGGCGGATTCCAGTTCCCTGGCAGGGTGATGGGTCACCTCCATCCACAGGCTGGAGACCGGCTTGAGCTGGAGAGCCATGGCCCCGATGATCCCCGTGAGCCCCTGGCCCCCCACGGTGGCCCAGAAAATCTCGGGATGCTCCTCCGGGGAGCAGGTCAGGCGCCCCAGAGCGGGGGTGAAGAGCTCGATCCAGGCCACATGGGCGGAGAAGCAGCCCTCTCCATGGTGGTTCTTGCCATGGACATCGGAGGCGATGGCACCCCCAAGGGTTACGAACTTGGTGCCGGGGGTCACCGGCAGGAACCAGCCTCGGGGCAGGAAGATCTCCGCCACCTCCGCCAGGCTCAGCCCGGCCTCCGCCACCAGGATGCCCAAGGTCTCATCAAATTCCAGGATACGGTTCAGGCGGGTCATCTCCACGACACGCCCCCCCTGGTTCAGGGAGGAATCCCCGTAGCTGCGGCCCAGACCCCGGGGGAGGGTATCAGCCTCGATCCTGCTCAGATCCCCGTAGCGATCGGGCCGGAGTACGCCGCAGCGCTGCACGGGGTGACGACCCCAACCGCTGAGCTCGCATTCACGCACTGGCAGCACCATCTCAACCTCGCCTCCTAGATCCTCGCAGAAGTCTGAGAAGGAGCGAAATCATCCGAAGCGATAGGATCTAGGGAGATCAGAACCTCCTCAGACAAGGAATCCCCGTTGCCCCAACGCCTCCGCGCCCTTCTGCGGCTCCTGCGCCCCACCCAGCACTACAAGGCGGGGATCATCTGGCTGCCGGCTTTCTTCCACGGCCTCGGCGCCTTCCGCACCCAGGCCCCAGATCTGGTGGGCATCACCCTGGTCTGGATACTCGCAGCCAGCCTGGTCTATGTGCTCAACGATGTGGCGGACCTGGAAAGCGATCGGCATCGCTCCGACCGGCTCCATCGCCCCCTGGCTTCAGGGGCCCTTTCCCGGGGCCATGCCCTGGCCTATGCGGGCTTCCTGGCCTTGCTCCTGGCCTTGGCCCTGACCCGCTTTCCGGGACGTCTGGCCCTTCTCGTCGGCATCTACCTTCTGCTGAACCTGGGCTATTCCCTGGGCCTCAAGCGCCACCTGGGCCTCCAGCAGGCCATCATCGCCCTGGGTTTCTGGCTGCGGCTCCAGAGCGGCGCCGACCCCATGGTCTCCATCCCTCTCACCCCCTGGGCCTCCCTGTTCACCCTGGGACTGGCTTACTACCTCAACTGCATGAAGGGGCTCCACCGACGCACCCATGAAGCCCATCGGCCCTTCCGATTCGCCATGGGACTGGGGGCAGGACTGGCTGGTTCCCTGGCCCTGGCCGCCCTGGTGGCCATCTGTCTTCGGCGGGGCCTCGACGGCTCCCTGCGCCTCCCAGAGCTCCCCCCCCTCTTCTGCCTAGTGGGGATGCATCGGGTGGCCTTTCAGAGCTGGAGTCCCGTCAAGGCCCGGGAACAGTCCTCCGCCTTCTTTGGCGACTGGGTAACCCTGGGGGCCATGGCGCTCTTCGCCCTGGTGTTCATCTGGGGGTAGCCATAATCAAGATGCGTCGCCCACTGGACGAAGTAGGCTTCGTCACCCGTGATGGGCGTTGAGCGAGGGCCGTGCTTCCAGGAAAGGGTTCCGGCATCGAAAGACCAGGAAGGGACCGGATCGATCGAAATCGTCTCCTGAACGGGTAGCACCTGCGAATTTTGCATCTGGTCCTGGCTTGCGATGGATGGCATGAAAGGGTCCCCGAGCTACACTGAACCCCAAAGAGGTATCCATTGGCCGAAGAATTGAGTCCCACCCAACTGTTCGATGAGCAGCCTAAGATCCCCGAGGTGCTGCCTGTCCTGCCTCTGCGGGATGTGGTGGTCTACCCCTATGTGATCCTTCCCCTCAGCGTGAGCCGGGACAAGTCCATCAAGGCCGTGGATACGGCCCTGGTGGAGAACCGCATGATCCTTCTCCTCTCCCAGAAGCAGACCGAGATGGATGACCCCGGCCCCGAGGATCTGTACAAGGTGGGCACCGCCGCCCTCATCGTGCGGGTCCTCAAGCTCCCGGACGGTCGCATCCGGGCCCTGGTCCAGGGCCTCCAGCGAGTCCGGGTGGAGTACTTCACCGAGACCGACGCCATCTTCAAGGCCCGGGTGGAACCCCTGGTGGAGCCAGAGGTTTCCGGTTCCGGTGTGGAACTGGATGCCCTCATGCGCTCCGTGAAGCAGACCCTGGAAAAGGCCGTAGCCCTGGGCAAGAACCTCAACCAGGAGGTCCTGGTCATCGCTGCCAACCTGGACAGCCCCGGACGCCTGGCGGACCTGGTGGCCTCCAACCTGGATCTCAAGAGCCCCCAGCTCCAGGAGGTCCTGGAGATCATCGATCCCATTCAGCGCCTTAAACGAATACATGAATTGATAATGAGAGAAATCGATCTCCTGGAGGTCCAGCAGAAGATCACCATGGAGGCCCGCGGCGAGATGGACAAGAGCCAGCGGGATTACTACCTCCGCCAGCAGCTCAAGGCCATCCAGCAGGAGCTCGGAGAGACCAATGAGCTGGCGGAGGAGATCCAGGCCTTCCGGGACAAGCTGGCCAAGCTCACGGTCCCCGAAGACATCCTGGTGGAGATCGACCGCAACCTGAAGAAGCTGGAGCGCATGCACCCCGACTCCAGCGAGACCGCCGTCACCCGCACCTACCTGGAGTGGATGACGGAGATGCCCTGGGGCATCCAGTCCGAGGACAACAAGGACCTCAAGCTGGCCAAGGACACCCTCGACGAGGAGCATGACGGCCTGGAGAAGATCAAGGACCGCCTCATGGAGTTCCTGGCGGTGCGCAAGCTCCGGCCCGACCTCAAGGGCACCATCCTCTGCTTCGTGGGCCCTCCGGGCACCGGCAAGACCTCCCTCGGCAAGAGCGTGGCCAAGGCCCTGGGCCGCAAGTTTGCCCGGGTCTCCCTGGGCGGCGTCCACGACGAGTCCGAAATCCGGGGCCACCGCCGCACCTACGTGGGGGCCATGCCCGGCCGCATTGTCCAGGCCCTCCACCAGGTGCAGACCATGAACCCGGTCATCGTCCTGGACGAAGTGGATAAGATCGGGCGGGATATGCGCGGCGACCCCAGCGCCGCCCTGCTGGAGGTGCTGGATCCTGAGCAGAACCACACCTTCCGGGACAACTATATGAACGTCCCCATCGACCTCAGTCAGGTGCTCTTCCTGACCACGGCCAACGAGCTGGACCCCATCCAGCCCGCATTCCGGGACCGCATGGAGATCATCTCCCTCTCCAGCTACACCCTGGAGGAGAAGATCAGCATCTCCGAGAAGCACCTCATCCCCCGCCAGCTCGAGAAGAACGGCGTCACCAAGGAGCAGGTGGCCTTCTCCAAGTCCGGCCTCAAGGCCCTCATCCAGGGCTACACCCGGGAGTCAGGCCTGCGCCAGCTGGAGCGGGAGATCGGAAGCGTCTGCCGCAAGATCGCCCGGCGGGTCGCCGAGGAGCGCCAGAAGGGCAAGTTCACCCTCGCTGAGGCCAATATCCAGGAGCTCATGGGGCCCCTGAAGCTCCTCAAGGACGAGCGCCTCAAGGCCCCCCGGGTAGGCGTGGTCACGGGCCTGGCCTGGACCAGCACCGGCGGCGATGTGCTCTTCGTGGAAGCCCTCAAGATGCCGGGCAAGGGCGGCCTGATCCTCACGGGCCAGCTGGGCGACGTCATGAAGGAAAGCGCCCAGGCAGCCCTCAGCTACATCCGCAGCCGCAGCGACGCCTTCGAGATCGATCCCGAAGTCTTCCAGAAGCACGATCTCCACATCCACTTCCCCGAAGGCGCCATCCCCAAGGACGGCCCCTCGGCGGGCCTGGCCATCGCCACGGTGCTGCTCTCGGTCCTCAAGGGCGTCCCAGTGAAGAACACCCTCGCCATGACCGGCGAGATCGACCTTCGTGGCGAGGCCCTGGCCATCGGCGGCCTCAAGGAGAAGTCCCTGGCCGCCCTGCGGGTGGGCATCAAGGACATCATCATCCCCTTCGCCAACCAGAAGGACCTGGAGGAGATCGCCCCCGAGGTCCGGGCCAAGCTCAGCTTCCACCCCGTCAAGCACGTGGAGGAGGTCTTCGAGATGGCCCTCACCAAGTGGACCTGCCCGGAGAAGAAGGCCGGGGCGAAAAAGGCTCCCACAAAGAAGGCTTCAGGCAAGTAGCCGCGATCAGGCTCCGAAATCCCCGGCTCCGGCCGGGGATTTTCGTGTGCAGGAAGATAATCAGCTGGGATGGAGGGGATAAAAGGGATACAGAAGCCAAGCGTGAGGCTTGGTCAACCAGGACGCTAGAGCTTTTCTGGGACTGATACGCATTCGCAGACAAAAGCCAAAAGTAAGCGTTCAGCCCCCCGCCATGGAACGGAGCCATTGCAAAAGCAGAACCGTCCACAGATGCACACAGATTCACACCGATAAAGAAATGGTCTGCTGGCGGGGCACCTGGGTCAGCCCAGCAACGCGGGGGCGGACGGCGAAGCCGCAATGGCACCAAGTTCCACGAAGAAAAACATGATGCGTTGACCAGGACACGCGGGCCTGGTTCCGGGGGGGCCAGCGTGTCCAGCCCAGTGGAGTGCCATCGCACAGGCTGGCTTGCACACTCACCCTGGGGCAAATCCATGGCCGCTGGTGAGCCATTGGTGACTCCTTGGTGCCTTCGTGCCTTGGTGGTGGAAGTCGTTTTTTTGCTTTAGTTTATTGATTGAGAATGGGACTGGGGCCGGAGGCTTTTCATCCCCTGTATCCCCTCCATCCCAGCCAGTCTTTGCCTTTTTCATCTTTCAAGCTGCGATCAGACCCGTTCCCCCATCAAGACCCCGGCGATGAGGCTGGCGATACCGGCCAGAAAGGCCACGGTTTCCCATAGGGTGATCTGATCCGGACCCAGCTCGCCACCCCGATAGACCCGCCAGGCGGCCATCATCAGGGCCACGCCGCCGAGGATAGGCCCTCCGGCGAAAAGGATCTGGGACAAGCCTTCCAGGTGGATGACCTGGGGAGGCGTGCGGGCGGGCAGGTCCAGGCCTGCCTTGGACAGGATCCAGGCGCCGGTCATCCAGAGACCGGCACCGAAGACCGTCAGGAAAGGGATGTCTGATCGCCGGGACATGGCCACAGTCTATCCATTTCCGGGATAATGATCCGGGGTTCCACGTGGAACAACCTGGGAAGCGGGGCAAGCATTGGGTCTCTTCGGGAATCTCTTCGACAAGTTCAAACAGGGCCTCCAGCGTACGCAGGAGTTGGTCCTCGCCCCCATGCAACGGCTCCTGGGGCTCCGGCGCCTGGACGAGGACCAGCTCCTGGAGCTGGAGGACCTCCTGCTCCAGGCTGACCTGGGCCTCCACGCCGTGGAGCGCCTCATGGAGCGGCTGCGCTTCGAGATGAAGCGGAATGCCGAGATCGATCCCAAGGCTGTCCTCAAGGACGAGCTGCTGAAGATCCTCCGGCAGGTGCCCTCCAGGCCCCTGGAGGCCAAGGGTACGCAGGTGGTCCTGCTGGTGGGGGTCAACGGCGTGGGCAAGACCACCACCCTGGGCAAGCTGGCTTCTCACCTGAAGTCCCGGGGGGAGGATGTCCTGGTCGTGGCTGGAGACACCTTCCGGGCCGCCGCCATCGATCAGTTGGAACTCTGGGGTGAACGGGCCGGGGTGCCCGTCATCCGGAATCAGATGGGGGGCGACCCTGCAGCCATCGCCTTCGATGGAGCCACCTCCGCCCAGGCCAAGGGCACTCCCTGGGTGCTCATTGATACCGCCGGGCGGCTCCACACCAAGGACCACCTCATGCGGGAACTGGACAAGATCCACCGCAGCCTCCAGAAGGTCATTCCAGAGGCTCCCCATCGGGTCATCCTGGTGATGGACGCCACCACGGGCCAGAACGGTCTCGTGCAGGCCGAGGCCTTCAAGGCCGCGGCAGGCATCACCGACCTGGTGCTCACCAAGCTGGACGGCAGTGCCAAGGGCGGCGTGGTGGTGCCCATCCTGGAGCGCATGAAGCTTCCCATCGCCTTTGTGGGCGTGGGAGAGGGCGTGGATGATCTCATTCCTTTCGATCCGGAGGCCTTTGTCGATGGACTCCTCAGTGCCTGAACTGACCCCAGCCTGGGCCTGGCAGATTGCCACCGGGGGCCCCTGGCCCGATCCCTGCGCCCTGCGGGGCGACGAACGGCTGATGGCCCTGGCCATCCAGGAGGGCCTCAAGGGTGTTGGCCTCTCCAGCCCCAACCCTCCCGTAGGCTGCATCATCGCCAAGGACGGCAAGGTCCTGGGCCGGGGCGTACACACCAAGGCCGGAACCCCCCACGGCGAGATCATGGCCTTGCGAGACGCTGCCCAACGCGGAGCGGATGTGGGGGGTGCCACAGCCTACGTGACCCTGGAACCCTGCTGCCACCATGGGCGAACCCCGCCCTGCACCGATGCCCTGCTGGCGGCGGGCATCGCCCGGGTGGTCGTGGGCACCAAGGACTCCAACCCTCGGGTGGACGGCGGGGGCATGGCCCTCCTGCGCTCCCGGGGTGTGGAGGTGACGGAATCCGTGCTGGGAGAAGCCTGCCACCGCTTCCATGCCCCCTTCTTCAAGCTCATCCGCACCGGCCTCCCCTGGGTCATCCTGAAGCTGGCCCTGGGATCGGACGGTTCCACCGGTCCCGACACCGAGCGCACCCAGGTCACTCCCCCTGAGGTCCAGAAGCTGGCCCATGCCCTGCGGCGGGCATGCGAAGCCATCGTGGTGGGCAGCGGCACCGTGGCCGTGGATGACCCCCAGCTCTCGGACCGCTGGCCCGAACCCAGCGTCCCCCATCGCCAGTTCCTCCGGGTGGTCCTCGACAGCCATGGCCGCCTCTCCCCGGATTGCCGCATCTGGCAGCCACTGGAGGGCCAGCCCGCCCTCCGGGCCACCGTGGGGGCCAGGCCCACCATCCCCGGCGTGGAGGATCTCCAGCTGCCCCCTGGCCCCAGGGGTTGCAGCCTGAGGCATCTCCTCCACGAACTAGCCGCCCGGGGCGTGGGCCGGGTCCTCTTCGAAGGGGGCCCCACCCTGGCCAAGCGGGCATTGGCCGAGGGCTTGGTGGACGAGTTCCACCGCTTCACCTCCGATCAGCCCGCCGGAGGCCCCCCGGTGCTCGGACAGGATGCGGACCACTTCAAGGTGCGGACTTCCACCCCCTTCCCCGGGGGGCACTGGGATGTGCTGGTCCAGGGCTGTTAGCGACTACTGGTCAAGCTCATCCACCGTGATAAGCGGGCATGCGATGGCATCGCCCAGGTTGAACGCCTTGAAATCCTCCATAGTCCGGAAGCCCTCGATTCCCCGGGAATATTCCGTATCCATAGCATTCTGCTCCAGGCAAATGATGGGATAACGCCACTTTTTTGGATGGGATACAAGTTGGATAACAATTCGTTTTTCTCTTGAAGTGTTACTTATGGATTGAATGTTTTAGCTGGATCATGGCGCACCTCCATCAACCAGGAATTATTAACCCACCAATCAATCAAAGTCAATGTTTGTTTAATACAAATTAGACATACAGGGATCACCCTACCCTCGTATCGCCAACAAAATCGCCATCGCCAGTGTGATGCAGGCGAACCAGACCCTCAGCTTCGGCCCCCGGATCCGCCCGGCGATCCGGGCCCCCAGGTAGGCACCGACCATGAAGCCGCTGGCCACCCCGGCCAGGATGAACCACGGCAGGCCCCCCTCGGACCGGGCATAGACCCAGACCGCCGGCAGGCCCACGGGGGCAAGCATCATGGTGAGGCTGGCCAACTGGGCTTCGTGCTGGGAGAGCTTGAGCCAGCCCGCAAGCATGGGGATCATGATCACCCCGCCGCCGATCCCGAGAAGGCCAGAGGCCAGCCCACCCACCAGTCCTGTGAGCACCCCTGGCAGCCAGACATTACGAATTGCCAGGGATCCTGGAGCATCGTTCTGAAGCGAACCGTCCCCCTTCAGAAGGGTGCGGAGGGCCATGACACACAGGAAGGCGATGAAGATCCATCGCATCTCCTTGGCGGGAATCAGGTTGGCTGCCCTGGCTCCACCCCAGGCCCCAATCAGGAAGCCCAGGATCAGGAAAGCCGTCAGGTGTCCCCAGAGCCTGATGCCCCGACGCCGGTATTCAAGAACGGCCGGGAGCCCGTTGGGCAGCAGCATGGCCGCCAGGGTCAGGCCCTGGGCCTGGTGCTGACCCAGGGACAGGAAGGCACCCAGCAATGGGATGAGCACCAAGCCACCTCCCAGCCCGAACAGCCCCGACAGGACGCCCCCAGCCCATCCCGAAACGAGACCCGCGGAATACTGGATCATGGGTGCAGCCATATCAGGTCTCCAGAACCAGGATGCCCCAAAGGAGGCTCGGCATGTTCCAATGGAAGCCTTACCAGGGTTCCCGAAGGCTTCCGATCCATGCATATCCCCTTTTCCGACGATGTCATCCTCGATAGCCGACGGGCGGTCTTCCTGCCGCGCCAGGAAACATTGGTCATTGCGGACCTCTTTCTGGGCCTGGGCGCTGCGAGGCGCAAGCGCCCCGATCTCCTCCCGGATTCGCAGCATTCGGATATCTGGGAACGCCTCCTGGGACTTCTGGATGAATTCCAGCCCAAACGGGTGGCTCTCCTGGGAGATATCAAGCCCAATCAGGGCACGGTAGAGGATGACGAAGCCGAGGAGATGCGCACCCTTTTCCGCAAGCTGAAGGGTCGGGACCGGGAAGTCGTCCAGGTGGTGGGGCATCCGGAACGCTCCGTCGGGCCAGTCATGGAGAAGATCGGCGTCCAGCCCGTGGAGCAGTTCCGAGTGGGCTCCCACACCCTCATGCACCGACGTCGGATCTTCGTCTACCCGCGCCACGACTCCGCCAACGGCTTCTGGATCAATGGGGGGCTGCACCCGCTCTTCGCAGTACCGGTGCCTGGCCCCGACGGAAAGGAGGAATGGGTACGCTACCCGGCCTTCCTCTATACCGGTTTTGCCCTGGTGATCCCCCCCTTCGTCTCCTACGCCCAGGGCTGGGAGGTCATGCAGCCGGAGCGCCTCCCGCGCCAGGCCCGGGCCTGGCGTGTGCTGGGCGGTCACGAGATGGTGCCCCTCTCCCTGCCGGACCTGCCTCCGGTGCCTCCAGGGCTGGAGAGCATTTCCAGGCCCGGCCCCCGGGGGAAGCGGAAAGAGTAGACCTAAGTACTAGACCGTCGGTTTCTCGGCCTTGGGCTTGCTCTTACCCGGCTTGATGGTCACCTTGACCAGCTTGCCCTCCCGGACCACATCGAAGACCAGGGTGGCGCCCGGGAGGTCCTGCTCAAGCATGGACCATAGCTGGAGCGGCGTGTCCACCCGCTGACCCTGGTATCCCACGATGACATCTCCCAGGATGGCCTTCCCGGCCTCATCCTTCTTGAGACCCTGCAGCCCCGCCTGGGCTGCGGGCCCGCCAGCCTCCACCTCGCTGACCACGACGCCGCGCTGAACGCCCAGCTTCTGGGCCACTACTGGGGAAGCGCCCTCGAAACCCAGGTGGGGACGTTCCAGGTATCCCTTCTGGATGAGGATGGGCACCACCCGGCGCAGGATATCGGCCGGAATGGCGAAGCCGATGCCCACGGATGCCCCGGTGGCTGGGGCGATGGCAGTGTTCATGCCGGTGAGACGGCCTCCGCTGTCCAGGAGGGGCCCGCCGGAATTACCGGGGTTGATGGCCGCATCGGTCTGTATCACCTCGGGGACCGTCGTATCAAAGAGGGTCCTGAGCTGGCGTCCGAGGGCCGAGACAATGCCCTGGGTGAGGGTGTGGTCCAGGCCGAAGGGATTGCCGATGGCCAGCACCGACTGCCCCACCACCAGATCGCCGGAACTGCCCATGGGCAGGGGCCTCATGTCCTTGAGGGGCGCGAAGACCTGGAGCACCGCCACATCGTAGGCGGTGCTGACCCCGATGAGCTTGGTCTTGTAGGTCTTGCCGTCCGCCAGGGTCACCGCCAGGTCCGCAGCGGGCCTGATATTGCCCTGGTCATCCTTGACCATGAGGACATGGAGATTGGTCACCACATGGCCCGCCTCGTCCCAGACGAAACCGGTCCCGGAACCCGCGGGCACCAAAAGGAAGTCACGGGTTTTCACGTCCTGAACCAGGGCGGCGCTGGAGATGTAGACCACAGACTTTCGGGCCTCCCGGAAGACCTTGACCCGGGAACCCTCGATCGCAGTCAAGGGGAGCTTCTTCGCCAGGGGTCGGGGCGCCGAAATCTTCCGGTTGGCCTCGATCACCATATCCTCAACAGACTTCTTCTTCGGTTTGACCGCCACCGGAGCGGAGTACCCAACCGGGGCCAACAGGGCCATTGCCAGTGCGCATGGAATCCATCTGCTCATCCCCGTCTCCTGGGGCAATGATCCCATAACCGGCAGGGCCCGCAGGACAAGATCAAGCCCTAAGCGGCCGAACGTCACATCTTCCATCCTGCCCATCCTGTACATCCTGTTGGAAAACACCATCAAACAGGATGTACAGGATGGGCAGGATGAAAAATCATCCAGTCAGTCCTGTTCTACCTTCGGGAAGACCCGACCGGCCAGGAAGGCGCCCACCAGCGGAGCCACCCAGAACAGCCAGAGCTGCTTGAGGGCCCAGCCTCCCGCGAAAAGGGCGGGCCCGGTGCTGCGGGCGGGGTTCACGCTGGTGTTGGTGACCGGGATGCTGATGAGGTGGATGAGGGTCAGACAGAGGCCGATGGCCAAGGGGGCGAAGCCCTGGGCGGCCTTCTTTGAGGTGGCTCCCAGGATCACGAAAAGGAAGAAGAAGGTCATCACGATCTCGGTAACGAGGGCGGCGCTCAGGCCGTACTGGCCAGGGCTGTACGGCCCGTAACCATTGCTGGCGAAACCTCCGATGACGAATCCTGGCTTGCCCGAGGCGATCACGAAGAGGATGGTAGCTCCCGCAATGGCACCCAGAACCTGGGCCACCCAGTAGGGGACCAGATCCCCCCAGGAGAAGCGACCCGCCGTGGCCAGTCCCAGGGTGACCGCCGGATTGAGGTGACAGCCCGAGATGGGGCCGATGGCATAAGCCATGGTCACCACCGTGAGGCCGAAAGCCAAGGCCACCCCATGGAATCCGATCCCCAGACCGGGAAAACCTGCCGCCAGCACAGCGCTGCCGCACCCGCCCAGGACCAGCCATAGCGTGCCGAAGAATTCCGCGGTTAGTCGATTGCTGAGTGGCATAGCTCCCCCATGACAATTGGATCATCTACCGCTCAAAGATAGGACCTTGCGAGGCCATGTAAACAAGCCACTTACATAATTCGAAAGGGCTTCGGACGCACTGGCGCGCCCAGGTGAACCCTCAAGCGGGAATGCCTTTGGACTTTCGTCCTTTTTCCGCCATGCTGTAGGAGTATGCCGCACCCCATGGACGCCTTCTTTGCCCCGCCCCAGGGGCGCATCTATGCCTGCTTTCCGGGGGCCGAGGAGCGGCCTGGGCAGCGCCGGATGGCGGAACTGGTGTCTGATGCCATCGCCGAGGGAGAGGGCCGCTTCGGGGCCTGGCGCCGCTCCGGCGGAGAGCCGGACACCAAGCCCAATGCCATGCTCCAGGCCATCGAGGCAGGCACCGGCACCGGCAAGTCCTTGGGCTACCTCATCCCTTCCCTGGCCTCGGGGCGCAACCCGGTGGTGGTCACCACCCGCACCAAGCAGCTCCAGCGCCAGCTCATGGACGAGGACCTGCCCCGGGTCCGGGGCATCCTGGGCCGGGAGGTGCGGGCCGTCTTGGCCAAGGGCCGTTCCAACTACCTCTGCATGGCCGCCTGGGAAGAGATGGAAGCCCATCCACCGGCGGAGATGCAGGCCAAGGACCACGGTCTTTGGCTGGCCCTGCCCCGCTGGGCCCGGGAGACCCTCACGGGGGACCGGGAGGAGCTGGGTACCCACGGCGAGGGGGAATCCGAACTCTGGGATCGCCTCAACGCCAGGGCCGAGCGCTGCACCGGCAAACAGTGCCCCCACTACGAGGCCTGCTTCCTCACCCGCCTGCGCAAGGAAGTCGCCGAGGCCGACCTCATCATCGCCAACCACGCCCTGCTCCTGGCGGACCGGGTTCTGCGGGAGTCGGCCTTCGGCCAGGTGCTGCCGGACGCTCCGGTGCTGATCCTGGACGAAGCCCACGAGATCGAGGAGCAGCTCACCGAAAGCTGTGCCGAGATCTGGTCCAGCCGGGCCATGTCCATGCTCTTCCGGGACCTGGAATCCGAGTCATTCAAGGAGCCGGACGCCGCCGCCCTCTCGGCCCACCTGCTTCCCTGGGAGGACGCCTGGGGCCTGCTCCTGGCCCAGGTGCCCCTGGACAGCTCGGTCTACGGCTTCGATGATGGCCGCCTGCCCCTTTCCATCATTGCGGACGCAGTGGGGGCCTGGGTGGAAGCCGGGCAGGCCGCCTGGAAGGAGACCAAGCGTCTCGCCTCCCGCAGCACGGACAGCAGCCCCGAGAGCCTCAACTGGCGCAAGCTCGGCGAGCGCATCGGCACCGCCTTCGAGCGCATGGAGCAGATCTTCGCCCAGCCCGAGGGCTGGGTCTCCACCATCACCCGGGAGGGGCCCCACACCGTGGTCTTCAAGGCCAACCCCGTGGATGTGAAGCCCTTCTTCCACCAGCACCTGCGCCGGGGCTTCGAAACGGTGATCCTCACCAGCGCCACCTTGCGGGATGGTCGCGGATTCAATGGCCTGCGCCTGCGCCTGGGGCTCTCGGAGGAGGAGGCCCAGCGCAGCGAGCACGTGGAAAGCCCCTTCGATTTCCTCAAGCAGGGGGTGCTCTTCGTGCCCCCGGATCTGCCGGAACGCAAGCCCGGCCGGGACGGCATCGGGGCCCCCCTCTGGGTGGAGAACTCCCTGGCGGCCATGGAGCGGCTCCTGGTGGCAAGCCGGGGCCGGGGCCTGCTCCTCTTCACCAGCCGCAAGATGCTGGCGGCCTTCCGCCCCCGCCTGGAGGCGGCGCTTCCCCAAATGACCTTCTTCGTCCAGGGCGAGGGCCTGACCCGCCACGCCATGCTGGACCGCTTCCGCAAGACTCCCAACGCCGTCCTCCTAGGCCTGGCGAGCTTCTGGCAGGGTGTCGATCTCCCAGGGGAGGCCCTCAGCCTAGTGGTGGTCACCGCCCTGCCCTTCACCCCGCCGGATGATCCGGTGCTCCAGGCCCGGGTCCGCGAAGCCGACGCCAAGCAGCAGGGCCTGGGTTTCATCGGCATCCAGGTCCCCCAGATGACCCTCAAGCTCAAGCAGGGCATCGGCCGCCTCATCCGCACCCGCACGGACAAGGGGGTGGTCTGCATCCTGGACCCCCGCCTCATGCTGCCCCATGAGGACCGCTACGGGAAACGCTATGCAGCCCAGGTCCGCGCCGCCCTGCCCCCCTTCCCCATCACCCGGGACTGGGGCGAGGTGGAGGGCTTCCTGAAGGGGCTGTGAGCCTGGAATGGATGCGCTAATCTTGGGGCACCCCTGCGGAGGAACCCATGTCTGACGGTCCTTGCCTGATCCTGGTCGGCACCGGCGGCCGTGTCCCCCTGGCAGAGGGACTCACCGTAGGCAGGGGACCGGACAACGCCCTGCGCCTGGACGATGGCAGCGTCTCAAGCCACCATGCCGTCTTCCGCTGCTTGGGCGGCAACTGGATGCTGCAGGACCTGGGCTCCACCAACGGCACATGGGTGAACGAGGAGCGAGTCCAGGAGCGGGTCTGGCTTAAGGAAGGGGATCGCCTCCGCTTCGGCCTGGTGATGGCCCAGGTGGGGGGTCTGCCCGCGCCATTCACCGCACCCCTCCGCCCGCCTCCTGTTCCAGCCCGGAGCCTTCCGCCCCCTGTTCCCCTCCCCCAGGCGACCCCGGCACCGGGGGAGACCCCATCCCAGCCCCTTCCCCAGCCGATCCCACCAACCCGCCGGAAGGGCTCCCGCTGGGGCTGTCTCCTGGGGATCGCCCTGCCACTCCTGATCATTCTCGCCGCCCTGGGGGTCTGGTTGCTCATGGGTCGCTCCGGCAACTCCATGGCGGGTCCCCTGGCCTTCCGGGAGTCTGCCCGGAAGAATGCGCCCGGGGCATTCCAGAAGGCCCTCGCCCCCTCCATGCAGAGCCGCCTCGGGGGCATCAACGAAGTGCTCTGGCCCACCGCCGACGCCCCCGTGGGCTGGGCATTCTTCTTCAACACCTCCCTCGTGGCGGGGGCGCCGGAGCAGAAGGGCCTCAAGCCCGTGCTCTTCTACCATCCCTGGGCCGATGTGGGGCTCCTCACCCTATGGAAGGGCCCGGAGACCATGGTGGACCTGGAACTGGTGCCCGGGAGCGCATTGCGGGGAGAAGGGCCACCCTTCGGCTCCCCTGGATGGGCCAAGGAGGGCTACGGGCCCCACGGCGTCGGCTACACCACGGCCCAGACCATCCGCGCCTTCGAGCGCACCTTCGCCGATGGGACGGATCTCCGGAAGATCACCGCCGCCGCCCCCGATGCCCTCCGGGTGGCCTGCGGCAGCCAGATGGCCCAGGTGGTCCGTTCGCTGGTCACCTTCAGCCAGCCTATGAACAATCCGGTGCGCATGGCCTACATCCGTCTCATGGCCGAGGGTGCTACCGCCGTCGGCCAGACTCGGAGCACCCCCAGCTCCTCCGCTGAAGCCCTCCGGGCTTTGCCGCAGGAGGCGTGGGCGGCCTTCAAGCCGACCGTCATGGTGGACGCCGGGGGGAAGGTCCTGGTGATGGCCCACAACGGCTCGAACCCCGACCTATTCCTGGGAATCGTCTTCCAGCGGGAAGAGGGGGCCCTTGCCCCTGAGCGGCTAGATCTCCTCAGCTTCAATGCCTGCTACGGGGGGCTGAAATGATGCGCATGTCGATGGAACGCGGCGTGGCCATCGCCGCTTGCGCGGGTGCCCTGCTTTGGCTGGGGGCCCAGAACGCCTCCGACACAGCTCCCCTGGCCATCAGCACCACCGAAGGCAGCGGGGCCCTCTACGACGCCATGGAAACCGTCGGAACCACGGTCACCACCGCCAAGACCGAGGGCGTGGACAAGACCCTGGAGACCCTCCAGGCTGGCTACCAGAAGGCTTCCGAGGGCAACCGCCACGCCGCCAAGCAGATGTCAGGGATGACCAAGGGCGCGGACGCCCGGGCCTGGCAGGGGCAGCAGGCGGGCAAGGCCGGCTTCCTGCGCAAGGTCAGGCTGGTGGGGGATGTCATCGAGATCGTCGACAGCTTCAGCAGTGCCGCAGGGTACCTCGCGGAGGGGGACACCACCGGGGCCGCCGCCGTCTTCATCAACGGCCTGGGCAAGAAGGGGGCTTCCGCCCTGGGGGCCGCCGCAGGCAGCCTGGGCGGTCCCGTGGGAGCGGTGGTGGGCGCCGAGGGAGGGGACCGGGCCTACAAGCACTATGTGGAGGGCAAGGTCGACAAGCTGGCGGACGACAAGCGGACCCAGGATGCCAAGGACCGTCTGCTGGGATTGCCCATGGCGGGCCGCTACGCCGGGACCGTCACCTGGATCCACAAGCCCCCCTATGACGCCTCCACGGGGGCGCCGCCCGTGAGCTTCCGCTTCCAGGGTCCCATGACGGCGGACCTTGATCGGGACGGGAACCTCTCCATGCACTTCGACCTGAAGGGCACCATGGAGGGACTCGGCGTGGCGGGCCAGACCGCTGGCATCTCCATGGGGCTCAGGATGAGCACCCGGGGGGATCTGAAGGGGAGCGCCAGGGATGGCAGCTTCAGTGCCAAGGGCACAGCCACCAGCGATTCCACCTTCAACGTCGACTTCGGCGGCAGGCCGGGCGCGCCTGCGAACCAGACCCAGCGGAGTTCCGGCGGCGGCGCCGTATCGGCCAGCGGCACCTTCACCCGCGAGACCCTTCAGGGCACCATGTCCGCCCCCGGCCCCAACGCCAAGCCCATCACCTTCACACTCACCAAGCAGCGGTGAGAAAACGGAAGTTGGCTAAAGAGAAAGCGGCCACGGGGGAAGCCCCGTGACCGCTGCTTCAAGCCTGCTGGCCGGACTTAGAAGTACATCCGGACGAAGAGGGAGCTGAAGGTGTTGATGTCGTTCTCCTGAGCAGCGTTGCCGCACCTATCATAGCGCTCGAAGGAGACACCGGCCTTCCCGCCGAAGGAAACGTTCTTGTTGACGAGGTATTCCAGGCCAACGGCGGGCTCGATGGCGATGGTGTTGTAGCTCGACTTGGAGCTGTAGCCGGGCTCTTCATACTTGGAGGTGGAGCGATTCACGCTCACAGCGGCGCCGTAGAAGAACTCGAGAGACTGGACAGCCGCCTGGTGCTTGTAGACACCGAAGCCCACACCGTACGAGGCCTGCTTCTCCTTCTCGTAGCCATTGCTGTAGTGGTAGTTGGAAGAGCTGAAGTTCACGCTGGGCTCCAGGACGATGCCGCCCTTCAGGCGAACAGGAGCGGTGATGGCATAGGAATCTTCAGCCACGGAGAAGCCAAGACCGTAGTCGGCGGCGGAGAGGGAGGCCACGCAGGCCAGGGAGAGGAAGGGGATGCTTAGAAACTTCATAGTGACTCCTGAATAGGGGGCCTTCATGGCCCGGGTTGGGTCTTCTACAGCTTAGCAGGAGTATACGATGCATGGAAATAAACGTTATCAATCGAGATAAATTTCTTTATTTATCATAATTAAAACATGACATATATCAAAAGGCATCCGTTCAGCTCGAAAGCCGCGGATGAATTGGATGCACGCAGGAGAAAGATCCGGTTATCTGCGTTGCAAAGCTTGATCTCCCCGTTCCAGGAGAAGCAAAGGCCGCTTCAGACTCACACCAAAGCGCCGCCAACCACAGAGTCTCCATATCTATAATTACAATTATTTTATATATAACATCGCCGGCATATTTTGACAGCAGTTCATCAGCCTTCTGCTTTTATCCTGCCCATCCTGCATATCTTGTTTAAAAGCTTTGATTACACTATGTTAAAGGCCCCATTCGGTTCAAAGGGAGGTGCGGAATCAGTGCCGCTTCTTGGTTTTGGGGGGAACAGCCCCCAGATCCGGAAAAAGGGGCGTTGAGCTCGCGACGCTCGTCGGAAGTGGCAAGGTGGGAACGGCCTTCCGGAGCAGGCCCCTTGGCTCGACCTTCGCTTCGATGGGAGGCTGGACGCCCGCCATCATGCCCTCCAGGGCCTTGACGAAGTCCGGGAGATCCTTGAACTGGCGATACACCGAAGCGAAGCGCACGTAGGCCACGGAATCCAGGGCCTTCAGGCCGTCCATCACCAGTTCCCCCAGGTCCCGGCTGGCGATCTCGCGATCCGGGTGTTCCAAGAGGCGGGCCTGGATGTCCGACACCAGTTCTTCCTGCTGGGCCAGGGAGACGGGGCGTTTCTGGCAGGCGGCCATGATGCCCCGGCTGAGCTTCTGCCGGTCGAAGGGCTCCCGGCGCCCGTCCTTCTTCACAATGAGGAGCGGCACTTCCTCCACCCGCTCGTAGCTGGTGAAACGGCGCCCGCACTTGAGGCACTCCCGGCGGCGGCGGATGGAATCCCCCTCCCGGGACTCCCTGGAGTCCACCACCTTGTCCTCGTGATGACCGCAGAAGGGGCAGCGCATGACTTACAGCCTAACCCGCATGCTCGTGGGAATCACTGAACCTTGTGGAGAAATCAAGCAAAGTGCGATCAAATGATGAATTTGGTATTATTATTTTTTAAACATAAATTGGGAGAATTCCCGTGGAACGTCGTCACGTGCTGGCCTGGTTCAGCGTCCTTGGGCTCTCCCAAGTCCTGCGAGCAGAACCCGCAGGGCCATCCGAGGTGGTGCCGTCCTACCAACCCTCCTGCCTCCATCCAAACGGACGCTGGGTAGCCCTCCCGGGTCCCAAAGGGGATCCCATTGAACTCTGGGACGTCTACACCGGCCAACGGGCCGCAGTTCTCCCAATGGCGAGCCAGTCAGAGGACAGTCCCTACCCCGGCGGACTCGGCGAAGCCATGGCCACCCCGCGTGGCCAGTACAGCACCTTCAAGGGAGCCCTCTTCACCGGACCCTCGGCCCTGGTCGGAGCCTGGCGCGGCTATGACGATGGATTTTCCTGGGTGGTGGGACTCCCGGGATCGACCCTGGCCCACCGCCACCTCCGGGCCTCGGACAGCGCCCCGAACAAGGCATTCGGTGCGCTCCCCAGGGGGGTGCAGGATTGCCTGGGATCACTGTCATCAGAGGAAGTGATTTGGCACAGACGCCGGTCGCTCAACGCTTCGTCTCAGGGGGACGCCTGGAAGGTCACCCAGGGGGAAACTCAGGCACCCATGGCAGAACTACAATTCCCGGGTAATTTCGATCCAGGGGCGCACCCGGCTTCCCGGGGTGCCTTCTCCCCCTCCGGCAACACGGTGGCCTTCACCCAGGAGGGCTGCCATCCGTTAGCACTCTCTTACGATCACCTCCCCACCCAAGCCATGGCCCGGGTGCATCTCTGGTCATGGCGCAGCAAGAACCGGCCAGTACCCCTGGAGGTCGGCAAGGGTGACATCAGTCAGATCCGCCCCTTGGATGAAAAGCGATGGGTGGTGGCCCTGCACCAACACGGGATCATTACCCGCAGCCTGATTCCCCTGGGCCGAACCCGCTTGGTGGAACTCCCCTCCCTGAAGGAGTTCACCCCGAGAATCACGGAGGCTCAATCTTGCCAGCTGGGGGTGGACTTACAGCGAGGCATTCTGGTGGCTCAGTACGGGGCCGGCACTGTCCGCTGTTACGAGCTGGCCACCCGCCGCATGACTCGCCTGATGACCGCCTTCATGCCCCACCAGGGGCTTCTGGCCTGGGGCTGCGATAGTCGGCACCTCTTGGCAGCCCGTCCACTTGGCCCAGCCTGCCTCTGGGACCGCCAGGGCCACTCCACCAAAGAGCTCGGATGCATGGATGAACTCATAAGGCCTCCCGTTGCAGAACTAGGAGACAGCACCCGCTGTCTCGCCTGGAGCGTGGAGCTGGGCCTGCTGCTCCAGGGCGATCAAAACGGAGCCATCCGGGCCTTCCAGCGAAGCGGACTCCGCTTCTCACCCGACCGAAAGACGGCCCTGCACAAGCCCCGGCCCACACCCCCCGTCTGGCAGCTGCCAGGGGATGGCCATGCCCTGCGAGTACTGGGGGTTGTGGGCGGGGAATGGCTTGTGGGACTGGAGCAGGAGGGCAGGCTTAAGGTCTGGTTCCTGCCTCAGCGCCGCCTTCATGCGCAGCTTCAGGCCCACCCCCTGCGGGCGAACGCCATGGTCATCGACTGGGAGAACCACCGGATCTTCACCGGTGGACACGACAGTGTCCGAAGCTGGTCCTTCCCCGACCTGAAGCCCGGGATCGTGATGGATACCCAGGGCCATTGGGTGAGCAGCCTAGCCTTGAGAGGAACCCAGCTGGTGGTGGGTTCCCTGGATGGCGTAATTCGCCTCTTCGACGCGGACACCGGCCAACCCCGTTGGCAAATCGAAGCCCATGGAGGTTGGGTAGGGGGACTCGACTTCTCCCCGGGCGGAAGCCTGGCCAGCGGCGGCGAGGACTGCAGTGTCGCCCTCTGGGATCCGGAAAAGGGAGGCCAGCTGAAGCGCTGTCAGGGGGCAGGGAACCTGCCGAAGTGGAGCCCGGATGGCGGTGTTCTGGCCGTCTATGCCCATGACCGGGTGAAGGTGCTCACCCCAGATCTGGGGTTCCAGGATTTGGAGTGCCGTCACCTGAAGCTGGACTGGGGGGACGACTACACTTGACCCAGAACGCGAACCGCCAAGTGGGAAGCAGGCATCCCACTTGGCGGGCGAGTGTGACGAAGCGCCCTACTCAGGAATGGGGAACTTGGAGGTCAGCTCGAAGACCTCCTTCTGGATGCGCTCAAGGACGGCGTCGTCCTTGGTATTCCGAAGGGCCTGATCGATCCAGTCGGCGATCTTCACCATCTCAGCTTCCTTCATGCCACGGCTTGTGACCGCAGGGCTGCCCAGCCGGATGCCCGAGGGCTTGAGGGGGGGGTTGGGGTCGAAGGGGATGCCGTTCTTGTTGGCGGTGATGCCGGCCTTGTCCAGGGCCTTCTCGGCCTCGTTGCCCATGATGCCCTGGGCGAAGACATCCACCAGCATCAGGTGGTTGTCCGTGCCACCGGAGACAATGCGCCAGCCCTTGGCCTGGAGAGCCTGGGCCAGGGCTGTGGCGTTCTTGACCACCTGAGCCTGGTAATCCTTGAACTCAGGAAGCAGCGCCTCACCGAAGGCCACGGCCTTGGCCGCGATGACGTGCATGAGGGGACCGCCCTGGGAACCGGGGAACACGGCCCGGTCGATGTCCTTGGCGTACTTCTCCTTGCAGAGCACCATGCCGCCCCGGGGCCCGCGCAGGGTCTTGTGGGTGGTGGTGGTGACGAAATCGGCGTAGGGCACGGGGCTGGGGTGATGGCCCGAGGCCACCAGACCGGCGATGTGGGCCATGTCGACCATCATCAGGGCGCCGACCTCATCGCAGATGGCGCGGAAGGCGGCGAAGTCGAAGATACGGGGGTAGGCCGAGGCTCCCACCACGATCATCTTGGGCTTGTGTTCCAGGGCCAGGGCCCGGACCTGCTCCATGTCCACCCGCTCCGTGTCCTTGCGGACCTGGTAGCCGATGAAGTGGTAGAGGATGCCCGAGCTGTTGAGGGGGTGACCGTGGGTCAGGTGGCCGCCGTGGGCCAGATCCAGACCCAGAACCGTGTCACCCGGCTTGAGCATGGCCAGGTAGACGCTGGCGTTGGCCTGGGCGCCGCTGTGGGGCTGGACGTTGGCATGCTCGGCCCCGAAGAGTTCCTTGGCCCGGTCACGGGCGATGTCCTCGACAACGTCCACATTGACGCATCCGCCGTAGTAGCGGCGACCCGGGTAGCCCTCAGCGTATTTGTTCGTGAAGTGGCTGCCCATGGCCTGCATGACCGCAACGGAAGAATAGTTCTCACTGGCGATCAGCTCCAGGTGGTGGCGCTGCCTGCCCACCTCCAGTTCCAGGGCCCCGAAGATGGCGGGGTCACTCGAACGCAGCACATCGTACATGCTCATCTTTCACCTCTGACGGCCATCTTCTCATGAATTTGGGCATATCAGGTCACGACGATCCTGGCCCGTCTTCCTGCTAAAATCAGGGGGATCCCTCGATCCGGTCGTCTGATCCCAAACCGCTGGAACCACGATCCGTGGTCGGGGCGGGCGTTTTCATTTCGAAATACGGTGCTGCATGTCCTTGAACGATCCCGAAACCATCTGGGAGACCCTCCGCCAGGGTCTCGCCCAGAAACTGCCCGAGCGCACATACCAGGACTGGGTCGAGCCCTGCCGGGCCATCAAGTTTGATGGCAGCTCCCTCTGGCTCCAGACCTCCTCCCACTCGGCCAAGATCTGGATCGAGCAGCAGCTTGCGGAGGAGTTCCACGATGTCCTGGTGCAGTCCGATCTGGCGCACCTGAAGCTGGTGTTCTCTGTCCAGGGGGATGCGGGGGTCAAGGCAGCCAAAGCGGTGGCTGGCAAGGCCAAGGTGGTAGCCCCCCAGCCTGTGGAAGAACTGCCCGACCCCTTCCCCCAGGGCTTCCAGCGGTACACGCTGGACCGCTTTGTGGTGGGTCCAGGCAGCCAGTTGGCGATGGCTGCCGCCAACGCCATCGTGGACAACTACGGCCGGGCCAGTACAAGTTTAAATATGAATCCGTTGTTTATTTATGGGGGTTCAGGCCTGGGCAAGACCCACCTCATGATCGGCATCGGAAAGGGCCTCAGGGCCCGAAGCCCCGAACTGAGGGTGGCGTACCTCAAGGTGGACAACTTCTTCAACGAGCTGACGGTGGCCATCAAGGCCAAGAACACCGAACCCATGCGCAAGAAGTACCAGCAGAACGACGTCCTTCTCCTGGACGATGTGCAGACCCTGGCCAAGATGGAGCGCACCCAGGAGGAGATCTTCTATATCTTCGAATCCCTCCTCCAGTACGGGAAGCAGATCATCATCACCTCGGACAAGCCGCCTCAGAAGCTGGAGGGTCTGCACGACCGCCTCATCACCCGCTTCAAGTGGGGTCTGACGGCGGATATCCAGCCGCCTGATTTTGAAACCCGGGTGGCCATTCTCCGGAAAAAACTGGAGGAGGATGTCTTCAAGGATCTGGGGGCCAAGGTACCGGACGATGTGCTCACCTTCATCGCCCACAAGGCCAAGGGAAGCGTACGTGACCTGGAGGGCCTCCTGACCCGGGTGGTCTTCCAGAGCAGCTTCCTGGGACTTCCTGTGAGCATCGAGGTAGCCGCCCAGGCCTTCCAGGGTCAGACGGGCATCGAGGCCACCAGCAATGTCTCCCTGGAACGAATCTGCCGCATGACCGCCGAGACCTTCAACATCAGCTTCAGCGATCTGGTGAAAAAGAAGACCCGCACACAAAGCATCCTCATACCACGCCAGGTGGCCATGTACCTGGCCAGGGAACTGACCACCAGTTCCCTGGCGGAGATCGGTCGCAGCTTCAATGATCTGCACCACAGCACGGTCATGAACGCCATCGAATCCGTGAAGACCCGGATGCAGAAAGATCCCGATCTCCACAAGACAGTCCACTCCCTCCTCAACAGCATCTCTTAGTGCTGCGGGTATCCTGTGGGTTTTCCACAAGGACCGGAGGAAAACCCCAGGCGGTGTTGTTCAATTTGTAATGCGAGGCGTTTTCCACACCTCGATGTCCGCAGCCTGAGCCATACCATCCACACCTGTCCCTCCAATCTTTTTCCATGTACAATCAGGGGTTTGATGCCCTTTTCCGCAGCTTTCCCCGTCCCTCAGCATGATCAAGGTGAGGCATGAACTTTCAAATACAGGTATCCAAAGATCGTCTTGATCGGACCTTGGGCATTCTCAAACACGCACTGGAGCGTCGTGTGACGCTCCCGATCCTTCAGCACGTCCTCGTGGACGTGAAGGACCAGGAGATGTGCCTCAAGGCCACCGACATGGAGCTGGCCTTCGAGGCCACCGTGCCCATCGAAGGCAACGGTTCCCGTACCGTCGCCATTCCAGGCAAGAAGTTCATCGATACGGTCCGGGCGTACCCGGACGGCCTCCTCACCATCGAATGGCCCGATGTGGCCAGCCGCATCTGGCTCCGGGCCAAGGGCTTCAACTCCGAGCACAACGTCCAGCCCGGTGAAGGCTTCCCCGAGCTGCCCAAGCCGGACGAATCCCTGCCCAAGGTGACGGTGAACTCCCTGGCCTTCCGCAAGGCCATCCTCCTGGGCTCCATCTCCGTCAGCAAGGACGCCACCAAGCCCGCCCTTTCGGGTGTGCTCCTCCACCTGGCGCCCAAGTTCATCCGGGTGGTCTCCACCGACGGCTTCCGCCTGGCGGTGGTGGAGCTCCCCTGCGACACCGGCCTTGAGGCCGAGGCTCGCCTGACGGTGCCCAAGCGTGCCCTGGACCTCCTGCCCTCCGCCCTGGCGGAGGACGGCCAGCTGACCCTCTCCTGGGACGACCGGAGCCTCTTCATGGAGCAGCCGGGTCTCAAGTTCTCCACCCGCCGGGTCACAGGCAACTATCCCGCCTACGAGAAGGTCCTTCCGGCCGAGCTTCCCCGCCGGGTCATCGTCGACCGCGAGGACTTCCTCAAGACCCTCAAGGTCGTGGGCCTGAAAAAGGACGACTACAACAAGAACGTCCGCCTTTTCTTTGAATTTCCCAACCTCCGCGTCTTCTTCCAGCACCCGGACGAGGGCGTCAACCAGGGCACCATCAGCTTCACCGGCGAGGAGAACCCGCTGGAGCTGGCCTTCAACATCGACTACCTGACCGAGCTTCTGGAGCGCCTGCCCGGGGACGAGGTGGTCTACCAGTTCAAGGACGACGTGGGCCAGGGCATCTTCATGTCCCCGAGCATCGAGGACATGAGCTTCCGCTACGTGCTCATGCCAGTGAAGTTCGCGAACCCCAGCTAATTGGGGATTTCCCGTCGATTAGAAAAAGTGAGTCTTGATGTCTGAAGCAACGATTCCTCAGGAAAACGTTTCCACTTACACCGCCGACAACATCACCGTTCTGAGAGATCTCGAGGCCGTCCGCAAGCGACCCGGGATGTACATCGGGGACACAGATGATGGCAGTGGTCTTCACCAGCTGGTCTACGAGGTGGTGGACAACGCCGTCGACGAAGCCCTGGCCGGGTACTGCACCCGGGTGGACGTGATCCTCCACGACGATGGCAGCTGCTCCGTCGAGGACAATGGTCGCGGCATCCCCACGGACATGCACAAGGAGGAGCAGCGCTCCGCCGCCGAAGTGATCATGACCGTCCTCCATGCCGGTGGGAAATTCGACGACAACTCCTACAAGATCTCCGGCGGTCTCCACGGCGTGGGCGTCTCCTGCGTGAACGCGCTCTCCGAGAAGCTCTGGCTCACCATCTGGCGCGAGGGCAAGGAGCATCACATGACCTTCAGCCAGGGCAAGGCCGACGCCCCCCTGGCGGTCGTGGGCCCCACCACCCGCCGTGGCAGCCGGGTGCGCTTCAAGCCTGATCCTGAGATTTTCCACTTCAAGCTGGAGTTCTCCTTCGAGACCCTGAGCCAGCGCCTTCGGGAGCTGAGCTACCTCAACAAGGGCGTCCACATCCGGGTGACCGATGAGCGTACCGGCGATAGCCACGACTTCTTCAATGCCGGTGGCATCAGCGCCTTCGTGGAGCACCTGAACCGCAACAAGGTGGTTCTCCACAAGCTCCCCATCCACATCGAGGACACCAAGAACGACATCGTCGTGGAAGTCGCCCTCCAGTGGAACGACACCTACCAGGAAACACTCTTCTGCTTCACCAACAACATCCGCAACCGTGACGGTGGCGCCCATCTGGAGGGCTTCCGGGCCGCCATGACCCGGGTGGTCAACACCTACGCCGAGAAGAACAACCTGCTGAAGTCCAGCAAGGTGACCCTCTCCGGCGAGGATGTGCGCGAGGGCCTGACGGCGGTGATCTCCGCCAAGGTGCCCGATCCCAAGTTCAGCAGCCAGACCAAGGACCGCCTCGTCTCCAGCGAGGTCAAGGGCATCGTCCAGACCGTGGTCTACGAGAAGCTCACCCAGTTCTTCGAGGAGAACCCCCGGGAGGCCAAGGCCATCCTGGAGAAGGCCATCGATGCCGCCCGCGCCCGGGAGGCCGCCCGCCGTGCCCGGGACCTGACCCGGCGCAAGGGCGTCCTGGACAGCGCCGGACTTCCCGGCAAGCTGGCGGACTGCTCCGAAAAGGATCCCGCCCTCTGCGAAATCTTCCTGGTGGAGGGTGATTCCGCCGGTGGCAGCGCCAAGCAGGGCCGCGATCGTCGCGCCCAGGCCATCCTGCCCCTCAAGGGCAAGGTCCTCAACGTGGAAAAGGCCCGATTCGACAGGATCATGGCCTACCAGGAGATCCGGACCCTGATCACGGCCCTGGGCACGGGCATCGGCCAGGATGACTTCAAGATCGAGAACCTCCGGTACCACAAGATCGTGCTCATGACCGACGCCGACGTGGACGGTAGTCACATCCGCACCCTGCTCCTGACCTTCTTCTACCGGCAGATGCCCGAGCTGGTGCTGCGCGGCCACATCTACATCGCCCAGCCCCCGCTCTACAAGGTCAAGAAGGGCAAGCAGGAGCGCTACCTCAAGGACGAGCGGGCCCTGGAGGAGTACATCTTCAACAAGGCCCTGGACGGCTGGACTCTGACCCTCCCCCAGGGCGGCGAGGTCAAGGGTCCCGACCTGGTGCGGGAGATGAAGAAGTGGGGCGAGGTCAAGCACCTCTTCGCCAAGCTGGATCGTCGGGGCTATGCCCGGCCCCTGGTGGACGGCCTCCTCTCGGAGGGGCTCCTGGCTGACGACCGCTTCAGCACCCGCGAAGCCGTTCAGGAACTCTCTGACCGCCTGCAGGCCATGGGCCTGGGCCAGTGCGAGGTCGAATCCACCGAGGCGACTTACGCCCCCGTGGAGACTCCCGAGGAAGGGCAGCCGGAAGCCGAACCCAAGCTTCTGGACCCCGCCACCCACCGCCTCCGCCTCACCCGCATGCACCTCAGCCGCCCCATCACCCTCTGGATCGACGAGCATGTCGCCCACTGGGGTGAATTCCGGCGCCTCCAGGCCCTTCGCGAGGATCTGGCGACCTTCAGGGGCGGTGCCCTGAAGCTCCGCCGCACCTCCGCCGTGGTTGCGGAGCCCGAGGAGGGCGAGGAGCCCGTGGTGGCCTTGAAGCAGGCCAAGGAGATGGTCTTCAACAACGCCGAGGACCTGCTTGTCACCATCATCGAGGAAGGCAAGAAGGGCGTCAGCATCCAGCGCTACAAGGGACTGGGTGAGATGAATCCCGAGCAGCTCTGGGAAACCACCATGGATTCCGAGCGCCGCACCCTCCTTCAGGTGCGGGTGGAGGACGCGGTGCAGGCCGACGAGATCTTCACCGTCCTCATGGGCGATGCCGTGGAACCCCGGCGCCGCTTTATCGAAGACAACGCCCTTCTCGCAGAGAACCTGGACGTCTGATTCCGTCTGCCGCCCTGGATTGATATTTTTTAGAGGTTCCACGTGGAACAACCGCAGCCTAAGTCCCAGCGCATCGAACCCATCGATATCGAAAAGGAGATGCGCAAGTCCTACCTCGACTACTCCATGAGTGTGATCGTGGGCCGAGCCCTTCCCGATGTGCGGGATGGTCTCAAGCCCGTGCATCGTCGAGTGCTCTTCGCCATGAAAGAGGGCGGTAACGAATGGAACCGCTCCTACAAGAAGTCCGCCCGCACCGTCGGTGATGTGATGGGTAAATACCATCCCCACGGCGACTCCGCGATCTACGACACCTTGGTGCGCCTGGCCCAGCCCTTCTCCATGCGCCACGTCCTGGTGGATGGCCAGGGCAACTTCGGTTCCATCGACGGTGATAGCGCCGCCGCCATGCGTTACACCGAGGCCCGTCTGAGCCGCCTGGCCTCCGAGATGATGGAGGACATCGACCAGGACACCGTCGACTTCGGTCCCAACTATGACGACAGTCTCCAGGAACCCCTGACCCTCCCCACCCGCTTCCCCAACCTGTTGGTGAACGGAACCCAGGGCATCGCCGTGGGCATGGCCACCAGCATCCCTCCCCACAACCTGCGGGAGTGCTGCAACGCCCTGGTGGCGCTGATCGACAATCCCGCCCTGGATCTGGGCGGCATCATGGAATTCATCAAGGCCCCGGATTTCCCCGGGGGCGGCATGATGCTGGGCACCGAGGGGGTGCTGGACGCCTACCGCACCGGCCGGGGCCGCTGTGTGGTCCGGGCGAAGTCCCACACCGAGACCATCCGCGTCAAGAACAAGGGCGAGGTGGAGCAGATCGTCTTCACGGAACTGCCCTACCAGGTCAACAAGGCCACCCTGACCTCGAAGATCGCCGATCTCGTCAACGAAAAGCGCCTGGAAGGCATCTCGGACCTCCGGGATGAGTCCGACCGCGAGGGCATTCGCCTGGTGGTGGAGCTCAAGCGCAACGAGCCCTCGGACATTGTCCTCAACCAGCTCTACCAGCAGACCCAGCTCCAGAATTCCTTCCCCATCACCATGCTCTGCATCGTGAACGGCCAGCCCCGGGTCTGCACCCTCCGGGAGATCCTCAAGGAGTTCCTGGGCTTCCGCCGGGAAGTGGTGACCCGTCGCACCATGTTCCAGCTCCGGAAGGCCGAGGATCGCCATCACATCCTCCTGGGCCTCAAGATCGCCCTGGACTGGCTGGATGCCGTCATCGCCCTCATCCGGGCCGCCAAGAGCCCCGACGAGGCCAAGTCCGGCCTCATGCTGGGCCTCTTCGCCGGTGCCCGGGCCGAGGAGTTCAAGCTTTCGGACCGGCAGGCCCAGGCCATCCTGGACATGCGCCTGCAGCGCCTCACGGGCCTGGAGCGGGACAAGATCCTGGAGGAACTGGCGGAGGTGGAGGCCACCATCGCCTACCTCAAGAGCATTCTGGAGGACGACGCCAAGCTCATGGCCGTGATCCGCGAGGAGCTCGTGAACATCGGCGAGCAGTTCGGCAACGACCGCCGCACCGAGATCATGGGCTTCACGGGCGAGATCCGCATGGAGGATGTCATCCCCGACGATCCCATGGTGGTGACCCTCTCCAAGACCGGCTACATCAAGCGCACCGATCTGGCGGCCTACCGGCGCCAGAAGCGGGGCGGCAAGGGCAAGCTGGGCATGAAGACCAAGGACGAGGATTTCGTCGAGCAGCTCTTCCTCACCAAGGCCCACGACACCCTGCTGGTCTTCACGGACCGCGGCTACGCCTACGCCATCAAGGTCTACGACATTCCCGAGAGCGGCGCCGCCAACCGGGGCAAGCACATCAAGAACCTCATCAGCCTCAAGGACGATGAGAAGGTGGTGACCCTCATGGCCCTCCGGGAGTTCCCGGAGCATCACCATCTGGTCTTCGCCACCAGCGATGGCACCGTGAAGCGCACCAGCCTTTCCGCCTATGCCAATATCCGCAGCAACGGCCTGATCGCCCTCAACATCGAGGACGGCAACGCCCTCGTGGCGGTGCGCCAGTCCACGGGTGAACAGCAGATCATCCTGGTGAGCGCCCAGGGCAAGGCCATCCGCTTCAGCGCCGAGGATGTGCGGGCCATGGGCCGCGTGACCACCGGTGTCCGGGGCATGAAGATGGGTTCCGGCGACTGCATTGTGGACATGGAGGTCATGGATCCCCTGCCCGACCTGCCCGAGGGTGTGGAAGCCGATGAGAGCACCGCCGAGCACGGCATGCTCCTGACGGTCACCGAGAAGGGCTACGGCAAGCGCAGTCTCCTCCAGGACTACCGTCTCCAGCATCGTGGTGGTGGTGGTGTCATTAACATCCGGGCCGGGGTCCGCAATGGACTCGTGGTGGGCAGCGTCCTGGTGAAGCCGGGTGAGGGCTGCCTCCTCATCAGCCAGGAGGGTATGGTCATCCGCTTCAACATCGATGAAGTGCGCCAGACGGGCCGCGCCGCCCAGGGGGTGCGCCTCCTGAACCTGGCTTCCGCCGAGGACCGGGTGGTGGGTATCGCCAAGATCGACGCCAGCGCCCAGGCCCTGGAAGAGGAGGAACTGACCGACGAGCTCATGGCCGATGCCGAGACCGCTCACCCTGTTGACGAGAACGGCGTCCAGCAGAAACTGGGCCTGGAATAGGAGCTGACATGACCGAGCAGATCAACGTCGGGATGGTCTTTGAGCGCCAGAAGACCGCCGAACCCCACGAATCCGCCGCCGCCGTGGGATCCGGCGGGTTGGAGGTCTTCTCCACCCCGTCCCTGGTGGCCCTTTTCGAGGGCGCGGCCCTGCAGGGGCTCGCCCCCCTGCTGCCCCAGGGCTTCGGCACGGTGGGTATCGATATCCATGTGAAGCACATGAAGGCGACGGCCATCGGCAAGCTGGTCCGCTGCGCCGCCACCATCACCGCCGTCGAGGGCAAGAAGATCTCCTTCACGGGTGAGATGTTCGATGAGAGCGGCAAGATCGGCGAGGGCACCCACGTCCGCTACGTCATCAACAACGATGACTTCATGAAGCGCCTCAGCTAAGTTGTCCAGCGCACGGATGGCACCTGTCCGGGGGCATGACCCCAGGCGGGTGCCTCGCCATTTCTGGGGCCTCGTCATCCTGGCCTTGGTGGCGCGCTACGCCTGCCATTCCCTCATGCTCCTGGTGGTGCTGGTCCACGAGCGGACTCCCGCGCCGAGCCTTCCGGACCTGATCCTCTCCTACGTGCCCTATGTGGAGAGCTTGGCCCGGTGGAACTACACCCTCTGGATCCTCTGCTATATCCCCGGGGCTGTCTACATCGGCTGGCGGGATCGGAGCCTCTTCCTGCGACTGGTGGTGCTGGATGGCATCCTGGCCCTGGTACGGGGCCTCTGCATCCCCCTCACGGCCCTGGGTCCGGTCCTGGGATCCGACCTGAATGCCCTCCAGGGGTTCCCTTTCTGGTCCACATGGCTTTCCATCGTGAATCCGATCTCTGCGGTGGTGGGCAACACGGCCGGGATCTACCTGACCAAGGACCTCTTCTTCTCGGGCCACATCGCCACCACCTTCCTGCTCTATCTCTTCTCCAGGCGGCTGGGACGGGTCTCCTGGATATTCCTGGGGCTGAACCTCTTCACCCTGGCCATCGTCTTCCTGGCCCACCTGCACTACACCATCGATGTGGTGGGGGCCTACGCGATCACCTACTGCCTGTACCGGGCGGGGGTGAAGGTAGGGTGGGTGCCGCGTGATGTATGTGATTAATGGAAAATTGTAATTTAGGCATGGATCGACGCAGATAGAAACGGATCAAGCTGAGTCTTCCCTTTAATCATCAGGATTTCCCATACCATGGTGTGGGGAATCTCCTTTGGCTGGAGCAAAATTAATTCATTTGATAGGCTGGTGGATGTTCTAATTATTGGAGCGTTGCCATGAGCCTCCTGGATTCCACCCTATCCAGCCTGACCAGCAAGTTGCCGCAGCTGCCCAGCAGCTTGGCGGATCTCCTCAACGCCTTCATCGGCCAGGCCACCCGCCTCATCGAGCTCCACTTCTCCGCCGACAGCGGCATCCCCGAGGGCAGGTTCCTGGTCCATCGACTCAGGGGTTCCGAGGCGATCAATGAGAATTTCAGGTTTGAGGTCGAAACCCTCTCCCAGGATGCCCACGTCCCCCTCAAGACCCTCGAAGGCGTTCCCGTCGAGATCAGCATCCTCACGGACAGCGGCGGCAAGCGCCTCATCTGCGGGGTCATCACCGAAGTCCACAGCGAGGGGTCCGATGGTGGATTCTCCGCCTATCGCCTCGTGGTGGAGCCCGTCACCGCCGCCCTGCGCCTGGGCCGCAGTTCCCGAATCTTCCTCCAGAAGACCGATCTGGAAATCGCCAAGCTCCTGATCAACGAAGAGCTGGCCAACAATAGCGTTTTTGCCGCCACCCTCCACCTCGAAGACCGTTGCCTCAAGACCTACCCCCTCCGGGACTTCGCCTTCCTATGCGACGAGAACAAGTGGGACTTCATCCGTCGCCGCCTCGCCAAGATCGGCGTCTCCTTCGTCATCCTGCCCCACCCCGATAGCAGCCCCGAGCACCCCCAGCACAGCCTCATCCTCTTTGACGACCCCCGGGACCTGGACAAGAACGAAGCCGGGGAGGTGCGCTTCCACCGGGCCGATGGCACCGAAGAGGCCGACACCATCACGAGCTGGCAGGCCCAGCGGGTGCTCCAGGTGGGCAAGGTCACCCGCCGCGCCTGGGATCACAGCAATGGCTCGCTGAGTACCACCAGTGAGGAGCTCCTTTCGAACCAGGGGAGCTTCGGCAACGCCCTGGCTTCAACCCTGGAGGACTACCGCCACGAGGCCCCCCTGGAGCACGACGATCTGGCGGGACACGAAAAGCGCACCACCAGCCGGGCCCAGGTCTGGGAGCAGCGTACCAAATGTTTTGCGGGCGAAGGCACCGTACGGGATTTCTGCGTGGGCACCAGCTTCGTCCTGGAGAATCACCCCGTCCACGACGCCGACCCCAAGGCCCAACGCACCTTCGTCCTGACCGCGTTGAAACTGGAGGCCGAGAACAACTTCGGGGGATTGAAGACCGGCCACGAGGCGGCGCAGGTCTACACCAATCGCTTCGAGTGCCTGCGCCAGGGCATCCCCATCCTGCCCGAGGAGATTGAGGCCCCGATCCCCGGCCCAATCACGGCTACCGTCGTGGGCCCAGAGGGCGAGGAGGTTCACACCGACGAGGTGGGCCGCATCAAGGTGCAGCTCCACTGCCTGCGGACGGAGGATCACCCCTTGGCCGGGGCCATCGGCACCGATCGGGACTGCACCTGGGTGCGCCTGCTTCAGCCCTGGTCCAGCCAGGGCATGGGCGGGGGCTTCCTGCCCCGGGCCGGGGACGAGGTGCTGATCCAGTTCCTGAACAACGACCCGGACAAGCCCGTGGTCCTGGGGGTGCTGCCCGGGGGCCGCCGAAAGCCCGCCATGTTCAGCCTGGCCTCCAGCCTCCCGGGCGACAAGGCCATTTCCGGCATGCGCTCCAAGATGCACAAGGGCACGGGGGGCAACGAACTCCTTTTCGATGACAGCACCAACGAACTGCGGGCCAGACTCGCCAGTGACCAGGCGAAAACCGAGCTGAACCTGGGCCACATCGTGCACCCCCGGGCCCTGGGCGTGGCGGAAGCCAAGGGCACGGGCTTCGAGCTGCGCAGCGAAGCCTACGGCGCTCTGCGCGGCGAAAAGGGCCTGCTGATCAGCACCGAAGGCGGCAGCGCCGCCCTGGAATCCGCAGGGCTGCACAGCCAGCTCGAAGGGGGCCAGGAACTCTCCAAGGCCCTGAGCGAGGTCTCCGAAAAGCACCAGCTCGAAGCCCTGGGCACCCTGGAGACCGCCAAGAAGCTCCAGGACACCCTCAAGAAGACCGAGACCACCAAGGGCAACGAAATCCCCGCCTTCGCCGACCCCGTCCTGGCCCTCAGCAGCCCCGCAGGCATCGTGCAGAGCACCCCCGCCAGCCATGTCACCACCGCCGGGGAGCATATCCACCTGGACAGCGGCGGCGATACGGTTATCGCCGCAGGCAAGCGCATCATGATGGCAGCCAAGGAAGCCTGGAGCGTCTTTGCCGCCAAATCCGGCATCAAGGCCATCGCAGGCAAAGGCAACGTCGATATCCAGGCCCACGAAGGGAAGATCGGCGTGGTGGCCGACCAGGATGTGCAGATTGTCAGCGCCAACAACAGCATCGAAGTCCTGGCCAAGGACAGCCTCCGCCTCGCCGCAGGGGGCCTGGAGATCCTCCTCAAGGACGGCAAGATCACCCTCAAGATGCCGGGGGATCTGGAACTGCGGACGGCCACCGTGAAGTGGGCCATGGGGGCGCTTCGTGCCGATGTGGCCATGCCCAGCTTGCCCCGGGGGGACCTCAAGCCGGGCGACCTGGAACTCCAGCACCTCTATCACGATGACGAGGCCGTCCAGGGGGCGCGCTTCGAGGTCAAGTTCGCCGATGGCAGCACCCGAAAGGGGATCACCGATGCCAAGGGCACCGCCCGCCTGGAGGGAACTCCCCCCGGGCCCGCCCAGGTCCGCTTTGAGGAGGACTGCCGCCCTCACCAGCGGAAGGATATGACCAAGAACCCCCAATACCAGGAGTCTCTGGACGAAGTCATGGCCCGCTTTACGGCCGATGGGCAAACGGAATCTCCATCAACTTCCGAATCAGGAGGCCGGTAATGGGCGTGCTCGATACCCTCGCCAGAACCTATGGGGACTCGGCCTCCAAGGGGCTATACAACCCTGAATACCACCGGCCCGCCCACATCAAGTCGGCGGCAGTGGAGATGATCGACTGGACCTGGGGCACGGTCCAGGGCTGCTTCAACGAGAAGATGACCGTCAGCCAGATCATTGTGGACGCCCTCATTGGCTGCATCCCCCTCGTGGGGGATGTCACCGCCGCGAGGGACCTCCTGGCGGTCCTCATCCACATGGTCAAGTTTCCGGAGAAACGCAAGGAAGTCGCGGAGTGGGTGCTGCTGGTGATTCTCCTGTTGGCCCTGATCCCCGTGGGGGGCGGTGTCCTGAAGGGTGTAGGACGCCTCCTCAACCGGGGGGCCAAGACCGCCGCCGAGAGCCGGGGCCTCCTGAAGGAGATCGTCCTGTTCCTGAACCGCGTGGGCAGCGGAAACGCGGTGAAGTTCATCCGGGAGCTGAACCTGACGGCGCACCAGTGGACGCTCGTGGCGAAGTTCCAGGGGGTCATGGATCGTCTGATCCAGGCAATTGAGAAGATCCAGGGCAGCTTCAAGCTCCTGCCTAAACCTGTACTGGACAAACTGGCCTGGCTCCGCCAGGGTTTCCAGGAAATCCGCCAGCTCGGCCGCGAGATGATCCCCAAGGCCGTCAAGGACCTGAACCAGAAGCTCAAGAACGTCCAGGCAGCCATCTACGAGGGCGAGTGGCGGGCGATCAGCGGCCAGGGCAAGGCGATGACACGGGAAGCAGAGGCCAGGCTGGTCAGCAAGCGGGCCAAGGAGCTGGGGCGGAGGAAGATGAAGTTTCCGCAGAATGCGGCGGGAGCAGGACAGAAAACGGAGATCGCCAAGGTCTATAAGCACCGAGAGGGGTGGCCGGATCTGATGGAAAAATTTAGTAAGAAATATGGGAAATACACAGAAATCGAAGCTTTTTCCGGGAAAATCCAGGCATCCACGATCAAGGGGCCATGCACGATTAAGCGGGTGATCCAGCTTGACCACAATGGTGTCACTGGGGCCTGGTGGCTTCCTCCGGGAGTATCGCCAGCGAATGCAAGGCATTGGCGTGAGGATCTTGCAGTCCTGGATAACTTCAGCACCAATGGTCACATCGTCACTTGTCACATCCCTCCAGGTGTCGAGTTGCGGACCTGGGAGGGAACTACAGCGGGGCAGATGAATCGCGAAACGGGCCAGTGGCTGGAAGGTGGCGCAAAGCAGCTTTATCTGGACCTGGGGTCCATTCGCAAGTCCGAATCTGAGATGTTAAAGCATCTCAAAGATGGTCGAAGTTACAGAACCCCAGAGGGACTGGTTTTTTCGCTTGAGAAGACTGGATGGAAGGACGCCGTAGGTATCCATGGATTTGAAGATTTCCGTGACGTCTTCACGCCAGAAACGGAAAATCTTTTGGATTACGAGCGCGCCTACAAAGTCATTCTCTCCGGAGGGCGCATCGAATACCGAACTGAATCCCAAAAGGAAAAGGGCAAACCATGATCAGTGAATATGACCTGCGCAAGATTTTCTGGCTCTTAAAACGCTACACGTCCCTAGGCCTTTGGCAGAAAATCGGAGAAGTCCACAAAACCTTTTTTGATCTCGTGGAGCATGAAATCCAGAATCACCCTCAGAATGACCCAGACTCCATGCTGGTCAATCTCTATCGGTACGCATTAAATGACCAGATACGCTTTGAGCGGGGCTTGAAACGGCTCAGCCAGGGGGACCGCTCCGTATTGCGCCAGAACCCGGAAGGGGATCTTTATCATTCTGGTGCCGCTTCTAACTACGTGATCCAACTGGATACCTTTGATTGCACCCCCGATGGATGGCCCCGCCTTGAGGAGCCCGGCAAGGCGGCGGATCGAGCGTTTCACGGGGTGATCTATGAACCAGGAGAAGATCAGCCTGCCGCCTACTACTCAACTTGGCTCCTCCTCCCCCAGAACCTCCCCAAGCACGCTTTCCCAAATCCGTTACCGCTTGTGCCCGCCCTCCCGGCTCGTCCGATCCTAGTGAAGACAGGTCAGCAGGTGCCTGTGGACGGCATCTACGAACCCGAGGGGGAAGGCACCTGTATGAACTATCTCCTGGGGGGGACCATCGCGCCGAAAGTGCTCCGGGAATATGGCGAATTGACGCGGGAATACCTTGGAGCTGGTGAATATGCCATGCTGCCAGACACCGAAACCATTCCCACCACTTGGCACCTGATCTGGGAGGATCACCGCTACGAGGACGGCACCGTGCCCGAGGAAGAGAAGGACTACTTCCTCCCCATGCCAGGGACGCCCCTGGAATCGCCCCAGCCCCCGGATGGCATTCGCCGGGCGCTCCCTGGCGAGGCCTGCACCCGCCCCGGCTACTGGTCCACGCTCGCCAAGTCAGGCAGCCGCCGCTGCTTCAAACAGGGCGAGGTCTTCCCGGACTTCCCGGATTCGAAGATCGCCCGGACCATATGGAACTACGACCCAGACCAGGAAGAGCGGGACTGAGGTGAACATCCGGGATTGGATCTTGATGGCGGAGAAAGGGGCCTGGGTCGGCCCCTTCTACACACAAGAGGCTTGCAAGGCATCATGGACCTTCTGAGCCCCGTCAAGAACCTGGTGAAGACCTACGGAGATTCGACCTCCAAGGGGCTATACAACCCTGAATACCACCGGCCCGCCCACATCAAGTCGGCGGCAGTGGAGATGATCGACTGGACCTGGGGCACGGTCCAGGGCTGCTTCAACGAGAAGATGACCGTCAGCCAGATCATCGTGGATGCCCTCATCGGGTGCATCCCCCTGGTGGGCGATGTGACGGCGATACGGGACCTCCTGGCGGTCCTCATCCACATGGTCAAGTTCCCGGAGAAACGCAAGGAAGTCGCGGAGTGGGTGCTGCTGGTGATTCTCCTGTTGGCCCTGATCCCCGTGGGGGGCGGTGTCCTGAAGGGTGTAGGACGCCTCCTCAACCGGGGGGCCAAGACCGCCGCCGAGAGTCGGGGCCTCCTGAAGGAGATCGTGCTGTTCCTGAACCGCGTGGGCAGCGGAAACGCGGTGAAGTTCATCCGGGAGCTGAACCTGACGGCGCACCAGTGGACGCTCGTGGCGAAGTTCCAGGGGGTCATGGATCGTCTGATCCAGGCAATTGAGAAGATCCAGGGCAGCTTCAAGCTCCTGCCTGCACCCGTGCTCGACAAACTGGCCTGGCTCCGCCAGGGCTTCCAGGAAATCCGTCAGCTCGGCCGCGAGATGATCCCCAAGGCCGTCAAGGACCTGAACCAGAAGCTCAAGAACGTCCAGGCAGCTATCTACGAGGGCGAGTGGCGGGCGATCAGCGGCCAGGGCAAGGCGATGACACGGGAAGCAGAAGCCAGGCTGGTCAGCAAGCGGGCCAAGGAGCTGGGGCGGAGGAAGATGAAGTTCCCGCAGAATGCGGCGGGGAAGAATCAAGAAACGGAGATCGCAAAGGTATACCAGCACAGAGAGGGGTGGCCGAATCTGATGAAAAAGTTGTCGGAAGATGGCGTTTACGAGGGGATACAGGCATTTTCAGGCCCCATTAATGCCACAAGAATTCGTGGCCCCTATTCCATGGAAAGATATTACGACCTCAGCAAGGCAGGCCCATCTGGCGCTTGGTGGCAACCTCAGGGGACAATCTATCGTCGCGCAAAGGATTGGCGGGAGCGAAGTGCGGTCCTGGATACCTTCAACAAAGACGGATACCGGGCCACCTGCCACCTCCCGCCCAACCTGGAATTGTGCGCTTGGGAGGGGAAGGCGGCCGGACAAGTCCATCCCGCTACCGGGCAGTGGCTAGAGGGCGGCGGACAGCAACTCGTGGCGCATATTCCCCTGAAGCCGGGAGAGAGTGAGGCCATCCTGAAGGCCGCACAGGAGGCGATCCGAACGGGGTCGTCTGAATACCGGGCCAGCAATGGCGTGCTCTTCAAGTTCGAGAAGACAGGTTGGGCGGATTCGGTGGATATCCACGGGTTCGAAAACTTCCGGGAGGTCTATGACGCTGAAACGAATACCCTCCTGGAATACGAGCGTGCCTACAAAGTGATCCTGGCTGGTGAGCGCATCGAATACCGCGCCGAGCCCCAGAGATGAAAGGAACGGCAATGGTCAGTGACATCGAACAGCGGAAGATCTTCTGGCTCCTGAAACGGTGCAGTTCCTTGACCTACTGGAGAGATGTAGCCAATTCCCAACAGCGTTTCCTGGCCCTCATCGAGTCCGTGGTCCAGAACCACCCTGACAACGACCCGAACGAACTGGAACTCGATATTTACAAGCGGTCGTTGAATGATATCGATCACCTCGAAAGAGGCTTGCGGTGGCTGGCTCAGGGCAATCGCAGCGTGTTTCACCGGCACGAGGAAGGGTTTCTGGTCCAGAGCACTGAGGGATTTAGCCATCTAGCGACGCTCATCTGGCAAAACGATTGTGAGGACAATCCCGATTCCTACATTACCCGAGGCGGAGAGCTGCTGAATCTGGCAGATGCAATCAGTCTCGCGAGGCGCGGAGCTCTGGGTGCCCTTGAGCCGAAACCAGAACAGCCCGCCGCCTATTCCCCCACCTGGGCCCTACTCCCGGAAGATCTCCCCAAGCACCCTTTTCCAGATCCTCTTCCGCCCCTGCCCCCCCCACCAAGCCGACCACGCCAAGTTAAGACCGGTCGACAGGTTCCCGTGGATGGCATCTATGCACCCAATGAGGAAGGGACCTGTATGAACTACCTCCTGGGGGGGACCATTGCACCGACGGTGCTCCGGGAATATGGCGAACTCAAGGAATCCATCTTTTTCAAGGGCCGGTTCATTCGGGACACCGAAACCATCCCCACCACCTGGCACCTGATCTGGGAGGATCACCGCTACGAGGACGGCACCGTGCCCGAGGAGGAGAAGGACTACTTCCTCCCCATGCCCGAGACGCCCCTTGAAACGCCCCAGTCCCCGGATGGCATTCGCCGGGCGCTTCCCGGCGAGGCCTGCACCCGCCCCGGCTACTGGTCCACGCTCGCCAAGTCAGGCAGCCGCCGCTGCTTCAAACAGGGCGAGGTCTTCCCGGACTTCCCGGAATCGAAGATCGCCCGGACCATATGGAACTACGACCCAGACCAGGAAGAGCGGGGTTGAGGTGAAGAGGCAGAGCCCTATACGATTGGGGGCATCCTACCCAGACCAGGAGCCAGCCATGGACAGATCCCTTTCCCTCCCCGAGGCCCCCGGCGCCAGGGCCTCACGCCACTGCGGGATCTGGGCCCTGGTGCTGGTCATCATCTTCTTCCCAGCCGCCGTGATCCTGGGGATCATCGCCATCGTGCAGAACAACAAGGCCAAGACCTTGGCCAGGAATGCTCCTGACACCTATCGTGCCCCCAGCAGCGCCGGGATGATCATGGGCATCCTCTCTCTGGTGGCCATCCCCGTCTTCCTCTTCTTGGCAGGCGTCTTTGCAGCCATAGCCATTCCGGCCTTCATCGGCCAGAGGAATCGGGCACAGGATCGGGTGGCTCTCACGCACCTCTCCACCGGAACCGGGGTGCTCGTGAACCAGTTCGAGATGGGGATGGTGCAAGGGAAACTGGACCAGGATCTCCACAAGGATCTGGAAACCCAGTTGCGGGAGACCGGTGCCCCTCTCAAGAACCCCTGGAATGTAACAGGCCCCGCCTTCGAATACTCCATTGCCATCGTGAACGGCTTGGACGAGGACGGCCTCAGGGAGGTGGCCCAGAGCCAGGCAAGCAACCTGGGACAGGTCGTATTCGTCGTCCAGTTCCCCTCCAGGCCGGGGGAGTCTCAGCAGGCCGGTTTCCTGGCCGGGGCCGTCAGGACAAGGATGCCCGTTGATGGGTCCACGGTCACGACACGAGTGACACCGCTGAATTGATCGTAAAACCCGGGTTTCGCTCTAGGATGTTGTAATCACTCCAGGACCCCCATGAGCGAATCAACCACTGATATCCAGGAACGTCTCCGCCATCTGGAGGAGCAGGTCGCATGGCTGGTGGCGCGGGCCAAGGCAACCTTGCCCCCCGAGGACGCTTCGCCCCATGACAAGACGGACCCTGGCTTGGCGCCCCTTGCACCGCCCATCCCTCCGGTCCCACCGCGGCCACCGATCCTTCCCAGGGTCACTCCGGTTTCGGACCGGACTTCGGCACCCAGTCCCATCCTGCTCATCGCCGCCATCGGCGCGGTGATCTTCCTCCTGGGGGCGGTCTTCTTTCTGCACCTTGCGATCCAGCGGGGCTGGATCGGACCGGAGATGCGCTTTGTGCTGGGGCTGGTGGTGGGCTGCGCGCTCGCCGCCGGATCAGCGCTCATGGTCCTGGGGCGCAGCCCCCAGCTGGGCAGCTGCATTCTGCTGGCGGGACTGGGAACCCTGATGTTCACCCTGCGCTGGGGCTCCATCAACCAGGGTTTGATCCCGGTGGGCCTGGGTTTCGCCGGATCCGCCGTGGCTGCGATCTTCGCCGGAGGACTCGCCGGGCGGGCCCGCTTTGCCCCGCCCCTCTGGGTCGGGCTTCTGGCGGGCCTCCTCACCCCCCTGGTCTTCAGCCAGGGGGGCCATCACGAGATCGCCCTGACCCTCTACTTGGCGGTTCTTGTGGGGGCGGCACTGCTGGTTCCCTATGTCTCGGGCATTGGCGCCCGCTGGGGGGTGGCCCGCTGGATGGCGGTGGTGGGCACCTGGGCCCTGGTGGCCCTCTCCTGCGGTGAGGTTCAGGCGGCTGACGCAGGCAGCTTGATGGCGCTGCTGGCCTTGCACTATGTTCTGGCCGGGATCTGGATCTGGCTTCCCCGTCAGGAGGAGCGTCCCAGCTCGCCCACCCTGCTCTGGTTCCTGGTGTCCCTGACCGCCACCAGTCTGGCTTGGGTGCTGTGGAAAAAACTCCACCTCGCCCACGAGTGGTTCTGCGCCCAGGTGCTCCTGGTGGCCGCCATCAACCTCGGACTGGTGAAGCCTCTCCGGGAAAGACTCGAGGGCCATAGTGCCGATCTGGGCCTGCTGGTGCTCGCCGGGGGCCATCTGGCCCTGGCGGTGCCCATCGCCCTGGACTGGAAATGGGTTGGCCTCCTCTGGGGCCTCTTCGCCCTGGGTCTGGCCTGGGCCGTGGAGTACGCCAGCGAGCACCCCGATTGGGAGAAGGAGGAGCTGCGCTCCCTGATGCTTCTGGCCGTGGGCATGAGCGTCCTGGCCACCCTCACCTGGATGGTCCACGCCACACAGCTCTTTGAACGCTCCGGTGTGACGCCCTTCCTCAATCGCGCCTTCGGCGAAGCGGTGCTGGCCACCCTGGCCTGGGGGCTCCTCGCCCGCCGGGGGGGAGGCCTTCGGGCTTTGGGTTTCATCCTGCTGGAGCTCATCGCCAATATCGCACTGGCACTGGAAGTGAGCCGCGGCGTGCGCTGGGCCGGGGGCACGGGTCTTGGGGCCTCCATCTCCATGACCCTGGTCTGGGCGGCTTCGGGTGCCGTCCAATGGCTCAAGAGCCTTTCCTTGGATGTGGAGGGGCTTCGGATGGGCCTGGCCATCGCGGGCTATACCTGGCTGGGCATCGCCAGCCTCAAGCTGATCCTGGTGGACATGTCCGAGGTAGACGCCATCCTCCGGGCCCTGGCCTTCCTGGGGGTGGGGGTGATCTTCCTGGTGGCGGCCCTCACGGCCAACCGCATCCGTCTGGCCCGGAAGGAGGGGGAATGAGAAGCCTGAGTGGTGCGTGCGCCCTGCTGCTTCTGATGGCCTGTGGGACGACCGAGGACCGTTCTGGTCTGGTGCGGCGTCCCTTGAGCCAGGCCTCCCAGGGGGGCTGGGTGCGCCTGCCTCTGGATGGCGAAGCCCAGGCTCAGATGCCCAGTCTCTGGGTGGGGGATGCGAAGGGCCGCTCCGTGCCCTTCCTGGTGGAGCGGGAGGGGCTGTGGGAACCCCGGCGCCTGGATCTGGAGCGGGTTCTGCTGGGACGGGATTCCCAGGGACGGCCCACCGCCGAATTCGCTCTGAAGTTTCCCGAAGGATGGCAGGTGCGGGAGCGGGAGCAGCTCCGGATCGAACTGGAGCTGGAGGGCAGTGGCTCCTGGGTCTGCCCTGTGAAGGTCGAGCGGCGCGGGGAGGGGGGTGGTCCCATCACCCTGGACCAGGATCTCCCCCTCCAGGTCTTTCGCCTGGAGGGGGCCGAGGGGCGGGAGGCCATCTCCATCCCTTGGGATGCCAGCAGCTATCGCATCACCCTCCTGGGAGCTTACGGGAAGGCCCCCAGGGTCCGGGGGGTGAAGGTCACGGCCCGGACGGAGCCTGATCATCAGAGCGGGGAGTGGCTGGTGCCCCAGGTGCTCCAGAAGAAGGCGGAAGGCCACTGGCAGGTCAAGCTGGGGGCCAGGGAGCGGGTGGTGGGGCTGGAGCTTCAGATGGAAGCTCCCCTGGCTCCCATCCATCCTGAAGTCTCCCTTCCCTCTCGGCCTGGGCGCGGAGAGATCCCTGAGCCCGACTATGCCCTGCGGACCCGCTGTGAAGGCTTGGTCTGGAATCTCCCGGCCCTGGAGAGCCGCTCCAGCCGGGTATCGATTACCCCGGTGCTTACGGACGAGCTGGAGCTGGGCTTTCCGGAGGGTGCCAGGCCGGAGGGTGTGCGGGTCCTGGTGCGCCGGGAGACCCTCCTCTTTCCTGCCGAGGCGGGAGCCACCTATTTCCTCCACCTCGGAGGCGAAGCCCGGAAGGCCCCGGGGGATCTGGGGGCCCTGCCGGATTCCAGCCGGGCCCTCTACCAGAGGAAGCCCCTGGGCCTGGGGAAGGCTGAACCCGATCCTGAGGGGGCCTCCCGCCAAGTGGCCAAGGTGGACCAGGCCGCTGAGAAATCCCGGCCCTGGCTCCCATGGATCGCGGGTGCGGTCGTGGCGGTCCTGGCGGTGGTGGGGGCGAGGCTGCTCAGGAGGTAGGGCCGCGGATCGAGCTTTTAACGAGGGGAAAAGCTCGATCCATGGCCCTTGAGCTGAACGGCTGAGCCAAGCTGACGATCGGGATCGAAGTTCGACGGTGCCAGAGTTCCCCAGCTGTGGAATTCTGCTTGATGTCCCTTTTCAAGGAGCGGCATGTCTGCATCCAGTTCCAAGGCTCTGGCCCTCTCTCTCGGTGCGAATCTCGGCATCGCCATCTCCAAGTTCCTGGTCTTCGGCCTCACCCGCTCTGCATCTATGTTGACGGAGGCGATCCATTCCAGTGCGGATTGCGGAAACCAGGCCCTTCTCTTCCTGGGTATGAAGCAGGCCCAGAAGCCACCGACAGCCAAGCACCCCCTGGGCCAGGGCCAGGCCGCCTTCGTGGCCAGTTTCCTGGTGGCTCTCCTCCTCTTCAGTGTGGGCGGCATCTTTTCTGTGGTGGAGGGCATCCACAAGATCCGCCACCCCGAAACCCCGCATGGGTTGTGGTGGGCCGTGGGGCTCCTGGTTTTCGCCATGTTCCTGGAGGGCGCCTCCCTCCTGGGGGCCATGAATGCCTGCCGGGCGGAACGCGGGAAGAAGGGCCTTTTCCGCTACCTGCAGGAGAGCAGTGCCACAGAGCTGGTGGTGGTCCTGGCCGAGGATATCGCAGCCATGGCAGGCCTCGCCCTGGCCCTGGTGGCGGTGATCCTCACGATGGTCACCGGCAATCCCATCTGGGATGGCATCGGCAGCCTGGGTATCGGCCTGATCCTCATCGCCGTGGCCATCTTCGTAGGTGTGGAGGTCACGAGCCTTCTCCTCAACGAGGCTGCCCCCACGCGGCTCCGGCAGTCCATTCGCCTGGAGATCCTGGAGGATGTCCAGGTGGACAGGGTCCTGAACCTTGTCACCGTGGTGGTGGGCTCGGATCAGCTCATGGTGGCCCTCAAGCTCCGCTTCAAGGATCAGGTCACCGGCGAGGCCCTGATCGCGGCCAGCAACGCCCTGGAGGCCCGCCTCAAGGCCAGGTTCCCCCAAATCCGCTTCCTCTTCGTGGAGCCGGATCTTTCCTGAGCTTATGTCTGTAAAGTAGCCATGCCTCAAAAGCCAACGGTAGGTGTTCAGACTTCCGCCATGGAATTAGGACTGGCTCTCAAGCGATCACAACTGCGTCCGCAAGGGGTACGGAATTCTCTTCCGTGAGGAGGGATTTCCGCTTGTCATACCAGATGGTTGACTCCGCCCCTGCCCCGCGTTTCCATGGAGGCATCCCAGGAGGCTGCCGTGGATGCTGCGGAGATCAAGCAGGGGCTCGCCAAACAGGGCTACATCGCCGATGACGCCACGGCCCTGGTGCTCCAGTTCTCGGTGCTGCTCCAGAAGCCCCTCCTGATCGAGGGCCCCGCCGGGGCCGGGAAGACAGGCTTGGCCAAGGCCTGGAGCCAGTTCCTGGAGCGGGAGCTGATCCGCCTCCAGTGCTACGAGGGTATCGACGAGGGCAAGGCCCTCTACGAGTGGAACTACCAGAAGCAGCTTCTCTACATCCAGACCCAGGACCCCGACCACCGGAAGTGGACCAGCGCCCACACCAGCATCTACGGCCCCGAGTTCCTCATGGAGCGCCCCCTCCTCAAGGCCATCTCCGGCCACCAACCCTCGGTGCTCCTCATCGACGAGATCGACAAGAGCGACGAGGAGTTCGAGAGCTTCCTCCTGGAGGTCCTCTCCGAGTGGCAGGTTTCCATCCCCGAGACCGGCACCATCGCCGCCACCACCATCCCTTCGGTTATCCTCACCAGCAACAACACCCGGAATCTGAGCCAGGCCCTGCGCCGCCGCTGTCTCTACCTCTACCTGGACTACCCCAGCGAGGCCCGGGAGCTGGACATCCTGCGCCTCCACTTCCCCGGCCTGACAGAATCCCTGGGGCGGCAGGTGGTGACCTTCGTGCGGCGCCTGCGCCTGGAGAAGCTCAAGAAGCATCCCAGCATCAGCGAGGTCATCGACTGGACCCGGGTGCTGGAGCACCTGGGGGCCGAGACCCTGACTCCTGAGCTGGCCCAGGCCACCCTTAATGTCCTGCTCAAGCACCAGGAGGACTGTCGGCGCATGACGGAGAAGCTCTCGCAGGCGGAATGGTTCCGTGGAATTCCTGGTTCTTGATCTGACCCGCATCCTCCGGGGATCCGGCATTCCCGTGGGACCGGCGGAGGTGCTCGACTGCACCCGGGCCCTGAGGGCCATGGAGGGTCGGCGTCTCGAGCGCAGGGAGCTGCACACCCTTCTCAACGCCACCCTGGTGAAGGCCGAGTGGGGTACCGAGCTGGTGCAACGGCTCACCGAGCTCTTCCTGGGCCCGGAGGACGAGTGGCACTCGGAGCGCTTTGGGGGCCTGGCGCGAAGCGCCACCGGTGAGGGCCTGGACCACGGGGCCGGTGGGGTGCCCATTGAGCGCCTCCTGGAGGCCGTCCTGTCCCGGGAGATCGACTTCATCCATGGGCTCTGCCGGAGCCTCCGCCTGGAGGAGCTCATCGATGACCGGGAGGCAGCCCTTGATCGCCTGGAACGGGTCAGTGGGTGGGGCGAGGTCGCGGCCCGGGTGGAGGCCCGCCAGAGGGCCAGTGGGCTCACGGTGGAGGAATACGCCTCCGCCAGACGGCTTCTGGAGGAGTGGCATACCCTGTTGACCGAGGAGGTGGAGCGGGGGCTGGCCCGGAGCATGGCCCGGGAATGCGTGGTGGAACAGCTCCGTCGGGGCAACCCCCGGCAGCTCTCCTTCACCGATGCCCAGGGGCCCCAGGTGGAGCGGATCACCCGGGAACTGGAGCGCCTGGCCCGGCGTCTGGCCACCCGGAAGGGGCGTCGGCGCAGGGCCGCGAAGTCCGGCCTGATCCACCTGCGGCGAAGCCTGCACCGGGTTGTGAAGGCCGGGGGTGTGCCCCTCTGGCTGGCGCACACCGAGCGCCGACCCTCCCGGCCCGATCTCTGGCTGCTCTGCGATATGTCCAACTCGGTGCGGCAGTTCAGCTGCTTCATGCTCCTCTTTGTGGCGATCCTCCAGCGGCGCTTCAACCGGGTGCGCTCCTTCGCCTTCGTGGATCGGCTCCAGGAGATCACCGAGTTCCTGGGGGAGGAGGATATGAGCCGGGTCCGCCTCCGGGGTCACGATCTCACGGGATACAGCCACTACGGGGAAGTCCTCCGGCAGTTCCACGTGGAACACCTGGATACCCTGACCCGGAAGACCACGGTGATCATCCTCGGGGATGCCCGGAACAACTGGAACGCGGTGGACGGCCATGAGGTGCTGGAGGAGGTCCGGGAGGCCGCCGCCGCCCTGTACTGGCTGAACCCCCTGCCCCGGGAGGCATGGGCGGATCGCGACGGCATCATGGGCGTCTACGCTCCCTGGTGCACCCGGGTCTTTCCTTGCGGGAATGTGGCCGAGCTCGAAAGGCTTGTGAACGAGGTGTTCTGAATAGGCTCAAGGCCCCCGTCCCTGGATAGCTTTCTTACTTACATCCGTTCGGCTACATGGGGTGCCCTTGTGCCTATCGAGGGGGCCTGCCAAGATTCGGGCAGTGTTTGACTCGTCCATTACGGACATGCCGGATCGGCTTTGTCTCTCTGGTGCAAATTCTTGCGGTTCTGGAGGTTGACGGTGGGGGCTTCTGTGCGTCTGTCGGTGTTTAATGTTGTTTTCATGGTTGTTATTGGAGTCTCCACTGTCTGCTGGTTGGGGTGCGGGGGAGGTTCCGGAGCACCTAGTTCCCGAAAGGACATCACCCGCTTCGTCGTTCTGGGCCAGGAGGGCACGATCAGCTCGGACACTGTCAGGGCTGTGGTTCCGGCTGGCACGGACCGCACCCACCTGGCTCCGAGCATCACCCACCAGGGAACGGATATCTCACCGGCCAGCGGGGTCTACCAGAATTTCAGTGCTGCGGTCACCTACACCGTGACGGCAGAGGACCACAGCACCAAGGCCTATGCAGTCACAATTCTCGGGGCAGAGTGCGGCAACGGGGTGCAGGAACCCGGAGAGGAGTGCGATGACGGGAATCTGGTGAACGGAGATGGTTGCTCCAGCGCCTGCAAGCTCCCGGTCTGCGGGGATGGAACGGTGGACCCCGGTGAGGAATGTGATGACGGGAACCTGGTGAACGGAGATGGTTGCTCAAGTGCTTGCGTGCTCGCGACCTGCGGGGATGGAACGGTGGACCCCGGTGAGGAATGCGATGACGGGAACCTGGTGAGCGGAGATGGTTGCTCCAGCACCTGCATGCTCCCGGTCTGCGGGGATGGAACGGTGGATCCCGGTGAGGAGTGCGATGACGGGAATGTGGTGAACGGAGATGGTTGCTCCAGCGCCTGCATGCTCCCGATCTGCGGGGATGGAACGGTGGATCCCGGTGAGGATTGCGATGACGGGAACCAGGTGGGTGGGGATGGTTGCTCCAGCACCTGCAAGGTTGAACCTTGAGGTCCCACGCTCTGAGGTCCGCCCTCGTCTGGGCTTGCCTGGCGAGCCCCGCCTGGGCGGGCGCACCCTTCCAGGTGTCTGCCGGAATCGGGTGGTCGGTACGGGCCACCTGGGAGCTGCCCGCCAAACCCCTGGCCATCGCCCACTCGAAGGACTCCCGTCGGGTGTTCGTGCTTTGCGAGGACGCTAAGGTGCGCATCTTCGCCGCAAACGGCCGGAAGGAGGGCGAACTTCCGGTGGGGGCGGATATCCGGGGGATCGAGGCGGCTTCGGATGGGGAATCCCTCTACTTGGCCAGTGGCCGGGACAATCGGATCACGGTGGTGGATCTCGCCCTGGCGAAGACGATTGACACGCATGGGGCTCCTGCCCTGGGGCCGGATCAAGCACCCGTGACGCTGGTCGTGTTCTCCGACTTTGAATGCCCATGGTGTACCAAGGAGGCTCCCATCCTCCAGAAGCTGCTGGCCCAGAACCAGGACAGATTGAGGATCGTGTTCAAGCACGCTCCCCTGCCCTCCCACTCCCGTGCTGAGGGAGCTGCGCTGGCCGCGATCGCGGCCCAGTTGCAGGGCAAGTTCTGGCCCATGCATGACGCCCTGTTCGCAGGTGCTCCCTGGACTGCGGAAACCATCCAGAGTGCGGCCCTGAAGGCCGGGCTGAACATGGAGCTTTTCAGGCTCGATCAGGCTGGCACCGAGGCAGCCGCCCGTCTGGCTAAAGACCGGAAGGATGCCCGCCAGGCCGGTGTGGCCTCCGTGCCTGCCCTGTTCGTCAATGGCTATCCGGTGAGGAACCGTTCACTCGCCTCGCTGCAATCGATGGTGGACGGGATCCTGGCCGGGGTCGAGCCCAGGCCCTGAAGTTCACTCCCTGAACCGCTCCACGGTGAAGCGCTGCAGCTTGTACCGCTCCCCCCTGGGGTCGATCCCGGCCTTGCGGCAGGCGATGCGGATCTGATCGTCCACGGAATCCACCCCCTCCAGGTCCGGCAGTAGCACTCCCCGTCGGCCCTCGGTGTTGTAGACAATGACCCCATAGCGGCGGGGGTCGAGTTCTTCGGCGGAGCGGATGTCCTCTGGCTCGGAGAGGACATCCACCTTGATCGCCAGATCCTCCATCTCCGGAAGGGACACGGGGACGAAACGGTAGTCCTGGGTGCCCGCCGAGATGGCATTGCACAGAATCTCCTCCACCAAGTTCTCCCGGCAGGGGCTGAGGGTGCCGATGCATCCCCGCAGATCCCCTTCCCGTGTGTGGATGGAAACGAACGCCCCGGCCCGCTGGCCCTTCAGGGCCTCGGCAATATCCGGCGGAACCTGGGTCAGCGGCCGGTGGTACCGCAGATAGTGCTCCAGGCTGAGGCGGGCCAAGCGGACATGGGGACTCATGGTGCCCAAAACGTAAGCCCCTTTAGAGGGTTCACAAGGGGCGGAATGCATACAATCACTGATGGCATCTTCCTATCGCTTCGCATTCGACAAGGCCCTGGCGGATCTGGAAGCCCAGGACCCCCTGCGGGTCTGCAGGAACACCCTGGCGCGGTGTGTTCCTGGGGGCTATGCCATCCTCTTCCTGGGGCGATCCGTGCGGGTTGATCTCCCTTCGAGGCAGGTCCTGGATGAGGTCGCGGGCCGTCCCCTGCCGCTGGGCACCGGCATGCTGGTCCTTCATCACTTGGCCTGGGCCAGGGATGTGGAACCCGAAGGGAACTGGATCAGCCTGAAGGAAGTTCCGGAGGGGGGTGACCTCTTCTTCCCGGCCTTCAAGAAGGAGGTCCTGGATGCCTTGGTGGAGGCATTCCAGTACGATCTTTCCGCCTTCCGGACAGCGGCTCTGCGTTTGGGAGCCAGGCCCCTGTCCATGGGCCAAGCGGGTGCCTGCTTCCAGATGTTTCCGAAGGTGCCTCTGGCGGTGGCCCTGTGGGGTGCCGATGAGGAGTTGCCGGGATCCGCCACCTTCCTCTTCGATCGCACCATCCATCACTTTGCTCCCCTGGAGACCCTTATCGGTTTCGGGTACTACTTGGCCCATGTCCTGGTGCGGGCCCCAGAGGTGAAGGTACCCACCCGGAGGGTTGACCCCTTCTGGGAATAAGTTACATTCCCGTTTCCGGTGGATTGCAGCCTTGATTGACCATTGCGGAGAAGGCTTCCACCATGGAACTTTCTGTCTTGAGGACTGCCATGCCCCGCGCCGCCAAACCTGCCCCCAAACCCGTCAAGTCTGCCGCCAGCCCGAAGGCTCTCAAGGCTCCCAAGGCCCCTGCCCTGGGCCCCGTGGGCGCCTACATCAAGTACCACTTCCGCCACTTCAACGCCGCTGCTCTCATCGATGCGGCCGAGGGGTACCGGGTTTTCCTGGAGCAGGGCGGACAGATGATGGTGACCATGGGCGGAGCCATGAGCACGGCGGAACTGGGGCTCTCCCTGGCCGAGATGATCCGCCAGGACAAGGTCCACCTCATCGTCTGCACCGGCGCCAATCTCGAAGAGGACATCTTCAATCTGGTGGCCCATGACTTCTACGAGCGGGTGCCCCACTACCGGGATCTCACCCCCCAGGACGAGAAGGCCCTCCTGGACCGCCACATGAACCGGGTGACCGATACCTGCATCCCCGAGATGGAGGCCATGCGCCGCATCGAGAAGGCCATGCTCAAGGTCTGGATGGACGCCGACCAGAAGGGCAAGCGCTTCTTCCCCCACGAATTCTTCCAGCAGGTCCTCAAGTCCGGCGCCCTGAAGAAGTCCTATCAGATCGACCCCAAGAACTCCTGGATGCTGGCGGCCCTCGAAAAGAACGTTCCCATCGTGGTTCCCGGATGGGAGGACTCCACCCTGGGCAACATGTTCGCCGCAGCGGTCATCCGGGGCGAGATCAAGAACGTCCATACCGTGCGCACCGGCATCGAGTACATGACCTGGCTGGCGGACTTCTACCTCCAGACCACCAAGAAGAAGCCCCTGGGCATGTTCCAGATCGGCGGGGGCATTTCCGGGGACTTCCCCATCTGCGTCGTGCCCATGCTCGAGCAGGACCTGGAGATGAAGAACACCCCGCTCTGGGGTTACTTCTGCCAGATCAGTGACAGCACCACCAGTTACGGTTCCTACTCTGGCGCCGTCCCCAACGAGAAGATCACCTGGGGGAAGCTCGATGTCGAAACCCCCAAGTTCATCGTCGAATCCGACGCCACCATTGTGGCCCCCCTGGTGTTCGCGTACCTGCTGGGTTGGTAGAGAGCGGGGCCTTTCTTTTCGTCCACGACACATCGGCGCCGAGGGGGAACCCGAAGCGCCGATTTTGTAGGTGTGCTTACTGTGCCCGTTTTGCGGTACTTGTGGTTTGCCTGACGGGCCATGCTTATCGTTCTAATTGCCCTTTTCATAGTGTGGTTGGGTAGGCATTTACCGGCATAAACCCGACCCTGGGGAGGCCTGTCTGTAACGGGTTCGTAGGTTGAATTTGCTCATAAATGAAGGCTATTCGTGTTTCCATGGCCCCCTTTGGGGGCTTTTTTTTAAGGCGATAAGTTTTTTTCGCGTTTCCCTGTTGACAAGAAAATGGGGTGGAATTACTTTAATCGTGTCCCACACAACAATACAGGTGGATCGCCAGACGAGACACCGATACGGAGAACCCCATGACCACTCTCACCACCTCCTCCTCCATCTCCTTCCGCGAGATCTCCTCCGAACCCGGCGTCTCCCACCTCCTGGCCGCGGGTGAAATGGTCCGCCTGAAGACCCACCTGATCCCGGACCCCCCCTACTACTTCGGCAACCGGATCACCGGCCAGCTGGGTGGGCTCATCAAGGAGCAGAACCCCGATCGTGTCTACCTGGTGACCAACCAGATGCTCCTCGACCTCTATGGAGCCGAGCTCCAGAAGTCCTTCCCTGAGAACAACCTGAACGTCACGGTCATCACCATCGAGGACACCGAGGAGACCAAGACCTTCAAGACCCTCGAGCACCTCTGCGAAACCCTGGTTGGCCAGAACGTCTCCAAGGCCTCCCTGGTCATCGGCTTCGGCGGCGGCTGCCTCACCAACATCGTGGGTCTGGCTTCGGCCATGATCTTCCGCGGCATCCGTTACGTCGAGATCCCCACCACCCTGATGGGCGTCACCGACAGCAGCCTCAGCAACAAGCAGGCGGTGAACGGCCGCCACGGCAAGAACCAGTTCGGTGTTTACTACGGACCCGTCTTCCTCTTCGGCGACACCCAGTTCCTGATGAGCGAGCCCGTGGGGGGCAAGAAGTCGGCCATTGTCGAGGGCATCAAGAATGGCTGGATCTCCGACCCCTCCCTGGTGGATTACTTCGAAGCCAAGCTCCAGACCGATCTGAAGGACTACACCGAGCAGGACATCACCGAACTGTCCCTGAAGATCATCCTGTCCAAGCTGGAGATCCTCAAGGCGGACCCCACCGAGAAGAAGCTCGGCATGATCCTGGAATACGGCCACACCTTCGGCCACGCCATGGAGTTCATCACCAAGGGCGCCATCACCCACGGCATGGCGGTGGCCAAGGGCATGTGCATCGCAGCCGAGCTGGGCAACCGCCTCGGGTACATCTCCCGCGAGGTGGTGGACCGCCACTACCGGATCTTCGGTGAAACCTTGGGCCTCGACCTCAACATCCCCGCCAATGTGTCCGTCGAAGAGATGCTGCACGTCATGGTGAGCGACAACAAGAAGACCCTCGGCGGCACCAAGTTCGTGCTCCTGGAGCGGGTCGGCAAGTGCCTCAATCCCGATGGCGACTACCAGGTGAAGGTGCCTGCCGAGATCGTCAAGGCCATCCTGGACGAGTACAAGCAGCGTTAAGTCGGCCCACACGGATACCCGGAGATCACATGTTCAAGCTCTGCTTCAACTCGACCACCCTCCGCAATCTGGACCTCTTCCACGCGCTGAAGGAAATCAAGGGCGCCGGCTATGAGGGGGTCGAGCTCACCCTGAACGACACCCACCTGCACCCGCTGGGCGCCACCGATGCCAGGATCCGGGAGCTGCGGGAGTTCTGCCTGGATGCCGGGATTTCCATCGTGTGTGTCGCAGCCGGTGGCCCTACCCTTTTGGGCGAGGTGCCCTACGAGCCCTCCCTCATTGGTTCGGATGCCGCGGGACGGCTGCGGCGACGGGACCTGATCAAGCGCTCCATGGAAGTCACCCATCTGCTGGGTGTGCCGGTGATGAACTTCAACAGCGGCTTCCTGAGGGAGGAGGTGAGCTCCGAACAGGCGGCGGACCGCCTCCGGGAGGCCATCGATGAGTTCCTGGCAGAGGGAAGCGACCTGATCCTGGTCATGGAGCCCGAACCAGGGTTCTACATCGGCACCACCGATGCCGCCCTGCCGGTGATCCAGGCCGTGGATTCCCCGCGCCTGCGCCTGAACCTCGATATCGGCCATGTCTTCTGCTGCGAAGAGCAGCCCTACGAGGCCATCGAGAAGGCCCTGCCCTACGCCCGCCATATCCATATCGAAGACATCAAGGGGCGGGTCCACCATCACGAGATCCCGGGCGAGGGCGATATCGACTTCCGACGGGTGGTCGACAGCATCAAGAACTCCGGGTACGAACACTTTGTCAGCGTCGAGCTCCATCACCACGACACCCAGTGGGAACGGGCCCTGAAAGAAAGCAGGAGCTACCTATGCCAGCTCATGTAGCCAATCGCGGACTCGTCATCCATTCCCCCGGCCAGGTCAGCCTGGACGCGCTGCCGATGCCGAGCCCCGGGCCTGGCGAGGTGCGGGTGAGGATGCGCTACGTGGCTCTCTGCGGCTCCGATAAGAAGCTCTTCGACGGCACCTACAAGGCCCCTCACAAATACCCCATCCTCATCGGACACGAGTGGGTGGGGGTGGTGGACGCCCTGGGCGAGAACTGCGCCCCGGGTCTGGCGGTGGGGGATCTGGTGACCGGGGACTGCTCCCTCTACTGCGGCGAGTGCTACTACTGCACCACCGAGGGCAACCGGAACCACTGCCTGAGCATCCAGAAGCGGGGCATCACCGTGGACGGCGCCTGCGCCGAGTTCATGGTGATCAACCGGCGCCACCTCTACCGCTGCGAGGGTGGCGGGGATGTCCTCTCCTACGTGCTCACCGAGCCCATGTCCGTCTCGGCCACGGCCATCGGCCTGCGCTTCAGCCGCGAAACCATGAAGAAGGTCCGCAAGGCCCTGGTCATCGGGGCGGGGGGCATCGGGGCCCTGGCCCTCTTCACCCTCCAGGACTACGGAATCCGGGACATCACCATCGTGGACCTGGTGCAGGAGAAGCTCGACGTGGCAGCGTCTCTGGGGGTCCCCGGGGTCAAGGCGAGGGTCTCGGATCTCACGGATCTGGAGGCGGACAGCTTCGACCTCATCCTGGAAGCCTCGGGCAGCGGCGCCGCCCTCAAGCGGACCGTGGCCCTGGCGGCCCCCGATGGCAAGATCGTCTGCATCGGCCACCAGGGAAGTCTGGAGATGGACTTCGGGCTGGTGATGAAGAAGTCCCTGACCCTGGCCGCCAGCATGGGCAGCACCGGCGGCTTCCAGGACGCCGCCCGGATCATCGCGGGCAGCCGCGAGGCCGTCTCCAGGGTCGTGACCCGGATCGTGCCCCTAGCCGAGTCCGCAGCCTATCTCAAGGAAGGGAAGGCTCATCCCGGGGATCTCAAGGTGGTCATCGATCTGGGGTGATGGTGGGAGGGAGGGCCCGGGATCTCTTGAGTGTGCGGGCCTTCGATTCCCTTCGGTGATGAATACCTTGGTCAACTGAATCAGGGCCAGGCGCGGAAATTAGCCGTCTACATTCTTGTGACAAGAAATGTCTAGTCGCAATGGCTATTCTTGGGGGGTCATGTCAGTGATGTGAACCCAGGGGGGCCTTGCGATGGCTGCAACCCAAAGTGATGTTCTCGCTCATGTTGTCCAAGGTGGGGCAGGTGATTGGCGCCAACATGACCTGGGTGACCACTTGGCCGGGACAGCTCGGCGTGCAGGTGCCTTTGCCGCTCAATTTGCTTCGGAGTCTTGGGCTGAGATGGCGGCCCAGTTGCATGATCTTGGGAAGGCAGGGGCGGATTTCCAGAGGTATCTGCGTACGGCCAGCGGATACGACGCTGAGGCTCACCTGGAGGGGAAGCATGGCAAGGTGGATCACAGCTCAGCTGGTGCGGTCTGGGCTTGTGGGCAATGGCGTATACAAGGGACCTTGTTGGCCTATCCCATTGCGGGCCACCATGCCGGGCTTCCCGATTGGATCGGGGGTGTCTCTGGATTAGAGGCGCGGGTCCGCAAGCTAGACCGGTTGAAGGAGGCCCAGGTTAACGGCATGCTTGCGCTACTGGCATCTCTGAGGCCGCCGACCCAGCCTCCCAAAGTGGACCCGGACCATCCGGAAGACGTGCACCTCTGGCTGAGAATGCTCTTCTCCTGCCTAGTGGATGCCGATTTTCTAGACACTGAGGCGTTCATGGACCCAGCGCGGGTCGAGCTGCGCGGTCAGGAGCAGCCCCACCTAGGTGCCCTCAAGGCCAGGCTGGACGCTCACATGGCTGGGCTAGCTAGGGGGGCCGATGATTCTCCGGTCAACCGGGTGCGCTGCCAGGTGCTGGCCTCCTGTCGGGATGGTGCCGAGTTGGCGCCTGGCCTGTTCTCTTTGACGGTGCCCACGGGCGGTGGGAAGACCCTGGCCTCCATGGCCTTCGCCTTGGACCATGCGGTGCGCCACGGCAAGCGCCGGGTGGTGGTGGTCATTCCCTATACCAGCATCATCGAGCAGACCGCGGAGGTTCTGGCCAAGGTATTCGGTCCTGGGGTGGTGCTGGAGCACCACAGCAACCTAGACCCGGCGCGGGAGACCCTGGCGGGGCGGCTCGCCTCCGAAAACTGGGATGCCCCCATCATCGTCACCACCAACGTCCAGTTCTTCGAGTCCCTGTTCGCCTCCCGCACCGGGGCCTGTCGCAAGTTGCACAATCTGGTGGATAGCGTGGTGGTCTTCGATGAGGCCCAGATGCTCCCCTCTTCGTTCCTGAAGCCCATCCTCCAGGTGCTGGGAACCCTGGTGCGGCAGTACGGGGCCTCGGCGGTGCTCTGTACGGCGACCCAGCCCACCCTGCAGGGGCGGATCGGCACCCAGGGGGCGGTCTTCACAGGACTGGAGGGGGTCCGCGAGTTGATGCCGGATCCTACGGGTCTGGCGGTGAGCCTGCGCCGCACCGCTCTGCGCCTCCACTCACCGGACTTCACTCCCGTCACCTGGGGGGCCCTGGCGGAGGAGTTGGCCGAAAAGGACCAAGTGCTCTGTATCGTGAACACCCGCCGGGACTGCCGGGAGCTCCACGCCTGCATGCCGGAAGGCACTCTCCACCTGTCGGCGCTCATGTGTCCCGAGCACCGCAGTGACCTGATCCGCATGATCAAGGAGCGTCTCAAGGCGGGCGATCCCATCCGGGTGATCTCGACCCAGCTGGTGGAAGCGGGCGTGGATCTGGACTTCCCGGTCGTGTACCGGGCCCTGGCGGGCCTGGACTCCATGGCCCAGGCGGCGGGGCGCTGCAACCGGGAGGGGAAGCTGGGGCGACTGGGGGATGTGGTGCTCTTCACGCCCCCCAAGCCCGCCCCCTCGGGTTTGCTGCTCAAGGGGGAGGAGGCCGCTCGGGAGCTGCTGCGGGTGTGCCCGGAGCTGGCCCTGAGCTTGGCCCCGGAGGCCTTCACCCGTTATTTTCAGACCTTCTACGGCAAGGTGAACAGCTTTGACGAGAAGGATATGGTGGGCCTGCTGGTGAAGGAGGCCCATCTCGCCAAGTTCCAGTTCCGTGAGGCCGCCGAGGCCTTTCGGCTCATCGATGAAGGGGATCAGGCCGCCATCATCGTTCGATATGGACCCCACCGGGAACGGATCGAGAGGCTAGTGGAGGCGCTGCGCTTTGCGGGCCCCAGCCGGGAGCGGCTCCGGGCGCTCCAGCGCTTCACGGTCACCCTTCCGGGTCGAGTGGTCCAGGAGCTTCACCGCCAGGGCGACATCGAGGAGGTGCAGGGCTTCTGGGTCCAGGTGGCCGACAGTCTCTACGACGACAGGGCTGGACTCTGTGCCGATGCCATCCGCTTCCGCCCCGATCTCTACACCCTTTGAAATACGCCAGGAGCTGCCCATGGAACATGCCAATCGGATCTATTGTCTGGAGGTGAGGGGCGACTTCGCCTGCTTCACCCGCCCAGAGATGAAGGTGGAGCGGGTCAGCTACGATGTCATCACCCCCTCCGCCGCTCGGGCCATCTTCGAGGCCATCTTCTGGAAACCCGCCATCCAGTGGCGGGTGCGGAAGATCGAAGTCCTCAACCCCATCCAGTGGACCAGCGTCCGCCGCAATGAGGTGGGGGCAGTGGCGAGCGGCAAGGATGGGCTCTTCGTGGAGGACAATCGCCAGCAGCGGGCCGGGCTCTTCCTGCGGGATGTGGCCTATCGGCTCCACGCCGAGATGGTGTTCATTCCCGTGGCCCGCCGGAAAGCCGGGGGACGGAGCACGCCGGAGGCCCTGGTGGACCCTGGGGAACGGGAAGTCCTCCGCCGTGATGAGAATCCCGCCAAGTACCAGGCTATGTTCGAGCGACGGGCCACCAAGGGACAGTGCTTCAACCAGCCCTACTTCGGGTGCCGGGAGTTCAGCCTGGGCAGCTACCGATTAGTGGACCCGGCCAGCGCCGATCCGGCCCCCATTCCCGAGGCGCGGGACCTGGGCTTCATGCTCTATGACCTGGACTTCCAGGCGGAGGGTGGTCCGGCACCTGCGTTCTTCCGGGCCCGTCTGGAGCAGGGCGTGGTCCATGTGCCCGACTGGGACAGCCCGGAGGTGCGGCGATGATCCTACAGGCGCTGTGTGAATACTACGAGCGGAAGGCTGCGGATCCGGAAGCCGGTATCGCCCCCGAGGGTTTTGAGTGGAAGTCCATCCCCTTCCTGGTGGTGGTCAGTCCTGAATGCGAGTTTGTGGAACTCCAGGACACAAGGGAAGGTGAGGGCAAGAAGCGGCAGGCTCGGCCTTTCCTGGTTCCCAAAGCGGAAAAGCGCACCGTGGGCGTCAAGGCCAACCTCCTCTGGGACAACGCCGAATATGCCCTGGGTGCCAACTTCCGGGGACGGACGGATATCGCCGAACGCCATGCCGCCTTCCTTGCGCGTTTGACGGACTGGAGTGATCCCGAGGTCAGCGTCATCAGGACCTTTCTGGAGCGGGGGGCGTTGGAGGCCATTCAAACTAGAATCGGAGAGGGCCCACTGTGGCAGGAACTCGTGGAAACCAATGCTAATCTCACGTTCCGGGTGGATGGCTCGCCCCGTACAACCGTCTGTGAGGGCATCGAGATGTCCCACGTGGCGAATCCCGAGGCCAGGGGCGGTGAAGGCTGTTGCCTGGTCTCCGGCCTTCGTCGCCCCATTGCTCGGCTCCACGCCTCCATTCAGGGGGTGAGAGGTGCCCAGTCTTCTGGCGCTGCGCTGGTTTCGTTCAATCTGTCTGCATTTGCATCCCATGGCAGGGCCCAGAATTTCAATGCGCCCGTCTCAGATTCTGCAGCGTTTGCATATACCACTGCTTTGAACTGCCTGTTGGCCAAGGACTCCAAGCAGAAGCTCCAGGTGGGTGATGCGACCACGGTGTTCTGGTCAGGCCGGAGCGCTTCGGCCCTGGAGGAGGGCTTTGCGGCCTTCTTTGGCCTTGCCCAGAAGGACGACCCCGATGCGGAGACCCGGGCCGTGGCTGAACTCTATGCCGGACCCTACACCGGGCACCTTGTCAGCGCCGGGGACACCCCCTTCTATGTGCTGGGACTTGCACCCAATGCGGCCCGGCTCTCGGTGCGCTTCTGGCATGTGGATACGGTGGCGGGGCTGTCAGCCAAGCTTCGGCGTCACCTGGATGACCTGGATATCGTCAAGAGCTCCCAGGATCCCGGCCGCCGGGCCCTGATGCACCTGCTCTGTGATCTGGTTTTACAGGGCAAGGCCGACAATGTGCCACCGAATCTGGCAGGCCATGTTGTCAAGGCTGTGTTGTCGGGAGGGCCCTACCCACAAACCCTGCTCCATATGGCCATCCGCCGCATCCGCGCTGAGCGGCAGGTCACCCGCATGCGCGCAGCCGTCCTTAAAGCCGTTCTCAATCGCACCAATCATCTCCAACCCTCGTTATCCAAGGAGATCACCGTGAGCCTCGATCCTACCAACACCTGTCCCGGTTACGTTCTGGGCCGGGTGTTTGCCCTGCTGGAGCGCATCCAGCTGGCTTCCAACAACTACCAGGAGGTGAATGCCGGAATCCGGGATCGCTTCTATGGCGCCTTTTCCAGCTCACCCTGCAGCACCTACCCTCTGCTGATGAAACTCAAGAACCACCACCTCCGCAAGATCGAGCGCAAGGGGGAGGCGGTGAACCTGGAACGCCTGCTGGGGGAGGTCACGGACCTGCTGCCCGCCCAGGGCCCCAAGCCCCACCTCTCTCTGGATGAGCAGGCCCGCTTCGCCATCGGCTACTACCACCAGCGCCAGGCGCTGTTCACCAAGTCCCCCAAGTCCGAAACCCCTGACCAGGCCTAAGGAGCCACCATGACCCTCACCAAGCGCTATGACTTCGTCCTATTCTTCGATGTTCAAGATGGCAATCCCAATGGCGACCCCGATGCGGGCAATCTCCCCCGCATCGATGCGGAGACCGGGCGGGGGCTGGTCACGGATGTCTGCCTCAAGCGGAAGGTCCGGAACTTTGTCCAGCTGACCCGGGGCAGCCAGGCGCCCTTCGACATCTTCGTGAAGGAAAAGGCGGTCTTGAACCAGAACATTTCGGCTGCGTATACAGCCTTGGGCATCGATCTGGAAAAGGATCCTGCTGATCCCAAGGATGGGAAGAAGCGCAACACCAAGGGGGCGGCGCAGGGGAGTGAAGTGGACAAGGGGCGGAAGGCCCTCTGTGATCGGTTCTTCGATGTACGCACCTTCGGGGCGGTCATGAGTACCGGGGCCAATGCCGGTCAGGTTCGCGGCCCCATCCAGCTCACCTTCGCCCGTTCGGTGGAGCCCATCGTTGCCTTGGAGCACTCCATCACCCGCATGGCTGTTGCCACTGAGGCCGAGGCGGAGAAGCAGGGCGGAGACAACCGCACCATGGGCCGCAAGTACACCGTGCCCTACGGTCTCTACCGCGCCCACGGCTTTGTCTCGGCCCACCTCGCCGCTCAGACGGGCTTCACGCAGGCGGATCTGGACCTCTTCTGGGAGTCCCTGGAGAACCTCTTCGAGCATGATCGCAGCGCCGCCCGGGGGCTCATGGGCACCCGCCGCCTAGTGGTCTTCGAACATGGGAGCGTCCTGGGGAGTGCGCCCGCCAGTGATCTCTTCGAGCGGGTGACCTGGGAGCGTGTCACGGAGGGACCGGCTCGGGAGTTCAGTGACTACCGGATCCTGCTTGATGGTCAGCCCCTCAGCCAGCGCAAGACCGTGGTGAGCATCCAGTAAATGGAAGACGACGAGCTCCTCGTTCCCTTGGCAGCCCTGGAGCACTGGTCCTATTGCCACCGCCAGTGCGGGCTGATCCACCTGGAGAATCTCTGGGCGGAATCGGTTCGCACGGTGGAGGGGCACCAGCTCCACGAGAAGGTGGATCTGCCGGGCTTGGAACAGCGCCCCGGGATGAGAGTCGCCCGGGCGCTGCAGCTGCGCTCAGATGTCCACCATCTGGTGGGGCGGGCCGATGCCGTGGTCTTCTGGGAAGATCCGGTTTGGCCGGACACTGGGAGGCCCTTCCCGGTGGAATACAAACGCAGTTCAAGGAACACCTTCCGCCACGCAGAACTGCAGCTATGTGCCCAGGCCCTTTGCCTGGAGGAAATGCTGGGGGTCCCCGTCCCGGCCGGAGCGATCTTCTACGGTGCCTCCAAGCGCCGACGAGAGGTGGTTTTCGATCAGACACTGAGAGATGAGACGCTCCAAGCTGTCCGGGGGGTGCTTGAGATGCTTCAATCGGCCCGCACCCCTCCACCCGAACTGGGGCCCAAGTGTCCCGAATGCAGTCTCCAGGAACTCTGCATGCCCGGCCTCCCCGGTATCGGAGGGCTCCGGGCCTATCTCCGCGGGATGGACTGAATGACCTTGCTGCTCAACACCCTCTACATCACGACGCCTGAGACCCACCTCTACAAGGAGAATGAGACGGTGGTGGTGAAGATCAACCGGGAGAAGCGCCTCCAGGTGCCTATCCACCACCTTCAGGCCATCGTGATCCTGGGAACGGCCTATGTCAGCCCCGACCTTTCCCGGATGTGCCTGGAGCGGCATGTGGCTATCACCTTCCTCTCTGAGCGGGGTCGCTTCCTCGGGCGCATGGAGGGCCCGGATGCCTCCGGGGCCTGGCTTCGGCGCAACCAGATGGAGGCCCACCTGGATGAAACCCGCAGCCTGGCGATTGCCAAGACGCTTGTCAAAGGGAAGCTGGCCAATCAGAGGCATGTGGTTCAGCGGGCAGCCAGGGAGGCGAATGAGGAGGAGGCCCGGGAACTCACGGATATATCGGCGCGGATAGAGATGATCCAAAAACAGGTGGATCGCATGGAGACTCACGACCAGGTCCGTGGCTGCGAGGGGGAAGCTGCCGCACGCTACTTTGAGGGATTCCCCTTCATGGTGCGCCAGCAGCGCGGGGACTTCCCTTGGGGGGGGCGGAACCGACGCCCGCCCAAGGATGCCATGAATGCCCTTCTCTCCTTCTCGTATGCGCTTCTCATGGGAGATTGCCTGGCTGCCTGTCAGTCCGTGGGCCTCGACCCCGCCCTCGGATTTCTCCACGCCTTCCGTCCGGGGCGTCCTGCCCTGGCCCTTGACCTCATGGAGAGCTTCCGGCCCCTGGTGGCGGACCGCCTAGCCCTGGGGCTAGTAAACAACCAGCAAGTGCGCTCCAAGGGATTCCTGGTTAGCGAAAGCGGGGCCGTCGAGATGGACGAGGAGACCCGCAAAGAGGTCATCACCGCCCACCAGACCAGAAAGGCTCAGGTGATCCGCCATCCATTTCTCAACCAGGAGATTCCGTGGGGACTGGTGCTCCAGCTGGAGGCTCGGCTTCTCGCACGGCATTTGAGGGGGGACCTCGAAGCCTTTCCTCCCTTTCACCCCAGAGGTTGAAGCATGGTGGTGCTTGTCTGTTATGACATTCAGACCATGGAGCGGGCTGGGCAGCGTCGTCTTCGCCGTGTAGCCAAGGCCTGCCTGAGCTATGGCCAACGGGTCCAATTCAGTGTGTTCGAGTGCAAGGTGACACCCGCTTTGTGGGCGCAGTTGAAGGCGAAGCTGCTTTCCCTCTATGATCCAGGAGAGGACAGTCTTCGCTTCTACTTCCTGGGTGAAGATGATGTCCGTCAGGCTGAACACCATGGAGTCAAACCCAGCTTGGATTTTGAGGCGCCTCTGGTGCTTTGAAGGGGATGGCGCGAAGGTTAAGCGAACGCCCAATTCCTGGCCCCCTCGCGCGACCCCATGGTTCCTTGAAAAATAAAGAAATGTGAATTGGCAACAGTATGGTTTTCATGATGGAACTGCCAGAACGAGTAGGCCCCCGCGCTCGGATGCATCCAATGGCATCGAATGCAATATTTGCGCGAGGGTGAGTCGTGCGGGCCTTCGGGCCTGCACGTGGATTGAAACGACTCAAAATCGCCCCAGAACTCCTTGAAGTATTGTCGTGCGGGCCTTCGGGCCTGCACGTGGATTGAAACCCCGTGATCTTGCTGTAGGCCAATCCCGTCTTGGGGTCGTGCGGGCCTTCGGGCCTGCACGTGGATTGAAACCAGATCCATGGGACGAACCTCCCCGACCTCCTGGTCGTGCGGGCCTTCGGGCCTGCACGTGGATTGAAACCTGGCGGGGCAGTTGTGAAGGGGCAGGTCTTCATGTCGTGCGGGCCTTCGGGCCTGCACGTGGATTGAAACATGGCCAAGTGCTCGCGCATGTCGCCCTGCACGATGGTCGTGCGGGCCTTCGGGCCTGCACGTGGATTGAAACCAGCTGGGGGCCTTGACCTCGATGTGGACGTCGTCGTGCGGGCCTTCGGGCCTGCACGTGGATTGAAACTCGCAGGGGGTGAGGCATGACCCCCAACACCCTGGTCGTGCGGGCCTTCGGGCCTGCACGTGGATTGAAACGGGTAGTAGAGCGGGTTGTCGGAGGTGATTACCTGTCGTGCGGGCCTTCGGGCCTGCACGTGGATTGAAACGTCTGGGGGTGTGGGACAGATTTGGGACAGCTCGTCGTGCGGGCCTTCGGGCCTGCACGTGGATTGAAACCTGGAAGGTCGAGGTCTTGCCGTCCTTGGGGGTGGGTCGTGCGGGCCTTCGGGCCTGCACGTGGATTGAAACCTTGAAACCTTTGACCTGGGAGCAGAGGGCCCGGAGTCGTGCGGGCCTTCGGGCCTGCACGTGGATTGAAACGACAACGACGATGCGCCCCTCGTCTGGGAGCGCGTCGTGCGGGCCTTCGGGCCTGCACGTGGATTGAAACGTTCCTATCCACGGCTCACCTCCACCGGCTTCCGTCGTGCGGGCCTTCGGGCCTGCACGTGGATTGAAACTGTTTATCGATGTCCGGGAGTTGTGGGGACGGCGTCGTGCGGGCCTTCGGGCCTGCACGTGGATTGAAACCTGACCGTGGGCTATGCAGTCCATCAGGGATTCGCGGTCGTGCGGGCCTTCGGGCCTGCACGTGGATTGAAACCTGCTCCAGTGTTGCCGCCATGCCGACCCGGACGGTCGTGCGGGCCTTCGGGCCTGCACGTGGATTGAAACCAGGAGGTTGGAACCGAGAAGATCGAGAACGCAGGTCGTGCGGGCCTTCGGGCCTGCACGTGGATTGAAACGTGGCATTATCCCCTCCATGAGGCACGACGGGGGTCGTCGTGCGGGCCTTCGGGCCTGCACGTGGATTGAAACGATCATGTGAAGACCTTCCCCGGAAAGGAAACCCCGTCGTGCGGGCCTTCGGGCCTGCACGTGGATTGAAACCTGGCCAAGTTGACCGCCCTGGGCTACCGGCATGGTCGTGCGGGCCTTCGGGCCTGCACGTGGATTGAAACTGACACCAGGGATACTGTGATGGACACCAGGGAGTCGTGCGGGCCTTCGGGCCTGCACGTGGATTGAAACTTCTCCTCGAAGAACGTGCCCTCCACCAAGCCGAGTCGTGCGTGCGGGCCTTCGGGCCTGCACGTGGATTGAAACTGGTGTGGGCCGATCACGAGGTATCGGACACAGGTCGTGCGGGCCTTCGGGCCTGCACGTGGATTGAAACCTCCAGCAGCCAGCCCATGACTGGGCGGGGCCTTGGTCGTGCGGGCCTTCGGGCCTGCACGTGGATTGAAACTGGTCCAGGGGCTACTGGACCTGGGAATCTCTCGTCGTGCGGGCCTTCGGGCCTGCACGTGGATTGAAACGCGCTGCGTGGTCTTGGTGTTGTAGCCCTGCAGTCGTGCGGGCCTTCGGGCCTGCACGTGGATTGAAACAGACATAGAACCAATGCCCGTCCATCTGGTAGGTCGTGAGGGTTTTCGCGCTTTTGCTTCTCGCCCCTATGCGGGGCAGGCCCCGTTGTGGGTGGGATAGGGTTCACCGCTGGCTTGGACGGCCTTTCCGAGCCAGTGGATGGCCTTGCCCAGGTGGCGCATGTTGGTAAGGCCCTCGGCGTCGTTGGCCACATCGCCGGGCATGAGGCCGTAGCCCATGTTCCAGTAGGTGGCGCCCGGGATGATCATCTGGCTGATCTGGAAGAGGTGGGTCATGGAATCCATGACATGGGTGGCGCCGCCCCGGCGGACGGCCACCACACCGACCCCGATCTTGCCCGCGAAGAGGCCTCCATTGGCCATGGCCACGAAGCCCGCGCGGTCCATGAGGGCCTTGATTTCGGGGGTCACATCGGCGAAGTAGGTGCGAGATGGGTATCAAGGGTCATGGTCGTTCACGCCACTGCCCTGGAATCAAGCGCCCAGGGGATTGTGGTGCCCCAGATCCGCTGTGCGGTGGTGTTGGGTGCGGTCCAGCTCGTGCCGTGCCCTCTCCAGGTCTTCCTGGACCCGCACCAGGGTCAGCCCGGCGTAGGCGTCTCCCTGGGCCATGAGCCGGTAGCACCCGGATTCCGCCCGATGGAGGCAGTCCAGGGCTGTCAGGAGCTCCCTGGGGGTGCCATCCCCTTCCAGGTGGCAGTGCCCCAGGCGGTAGGCGATGTTGGGGAGCTCGGGGCTGGCGGGGGGGCAGGCCTCCTCTGCACGCTGGTACCAGCGGAAGGCCTGGGCGAAGTCCCGGGGGACGAAGTGCCCGTTGTAGTGCATGTCCCCGAGCTTGTACATCCCGTTGTGGTGGCCCATCCCGGCTGCCAGGGTGAAGAGCTGGTGGGCCCGCTCCAGATCCCGGGGAATGTCGCGTCCGTAGTAGTGGCAGTAGCCCAGGTAGACCGTGGCGAGGGCATTCCCCTGCCCTGCTGCCTTTTCAAAGCAGTTCCGGGCCTGCCCGAAGTCCTGGGGGACATGCAGCCCCTCATAGTGGATGCAGCCCAGGGCGGTCATGGCCTCGGGGTTGCCCTGGTGGGCGAGGCGGGAGTAGGCGTCCAGGATCTTCTTCAGGGTTTCCGGGGGCATGGCCTGTCCCCTGGCCTCGGCGTAGGTTCGGTCGGCCCAGGCCAGGAGGTCCGCGTCGGGTGCCTTCATGGATCCTCCTATCGCTTTTCCGTCAGACGCTGGAGGTTGGTGAAACACTTCTTGAGCAGGCCCGGCACGGCCTTCTCGCCGCGTCGTCCAGCCTCTTCCGCGACCTCCAGGGCCATGCCGGGTTTGGATTGGGCCTTCAGCGCCTGGTGGATGATGGCATCCGTATCGGCCCCTTCCGGGTGGGGGGCATTGTGGCGGTAGATGTTTGCGAAACCGCTGCGCCAGAGGAAGTGCTCCATGTCTCTGTCCGGCAGGAGGGTCAGGTGGCGGGATTCGGGGCGGCCCCTCAGGAGGTGGCGGGCCCGGGTGGCGTAGTGGCGCCCGGCCTCGTCACCGTCCGCCACCAGGTGCCAGGGAATGCCGAAGCGGTCGGCGAAGGCGATGAGGGGGGCGAGCCCCACCTGGGCGAAGGCCACGCAGTGGATGCCCTCCAGGGGGAAGCTCAGGCCGTTCACCCGGGCCAGCTCCGGGAGAAGCCAGGCCTCGGTCTCGCCCTCCACCAGGAGCCAGACCCGGGCGAAGAGGCTTTCGGCGTGATGGGTGCGGACGTGGAAGGCCACACGACGGGCATCCGTCTGGCTCAGGGGGGGAGCCTCGGGATTGGGATAGACTGCCGTCTGCCGACTGCGGCGCACCAGGCGGCGCAGGGCGCGGCTGGGCACACTGGCCAGCAGGGCGCCGTGGGCGGTGGTCACCAGCTTCTGCACCGGGAGCTGGCTCACCAGGTTCCAGACGGTGGCGAGCTGGATCGGGTGCAGGTGGGTTTCGGGGTCCTCCAGGACCAGGATGGGGCTGACCTCGCCGGTCTGGGGCCAGGCCATTTCCGCCTGGAGCATGGCCCCCACCAGGGCCAGGAGGGCCACCTGGCGGGTGCCGGAACCGGCCCGGCGGGCCAGGTCTCCCAGGGAGTGCCCGTCCTGCAGGCCCATGGGGGCGTCGGTCATGTCCGAGGCCCGGCGGGGCGGTGCCACCAGGGGCTGGAATAGCTCGGGACGGCGTTCCGCCAGGTGCTGGAGGGCCCCCAGGCCCCGGGCCAGCTCGCTGGGGTGTACCTGGTGGGGCACGGTGAGGAGGCGCTCGAAAATGCGGCGGACCGCCCGTTCGGGATCCTCGTGGAGTTCCAGGTCCGGGGAGAAGGCGGGGGCCAGCATCCCCTCGGCCAGGCGAAGTTCGTGGAAGACGTGCAGGGGATGGGCCTTCACCACCAGATCCGCCAGGAGGGCCGCATCCCCATTCGGGAGGGGCAGCTCCCGTCCCTCGGGGCCCAGGAAGATCCGGTCCACCCGCGCCCTGCCCCGCCCCAGGCGCCGCCCCGACCAGTGGAGGACCAGATGGAAGGCCCCCCTGGCATCCCGCCATCCCGCGCTCTCCCACCCCTTGGGGGGCTCGCCCCCGAAGCGCAGGCTGATGCCCATGCGCCGGGCGATGGTGCTGCGGTCGTTCTCCAGGCGATGGAAGTCGGCCTCGGTGATGGTCCGGGCGCCCAGGGTGGACTGGAGAGCCTCCACCAGGGTGGTCTTGCCCCAGGCGTTCTCCCCGAAGCACACGGTGGCACCGGACTCCAGATCGAGCCGGAGTTCGGTGATGCCTCGGAAGTTGATCACTTCGACGTGTTCGAGGTGCATGGAAGGAGGATGACATAGGGAAGTGAAGCCGTTCACTTCTCTTCGCGGCCGAGATTGACCTTGATCCGGATCGGGAGGAAACTCGGCGGAGCATCAAGCTATTGCGTGTCGCGACAGTTCGACTTGAAACCGCTTCGAGAAGGGGTACCCGATTGGTCAAGGCTGGCCTCAGGCGCATGGTCCGTGGCGTCTTTCCGCTGATGTGCACGCTTGGGCTCGGTGCAGCGGATTCAACGTTTTTTGAAACGCAGAACCAGAGCCCCCTGGTGTCCATCTTCGGCCTTCCCTTCCTGGGCGAAGCCAGGACGCTGGGCAACGGCGAGGGTTCCTTCCGCGTGACCCTGGACTTGGCCAACCATTTCGCCGGGGATAGTGCCCCCGGGGAAGAGGTCGAACTGGATGGCGAGAGCAAGCGCTTCACCCTCTCCGGAAGGTACGGGGTTGGCTCCCGTGGGGAGGTGGGCGTCGATATCCCGGTGATCGCCACCGGCGGCGGCTTCCTCGACCACTTCATCGAGAACTTCCACTCGACCTTCGGCTTCCCCAACCATGGCCGGGATCTGGTGCCCCGGGGCCGCCTGCGGTACCGCTACCAGAGGAACGGCGTTTCCGTCCTGGACATGGAGCAGTCCGGAAGCGGTGTGGGGGATGTCCGCCTCACGGGGGGCTGGCAGGTCTATCAAAGCTCGGACGCGCGGAGGAACTGGAGCCTGCGGGGCAGCCTCAAGCTGCCGACCGGTGACCCGGATCGCCTGCGGGGCAGCGGCAGCACGGATCTCGCGCTGTGGGTGGTCGGGAGTTCCAGATCCGAGCGGCTGGTGCTGTCCGGTGCGATCGGGGCCATGGGCATGACGCGGGGCGATGTCCTGCCGGACCAGCAGCGCCCGGTGGTCGGCTTCGGCGCTTTTGCCATCGCCTATGATGTTGCGCCATGGCTGGCCCTCAGGGCCCAGGTCAATGCGCACAGCTCCTTCTATTCCGGCAGCCAGCTCCGGGAGGTGAATGGGCCCTCGGCCCAGCTGACCCTCGGCGGCGAAGTGCGCTGCTCCCGACGGACCTCCATCGACCTGGGCCTCTCGGAAGACCTCATCGTCAATGCATCTCCGGATGTCGTGTTCCACGCCGCCTTGAGATACGGCTTTTAATGTAATTAGTGTAAGCGTTCATTGCCCCGAACGGAACGGCTACTAATTAGTCAATATAGATAAGGCCCCCAGTCCCCGCTCTCCAGCTCCACGGCCACCTTCTCCAGGATGGGCAGGCGATCCTCCGGGAAGAGGTAGGTCCAGGCGCCGTAGCGATGCCCGTTCTCCAGGAGCACCGGGAGAACCCTGCGTTCGTAGAGCCCGCCCTCAACGTCCTCCAGGGCGTCCAGGTCCGCCAGGGCCTGTTCCAGATCTTCATCGTCCTCGTAGCCCACGAACTCTCCCAGGACCCACCCCGGCTCCGGGGGCGGAGCGCAGGGCTCCTGGCCCGCCACCATGGCGGGGTAGCCCTCGGCGGGGAGGTGGAAGAGGCGCCCGGGGGCATGGGCCGGGGTCCAGCCCTGGGGGTGGGTGCGCTCCAGCCAGGTGCGGTAGCGACCGCCCTCCCGCAGGGTGCCGTAGATGAAGATTCCGTCAGCGATCATCGGTATTTCTGCTTCAGCCACCGGTTCGGATCCTGGGCCTGGGTCTGCTGCCGCACCTCGAAGCCAAGGCGCGGACCGTCCAGGGTTTCGCCCACGGTGCCAAGGATGTCGCCTTGCCGCAAGACCTGTCCCTTGTTCACGTGGGCGACCCGAAGGTGGGTGTAGAGGGTGTAGAAGCCGCTTCCGTGGTCCAGGATCACCATGGGGCCGTAGCTCTGGTAGAAGTCGGCGAAGACCACCTTGCCCTCCGCGACCGCCTGCACCGGGGTGCCGGCGGGGGCTTCGATGAGCAGACCGGAGTTTGTGGTCCTGGTGCGGTACTTGGGGTGGAGGTGTTCGCCGAAACTCTGGGCGAGGGAGCCTTCCACGGGGCGGGGAAGCTCCCCAGCCAGAGAGGTGAAGGCCTGTGGGGGGGCAAAGGCATCGCTGCGAGGCTTGGCGAGAAGCGAAGTCACCATCCGCTCCAGCTGGATGGCCTCCTCGGCGAGTTCAGCCTGGATGGCCTTCTGGCGGGTTTCGTCCTGGCGCAGTCCGTCCAGGAAGCCGTTGAGACGAGCCTCGGCGAACTTGAGGTCGCCCCCCAGGCTGGCGGCCTCCTGCTCCTCGGTGACCAGACGCTTCAGAATCTCCTGCAGGGCCCCCTCCTGGCGGTGGAGGTCGGAATGGAGGGCCTGGATGCGGGAGAGGCGGAGGCGCTCTCGGTTGCGCCGCCAGGCCAGATAGCGGCCCTGGACCAGGTACTGTTCGAAGCTCTTCAGGTTGGTCATGAAGCCAAGCCCACCCCAGGGGCCCACCGCCTGCATCCAGCGAACCTGTTTGCGGATATCGCCTTGGAGACGCTGGATTTCGCGCTGGATGCCCACCTTCTGGCTCTGGACGGCCTCCACCTGGGCCTGGGTCTGGTCGCGCTTCAACCGGGCTCCGTCGGCCTGGGCTCGGATCCGGTCGGTCTGGAGGGCGATGCCCTGGAGTTCCACCAGGATGCCCTTGCGGCGCTTCTTGAGGGCGTCCATCTGGCGATCGACCTGACTGAGGCGGGCCTGGATCTCCCCAAGCCGCGCCCGGAGGTGGGCGGAGTCCTGGGCGGGCTGGGCGCTCAGGACGATCCCGACCGCGAGGCAAAGGTGCCTGGAAAACCTCACCCCTTGCTCCGGCGTGGAGCTTTGGCCGCCTTGGGCGCAGCCTTGCGGGCCGGGAGCATCAGGAGGAGTACCAGCAGCACGAGCGGGCCGCCGATGCTGAGGGGAAGGGCTGTCCAGGCCATGGGATCGGATGAGAGCTGGCCCGTGGGCAGCAGCCTGCCCAGGATGGCCATGGACTTCACCAGGAAACCCGGCACCTGGAAGAGGTCGGGATCCCCCAGATACTCCCCGCCCCAGGTCAGGTAGCGGCCGACAACGCTCAGGGCGAAGCTCAGGAGCAGCCCCCAGCCAGGATTGGAAGCCAGGAGGCGGGCCAGGAAGAGGGCCCAGAGCAGGAGCTGGAGGCCCAGGAGGACGGCGTGGAGGTCGGCCATGCAGAGGGCGGCGGGGAAGAGGCTGTCCAACAGCCTGAAGCTGGCGGCCCACATGGGCAGAAGCAGGATCTGGGTGTAGAAGAGCCCGTTGAGGACCCCCAGACCCAGGTTCAGGGGCAGGGCCTTGAGCCGCCCGCTCTGGAGGGCCTCGTGGATCGGAAAGAAGGTGGTGAGGAGGAAGGTAGCAGGCACCACCCCGGAGATGATGGCGCTGAGGCCGCCCCGGAAGATGGCCTTGGGGTCCACCAGCATGGTCAGGGCGCTGATGGGGATGGGCGTTCCGAAGACAGAGAGGTTGGAACCTTCGGCGGGCCGAACCCCTCCGAGGACCAGCCCGGCCAGAAGCAGGCTCAGACAGACCAGGACGATGCGAAGGCGCGAACTACCGAAACGATCCATGGGAACTCCTGGTCACCATTGTAGTACAGCTATCCCCCTCCGGACCCACAGGTGCTTCATGGCGGGCTTTTCTGGATTGCCTGCGGGATGGGGTGCGTATGGTCTGGGACCCTTGGCCACCTACCGCCTCGTGGTGGAGCCCGTCACCGCCGCCCTGCGCCTGGGCCGCAGCTCCCGGATCTTTCTCCAGAAGACTGATCTGGAGATCGTCCAGCTCCTTCTCAACGAGCAGATCCAGTCCAACAGTGTCTTCAGTGCCGCCTTCACCCTCGAACAAACCTTCCCCAAAGCCCCTCTCGGGTCCAAACTGCCTTTCGGCCATCGCGTCCTCCATGGTTGGTGGTTTTTGAACGCGATCAACCTACACGACTCGCCACCTTCCTCCTCAGGCCCTCAAGCCGGACTTACAGACGGTTTTGTACACAACCCTGAGGGTAGCCATGTCAAGGAATTGCCTTGCAGATTCTGCATTAAAAAAATGCAACGAAGTTTTCGGTTACCCTTGGATGTTCATAATCAACCGGAGATTCTCATGAGACTTAATGCCATTGTTTTCTGTATCGCTGCTCCAGTTCTTATCGCAGCACCCCCCAAGGAGAAGGTTGATAAGCCCGGAAGCCAGGATCACGCCCTCTTCACCCGCATGCCAGGCTTCATCATTGATCGCTACAAGACTTCCGACTTTGATCGCGAGGAGTTCACGGTCAAGAATGTCAAGAAGGATGAGAAGCGGGCAGTGGAAGGTAAGAAGACCTTCATCGACTACAAACTGAGCAAGGGCGCCAACATGCCTTCTCCGGTGGAGGTGGTTCGCAACCACGTGCAGGCCATCAAGAAGGTGGGGGGCGAAGTGATGTGGGAGAAACAGGGTGGTACGGCCGTTACCCTGCGCCTGAAGAAGGGCTCAGCGGAAACATGGGCCTACATCTATGCCTACGGCGGGTGCAAGAGCTACAACGTGGCCGTGGTGGAAAAGGGCCAGATGGAACAGAAGATCAGCTCCAGCGCCATCTTAGACGCCCTCAATAAGGACGGCTTCATCGCCCTGGATATTCACTTCGATACTGCCAAGGCCACCATCAAGGCCGACAGCACCGCCCAGGTGGATGAGATCGCCAGCCTGCTCAAAGCCAATTCCAAGCTGAAGCTGAGCGTGGAAGGCCATACGGACAACACGGGCACCCCCGAAGGCAATCGCAAGCTTTCCGATGAGCGGGCCAAGGCGGTCAAGGCGGCTCTTGTGGCCAAGGGCATCGAGGCCGGACGTCTCCAGTCCAAGGGTTTCGGGCAGGACAAGCCTGTTGCGGACAACCGTACGGAGGAGGGTCGTGCCAAGAACCGCCGCGTGGAACTGGTGAAGTTGTGAGATTGACGCTGCTGATCCCTGTGCTGGCCGCTTCGCTGGCGGCCCAGGAAGTCCCCGGGCTTTCCTTTGAATCCTTTCAGGCCTGGATGAAGGTCACGGCTGTTCCAGGGTACAAGCTGGCGGAATGTGAGCAGGATGGCGGCGAATACATGGCCGCCTTCATGGGGGCGACGCCTCAAAAGGTGCTCATGGTGCGTTGCAGCCCCCTGAGTTCTTTTGATGATGCCAAGCGCATGCCCGGTGCTATCCAGAACCTGAAGGAGGGCCTGCTCCACGGCCTGCGCACCCGCAGCTACGCTATGGCTGGCATGCCCATGCTGCAGATCGAACTCAAAGCAAAAGGCTGTTCCATCGGTCTCGCTGGTGGCGAAGGCATGGCGGCAGGCGAACTCAACAAGTTCGCAGCAGGCCTGAAGCTGGCCGAGAAGGCCAAGTAGCCTCGGAGATCCCATGTTCTGGCCTATCCTCCCTCGTCTCGGATGTCTCCTTCTGGTTCTTCCCCTGTCCGCCCAGGCGGGCAAGGGGGTGACCACAGAGGTGGAGGTGCGCTCCGAGCAATCGCGCCGCAATTTTGAGGACGAAGAGAAGGCCGGTGCGAGCCGCGGCAGCAGTCATACCTGGGGCTCGGATGGGTCTGAAAGCTTCAAGTTTCGTCGGGCCACGGACAACTACTACGAAGTCACCGAGGATGTGACGCTCAGCGAACCGAGCGCCAAGGGCTTCTCACGGGTGACCCGCACCCGGGTCTATTTCCGGGATCCCGCGACAGGTGACTACATGCGTTACGAAACTTGGGTCTACTACGACGCCAAGGGTGAGCCCTCGGTGGTGAAGGGTTCCACCGAGGGTAACAAAAAGCTCTGGAGCAAATTGCGGGCAGAGCGCGAGAAGGGCGAGAAACAGCTGGACGAAGATCGGTCCAAGCTAGACCACGCGACTTCCGAAGAGACTTCGGGCGGCGACCAGGTCGGAGGTGGTGCCGGGGACCTGGGAGGAGGCGGTGCCTACCCGACACCTGACAACGGCGGCTCCGGAGGGACGGCCGCGGAAAAGGGGGCCCTGGCCGCGGCCAAGGTTCTGGTGGAGCGGTGGGGCGAGCGCCTCCGCTTCGAAAAGATCGTCCACGACATTCTTTCCCGCTACGTGGACGGTGCACGATTGGGCAAGCCTGATCTGCTGGCAAGTGCTTGGGCGAATATGCCGGGAAAACGAGCGGAGGCTCGGGCCCTCGCATCCAGCGAATCGAACCGCAACCGGGCCATCCACGAATTCGGACCCATCGAGTGGGACGATGCTGGGCGGATCGAGACCAGCGCCTGGGGGCGGATGATCGATGATGAAGGGGCCGCCAAGACCTTTCGCTACGACGCCCTGATCATTCCCTACCTCGGCGAATGGGGGCTCTGGACCCTTGCGATCATGCCGGAGGAGTAGTGCAAACTTCGGAAGCCCGTGCTTTCCATGGGCCTTGTGCTTTTTGGCCAGGCTTGGATTCAAGACCACCGCGATCGGGAAGAGCCTCGTTCTGGGCTGACTCAGCCGCCCCCCACGAAGCGCACCACCTCTAGCGAATCGCCATCCTTCAGGGGGGTCGCCGGATGGTCGCCCCTGCGGACGACTGCGCCGTTGAGCTCCACGGCGCTGCCGTAAGAGGGGAGTTCCAACCATGCCGCGAGATCCGCCACGGTGGCCAGTTCAGGGGTATCCAGGGGTTTGCCGTTGATGATGAGCTTCATGCCCTCATTATCGCATCAGGGTGGCGGCCTGGAGTCCACGCTCAATGTCACTCTTCAGATCCGGGCTGTCTTCGATGCCGACCGAGAAGCGCAGCAGGCCCTCGGTGATACCCAGCCGCGCCTTGGCTTCCGGGGTGGCGGCGGCGTGGCTCATGGTGGCGGGGTGCTGGATGAGGCTCTCCACGCCCCCGAGGCTTACCCCCCGGGTGATGATCTCCAGGGCTTCGCAGAATCTGCGGCTGGCATCCAGGCCCCCCTGGAGTTCGAAGCTCAGCATGGCCCCGAAGTTTCCGCCCATCTGCCGGGCCGCGATGGCGTGGCCGGGGTGGTCCGCCAGCCCAGGGTAGTCCACCCGGGAGACCTGGGGTTGCCAGAGGAGCCACTGGGCGAGGGATTGGGCATTGTCGGCGGCGCGCCGGATGCGGAGGTGGAAGGTCTTGAGGCCCCGGTGGAGCAACCAGGCGGCCATGGGGTCCAGGGTGGGGCCCGTGAGCTTGGCCGTGGACCAGCAGGCCACCACATCCGCTTCGCCTCCGGCGATGACCCCGGCCACCACATCCGAATGTCCCGCCAGGTATTTGGTGGCACTGGAGACGCTGAGGTCGAAGCCCAGCTCCAGGGGGCGGGTGAAGGCTGGGGTGGCGAAGGTGTTGTCCGCCACGGCCCGGGCGCCCCATCGCTTGGCGATGGCGGCCACGGCGGCCAGGTCGGTGATCGCCAGGGCCGGGTTGGAGGGGGATTCCACCCAGACCATGGAGGCGCCCTTCTGGATGGCGGCCTCCCACTCGTCCAGGTCCAGGGTGTTATCGATCCAGGTGATGCGCAGGCTCTGGTTCGCCTCCCAGCGTCTCAGGAGTTGTTCGGTGCCCATGTAGAGGGCGGCTGGGGCCACCACATGGGAGCCTGGGCGCAGGAAGGTGTCGAATACCGTGGAAATGGCGGCCATGCCAGAGCTGCACACCAGGGCGCGATCGGCCCCCTCCAGGGTGGCCAGGACGGTCTCAACCTCACTGGCGTTGGGGTTTCCCCATCGCGTATAGAAAGTCGGAGGTTCGATGGCGGCGGCGAACTCCGCCCCCTCGCTGTTCTCCTTCAGCTCGAACACCGAGGTCTGGAAGATGGGCGTGATCACGGCGCGGGTCGTGTTGTGGCTGCGACCGGCGTGGATGGCTGCGGTGGTGAATCCCCAGTTCCTTGCGTCCATTGACGTGACCTCTTCGGGTTTGGAATCGGATTGAGGAGCCAGGATAGCAGGCAATATTTCATGAACGACGGGGGACTGTCCGCCCGCCGAGCTCGTCCTCCGTCACATCCGGCGCTTCCCCATGCGGTGCCTGGGCAGTGCATAGGCGACTAACGCCTTGAGTGAATTGGAAAAGAGCGTTACGCTGTTCAGTTGAATTCGGCCTTGATCCCTCAAGCTCAAGGAGGTCCGCATGAACGTGTGGGTCGCCAAACGCATTTGGGTCGTGTCGGGTGGGAAGTCCCTCCCCCGTCTAGGCTATTGAGGAAAGCCCATGGATCTCCTGAAACTCCAAGCCCCCATCGAAAGCCAGCTGGCACTGCTGGGCTTCGAACTGGTCTGCCTGGAGAGCGTCAAGGAGGGCCGGGATGCCATCCTGCGTCTCTATATCGACCACCTCGATCACAGCCGCGGGGGCATCACCCTCGACGACTGCGTGGCGGCCAATGATGGCCTGGTGGCATGGATTGATGTGGAATTCCCCAATCTCCGGGAGGATATGTCCCTGGAGATCTCCAGTCCGGGTGTGGAACGGCCCCTCGTGAAGGCGGATCACTTCCGCCGCTTCGCCGGGCGTCTCTGCCGCATCCAGACCCGCATTCCCCTGAACGGGCAGAAGCGGTTCAAGGGCTGGATCGGTGATGTGACGGAAGAGGCCGTGACGATCGAGGAGGATGGGGTTCTCAAGACCGTGCCCTTCGAGATCTTCCAGAAGGCCAGGCTGGCCCCCTTTGACGAGGAAAAGACCCCTAAACCGCGGATCGTGGCCCTCGCCGCGACCCCCAAGCAGGCCGTCCCCGTAGAGAAAAGCGCGGACTGAGGAGGCAAGATGGCTCTCGTATCAACCAGTTTCTTCGACAGTGTGAAGATGATCGCCGCTGAAAAGGGCATTCCTGAAGAGGATGTCTTCAAGGCGGTCGAGGAATCCCTCGTCAAGGCTGCGGAAAAATACTTCCAGGGCTTCGACTTCTACGGCAACTTCCAGGCCCAGATGGACCGGGAGACCGGCGAGTTCCACGTCTACGCCCTCAAGCAGGTCGTGCAGGACGTGGAGGAGGAGGATCTTGAGATCAGCCTGGCGGAGGCCCAGGAGCTGAATCCCGAGGCCGCTGAGGGCGATACCCTCTGGCTGCCCCAGGACACCACCCAGCTGGGCCGCATCGCCGCCCAGGCTGCCAAGCAGGTGCTGGTGCAGAAGGTTCGTGAGGCCGAGCGTGAGCGCATCTTCACCGACTTTGCCGATCGCATCGGCGAAGTGGTGGTGGGCGAGGTCAAGCGCTTCGAGAAGAGCGCCATCATCCTCGAAGTGGACCGCGTCGAGGCCATGCTCCGCCGCAACGAGGCCCTCCGGGGTGATCGCTTCGACAAGGGCCAGCGCATCAAGGTGGTCATCTCCAGCGTCGACAAGAGCGCCAAGGATCCCCAGGTCCAGGTGAGCCGGGTCGATCCCAGGCTACTGGTGAAGCTTTTCGATCAGGAAGTTCCCGAGATTCATGACGGCACGGTGGTCATCCGCAGCTGCGTCCGGGAGGCCGGGGACCGCGCCAAGGTGGCCGTCCACAGCCTGGACCCCGATGTGGATCCCGTGGGCGCCTGCGTGGGCCTCAAGGGCAGCCGCGTCCAGGCCATTATCCGCGAGCTCAAGAACGAGAAGATCGACATCGTCCGCTACGACGAGGATGTGACCCGCTTCATTGCCAACGCCCTGAACCCCGCCAAGGCCCTTCGGGTGAATGTGGTGGATCCCGAGCATCACCGGGTCGAGGTGGTGGTGGATGACGAGCAGCTCTCCATCGCCATCGGCAAGCGCGGCCAGAATGTTCGCCTCGCCGCCAAGCTCACGGGCTGGAATATCGATGTCCGCAGCGAGGCCGAGAAGCGTCGCGAGGCCGAAGTCGCCATGGGCAATGCCCTGCCCGACTTCGCTCCCGAGGCGGTCCCCGAAGAGGAGAAGAACCTCTCCTCGCTGCTCGAGGAACTGGGCTCCATTGAGGGCCTGACTCCCCAAGTGGCAGAAAACCTTGCGGCAGCAGGTTATGCCGATGCCAAATCCCTGTACACTGTAACGGTCGAACAGTTACTCGCCGTAGAAGGCATGGATCAGGAATTGGCTTTCCGTCTGATCGACGCCGTCCACGAGCAGTTCGGAGAGTAACCCGCTGCTTTGGCTTTTTATGAATACCATTCGACCGAGGTACGCCCCTCCATGCTCCGTATCAACCAGTTCGCTAAAGAAATCGGCGTGACCAATCACGACGTCATCGACGTCATGGAGAAACGCCTGGGCATCCCTGGGAAGAGCCACAGCTCTAATCTCACCGATGACCAGATCTCCCAGCTCCGCCGCATCTTCGACGCCAAGTCCAAGGGGACGGAAGAATCCGCCCCTCTGGCCCTCCACCGCCCCACTGCGGCTGTGAAGATCGTCAAGGCCGCTCCCATGCTGCCTGGACAGGCGCCCAGCGTCCTGGTCAAGCGCCCCGAGGCTTCGGAGGCCGAGGCCGCCCCTGCGGGCGCGCCGGAAAGCACTGCTCCTGCCGCCGCAGCTCCCCAGCCCGCGGTCGCGGAGTTCTCAAGGCTCCGGGTTTCCCAGACGCCGGCTCCGGCCCCCAAGGCCCAGGCTCCGGCTCGCTATATCCAGCTCCCCCAGACTGCGCCCAAGAGCCGTCCCGAGGCCGGTGCCCGGCCCGTGGTGCAGCGTCCCGGCCAGCAGAACCCCGGTGCCGTGCAGCGTTCCGGTGGGCCCCAGGCGGCCCGCACCGTCCTGCCCATGGCCACCAATACTGGCAAGGGTGAGGTGAAGCACGAGCAGGCGCCCCAGCCTACCCAGAATGGCGGCACCCGTCGGCCTTTCATTCCCCCCAGCATCTCCCAGCTCCAGCCGGAGCAGGGCTTCACCCGCATCAAGATGGCTGACAGCCCGGAGCCCACGACTCGGAGCACCGAGCCCGCCCGGTACATCCAGCTTCCCCAGCCTCGTCCCGTCGGACAGCGGCCCAGCGGACCTGGCGCTCCCCGTCCCGGTGGCCCCGGCGCCCGTCCTGGCGGCCCCGGCCGTCCCGGCGGCCCTGGCGCCCGTCCTGGCGGCCCCGGCCGTCCCGGTGGCCCTGGTGCCCGTCCTGGCGGTCCTGGTGGCGCCCGTCCCGGCGGGCCCGGTCGCGGTCCCTCCATTCCCTCCACCGGACCCATTGATCCCAACAGCCAGAAGGGCCCCGGTCGCGGCGGCCACTTCGCCGGGAAGAAGAAGGATGATAAGCGCTCCCGCGCCGATCGCGAGGCCGAGGCCCTGGAGCTGAAGCTCCGCCAGCCCCGGAGCCGCGCTCAGCAGATCGCCACCGAGTACATCGAGGACGAGATCGGCATCGTGATGCTCTCCGAGGGCGTGACGGTCAAGGAACTCGCCGAGAAGTGCAACCGCCCCGCCAAGGATGTGGTGGCCAAGCTCCTGCACCGCGGCATCTTTGCCACCATCAACCAGCCTCTGGACACGGAGCTGGCCAAGGAGATCGCCCGGGAGTTCGGCTTCCTGGCGGATATCGTCTCCTTCGAAGAGGATGTGCAGATGCACGCCGAAGAGGGTGCCGAGGTTGTGGGTGACAAGCTGCCCCGCTCTCCGGTGGTCACCATCATGGGCCACGTCGACCACGGCAAAACCTCGCTGCTGGATGCCATCCGCACCTCCAAGGTGGCGGCGGGCGAAGCGGGCGGCATCACCCAGGCCATCGGTGCCTATCACGTGGACGTCAAGGACCCCAACACCGGTGAGATGCGCCAGGTGGTCTTCATCGACACCCCCGGCCACGAAGCCTTCACCAAGATGCGCGCCCGGGGTGCCAAGGTCACCGATATCGTCATCCTCGTGGTGGCGGCGGATGATGGCGTCATGCCCCAGACCATCGAGGCCATCAGCCACACCAAGGCCGCCGATGTGCCCATGGTGGTGGCCATCAACAAGATCGACAAGCCTGCCGCCAACGCGGATCGCGTTCAGCAGATGCTGCTCCAGCACAACGTCCAGACCGAGACCTACGGCGGCGATGTGCCCAGCGTGGCGGTGTCCGCCAAGACCAAGCAGGGTCTGGATGAGCTTCTGGAAACCATCCTCCTGGTGGCTGATCTCAAGGATCTGAAGGCCGTTTACGATTGCCCCGCCTCGGGTTCCATCCTGGAAGCCCGCCTGGATCGCGGTCGTGGTCCTGTGGCCACGGTTCTGGTCCAGCAGGGCACCCTGAAGGCTGGCGAGATCTTCGTGGCTGGCGCGACCATGGGCCGTGTGCGGGCCATGTTCGATGATCAGGGCCGCAAGGTCACGGAGGCCAAGGCCTCCATGGCTGTCCAGATCCTGGGCTTTGAGGAAGTGCCGGTTTCCGGCGACAACTTCCAGGTGGTCGATGACGAGGCCAAGGGCCGCTCCATCGTCGCCTTCCGTCAGGAGAAGGCCAAGGCTGCCCAGCAGATGAAGTCCCGGGTTACCCTGGAGAACATCTTCAGCACCCTCAAGGATGGTCAGGTCAAGGAACTCCCCCTCATCATCAAGGCCGATACCTCGGGCTCCGTGGAGTCCCTGGTGGGCAGCCTGGAGAAGCTCAGCACCGACAAGGTGCGGGTGCGGATCATTCACGCCGCCGCCGGAACCGTCAACGAGAACGACGTCCTCCTGGCCGAGGCCTCCAAGGCCATCATCATCGCCTTCGGCACCAAGACCGAGCGCAAGGCCGAGGATTTGGCTCAGGAAGAGGGTGTGGATCTTCGCCACCACGAGATCATCTACAAGGTGACCGAGGAGATCAGCGCGGCCATGCTGGGCCTCCTGGACGCCATCGACAAGGAGACCATCATCGGTCAGGCCGAGGTCCGGATGATCTTCAAGATCGACAAGTGCGTGATCGCCGGTTCCTTCGTCACCGAGGGCAAGGTCCAGAAGAGCAACAAGGTCCGGGTCCGTCGCGGCGAGGACATCATCTGGGAAGGCGGCCTGAAGAGCCTCAAGCGCTTCAAGGACGATGTCTCCGAGGTGAAGAATGGTCTCGACTGCGGCATTGGCCTCGAGGGCTTCGATGGGGAGAGGGAAGGGGATATCCTCGAATTCTTCACCCGGGAGAAGGTCGCTGATACCAGCCTCGCCTAATGTCGAAACCCATGGGCATTTCAAGGCATCCAGGTTCCAGGAGCGCCCATGAGCTTGGATAGAACGAAACGGCTCCAGCGGGGTTTTACCCTGCTGGAGCTTTTGACTGTGATGACCATCCTGGCCATGCTGGCCACTGTGGGGATCGTGGGCTACCGACGCCACACCAAGGCCGCCCGGGAGTCTGTGCTGAAGGAAGATCTCTACCAGATCAACCACTGCCTGGAGCAGTACCGGGCGGACAAGGGGCGCTATCCCTCCAGCCTTTCGGAGCTCCAGGCCAAGGGTTACCTGCGGCAGATCCCCAAGGACCCCATGACCAACGCCGACGATTGGGTGACTGAAACCGAGGCTCCGGATCCTGACAACCCCGATGCGGAATCCGGGATCTTCCGGGTCCGCAGCAACTCCACGGAGATCGGGGAGAACGGTATCCCGTACAACGAATGGCAGTAGGAGCACCCTTGGACGAAAGACTGCTGGCCCGCCTGGATACCCTTTCCCGGGCCCTCCTCTGGATCTGGGTGCTTCTGGTGCTCGCCACCCTGGTGGGCGGGCGCCTGGAACTCCTGCGAAGAGCCCTGGACTACAGCGCCTGGGGCGTTTTCGGTGGGGCCTTCCTGCTGAGCTTCCTGAGCCGCTGGTTGAACGAGATCGCCGACGAGGGGCCCATCGGCCCCATGCGCATCTGGATGGCCGCAGCCCTGGTGTCCCTCCTGATGTGCCTGGCCAGCACCTTCATCGTGGCCCCCAAGATTCTTAACATCCGAGGGCGCCTGGCTGTGGCCGAGGTGGAAGGTCGGGACTTGGCTCCTGACCAGGCCTCCCTGCGCAAGGCCCGCTCTGTGGCCAACCAGATGCTGGGGCTGCGGGTGCTGTTGGCACTTGGGTTGGGGTATGGCGCGCTGAGCCTGCCGAGGCGCAAGGGCGAAAAAGGATAAGCTGGGCCGGTGAAACGGCGAGGGGTCGGGACCGAGTGATCTTTCTGTGGCTGCTCATACCCGTTTGCCGTCGCATCCCAGTGTGCGATTACGCTACGTTTGACGGCAAATTTGTGCCGTGAGGTGTGCAACTCCGCGCAGGTGTCTCGGCCATCTCCCTCTCTATTTCCCGGTCGGTGCCGCTGCCGGGGCCTCCACCGGCTGCACCCTGTCGCCATCCTTGAGGGTTACGGCGGGACTCAGGATGACCTTCTCGCCAGGCTTGAGTCCCTGGAGGACCTGGACCCGGGTGCCGGTATCGTCGCTGAGGATGACGGGGTGGAAGCTCACGCGCTGGTCTGGACCCACTACGACCACCTGGGGCTTGTTCTCCCGGATCGTTACCGCCTCGGATGGGATCTGGGGCGCACCGACGTGAGCCGGGAGCTTGAGGCTCACCAGCACGGCTCCGCCTGCCAGGAAGGCCCCGTCGCGGTTGTCGAGGTCGGCTTCTGCGAGGAGGGTCTTGGTCTTGGTGTCCAGGGCACCGGCCAGACGCGAGATGGAGATCTGCCGGATCTGGTCGGGGCGATCCGAGGAACGCACCTCCACGGGGGTGCCGACCTTCACCCGGGCCGCCACCTGCTGATCCAGAAAGAGCACCACCCGCAGGCGGTCTACCTGGGCCACCGAGAGCACGGGCTGGGCGGTGGAGGTGGAACCCCCGTTCTGGAGCATGGCGCCGGGGTCGGCAAAGCGCTGGGTGACCACCCCAGAGAAGGGGGCGATGATGCGCTGGTAGCCCTGCACGGCGGCCTGGCTGGCCAGTTTCTCCCGGGCGACCTGGGCCGTGGATTCCGCATCCTCCAGGGCCTGGGAGCTGATGATGCCCTGGCGCGCCAGCTCCTTCATCCGCTCTGCGCTGCGGCGCTTGTTCTCGTAGTCGGCCTTCAGGGCTGAAGCGTCTCGATCCGTCTCGGCGGATTCCAGCAGTGCCAGGACCTGACCCTGGCGGACAGGGCTCCCCTTGTCCACATGGATCTGCCGAAGAAACCCGCTCACCTTGGCGTAGAGGGTGGTGGAGGCGTAGGGCTGGGCCTCGCCCTGGAGGTTCAGAAGCCCATCCCCCCCCTCCTGGGTGGCGCTTGTCACCCGGACCCGGGGACCGGCGGCCTCGCCTGCCCTGAGCCCCTGGGCCTCCTGGTTCAGGGTATGGCGCTTGGCGGCCCACAGGACGCCGATGCCGCAGGCCGCCACCAGCAGGAGGGCGACCCCGGTGATGCGAAAACGGGAATAGGTGCGATCAGGGGTGGCCTGCTGGTTCATGCTTCACTTCCTTGCTGTTCCACGTGGAACTTCTCGTCCAGGAGATGGGCCGTGGGGGGCCTCTTGCGGAAAAGACTGTAGACCACCGGTACCACGAAGAGCGTCACCAGAGTGGCCATCAGGAGGCCACCGATGACGGCCCGTCCCAGGGGCGCGTTCTGGCTTCCGGCCTCCCCCATGGCCAGGGCCATGGGCACCATGCCGAGGATCATGGCCAGGGCGGTCATGAGCACCGGGCGCAGGCGGGTCTTCCCAGCCAGAAAGGCGCCCTCAAGGGCCGACATGCCCGGGTTGGCCACCCGGACCTCATTGGCGAAGCTCACCAGGAGGATGGAGTTGGAGGTGGCGATGCCGACGGCCATGATGGCGCCCATCAGGGATTCCACGTTGAGGGTGGTTCCCGTCAGGGCCAGCATCCACAGGATGCCTACCAGGGCTCCAGGCACGGAGAAGAGGATGATGAAGGGGTCCAGCCAGCTCTGGTAGAGGACGGCCATCAGGAGGTAGACCAGGGCGATGGCAATGAGGAGGCCCCCGGCCATGTTGGCGAAGGCCTCGACCATGACCTCGTTCTGGCCCCGGATGCGGATCCGGGTGCCCTGGGGGAGCGGCCCGAGAGCCTTCACTTCCCTCTGGATATCGGTCACCACGCTTCCCAGATCACGCCCTTCGGCATTGGCCATGACGTCGAGCACCCGCTGGACTGTGTAGTGGTTGATCTCGCTCGGAAGGGTGGTGCGCTGGAGGGTGGCAAAGTTGGCCAGGGGCTCAGAGGGCGCCTGGAAGCCGGGGCCAGCGGCCTGGAAGGCGGGGGTCTGGAGGAGCCCGGTCCCCTGGACGTTGAAGGGCGTGTCCATCAGGTCCCTGGGGCTGTTGATCTGGGAAAGCGGCGCCTTCACGGCCACGGTGTAGTTCACGCCGGTGATGGGGTCCAGGAAGAAGGAGGGCGAGAGCTGCCCGTTGCCGGACAGGGCCACCAGCAGGCCGTTGGCTACGGCCTGCTGGCTGAGGCCGAGCCTGGCAGCCCGGGTCCGGTCCACATTGACCCGGTAGCCGGGGGCGTTGATGGCCTGCTTGAGGCGCACGTCCACGGCCCCTGGAATCCGGGCGATGGCGGTCTCCAGCTTCTTGGCGATCTCGGCGCTGGTGGCGAGGTTGTTCCCCTCGATCTGGATGTCGATGGGCGCCGGGACACCGAAGTTGAGGACCTGGCTCACGATGTCGGCGGGCTGGAAGTAGAAGCTGACGCCGGGGAAGCGCTCCTGCAGGGCTTTGCGCAGGGCCTTCATGTGCTCGCGGGTGGGGCGGTGCTCCGGCTTCAGGGAGATGAAGAGATCGGCGTCCTGGCTGGTGACGTTATCCGTGGGGATGAAGGAGAGGTTGTAGGAGACGGGCACCCCCACGTTGCTGTTGAGGGTCTGGATCTCCCCCGGGGGCAGGGTCTCGCGTATGGCCTGCTCCACCTGAGCCACCACGAGCTCCGTCTCATCCAGGCGGGTGCCCGAGGCGACCCGCATGTGGAGCTTCATGATCCCGGCATCCACTGAGGGGAAGAAGTCGCGGCCCAGGATCGAGAGGAGCCCCAGGCTCACGAAGGCGAAGGCCACCGCGAGGACCAGGACGAAGCGCCGGTGGTGCAGGACCCGGTCCAGGACCCGGCCGTAGGCATCCTGGAAGCGCGAGAAGCCCTGTTCCCGCCAGGCATTGAAGCTGGCCAGGCCCCCCCCATGGGGGTCGTGCTCCAGGAGCATCCTGGCCAGGGTGGGCACCAGGGTCCGGGAGAGGAGGTACGAGGCCAGCATGGAGTAGACCACCGCCATGGCCAGGGGCGTGAAGAGATACTTGGCGGGGCCCACCAGGAGCACCACCGGGAAGAAGACGATGCAGATGGCCAGGGTGGCCACGATGGCAGGCACCGCGATCTGGCGGGCGCCGTCCAGGATCGCCACGGTGAGTGGCTTGCCCATGGCCTGGTTGCGGTGGATGTTCTCCACCTCCACCGTGGCGTCATCCACCAGCATGCCGATGGCCAGACTCAGGCCGCCCAGGGTCATGATGTTCATGGTCTGTCCCGAGAGCTTGAGGCCGATGATGCCCACCAGAATGGCCAGGGGGATGGAGCTGCAGACCAGGAGCATGCTGCGCCAGGAACCCAGGAAGAAGAGGATCATCAGGGAGACCAGGGCCGAGGAGATCAGGGCCTCCTTCACCACGTCCGAAATGGCCCCCCGCACAAAGCGGCTCTGGTCGAAGTCGAAGTTCAGCTCCATTCCCTTGGGGGCCGCCGCCTGGATCTGGGGCAGCATCTCCTTGGAGGCGTCCACCACCGCCAGGGTGCTGGCATCCGCCTTCTTGAGGATGGCGATATAGGTGGCCCGGTGCCCGTTGATGCGCACCAGGTTGGTCTGATCCGCGAAGCCGTCGTAGACCCGGGCCACATCCCTGAGGTACACCGGGGCTCCGTTGACCACCTTCAGGGGCATCTCCCGAAGCTCGTCCACCTTGGATGGGTTGGAGTTGGTCTGGATCGGCAGCTCCTGGCGCCCCATGCGGGCCAGACCTGCGGGGGAGATGACGTTCTGGGTGGAGAGGGCCGACATGACGTCCGCCGGGCTCATGCCCCGGGCCGCCAGCTTGTCCAGGTCCAGATCCACCGAGATCTGGCGGCTCTTGCCGCCGAAGGGGGCCGGGATGGAGATTCCGGGGATGGTGAAGAGCCGCATCCGCACCGCGTTGGTGACGTGGTCATAGATCTGCTGCTCCGATAGGGTGTCGCTCTTGGCGGTTAGCTGGACCACCGGGACGTTGCCAGCGTTGAACTGGATGATGCTGGGGGGCGTTATCCCGGGGGGCATGATCTTGGTCGCGCTGGTGCAGGTGGAGGCGATCTGGGCGATGGCGGCTCCGATATCCGTACCGGGCTGGAAGTAGATCTTGAGGACGCCTACCCCCTGGATGCTCTGGGACTCGATGCGCTCGATGCCGTTCACCGTCGTGGACATGGTGCGCTCGCTGATCCCCACCACCCGCCGTTCCATCTCCTCGGGGCTCAGGCCGTTGTAACTCCAGACCACGGCCACCACGGGGATATCGATGCTTGGAAAGATGTCCACCTGCATCCGGAAGATGGATAGCAGCCCCATGAGGAGGATGAGGAGGCACATGACAGCCACGGTGTAGGGGCGGCGCAGGGCCAGCCGGACGATCCACATGGGTTTCCCTTCACTTACTGGAGAATGAGACCTGTTCCAGGCGATCCAGGTTTAGCATCAACCTGCGCAATAGCTCGCGGAGCTGTTGGCGTTCCGCTGGGTCCATGCCCTCCTCCAGTCCCTCCCGGAAGGTGTGCCGGAATTCGGCGATCTGCCCGAGGACCCTGGCCCCTTCAGGGCTCAGCTTGATGCGGAGCCGCCTGCCGTGGGTGGGATCAGGTTCGATCAGGATCCAGGCCTTCTTCTGGAGGGTCTGGAGGATCCGGGTAGCCGTGGGCTTGTCCATGCCGAGGGCCCCTGCCAGGTTCTTGTGGCAGATGCCGGGGTTGCTCTCCAGGACCGCCAGGACTTGGAACTGCGGGGGGGTGAGGTTGTGGGGCGCCAGGAATTGCAGGGAGACCTGCTTGACCCGGCTGCGGACCAAGGTCAGGAGCAGGGGGAGGTGGGCCTCATCCCAGGGGACATTGATTTGTGGGAACAAGATGGCACTCCCTCTGGATATGGATCACCCCTCGACGAGGGACAGCTCCTGTCGTGCTCCCCGGGCCAGCGAGGCGAATACTCCGATGAAGTTCAGGATGGTGAAGACGATGAAGCAGGCTTTCATCCCCAGGAGGAAATGGCTCGAATAGCCCGGGGTGCCGATCTTCCAGGGGCCGACAAAGCGGGTGGTGATGAGGGAGACGATGGCCATGCTCAGGGCCTGCCCCACGACCCGTGCCGTACCCATGGTGGAAGAGGCGACCCCGTACTGGGTACGGTCCACCGAACCCATGATGGCATTGGTGTTTGGGGCTGAGAAAAGGGCGTAGCCGAGGCCGATGAACGCGAGGTTGGCCAGGATCAGGGGGAGGCTGGAATCCATCCCGAGGAAGGCGAAGAGCAGCAGCCCGAGCGTATTGACCGCCATGCCCAGCGAGGACAGGATCCGGGGCTCGATGCGGTCGGACAGGCGTCCCACCACCGGGGAGAGGACGGCCATGACGACAGGCTGCACCAGGAGGATCAAGCCAGCACTCTTGAGGGGCACGCTCCGCACCGTCTGGAGGTAGAGGCTCAACAGGAAGGGCATGGCGAAAATCGAGCTGTAGTTGATCACGGATGAAAGATTCGAGAAGGCGAAGACCCGATTCTGGGTGAAGAGCGTGATGGGGAGGATGGGCGCCGCTTCCCGGCCCTCCTGGACGACGAAGGCCGCAAGGATGACCAGTCCCATAAGGGTGACCACCCAGTAAAGGTTCGAGAGGGAGAGGCTGGAGGAACCGTAGAGAAGGAGGATGAGGCCGACGGTGCACAGCAGGCTGCCCTTGAGATCCATTTGCGTGACTTGCGGGCGGATCCATGGGCCCTGCAGGCGGAGGAAGGCAGCGATCAGGACCAGCAGCGCGAGAGCCGCCAGGAAGAGGAAGATGCCCTTCCAGCCGAAGCAGCTGCAGAGCACGCCCCCCAGGACAGGGCCTGAGGAGTAAGCGAAATAGACGATTCCCACATTGATTCCCAGGGTCTTGCCACGCTCCTGGGGGGGCACCAGGGCCGTCAGCAGGGCCATGGAGGTCGAGAAGATCATGGAGGCGCCGAAACCCTGCAGGGTCCGGAAGGCGATGAGCCAGTGGATGCTGGGCGCGGCGACGCAGAGGAGTGAGCCGGCAAAGAACAGGGCGAGGCCGATCTTGAAGATCCGCACCCGCCCGGTCAGATCCGCCAGCTTCCCCATGGGGAGCAGAAAGGATCCCGTAACCAGCAGGAAGGAGGCCACGACCCAGTTCAGCTGGTACTGGCTGCCTTGGAACTGTAGGCCGATGGCAGGGATGGCCAAGTTCAAAGAACTGATCATGAATGGAACCAGGAAGGAGGTGACCATGCAGATCCAGTAGGCCCACCTGGAATCCTTGGTGCGTGCAGACATGATGGTTCCCTTCAAGGAAGGCTAGCCTTCCTGGATAGGTTATTCCGGACTTTAGGCGAATTCAAAGCATTTTGTTGCATTAGCAACATTGTGAGTTAATCAATATATAGATAATATTCTTCAGTTAATGGCTATGCTCAGCCAAAAAGGACATGAGCTGGGACGTCCGGGATGAAAACAGCCGACAGGAGGCTCGGCACTCTGGCCAGGATCCGGAAGGGCAAGGAGAGGGCTGATTCCCCGAGGAGGGTGCACTTGGGCAAGAATGGAAGGTGTCACCAGGAGCCCCATGTCCAACGATGTCCTCATCGTCGAAGACGAACCCGCCATTGCGGACACCATTTCGTACGCTCTGGAGACGGAGGGTTTCATCACCCGGCGCTGCACCCTCGGGAGGGAGGCCCTGGAACTCTTGAAGGAAGGGGGCTTCCGTTTCGTTGTGCTGGATGTGGGACTGCCGGATATCAGCGGCTTCGAGGTCCTGCGGCGTCTTCGCACCTTCTCTGATCTGCCTGTGCTCTTCCTGACAGCCCGGGGTGAGGAGGTGGACCGGGTGGTGGGCCTGGAGATTGGGGCCGATGACTACGTGTCCAAGCCCTTCAGCCCCAGGGAACTGGCGGCCCGGGTCCGGGGGATTCTGCGGCGCACGGAGCGCGGCACCCCCCCCGCCCCGCCCCGCTTCGAGGTGGATGAAAACGCCCGGCGCATCCGTTTCCAGGGGCAGGCCCTGGAGTTGACCCGCTACGAATACCAGCTCCTCCGTCTGTTTCTGGTCCACCCTGAACGGATCTGGAGCCGGAACGAGCTGATGGAGCGGGTCTGGTCCGGGGCCGAGGAGAGCACTGACCGGACCGTGGATACCCATGTGAAGACCTTGAGGGCCAAGCTGCGGGCGGTGGACCCCGAGGCGGACCCCATCCAGACCCACCGGGGCCAGGGTTACAGCCTCGGGAAGCAGTCGTGAAGCTGAGCGTCCGGGTCTTCCTGGGCTTCTTCCTCATCGTGGCCCTGGCGGCGTATTTCGTCCTGGCCATCTTCATGCAGGAGGTCAAGCCCGGGGTGCGTCAGGGGATGGAGGTGACCCTGGTGGATACGGCCCACCTTCTGGCGGAGGTGGTGGCTCCAGAGCTTGAGGCCGGGAACCTTGGAGAGGGTGCCCTGGGGGCGGCCATCCAGCGCTATCGGACCCGGGAGCCCAGGGCCAGGATCTGGGGATTGCCCAAGACCGGTGCGGACTTCCGGGTGTATGTCACGGATGCCAAGGGCTCGCTGCTCTTCGACTCCGAGGGGGAGAAGCCCGGAGCGGACTACTCCCGCTGGAACGATGTCCTTCTCACCCTGCGGGGGCAGTACGGTGTGCGCAGCACCCGGCGGGATCCGAAGGATGCCAGCAGCTCGGTGATGTATGTGGCCGCGCCGATTCTGGTGGGGGGCCGGATCTCCGGTGTGCTCTCCGTGGGTACTGCCACCTCCAGCGTGGTGCCCTTCGCCCAGCGCAGCGAACGGAAGGTCTATCATGCCGGGCTGGTGCTCATGGGGGCGGCCCTCCTGATGGGGCTCGGGATGACCTTCTGGCTGACCCGTTCCCTTCAGAGGCTTCAGGGCTACGCCCGTCGGGTCTCCGAAGGGGAAAAGGCCACGCCCCCAGCCCTGGGTGGCGAATTGGCGGAGCTGGGCGAGGCCCTGGAGACCATGCGGGAAAAGCTGGAGGGCCGCCACTACGTGGAGCGCTATGTCCACACCCTCACCCACGAGATGAAGAGCCCCCTGGCGGCGATTCACGGAGCGGCGGAGCTTCTGGAGGAGGAGCTCTCCGAGGCTGATCGTCAGCGCTTCCTGGCCAACATCCGGGAGCAGGATGAGCGGCTACAGCGGCTGGTGGAGCGGATGCTGAACCTGGCCACCCTGGAGAACCGTCAGGCCCTGGATCGGCCCCAGCGTCTCTCCCTGCCGGAGCTCATCCAGGGAGTCTGCCGGACCAGGGAGCCCCAGATGGCGTTGCGAGGGCTGCACCTCCGGCTGGAACTGCCGCAGGAGAGCTGGACCCAGGGGGATCCCTTCCTCCTGGAATTGGCCATCTCCAACCTCCTGGACAATGCCCTGGAGTTTTCCCCCGGGGGCGGTGAGGTGCTCCTGAGGCTGGAACCCATGGGGGGTGGCCATCTGCTGACGCTGCGGGACCAGGGGCCAGGGATTCCGGATTTCGCCGTGGATCGGGTCTTCGAACCCTTCTATTCCCTGCCCCGCCCTTCGACGGGAAAGAAGAGCACTGGTCTGGGTCTGCGCTTTGTCCGGGAGGTGGCGAAGTTGCACGGGGGGGATGCCGATCTTCTGAATGCGCCGGAGGGGGGTGCCGAGGCTCGGCTTTGGCTTCACACCCGCTTCACCTGACTTCATCCTCCCTTCGCTGCGGCCACCCAAGCTTGGGCATTCCGATCAGGAGGATGCCCATGAAACGCGTACTACTCTGGAAAGCCCTGGCGGTGGCCGGTCTGGCCCTGCTGCTGCTCCTTCCCCTCTGCATGATTGAAGGCCTTGTCAGTGCCCGGAGTCGGCGCCAGAAGGAGGTAGAGGCCAACATCGCCCAGACCTCCGCCGAGCGGCAGCGGCTCGTCGGCCCTCTGGTGGCCCTGGACTACACGGCCAAAGAGTCATGCTGGGTGCCCGGGGAGAACAACCAGAAGGGGTACTGGCAGGAGAAGGAGGTGAGCCGCAGCCTGCTGCTCCCCCCCAAGCAGATGCTCCTGGAGGGAGGTATCCAGGTCGAAGAACGCTACCGGGGCCTGTACAAGGCCCAGCTGTTCCGTCTGGAAGGGAGCCTCCAGGGGGAAGTTGCCATCCCTCTGCACCCGGTGCTGCCCAACGGACTTCGGGATATCCGGTGGGGGAAGGCCCGCCTCCTGCTCACGGTTGAACGAAGCCGCTCCGCGGCGGGGGTGGCGCCGTGTGGCGGGCCCGCGCAGTAAGAAAGCTAGCAATTCCATGTAAATGAAGGCTCCTTGGTCATCGCGATGTTGACGCATCGCCAGACGACTGTCAAGCGACATGAAAATTAACCCACCCGGCGACACGAATATTGACCCCCTTGTTGTATGAGCCCGTGGGGTGTCTGGAGCGTAGGCCGTAGGCCGAAGCGGAGGACACCCCACTGGGTGCGGCTCAGGTGGTGGCCGCTGGCACCGGGGCCGGGACGATCCCGGCTCGGCGCTTCTCCCGCAGGCGGTAACTCTCGCCTTTGATGGTGATGATGTGGCTGTGGTGCAGCAGTCGGTCCAGGATGGCGGTTGCCAGGATGGTATCCCCGAACACCTCGCCCCACGCACCCACTGGCTGGTTGCTGGTGATCATGAGGCTGCCCCGCTCATATCTCCGGTTCACGAGCTGGAACATGAGGTGGGCCGCCCGCCGCTCGAAGGGTAGATATCCTAGCTCATCCACAATCAGTAGTTTGGGCTTCGAGAAATGCAGGAGACGCTCCTCCAGGCGACCCTCTGCCTCGGCCCGCATCAGTTGACCCACCAGGGCCGTGGCGCTCACGAACAGGCAGCTCGCGCCCCGTTCGATGGACTTCCGCCCCAACCCGATGGCCAAGTGGGTCTTACCCACCCCTGGTGGCCCAGGGAGCAGGATGTTCTCCGCATGAGCGATGAAGGTCCCCGTCTCCAGCTCCCGGATCAGGCGGCGATCCAGGCTCGGCTGAAGGTCGAAGTCGTAGTCATCCAGGCTCCGCCGGATCGGGAAGTGGGCGATCTGGATGCCCATCCGGGTTCGCTTT
>NZ_KI912268.1:2689910-2851665 GCF_000242615.2 Holophaga foetida DSM 6591
GCCAATTCCCGGCTGATCGACGTGGGCCGGGCATGTCACCTTCCGCACCCGGGGCCAGCAGACCGTCACCCTCCACCCCATCGAGTTCCTGCGCCGCTTTGTCCAGCATGTCCTTCCGGATGGCTTCCATAAGATCCGGCACTTTGGCCTCTACGCCTCGGCCCAGGGTGGAGGTCTGCTGGAACAGGCCAGGGCCCTGCTGCCTGCTCCGAAACCCAGAGCCGAGGCGTGTCCAGCCGAAGGCACGGGGCAACGCTGCCCTCATTGTGGTGGTCTGATCCTCTGGCGACCGCTGATGAGTGAAGCCTCCAGGGCACCCCCGGCGGTGATGCCATGACTGTCAGCCTCTCAGCTATCCATCACCTGCACCACGACCTCCACCACGGCGGGACGGCGAAGCCCTGCTATGACGCCAACTCGGTCCAAGCCCCTGCCGGGACTGTCGGGCTCAGCAGTCAGCAATCCCTGGGCGACAGGGGACCTGGCGTCCCCAAAAGTGGATCAGCAGGCGCGATTTCCCCATAGCCCTCGCCCAACTCCCCCGCCGCTCCGGGCTTGTTCAACACCGCATTTCATCGGTGGGGGCTCCGTCTACCTGAGGCAGCCTCGCCCACGCCCCACCGACGAAATGCTCACTGTTTTCGACATGAGGGGCCTTCAGGGTCATCCCAAGGTCATCTGGAGGAAAACCCCCATCGATTTCCGATTGGCGGAGGCTGAAGACGGTCTGGGCCGAGCTCTGGAAGCGGAGCTCGGCAGTGCCCAGGAGCTGATGGGGAGCGGTGGCGCTTTCGAGATCCCCTCCCTCAAGCTGCTGGGCACCCAGGAATTCTCGGTGGCCCCGGTGGCGGAGGACACCCAGGTCCACCTGAGCTCCAACTGGGCCAGCCCCAGCTTCGGGGGGCGTTTCCTGCCTGAAACCCGGACAATCACCGCCAAGGGTTTCGAGGCCCGATGGCAGGTCCCGGGTCTGGCCAGGGATCTGGATGCCATCCTGGAGCATGGCGAGGGGCGGAATGGGGAGGTCTTCAGCGTCTCCTTCCTGGAGCCGGTGAACATCTATCTCCAGGCCGAGCGGGCCACCAAGTACGGCTTCCTCTTCGTGGGACTGGTCTTTGCCGCTTTCTTCTTCTTCGAGGTGCTCAAGCGCCTGCCCATCCATCCCATGCAGTACCTCCTGGTGGGGCTCTCCCTGGCCCTCTTCTTCCTGCTCCTCCTGAGCCTGTCGGAGCATGTGCCCTTCGTTTGGGCCTACGTCGCTGCAAGCGGCTCCAGCGTCCTGCTCCTGGGCTTCTACCTGGCCGGGGTCCTGAGGAGCTGGGCCCGGTCGCTGGGCTTCTCCGGGGCCATGGCCATCCTCTACGGGGTGCTCTACGGCCTTCTGGCTTCCGAGGACAACGCCCTGCTGATGGGGTCGGCTCTCCTCTTCGCGGTCCTGGCCGGAGTCATGGCGGCAACACGGCGTCTGGACTGGTATGGGGTGGGTCGGGCGGAGTGATGGCCATGATGCGTTCCTGCCGGGTCATTGACCCGGCAGGGTTCCTAATCGAGATTCCAGAGAATGGATGTCCCCAGGGGGGTATTGCAGTAGCCGCCGACGACCAGTACCTTCCCATCTCCCTGGAGGGTCGCGGTATGGGAGTGGTACCCCAGGGACGGGCCGGAGGCTGGGCTGAATTGGCCTGTAATGAGGTCATACCGCTCGAAGGAGGCCAGGCTCGCGCTGCCGTTCCAGCCTCCGGTGATCAGGACGTTCCCATCCTTGAGCAAGGTTGCAGCGTGGATCTGTCGCGCCACCAGCATGTTCCCGGTGGTTGTGAATTGTCCGGTCGCCGGGGCATAGCGCTCTGCGGATGCGAGGGTGCCGGTGCTGCCGATCCCGCCGGTGAAGAGCACAGAGCCGTCCGACAGGACTGTTGCGCAGTGGAGGTAGCGGCGTTCCCCCAGGGCCGTTGGAAGCAGGGTGAAGCTTAGCGTTGCGGGATCATAGATTTCAGCACTGGCCAGGGATCCGGCATCCCAGCCACCGGCCAGCAGTACCTTCCCGTCCTGCAGCAGGGTGGCGCTGTGAAAGATCCGGGCGGAGGGGGCATTCATCGTAGGGCTGGAACTTGAGCTTGCAGGGGTGAATATTTCGGCCTGGGCCAGGGGTTGGCCATTGGTGCCGCCCACGATCAGCACGGATCCGTCATTGAGGAGCGTGGCGGTATGCAGGGCGCGAGGGTGGATGAGGTTGCCAGCCTGGGTGAAGGTGCCCAGGGCGGGGTCGAAGATCTCGGCAGTCGCGACGAATCCCGTGCTGTTCCACCCCCCCAGGATCAGGACTCGGCCATCACCGAGCAGCGTGGCCGTCATGGATACCCTGGGTTGGCTCATGGCGGCCGACAGGGTGGTGAAGGAGCGGGTGGCGGGGTCGAAGAGCTCTGCGGAGGCCAAGGGGCCGGTGGAGGAACGCCCTCCCAGGATCAGGGTCCTCTGGTCAGCGAGGAGGACGGCGGCCTGGCCATATCTTGAAGTGCCCAGGTTCGGCACCTGGGTCAGGGACCCCGGCAGCACCTCCAGAGCGGCTTCCTGGCTTGTGGCTTGGCCGCCCCACGCGTTCTTCACCACCACCCTGAACGTGGCTCCATTGTCAGATTGCACAGCGGCAGGGGTGGTGTACTGGGCACCGGTGGCTCCGGTGATGTCTGAGCCATCCTTCTGCCACTGATAAGTGAAGGGGCCAGTACCGCTGACGCCGATGCTGAAGGTTGCAGTCGAGCCCACCGAGACCACCTGATTGGCCGGTTGAGTGGTGATGGCTGGGACCGACGGGTTTACCGTCAGGACGAGTTGGACGCTGGCGGAGCTTCCCGGGCTGAAGGCCGTCACGGTATAGGAGCCTATGGTCCTGGCTGCGGTGGGCCTGCCGGAGATGACGCCCGTGCGAGTGTCCAGGCTCAGGCCGGTGGGAAGGGCTGGCGTGACCGCATAGTTCCGGATGGCCGTTCCCTGGTGGCTCGGGGTGTTGGGGGTGATGGCCAGGCCAACGGTGTAGATGGCCGGGTTGGTGGCATAACTCAGATTCGAGATGGGCGAGGTGCTGCCATGAGAACCACGGCCACCGCAGGCTGTGAGCAGGAAGAGCGTGGCTGCCAGGAGCAGCAGGAAACCGGAGAAGCCAGGCCGCAGGCGCGGGGCGGTACGGGTTGTTCGGGCGAAGACTGCAGCGTTCGGGTGCGTTCGCATCGGATCAGCCCTCCATTTCCACGGTGAAGGCATCTGCGGATTCCCCGGTGCCAGCAGGAGAACTTACCTTGATCACCCCTGTGATAGCCCCTGGGGGCACGATGCAGGAGAGTTCGGTATCGGATACCACGGTGAAGATCGCTTCCATGCCTCCGAGGACCACGGAGGTGGCGCCGGTGAAGCCGGAGCCGCTCACCGTGATGACCTTGCCCACTGGAGCGGAGGAGGGGCTCACGGTCTGCACGAGGACCGCAGGCATGTGCGGCGTGGTGAAGTTCAGGAGGGACCCCGCTGCGGGCCCCCCTGCGTTCTCGGCCACGACGCGGAAGTAATACTGGGTAAGGGGTGCCAGATTGCTCAACTGGGCACTGACCTGGGTGTCACTCATGCCGGTGACCGGGCTCAGGGTGGCCGTGACTGAGAAGCCCAGCAATGCGGTGGGCCCGTACTCAAAAGTCACGGTGGTGCTCGAGTTCTGGGCGTTCACCGAGGCGTTCAGGGTGGCGCTGGTTGGCGTGACGCCATCGGCGGCCAAGGTGGTGGCATCCGGTGCAATGGCGCTGGTCGCGATGCCACTGGAGACTGCATATTCACTGGTGTGGCTTGAGCTCTTGGCTCGGACCCGGAAGTAATAGGTGGTCGCGGGCTTGAGGCTGGTCACCGTGGCGAAGAGCTCTGTCACCGAAAGATCATGGAAGCCGTCCAGAAAGCTGGTGAAGGTGCTGCTGGCGGAGACATCCAGAAGGTACCCCGTGGCGGCGGGGTTGCTGTCCCAGCCTGCCACGAAACCGGTTCCGGAGATGGCGGATGCCTGTGGCGAGGACGGTGCGCTCAGGGCGGCGGTGAAGGCAGTGCCCCCCTGGTCGTTCAGGACATTGACAAAGGAACGGCTGGTTGGCGAGAAGGAGAATCCGGCCTTGCTCGGGGTCAGCGAACCGGACCAGTTGTAGGAGACCGTGAAGCTGTAATTGCCGTTGCTGTCGGCGGTGGCGGTCTTTGCCCCACCATCCGCATAGGCAAGGGTGGCTCCGCCCACCCCGGTGTTGCCGGAGATCGTATAGGTGATGGCGGTGCCCACGTAGTCTTGGGCGGCTTGGTTGCTGAGGACGCTCGAATAGGCCTTGCTGGCGGGGGTGAAGGTGTAACCCGTTTTCGTAAGGGTCACCGTGCCGGACCAGTTGTAGGAGACTGTGAAACTGTAGTTGCCGCTGCTGTCTGCTGTGGCGGTCTTGGGCGCCCCATCGGTATAGGTAAGGGTGGCTCCGCCCACTCCGGCGTTGCCGGAGATCGTATAGGTGATGGCGGTAGCCACATAGTCCTGGGCGGTCTGGCTGCTGAGGACGCCCGTATAGACCTTGCTCACCGGGCTGAAGGTGGTGCCCGCCTTTGCAGGGGTAACCGTTCCGGACCAGTCGTAGGAGACCGTGAAACTGTAGTTGCCTGCGCTGTCTGCGGTGGTGGTCTTTGCCCCACCATCCACGTAGGAAAGGGTGGCTCCGCCGACCCCGGCATTGCCGGAGATCGTGTAGGTGATGGCGGTGGCGACATAGCTCTGGGTGGCCTGGCTGCTGAGGACGCCCGTGTAGGCTTTGCTTGCGGGGGTGAAGGCGTAGCCCGTTTTCGTAGGGGTAACCGTTCCGGACCAGTTGTAGGAGACCGTAAAGCTGTAATTGCCGTTGCTGTCGGCGGTGGCGGTCTTTGCCCCACCATCCGCATAGGCGAGGTGGCTCCGCTCACCCCGGCGTTGCCGGAGATCGTATAGGTGATGGCGGTGGCCAGGTAGTCTTGGGCGGTCTGGCTGCTGAGGACGCTCGAATAGACCTTGCTGGCGGGGGTGAAGGTGATGCCCACTTTTGCTGGGGTTACCGTTCCGGACCAGTCGTAGGGGACACTGAGGCTGTAGTTGCCGTTGCTGTCTGCTGTGGCGGTCTTGGGCGTCCCGTCGTCATAGGCAAGGGTGGCCCCGCCCACCCCGGCGTTGCCGGAGATCGTATAGGTGATGGCGGTGGCCAAGTAGTCCTGGGCGGCCTGGCTGCTGAGGACACCCGTGTAGGCCTTGCTGGCGGGGGTGAAGGTGGTGCCAGCTTTTGTGGGGGTAACCGTTCCGGACCAGTTGTAGGAGACCGTAAAGCTGTAGTTGCCGCTGCTGTCTGCGGTGGCGGTCTTGGGCGTCCCGTCGTCATAGGCAAGGGTGGCTCCGCCCACCCCGGCATTGCCGGAGATCGTATAGGTGATGGCGGTGGCCAGGTAGTCCTGGGCGGTCTGGTTGCTGAGGACGCTCGAATAGACCTTGTTGGCTGGGGTGAAGGTGGTGCCAGCTTTTGTGGGGGTAACCGTTCCGGACCAGTTGTAGGAGACCGTGAAGCTGTAGTTGCCGCTGCTGTCTGCGGTGGCGGTCTTGGGTGTCCCGTCGTCATAGGAAAGGGTGGCGCTGGCGACCCCGACACTGCCGGAGACCGTATAGACGATGGGGCTGGCAACGAAGTCCTGGCTTGTCTGATCACTCAAGAGGGCCGAGTAGGATCTTAAGCTTGGCGCGAAGGTGTAGCCTGCCCTGGAAGGGGTGACGGTGCCGGTCCAGAGGGGCGGAACCGTGATGCTGTAGAGACCGCTGGCATCTGCGGTGGCGGTTTTTTCCACCCCGTCTGTGTAGGTAAGGTTGGCCCCGGCGATTCCAGTGGAACCGCTGATGTTGACCGGAACGTACTCGTAGGCACCTGAATCCACGTTGCTGATACGGGCGACACCCCGCTGGTCCACCCCGCCTGTCTCCACGCCGTTGTCGATGGCGGGGCTGGTGCTGAGAAGGGGCCGATAGGGGGTGTGGCCGCCCAGGGCCAGGGCCAGATCCAGGGCCTGGAGCTTGGGGTCGGCGGGCACGGTCAGGGTACCGACCTGATCTCGGATGCCGAGGGTGAAGGCCACGTCTGCTTTGCACCCAAGGACATTGCCCCCCTGGCTGGCTACGAGCCCAGTGCCGTTCCAGTTGGGATCGAGGTCCGCGTACCTTGTGAGCAGCGTGACGTGCTGCCCAAGGCTGTTGCCGGACACGATGCAGTCCTTGAGGATCACGCTGCCATCGATGACGCTGACCCCGGCGGAATCATGGGAATTCAGGGAGAGGTTGTCCGCGATGGTGCAGCGGGTCAGGGTGGAGACGCTGCTGCCTGGGACATGGATGAAGGCTCCCCCCGAGTAGGCGATGTTGCCGCTCAGGGTGCAGTTGGTCAGGGAGACGGCACCGGCGTAGTTGCAGATGGCACTCCCAGCCCCGGCGTAGTTGTCGTGGAAGCTGGAATTCAGCGCGGTGAGGGTTCCCTGGTCCAGATGGATGGCTCCGCCCACGGGAGGATCGGTCGTCCGATCCTTGGCGAAGTTGTTGCTGAACCAGCAGCCATCCACGGTCACGGCAGACGCCCCCAGGATGCGGATGGCCGCTCCATTCTCGCCCGTGGAGGCGCCCGCCATGCCGGCGCCGGAAACATAGGCGTTGCGGAAGCGGAGGCCCGATAGGGAAACCGTCGCCGTGGCGATATCCATGATGCGGGTTCCGCTGCTGGGCAGAAGGGCGGGAGTGGTAGACCAGCCGCTGCCGCCGTCCAGGGTCAGGAGCTCGGCGCCGGGGCCGGTGATCGTGAGGGCCTTGCTGATCACGAGGGGCGTTCCGAGCGTGATGACGCTGTGGTCCGGGAGGTTGAAATCGACGGTGTCACCGGCGAGTGCGTTCGCGATGGCCTGCCGGAGGGAGCCTGCGCCTGAATCTGCGGTGCTGGTCACGGTGACCGTGCCGCCCACCAGGATGTTCCCCCATCCCGCCAGGGCGAAGACGAGGACCAGGAGGCGCATCAGATGGGTGGGGCGGCATAGCATGGACATCTCCGCAGAGGGGAGAACTGAACTCGGGGTGCGTAGGCTCAGGTTCGGGGGGGGAAGACGCCCTGGAGCGCGATGCAGAAGTTCAGGGTCAGATAGGGCTGCAGATTGTTGTGGGGCTGATCCCCCCCCGTGGGCACGATGGAGTCGCTCTTGAGTGCGACCACAGGGCTGTTCACCGGTGGATCGGCAAAGAACGGGGGCTGGGGCTTGGCCACCCCCAGAACCGTTTTGCCCGGCACAGAGGCCAGGTAATGCCCCTGGGGCAGGAAGGTATTCCCCTCGTCCTTGGCCTGGAGGCTGTGGGTGTGGCTGGGGATCTCGGATTGGAGCAGGGTCACGGTGTCAGACCCGCTCGTCTCGCCGAGGCCATGCAGGCTCAGGCCCGGCCCCTGGCCTGGGTGCATGGGGGCTCTGCCCTGGAGATCCGGCAGAGCGTAAGTGGACTTGCCGTCACCGCCATAGAAGGTGCCCAGAAGGGAGAAAAGGGCCGTGTTCTGGCTGAGGGGCAGGAGCTGGCCATCGCAGAAGGCCCAGCCCGTGGGCGCGAAGTTGAAATTGAAGATGCGGATTTCGGCTACGAAAGGGTCTGCCATGGCTAGCTCTGGCTCGGGAAGATGCCCTGGAGGGCGATGCAGAAGTTCAGGGTGAGAAAGGGCTGCATGTTCAGGTGGGCCTGGGATCCCCCCTGGCTGGTGAGGCTGCCTGCCGCCAGGGCCACGGAGGAGAGCTCACTGGCGTAGCGGGGGGTCTGGGGGAGCATGCCCCCGGTGCTGATGCTGGGGGAGAGTTCTGCCCCCTGGAGGAGGTGGGTGTGGGCCGGGAGTTCCGCCTGGCTGAGGGTATGGGCCTGTTCGCCGCCCCGCTCGCCCTGGGTGTGGCCGTTTCCCGTATGCATGGGGACCCTGCCCCGCAGATCCGGCAGGGCGAAGTTGACCCGGCCATCTCCGCCGTACGTGGTGCCCAAGAGGGAGAAGAGGGCCTGGTTCTGGTTGATGGGCAGGAGTTGGCCATCGCAGGTGGCCCAGCCCTTGGGGGCGAAGGCGAAACTGAAGATGCGGGTTTCCGCGAGGAAGGGTTCAGCCATCGGAACGCCTTTCAGGTCTGACTGGGGAAGATGCCGAAGAGCGAGATGATGAAATCCACGCAGAGATACGGCTGGAAGTTGCTGTGGGGCTGGGATCCACCGATGCTGGTCACCGAGCGGGCATCCATGCTGAAGGTGTTCCCCGTGCCGTCGGAGTAGATGGGTGACGCGGCGAGCCGGTGATCCGTGGGGGAGCTCAGGCCCCCTCTGGCGTCCGTGGCGAGCAGGGTGTGGCTGTGTGCCGGGATCTGGGGGGTGGTGAGGGTGACCGTCTCCGTCCCGCCGGTTTCAGCGAGGGTGAAGCCGTTCCCGAAGTGGAGGGGGAGGCGACCCCTCAGATCCGGCAGGGCGAAGGTGCTTTGCCCATCGCCCCCGTAGGTGGTGCCTATGAGGTTGAAGAGGGTCTCGTACTCGGAAATGGGCAGGAGCTGGCCTTCGCAGAACATCCAGCCAGCGGGAGCGAAGTTGCCGGCGAAGATCCGGATTTCCCCGACATAGGGTTGGGCCATCAGGCACCTCCATTTGCAGGTGCCTGGGGGGCGGACCTCAGGCGGTTGAAGATGGCCTCATAGGTGTAGACCTCTGGTCGGGGGTCCTGCACGGGCACCAGAAAGAGGTCCAGTGGATCCAGCCCGGCATGGGTCAAGCGCTTGGTCCCCTGGGGGAGCAGCGGGGAACGGGGCCCCGTGAAGCGCAGGGAGAAACCTTCTGTGGCTGAGGTCTCGAAGACCTCCACCGCTTCAAGCGTGAGGACGCAAGGGCCTTCCTGGACCTCGAAGCCTGTGCCCAGCCAAGGTCGGAACTGGTCAGGGGTCATGGGGTCACTCCTGGGCATAGGGGCTGGCGTTCCATCCGCAGGTTGATGCCGTGGGTGCCTACGGCCTCGAAACCGAGGCGCTGGTACCAGGCCAGGACGGGATTGTTCAGCTCGACATGCAGGCTGAGGGGCAATCCTGTGCGATCGGATTCCTTCAGGAGCTCCACCAGCATCTGCCGCCCCAGGCCCTGGCCCCTGAAGGAGGGCAGGAGGGCCAGGTCCATCAGGCGGATTTCCTTGGGCCAGCGGGCCACGTAGCGCCGCCCGGCGGGAATACCGTCCACGAGGGCCAGCTCAAAGGCGGCACCCGGGTAGTGGGTCTGATAGTGGTGGTGCTGGAGGCGGAACTGGTCCAGGAGAAAGGCCCGGACGGTCTCGGGGCTCCAGGAGACCTGGCTCATCTCATCGGCCCGGGCCGAGGCATACAGCTCCGCGAGGAAGGGCAGGTCGTCGTCTTGGATGGGACGGAATCCCAGAAGGGGTCCCGTGGTCACAGGGCCTTCCAGTCCCGTCCGTTCGCATCCAAACGCAGCCGGATATCATGCCTGCCCTGGAACTTCAGGTCGGCGAAGACCCCCTCTCTTTCCTGGCGCACCCGAAGCACTTCGTAATCGGGGCCGAAGCTGGCGTGGCGGGTCCAGGACTTTCCTTCACTTGGCGAGGTCAGGATCTGGCCGTCTGCTCCCGGACGGAAGCGTGGCAGAGGCTCCTTGCTGTCACTTGGCAGGACAGGTTTTGCCGCCAGGAGACCCGCTCCCAATGAGAGACCGCAGGCCTTCAGAAGCTGGAACCTATCCATGTTCGAACTCCGGTAGCAGATGAATGCCAACGATTATTGGACTCTAATGTCCAGGCGCCGTCAAACACCAGCTCATAAAAAATCGGGTTGAACTGTTTGATTGGCGCGGTGTGTGGCAACTTGCTATATATTATAAATATACAACACTAGGGGAAGGCTCCGCTCTGGGCCCCCCTGTTCCAGACTCGGGATGGCTGCAATCGATGTGATTGATAAATTTAAAAAATATTCAATAAGAATGAGATCGACTTTGTTTCAGTATGTGGCGGTCTTGGATGTGTTGTGATCATTGTTGATAAATAGATATGGGTTCCCCTCCCGCAATGGCCGGAAGCCATCCATGCAGAGGCCCTACTGGGGCTTTTCCCACTCCTCCAGCTCCCGGGGCTGGGGAGGCCCGGGGATCAACTCCATGAGCCAGCCCCGGACATCGTCGATGCCGTCCCCTGTGAGGGCGCAGGTGAAGGCTGCGCTGGGGTGGAGGCGCTTGAGATCCAGGCGCTGGGGACGGGTCATGCGGTCGATCTGGTTCAGGATGAGCAGGCGGGGCAGATCCCCGCAGCCGATCTCCGCGAGGGTATCCCCCACGACTTTGAGGTGATCCTCCAGCTCGGGGCTGGCGGCGTCGGCGACGACCAGGAGGGCTTCGGCGGTGCGGACCTCGCCGAGGGTGGAGCGGAAGGCGGCCACCAGCTGGTGGGGCAGCTTCCGGATGAAGCCCACGGTATCGGATACCAGGACATGGCGGGGCATGCCCGTCTCGGGGTCGTGTCCAAGCCAGGCCTTGCGGGTGGTGGTGTCCAGGGTGGCGAAGAGCATGTCCCTGGGCTCGCCCTCGCCGGTGAGGGCCTTGAGCAGGCTGGTCTTGCCCGCGTTGGTGTAGCCCACCAGGCAGACCCGGGGGATTCCAGGGGCCCTGCCCGATCGCTGGGTCTCCCGGACCCGCTCCAGATGCTCCAGCTCCCGCTTGAGCTGGCTGATGCGCAGGCGGGTCATGCGCCGGTCCACCTCGATCTGGGTCTCGCCGGGGCCGCCCCGGACACCGACACCGCCCACCTGGCGCTCAAGGTGGGTCCAGGCCCCCTTGAGGCGGGGCAGCTCATATTCATAACGGGCCAGCTCCACCTGGGCCTTGGCCTCCCGGGTCTGGGCACGCTGTTCGAAGATGGCCAGGATGAGGCCCGTGCGATCCATGCAGCTCATGCCCGTGGCCTTCTCGATGTTGCGGACCTGGCTGCCGGAGAGCTCGTCGTCGCAGAGCAGCATGGTGGCCCCCAGCTGCCGGGCATGGGCGGCGGCGCCCTCCAGCTGCCCCTTGCCGAAGAAGGTCCGGGCTTCCAGCTTGGGACGCTTCAGGTGCTGCTGCCCCACGGCCACCATGCCGCAGGCTCGGGTCAGTTCCGCCAGTTCCTTGAGGTGCTCCTCGACATCGTGTTCTCGGTCGTGGGGCCCAACGTGGGCCAGAAGATAACAGCGGTCGGGGTTTTCGGTCATGGAGTGAAGCATTCCTCAATGTGGTGCAAAGAACAGGATAGCGGAGAAGGACCGGTGCTATAGAATGGGGCCAATACTCCATTCCGTCGATCCGGCGCGGAAAATTCCTGTTGGGTGCTGCATGGCCTTGTTTGGCTTTGGCAAAGAGAAAAAGGGTGGGGACGCGTCCGAGACCGTCCTCGCCTACCTTGAGGACGCTCAGCGGGTCCGTGCGCCGATCACGGTGCTGGACGCCCGCAAGAAGTCCGCTTCCGCCACCATCCAGGGGATCAATGAGGGAGAGGGCACCCTGACCCTCCAGATGGGGGGGCCCCTCGTGGGGGCCGAAAAGGGGTCCCGGATCGATCTTGTGTTCATGGCCGATGCCCTGAGGGTGGGGGTCTCCACCAAGGCCACGGAGGTGCGCTCCGGGGCAATGGTCCTGGAACTCCCCGAGGCCATCGAGCTCATGGAGCGCCGCGCCTCACCCCGTGCCCGCCTGAATCCGAAGGAAGGGGCCACCCTGACGGCCCTCTCCAGCATCTTCGAGGGCGTCGGGCTTTCCGGCCTTCTGGAGAACATCTCCGAGGGGGGATGCCGGGTCCGGGTTGAAAAGGCCATCAACATCAAGGATGAGAAGCGTCTGCCCCTGGGGGAGGCCCTGCTGCCCGTGGGGCACCCCTTCATGCTCCTGAAGCTGAACAAGGTCCCGAAATGTACCGCCGCCATGGAGCTGGCGGGTAAGGTCGCCTATCTGGAGAGCACCGCAGGCGGGCTGGTGGTGGGCTTGGCCTTCGAGAAACCCCGGGCTGATCTGGCGGCCATGATCCGCAACCTGGTTTCCTCCCGCTGCGCGAGTGTGCCCTCCACGCTACCCCCAAAAACACGTCGGCGGCAGGAAGCTGTCGGAGAGAGCCTCCTCCCGGAAACCCCCAGGCCCCGGCAAGTCCCAGGGCATGAGGAACACCCTCCCAAGCCTCTGCCCCCTGCGGTGATTGAGGCCGCTCCCGAGCCCACAGCCGTAAACACCACCGAAGTGGTCGCTCCTCCTCGGAATAATGCCCTTGTCCGTCTCAAGAAGCGCTCCCGGGCGGTGGTGGTCCTGGTTTCCACCCAGGAACACGCCGACGAACTATCGGCTTTCATGGATGCCCAGGGCTATGGCCGGGTCTTCATGGCCCTGGGCCTGGGGGAACTGCGGGAGCTGCTTCGGCAGCCGAACCTGGGGCTCCTGCTCCTGGATTGCGACGCCAGTTTCCTTGATCTCCTGGAGGAGGTGCGTTCGCTCCGGGACGAGTTCCATGAGCTTCCCCCCATCGTAATGGCCGCCGAGGAGGTTTCCCGGGGCACGGTCATCGCCGCCCACCGAGTGGGGGTGAGCCAGCTTCTGATCAAGCCCTACGCCTTGGACGAGGGTTTCAACAGCACGCTGGAGGATTTGCTGGAGTAGTTCAAAGGGCCTAGCCAGGGTGTTTCGTGCGGGCAGACGCCCTCGCGCGCATCCCATGAGGCACGTCAGGCGCTGTCCTGTGGCCTGCGGATAGTCTGGAGACATCGGGAGTCGGCCTGCCACGGGATGGGCATGCCACAATGATCTCTTCCAATCCGCACCACGCCTGAGGTTACGCTGCATGCTCACCGGTGAAATCCGCAATCAAGTCGATGCCATCTGGAACGCCTTCTGGACCGGGGGGATCAGCAACCCGCTGGAGGTCATCGAACAGATCACCTACCTGCTCTTCCTGCGGCGCCTGGACGAGCTGCACACGGTGGAGGAGCTCAAGGCGAACCGCCTGGGCAAGCCCATGGAGCGGAGCGTCTTCCCGGAGGGCAAGGATCCCAAAGGGCGCCCTTACGCGGACCTGCGCTGGTCACACTTCAAGCACTTCGAGGCCCGGGAGATGTTCGGCGTGGTCGCGGACCACGTCTTCCCCTTCCTCCAGCAGATCGGGGGGGACGACAGCACCTACGCCCACCACATGAAGGACGCCCGCTTTACCATCCCCAAGGCCGACCTGCTGGCCAAGGTGGTGGACATGATCGACAAGGTGCCCATGGAGGACCGGGATACCAAGGGCGACCTCTACGAGTACATGCTGGGCAAGATCGCCAGCGCCGGGCAGAACGGCCAGTTCCGCACGCCCCGCCACATCATCCAGCTCATGGTGGAGCTGATGGAGCCCAAGCCCACCGATTTGGTAGTGGATCCGGCGGCGGGCACCTGCGGCTTCCTGGTGGCGGTGGGCGAGTACCTGCGGCAGCGGCACCCGGAGATCCTGCGGGACCCCAAATCACGGGAGCACTTCCACCACCGGCTCTTCCACGGCTTCGACTTCGACAACACCATGCTCCGCATCGGCAGCATGAACCTGCTGCTCCATGGCGTGGAGAACCCCGAGGTGGTCTACCGGGACAGCCTCAGCCAGGACCACGCCGGGGAGGACGAGAAATACACCCTGGTGCTGGCCAATCCCCCCTTCGCCGGGAGCCTGGACTACGAGGGCACCGCAAAAGATCTGCTGGCCATCGTGAAGACCAAGAAGACCGAACTGCTCTTCCTGGCCCTCTTCCTCCGCCTCCTCAAGCCCGGCGGTCGGGCGGCGGTCATCGTTCCCGATGGGGTCCTCTTCGGCAGCAGCAAGGCCCACAAGACCCTGCGGCAGAAGCTGGTGGAGGAGCAGAAGTTGGAGGCTGTCATCAGCCTCCCCGGCGGGGTCTTCCGGCCCTACGCGGGGGTGAGCTGCGGGATTCTCATCTTCACCAAGACCAACAGCGGCGGCACGGACCAGGTCTGGTTCTACGACATGCAGGCCGATGGCTGGAGCCTGGATGACAAGCGCAACCCCCTCCTGCCCGAGGAGAAACTGGGGGCCCTGGCCACGGGGCTCAGCGGAGAGGAACACGCCAAGAACAACCTCCCCGATGTCCTGGCGCGGTGGGCGAAGCGCAGCAGCAGCGAGCGGGAGAATCCCCGCACAGCCCAGAGCTTCTGCGTGCCCAAGGCCGAGCTGGCCGCCCAGGGCTACGACCTCAGCCTCAACCGCTACAAGGAGGTGGTGCATGAGGTGGTGGAGCACCAGAGCCCCAAGGCGATCCTGGCGGAGCTGAAGCAGTTGGAGGAGGAGATCCAGCGGGGGATGGTTGAGCTGGAGGGGATGCTGGGATGAAGCACGGCTGGAAAGTTTTCCCCTTCACCGAAGCGATTGAGGACGTTTCTGCCGGAAACCTGAAAACCCCTCAAAGTGAGTTTCTAGTCTCCGGGCAGTTCCCAGTCGTAGACCAGGGGAAGGCCCTGGTTGCAGGTTATGGGAACGACCCGACAAGACTATGCAAGACCCACTTGCCTGCGATCGTTTTTGGCGATCACACTCGCTGCTTCAAGTTCATCGACTTCCCGTTCTGCATAGGAGCTGATGGCGTCAAGGTTCTGCGGCCCAAAGTTGAAGCAGACGAGAAATACCTTTTCCACTTCTTATGCAATGTCGAGCTGATTGATGCAGGCTATGACCGCCACTTCAAGCACTTGAAGAGGATCGATGTCGTAATCCCCCCCCTCCCCGAGCAGCGCCGCATCGCGGCGATCCTCGATCAGGCCGAGGCCCTGCGCGCCAAGCGCCGTGCCGCCCTCGCCAAGCTCGACACACTCGCCCAGAGCATCTTCATTGAGATGTTTGGCGACCCGGCTCTTAATCTGAGGAAATGGCCCATATCCACCATTGCCGAGGTTGCCGAACAAGTAACAGATGGGGAACACCTGACTCCACTCCGGTCAAGTGAAGGAATCAAACTTCTTTCGGCAAGAAATATTCGGGACGGTTTCATCGATTTCGGCAATGTCGACTATATTCCGCAGTCTGAGCATGAACGCATCAAACGCAGGTGCAATCCATCCCGCGGAGATGTATTGATCTCCTGTTCAGGGTCGATAGGACGTGTTGCATCGGTCGAAGTGGACGAACCTTTTTCCCTTGTTCGGAGCGCAGCACTAGTGCGGCCACGGAGTTCGGTCATTCACAATAAATTCCTTGAGCATTACCTGCGCACACCTGCGTTAAGGGCGCGGATGGAAAAGCGCGCCAATGCATCCAGTCAAGCCAATTTGTTTCAAGGACAGATCCGTGAACTGCCAGTGCTAGTTCCCCCCATGGCCGAGCAACGGCGATTTGTAGCCCTTATGATGGCTGTCGATCAGCTTGCTATCCCCTATCACACATCGGCGCTACACCTCGACTCCCTCTTCGCCTCCCTCCAGCATCGCGCCTTCCGTGGTGAGCTGTGACACAGCGCCTCCAACCTGGGTATAACTGGACCATCCACAACATCCCCCTCGGGAAAATCCATGACGAAATTCATAGCCTTAAGGACCTTTGAAGCATGATCCCCCTCGAATCCCAGGACTACGATCGGAAGTCGCTCCGCACGGTCACGGGGAAGACGGCGGACTGGGATGAATTGGCCAAGGACGCCGTGGCCTTCGCAGCGGCCCGGGGCGGGAAGCTGCTCATCGGCATCGAGGACGGCCAGGAGTTCCCGCCCCCGGGTCAGATCCTGGACCGGGCGCTGCCCGACAAGGTGCGGAAGCGGCTTCGGGAACGCACCGTGAATCTGGAGCTCATTCCGGAAATCCGCGTAGCCCCCAATGGGGCTGAGTATCTGGAACTGCTCATTCCCAGGTCCATCGCGGTGCCTTCCACCTCGGATGGCCGCTTCTTCATCCGCGTGGGGGACAACTCGGTGCCGGTGGTGGGCGACGAGGTGCTGCGCCTGGCCACGGACAGGTCCTCGGTGCCCTGGGAGACCCTCCCCTCCGGCGTGCCCCGCCATCGGCTGGACCCGGAAAAGCTGGCTTCCCTCATCGCCCGCCTCAGGGCCTCCGAGCGGGTCAAGGCCTCGGTCAAGGCCAAGACCGACGAGGAATTGCTGGAGCACTACCTTCTGGTGGATGGCGACCAATTGACCCACCTGGGAGTGCTTTGCGTGGGGCGCCGGGCAGACCGGGTGCGCCTGGGAACGGCCCCGGTGGTGCAGGCCCTGAAATTCGACGAAACGGGGCAGCGGGTCAACAAGTGGGTGTGGGATGAACACGAACTCACCCCCATGGAGCTGGTGGATGCGGTCTGGCATGGGATCCCCGAATTCCAGGAGCGCTACGAGCTGCGGGAGGGGTTGTTCCCCGTATCGGTGCCCATGTTCGACGAGGCGGTGGTGCGGGAGCTCCTGGTGAATGCCCTGGTGCACCGCCCCTACACCCAGCGCGGGGACATCTTCCTGAACTTCTACCCGGACCGCCTGGAAGTGGTGAATCCGGGACGCCTTCCCATCGGGGTGACGCCGGGTAACATCCTCCACAAGTCGGTGCGCCGGAACGATGAGCTGGCCAGGATCTTCCACGACCTGAACCTGATGGAGCGGGAAGGCTCGGGCTTCGATCTGATGTACGAAATCCTCCTGGGCCAGGGCAAGCCCGTGCCCGTGCCCAGCGAGGGGGCAGACAGCGTGATGGTGATGGTCCAGAGGCGCATTCTCAAGCCGGAACTGATCGGCTTGATGACCCGCGCAGACCAGGCCTTCCAGCTTTCCCAGAAGGAGAAGATCACCCTGGGCACCCTGGCCCTTTCGGATGGCCTGACGGCCCAGGAATTGTGCGCCCGGCTGGAACTGGGGGCTGCTGAGGCTCTGAAGCCCTGGTTGGGGCGACTGGAGGGTTTGCGTTTGGTGGAGACTACGGGACGGACCAAGGCCACACGCTACTTTGTGCCGCCCAAAGTCCTGAGCACCCTGGAAGTGGAACCCCACACCACCCTGGTCCGCATCGAACCCCACCGCCTCCGGGCGCTCATCCTGGAGGACATCAAACGGTACCCGGACTCTGGCATCGGCCAGATCCATGCGCGGATCGGTTCCGAGATCCCCCGCACCCAGGTGAAACGCATGATCGACGAACTCGCGATCCAGGGCCACCTCGATGCAACCGGACTCAACCGGGGCCGCAAGTACCGGATCAAGCCATGAGGATATCGCTCAAGTTCGCTGAATCAGACCGTGCTGGGCGATATCATTTCGATTCCAGATCGACAAATTCACTATTCACAGAAAATGCGATATTGGAATCACATCCCATCCAAACCCGAAAAAGTGATTCCAGTTTCATCGACCTTGATCGCCACCGCCTTGGGGAGCGCTGAGGAGCCATGACCCACTTCGCCTTCCTCCAGCCCGAATGGCCCCAGATCGCGGCCTCCGCCCTCAAGGCCGAGTCCCTGGCCATGGGGGATCCGCGAACTGCCTGCTTCTACGCCCGGCGGACCCTGGAGCTGATGGTGACCTGGCTCTATGAGCACGATGGGAGCCTGCGGAAGCCCTACCAGGAGCACCTGAGCGCCCTGATCTATGAGCCCAGTTTCCAGTCCCTACTGGAGGCCCGGCTGGTGGCCAAGGCCAAGCTCATCAAGGATCTGGGGAATATGGCGGTGCACAGCACCAAGCCGGTGCGGGTGGAGGATTCGGTCGCGGCGGTTCGCGATCTCTTCCATCTGGGCTTCTGGCTGGCACGGACCTATGCCCGGAAGCAGCGCCCCTCGGAGGACTTGGTTTTTAGGGCCGGTGAACTGCCGCCCCCGGTGGCCGATGCGACAGTCCGATCCCTGACCCAGTTGCAGCGCCTGAACCAGGAACTGGAGGCGAAGGACGAGGCCCTGGCCGCTTCCCGGAAGGCCAAGGCGGAGGTGGACGAGGAACTGGTCCGGCTTCAGGCCGAGATCGCCCAGATCAAGGCCCAGAACCAGGCTCTGCCCGACACCCATGACTACTCGGAGGCGGCTACCCGGGCGACCATCATCGACCTGCTGTTGAAGGAGGCCGGGTGGCCCCTGGATCAGGCGCGGGACCGGGAGTTCGAAATCCGGCCCTTCCCCAACGCATCGGGGGTGGGCTATGCGGATTACGTCCTCTGGGGCAGCGATGGCAAGCCCCTGGGGGTGGTGGAGGCCAAGCGCAGCTCCAAGAGCCCCCAGGAGGGAAAGCAGCAGGCCAAGCTCTACGCGGACGGGTTGGAGCAGATGTTCGGCCAGCGCCCGCTCATCTTCTACACCAACGGGTACAAGCACTGGATCTGGGACGATGCCCTGTACCCTCCCCGCGAGCTCCAGGGCTTCCTGACCCGTTCCGAGCTGGAGCTGGCCATTCAGCGCCGCAGCAGCCGCAAGCCCCTGGGAGAGGCAGAGATCGACACCACGATCGTCGGGCGTTCTTACCAGCTCCGGGCCATCCGCCGCATCGGCGAGACCTTCGAGAAGGACAACCAGCGCAAGGCCCTGGTGGTCATGGCGACCGGCGCAGGGAAGACCCGCACCGTGATCGCCCTGTGCGACCTCCTGATGCGCTGCAACTGGGCCAAGCGGATCCTCTTCCTGGCGGACCGGGTGGCCCTGGTGAACCAGGCGGTCAACGCCTTCAAGAAGTTCCTGCCCGAGAACAACCCGGTGAACCTGGTGACGGACAAGGGCACGGAGGGGCGGATCTACGTCTCCACCTATCCCACCCTGATGGGCCTGATCGACGAGGTCTCCGAGGGGCAGCGGCGCTTCGGGCCGGGGCATTTCGACCTCATCATCATCGACGAGGCCCACCGGAGCGTGTATCAGCGTTACCGCGCCATCTTCCGCTACTTCGACAGCTATCTGGTGGGCCTCACGGCCACCCCCCGGGACGAGGTGGACCGGGACACCTATGGGCTCTTCGATCTGGAGAAGGGGGTGCCCACGGATGTCTATGAGCTGGACGAGGCCATCCGGGATGGCCATCTGGTGGAATACCGGAGCCGGGAAGTCCCCCTGAAGTTCCACCGGGAGGGGATCCAGTACGACCAGCTTCCCGAGGAAGAGCAGGCCGAGTGGGATGCCCTGGACTGGGAGGACGGCGAGGTGCCGGATGCCGTCCCGGGAAGCGCCCTGCATAACTGGCTCTTCAACGCGGACACCGTGGACAAGGTCCTGGGTCATGTCATGAAGCATGGGCTCAAGGTGGAGGGGGGCGACCGCCTCGGCAAGACCATCGTCTTCGCCCGGAACCACGACCACGCCGAGTTCATCGTGGAGCGCTTCGACACCCTTTTCCCCCACCTGAAGGGGCACTTTGCCCGGGTCATCGATTTCAAGGTCAACTACGCCCAGACCCTCATCGACGATTTTTCCAAGCTCAACCAGGCGCCCCACATCGCGGTGTCGGTGGACATGCTGGATACGGGCATCGATGTGCCAGAGGTCCTGAACCTGGTCTTCTTCAAACCGGTGCGGTCCAGAACCAAGTTCTGGCAGATGATCGGGCGGGGCACGCGCCTCTGCCCTGATCTTTTCGGCCCAGGACGGGACAAGAGTCATTTCCTGATTTTCGACTTCTTCGAGAACTTCGAGTTCTTCCGGCAGAATCCCAACCCCAAGCCCTCGCCCCTGCCGGAGAGCCTGGGGCAGCAGGTCTTCCGGGCCAGGACCGAGCTGGTGTTGGGTCTGGACAGGGCCCTGGGGGAACGGGCCTGCGAAGTTGGGGACGAGGACCATTGGACCCTTCGGGATGAAACCGCCCAACGATTGCATCAGCATGTGACCGCGCTCAATCCCGACTCATTCCTGGTCCGGCCTCACCTGGAGCTGGTGGAGCACTTCGCCAAGCCAGAGGCATGGACCGCCACCTCTGTCCTGGAAAGGCCCGAAGCTGTGGGCATCCTGGGGGGCCTCCCCACGGGAATAGACGAGGGGGGCGAGGAGGCCAGGCGCTTCGATCTCCTGGCCCTGAAGCTCCAGCTCGCCCTGCTGCGCAAGGACACCGACTGGGAGCGGCTTCAGAACCAACTGGTGTCCATCGCCAACGCCCTCTCCCAGAAGGGCACGATCCCCATGGTGGCGGCGCATATGGAGTTGGTCCACGACATCGCCTCCGACTTGTGGTGGGAGGGGCTGACCTTGCCCCTCCTGGAGTCAGCCCGGCTCAAGCTGCGGGAACTCGTGAAGTTCATTGATCGGGTGGACCGGAAGGTGCTCTATACGGACTTCGAGGATGAGCTGGGCGAGGAGAGCATTTCCGAGCCCCTTTATGTCCCCATGGGCGTCAACATGGAGCGATTCCGCGCCAAGGCCCGCCAATTCCTCCTGGCCCATGGGAACCACCTCACGATCCACCGCCTTCGCATGAACGAACCCCTGACCCCGATGGATCTGGGTGAGCTGGAACGCATGCTGAGGGAGGCCGGGCTCGGCAACGAAGCCGAGCTGGAGAAGGCCAAGCAGGAAAGCCACGGCCTGGGGCTTTTCGTGCGCTCCCTCATTGGCCTGGACCGCGCCGCCGCCAAGACGGCCTTTGCGGAGTTCCTCCAAGGCTCGACGCTCAATGGCGACCAGATCGACTTCCTGGAGATGGTGATCGACCATCTCACCGAACACGGGGCCATGGAGCCATCGCTGCTGTACGAGTCCCCATACACGGACATCAATCACATGGGAGTGGAGGGAGTCTTCAATCCCCCCCAGGTGGAGGTCCTGCTGGGCGTGCTGGCCGAGGTCCGGAGGAGGGCTGTGGCGTAGGTGTCCCGATTTCAGCCGAGACTCCTGGATAGGGCCACCCGCAGGGCTTCCGGCAGGGTTTCGCACAGGCTCGGGTGGGGATAGATCTGGTTAAGGGCCTCCTCGAGCGTTTTCCCCAGGAGGGCCCCGCCGATGGCCACCAGCTCGGTGGCCTGGGGACCGAGAATGTGGACACCCAGGATGCGGCGGTCCCCGGCATCGGCCACGACCTTGACGAAGCCGTAGGGCTCTCCCGCGATATGGGCCTTCAGGATGGGCAGGAAGGTGGCGCTGCCGGTCAGGACCCCGAGGCCAGGTTCCCGGGCCTGGGCCTCGCTGGGGCCGACGCATCCGGTCTCAGGGTCGCCGTAGGTGCAGCTGGGGACCCGGTCATAGTCGAGGGGGGCGCCCTGGGAAACCGCCAGGATGCCCTCTGCGGAGGCCACATGGGCCAGCATGGGGGTAGCCACCAGATCCCCGATGGCGCAGAGGCCGGGCTCACCTGTTTCCATGCAGGGGCTGGTCCGGATGAAGCCCCGCTCCAGCCGGACCCGGGTGTTCTCCAATCCAAGGTCCTCCGTGGCCGGGGTGCGGCCCACGGCCACCAAGAGGTGGCTGGCCTGGAGCTCGCCCGGCTTGGCACCTTCGAGTTGGCAGATCACCTGCCCGTCGCGAAGCTCGGCATGAAGCATCCGCGTACCCACCCGGATGTCCATGGGGTGCCTTCGTGCCAGGAGCTTGGCCAGTTCGCGGCCGATATCGGCGTCTTCAGCGGGGAGGATACTACCCAGGGCCTCCACCAGGGTGACCCTGGAGCCAAGGCGGGCGAAGATGGAGGCGAACTCCACACCGATGGCCCCTGCCCCGAGGATCACCAGATGGGAGGGCAGTTCCCGCAGGTCCAGGAGCTGGTCACTGGTGAGGATGCGCTGGCCATCGAGCTTCAAGCCCGGCAGGAGCTTGGGGCGGCTGCCGGTGGCCAGTATGATCCGTTTGGCGCCAAGGGCATCTTCGCCCAGGGCCACCCTGCCCTGCCCCAGGAGGCGGGCGCTGCCCTGGAGCACCACCACGCCGTGCTGCTTCATGAGGAACTCGATGCCCTTGGCGCCCCGGAGCACCATCCGGTCCTTCCGGGCCACGATCGCTTCCAGGTCAGGCTGCAGGGCCTTGGGCTCTGAGCCCAGGATGCCGAACTCCTTCAGGTCCCGGGCCTGTTCCAGGCGTCGGGCGGATTCCAGCCAGGTCTTGGCGGGGATGCAGCCCCGCCGCAGGCAGGTGCCGCCCATACCAGCGGGATCCCGCTCCACCAGGGCGACCTTCAGGCCGAGCTGGGCCCCCCGGAGGGCGGCGCTGGTGCCGCCGGGGCCGGAACCGATGACGAGGAGATCGAAGGGGCTCACGCCCTACTTTTCGGGCAGCAGCTCGGCGGCCTTGATCCTCATGGCGTATTCGGGGACATCCTGCATCCCCTGGCGCCAACCCGTGCGGACCTTCTCGATCTTGTCCACCGCCTCCATGCCCTCCACCACGCGGCCGAAGGCACAGTAGCCGTAGCCAGACCCGGTGGACGCCTTGTAGTCCAGGGCCGGGTTGTCCACGGTGTTGATGTAGAACTGGGCGGTGGCGCTGTGGGGCTCTCCGGTGCGGGCCATGGCGATGGTCCCGCGGGTGTTCCTGAGGCCGCCCTTGGAGGTGGATGGAGCCTCATTCTGGATGGGCTCATGGCTGGACTTCTCGGCCATGTCCTCGGTGAAGCCGCCCCCCTGGATCATGAAGCCGGGGATGACGCGGTGGAAGATCGTCCCGGCGTAGTGGCCCTCCTTCACGTAGCGCAGGAAGTTGGCCACGGTGGCCGGGGCCAGGGCGGGCTCCAGTTCCACGACGATGGGGCCATAGCTGGTCATGAACTTCACCCGGGGCTTGGTGGTGGGCACCGGGGGGTGGGCCGTGGGGGCTTCGACCGCGGCCGGGGCCTTGGCCTTCTCGCCACTCCTGGCGCAGGAAGGCAGGGTCAGGGCGCAGAGGGAGAGGCAGAGGAGGCTGAATCGCATGCACGTACTCCTAATGTTTGAGGCGCCAGAGGTCCAGCCCCAGCACCAGGGCCATGAGGCCGATGAGGATGAAGAAGCCCACGGTAAGGATCCGCTCCTTGAAGACCAGGGAGAGATCCCGCCGCCGCAGCTTCTCGATGATGAGGATGAGCATGTGGCCGCCGTCCAGGAAGGGGATGGGGAGGGCGTTGAAGATGGCCAGGTTCATGGAGATGAAGGCCGTCAGCAGGAGGTAGTTCTCCCAGCCGGTCTTGGCGGCCCGGCTCCCGGCCTTGATGATGGCGATGGGGCCCCCAACCTGCTTGACGCTGGCCTGGCCGCTGACCAGCTGCCATAGGGAGTGGAGGATGGCCCCCGCCGAACGGGCGGTTTCGGTGGCCGCCAGAGGAAGGGCCCGCAGGGGGTCCATGGCCTGGAAGGGGCGGCGCGTCGTGGTGAAGGCGGAAGGCATGAACTGGATGCCCAGTTTGCCTGCTCCGCTGCTTCCCTGGGGGGTCACCTGCAGGCGCAGGGGTTTGCCGTCCCGTTCCACCTCAAGGGCGAGATTCTGGCCGGGGCGGCTCTGGATGTAGGTGATGGCTTCCTGGGTTGTGGCTCCCGGGAAGCGGAGCTCCCCCAGGGCATGGATCTGGTCGCCAGCCTGAAGGCCTCCCTTCTCCGCCGGCATCCCCTTGATGACCTCCTCGACCAGGAGGGGGCTGGGCTGGGCATGGACCTCGGTGATCCGCAGCTGGCTGAGCCCCACGCAGTAGAGCAGGACGAAGGTGCCCAGGATGTTGGCCAGGATGCCCCCGGCATAGAAGAGGAAGCGCTTGCGGGCGGGCTGCTTCAGGAAGCCATGGGGGTCCTCGGCGTCGGGCTCCTCGGGGTTGTAGCCCGAGAGCTTGACGTAACCTCCCAGGGGGAGGATCGAGAGACGCACATCGGTCTCGTTCCACTTGAACCCCACCAGGCGGGGGCCGAAGCCCAAGGAGAAGACCTCCACCGGCATCCCCATGCGCTTGGCCATGAGGAAATGCCCAAGTTCATGGATGAAGATGAGGCCACAGATGAGGACGATGGGGCCCAGGATCCCTACCCCCGGAATGGCCAGGGCGAAGAGGAAGACCGGGAGCGACAGGGCAAAGGGGAGGAACCGCTTCATTCAAATCCTTCAGCAGGTGTGTTTTTCGATCCAGGTGCAGGCGCGCAGGCGGGCCATGTGATCCGTTTCAAGAACCTGTTCCAGGGAACGGACAGGTTCCGGGGCCAGGGAGGAAAGGGTATCGCGGTTGCAGGTCGGGATATCCCAGAAGCCGATGCGTCCCGCCAGGAAGGCTGCCACCGACTCCTCGTTGGCCGCGTTCAGGATGGCCGGGGCCGTGCCCCCGGCCCGCAGGGCCTCGTAGGCCAGGGCCAGGCAGGGGAAACGCTCCAGATCCGGGATGCCGAAGCTCCAGGTGCGCATCTGGTCCCAGTCGTAGGGCTGCACGGGGCCGGGGATCCGGTCCGGGTAGAGGAGGGCGTACTGGATGGGGTGCTTCATGTCGTTGCCGCAGACCTGGAGCTGGTAGCTCCCGTCGGTGAAGCCCGCCATGGCGTGGACCTGGCTCTGGGGATGGACCGTCACCTTGATCTGGTCGGGCCTCAGGCCGAAGAGGACCGCGGCCTCGATGACCTCCAGGCCCTTGTTCATGAGGGTGGCGGAATCGATGGTGATCTTGGGGCCCATCTTCCAGGTGGGATGGTTCAGGGCCTCCTCCACGGTGGCGGCCCGGATGCGCTCCAGGGGCCAGTCCCGGAAAGGGCCGCCGCTGGCGGTGATGCGGACCTCCCGGATGGTCTCCGAAGGGCGCCCCGCCAGGAGCTGATGCAGGGCCGCATGCTCGGAATCGATGGGCAGGAGTTCGCCTCGGCCCTCATCCCGGGCCCGCAGCATCAGGCTTCCCCCCACCACCAGGGACTCCTTGTTGGCCACGCAGACCCGGCGTCCGGCCCGGAGGGCGGCTTCGGTGGAGGCCAGTCCGGCGGCCCCCACGATGGCGGCGACGACGGTATCCGCCCCGGGGTGGAGGGCGCAGGCCATGAGGCCCTTGGCTCCGCAGTGGATCTCGGGCCGGTAGCTGAGCTGGGCCGCCAGCCAGCGGGCGTCCTCCTCCTCCGCCACCGAGACGCAGGAGGGTCTCCATCGCTCGCATTGGGCGCGGACCAGTTCGCGGTTGCGCCCGGCCGAGAGGGAAACCACCGAGAGCTGTTCCGGGTGGGCGGCCACCACATCCAGTGTGGAGGTCCCGATGGAACCGGTGGAGCCGAGGATCGCGAGTCTTCTCATGCCTCCACCGCGTTCAGGGGCATGGGAACACGAAGCACACGGAAAATAGGGAAGCACACGAAGATGGACCTGTTCAATTTGCTATCCGTAGCCATCAGTTCAATCCATGCACGAAATGCACATACGCGTACAGCGCCGGTGCGGCGAAGACCAGGCTGTCCAGGCGATCCAGCATGCCGCCGTGGCCGGGGATTCCCATCATGTCCATGTTGGAATCCTTGACGTCGGCGCTCCGCTTCCAGGCGCTTTCCACCAGGTCGCCCAGCTGGCCGACGATGCCCATCAGCAGGCCCAGGGCCACGGCATCGATGGCGCTCCAGTCGGGGCAGACGAAGGCCTTGATGATGAAGGCGGCGATGAGATTGCCCGCCAGGTTGCCCAGGGCTCCCTCCCATGACTTCTTGGGGCTCACCTTGGGGGCCAGCTTATGGCGGCCCAGAAGGCTGCCCACGAAGTAGGCGGTGGTATCCCCGAGGCAGGTGATGAGGTAGAGGGCAAGGATGAGGCGCCCCCCGGTGTTGCTGCGGGTGGTGGCATTGAACATGAAGAGCTTCATCTGGAAACCCAGCCCGAGTCCCAGATAGAGGGCCGACATCCAAGTGAGGGCCTGGCTGGGCAGGGCGTTCTGGATGGGATTCTTCCGGAAGAGCAGCATGCCGAAGTGGATCAGGATCCCGGTGACGGCCAGAGACAGCCAGAGGGGCAGGGGATCGTCCGTGCCCACCAGGAAGAAGTGGACGATGATCAGCCAAGCTCCGAGAGTGCCTGCCACCTCCGAGGGGTCCAGGCCCATCTTCCGGCCCATGCCGCTCATTTCCCGCACCCCCATCCAGGCGGCCAGTCCTACGACCACGAGAAAAATGGCCTTGGAGATCTGGTTTTCGCCGAAGTAGAGGAGGGTCAGGAAGAGGACCGCAAAGACAAGGGCCGATCCGACCCGGGTGGCGAGGTTCTTCCGGTCCAGGGTCCTGTTGGGCTGGCTGCTCATGCGGTCTCCATCAGAGGCCCCCGAATCGTCGTTCGCGGGATGCGTAGATATCCAGGGCTTCCCGGAAGCGTTCGGCGTGGAAGTCGGGCCAGAGGCAATCCGTGACGTGAATCTCTGCGTACGCCACCTGCCAGAGGAGGAAGTTGGAGATCCGGAGCTCACCGGAGGTGCGGATCAGGAAGTCGACATCGGGGGTGCCTGCGGTCCAGAGGCGGGCGGCCAGGCTCTCCTCAGTGATCTCGTCGGGGGAGAGGCCATCCCTGACGCAGCGGCGGGCGGCCAGGACGATCTCCAGGCGGGATCCATAGTTCACCGCCAAGTGGAAGGTCAGGCCGGTATTGCCGGCGGTCTTGGCTTCAAGGGCCTGGATGTCACGCTGCACCCCATCGGGAAGCCCTTCCAGGGCCCCCAGGTGGTGGAAGCGGATGTTGTTGGCCATGAGCCTTGGTAGGAAGATCCGCAGGTACATCCGGAGAATGGCCATGAGTCCCATGACCTCCAGGGCAGGGCGCTTCCAGTTCTCCGTGGAGAAGGCGTAGAGGCTCAGGTGCTGGACACCAGCCTTGCTGGCGGCCTCCAGGATCTCCTCTGCGATCCGGACACCCTCCTTGTGCCCCTTGATGCGCGGCAGGCCCCTTTGCGCCGCCCAGCGGCCGTTGCCGTCCATAATGATGGCGACGTGCTGTGGGATGCTCATTGTGTTCAAGCTGTAACTCCGCGGGACCGATTGGATAGGTCCGCGAATTCTATCACAGGCCTCGCTTTCCCTCCGGGGGGCCAGCGGAACTCCTGCTAGGCTATTCGTGACTCCTCTAGATGGATGGACCCTCATGGTTCAGTTCAACACACGCGCCAATGAGATCCTGCTGAAATTGGTCTACTACGGTCCCGGGCTTTCGGGAAAGACGACCAATCTGCAGGCCCTGCACGCCATGTGTCAGGAATCGAACCGGGGTGAGCTCTTTTCCGTGAACACCCAGGAGGATCGGACACTCTTCTTCGACCTGCTGCCTATCAATCTCGGCTACATCTACGGCAACGCCATCCATCTTCAGATCTACACGGTGCCCGGTCAGGTCCAGTACGACGCCAGCCGACGGGTCGTGCTCGGAGGGGCTGATGGCGTCGTCTTCGTGGCGGATTCCAGCGAAGCGAAGATGCAGGACAATGTGGATTCGCTCTCGAACCTCTACCACAACCTCAATGCCAATCGACTGAACATCAAGCAGATCCCCTTCGTACTGCAATACAACAAGCGGGACCTGCCGGACGCCATGCCGGTGGGCGTCATGAACCGGCGCCTCAACTTCCGCTCCGTGCCCTACTTCGAGTCAGTGGCCAACCGGGGGACGGGCGTGCTGGACACCTTCATGTCCATCGCCCGGGAGACGGTGAGCAGCACCTTCCGCAAGTACCATCTGGACAAGAAGATCAAGGATTTCGATGAGATGCTCAATCTCATCGACTCCAATATCCGGGCCAACATGCAGGAGCTTCCGCCCTCGACGGAGCCCGCAGCCGTTCCCCCGGAATCCACGGTGTTGAGACATTCCGGTGTGAGCGTTTCCGAACTTGTGCCGGGCAAGGTGGCGGATCCACAGGAACTGCTGGAGGATGCCCTCAAGTCCAACATGGAGACGGCCCGCCTCTACTCTGAGCTCAAGCAGGTGAAAGAGTCCCTGGAGAAGAAGAACCAGGAGATGATCGGGCTCTGCGCTCAGCTGGAGAAGGCCAACCAGGACAACATCAAGACCCGCCGCTACCTCGAGGGGCTCATCCAGAGCGTGGGGGAGGCGGTGGTCTCCTTCGCCTCCGACGGTCGCATCCTTACCTGGAACGCCGCTGCTGAGCAGATCTTCGGGTACACCCGCAGCGAGATTGTGGGACATACCTTCCATCAGCTGACCCCCCAGCACCGTTCCGGCGAGTTGGCCCAGGTCATCGCCCAGGTGGGCCAGGGTCGGGTTCTCCGGGACATCCCCACCACCCGCCTGCGCAAGAGCGGCACGGAGTTCCCCTGCACGATCACCTATGCCCCCATCCGGGGCACCGAGGACAAGGTGCTGGCCTTCTCGGCCCTGGTCCGGGACATCGGCGAGCAGCGCTTCCTGGAGCGGAAGGTGCACGAACTTGAGGTCAGTTCCTCCCTGGCTCGCATCATGCCGCCCCTGTTCAACGAGCTGGCCAACCGCTTGAGCCCCATTCTCCTGCAGCGGGGGCTGCTCATGGATGAGTGTGCCAATTCGGCCCAGTCGGAGCGGATCGGCAAGCTGCTCCACTCCATCGATTCGATCCTGAACCTGTTGAAACCCCTGATGATGGTGCTCTCTCCGTCCTCCCCGCGGCTGGGGATGCATGGGTTGAACGCCCTGATCCTGGAGGCTGTGAAGCGGATGGAATCGGAATCCGCTGCTGCCGGTGTGGTGGTGGACTGTTCCCTGGAGCCGATCCTGCCGGATTGCGCCATGGATGGCGACCAGATGCGGGATGCCCTGTTCAATCTCGTCCGCAGCAGCGTCTATGCGGCGGCCAGGTCTGCCACCAAGCGGGTCCGCATCGGGACCCGGCGTGTGGGCGAATCCCTTCAACTGGTGAGCCAGGATACCGGTCCGGCCATCGCCGAGGCTGACAAGGAGAGAGTCTTTGAACTGTCCGGTGCCTCCGATGTCGAGTCCCTGGGGCTCGCAGCGGCCGCTGCCGTAGTCCGATCCCATGGAGGGCGTATTTCGCTCAGAAGCCAGCAGGGCATTGGAAACGCGTACCTCGTGGAGCTTCCCATGTCCGAAAAAACCTCGGCTCCCTCCCAGGTAAATGGGATCCAGGGCCAGAGCATCCTGGTGGTGGACGACGAGCCCTTCCTTCTTGAATGCCTGTCCGATGCTCTGGAGTCGTGGGGCTACAGGGTGACCCCCTGCGCCTCGGGCGAGGATGCGGTGCGGGTCCTGGGCTCCGAGACGTTCGACCTGGTCATCTCAGACATCCGGATGCCTGGATTCTCCGGGATACAGCTCTATGACTGGCTTGTCGGGAATAAACCAGAAATCACCAAACGCATCATCTTCACCACCGGTGACGCCTTCGACCCCGAGACCCGCTCCTTCCTCGAGACCCACGCCCTGCCGAGTCTGGGGAAGCCCTTCGATCTCCGGAAACTCAAGGAATCCCTGGCCAGTCTGAAGCTGAGCGGTGAGTAGGGAGATCCCCCATACCCTCTGCTGGCAGAAAGCGGCTAAGGTTTAGGTGGCCATTTCCTTCTAGGAGAAACCATGAAACATCGTTGGGTTTTCTTGCTGGCTTCCGGGGTCGCCCTCCTGGGGCAAGACCTGCCGCAGGTGCGGGAACTGGAGCGGCTGGGCGAGGGTGGGCGTGAGGTCCTGGTCCTGGGTCTGGACGCCCAGGGTTTCGACAAGCTGAGGGGTCACCAGCGCAAATTCGCCTACTACCTGTACCGGGCCGCTATCGCCGGAAACGATATCGCCTACCTCCAGACACATCGTTACGCCCTGGACATCAAGGAGCTCTTCGAGGTTCTGTACGCCCACCGGGAAGGACTGGACGCCGATACCAAGGCTGGCATTGAGGACTATCTCAAGCAGGTGTGGGTCAACCACGGTCAGTATCGACACTGGACCCACTCCAAGTTCGTGCCTGCCAAGCTGGACTTCGCTCAGCTCCAGAAAGCGGTGAAGGCGGCCAAGAAGGGGGGTGCCCAGTTCCACTTCTCCAAGGGAGAGCCTGTGGAGCGTGTCCTGGTGCGGCTCAAGCCCCACATCTTCGATCTGAAGGTGGAGCCGGTGCTGGTGAATCAGGCCCCGGGACAGGATCCCATCAAGACCAGTGCCAGTGGCCTCTATGACCCAGGCCTGACGCTGAAGGAGATCCAGGCCCTGCCCCAGGAGGCCCAGACCCGCCTCAATGTCCGCTTCGCCAGGAAGGGCAAGCGCGCCGTGGCCGAGCCCTTCAAGATCGGCGGAGTGTACGGGGAGCAGCTGGACTGCGTGGCCTTCTGGCTTCGCAAGGCATCCCAGTACGTCGACAACGAGATGGTGGAGAGGGAGATCGAGAAGGGCGGCGTCAAGGTCAAGAAGATGCGCTATGAGCCCGTCGCCATCCAGAAGAAGGCTGTGGATGAGCTGGTGGCCTACTACGAGACCGGTGATCTGGCCCGCTTCCAGGAACACTGTGTGGCCTGGGTGCAGACCAAGGGCGCTGTCGATTTCCTCAACGGCTTCCATGAGGTCTACAAGGACCCCCGGGCTGTGGTGGGCAGCTTTGAGGCCAACGTCTCCTTGCGCCAGGACTCCGAACCCCTGGACCGGCTGAGTCAGAACGCCTTCTACTTCGAGGGGAAGATGCCCTGGAAGGATGCCTGGAAACGCGCCAAGGTGGAGCCCCCGGTTGCCATCAGCGTCCAGGCCATCGTGGAAACCGGGGATGCCGGACCCATTAGCCCAGCGGCCTACAACCTTCCAAACGCCAATGATTTCAGAAAACTGCACGGGTCCAAGAACGTCGTCCTGCAGAATGTCATGCTGGCGGAGAGCCCCGAGATTCGTCAGAAGACCCTGGAGGCCTTCTACCTTCCCGAAGATCAAGAGCTGATCAGGAAGCATGGAGACCAGGCCCGCCTCTGGCAGGTCTACCTCCACGAGGTCATCGGCCACGGTAGCGGCCAGCCCGATGCCTCCCTGGGGAGCGAGGATCCCTCCGTCAAGCTGGGGGGTGTCTACAATGCCCTGGAGGAGTGCCGAGCTGAGGCTGTGGCCCTCTACCAGGCTGCCGATCCAAAGCTGGCCGAGATCGGTGCCGCGACGGTCGCGGATCAGCCCGGCATGACGCAGGCCATGTACCTCCAGCTCCTCACCCGGCAGCTGCGGGCCAATGGCGAGGCCACGGATGGGGTCCTGCGCAGTGCCCACCGCCAGGGAGGTCAGGCCATCCTGAACTACCTGATCCAGCCTGGCAAGGACTTCGGGACCAGCGTGATCCAGAGGGATGGGCATTTCTATGTCCAGGTGTCGGACGCCCAGAAGGCTCGCATTGGTGTGGGTGAGATCCTGGAGAAGCTCCAGACCTTCAAGTCCATGGGGGATCGTGCCGGAGCAGAGGCCTTCTTCGAACAATTCGGAAGCCAGGTGAACCCGGACTGGCAGAAGGATGCCCAGGCTCGCATTGCCGCCATCGGTCGTCCCCGGGAAACGGCCTTTGTCTTCCCCGCCCTCGTTCCGGTGGTGGAGGAGAAGGACGGTCGCGAGGTCCTCAAGGAGGTGCGTCTGGAGAGCAAGGAGACCCTGGCTGAACAGATGCTGCGCTACCGGGCATGGGCCCGCAGCCGGGAGCTGGCGCCGAAGTAGATCGGGTTTCACGCGGAGGCGCGGAGCGCGCGGAGGAAAAGCGGGATTACCTTCCTGTCTCCGCGTGCTCCGCGCCTCCGCGTGAGCCCCTTCAGTCCTTGAACCCGTCGGCCATATCCACGACGGTCATGGTGCCGTAGGTCTTGTGGGATCCGGTGGCGGCTCCGGCGATCCTGAAGTCTGGGTCGAAGATGTTCCTGCGGTGGCCCCTGTCGGGTACGCCATCGTCGATGACCAGCTGGAGCATGGTCATGCGGGGCACCTCTGGCCCGTAATTGATGATCTCCCCGCAGACTCCGACTGGACCCTGGCGGGCGATGCGATCCTGCATGGTGGAACCGGTGGGGCCTTTGTGCCCTGTCTGCCCGGTGGGGCCCTGCTCGCGCACCAGCTCCAGGGCTGAGCGGAAAAGGCTCTCTGAGAATGCCAGGGGCTCGCGGGGAGGGACGGACTCAAGGAAGGCCACGGCCTCATCCAGGGCGGCAGCGCCCTCATTGGTCCGGATGGGGATGCGGTTCGGAAGGCGCCATAGCGTGCCATCGAAGTACTTCCTCAAGGCCTTCAGGTAGTCGGCATAGGCCTTGGGGTACTTCCGGATGCGGTTGATTTCCAGTACGACTGCCTTCTCCTCCGGGGTGGCAGTCACGCCTTCCGCTGCGTCCAAAGGTGCTGGCTCGGAGGTTGGAGGCTGCCCCATGGCGGGGGTGATGGCCAGCAGGAGGGGTAGGATGGCTCGCCGCATGATTCGTGTCACCTCATCTTCTATGCCTCGGTGGGACGGAATCCATTCTCTCGTCAGGATGAAGCGGCTCACGGGAGTCCCATGCCGATCGGCATTAGATCCTATCGTCACTCTGGGCCTACAATGAAAGCGCGGAGTGTTTCATGGTCCAGCCTTATCTCAGCGTGGTCATCCCCATTTACAACGAGGAGGAGAACATTCCCTCCCTTTGGGAGCGGCTCTCCACGACCCTTCGGACCCACTTCAACACCCCTGGACGCGACTGGGAGGTGATCTTCACGGATGACGGCAGCCGCGATCGGAGCCTGGAAATCCTTACCGAGATCGCCGCAGCAGAGCCCAGGGTTTCCGTGGTGGAGTTCAATCGGAACTACGGCCAGCACAGCGCCATCTTTGGGGCCTTCTCCCTGGTCCAGGGGCAGGTCGTCGTGACCCTGGACGCGGATCTCCAGAACCCTCCGGAGGAGATCCCCAAGCTGGTGGCCAAGATCGATGAGGGATTCGATGTGGCGGGGGGATGGCGTCAGGGGCGGACGGACAACGACAGCCTCTTCCGGACCCTTCCCAGCAAGCTGGTCAACGCTGTCACCCGGAAGACCACGGGTGTCCGGATGAACGACTACGGGTGCATGCTGCGGGCCTACCGCCGCGAGATCGTGGACGCCATGCTCCAGTGCCGGGAACGCTCCAGCTTCATTCCGGCGTTGGCCAACAGCTTTGCCAAGCGCATCGCCGAGGTCCCGGTGGGCCACGCCGAGCGCGCTGCCGGCGAATCCAAGTACGGCCTTTGGAAGCTGATCAACCTCCAGTTCGACCTCCTTACCAGCTTCAGCCTCCTTCCCCTTCAGATGCTCAGCGTGCTCGGTGTGCTCATCAGCGTCCTGGGCATCGGCTTCGGCATCTACCTGATGATCTATCGGATCCTGCACCCAGAGGGGAGCGCCGAGGGGGTCTTCACCCTCTTCGCCATCCTCTTCATCTTCGTGGGAGCCCAGTTCCTGGCCTTCGGACTGCTGGGGGAGTACATCGGTCGCATCTACCAGGAGGTGCGGGACCGTCCCCGCTTCGTGGTGAAGAAGGTGCACCGGAAGGGGTAGGCGCCCCAGCGGCCAAAGAGAAACCCGATTATCGGCTTTGCTCAGCCAGGAAGTTCAAAAGAGTGAACACAGACGTGATGGTCGGGCTTTGCCTGGCCATCACGTGGGGGTCAAAGGGGGGACATCGCGAGCGCAGCGAGCAGGCGGTCCCCCCTTTCATGGCAGAGGGCACAGAGAAAAGCAAAGGCTGGCTGGGATGGAGGGGATACAGGGGATGAAAAGCCTCTGGTCTGAATGATCGGCGCTCCGGCCCTGGTTCCAGGAGGGTGAGCAGGCTGCGCACGCGCGCGTGCCGAAGCCCGCTCACCCTTCCGGAACGCGCCCGGCAAAGCCGGACGCCCCCGCTTCGCGGGGCGGGCTGGAGCGTCTTGGTGGACCATTGTTGTACGCTGATTGCTTTATCCTGCTTCATCCTTTTTATCCCAGCCGATTCTGATTTTCGGGGCCTGCCAAAAGCTATCCCAGCCCCTCGGCCTTGGCTGAAGCAAGCCGATAATCGGGAAAAGAAAAGGAGAGAGCGTGTGGCTCTCTCCTTTTCTTTCTGCGACGGCTCTTAATTCTTGCGTTCCCGGAATGTGTAGATCGTCTCACCCGGCTTCGCAAAACCCTGACGTCGAGCCAGGGCCTCGAGCAGTTCAGGGTCCTTGGCGGCCAGACGCTTGACCTCTTCCGTCAGTTCCAGATTCCGCTGCGCCTTGACCCCAAGATCCTGACGGAAGGCGACGAGTTCAGCCTCCCGCTTCCGCAGGTTCATGATGCCGTCCGGCGACACGAACAGGATGGCAAGGGACGAGACACCGGAAAGCCCCAGGGCCCACCAGAGGGTGCTGGACTTCAGGAGCCAACCGGCGTTCATCGAGAGGTCCTAGAGGCGATTGAATGCTTCGCGACCGGCGTAGCGGGCGGCGGCCCCCAGCTCCCACTCGATCTGGAGGAGGCGGTTGTACTTGGCCACCCGGTCCGTGCGGCAGGGTGCGCCGGTCTTGATCTGACCTGCGCCGGTGGCCACGGAGAGATCGGCGATGAAGGTGTCCTCCGTCTCGCCGCTGCGGTGGCTGATGATGGCTCGGTAGCCCGCCTTGTGCGCCATGTCCACGGCCTTGAGGGTCTCGGTGACCGTGCCGATCTGGTTCAGCTTGATGAGGATGGCGTTGGCCACGCCCTCTTTGATACCCCTGGAGAGGATGGCGGGGTTGGTGACGAAGAGATCGTCGCCCACCAGTTGGGTGGTGGCGTTGAGCTTGTCCGTCAGGGCCTTCCAGTTCTTCCAGTCACTCTCATCGCAGCCGTCCTCGATGGTGATGACGGGGTGTTTCTGGGTGAGTTCCGCGTAGTAGTTGATGAGCTGGGTACCCGTCTTCTTCTGGCCATCGATCTCATACTTACTGGCCTTGTAGAACTCGCTGCTGGCGCAGTCCAGGCCAAGGTAGACATCCTTGCCGGGCTTGTAGCCCGCCTTGACGATGGCTTCCTCGATGAGGACCAGGGCCTCCTCATTGGACTTGAGGTTGGGGGCGAAACCGCCCTCGTCGCCCACACCCGTGGAGAGCTTCTGGGCCTTGAGCACGGTCTTCAGGGCGTGGTAGATCTCGGTGCCCCAGCGCAGGCCTTCCGAGAAGCTGGGAGCGCCGACGGGAAGGATCATGAATTCCTGGATGTCCACGTTGTTATCAGCGTGAGCACCCCCGTTGAGGATGTTCATCATGGGGACTGGCAGGGTTCGTGCCGATGCGCCGCCAAGGTAGCGGTAGAGGGGTTGGCCGCAGGCCTTGGCCGCCGCGTCAGCGACGGCCATGGATACGCCCAGGATTGCGTTGGCACCAAGATTGGACTTGTTCTCGGTGCCATCGAGGTTGAGCATAAGCTCGTCAAGTTCGGCCTGCTGGAAGACATCCATGCCTTGGAGGGCATCGCTGACCTCGGTATTGATGGCCTGCACCGCGTCCAGCACACCCTTCCCCAGGTAGCGCTTCTTGTCGCCATCCCGCTTCTCCAGGGCCTCACGGCTTCCCGTAGAGGCTCCCGAAGGAACCAGCGCCTGGCCGTACTGCCCATCGTTGAGTTGCACGCGGGCAAGCACCGTGGGGTTGCCACGGCTATCCAGGACTTCAAGGGCGGAAACGCGTTCGATCAGCTTCATAGGGGCACCACTAGAACTTGACGATAGTTAAGAATTTATTTTTAGGCGGAAGCAGCCTACTTGGATGCCTTCTTGGCAGCGGGGACGGCCTTGGGCTCCGCTTTCTTGGCGGCGGGCTTGGTAGCGGGGACAGACTTGGGCTCGGCCTTCTTGGCGGCGGGCTTGGCAGCGGGGACAGCCTTGGGCTCGGCCTTCTTGGCGGCAGGCTTGGCAGCGGGGACAGCCTTGGGCTCGGCCTTCTTGGCCACAGCCTTGGCAGGAGGGACAGCCTTCGGTTCAGCCTTCTTGGAGGCGACTGGAAGTTTTGCCACTGGAAGCTCCTTTTCCCCCTGAGAGGGCGGTTGAGGTTTGACGAGGGTTGCATGTTTTGGGTTAACAGCGTTGCGTCCACCTGCCGCTGAGGTCTCCGTCTGCTCCGATTCGGCATCGGAGAGGGCCCCTGCTCTTGGCTTGCTTCGTCCGGGTTTGCGGGCCACTTCCACGCCCGAAAGAATCTGAGCGAGACGTTTCCCGGGGTAGAACTCGTCCAGGAGCACATCGCCGATGATGATGCCGTGGACTCCCAGTTCCTCGATCTGCCGGATCTGATCCAGGGTCTGGATGCTCGCCTCCACCATGCGGAGGCACTGCTTTTCAGGCACCTTTGCCACCAGTTCGAGGGCCAGTTCCCAGGAGGGCTCCCAGGTGTCGAGATCCCGACCGACCACGCAGATGATCTCGGCGCCGGCCTCCAGGGCCCGGGCCAGATCCGCCTCGGAGGAAACCTCGATGACCACATCGAGCCCCTTGGTGCTGGCCAGTTTGTTCAGGGCGGCCAAGCGATCTGTTTCCAGCATGGCGGCGACAAGGTAGATGGCATCGGCGCCCAGGATCTTGCTCTCCTCCACCTGGTACTCTTCAAGGATGAAGTCCCGGCGGAGCACCGGCACCTTGACCAGGGGGCGCACCTCCGGGAGGTTCCGGTCTTCGCCGTAGTAGAGGAAGCGGTCCGTGGCCACGGACAGGGCCTTGGCTCCGTTCTCCACCAGGCTTTTGGCGTGAGTCGATGCGCGGAAGTTCTCCCTCACTTGCCCTCGGAGCGGATTGCCGCCAGCAACCTCAGCCACGATCGTGATGCCGGGCTGGCTGAGCTCTTCCTTGAGCGAGTGGTAGCCGCGATAGGGTTCCTTCACAGCGGCTGGGCCCTTCTGCTTCTTGATCTCGACGTCCAGTGCTTTGAATATCTGGACCTTTTTCAGCATCTACAGCCCCCATGGCATCTTGAATCCCAGTCTAACTGGGGCCCGCAAAAAGAACGATGGTTCTTTGATTTCAACTACAACCAGCCTTGCAAGGACGGTCAATCAATTTTGTCGTGTGTCTCCCGAGATTGTATTCTCGGTAGGCGATGCACAACACCCCGGAGCAGCGACCCCTTTTGGAATTTTCATCCGGGTTGCCGGATCGCACCCCAGGAGAATCCATGGAACCCTTGATCCTAAACCACCCTTTGGCCCTTCACAAACTCTCCTTCATCAGGGACCGGAAGACCTGTGGCCTGCTCTTCCGGCAACTCGTCGAGGAACTGGGTCTGATCCTGGCGGTCGAGAGCACCAGGACGCTGGCCACGGAGTCCGTGGCAGTGGAGACGCCTCTGGAACGCACCCAGGGGCGGCGGCTCCTCCCCCTGGACCCCGTTCTTGTCCCGGTGCTGCGGGCCGGTCTGGGGCTGCTTCCCGCTTTCCTTCAGCTCATGCCCACGGCCAAGGTCGGACACCTGGGTCTGTACCGGGATCACGACACGCTGGTGCCGGTGCCCTACTACCGGAACTTCCCTCCTCTTCTGGAGGAGCGCACTGTATTCGTGCTGGATCCCATGCTGGCGACGGGAGGAAGCGCTTCCGAGGCCGTGCGCCAGTTGAAGGCTGCCGGGGCCAAGAAGCTTTCGCTTGTGGCGGTCATCGCCTCCCCTGAAGGGATGAAGCGCATGGCGGAGGACCATCCGGATGTCCAGGTGGTGGTGGCTGCCCTGGACCGGGAGCTGAACGAAAAGGGATACATCCTGCCGGGTCTGGGGGATGCGGGGGACCGGATCTTCGGGACTAATTAGTTTCGGGGTGCGGACGGAGTTGGCCACCCCTATGCCTGAAAAGAATTTCGGCACGGTCTTCTTGCCTTACATCTTATATGGTGTAATCTGATGCCAGGAGAAAGGAGCTTCGTGGGCGAGAACTTCATTGATCCCAGGATCATTCTCAAGCTCGCCATTCAACACGGGTGGACTTCTCATGAGAGTCGAAGCGGGGGTTCTCACACCATCATGCTTCGGAAGCCGGACGGGCGGACTGTTTCCGTTCGCAGTAAAATCAAAGGTCGCATCGAGGCCCAAGTTCTTCTCAAAGAGCTTGGGATCCCAAAGAAAGATTGGCCTGAGAAGGCCAAATAGTCGCGACAACGCGCAGAGGCGCTCATGCATAAGTATTTCGTTGAGCTTAAGGAAAGCAGGGATGAAGGTCTCTTCGTAGCCCAGGCTCATGATGTCCAGGGACGTTTTCTTGGGGTTGTGAGCGAGGAAACGCGAGAAGAGGCTCTGGATGCTCTCAAGGGCCTGGTTCTGGAAATGCTGCTTGAGTTTGCCGCCCAGGGAGAGAATCCACTCCAATCCGTATTTCGTGATGCCCCCAAGCACGGTCTGGAACTCTATTTAGCAGATCTCTTTCCAGCCACCCTCAGGTACCGACGGTTCCAAAAGGGACTCACACAGTCAGAAGTTGCAGCCCAAATGGGCCAAGCTCAGCAGGTCTATGCTCGACTTGAACGCCCCGGAGTTAACCCCACGCTTGCGACCGTCCAGCGTCTCGGAGCCATTCTGGGAACCGATATCCTGGCTTACGCCTGAGGGGCATACCGAGCTTCCGGGATAGTCTCCATTCTGGTTCCGCGTCCGGAAGCCTCTGTTGCCGTTTGCCTATTTGTGGGCTCTACCTCGCCCTGGTGGCGAGCACCACGATCTCCTGGCCGGTCAAGAGCTCGGCGAGGGTCCGGTGGTTGCGGGTGAGCACCATGCAGATGAAGGAGAGGGGGAAGACCGTCACGGAGAGCAGGTGGAAGAGGGAGAAGGCCAGGCGCCGTTCCGGCTGGTTGGCTCCAAGCTGGAGGCCGAAGCGTCCCATCATGGGCGACTGTCCCGTAAGGGCCAACGGGACCATGAGGGCTGCCCATGAGAGGACGAAGTGCATGGGCAGGAGGAAGTGCCAGAGCTCGCTATAGGCCTGAGTCAGCATCCCGGTCTGAACCCATGTGAATGCTGCGAGCAGGAGGTTCGCTGCCAGCAGGCCCATGGCTTCGAGGAACTCGAGCTTGGCGAGAGGCCAGAAGGAATCCCCCCCATCGGAGGCTGGTGGGGACTGGAGCGTGGGCTGGCTAGGGGGCCTGGACCACTCCGGTAGGGGGTCGAAGTCCTCGTCGGGTTCGGGGCTTTCCATGATCACCGGGGCTACGCGACCCAGCGCCGGAACTGAAATCGCCTGCTGGTGAGGGTTGCGTTCCGTCTTTCCCTGAAGCGCGCTGGCCTGGAAGAGGAGAGGCCTGGCCATGGGAGGCTTGGCCAGCTCGAGTCCGCAGACCGGACACTCCAGGGCGAGGGCCGAAAGTCGGTGATGGCAGCTGGGGCAGGTTCTGACTGGCACTTCCCTACCCCAGCAACTGGATCCAGCTGGCCCGCTCCGCCTTGCCCATGCTCTGGATCTGCTCCAGGAGCCTGAGGCGGGTGCGCCAGATCTTGTCCTGGGGGAAGGCTGCCCTGCCGCGGCGAAGGGCGTCCTTGGCGTCTCCCCAGCGTTCCTTGGAGGCGAAGACCTGGGCCTTGGCCAGCCAGACCCTGCCGGCCCGTGCTCGGAGGAGAGGGTTGTCGGGGTCCATTCGGAGGAGTCCGTCCATGAGCTTGTCAGCCCCGTCCAGGTCTCCGATCTGGACGAGTTTCTCGAAATCCGGTAGGGCGTAGGACCCTGAAACCGTGCTGGAGAGCCCTCCCTTGGCTTTCTCCAGCAGTTGGCCAGCACTGGCGTCCCCTGGATGGAGCCGCACCAGTTCCTGGGCCCTGAAGTAGGCCAGCAGTGAGTCTTCGCCGATGGCCCCCTCCGCCTCCTTGCGGATGGCGACCGGGGATTCCGCCAGGTCGGGGATCTGGGTGCTCCGTGTCACCGGGGCGAGCATCTCTCCCCGCCGGGAAGCCACCGCAGCGGCCAGGGCGCGGTCCTGCCGGAAGCTGTGGACGATGTAGGAGAAAATGATGAGGGCGAAGAAGGTGCCGATGGTGGTGATGAGTACCTTGGGCGAAAGGGCCCAGGGTGGGAGGGATCCCACGCGAAGGAGGGTGCTGAGGGAAAGCCCTCGCCGACTCGCTGCGGACTCCCGCTCGATTGCGGGCGGGGGCATCACGGAGGCGGGTGCCTGGACTTCTTCAGGGACGGGGGGTGGCACCTGGGTGGGCAGGGCCTGGGCGGTCGCGAGGGTGCGGGCCAGCTGGTAGCCCTGGAGGGCTTGGGCATCCTCCGGTCGGTGCTGAAGGATGCGGTGGAAGAGATCTCCGGCATCCGCAAAGCGCTGGCGTTGCATTAGTTCTGCGGCATCCGAGAAGAGGGGCCCAAGGGGGTCCAACTGGGGAGCAGGCTCCGGGGTCGGCCGGGGTGGTGGGGGGGCCTGAAGGCTCTCGGTGCTGGCCATTTCCAAGTATCCCTGGGCTTCAGCGTGCTGGGGGTTTGCCTCCAGCACTCTCTTCCAGCGCTCAATGGCTTCCTCTGTCATGCCCATGTCGTAGAGCTGGACGCCCTCCTTTACGACCCGGGCCAGGGGGTCTTCACCCTCATCGGCTGTCTGGAACACCGGTTCTGCGACAGGTTCAACGCTTGTTGGCGGGGCTTCCGGGTCGAACGGGGCCTTCCCAAGCTCCTTTCGGGCATCGTTCACGTACTGGTGTGCCAGGGCGTGGCCGGGCTCCAGGGCGAGGGCCCGCTCCCACTTCGTGAGAGCGCCTTCCACCTCTCCCATATCGTAGAGGGTGCAACCCTCCCGGAGGAGATTCTCGGTCTCAGCGGGTTCAACCGGGGTTGGGACCGGGACCTGGGCCAATACCGGGGCAGGCTCCGGCGGGAGCGGGGTGGCCTGGGCCAGAATGCGCTTCGCCTGCTGAAGATAGCCTTTTGCCAGGTTGTTGTCCGGATCCTGCTCCAGAACCTCTTCCCAGATCCTTAGGGCGTCCTCCACTTGGCCAGCATCGTAGAGGGCGCAGCCCCGGTCCAGGGCCCGGGTGAGGTCCGAGGGGCTGGGGGGGGCGAGGGGGGCTCGTGAGGGGGCGCCTTCGGGCAGGGCGGTGGCGGTATCCCTCGGGTTGCCCTCCTTGGGGGAAGCGTCGCCAAGGCCATCCTGAGTCGCCCGGGCATCGAAGTGGAGTTTGACCTTGTAGAGCCCGGCCTGGGCCCGTTCGTGGCCAGGAACCCGCTTGAGGACGGCCTGCCAGATCTGCCCTGCCTGGACCACCTCTCCGCCCTGGAAGAGCTGGTCCGCGCGGTGGAGATAAGACTCGTATGGATCTTGTGCATTATTCATATCAGTCCAGCATCCCGTCGCTCTTGCGGACCAGAAGCATGAAGGTGCTCTGCCCGCAGGTGAACTCCTGGCGATCGTGGAGCTGTATCTGACCCGTGACGGGCTGCCCCTCGGTCGTGGTGCCGTTGGTGGAACCAAGATCCTCAAGCCAGACCGTTCCGTCTGGGTGGATCTCGATCATGGCGTGGCGGCGCGAGGTTTCGGGGTCCATGGTCACGATGTCCCCATCCTCCCGGCCGATGAGAATCTGAGGCTTGTCAAGCTGCCGGACCGTGGAGGCCATGGCGCCGGAAAGGAAGGCCAGGCTGAATCGGAAGCCTGTGGGAAGCCCGTTGCGCAAGCCCGCCGCCGAAAGCATGGCGCTCCTGTCCTTGCGGGCGGTCGTTTCGCGGACCGACTCGCTGGGCTCCTGCCTGGGAAGCTGAGTCGTGGCCTGGATCGGACTCGCTTCGGGAACAGGTGGTGGGGGAGGCGCGAGTTCAGCCAGGGCCGCAAGGAATTCGGGGTTCTCCACCTCGAAGATATGCTGGCATTTGGGGCACTTGAACCGTTTTGAGGGGACACCCTGGAACCGCGCCTCGTCGTACTGGAAGCGACCGGAACAGGAGGGGCAGGTGATGATCATGGTTTCCTCGATGCCTGGAAGTTTACTTCTTTCGAGTGGCGAAGAAACTGAAGCCGTTTCGCAACTCGATACCGGTCGGGAGAGTGAAGGCCTGGACCGGGCTGGGAATGGGGCGGTTGGTCTGCACGCCTTCCAGTTCGAGCTGCCAGGAATCGCCGCTGCGCTCGATCCAGAGCACTTGCCTGGGGAGGCTTGTGTCCCGGTCAACCCAGATGTGGATGGCCTGGAAACGGCGTTTCATGGAGAGGCTTCTGGGCAGGAGCTTCAGGAAATAGGTGTTGGGCAGGTCCTTGGGGTCCGCGGACTCAACCTTGAAATAGTCGGAAAGGTAGGAGAGCTTCTGCCCCAGCCCCAGGAACTTCCGGTTGGCGTTCTTGATGAAGCCGATCTTGAGGATCTCCCCCTCCCGGGAGCGGGGGCTGTACGAAATCAGGGTCTTGGGGGTCAAGTGGAGGACCAGATCCTCCGGAGGGGCGAAGGTGAAGTGGACGAAGCTGGATCCCTGGATGTAGAGGGTGCCCCGGGTGACCGTGGGAGTGCGCAGCATGGCCCGGCGGATCGTGAGGGTGAAGGGGGTCTGGATGGTGTCCGCCTTGGCCTGGGCTGCATCAAAGCGTTCGACCAGGAGCTTCAGGTCTGGGCTCCCGGGCTGGGCCAGGAGGGGCAGGGCCACGGCAAGGGCCGCCAGACGGAGACAACGCATCATCATTATTCAATCCTCATTTCCACATCCATCATGATGCCATCCCGGGGCACGCTTGGCTCAAGTGAAAGCGGCAGGGGGGTGCCCTGGGTGGCGACCACGAGTCGGGTCGCGCGGTGTCGAAGGACCTCTGTTGCGGCGAAACGGGCCAGCTCTGGCTCGTTGTTCTGCTCGCTGAGATGCGCCAGCACGACGCTTGCGAGGCGTGGCGACCAGACCCGGTCCAGGAGTCCGGCCGCAGCCTCGTTGGAGAGGTGCCCCACGCGGCTGAGGATGCGGGCCTTGAGGGGGGGCGGGTAGCTGCCCTCCCGAAGCATCTGTACGTCGTGATTGGATTCCAGGGTCAGGTGGTCCAGTCCTGAACAGTGGTCGAGCACCAGGGCGGTGGGGTGGCCCAGGTCCGTCACCACCGCCGCGGAGTGCCCGCCCAGCTCCAGGCGGTAGCCCACCGGGTCCGCTGCATCGTGGGGGATGGCGAAGGGGAGGACCCTCCACCCCTCCCAGTCCAGAGCGTGTCCCGCCCGGAGGGGTATCCAGCGCGAGGCCGGGATATCCACATCCTGGATGGAGAGGATGGCGGCCATGGTCTCCTCCGTGGCCATGAACTTCCAGTCGGTCCGCTTGAGGAGTACTGGGATGGCCGCGATGTGGTCCGAGTGCTCATGGGTGATGGCCACGGCCCGAACCTGCTCCAGGTCCCAGTCCAGGGCCTCCAGCCGTCGACGGATCTGAAGGAAGGAGATGCCGACATCCACCAGCAGGGTGGATTCGCCATCGGAGAATGCATGGCAGTTGCCCTTGGAACCGGAGGCGAGGGAGGCGTAGCGCATGCCCTCAGGATACCGAGGGTCGCACCTTCCATAGCCCCAGGGAAAGGATTGCCCCCAGGCAGACCAGGGTGCAGAGGGCGCTGGCCTCCAGGCCGAAGGGGCCGCCCGTCAGCCATTGCGGACTATCGTGAAGGACAGGCTGCCAGGGGCTCTGGGCGAAGGTGGTGCCACTGACCGGGAAGCCCAGCAGGTTGCCCTGGGCCCAGTTCCATCCCAGGTGGAGGCCCATGGGGAGAGCGAGGCTGCGGGTCCGGAGGTAACAGAGGCCAAGGAGCAGGGCCGCCAGCATGATGTTCAGGGTGGCCCAGGATCGGGTCGGGCCGACCATTCCAGGGTTCCCCCAGTGGATCAGGGCGAAGAGCAGGGCCAGGACCAGCTGCGCGGGCCAGGCTCCGAAGACCTCCGCGAGTCGCTGGAAGGGATAGCCGCGGAAAAGGCATTCTTCATGGACGGCGACCAGGGCGAAGCTCGCCGCTCCGGTTCCGAGGTGGATGCCACGGAAGGCGAGGTTGGGTTCCCAGTGGAAAGCCCCGAGGCCCCGGAGGCTCAGGGCCACCAGCCCCATGAGGCCCACGCCGAGCCCAATGCCCCAGAGCAGATCCAGGCCCCACCGGGCATTCAGCCTCAGGCCAAGCGAGGCCAGATCGCGCCCCTCCAGTGCCAGAAAGGCCCAGGAGAGCCCCAGGACCATGAGGGCGGAAAGCAAGATGCCCGGGTGGAAGCCCAGCAGGGCCAGGAGGGCCGGGAGCAGGAGGAAGAGGAAGGCCCTCCAGTGGGGAGCCATGCGAGGCTAGCGGGGGGCGCTGCCGTAAGCCAGGGCGATCTGGGTCCAGACCTCCTCGTCCCTGGGGCGCGTCTGGACGGCTTTGAGGAACCAATCTCCAGCCAGATCCAGTCGCTTGGTCATGACGGCGGATCGGCCGAACTCCACGCAGGCTTGCCAGTCTCCGGGAGCGAGGCGATGGGCGGTCTCCATGGCCTGGAGGGCCTCGGGTTCCAGATCGGCCTCCAGGAAGCGCTGGGCCATCCGTGCCAGCCATTCTGCGCAGGATGTCGAATCCTTGGGCATGGCCTTGTAGGCGGCCAGGGCCTCCTTCTTGAATCCGTTCTGCAGCCAGGCCAGGGTGATGAGGGCGTGGGTTCCGGGGTCGTCAGCGCCCTCCCGCAGTGCCCTTTGAAAGGCGTCCTCGGCCCGGCTGCGGTCGCCCGACGCAAGGTAGACCTGGGCCCAGCGGGCCAGATATTGACTGTTCCGGGGAGCCCTGACCCGCGCCTTGTCGGCCGCGTGGACCATGATCACCTTGGGATCCCCCTTGAAGAAGGAGGCATCCGGCGGGGGAGCGGATTGGGCGCCAAGGGCGCAGCAGAAGAGAGCGAAGGCGCAAGTGCGCATGGGGACTCCGGGCTGAGGATGGGAGATTATACCTCTCGACCTTCGCCCGGTCTGCCTTCGGCAAGCTTTGGCAAACGTGTGGCCTTTAGTGGCGCAATCCTTGCAAATCTGCGCCATGGCTGCCTAACCTGTGATGCAATAGGCAAAAACTACGGAGCACATGCATGAAGGTCATGATCCTGGCGGGGGGACTGGGCACGAGGCTTTCGGAGGAAACCCTGGTCAAACCCAAACCCATGGTGGAGATCGGCGGTCGGCCGATGCTCTGGCACATCATGCAGATCTACGCCCATTACGGGCTCAATGAGTTCCTGGTGGCCCTTGGCTACCGTGGAGAGATGGTCAAGGACTATTTCCAGCGTTTCAATGCCATGTCCTCGAACCTGACCGTGAATCTGGCTACGGGCCACAGCACGGTGCATGATGGGCAGAAGCTGGACTGGCGGGTCCATCTGGTTGACACCGGGGATCAGACCCAGACCGGTGGGCGTGTGAAAAGGCTGGGCACCTGGCTCGGGGATGATCCGACTTTCCTCCTCACCTATGGTGATGGCGTCGCCAATATCGACATCCCGGCCCTGCTCGATTTTCACCAAGCCCATGGGAAGCTTGCCACCGTGACGGCTGTCCGCCCGCCTGCCCGCTTCGGCGCTTTGGCCATGGACCCCGCTGGCCAAGTCACTCATTTTGCAGAGAAGTCCCAGGTCGGCGAAGGTTGGATCAACGGCGGCTTTTTCGTGCTGGATCGCCAGGTGCTGGATTACATCGAGGGTGATGAGACATCCTTCGAGGGCACACCCATGGATAGGCTCACCCGCGAGGGACAGTTGATGGCCTACCGGCACGAGGGCTTCTGGCAACCGATGGACACCCTGCGGGAGAAGAACTACCTGGAGGAATGCTGGAATTCGAAGCAGGCCCCCTGGAAGGTCTGGCCATGAGCGGGCTGCAGGGACACAGGGTCTTCGTCACGGGGGCCACGGGGCTCGTGGGGTCCTGGCTCTGCCGTCGGCTGCTGGCGGAAGGGGCCCAGGTCATCGCCTTGGTGCGGGACTGGGATCCCCAGAGCGAGTTCATCCGGAGCGGCGACAGCCAGCGCTGCACCGTGGTCTCCGGCGCCCTGGAGGACTACGCCACCCTGGAGCGGGCCATCAGCGAGCACGAGGTGGACACGGTCTTCCACCTGGGGGCCCAGGCCATCGTGGGCACCGCCCACCGCAGCCCCCTCCTGACCTTCGAGAGCAACATCCGGGGGAGCTACAACCTCCTGGAGGCCTGCCGGGTCCATGCCTCCCTCGTGAAGCGGGTGGTGGTGGCCTCCAGCGACAAGGCCTACGGCGAGGCCGAGGTGCTGCCCTACACCGAGGACATGCCCGCCAACGGCCGCCATCCCTACGATGTCTCCAAGAGCTGCACGGACCTCCTGGCCCACACCTACACCCAGACCTACGGCCTCCCGGTGGCCGTGGCCCGCTGCGGGAACATCTACGGCGGGGCGGACCTGAACTGGAGCCGCATCGTCCCGGGCACCATCCGTGGTGTCCTGGAGAACCGGGCCCCGGTTCTGCGCTCGGACGGCACCTTCACCCGGGACTACCTCTATGTGGAGGATGTGGTGGACGCCTACCTGGCCCTGGCGGCCTCCGCCGACCGGGAGGGGGTGCGGGGCGAGGCCTTCAACTTCAGCCCCGAGCGCCAGATGAGCGTGCTGGAGCTGACCCGCCTGATCCTGGAGCTCATGGGGCGACCGGATCTGGAGCCCGTCATCCAGAACACGGCCCAGGGGGAGATCCGGGATCAGTATCTGGACGCCTCCAAGGCCCAGCGGGTGCTGGGATGGTCCTGCCGCATCGGCCTGAAGGAAGGGCTGGAGCGCAGCATCGCCTGGTACCGGGCCTACCTGGGGAAGGGCGCATGAAGGCACCGGAACTCCGCGAACAGATCCTCTCCCTGGTGGAGGAGTACGCCCGGGCCCAGTGGCCCGAGGCGCCCTTTCAGCCGGGCCAGAGCGCCGTGCCCGTGAGCGGCAAGGTCTTCGACGGGGCGGATGTCCGGAACCTGGTGGATGCCAGCCTGGACTTCTGGCTCACCACGGGCCGCTTCGCCCGGGACTTCGAACCCCGCTTCGCCGCCTTCATGGAGCAGGGCTTCTGCTCCCTGGTGAACTCCGGCTCCAGCGCCAACCTCGTGGCCCTGGCGGCCCTGACGTCCCCCAGCCTGGGGGAGAAGCGGCTGAAACCGGGCGATGAGGTCATCACCTGTGCCGCCGGCTTCCCCACCACCGTGAACCCCATCCTCCAGCACCAGCTGGTGCCGGTCTTCCTGGATGTGGACATCCCCACGTACAACCTGGACGTGACCCGCCTGGAGGAGGCCGTCGGGCCCCGGACCCGGGCCATCATGGTGGCCCACACCCTGGGCAACCCCTTCGACCTGGATGCGGTGATGGAGGTGGCTCGGCGCCACGACCTCTGGGTGATCGAGGATTGCTGCGACGCCGTGGGGGCCCGGTACCGGGGGCGCATGGTGGGAACCTTCGGACACCTGGCCACGGTGAGCTTCTACCCGGCCCACCACCTGACCATGGGGGAGGGCGGGGCCGTGCTGACCTCGGACCCCAAGCTGAAGAAGCTGGTGGAGAGCTTCCGGGACTGGGGCCGGGACTGCTGGTGCGAGCCGGGCTGCGACAACACCTGCCGGCACCGCTTCGACTGGCAGCTGGGGGAGCTGCCCCAGGGGTACGACCACAAGTACACGTACAGCCACATCGGGTACAACCTGAAGCTGACGGACATGCAGGCGGCGGTGGGGCTGAGCCAGCTGGAGAAGCTGCCGGGCTTCATCGAGCGGCGGAAGGAGAACTTCGCCTACCTCCTGGAGGGTTTGAAGCCCCTGGAGGAGCACCTGATCCTGCCGGAGCCGACGCCCCAGAGTGATCCCAGCTGGTTCGGCTTCCTGCTGACCCGGCGGGAGGGCTGCCCCCGATCGCGGAACGAGCTCATCCAGGCCCTGGAAGGGGCCAGGATCGGCACGCGGCTCCTCTTTGGGGGCAACCTGCTGCGCCAGCCCGCCTACCAGGGGATCCCCCACCGGGTGGTGGGGTCCCTGGAGGGGGCGGACCGGGTCATGCGGGACACCTTCTGGGTCGGGGTCTATCCCGGACTCGACGAGGCGCGGCTGGACTACATGGTCCAGACCCTGCTGGCCTGCCTCCGATGAGCTGCCGGAGCTGTGGTGGCGCCTTTCATCCAGCCCCCCTGCTGGCCTTTGCCGGCATGCCCAAGGCGGCCCAGTTCCTCCCGGGGCCGGAGGATCTGGCCACGGAGCGGGGAGTGGACCTGGTGGTCCGTCAGTGTGCCCACTGCGGCCTGGTGCAGCTGGAGGGGGAGCCGGTGCCCTACTTCCGGGAAGTGATCCGGGCTTCCGCCTTCTCTCCCGAGATGGGGGCCTTCCGGCGGGAGCAGTTCCGTGGCTTTGCCGAGCGGTACGGTCTCCAGGGAAAGCGGGTCCTGGAGGTGGGCTGCGGCCGGGGCGAGTACCTGGATCTCCTCCGGGAGGTGGGCATGGAGGCCCGGGGCCTGGAGGCGGCGCCCCAGAACCATCCCCATGTCACCGAGGGTTTCATCTCCGAGGGGGATCCCCTCTCGGGCGAGGCGCCCTTTGCGGCCTTCTTCATCCTGAGCTACCTGGAACACCTTCCCGAGCCTCTGGAGGCCCTGCGGGCCATCCACGCCCACCTGGAGGAAGGCGCCCTCGGGCTGGTCGAGGTCCCCAACTTCGATCTGATCCTGGAGCAGGAGCTCTTTTCCGAGTTCATCCCGGACCACCTCTGCTACTTCACCGAGGCCACCCTCCGGGTGCTCCTGGAGCGGGCGGGTTTCGAGGTGGTGGCCTGCGAGGCCGTCTGGCATCGCTACATCCTCTCGGCGACGGTGAGGCGGCGGGAGCCCCTGGATCTCAGGGCCTTCCGATCCCGCCAGGAAGGCCTGACCCGCGAGCTGCAGTCCTTCGTGCGGGGGGTCGCGTCTGCGGCGGTCTGGGGTGCCGGACACCAGGCCCTCGCGCTCCTGGCCCTGGCGGACCTAGCGCCTCACCTGCGCTACGTGGTGGATTCCGCCCCCTTCAAGCAGGGCCGGTATACCCCGGCCACTCATCTCCCGATCCGTTCCCCCGAGGCCCTGGAGACCGATCCCGTGGAAGCGGTCCTCGTGATGGCGGCCAGCTACTCGGATGAAGTGGCAGGCATCCTGCGGGAGCGCTTTGGGCAGCGACTCCGGATTGGCATCCTGCGGGACTGGGGCATTGAGATCGCAAGCCCAGGGCATCCAAGAAATGAGGTCCAGTCATGACGGGAATCCCCCCCCTTTCCCCGGATGAGAACGCCAAGCGCAACCAGCTCCAGCGGGAGAAACCCAAGGTTTACGAAAAGATCCTGCGCTTCGACGAGAAGGTGGAGCGGGGCGAGAGCATCGCCATCCTTCAGTTCCAGTACGACTATGCCTGCAACTTCAGGTGCCAGCACTGCTGCATTACGCGGCTCCAGGAGAAGGGCCAGGACAGGAAGCTCCGGAGTTTCGGAATCCCGGAGGTGCGGGAGCTGGCCCGGCAGGCCGACGAACTGGGCCTGGCCCAGGTGGTCATCACCGGTGGCGAGCCCCTGGTGTTCCCGGACTTCGACCAGATCGTGGAGGCCCTGGATCCCAGCCGCTTCTACATCACCTCCGACACCAACGGGTGGTTCCTGGACGAGGCCAGGGCCAAGCACCTCAAGGCCATCGGGGTGGACAAGATCCAGCTCAGCCTGGACAGCCTCAATGCCGAGGAGCACGACGCCTTCCGGCGCAAGCCCGGGTCCCACGCTCGGGCGCTTCGGGCCATCGACGCGGCCCAGGCCGCGGGGCTGAACCTGCTCATCGCCACGGTGGTGACCAAGCAGCGGATCCGTTCGGAGGAGTTCATCGAATTCCTGGAGTTCGGCAAGGCGCGGAAGGTGCCGATCTTCGTGACCTACGCCAAGCCCGTGGGGGCCTGGGAGGGCAACTACGACGTGATGATCACGCGGGAGGACATGGACTACCTGCGGCAGCTGGAGCAGCGCTACCAGGTGTTCACCCATCTGACCCCCGCCTACGGGATGGATCTGGGGTGCATCGCAGTGAAACGGATGGTCTCAGTCACCAAGTTCGGCGACGTGATGCCCTGTCCCTACATCCACACCTCCCTGGGGAACTTCTTCCAGGAGCCCCTGAAGGAGATCCTGGAGCGGGGCATGAAGCTGAAGTGCTTCAGCGGCCATGTGGACACCTGCCTCATCGCCGAGGACCGCCACTTCATCGAGGAGGTGGAGGCCAAGAAGATCTACGGCAAGCCCCTGCCGGTGCCCTGGGATCAGGTCTTCGGGCCGGAGGACTTCTCCGATGGGCAGCCGTCCCCTGTGCCCGGGGAGTAGCGGATGTCGTTGACTGGGCCTGTGCGGCGAATCCTGTTTCTGGTCCCCCCGAACATCACGTTCCAGGAGTTCCTGCATCCACCTTCAAACGTGAAGCATGTACAGCAGGCCGATGGGCGTGTCCTGGGCTCTGTGATCACGGATATTCCGCTCGGGGTGATCTCCTTGAGCGCCTACGTCAAGAAGCATGCTGAGGTGGAAACCCGGCTGATCGATTTCAATGTGTACCTGAATCGCGAGAAGAACTTCAGGGCCGATTCATTCCAGGAGTGCTTCTCCCAGGTGCTCCAGGGGAGGGATGTGCAGGCTTTCAATCCGGAAATCGTGGCCATCTCTGCCCAGTTTGCGCCTTCGTACCAGAACTTCCTGGACCTCGCTGCGTGTAGCCGACAGGCCTTCCCGGACGCCCTCGTGCTGGGAGGGGGCAATCTGCCGACGGCTGTGCACCAGGACATATTCCGTGATTCCGAGGCCATCGATGCCATCTGTTTCGGGGAGGGGGAGAAGGCTTTTCTGGCTCTGGTGCAGTCGGGCGATCCAAGGTCCAGCCTGAGGGGGAACGCATCCTGGGTCACCCGGGAGAATGCGGGTAGTCCTGAGGCCTGCCATCACGATTTCATCTGGGATCTGGACGAAATCCCTTTCCTGGATTATTCCCTGCTGGATCTGGAAGGGTACGACCTCAATCCGACCATGCACTACTACACGGCGGGGGACGCGGGGCGAAGGGGAATACCCATGATGACCTCGCGCGGCTGTCCCTTTCGGTGCATCTTCTGTGCTGCCCATCGGACCCATGGGCGGGAGATGCGGTATCACAGCGTATCCCGCGTTATCGAAGATGCTGCGAGGCTCCAATCCGAATTCGGGGCGGAAACCATGATCATCCTCGATGATCATTTCATGGCTGATCCGAGGCGGGCCTATGAAATGGTGGAAAGGCTCTTCGGAATGGGCCTGGCTCTTTTCTTCCCCAATGCGCTTGCGGTTTACGCCCTTGATCGGAAATTCCTGGAGCTGCTCGCAAGGGTGGGCGTGACCCAGGTGATTCTTGCGGTGGAGTCCGGAAGCGAGCGGGTGCTCAGGGAAGTCATGCACAAACCCCTCAATCTGGGCATCGTTCAGCGGGTGGCTGCCGACTGCCGGGAGCTGGGGATCTATACCGACTGCAATATCCTCATCGGCCTGCCGGGCGAGACCCCGGCGGATATCGAGGAAGCCCGCGAATTCCTGAAGACCATCCATGCGGATTGGTTCCGGATCAACGTGGCCACCCCGCTTCCGGGCAGTGAGATGTATGAAATCTGCGAGGAACGCCACTACTTCAAGGAAGATCCCCTCTTCGGGAATTACAAGAAGGCCGTCATTGAAACGGAGGACTTCACGGCTCAGTATATTCAAGATATGAGCTATATGATGAATATAGAGCTTAATTTTGTCTTTAATGCCAACATGAGGCTTGGGCGGTTCGATACGGCATTGAATGGGTTTAATAATGTTATAAAAGCCAAGCATGATCACCCTTTAGCCCACTATTATTCAGGTGAATGCTACCGGGAGCTTGGAAACCAAGCCCGCGCCGAGGAATCCTTTGGACTTGCAAGGCGATTCGCGCAGGGTAATGTTTTTTGGGAAAATATTATTACGATGTTTAATATCCCTGTATTCCGGTGATTAAGATGCGGAGTGAATCTATGGCCCACGATAATGATTTGCCTCAGCAGTCGGATACCACACGCTTTTCCCTGGACGAGGCGAAGCCGCTGATCAGCATCCTGGTGCACAATTATGAAGCTTCAGAGCTGTCCCAGTGTCTCGATTCCATAGTCCAGCAGAGCCGGATCTCTCCGTGGGAAGTCGTCTTCTGCGATGACGCTTCGGTGGATGGAGGCTGGGCCATCGCCAATGAATATGCCGCAAAGTACCCAGGGCAGTTCACGGTGAGTCGAAATAGGGTAAGCATGGGCTCCGCTGCCAATCGCCGGAAAGGGCTTCAGTTATGCAAGGGTGAGTACTGTGTGGAACTCACGGCAACGGCTGAGTTTGATGCCGATTACGCTGCCGAGGTGCTTGAATCCTTTTTGGTGGATAAATTTATTGAACATACCTACATCTTCAGGCTCAAGCGTGTTAACGCATTCATTCCACAGCATAATCCGATTCGTGTTCAGCCAGAGCACGCAAGGTCTCGGAAGCCTCTTGTAAGTATATGTGTTTATAACTATAATTATGGTCGTTATCTTCGTCAGTGTCTTGGAAGTATTTTTACACAGACTTATTCGAATATTGAAGTTTGCTTCTCTGACAATGCCTCGACAGATGAATCCTGGGAAATTGCGCTGGAATTCGCGGAAAAGTACCCAGGCAAGATGAGCTTGACGCGAAATCGGATGAATTTTGGTCCGAATGCAAACCTGTACAACTGCACCTTGAACATGCGCGGGAAGTACCTTCTGAAGCTCTGTTCCGATGATGCGATCCTGCCGGAGTTTGTCGAACGCTGTCTGGGTGCGCTTGAAACTCATTCGGATGCAGCTTTCGCGATGGTTCATCGGACGATCCTGGATGAAGAGGGCCGTGTCTCCCATGAAGCGCCCTTCTACGACCAGTCCTGTCTGATCCCGGGATCGTCCAAAGCAGCGGTATACATGATGTCTTCCGTAAATCCCAGCATCTCCCAGATCCTTTACAAGATCGAAAAGGCTGAAGGGAAGCGGATGGCTGGCAACCTGAACGACCGGTGGTTCGGGGACAGGATCATGGATTTTCACATTTGTTGCGATTACCCCATGGTCTACATCAAGGAACCCCTGCTGCTCAATCGGGTCCACGGGAACAGCGAGAGCTCCAAGATGGAGGGGAACCTCCTGCAGTGCATCGGGGAGTACGTGCTGCTGCACCAGTTGGCCGATATAGCTGACAACTATGAGCACATGCAGACGGCCAGCGAGCGGCTCCAGCCGGCCATCGAAAAGCTCGGAAGTCTCTGCCTCAGGTACTGTCTGAGGAGTCTCCTGGCTGGCGATGAGCGTGGGGGGCGCCGCTATTTCCACCTTGCCGCTGCGATTCATCCCGAGATCTCGGAGCAATCTGCATACAAGGAAATGCTTCCGTATTGGGGACTAGAGGACTCTGGCCGGAAGACCTTACTGGAGCAATTGAGGGGGCTTGCCCAGTTGGAGCGGCGGACGGTCTCCTACCCGCCGCCCCCTGGGAGCGTGCCCTTGTCGGACGCGATCCCGCGGGGCAAGGATCAATGTCTCAGTTTCTCAAATAAGGGATAGGTCATGGATTACCCCGATGACATCCAGGATTTCCTGAACAGGGCCCGTCGAGGTGATCGTCTGGATCCGCAGGTGTTCGTGGACTACACCAGGCGCTTCAGCTCCATCATCCTTTGGGGGGCGGGCAACCTCGGGACTGCGATAGGCCGCAAGCTCCTGGATCTCGGCGTTCCGGTTGCCGGGTACTGGGACACCCAGGCGGATCGGATCAGGACGCGCAACGGCCTCGAGGTGGTGGTGCCCTTTTCCGGTGACCTGGACAAGGACGCCACCCTCATCATCTTCTGCATCGGCAATGTGGCCATGGGGCCCAATGTCTTCCGCCAGCTTGCGGAAAACGGCTGGAATCATGTGGTCCACGGGAATGATCTGCTACAGGGCCTCCTCTGTCCCCTCTCTTCGGAAGGCCCAGCGCTCACGGGGATCTGCAATCAGTTGGACATCTGCAGCGTATGTTCCTGTGAACGGCTGGACAACATCGTTCGCGCTGGTGCGGCACGGAGGCACCACATCGACCAGGAGGAACTCCTCTCCTTCGATCGCGTGCACTTTATCGTGAACAATGTGTGCAACCTCAAGTGCAAACACTGCTTTATCTACATCAATAGCTATCGTAGCGAATGGAAGCAGAACGTGCCGCTGGGGCAGATGCTGCAGGACATCGATGTGGTGATGGGTGCGGTCCATTCCTTCGGGGTCGTGAACATCTTCGGGGGTGAACCCTTCCTGAGGAAAGACATCGGGCAGGTGGTGGAGCGGGTCCTCGCCCATGACAATTTTGGTGCAGTCATCGTCAACACCAATGGCACGGTTCCCATCGATCCTAGCCAACTCGCGAGCCTGAAGGACGAGCGGATCCGACTGGCATTCTCGAATTATCTTGAGGTTCTGGATGAGGATAAACGCGCGCTCTTCCAACGGAATCTCGAGGTGGCCCTGGCCGAGGGGGTGAATGCGAAATGTCAGAATGCACTTCCCACCTGGAATATGTCTTCGACCCTCGAACGCAAGGGGGATTCGGTCGAGACGATGGCAGCAAAGAAACACGCCTGCGGGGTGCGGTTCCTGTACGTATTCAACGGCAAGGTGTTCCCATGCGCCTTTGCGATGTCCATTCACGATCTGCGCATTGCCGATTACCCTTCGGATTATCTGAGCCTGGACCCCGGGAAGACCCCAGAACAAATCCGCGCGGGCATCCGGGAGCTCATTGAACGGACCCACTACGGGGCCTGCGGTCATTGCGAGGCCTTCGGATCTCCTCTCCTGACGGGGAAAGCCGCCGAACAGGGCTTCGATTCCCGCTACCGACTGCCAGAGCCCTGAAAGGGGACCCGGATCATTCAGGGCCGTACTCATTTGATTGAAGGAAGCTGCTCATGCCAACGACCCCCGTCCCCTCGGATCTGCCCTCCGCCCACACCGGGAAGGTCATTCCTGTGATACGCCCCTGCCCCGTGTGCGGTGGCGGGGCTTCGACCCTTCTCCGGCGATTGGAGCTGATGGTTCCGGAAAGTCTGCGCTTGCAGAATTCCTTCGCGATCATGGCCTGTTCGGATTGCGGGGCGGTTTTCCACGATGTGCAGCATCAGGATGATCGGGAAAGCTATTACGAAACCTACACGGGGTCCGAGTCGCTTCAATACGAAGTCATGCCGGATCAAGCAGCCTTCAATGACATGACACTCCGGTTTCTCGAGCAGGCTGGCTTGGAGCCAGAGAAGCATGCCATTGCAGACATCGGCTGCTCTTTTGGCATCACGCTCCTGGCACTGAAGGAGCGGGGCTTCAAGGACCTGTTTGCCATTGATCCCGATCGGGCTGCGATAAGATACCTGGCTTCCCAGGGGGTGCCTGGACGTCATGGTCTGGCAACAGAAGAGTTACCAGAGCTTGAAGGCCGGTTCGACCTGATCATTCTGAGGCATGTCCTGGAGCACCTGGAATCCCCCTTGCAGGCCATCCGCAATGTGGTGAAATGGCTCAAGCCGGAGGGGCGAATCTATATCGAACTTCCGGATCTCTCACGCTATCGCCAATGTGCCCCTTTCCCTGGCTTCTTCTTCGAGTTCGAGCACATCAATCATTTCAGCCTTGTTTCGCTGATGAACCTGATGCGCGAATTCAGCCTTGTCCGGTGCGAGTCGACCCCGGATATCTACCCCTGCATGCGGGCCCTGTTCGAGAAATCCACACTTGAACGGAAGATCTGTCATTCGGCGGCCGACGCCTCCTTCGTAGAGGATTGCCTGCTGCACCCGAGCGGAAAGGGAGGCCAGGTCCTGGCCAACATCCAGAGCCTGGGGGATCGGGAAATCGCCCTCTGGGGGGTATCGGTCTTCGTCTACCGGATGCTCACGCACACCCCTCTGAAGCACTGTTCAATCCGACACCTGGTGGACAGCAACCCCCAGCGTCAGGGCGAGAAGATCATGGGGTTGACCGTCAAAGAGCCGGAGAGTCTGCGGTCCTTTCGGGGTGACATCGTGATCTGCGGCGAGAATTCCATGGGAAGCATTCAGCGCGCTGTCCGCGCCATGGGCCTGGACAACCGGGTCGTGTGCCTGATGGAAACGCAGGGCGCTGACTCCTTCGACCCAATGCCATAACCAGGTGAGCACCCATGACTGATATTCACGAACTTCTGGAACAGGCCCGGCGGGGTGACGGGGGGCATACCCGGGAACTGCTCGCCTTCCTGGAGGGATTCGAAAGGATCGTCCTGCGAGGGGCGGGGCGCTTCGGTGAGGCTTTCGGGGCGGGGCTGATCGGGCTGGGGATACCACCCGAGCGGCTCTGCTACTGGGATCTTCGGGCCGATGCGCTGGGGGCCGTGAACGGTGTCGCAGTCGCCCTCCCCTTCTCTACGGAGTTGGACCGGGCCACGAGTCTGATCATCAATTGCATTCCCAACGGGAGCCTGTCCGGCAGTGCCGGGGCTCAGGAGTTCCTGGCCGCCGGGTATGGCCACTACCTGTCTGGAATGGCGCTGTTCGAGGCCTTGATGTGCCGGATGACGGGAGAAACCGGATTCGATCCCAGCATCTGCATGAAAACCACCATCTGTAATTGGTGCGCCTGTGAACGGCTCCCGAGCCTGTTGCGGAAACACGGCCAGGCGACCTGCCCGAACGAATTCAGCGACGAGTTGGTCTTCTCGGTTGCGACATTTGTCGTCAATCAAAAGTGCACCCTTCATTGCCAGCACTGCGGGCAGTACATCAACCACTATGGCCAGGAAGAACGCATCAATTTCCCCATGGAACGGCTCAAGACCGATATTGACCGGATCTTCGAAGCTGTGGATGGGATTGGGTACGTATCCATCATCGGCGGGGAGCCCTTTCTCCACCCCGAGCTGAGTGCCATCCTGGACCTGGTCATGGCGAAACCCAACTTCGGGGTGATCGGGGTCACCACCAATGGGATATGCGACATCAAGGATGAGCACCTGGAGAAGCTGAGAAACGACCGGTGCCGACTCATCTTCTCCGACTATACGGCGGCCCTGTCTGAACAGCAGCGGGCCCTGTTTGCGAGAAATATCGAGCGGGCCACCCGTGCGGGGCTGCACATTACGGTCGGTCAGCCCTTGTGGGCCACCCCTGCCTCGCTCCGGAAACTGGATCTCGAAGACAGCGTGAAGGCCGCCATGAAGTCTGGATGCCAATCCCGGCACAGCTGCAAGACCATCCAGAACGGGGTCTACTATCCCTGCTCGACCACGGCGGGCCTGGGCTCCCACCATCTTGCGGACCATTCCCTGGACTGGGTCAGGATCGATGAGGCCCGTTCAGCCCGGGAACTTCGGGAACGCATTCAAACGGTGGACCAGCGGGCTTTCTACGAAAGCTGTGATCATTGCGGTGAGGGGGGGGAGATGCTTCAGTTCGCCGGGGAACAGGGCTTCTGTGAACGCTACCGCCACATTGGTGGCCCCCTGTGAACGGGCCCGACCAAGGCACCAGGATTTTCACTTTTCGAAAGCATGGTTTCCCATGACCGCGACCGAACCCGAACTTCCGGAGGCCGACCTCCGCCATATCCTGTCCCATGGCATGGGGGCTTGGCAGGAGCTCCGGGGCAAGCGGCTTTTCGTCACCGGGGGAACCGGATTCTTCGGGAGCTGGATCCTGGAGAGTCTGCTCTTTTTGAACCGCCACCTCTCGCTCGGGGCTTCGGCCCTGGTGTTGACGCGGGATCCCGAGAGCTTCCGTGAGAGGTACCCTCATCTGGCGAAGGATCCGGCCATTGCGTTGTGGGCGGGGGACGTCAAGACCTTTGCCTTTCCCGAGGGCACCTTCGATCTCCTCATCCATGCCGCGACCACCAATGCCCGGGAAACCTTCTGTGGTGAGGCTCCGTTGGCCAAGTACGATACCTTGGCCCTCGGCACGCGGAGGGTTCTCGATTTCGCCGTCCAGTGTGGGGTGCGGCGCATGCTTTTCACGAGTTCGGGCGTGGTCTACGGAGCCCAGCCCGCAAACCTGGAGTGCATCCCGGAGGATTACGCCGGGGGGCCCGTTCCTGGGTATGCGCAGAGGGCTCTGGCGGAGGGCAAGCGGGCTGCCGAGTTCCTCTTCAGCACTGTGGGGGAAACCCATGGGATCACAGCAACCATTGCGAGATGCTTCAGCTTTGTGGGGCCGAGGCTCCCCCTGGACCTTCACTACGCCATAGGGAATTTCATCCGGGATGCCCTGGGTGGCGGCCCCCTCGTCGTCCAGGGGGATGGCACGGCGGCGAGGGCTTTCCTCCATGCCGCGGATCTCTGTGTGTGGCTCTGGACGATCCTTCTGAAGGGGGAGCCCGGCTCGATCTACAACGTCGGCTCCGAGGATGCACTGAGCATCGGTCAGCTCGCCCGCATGGTCTCGGCCTGCGCTCCACTAAGGCCGGAGGTCCACATTCTTGGAACCCCCACTTCCGGCAGGCCCCCGGAGCGGTACGTCCCCTCAGTCGTGAAGGCCAGGACCGAACTGGGGCTGGAGGTGTGGATCAGCCTGGAGGAGGCTGTCCGCCGAACGCTCGCGTTCCACGCGGGACTGCTTGACTATGCTGCCGCTCCCAGGGATGCTGGCACACCCGATCCCCTTCCCCATTAAAAGAGCTGGCTATGCATTCACGCCCGAGAATCTCCCTCTGTATTCCCACCTGTAACCGATCGCGCTTCCTGGCACAGGCCCTTGAAAGTGCCATCCGGGAGGCCTCTGCCCACCCGATGGGAACGGTGGAAGTGCTTGTTTCGGATAACGCCTCCACCGATGACACCCCTGAGCTTATCGCCCGCTTCAAGGCGGCATGGCCTGAGCTCCGTGCCTTCCGCAATGAGCAGAATCTCGGGTTTGACCTCAACTATCTGAGGTGTGTGGAAGAGGCCCAGGGCGAGTATGTCTGGGTGTTCGGCGATGATGATGTTCTCCTGCCCCAGAGCGTCGGCAAGGTGTTGGGTGAAATCGATGGCGGTGCCGATGTCTGCCTCGGCCTAGCCGAGGCGTGCGACAACGACTTGAATCCCATGATCACCCTGCCCTGGTTCCTGGATGCGGATCCGCCACGGGTCTGGCACCTGGAGGGCCGCGAAGACAGGATCGCCTACTTCAACGCCTGCGCGCGCAATGCGGGGGTCTTCGCTTTCATCAGCGTGACCATCTTCCAGCGGGACCGGTTTCTTTCCCACCGCCCAAGCATCCAGACCGCCGTCAGATCGGGGTACGTGCACCTCTGGGGCATGATGGAATTCATCCGGCAACCGACCGCTCTTCACTATCTTCCAGAGGCTCTCGTCCGGAACCGAATGAGTGATCTGCACGCGGATTCACTTGCCGCGACGGACCTGTACGCCCGCTTGATGAATGACCTCCGCGTCTGGTGCTGGGTCGCTGACCTGCTTCTGGAAGACGAAGAGATCAAGGATGCCTTTGTCCGCGTGGTGGGCCGCAACCACCACAACACGATCCTGCCCTGTTTGCGCCAGCATGCGCACACTGAGGCCGAATGGCAGGAGGCCACGCCCTTCTTGCAGCGCGCCGGGTTCTCCCCCCTCCGCATCGCCGCCACCGGCTTTGGCTTCCAGTATTTCCAGGGGCAGCGCCAGCCTTCACCAACTCTTGCTCCCGGCTCCCTTTGCCTGGCCGACCTGCCCCTGGTGGCCCGAGGCGCTCGTCTCACGGCCGTCCTGGCCCTGGGGGGGCTCCAGGAACTCCTGGCCGGGGCGGGCTTGCTGGCCGCACTCAGGGCCCAGAAGGGGGCGGATCGGATTGTGGTCTTATGCCGACCTGAGACTGCCGCCCTGCTGGAGGGCTTTGGCGTTATTCCCGTGGAGGCACAGAGCTACCTTGCGGACGAGAGCTACAGGGAACTCCTTACAGCACCCTTGAAGGAACAGCCCCTCGATCTGCTCGTGAACCTGGACTCCGAGCGGGGCGTTGTGGGCGATGATCTCTGCGCCACCCTTCAGCCCCCAGGTGCCCTTGCCTTTTGCCTGCCGGAGCGAGATCAGAGTCCGGAGCTGGTCAAGGCCCTGAACGAGGCATACACCTGTCTCCTTCCTCAAGGTGATGGCGTCGAAGGTCTTCGTAAGGCCCTGGACCTGCCGCATGCCGAACCTGCTCTCTGGCCTTCGGAATCCGCCCGGGAGCAGACCCGAGCGTTCCTGATGCAGTTCGGCTGGGAACCCGCAACGACGATGGGGATTCTGCTGGATCACCCCGCGATTGCCGAGGATCCCTCCTTTCAGGCTGCCTTTGCCCAGGCGCAAAAGGATGGGTGGACCTTTGTCGGCATTGGGGGGAAGGGCAGCCAGCAACTTCTGGCTGGTCTCTGCGACCCCCTTGAAGGCCGTGCTTTGAATCTGGCTGGAGTCCTGAATCTGGGCCTGATGGGGGCGATGTTCCAGCACTGCGGGGCCTTCATCGGAGGAACACCCCTGCTCCGGGACATGGCCCGGCTATGCGGCTGTATTCCCTGGTGTGCGGAATGAGGGCAGGTTTGGTGCCGCACCCCACTACGCTTTCACCTCGGGGTTGAAGAGGTTCGCCCGTAACTCTTCCCTATCCAGCAGCGGGAACATATCCTCCATGGGTCGCGAGCCCATGCTGCCGTCCGCCTTCTGGTAGCTGGTGACCCGGGGCAGGGTAGGCTGGTCCGGGTCGAGCCTCACTTCGCACACGCAGGGCCCGGATTCTGCGAGGATGGCTTGGACCCTCTCCCGGATGCCCTTGTGCGTTTCCAGGCGCGCCGTCCTCATCCCGTAGGCCTTGGCGACCTCCAGGGTGTTGGGGAGCGTCAGGCCCGAACCGGCATCACTGGCCACCAGTCGGCCATTGAAATGGGCTCTCTGGCTTGACCGGATGGATCCATAGCCCTGGTTGTCGAGGACGAAGAATGTGATGGGCAGGCCCAGCCTGTGGATGACTTCCAGTTCCTGGATGTTCATCTGGAAGCCACCGTCGCCATCGATGCAGACCGTGCGTTTCCCGCCTGAAGCCACGCAGGCGCCCAGTGCAGCCGGAATGCCGAAGCCCATGGGGCCGAGGCCCTGGCTGTTCAGCATGCGCAGGCCGTTTGGCACCCGAAGCGCCTGGCAGGTCAGTTCACTGGCCTGGCCGGAGGAGCCGGGGACCAGGAGATCGCCTTCATGGAGGCACTCTGAAAGGACTTCAATCAGGACATAGGCATCCACATGATCGGTGGGCGCCCAGTATTCGGGCTTCAGGACTGGGTATCGCTCCTTCCAGGTTCTCACCTGCTGGAGCCACTGGGTGCGCGGCGGCATGGGGTGGTCTGGAAGCAGTTTCCGAAGGGATCGGATGAAGGGACCCGCATCCATACACAAGGCCATCTCCAGGGGCATCTTCAGCTTCCGCAGTTCCGCTTCATCAATGTCCACCACGATCTTTTTGGCGCCCCTCGCAAATAGTTCATGCATATAGGCCGTCTGCCCGAGGTCCAGCCTCGCCCCGAGCACCAGCAGTACATCGCTGTTCTGCTGGGTGAAGTTTGCAGCGCGCTGGCCTGAACCCCCGGGCCTTCCCGCAAAAAGCGGGTGCTCCTCCGGCATGAAGTCGGCGGCCTTCCAGGTGGTGAGTATTGGGATCCGCGCCTCTCCGGCAAAGGTGAGGAAGTCCTCGACTGCTCCCGAGAGCCTGACGCCATTGCCCACCAGGATCGCCGGGCGCTCGGCCCTGGATAGCAGGTTTAAGGTTTGATGGGCCGCTTCTGCAGGATCGGTGTCTGGGACGGCCTCCGGTTCCCATGGACGCAGGGTGTCAGGATCGACTTCCGCGGCCTGGACATCCAGTGGGATGTCGATCCATACCGGGCCCGGACGGCCATTACGGGCCCGGTGGATGGCCTGATCCAGGTGGTAGCGGATGTCCTCTGGGTTCTCGACGGTCACGGCGTACTTGGTGATGGAGGAGACGATGGAGACGATATCGATCTCCTGGAAGCCCATCTGCCGCAGGCCGGTATTTTTCTTCAAGTCGGCCCGTTTCACCTGGCCCGAGATGAAGATGCATGGCGTTGAGTCCTGGAATGCTGCGGCCACGCCGGTGATGGCATTTGTGCCTCCCGGCCCGGTGGTCACAAGCCCGGCTCCGAATCCCCGGACCTGGGCGTAGGCATCCACGGCAACGGCCGTGCCCTGTTCGTGGAGGTTGCAGATGTAGCGGAGCCTGGGATGGCTGCCCAGGGAATCCACCAGATGCATGCAGCCGCCCCCGGGCAGCATGAAGACATCCTCTACACCTTCGTCAGCGATGCGGTCCCAGACATAATCAGAAAGCTTCACGAGATCATCCGAAGAAGTAGGTCAACTGGGTTTTGCGGTTGGGGTTCCGGGTGATCGTGGGATCCGTGTAGAAAGAATCATCCCTGAAATGGGTGGAACTGATCTCCTCGATGATGGCCCCCTCCTCGGTCCAGAACGCATGCTTCACGCCACGTTCTACGGTAAGGACCTCGCCAGCCCCCAGGATGCGATCGGCGCCGTCCAGGCGCACGTGGAGGGAGCCATGGAGCACATGGAAGGTCTCCTCCTTCTGCTGGTGATACTGCTCTGGATGGCACTGGCCTGGGAGCATTGCGATCAGCTTCTTGCAGTAGGCGCGGTTGACAATGTTGACGATGGTGGCGCCCGTTTCCTCGAAGCGATCCAGCCCGTAATGGTGGCTGATCTCCACCTCGGCGTGGGCCGAAACCACCGTGTGACTCTCCTGGAAGAAGCTGCGGACGCGTTGGACGATCTGATAGACCCGCTCCCGGTTGTCGATTCTGTGGAACTTCTCCCGAAGGGCTGGCGCATGCTCGGGGATGGGTTCCAGCGCGATGAACTCGGTGTACTTGGAGAGGTCATTCGCGGTGATCTGTCCGTCTGTCGTGGGGATGGCGAGGAGGGAGGAGGATAGTTCCAGGCGTTCCCCTTCCTTCAGTGGACGATTGAGGAATACTCCACGCCGCAGGGCCTGCAGGCTCTTCAACTCCTCCGTGGAGGGTTCATAGCGGTTTTCTGGGGAGCCCAGCGCTTCCAGTGCTTCCTCGGCGGCCCTGAGCCAGCGGGTGATCTGTTCAGGGCCTGCCGAATAGGCATTCAGGGGCCATTGGGGAGTGGGGAGGCCTACATGCTTTTCCAGTACGGAGACGCCCTTTGCCAGGGCTATCTGGATCGGGAGAGTGTTATCCGGGGCCTCGTGGGTGGAGAATCCGATGGGGTGGCTGGGATAGCGGGAGCGCAGAAGGTCGATCTGGTGGAGTTGCAGGCGGGGTGCGGGTGTCGGGTACTCGGCAACGCAATGGAGGATGCTCAGGTTGCGATTCCGGTGTTCGAAAAAGCTGACGACGCGGTCCAGCAGGTCAAGGTCCGATCCGGCGGTGGAAGCGATGATCGGCAGCTTGGAGATGCCCATACGTTCCATCAGGGGCCAGTCCCCCAGGGAGCAGCTGGCGATCTTGAGGAAGTCGAATCCGTGGGCCTCAATAAGGTCAACGGAGCGCTCATCGAAGGGCGTGCACACCGCCAGGAAACCATGCTCCCGCAGGGCGTTCCGGAGGCGGAGGAAGTCATCTTCGCTGAGGCGGGTCTCCTCAAAGCGCTTCACGAACTTGATGTCAGCCCGTCCCTGGAAGCTGGGATGGATGAAGGTGTCCAGGTGCCGATACTGGAGCTTGAAGGCGAAGTCGAAGTGCTGGCGGAAAGGCGCTACGCAATCCGCGAAGCTGGCCAGGGTCCGGAGACCGTGATCAAGGCTTCCCATATGGTTGTTGGCCATCTCAAAGATGATGAGGGGCTTCAGAGGCTGGATCATCGCGGGTAATCTCCGATCAAGGTATCCACTCGGCGAAGGCGCCGCACTAAATGGGAGTCTGGAGTGTCACTTGAAAAGCATACTCGCGCGGCAGGAGCGGGCCTTCCGGAATCCTGGGAGAAGGCTGCGCGGAAAGTCAAACTGGTGCTTACAGATGTGGACGGCGTCCTGACGAGTTCCCATGTGATCTATGACGATCGGGGCGTGCGCCTGCGGGCTTTCAGTACCCGGGATGGGGCCGCTATCCAATGGTTGTCCAGGAGTGGCATCCCTGTGGGATTCATTTCAGCCCTGGACGACCCGAGTACGCGTCGCCGTGGGGAGGACCTTGGGGTGGCAGAACTCCATCTCGGCGTTCATGACAAGCTCCAGACCCTCCGTTCCATTCTGGACCGCCGAGGGGTGCTCCCGGACGAGGTGGCTTACTTCGGGGATGACCTCCTGGACTTCCCGGTATTGCAGTCAGTCGGATTCCCCTCCTGTCCCGCCGATGCCGCGCCAGAGTTGGCGGCCCGCTGTCTGATGCTGCCCCATCGGGGGGGGGAGGGCTTTTTCCGGGTTGCGGCGGAGGCCATTCTGAAGGCACAAGGGCGCTGGGATGGGATTCTGAGTGGGTATGGACTCTAGGCATTCCAGCTATGGAAGCATTGCCTGAGCGTCCCATTCAGGGGCCTCAAAAAAAACGCTAAAGAACCGAACGCCCCTGCCCGAAGAGGAATAAGTCGGGGGAGTCCCCGAAACCAACAAGCCGGCAGCACGGATGCTGCCTAGCCACATCACGGAGGATGTCATGGCTTCCATTCTTAATAACGTTGCGGCCCTGCAGGCCACTCGTCAGTTGAACATCACCTCGATGGGCATGAAGCAGACCATCGAGCGCCTCACCACTGGCAAGCGCATCAACCACGCCTCTGATGACGCCACTGGCCTTGCTACCGCCAACAATTACATGGCCGACTCCAAGGTGGCCCACGAGCTTCGGAAGACCGCGTACCAGGACTACTACGCCGCTGCTGCCAACGACGGTTATCTGGAAGAGGCGACCAATCAGGTCATGCGGGCCGTTGAGCTTGCCGCCGGTGGCAACAGCAGCGCTGCTGAATTCAGTTCTGTGGGTGATCTGGCTGTCGCGGCTGCATCAAAGGCCGGCACCACCATCACCAAGCCTACCGATCTCGCTGGTGCTTCCACCGCTCTCACCGCCATCGCCACTGCCCGCGCGACCATCGCGGCCACCATGGCTGAGGCCCAGAGCAACGCCAACCTCTACGGCATCGAGGAAGAGAACAAGACCGCCATGAACAGCAACATCATGGATGCTGATATCGGCTCCGAAGTGGTCAGCCTCACCAAGTGGCAGATCCTGAGCCAGGCTGGCACGAGCGCTCTGACCAATGCCAACACGGCCAGTCAGACTGTTCTGGGTCTCCTCCGGTAATCGGATACCATGATCATCGTTGGGGATGGGTTTGGCCTGTCCCCAACGATGCTTCATTAAGGAAAATGTCATGGCTGATCAAGTGAACCCACTGGGTGGCTTGGCGCCGGGGATGGCTCAGACGCTTCAATCCTCTACTGTTCCCTCTTCGCCCAAATCAACCCCAACCCGATCCGATGCTTCCAAGCCCAAGGCTGTGGACGGTTCGGCTGTTGGTGCGTCCAAGAAAAGTCTCTTGGAAGCTGCCAAGACCGTGGAAGATTACCTTCAGTCCTCCTCCTCGGATCTCAAGTTTTTCGTGGACAAGGATACTGGTATGTATGGGTTCAAGATCGTTGATGCCACGACCCATGAAACCATTCGGCAGGTTCCCGCCGAAGAGGTCATTGAGATGGCAAAGCGCTTGCGCTCACTGAGCGATACCAAGGATGCTTCAGGTGTTTTGATGGATGCGGAGGGCTGAGGCTCAGGCCAAGTCTTCTACGGTGCAGAGAGGTGAATCATGGCTGTCAGCTTCCAGGGAGTCACATCGGGGCTTCAGACCGACAGCTTGATCTCAGCGATCATGGCCCAGGAGAGTCTGGGCGTGCAGCGCCTCCAGGATAAGCAGACTCAGAACACCAATCGGTCCGCTGCTCTCAATACCATGCGGACCCAGTTGGAGTCCCTGACTGTCAGCATGGCGTCGCTCTACGACAGTTTCAACAAGCGGACTGTCACCAGTACGGATGCCGATAGCACCTACGTGACTGCTACCGCCACCGGAGCCACCAATGGCTCCTACGAGGTGAAGGTCAGCCAAGTGGCCACCTCCGCCAAGCTCAGTTCCACCATGGCGAGTGGGGAGCCGACCAACCTTGCCGTGGCGGACCCGAACGCCGCGATTCTCACCAGTTCCAGCGGCAGTTTTGCGGTCCAGGGCACAGATGGGGTAGTTAAGACCTTTCAGCTCGGGAACAACAGTCTCAACGGGCTCAGGGATGCCATCAATGCCTCAGGCGCCGGGGTTACCGCATCGATTGTGAATACGGGGAAGGGAACGAATCCCTATCAGCTGGTCTTGACGGCCAAGGATACGACCACCGGCAATACGGCCACCGGGACTGGTGTCACCGGCGGCAAGGTGATTCTTGCGGCCATTGCGAACCAGGACTCCAGCGCGACCACCGTGGTGGACTCCCTGGGGATCAGCAGCGGGACCATCACCGGAACCTTCGCCGATCCAACCGGCTTGTCCGGCGGCTTGTCCTCCTCCGGCTCCAACATCGGTCAGGATGCCCTGTTCTCCATCAATGGAATCGAGATGACTCGGCAGTCGAACACCGTGGATGATGCGGTGGACGGCGTCACCTTCACCCTGCAGAAGGGGGATACCAGCAACGCCACCACCCTTACCGTGGCCCAGGACAAGACCAGCGCGTCCACGGCCATGCAGGATGTGATCACCAAATACAACGCCATCATCACTACGTACAAGAGTGCCACGCAGACCACGAAGGATAGTGAGGGTGTGACCATCACGCCTGGGGTGCTCACCAACGATGTCGTGGCGCGGTCCATCATCTCTCAGATCCGTTCGGTCATGAGCGGCTCGCCGGAGGGCCTGTCTGACTCCGCCACCTATAAATCCACTTCGCAGCTGGGGCTCAAGACGAATGTGGACGGCACTCTGTCCCTCGACGCGACCGTCTTCCAGAAAGCTTTGGCAACGGATCCAGTGGCAGTCCGGAATGTCTTCGTCTTTTCCGGCAGTTCCACCAGCGGTTCCGTATCCGTGGCCTCGGGTGGAGCCAAGACGGCCTCCGGTGCTGTGAGCTTCGATGTCACTTACGGCACGGGGGGGGCGGTCACCGGATCGCTTACGGTGGGGGGAACGACCTACAGCGGTCTTACCGGCACGAATGGCACCCTTTCAGCTCCGACCGGATCCCTCCTGGAGGGCTTGACTCTGAATGTGACGGCTTCCGGCACTGGCACGCTGAACCTGAGCAGGGGTATCGGCACTCAGTTGCAGGGGCTGATTTCCAGTCTGACCTCCTACAACGGAGCGATCGAGAACACGCGGAGCAATATTGATGAACAGAACAAGACGCTGACTTCCCGCATTGATTCTGCACAGGCTCTTCTGGACAAACGTCAGGCGGCCCTCAAGAAGCAATTTGACCAGATGGAGGCCACCATCACCCAGCTGCGGACCGTCAGTTCGAGCTTGAGCAGTATTTGATATCCGGCCGCGGCCCGCAATGATCCCCCTGGCTTCAGGGGGATCTTCATTTGGGTTCGGAGACTACCTCTCAGGGCGTTTCCGTGAGAGAACGGAAGCAATAAGCCTGAAGGAGCCCCCGGGGTGAATCCGAGTCATTTGAAACTGTTGAGGAAGGCCCACGACCTGGACCGTTCAGGGGAGGGGTTGGAGGCTGTGGGGGCCTACCGGGAATTCCTGGCTCTGGAGCCACGTCACTCCAGTGCCTGGTCGAATTTTGCAGGACAACTGCTGGTCATGAATCAACTGGACGAGGCCCAGGATGCCTGTGACAAGGCCCTGCTGCTCGACCCCCGCAACCTGTCGGCACGCGTCAACTCTGCCTGCATCCTGATGCAGCGAGGGGACTGGGAAGCCTCCGAAGGGCAACTCCGTCAGGTCCTCACCTCCGATCCCCAGAGGACGGATGCGCGGCTTGCTCTTGCAAGGTGCCTCATCAAGAAGGGCGATCCTGGCGCAGCAGAGCAGGAAGTGGGAAAGGTCATTCACTGCGAGCCTGGCAACGTATCGGCTCACCAGCTCTTAGGTGGCATCCTCTATCCTCTCGGGCGCTGGTCCGACTTCCGGGCCGAGATCGAGCGATTCCGTAGACACGATCCCAACTCGGCCTATCTGGAATTCGAGACGGGTTTTCTGGATCTCCTTTTCGGGGAGATGCCCCGGGGCTGGGATCGGCATGAGGCCCGCTTGCGGGTCCCTGGTCTGGTGGGGCCGGTCCGGCACTTCGCCCAGCCTGCGTGGGACGGTGAGCCCTTTCCCGACAGAACCCTTCTGCTCCACTACGAGCAGGGGCTGGGGGATACCTTGATGTTCGTGAGATACGCCCCCCTGGTGAAGGCCCTGGGGGGTCGGGTGCTTCTGGAGGTCCAGCCCTCCCTGGCGGACTTGGTTGCGACATGCTCTGGTGTGGACGAGGTGATTCCCCATGGGGAGCCGCTCCCCCCCTTTGATCTGCAGTTATCCCTGATGTCTCTGCCTCGGGTGTTCCGTACGGATCTCTCCTCCATCCCGTGCGGGATCCCCTACCTGGACGTCCCGCGAGAGATCCCCCATCAGAAGGTGTTCGCTGACCTTCTCGCTCTTGCCCAGGCTCATGGGAAAGCCCGGGTTGCCGTGGTCTGGGCTGGAAGCCCTGCCCATAAACGTGATGAGGAGCGTTCAATTCCAGCGGCGGAGCTGGCGCCCTTGGCAGCATTCCCCGAGGTCGCCTGGTTCAGCTTCCAGCTCGGAAGGCAGGAGCTTCCCCCTTTGCCAAACCTGGTTTCCTTGGCTCCCCTGCTGACCGATTTTTCGGCTACAGCCTACGCGTTGAGTGGAATGGACTTGGTCATCACGGTGGATACTGCCCTGGCCCACCTCTCTGGAGCCATGGGCATCCCGACACTCCTGCTTCTCGCCTTCCAGCCGGATTGGCGCTGGATGCTGGATAGGGAGGACAGCCCCTGGTACCCCAGCCTTCGCCTCTATCGTCAGCCTGCCCCTGGCGACTGGAACAGCGTCATCCAGCGGGTGCTGGCGGATCTCAGTGGCAGCTAGTGCCGTGTCCCGTTGAAATGCGGGCCATTCAAAGCGGCTCTGACACCACCCTAGGAGGGCTTGTAGCCCTTGAGGGCCCTGGCGCCCTGGCGGTGGAGATTCATCTCCTCGCGAATCAGGTTCTGCTGCTTCAAGAGGTCCGAGGCGGTGGCACCCAAGCGGGTGGCCATTGCATGGGCCCGGGTCACAATGGAGGGCCAATCCGAACCTCGGTCAGCCGTTACCATGGCCGCGTGGAAGCGCTCATGCCAGGAAGCCAGAGCCTCTGCCTCAATGGCCCCCCCCTGGAGCAGTGACTCCAGGTCATCCAGGCAGTGGATCACATCCCGATCGCTCAAACCGAAAGCTCGTCAATGGAACCGGTGGCTTTAGGGGCTTGGTCCTTGGTGGTCTTCTGGCGGTGGAGTTGTTCCCAAGTGGTTTTGAATTCGCCCATCTGGGTAATGATGCGCTGAAGCCGCTCTGGTTGATTCTTCTGGGAGCCGTCATAGAGCTCCTCCGTCCACCAGTCGTAGATGCGAACGAGGTTATCCACAAGCTCGCCGCCTTCATCATGGTTGAGGCGTTCCTTCAGGCCGAAGATGATGTCTGCGGCGCGACCCACATAGTTGGCCTGGCCGACGAGATCGTGTTCAGCCATGGCCTTGAGGGTCAGGTGGATGAACCGCTGCCCACCCTCCAGAAGCATGGCTGCCAGCTGCTCCGCGCTTGCCCCCTGGATGCGATGGGTCAGGTAATGATCAGCGGCATGCCGTCCTGGGTGTTCATACATAGGAATCCTCTCACTTGCTATCGGCTTCGGGCCTCTGGCTGATAAGCCCTAGCCGAAGTTTGCCCGTGCTCCTACACTTCGGCGACCAATTCGATCTCAACCTTGGCCCCCTTGGGCAGGGCGGCGACCTGGACGGTGCTGCGGGCGGGCTTGGCGCTGCCGAGGTGCTTCTCGTAGACGGCGTTGAAGGCCGCGAAATCGGCGAGGTCCGTAAGGAATACGGTGGTCTTGACCACCCGGTCCCAACCGGTGCCTGCGGCCGCCAGGATGGCGTCCAGGTTCTGGAGCACGCGTTCGGTCTGAGGTTCGATGGGCCCCGTCACCATCTCCATGGTTTCGGGGATCAGGGGAATCTGTCCGGCGGTGAAGAGAAGGCTGCCGGTGATGTGCGCCTGGCTGTAAGGACCGATGGCGGCGGGGGCAGAGGGGGTGCTGATGAGGCGCATGGCTGTCCTTTCAATCCGGGGGAGGTGCGGGTGTTGCGGATGGATAGGTACTGATTCTCCGCGCACTCCGCGTTTCCGCGTGAGGCATTCTTTACTCAGGCCTTCTTCGACCAGCGCCGTTTGCGGTTGCGCCAAGCCTTGGGACGGGGATTGGCGACCGGCATGGGGCTTTCGAAGGGGGAGGGGGCCGAGGCCTCCTGGGCTCCTTCGGCGTCTTCCAGGTTCCCCACCCCTTCCTCGATCTGCTGCTTCACCATCTGGGCGGTGCGGTGCATGAGGGCCGCCAGGCAGAGGCTGGCCTCGATGCGCGCGTGGGGCAGGGGGCCCAGCTGGATGAAGACCGCCGGGTCCGAGGGGATCTCCCGGGAGATGGTGACCTCCGGGAGGGGCCCCTGGAGGGCGTCATAGGCCTCTTCGGTGCTGCGGAGCCATGGCTCCGCCATCGGGCGGCGCTGCCTCAGGAGGTCCTCCAGGGGGGTGACCTTCTTGGGGCGACCCCGCTTGCGGGGGGCAACCTCGACGGGAGCTGCGTCCATCTTGGCCTGGAGGGCGTCCAGGACCTCCTCCCGGGTCTTGCCACGGAGGTCGAAGAGGAGCCAGGGATCGCGGTCCAGGGCCTCGGCCATGATGTAGCAGACCGCGGCTACGTGCTTGCAGGGGTTGGCCCAGTCGGGGCAGTCGCAGTGGGTCTGGAGTTCCTTGGGAACCCTGGGATAGAGGCTGGCGCCGGCCTCCCGGAAGGTCTCGTCGAGGCCCTGAGGCATTTCACCCGCCAGGAGGCTGGCCACGAAGCGGCTCTCCTGGTGGATGCGGTCCAGGGCCTTTTCCCACTGGGCCGAGGTCAGGGCCGGGAGGCCCAGGGTGACGTTGTAGGTCTTGCGGCCGTGGACCTTGGCCTGGATTTCGCCGGGCACCACCACGAAGTGGCTGACGGCCCCTTCCTCGGCGTATTTTTTCCCCCGGGGGAGGCGGTTCTCGTAGTCGTCCCCCAGCTTCTCCAGGCCGCTGATCCAGAGCTTGCCCCACCAGGTGGTGCCAAAGCGTTCGCTGAACTGGATCATGAGATCACCCCCTTGCGGCTCGGGGCCTTTGGTTTCCGTTTGGCTGGAGCTTTGGGTGCCTTGGGTTTGGCGACCTTGCCGGGTTCCTGGGCTTCCGCCTCTTCCTCTTCCGGCTCTTCAACGGGCGGTGGCTCCGGTGCCGGAGGGTGGGGAGGCAGGGCGTGTCCATTCCCGTTCCCGTTCTCCTCGTCGCCCATGATGTCGGCGTCGGGTTCCAGGGCCACAAGGCGGCGCAGGGAATCGTCATCGAGTTCCGTGAGCCAGCCCTCGCCCGTGCCGACCACGCGATCCGCCAAGTCCCGCTTGGACTCCAGGATGGCGTCGATCTTCTCCTCCAGGGTGCCCATGGTGATGAGCTTGTGGACCTGGACATTGCGGGTCTGGCCGATACGGTAGGTGCGGTCCGTGGCCTGGTCCTCCACCGCCGGGTTCCACCAGCGGTCGAAGTGGAAGACGTGGGTGGCGGCGGTGAGGTTCAGACCCACGCCTCCGGCCTTGAGGCTGAGGAGCAGGATCGGCGCGGAGTCGGCGTCCTCCTGGAAGCTGCGGACCATTTCGTCCCGCTGATCGCGGGTGGTTCCACCGTGGAGGAAGGGGGGTTCGAAGCCCAGGACATCCTTGAGGTGCACCTGGAGCCGGTCGCCCATCTCCTTGAACTGGGTGAAGATGAGGGCGCGGTCGCCGATCTCCACCACCTCTTCCAGCATCTCGGTCATGCGTTCCAGCTTGCCGCTCCGGCCCTTGTAGGGACCGGTCTGGCGCAGGAAGTGGCTTGGGTGGTTGCAGATCTGCTTGAGGTGGGTGAGGAGGGCGAGGATGCGGCCCCGGCGCTCGATGCCGCTGACGGCGGCCAGGTCCTTGTCCATCTGCTCCACCCTGGTCTGATAGAGGGCGGCCTGCTCTTTGGTGAGCTGGGTGTAGACCTTCATCTCCTGCTTCTCGGGCAGATCCTGGATGATGTTCCGATCCGTCTTGAGGCGGCGGAGGATGAAGGGGCCCACCCGCTGGCGCAGGTCCTGGGCGGCGTCGGGGTCCCGGTATTTCTCGATGGGGGTAGCGAAGCACTCCTTGAAGGTGCTTTCGCTGCCGAGATAGCCCGGGAGGACGAAGGCCAGGATGGACCAGAGCTCCGAGAGGCGGTTCTCGATGGGGGTGCCCGTGAGGGCCAGCTTGAAGGGGGCCCGGATGCGGCGCACGGCCTTGGCCTGGGCGCTTCCGGCGTTCTTGATGGCCTGAGCCTCGTCCACCACCACCATGCCCCAGGCGCGGTTGCCGAAAATCTCCTCCTCCCGCCGGATCACACCGTAGGTGGTGAGCACCACCGTGTGGGGGATGAAGGTGGCGGGCAGCACCTCGCGGTTGTTGCCGTGGTGCACGAAGAAGGGCAGCCCGGGGGCGAACTTCTCGATCTCGCGCTCCCAGTTGCCCAGGAGCGAAGTGGGGCAGATGAGCAGGGTCGGTGGCCCGAACTGGGGGCTCTGGGCCTGGCGATGGAGGAGCATGGCCAGGACCTCGATGGTCTTGCCCAGACCCATGTCGTCCGCCAGGATGCCGCCGAGACCGAGGCGGGAGAGGCCTTCCAGCCAAGCCAGGCCCCGAAGCTGGTAGGGGCGCAGCTGACCCCGGAACTCCCGGGGCTGGGTGATGGGCTTGTCCGGCAGGTTCTTGAGCTCGGCCAGGGCCGAGCCGAAGTCTCCGGCCACCTCGACCTCGATGGCCTCGCTGACGCCGGGAATGCGCGCCGTTCCCGTGAGGGCCGCCGCCAGGGCTTCGCCCCGGGTCATGCTCTCGAATCCCGCACCGCGGCTGGCCTGGATGACCGCCGTGATCTGCTTGAGGGTCTCGGGGTCCAGGGCCACCCACTTGCCCTTCCAGGCCACCAGGGGGTGCTTGAGGCTGGCCATCTGGGCGAAGTCCTCCAGTCCCAGCTGATCGTCCCCCAGCATGAGGGACCAGTCGGCGCTGACACTGCCCTCCAGGCCCTCCTGGGTCTGTGCCGTCTTGCTTTCCGAAAGGCTGCGGGCGCCCAGGCGGACCTTGGCGCGGAGGCGCCGGGCGCCCCCCAGTTCGGCCATCTCCTCCGGAGTGTGGATGAGGAAGCCTGCCTCCTTCAACTGAGTGGCACCTCGCGTAAGGAAGGTCCAGGCTTCGGTGGGTGAGAGCTTGAGGTCCTCGGGCTTCTGTCCCGAGAGGGCCCCCTGAAGCGCGGGGAAGAAAGGGACGGCCCGGGCGAGGCCCCGCAGGAGCACCTTCCGGGCTTCCATGGCCACCAGCTCGGTGCCGGGCTCCCAGAGGCGGGAGACCGGAATGAAGTCGCCCTCCTGGGTCTCCAGGCCCACCCGCAGGCACCAGCCTGCCTCGGAGAGACGGTCGGCCTCCTGGATGGCATCCTTGCCGGGGGGCAGGGGTGGGGCCTCCAGCCGGAGGCTGGGGCGGATCCACTGGATGCGGGCACCTTCGCTCCACTGCTCCATCTGCTCGCCCAGGGTCCGCTCCGTGACCCCCACGGTGGGGAATTCGCTCATGGGGTGACTGAGTGCCACCATGATCCGTTCATCCCATGGCAGGCGGTCCCGCTTATGGCCCCGCAGGCGATGGATGAGGCCCAGGCGGGGATCCTCCCCCTGTCGCAGGGTTCCGGCGGCGAAGCGCACCAGGAAGTCGGCGCCGTCCTCCAGGAAGGCACGCACCAGGGCGTCGGCACCCGGGGGCATGGCGAGATCGTCGTCCACTTCCTCGGGCTCCAGGCCTCCCAGGGTCATGCCCTTGGTGAAGACCCACATATCGTCTTCCGGGAAGGCCAGCACCGAGGGGGGGATGGCCTTGACCAGCCTGTCCAGGGCTTCGCGGTCCGAAGGGCTGGTGAGGCTGATGCCCCAGGTGGCCCGCCAGGGCTGGTGGGTGGTGGTGAGTTGGGGCAGGACCGCTCCGCGGATCACGAAGGACTGGAGCAGGCGCAGGGCCGAGGCCCAGAAGGCCAGGCTGCCGCCCACGCGTTCGCCATCGGTGGGCAGGCTGGCCAGCCAGGGGAGGGCCCGCTGCCACCGGAGGGGGACCGTGTGGGTCTCCAGGAGAGAGGAATCGGGCAGGAAGATCCGAGCCCGGGCTGGGGTGAGGCGGTCACGGCCATGGAGGTTGCCGGGGAGGGTCCGGAGAACCCGCTGCCAGGCATGGGGATCCGCATCCCCAGGGAGGCAGATCACGAAGCCACGATCCATGGGCCGGTACTGAAGAATGGGGCGAATCATAGGGCGACCCCGACCCGTTCAGCTACCCTGGTAAGGGGAGCCACATTATGAAAATCGGATTTGCGAGCGATCATGCAGGTTACGACCTCAAGGAGCGTCTGAAGGCATGGGCCATTGCCCAGGGGCACGAGGCGGTGGACTTTGGTACCGATGGTCCTGCCTCAGTGGATTACCCGGATTTTGCGCACCGGGCTGCGACAGCGAAAGAAAAGTGGGAAAGGCTGGTTCTGGTGTGCGGTTCCGGTATCGGCATCAGCATTGCTGCCAACCGCCATGCCGGCATCCGCTGCGCCCTGGTGACCTCCCACGAGCACGCGCAACTGGCCAGACAGCACAATGACGCGAACGCCATCGCCTTTGGCCAGCGGCTTACAGATCCGCTCCAGGCTGAATCTTACCTCAAAACCTTCCTGGAAACGCCATTCGAAAACGGAAGGCACCAGGGCCGGGTGGATAAGATCGAAATCATTTAGGAGAGGAAGCGCATGCGGCAGTCTGAAGAACGGAGACCCCTCACCCTCGAACTGGGGGTCCAGCTCCACGCGGCGGGCTCCTGCCTGGTGCGCATGGGGAACACCCATGTCCTCTGCTCGGCCAGCCTGGAGGAGAAGGTGCCGGGCTGGATGAAGGGCAAGGGACGGGGCTGGATCACCGCCGAATATGGGATGCTGCCAGGGGCCACCCACACCCGTACGGATCGCGAGGCAGCCCGGGGCAAGCAGCAGGGCCGGACCGTGGAGATCCAGCGACTCATTGGCCGTGCCCTTCGCCAGGCCGTGGATCTCGAGGCCCTGGGAGAGCGGCAGATCACCCTAGACTGCGATGTGCTCAACGCCGATGGCGGTACCCGCTGCGCTGCCATCACCGGGGCCTGGGTGGCCCTGGCGGTGGCACTGCGCAGGGCGGGGCTGGCATCGGCCCTGGTACGCCAAGTGGCGGCGGTGAGCATCGGTGTGGTGGAAGCCGGTGAGGGACGCCAAGGCCTTCTCCTGGATCTGGAGTACGAAGAGGATCACCTGGCGGCCGTGGACAGCAACCTGGTGGCCACCCGCGCCATCCAGGGCGGGGAGCTGGAGCTGGTGGAATTCCAGTCCACGGGCGAGGGGCGCAGCTTCACGCGGGCTGAGGCCCAGGCTCTGGTGGACCTCGGGCTTCGGGGTTGCGGAGCCCTCATGGAGGCCCAGCAGCAGGTTCTGGGATGATTGCCCGGGGCCTTCTGGCGCTGGCCTCTCTGAGCCTGGCGGCCGCGCCGGAGCCCACCCCGGTACCCGTGCCGGTCACCCTCCTCCCGCCGGACTACATCTTCCACTTCACACCCAGGGTCCAGGTGCCAGGGCTCCCCAGGACCTCCCTTGTGCTCAGCGGGGGCGGGGCTCGGGGTATTGCCCATATCGGGGTTATCCAGCGTCTCGAGGAACTGGGGTACCCGATCGATACCGTGGCGGGCACCAGCGCCGGTTCCCTGGTGGGTGCCCTCTATGCCTGCGGCTATTCGGGTCGGGAGATCGAGGCCCTCTTCACCCGTGTGGACTTCAACCAGGCCTTTCTGGATCCGCTCCAGCGCAGTCCTGGCAGCACCCTGGAGGAACAGGAGTCGGATAACGGCACCCTCATCTCCGTGGAGGTGGACCGGGGCCGCCCCAGCTTCGCCCTGGGGCTGAGGAACGGGGGTGAGATTCAGCGGACCCTAGAAGGCCTCCTGGCCCGGGGCAGCTACTTCAGTGGCGGGGACTTCGATCGCCTCCGGGTCCCTCTCCGGGTGGTGGCCACCAATCTCTCCACGGGCAAGCCCAAGGTCTTCGCCAAGGGCGATCTGGTGGAGGCGCTCCGTGCTTCCATGGCGGTCTGGGGGGCCTTCCGCCCCGTGGTCATCGAGGAACAGCCGTTCGTGGACGGGGCGATGTCGGAGAACATCCCAGTCCTGACGGCCAGGGAAGCCTTCCACCAGGATCTCACCCTGGCGGTGGATGTGAGCAATCCCATGGTGCAGGACAGTCCCAGCAACTTCTTTTCGGTGACCGCCCGGGCCCTGGACCTCGCCATCGAGCGGCAACAGGACCTGAGCCGGGCCGCCGCCAGTATGGTGATCCGGCCGAAACTCACGATCGTGCCCTTTGCCAACTACGGTGAGCAGGTGCCAGAGCTGGTCCGGGCCGGGCGGGAAGCTCTGGATGCCCGGATCGGGGAACTGGGGCGTCTGGTCCTTGCTTCCATGGGGGAGGCGGAGATTCCGGGAGCCCGGCGTGTCGAAATCTGCGGGGTCCGTTCGGAGTCCCTCCAGAGGACCCTGGCCGCTCTCCTGAAGCCTGGGGAGCCCGTCCGGATGAGGCATGCCCAAGTCCTTCTCCAGCAGGCCCTGGTGCACGGCCTGGCCAAGTCCGGTAGTGTGGCCCTCTCCGGGGATCTGCTTCAGGTCCGCCTGGAGCCCTACGCTCCCGTGCGCCGCCTGGAAGTGGAGGCCCCGGATGGATGGAAGGCAACCTTCCAGGCAGAGCTGGCGGCCCAATGCCCCCTGGGGGAGGCGTACAATCCTCAGCGATTCGGCCATCTCCTGGAGCGTTGGGTCCACCGGATGGTCGTGGACGGCAGCCCCCTGGTGGACGCCAGGGGCAGCGGCTTTGATGAGGCCAGTGGAACCCTGAAGGTGCTGCTCCGCCAGCCCCTGTTGCGGGGGCTGGAGGTCCGGGATGGTCGGGAGCGCGACCGGCGCTACCTGGAAGATCTGCTGGGGCCCCTGAAGGGGCGTCCCCTCCGGGTTCGTGAACTGCGCAACAACATCTACCTGGCGGAACGGCGCCTCAAGCTGTCGGAACTCCGATACCAGCTGCGGCCTACGGTGAATCCCCTCACCGGAGAGGAGGGCGTGGAACTGGTGCTGGTGCCCATTCCGCGCAAAATCTACGCCGTGGACTTCACCCTGGGTTTCGAATCCACCCTGGGGAGCCAGGTGGGCTGCGTCTACACCACCCGCGACTTTCTGGGCACCGGGGCCGAACTGGAGCTTGGCGGGGGTCTGAACCGTCTCCAGCAGCAGGCGCGGCTGGTGGCCCAGGAGTCCTTCCGGGCCTTCCCCGGGGCTGGTCTGGAGGCCAGGGCCTCCTGGCTGGACCAGCGGCTGGAGCCCCGTCTTAGCCTGGAGTCCGGGACCCAGACCAACGAGTTCCGTTTCGGGGAAGTGGGGCTTGGCAGCTACTTCCGCTTCGGCCGCCTGGGGCAGGGCAAGGCCACCCTGGAGGCGAGCCAGCGCTGGGGCGAGCATCGGCAGGGCGATACCTGGACTCCGCATCGCTCTCTCGCACTGGAGCTCTCCGGTGAGTGGGACAACCTGGACCGCCACACCTTCCCTGAGCAGGGGCACCTCCTCCGGGCGCGCATCGGCCGGGGTCTGGCCCAGGACACCGCGACCCCCTTCCGCTTCGGCTACCTGCGTTCCCGCAATCTCTACCCGCTGGCGGAACTGGACCCCTCTACCCGGGTGGGCCTGGATCTGGACGGCGAGTGGGGTTACGGCAAGGATCTTCCGCTGGATCAGTGGTGGACGGTCGGAGGACCGGCTTTCCTGGTGGGCAGCCGGGCCATGGAGTGCCTTACTCCCGGGTTTGCCGTAGGGCGAGTGGGTCTGCCCATCCGCACCAACGGTCCCATCGGCCTTTCGCTTCAGGTGGTGCCCCGCTTCGACTACGCCTGTTTCTCCGCCGCCCCTGGCCAGCTCTTCAGCGGCACCCGGGCCATGGGCCATGGTCTGCTGGTGCGCACCATGGTGGCTAAGTTCTACGTGGAACTCTCCTACGGATTCCTCAGGACCTATGCGCCTGATCGGGGCTGGAGCCGCTACAGCGGCAGTTTCGACGCCCTCATTGGCACCCGGCCCTTCGATCTGTGGCGGAGGAGATAGCTCAGCGGAGCTGCTTCAGGACCTCGATCGCCCCGTCCACCATGAACTGGACGCCGATTGCCGCCAGGAGCAGGCCCATGATGCGCTCGAGGACAGCGATGCCGCTGCGCCCGAGGAGGCGCTGGATGGGGTCCGCAGTGCGCAGCAGCAGGTAGGCGATCAGGCAGGTGAGGGCGGTGGAGACGATGACGGGAATGATGGCGTGCAAGGTCCCGCCTCGCCCCGCCAGAACCATGACTGTGACGATGGAGCCGGGGCCCGCCAGGAGGGGGATGGCCAGAGGCACGATGGCCACATCGGCCTTGGACTCGAACTCGATTTCCTCCTCCGGGGAGGAGCGGGTGCGGGTGGGTTGGGCCCGGAGCATGTCTATGGCGGTCATCAGGAGCAGGAAGCCTCCGGCGATCCGCATGGCGGGCCAGGTGATCCCGAAGAGCTTGAAGACCAGTCCCCCGAAAACGGCGAAGAAGGCCAGGATGCCGAAGGCCAGAAGGGTGGCGCGTTTGGCCATGGCCAAGCGTTTCTCCCGGGGGTTGTGGGAGGTAATGGCGATGAAGATGGGCACCAGACCCAGGGGATCCACGATGAAGAAGATGGCCGAGAAGGTGACCAGGAAGGTGCTGAGGTGCGCCATCATGTCAACCCTTTGAGGCTGAAGCTCTCCAGGGCGAGACGCAGGTCGGCGTAGCCGGTGTAGGTGATGCCATGGAGCAGGCAGCGATCTGCCGCCTGGATGAAATCTGGGCGGTCATCAATGAAGATGCATTCCTCGGCCATGAGTCCGAGCTTGTCCAGGGCGTCCTGGTAGATCCTGGGGTCAGGCTTGAGGGCGCGCGCCTCGAAGGAGAGGGTCACGGCGTCGAAGAGGGGAAAGACCGGGCAGGTGCGGATCCCCCGTTCGAAGTGCCAGGGATTGGTGTTGGAGAGAAGTCCCAGCTTGTAGTGGGGCTTCAGGCGGCGGATCAGGTCGAAGGTGGACTCGATGGGGGTAAAGATCCGGGTGTAAGCTGAAATTAATAATTCACTGTCGAGATGGCACCCGCATAGCTCTCCCATGCCCTCCAGGAAGGCAGGGCCCTCCATATCGCCGCGCTCGAAGGACTCTGTCAGCGAGGAAAGGCCGTAGAGCTTCCCTTCCAGTTCCTGCACCGGCCGCCCAGAAAGCCCGGAGAGGGCCTTCAGGAAGAGACGGTTGTCGAAGCGGCAGATCACATTCCCGAAATCGAAGATAATGCCGCGGATCGGGGCCCGATCCCGGCAGCTGGGAAGGCACTCGCCGGATTCCTGATCGGGCTTCCGTGGGAGATGGTGGGAGTTCATTGCACCAGGCCCAGGTAGGCCGTCCAGAGGCCGGGGCCGTAAAGAACGATGGGGGGCGTCGCCAGGGCCAGGGCGCAGCCGAAGGGGAGCATGGTCTTTCCGGTTGCGCGGCGCATCAGGATCAGAGGCAATCCCACCAGGGTGCCCAGGAAGGCGCCCCCGAAGAGGATCCCCAGCATGGGTCCCCAGCCCCAGAAGGCCCCGATCCAGGCCAGCATCTTGAAATCGCCCATGCCCAGGCCATCGGTCTTGCGGATCCACTTGAAGATCTGGTTGAAGAGCGCAGGGCCGCCGTAGCCCAGGATCAGGCCGATGAGACTGGTCTTCCAGTCCACCGGCTGCCCGAAGAGATGCCAGGCCGGGGCGGCCTGGAGGCCATTGAAGAAGGTATCCACGGAGAGGAGCTGGTTGCTGCCGAGCCAGATTCGCGTGGCGTGGGCGGGCCAGAAGATCTGGGGGAGGGTGAAGAGCACCCCCAGGGCCATCAGGGGGAACTGAAGGGCGTCCGGCAGGATGAACTCCGTCAGGTCCGTGAAGAAGAGCACCAGCAGGGCGTAGGCGCAGATCAGCCCCTTGAGCCAGATCAGCGTGCCGAAGGGGAAGAGCCAGGGGGAGGCCGCAAAGATGAGCCCCGACAGCAGCTCCACCAGGGGGTAGCGCACCGGGATGCGCCATCCGCAGGCAGCGCACTTTCCCCGGAGCCAGATCCACGCCAGGAGAGGGATGTTGTGGTACCAGCGGATGGGCGCCTTGCAGGATGGGCAATGGCTCGGCTTGGTGGCCACGTTGCGGTCCTCCGGCTCCTCCTGGGGAAGGCGGTGAATGAGCACATTGGCGAAGGAGCCCAGTACCAGACCGAAGGCGGCCAGGATCACGGACAGGAACCAGGGGGGCAGGTCGATGGTGGGCATGACTCCAGTGTAGATCAGAGCCTCATCCTTTCAGTTCCTGGAGTTTGGCGATCACCTCCTCCACATGCCCCTTCACGCTCACCTTGGCCCAGACATGCCGGATGAGGCCTTCGGGATCCACCAGGAAGGTGCTGCGGATGATCCCCTCGGTCTCCTTGCCGTACATGACCTTCTTCCCGAAGGCCCCGAGGGGCGCCAGCAGCACCTTGTCGGGATCGGATAGCAGCGGGAAGGGGAGTCCCTGCTTATCGATGAAGTTGGCGTGGCTCTTGAGGCTGTCCCGGCTGATGCCGTAGACCTTCACGCCGAGGGCCTGGACCTGGGCCCAGTTGTCCCGGAAGTCGCAGGCCTCCTGGGTGCAGCCGGGGGTGCTGTCCTTGGGGTAGGCGTAGATCACGGTCCAGGCGCCCCGCAGATCCGCCGGGCTAAGAGTTTGGCCCTCGCTGGATTCCAGGGAAAAGGGGGGGAGGGGCTTTCCGATCATGGCATCTCCTGTCGCTCCATCTTGGATGCCGCCGCCAGCCCCAGCGCCACCAGAAGGGTGCCCCAGCCGAGCGGTGTGGGATCCGTGGCCAGCCTGGGCAGCTCCTCCTGGAGCAGCAGCCCCAGGGAATCGTGGTGGGGACCTGGGCCCAGGCCCAGGGTCCGGATCGTGGCCTCGCCCCACAGGACCCCGATCCAGGCAGAGGGGAAGAGCGTTGAGCCCTGCTCCAGGAACCAGGGGGCCCAGGTCCGGGTCCTGTGAAACCATCCGGCCCCCATCACATCGCCATAGCGCCAGGCCGGGCTCTCGGTGAAGGCGTCCAGGCGGGCACTCAGGGGTGCTTCGAGATGGAGTCCCAGGAGGAGGGCCAGGAGCAGTGCCAGTCCCAGCCATCCCATGCCATCCCACAGTGCCGCCAGGGGAATGAGGTAGAGGAGGGGTGGCAGGGCCCGGAGGGCCGAGCGGGCCCCAGCTCCGGGGAGAAGGGCCAGGGCCAGCCCGAAGCTGATGCTGCCCAGGGCTACCGCCGAGGCGAATCCGCAGCTGCGAGTGCTGGCATGGAGGAGCCGGAGCAGGGCCTCCCGGCCCAGGGAGTCGGTGCCCAGGGGATGGAGCCAGGAGCAGGGCAGGCCCGCACTGAAGGGATCCATCGGGAGTTCCGGAAGGAGCAGGGCCAGCAGGAAGATCAGGCGGAGCTTCACGCCTTCTCCCTCTGAAAGAGGGCCCACAGGCTCGCGAAGCCCAATAGCCAGAGCCCCATGCCGACCCGGTCCCGGAACGCCACCCGCATCATCCAGTCACTTCCGGGGCCACGTATTCCCAGGAGCCGCTCCAGGACCAGGGTGGCGGTGAGCCACAGGGGTAGTCGGGCACCCAACCAGCGAGGTGCCAGATGGCGCAGGGCCATGCGGCGGGAGAGGCAGGTGGCCTCCCGCCCCCAGGCTGCTGGAACGGGGAATTCCTCTGGGAGTGTTTGGGCCAGCCAGCGGAGCTCCCCGGGGAGGGCCGCCAGGAGGAAGGCCATGGCCAGGGTGGTGAAGGCGGGAGGGCCCCAGGCGGCGGGCCATAGTGCCAGGGCAAGGCCTCCCCAAAGGAGGTCTGGGATGGCCTCCCAGAGGGCCAAGGCGCGGCCATGGCCCAGCTTCGGCCCCAGCCATCCCGTCAGGAACAGGGCCAGGAGGGCCATGGCCAGGAGAAGGACCAGCACCTGGAGGGCCGTCAGCCACGGGAAGGAACCCAAGGGGTGGCTCCGGGGGGCCCCCGGGAGAAGGAAGGCCAGGAGCAAGGCCAGGACCCATAACGCAAGGCCCCGGGTCACGGTGTCCAGGTCCAGGCGCTGGGGCCGGGGGTGGTGAGGTAGAGTCCCAGAGGGCTTGGCACCACCTTCAGGCGCTGGTCCACCCAGAGCACACTGCTGAAATCCAGGAGGGGCAGGGCCCCAGGCTGGCGGGACCAGAGCTCCTGGAGCCGGGTCCATCCCGGGGAATTCGGAGCATTCAGGGTTTCGCTGATCCCCCGGTAGTCAGGGTGGCTCCACCCGCAGAAGTTCAGGGCCCCGCCAGGCTCCAGGTAGTCCAGGACGCTCCAGGGATGGGGTTCGAAGAGGTTGAGGGCGCAGGCCAGACCGAAGTCCCCCCGCTCCAGGCGCTCCACCAGAAGTCCTGGCTCCACGGGGTGGGGTACCAGCTCAATCCCCTCGCGGCGGGCGCGTTCCCGAAGGGCCAGGAGCAGGCGCTGCACCAACTCGTCCCCGGCCGCGTAGCTCACCTTCCAGATCCGGTCTGCGCACTCTGGGCTGCCCTGGATGGGAACGGGGGCAAAGCCCAGGGATTCAGGCCAGAGCCCGCGGCTGGGTCTTGCCTGGGGCCCGAAGAACCCCTCTGGGATGGCCTCCCGGCGCCAGATTTCGAAGCGCTTGAGGGGTGCGGCCCCCTGGCGGCTGAAAATCAGGAGCTGGGCGTGGGTGGGCTGGCGGATCTCCCGGAAGCCGGGTGGCGGGGCCAATCCAGGCCGGGCTGGAACGGTCCCGAGGCTGAGCCAGCCCTTCCGCAGGTTCTGAAGGATGGCCTGACTGTCCGGGATCAGGCGGAAGCGGAATCCGGGGATCCTGGGACTCAGGAAGTGGGGTCGGGATTGCAGGCGCCACTCGTCCGTGCCCGTCTCCAGGGTGAAGGGACCGCTCCCGGTTCCGGGCTGTCCTCGTCGTGCCACCGGGATGCGGGCCAGTTCCATCAGGAGCCGGGGGAGGGGTTTGGGTGTGCCCAGCCACACCCCTTTCTCCTCCGTTTCGACCCGGACTCCCGCCAGATAGCTGCGCTTGGCCAGGCTGGACCGAGGGGATCTCTGGATCTCCCGGAAGGTCCAGGCCACGTCCTCCGGAGTCACGGCTGCGCCATCGGAGAAGCGGGCTCCCTGCCGGAGGGTGAAGGACCAGCCCTCCCCCTTCTTTCGCCATGCCGTGGCCAAGCGGGGCACGGGCCTGCTTGAGGCGTCCACCCCTGTCAGGGCGTCCCCGGTCAACATCTGAAGAATGATCTGCTCCTGACCATCTCCAGCTATGAAATCCAGCGGGCCCGGGTCCACGGCAAAGCTTTCCTGGACCACCTGGGCATTTGCGAAAAGACAAACCGCCAGGAATAGGGCCGGAAGTCTCATGAATCACCATGGATGAATTGGGGGCCATGGTGGCATAAATGCATGAAACAATCAATTATCGAGGCAGATGGATCCTGACAGAGGTGACGATGACGCCGGGCTTCATCATCAGGCCGGTCTTGATCCGGAATGCCATCTGCCCGTGGAGGAGCCGCTCCCACCAGGTGAAGGTCACGAACTCCGGCAGGATCACCGTGAGGCATACATCCGGCTCGGCTTGGCGGAAGCGTTCGACCTCTTCCAGCACCGGTTCCACGATGCGGCGGTAGGGGCTGGGGACAGCGCGCAGGGGGACCCCCATGCCGTAGTGATTCCAGTCGGATCGGAGCCGGGCCAGGGCGGGGCTGTCGGTGAAGCCGTCGGAGCCCAGGTCCACGGTGAGTGCTTCCACGCGATCCCCCGAAATCAGACGGGCATAGGCGAGGGCCTCCACCACCCCACCGTGGATCCCTGAGATCAGGACCAGGGCGTGGTGCTTGGGGGGGAGGAAGGCCTCCAGCCGACTGACAGCCAGCTTGGCCTTGATGCCGATGTAATGCCGGTGTATCCGGAAGAAGACATGCACCAGGAAGGGAATGAGCAGCACCACGAACCAGGCCCCGTGGGTGAACTTGGTGATGCCGATATCCAGCATCACGATCCCTGAGGTGAGGGCCCCCAGGCCGTTGATGGCTGCCTTCGTGTGCCAGTGGCGGGCCTTGTTCCGCAGGCGGAACCAGTGGACCACCATCCCTGCCTGGCTCAGGGTGAAGCCGATGAAGACCCCCAGGGCATAGAGGGGCAGCAGCAGGTCGGTGTTGGCGTTCAGAATCCAGACCAGAAGTCCCGAAACCAGGGTCAGGATGATGATGCCGTTGGAAAATACCAGACGATCGCCTTGGATGGCGAACTGCTTGGGCAGGAAGCCGTCCCGGGCCTGAAGGGCCGCCAGGCGTGGGAAGTCCGCATAGGCGGTATTGGCGGCCACCACCAGGATGGCGAAGGTGCAGCCCTGGGTGACCAGGTAGACCAGTCGGGGCAGACCTGAACTGACATCCCCGTAGATGGCCTTGGCCAACTTGGAGAGGAGGGTCTCCCCCACGATGGAGGGGTCGGCGCTGTGGTGGTAGGTCACACCGAAGTGATGGCTGAGAAGGGTGATGCCCATGAACATGCCTCCCAGCAGCAGGATCATCCAGATCATCGTCTTGGAGGCGTTGTGGGCCGCAGGCTCGCGAAAGGCCATCACCCCATTGGAGATGGCCTCCACTCCCGTCAGCGCGGTGCAGCCAGCGCTGTAGGCCCGCATGAAGATCCAGACCAGGGCCGCTCCAGACACAAGCTGGGTCTTCTGGATCTCCCGCCCGGCCTGTTCCAGGCTGGGGGCGGGCGGGGGGCCACCAAAGGCCCACTGCCAGAATCCGGCCACCAGAAGCAGGATGATGCAGGCCACGAAACCGTAGGTGGGGATGGCGAAGAAGCTGCCGGACTCCCGGACCCCACGCAGATTGGCTGCCGCCACAAAGACGATGGCCAGGATGGTCAGGAGGACATTGTGGCCCTGGAGCCATGGGAGGGCGGAGGTGATGGCGGCCACCCCAGAGGATACGGAGGCCGCCACCGTCAGGATGTAATCCGTCAGCAGGGCGGCTCCGGCTGTCTGGGCTGCCAACTCTCCGAGGTTCTCCTTGGCGACGATGTAAGCCCCGCCCCCACCGGGGTAAGCCCTGATCGTCTGCCGGTAGCTGGTCCCCAGGATCAGGAGGAGAGCCACGATTCCGCAGGCAACGGGAACAGACATTCCGAAGAGCCATGCTGCCCCGACCACGCCAATGGCCATGCCAGAGGCGGAGAGGGAGGCCATGATTTCCTGGGTGGCGTAGGCCACCGAGGAGAGGGCATCGGAACTGAAGACCGCCAGGCCCACAACGTTGCCGATCCGCGACTTCTCGGTTTCATCACTGGCAAGTCTGCGGCCGAGGAGGATGCGTCGAAGATTCAGCATGGCACCTGCCGGAGAAGATCATTAGGAGCTGATGGCAGCCCCCAATATGGGTCATTCTCCGACGGTGTCCAAGTGGTAGGGGATGGAGATCACGACAGTCCTGGGCCGGGTGAGGAGCATGGCCTTCAGGCGCCAGGCGGTCTGGTTGTGCAGGAGGTTGCCCCACCAGCGGTCCGGCACGAACTCGGGGATCAGGATGGTGGTGGTGTATTCAGGCTCCGCCCTGGACATGCGGTCCAGCTCCTCGACGATGGGCTCTACCACCTTGCGGAAGGGGCTGTTCACCACCCGCAGGGGAATCCCCTCACAGTACTTGTGCCAGTCTGCCTCCAGCTTGCCCCGCTCGGGACTGGGGCGACCGTGCTCATCGGGGAAGTCCACCGTGAGGGCCTCGACCTCGCGGTTGCCTGCGATGGCCTTGGCGTAGCGGAGGGCCTCCAGGGTCCCCCGGTGGATCTTGGAGACGAAGATGATCACGCGGTTGGGTCGGGGGTAGATCTCTTCCGTGCGGCTGGCGGCCAGACGGGAGCGCACAGAGATGTAGTGGCGATGGATGCGGAAGAAGAGGATCACCATGGCAGGGATGAGCACCACCACGATCCAGGCCCCGTGGACGAACTTGGTGAGCCCGATGTCCAGCATCACGATGCCGGCCGCTACCGCGCCGACGGCATTGATGATGGCCTTGAGGCGCCAGGACTTCTCCGTGAGGCGGTAGTTGATCCAGTGCATCACCATGCCGGTCTGGCTGATGGTGAAGCCGATGAACACGCCCAGGGCGTAGAGGGGCAGCAACAGGTCCGTATTGGCGTGGCAGGCCCACACCAGGAGGCAGCTCACCACGGTCAGGAAGATGATGCCGTTGCTGAAGACCAGACGGTCCCCCTGGCTGGCCAGCTGCTTGGGCAGGAATCCGTCCCTGGCCTGGATGGCGGCCAGGCGCGGGAAGTCAGCGTAGGCCGTGTTGGCGGCCACCACCAGGATCGCGAAGGTGAAGCCCTGGGTGATGTAGTAGAGCAGCTTGGGGATACCCGCCACGGGGGCCCCGTAGATGGCCTTGATGAGCTTGGAGAGGAGGGTCTCCGCCACATGGGAGGCGTCGGTGCTGTGGGAGTAGGTGACCCCGAACTTGTGGGCCAGGAGGGTGATCCCCAGGAACATGACCCCCAGGAGGCCGATCATGTAGACCATGGTCTTGGCGGCATTCTTGGAGGAGGGCTCCTTGAAGGCCTGCACCCCGTTGGAGATGGCCTCCACGCCGGTCAGGGCGGTGCATCCGGCGCTGTAGGCCCGCATGAAGATCCACACGACCCCGAAGGCCGAGGCATGGGTGGCGGTCCTCACGGATTCGTGGACCTGGACCGGTGAGGGACCGCCCGTCAGCATCACCTTCACAAAGCCCGTGGCGAGCAGGAGCAGCATGAGGGCGATGAAGCCATAGGTGGGCACCGCAAAGAGGGCCCCGGACTCTTTCACGCCGCGGAGGTTCGCCATGGCGATGAAGATGATGCAGGCGATGGTGATGGTCACGTTCCAGCCCGCCATGGCGGGAAAGGCCGAGGTGATGGCGGCGACGCCCGAGGAGACGGAGGCCGCCACCGTCAGGATGTAGTCCGTGAGAAGCGCCGAACCCGCCGTGAGGGCGGCGAGTTCCCCCAGATTCTCCTTGGCCACGATGTAGGCCCCGCCCCCGCCGGGGTAGGCCAGTACCGTCTGACGATAGCCGATGCCCAGGATCAGCAGGAGTCCCACGATGCCCAGGGCCACCGGGATGGAGAGCCCGAAGAGGGCGAGGGCCGCTCCGCCCGCTGCGGCTCCAGCCATATGCACATTGCTGGAGAGGCTCGCCATGATCTCCTGGGTGGCGTAGGCCACGGAGGAGAGGGCATCCGAGCTGAACACGGAAAGGCCAACGAAGTTGTTGACCTTGGTGTGTTGGGATTCGTCGCTGGCGAGGCGGCGACCGAGGAGGGCACGTCTGAGGTCGAGCATGGACACCTTAAAAATCGTACAACCCTTGGATTATCCTCGCCTATCGTTGTCATTTCATCTTATCAATTGCGTCTTGATGGAATCTTGATGTCCAGGTCACAGCCTCAATTAAGTGGCGTTGTTCTTTGGAAATGGTCCAAAGCCAGCGTTCCCACTGGATAGGCTCCGGGAGAAGGGTCTCCACCGCCATGCCAGGCAGAGGGTTGCTGAGGGACAGATCGCCTGGGGACTGGAGTTGTCGAGTCCACTCTGGCTGGAAGGGAGCCAGCTGGAGGGGGGTGCTGCCGTGGATCACGGCCCGGTCATAGACCAGGCAGAGTTCGGCACCGCATGCCTTGAGGAGTTGGATATGGGTCTGGAGAACACGCCCGATCCAAAGGTCCAGGGCCTCGGACAGGGGGTCGGGGTCCTCGGGATCCTCAGGCCAGGGCGAACTGCGTCCGAACTCCCGCTCCACCAGGCGCTGGGCGACCACACCCAGCTGCCCCATCCAGTTGGCACTGACCACCAGGGCGGGACGATGCAGCTCCAGCCATTGCTGGAGCTGCCGGGGCTCAGGGTGCAGGGAAGGGATCAGGCCCGCCAGGCGACGGGCCGCGACTTCGGGGTTCCGGGCCCGGTCGGAGCCGGGCTGGCGGATCGAGCGCCGGGCTAGGCTCTGGAGTTCCTCCAGGCTCCCGGTGAGGTCCCCGAAGACCCAGTCGGGCCAGCGTCGCCATCGCATCAGTGTCCGCAGGCGGCTTGTGGGATCTATGTCCCATCCGGTGCTTTGCCCCGGGGCCAGATCCCATGGGACTTCCAGTCCAGAGCCTGCCCCCAGGATCAGGACCGGGCGATCCCTGGGAGCCCGTTGGAGGCTCTCCCCGATGAAGGTCCGGATCCGCTGGAGGTGGTGCCTCCACTCCCGGTTCCGTCGGCGCAGGAAGGCGCTCTGTTCCGCCAGGAAGAAGGTAGAAAGTCTCACAGGGCGATTCTATCCGGGACCGGGAGTCACATGGGCAGGCCCTTACGGCTCTTTACTCGCGCACTTCGTGTTCCCGTTCCGTCCATGGGTCGTAATCTTGGGGCATGGCCCCTGATCCAGGAGAACTCCAGCGCCTCCCCGAATGGATTGCCCGGGAGCGGACCCGCTTGGGGGCGTGGCACGCCATGAAGGCGGGGTTCCGCGCTTCAGGGCTCCACACCGTCTGTGAGGAGGCGCGCTGTCCCAACCGGACCCAGTGTTTTGGCCAGGGCACTGCCACCTTCCTGCTCCTCGGGGACACCTGTACCCGCAACTGCGCCTTCTGCGCCATCCATCACGGGATCCCGCTTCCTCCGGACCCCATGGAGCCCCAGGCCATCTCGGAGCAGGCAGCTTCGCTTGGCCTGGACTATGTGGTCCTCACCTCCGTCACCCGGGATGACCTGCCGGACGGAGGGGCAGGCCACTTCGCCCTGGCCATCGAGGCCCTGCATCAGAGCTGTCCGGCGGCAGGGGTCGAGGTGCTGACCCCGGACTTCCAGGGTTCCCGAGGGGCTTTGATGCGGGTGCTGGAGGCGGGGCCTGCGGTCTTCAACCACAACCTGGAGACCGTCCCGCGGCTCTATCCCGAGGTGAGGCCCTCCGCTGACTATGGGCGCAGCCTGGACGTGCTGCGCTGGGCCGGGGCGCTGCCCACCAAGTCCGGTCTGATGCTCGGTCTGGGAGAGACTCCCGCGGAACTGGACCGGGTTTTCGAGGATCTCCTGGAGGTTGGCGTGGATTTCCTGACCCTGGGGCAGTACCTCAGGCCCACCCGTCGGCAGCTTCCAGTCCACCGCTACCTGCATCCTGATGAGTTCGAAGCCCTTGGTGAGCGGGCCAGGGCGCTTGGCTTCCGCCGGGTGCAATCAGCGCCTCTTGTGCGAAGCAGTTTCAGGGCAAAAACAACCCAGTCCGGGTGACATCGGTGTAACATTCCGGACCCCGGGGGGTGACGCGGGAGCCGACAAGGTATCCTTTAGCCTGGGAGGATGCATGTCCTTTAATTCAATCATGAAGTGGATCAAGCCGCGGGAAGTCGTCTTCTACGACCTGCTGGAGCAGTCGGCCGCGAATGTCCTGGATACCGCCAGGGCCTTCGACAAGGGGATCCGCTCTACGCCAGGGGAGGACTGGGTCGTCTTCCGTCGCGGCATCAAGGAACTGGAACACCGGGGCGACGAAACCACCCACGAGATCCTGGATCGCCTGGACAAGACCTTCGTGACCCCCCTGGAGAAGGAGGATATCCGGAGTCTGGCGCACGTCCTGGACGATATCGTGGACTGCATCGACTCCATGGCCGAACGTCTGGTCATCTACCGAGTCACCAAGGTGCCCGTGCCTTTCCAGGATATGAGCGCCCTGGCGGTGGAGGCCTCCGGGGAGCTGGTCAAGCTCATGCACGGGCTCCGCAGGCTTTCGGATACGTCTGAGGCCAGATCCCAGATCCGTCTCATCAAGGAGCTGGAGAACCACGCGGATACGGTCTACCACCAGGCTCTGGGCGAAATGTTCGAGCGCAACCTGGAGGTGATCGAGCTCATCAAGTGGAAGGAGCTCTTCGACACCATGGAACGCACGGTGGATGCGATCGACCTGGCTTCCCAGGTGGTGGGTTCCACCATCATGAAGAACGCCTAGGGGCTGCCATGTTTCACTATGTTCCCCTGGCCCTGATCGTGATCGTTCTGCTTGCCTGGTGCATCGACTGGATCAACGGCTTTCACGACACCGCCAACGCCATCGCCACCGTGGTTTCCACGGGTGTGCTGCCGGGCCGCATCGCCGTGATGATGGCGGCCGTCCTCAACTTCGTGGGGGCCCTCATGGGCACCCAGGTGGCCACCACCATCGCCAAGGGCATCGCGGATACCCAGTTCGTGGTTCCAGCTGTCATCGTGGCTGCGCTTCTGGCCGCCATCGTATGGGACCTCCTCACCTGGTGGTTCGGGATCCCCAGCAGCACCAGTCACACCCTCATGGGGGGCTTGGCGGGGGCTGTGGTAGCCCATGCTGGCTTCAAGGCCCTGCATGTGCACAAGCTGGAAGAGATCGGGGCCTTCATCGTGATCTCCCCTCTCCTGGGCTTCGCCATCGCCTCGGTCCTGATCATCTCCATCCTGTGGATCGTCCGGCGCATGTCGCCCCACAAGGTCAACTTCGCGTTCAAGAAGCTCCAGCTGGTTTCGGCGGCGGGCATGGCCTTCACCCACGGCCAGAACGACGCCCAGAAGGCCATGGGTGTGATCTGCCTGGGGCTCATCACCTACAAGTTCCTACCGGGCGGCTCGGCCAAGGTGGTCGTTCCCCTCTGGGTGAAGTTCGGGTGCGCCATCATGATGGGTCTGGGCACTGCCACCGGTGGCTGGAAGATCATCAAGACCCTGGGGCACCGCATCGCCAAGCTGCGGCCCATCCACGGCTTCGCCGCGGAAACCGCCGCCGCCATTGTGCTCTTCACCACCGCCCACCTGGGCATCCCCGTGAGCACCACCCACTCCATTACCGGGTCCATCATGGGCGTGGGGGCCAGCATGAACGCCTCGGCCGTGAAGTGGGGCCTGGCGGGCAACATTTTTGTGGCCTGGGTGCTGACGATCCCCGTCAGCGCTGGTTTGGCGGCCCTCTTCTACAAGATCATCGCCCCGCTCTTCATGCATCCGATGTAAGGCGGGCAGACCTGATGGAAAGGGCGCGGTTTCGACCGCGCCCTTTCTCTACCTCCTGGGTTCAATCCGGAGAGAGGCCTCGGATGTGGCGCATCCGAAGACGCAGAGGCCGCAGCCCGTGCAGGCTTCTGTGATGACCTGGGGGCGAGGTACCCCGCCTTCCTCTGGTACCACCATGCGGATCGCCTCGTCGGGGTAGGGGCAACGGTCCAGGCATGCCTGGCACTCCAGGGCGGACTCGTCCTGGCTGGCGAAGGTCACACACCGGGACTCCAGCACCACCGCTACGCCCATGTGGACGGCCCTGCGGCCCTCCACCTCCTCCCCCTGGATCATCCGGCGGGGCCAGACCAGGGCCCCTTCAGGGCAGGCCGGGATGCAGGGCAGATCCTCGCAAAGGTAGCAGGGCATGGACCGGGGGCTGATGTAAGGTGTCCCCATGGCCAGGGCGCCACTGGGGGCGGCAGTCAGGATGGAGCCCTGTGGGCAGGCCAGCATGCACCGGTCACACCGGGTGCATGCCGTGAGGAAGGCCAGTTCATCCAGGGCCCCTGGCGGGCGGAGAAGCTTGGGACCGGCGCTGGTGACGGCGTCCTCCACCTGCTCCGCCACAAAACCGGCCACAAGCTTGCCCAGGGACTTGAAGAAGTCCCCGCGACCGTGGGGCTGGTCGAGTCGACTCATCTCAGGCCAGCCCGAGAATCCTCAGGGTGGGCCTCAGGATGCCCCAGAGGATGGGATCGAAGCCCAGGGTGAGGACGCCGGTGCGGCCTTCGGATCCCAGGCTCAGGTGGGCCAGGAGTTCGGCGGTGACAGCTACCTCCCGGGAGCTGGGGGGATGCTCGATCCACTTGACGCCAAGGGGGGCCTCCAGGGCCTTGAGGGAGGCACCTTCGGCGGCCCGGAGGTGGAGGATCAGGATCTCCCCATGGAAGACCGGCACCTTCACCTCCACCAGGTTGCCCCGGGCCGCCTGGGGGATGACCTCGAAGGCCGCGCGGTAGCCCAGTGTCCCGGTGTCGGGGTCGTTGCCCTGGAGCATGTCCACGGACTGCTGCATGAGGCCGTCCAGGCCCTGATCTCCCATGTGGCCCACGGAGCGAAGGTGAGTGCCTGCCACATCGCTGAAATCGCTGACGAGATGGGGCAGGAGGCCCAGGACCTGCTCCAGGGCCGGTCGGGCCCGGTAGGCGGTGTGGCCCTCGACCCACTCGCCCACCAAGGGCATGGGCTCCAGCTTGGGGTTGGAGTCGTGGCGGAGATCCAGGATGCGTCCGGTGAACCCATCCAGCATGGCAGGGTCCTTGGGGGCGTCCGCCAGGATGACGATCTCGATCTCCTCCAGGAGTTCCGGTGTGGGGGCGAAGACGACGAGATCGCCCTCCTCCTCGGCTACGGTGAGGGCCCCGGTCGAGAGGGGCAGCACGGAGCAGTCCTGGGGTTCCAGGGCTCCGACGAGTTCGCGACCCAGAAGGGTCTGGGCACCGATGACGGCAAGTTTCAGCATGGCTTATCCATTAACTATAAATATAATGAAGCTGCTCCCGGCACTCAGGTCGTAGGGGGCGCAGCGGGAAGGAAGACTTTGAAGGTGGAGCCCAGCTCGGGTTGGCTGCTCACAAGGATGGCACCCTTGTGGGCCTTGAGGATACCTTGGACGGCCGAAAGCCCCAGGCCCCGACCCGTGAACTTGGTGGTGAAGAAGGGCTCGAAGATGTGGGGGAGGAGGTCGGCTTCCATGCCGCAGCCGTCATCCTCCACCTGCAGGACGCTGTGCAGGCCGGGTCTCAGGAGCTGTCCCGGGAGGCTCTCCGCCTCCAGCAGTTCTCGGCGGGTGGAGATCCTGAGATTCCCCGGGCGGTCCCCGATGGCTTCAGAGGCGTTGATCACCAGGTTGAGCACCACCTGCTGGATCTGGTGCTCATCGGCCTCCACCAGGGGCAGGGTCTCATCAAGGTCCAGGTGGAAGGCCAGCTTCCGGGAGGTCGTCGCCACAAGAAGGTCCTGCATGGTGGTGATGAGCCTGTTCAGGTCCAGGGGGCGGATGAAGTGAGAGCTCTGCCCCGAGTAGGCCAGCATCTGGTTGGTCAGGTTGGCGGCCAGCCGGATGCTGGTGGCGGCGTCCTGCAGGAAGGCCTGGGCCGGGTGCTTCTCCGGGAGTTCCCAGGAGGCGAGGTCGAGGTTCCCCTGGATGCCCATCAGGTGGTTGTTGAAGTCGTGGGCCACGCCACCGGCCATGACACCGAGGCTCTCAAGGTGCTGGATCTGGGCCAGGGCCTGCTCCAGCCGCTTCCGCTCGGTGATGTCCTCGGAGATGCCCAGGAGCTGGAGGGGCCTACCCTCCGGGTCCCGGATGGGGACCTTCAGGGTCCGCAGCAGGAGCCTTCCCTTGCCGGTGTCCAGGGGCTCCTCTTCGGTGACCCGCAGAATCCCCTGGCCCATGACCTCCTCGTCTGCCTTGCGGAAGGCTTCGGCCTGCTCGGGGGGGAAGTGGTCCCGGTCCCTGGTGCCCAGAAGCTGCGAGGCTGGGGTGCCGGTCATCTCCTCCGCCTTGCGGTTCCAGAGGGAGAATGCGAAGTCGCGGTTGGGGTCCTTGGCGAAAAGCATCAGGGGGAGGGAATCGATCACCGCCTGGAGGAAGTCCTTGCCTGCCTGAAGCTCGCGGGTGTGCTTGAGAACGCGGCGCTGGAGGGTGCGGTTCCAGATGAGGACCGCCGTCAGGATGAGGAGCAGGGCACCGGCCGTGATGGCGAGGGCGGCCAGTGCCTTCCTGGTGCTGGGGGTCGGGTCTTCCAGCTCGCCGAACCACTTGCTGTGTATCTGCTGGTATTCGCCGGTGCGCCGGAGGATGGCAAGACCGGTGTTCAGGCTTGTCAGGAGTTGTATATCCCCTTTGCGTACCGTCAGGCAGAGCTCCCGGGTGAGCACCGGCTGGCCAACGGGCTGGATGTTCGCCACACCCCCCTGGCGGATGAGCATGAGCCCGGTGAGATGGGCCACCAGGGCCGCGTCCTGCCGACCCGCCGCCAGCTGGCGCAGGGCCTCCAGTTCGGACTCCACAGGGACCACGGAGTCCTGGATGCCTTTGGCCAGGAGATGCTCGTGCATCTGGCTGCCGCGCTGCACCAGGATCTTCAGACCCTGGAGCTTTTCCAAGTTCCGGGGAAGGGCGGAGCCACGTCGCATGAAGAGGGAATAGCGGACCTCGATGGGGGGAGTGGCGAAGGCGAAGATCGGCTCACGTTCCGGGGACTTCAGCATGGAGGTGAGGATCTGGATGCGGCCTGCGAGCAAGTCATCCCGCAGGTTCCCCCACACCCCGGGCCGCAGCTCCAGGTTCATCCCCATCACCCGGGCCACGGCACGGATGAGGTCGACGTTGAAGCCAGCGACCTGCCCCTGGGGGGTCAGGAACTCGTAGGGGGGGTAGTCCTGGTCCAGGCCCACCACGAGGCTCTGGGCCTGGGGGTCCGGGGCCTGGCCGTGCAGCGGAGGCGCCGGGAGAAGCAGCAGGAGCAGACAGGCGGTCCAGAACCACCCAAGGGCGGGCTGGAAGGCTGTCCTGCTCCTGCTGGCGGGTTCAGGCATAGGGCCTCGGCTTCAGACGCGTACTTCCGCCGCTTCTGCGGCCTTGTGTCCCTTGAGTGCGGCGGCCACTTCCCGGCCCAGGAAGGCCTTGGCCTGATCCCCGGCGCGGCCGGTGAAGCGCTTGGCGTCGAGCATAGCGGCCAGCTCCTCCTCGGTCATGCGCCAGGCGGGATCGGCTGCCAGGAGCTTGAGGAGGGGATTGGGCCTGCCCTCTTCCTTGATGGCCTTGCCGGCCTCCAGGGCAGCGAGCCGGAACTTCTCGTGGAGATCCTGGCGGTCACCGCCGCGCTTGACGGCCTCCATCAGCAGGACCTCGGCGGCCATGAAGGGGAGTTCCTGGGCCAGCCGGGCCTCGATCATCCTGGGGTAGACCACCAGGGCGGAGGCGACGTTCTTGTAGAGCACCAGGATGGCGTCCACCGCCAGGAGCCCCTGGCTGATGGTGAGGCGGCGGTGGGCGGAGTCGTCCAGGGTGCGCTCCATCCACTGGGTGGCGCTGGTCTGGTAGGTGGAGGGCATGAGGCCCAGGACGAAGCGGGCCAGGCTGTTGATGCGTTCCGAGCGCATGGGGTTGCGCTTGTAGGGCATGGCGCTGGAGCCGATCTGGTTCTTCTCGAAGGGCTCCTCCACCTCTTTCAGGTGCTGGAGAAGGCGCATGTCGCAGGCGAACTTGGAGGCGGAGGCCGCAATGCCGCAAAGGATCTGGCCGATGCGGTCCTCCAGCTTGCGGGTGGCGGTCTGTCCCGAGACGGGGATGGCCGGGAAGCCCACCTTCTGGCAGAAGCGGGCCTCCAGGTCCTCGACCTTGGCGCCGTCGCCCTCGAAGAGCTCCAGGAAGCTGGCCTGGGTCCCGGTGGTGCCCTTGACGCCCCGGACGGGGGTGGTGGCGATGAGGTGGTTCAGGTCCTCCAGGTCCAGGAGCAGATCCTGGAGCCAGAGGGTGGCCCGCTTGCCCACGGTGGTGGGCTGGGCGGACTGGAAGTGGGTGAAGCCCAGGGTGGGCTGGTCGGCCCACTGCTCGGCGAAACCTGCGAGGGCGGCGATGACGTCCTGGAGGCGGGAGCGCAGCAGGGACAGGGCCTCCTGGCAGATCAGGAGGTCACCATTGTCCGTGACGAAGCAGCTGGTGGCCCCCAGGTGGACGATGGGGCGGGCCTTGGGGGCGATGTCGCCCCAGGCGTGGATGGCCGCCATGACATCGTGGCGCAGGGCGGCCTCGTGCTTGGCGATGCTGGGCAGATCCACGGCATCCTGGGTCTGGCGCATTTCTACGATCTGTTCCTCGGTGATGGGAAGACCCAGTTCCCGTTCACTCTCCGCCAGGGCGATCCAGAGACGCCGCCAGACCCTCATGCGGTAGAGGGGGGAGAGCAGCCGCACCATGGCCTTGCTGGCATAGCGGCTGGAAAGGGGGTGCTCGAAGTGCTCCAGTTCGGGCAGATCGGACGGGGGCAGAAAACTCATGTCGACTCCTCAGCGGTCCATTTTCGCACAGGTCACGGGGATGACCTCCTTTGCGGTTGAAAAGAAGAAACTGACTGGTAGAATCATTGGTTCGCCCATCCTGCGAGGAAGGGCCCCTGAGGTGAGCGATGAAGCGTACTTTCCAGCCCAACAACCGACGCCGTGCCAAGACCCACGGATTCCTTTCCCGCATGAAGACCAAGAATGGTCGCCTGGTGCTCAAGCGCCGCCGGGCGAAGGGTCGCCACGTTCTGGCCCTCTAAGCCTTCCGTGAAGGTAGCCGGTCGCTACCGCGTCGTGCGGCACCAGGATCATGCGGTGCCGAAGGATATCCCGCGTCCGGTTTCACCCAAGGGACAGTCTCTGGACATCCGTATCTGGTCCTTCCAGGCGGAGTTGCCCCTGCTCATGGTGACGGCTACCCGCAAGAATGGTCGTGCCGTTCGGCGGAACCAGTTCCGCCGCCGGGTGCGCATGGCCTTTCTCAAGATCCTTCAGGATTGGCCAGGCGGGGGACCCGCTGGTGTGGTCTGGGTGCGTCCCGGGCGCATGGTGGCCAAGAATCAGCTTCCTACATTCCATGAAATCGAAGGCCAGCTCCGGCTGGCCTTAAGCCGTTGGAAAAAACCATGAACAACCGAAATATGGTGGCCTTCGTCGTCAGCATGGTGGTCCTCTTCGGGGCCTATACCTTGGTGATGAAGCGGTTCTATCCTCAGCAGCCCGAGCCCGCGGCCGTGGTCCAGAAGGCGGAGGCTCCTGCCCAGCCCAAGGCCCAGGCTCCGGTGCCTGCGTCCCCGTCTGCTGCGGATCCGCGCCTTGCGGACCCCCGGAACACGGTGACGGTGGAATCCAACGATCTGCGGGTGAGCTTCCGGGCCCAGGATGGCGCCATCCAGCAGGTGGAGTGGAAGGCCGATGGCACCCCCTTCCTGCCCAGTCTGCAGGCAGACGGTTCATCCAAGGACTTCCCCGGCCTCGGCGGCGTTCCCTCGGTGCGCTTCGAGGGCACCCCTGAGATCCAGAGCACCCCCGATGGCAAGGCCATCAGCTTCCGCACCGCCCAGGGGGACCGTCTGGAATACCAGATCCCTGCGAAGGGCTTTGTGCTGGGTGTGAACTGGACCGCCGCCAAGGGCGCTCCCATGAATCTCATCGCCAGGCCCCAGGACGAGAAGGAGGCCCACCGTCTGGGCCGCGTCTTCACCCTGGGTGAGAGCTCCATCACGTCCGTGAACTGGATGGACATGATGAAGGACCCCTTCTTCAGCTTCGTGGGCGCCAAGCGCAAGGTCCTGCCCGATGCCACCAGCCGCGTGGGCATGGATGCCGGTCTTGAGAAGACCGCCAGCCGCCAGGGCACCCACTACTTCGCTGCCATCTGGGAGCTGGGCCAGACCGCCGAGCGGGACCCGCAGATGGGCTACACCGCCCGTCCCGACGCCCAGGGGAAGCTGAGTGCGAAGCTCTTCCTTGGTCCCAAGCAGGCCGAGGCGCTCTCCGGTTTCGGCAAGCCCTACACCAAGGTTCTGGACTTCGGCTTCTTCGGTCTGGTCTCCCAGGTCCTCTTCTGGATCCTGCGCATGATCCAGAGTGTGATCCCCAATTGGGGTTGGGCCATCCTGGTCTTCTCCCTGCTGCTGCGCCTGGTTCTCTGGCCGCTGAATACCAAGACCACCGTCAGCATGATTCGCATGAAGGAGCTGGAACCCCATCAGAAGGCCCTTCAGGCCAAGTATGAGAAGTTCGGCAACGACATGACCAAGAAGGCCGAGATGCAGAAGGAACTGATGGCCTTCTACAAGAAGAACGGCCACAACCCCATGGGCGGATGCCTCCCCATGCTGTGTCAGATGCCGGTATTCCTGGCCCTCTGGTCCATGCTCAACGCCGTTTATGAGCTGCGCCACGCCCACTTCGCACTCTGGCTCACCGACCTCTCCGCCAAGGATCCCTTCTACATCCTGCCCATCCTCCTGGGTGTCACCATGGTGGCCCAGCAGCTCATGACCCCCGCCACCGGTGATGCCATGCAGCGCAAGATGATGCTGTTCATGATGCCCGCCATGATGGTCTTCTTCTTTGCGACCACTCCGGCTGGTCTCTGCCTCTATTACCTGATCTTCAATCTGGTGGGCATGGGCCAGACCTGGTGGCTCACCAAGACCTACAAGTCCAAGCCCATCGTGGTCTGATTTTCGGGAGGAAACATGCGCAAGAACTCCGCAAGCCTTGATGCCCTTCCCGAGCTGGCCACCCGCTGGTGCTCCGACCTGGGACTGAGTGTGGAGGCCCGCTTCGAGCCCTCGGGCGATGACGAGCTCTTCCCCAACCGCCTGGTGCTGGACGGCCCCGACGCCCAATGGCTGGCGGCCAACAAGGGGGCTGGCCTGGACGCTCTCCAGTTCCTGCTCCACGAGGCCCAGGGCCAGCGCGAGGAGTCCAAGCTGGCCTACCTGGATGCCCAGGGTGCCCGCCTCTTCCGCATGAAGGAAGTCAAGGCCATGGCGGGGTTTGCCATCCAGCAGGCCCGCAGCCTGGGCAGCTACCGCTTCTCCAGCCTCACCCCCCGGGAGCGCCGCTGGGTCCACATGGTCGTGGCCCGGGAAGAAGGGCTCAGCACCGAGAGCGAAGGCACCGGCAACATCAAGGCACTGAAGGTGTTCCGGGCCTAGGAAGCAAGGCTCACGCGGAGACGCGGAGGGCGCGGAGAAGAGTGCCTTTTCTCCGCGCCCTCCGCGTCTCCGCGTGAGACCGTTTTTGTTGGTGAAGATGTGACGACCCAGCCCATTGCCGCCCCCGCCACCCCGCTGCTCCCCAGTGCCGTGTCCATCGTTCGGGTGTCGGGGACTGACTTGCATGCCTTTCTGGAGCCCTGGATCTCTCTTCCGGAGCCCCGGCAGGCGGTCCTGCGCTGGCTCTGCTGGGGGGGCTACCGGGAGCGTGCTCTGGTGCTCTTCTTCCCGGGGCCCGGGAGCTACACCGGAGAGGATCTGGTGGAGTTCCAGGTCCATGGGAACCCCCTGCTGGTGCACCGCCTGCTGGAGCATCTGGCCAGCCTGGGGATCCGCTTGGCGGAGCCCGGTGAGTTCACTCGGCGCTCCCTCCTGAATGGGAAACAGGGACTCCTGGAGGCCGAGGCCCTGCGGGACATGATCGCCGCCGCCACCGATACCCAGCTCCGGGAGGCCCAGGCCAGGAGTGGGGGCGTGCCCGCTTGGCTGAGCGCCGCCAGGGCGGCCATCGCCCCCTGGATGGCCCGGGCCGAGGCCGCGGTGGACTATGGCGAGGAGGAGGGCATCGCCCTCGATCTGCCGGAGATGCTCGGCGGGCTGGAACCTTTGCGCAGGGTCTTCCGCGCGGAGCAGGAGCGCTCCCGGGCCGCGGGCTGGCTCCGGGACGGTATCCGCATCGCCCTGGTGGGGCGCCCCAACGCCGGGAAGAGCACCCTCTTCAACAGACTGGCAGGGGAGGACCGGGCCATCGTCACCGAGATCCCAGGCACCACCCGGGATGTGCTGGAGGTGCGCTGCGAGTGGGCGGGCCTGCCCCTCTACCTCTTCGATACGGCGGGGCTGCGGGAGACGGAGGATCCGGTCGAGCGTCTCGGGGTGGCCCGGGTCGCGGCGGTGCTGGAGAAGGTGGACCTCATCCTCCACCTCATCCCGGCCGCGGACCCCGGCCCCGATCCCGAGATCCTGGAGCGCCTCGCCCCCTTCTCGGGGAAGGTCCTGGAGCTGCGGACCTTCGGGGATCAAGGATCGGAATCACGCGGAGGCACGGAGTACGCGGAGAAACGGACCGTGTCTGCCCTGACTGGAGATCTGAGCGTTCTTGAGGAATCCCTGCGTGAGCGCTTCCTTGGCGGCCAGGCCCCCGATGCCTGCCTTGGCGCCCTGGCCAGCCAGCGCCAGCGGGAACTCCTGGACGAGTTGGTGCTCCAGTTGGAGATCCTCTACCAGCTTCCGGACAATCCGCCTCCTGAGATGCCTGCCTCGCTATTGCAGGGGCTCTGGGCCTTGCTGCTGCGCCTCACAGGGGAGGACCGCGCCGAGGCGGCCCTGGATCAGGTGTTTGCGGGATTCTGTCTGGGGAAGTGACGCAAAATACCGTCAAATTTTGCACATTTGGTTATCGGCTTGCTTCCGCCAAGTCGTTCAGGTCTCCGCCATGGGAGAGGATCGGTGAAAAAACAGAATCAGCCGCGGATAAATTAGATACACGCGGATCAAAGAAGTCCACCTGGGCGCCTACCCCTTGCTGAACGCGGGCGGCTTTGCCGTCCGCCCCCGCGTTGCGGGGCAGCCCCAGGTGCCCCGCCCATAGACCATTTCTTTATCCGCGTTTATCCAATTTATCTGCGGCCAACATGCTTTTCTCTTTGGCGATCTTTCGCCCCACCGTCTTCTCAATCAGTCGCAGGTGGGCCTCCTCTTCGGGGCTCACCAGGCTGATGGCGGTGCCATCCAGGCCCGCTCGGCCGGTGCGGCCGATCCGGTGCACATAGTCCCGCGCCGAGCGGGGCAGGTCGTAGTTGATCACGCAGGGAAGGCCGCTCACGTCGATGCCGCGGGAGATGAGGTCGGTGGCCACCAGGACGCGCAGTCTCCCGCTCCTGAACTGCTGCAGGGCCTCGGTGCGGGCCCCCTGGGGCTTGTCGCCATGGATGGCAAGGGCGCGGACGCCGTTGTTGCCCAGCTTGCGCACCACGTTGTCGGCCTTTCTCCCCGAGGAGACGAAAACGAGCACCTGCGCCCAGGCTTCCCGTCCCAGAAGCTCCCGCAGGAAGGGGCCTTTGTCCTCCATGGGGAGGAGGTATGCCCTTTCCGTGATGGAAGCGGTGGGCCTTGGTGCGGTTTCCACCAGGATGTTCTGCGGCGTCCTGAGAAAGGCCTCGATGACCCCCTGGACGGCGGTGTTCATGGTGGCGGAGAAGAGGAGGGTCTGGCGCTTGGCGGGCAGCAACCCCACAAGCTCCTTCATCTCGTCCATGAATCCCAGGTCCAGCATCTTGTCGGCTTCATCGATCACCAGGTGTCGAACCCCACCCAGGCTCAGGGCGTTCCGGCCCACCAGGTCCAGCAGGCGCCCGGGGGTGGCCACCACCATGTCCGCTCCCCCGCGCAGGGCGAGCATCTGAGGGTTCACGGAAACCCCGCCGAAGGCTTTGCGTACCCTCAGGGTGATGGGCAGGTGTTTCGCCAGTTCGAGGGCCCTGTCACTCACCTGCATCGCCAGTTCCCGGGTTGGCACCAGCACCAGGGTCCTGGGTGCCGCCCGAGGAGGGGTCTTTGCCAGCAGGTGAAGGAGGGGAGCCAGGAAGGCAATGGTCTTCCCGGAGCCCGTTTCGGCCTGCACCACCAGATCATGACCTGCGAGCACGGCTGGGATCGCCTGTTCCTGCACCGGGAAGGGGCTTTCAAAGCCCAGGGCGGCAAAGGCGTTTCCAAGCTCGTGGCCGAGGGCGAGATGGGAGAAGGGCATGATCGATCCTTGTGTGGGTTCCCGTGCTCTACATGCTCGCCTATTGTTCGGCTTCCAGCGATTAAAATGACTGTGGCTGGGAGCTTTGTGGACTTTTGAGGCATCTCTGGATCAGATCCCCGGAACCTTTTGTGAAAGAATATTCATGATTACCCATACCCTGCTTGCCCTATCACTTGCCGCCATTTCCTTGCCCGTCGCGAAGGTGAGCACCCAGCAGAAGGCCAGCTACCTCTATGGCCGTCGTCTCCTCCGATCCCTGGACAAGCAGGAGCTCGATGCGGCCATGGTGGCCCAGGGCCTGCTGGACGCCAAGGCCGGAAAGGTCTCGCTGTTCCCCGAGAAGGACACCCAGGCCAGTCTGGATGCCTGGGCCCGAGAGGCTGGCCAGCGCGAGACCTTGAAGCGCGAGGCCCACCTGAAGGCCAACAAGGCCTGGCTCACGGAGAACGCAGGGAAGCCGGGGGTCAGGACCACCGCCAGCGGCCTGCATTACCGGGTGCTGAGCAGCGGTGCGGGGCCCCGCCCCACGGCTACGGATTCGGTGGTGGTGAACTACAGGGGCACCTTCCTCGACGGCAGGGTCTTCGGCTCCAGCGAGAAGCAGGAGGGGCGCACCCCACTGAAGGTGAACCAGGTCATCAAGGGCTGGGCAGAGGCCCTCCAGATGATGCAGGAAGGGGATATCTGGGAGCTCTTCGTCCCCGCCGAGCTGGCCTATGGCAATCAGGCCCCCGCCAACATCGGCCCCGACCAGGTCCTGCTCTACCGGGTCGAGCTTCTGGAGGTCGGGGAGAAGGCCCACGCGAAGCCCTGATCCCCTGTCCTTCATCAGACCATAAAAGAAGCCGGCCCCATCGGGCCGGCTTCGCGGTGATGTGGCGGGTCCAGCGTTTACGAGATGGTCAGCTTGATGTTGCCGGTGTAGGTCCCCGCAACGATGTCAGTCTGGACGCCATCCACGGTCATCGTCACAGCGCCGCCGGTCTGCGCCATGATCTGGCCCGGCGTGGATACGGTCAGCTTGGACAGGTAGGAGGTTCCGGTGAGGGTCCAGGTGCTGTCGAGATCCAGGCTGACCATCACGCCATTGCCTACGACTGCGGAGGGGGTGACGGTCTCTTCGCTGAGGTAGCGGCGGGTGGAGGGGTAGATGTAGCCCCCGGCGGCCACATACTTGTTGGCCTGGGTGCCGGCGGAGATGACCCCGGTGATGTCTGCGTTGGTGAAGGTTAGGTTCAGGTTCTGGTCGCCGGTCCAGCGGGTGTTGTAGAGATCGCCGTTGACCTCCATGTTGCTGAAGGTGGCGTTGACGGTGTCGGAGTTGATCGTGGCGGTGCTGATGGTGTCATCGTGGACCGGGACCACGGTGGGGACCAGGTAGGAGTCCGCCCACATGGTGTCGGTGCCGGGGCCGCCGGTGCCCATGCCCGCGTCATCGCTCTCCATCAGGTGGAAGATGACGCCGGTGTCGCTCACCAGGGTGGCGCCGTCCACCTTGAGGATGGGCTTGGCGACGTTGGAGACATCGCTCTTCACCAGGAACATGGTCTCGCCAGCGTGGAAGACCGTGCCGGACTTGATGTCCACGGTTCCGCCATCGTTCTTGTGCCACATGATGCCGAAGCGATCGGAGTTGGCGGTGGTGTTCCCCAGGACGTTGCCCTGGAAGGTGGCGCCGCAGAGGCCGTCGGCCACGATCAGCACAAAGTCCGGGACATCGAAGGTGCAGTGGGTGTAGGTGTTCTGGACTGCACCGTCGGCGTAGGAGCCGTAGCCGCTGGTGCCCGTGAAGTTGACGGTGGTGTCCTCGGCGGTGAGGGAGGCTCCGGTGGTGCAGCTGTCGGTGGAGAGGGCACCCCAGGACTCGGCGGTGACGCTGCAGTTCTTGTAGGTGACCTGGGCGGCCTCGAGCACGTTGGTGGCGCGGTTGTTGCCGTAGATGCCCAGCAGCCAGGGCACTTCCTTCATCAGGGGCGCGGAGACGCCGGCGGCTTCTTCCGTGGTGGCGCTGTTGCCGACGATGGTGGAGTTCTTGACCGTCATGACCGAGCTGCCGCCACCCCAGATGGCGGTGCGGATGCAGCCATCGGTGGTGATGTTGAGCTTGTCGGCCGTGACGTACGAGGTGCCGGTGCTCATGAGGGCGGCGCCATAGCCGGCGAAGTCGTTGCCGCCATTGCCGCTGAAGTTCATGGTGACGTCGTAGACCGTGTAGGGGTCCGTGGCGGTGCCCGTGGCGCCACCGATCATGATTCCGTTGAAGTAGTCACCCGCGGAGGTGACCGTGCCTCCCGTGGCGTAACTGCCGTTGTAGTCCACGTCGACCAGGGTGGATTCCACCGTCTTGCCCGGGACCACGGCGCCGTCTTCGACATAGAGGCCCATGCGGAAGGGGTGGGTGGTGCCCATGTAGGTAACGTCATGCTCATCGGTGACGTCCAGGACCACGGCCCCGGTGTAGGTCGTTCCGGACACGATGTTCCTTTCCACGCCATCCACGGTCAGGGTCAGGCTCTGGCCGCTGGGGGCAGCCAGGGTCTCATAGGCGCCGACGGTCAGCGAACTGAGGGTCTGGGTGGAACTGATGGTGGTGGTGAAGGGGGTGGTGTCTTGGGTGCTTGTGGAGGAGGACGAGCCGCCGCAGGCCGTGAGGATGAAGAGCAGCGAAAGGGCGCTTCCGAGGGTGGCAAAGCCTGTCAGGTTCTTGGTTCTAATCACTTTGTGCTCCTTGGGTTTGGGTGGGTGCTCATATGGACACCTGTAGAAGGCCTACAGGCGCGGGGTTTCATGCGTTCCGATATCTTTTTGATGTCGCGACACTTGTTTAATGGATTATCGGATCCTGTTCGCCAGGCTAGTTCCTGAAAATTTAAAAATAAGACGAATGGTGTTTTTTGATCGCCAAAACGCATTTTTACGGGGGTCGTATGGTTGTTTGTGGAAGGGTAATGTTGCCGTATCCGAGTCGGACTGTTGGCTATATTTGCGGAGCAATGTATTTGTATATGCAATGAGTGTGACGACAACTTTAATTTTGATTTCTTCAAACAAATAAATTGTTATTTTGTATTATTATTGATGTGTCTGATTGATTTTGGAGCCCATCCTGGCCGTTCCTGGATGGCTCTCCGATAGCGTTTCACGCTGCTTGGGGGCCAGCAGGGCTGAGTTCGCTCCTTCGACGTGAGAGCGTCTGGGACTGCTCCGCGATCCTGCACGGGCTTTGGCATACACTTCTTTCCAGGGAGTCTCCATGAAGCCTGGGTTCGAAGCAGTCATCGGTCTTGAGGTCCACGTCCAGCTGCTGACGCGGTCCAAGATGTTCTGCGCCTGCCGCAACGAGTACGGGGGTAAGCCCAATAGCCATACCTGTCCGGTCTGCCTGGCTCTGCCCGGAGCCCTGCCGGTAATGAACGGCGAGGCCGTCCGCATGGCCATCGCCTTCGGCTTGGCGGTCCACGGAGAGATCCGGGAGGCCAGCCCCTTCTACCGCAAGCAGTACTTCTATCCCGACCTCCCCAAGGGCTACCAGATCACCCAGGGGCCGGTCGCCATTGTGGAGGAGGGGTGGTTGGAGATCTCCGGGAAGAAGGTGCGCATCGAGCGGGCCCACCTGGAAGAGGACTCCGGCAAGAGCAGCCACGAGCTGAGCGAAACGAGCTCCCATGTGGATCTCAACCGCGCCGGTGTGCCGCTCCTGGAAATCGTCGGCGGGCCGGATCTCCGTAGTCCCCAGGAGGCCTACGACTACCTCAAGACCATGCACCACCTGGTGACCTATCTGGGGATTTGCGACGGCAACATGGAGGAGGGGAGCCTCCGCTGCGACGCCAACGTTTCGGTGCGCCGGGAGGGAGAGAGCGCCTTCGGTACCCGCGTGGAGGTGAAGAACCTCAACTCCTTCCGCAATGTGAAGCTGGCTCTGGAATACGAGATCGAGCGCCAGATCGAGCTGGTGGAGCGGGGCGAGGCCTTCGGCCAGGAGACCCGAGGATGGGACGCAGACAAGGGGGAGACCCGGTCCCAGCGGAGCAAGGAGGCGGCCATGGATTACCGCTACTTCCCCGAGCCCGACCTGCCGACCCTGAGGGTGACCCCCGAGGAGATCGAGGCTGTGCGGGCCTCCATGCTGGAGTTGCCCGAGGCCCGCCGGGCCCGTTTCATCGAGACCTTCGGCCTCACGGACTACGAGGCCGGGATGCTCCTCCAGAGCCGGGCCTTCGCGGACTACTTCGAGGCCCTGGCCCAGGCTTCCGGCAGCGGCAAGCAGGCCTGCAACTGGATGCTGGGGGAACTGAGCCGCACCCTCAACGGCAGGAACATTGGCATCGAGGCCCTGGGCCTGCACCCGGAGGCCCTGGGGGAGCTGATCCGGCTGGTGGAGGCCAGGACCATCAACCTCAATACCGCCAAGGAATCTGTCTTCCCGGCCCTCCTGGCGGGGGAGGGGAGCGCTGCCCAGATCGTGGAAGCCAAGGGCCTGGCCCAGGTCTCGGATCTCGGCGCCATCCAGGCCCTGGTGGAGGGCGTGCTGGCGGCCCACCCCGAACAGCTGGCTCAGTTGAAGGGCGGCAACGTCAAGCTCCGAGGCTTCCTGGTGGGCCAGATCATGAAACAGGGCAAGGGCAAGGTGAATCCCCAGCTGGTCAACGAGGTGTTGGATGCGTCCCTCGCCCATGGTTGAGCCCCGGCGGCAGCCCCGGAACCGGATCGTCCCCCACGACTGCTTCCGTCAGGTCTACCTTGGCCAGCTCAGCGATCCCATCTACCCCCCCCACCCCGCACCACCGGAGGTGGAGTTCGATGAGCTGACCCGGGCGGCCCTGGCGGATCCGGACGCCCAGCACCTGGAGATGGCACCCACGGCCCCCACCTTCTGGCGCTTTCTGGCCATCATGCTCTTTGCTTTGGTGGCGCTGGGGGTCGTGTTCATTCTGAAGTGAGCTGGGAGAGGCACCTCGGGGCTGTTTGACAGAAAATGTCCGCCTGTCGGGTGCATGCTATAAAAGGTCATGAGAAGAGGGTCCGTAAATGGTCAAGTTTAGCATCTACGATGGTTTGAAGATTCCCGTTTCAGGTGATTCAGAAGGGTCCCCTCCGCAGCTACATTAAGGGAGGAATATCCATTGAGGACATTGCTAAATCTTGAGGGAAAGGGCATCTGATCATGGCTGACCGTCGAAAGCTATCCTCCCCTCGCATCGAGGGCCTGACGGTGCGGAACTACCGCGCCTTGGCAAATGTGACGTTTACCAACTTGCGCCCACTAACGGTTTTGTTGGGTCCGAACGGAAGTGGGAAGAGCACAGTTTTCGATGTCTTCGCCTTTTTATCAGAAGCTTTTGGCTCCGGATTGCGGAAGGCATGGGATCGCCGTGGGCGATTCAAGGAGTTGCGCAGTCGAGGGTGTGAAGGACCCATTGAGTTTGAAATTCGTTACCGGGAAAAGCACTCCGATCCGATCATTACCTATCACCTGAGCGTAGACGAGAGCCCCAGGGGGCCAGTCGTTGCTGCTGAGTGGCTCCAGTGGCGTCGTGGGGCAAGCGGGAAACCCTTCCGCTTCTTGGACTTCACGGAAGGAAAGGGAGAGGTGATCTCTGGAGATGCACCTGAGTCCCAGGACAAAAGAATCAAGGAAGAACTTGATTCCCCTGAGGCCCTGGCCGTGAATGCCCTGGGCCAACTCGCCAAGCATCCTCGCGTGGCTGCGCTCAGGCGCTTTATTACGGGGTGGAGTCTCTCCTACTTGACGGCGGATCACACCCGAACCATCCCGGAGGCTGGGCCGCAGGAGCACCTGTCCCAGACCGGCGACAACCTAGCCAACGTCATTCAGTATCTCCGGGAGCAGCATCCCGACCTGCTAAAGGAAATTCTTGGCAGACTCAAGCAGCGGGTTCCCCGGATGGATCGCGTCGACGCCGACCTTATGGGGGACGGCAGGCTGCTGCTCTTGCTGAAGGACGCACCCTTCGACCGCCCTATCCTGGCCAAGTGGGCCTCGGACGGAACACTCAAGATGTTGGCCTATCTTGTAGCGCTCTACGACCCCGCGCCGCCTGCATTGCTGGGGCTGGAGGAACCCGAGAACCATCTCCATCCTCGCCTCCTCTATGAACTGGCGGAGGAGTGCCGGGAGGCTTCCGGGGGCAGCCAGCTCATCGTGACCTCTCATAGCCCTTTTTTCCTGAACGCCATGAGGCCGGAAGAAGTCTGGGTGCTCAACCGGAACGCCAAGGGCTACACAGAGGCATTCCGGGCGGATGAGCTGATGGGAATCCCTGAGCATGTCTCCGCCGGGGGCAAGCTCGGTCAGCTGTGGATGGAGGGATTCTTTGGAGTTGGGGATCCCACGCGACCGGACCTCACCCCACTCAAGGTCAGGAAGGGGTGAGCCATGCATGTGGAATTCCTTCTTGAGGAGCCTTCTGCAGAGGCGGCCTTGGGCTTGCTTCTCCCGAAGTTGCTTCCCGCTGGTACACGGTTTGAACTCCGGAATCTCCACGATAAAGGCAACCTGCTAAGCAACCTCCAGAATCGCCTTCGAGGCTTGGCATCCCAGCAGATTCCCGACTTACGGATTGTTGTGCTTGTCGATCGTGATGATAGCTCCTGTCAGTTATTGAAGCAGAAGCTGGAGGATACTGCGGCGGCGGTGGGTCTTCCCACGAAGTCGTCAGCCAATGGAGGATCGTTTGTGGTGCTGAACCGCATCGCGATCGAGGAACTGGAGGCATGGTTTTTCGGTGATGTCGAGGCTCTCCGTGCTGCCTACCCAAAGGTCCCTGCCACCCTGGGAAGCCAAGCCCGGTATCGAGATCCTGATGCGATTGTTGGTGGAACATGGGAAGCACTTGAACGCGTGCTCCAGGGCAAGGGCTATCACCGCGGCGGGCTTCAGAAGATCAAAGCTGCCAAGGAGATCGCGGCCCATATGGACCCCGCTCGGAACCGCTCCAGGAGCTTTCGGGTATTCATGGAAGGACTTGCCGCCTTATGAACGCTCCCGAAACCCCTACGATGTAAGGCTCTGTGCCCCATGCCATCTCCGAGGCTGTTTCCGTATCCTCCCGACAGGCAGGATGGGGTGGCTCTGACAGTGCTTGAGTCGGCGGAGGCCATTGCCGGAGACCTGGACTGAGTGGGGTTCTGGGGATTCGGGCCGCTGTACGCGATGCCCCCCGCGCTAAACTGATGGTTTGAAACTTTGGCCGATGCGCTCTGGAGTAGTCATGCCCTTCGATCCCCTGCAGCAGGAAACCCAGATCCAGTCCCGCTGGATGGATGCTCGCGCCTTTGCGTCCCCCTCTGCGGCGGCGCTGTCCGAGCAGGCGAAGAAGTTCTACATGCTGGTGATGCTGCCCTATCCCAGCGGCCGCATCCACATGGGGCACGTGCGCAACTACACCCTGGGGGATGTGGTGGCCCGTTTCCGCCGCATGAAGGGCTATCACGTCATGCACCCGCTGGGGTGGGACTCCTTTGGCATGCCTGCTGAGAATGCGGCCATCAAGAACAACATCCACCCCGCCGTCTGGACCCGGGCCAACATCCAGGAGATGAAGGGCCAGATCCAGAAGATGGGCATCAGCTACGACTGGGAGCGGGAGATCGCCACCTTCCAGGAGGACTACTACCGTTGGAACCAGTGGCTCTTTCTCAAGATGTGGGAGCGCGGTGACGTCTTCCGGGCCCACCGCAACGTGAACTGGTGCGAGGAGCTGGGCACGGTGCTGGCCAACGAGCAGGTGGTGGACGGCAAGGACGAGCGCACGGGCTTCCCCGTGGTGCAGAAGCCCATGGAACAGTATTTCTACGCCATCTCCAAGTACTCCCAGGAGCTGCTGGACGGCCACGATCAGCTGGACTGGCCCGAGAACGTCAAGGCCATGCAGCGCCACTGGATCGGCCGCAGCGAGGGGGCCCGCCTGAGCTTCGACCTGACGAGCGGCGACACCATCCAGGTCTTCACCACCCGCCTCGACACCCTCTTCGGCGTGAGCTTCATGGCCCTCTCCACGGAGCATCCTGTCATCGAAGAGGCTGCGAAGACGGACCCCGCCCTCAAGGCCTTCTGCGACCAGGTGGCGGGCATGAGCCGGGAGGACCGCCTGATGTCCGACATCAAGCTGGGCCACCGCTCCGCCATCGAGGCCATCCACCCCTTCACCGGGGAGAAGGTGCCGGTCTTCGCCGCCAACTACGTCCTGATGGACTACGGCACCGGCGCCGTCATGGGCGTCCCCGTCCACGACGAGCGGGACCACGCCTTCGCCGTGAAATACGGGGTACCCATCCTGCAGGTCATCGCCCCCACGGACGGTCACGAAATCAAGGCCGACGAGTGCTTCGCCGATGACGGCGTGCTCATCAACAGCGGTGAGTTCACGGGCATGACCACGGATGCCGCTGTGAAAGCCATGGTTGAGTCGCTCGGCGCGGCACGCGCCGAGCAGGCCATCACCTTCAAGCTCAAGGACTGGGGCCTCTCCCGCCAGCGCTATTGGGGCACCCCCATTCCCACCATCCACTGCCCTGTCTGCGGTGTGGTGCCTGAGAAGGCTGAGAACCTGCCGGTGCGCCTGCCGGAGGATGTGGAATTCCACGGCCGGGGCGCCAGCCCCCTGACCACCTCCCGGGCCTTCCTGGACTGCACCTGCCCCCAGTGTGGCGCGGCGGCCACCCGGGAAACGGACACCATGGACACCTTCGTGGACTCCAGCTGGTACTGGATGCGCTACCTGGATCCCAAGAACGACCAAGCCCCCTTTGCGAAGGCCGAGGCGGACGCCTGGATGCCCGTGGACCTCTACATCGGGGGCATCGAGCATGCCACCATGCACCTCATCTACGCCCGCTACTTCTTCAAGGTCCTGCGGGACCTGGGGCTGGCCAGCGGGGACGAGCCCTTCAAGAAGCTGATCTGCCAGGGCATGGTGCTCAAAGACGGCTTCAAGATGTCCAAATCCAAGGGCAACATCGTGGACCCCGATGCGGTCATCGCCAAGTACGGTGCGGACGCCCTGCGCCTCTTCATGATCTTCGCGGCCCCCATCGAGAAGGAGATCGACTGGACCGGCTTCGAGGGCATCGAGGGCGCCACCCGCTTCCTCAAGCGGGTCACCCGCATGGTGGACGAGCACACCGTCTGCGGTGAGGCCCTGCCCGCCAAGGAACAGCTCTCCAAGGAAGAGAAGGAGCTGCTGCGCAAGCTGCACCTCATGATCCACCGCATCACCGACGACCTGGAGACCCGCTACTCCTTCAACACCCTGGTCTCGGGCCTCATGGAACTGGCCAACGCTCTCGCGGACCTGCCCGCCGACGCCCCCCACCGCGGGCCCGTGATGCAGCACGCCCTCAGCGCCTTCGTGCGCCTCCTCTCCCCGGCGGCTCCCCACTTGGCAGAGCAGCTCTGGGAGCAGCTGGGCGGCACGGGCTTCTGCATGCACGCCACCTGGCCCGAGGCCCAGGAGGCCTACATGAGCAGTGAGGAGGTCACGGTGGTGGTGCAGGTCAATGGCAAGGTCCGGGGCCGAGTCACCCTCAGCCCCAATGCCACCGATGACGAGCGCCGCGCCGCCGCCCTGGCCTGCCCCGAGGCCCAGCCCCACCTGGTTGGCAAGGAGGTGGTGAAGGTCGTCATCCCCCCCGGCGGGAAGCTCATCAGCGTGGTGGTGAAGTAGGCAAGGTTTCCGGCAACCGGGACTGGATAGAGGGCCTGGGTTGGTTCCCAGGCCCTTTTGATGGGGCTCAGCGGATGGCGACATTCCTGAATACAGCTTGGTCTTCCTGGCTGTCGAGGGAGATCATGGCAAGGCCTACATCTGAGGCGGTACCAAGCTGGCCTTCGCCTTCCATGGCTTCCACACGGACAGCAGGGCGGCGAAGACGATGGTCAGTGCCTGGGCGGTGCCCCAGATGGCCAGCATGTCCTGGCTGTGCTGGTAGGCGGCGTTCCCGAAGGAGGCGATGCCTTGGGTCCTGGAGATCTCCGGCAGGCTGTTGAGCCAGGGGCCCAGCCAGAAGGTGCCGAAGATGACCCCGAAGAGGTTGATGACCCACTTGAGAGCGATCCAGCGGTGCTTGATCCAGCCCCAGTGGGTGAAGACCGAATAGACCAGCCCCGTCAGGAGGCAGCCCATGGCTCCGGGGATGATGATGAGGTCGTCCACGAACTTCTTGGCCAGGTTGGTGCCGTAGAGGGCCTGGCCGTCCTGGGCGTGGAGGAAGAAGTTCATGAGGACCACTGTGACGGCCCCGCCCACCCAGAGGGCTGCGAAGAAGAGGTGGACGCACTTGAGCCACTTCTGGCCGTTGGGTGTCAGGATCTTCATGCCGGCCTCCAGTGCGGAACCTGGGGATATCCTGCCCCAGCCTTGAGCTGACGTCAAAAGAGTCAACGCAGAGGGCGCGGAGAAAAGATGCGAGGGCGCAGAGGAAAAGCAAAAAACGGCCGAATCTTATCCCCCTGTTCCCTGCTTTCTTTACCTCGCTTTTTATCTTTTCTCTGCGCCCTTTCTCTTCCTCCTCCGCGCCCTCTGCGTTCCAGCCTTTTGGGATGCCTGAACTCTGCGCATGGCAGCGAATGGGATTCAGTCCTCCCGGAGCGGGTAGAGCAGGTTGTCCTCGACGCGGTAGAGCAGGGGTGCCACCTGCACCTTGGGGTAGCGCATGCGAAGGCGCTTGGCCTCCGAAAGCACGAAGTCGATCTCGTTGTGGATCTCGAACATGGGAGCGAAGTTCATGAAGTGGTGCTCGGCCCACTCCCTGTCCCAGCCCGCATTCTCCATGAGACCGGTGATGAAGGCCTCCCGCTGGTCCATGAGGTTCGTCATGCCGCAGTGGGTGTGGCCCAGGAGGGCGACTGTCTGTATGCCCCCCACGCCGATGGCGTAGGAGACCTTGAACTCGCTGTGGCGGAGGTTGCCCCCCCCCGTGCGCAGGATGTAGGCGAAGTTGTCCGGGATGTGGAGGTGCTTGCGGTTGTCCATGCACATCCCGATCAGGATCCGGGGAGCGGGTACCGGAATCAGGGGGGCGTCCAGGTTGTGATAGCGCAGCAACTCCTCCAGGGGAGTGCCCCGGTAGGAATCTGGGATCTGGGAATCGTTGGCGACGGTGATCAAGCGGTCCATAGACCTTGATGATAGCCCGGGGGGGGGAAGCCCTTCTGCAGGAGTTTTTGCTTGCCCCGGGGGTGTTGTGAAGGATAAATTGGTTACACGACTTACTCAATTGATTAAGTGACTTGGAATGGGCTTATGAAACGCGGTCAGTGGTACTTGTATTTCGCGATAGTTGTATTTATTGCAATATTTACCTATCTATGGCGGCAAGGGAGGCCCCGGCCCACATCTCCGCCAGCCCCGACCCAGGGCGTCGCCAAGCCCTTTCCTGGAGGTGTTCGCATGGAGGTTCTATACCGCGCCGCGAGGTCCATCGCCGATCCGGTGGGGCACTTCACGGGATTCCAGCCCGGCCAGACCCTGCTGGCGAAGGGCACCTTGATCCGCAAGGGGGCCATGCCACTGCCCTGCGATATCGTCTTTGACCGGGACGTGGCGGTGACCCTGCGGGACGGCACGGTGATCTATACGGATGTCTTCCGCCCAGCCAATGCCAGGGGGCCCCTCCCGGCCCTTGTGGCCTGGAGCCCCTACGGCAAGGGGATCATGGGCGGGAACCAGCATCTGGACGAGTTCCCGGGGCGAGTGGGGGTGCCCAGGAGCGCCGTCTCTGACCTCCAGAAGTGGGAGGGGCCGGACCCTGCCTACTGGTGCCTCAACGGCTATGCCATCGTTCATCCGGATGCCCGGGGCGTCTTCAGGTCCCAGGGGGATGTGGCCTTCTGGGGCACCCAGGAAGGGCGGGACGGCGCCGACCTCGTCGAGTGGGTGGCGGCCCAGTCCTGGAGCAACGGCAAGGTGGGGCTGGCGGGCAACTCCTGGCTGGCCATCGCGCAGTGGTTCATCGCCGCCGAGCGCCCTCCGCACCTGGCGGCCATCGCCCCCTGGGAGGGGCATGTGGACGGCTACCGCTGCGATGTGCTCCGGGGCGGGATTCCGGATGTCGGTTTCAACGAATCCATCACCGCCATCACCTGCGGGGAGCACCGGGTGGAGGACATGCCGGCCATGGTCCGGGCCCACCCCCTGATGAATCCCTATTGGGAGGACAAGCGGGCGCGGTTGGAGCGCATCGAGATCCCAGCCTACGTGGCGGCCAGCTGGAGCAATGTGGTCCATACCCCCGGGACCTTCGAGGGTTACCAGCGCATCGCCTCGCCGAAGAAGTGGATGCGGGTCCACAACAGCATGGAGTGGCACGACTTCTACCTGCCGGAGCACCAGGATGACCTGCGGCGCTTCTTCGACTGCTACCTCAAGGGGATGGACAACGGCTGGGAGCGGACCCCCCGGGTGCGCCTTGCTGTCTTCGACGGCAGGGGCGAGGACCGGGACACCCTCGATCGGGCCGAGAAGGACTTCCCCTTGTCCCAGACCCAGTACCAGACCCTATTCCTGGATGCCCAGCGGGGGACAATGAGTGCCAGTGCCTCGGCGGAATCCGCACTGCGCTACCAAGGGGATGACGGCCAGGGACGGGCCGTCTTCACCTTGCGTTTTGACCGGGAGACCGAACTGACGGGCTTCATGAAGCTAAGGCTCTGGGTGGAGGCCGAAGGCTCTGACGACATGGATATCTTCGTGAAGGTGGAGAAGCTGGACGCCAAGGGGCGCGTGGTGCCCAAGGCCAACATCCCCATGGAGGGGCTCAAGAAGAGCCTCACCCGCTGGCTGTTCCGCAGGGGGGTCGAGAAGGTGGCCATGGCCTACTTCAGTGGTCCCAAGGGGCGTCTGCGGGTCTCCCACCGCGCCCTGGATCCCGGGCGCTCCACGCCGGAACAGCCCTACCTGAGCCATGTCGCCAGGGAGCCCCTGGCGCCGGGCCAAGTGGTTCCGGTGGAGATCGCCATCAGCCCAGTCTCCTGGGTCTGGCGTCCCGGTGAGCAGCTTCGGCTGACCGTGGCCGGGTACAACCTCCACCCGATTCCCCTGCCGGGCATCCCGCCGCCGGACATCCGGAACCGGGGCACCCACATCCTCCACACCGGAGGACGCTACGATGCCCACCTGCTGGTGCCCGTGATTCCGAGGTAATGCCTCAGTTGTCGTTCAGGCCTCCGCCATGGAATAGGAACGGTGAGATCAAGCTTCGCAACACCAACAACTGGGTCTACCTTTATCCTGTTGAAAAGCCTTGAACAGGATGTGCAGGATGGCCAGGATAAAAGCAGAATGGAATAAATTGCCGCTTCAACAAGCAGGCAATACTATGTTCATTAAATAATGGTAGACGTAAACACTTCCGCACTACCTCGCATTGAAGTCCCCGGCCTTAACCTGGACCAACCGCGCCGGATCGAGGTGCTTCCGCATGGCGTTCCGGACCTGGTCCGGCGTGAGGGCCCGCACCTGGGCCTCCAGCTGCTCGTTGTAGGCCAGGGTGCGTCCGGCCTCCAGGTGGCTGGCCAGGCGGGAGGCCAGCTCCCGGTCCTGGGCCCGGCTCACTTGCTGCGACTGGAGCCAGCCCTTGCGGGCTGCATCGAGCTCTTCCGGGGTGAATCCGTCCTTGAGAACCCTGGCCAGCTCCTCCTGGAAGGCCGCTTCCAGTCTGGCGGCGTTCTGGGGGGCGTAGATGGCGTAGGTGATCCAGGCCCCGGAGGCGTCCAGGGGGTTGGCCTGGAGCATGCTGCCGACGCCGTAGCTCAGGCCCTCCTTCTGCCGGATGCGGGTGGCGAGCCGGGAGTTGAGGAAGCCGCCTCCTAGCATGAAGTTGCCCATTACCAGGGCGGGGTAGTCGGGGTTCGTATCCTGGAGGGCCAGGGTCTGGCCGGCCATGAAGAAGGCGTTGGCCTTGTCCGGGGTCTCCAGGCTTATCCGGCTGCCGTTGGTGGGTTTGTAGGGGCGTGCCATGCGCTCGTAGGGCCTGGGGCTGCGCCACTGCCCCAGGAGGTCTGTCACCAGCTTCTGGGTGGCCTTGGGTTCCAGGTCGCCCACCAGGGAGAGCTCCCCAGCGGAAGCGCCATAGAAGTCGCGGTGGAAGGCCTTGAGGTCCTCCAGGCGGAGCTGCCGGATCTCCGCCAGCTGCTCCTCCAGGGTGGGGACGTAGCGCGGGTGGCCCTTGGGATAAGGGCTGAGGGTCCGCTGGAAGGCGAGCTGGCCGATGGACCTGGGCTCGGAGCGCTGCTGCTCGATGGCGGCCAGGGCCTCCTGGCGGAGGGACTCGAACTCGGAAGCGGGGAAGGCGGGATCCTTCAGGACCTCCACCGCCAGCTTCAGCACTTCCGGGAGATGCTCCCGGGTCGTTTCGCCGGAAAGGGTGAGGGCCTCGGCATCACCGCTCACCTGGAGTTGGGCCTTGAGCTGATCGAAACGGTCGGCGATCTGGGTGCGGTTCAGGCGGGAGCTTCCCCGCATCAGCATTTCCGGCACCTGGGCCCCGGCATCATCCCGGCCCCTGAGGCTGCCCTCGCTTCCGAAGCGCAGGGTCAGGCGGAAGTTCACCGAGGATCCTCTGGATTTCTTGGGCACCAGAACGGCCTTGAGTCCGGCGGGTGTGGTGAAGCGGATGGCGCGGGCCTCAATGGCAGAGGGGGCGGTATCGAATGCTTCGCCCTGGCTGACCTGGGCCTGTCCCTTGTAGTCCTGCACCATGGCGGCCACGTCCTTGGGGGCCGGGATCTCCGCCCGATCTGCCTGGTCGGCGGGAACGAAGAGGCCCAGGGTGCGGTTGGAGGGCTTGAGGTAGGCCTGGGCCACCCGAGCCACGTCTTCAGGCTTCACGGCCTTGACACGGTCCCGGTCCAGGAAGAAGAGGCGCCAGTCTCCCATGCCCATGTATTCGCTGAGGGCGAGGCCCATCCGCTCGGCATCGTTGAAGGCCAGATCTACTCCCTTGAGGAGCTGCTGCTTGGCGCGCTCGACCTCTTCGGGTGTGTAGGCGTGGGAGGCCGGGGCCTCCACAGCCTGCAGCAGCTCGGCTTTGGCATCGTCCAGGGAGGCTTCCCGGCGCACCTGGGCGCCCAGGACCAGGAAGGATGGCTCCCGGAGCTGGAGGGGATCGGCGAAAGCCATGGTGGCCATTTTCCCCTCCACCAGGGCCCGGTGGAGCCTGCCGGTGGGGGTGTCTCCCAGGATCTGGGCCAGGACGGCGATGGGGGCGAAATCCGGGTCGGAACCCGGGGGCATCCGGTAGCCCGCCATGGCCACCTGGATATCCCCCTTGCGGCGGACGATGACCTGGCGCTCGCCATCCTGGGTGGGCTCCAGGGTGTAGGTCCTGGGAATCACCCGGGAGGGGCGGGGGATGGAACCGAAGCGCTGCTGGATGAGCTCCAGGGTCCGGGCCTCGTCGATGCTCCCGGCCACCAGCAGCACGGCATTGTCCGGCTGGTAGTAGGTTCTGAAGAAGGCGGAGAGGCGGTGGATGTCCACGTTCTCGATATCGCTTCGGGCGCCGATGGGGAGCTTGCCGTAGTTGTGCCAGTCGAAGGCGGCTCCCAGAAGCCGCTTGTAGAGCACCCCCATGGGGCTGTTCTCCCCCATCTCGAACTCGTTGCGAACCACCGTCATCTCGGTCTTGAGCAGTTCGGCGGCCTTCTCGGGGTCGATGCCGATGAAGCTGTTGACCATGCGATCCGCTTCGAGGTCCAGGGCCCACTTGAGGTTCTCCTCCGAGGCCTGGAAGGTTTCGAAGTAGTTGGTGCGGTCCCAGGCGGTGCTGCCGTTGGGACGGGTGCCGTGCTCGGTCAGCTCCTTGGGGATGTCCGGGTGGCGCGGGGTGCCCTTGAAGAGCATGTGCTCCAGGAGGTGGGCCATGCCGGTTTCGCCGTAGTTCTCATGACGGCTTCCCACCAGGTAGGTGATGTTCACGGTGATGGTGGGCTTGCCGGGATCGGGGAAGAGCAGGACCCGCAGGCCATTGGCGAGACGGTATTCCGTGATGCCCTCCACGGAGGTGACCTTCACGGGGGCGGCGAGGGTGGCTTCCTGGGGTGGAACCGCAGGAGGGGCTGCCCCGAGGGCGATCTCTGAGGCGAGGGTGAAGGCCAGGGCGGAAGCGATGGGATTCATAGGGGCATTCCTTTACGGGTGCAGAAGGTTGGCCAGATCCTGTTCCCAGGCATCCTGGAGGTCCTTCAGCTTCAATCCCCTGCCCTTGTCCGGGGCCGCCTGGAGGAGGCCCTGGGCGCTGGGGTGGGGGAGGCAGAAGAGTTCAAAGGCGGGGGCTCCGCGGAGCTGGGTGAGAATCCACTGGGCGCGCTTGCCCAGGGTGATGACCCGGAGCCACCCTTCGCATCGGTGGGCGGCCGTCTGGATCTCTTCCTGGATGCGCGTCAGGTTCTCCGGGTTCCGCAGTTCGGTGTTGGAGGGCGCCCGGAACTTATGTCCGTCGGAGGTGGGGCACTGGGGGAAGGCGTTGCTGAGGGCGGCCCCCTTGAGCCTGGGGCAGATGCCCAGTTCGCGGAAGCGGGCCCCGTCCCAGACCTCGTAGGCTTCGGCGGGCACCTCGGCCAGCCCGGCCCTCTCCAGGGCGCGGTAGACCTGGACCCCTGCCCGGTCCCCCCAGAAGGGGATGCCGCTCTGATCTGCGCCCTTGGGGCCCGGGGCTTCGCCATAGAGGATAAGGCGGACGGGGCCTTCCTCGGGGAAGCGTGCGGGAACGGAGGTCTGCCGGATGCGTGCCATGGGATCAGTGTCTCAGGGCTTTCCCATTCAGAGAGAACCCCAATTGAGATTGGGGTTCTCTCTGAATGGGAAATCTGGTTAAAAATAGATTAAAGGCAGTGACGGTCTATTCGTGCCCCGAACGAACTCCAGCACGATCTTCCCCGCCCCTTGGCATCCACAAGAAAAAGCCTATCTTTTCCTATGTTTCAGGGAGAAGTGCCATGGGGAAGCAATCCCCAGAAGACCCGAAGGCTGGATGGCTCCATCGTCTTGAGCAAAGTCGAAGCGAGCGGACCCGGGAGGCGGAGGAGTTTCCCCGCCTTTCCCGGGAGGATCTGGAGCATCCCGAACGCTATCACCAGCGTCTGCAGGACTGGATCAGGAAGCAGGGGCACATCGGGCGCCACTGATCAACGGATCAGAGGTATTCGATCGGGTAGGCTCCCTTGGCGATGATCTGGTCCGCGATGCGGCTGGTGATCTTGGAACCGGCTTCGGGGGCGTAGCCGTCGAAGGCCTTCATGTCGGCCATGGCCTGATCCAGGGCATCGTCTTCCAGGACTTCACCCAGGAGGAGCTTGGCATTGGTGAGGATCCTGGGGGTGGTCTCGTTTACGAAGAGCTTGGCCAGGTCAATGGCCAGCTCCGACCAGCGGTGGGAAGCGGTGGCCATCTTCTCGGCCCGCACCACGGCGGACTCCATGGCGTAGATCTCCGTGGCCATCTCGGCGGCCCGGGCAGCGCCCTCCTGGTTCTCGATGAGCTTCTGGCCGCATACTTCCAGGGCAGCGGCGGTGGCGTACTGGGCTTGGCGCTTGGCCAGCTCCACGGCCTGCTTGGCCTTGGCCAGGGGGCCGTCGCCGAGTCGGGGCAGATCCGCGGTGTCCTTGCGCAGGGGCAGGGAGGCGTTGCTGGACTTCTTGAAGATCTGGCTGGCGATGATCATGCGGTTGATCTCGTTGGTGCCTTCGAAGAGTCGGTTGATGCGATTGTCCCGGTAGAGCTTCTCGGGGGCATACTCGGCGGAGAACCCGTAGCCACCGAAGCACTGCACCGATTCGTCGGCGATCAGGCCCAGGGCTTCGCTGTCCCAGATCTTCATCATGGAGGCTTCCATCTGGAACTCGTCCATCATCTCCAGCTTGGCCTTGGCGGCGTCGGGCTGGTCCCAGTGGATGGAGTGCATGCCGTCGTTGATGTAGCCGATGGTGCGGAAGTTCATGCTCTCGGCCACGAAAATGCGGGTGGCCATCATGGCCAGGTATTTGCGGATCAGACCGAAGTTGTTGATGGTCTTGCCGAACTGGGCCCGTTCGCCGGTGTAGCGCAGGGTGACCTTCAGGGCCTCCTTGGCGATGCCGTTGCAGCCGGCGCCCAGCTTGAAGCGGCCGATGGCCAGGATGCCGAAGGCGATGCGGTGGCCCCGGCCGATCTCGCCCAGGAGACGGTCCTTGGGGATGCGGCAATTGTCAAAGTTCATGGCGCGGGTGGAGGAACCCTTGATGCCGAGCTTGTGCTCCTCGGCCTCGATGAAGAAGCCGGGGTCGTTCTTCTCCACGATGAAGGCGCTGAACTTGCGGCCGTCCACCTTGGCGAAGACCACGAAGACATCGGCGAATCCGGCGTTGGTGATCCACATCTTGGAGCCGTTGAGCACCCAGTGGTCACCGTCCAGGGTGGCCACGGTCTTGGAGTTCATGGCGTCGCTGCCAGCGCCGGGCTCCGTGAGGGCGTAGGCCGCCAGCCACTCACCGCTGGCCAGCTTGGGCAGGTACTTGGCCTTCTGGGCCTCGTTCCCGAAGTAGACGATGGGCAGGGTGCCGATGCCCGTGTGGGCGCCGTAGCTCACGGAGAAGGAGGCTTGGCGGCCCAGTTCCTCCAGCACCAGCAGGCCGGTGATCTTGTCCAGGTCCAGGCCGTCATAGGCCTCGGGGATCTCCAGTCCGAGCAGGCCCAGGTCACCGCCCTTGCGGAGCAGTTTGCGACTCAGTTCCAGGTCCAGTTCGTCGATCTCGGCATCTTTGGGCAGCACCTCACCCTCCACGAAGCTCCGGGCGACCTTGCCGATGGCCCGGGCTTCCTCGCTCAGTTCCTCGGGGGTGAACTGAGGCTGGGAACCGATGGGGGCCAGCAGGAAGCTGCCTCCGAAGATCTTTTCGCTGGTGCATACGTCCATGAAGCCTCCGAACAGATGAAATGACGGCAAAAGGCAATTGTACTTTAAGTAGAGGATTCGTCGGGAGACGCCTGTTCCAGGCATCATGGACCCATGAGGTTCTTGCATGCCTGAAGGAAAGAAGGTCCAGCAGATGTTCTCCGGTATTGCCGGGCGATACGACGTGCTGAACCATGTGCTTTCCATGGGCGTTGATTTCTACTGGTGGTGGCGCATGGCCCGGATCTCCGGCGCGGGTCCTGGGAAGCGATACCTGGATGTGGCCGCAGGCACAGGGGACTCCAGCCTGGCCCTGGCCCGGCGGGGCGCGGAGGTGCTGAGCACGGACTTCACCCATGCCATGCTCCGTCTGGGACCCGCCAAGTTCCAGCGGAAGGGGATGGGTCGCCTGGTATGGGCCAGTGTGGGGGCCGACGCCCAGCGACTGCCATTCCATGACGCCAGTTTCGACGGGCTCACCATCTGTTACGGCATCCGCAATGTGGAGCATCGGGCTCTGGCCTACGGGGAGTTCCTGCGGGTGCTCCGTCCAGGGGGTCAGCTGACGATCCTGGAGTTCAGTCGCCCGCGCTGGGCCTGGCTCCGGGGGGTCTACACCTGGTACAGCCTGAAGCTCCTGCCGCGCATCGGCGCCTGGATCAGCGGGGACGCCGGGGCCTACACCTATTTGCCCGAGAGTATTCGCGCCTTTCCAGATCAGCCCTCCCTGGCCGCCGAACTGGAGGTCGCGGGCTTCCGGGGGGTGCGCTGGACCAGCCTCACCGGTGGGATCGTGGCCTTGCACGTGGGGATGAAGTAGCCTGGGCCCCGAAAGGGGCGTACTATCTGGAACATCATCTGGCCCGGCAGCATCGCATCAGAACACGGCTGAACTTACACGGCAGGTCGAGTTCTGTCGATAGGTTCGTATTCCCCTGGAGACCCCGGATATGCGCAACAACCAGCCCGTCACCCTGAACGAAGTCCACATCAACGACGGCGCCTTCATCGTTTCCATGACGGATCCCAAGGGCAATATCACCTACGCCAATGATGAATTCATCCGGGTCAGCGGCTACTCCGAATCCGAGCTCATGGGGGCGCCCCAGAACATCCTCCGCCATCCGACCATGCCCGCCGCCGCCTTCGCCGATCTCTGGGCCACGATCCAGGGTGGCAAACCCTGGCATGGCCTGGTCAAGAACCGCTGCAAGAACGGTGATTTCTACTGGGTGGACGCCAATATCACTCCCGTTGAGGAGGACGGCCGCATCGTCGGCTACGTCAGCATCCGCAGCAAGCCCACCCGCTCCCAGATCGACGAGGCTGAACACATATATGCCCTCCTGAACCAGGGCAAGACCCTGGAGGAGGCTACGGCCCACCGCCCTTGGGTGCTTTTCCCTTCCATGTCCTTTGGTGGTCAGTTGCGGGTGGGCTACGGCTTGGCTTCTCTGGTTTTCCTGCTCGTCCTGCTGGGGCTCTACCTCAAGGTTCCCGGGCTTTCGGAGTGGGGCGGGACGCTGCTGGCCTGCGGGATCCTCGGGATCCTGGCCGGACAGGTCATGGCCACCCTCTCGATCCGGACGCTGCGCGTGCAGCTGGGGGGCGATCCCAAGGATGCTATCGAGGCGGTGCGCCAGATCGCCGCAGGCGACATTCGGCGGGAGATCGTGACCGTCATCGGCGATACCAGCAGCCTGATGGGCTCCCTGCGCCACATGCAGTCCAGGCTGAAGGGGATGATCAATCGCATCCGCTTCGACGCCGGGCGGGTGGACCGGGACGCCAGTTCCTTCGCCCAGGCGACCCAGGAGATCGCCAACACGAGCCATGAACTGGCCCGGAATGCCGATGCCCAGCAGGTCTCGGTGGAGCGCATGGCCTCCGCCATCACCGAACTTTCGGCCTCCATCAAGGAGGTTGCACGCAACGTCACGGCCAGCCAGTCCCAGACCCAGGAGGCCGCCAAGGCCACGGTCGAGGGGGATCAGGCCGGAGAGGCCGCCATGTCCGCCATGGCACGGGTGGAGGAGGCCACAGAGCAGGTGGTGCGGGCTGTCCATGTGATCCAGGACATCGCTCGGCAGACCAATCTCCTTTCCCTGAACGCCGCCATCGAGGCCGCCAAGGCCGGACAGCATGGCAAGGGCTTCGCCGTGGTGGCCGACGAGGTCCGGAAGTTGGCGGAGCGCAGCGGCATGGCCGCCAAGGAGATCGCCCAGCTCATTGAGGAGAGCAATCAGGCCGTTTCCCGAGGCAAGGATACAGTCCAGGAGGCTGTTCAGGCCTTGGGGCGCATCCGGGAGAACATCCAGCATGTGACCGCTGTCTCCATGGAGATCGGGGCCGCCGCTGACGAGCAGGCCCGGGCCAGCGCCGAGGTCGCCCAGCAGGTGGAACTCAGCGCCCAGAAGGCCGTTGAGAATGCCTCCGCCAGCCTGGAGCTGAGCACCACCGTTGACGGCAACACCCAGACCTCCGGGCAGCTTGCCCGCACTGCTGACGGCCTGCTCGCGCTGGTGGGGCAGTTCAGGACCTGAGCGGCTGGGTCTCCTGCCAGCGCAGCTTCTCGGCGATCAGGTCCAGGCCGACCCGCTTGGCGGCGGCGTAGAGAGCCGGGCGGGTGATGCCCAGGGCGTCGGCGGTGTCGCTAACCTGGAATCGGTAATGGTGGAGGCTTTCCCGCAGGAGCTGGCGCTGGAAGTCCTGGGTGGACTCGACCCAGGATTGCCTCCGGCGGAGGCTCCTGGTGTGCAGCTCCGGGAAGTGCTCGACCTTGAGGGGGCTGTGGCCGCATCGCAGGAGGGCCCGTGCAAGGGCATGGCGAAGCTCCCGGAAATTCCCGGGCCAGGGGTGCTTCGCCAGGGCCTGGGGGAGGCCGGGGGCCAGTGGGGGGATCGGCTGTCCCCCCTCTCGGGCGAGGGCAGCCACCAGCCTGGGGATCAGGAAAGGGAATTCGTGACGCCTGGCTTCCAGGGCGGGGAGATGGAGCACGGTGCCCTGGAGGCGGTAGAGGAGATCGGCCCTGAATCGCCCTTCGGCTGCGAGGGTCTCCAGGTCCCGGTGGGTAGCGGCCACGAAGCGGACATCCACCCGCTGGACCCGTTCGCTTCCGACCCGCCGCAGCTCCTTCTCCTGGAGAACTCGCAGGAATAGGGACTGGAGGCGGGGAGAGAGGTCAGCGATCTCGTCCAGGAAGAGGGTGCCGCCGCTGGCCAGTTCGATGGCACCGCGATGATCCCGGTCGGCTCCGGTGAAAGCCCCCTTCACATGCCCGAAGAGCTCGGATTCCAGGAGGGTCTCTGCGAAGGCCGCGCAGTTGACCGGTACCATTGAACCTCGACGCCCCGAAAGGCGGTGGAGTTCCCAGGCTGCCAGTTCCTTCCCCGATCCGCTGGGCCCCTGGATCAGGACCGCCAGTTCGGAGGGGGCGACCCGGGCCATCTCCCGCAGCACGGAGGCCATGGGTTCAGAGCCATCCGATAGGAATCGAACCGTGTCCGGTAGCTCTTGAGGCGGCTCGTTGGGGAGGAGCTGGGCCACCCAGGGGGACGCCATCTCTGCGGTCCTGGCCGCCTCTGAGGGAGCTTCAGGGGGAAGCCCCACTAAGGCAGAGCCCACTCTGGCCCCTTCCCAGTGGAGGGGGAATCCCCACCAGACAAGGCCATCGACACCGCAGGGCGCAATGGCTCCATCCCGATGCAGTCGACCCACCAGGACTTCGGGGGGAGCTGCCCCGCATCCCATCCGCTCTCCCTCCCAAAGGACCCAAGTGGGGTGTTCGCGGTGGGCCAGCCAGGCTTGCAGAAGCTCCCGGGCCGGGGATGGGGCTTCATGGACAGGGGACGGCCAGAGCTTGTGCAGGCGTGCCAAGTGGCTCTCGGAGCGGGTACGGTTGGCAATGGTCTGGAGCTGCAGCAGTTTCCCGGCACTCCGTTCTTCGGGCTGCTCCTCCAGGAGGAGCAGCCCGGTGCTCAGGCGGAGGAGTTGGTTGGAGCAGGCTTCCCAGGCGGCCCAGAACTCGCCAACGGAACCGGCTCCGTGCCGGAGCCTCAGGTATTCCCATTGGAGACGCTCCTCCCCCTCCAGATCCGGCTCGGGAGATGCGAAGTCGCCCTCCAGAAAGGCCTGGAGCAGGGTTCGGAGGCCTCCTGGGGGGATGTGGGGCAGGGTCTCTCTCACCCGCTCCGGGGCATTCTCCGTCAGGCCCTGGAGGGCGAGCAGCACCCAGGCGGGTTCGAAATCCGGGTGGGTGCTTGTGAGCTTCAGCAGGATTGACAGCGCTCCCTTCCAGTCTCCGGAACAGGCCTTCATAAGGGCCTCGTCATGCTCCGCATAGGGCGAGGGCTGGGGGCCCATGATCTTCTGCCAGGCGCGCAGGCCCTCGAGATCCCCCCAGAAGAGGGCTGCATAGGCCGCATTGGCGGCGGCCCTGGGAACCCAGAATGGGCTTCCCAGGCGCAGAAAATGGGCATGGGCAAGGGTGAAGGCGCGCAGGGCTGTCTCCAGATCCTGCGCCAGGAAGGCCCGTCGGCCCTCGGCCATCCAGTGGAAGGGGTCGGCGCAGGGATGGGCTGGGGTGCCCCAGGGGGGGTAGCCTTGGGACGGAGGGGCCGGGTCGCCACCCCAGCGCATCCGCAGCCGGTCCAGGCTGGGTTCGCCACTGGAGGGCGGCACCGTTGCTTGGGGGTGGGCCTCAAGGTCGTGGGCGATGGCTTCGGCCCATGGGTGCTGGGGGACCTGACCCGCCAGGATGGCGGCTACGTCAGGCATTGGCGGGGCCCCGAAAGCCAGTCCTTCCGGGGGCGCTGGGAGTCCCACGCCCCTCCCCCAGGCCCGGATCCTGGGATCGATCATCCAAGTGCCGTCGGAGAGGCGATGGAGCCATGGCTCTTTCTGGAAGGGGGTCAGGGTGGAGGGGAGGCTCGCCAGGGTCAGTGGTTTTAGCCAGCCTTCATCGGAGGTCAGGAGCTCCCAGGGCAGGCCCTGGGGTAGAGAGCCCGCAGGGAGAAGGTGCCCTGTGGCATCGAGGTCCCTCAGGAGGCTTTCCCACCAGCCTTCGGGAAGCTGGTGGAGGGCAGCGGGAAGCAGTTGGCTCAGAAAGGGGGGGAGATGGAGAACCCCTTCCGTGTCTACGGCCCCTAACCAGGGAAGCCACCGGATCCGCTCTTCCAGGCTCAGGAGGAGCGAAGCTCGCGCCCACCAGGCATCGCTCCGGCCTTCCAGCAACTCAGCCCAGCACCAAGCTTCGAGTTCCCCTTCCCGTCGCCCCCTTCGGGTGGCCTCCGCCTGGGGAGACCCGTGCCGGAGGAGGGCCACCCAGGCGGGATCGGGAGATCCAGTCCACTCTCCGCTCCAGGGCGAGGGGCGGGGACCGTTCTCCCATGTGGTTCGAGGCCAGCGCCCTTCGCGCCCACCCAGGAGCCAAGCCTGGGAGATGGCACCCAGGGCCCAGGAGGCATCCCCCCAGCGCCTACCGCGTGGCCCCCAGGGGGCGGCCCACGAGCCCAGCCAGGAGGCGCGCAGGGGGGTCATTGGGGTGGGCTACCGGGCGTCCATGTAGGGCTTGCTGACGGTCTTGTCGGTGGCGAAATCCACGGTGGTGACGCCGTAGAGGTCGATCTTCTGGGTGAATCTCAGGGTGACCGTGCAGGTGCCTTCCTTGCCACCTGTGGTGCGGACTTGGATGGCTCCTGGCGCCAGGGCCTCCTGGATCTCCAGCTCGGTGGCCTTGGCCCGGAGCTGTTTGGTGATGGCTTCGACGGACATGATGCCCGCACGGGAGGCCAGATCGCTGGCGGTGTCCTCCATCGTGTTCTTGTGCATGTAGGCGGGGCCGAGCTTGTAAGCGATGCCACCGAGCACCACCAGCACTGCGAGGGAAATGATGCAGCCGAGCTTGCCCTCGCCTGCCTGGGAACGGGACTTTGTATGCATGGGATACCTCACATCAGGGGGTCAGAGATTCCAGGGCCTGGGTGGCCGCTTGCTTCACGGAGGGACCTTCCGGGCCGAAAAGCGTGGCCCCAGAGGACTGGGCCGCCTGCTTCCATGCCTGGCTGGCTTCGGGGCTGTAGGCGGGGCCGAGGCTCGCCAGGCAGAGTCCCCGGTAGTAGTCGATGGTGCCCTGGCTGACTCCGGTGGTGGCTGCCACTCTGGTGTCGCGAAGAGCTTCCAGGGCCTTGGCGTATTGGCGGAAGTGCATATAGGCGAGGGCCAGGTTGAGGCGGGTGAAGCCCGCCTCGTCCCCACTGGCTCCCAGGCAGCGAAGGCGCAGGTCCGCCAGCATCAGGGGGTAGCAGAGGTCGGCGGCCTGGAGTGGTAGCTCCAGGGCTCGGCTGGACAGGGGAACCTGGATCTGAACGCCTCCCTGGGTGAGGGTTGCCCGTTCCCCCTGGGCAGCGGCCAGGGCCTTCCGGAAGGCGGCCACCGTGGCAACGGCCTGGCCGTTGAGGTGGGTGATGGCCAGGTGGAGCTTGAGTCCAGCCTTTTCGGCCTCTCCTTCCACCTGCAGGGGCCAGGGGCCGGGTTCATTGGGGAGGTCCACCAGGAAAACTCCCGCCCACGGGGTCCTGAGGGACGGCACCCGGTTGAGGCGCTCGACGAGGGGCTCCAGGGGGTCCTGCTCAAGGGGTTTGATGGAAGTGGACTCGCTGTTTCCCTCAAGGGTGGCCAGGACCAGTTCGACCTGGGACTGTCCTGCCGTTGCGCGGGCCAGGAGGGTGAGTTCGGCGCTCTTCTCGTTCCGGACGCGTTCCAAGGCTGCCTTGGCATGTTCTCCGACCGCCGAGGGGATGAATTCCACTTGGGTGAGGCGGGAACCCAGGTGGTCGATCAGGCCCTGGAGGCGATCACGGTCGGGTACTGATCCCTCGAATCCCAGAAAGGCGAGGCGGGGGCGCGGACGGACCGTGAGGGCAAGGGCCTTGCCCTCCATTACCTCGATCCGGGTGGTGAAGCGTCCTTCGGGGTAGTCCACCCGGAGTTCCTGAACTCCGGGGCAGACCGGCAGGTCCTTGATCGGGAGGTTTCCCATGGCTTGGTTTCCGAGGTTCAGGATTCCGCCGGGGGTCGGGGAGTCCACGGAGAGGGTGCCCCGGGATGACTGAAGCTTTACGGGCTCCAGGGTGTGGTCCGAGAAAGGGGTGGCGAAGCTCTCGTCCAGTTCCAGGAGGCGGGTCTTGTGGCAGGGGGCCTTGATCTCAATCCGGTGGCGGCCGGGGGTGATCCCCTCCAGGATCAGGTCGGCGCTCAACTGGTCCAGCGTGAGTCCCAGTTTTTCAGTGTAGGAGATCATGGAGGCCGGGGCCTGCCCGCGGGTGATGCCTGCGGACTTGCCGTCCACCAGCACCTCTGCCCCCACGGGATGGGTATTCACCCGGACCGTTGAGGAATTCCGGGTCAGGCTGATATCCATAGTCCGTGTGCCCTTGGGGGTGAGCTCCAGCCTTTGCTCCTGGGGGGTGAATCCGGGCTTGGCATAGCGCAGGACATGGGACCCGGGATTCAGGAAGTAGGAGGAGCGCTTCCGCAGGGACTTGCCATCCAGGTATAGCTCGCCATCCCCAGGGGCCAAGGTGAGGGAGAGTCTGGAGAATCGGGCACTACGGGCGTTCTCGTAGGCCGCACTCAGGCGGGTGTTGGTCAGGGAGCGGTCCAGTTCGAAGCTGGGGTCCAGGTCCAGAATGGCCTCCAGGCGCTTGGCGGCCTGGGGGCGCTTGGCGGGCACCCGGTCCTCCAGGACGGCGAGCCAGTTGTAGGTCTCGCAAAGCACTTGCCTCCACTCGTCATCCAGGGCGGCGGCTCTGGGCTCCAGGGCGGCGAGGATGGATTCGAAGCGGCTGGCGGCTCCTTCCCGGTCTCCTTGCATGGCCCACTGGGTCTTGGCGGCGGCAAAGGCATCCTTCAGGGCGGGATCCTGCCCTCGGAGCCCCCCGAGGGGGAGCAGGAGAAGGGCAAGGCCAAGCATGTGTCTGGGACGTGTCATATCAGTCGAGCCGGATGAGAAGATCGTTGGAGCGGTCCGCTAGGAGGATACCCCCCTGCCGATCCAGGGCTATGCCCTTGAATCTGCCTGAGATCCCCAGGTCCTTGAAGGTGGCGAATCGCACCAGGGTCCCATCGGAACCCCACACCACGACACCCTCGAAATCCCCATCCACCAGGGCGGCGACATTGCCCACCGGGTCCGTGGCGAGGGCCGTCACCGTGCGGAAGGGGCTGGGAAGGTCCTTCCCGTAGGGCACTGTGACCCGGGCCTGTCCCGTGCCATCCAGGAAGAGGAGGGTGCGGCTGGCGTCAGAGGCGGCCGCCACGCCCCCCAGGGGCATGGGGACCAGGGCGGCGAGGCTGGGCGAGGGCAGGGCTTTGGAGGTGCCGTCGGCGGCGAGGATCGTGATGCCGCCGTTCCGCGCGTCCCCGACCCACAGGCTGCCCCAGCGGTCCAGCATGGCACCGGAGGGAGCCGCCCCGGATGCGAGGGGCAGGATCGTTTTTTCGTCCTTGACGATGCCGACCTTGGCCGAGATCTGCCAGGGACCAGGGAATGCCAGGGCCTTGACCCCCTTGGTGGGAGGTCCCACGGGAGCGAGTTCCGTTCCCTTCAGGAGGTAAAGCTGGGTGTCGTCAATATAAATAAATAATTCATTGTCTGGACTGAAGGCCAGAAGGGTCGGGGTGTTGAGCCATTTCTGTTTCCCCTCGGGCCAGGGCCCCAGAGACTTCAGGGGGGGCTTCTGGAGGCGATGCCGGATCCGCAGGTTGAGTCTCCAGGAGGCTTCCATCGCTTCGGAGCTTTCTGGGTGGTGGTCCTTGACGCCCTGGAGCATCTTCAGGCAGCCCGGCAGGTCCCCCAGCAGATCCTGGATCTCCGCCATCTGCAAGCGGGCCTTGGCGGCCGGCGGTGCTTGGGGATCCAGTCCCAGGACCGTGGTGAAGTGAAGCTGGGCCTTGCCCCAGAGGCCCTGGTCCCGGAAGGCCAGTCCTAGGCTGTAGTGGGCTTTCCTGACCGCCGGGTTGTCGGGGAAGAGATCCACCACGCGATGGAACTCGGCGATGGCCTCCTTGAGGTCCTGGGGCTTGCTGCAGCGGGCTGCCAGGATCTCCCCACGCAGAAGGAGCCCTTCAGGGGCTGAGGGGCTCTTGATGTAGTCGTTCCGGAGGCGTTCGAGGAGGGGCAGAGCCATTTCGGGCTTGGCCTCGACTTCTGCGTAGTGGCGGGCTTGACGGAGGAGGGCCTCGGCGGCGAAGGGAGACTCGGGAGCCTGCTGGATGAGCTGTCCCCAGGTCTCGAATGCTTCGGAGTAGGTTCTGGCGGCATAGGCCCGCTCCCCGGACCGGAAGAGCCGTTCCGCCAAGTCTGCCCCCGCCTGGGCACCCAGGGGGGCAGTCCAGACCAGCAGGGCCAGGGCGATGCGGGTGCTCCAGAAGGGGAAAGGCATGATGGGCCTCAAATGACGATCAGATTCAACCAGTCTATCCGGACGCTCCTCAAAGCAGCCTAAAAAGGCCTCATGAACCCAGGGTCTTGAGAAGCTGTTCCAGGGGGTAGGGCTTGAAAAGGGTTCCCAGGGACCAGGGGGCCTCGGACAGTGGACCCGACTCCCGGGTCGAGGTGGAGAGAAGAAGATACTGAATGTGCTTTTGATTCCACTGGTCCTCAATCCATGGGCCCAGGTCCCCTTCGGCGTCCGAGCATTCGGAGATCAGGAGATCGACGGCCTTCTCTTCGAGCATGGCTGACGCTTCCCTGCGGCTGCCGCACTCCCGGACCTCCCATGCGCCCAGGCTCTGGAGCAGGCGCTTCCGGAAGAATGCGCTGGGCTCCAGGAGGAGGATGGAGCGGATGGGGGCCCGGCGGGTGAGTTCCTCTTCGGTGAGCCCAAGGTCCAGCAGCGCTTTTCGAGTGGCGCTCTTCAGGCCAAGCCCAGTGGCGCGCTGGAAGATCGGGCGGATGATCTCGACCAGTTCCCCGCTCCTGGAAAGGCCTCCAATCTCGCAGAGATGAGCCACATCCCGCCACTCGTTGACCGGGTTCTCCAGCTCCTTGATGACCCAGTCCGAGACCTGGACCCCGATTTCCGGGCGCAGGATCAATTCGGCATCCCCGAGGGCCTCGCGAAGGGCGAGAAGGGCTTCCACCCGAAGGGGGCCCTTGGGAGGAACCTGCTGCAGCCGATGGAGGAGCCCCTTCTCCCGCTCCGACAGCATCCTCAGGCTTTCGCTGCGGCGGTTCAACTCTTTGAGGAGAGCGGCGACTCGATCGTTGTTGTCCTTGTCCCAGACCTCCTTGGTGCGCATCTCGGAAAGATAGTCGCCGAAGCGGTCCCGGAGCCGCTCATAGGTGACTTGGCTGAAGATGAAGAGGCCCTCCATGGCGAGCATGGCCCGGAGACGGTTTCCTTCGCCCTCCCGCTCATCGCAGCAGCGGTCAAGCAGATGCATCAGGGACTCAAGGTGCTCCAGGGGCAGGGGGTGGCTGAAGCTGGTAAAGGCGTTGAGGGTGCCTTCCAGCGCCAGGATGAGGACGGGCGCGGCCTTGAGGACGGGGGCCTTGGCCAGCAGCCCCAGGGAGGCCTCCGGGGTCGCCAGGAAACCCAGGGCCTGGGTGAGGGCGATCTGGAGGTTCAGGGGCTTGCCATCATGGAGCAGCTCTAGGTAGACCGAAGCGGCCGGAGGGTGGACAATCCGGGCCAAGGCTTCCACAGCCTCCAGCACCAGGTTGTCTCTGCTGTCCTTCTGGATGAACTCCATCAGGACATCGGCAGCGGCCTTGGGCAGGTTTTCTCCGAAGACCCGGATGGCCCGCCGCACCTGCTCCGGCTGGCCGGATTGGAACATCTCCAGGAGAAGGGGGAGGCTGGAAGGCAGCTTGCCCAGGTGGTGGATGGCCTTCTGCCCCACTTCGATGATGGAGTCCTGGGCCGCCTTCATGAAGAAGGGGGTGAGGGCGTCATCTTCCCGGGTGCCGAGGGCGTCCATGTAGCGCATCCGACGTTCGATGTCGGGATCTCCCAGCACCTCATCCAGAATGCCCGTGGCATCGGGTGGGACGAGGCGCAGAAAGGCGTATGAGGCGCCTTCGCTGCCCGCGCGGACCTGGAACAGGGCGTGGAGGTGGGGCAGGGCCTCCGCCAGGGGGAGGCTTCCCTGGTCCACCTGGAAGGCAAGGAGTTCGGCACATTGATCCAGCAGGGTCGTGAGCTGCTCCAGGCGGCCCTCGGTTCCTTCAATGGTTTCGGATTCGAAGGCGGAATAGCGGGCGACCTTACCCAGGGCCAGGAGGCTCGAGGCCTCCAGGACGAAGCGCTCGTGCCAGCCTTTCTCGATGGATTTCAGGGCGTCGATGGCTGGCGCCAGCTGAGCCTCATCCGCCGCTTCGGCCTGCTGGAGTGAGCGGACCGCGGCATCGGCCCTACCCTTGAAAAGCTCCGCCAGGCGATCGAAGAGCATGGCCCTGGCGGTGGAGCGGGGGACTCCCCTCAGGTTTCGGAGGAGGAGCAGCACCTGCTGAATGTCCAGGAATTCCTCGCGGCCCTGCTCCAGGCAGTCCACCAGGAAAGCGGTGCTCTCCGGGCAGTGCATGGAAGCCAGGATACGAAGGCTGAGCTTCTGTGTGAGGGGGTCGCCGCTCTGGTAGGCCTCGATGAGCCCAGGGATATCCTCTGGGTGGGCTGCGGCCGCCAGCATTCGAGCCCCCTGCTGGGCCAACCGGGGATTGCCCTGTCCCTCCTGGAGGCGGCTGAGGTAGTAGCTCAGGTGCTGCTGGGGGGTGTACTGGCCCAGTTCCCTGTTCAGGATCACTTGGCGGTTCGGGTCACTTCGGGCCGCCTGGAGCCTGAGGAGGCCTTCGTAGGCATCCCGGATCGCAAGGCCCCCCATGGCACTGCATCCCTCGTCGAAAACCCCCAGGTCGCTCTCCTGGAGGAGGTTCTGGAGCAGCCACGGTGTCCAGTCCGGCCAGTCGTGACGCTGGATCAAGCTGAAAATGGCCCTCTTCAGCCCCTTGGGGGAAGTGCTCTGGACTAGGCGTGTCCCAAGTTCCTTGAGAGCCTGCTTTTTTAACTTCTGGGTGGCCTGATTCAGCTTGGCCGGGAACTGGGCATCACCCTCCGAATACCCCGCGAGAAGGGCGCGGAGTGCATCCAGGGGGGTCTGGGGAACGGTGCGCTGGGGGTTGGACATGATCCTCTATTGTTGTCAGGAACCGATGGTGGTCCATACAGAATCTCATGGGATGGTTGTTGTGGCCTGATATCCCGGTCATCATGTTGCCAGTTCCCCCGGAGCATGCGATGGCCTTCCAGGAAATTCTGGACAAACTGATCGAGAAGGTGCCGGAATCCACGGCAGCCACCTTCAATGACAAGGATGGGGACCCCATCGCCAGCCGCACCATCGAGGTGACCAATGACGCCCTCCAGTTGCTGGGGGCCTATCGGAATGTGGTGAAACGCCATCTCCAGCAGGCCGTGGAGGACTTCGATCGGGGGGACATCCAGCAGGTGGCCTTCTGTACGGAACAGCACTGGATCCTGATGATGGGTGCCCAGGAGCAGTGCAGCCTGGTGCTTGTCATGCGACGGGAAGGCATCCTCGGGCGGGCGCGATATGAGATGGCCAAGGCCATCGAGGCCCTCAATGCGGAACTCTAGCCTTCTGGCCGCAGGGCTCCTGCTGTTTCTTGGCTGCCAGCGCCCAAGCAGTACCGTGAACTACTCCCCCCTGGAGAACCTGCCGCCGAAGACCGCCCAGCGGGCCCAGGAGGGGGGGCTTGCCATCTGGGCTCTGGCCGCCGTGGATGGGAGGGTCGAGTTCTACCTTCTGGCGCCACGGAATTCGGTCCCTGAACAATTGACCGCCCGGATGGGGTGGAATGCCTGCGGAGTGGAGAAACGCTCGGAATTGGGTCGCACCTACTTTACCTGGACGGCCCAGTTGGGAAAAGAGGGGGTGCTCAAGCCGATGTTCCAGGCACCGATGCTGGTGGAGGTCCGCTTGCCGGGCGGCGGCAGGCGTTGCATGACTGTTCTGGGGCTGGGCACTGACAGCTACCCTGTGCTCAACATGTGCTACTTCGACATCCCCTGGGAACCTGCGCCCTGCCCCTGACCCTCAGCAGTTCTGGAAGGGCGTAGCCCGGTTTCGACCGGTCTGTTTGCTGGTGTAGAGTGCCGAGTCAGCCATGGCGATGAGATCCGAGGAGCGGGTCTCAGGGCTGGGCCTCAACGAGGCGACTCCGATGCTCAGGGTGACATGGGGTGCGGCTTCGGATCGCTCATGGGGAATCGCCTTCGCCTCCATGGCGAGGCGGAGCTTGTTTGCGGCCCTGAGGGCCTGTTCCGGGGCTACGCCCGGGAGGATGACGGCGAATTCCTCACCCCCGTAGCGGGCTGGAAGTTCGCTGGCTCGGCGGAAGGTGGACCGCATGACCTGACCCACGGTCTGGAGGCAGGTATCCCCGGCGATATGGCCATAACAGTCGTTGTAGTGTTTGAAGAAGTCCACATCGCCAAGCAGGAGCGAGAGTTCCCTGCCGGTCCGGCAGGCCCGGCGCAGTTCAGCATCCAGGACGGTATCGAAGTGCCGTCGGTTGGCAAGTCCCGTCAAGGCGTCAGTGGTCGCCATCAGACGCAGCTGTTCATTGGCCTCCTCGAGCTGCGATGTCCGCTCCGCAACGCGCATTTCCAGTTCGGCGTTGACCTTGCGGAGCTCTTCGGCCTGGCGCAGGTTCTGACGGTAGAGTGTGCCGTTGGTGATGGTGAGGGCGGTGCGGTCGGCCAAGCTCTGGAGCATGGACTGGTCCTCAAAGGAGTAAGGTCGGCTGGAACCGCCTTTGGCCATGGCGATGACCCCGATCACCTTCTCCTGGAATCGCATAGGTATGGCCAGGAGACTGTGGACTTGGTAATTCCGGAAATAGGCGTGGTACTCGCTGGGAACCTGGGTCATGGGTTCCGTGGCGCTCGGGTCGTACAGGGACATGGCTTCCCTTGAGTTCATGAGCTGACTCAGGGGGGACTCATCGATGGGCTGAGAGGTCATGTCTGTGAGGGCGGGAAGGAATCGGTCGCCATCTAGATATGATTGACTCATTGCCACGGGCCTGAGTTTCCTGTCCTCGTCCAGCAGGTGCATGACGCAAAGATCCCCAACCTGCACGGCCAGGTAGCGGACGATAAGATCCAAGGCGGCCTCGTAGTCGGGGCCAGCGCCAGCCAGGGCGAGGGAGACGGCATTCTGGGATTCGGCCCGTTTCAGCCGGGCTGAATGCTCATTCTCGAATCGTTTGCGTTCACTGATATCCCGGGCCGTGATGAGGATCCGTTCCGTGTCGCCGAGAATGGCTTTCAGAAGATTCATCTCGACCCAGAAGAGGCGTCCTGAGTGGTTCCTGGCAAGCCAGTCCAAGGTGAAGGGCTCCCCTTCCTGCGCCTTCCTGATCCAGGCCAGGGCGTCTTCCTGGGTGTAGGGTGCCAAGCCGAGGCTGAGGGCTCCCAGGGACATTCCGATGAGCTCATCCTTGGGGTACCCGAACATCTCCGTTGTGCGCCGATTGACGTCCAGAAGGACGCCCTGCTCACAATCCAGCACCAGAATCGCGTCGTGCACCGAATCGTAGATAGCCTGAAACTGCTCGGCTGACCTGGGGGCGGACTTGTAGTCTGTGGGCATGGATCCCATGTGGAACCTTATCGCTGGAGGTACGGCGTTCTTTGTCTGCAGTATGCCTCAGTCAAAGGTGGCTGGGCAATGCAACATTGCCACTTCTTATGAAGGTAGAATGGGAAGATGAGTGGATGCACACGCCCCCATGTCGATTACCCGTGCCGGGTCCCCATCAAGGTCTTCGGCCATGAAGGTCAGCTTCAGCCCGAGGCGGTTGCGGCTCTGGTGACTCATCACCTGGGCCTTCAGCCCCCGGCGGATGCGGAGCCCCAGGCCAACCGGAAGGGACGGTACATCAGCTTCACCTTCTGGGTGACTCTTCCCGACGAGGCCTCAGAGCGTCCACTGCGGGAGGCCATCGCACTGCTGCCGGGATATGTAATGCAACTGTGACCGGAGGCCCCGGGGAGCCTTCGGTCACAGCGGACGGGACGAGTGAAGAGTGCCTTTGGCGCTCAGCCCATGGAGGCTGACTTGGGGGTGCGGGGATAGAGGATGACGTCCCGGATGTTGCCCATGCCGGTGACGAATTGAACCGTGCGCTCGAAGCCCAGGCCGAAGCCGGAGTGAGGCACGCTTCCGAAACGCCGCGTATCCAGGTACCAGCTGTAGCTCGCGGGGTCGATGTGCATTTCGGCCATGCGCGCTTCCAGCACATCCAGGCGCTCTTCGCGCTGGCTACCGCCGATGATCTCCCCCAGCCTGGGCACTACCACGTCCATGCCGCGTACGGTCTTCCCGTCGTCATTCATGCGCATGTAGAAGGCCTTGATGTCCTTGGGGTAGTCCGTGATGATCACCGGCCGCTTCATGCGCTTCTCCGCCAGGTAGCGCTCGTGCTCGGTCTGGATGTCCATGCCCCACTTGACGGGGTACTCGAAGGCCTGGCCGCTCTGCTCCAGCAGCTTGATGGCCTCGGTGTAGGTGACCCGCTCGAAGGGGCTGTTGACGATGCTCTCCAGGGTCTCGATGGCGGACTTTTCCACGAACTCGGCGAAGAAGGCCATGTCCTCCTGGCATTGGTCCAGCACGGTGCGGAAGAGGTGCTTGAGGAAGTCCTCCGCCAGGTCCATGTTGTCCTGGAGGTCGTAGAAGGCGGCCTCGGGCTCCACCATCCAGAACTCGGCGAGGTGACGGGTCGTGTTGGAGTTCTCGGCCCGGAAGGTGGGGCCGAAGGTGTAGATGTTGGAGAGGGCCAGGGCCATGGTTTCGCCAGCGAGCTGGCCCGAGACGGTCAGATAGGCGGGCTTGGCGAAGAAGTCCTGCCCGAAGTCCACGCCGCCCTCAGGCAGGCAGGGCGGGTTCAGCGGGTCCAGGGTGGAGACCCGGAACATCTGTCCGGCGCCCTCGCAGTCGGAGGCGGTGATGATGGGGGTCTGTGCCCAGAGGAAGCCGCGCTCCTGGAAGAATTCGTGGATGGCCCGGGCGAGCACGTTCCGCACGCGGAGCACTGCTCCGAAGGTGCGGGTGCGGGGCCGCAGATGGGGGACGCTCTCGCGCAGAAATTCCAAACTATGGTGCTTCTTTTGCAGCGGATAGCTGGTGGGGTCGGCCTCGCCGTAGACCTCCACCGAATCCACCAGCAATTCGTAGCTTTGGCCGGAACCCGTGGAGGGGGTCAGGCGCCCCTGGGCCTTCAGGCCAGAACCCTGGCTCAGCCGCCCGAGTTGCTCGAACTGGGGATGGTCCTGGGGCACCACCAACTGGAGATTGACCAGGCACGAGCCGTCATTCACCTGGATGAATACCACTTGCTTCTGGGCCCGCACAGCACGGGCCCAACCCGCGACCGTAACATTCCCCCCGGCTTCGGGCCTGGCCAGGACGGACTTGATGGACTCACGTTTCATGGGCACTCTCTTCACCCTCCAGTCAACCGGGGGGCATGGCAGTCCTGCTCCCCCTCCTTCGATCCTACCTCACCTGAGGGGGCGGTTCAGGGGTCCACCTATCCTGAAGATCAGAAACCCAGTTGGCCAAGGGGCCGCCTGGAATGCACCGGGCAGGCCTCCGGAAGGAGGCCTGGGACCGCGCCTTGGTTCCGAATCACAGCACGTGCTTTCCCGTATCCCGGAACTTGGTGCCCACGATCATCTGCAGGCCGCGGAGGTGACTCAGGACGCGCTCGAGTTTCTGTCGAGCGATGTCCTGGTACTGGATCGTCTGGATCAGATCGAAGACCCGATCCTGGATCTCCTGGCTGATCTTTTCAGCCTCGGCGATGGTGGCTTCCTGTCCTGGAAGGCGCCCCAGTCTGGCCTCCTGTTTCAGTCGGGTCAAACCCTGGAATGCCTGATCCGCGTTGACAAGAATCGATTCGACCCGATCCAGGACCTTGGCCATCTCCTCTTCCGTGTGGGCGATGGCGGCTTCCATCTGGGGAATGATCCGGGTCGATTCCGTCGCAGCCTTGTTCGGAGCCAGCTCGATCAATTCCATCAGGCCCTCGTCCAGGGTCTTGTCGACTGAGCTGGTGGCAATGACGCCATGGCTGGTCCTGACGGTTCCTATGGCCGCAACGAGGCGGGAATCCAGCAGGGTGATGATCTCGCGTTCGACCAGGAGGAAGGCTCTGGCCCAGGCCCCCTCGGTGCCTTCCAGGAGGGGACTGGCAGGTGTGTGGTCCTCTGGGTGGGCGGAGTGGACGGATTGAACCCGGTCCACAAGGATGCCGATAAGGTTCCCATCCAGGCCCAGGATGATGATGTTGGCGGGTTCAGGGCCGCCTTCGATCGGCAGTCCAAGGCGCAACCTCAGGTTGAGGACTGGCAGGAGGGAGCCCCGGAGATCCAGCACCCCCTCCACCCCTTTCGGGAGGTGGGGGATGCGGTTCAGGGGCAGGTTGGGGGTGATCTCAGCAACCTCCTCAAGCGGAACCCCGTAGACCCGGCCGTCCAGGAGGAAGGTCAGGTACTGCTGCAGAGCGGCTTCCCCTCGCCCGCTGGGCGCTGCATGGGCGATGGCATGGGTGCCAAGGCTCACAGGGCCTCCTCGATGGCCAAGGTCATCAGTTCGGCGGGGTCCAGAATCAGGACGACACCCCCGTCGCCCATGACGCTGGCTCCGGAAATGCCAGGCAGGCTGGCAAGGTAGGGTGCCAGGGGTTTGATCACCATCTCCTGGCGGCGCATGAAGGAATCCACCACCAGGCCCATCCGTCTTCCGCCGGTGGATACGACCACCACGGGAAGTTCCGTGTCGGCGTCGACGCCTTCCTCGGGTTCATTGAATCGCAGGAGCTCTCGGAGCTTGGATACTCCGAGCACTTCACCCCGGAGGTTGATGGCCTTGCGCCGGGTCAGGTGCGAAAGGTTCTCTTCGGTGACCAGCAGCGTCTCCTCCACGGCGGTGCCAGGAAGGGCGAATACCTGTCCGGCGGTCTTCATCAGCAGTGCGTCGATGATGGCCAGGGTGAGCGGGAGCTTGATGGTGAAAATGGATCCCTTCCCCACCACGCTGGTAACCCCTACGGTCCCATTGAGTTTGCGAACATTCGAACGGACCACGTCCATGCCGACCCCGCGGCCGGAGATATCCGTGATCTTCTAGGCTGTGGAGAAACCTGGCAGGAAGATGAGGTTGACGGCCTCTTCGTCCGTAAGCTGGTCGGCCTTTTCAAGGCTCATCAGGCCCTTCTCCACGGCCTTCGCGCGAATGATCGTGGGGTCGATACCCTTGCCATCATCCTCGATCTCCACCACGACGGAGTCGCCCTCGTGGCGGGCCCGAAGGACAACTGTTCCCATTTCCGGCTTGCCGGCCTTGAGGCGGGAGTCGGGTTGTTCGATGCCGTGATCGGCGCTGTTGCGGATCAGGTGGATGAGGGGATCGCTGAGTTCCTCAATGAGGCTCTTGTCGATCTCGGTGTCCTCTCCCACCATCTGGAGGTCGATCTTCTTTCCGCTGGCCTTGGCCAGATCCCGGAGCATCCTGGGGAACTTGGTGAAGATGGTCTTCACGGGCACCATGCGGATACCGAGCACCGAGGCCTGGATCTCCTTGCTCACCTGATCGAGGTATACGCTGGACTGGCGAAGCTCCTTGACGAGTTCGGCTGTGGTTCCCTCCAGGGGTTCGGCCTCGAAGCGTTCCACCAGATGGCTGAGCATGGTCTTGCTGATGATCAGCTCGCCTACGGTGTTCATGAAGGTATCCAGCTTGGCCTGACTGACCCGGATGGTATCCGAGGTCGCCTTGTCGGGGGCCTTGTCTGGAATCCTGTCGGCTGCCGCAGCGGGGGTGCGCTTGGCCTCCTCAACGACTTCCCTGACGGGTTCCGGCGGTGGTGGGGGCAGCTCCTGGGCAGGTGCCGAGGGGGGCGGCGTGGGCGAGGATGCTGTCTCAGTCCCATCCAGATAGAAATACTGGATTTTGACGTTCTCCACCCGGTCGAATAGCTTCTTGACTCCCTCCAGGTTCTCGGAGGGCGACAGGGCCAGGATCATATCGAAGGGGAACTGGTCCGCCTGATAGCCGTCCAGATCGACATAGCTCTTCATGAGGGTGGAGGAGGCCAGCAGGCGTCCCACCAGATCCACCATGGAGATCATGGAGAAGGGGTTGAAGTGGGTTCCCAGGACACTAGGCAGGAGCTCGATCCGCATGAAGAGGACCGGTTCTCCCCCCTGCAGGCATTCCTGCGCAAGGCCGCAGGTTTCAGGGTCCAGACCCGCCAGTCCGGGGGGCAGGGCCAGCGCAGGCGCCGCGGCAGGGGCAGCCTGGGGGGCAGCGGCCTTGGCCGGAGCTTCCCCGCCATTGCGGAAGGCCTCCAGGCGAAGGATGAGGTCGGAGATGTCGGGGTCCACCGGGGCTCCCTGCTTGCGCAGGCCGATGCCCACATCGTTGACCAGCACCTTGAGCATGTCCACGGTTTCGAAGAGGAGTTCCACCACTTCTGGGGAGACGGCCATGCGGCCCTTCCTTAGCTCATCGAGGATGTTCTCCCCGATATGGGCCAGGGACTGGACCTTCTGGAGCCCCAGGAAGCCCGAGGCGCCCTTGATGGTATGGACGCTGCGGAAGATGCCATTGAGGATGTCCAGGTCGCCCGGGGCACTCTCGAGTGTCAGGAAGTTCTGCTCGATCAGCTCGAAGTGTTCCTGGGCTTCGACTAGGAAGTCCTCATAGAAGCTGGGGTCGTCCAGAGAAAATTCACTCATGAGTCAGCCCTTCTTTTTCCCTGGAAGGTTTCAAGCTGCTGCCCCTCCACATCGGTAAGGAGGCGCTGGATATCGAGAATGAAGACCACTCCGGTTTCGGTGCGGGCCACCTTGTCGATGTAGGCATTGGCGGTACCGGAAGTCATCCGGGGGGGATCCTCCAGGCGTCGCTCGTCCACGCTCCTGACCTCTTCCATGGCATCCACCACCAAGCCTGTGGGGACCCCGTTGATGGGCGTGATGATGATGCGGGAGATGCTGGTGGCCGGCTGGCGCTGCAGACCGAACCGTTCCCGGAGATCCATGACGGGCATGACCTCTCCCCGGAGGTTCATGACCCCGTCGATGAAGGAGGGGGCCCGGGGAACCGGCGTAATGAGGCCCACCATGATGATTTCGCGAACCTGATGGAGGCGAAGGGCATGGGACTCTTCGCCGAGCTTGAAGACCACCAGAGGCAGCTCGTGGGTGGCGACCTGCACTTCAGCCTCGGCCTTGGAAGCGAGGGAGGAACTCATGGCTGCCAGCTTCTCCTTATCCTCCCGGGTGATGATGTCCAGGATGCGGAGCAGGCAGACCATGCGGTCGGAGCGCAGGACGACGCCTTCCAGGTTGGCCACCTCCCGCTCGCTAAGGGTCTGGGGCGGGGGCAGGACCTGATCGGGGCGGATGCGGACGATCTCCTGGATCCCATCTACGGCGATGCCAAGTTTGGCTCCGCCGAAGTTGAGGAGGATGACCATATCCCGGACCTTGGGCTCTCCGGTCTCCGCCACGTCGAGGAGCTGGATGAAGTCCAGCAGGGGCAGGACCTGGTCTCGCAGGCAGATGACACCCATGACATAGCTGGGGGCGTCGGGCACCTTGGTGACCGGCGGCAGCTCGATGATCTCTTCCACCAGCTGGAGGTTGATGCCGAAGGATTCCATCCCTAGCGAGAACGTAACGTAGGGGAGGTCGTCCACAACCTCCTCCTGGCGCACCGCTTCGCTGAGTCCGGTGCCCTGGGCGGAGCCGACCCGGTGCTCGATCAGCAGGGCACGCTGGGCGAATTCGGAACTATCGAGGATCTTGTCGAGATCGATGAGGGTGATGAGCCGCTTTCCCACGGTCACCATGCCAGCGAGGTAGTCGCTGCGCACCCCGGCCACGAGGGGCGGGGTGTCGCGGATGGTCATGTCCTCCAGGCGCACCACGTCCGCAACAGCGTCCACCTGGAGGCCGGTGGCCTGTCCGGCCAAGTCCAGGATGATGATCCGGGTCTTGGGGGTGGGGTCCTGATGGGCCAGATGGAACCTCAAACGGCTATCCAGCACCGGGATGATCATGCCCCGCACGTTCTGGACCCCCAGCACGAAGCTGGGAGCACCCGGAACCGGCGTAATGGCAGTCCTGGGCGTGATCTCCTGCACCCGATCGATGTCCAGACCGAACTCGACCCCGTCGAGACTGAAGGTGACGAGCTGCCCGGAGGGGACGATGTCCTGGGCTCTTCTTCCCTGGGTTTCCACCGCGGCCATAAGCTATCCCTTGTTCTTGCTGCGCAGAAATTCTTCAACCACCGCGTCGGCATCCGCCTTCTTTTCGTCCGGGGTAGTGCCGGTATTCTGGATGGTCCGGCTGATGGAAGCCCGCTCGCCCTCGCTCTTCAGGCCCGTGCCCAGCAGCTCCACGATGTAGTCGTGGATCTGGCGGAGATGGAACACGATCCGTTCCAGCTTCTGGCGGGTGATGTCCTGGAACTGCATCAGATCCATGGCCCCGAAGACCTTGTCCTGGATCTCCTTGGCTGCGGACAGGATCTGGTGGATGGCCTCCTGAACCGCAGGGTCCTGGGCCCCGGACTGCTTCATGACTTCGGTGATGAGTGCCTGCTGGCGGTTCACCAGCTGGCTGATCAGATCGAGCTGATCCATCACCTTGTTGGTTTCGCGTTCCGTGACGGCAGTGACGGCGTCGATCTCGGAGATGACCCTGCCCTCCACCTCATGCCCCCCCAGAGAGCCGGGAGTGGATGGAACAGGCGGGGCAGGCTGGGTGCCGGCGGCCTTCAGCAGAGCATCGATTTCAGACTGGTCCATAGCTTCCCCCGATACCTGCTCAGCCGAGCAGGGACTCGATCTTTTCTTTCAGCGTTTCAGGGGTGAATGGCTTCACCACATAGTTGTTCACGCCGGACTGGAGGGCTTGGACGATATCCTCCTTGGCCGCGTTGGTGGTGACCATGAGGATGGGGATCGAGGGGTTCTGGGTCCGCACCGTCTGGACAAACTCCAGGCCATCCATCTCGGGCATGTTCCAGTCCGTGATGATCATTTCGATGCCGCCTTGGGCCAGCTTTTCCAGACCGGACTTGCCGTTGTCCCCTTCCACCACGTCGGAGTACCCGATGCGCGACAGGGTGTTGATGATGATGCGACGCATGGTTGACGAATCGTCCACGATGAGGATCTTCAAGGGACTCTCCTTTCGCTGTGCAGCCTAGTTTCCTTCCGCAGGCGCGGAGGCGTCGATGAAATTCCGGAGCGCGGCCAGATCGTCTGGATAGACATTCAGGAACTTGATGCCCAACTCAAAGCCCCCATCCTCCATCTGCTCCACGCGCACCACCTGACCCACGGCCACCAGGGGGCGCGCCTCGTTCTCGTGGACCGGGCCGAAGCGGTTGAGGTGCTTGCCCCAGCCTGGAACCCGAAGCTCCAGTTTGAGGAGGGTGCCAAGGGGATGTTCCCGAGGTGAGGCCAGGAGGATCCCCCCTGCGGACAGGTCACCGTAGATGCTCTCCGCGGGTACGGAGGCCTTCTCGAAGGTCAGCTCCTGGAAGCTGACGGTGGCACCCATGGGGATGCGGCGGTATTGGCGGCGTTCATTGGACATGGCTCAGAATCCCACAAATACGTGATCGGTGGCAGGGGTAACCCTGATGAATTTTCGACTTAAAAAGGAATCAACTCCAGTTGACATGAAAAGGGCATACTTCGTGTTCGATCCCCTTGAGGGAGACAGGGGGCAGTGGAACCAAGCCCTCCATGCCTACGAGTTCAGCGGTGCGGGGGCCGATGACGATCTCGCCCGGTTTGGCGACACCGCTCTCCAGGCGGGAAGCCAGGTTCACGGTGCGTCCCATGACGGTGTAGTCCATGCGCTTCTCGCAGCCGATATCCCCGGCGAAGGCTTCGCCACTGTTGATGCCGATGCGGATCTTGAGCTCCGGGTAACCTTCGGGGCGGTTCTCGTTGAGGAACTGGAGCCCCTCCTGCATGGCGATGGCCGCCTCCACGGCGTGGCGTGCGTGGTCAGGGTCGGGATTGGGGGCTCCGAAAAAGGCCATGATGGCGTCCCCAATATACTTATCCAGGGTCCCGCCCCTTAAGAAGATCTGCTCCGTCAGGACCTCGAAGGAACGGTTCAGGATGTTGGCAAGCGCCAGGGGCTCCATGCTTTCACTCATGCGGGTGAATCCGGAAATATCCGCGAAGAGAATGCTTACCTGGCAGCGCTGGGCCTGGAGAAGGGGGGCATCCTGGCTCTGGGCCGCCTTGAGGATCTCCCCGACCACCTGGGGGCTGTGGTAGCGCTCCAGGCGCTGCCGGAAACGAGCCTCCCGTTCTCGCTGGATGCCCACGGCAGCGAAGTTGGCCATGGCGGAGAGGAGGTGCTCGTCCTCCCGCTTGAAGCCACCTTTGTTCAGGCTGGACTCCAGGTAGACCACCCCCAGGGCCTGGTCCTCCACGATGAGCGGGGCGCAGAGGGCCGAACTGATGCCGTGGATCTTGATGCTCTCCCCGGCGGCGAAGCGCGGGTCCACCCGGGCGTCGGTGGTAAGGATGGTGACCCGTCCATCCATGGCCGTGCGGGCGATGGTGCGGCTGATGGGGGCGGTGAGGATCCCGGGGCGCTCCTCCCAGACCAGTTCGGGCACCAGCTCTCCATCCTGACCGTTGAGGAGGATGAAGCCTCGCTGGCATGGGATCTGGCCTGTGATCAGGTGCATGACGGAGTCCAGGAGCTCATTCAGGCTGGAGGCCCTCAGGAGCGTGCTGGCCATGGCCGCCAGACGCTGGAAGAGAGAATCAACCTCGCTGGGGGGCTTCTCCGCCTGGTGCTTGGCAAGCATGTCCTCCAGGGAGGCGTGGGGGACCATGATGCTGCCGGAAGCGTCGAAGGCGCGATCCTCCAGGGAGATCTTGGATTCAGAGGCTGTCTTGGGGCCCTTGGCCAGGGCGGAGAGGGAAAAGAGGCCCGTCCCTAGATTGGGGACGGTGGTCTGGACCTCCTCCTGGATCCAGCGTACGGGGAGTTCACCCAGAAGGATGAGATCCCCAGGCTTGATGGGGGTCGGTCCGGTGATCGATTCGCCATTCAGGGTGGTGCCGTTCAGGGATTGCATGTCCTGGAGGCATGCTTGTCCACGGTGGAGGAAGATTCGAGCGTGTATCCGGCTTACGGCATTGGAATTCACTCGGAGGTTGGCGGTGTCTCCCCGCCCGATGGTGAGGCCCTCCTCCGAGAGCTCCACTGGATGCTTGGAACCTTCCACCTGTAGGGTGATCTTCATGGGGCTGACTTTCCGAGAATGGACCGCAGTCTAACATGGAGCCGATCTCCCAGCTTGCAAGCGGCAACACGTTATCCTGGTGGACAATCCCGGTCGCCGGGAGGGAGCATGCATGATCAAAGTCGGATTCATTTCGCTGGGATGCCCGAAGAACCTCGTGGATAGCGAGGTCATGCTGGGGCACCTGCGCCTCAAGGGCTATGCCATCACCCGGAACATGGAAGAGGCCGAGATCCTGGTGGTCAACACCTGCGGTTTCATCGAGAGTGCAAAGAAGGAGAGTATCGAGGCGATCCTGGAGGCCGCTTCCATGAAGGCCTCGGGGGCCTGCAAGAAGCTCATCGTCGCCGGTTGCATGGTGGAGCGGTACCGGGATCAGCTCATGGCGGATATGCCGGAGATCGACGCCTGTCTCGGGACCCGGGATGTGGAACACATTGCGGAGTTTCTGGGAGCCGGTGACAGCCTCTTCGAGCCGGATCGCGATCCCGCCTACCTCTATGACGAGCATAGCCCTCGGCTCCTCACCACCCCCAAGGCCAGTGCCTACCTCAAGATCAGCGAAGGTTGCGACCACGCCTGCGCCTTCTGCGCCATCCCCGCCATCCGGGGGCCCCAGCGCAGCCGGACCATTGATTCGATCCTGGCGGAGGCCCGCCAGCTCGTGGCCCAGGGCGTCCTGGAGATCAACCTGGTGGGCCAGGATTCCACGGACTTCGGCCGGGATCTCGGGGATCCGGATGCCCTCGAGAAGCTGGTGCGCGCCTTGGGAACGGTTGAGGGGCTCCAGTGGTTCCGCATCCACTACTCCTACCCCAATCGCATCACCGATGGGCTCCTGAGCGCCATGGCGGAGACGCCCAACTGCGTGAAATACCTGGATATGCCCCTCCAGCACGCTGACGCAGGCGTCCTGCGCACCATGGCCCGGGGCGGAGGGCGGCACACCTTCCTCAAGCTCATCCAGAAGATCCGTCGCCGAGTGCCCGGTATCTTCCTCCGCAGCAACTTCATTGTGGGCTTCCCCAACGAGACCGAGATGGCCTTCGAGGAACTGCGCAGCTTCATCGAAGAGGCTCAGTTCGAGCACGTCGGGGTCTTCACATACTCCCGGGAGGAGGGCACTCCTGCCTACGACATGGGGGATCCCATTCTCCGTCGCACCAAGGAGAGCCGCAAGCGCAAGCTCATGGAACTCCAGCAGAAGATCGCCCGGAAAAAGAACCAGGCGCTGGTGGGGAAGACCCTGGAGGTCCTGGTGGAAGGCGCCCATGAGGAGACCGATCTGGTGCTCAAGGGTCGTCACTACGGCCAAGCCCCCGAAGTGGATGGCAATGTCCTCATCGTGGGCGGCGAACCTCGTCTTAACGCCATCCAGACGGTAAAGATCACCGAGGCCCACGCCTACGATCTGGTGGGGGTAGTCCTTGAGTGACACTGGTTCCCGTTCTATCCACTATCGTCGACGCTGGGCCTATGCCCTCTGGGTCGTGCTTCTTCTTGCCGCCGCTGGGGCCCTGGTGGCGTGGCGTATCCCGGCCAGCCGGGGCGAGGGCCATGTCAGCATGATCCTTCGGGTTCCCAAGGCCCCTCCCGGGTTAAAGGTCGAAATGTGGTGTGGTCCAGCCTCCCGCTGGAAAGCTGCGAAGGCGGCCTACGCCTTGGGGCAGGTCGTACCCCAGGATGGACGGGTTGTCCTGGGTCCCTTCCCGGTGGCGGTGGCTCGTCGACGCTGGATGAAAGTGTTTCATCCGGATACCGCTGATCTCGTTGTCCTGCGCTTTTCGGCCCCTGATTCTGCCAGCACCTATGCCAGCTACAACCTCGGCCCCGACCTCTACTCCGGTTTCCTGGCGGAGCGTCGGAAGATGAAGCTGGAGGTCACCCTGCCCTGGGGGGCCCTCTCTGCGAACTCTGCCTCACCTTCCAAGATCCAGTAGTCAGGAGCCATACCCGTGGTTGAAACCAGTAAAGCACCCCGTTGGGCCTGGTGGGTCGCCACCGGTCTGGGCAGCGGACGGATGAGGCCCGCTTCCGGCACCTGGGGCAGTCTGGCGGCCCTGGTGGTCTGGGTCGCCCTGGCTGTGGGCACCCGTCTCCTTCCATGGCGTTGGCTGGCTGAAGCGGTCTTCCTGCTGCTGCCGATCCTCCTCACCTGGGTCTCCGTGAAGGCCTCGGATCTCGTGGTCCGGGAAACGGGGCTCAAGGACCCCGGCTTCATCGTGGCCGACGAGTGGGCCGGGATGTGGATCGCCCTGTGGCCCCTGCGCTGGGAGCTGCTCGCCCGGCTTGGGCACCCCGGGTGGGGCCTGATCCTGGTGCTCCTCGTGCCCTTCCTCCTCTTCCGCCTCTTCGATATCTGGAAGCCCTGGCCCGCCTATCAGGTCCAGGTTCTACCCGAGGGCCAGGGGATCGTGGCAGACGATGTGGTGGCAGGGCTCTATGCCTTGGCCTTGGGGCCGCTGGTGCTGAAGCTTTTTCGGTAGAGCCTTTTTTGATTCCCTTCGAAAGGAACGCTCGGTCGGCGGCATTCCTCTGGTGCACACCCCCTTTCCATGAGGTGCACCATGAAGATCCTTTTCGCATCGATCCTGCTCGGCACGGGCCTTCTGGGGGCCGGCGGGGCTTGCCTGAGCCCAGACAAATGTCTGCCTTGTTCGCGTCCCATCGGGGACCCCGTTGACGCGCAGATTCGCGAGGCCTTCGCCAAGCAGGGCATCCGTGTGAGTGACGGTGAAGTCCAGAGGATCCGTCCGGATGTTCTTCTCGCCCTGAAGGAGGCGCGGGTGCATGGCCTGGGCAACAGCAAGGTGGACTTCGCCGCTGTCCAGATCGCCCAGGACCTGGGGCTGGACTCAGGCCCCGGCTCCTCCACCGTGAGGAACCTGTGCGCCGCCATTGGCTACCTGATGCGTATCCCCCAGGCGCCACCCCTGGCCTGGTCCACCTACTTCAACGAGACCGTAAACCTATGGAATCAGACGGGCTTCATGGGCCTCATGGGGCGTCATCAGTTCCATCCCGTGAAGATCAGCTGGGAGGACATCGGGCGGGATGCCAATAGCGCTTGGGGGGATCGGATCAGCGATGTGGGCATCTGGGTGCGCAAGGACGAGGCGGATCCGGCTTCCGCCTGTCTGGCCCTGAGCGTGCGTCGGGATAGCAACTACCGGGACAAGGTCCTGATGGTCCCCGCCGAGCGCATCAGGATCCACACCCAGGAGCGGGGGCGCACGGTGGAGAAGACCCTGCCGCAGCGTCTCCGGGAGCTTGGCCTTGCTTCCGAACACCGGGATCGGAACGTCATCGTCTCCAACCAGTTCGCCATCGTTCCTGTACCAGCTCGCAACATGACTGGGGCCTGGAAGCCTGGGACCCCGCCCCGTGCCGCCTTCAACTTCAGCATCTTCCCCTACGGCTCCACCAATTTCGTGATCACCGATGTCATCGAGGGGAGCTCCGAGGCCATCGTGGGGCCCGGCACTCACCAGATGCTCTTTGCCAACATCGATGGCCGGAAGGCTCCCTTCACCGCCAGTCGCGCCGAGGACCGCCCCGACCTGCTGCGGATGGAGCGGGATCTGAAGGCAAAGGGGATGGATGTGGATGTTCAGCGCTACTACCTGATCCAGATCCCACTGAGGCGGGATGCCCGTTCCATCCGGTTGAGCAACCTGGGAACACCCCCCCTGGGGCGCGGCAAGGACTGCTTTGGGCCCCCCTTGCCCTGCCCGACCACCCTCTACAAATCCTCGGCGAAGGCCTGTGTCGAGGAGAGTTCAGGCCTAGGGCGGGTGGCTATTGGGCACGGTGAGGCCGAAGGGGCCTACTTTGCTGGCGCCGGTTACCGGGGGACCCGGGCTGAGGAGCCCATCCGGGTGACGGTGGTCTACTTCGTGACCCCCAAGGCCCGGATCACAGAGGCCGACATGCAGACCTTCGCCAAGGCCTTCGCCCAGTGGGATGCCCAGGCTGTCTGGGGCGGGAGTTTCGTCGTGAAGTAGGGTGGCGGGCTGGGCATGGAAAAGAGTCAGGGCAGACCCGATGCCCCCGGGGGCATCGGGTCTGTGTTGACTCAGTTGTCTTTAACCTGCGGTTGAGTCCAAGAAGGCAGCGGGGTCAGCAGGTGTCTTCCCGCAGTTGCTGCCACACCAGGGGTTCGCTCAGGTGTCCCGAGTCCTCGATGTGGCGGCTCTCGATCAGGTAGCGATAGCCCTGCTCGGTGAGGAAGAGCTGGCGGTTGCGGGCGAACTCCTGCTCGGTGGTGTCGCGGCTGATGAGGCTGTAGAAGTAGCTGACGTTGCGGTTCCCCTTGGGGCGCAGGACCCGGCCCAGGCGCTGGGCCTCCTCCTGGCGGGAGCCGAAGGTGCCGCTCACCTGGATGGCCACGCTGGCATCCGGGAGATCGATGGCGAAATTGGCCACCTTGCTCACGATGAGGATCCGCAGCTCTCCTGCCCGGAATTGGCGGAAGAGTTCCTCCCGCTCCCTCTCCGGGGTCTGCCCCGTGAGGACGGGGACCTGCAGCCGCTTGCCCAGGATGCGCAACTGCTCCAGGTACTGCCCGATGATGAGAATGCTGTCCTCAGGGTGGCCAGCCAGGAGCTCATCCACCACCGTCAGCTTCAGGCTGTTCTCACTGGCGATGCGGAAGCGGGCCCGCTGGTCCGCCACGGCGTATTCCATGCGCTCGTCGGTGGGGAGAGGCACCCGGATCTCCAGGCAGTGGGCGGTGGCAATGAAGCCGTCCTTCTCCAGCACCTTCCAGGGCACATCCACCCGCTTGGGGCCGATGAGGCTGAAGACATCCTCCTCCTTGCCATCCTCCCGGACGAGGGTGGCGGTGAGGCCCAGGCGGCGCTTGGCCTGGAGTTCCGCCACGGCCCTGAAGATGGGGGCCGGGAGCATATGCACTTCGTCGTGGATCACCAAGCCCCAGTTGGCGGCCTCGAAGAGCTTGAAGTGCTCGAAGGGGCCTCCCTTGGTGCGGCGGTAGGTGAGGATCTGGTAGGTGGCGATGGTGACGGGGCGGATCTCCTTGGTGTCCCCGGTGTAGAGGCCGATCTGGTCCTCCGTCAGGGTGGTCTTGTCCAGGAGCTCCTGCTTCCACTGCTTCACGGCGGTGACATTGGTGGTGAGCACCAGGGTGTGGGTCTGGAGCCGAGCCATGCAGGCGATGCCGATGACGGTCTTGCCAGCCCCGCAGGGCAGCACCAGGACGCCAGCCCCGCCTTCGGGGCCGCCTCCGGCGTGGAAGACATCCACCGCGGCTCGCTGATAGGTGCGGAGGGTGAAGGGACGGCCGCTGCTACCGTGGCCTTCCCGCAGCTGGAAGGGGAGTGGATCACCATCCTTGTAGCCCGCCATGTCCTGGACGGGGTGCCCCAGGCGGACAAGCTGCAGCTTGGCCTCGCCCCGCATCCCTTCATGGAGGTAGATTCCCTTCTGATCTGGGTAGGATTCCGCCAGGAGGCCCTGGAGGCTGCGCTGGTTCTCCAGTTCCCAGTAAAGTCCCCGGTCGTCCATCTCCAGCGCTAGGCGATCCCCTTTCCTGACCAGACGCAGCCTTCCATAGCGGGTGCCGTGGTCCTGGATCTCCTGGATCAGGTTCTGGGGCACTGGGTACTTGGACCAGCGGTTGAGGGTGGAGAGGATGTCCTCGCAGGAGAGTCCGGAGGCCGAGGCGTTCCAGAGAGAGAGGGGAGTCACCCGGTAGGTGTGGATGTGCTCAGGGCTCTTCACCAGCTCGGCGAAGCCCGCCAGTTCGTCCCTCACCTGCTCAAAAGAGGGGTGGGCCACCTCCAGGAGGAGGGTGCGGTCGCTCTGAACGATCAGTGGGTTGTCGGGTCTCAAGGCAATCACGGAACCTCGGGTCCAAACGTACGAGCCTAGGATGAGAAGGCTTCCATGTAAACCCGAGGCTTTGCATGGGGGCAGTCCAGTGCTAAGCCCGGGTGCTTACTGCTATCTTTTCCCAGAGGTGCCCATGGCCCAGCGACTGCTCTCCCTTCTGCCCCAGGAGGCCTTCCATCTGGTCCTGGTCTTCTTCCTATCCTTCCTGATCGGGCTGGAGCGGGAGGAGTTGAAGCAGAGCGGGCGCCGGGCCTTCGGCGGCGTGCGGACCTTCCCCCTGGTGGCCCTGATGGCTTACACCATCGCCTACCTGTCCCAGGGAAGCATCATGGCCGTGCTGCTGGGCTTCTGCGTGGTGGCCAGCTTCATGGTGGTCTCCTACTGGTTCAAGCAGCGGGATAGTCGAGGGGCTGGCATCACCACCGAGCTATCCGGTCTGGTGGTCTACCTCATGGGGGCTGCGGTCTTCTATGGCCACATCTGGTTCGCCTGCACCCTGGTGGTGGCCAACCTCCTGCTCCTGGAACTCAAGGATGTGCTGGAGAGGCTGGCGGAAAAGATCAATGGTGAGGAGATCGTCACCTTCGCCAAGTTCCTGATGCTTTCGGCGGTGGTGCTGCCGCTGGTGCCCAACCAGGCCTTTGGCCCCTTCGCCATCAACCCCTTCAAGACCTGGCTGGTGGTGGTGGCTGTGAGTGCCGTGTCGTACGGCAGCTACCTACTCCAGAAGGTGACACGGGGGAGGGGGGGTATCTTCCTGGCGGCGGTCCTTGGTGGGGCCTACAGCTCGACGGTCACCACGGTGGTGCTTGCCAAGCGGGCCCGGGAGGCTGGACGGCCCCATGCCTACAGCGGGGCCATTCTGGCGGCCACCGGTTTGATGTACATCCGTGTCGTGATCCTGGTGGGAGCCTTCAATCTCTCCCTGGCCAGGGGCTTGGCCCCGGTTTTCCTATCTTTGGCCTTTCTGGCCATCCTGGTGGGCTGGGTCTGGTCCCGGCGTTCCGATGAGGGTGAGGCTCTGAGCTCCCTGGAGGCAGCCCCACGCAATCCCCTCCAGCTCCGCTCCGCCTTCGGCTTCGCCCTGGTCTTCCTGGTGATGCTGGCGGCCACCCGCTTGGCGGTCATCCACCTGGGGCGGGGCGGTGTCTACACCCTGGCTGCCATCATGGGCTTGGCGGATGTGGATCCATTCATCATGGGCCTGACCCAGGGGGCGGGGAACGCGACCCCCATGCTCCTGGCCCTGGTGGGCATCACCATCGCCACCTCATGCAATAACTTGGCGAAGGCGGGCTACGCTCTCGGGTTCGCGGATCGTCGCACCGGGCGATGGGCGGCCTTCATGCTGGTATGCCTTTCCCTGTTGGGGATGCTCCTTGTGTGGGGATTCGCAGCCCGCCTGTCATGAGGCGGAGGCTATTCTCCAGCGGGCCAGGGGGCGGGTGGACAGATCCCAGACCTGCAGGCCCCAGGGCAGCCTGGAGACCCCCAGCTTTCGGCGGATGAGGCCCTTGGCCTCCGCCTCGCTGTGGGCCTCGATGGGGCCGTATTCCATGAAGTAGCCGGGCAATTTGTAACCGAACGACTTGACCATCGCAGGCTCCTAGAGGGGTGGCACGGTGGTGATCCCTGGTATGGAGAGATGATTCGCCCAAATTCCCGATCGGTCAAGTATAAAAAGCGAAAAAAACAAAAAAATACGTTTCTGTTTGTGCCTGTCGCTCGGGAATGGATTTCGTGTCGAGGCATGGCTTTGAATTAATCGACCAGCAAAGTTGCTGTTTGATGTGTTTTTATTCATGTCGTGTCGGGGAGTTGTCGAATGGAATGTCTATCTGCTGCGGGCAAAGCTCATCACCTTTCCGTCGTGGATCGAACCCAGACGGATCCCTGTGGAGGTTTCCATGCGTTTCAGTGCTCCATCCCTGCTGCTGGCTCTGGTCTCAGTCTTCGGCTCTGCTCAGGTCGCAAGGATCGACCCCAATCTCCCCTCCTATAAGCCACCCGTAGGCTTCACGGGCACGGTGAATCTGGTCGGGTCCGACAATCTCGAATCCATCGTCCACCAGTGGTTCGGCCAGTTCCGGAAATACCATCCCGACGTGACGCTCAAGGTTTCTTCCGAGGGCTCTACGGCCGGAGTGCTGGCCCTGCTTGAGGGGGAGAGCCTGATCGCGACCATGAGCCGGGAGATGAGCAAGTCGGAGGTGATGTCCTTCCAGAGCAAGTTCGGCTATCCTCCGACCCGTGTGGTGATCGGACTGGATGCCCTCGGGGTCTTCGTCCATCCCTCCAATCCAATCCAGGCCCTGAGCCTCGAACAGCTGGATGCGATGTTCTCCACCACCCGGAAGCAGGGAGCCCGGGACTCCATTACCACCTGGGGAGGCCTCGGCGTCACGGGCGAAATGGCCAATCGCCGCATCATGATGTATGGGCGGGATGAGAATGCCGGGCCGAGGGTGTTCTTCAGGGATAAGGTGCTGCTCAAGGGCGAGTTCCGTCCGGGCATCCCGGCCCTGGAGGATTCGTCCTCGGTGGTAGAGGGGGTTTCCCTCTCTCCCGGTGCCATCGGCTATGCCCCGGTCTCCGAGATCACCTCCTTCGTGAAGCTGGTTCCGATCATGGTCGGGGGGGCGAAGGTCACGCCGACCCTCGATACGATCATGAAGAGCGACTACCCCCTGACGCACTTCCTCTACCTATATGTCAACAAGGCCCCGGGGCGTCCTCTGCCTCCTGCGGTCCAGGGCTTCCTTACCTTCGCCTTCTCCAAGGAGGGACAGACGTCCGTGGCCACCAGCGGCCTGCCGATCCCTGCCGACGTGGCCAAGGCTATGCTCAACAAGATCCAGTAGTGATCCGCAATGCCCAGTCTCCTTTTTGGTCCTTTTGATCCGCGAATGCACACCCTGATCCAGGAGGCTCTGGCGGCCCTCGGGCCGGACTGCAAGCCGAGGTTCCTGGGGGGGGGTGAGGAGATGTTCCGCTCTCTGGGGCGCGCAGAAGGGGATCTGCTGTTCGTGGATCTGGACATCCCCGGGTCCGAAGCCTGCCTCGCAGAAGTGGCCCGCCTGCGGTCGGCCATTCCCGTGGTGGGCGTCGGGACCGAGCCCCAACCGGATGTTGCGGGTTTCGAGGTCCGCTTCCCCCAGCGCTATTTCCCCATGATGACCTACCTCCGGAAGCCCTTGGCCCTGGATGCCCTGATCCTGGCCTTCCAGGGGGAGATCCGGCAGCTGGCGAGGGGGGTGATCGAAGGGCTCAGTCTTCCGAGTCTGCTGCAGATGCTCAACATCGAACGGAAGACCTGTACGATCCGGGTGATCTCGGGAAGACGGGTGGGCTTTTTCTACATGCAGGGTGGCGAGTTGATCAATGCGCGGTTCCGGCGGGTCGAAGGCCTTGAGGCCGCCGTCAGACTGCTTGCCGCAGACTCACCAAGGGCTGAGATTCAGAGCCAGCTCCATGATTCCACCCGACGAATCCAGGGGCGTCTGGAGGAAGTCCTGATGGAGGCCATGCAGTTCAAGGATGAGGACACGGACCACCGGAATGCTCAACCGGCGTCCCAGGACGAGGTCGAGGACGATGCCCTGCCCGAATCCGAGACCGGGAAATGGCACTTCGATGCCGACCGGAAAGGCCCAGTCCTTCCCCGGAAGAGGCGGCTTCTGCTCCCGATCCTGGCGGCGTGTGGTCTGCTGGGAGTGGTCGCCTTGGCCGCCCTGCCTTTTCGGAAGGTCTCCATCCGAGTCCAGTCCGTGCCAGCGGGGGCGACCTTGAGCCTGGATGGCCAGAGATTGGGCAGCGCGCCGATGCTAATGAAGGTTCCCAGGCCCCTCAGGGGCACCATCCGGGCCGAGGCGGTGGGCTATGCTCCCCTGATCCGCGAACTCAAGGATGGGGACAAGGAGCTTGATCTTGTCCTGGAACCCCTGCCCAAGCCTCCCCCACCGGTGGCCGAGGCTGATCCCGAGCCTGAACCTGAACCCGAGGAGCCTCCCGCGAGCCGCACACCCCGGGTCCGTCAGAAGCGCAAGCCGACCAGACAGGCAAGCCCGCCACCGGCGCGGGCCGGAAGGCGGGGCGATGTCTTCGATCAGGTGAGGTGAGAACGTGGCCTACTGCTTGTAGGCCCCACAGGCAATGATGATCTCGTCCAGCTTCTCGACGTAGCATTCCTTCTGCTGGACCTCATCGGTCACTGGGTTCTTGAATTTGTAGGCGAACCAGCCCTTGCCCGGGCCTTCGGCGATCTTGACGGCCTCCTCGGCATAACGCACCGAATCCCCGCCGGACTTCTCGGAAGCATCCTTGCCCACCAGCTTGGGGTTGGCACCGTTGGCCAGCATGACACCCTCCATGTCCACCACCCAGATGTAGAGATTTCCTTTGTGGAAGGCGCCTCCTGGCGTATTGGCCTCCTTGATGAGCTTGTAGGCTCCGTGGGTCTTGGCAAAGGTTACTGCCTCTTTGACCAGGGCTTCAGCGTCTGCGGGCCCCTGGGCGCTGAGGATGCTGAAAAGGGCGGTTCCGAGGGCGATCCGGGTGAACAGGCGAGCCGTCATGAAGTCCTCCGTTAGGCGGTTTCAGACCTTTGATCGGGAGCATGCCTGTTTTTCATGAATATCAAAAGCGCAGGTCACGCTCCCCTGCCTTGATCCGCTGGAGGTAGGCCTCCGTCGTCTCCCGGGCCTTGGGGTTGGGAATCGTGGCCAGTTCCTTGGCGATGGCGGCTTCGCCCAGGGCCTTCAGTTCCTCGTTGCCGTAGTCCGTGAGGTATTCCTGAAGCGTGAGCAGGGCATTTGGCTGGCAGACGTTGGCGATCTGGCCCACCTTGGCCAGGGCCATGAAGCGGTCCCCGGTGCGGCCTTCGCGATAGCAGGCGGTGCAGTAGCTGGGGATGTAGCCCGCCTTCAGGAGGTCCCGCAGCATCTCCGGGGTCGAGCGGCGGTCCTCGGGCTCGAACTGGGGCTTCATGTCCTCGAAGCCCAGCTTGTCGGCGTGGGCGTATCCGCCGACCCCGCAGTTGGAGCCAGCGCTCACCTGGGTGATGCCCAGGGCGATGACCTCATCCCGGTAGCCTTCAGGCTCGCGGGTCGAGAGGATCATCCCGGTATAGGGGACGGCGAGCCGCAGGGTCGCCACGATCCGCTTGAAGTCGTCATCGCTGACGCGGTGGGGGTAGTCGGCGGAGTGGACCCCCTCGGCCTTCCGGATGCGTGGCATGGAGATCGTGTGGGGGCCGACCCCGAAGACCGCCTCCATGTGCTCGGCATGCATAAGCATGGCCACAGTGTCGTACTTCCAGTCGTAGAGGCCGAAGAGGGCGCCGAAGCCCACGTCATCGATGCCGCCCTGCATGGCGCGGTCGTGGGCCTCGGTGTGGTACTCGTAGTTGTGCTTGGGCCCCCCGGGGTGGACCCGCTCATAGGTGGGCTTGTGGTAGGTCTCCTGGAAGAGGATGTAGGTCCCGATCCCGGCGTCCTTTAGGCGGCGGTAGTTCTCAACCGTCGTGGCGGCAATGTTGATGTTGGCCCGCCGGATGGCGCCGTTGTCGAGCTTCTGCTCGTAGATGGTTTTGATGCAGTCCAGGATGTACTCGATGGGACAGTTCTTCGGATCCTCCCCGGCCTCCAGGGCCAGCCGCTTGTGGCCCATGCGCTCCAGGACCAGCACTTCCTCGATCAGTTCCTCCCGGGTGAGCTTGCGGCGGGTCGTACAGTTGTCATGGTTGTAGCCGCAGTAAGTGCATCGGTTAACGCAGTGGTCTGAGAGGTATAGAGGGGCGAACATGACGATGCGGCGTCCGTAGATGTGCTCCTTGATGCGCCGGGCCAGACCGAAGGCCTCCCCCAGAATGGCGGAGTCCTGGATTTCGAGCAGCACGGCGGCTTCGCGGTGGCTGAGGCCTTTGTAGGTCTCGGCCTTGGCCAGAATTGCCCGAACCTGGGCAGGATCCTGCGCGGCGCTTTTGGCGGCCTCCAGGGTCGCCAGGATCTCATCGTGGTTGATGAAGTCGTTGGAATCCATGGATTTGGGGTTGTAGATGGCCATCACGCCTCCTGCTGTGCGGCGTTCTCTCGGGTGAGCGCCGTCTTGACCGAGATATTGCGAACCCGTCCCAGACGTCCGGTCATGGCGCTGATCTGGTCGTTCTCCCCGTCCACGATGATGGAGATCACCGACACATGGCGGTCCCGGTGAGGGATCCCCATGCGCCCGACGACGAGCTCCGCGAATTCGTGCAGGATGGCGTTGACCTCCGGCGCCGAGGCCAGATCCTCCACCACGATGCCCACAACTCCCAGGCGCTTCGACATACCCATCATCCCTTGGCAAGGCCCGGCGCGAAAAAGAGAAGGCGCGGCTCCACCGGGATGGTGGCTGGCGTCCTCCCGCTCAGGTCAATGAGCTTCGCGGTCGGGGGAAGGTTGAACCTATCCGACGCCGGAACGGATTCCGATGCCCGATGTTTCTACTCTAGACCCGCTGGGGGGAAAGGCAAGCCGCAGGGTTTCATTCCCGCCAGTGGAGGGTCCTTGTCTCCGGAAGGCAGGTCTCCACTTCGAGCCTGCCAGCCTGGATGAGGACCGGAACGGCCCGGTTCATGGTGGGGGTGAGATCCTGGGCCGAGGTGAGCTCCGTGGATCCGATCCGCACCCAGGCATCCCGTCCAGAGCGTTTGGCGGCATAGAGGCAGGTATCGGCCAGATCGACTACCCTCTCCCAGGTAAGGGCGTTCGGGGCGCTCCCGAGAAAGGGGAATACTGCCGCCCCGATGGAGCAGGTCACGCTAAGCGGATCTCTTTGCCCGATCTGGAAGGGATGTTCCGCCACACTCCGGCGGATGCGTTCGCAAAGTGGCCCCAGGCCTGAGGTGTCGAGGTCCCTGGCGACGATCAAGAATTCCTCTCCGCCCCAGCGGATGACGCTGTCCGTATCCCGGCATGCTCCGGCGAGGAGTTGGCAGACCTGGATGATCACCTGATCGCCAGCGCGATGTCCGTACGTGTCGTTCACGTGCTTGAAGTGGTCGATGTCCACCATCACGAAGGCGATGTCCACGTTCGAGGTGACACGTTCCGGGTGGCCTCGATGGATGTTCCGGTGGTTGCGGATCGCCTTGGCCACCTCTTCGCGGATGGCCACATTCAGGAATCGCCGGTTCATGAGCCCGGTCAGTTCATCCGTCATGCTGAGCTTGCGCAAGTGCTCGAGGGCTGCCTGCAGCCGATGGGTCAGCTCCCGCATCTCCTCGCTGCTCAGGCGCAGACTGCGTTCCAGGGTGTAGCGGTCCAGATCTGATCCGATATACGATTTATCTATGCGTTCGAGGAACTGGATCCATTTCTCCGGATCCGGGGCTTCCTCCGGTGTGAGTCCGAGCTTCCGGAGTTGGCGCTTGAGAATGGGGTGGAACACGTTTCAGGCCTCTTGGATCAGGGTGAGTGTCATGGTCTGGTTGTGGAGATGACACTTCCCTGACGTGGAAGGCGAGAGTTCCCCGTGGGCGTAGAAACCGACCTGCTGAGTGCCCTGCGGCAAGGTTTCCATCACGGCTTCCAGCTCTTCCTCAGCCCGCTCTCCCAGGACCACGCGTCTACCCATGCAACTGACGGCGATGGACAGACCCGGGGCCGCGTCCCTTCCGCCCAGACGTTCCGCGGCCTCGGCAGCGGCCTCTACGAGACGGTCCACGCTGCTGTGCATGAGCTGGACCAGGGAGCCCTCAAGGATATCCCCGCCGAAGATGAGACTCTGTTCGCTTTCATCCACAGCGAGAACTGAACGCACCAGGGCGTCGGGTCCGTAGGCCTGCTCATCCAGGATTGCGAGGGGGAAGAGCGAGGCGGTGACAGGCAGGCCCTGGGCCCGGTCCCCCAGGTAGGTCTTGTAGAGGGCCAGGGCGGGTTTCCCGTCCAGTTCGTAGAGGATGTTCCCCCTGCTGCGCGTAACGGTGCGCTCAAGCCCGAAGGGCGTCCAGCCTCCTTTGGAAGCGGAGCGCAGCCGGATGGCGTCCCCCCGGAATCCCACCCCCACGACCTGGTGGGATTCGAAAAGCAGAGGCTCGCCCGGAGCCAGCCCGAGGCTGAAGGTGGGCCCGAGGTCGTCCCCGCCTGCGGCGACCCCTCCTGTCACCGACACTCGGCTGTCCAGGACTTGGTTGAGCCCATGGACGATCTCCCAACCATTGATCCCCAGTCCGCTGGTCAGCACGAAAACGCCCTTCAGGTCAGGGTGACTCAGGGTCTGGCCGAGAAGTCGACCGGCCTCCCTGGAGGATTCGAATCCTGAGACCTCCTCTTTTGCGATGGCAAGCTCCGTCGAGGCAAATCTCAGGACGGCCACTGCTACGGTATGGTCCTCGAGCCGGGCTCCAAGGATTTCCCCTCCCGTGGAAGCTCCCAGGAGGAAACTCTGGGGGAAGGCGCTGCGCAAGTGGAGCAGGGTGCGTTGATCCAGGGCCATTTCCGGAGCGAAAAAGGCCAGGACGAGGGTCCGGGGGCCGTCCCAGGATGGGTCTGCCGGGATTGTTTCCGTTGCCGAGTGCAACTGGAAGGTACGAACTTTCATGGCATTCCTGATGGGCCTAGGGATTGTTGGAGGAGCAACCCCTCAGACTAGCGGCTTTTCCGAATACCTGGGTAGTGCGGTGAGTGTGTGATCAACCCATCATCTTGAACATCAGGATGGCCCCCGCCGCGGCGACGTTCAGGGAGTCCATGCCCTTGGCCATGGGGATGGCGATGGTTTGGTCGCAGCGCTGGAGCCAATCTTCATCTAGGCCGTAGGCCTCGGGTCCCAGCACGAGCGCGCTCCTCCTGGCTGGCTGCCAGAGGCGGGCATCCAGGGCGGTGGGGCTCAGGGCCGCTCCCACAATTTCCGAGTCCGGAGCGGCTGCCCGCCAAGCCTCCAGGAGGGGACCGGGGTCCTCCCGCTGGATCACGGGGAGTTTCCAGGCGGCCCCCATGGAGACCCTCAGGGACCGGCGTTCGAAGGGCGACGGGCCACGTCCCGCTACCACGGCATCCATGCCCAGGGCCGCCGCCGAACGCAGGATCAGTCCCAGGTTCTCCACGTTGTCCACGTGGGGCAGTACCACCAAGCGGCTGGCCTCCAGGATGGCGTTCTCGCAGGGCTCCGGGGGGACTGCCACGCAGCAGAGCACCCCCCGGTGGAAGGTGAAGCCCAAGAGCTCACTCAGTTCGGCCTTGGTGGCCGTGAGGAGACGGGTGCCTTCGGGAAGCCGGGGAGCGAACTCCGGTTCCAGGCTCTCCTGGCAGAGGAGGGAGATCACCCGCAGCCTTCCCTCTCGCCCGGCCTCCAGGGCCGATTCCACCAGGAAGCGGCCCTCGCAGATGAAGCAGGGGCCGACTTCCGGGTGTAACGCCGTCTTGGCGCCATGGAGTTGGTGGTAGGGGAGGAACTCCGGATCCGACATGGGGCCAGAGTAGCAGGCCCGGTATGGCTCCTACTGGAGCGGGATCGTGATGACGTTGTCCGCCGGGGTCTTGTCGGTCCAGAGGGAATAGAGGATCTGCCCCATGCTCCTGGTGGCGGTGTCTGTGCTGGAGAGCATGGAATTGTACGTGGCCTGCGTGGTGGCATCGGGGCTTTCGTCCCCGGCGTAGTGGGCCATCATGCCGTAGCTCATGAGCGGGGCCAGGGACGTGGCCGTGGCGACATCAAGGCCGTAGGTGTTGGTGAGCAGAGTGTAGGACTGGTTGTTGAGCCCATTGTATAGAAAGGTGTTGGCCCAGCTCACGAAATCCGTTTCGTGGGAAGGGATGCTGGTGATCTGGGAGGTGCTAAGCGCCAGGGTCTTCTTGTCCAGGTCGGCGCTGGCGAATCGGTAGGGACTGGGGGCCGTGACCAGGGAGCCCGTCTCGCAGTCGTAGAGCTTGGAGCTCGTGAAGTCCGCCTGAGAGATGTCGTTGGCGTGGAAGTGGCCGGTGAAGATCACCTTGAGTCCGGCATCCGCTAGTGTCTTGCCCACGGTTCCGTAATCGCTGACAAGGTATTCGGAGAACTGGGTGCCTTGCCCCGTGTAATGTTCCACGACCCCGTGGTGCATCATGCCGATCACGGATTTGCCGCTGGCCTTGGCCACCGGGAGCAGGCCCAGCACCCAGGCCTGGGTGGCCTGGGAGAGACGGCCCGCGGTGGTGGGGGTACCGTTGGTGAGGTTGTCGGCATAGTCGCAGGAATCCAGGGCGAAGACCCAGAGTCCGGGAACGGGTTCGGCGACATAGCTCAGAGAACTGGGGTCCTGGGAGATCGCATCGCCATACCCGCAATCCTGGTAGATCTGCTTGAAGGCCTCAGGCCCCACGTAGTTCACGGGAGTGGTGGTGGTTCCGGCGAGGTAGCTGACTGCGTTTGGGTTGTTGACATCGTGGTTGCCCGGAACGACCAGGACCTTGATGCCCTGGTCCCGGACCAGGGAGAGTTGAACGAAGCCGCTCCGCGGCGGGGGTGGCGCCGTGTGGCGGGCCCGCGCAGTAAGAAAGCTAGCAATTCCATGTAAATGAAGGCTCCTTGGTCATCGCGATGTTGACGCATCGCCAGACGACCAAGGAGGTACTACATGAAGGACGTCAGTCTATCTCTATCCCGCCTGGAAGCGGACCTGCGAATGGCGGATCGGGCGAAAGGGACGATCCAGCAATACCTAGCTTCGATCCGGCGCTTTGAGGAGGCT
>NZ_KI912268.1:2851765-3099270 GCF_000242615.2 Holophaga foetida DSM 6591
CGCTTCCACCCCCATGTCCACGTGCTGGCCACGGCGGGCGGGCTTTCGCTGGATGGGAGCCGGTTCGTCCACGCCAGAAAGGACTACCTGTTCCCGGTGAAGGCCATGGGCAAGCTGCTGCGGGGAAAGATGCTGGATGCCCTGCGAGGACTCCGCCGGAAGGGCATCCTGCCAGATCAGGGCTTCAATGCCCTCATGGCCACCCTCGCCCGCCACAAGTCCTGGGTCGTCTATGCGAAAGCCCCCTTCCGGCGTTCCCAGCATGTGCTGAGCTACCTGGGGCGCTACACCCACCGGGTGGGTATCGCCAATTCCCGGCTGATCGACGTGGGCCGGGGCATGTCACCTTCCGCACCCGGGGCCAGCAGACCGTCACCCTCCACCCCATCGAGTTCCTGCGCCGCTTTGTCCAGCATGTCCTTCCGGATGGCTTCCATAAGATCCGGCACTTTGGCCTCTACGCCTCGGCCCAGGGTGGAGGTCTGCTGGAACAGGCCAGGGCCCTGCTGCCTGCTCCGAAACCCAGAGCCGAGGCGTGTCCAGCCGAAGGCACGGGGCAACGCTGCCCTCATTGTGGTGGTCTGATCCTCTGGCGACCGCTGATGAGTGAAGCCTCCAGGGCACCCCCGGCGGTGATGCCATGACTGTCAGCCTCTCAGCTATCCATCACCTGCACCACGACCTCCACCACGGCGGGACGGCGAAGCCCTGCTATGACGCCAACTCGGTCCAAGCCCCTGCCGGGACTGTCGGGCTCAGCAGTCAGCAATCCCTGGGCGACAGGGGACCTGGCGTCCCCAAAAGTGGATCAGCAGGCGCGATTTCCCCATAGCCCTCGCCCAACTCCCCCGCCGCTCCGGGCTTGTTCAACACCGCATTTCATCGGTGGGGGCTCCGTCTACCTGAGGCAGCCTCGCCCACGCCCCACCGACGAAATGCTCACTGCTTGTAGGCCATGAGGAAGTGGTTGACCTGCTCACCGTCCTTGGTGAGGTCCCCGCTGATCATCATGAAGTCCGGTTTCTGGGTTTTCACATCCGTGAGGGCGGCATCGAGGATCTCCTCACTCTGGGCGATCATCTTTCGATCATTGGCGAGGTATTCATCGAAGGCCGTGCCGCTGGCCCCCAGGGTTGTGGCGTCGTGGAGGTGGGTGTCGCTCATCACCGCAAAGGTGGCCTGTCCGGCGGAGTGGGAGGAACTGCCTCCGCCGCAGCCGATAAGGGTGGCCAGGGCGAGGGCCGGGGCGAGGGCAAAACGTTGATGGGAATGCATGCGGGCCTCCGGATTGGATTCGGCGGTTCATTGGAACCATCGGATGCTATCGGGGCCATGAATTCCAGGGTAATTGGGTGTGACTTAGAGGGCAGGCCTCCGGGGAGGGGAGGTCTTCATGCCTCAGGGATCACCAACTCAACCTCGTTATTTTCTCGGGAGGCCTCGGGGATCTCGGCGTCGCGGACAGAAAGGAAGACGGCGCGGGCGATGGGGGATACGGCGTCACCTGGGTTGCGGTCGGTGCAGGTCAGGGTCGCCAGGTTGAGCGTCGTGGTCCGCAATATCGTGGTCTGGCCTGCCAGATTGGTGCGGACCACCTGGTAGGGGACACCGGTCATGGCGACTTCCCGGTCGGTGTTCTGGAGGCTGAAACTCAGCGTGACGCCATCCGCGGTGCCCGGGCTCGCGGGCGAGGCTGCCAGGTTCGACGAAATCCGAGCATCGCGCACGTTGATCGCTGCCGTCGAAGAGGAAGAACAGCCAACTAGGCCAAGGGTCGCTGATAGCAGAATGAGCCTTGATACGAGGATATACATGGGAATTTCCTTGGATTTTTACGTCAGTGTATCACTCCTCCTCTGCGAGTGGTCATAGCCCCCTCGCCCACTTGGGCCTCAGCCCCACGCGCCCCTCCAGGGCCCCGTCGATGGTGGCCAGGATGGAACCCCTGTCCCGGGGCAGGCGTCCAGCGATGGGGAGGTAGTTGGAGGCGTGGTTGGAGCGGAAGATGGCCGAGGTGGGGGCTACCTCTTCCACAAAGCAGCGCAGTTCCCACAGGAGCTCGGGCACGGAGGGCAGCTCGAAGCGGCTCTGTCGCGTGATGGGGGTGTCCGGGATCACCGTCAGGGTCAGGGTGGATAGGTACTTGGGATCCATGGCGGTGGCCAGCCGGGCCGAGGCTCGGGCGTGCTCCAGGCTGCGCTCCTGGCCCCCGATGCCGAGAAGGAACATCAGGGATTGGTCCATGCCTGCGGCCCTGGCCTTCCGGGCCGCCTCCAGGTGCTCCCCGGCGCTGCTGCCCTTGCCGATGCGCCGCAGGGTCTCGTCGTCCCCGGATTCGGGGCCGATGTAGAGCAGGGACAGGCCCCGTTCCCGCAAACGCCGCAACTCCTCCGGCGTCTTCTCCAGGATGTTGCGGGCGGTGGCGTAGGTGCCCACCCGCCGGAGTCGGGGGAAGGCCTCCCTCAGGGCCTCCAGGATGGGCTCCCAGTGCCCCATGGGCATGACCAGGGCATCGCCGTCGGCTACGAAGACGTGTCGCACCTCGTCGGCGAAGGTGCTGGACTCCGCGATCTCTTCCAGCAGCTCCTCCAGGGGCCTCACCTGGAAGGGGCGGCCCCGGTACATGGCGCAGAAGGCGCAGGCGTTCCAGGAGCACCCGTGGGTGGCCTGGAGGATGAAGGACTCGGCTTCGCTGGGGGGGCGGTAGAGGGGTTCGAGGTAGCGCACTCAAGCAGTCTATACGGCAGTTCATCAGCCTTTAGGATAAAATGATTAAAATATATAACTGTCGGCGAAGGCTGCTGGGTTCATGATTTGCCGTCGCATCCCAGTGTGGATTTCGCTACGTTTGACGGCAAATTGGTACGACAGTGCACGCAGATGGGGAGGATCCCCTGGAGCGTCTTGATGCGGGCCACATGGCTGTCGTCGGCTTCCAGTATCCTCACGGCGCGCTTCTTTCCCGAGGACCGACGATGCGTTTCAACGCGGCGACCATTTCCAGTGGGTTCATCATCGCCTGGGCTGCCCCCAGATCCGCCGCCGCCTTGGGCATGCCGTAGACGACACAGCTGTCCTCATCCTGGGCGAAGGTGAGCCCTCCGGCGTTCCGGATCGCCTTCAGGCCTTGAGCCCCGTCCCGTCCCATGCCCGTGAGGAGCAGGGCGCAGGTCTGCCTGCCCGCATTCCCGGCCAGGCTGTGGAAGAGCCGATCCACAGAGGGGACCAGATGGTCCTCGGCAAGCGGCATCACCGAAGCCAGGTGGGCCGAGGAGTCCAGAATGAGATGCTGGCCCTCCTCGGGCAGGTAGAGGACCCCTGGGCGGGGGATCTCACCCTCCGCACCGGATTTGACGGCCCATCCCGTGGTTCGGGAGAGGCTGTTTCCAAAGTCCCGCATGAACCCCTTTTCCATGTGGATGGACAGCAGGATCGGAAGCGGGAAGCCTTTGCCCAGGGCCTTCAGGATGCTCAGGATGACCGGAGGGCCGCCGGTGCTTGCGCCAATCGCCAGTAGATCCGGGGAGGAGCTGCGCGGGAGTATGAGCGGAGCCGGAGTGCGTGCATCAGAGACGGACCGTCGGGAAATGGGCTTCACATGCTTCAGGGCCCGCAGGAGGCCCTGGAAGGCCTCCCGGCTCTCGGAGAGTTCTGCGGGCGAACCGGCCCTTGGCTTGGCCCGCGCCTCCATGGCCCCCAGGCCCAGGCACTTCATGGCCATCTCCCGGTCTCCGGCGTCCAGGGCATCACTCAGGACCACGATGGGGATGGGCTGGTTCTCCATGACCCACTGGATGAGCTGGAAGCCATCCATGCCAGGCATGTTCAGGTCGGTGACGAGGATATCCGGCCGGAGACGCTCCAGGTCGGCCCGGGCCTGCAGGCCATCCGCTCCGATGCCTGCCGAAGCCAGGTCCGGCGCACCCTCCAGCAGGCTCTGGAGCACACGGGCCACGGTGGGACTGTCTTCAGCGAAGTAGACACGGGTCACGGGTCTCATATCAGATTCCGGAGGCTTTCCAGCAGTTGTTCCTGGTCAAAGCTGCCCTTGGAGAGGTAGGCGTTGGCGCCCGCATCCAGACCCCTGCGGCGATCCTCTTCGCTGGCCAGGGTGGTGACGAGCACCACGGGCAGGCGGGCCAGGGTTGGCGAGGACCGGATCCTCTCGGTGAGCTGGTAGCCATCAAGCCCCGGCATCTGGACATCGCTGACCACCGCATCGAAGGCCTGGGTGCCGAGCCGCCCCCAGGCATCCAGTCCGTCCACGGCCGGCTGGACCTTGTACCCGGCCGCTTCGAGGATGCGGCGCAACTGGACCCGGGTGGTCAGGCTGTCATCGGCCAGGAGGATGGTCCGTGGCCGTTGGATCTCTGATGGGTCTTCAAGGGTGGCCGCTTTGCCCAGCCATGAAGACCGGGCCAGACGGACCAGGTGGATGGGATCTGCGAGCAGCAGGATCCGGCCGTCCCCCATGAGGCTGGCGCCATGGAAGGACTTCAGCCCTTTCAGCCGCATGGGCAGGGGCTTCTCCAGCACCTCGAATTCACCCACCAGTTCGTCGACCCCCAAGGCGACCTGGTCTCCGGCGGCTTCCAGGACGACCACGTAGGACAGCTCCTGGGTTCTCGCTGGTCGGCCCAGGATGCCTCCCGCAGAGACCATCAGGATCGGCTTCCCTTCGAAGAGCAGGGCCGGTCGGCCCTCCAGCAGCTGGCGTTCGCCGGGGGAGACCTTGAGGCAGGCCCGGACGGAGACGGACGGCAACCCGAGCGTGACCCCTGAAGCGGAGACCTGGAGCACCCGGGTGCTCGCCAGGCTCTGGGGCAGCCACAGGTGGATCTGGGTGCCCAGCCCAGGCTTGCTGAAGAGCTGGAGGTCCCCCTTGAGGTCCGCCACTTCCGTGGCGACAACATCCAGGCCCACTCCGCGTCCGCTGAACTCCGAGGCTTCCTTCCGGGTGCTGAAGCCGGGGCGGAAGAGCAGGCGGAGCAGGTCCTCCTGGCCGTCGAAGGTGCCATCGAGCAGGCCCTGCTGCTCACCGACTTCGCGGATCATTGCGAGGTCCACCCCCCTGCCGTCGTCTTCCACCCGCAGCAGGATACCGTTCCGCTCCTGGCTCGCGGAAAGCCGGAGCAGGCCCTGCTCGGGTTTCCCGCCCAGGCGCCTTGCATCTGGCAGCTCGATGCCGTGGTCCAGGGCATTCCGGATCAGGTGGAGGAGGGGATCCCGCAGACCCTCGGCGAGGCGCTTGTCCAGCTCGATCTCTCCGCCCGCCGTCTCCAGGCGGGCCTGTTTCCCCATGGCACTGGCCATATCCCTGACCCACTTGGCAGCGGGCTCGAAGAGGGTGCTCAGGGGGACCATGCGGGTCCGGAGCACGGCTGCTTCCAGGGCTTCGAAACTGCGCTCAGAAAGGGCGGCCTCTTCGGCGAGGGCCTGGGCCAATCGATTGGCCCGCTGGACAATCCTTCCTGCCTCTTCCTTGTCCTGGGAGATGCGGCGCAGGGTCTCTTCCAGGAAATCCCGGAGTTCCGCGGCCTCCTCGGCATGGATCGTCTGGCGCTGGCGGGCTACCAGCAGCTCACCCACCTGGTTGAGAAGCGCATCCAGCTTGGGGACAGGAACCCGGAGCACCTCCAGGGGGGCATGGGAGCTCTCTGCTGGAATGCCGACGGGGCTCGTTCCCAGAAGGGGGGCTGCTGGCCTGGTCTCTGGAACGTCTGCAGCTTCAGAGGGCTCAGGGACGGCTTCCAGGCATCCCCTCACCCAGGATTCCAGTTCCGCCGCCAGGGGCGCCGTCTCCTGCTCCTCCAGGGTTGCGTGCAGGAGTTGCCCAAAGCCATCCATGGCCCTGGAAAGATGGTCGAAGTGTGTCAGCCCCAGGGCAATCCTCCCCTCCCTGAGCCTGCTCAGCACATCCTCCAGGGCATGGGCGGCCTGGGCGAGATCCATGCATCCCATGACCCGTGCCGTGCCCTTGAGGCTGTGGGCTGCGCGGAACATGCGATCCACCCATTCCGCTTGGCCGGGATTCACTTCAAGGGCCAGGAATCCCTCCGTGAGGAGCGCGAGGTAGTCCTCACACTCCGCAGAGAAAAGGGGGCGCATATCGGGAGGGATCGCAGTCATCGGCTTATTCCCGCTAGATCATTCGACGGAGGTTGTCCCCCATGACCTGGAGTTGGCGGACGCCTGCCCGGATCTGGCTCATGCCGTTCACACTCTCCTTCGCACCGGCGTGGATGTTGGCGATGGCCTCGTTCACCTGGCGCACCCCGATGGCCTGCTGGCGGAGATTCAGGACGATCTGCTGGGTGTTCTGGACGGCCTCCTCCAGCGCGTCCACGATGCCATCGGCGTTCCCGATGGACTCCTGGGCCACCCGGATCGTGATATCGACGCGCTTGCTCCCCTCTTCGGCCGTCATCACGGTGGTATTGGTGGCCCTCTGGATCTGGGAGACCATTGTGCCGATCCGCTCCAGGGCGTGCTTGCTCTGATCGGCCAGCTTCCGGATCTCCGAGGCGACCACTGCGAAGCCTCGACCATGCTCTCCGGCGCGGGCGGCCTCCACGGCAGCATTCAGCGCAAGGAGGTTGGTCTGTCCTGCGATCTCGGAAACCGTGCCGAGGATGGTGCCAATCTGACTGGTCTGCTCCGAGAGGTCCTGGATCTGCTTGGCGATGGCATCCACCGTCACCTTCAGGGTGCCCATCTCTTCCACATTGCCCTTGAGGTTGTCCCCCCACTGGCGGACGGCGGCCAGGGAGAGGCTGGCCCGCTGGGAGACCGCTTCTCCACTTTCCGAGGCCTGTCCGCCCGTGGCGGTGAGCTCGTGGACGGTGCTGACGATTTCGGTCAGGGAAGAGGATTGTTCTGATATGATCTGTTCATGTTCGGTGAGGGCGGCCGCGATCTGGGTCGTGCTCGTGGCGGTGGCGTTGACGGCGTCCCCCATTTCCTGACTGGCCTTGCGGAGGGTCAGGAGGAACACTGATCCCCCAATCAGCAGGGTGATGAGGGTGGAGAGGATGGTGGCCATCTGGGTGGAGGTCCGCAGGCGGGCAGCTTCGCTTGCGAGGCCTTTCTGGATGGTGTGCTGATGCTCCGCGAAGGCGTTGAAGGGGGGCAGGAGCTCTTCGTGGATATAGAAATCATTGTTCAGCTTCCCCTTCCCGCCATTGGCGAAGCCCTGCCAGAAGGGCTCGGAGACCTCCCGCTTGTAGCGCTCGAAACGGGAGTGCCACTGCTCGTAGGGCCCGATATCCGAACCTGTCTGGGCCATGATGGCCTTGACCTCTTCGTGGAGCTGTTGCTCCTTCTCGACGTACTCCCTGTAGGCGTTCCGGGCCCTTTCGCTCGCTTCGAGGGCCTGTGCCCGGTTGGCGTTCAGGGTGGCCGCCTGGTAGAAGAGCTGCAAATCCGCCTTGCGCATGAGGTTGTCGAGCCGATCAACCTTGCTGTTGATCTCCGCCAGGGCGGAGACCTGACGATGCACGTACCCGCCGCTGGTCAGCAGCAACAGGCCGACAAAGGCCAGCGCAGTGTATAGCTTCCGGGATAGGGACCAGGACATGGGGGCTCCTTCAGGAGAATTCGGAATCGCGGATCGAAAGGCCAGGGTGTTCCAGCAGTGCCTGGAGACTGATGAGGCTCGACAGCCGATCCCCTTCCAGCCACTCGCCTTCCAGCAATCGCTGCCCATCCTGGATGGGGTGGGGGCGAAGGCGTTCGTGAACGATGTCCACCACATTCCCGGCCGCCTCGGCGTATATCCCAAGGCTGCCGGCACCGTCCTGGATCACCAGCAGCCGGGCGTCGGGCATCAGGCTCGCCTGGGGGATGCCCAGAAGGGGCCGGATGTCGGCGACGACCAGGGGTTCCCCCCGATAGCTTGCGAGACCCAGGATGGCTGCGGGAGTGCCGGGCACGGGGAAGATGGGGGGGAAGTGCATGATCTGGCGGATCTGCTTGAGGGGGATCGCAAAGGCTTCGCCCCCGAGGAGGATCTCCATGCAGGCATGGCCAAGGTTTTCGTCAAGGTTCCGAAGCTCCAGGGCCTCCGAAGCCCGCTGGCGCAGACGCGCTTCGACCTGGGGATCCAACCCTCCGAAAAGGGCATCGTACCGGTCATCCTTGTCCTGGGTCCTGGCCGCCGCCTCCAGGGCTTCAAGATCCAGAAGGTGGTAGAGCCGTTCGCCTTTGCGCGCCAGGGCGCGGACGAAGGGGGGGCGGTCCTCTGCCCCGGGATCCTCCTTGGGCTTCCGCAGCTCAGCCTCATCGAACTCAAGGAGATCCTCGACCTCCTCCGCCATCAGGCCCCGCAATCCGCCCTTGGAAGAGAAGACCAGAAGCACATCCCCGGAGCTGATTCTGCGCTCGGGCAGGCCCAGGAGAAGGGCCAGGTCCAGGACCGGGATGGACTCTCCCCTGAGGTTGGAATAGCCGAGCAGGGCTCCGGTGTTCCCTTCCGTGGGTTGCAGCAAGGGCAGGTAGAGAAGCTCCGACACGGCCTCCATGGGGACGGCGTGGCGGCGGCCCGACAGACTGAAGCCCAGAAAGCTGCTGCAGGCGAAGGGAACGGGTCGCTCGCGGGGCTCACCCCGCGTCCCCCCGACCTGGTGTTCAGGCCAAGCCTGGACATCGCGTTCGCTGGAATCTGTCAAAACGCTGCCCTCCCGTTGCCAGCCTGTCTACATCTTTCCCGCAACTCCCTGCAGCGGGTGAGCACTTCTTCGCATCCGAAGGGTTCCAGATCCGGCACCGGGTCCTGGCCCTCCATCCGCCCCAGGATTTCGATGGCCCGGTCCAGATCCTTGAGGGCATCTGGGATGCGGTTCCAGACTTCGAAGAGATGGGCGCGATCCATGCGCGCCGCCACGTGATCGGGTTCGAGGTAGAGAACGCGATCGAGCGACTTCAGGGTTTCCGCCGTCTGCCCCTGCTCCGAAGCCAGCAGGGAACGCAGGTAGTTCAGGGGAACGCTCAAAGGGTTGCGGGACAGGCTTTCAGTGAGCATGGTCTGGGCCTCCGCCAGCTTGCCCAGGTTTGCCAGGGATTGGACGTTCAGACGAACGGCCTCTTCCTGGCGAGGGGCGGCGCTCACCAGGGACTGGGAGATTTTCAGCGCCCGGCCATGCTCGCCGGCGGCCATGGCGTCCGAGGCTTCTTTGAGGAGGTTGCGGGGCTTGGGCGGGTGGTGTTTCGCGGTGGACGGCAGGCGAGGTTTCATCCCAACAGCGTGTGCACAGGGTTGGGGGGCAGGTTGGAGCGCTGGAGCAGGGGCTTCATGGCCTTCTGCACGGATCATGATCGAGTCCGGGTGCTTCTCGACCCGGAAAAGGCCCGCGACATCGTGACCCAGCTCGCTGTGCCCCAGAACCAGAGCTCCGTTCGGGCGAAGCGCCTTCAGGAATGCCTGGGCTATCCGGAGTCTTTGGGGAAGCGGGAAGTAGATGAAGACGTTGCGGCAGAGGATGAGATCAAAGCCCTCCTCCGTCAGGGGCTCGAAGGGGTCCTGGACGAGGTTGTGCAGCTTGAACTGGACGTGATGGCGGATGGCGGGCTGGAGGTGCCAGTGCCCCCTGGATTCGTGGAACCACTGTTCCCGGAATCCCGGTGGCACCCCCCGGAAGGACCACTCCCGGTATAGGCCGCGCTTCGCCTGGCTCAGGCTCCCCTCGTGGATGTCCGTTCCCAGGACCTCGACCTGCCATCCCTGGGCTTCGGGGAAGATGTCCAGGGCCATGATCGCCAAGCTGTAGGCCTCTTCTCCCGTGGAACACCCGGCGCTCCACAGACGAATGCGCCGGGGGCGCTCCTGGGCGGCGATGGGGAGGAACACCTGGGCTCTGATGGTTTCAAGCTGGGCTGCGTCGCGGAAAAAGAAGGTTTCGCCGACGGTGAGCCGCTCCCTTACCGGACGCCAGGCCTCCCCTGCAGGGTCCTCGCCTTCCAGTCGGTGGAAAAGGGCTTCCAAAGTCTTGAGGCGGTGCGCCTCCAGCCCCAAGCGCAGCGCGGCTTGCAGCTCGGCAAGCGACGCGGGTGTGAACTCCAGACCGAACAGCTCCGCCACCAGATGGCGGAAGGCCCGCAGGGCCATCCGATCAGAGCTCATGGGTGTTCCCCATGGGTTTCGTGCGCATCGTGTTCACCTGAACAGGCTACGGGTGAGCCAGGGGTTTTGCCAGCAGTGCTTGACTGAATTCTTTGGTCGGATGCATTCCGTTTCCCGTGGTCCGCCAGGGGCAAAGGTATACTTTGCCAGGCACCTCTGCCGCTGGGCCGGGAATGAAGGAAAAGCATACGAGCAACGTGATCTACCTTGAAGGGATCACCCCCCTTGAGGAACTCCTGTCCCAAGGCCTCGGGGCCTACGGATTCCGATTCTTCCGGGCCGTTGACACCGAGGAGCTGCTCCGCCTGCTCTATTCGGAGACGGTGGACGCCCTCCTTGTGGATCTGGACCTCGCCGACGGCCAGCCATCCCAGGTCCGGCTCGACGAGCTTCGCCGGTGCCGCCCCTTCACGGTCCCCATGATCGCCCTGAGCCACGGATGGAACGTCGAGCTTCGCCTCCAGGCCGTCCAGGCCGGGTGCAACGCGCTCTTCCCCAAGCCCCCGGACTTTCCTGAACTGGCGGAGTCCCTGGAGCATCTCACCCACCCGGTGACCCCGGCCCCGCATCGGATCCTCGTCGTGGAGGATTCCCCGACCCAGGCCTACTACCTGCGGCGGATCCTGGAGTCCGGAGGCATGGTCGTGGAGCTTGTGACCGAGCCCCTGAAGGTCTTCGATGCCCTGGCCCTCTTCCAGCCGGACCTGATCCTGATGGATCTCTACATGCCGGGGTGCGATGGGCCGGATCTGGCTGCCCTCATCCGGATGGGGCGCGCCTACCTGGACCTGCCGATCGTTTACCTCTCCTCGGAAACCGACCAGGCCAAGCAGCTCAGCGCCATGCGGAAGGGGGCCGACGATTTCCTGACCAAGGGCATCGCTCCGGAATTCCTGCTCAGCAGTGTGCGGATCCGGGCGGAACGCACGCGGCTTCTGCGCAGCCTGGCGCGCCAGGACAGCCTCACGGGATTGTTGAACCACAGCTCCCTCAAAGGGCGACTGGCCGAGGAGGTCCTGCGGACCGAGCGTAGCGGCAGCCACCTCTGCTTCGCGATGCTGGACATCGACCACTTCAAGGCCGTCAACGACAGCTATGGCCATGCCACCGGGGATATGGTGATCCAGGCCCTGGCCTTTCTCCTGAAGCGCCGCCTCCGGCGCACCGATATCGTGGGTCGCTACGGCGGCGAGGAGTTCGGCATCATCCTTCCGGAAACCTCTCTGGGCGACGCCTTCCAGGTGATCAACGGGGTACGGGAGGCCTTTGCGGGCCTGGGCTTCATGGCGGCGGACAAGCCGTTTCACGTCACCTTCTCCGCGGGCATCGCCAGCCTGGACTCATCGATGACGGCGGATGCCCTTTGCGAGACCGCCGATGCCATGCTCTACGTGGGGAAGCGGTCGGGCCGCAACCGGGTGGAACCCCGGATGCAGTCCTCCTGAGACCAAAGCGCCGTCAGCCATAGCGTCTGCGTCCTCGCAGTTACACGTAATCTATGTGTACAGCCTTGTCAGCTTGTTTTGACGGCAGTTCATCACCCTTCCACCGTTCCTGTTCCCTGGCAGGGTGTCCGGGGCCCTACGCCCAGTCCTGGGTCGCCAGGCTCCTGGCGTGGGCCAGGGCCTCGGGGCGGTCGGGATGGCCGGAGAGGAGGCGGGCCAGTTCACGGATCCTGGGTTCGCGCTCCAGCCACTCCAGGCCGCTGCGGGTGCGGCCCTGCCGGGTTTCTTTGGAGAGGAAGCCATGGTGGTGGGCCTTGGCGGCCACCTGCGCCAGATGGGTGACGGCGAGGACCTGGTGGACGCCCGCCAACTCCTGGATGGCGGCGCCCACCGCCAGGGCGGTCTCGCCTCCGAGGCCGGCGTCGACTTCGTCCAGCACCAGGGTCAGAGGCTCTTCGGTGCCCTTGCCCAGGGCGGTGCCAGCCCCCAGCAGGGCCAGCATGAGGCGGCTCAGCTCGCCCCCGGAGGCGATGCGGGCCATGGGCTTGAAACCCTCACCCACGTTGGTCTCGGCCCAGATGGCCAGGGCCGAGAACCCGGCGGGGGAGACCTTGACGGGCCGCCCCTGGTGGAGGGCCGGGCTGGCGCCCTCCTCGGCGATGGAGAGTCGGAGCTGAAGGCGTGTGCCCGCCATGCCCAGACGTTTTAGCCTGGCATGGACCTCCTTCTCCAGTTTTGGCACCAGGGTGGCCCGGCTCAGATGGAGGGTTTCGGCGACGGCAAGGTAGGCCTCGGCGGCCTTGGCCAGGTGCTGCTCCAGTTCCTGGATGGAGCTGGAGCCCCCCAGCAGTTCCTTCTGTTCGGTCTTGAGGTCCAGGAGGCGCGGGGCCAGGTCCTCGGGTTCGCAGCGGTGGCGGCGGGCCAGTTTCTCGAACTGGGCCAGGCGGGCCTCCAGGGCCTCAATGCGCTCGACCCCCTCGCGGCTCCAGCGGATGGCCTGGTCCTGGCTCAGGGCCTGAAGATCCTCGATTTCCAGGAGGGCTGAGCGCAGGCGGTCCAGGTCCCGCTGGGCGTCCGGGAGCACCGCCACGGAGCGTGCCAGGGCCCGGCCCGCAGTCTCCAGAAGGGGCAGGGCCTCCCTCAGGGTCTCGGCCGATTCCCGGAAGGCCTGTTCCAGCTGGGCGGCGTGGCGCAGAGGCTCCCGCTCGGCCCGGAGCTGGGCCCACTCGCCGGGCTTGGGGGCCAGCTTGTCCAGGTCCGCGATCTGCTCGGCCAGCCATTCCAGGCGGCGCTCCCGTTCTGATTCGCTTCGGCGTCGGGCCTTGAGGCGGGTCTCCGCTTCCCGCACCGCCTCCACTTCCGTGGACAGGTCCGGGTGTATCCCCAGCACCTCGTCCAGGAGGGCCAGATGGCGCTCTTCTGACATCAAGGATTGATGGTCGTGCTGGCTGGTCAGGCGCATCCAGATGCGCCCAGCTTCCTTGAGGTCCCCCAGGCTGGCGCTGGCTCCGTTGATCCAGGCTCGGGAGCGGTTGTTGGTGCCCACTTCCCGGCGCAGTACCACCGGCTGCTCCTCCGGCAGACCCCGCTCCCGGAGGAAGGTGTTCCAGGCTTCGAAGGCCCCATCCACCACCGCCTCCACCGTGGCCCGCTCCGTACCTGCGCGCACCAGGTCGCCGTCCCCCCGGGCCCCCAGGAGCAAGGCCAGGGCGTCCACCAGGAGGGACTTCCCGGCGCCCGTCTCGCCTGTCAGCACGGTGAAACCTCCCTCCAGTTCCAGCGAGAGATCTTCCACCAGGGCTAGGTTCTGGATACGAAGGGATGAGAGCATGGGATCAGGCTACCGTATCCAGGCGAACAAAGGACGAAAATGGGGGCTTAGGCTGCTACTTCCGAATGGGAGCTCTTTCCGGAAGCACCTGTGACACAATGGAGGCATACTTAGTCCATAGACTAACCGGAGGGTACCGTGCGATCCATCGACCTGACGCCTGAAGAACAGGCCAAGCCCTATGCCAAGTACTTCAGCCGGGTGCCCGCCACTCCGGATCCGGCCCAGGTGGCGCTCATGGGCAAGCCCATGGACCCCTCCAAGGCCCTGAAGCCCGAAAACATGAACGACCTGCTGAATCCGGGCTACCACGAGGTGGAGTCCGGATGGTGCATCATGCCCAACGGCTCGGGCTACGTGGCCAACCACACGAAGATGCCCGGGGTCACCCTCGACATGATCAACTGGTGGTTCGCCTGGCATGCCCTGGAGGATCTCCGCTACAAGATCTGGTGGCCCGCCGGGCACTACGCCGCCACCATCCCCGATCCCACCGAGCGGGCCCGGGTGCTGGATCCCGCCACCCCCATGGTCAAGCGGTTTCAGGGCGTCACGCATCATGTGGTGGAGGATGTGGGCAACGGGCCCGAGGACATCAGGATCTCCTTCCTGACCCCCGATGACTTCGGCTTCGATATGGCTCGCTTCAAGGCGCCGGCGGTGGGCACCCTGGTGGCCGCCAATGGCAAGAGCCGCCCCGCTGGGGCCTTCTTCCTCCGCCCCTGGGCTCCGGCGATGATGTGCCACTTCATCCGGGAGACCGAGGATGGCATCGAGTTCCGCTCCCGCTTCTGGATGGGCTACCAGGTGGCCGACCGGAAGCCCAAGTGCAAGCTTCCCCCCTTCATCAAGGTTCCCTCCGAGGCCGCCCAGGGCTTGGCCACCCACAACGTCTACGAGTACACCAACCTGGCCTCCTTCCTGCCGCAGATCTACGCAGAGATGAAGGGCGCCATCTGAGGCGATGCCTCGTAAACATTCGCAAAAAAAGGCATAAATTCCACCACGAAGGCACCAAGGGCACCAAGTTTCACGAAGAAAAGCCTGATGTGCCAACCAGGACACTCGGGCTTGGTTCCGGGAGGGATAGGCGGCGAAGGCACGCGAGCGTGCCATAGCCGCCTATCCCTCCCGGAACGCGCACGGCCACCATGCGCCCCTGCGTCGCGGGGCGGCCTGAGTGTCCAGTAAATCGTGCTTCGCCGTGGGAGCCGGCTTTCACACTCGCCCCGGGCTCAATCATTGAGCGCCAGTGAACCCTTGGTGAGTCCTTGGTGTCTTTGTGCCTTCGTGGTGGAAGTCGTTTTTGCGTTTTGGTCTATTGCTTACGCTTCCGCATCAGAACATGACCCCCAGCCCGAAGGTCCACATGCGCTCGAATTCCTGACCGCTGCCCTGGGCCTTCAGGTAGTCCTGGAGCTCCCCGGTGCTCTGGAGCTTGACGGGATGGTCCTTGGTGATGGGCTGCTGGTAGCTGGCGGCAATGTAGGGATCGAGGGGCAGGGGGAGGCGATAGCGCAGGCCCACCCGCAGCCAGGGCCGAGCCAGGGTTTCGGTCTGCTTCACGCCCGCGGCTTCGAAGCGGTAGTGCTGGACCCGCTCGATGGCCCCCAGTTCACCTGCGAGGCCTGTGAAGGGCAGCCAGAACTGGGCGTTGAGTCCCAGGCCCAGGCCGGTCTGGCGGAGCTGGGTGGAGGAGAGCTCGGTGCCATTGAGGAGCTGGCCATCGGCTCGCCAGTGGGAGAACTCGGTCCCCCACTCCAGCTTGAGGATGGGGCCGACCCGGATCAGGCGGTGGCTGGCGCTGAAGATGAGGCCATGTCCGGTGTCCAGGTCGCCGCGGACCAGCTCGCCGCTGCCGGAGATCATGGTCTGGGGCAGGTTCTGCCCCTTGGGGAAGGGGACCTCCAGGCGGAGATCCCAGGTCTGGGCTGCCAGGGGCAGGGAGGTGGCGAGGGCGAGGGCTTTGAGGCGGGACATGGGGAAACCTCGGATCGGGTTGAATGGATAAGTCTCGCATGGGGCAGGGAATCCTTGGGTCTGTCCGGGCGTCAACTTTTTGACTTTGAAGCCTAGCTGTTTGGTTCTAGGCTGTTTCTAACCCTTACAAAGGTTTGGATGAACACACTGCCCCGCCTCCATTGGTCCACTCTAGGCGAGCCCACCCGTGGGCTGGAGCAGCGCTGGGCTGCGGTCTGGGGAGTGAGTCTGGACAAGGGCGCCACGCCGGCCTTGCCGCCGGTGGAGGCGGATCTCTGGGCCATCAGCGCCGAGGCTCCCGAACCTCCTCCGGCCTTGGTCCGGGTGGTGGCCGAGGTGGGGGCCCTGCCGATTCTGCTCCTGCGCTCCACTCTCTTGTCCCCCGAAGCCCTGGCGGCCTGGTCAGCCCTGGGCTCGGTGCGCTGGAGTCCCCTGCGGGAGGACCCTCCCATGCCGGGGCTCCGTCCCCTGGCCCTGCCCCAGGCCCCCCTCACCGCCAGCCAGGCCCTGGGGCTGGGGCTGGTGGGCATCAGCGCCGCCATGCAGGATGTCCTGGCCAAGGCCCGGGCCGCCGCAGCCACCCGGGCCACGGTGCTCCTGACGGGCGAGAGCGGCACCGGCAAGGAAGTCATCGCCCGGGCCATCCACCGCATGAGCAACGAGGCTGACCAGCCCTTCGTGCCGGTCCACTGTGGGGCGATCCCTGAGAACCTGCTGGAATCCGAGCTCTTCGGCTACACCAAGGGGGCCTTCACCGATGCCCGCAAGGACACCCCGGGCAAGTTCCGGGGTAAGCGTTCAGCCCCCGCAGGGGGATGGACGCTTACAAATTCAGTCCATATGAGCCATTAGGTTGTACTTTTCGTTCAGGGTGGCCATGCTCATGGAATGAGCGAGAACGAGCGTCAGCTGATCTCTGAAAACCAGGCCCTAAAGGCAATGGTGGAACAGCTTTTGGGGCGCGTGGCGGATCTGGAGGCGCGCATCACCCAGAACTCCGGCAACAGCTCCAAGCCCCCCAGTTCGGACATGGGTAGGAAGCGCAAGCCACCGGTAGATCCGAGTGGACGGAAGCGCGGCGGTCAGCCGGGTCACGCCGGAAAGACCCGGGAGCAGGTTCCGCCCGAGGAGGTGGATGAGGTGAAGGACGCCGATCCCGAGGCCTGCGAGCGTTGCGGGGAATCCCTGGAGCAGGCCCCCCGGCGGGATGCCATCATCCGGCAGTTCTGCGAGTCGCCAGCGTTCCGGGCCTTCATCACGGAGCTGAGGCAGTGGTCCAAAGCTTGCCCCCGGTGCGGGCATGTCACCCGCGCGGCTGCGCCGGTGGGGACCCCAAAGGGTGCTTTCGGCCCCCGTCTCCAGGCGCTCACCGGGGTGCTCTCGGGGCGCTTCCGGCTGACCAAGCGGGAGATCATGGTGATGCACCGATCCGTCTTTGGCGTGCGGATGTCCCTGGGTTCCGTGGCGGCCTGCTGCAAGTCGGTGAGCGAGGCTGTGGCCCCGACTGCCAGAGCGATCCACGAAGAGGTGAAGGCCTCCCCAGTGGTGCACGCCGATGAAACGGGGTTCGGTCGCTGCGGAGAGGATCGGATGTGGCTCTGGGTCGCCGCAACGGCGGAGGCCGAAGCCTTCCGACTTCTGCCAGGACGGGGCCAAGCGCAGGCCAAGGACATCCTCGGCGAGGACTACCCGGGCATCATCCAGCGCGACCGATGGAAGCCCTACGAGAAGTTCCTCAAGGCCAAGCACCAGCTCTGCCACAGCCACATTCGACGTGACGTGCAGGGGATGTTGGAGAGCAAGGGTGAGACGGGAACCCAGGGCTGCATGCTGAAGCTGGCCAGCGACAAGGCTTTCCATCTGTGGCACCAGTGTGAGCAAGAGGAAATCAGTCGGGAGGAACTGGCCAAGGGGACACAGTCGATCCAGGCGGAGATGCGGGAGCGGTTCGAGATCCTGGCGAAGCACCCCGATACCACCAAGAAAGCACGGGGGACAGCCAACGATCTGCTCCGGCAATGGGATCGACTCTGGACCTACCTGACCCATGAAGGGGTGGTGCCGACCAACAATGAAGCCGAGAGGGCGATCCGCAAGGCGGTGCTGTGGCGGAAGGTGAGCCTGGGGGTGGAGAGCGAGCATGGCGCCCGCTTTGTGGAGCGCATGCTGACCCTGGCAGGCACGGCCCGGAAGCGCGGCGTGGACCTGCTGGAGTGGCTGACTCAGGCCATGAAGGCCAGCCTCGTCGGAATCGCCGCACCGGATTTCACAGCCTGATGCGGTCCCCGTGGAATCAGAAACCCCCTCCATGCGGAGGGGGCTGAACGGCTACGTTCCGGGAGGCCCATGGCGGGACCATCTTCCTGGATGAAGTGGGCACCATGCCCCTGGCGGCCCAGGTGCGGCTTTTGCGGGTGCTCCAGGAGTGGGAGGTCCAGCCCCTGGGGGGCGGGGGCCCCATCAAGGTGGACCTGCGGGTGGTGGTGGCCACCAACCAGGACCTCTGGAAGAAGGTGCAGGACGGCTCCTTCCGGGAGGACCTCTTCTACCGGCTGGAGGTGGTGCCCATCGCCCTTCCGCCCCTGCGCCAGCGCCGGGACGAGGTCCCCTTCCTGGCCCAGCACTTCCTCAATCGCAAGGCCCGGCAGCACGGGCTCTATCCCAAGGCCCTCCATCCCTCGGTGGACCCGCTCCTCATGGCCCTCCCCTGGCCCGGCAATGTGCGCCAGCTGGAGAACGCTGTGGAACGGGCCATCGTGCTCTCCGGTCAGCGCCCCGTGCTCACCCGGGAGGACTTCGCCTTCCTGGCTGAGCGCATGGGGGACTGCCTTCCGGAGATCTCCGTGGCATCCCCGGCCACCGGTCTCTTCACGACTCCCCAGGCGGCTCCCTCGAGTCTGGAGTTGCCGCCGGACGGCCTGGACCTCAACCAGGTGGTCTCGGAGATGGAGAAGAAGCTGATGCTCCAGAGCCTCCAGATCACCCGGGGGAACAAGAAGCGGGCTGCCGAACTCCTGGGCCTCAAGCGCACGACCTTCCTGGAGAAGATGAAGCGCCTGGATCTGGAGGATGTAGAGTTGAGTGCCACTGAGGAGGATTGATATGCAGGGTTTCACCAAATGCGGAGTCGAACACTTCCATGAGAATCCCTTCAGCCTGATCGGACACCAGTGGATGCTCATCACCGCCGGTACCCCAGAGGCCCACAACGCCATGACCGCCAGCTGGGGCGGGCTCGGGGTGCTGTGGCAGAAGAACGTGGCCACCATCTATATCCGGCCCACCCGCTACACCCTGGAGTTCGTGGAGAAGCACGAACTCTTCACCCTCTCCTTCCTGGCCCCTGAGCACCGGGATGCCCACAGCATCTTCGGCAGCGAGTCCGGGCGCCATGTGGACAAGACCCGCAAGAGCGGCTTCACGCCTGTCTCCACTGAGGAGGGCGGCACGACCTTCGAGCAGGCGGAACTGGTGATCCAGTGCCGGAAGCTCTACCACCAGGACCTGGATCCAGCGGGCTTCCTGGACCCCTCCATCGAGGCGCTCTACCCCCTCAAGGACTACCACCGGGTCTTCGTGGGCGAGATCCAGGCGATCTACCGAAGGGGGTGAGCCGAATGCATCCGGCCTTCTGGTTTGCATTCGGGCTTTGTGCCCTGGCCGGTTTGAGCACCGGGGTGGGGAGCCTCCTGGGGATCTTCGCCAAGCGCACCAATACACGCTTCCTCTCGGTGGCCCTGGGCTTTTCCGCAGGGGTCATGATCTACATCTCCATGGTGGAGTTGCTGGTGGATGCCCAGCATCGCCTAGTGCATGTGTGGGGTGTGCGTGGCGGGGGCTGGCTGGCGGCGGGGGCCTTTTTCGGCGGGATGCTCCTCATTGCGGTCATCGACCGCCTGGTGCCCCATGTCATCAACCCCCACGAGGTTCACACCGCCACTGAGATGGCGGCGGATCCCGCGCGGCACAAGCTGCTGAAGACCGGGCTCATGACCGGGCTCGCGGTGGGCATCCACAACTTCCCGGAGGGGATGGCCACCCTCTTCTCGGCCCTCAATGATCCCGCCCTGGGGGTGTTCATCGCCGTGGCGGTGGCTGTCCACAACATTCCTGAAGGCATCGCCGTTTCCGTCCCTATCTACTTTGCCACCGGGAACCGCAGGAAGGCCTTCGCCTACTCCTTCCTCTCCGGCGTGGCCGAGCCCATCGGGGCCCTCCTCGGGTACCTCCTCCTGGCCCCCTATCTCAGTGAAACCCTCTTCGGTCTCGTTTTTGCCGGAATTGCCGGGGTCATGGTCTTCATTTCGCTGGACGAACTGCTTCCCACGGCCCGGGAGTACGGCGAGCACCACTACGCCATCAGCGGGGTGGTTTCGGGCATGGCGGTGATGGCCGTCAGCATGCTCCTCGCCAGGTGATAACCTTAGACCCATGGTAGAGAACACGCTTCATACGAGATGGCGCCTCGAGGTGCCCGTTGCCGCCGAGGATGCCCTCTGCGCCTGGCTGGACGATCAGGGGGCCAGCGCCTACTACCGCGAGGTGGACGCGCCCTTCACCTTCTATGCCTACTTCCCGCCACACCTGGAGGTGCCCAGTGCCGAGGGCCTGAAGGCCTTTGAAGGGGTGCTGCTCCTGGAGGCCGAGACCTTTGCGGACGAGGACTGGCTCGAAAAGAGCCGGGAGGGCTTCGGGTCCTTCGAGGTTGGCAAGACCTTCTACATCAAGCCCCTCTGGGACGAGGCTCCCGCTCCTGCGGGCCGCACGCCCATCGTCGTGAATCCGGGACTGGCCTTTGGTACCGGGGGGCATGAAACCACCCGGCTCTGCATGGAACAGCTGGAGGAGCTGGCGGAGGCTGGGCGCCTGGAAGGTCCCATTCTGGATATTGGCGCGGGCACCGGTATCCTGGCCCTCACGGCCTTCCTGCTGGGGGCCAAGGAACTCACCGCCTTTGATGCCGACCCCGATTGCGGTCCGGCCATGGAGGAGCTCGTGGAGCTCAACCAGGGCGTGCTCCAGGGGCGCAAACCCTATGACAGCTTCGTGGGCCTGCTGGACAACCCGAGGGTCAATGGTCCCTACAGCGGCCTCCTGGCCAACATCCTCCTGATCACCATCCAGGAGCTCCTGCCCCGGATGGCCGAGATCACCCGGCCCGGCTCCTGGCTGGTGGCCTCGGGCATCCTGGCCGAGCAGCAGGACGAGGCTCTGGTGAGCCTGGTATCCCAGGGCTTCCAGCCGAAGAAGGTCCTTCAGGAGGGTGCCTGGGTGGCCATCCTGGCGGAGCGGATGTCATGAACCGGGCCGATCGCCCCATCGGTGTCTTCGACTCCGGCGTGGGCGGGCTGACGGTGGTGCGGGCGCTCCGGCGCCTCCTGCCTGGGGAATCCATCGTCTACCTGGGGGACACTGCCCGGGTGCCCTACGGCAGCAAGTCCCCGGAAACCGTGGCCAAGTATGCCATCCAGGCTGGGGAAATCCTCCAGCGCTTCGATCCCAAGCTCCTGGTCATCGCCTGCAACACGGCCTCTGCCCTGGGGCTGGGGGCTCTCCAGGTCGCGAGTCCCTGTCCGGTTCTTGGGGTGATCGAACCGGGGGCCGAGGCCGCAGCAAAGGTTTCAGGGCCCATCGGTGTCATCGGCACCCTGGCCACGGTCCAGAGCGGGGCATACGATACGGCCATCCGGCGTCGTCGGCCCGATGCGGTCATCCACAGCCTGGCCTGCCCCCTTCTGGTCTCCCTGGCGGAGGAGGGCTGGCTGGACGACCCCATCACAGACAGCGTCTGCCGTCGCTACCTGAACCAGCTCCCCTTCGAGGTGAAGACCCTCATCCTGGGCTGCACCCACTACCCTCTGCTCCTGCCCTCCCTCATGCGGGTCCGGCCCGACACCACCTGGATCGATAGCGGCGAGGTCACCGCCAGGAGCGTGGACCGCCTCCTCCAGGGCTCCCTGGGCTTCCGTACCGCCAGCGCCCGCGGTCCCCTGAAGATCCTCCTGACGGACGCCGGATCCCGGCTGAAGGAGATTGGAGAACGCTGCCTGGGCGAGACCCTGGAGGGCGTGGAACTGGTGGGGATGTAAGGTCCAGACGCCTGGATTGGAGAATCAGCATGCGATGTTTGAAAATCCAACATTAGGTGTTAGATTTTCAAACATGTATGCCAGAGCCCTTTCCTCTAAGCTTTGCGACGCCATGGGGGACACGCCTGTGATCTTCCTGGCCGGGGCCCGTCAGACAGGCAAGAGCACCTTGGTCCAGACGCTGGAGGGGGGTGTCGACTTCCGCACTTTCGATGACTTGGGGGTGCTTTCAGCGGCCAAGGCGGATCCGGAGGGATTCGTGGCCTCCCTCGGGGAGCGTGCGGTGCTGGATGAGGTGCAGCGCGCCCCGGAGCTTCTGCTGCCCATCAAGGCATCCGTCGATCGGAACCGTCGGGCTGGCCGTTTCGTGCTCGCTGGTTCGAGGCCTATCTGACGACGCTGATCCAGCGGGATGTGCGGGACCTTGCGGCCATCGAGGGGGTGGCTCATCTTCCCCGACTCCTCCAGTCCGTCGCGACGAGGGCTGGGAGCCCCATGAACGTTGCCGACCTGGGCCGAAGCCTGGGACTCAATCAGGTGACCTTGAAGCGTTATCTGACCCTGCTCGAGACCCTTTTCCTTCTGGTCCAGCTGCCCCCCTGGTTCGAGAACCTGGGAAAGCGTCTGGCCAAGACCCCGAAGCTCTATTTCAACGATTCCGGATTGCTTGCCCACCTCCTGGGCCTGGATCACGAAGGGATGGTCCGAAACCCGAGTTCCTGGGGTCCCGTACTGGAAAACTTCGTGGTCATGGAACTCGTGAAGATGGCCGCCTGGTCGAAGGCCCGGCCGAGCCTCTTCCACATGAGGACGAGCACCGGGCTCGAGGTGGACCTCGTCATGGAGAATCGGAGGCGGGAGTTGGTGGGCCTGGAGGTCAAGGCAGCCTCGACCGTTTCGGAGAAGGATTTCAAGGCCCTCCGGATGTTCCGGGACTCGGTGGGGGAGCGCCTGAAATGCGGCATCGTCCTCTACGCCGGGCGGGACATCCTGCCCTTCGGGGCGGGGCTCTGGGCTGTGCCTGTCCAGGCCCTCTGGGCTAAAGTCTCGGCATCGCTGGCAGGGTGAAGAGCATCCGCGTACCGCCGCCCTCCCGGGGCTCGGTGGTGATCTCACCGCCGTGGACCCGGATGATCTCCCGGCAGATCGAGAGCCCCAGGCCCGTGCCCTTGCCCTCGGGCTTGGTGGTGAACATGGGGCGGAAGACCATGGGAAGGAGTTCCTCGGGGATGCCGGAGCCGTTGTCCTCCAGGGTCACCTGCCAGCGGGAACTCTCGGGAAGGGAATGGGCGCTGGCCTTGATCAGGCCACCAGAGGGCATGGCATCCATGGCGTTGTTGACCAGGTTGATGAAGAGCTGTTCCATCTGCTTCTGGTCCACCCATAGGGTGCAGTCCTCGGGAATGTCCGACGCGAAGGTGATGTGGCGGGTCGAGAAGGTGGGTATCCACAGGCGGTGGAGTTCCGCCAGCAAGGTGTTCAGGGAGACGGCCTCCTGCTGGAGTTGGGGACGCCTGACCAGCCCCAGCAGACGCCGCACGATGTTGCCCACCCGCTCGATCTGGGACTGGATCAGATTCAGGCGCTCCCTGGTCCGCTCCGGCAGATCCGTCTGGCTGTGAAGGAGCTGGAGGTGGGCGTTCACCAGGTTCAGGGGAGTGCCCACCTCATGGGCGAAGGCCGCCGTGAGCTGCCCAGCCACTGCCATCCGCTCCTGCTGCCCAAGTTCATCCCGAAGAACGGTATTGCGCTCCACCAGCTGCTCCAGCTCCTGATTCTTGGCCTGGAGCTCGGCCAGGGCCAGATCAATGCGGTCCTGGAGATGGGTATTGAGGCCCCGGATCTCCTCAATCAGGAACTCCTTCTCGTTCGTGGCTCTCCGAAGTTCCGCAGCCATGGTGTTGAAGCTCTCGGCGATCTGCCCCAGCTCATCGGCTCTCTGGATCTCGGCCTTGGCGTCGGGGTGCCCCTGCTGCAGACGCGCCATGGCTGCCGTGATGGCTCGCACCGGGTCGCTGACCACAATGCCGAGTACCACCCAGAGGAGGACGAACTCCCCTATGAGGATGAAGGGGAGGATGGTGTAGGTGCGACGCAGATTCTTCGCCCAGAGGGATTCCCAGTGTTCAAGGTCGCAATAGACCCGGATGATGCCGAGGTTCCCCTTGTGGCCCCTGGGGGAGCGGATGGGGAGGTAGACCTTCCAGGCCTGGTTGCCGGTGTTGAGGTCCACCAGCTCCGGCTGGGGGGATTGCAGGGACAGATAGCTGCCCAGCTGGGTTCCCGCATCCACAGATTCTTCCGCCACCGAGGAGGTGACCAGGGCCACCTTCTTGTCCCCCACCCGCTTGAAGACATCGATCTGGAAGATGACCCGGTCCTCTCCGGAAAGGGTCTGGAGGAACTCGCCCAGGGCCTCGGGATCCTTGAAATCTCGCAAATCCAGGTCCCAGCGCTGCTGGATCTCGGACTCCACCGCCAGCCCGCTCTGGATTGCCAGGCGCTTGGTGTAGAGGAGCATCTCCTTGCGGCTGTTGTTGATGATGGAGGCCGCCACAAGGATGGTGACGACACTGGTCACCAGGGCCGTCAGAAGGAAGAGTTTCGCGTGGAGACTCTTGATCCAGGCGAGGACGCGATGGGTCATGCCGGATCCCCGGGCAGCCCGAGGCGGCGGTGCAACTCCCGGCTGAAGCCTGGGGGGGCGTAGAGGTCCGCGATCTCCCGGAATCGATCGTAATGGGTGGCCCTCTCCTGGGAAAGGTGGTGCAGGATCTCCTGGAGCCCCTCGGAGAGCACCCGGCGGGCCCGGTGTTCCAGGCCCTCCTGGAGCGCCTGCAGGTCGGATTCCAGCACTGCAAAGTCGTGGTGGTCCCCGAGGACGGTCTGGAGGGCCCTCAGCTCCTTGAGGGGGGCCTGGGGCTCCCGGATAAAGACTGGGGACAGGATCTCCAGGGTATAACGGAGCTTCTTGGCGTGGATGCGGAGCTGGTGGAGGGCCGTCGGGTTCTCCTCCCGCTGCTGCTCCGGCACCAGATCGCCGATGGCCTCCGTGTGGGGCTTGAGGAGAGCCCAGGCCGCCTCGTGTGGCTCCAGGGCGTGGAAGGGGTAGGGCATCTCTGGAGCGGGGAGGAGGATGGCGATCTTGGCCAGTTCCAGTTCCTTGATCCGGGCGGGCAGGCGCTTCCTCGCCTTGGACCGACGGGTGTCCACCCGTTCCAGAACGTGCTCCAGGGCGGCCCATCCATGGGGGCCTGGAAGCTCAGGTCCCAGCTCTTCGAGGATCTGGTTATGGACATCGAGTTCCCGCACGGTCCCCAGGATCTCCGTGAAATCCTCAAGGCGTTTCTGCTGGCGCTTGAGCCCGGGATAGAGCCCAGGGTCCAGGAGGCGGAGGACGGCCCGGAGCCGTCGCGAAGCCACCCGGGCATCATGAAGGGCCTCGATGCTCTCCCACCAGTCGTCCGGGCCCGTCAGTTCCAACAGTCGCCCTGCCCGGGTCTCCAGGGCCTGATGCAAGAGGAGGGAAAGCTCAAGAGGGTGCATGGGGACCATCATAGTGCCGATGGGGTTTTCGCCTCGTCCTTTCCTTTCAGCCCGTAGCGGTCCATTCTTCCCCAGTTCCGCTTGCCGCGGACGAAGTCCAAGCTGCCCTGGAGACGCCAGAAGAGGGTCAGCTGGCGGTAGCCAAAGTTCTCGAGGATGGCGGTCAGGAGCAGGCGACCCCATGCCCCAAGTCCCTGGTAGCGGTGCAGGGTGATCTCCTGGAGCACCACCGCCACCACGGAGTTGAAGATCCCCAGAAGCAGTGACATCCACAGGAAGAGGAGGGCGAAGGGGGTGCTTATGGTGTGGCTCCAGACGGCCCAGAGGGCGATTCCGTAGCCCAGGACTTCCACCCAGGGAGCCAGGGCTTCAAAGAGCAGGAAGTAGGGCATGGAGAAGAGGCCGATCCTGCCGTATCTGGGGGAGAACCACATGCGGCGATGCATCCAGAGAGTCTCCATCAGGCCCCGCTGCCAGCGGCTGCGTTGGCGCCGGAGGGGCTTGAAGTCTTCCGGCGCCTCGGTCCAGCAGATGGGATCGGGCACCAGGCTGATGTGGTAGGGCTTCTTCTCGTCCAGCATCAGGTGGTGGAGGCGCACCACCATCTCGAAATCCTCGCCGACGATGTCGGTGCAGAAGCCACCGGAGCGGACCAGGATGTCCTTCCGGAAGAGCCCGAAGGCTCCGGAGACGATGAAGAGGGCCCCCAGGCTGGAGAGCCCCATGCGCCCGAAGAGGAAGGCCCGGAGGTACTCCACCACCTGGAAGCGGGCCAGCCAGGAGTCCGGCATGAAGATGCCCCGGATGCCCATGGAGGTGACCCGGCATCCATTGAGGGGCCGGATCACCCCCCCGCATGCCGCGGTGTTGGGCTCATCCAGGAAGGGGCGGACCACCCTCAGGAGGGCGTCGGGCTCCAGGAGGCTATCGGCATCCATGCAGCAGACCAGGTGGTAGCGGGCCATGTTGATGCCGCAGTTCAGGGCGTCGGCCTTGCCTCCGTTCTCCTTGTCCACCACCACCAGGTTGCGCACGTAGGGGCTTTCGTAGACCGTCCGGACCTCCTGGGTGGGGATGAGCTGGCGGATGACCCGCTTGGTGGGTTTCATGCGGAAGGCAGCCACCAGCTGGGCCACGGTGTCGTCTGTGGAGCCATCGTTGACCACCACCACCTGGAATTCCGGATAGCGCAGGCTGATCAGGCTGGAGACGCTGGCCACCACGCCTGCGCTCTCGTTGTAGGCGGGGCAGACCAGGGTGATGGGCAGGGCGTGGGTGGTCTCGAAGAGGTTGTCCAGGGGATCGGCATCGGTGCGCCCCTGGTAGTTCCGGATGGCGAAGAAGGCCTTCAGGATCAGGAGAAACTGGATGCCATGGAGGAGCAGGAAGTAGAGCAGGATGCCCCACTGGATGGCGATGAGGAGGGTTTCCGTCGTCGGGCTCACGGGCGTCCCCAATCCAGGCGTTCCACGGCCATGTCCCGGGCGAAGCGGTCGGCGCTGTCATCGGCGGCAACCCACACCAGGGCCTCCCAGCCCAGGTTGCCGAGGGCCATCAGGGCGGTACTGGCCTCGCGCCTCACCTCGTAGACGGGGTCCGCCAGCTGCTCCAGCAAGGCGTCCACTGCAGGCAGCTGTCCCAGGAGTCCCGCGGCCCGGGCGGCATGAAGCCGCAGGGCTGGAGCCTGGGCCCGGAAGAATGGGCGAATCTCCTCCCAGACCGAGAGGTCCCCCAGGGCCCCCATGGCCCGGAGGACGGCGGCCTGGAGCTCCACTTCGGGCACCCTGAGCAGGCGGCGCAGGATAGGCAGGGCCTCTTCATCCCTCATCCCGGCGGCAAGGAGGGCGTAGAGGCGCCAGGGGGTGGGGTTCTCCCCGATGGGGCCGAGGGTCGTCTCCAGCCATCGCAGGAGCTCCGGGCCGAAGTCCTCCAGGAGTTCCAGGAGACGATCCTGTTGATAGTCCTCCTGGCGCAGCACCCAGGCAAAGACCTGGGGGGCATACTCGATCCTGTGGAGGGCCCCGAGGGCCCGGGCCGCAGCGAAGGCCACGAAGGGCTTGGGATCCCAGAGCAGCCTCTCCACGAGCGGGAGGTGTTCCAGGCATCCGTAGGTTGCGGTCTCCATGGCGGCACGCGCCCGGGTGACTGGGTTCCGGTGAGCGAGGCGATGGGGCAGGTCCTCATCCAGCTCCAGCGTCCGGTACAGGGCCTGCATTCGCTTGCCGTCCTCGCCCCCCAGGGTGTTGCGGTAGCGCAGCAGGAAGGCCTGGAAGAATTCCCGATCCCGGGGCTCGACCCGGCCAAAGGCCTCTTCCTGGTCCTGGCGAAGGTAGAGGTAGTTGGGGAGGGCTTCCTCCCAGATCTGGAAGAGCGAGATCCGCCGCTGATTGATCCGATCGGCCCAGGCCTGGACCCCCGCACTCAGAAGGACCAGTAGCAGTAGCAGGGCGGCCAGGGCGAGGGTGCCCCATACCAGGCAGCCCAGCAGGGCTGACTGCTCAAGGGGAAGCAGGGGCAGGTTCATGCGCCCTGGGCACTGCGTCGCAGGAGGCGGTAGAGGCGTTCCACCAGAAGCGGGAGTGACACCGGTTTGGTCATGTACTCGTCCGCTCCGGCTTCGAAACAGCGCACCTGCTCGGATTCTCGCTGGTTGGAGGAGACCACGATGATGGGGATGGACGCCAGGGGCGGGGCAAGCTGGCGTATCTCGTGCACCAGGCGGTAGCCGTCCATGCCGGGCATCATGAGATCCGTCACCACGAGGGAAATGGGCTCCTGCCCCAGAATTTCCAGGGCCTCCAGGCCATTCCTGGCGGTCAGGACCTCGATGCCCTCCATCTTCAGCCGGGCGCTGAAGAGGTGGGCCGTGGGCGCGGAATCCTCCACCACCAGGATCTTGGTGCCCTCTGGCCAGTTCTTGCCTGTTCCGATCGCCATCCATCTCCCGTTGGGAACCTTCGTGGTTCCATCTGCATTTTACATCTTTGCTAGAACCGGTACTCCAGGCCCAGGGTGGCCGTGAAGTGCCCGCGCGTCGTGCCTGCGGCGATCTCCTGATCCTCGAACCCCACGGAGGCCGAAGTCACCCAGGACCTTCCCATCCTGGTCTGCCCGCCCAGGGAGGCCTTCCGGGACTTCAGGCGCAGGATTTCCGCCGAGGGGGAGCTCTGGTCCGGGGATACGCCGGTGCCCAGGGTGAGGGTGAGGTAGGTGTCGGGATCACTGAAATAGCGCCGGGCCGCGAGGCTTCCGGAGAGGGAGGAGCCGATGGCGCTGGGGGTGAGGTAGGTCCGGAGCGTGAAGAGGTAGTCTCGGTAATACTTCCCGATGGAGCCGGTGTAGATGGTGACGTTGGACGCATCGAAGCTCAGGCGCCGGAACCCCAGGGAGCCTTCGATGCCCGCCGGGAAGTTGTGATAGATCTCGGCGCCGCAGCGGTACTTCGGGAAGATGGGGGCGCTGGAGCCCCCCGCATTGAGGTAGAAATAAGTGCCGGGCTTCCATTTGGGATACGCGTCCACCTCGTACTGGGTGCCGGTCTCCCCGTAGCGCCAGCCTTGGCTCACTCTGGCGGTGACGGAGCCGAAGTCGAAGCGGTGCCCCAGACTCAGGGCCGTGAGGTGCCAGGGGGCATCGAAGGTCTTGTCAAAGTGTTCGTAGGTATAGTCGAGGGCGATCTTGGAACGCTGGTTGAGTTCGATGAGATCGTCCCTCAGGAGCCGGGCCTGGTGGAAGTCAGGGTCCGCCTGGAGGGCCTGGGCGCTGGACTTCAGGGCGGACTCGTACTGCCCCAGGTTCCTCTGGAACCTGGCTCGCCGGTACAGCAGCTTGGGCTGGCCGGGCAGGATCCGCAGGCCCTCTTCGCAGATCTCCAGTCCCTTCTGGGGGTGGTCGGACCATGACTCCACATCCAGGAGGGCCTCCCGGGCATCCAGGTTCTCGGGGTTCCGCTCCAGCACGTAGCGCAGCTCTGTGCGGGCCTCGTCGTAGTGGCCGTCCCATGCATAGGTCCGGGCCATGAAGATCCGGATGTCGTGGTAGTCCGGGCTGCGCTGGAGGGCCCTGCGGCAGAGCGCCCTGGCCTCGTCCCGGTGGCGTTCCGAACTGAGCTTGCGGGCCTTGAGAAAGAGTTCATCCGAGCTTTCCTGGGCGGGCAGGGCGCTGCCCACCACAAGCAGGGCGGGAAGGAGGGCGAGGGCGAACCGGGGCATGGGAGTCCTAGCGGGGAGGGGTGAATCGATAGTAGGTGTTGACGACCTGGATCTGTTCGAGGATCAGCTTGTCATACTTGGCCTTGTCCGCAGCGCCCAGAGCCTTTCTTGCCGGGTGATCCCCCAGGGTGTAGAGGTGGTCGGCAAAGTTCACTCCGTCCGAGATGTAGAGGCTCTTCCGCCCCTGGTCCAGGATGCCGAAGACCGCGCCGTAGCTGGATGCCAGCAGGAAGTGCTCCTGGCGATAGGCCTGGGCCTCTGCGGCCGATTCCAGGAAGAGGGGGCGACCCATGATGGGGCTGGGCTTCACGGGGCGGTGTCCCAGCAGGTAGTAGAGGCTGGGGGTGACATCCGAATTGAAGGCGAACTGCTCCGGATCGTGCCAGAGGCCATGCAACCGCTTTGGCAGGTGGATCAGGAGCGGAATCCGGACGATCTCCGGATAGAGGGTGTAGGCGTGGCCGAAGCGTCCGTCCTCGCCCAGGGAATCGCCGTGGTCCGAGGTGAGGACCACTACGCTGTCCTCGTAGATGCCCTGGTCCTTGAGGAACTGGATGAAGCGGCCGAAGGCTTCGTCCAGGCGCTTCACCCGGCTGGCATAGGGAACATAGAAACCCGGGAAGGCCTCTCCCGCTGGCGTCCCCTCCCGGTTGATCACGGAGACATGGAGATCCTGGGGCTGCAGATAGGCGAAGACCGGCGCCTGCCTGGCTTCCCTGAGATGCCCCTGGAGTTCCGTGAGACTGCGCTCCAGTCGGAGATTCAAGGTGCCCGTTTTCACATCCATGTGACGGATGGAAGGGCCTGGTTTGACCACGATGTCCAGGATGGCATCGTCGGAGACATAGGCCTGGTAGCCGTCGATTCCGATCAGCTTCTGGAGGGCGTTCATGGGGTGGAAGGGGGTCACATACTGCTTGTGGAGCAGCATGCCGCCGGTCCAGATGGAGGGTTCCGCGAGCCCCGTGGCGCCGTAGCGGGTGAAGGCATTCCGCATCACCACGCTCTCGCGGGCGAAGGCGTCGATCCCCGGCGTGAAGCCCACCTTCCGGTTGTAGATCCCCAGGTAGTCCGGCCTCAGGCTGTCGATGACGACGATGAAGATGTGGGGGCGCCAGGCGGTGGTGGGGGCGAGCTTGTCCACGTGGTTCACGTCGACGGGGTCTGTGCGCACGGCCTGGGAGATGTTGCTGTTGACCTGCAGGATTTTGTAGATGGAACCCTGGCTGGTGTATCCCTGCGTGAGCAGTTCCCGCAGCAGCTTGGTGGAGACATTGGATCCGGAGTGAAGCTCCAGGGCGGACTCGAGGCCTGGGCCCCAGGGTGTCCAGGCCGGGAGGCGGAGGATCACCAGGAGCAGCAGGGTGGAACCGAAGAGGAGGCGCCCCCGGTTCCGGGGGCCGCGCGGGACGAGGTGGTGGCAGCCCGCGAAGGCCAGAGTCCAGGCCAGGATCACCAGCAGCTTCTGGAAGAGGAAGTTCCAGTCGAAGACCTGGGCCTTCCTGGAGAGTCCAAGAATGACGATGGAAACCAGTAATCCCCAGAGGATCCGGGACCAGCGCCCCTTCCCCATGAAACCCTGGAGAGGGCGCAGCAGGATGGCCAGCGGATCTCCGGTGACGCCTGGGCGAAGGCTCAGGGCCATCCAGAATATCCCCGCCACCCCCGCCAGCAGGAGGGCGTGGATCCCGGCCTGGAGGCCCTGGAAAGCCATGGATGCGTAGATCAGCTCATAGACAAGCCAGGCCAGCCCCAGGATCCCGAGCGTCATCAGGAGGGCCAGTTCCCTGGGGCCGGGGCGACGGGAGGCCCGCCCGATGGATCGGAAGAGCGTGAACACGACACCCGCCAGGAGGAAGACCAGCAGGTGCGCCCCCAGGTTCCAGGCCGTTCCAGGCAGGGGGCCCCAGTGGCGGGAAAGGAGCAGGAAGAGGGCCCAGGTATAGCCTCCGGCCAGCAGGCTGGCCAGGAACAGCCTCTCGGTCTCGTCCTCCTCGGGCAGTTCCAGGGCGACGCCGGGCAGGACCAGCCCCAGATCCAGGATGCTCAACCAGAGGGAAGACCCCAGGAAGGCCAGGCTGATCCCGAAGCTGAAGACTTGGTTCCCCAGTCCAGGGAGCAGGGGGTGCAGGGCCAGGGCCAGTCCCGCAAGGATGTGGACGGCGAAAAAGATTCGGGCAGGGCGCGTGTGCTCCCCGGACAGCCATGCCAGGAACAGCACGAGCCAGAAGATCCCCCCGTGCCAGCGCGCGAAGACCAGGAGCCAGGGTACGAGATGGCCTCGGATGATTTCCTGGTAGGTGAAGGGAATATAGGCGATCAGGGCGTAGGCGGCCGAGAGCAGCATGAAGAGGTGGAAGATCAGCCTGGAGAGGGTCCAGATAGAGCGGCGCATCAGGACGTCCCCCTCTTGAGTTTCTGGAGGCGCTTGGCGACATCCACCTTGTTGGGACTCAGTTCCAGGGCCCTGGTGTAGTAGGCGATGGCGTCCCTGGTGCGGTCCTCATGCTCTGCAATCCCCCCCAGCACGATGTAGAAGTCCGTGTAGTTGGGCTTGCGCCGAAGGCCCTTCTCCAGGACCTCCCTGGCCTTGGCGCCATCCCCGAGGCTGCGGAGGATCATTCCGTAGACCAGGAGGGCATCAGCGTTTTCGGGAGACTGGGCGAGCACCTCCTGGATCAGGGTGCGGGCCTTCTCCGTACTGCCGTAGAAGAACTCCAGGCGGGCGAAGCCGATCTTGAAGTCGGGGTAGCCCGGGTTGCTCACCATCCACTTCGCGTACCAGGCCTTGGCCTTGCCTCGATCCCCTGCGGCCTCGTAGGCGCGGGCGAGGTGGATGGCCATGTCGGGATTCTTCGGCTCAAGGGCCTGGCAGCGTTCGTAGGCGTGGACGGCCTCCGGGATCAGCCCCAGGTTCTCGTAGGCTACGCCGATGGCTGGGCAGGCATCCCCGGGGGAGGGGGCTACGACCATGTATTTCTCCCAGAGGGCGGCCTCCTCCCGGAAATTCCCAAGTCGGTTCTGGATCCTGGCCAGGCGCTCGATGTAGATGTGATTGTCCGGGAACTCCTGGTGGAGGCGCTGGGTGGGGGGCAGGGCCCCGGTGAAGTTCCCCGCCCGGAAGAGGGCCTGGCTCTCCTCCTGGAGCCCATGGGCCCGCGCCTGCTCCCGGGTCGAAGCCGTTGGCGCCTCCAGCACGAAAAGCCCCCAGTAGGCGAGGACCAGGGTGATCAGGGCGAGAAGGATGCGGCGGGCATTTGGACTCATGGTTAAGGTTGAATTGTAGTCGATGGGGGGTGGATATGCGGAAAGCCCTGGCGATCGCGGCCCTGGCCCTCCTTTGCCTCCTGGCCTGCCGAGCTCCTTCGCACCTTCCAGAGGGGCCTATTCCGGATGTCTCAGGGGTCTACGTCTATTCCGATGTGGTTCGGGATCCCCAGGCCATGCGGGGCTTCCTGACCTTCTCGCGCCAGTGGAAGCTCGATCAGGTCTACCTCCAGAGCGCCCATCTGGTCCGCGAGTGCCCGGAGGCCCTGGGGGCCTTCATCTCCCTTGCCCGGGAGGCCGGTGTGTCCGTTACGCTGCTGGCCGGGCGCTCCGCCTGGGCCCTGGAGCCGGGCCATGGCGAAGCTCTTCGGGTGGCCCGGGAAGCCCGCGCTTTTGCTGAAGGCCTGGAGCGCCAGGGCAGGCCTGCCCCCGAGGCCATCCAGTTCGATGTCGAACCCTACCTGCTTCCCCGGTGGAAGGCGGATCCCCAGGCGGTGGCCAACCAGTATCTCGACCTCTTCGAGAAGCTCCGGGAGGCGCTGGGGGGTCGGCTCCGCCTCCAGGCCTGCACCCCCTTCTGGTTCGATCGGGTGCAGGTGCGGCGGCGGGGACGCACCCGCCCTTTGAACGAATGGATCCTGGATGCCGCCGATGGGGCGGTGCTGATGGACTACCGGGACACGGCCCAGCGGCTGGTCAGCGGCGCCGAGGGGGAACTGGCCTACGCCAGCCATATCGGCAAACCTGTGGTGATCGCCGTGAACTTCGCTCCCAGCGACGAGAAACACACGAGCTTCCATGGGCAGTCCGAAGCGCGCATCCGCCGGGAATTGCTGGATGCCTCAGCTCGTCTGCGGTCCTACGGGGCTTTCCGTGGTATCTCGGTTTTTCATTACAGTGTCATGGTGGATGAAAACCTGGAGTGATACATTCATTATTTCCATGGGGCTTGCTTGGCCATGGGTGCTGCCCTAGACTTCGCTGTCCCAGTGGCCTTTGGTCGCCTCTTTTGATTAATTATTTATCATATAGTGCTGCCCCAATCATTCTCGAAGTCTCATCTCTTCACTGTTGGACGGAGGTCGACATGAGTCTTGTGGCTGCACTATCGAAGGGGCTCGCTGGGTGCGGCCTCCTTCTTGCCCTGGCCTGCGGTGGGGGTGCGTCGTCCACCTCTCCAGCCACGCCATCGACAGCGTTGCCGGTGCTCCCCGAGGACGATGCCACCAAGAACCACCTCGGGATGAACACCTGGTTCCTGAACGACTGGGACGACAGCTCCGCCTTTGTGGATGTGGCCAAGCACGCCCGGAAGTGGAACGACTCGGCATGGACCACTGCGGCTCCCGCGGACGCCCTGGGCTGGCCCACGACAGATGCCTCCACGGTCTTCTGGACGGGGACACCCGCTCAGATCAACGGGACCTACAAGCTCACCTTCAAGGGGCAGGCGGATGTGGCGGTGATGTGGTCCGGCGGAGCCGTGACCAACAAGGTCTATGACAGCGCGACCAATACGACCACGGCGGATGTCACCATCAGCAGCAGCTCCGGCGGCTCCGGTGGTCTCAAGCTCACCGACACCAAGCGGACCGCCACCAGCGCCACCAACACCGGCTTCACGGACCTGCACCTCTATCGGCCCGGCTATGCCTCCGATGGCAGCGCCGTCTTCACCACTCCCTTCCTCACGGCCCTGGGCAAGGTGGATGTGGTGCGGATGATGGACTGGACGAGTACCAATGTAAACCTCACCCAGACCTGGTCCCAGCGCCGGACGCCCCTCCACTTCTACAAGGCTGGGGAGGCCTACACGGGCCCGGGTGGGGAGGACTGGAGCGCCAGCAGCAGTTCCCCCGGGGTCGCTCTGGAACATCAGATCCAGCTCTGCAACACGCTGGGAGCGGACTTCTGGCTGAACATCCCTGTGGCCGCCGACGACAACTACGTGCGCAAGATTGCCCTGGCCTGCCGCTACGGCACCGATGGTACCAACCCCTACACCAGCACCCAGGCCAGCCCCGTCTATCCGCCCCTGGACTCCAACCGCCGCCTGTACCTCGAGTACGCCAACGAGATCTGGAACTACGCCGGTGGTTTCCAGTGCTTCCACGTCATTCACGACATCGTGCTGTCCCTGCCCTCCACCCACCCGGTCAGGTCGCTGGCCCCCAGCGGGTCCGGGCAGTACCAGTGGCTCTACATCTACCCCGCCTATCGCATGGCCGCCATCAGCGACATCTTCCGGGAGGTCTACGGGGATGCCTCCATGATGAACCGGGTCCGCCCCCTCCTCATGACCCAGCAGGGCAACACCAACAACACCCTCTCCCTGCCCCTCAACTGGCTGGAGGCCTATGGGAAGACCCTATCGCCCCAGCGCACCGTGGCGTCCTACCTCTACGGCGCCGGGGGCTCGGGATACTACGGGGTCAACAGCGAGCCCACGGCCCACTCGGACCTGGACGGCTTCTTCGCCTCGGGGAACTATCCCTCCACCGTCAACGTGAAGGGCATGGGCGTTGATGCGCTCTGGACCAAAAACCAGGGGATCAAGCGGGTCGCCTATGAGGGGGGCCCCAGTCTGGACAGCTACTCGGATGCGGAAGCCCAGGCCATCAACGCCGATTCCCGCATGCTGGACATGGTTGAGACCACCCACGCCGCCTGGTCGGCCCAGGGTGGGGACCTGCTGGTCTACTACACCCTGGTGGGGGCCGCCCAGTGGGAGTTCACCCCGGACATCACCAATGCCGACACCCCCAAGCTCCGGGCCCTGGATGCCCTCAAGGGTGCGACCCGGGCCAGCGTCACCCTGGGTCAGGCCCTGCCCGGGTCCATGATCGCGGTTGACTGGCAGGCGAATGGCTACCAGATCCGCACGGGCTTTGACTATGTGAAGCCGGTGGGCGGGCTCGACACCGTGGCGGGCAATGAGGAAAACGAGTGGGTGGCCTACCCCTTCCACGCGGATGCGGCCTTCACGGGCAGCCTGAGCCTCCGGGTTGCCAGCTACTACGGCACCACTGTGGCCGTATGGCTGAACGGGGTGAAGCAGGGTGAGCTGGCGATCCCCGCCCACAACCCGCTGGTACTCGCGGACACCACCACCCTGAGTGTCTCCATCCCTGCGGGGCTGTCGGTCATCCGGGTAGAGAACCTCGGCACCAATGATTTCTGCCTGTATTCCATCCAGGTGAACTGATCGTCCGCGTCGTGCCGCCCCAAGCACCTCGCTCCTGGATAGCTTCTTTATCTGCCATGAAAGGGGGGACCGCCTGCTCGCTGCGCTCGCGATTGCCCTCCTTTCCTGTGCTCATGGCTTGCGGGATGGGATGGGTGGGGGCAGAATTTAAGCGAAACGCGCCCCCGCCTCCGATGGCATCCAATGGGGATCGGGTGAGGAAGCCATGGAATTCATCAACATCAGGGGCGCTCGGCAGCACAACCTCAAGAACATCGATCTCCGGATCCCCCGCAATCAGCTGGTGGTGATCACGGGGCTCTCCGGGAGCGGCAAATCCTCCCTGGCCTTCGATACCCTCTATGCCGAGGGACAGCGGCGCTATGTGGAAAGCCTCTCGGCCTATGCCCGGATGTTCCTGGACCAAATGGAGAAGCCCGATGTGGACAGCATCGAGGGGCTCTCCCCGGCCATCTCCATCGAGCAGAAGACCACCAGCCGGAATCCCCGCTCCACAGTGGCCACGGTGACGGAGATCTACGACTACCTGCGACTCCTCTACGCCCGCACGGGCAAGCCCATCTGCATGGCCTGCGGCCAGCCCATCGCCAGCCAGACCATCCAGGAGATGGCGGACCTGATCCTGGCCAACCCCGAGGGCAGCCGGGTGCAGATCCTGGCCCCGGTGGTGCGGGCCCGGAAGGGAGAGTACAAGAAGATGCTCCAGGACCTCATGAAGCGGGGCTACATCCGGGCCCGGGTGAACGGCGAGATGCTGGATCTCACCGAGGGCCTGCCGGACCTGGACAAGCAGAAGAAGCACACCATCGAGGTGGTCATCGACCGTCTCAAGGTGAGCCCCTCCATCCAGAGCCGCCTGGCGGACAGCCTGGAGATCGCCTGCAACCTGGCGGAGGGTTCGGCCCTACTGGAAATTGATGGGACCGAAAAACTTCTCTCCTCCAAGCTGGCCTGCAACAACGTCAAATGCACCCGCTTCGGTCTGGGCCTTCCGGACCTCGAACCCCGCAGTTTCTCCTTCAACTCCCCCTTCGGGGCCTGCCCCACCTGCGACGGCCTGGGCTTCAAGCGCCAGTTCGCCGAGGAACTGATCGTCCCCAATCCCGAGTTGAGCATCAACCAGGGCGCCATCCAGGCCTCGGGGTGGAAGAGCGTCAAGGACGACGGCTGGCGAGCCCAGATGATGGACCAGCTCGCCAGGGCCATGCACTTCGACCTGGACACCCCCTGGAAGGACATGGATGAGGAGGTGCGCCAGATTGTCCTCCACGGCACCCGCAAGGCGATGCGCTTCACCTACGAGAGCCGCAAGAGCCGCTACGAGTTCACGCACCACTACGAGGGCATCATCGGCAACCTGGAGCGCCGCTACCGGGAGACAACCAGCGAGGAGATCCGCGCCGAGATGGAGGAATCCATGCGGGTCATCCCCTGCGAGACCTGCGGGGGGCTTCGCCTCAAGCCTGAGGTGCTCAGCGTCTTCGTGGGGGGCGAGCACATCGCCTCCGTGGTGCAGAAGAGTGTGCGGGATTCCCGCCAGTGGTTCGAGAATCTGGCCCTGGAGGGCCGGGATGCCGTGATCTCCGAGAAGATCCTCAAGGAGATCAAGGAACGCCTGGGATTCCTGGATGATGTGGGTCTGGGCTACCTGACCCTGGACCGCAGCGCTGCCACCCTGTCCGGTGGCGAGGGCCAGCGCATCCGCCTGGCCACCCAGATCGGCAGCAAGCTCCAGGGGGTCCTCTATGTCCTGGACGAGCCCAGCATCGGGCTCCACCAGCGGGACAACCACAAGCTTCTCAACACCCTCAAGGAGATGCGGGACCTTGGCAACAGCGTCCTGGTGGTGGAGCACGACCTGGAAACCATGCAGGAGGCGGACCACCTCATCGACATGGGGCCCGGTGCCGGGGAGCACGGGGGCTGGATCGTGGCCCAGGGCACGCCTGCGGAAGTGGCTGAAAACCAGGCATCCATAACTGGCCATTTTCTCTCAGGCCGCGACAAGATCCCCGTGCCCCGCAAGCGCCGGAAGGCGGAACGGGGCCATCTGGAGGTCCTGGGGGCCACGGAGAACAACCTCAAGGATGTGAACGCGAAGTTCCCGGTGGGAATCTTCACCTGCGTCACCGGGGTCTCGGGCAGCGGCAAGAGCACCCTGGTGAACGAGATCCTTTACAAGGCCCTGGCCAACCAGCTCCACCAGGGGGCCCATGTCGTGGGCAAGCACAAGTCCATCAAGGGCTTGGAGGCCATCGACAAGGTCATCGACATCGACCAGGCCCCCATCGGGCGCACCCCCCGCAGCAACCCCGCCACCTACACCGGGCTCTTCACGCCCCTGAGGGAGCTCTTCAGCCAGCTCCCGGAGAGCAAGGCCCGGGGCTACACAGCGGGGCGCTTCAGCTTCAATGTCCGGGGCGGGCGTTGCGAGAAGTGCGAGGGCGACGGTGTCATCAAGATCGAGATGCACTTCCTCCCGGATGTCTACGTCACCTGCGAGCAGTGCAAGGGCAAGCGCTACAACCGCGAGACCCTGGAGATCCACTACAAGGGCAAGAGCATCTCGGACGTGCTGGAGATGACCGTGGAGGAGGCCCTCCAGCTCTTCGGCCCGCTTCCCAAGCTGGCCAACAAGCTCCAGACCCTGTCGGACGTGGGGTTGGGGTACGTCCGCCTGGGCCAGAGCGCCACCACCCTCTCGGGTGGCGAGGCCCAGCGGGTCAAGCTGGGCAAGGAACTGAGCAAGCGCGCCACCGGGAAGACTGTCTACATCCTGGACGAGCCCACCACCGGCCTGCACCTCAAAGACATCCAGAAGCTCCTGGAGGTCATCAACCGCCTGGTGGAGACCGGCAATACCGTCATCGTCATCGAGCACAACCTGGATGTCATCAAGACCGCCGACTGGATCCTGGACCTGGGCCCCGAAGGTGGCGGCGAGGGTGGCCGGGTCATCGCCCAGGGAAGCCCGGAGGAGATCGCCAAGGCCAAGGGGAGCGTGACGGGGCAGTACCTGAAGCCGTACTTGAAATAAGGTGTCAGCTTCGGGGGAACCCCCGGCTGCCGGGGTATGTCCTACTCGCAACCATCAATCGTTGCTATCCTTCTTTATGCCCCGCGCTATCCGTATGAACCGGTTTTTTCCATGAAGGCCGCCCTCTTCCTGAGCGGATCCTGCAATCTTGCCTGCAGCTACTGCTACGCCTCGCAATGCCCAAAGGCCCCGATCGGGCCGGACACCCTGCACCAGAGCCTGGCCTTCCTGAAGGCCCGTGCCCAGGGCACCCTGGCCCTCACCCTCATTGGCGGAGAGCCCTTGCTCTTCCCGGATCTGGTCCGGGAGATCGTGCGGGTGTGCCGCAGCTGGGACACCCCACGGACCCATATCGCCATCACCACCAATGGCACCCACCTGAGCGAAGCTCTCCTGGACCACTTCCAGGCGGAAGACGTCGAGGTCTACCTCAGTCTCGACGGAGACCAGGAAGCCCACGACACTCACCGGAAGACCCCCCAGGGCCAGGGTTCCTACGCCGAGGTGCTCCGCTGGGTGCCGAAGCTCCTGGCACACCACCCGAAGGCCCAGGTCAGCTCTGTGATCACACCCCAGACCGCCGGGAGGCTCGCCGATTCCGTGGCATCCCTGCTGAGCCTGGGTTTCCGGGACCTCTCCATGGGACTGGACTATGCAGGAGCATGGTCCTTGGAGTCCCTGGATATCCTTGAGGCCCAGTACCATCAGGTGGCCGAGCATTACATCCGGGACCATCGGGCGGGCCAGGCCTATCACCTCTCCTTCCTGGACGACCACATCCTCACCTGGACCTCCGGGGGCACCGCCCGGTCGGCCTGCTGCGATCTGGGGGACCAGATCCTGGCCATCGGCCCCAGCGGGCGGCTCTATCCTTGCTTGCAGTTCGTGGGCGCCGACGATGGGCAACAGGCCATCGGTGATGTCTGGAGGGGGCTGGATCCCAAGGCTCGATGCCGGGTCCTCTGCCAGGCCAAGCCTCAATTGCCCTGTGGGGACTGCACCCTGAAATTGCGCTGTTTCCGCTGGTGCGGATGCACCAACTGGCGAGCCACGGGCAACCTTCACCAGCCCCCAGCCATTCTTTGTGAGCACGAGCGGCGGATCATCCCCTTGGCGGACCGGGTGGCTGAAAGGCTCTATGCAGAGCGCAACCCCAGCTTCATACAGAAATTCTACGCCCCAGTGGCCGGAAGGGAGGACGCATGACCCCCAAGCCCACACTCCAGGCCCATCAGGCGCCTGTGGAGCCCGGATACCCCCAGATGGCTGCCGGGCTGGCCCTGGCGGCGGCCCTCCTGGGCTGCCCTCTGGCCGCAGAGCAAGCCCAGGAGAAGGCCAAGACCCCCAAAGCCCAGTCCGCCCCCAGGAAGCCCAGCCGCCTCAGGGGCAAGCCGCAGGCTCCCCGCAGTCCCGGCCCGCCTCCCGCGCAGCCTCCCACCCCTGGGAACCCCGGGCAGGAAAAGGAGCCCAAGCCGGAGCCGCCCATGGCCGGTGTCCCCATGCGCCCCAAGACCCCTCCTGCGAAGTAGGCTCCCATGGCCACCCCTCTGGAAGTCCGAGCCTGCCTGACTCCCAATTCCCCTCCCTCCAGTCCCGGCAACAGGAGATCCAAAACTGGATCATGGCATCCAGGTTTGAACCCGCGTGCTTCCGCCACGAGGCTGTCCCCGGTTGGGCCTGGGTGACCGTGCGGGTCACCCCAGCGACTCCCACTCCGCCCCTACCTCGGCCACTGGGGTCTGCCTCGCCTGATCGACGACTCTTGGGCCACTAAACGTTTCATGGGGTTGGTCCGCTCAAACTGTGAGCCCGGGAACACTTCGGGGGAAGGGCGCATCCAAGGCCATATCCACAAAGCAGTGTGCACTTTGGAGCGCTCATGACCACCGAAGACCTTCGCAGCATCACCAACTGGGCCAAGGAACTGGGCCTGCCCGAGAAGAAGCTCAAGGAGGCCGTCAAGGCCGCCGACCTTCAGCCGGACTCCAAGCGGGGCATCTGCTGCTTCTACTCGCGCGCCAAGATCGAGGGTCTCGCGAAGACCCTCAAGTAGCCGAATTCGTCAGTCGGCTGCTGGCCCTGACCATCGGTGCGCACCCGCAGCATTCCCGGAAAGATTGCGTCGTTCCTTGTGGAGCGTATACTTACGGTATACTTCAACCACTATGGGTATAACCCTGGTGGCTGTTTCGCAGGGAGGAACGGGTGAAGGTATTGGTGCTCAACGGAAGTCCAAGGGCAGGGGGTATGGTCGCCAAGCTCCTCGGGGCTGTAGTGGAAGACCTTAGAGCCGATATTCAGTGGGTCGATGTGCCCACACTGAATATGAAATTCTGCACGGGCTGCATGGCTTGCCGGGGAAAGGGAACCTGCATCCTGCCTGAAGACGACGCCCACCTTCTGGCCGCCAGAATCCGGGAGGCCGACGCTCTGGTTGTCGGCACCCCTACCTGCTGGGGGAACATGAGTGGGCCTTTGAAGGTGCTTTTCGACCGAACGGTTCCGGTATTCATGGGGGAGAGCCTCAGGGGGATCCCGATCCCGAGACAGAAGGGGAAGCGGGCCTTGATCATCACGGCGTGCACCACGCCCTGGCCCTTCAACATCATCTTCCCGCAGAGCCGAGGTGCCATCCGGGCCATCAAAGAGGTTCTTCGCACCGCTGGCTATAGCACCCTTGCTTCCATCACCCGACCGGGCTCTAGGACCTCGGATGCCATCCCCCATGCCCTCCTCAAAAAAGCCAAGGCTGCTGGCCTGAAATTGATACCAGCCTGAAGCTCGGAGACCGCGTTGGATAAAAACCTCAAGACCCAGGAACGCGAAGGCCGCCGGAACCACATTCTGGTGGCGGCCCGGGAACGCTTTGCTGAGCTGGGCTTTGCGGGCGCCACCATGGACCAGGTGGCCAAGGCCTCCGGCTTCACCAAGCGGACGGTGTACGGCTACTTCGCCTCCAAGGAGGAGCTCTGGTGCGGGGTCATGGCCCAGGCCCTGGAGGGCCTCGCGGACTGTTTCCATGGAGCCACCCAGGGCTGCGGAAGCGGATTCGAAGAGATCGCCGGCATGGGCCTCGCCTTCGAGCGTTTTGCCCAGGAGCACCCTGCCAGCTTCCGGGTCCTGGCGGAAGGCCGGGCGCTGGTGGGGTGCATGGCCGCCGAGACCCGGGGCTTCCAGGAGATGGGAGAGGCCCATCGGCGCATGCACGGGGCGATGACAGAGGCGATCCGCCGAGGGATTGCTGACGGCAGCCTGCGCCCCGACCTGGATCCCGAGCTGGTGGCCGCCCTCCTGGCCACGTACTCCAGCGCCGTGATGGGGGCGGTGAGGCAGGCCCAGGGAGACTCCGGCATCAAGCTATTCGACCCCGCGACCTTCATGGCCCAGTCTCTGGAGTTCGTCGGACACGCCTTGCGGCGGAACTGAGGAAAGGAGCCATCGTGAAGATCCTCGTACTGGGCGGAAGCCCCAAGGGAGAGGCCAGCATCACCCTCCGCTACACCCGTTTCCTGGGCATGAGGTTTCCGGAGCACCGCTTCGAGGAAGTCTATGTGGCCGCCAGCGTTCGCAGCCTGGAGAAGAACCTTGGCGAACTGATCGCCAAGGTCCGGGAAGCAGATCTGGTGGTCTTCGCCTTCCCTCTGTACGTCTGCCTGGTTCACGCCGCCTACAAGCGCTTCTTTGAACTGGTGGAGGAGCGTGCCCTGAGCTCAGCCTTCGCGGGCAAGCCCGCCCTGCTCCTGGCCACCTCCATCCACTGGCACGACCATACGGCCCTGGAATATGTGCGTGGCATGGCCGAGGACTGGGGCATGGGGGTGTGCGGCGTCTATTCCGCCGGCATGGACGATCTTGTGAAGGCCTCGGAACGGAACCGCCTGGAGGCCTTCGGGCGCCTGGCCTTCCGGCGGGCCGCCAGCGGAGAACTCCCCCGCCGTGAGACCGCGCCGCGCCCCGATTGGGACTACGTCTATGCTCCCCAGGCCGGACCAGCCCGGGTGGATCCCCGGGGGCTGAGGGCCCTGATTGTCACGGACGGTGCCCCCGGAAGCGGGATCCGCGCCATGGCGGAACGCTTCGGGGAGCTGTTCGGCGGCGACTCCGAACTGGTGGATCTCAACGCCCTCCCCATGAAGGGGGGCTGCCAGGGCTGCATCCAATGCGGATTGGACAATCGCTGTACCTACGGGGACAGCGATGGAGTCCAGGCCGTCTACCGGGAAAAGCTGCGCCGGGCCGATATCGTGGTGTGGGCCTACGGCATCCGGGACCGCTACTGGTCCGCCCGGGCCAAGACCTTCATCGACCGCCGCTTCCTGGACACCCACCAGCCCAACGCCGTGGGCAAGCAGGTGGTCTATCTCGTGTCCGGCCCGCTGTCAGCGCACGCCAACCTGCGGCAGATCATTTCCACCATGGAGGAGTTCAGCGGGGGGAATCTGGCCGCGCTAGTGACGGACGAGCCCCGGGACACGGCGGCCATCGACCGGGCCATCCGTGGGGCGGCGGAGTGCGCGGTGGAATGCCACCAGGTCGGCTACCAGGCCCCCCGGACCTTCGCCGGTGTCGGGGGCGCCAAGGTCTTCAGGGACGAGATCTGGGGCAAGCTGCGCTTCCCCTTCGTGGCGGATCACCGCTACTACAAGGCCCACCACTTCTATGATTTCCCCCAGAAGGAATGGGGGGCGCGACTGAAGACCACCCTCCTGAGGGCCCTGGTCCACATCCCAGCCATCCGCCGCGCCATCCTGGTGGATATGAAACGTCACATGGTCCGGCCTCTGGATCGAGTGCTGGAATCCATACGGACCTCACCGGGAACCCCATAAATTACGATTTGGCCCCCCGGGGCACTCCGTTTTATGGTGTGACAGACCCTTTTCCATGGAGTTCCCATGTGTCTGCTCCGCCCGCTTGCAATCGGCCTGCTCCTCTCCTGCGGCTTCGGCGTGCAGGCCGGGGACAATCTCTCCACCGCTTCCGCGGATGGTGATCTCGTCAAGATGCAGGCTTGCGTGGATGCCGGGGAAAAGGCCACGGACGTGGACCGCTGGGGATGGACGGCCCTCCACTGGGCGGTCTACAACAACCACCTCCGGGCTGCCGAATGGCTGCTGGAAAGGGGGGCTGCGCTCAACGTCAAGAGTGTGCAGAAGTTCGGAGCCTGTCCGGTTGGCGCGACACCCTTGATCCTTGCGGCCTACTACGGGCAGCCAAGGCTGGTGGAACTGTTCGTCAAGCAGGGGGCCGACCGCGGGGTACAGGACAGCAAGGGGATGACCGCCATGGATTACGCACGGGAGTTCGGGTGGAACGAGTGCGTTGAGCTACTCAAGAATTAGGGGCCGTAGATGAAAAGGACATGAGCTGGGGGCAAAGCACCTCTGCGGGCTGTCATTGTCCGCTGACTGCTTTATCCTGTCCATTCGTGCACATCCTGTTGAAAATCTTTGAACAGAATAGGCAGGATAAAATAGGATTTTAATAAATTAAAAATAGTCATGTAACATGTTGTATGTCATTACTTGGAAGTAAGGCCGCTTCGATATTGCCCCTTCCTATCTCCGCCACGCCTTCACGATGAAATAGGCCGGTACCGCCAATACCAGCCCCAGGACCGGTCCCACGACCAGGGACCCCAGCGCCCAGTCCAGGATGCGGAGGTGGATCTCGTTCAGGAGTGCCTGGGGTGAGAAGTCCGTCAGCCACCTCCCATGCCTCATGAAATAGCCCACCTCCACACAAAGGAAGGGGACGAATGGGGCGACGCAGACATTGCTGGCGGCGACCCCCGCCAGCTTGTTGAGGTGCAGGCGGTGGTGGACGTAGAGGATGAGGGCGATGCCGAAGGGGATGATGGGCAGGGCCCCGATGAAGACCCCCAGGCCGATGGCGGTGGCCAGCTCCATGGGCGAGGCGTGTTCCGTGGCCAGTCGCCGCAGCAGGGTCATGGGGTGGCGCAGGGTTTCCCAGAGGGCCACTTCGGGCTTCGGCTCCCGCAGCTTCCGCGCAGGCCAGCCCAGGAGCGAGCGCGTGATCAGGAAGCTGTGCAGGCCCGTGAGCCGGAGGTTGTCCTTGAACATCCGGAAGTGGGTGATGCGGTCCCGGTAGCTCACCGAGATGGGCGCCTCCAGGACCGGCAGGCCCGCCCAGGCCCCCCGCACCAGGGCTTCGATCTCGAAGGTATAGCGCCGGGTGAGGAAGCGGGTGTTCCGGAGGAGGGCCACCGGATAGAGGCGGTAGCCGCTCTGGGTGTCCCGGAGTTTCAGGCCGCACTCCAGGTGGACCCAGAAGTTGGAGAAGGCGCGGCCGAAGCGGCTGGACCCGGGCACCTCGGGTCCCTCCATGGCCCGGATTCCCAGGACGAGGCAGGGCCAGTCCGAGGCCGTGGCCACCAGCCGGTGGGCTTCGCGAGGATCGTGCTGGCCATCGGCGTCCAGGGTCAGGATGGCCTCGAAGCCTAACTCCTCGGCGATCCCAGCGGCGGCCAGCAGCGCGGCGCCCTTGCCCTGGTTGGGCTCCAGCCGATGGCTGCGCACATCCAGGCCCCGCAGGGTCTCCAGCGGAGCGTCCGTGCTGCCGTCATCCACCACCAGCACGGGGAAACCCTCACCCAGCGCAGCTTCCACCACACCCCGCAGCGTGCGGGCGTGGTTGTAGACCGGGATGACCAGGAGGACTGAGGGCTCGATAGGGTCTTCTTTTCTCCCCGTGCATCCCCGTCCATCCCCGGCCAACGGCCTTTCAGCCGGGGATGGACGGGGATGCACGGAGATATTGCCGCTGGAAAACTCCGTCATTTCAATCCCTGCCAGCTTCCCCGGCGTCCGGCCACCGCGCCTCCACCTCCAGGAGCATGCCTCCCGAGATGAAGCAGCGCAGGAGGTGTCCCCTGATCGAGACCACCTCGAAGCCCGCCGCCTCCAGCATCCGGGTCATCTCACGGCGGCTCCGGGCCCGGAGCCACAGGCCCTGGCGCAGGGCGTTGCCGATCTGGGTGAAGAAGCGGAAGAGGGAGCGGCGGGCAGTGAGGAGGTAGATCCTGCCCCCGGGGGCCATCTGGGGCCCCAGGCGCTTGATGAGGGCCGGGAGATCCTGCATATACTCCAGGGCCGAGAAGGCGCAGACGAGATCGAAGGGCCCTTGGAGGGGGGTCTCTTCCACATTGGCCGCCAGGGTGCTGATGTTGTGGACATCGGCTGTCCGGGTCTTGGCCTCCAGCAGGTTCAGCATATTGCGGGATATGTCCACCGCCAGTACCTCCCGCGACTTCGCGGCGATGGGCAGGGTGAAGATGCCGGTGCCCGCCCCGATCTCCAGCACCCGCTCCCGACCGCTGAGCAGGGCTGGGAGCCGGGCCTCGAAGAGGGCCTGTTCGGTGCGGCGGGCCAGGGAAACCCCGGTCTCGAACTGCTCGTGGTCGTAGGTGGCCGCCAGGTCGTCATAGAAGGTCTCGGCGGCGGTGCCGCTCACGACGTCCCGCTTCATGATCTGCCGCCCCACCAGGGTGGACACGGGGACAACTTCCAGTCCCCTGGCCTTCAGTCCCCCAAGGATGGCCGTGAACTCCTGCAGGAGGTATTCGATCCCACCCTCGGGCGGGCGCACATCGTGGAGCAGGATCAGATCCCCCGGGCGCACCTTGGCCAGCACGCGCTCCTTCAGGTCGCGGATCCGCCGGTTCCCCATGTCTCCGGCCCGGCAGCTGAAGTTGAGGCAGAACATCCCCTCCTCGATGAGGATGCGCCAGAGCGCTGGGCTGGTGACCCCCACCGGGGGACGGAAGGCCACGGGCAGGATCCCGAAGGTCTTGAGGATCTCCTGGCCCTTGGTGATCTCCTGACGCAGGGTCTTGCGACCCTTCAGCATGAGGAAGGGGAAGTGATGCCAGGAGTGGTTTCCCACCTCGTGGCCCCGGCGCAGGATCTCCTTCACCAGCTCCGGGTGGGCCTGCGCCTTCTCCCCGATCAGGAAGAAGGCGGCCTTGACGCCGTAGTGGTCCAGCAGGTCCAGGACCCTGGGGGTCACCTCGGGATCCGGGCCGTCATCGAAGCTGAGGCCCACCCTGGGCTGCTTCCGGGAACCCCGGCTCAGGATGGGGAGAAAGAAGCCGAAGCGGGGGAAGAGGGGCGCAAAGGCGCAGAGCAGCACGTACAGCCCCAGGGGCAGGGCCGCCCAAGGGGGGGAGATGAAGAGCAGGAGGATGACGAGCTTGAAGACACCCAGCGCGACGAGGTGGGCGATGGAGAGTGGAAGGATCATCCCGGGATGATGAAGGCGAGGGGAATGGCTTGTCAAACTAGGATGCAGGGCCAGTAGGCCGCTATGCTGAGAGGCATCGGAGCTGACGTGAAATGTATCTATGGACGTGATGCCTGGGCTTGGCCCAGGCATCACGTGGGGGAGCACGAGGGGGGATGGAGAGTGAGCCTTGCGAACGGGCGGTCCCCCTTCGTTCCGGTCAGAGGGCTGGCCTTGTGAGCAGGGTCTGGCTGCTCTCTACCAACTTGGCGACAGAGCCCTATCCCGTCTATCCCCTGGGAATGGCCTGCGTGGCCTCGGCGCTCCATGCTGCGGGACACCACGTGGAGCAGTTCGATCTCCTGGCGGTCGGGGCGGACCGGGCCCGCCTGAGGGAAGCTCTCGTGGCCTTCGCCCCGGATTTCGTGGGTCTGTCCATGCGCAACCTGGACAACTGCGACTCCCTGACGCCCACCCACTACCCTGAACTGGTGCGCGACATGGTGGCCCTGGTGAAGGCCTGCACCCAGGCCCCGGTTGTCCTCGGAGGGGCGGCCTTCTCCCTGATGCCCGAGGAACTCCTCGACTTCACCGGGGCGGACTACGGTGTGGTGGGAGAGGGAGAGGTCCAGATGGTGGAGCTCCTGACTGACCTGGTGGCAGGAAGGCCCGGGGAACGCATCCGGCGCCGGGTGGGCCCTGGACGGATGGCCTCCCCCCTCTTCGCCCCAGATCTGGTGCGCTTCTACACGGAGCGTTCGGGCCTGGTGAACCTCCAGACCAAGCGGGGCTGCCCCTTCGCGTGCGCCTACTGCAGCTACCCGGCCCTGGAGGGCCGGGAATACCGCTTCCGGGATCCCCGGGAGGTGGGGGAGGACCTGGAGCGGCTCCAGAAGGAGCATGACGCTCCCCAGGTCTTCTTCACGGACAGCGTCTTCAATGATCGGGAGGGCCACTACCTCCAGGTGGTGGAGGAGATCCTGCGGCGGGAGCTCCGGATCGCCTGGTCCTGCTACATCCGCCCCCAGGGGCTCGGTCGCCCGGAGGTGGCCTTGATGAAGCGGGCGGGGCTCTTCGCCGCTGAGTTGGGAACCGACGCCAGCACGGACCTGACCCTGGCGGCCCTGAACAAGGGCTTCACCTTCGACGAGGTGGTGGCGGTGAACGAGGCCTTCGTGGGGGAGCGGCTGCCCTGCGCCCACTTCGTCATGTTCGGGGGCCCCGGGGAGACCGAGGCCACGGTGAGGGAGGGCCTGGCCAATCTGGAGAAGCTCCGCCATACCGTCGTCTTCGCCTATTCCGGGATCTGCATCTTCCCGGGCACCGCCATCCGCCGCCGGGCCCTGGAGGAGGGGCTGGTGGGGTCGGAGCACAGCCCCCAGAATCCCTGCTACTACCAGTCCCCCCGCCTGGATGCCGCTACCATGAATGCCATGCTCGAGGCAGGCTTCCGCGGCAAGCGGGACCGCGTCTTCCCGCCGGAGAAGTCCCGGCAGCAGATGGTGATCCTCCAGCGCATGGGCTACAAGGGCATCCTCTGGCCCACCCTCATTCGCTATGACCGCCCCCGAAAAGACGCTTTGACGGAATCCCCATGCTGAATCCCCGCAAGATCCTACTGGTGCACCCCCTGGGGTACAGCGCCGAGGCCGCAAACCGCGATGTCTCCCGGCTGGCCAACCTCATGCCCCCCCTGGGGATCGCCAGCTTGGCCGCCTACCTGGAACAGCGGGGGATCGCCGCCACCCTGATCGACTGCTTCGCCCGGCCCGACTCCGACAGCCTCATTGCCGAGTTCCTGCGCACGGAACAGCCCGCCTTCATCGGCTTCAGCTGCACCACCTCGAGCTTCCTGGACGGCGTTCGGCTGGCGAAGCTGGCCAGGACGGTCCTGCCCGGTGTGCGCACGGTCTTTGGCGGTCCCCATGTCTCGGCCCTCAAGGGACGGATCCTGGAGGACTACGACGCCGTGGACTTCGTGGTGGTGGGCGAGGGCGAGGAGACCATCCACGAACTGATGGCCTGCGGCGGCGAGGGGGCCGAGGCGGTCCAGGGGCTCATCCTGCGGCAGAAGGATGCCCTTCCCCTCTTCACCGGCTACCGCCCCAAGGGCCTGGAGTTGGACAGCCTGCCCTTTCCCGCCTACGACAAGCTGGAGGGCTTCCCCGGGGCCTACAAGCTCCCGATCTTCAACTACCCCTCCACCCCCAACACCAGCTGCATCTCCAGCCGGGGCTGCCCCTACGCCTGCTCCTACTGCGACCGCTCGGTTTTCGGGCGCAGCTTCCGCTACAACTCGGCGGAGTACCTCTACGAGCACATGCGCTTCCTGCGCACCCGCTTCGGCATCCGCCACATCAACTTCTACGACGACCAGTTCACCTTCCACCGGGGCCGGGTCGAGGCCCTCTGCGACCGCCTCCTGAAGGAGCCCCTGGGCATGTCCTTCAACTGCGCCGTGCGGGCCGAGCATATCGACGAGACCCTGGTGCGCCACATGAAGAAGGCGGGCTGCTGGATGATGAGCCTGGGCATCGAGTCCGGGGACCAGGAGCTGCTCTCGCACCACCGCCAGAACCCGGACCTGGACATGCTCGCCGGGCGCATCCGCATGATCAAGGCCGCGGGGATCCGCACCAAGGGGCTCCTCATGATCGGTCTGCCCGGGGAGACCGAGCAGAGCATCCGGCGCAGCATGGACTACGTCTTCTCCCTGCCCATCGACGACTTCAATCTGGCCAAGTTCACGCCCTTCCCGGGCTCGCCGCTCTACGAGACCATCCACGAGGAGGGCGAGTTCGAGGAGGACTGGGCGAAGATGGACTGCATGCACTTCCAGTTCGTCACCAAGGGCATGACCCGGGAGCGCCTGGAGCAGCTCTTCCGGGACTTCTACGAGGGGCACTTCCGGCGCCCCAAGGTGCTGTGGGGCTACGTCACTATGCTCTGGAAGTCGCCGGACAGCTGGCTCCGCTTCCTGGGGGGCCTCAGGGGCTTCCTGGCCTTCACCCGCAGGACGGAGCGGATCCAGGAGAGCTCATGAAGGCCCCAGCCTGGACAGGCCGGAGCCTGGGGGCCGCATGGCAGCACCGCTTCTTCTATGGTCTGATCCGGCACCTGGGGCGGAGGCCCGCCTACTGGATGGCCGATCTGGTGAGCCTCTACTACGTCCTGGCCAAGCCCTCGGTGCGGGCCAAGTGCCGTCCCTACCTCTCCCATCGCTTCGGGCATGCCCGCCCGGTGGACGCCTGGCGTCTCAGCAGGGAGCTGGCCCGGGTGCTGGTGGATCGGGCGGCGGTGGGGATTCTGGGGCCGGGGGCCCTGGAGACCGCCTTCTCGGGGCGGGAGACCCTCAACGGCATCCTGGCCGAAGGGAAGGGGCTCATCCTGGTGACGGCCCATGTGGGGGCCTGGCAGCTGGGCATGGCAAACCTGAAGATCGTGGAGGCCCCGGTCACGGTGGTCATGCACCGGAACCCCGGGGATGTGGATCGCCAGTACTTCGAGCACGGCGAAGGCCCCGCCCCTTTCCGGGTGCTGGATCCCGACACCTTCCTGGGGGGCTCCCTGGAGATGCTGCAGATCCTCCAGCGGGGGGAGGTGCTCTGCGTCATGGGGGATCGGGTCCTGGGGGACACCAGCCCCACGGTGGAGGCGGACTTCCTGGGGGCCCCCGTGGAGCTGCCCTACGGCCCCTTCAAGCTGGCTTCCCTCACGGGGGCGCCCATCGTCGTGGCCTTCCCCTACAAACCGGGCATGAACCGGTACGAACTGCGGGTGGCCGATGTCATCCGGGTTCCCCCTGGCCTGGGCCGACGCAGCGGGAACTTCCGCCCGTACGTCCAGGTCTTTGCCGCGTCCCTGGAGGCATTCACCCGGGACTTCCCTTATCATTTCTTCAACTTCTTCGATATGTGGGCCCCGACGCCTGAACGAAGAGATCGTGCCGGAGCCTGAGATGGAAACCACGGAAGCCCTGAAGCGCCTGATCAAGACCGAACTCAATCTGGAGGATCTGGAACTCGAAGCCTTCGAGGACGACATGCCCCTCTTTGTGGAGGGGGTAGGCCTGGACTCCCTGGATGCTGTGGAGCTGGTGATCCTGGTCCAGAAGCACTTCGGGGTGGAGATCAAGGACATGCAGGAGAGCCGGGCCGCCTTCGCCTCGGTGCGCGCCCTGGCGGAGTACATCGACCGGAACCGGGCTGCATGAAGGCCGCGGTCTCGGGCCTGGGCTGCCTCTGCGCCGCCGGAGGCACGCTGCCGGATTGCATGGAGGGCCTGCGCTCCGGTCTGCGGCATCCGGTGCCCCCGGTGCGCATCCACACCAGCCACGCCGTGCCCTACCCGGTTTTCGAGGTGCCAGACTTCGGCCATCCCCCCGAGCTCCTGCGCACCAGCGCCCTTCTCCTGGCGGCGGCGCGGGAGGCCCTGGGGGATGCTGGAATAAATGAATCGATAATAAGTATATGCAGGATTGGCGTCTGCGTGGGCACCACCGTGGGCTGCGCTCTCAGCGACGAGCCCTTCTGTAAGGCCTTCAGGAACGGTGAGGATCCGGATCTCGCCCCCCTGGAGCGGGTCTTCCGGAACAACCCGGCGGCGGTGCTGGCCAGGACCTTCGGATTGAAGGGCCCCTGCCAGGTGGTCGTGAACGCGTGCTCCTCCGGCACCGATGCCATCGGGCTCGGGGCCTCCTGGATCGAGGCTGGGCTCTGCGACATCGTGCTGGCGGGGGGGACGGATGAACTGAGCCGCATCACCCTCAACGGCTTCATCGCCCTCAAGATCGTGGACCCCGAGCCCTGCCGTCCCTTCGACCGGGACCGCAAGGGCCTCAATCTGGGCGAAGGCGCGGCGGTGCTGGTTCTGGAATCCGAGGAGAGCCTCCGGCGCCGGGGCGGCCGAGCGCGGGCGCGGGTCCTGGGCTACAGCGCAGCCTGCGATGCCCACCACCAGACCGCCCCCCACCCCGAGGGGGCCGGGCTGCGCCGGGCCATCCAGGATGCCCTTGGCCGGGCCGGTGTGGCCGGGGCGGAACTGGCCTTCGTGAATGCCCACGGCACCGGCACGCCGGACAACGATCGGGTGGAGGGGCGCGTCCTGGCGGATCTCCTGCCCGGGGTGCCCTACTTCTCCACCAAGGGGCATACGGGGCACACCCTGGGGGCCGCCGGGGCCGTCGAGGCGGCCTTCACCGTGGCCTCCCTGGAGGCCGGGTGGATCCCCGGCAGCGCGGGCTTCGCCATGCCGGACCCGGAGATCGGCAGCAGTCCTTCTGAAGCGGTGCAGGCCGTGAAGGGGCGGGCCGCCCTTTCCACCTCCCTGGCCTTCGGCGGGAATAACGCCGCCCTGGTGTTCGGAGCGCCCTCATGAGTGTCTGGATCCATGGCATCGGCGTGGTGGGGGGCTTCGGCTGCGGCCGGGTTGCCCTGGAGGTCGCCCTCGCCGCCGGGGCAGTGGCGCCCCGGAGCCTTGCCGTGCCCACGGGCCAGGGGATGGTGGAGCTCCCCGCCTACCGGGCGGATACCGCTCCCCTGGACAACTACGTTCCCAAGCGCGCCCTGCGCCGGGTGGACGGCTTCGCCCGCATGGCTCTCCTGGGGGCCTGCCTGGCCCTGGAGGATGGGGGGCAGACTCCCGGTGGGCTGCAGGGCACAGGCCTCATCCTGGCCAGCGGCCAGGGGGCCACGGGATCGACCCTGGGCCTCCTGGACAGCTTCTTCGAGTCGGGGGATGCCTGCGCCTCCCCCATCCACTTCGCCAACTCCCTCCACAACGCCGCCGCCGCCCACCTCGCCATCCTCCTGGGGGCCGATGGCCCCTGCGTCACCCTCTCCCAGGGGCGCCTCTCGGTGCTCGCCGCCCTCTTCACCGCCAAGCTCTGGCTGGAGGAGGGCCGGGCGACCCAGGTGCTGGTGGGCTGCGTGGAGGAGCTCTCCGAGGTCATGGGCTACGCCTGGCTCAAGAATCACGGAACCTCTCTGGTGCCCGGTGAGGGCGCCGCCTTCTTCCTGCTGACCAGGGCCCCGGAGGGGGCTCGGGCGGAACTCTGCCAGGTTGAGCTTGGCTTGGTAGAGGAATCGACCCTGCCCACCGGAGGGAGCTTCCCCCAGGTCTACGGCCATGGGCCTGCGGCGATCGGCTTCGATGTGGCGGCCGCAAGCATCCTTCTGGGCACCCAGGGGCATGGGGGGATCAGGCTCCTGGTGGAGGAGCCGGGTGAAGGCTGCGGATCTGTGAGCTTCCGATGAGCCTCTGGCTTAGCCCCCGAGGGCACCTGCACCCTGGGGCTCCGGAGGAGGGGCTGGATGCATCCCTGGCTGCGAGTCTGCATGGCGACTTCGAGGTGGGGAGCGGTGCCGGGCTCTTCCTCCTGGGGGCCCGGGAGATCGGATCGCTGCTGCCCCCGGTGCTCGCCTATTGGCGGGACTTCGGGGCCCGCTACGTGGCCGCCCTCTGTCTGCGGCCCGAGGGTGAGGAGGCGCCTCCCAGGCTTGCGCCACCGGAGGATCTCCCCTCCATCCTGCTTACCGCGCCCCCCATGCCCGGGGGCGAGTACCTCTCCGTCGAGGTGCTGGCCGCCCTCTGGGGGGAGATGGATCGGGCCTTCCATGCCCTCCACTCCGCCTCCCGGACCTCTCTCCAGGACTTCCTGAAGTCCCTCAATCCCGCCTGGAACCGGGTGGGGCGCGTGAACTTCAACCTTGCCGAGAACCGCAAGGATGAGGACCACCCCTTCGCCTTTCTGGCCACCTATACCGGGCAGTTTTCAAGCACGGGCAAGGTTCAGCACCTTCCCCTGGGGCAGGCCCTCCGGGATTACGCCGGAGCCTCGAACAAGGATCGACTCCTTTCCCTGCTGGTGCCCGTGCAGCGGGCGGCGGAGCGGTGCCCCTGGCTGAAGCGGATGGTGGATGGGGGCGAGATCTTCCATCCCCTGCGCTGGACTCCGGCCCAGGCCTTCCGGTTCCTGGGGGATGTGCCGCACCTGGAGCACGCCGGGGTGGTGGTGCGGATGCCTGCGACCTGGAAGGCGGGGCGACCCTCGCGGCCCCAGGTCAGCGCCAGTGTGGGTACCAAGGCCCCCTCCGCCTTCGGATTGGCGGCGATGCTGGACTTCAGCCTGGCCCTCAGCCTGGATGGCGAGGAACTCACCGAAACCGAGGTCCAGGAGCTCCTGAAGGCCACCCAGGGCCTGGCCTTGATCCGGGGGCAGTGGGTGGAGGTGGACCCCGAACGTCTGGAACGCACCATGGCCCGATTCCAAGAGGCCCAGTGTCTGGCCGTCAAGGGCGGTCTGAGCTTCGCGGAGGCCATGCGGATGCTGTCGGGGGCGGCCATTGGCAAGGCCGAGGCCATGGAGGAGGCCGCCGACTGGTCCCGGATCACCGCCGGCCCCTGGCTGGAGGAGCTCCTGAAGGGCCTTCGCTCCCCGGAAAGCCTGGCGGCCATCGACCCCGGCCCAGCCTTGAAGGGCACCCTCCGCCCCTACCAGCAGGCGGGCCTGCGCTGGCTTCACCTCCTTTCCAGCCTGGGCCTGGGGGCCTGCCTGGCGGACGACATGGGGCTGGGGAAGACCATCCAGATCATCGCCCTGCTGCTCAGCCTCAAACAGCGCGGTCCCAGCCTCCTGGTGGCCCCGGCCTCCCTCCTGGCCAACTGGGCTTCGGAGCTGGAACGCTTCGCGCCGAGCCTCGCGGTGCGGATCATCCACCCGTCAGTTCTGAACGAAGGGGACCGCCCGCTCGCAAAGCTCACTCTGCGTCCCCCTCGTGCTCCCCACGGGGTGTCCGGGCCAAGCCCGACGACCCCGTCTGCCCTCAGCGCCACCCCCTTGAAGAATCGTCCCGAGGATCTGGAGAGCCTGGATCTCGTCATCACCAGCTACGGAACCCTGCTGCGGATTCCCTGGATGTCGGAAACCGCATGGAACTTGGCCATCCTGGATGAAGCTCAGGCCATCAAGAACCCCGGAGCCAAGCAGACCCGGGCCGTGAAGCAGCTCCGGGCCCGCGCCCGCATCGCCCTCACGGGAACCCCTGTGGAGAACCGTCTCGGGGATCTCTGGTCCATCTTCGACTTCATCAATCCGGGCCTCCTGGGCCACGCCAAGGCCTTCACCGCCTATTCGAAGGATCTGGCCAGGCGCCAGACCTATGCACCCCTGCGGAATCTGGTGCGCCCGTACATCCTGCGCCGTCTCAAAACCGACAAGTCCGTGATCTCCGATCTTCCCGACAAGACCGAACTCAAGGCCTACTGCGGCCTGAGCCGCTCCCAGGCGGCCCTCTACCAGCAGGCCGTAACGGAGATGGTCCAGCGTCTGGAGAGCGCCGAGGGTATGGAGCGGCGCGGCCTGGTGCTGGCCTACCTCATGCGCTTCAAGCAGATCTGCAACCACAGTGCCCAGTGGGTCGGGGGGCAGGCCTGGGATGAGAAAGGCAGCGGCAAGTTCGCCCGCCTGCGGGAGCTCTGCGAGGAGATCGCCGAGCGCCAGGAGAAGGTGCTGGTCTTCACCCAGTTCAAGGAGGCCACGGAACCCCTGGCCGCCTTCCTGGCGGGGGTTTTCGGGCGGAAGGGGCTGGTGCTCCACGGCGAGACCGAGGTGAAGAAGCGCAAGGATCTGGTGGCACGCTTCCAGGAGGACGAGACCGTGCCCTTCTTCGTCCTCTCCATCAAGGCCGGGGGCTCAGGGCTGAACCTCACGGCGGCCTCCCACGTCATCCACTTCGACCGATGGTGGAACCCCTCGGTGGAGAACCAGGCCACGGACCGCGCCTTCCGCATCGGCCAGACCCGCAATGTCCTGGTCCACAAGTTCATCTGTCGGGGCACCGTGGAGGAGAAGATCGACGCCCTCATCGAGTCCAAGCGTCAGCTCAGCCAGGAGCTCCTGGAGGGCGGTGCCGAGCTGAACCTCACGGAGATGCGGGATGATGAACTCCTGCGCCTTGTATCCCTCGACCTCAACGCCGCCCTGGAGGGCTGAACCATGTCCTATGGATATCCCCCATACGTGCCCGTGGCCGAACGTCGCGCCAAGGCCCAGCGCCAGATGGAGAGGCTGGCCAAGAAGGGGCAGGTGATCTCCCCCGTGAGGATCGAGGGGCGCAGCATCGCCTCGACCTTCTGGGGCAAGGCCTGGTGCGAGAACCTGGAACGGTACAGTGACTACTCGAACCGTCTGCCCCGGGGGCGGACCTATGTGCGGAACGGTTCCGTTGTGGACCTCCAGATCCTGCGGGGGAAGATCGAGGCCCGGGTCAGCGGCTCTTCCATCTACCGGGTGGCCATCACCATCGATCCCCTGCCCCAAGCCCGGTGGCAGAAGCTCTGCGAGGACTGCTCCGGCGCCATCGATTCCCTGGTGGAACTGCTCCAGGGGCGCTTCTCCAAGGGGGTCATGGAGCGGGTCTGCGAGGAGGGCAAGGGACTCTTCCCCTCCCCGGCCGAGATCGAACTCTCCTGTTCCTGCCCCGATTGGGCGGACATGTGCAAGCACGTGGCGGCAACGCTCTACGGCGTCGGTGCCCGCCTGGACGAGAAGCCCGAGTTGCTCTTTCTGCTCAGGGGGGTGGACCCCGCAGAACTCCTGGCCCACGCCGCCAGCGATATGCCCCTGGGGGCACCCGCCCCCAGTGATCTGGTGCTGGAAGGGGATGATCTGGCGGAGCTCTTCGGGCTGGAGATGGCGGAGGCCGTACCCAGCGCGAAACCCAAGGCCCAGGCCCGGAAGAAGCCCGGGCCCAGGGCGAAGGCGGCGGCTTCTGTCGAAGCCAAGGCGGTGCCGAAAAGGGCCGTGAAGAAGCCCAAAACCGCATCGGATTCCCCGAGAAAGGCCGCCCCGGTCAAGAAAGCCCCCGGCACCAAGGCGAAGCCCAGAGCCAAGCGGAGTGGCGTCATCGGGTGAACACCTTCGAGGGCTTCACCCAATGAGCTGGTGGGGTTGAGCCCTACTGGATCGCCTCCAGGAAGCTCTTCTCCCGGGTGATCTTGCGGATGACTTCGGCGTGGATGAGGGGGACGTTCTTCTGGAGGGCTCCCTTGGCTCCTGTCCAGAAGCTGCCGCTGATGGCGCGGTCCTCTTTGAGGGTGTTTTCGAAGAGTTGCGCACCGGTGCCATCCAGGACCCGGACCTTGATCTCGTACCTGAAGGCGCCATTGATCATGCCATCGACATCGTAATCCAGGATCTCCACCTTCACGGTCTTGGGGCCCTGGGGTTCATGGGCTTTGAAGCCCATGGCCTCCAGGTCGGCCATCAGGCCCACGCGGAAGAGCTGATCGAGGGGGACATCCCCCTCCGTGGTCACGTCCCAGGGATTACCGAAACCGCCGCGCAGCCGCCCCAGGTAGGCCGGGGATTTCTCTCTGTTCTTCACATGGGGGCGGAGGTCCGCAACGGCCACGGTCAAGGGCTGGGCCTGGCCAGGAGTGAAGGTGGTGTCCGGGGTGTAGGTCAGGTCGATCTTCTGGCCTACGACACAGCCGAAGGAGCCGGTGAGGATGAGCAGGGCGCCCAGCGCCGCAATCCAGGTCCTGCTCCGTTTCGCACGTAATTTGGACATGGGTCTCTCCGATCAGATGCCAGGCCCACGCGGGTCGGCGGTTGGTTGTTCCTGCTGAATTATGGCTTCTGGTTGGCCTGAACTTCACCCTGGCTCCGTTGCAAGGCCATGGGGCAGTGCTCCGCCGTCCTGGACTCCGGGGAATCCGGCAAGGCTTTTCCCGTGGCCAGGCCTTGGAGGGAGCCATCCGCCGCAGGTTCCAGGACTGCCGTGTAGTGGACCCTCCGCATGGAACTCAGCACCAGATAGAGCTTCCGTCCGGAGACCCGCCCCTCCACGTTGTAGAGCCCCAGGGAACCCATGACCCTGGCCCCTGACTGGACCCAATCGCCGCTACCCCAGCCCCCCGCCATGAAGGGTCTGACGCTCTCCCAGTGGCCCCCGACATCGATGGCGGGTGCCTGATCGGCGGAGTCCAGCCAGGTGAGGGCGGTCTTGGTGTCCAGTTGCGGAGCCATGCAGCCCGTAAAGAGCAGCAGCGACAGGGCTGGGAGCGCACATCTCATAGAAAGGCCTCCAGGGGGGGGGTGACCCAGTATGCCGTGAATGCCCTTGGCGTCACTTTGCTTCAAGGTGGTTGATTTATGAAATAATTCATGTAATAATTGAAGCCATCTGCGGGTGCGGTGTTCTATCCCGGGCGCTAGCTCATAAGTTCAAACGTGACGCTTTCCCCTCTGTTCTCGGGGGGCGTATTCAATATAGGAGATAATCATGAACTGGACGGCTTCTGTCACGATCGCATGGGTCCTTTTTGCTACTCAGGGGGCCTTTGCGATCGATTTCGGGAAGATGGTCGGCGCCGGGGCGGATGCTGTCAAGTCGGTGAGCATGTCCGACCAGGATGTCAAAGCCGTCGCATCTGCAGCCAAGACGGAATACGACAAGCTGAACGAGGTGGCCTCCCCCAAGGACAAATACGGGGTCCGGCTCGCCCGGATCACGAAGGGGATGAAGGTGGACAAGAGCCTGGACCTGGATATCAAGGTCTACCTCGTCAAGGATGTGAATGCTTTCGCTATGGCAGACGGTACGGTGCGGGTCTTTGCCGGGCTGATGAACGTGATGACGGACGATGAAATCCGCTATGTGATCGGGCATGAGATCGGGCATGTGAGCCTCGGGCACAGCAAGAAGGCTCTGCAGACGGCCTATGCGACCTCTGCCGCCCGCAAGGGGGCAGCGGCCAGCGGCAATCAGGCGGCTGGCGCGCTGTCGGAGTCGGCCCTCGGAGACCTTGCGGAGAAGCTGGTGCACAGCCAGTTCTCCCAGTCACAGGAACTCGATGCCGACATGTTCGCGCTGAAGTTCATGACTGCTAACAGCTACGACCCCAAGGCCGCCGTCAGCGCCCTTCGCAAGCTCCAGACGATGTTCGGGAATGACAAGAGCGTTTTCTCCAGTCATCCCGCTCCCGGAGAGCGTGCCAAGGCGTTGGAAAAGGCTCTGTAGTCGCCCATTATACGCATTCGAAATAAAGAGTAAATTCCACCACCAAGCAACCCCGCCGCGCGGGGTTGCTTGGTGGTGGAAGTTGCTATTGAATCTTTATGTGATGGCAAAGGGGCATCAGAACCTTGGGCAGCCCAGACACACCTCCGGCCCATCCTCCAGCATCCTTCTCCGGTGCTCGGCCCAGCCCTTTTGCCACAGGGGGGTGAAGGGGTCCGTCAGCAGGTTGCCGATCCGTGCTTCGGGCTGGCAGTCGCAGAGGGTGAGGGTGCCGTCCACGGCGATGGGGAGGGTCTGCCAGGGGGAGTGGCAGTGGGTGTGCCGCGTCGCCCGTTCGAAGAGCTGGTTGGGGGGGATGAGGAGGTGCTGCCGATAGGTGCTGGACAGGTCCAGGGCCTCCAGGCCCCGCACCGTGAGGGCCGGTATGCCCCTAGAGAATGCCTTTTTGATGGCCCTGGCGATGGTCTGGCGCAGCGTGTCGTCCATGTGCCCCCAGAGGGCCCGGTCCCGGTTGGCGGTGAAGTTGAGATCCGAGAGCATCCAGGCCTGCACCCCGAGCTGGGTGACCGCCTCCGCCAGGGATTCGAGGTGCGGAGCGGTGTCCAGGGAGACGGCGGAAAAGACGGCCCGTGAGACCCCGGGCGCCAAGGTGCCGAAGGCTCGGATGTTGGCCAGGATGGTCGGGAGCTCCGAGCCGGGCCGCACCCGCTGGACCAGTCCGGGCTCCACGGCGTCCAGGCTGAAGGCGATGGCGTCCAGTCCCGCCTCCACCAGGGCGGTGGCTTTTCCCTGGCTCAGGAACTGGCCACTGGTCACCAGACCCACATGGCGGTGCCGGAGCTTGGCGGCGGTGACCATGGCTTCCGCCTTAGGGTGCAGGAGCGTCTCCCCCAGGCCCACCAGGGTGATGCGTCGGGCGCTGGGCAGGAGGTCCAGGATCCGCTCGAAGCGCGCCAGGGGCATGTCCTCGCCTGGGCGCGTGTCCCGGGTCCTGGCGCAGTGGGGGCAGGCCAGGTGGCAGCGGGTGGTGATCTCGATATTGGCGAAGAGGGGTTCCCAGGCGGGCTCCAGGGGCAGTTCCGGCGCCTGCCCGGCCAGTTCCAGGGAGCTGGGATTGCGGTCCAGGGGGCTATCCCCCAGGGCAGCTCGCACCGCCCGCAGGACCACGTCGATGGCGAAGGTCGCGCCCGCGCCCCGGAAGAGGTCATGGGGGCCTTCGGGTACGAGCACCCGGCGCAATCCGGGGCCCTCCCACCGGGTGAGGGGATCCACCAGTCCGTCGGCATCCCCCTGAAGGCTCAGGGTGGGGCCCTCCAGGGGGAGGCGTCCCATCTCCTGGATGAGGCGCACCATGCGGGCCACCCCCAGGAAGGGGAGGGGGGCCTGGCCCTGGCGGTGGGCCTCCCATCGGGCGGCATCCTCGATACCAAGGCTTCTGGGCGTGGCGGCCAGCACCAGGAGCCGGGGATTCAGTCCTGCGTCCAGGGCCAGGGTGCCTCCGGTGGAGTGCCCCACCACGGCGAGCTGATCGAAGGGGGCTGCAGCGGCCCGGATGGCCGCCCGGAAGGCCTCCCGGTCGAAGGGCGGTGGGGCTGTGGCGCCGTGTCCCGGCAGGGCGGGCAGGATCACCTGGATGTCCGCTGGCAGGGTTTGGCGGAGGGCCTGGGCCAGGGGGGCCAGGTGCCCGGTGGACCCGGAGTAGCCGTGGATGAGGAGGACGCCCCGGGTCATGGAGGGCCCTCCAGGCCCTCGCAGATCCCCGCCACGCCTGGGCTGCTGGCCAGGATGCCCTGGAAGCGCGCCAGGGATCCTGCCAGGCCGGGGGTCTCCAGGCGCTCCCGGATGGCCCGCTCCAGGCCCTTCGGTCCCAGTCCGCCGAGGGCTCTCAGGTAGACGCCCTGGGAGAAGACGTAGGGGGTCGGCGGCACCAGGCGTCCGCCGCAGCCGATGCGCTCCAGGGCCACGCCGTTCTGGGCCTGTTCTGGCTGGAAGGGGATCACGAGGACCGGCACCCGGTGCCCGAGGGCTTCGAAGACCGTCATCTGCCCCCCGTGGCAGACCATGAGGCTGGCCATGGGAAGAATCTGGTGCATGGGTGCCATGGCGGCGCGTATCACGCCGGGATCAGGGGGGCCCTCCAACAGGGCCTCCTGTCCGCCCGCCGCCACCAGCACCCGGTAGCCCAGGCGGCGCAGGGCGCCGATGACCTGCTCCGCGACTTCGGCACTCCCCACGCAGGTCCCGAAGGAGAGGACCGCCAGGGGCTCGGGGCCCTTCCGGAGGGCCTCCAGGTCGAGGGGCGAAGGGGGCCATCCCCTCCAGGAAAGGGGGCCCACCCGTTTCACCTGGGGAAGCTCAGGCAGGGGCGCGAACTCCGGCACATCCCAGAGGAAGGTGCGCTCGCCATGCAGCAGGGAGCGGATGTCCGCCAGCGGCTCCAGCCCCAGGCTGCGGCTCAGGCGGGATCCCGCGTAGCGGTAGAAGGTCTGGAGCATGGCCCGCTGTTCCTCCAGGCCGGGCTCATCCGCCGCGAAGCCAAGCACCTCCGGGGATTCGGGAAGCATGCAGGCGCAGATCAGGCTGTCGCAGGGGATGCCCTCCATCCGCGCCGAGAGCCCCAGGGTGAAGCGGAAGATCCCCAGGGCGCGGTCCGGGCGGAACTCCCGCAGGAGCTGGCGCTCCGCCAGGACGCAGGCCCGGATGTGCTCCGGGTTGCGGAACCAGGCCGGGGTGGGGAAGCCGCCGCCATCGGCCTCCTGGATGTCCGGGAGGACGGCGGCGCGGCGGCCCATGGCCCTCAGGCGGGGGGCATGGGCCTCGCCCACCGCTACCAGCACCTTGTGGCCCCGGCGTACCAAGGCCTCCTCCAGAGCCAGGGCCTTGCCCAGATGGGAGAGGCTGTTGTTGGAGGGGACGATGAGGAAGCGGAGCATCCAGGTGCGTGCCTGTGGTCTGCCTGATCCTGCGGAAGCAGGCGGGAGGGATGAGTGGTGAACGGACTGGATGGTATCCCCGGGTTCCCGTTGCCGTTTATGCCGCTCGGATCCCATGCGTGGAGAATATCGGCTAAACTTCAGTATCTATGGGAATTGACGGATCTGCAAAACAGAGAATCCTGGTCGTCTCCTGGGGACTCCTGGGTGACACCATCATGTGCACGCCTGCCTTGCGGGCCCTCCGGAAAGGGCTGCCCCAGGCCCATTTGGCATTCTCGTGTCATGCACAGTGGGCTGGGCTTTTCCAGGATCCCTCCCATATCGATGAACTCATCCCGGTGCATCGGAGGAACTGGAAAGGGCTCCGCGGCTGGTTCAAGCGTATCCGGGACCTGGACGCTCTTGCGAGGCGGGGTTGGGACGTGGTGCTGGATTTCGGGGGGGGCGGAGATGTCCGGCGCTTTCTGGACCGGATGCCGGGCGTAGTCGTGGCGGGAAGCCACCCGCGCCGAGAGAGGGCGATCCTGACGCCATCCCGCGAATGGGTCCACCAGTCCGACCGATGCTTGGAGGCCGCCCGCCTGGTGGGTGGCCAAGGGGAGGACCGCTCCTACCAGCTGGCTGGCCATCTCGCCGCCTCTCGGCAGCGTCAGCCGGGCCAGGCTCGCCGCATCGCCATCAACCCAGGTGCCGGGGATTCGAAGAAGCGGTGGCCGGCGGAACGGTTCCGGGCCGTGGCGGTCCACCTGCGGGAATGTTACGACGCGGAAATCATCGTTCTCTGGGGCCCGGGAGAAAGGGAGATCGCGGAGGGGATTGTCGGGAAGGACTCCGAACTGGCCCCTCCGACCACTCCGTTGGAACTGGCCGGGCTGCTTTCCTCGGTGGACCTCCTGATCAGCGGGGACAGTGGCCCCATGCACCTCGCCGCAGGTCTGGGCTGCCCGTTGGTGGCCCTCTTCTCCACCGCCGATCCGGCAGTCTATCTACCCCCCGGGAACACTCTGCTGGTGAGGCATAAGGGGAGGATCGACCTGGGAGGCATGCCGGTGGAGTCGGTCATCGAGGCGGTCGAGGCGATGCGGGGTGCTTTAAAATGACGGATCCCTGGAGCCCTCGCGGATCCTCACCTTCGCCGGATGACCTGTGAGGTTTGGAGGGGACCAGGAGTAGATGGTCTCACGCGGAGACGCGGAGGGTGCGGAGGTGGATCGGAAGGCCCGCTGAATCCGGTGTCTGTTTCTCCGCGCTCCCCGCGCCTCCGCGTGAGTTTCTGTTTCTCTCCGCTTCTCCTCACTCCACCCGGATGACCAGTGAGGTGTTGATCCCGCCGAAGGCGAAGTTGTTGGTCATGAAGGTGTCGATGGCGAGGGGTCGGGGCTCGCCCATGATGTAGTCCAGCTCTCCGCACCGGGGGTCGGGGTTCACGAGGTTCAGGGTCGGAGCGACCCAGCCCTGGCGCAGCATCTCGATGCCCAGCCAGGCCTCGGTGCTGCCGCAGGCCCCGAGGGTGTGGCCGAAGTGCCCCTTGAGAGAGGTGATGGGCAGGGCCCGCCGGAAGGTGGCAAGGGTGGCCTGGCTTTCGGCGATATCTCCGGCCTCGGTGGCCGTGCCGTGGGCGTTGACCCACCCGATGGCCTCGGGCGGGAGCCCGGCGTCCCGGAGTGCCAGCCGCATGGTGCGGGCCATGTTCTCCATCTGGGGGGAGGTGACGTGGGCCCCGTCGGAGGTGGTGGCGAAGCCCAGGATTTCGGCGTAGATCGTCGCACCCCGGGCCAGGGCCTGCTCCCGCTCCTCCAGGATCAGGGTGCAGCCGCCCTCGCCCACCACCAGGCCGTCCCGGTCCCGGTCGAAGGGGGCCGGGGTGGTGCTGGGGGCCTCGTTCTTCAGGCTGGTGGCGTAGAGGTTGTCGAAGACCGCGGCGCTGCAGAAGGAAAGCTCGTCCGAGCCCCCCACCAGCATCATGTCCTGGCGACCGTAGCGGATGGATTCGAAGGCGTAGCCGATGGCCTGGCTGCCGGAGGTGCAGGCGCTGCTGGTGGGGATGACCCGGCCCGTGAGCCCGAAGAAGAGGCCGATGTTGACGGCGGCGGTGTGGCTCATGGCCTGGATGTAGCCCGTGGCGCTGATGCCCCGGAAGGTGCCACCTTCTGCGGTGCCCCTGGCGAGGGCCAGCATGGGCTCCAGGCTTCCGGAGGAGGAACCGTAGGCCACCCCCATGCGTCCGTCCTGGATGGAGGCATCCTCCAGGAGACCCGCATCCTTCAGGGCCAATTCCGAGGCCCGGACCCCCAGGAGGGCCACCCGCCCCATGGAGCGCACCATCTTGCGGGGGTAGTGGGAAGGCACTTGCAGATCGTCAATGGGAGCGCCCAGGCGGGTCTGGATGTCCTCGTAGGCATCCCATTCCGGCATGTAGCGAACGCCGCTGCGCTTGGCCCGGATGGCCTCGCTGATCTCAGCGAAGCTCGAGCCCAGGGCGCTGAGGCCGCCCATGCCGGTGATGACGACCCGGCGGTTCAAACCAGCCCCCCGTTGACGCCGATGACCTGGCGGGTGATGTAGCTGGCGGAATCCGAGAAGAGGAAGCCCACCAGGTCCGCCACCTCGGCGGGCTGGCCCACCCGCTTCATGGGGATGGCCTGGAGGGCGTGGTCCAGCACCACCTGATCGATCATCTCGGACTCGATGAGCCCCGGGGCGACGGCGTTCACGGTGATGGCGCGGCTGGCCAGCTCCACCGCCAGGGCCTTGGCGGCCCCGATGAGTCCGGCCTTGGCCGCGCTGTAGTTGACCTGCCCTCGGTTGCCGATGACGCCGCTGACGGAGGAGATGACCACGATGCGCCCCCCTTTGCGAAGGCGGATCATGGGCAGGGTCAGGGGATGGACCACATTGAAGAATCCGTTGAGGCTGGTATCCAGGACCGAGTCCCAGTCGTCGCCGCTGAGGGCCGGGAAGGCGTTGTCCCGGGTGATGCCCGCGTTGCTGACAATGCCGTAGAAGCCGCCGTGGGCCTCCACATGGGCCTCCAGGATCTCCCGGGTCCGCTCCCGATCCGTGAGGTCGAAGGCCAGGAGATCGGCGGAACCGCCTTTGGAGGCGATCTCCTCGCAAACAGATTGGGCCTCCTGGACGCGGCTGCGGCAGTGGACGGTGACATGGAAGCCGTCCTGGGCCAACCGGAGGGCGATGGCCCTTCCGAGGCGCCCGCTGGCACCTGTCACGAGAACGCGGCGTGGTCTGGGGTCCTGGGTCATTTTTCTTCAAACACTTTCAGCATGGCTGTGGCGACGGGGAGGTCCTGGATGGTGATCGTGCAGTCAAAGGCCCAGAGGCCGCTGTCGTCCGAGTAGTGGTAGACCCCCTGGATCTCCAGGATTGACCCGGCGGGGAAGGCCGGGAGGGTGGAGGTGTAGGTCCGGGCGCCCAGCAGGTAGCCTTTGACCGGAGGCTTGCCCTGCCTCCGTTTGACGGCGCCGCTGTAGGCCGCGACGGTCTGGGCCATGAGCTCGATGCCGTACCAGGCGGGCATGGCTCCCTGGACGTCGGCGTACCAGGCCTTGGGGTCCACCCGGACCCAGGCACGGCTTTCGGTGTCGCTGGTGGAGCGGATGCCGTCCAGGAGGAGCATGGGAGCGCGGTGGGGAACGAAGGCCGTAGCATCCGCCAGGGGGCTCTCCCCGATCTGCGAATGTCCACCTCTTGATGCGGCTCCCATCCGCCCTCCCTCAGACAAACAAGGCACTGGAAACCTCGAGATTCACGTGACCACAGCTTGCAAAATTATAGCCGTTCACGCCCCCGCCGGGAAACGGGACCCGTTGCAAAAGCAGACCCGGTTATCGGCCTGCTCCAGCCAGGACCGAGGGGATGGGAGGACTCTTGGCATAAAAAGGAAAAGCCAGCTGGGATGAAAGAGATGAACAGGATAAAGCAGTTAGCGGGCAACGATGGTCCACAGAGGCGCTCTGGCCCGCCCCGCTTTGCGGGGGCGCGCGGCAAAGCCGCACGCGTTCAGGAAGGGAAAGGGGGCTATGGCACGCAAACGTGCCTCCGCCCCCTTTCCCTTCCTGAACCTGGCCAGAGCGCCAACCCTTCTGTTAGCCGTTTTTCATCCCTTTTATCCGTTGTATCCCAGCTCATGTCTTTTTAGGCTGAGCAATGTCGGTAATCGGGAAAGCGGAAGGCTCCGCAGCCTTTGTGTTATTGTTTATTTATCAATACTTCTGCCCAGCACCAGGCTGATGTTGTTGCCGCCGAAGGCCATGGAATTGGAGAGGCAGGTCCGGACCGCGCCCATTTGACGTCCGGGCTGCACCAGATCCAGGGCGGGCAGGTTTTCGTCCTGCTGGCCGTCCCAGAGGTGAGGGGGAAGGAGCCCCTTCGGATTCCACGCATCCTGAAGGGCCATCCAGCAGAAGGCCAGTTCGGTGGCGGCGGCGGCTCCCAGGGTATGCCCCGTCATGGGCTTGGTGCCGCTGCAGGGGATGCCTTCCGGGAAGACCCTGGCCACGGCCCGGGCCTCCATCTCATCGTTCTTGGGGGTGGCGGTGGCGTGGAGGTTCAGGTAGAGCGGGGTCCTGCTCGTGAGCCCGGCCTGACCCAGGGCCATGCCCATGGCCCGCACCACGCCTTCGCCCGTGGGGTCGGGGGAGGAGACGTGGTAGGCGTCGCAGCTCTCACCAATGCCCAGGAGGGCGATCTCCGAGGCTTCCCGGCGCAGGATGAAGAGGGCTGCCCCTTCGCCGATGTTGATGCCCTTCCGGTTCCGGCTCATGGGGTTGCACAGGTCCTGGGAGGTGGATTCCAGGGCGGTGAAGCCGTTCACCGTGACCTTCGAGAGGGCGTCCACGCCCCCCACCACCACGGCATCGCAGTGACCGCATAGGAGGAGGTTCCGGGCCGTGGCCATGGCCCGGCCGCTGGAGGTGCAGGCGGTGGAGAGGGTGATGGCGGGGCCTTCGAGTCCCAGGTATTCCGCCAGAAAGGGGGCGGGGCGGCCGATCTCCTGCTGGCGGTAGTGGAATTCCGGAGGGAGGCTTCCCTGCTCCATGAACTGGGCCACGGCCCTTTCGCCTTCGCCCATGCCCGAGGTGCTGCTGCCCAGGACCACGCCGATGCGGCCCCGGCCATGGAGGCGCAGTTCGCGCTCCAGGTCGTCCCTGATCTCCCCAAGGGCCGCCAGGAGCAGGCGGCTGCTGCGGCTGGCATCGGCAGCGAAGCCGGGGGGGAGCTCCGGGAGGGGCGCATACACCCGGCCTACGCGGGCGGGGCCCTTCGGCATCCAGCCCTCCTCCAGGCGCAGGCCGCCGGTCTCGCCCCGGAAGAGCCCATCGGCGACTGCCGCCTTGCCCAGGCCCAGGGCGTTGACCAGTCCCAGGCTGGAGAGGAAGACGGGCTGACGGCTCATGGGGCTTCTTCCAGGGGGATGATCATGACCTTCACGCGGTAATCCGGGGCTTCGACACTCCTCGCGCCCTTCGGCACTTGCTCTCGGCGGATGAGGAGGAAGGGGCTTCCGTGCTTGAGCAGGGTGCGGAGGGGGCCCTCCTCCTTCAGCTCCAGATCGCCGCTCAGCCCTTTCCGGAGTTCCTCGACAGGCCACTCCGCCAGTTGGATTGCCGCGAGGAGCATTTCAGGTTTGGCCTTGGCGGGCAGGGGCAGGTGGGCCTCTGTGGAGACGACGCCTTTCCTGAGGGTGCTCGTGAAGAGGGTCTGCCCCAGGGGGGTGGAGGCCACCGCCGCAAGGCTGTCGGGCTTGGCTTCCACGGTGCACAGGAAGCTCTGCTCCGAAGCGTCGGGTAGGGTGACGACCACCAGCTGGTTGGCGAAGAAGGTTGGACCCGTGGGGGCGAAGCGGTAGGAGGCGTCCCAACCCAGACGGATTCTGTCGCCGGAGGCGCAAGCCAGGCAGAGGAGCAGGGCGAGGGGGAGCAGGAGGCGTTTCATGGGCGGCTCCGCAGGCTGAGGAAGCTGGTGAGGTAGGTCCCCAGGACGCCCCAGCCCAGCACGATGCCGAAGCCCTTCAGGGCTGGTGTGTGGCTGAATGCCAGCAGTCCGTAGGAGACCAGGGTGAGGAAGGCCGCGAGGGTCACGCCCAGGACGCCCGCGCCGTCCCTGCCTTGGCATCCCCGGAGGAAGACCGTGTAGTCCACCCCCCAGCCCAGCACCAGGAAGAGCCCCAGGACGCTGAAGAGGTTGAGGGGAGCCCCGACAAGGGCCGTGCCCGCCAGGGCCAGGAGGATGCCCACCAGGGGGGGGGCGATGAGCCAGAAGCCGGCCCGGGGCCCGTACCAGAGAGCCAGGAGCCCCCAGACCAGGAACAGGGCGCCCCCGAGGCTCCAGGTGGCCATGCGGCGATCCTTGGCCAGCATGGTGGAGACGCTGGCGGCCTTGTCCACCAGGACCACGCCGGGGAGCCCCTGGGCGACTTCCCGCAGCCGGGGGCCTTCCGCCGTCCCCATGGGCACCACCAGTGCGGCCGTGCCCTGATTGGTCTTTCCCATCCAGAGGTGCCGGAAGGGGGTCGAGAAGGGGGCCTGGAGCCAGTCCTCCACCGTGAGCAGGCGGTTCTTGGCGAGGTCCTGGCGTAGTGTCTGGATGGCCTCGGGTCGCATGCCCAGCTGCTTCAGGGCGCTTTCCAGGGCCGGGGCCCTGCGTCGACGGGCCTCCAGTTCACTCCTTTGGCGCTGGGGGGAGGGCACGAAGCTGGAAACGGCTTGTAGGCTGTCCAGCTCGCCCTGGCTGATCATGGGCTGCAGGCGGGCCACCAGGGCCTCCTCCCGGGCCAGGGTCTCGGCCTCATCGGTCCCCTCCACCAGGTAGAAGATCCCCTGGTTGGAGAAGCCCGTCAGTTCCCTGATCCGGGTTTCCTCCGCCAGGAGGCGGGCGGAGGGGCGGATGAAGCCCTGGACATCGTCATGGATGCGGCCCCGCAGGGCGAGCCCCCCCAGGACCAGGGCCAGGGCCGCCAGGGTGAGGGGAACCCGCCTGCTCTGGGCCAGGGACTGGGCCCGGGCCATGAGCCCACGGATGCCCTTCAGGATGTGTGGACGGGGATGGGCCGGTTCCGCCAGGAAGTTCGGCAGGATGCAGAAGAGGGTGATGAAGGCCCCCAGGAGGCCCACCATGGAGAAGAGGGCGATCTGCCGGAGCCCCGGGAAGGGGGCCAGCATGAGGGCCAGGTAGCCCAGCATGGTGGTCAGGAAGCCGTGGACCAGGGGCTTGCGGATCCGGCGCAGGGCGGCCCAGGGCTCCCATGTGTTCCCGGCAGACGCGGTGTCCGGGCTTGGCTCGGACACCGCGTGGGGGAGCGCGAGGGGGGACGAAGAGCGAACCTGGCGAGGGGGCGGTCCCCCCTCGCCGCTGTAGGCCAAGTGGTTGGCGAAGTAGAGGAAGGAGTAGTCCACCGCATCCCCCAGGACGCTGGCCCCGCAGACCAGGGTGAGGAGGTAGAGCTTGTCGAAGAAGATCAGCGATACGGCGGCGGCGGTCACCAGCCCCGCCCCGATGCTGGCAAGGCCCAGGAGGAGGTGGCGCAGGCTGCGGAAGACCAGGAGGTGGAGGAGGAAGATGCAGACCAGGCTGATCCCGGAGATCAGGTGCATCTCGCGCTCGGCTCGGGTGCGGGCGTCGATGGCGTAGAAGACGGCCCCGGTCCGCAGGAGCTTCACCTCTGGGAAGGCCTGGGCTAGGTGCTTCTCGGCCTTTTCGACCGCCAGCCGGGTGCTCTCCTGGACCTTGGGGTCGAAGGCGGAACCGCTCAGGGCGGCGGTGCAGAGGACGTAGAGCCCGTCCTTGCCCTGGAGCACCAGGAGATCGTCCTGGATCTGCATGCGGCTGGAATTGAGGGGGAGCTGGGCGAGGAATCCCTCCATCTGCCCCAGGGGATCCTGGGCCAGCCCCAGCCCGAAGGAGGCGGTCTGGGGCGAGGCCAGGCGGGCCTGGAGATGCTCGAGCAGGGCCTCCGGGTCATCCGGGGTGGCTTCCTGGGGCGGGAGGCCGAAGCGGTAGGGGGTGTAGAAGCGTGGCACCACACCGGGATCCACATCCTTGAGGGTCCCCTGCACCTGGGGGAAGGCCTGGGAGGCTTCCAGGTCTTTGGCCAGGGTCAGGGCCGCCGCCTTGCTGCGCTCCGGCTCGGCACCCCCCACCAGGAAGATGGCCCGGTTTCCGCTGGCCTGGGCCAGGCTCCGCACCGCATCCTCGGCCACCGGGTTGCGCTCCGTCGCCGGGAGCATGGCCAGGAGGTCCGTTTCGATGGCGTGGCCGCTGCGCATCCGCAGGGCGGCAAAGCTGCCCAGGAGAGCCAGCACCAGGATCCAGATCCAGCCCCGGAGGCGCATCACTTCAGGTTCAGGAGGCGGGCCTCGGCCTCGCTCAGGGGCTGATCGAGTCTGGGTGCGCCGAAGACCACCTCGGAGTGGTCCCCGCCGGGCTCCTCGATCTGGAAGCGCTCCAGTACCCTGCCGCCCTTCACCACCACAGACTTGATGAAGGAGGCCGCCACGGGCTTGGGGCTCAGGCGGATCTCCCAGCGCCCCGGGGTGCCCTGGGCCTTGAGGGTGAAGTAGTCCTCCAGCACACTCCAGCGCCCTTCGGCGAGGGCCTGCATGATCCGTCCCATCTGGGCCACCATGGGGGCGTCCTTGGTGGTCTGGGTCTTCCTTCGGCCATCGGGCCCCACCTCCAGGACCCCCTGGGGGGTCACCACGTAGGTGAGGTTCAGGGGCCTGAGAACCTGCCAGATGATCCCCCGCTGACGGTCCACCACCACGGTGCCCCTGGCAACCAGGGGGCGGGTGAGGGCCTTGAGGTGGCGGGTCTGGGTGAAGTCCGCGTGGAGGAGGGGGGTATTTCGCAGGTGGGCCGTGAGGGCATCTGCGGTCTGGGCGGCCAGAGGGGCGGCCAGGACCACGAGGGCGAGGCGTCTCATGGCAGGTCCTGGAGTTCCAGGTGGTCGAAGAGGCCCGAGGGCGTTTCGAAGATCAGTTCCCCGGTGTCGGCCTTCACGGCCACCTGGACCGTGGTGGCGCGGTTCAGCACCTCGCCGCTGGCCGCGTCGGTGAGCAGGTAGCCCATCTTGATGCGGTTCTGGTGCTCCAGCAGGTCCACCCGCACCCGGAAGCTCTGGCCGTAGCGAAGGGGGCGCACGTATTTCATCTCGCAGGAGACGATGGGCCAGACGCTTCCCACGGCCTCCATCTGGGGGATGTCCAGGCCGATGCTGCGGATCAGGGCCGTGCGGGCGATCTCCAGGTACTTGACGTAGTGGCCGTGCCACACGATGCCCATGGAATCCACGTCGTGGAAGGGCACTTCCAGGGTGATCTCGGAGCGGAGGTAGGACTTCATGGGCGGCTCTCGAAGGTGAGGGTTCCGGAGGATTTGCGCCCGTCGGCGCCCTGGAACTCGAAGGCGAGGGTGTGCTTGACAGGGTTGGGCGTCAGCCGCAGCTCGATGGCTTCGTCCGGCACGATGATCCGCTGGAACTTGAGGTTGCTGATGCCCGTGAAGGCCCCCAGGGGGCCGTAGTCCCGTTCGCCCAGCTGGATGGCCCAGTCCACCTGGGCCAGGCCGGGAACGATGGGTTCCTTGGGGAAGTGGCCCTGGAAGACGTGGTGGTCGGCTTCCACCTGGAAGCGGTAGTGGCCGGGGGCGAGGGCTTCCAGGGCTGAGGGTAGGGGCATCATGGCAGGGCCTCTTCGCAGGTTTCGAAAAGGGCCGCCAGATCCTGGGCCCGGAGCTTGCCCCGGTCATCGAAAGGGAGCTGGTCCAGGAAGCGCCAGCGGCGGGGGAGGGCGGCGGGATCGAAGCGGAGGGCCAGATGCTGGCGCAGGCGCCGACCGAGTTCCAGGCGGGACTCGGGTCGGGAGCTGTCTTCGCCGGGGGCCAGGACCAGGGCGGCCCCCAGAACGCTCCGGCGCCCCGGCAGGAGCGTCACGGCTGCCCGGCGCACGGCGGGGTGGGCCTCCAGGGCGGCCTCCAGCTCCACCAGGGAGACGCGCTTCTCCTCCACCTTGACCACCCGGTCCAGGCGCCCCAGGAGCTGGAATCGGGCATCCTCCCGGAGGGTGGCCGCGTCCTCCATGCGCATCCCGCCGGACTCAAGGCGTGGCGAACGCAGGTGGAGGGCCCCATCGGGCTCCAGGCTCACGACCGTATCGGAGAAGGGTGTCCACCAGTCGGAGCCGGGTTCCGGTGCGGGGTTGCGCCAGGCCACGCCACCGCTCTCGGTGCTTCCGTAGATCTCCAGGATTCCGTTGGGCACCCAGCGCCGCCAGCGGAGGGCATCCTCCCGCCGCAGGGGCCCCCCGGAGGAGAAGATGACCGCGGGGTGGGTTCCGAAGCCATCCAGGTCCACCAGCTCCGGGAGGCGTGCCAGATGGGCGGGGCTGGAGATCAGGATGGGCGCCTGCTCCTTCATGAGCACCGCTGCGTAGCGGTCCGGATCCCCGCAGGTCTCTGCGGCGAAGGGGCGGCCGCTGCCCAGGGGCCAGAGGATGCGGAAGAGGAGGCCGTAGAAGTGGTGGTGGGGAACCGTGCCCAGGACCAGAGCCCCGGGAGAGCTGCCCCCGAGGATGCCCTCCAGGATCGGGATCTCCCGGACGACCTCCGAGAAGCGCCGCAGGACGCGCTTGGGCGTCCCGGTGCTCCCGGAGGTCCAGAATTCCAGGCCCGTGTCGGGGATGGGCGCCCGGGTGGGCTCGGGGGCTGGCTGGATGTCCCCGTCCCGCAGGATCCCCTGGGTTCCGGGGGCCAGGGCCTCCAGGGTGCCCGGCAGGAGATTGGGGGGCAGGACGATGGTGCATCCGGCCTGGGCCAGCCCCAGCAGGCCTGCGGCGAAGCGGAAGGCATCCTCACAGGCCAGGAGCCAGCGCCCCCCGGAAGTCGCCAGGCGGGCGACGCCAGCGGCCCGGCGGGCCAGGTCGCCAAGGGACGCCGCACCTTCGGGCGTGAGGGCCGCCAGGGTGGCGAGATCCCGGGCGAAGAGGCCTTCCAGGGCTTTCAATCAGGCTTCCTGAAGCATCTTGTGGATGGTGTCCACCACGTCCTGGACCGTCTGGACCTGCTTGAACTCCTCGGCCTTCATGCGGCGCTTGGTGTAGCCCTGGAGCTGGATGGCCAGTTCCACGGCATCGATGCTGTCCAGGCCGAGGTCATTGAAGAGATTGGACTCGGGGGTGATGCTCTCGGCATGGATCTGGAAGGTTTCCGCCAGCACGCTCGTAAGCTTGGCGTAGATCTCTTCTTTGCTGTAGGTCATGGGTGCTCCGGGCATCAGCGCTGGGTAAGGGTATTGAGGGAATCCGTGAGGGCCCGAATGCTGCTGAGGTGTTCCTTCAGCGAGGCATCCTCGGCCAGCTGGACATCGAAGCTCCTGCGCAGGGCGATGGCCAGTTCCAGGGCGTCAATGGAATCCAGGCCCAGGCCATCGCCGAAGAGGGGGGCATCATCCTGGATGTCCTCGGGCTGGATGTCCTCCAGGGCGAGGGCCTCGATGATGAAGACCTTGACGTCATGGGGTGTGATGGCAGAGGCCATGGAGTTCTCGCTGGTAGAAGGCTTCGAGTTGTTGAGTGGCTTCCCTGGCCCGCTGGGGGAGTGGGGTCCCATCTGACTCAAAGGCCATGGGCACTCGTCCGCAGACGCGGAAGCGGCAGGTGGGCACTGGAACATGATACCAGCGGTCGCCTTTTTCCAAGAGCGGGGGGCTTACGGTGATGAGCAGGGGGTGGAGCGGCTTCCCTGTCTGGAGGGCGAGGGCGGCGGCGCCCCGGTGGAAGTGTGGGGGGGTGCCCAGCGGGGTGCGGGTGCCCTCGGGGAAGATCACGAGGGGAAGCCCCTGCTCCAGGGCGTGGATGGATGCCTCCAGCACCGATTCCACATCCCGGATGGGGATGAAGCCCGCGGTGCGAACCACGCTGCCGAAAAAGGGGTTGTTCCAGACGGCTTCCTTCACCACGCAGACGGCATTGGGCAGGAGGGCCAGGAGCACCACGATGTCCAGGTACGAGGGGTGGTTGGCGATGATGATGGCCCCTTCGCCCATGGTCGTATCGGGCAGATCCTCCGGCAGGACCTTGAGGATGCCGGAGCCCTCCAGTCCCCAGACGAAGAGCCTGAAACTCCCACGGATGAGGCGGGTGGCCCTCCGTCGCTTGGTTTCCGGGGTGCCCGGCATGAGCCTGAGGGCCGGGCATACCGTGAGGCTGAAGAGCACGCCGCCTACCCCCAGGCAGGTGAAGAGGACAGCGCTGGCCAGGATCTTCCCGAGGTGCCTGAGGCTACGAGGCATGGAGGCTCCAGGTGCCCCTCGGGCCGCACCAGCTTACGTCGCGCCCTTCGGCCAGGGCCCGCACCATTTCAATGGAGAGCTGGGTGGCGGGTTCCGGGTTCCGGCGCTCCGGGTTCAGGCTCAGCTCCAGTCGGCAGCTGGCCTTGGCGTCCACCAGGAAGGCAGTGGCGTGGCGTGGCGGGAGATCCTTCACGAAGGGGTGGTGGACCTGGGGCAGCTCATCCTCGCCGAAGGCGTAGAGCACCGCCTGGTCCGGCGCCTGCTCTGCCGCCATGGCGGCCTCCAGGAGCCCCATGGCAAAGGTGTCGGGCCCCGCGGCCAGGGCCGAGCAGGGGCCCTGGTTGCCTTTCATGAGGGACCACTGGCCTGCGGTGGCGTTATGGACCGAGAGCGAGAAGCTTGCGGGGGAAAGGGATACGCCTTCGGCTACCTCCTTCATCAAGCCCTGGGTGCGCTCGCAGTCCCCGTGTCGGGAGGCGAAGACCATCCGGTGCTCCCGGGGAGGGGCCACCCGGGCCGCGCAGTGGATCAGGGCCCGGGCCAGCCTGCCGAGGCGGCGGCGCGTCATGGGCTCCACGAAGGCCACATCCGGGGCGCCATGGGCTATGTTGATAAATTGAACATAATTATCGAGAAAGAGGGGCTCTTCAGACCAGAAGGCCACGCACTGGATGGGGATGGAGAAAGCGAAAGACATCTCATGAACAGGGTAGACGGAAAGGGTGTGCCAGTCTGCCCCACCCTGGGAATGGCACGCTCGGCACGTCAAATAAACAGATGGGCCTTGCTGCTTGCCGATCCATGGGCTCCTTGCCCTTACTTAAAATGGGATGGTATGCCGTCTCACAATTGCAGCCCTTGCACCCCCTGAAGCGGGAGGACGTCATGCCCACAGTGCCCATTGCGGAAATCCGGAAAAGTCTGCCCCTGATCCTGGGGCTCGCGCTGTCCCCCTGTTTCGGGTTCTGCGATTCCCCCGTGAATGGTCTTCAGAGGAGCGGGACGAAGAAGCTGAACGTATACTGCACGGTCAACACGCTCACCGCTTCCGATGGGAAGATCATCAAAGAGGTCCTCATCAGCGGCCCGCCCGCCCCGCCGAGCGGCTTCGAGGTCCAGCGCCAGGCTGTTTCGCTGCCCACCCCCAACTCCGCCGCAGGCATCAATGCACTGACGGTGCCCGCCTTCACCTGGGAGCTCGGATGCTCGGCGGTGTCCGGGGCCATGATCGCCGGATACTACGATCGGAACGGCTTCCCGAACATGTACACCGGTCCCGCGAACTCCGGCGTCATGCCCCTGACGGACAGCTCCTGGGCGACCTGGGTCGATACGAATGGGGACACCTATCCGAACAATCCCCTGATCGCCTCCCACAATGGTGTGGATGGCCGGACCACCAAGGGCACCATCGACGACTACTGGGTCCTGTACGACAGTGCGGCGGACGATCCCTACATCACCGGGGCCTGGACCCAGCACGCCTGGAGCGATGCCATCGGGGACTACATGAAGACCAGCCAGTCCGCCTTCGACAACACGGATGGTTCCACGACGTTCTACAACTACTCTGGGTCGGCGGATCGCCTGACCTGCGATGTTATGGCCTACTATTCGCTGCCGGATGGGACCCTGGGGAGGAAGCGCTTCTATGAGGCCAGGGGCTACATCTGCACCGAGTGCTACAACCAGCCGACTGACAACCAGATCACCGGGGGCTTCTCCTACGCCCAGTACAAGGCGGAGATCGACGCCGGTCGTCCCGTGATGCTCAACCTCGAGGGGCACACGGTGGTGGGAGTCGGATATAACGACTCCTCCTCCAACCTGGTCTACATCCATGACACCTGGGACGAGAGCGATCACACCATGACCTGGGGGGGCTCGTATTCATCCATGGCGCTCCTTTCCGTGAGCATCGTGAACCTGTCTTCGACGACGTCGATTGCCAACCTGGAGAGCTTCACCCCGACTTCCGCCCTGGAGGGCGCGTCCGTGACCCTCACCGGCACTGCCTTCACGGGGGCCACCTCGGTGACCTTCGGCGGGGTTGCGGCCACTTTCACAGTGAACAGCGCCACTCAGATTACGGCCACGGTGCCCATCGGGGCCGTCACGGGCAAGATAAGCGTCACGACCCCCGCCGGGGTCTCCCAGTCCTCGTTGGACTTCACGGTGATCACCTACGATCTGAACGTGGATGGCAGCGTCGATCTCAGCGATCTGGCGCGGCTTGCGCGGTATTTCGGAACCTCGAGGGCCACTGATGCCTCCGGATTCCAGCCCGAATACGACCTGAACGGCGACGGCACCATCGATGAGTCCGATGCCACCCTTCTCTTCAACAACCTGGACTAGGGAGAGATCCGATGCGAGCCCCTGCACTCCTCCTTGCCGCCTCCCTCCCCCTGGCTCTTCTCGTCGCCTGCGGCGGCGGGGGTGGCTCCAGTTCCAGTTCCGGTCCTGTGCTTACCTATACCAACAATGCCTCGGCCACCAGCTCCGACTGGCGGGTGGAGGTGGATTCCGCCACCAATGGCAGCAGCACCCTACTGCTCCGTGTCTACGGCCCCACCGGGACCGCCGTGCAGGGGGCCACGGTGTTCCTGAGCTGCAATGCGGCGCGCACGGAGTGGGTCCAGCCGAGCGGTGCAACGGACGCCTACGCCCTGGAAGGCAGTGCCCTCGACTTCACCCAGGGGCCGACCACCGGCGTGCAGCTCTTCAAGAGCCGCTTGTCTGGCTCCGACCTCCAGGTGGGCGCCTACCAGAAGACTGGCACCCAGGCCCTGACCGCCAGCAAGCCTCTCTTCTCCGTGGCCCTCAGCCCGGTTTCCGGGGCCACCGCTGGTGCGGCCAGCCTCGCCGCCACTTCCGGCAAGACCTCGATCTACCTGGACAGCACCGGGGAGCACGAACTGACCCTCAAGGTTGGCACCCTGGTGGTTGAATAATAGTTTATCACTCCCGTTTCCCGAACTCCCCCTTGATGCCGAGGGTCTGCTTCAGCAGAGCGGTGGCGGTGCGGCTGACCTCCAGTTCTTGTTCGCCGATGCGGGCCATGGCGCGGTTGCCCGGGAGGGGGCGCAGACCGGTGATGCATTCGGGGCGTACCAGGAGGTGGCGCTGGATACGGAAGAGGAGGGCTTCTGGGAAGCTCTCCTCCACCTCGTGGAGGGTCTTCCACTGGGTCGCAAAGCGTTGACTCCCGCTCCAGGCCCAGACCGCGCCCTCCTCCACCTCGAAGTGGGTGACCTTCCTGAGGTCCAGGAAGATCAGGCCCTCTCCGGCCCGGATGACGACCCGCTGGGGGACCTGGGTGGCCTCCCGACTGCCTCCCTGGGGCTGGATCAGTCCCTCCCGCAGGCGGTCCAGGGTGCGGGCAAGGCGCTCCGCCCGCACGGGCTTGAGCAGGTAGTCAGCGGCGTCAAGTTCGAAGGCGTCCAGGGAGTGCTCCCGGAAGGCGGTCACGAATACCACGGGGAGCGGGAAGGGCAGTTCCGCCGCCACCTCCAGTCCCGAGGGACCGGGCATCTGGATGTCCAGGAACAATGCGTCCAGCCTGGGCCGCTGGGCTAGGTAATCCAGGAGGGTGCTGCCCTCGCCGAACTCCGCCACGACTTCGCAGCCCGCCTCCGAGAGGAGGCGCGAGAGGCGTGCGCGGGCCATGGGCTCATCGTCCGCCAGGACTACCTTCAGGGCTGCTTTCAGGTCCATGGCTCCTCCGGAAGTTCAAGGGTGGCAAGGGTCCACTCACCGCTCCGTACCAGGCTGAAGCGGGCGCGTCCCCGGTAGGCCAAGCGTAGACGCTCTTGCAGATTGCGGAGGCCGGTGGCGCCGGGGCGGCGGTTCCCCGGGGGGCGTCCGGTATTCCCGATGGTCACCTTCAGTCCCTTCCTCTGCTGGCTCACATCGATGCGCAGGGTGCCGCCATCCGGATGGCTGGCGATGCCATGCTTCAGGGCATTCTCCACCAGGGGCTGGAGGAGGAGGGGGGGGAGGCGGTGGCTGTCCAGGTTGGCGGGGCAATGCCATTCCACCCTGAGGCGCTCCCCCAGTCGCAGACCCTGGATGGCGAGGTAGCGCCGGAGGATGTCCAGCTCCTCGCCGAGGGTCACCATCGTGCGGTCCCCCAGGGCCAGCATCCGCTCGAACATCTCCGAGAGGTCCAGGAGGGCCTCCTCCGTGGCAGCGGGGTCCCGTCGGGCCAGTTCCGCCAGGGTGTTGAGGGTGTTGAATAGAACATGGGGGCTCATCTGCTCCCGGAGCAGGACCCACTTGGCCTCTCGCAGCTCGCTCATGGCCAGGATCCTTTCCCGGTCCCGCATCTCGCCACGGGTGATGAAGAGGCCCACCAGGGCCATGAGGAGGATCTGGATGAGGAAGGTCGACCGGGGCAAATTCCAGATCTGGGTGGTGTGGCCTCCTGGTGAGAAGTGGGGCGCCAGGGAGAGGTCCAGCGCCCCGGTCAGGGCATACAGGGCCGCGCCGAAGAGGATGGCCTGAAGGCTCCCCCGGAAGTGGCCGCAGACCTCCCGGTCGTCCCCGGTCCACTGCCAGGGGAGGGGCGAGAGGAAACCGTACCCGATGGCGCCCACGGTCCGGCCCACCCAGCTCATAATGTGTCCGTAAAGCGACTGGTTGGGGGCTAGCTGCTCTACGAAGGCGGACAGGAGGGCGTTCATGCCCCCGAAGGTCGCCACGGCGATCCAGGCGTAGGGGCTCATGAGCCGGGCCTTGAGTTGGCGGAGGGCGTCGGGGGCGCGCATCAGGTATTATCCTGCTCTTTGGGGAAAAGGCATTGTCATGGAAAACGTGGAGCGGTGATGGGCTGAGGCACGAGCGCCCCTCTGCTTCCCATCACCGCCGCCCTGCGCAGGTGCTTTCGTGTGCCTTTATGGCTACTGGATCCGGATGTCATCCACCAGGATGTCCAGGGTGCCCTGGCTGGTCTTGCCAAAGGCGATGGCCGTGAGCTGAGCCTTGTCCACGTTGAAGGAGGAGAGCTCGAAGCGGTATTCCTTCCATTCGGCGCCCAGCTTCACGGTCTTGCTGCTGGGGGCGACGCCGGTGGCCTTGTGGAAGAGGGCCACTTCCATGCTGCCTGCGCCCTTGGCCCGGAAGCTCAGGGTCCTGGCCTGGGTGAAGTCGGCGGGGCGGAAGGGGGTGGCGCTGAAGTAGTGGATGGCGCCGGCGAAGGGCAGGACTTCCTTCACGGGGCTGCTGTTGTTCTTGCGTGCCTCGCCGTGGATGCGCAGGGCGGTGTTGCCGTTTCCAGCCTCGGCCTCGGCCTGGACCTGGACGAAGGAGGAGCCTGCGACGATCTGGTCGGTGGTGGCGGTCCAGCCCTGCTCCAGGGTGGGGGTCTCCGTCTCGAAGTTCCAGGCGGCGGGCTGGGCGGCGGAAAGGGTAATGGCGAAAAGGGGAAGAATCAGCTGCTTGATCATGGTGTTGCCTCCGGAAACCACTATGGAGGGCGGCGGAGTTGAGCATAAGCGGCCGTTCCGAGCGGTTCACCTGGGGGCCCGAACGGTCCGCTGAGTGGATGATCGGGTACGGAAAAGCCAGGCCCCGGGGCCTGGCTTGGATCGTCCGCAGGCTGTTCCTGCCTAGAAGAGGTAGAACACGGAAGCGGTGAAGTAGTTCTCCTTGTCGGTGCTGGGGGCCTCAAGGCTGATGGTCCCGCCTACCGGGTGGATGAGCCTGGCGGCCACGGTGTCAACGCTGTCGCTCTTCATGAAACCATAGGCGGCCTTGAGGACCGTGCGGGGGAGGACGGTGAGCTCGGCTCCGATCTCGATGCCCTTGTGGTTTTCGGCCATGCCGCCGCCGGAAGGCGAGCTCCAGTTGAAGGGGGTGTTCCAGGTCTCGGGGCTGGCCATGCCCAGGATGTCGTAGCCGGACTCGGCCTTGCGGTACTGGACGTGGAAGCCGCCGGTGCCCGGCATGAAGGGGTGGGCGCCCAGGAGCTTCAGCTTCGCCTGATAGGCGGTGGGGCTTTCGCTCGTGTGGGCGACCAGATCGGTGTTCAGGCCCCTGGCGCCGCCGCCGGTGTTCCGGCCATACTCGCCCGAGACCGTGAACCAGGGGACGTTGTTGCGGATGTGCTTGTATTCGGCGCTGAAGGTGGTGGTCTTGTAGGTCCGAATGTCCTCCGCACTGGTGACATCGGCGAAGTAGCCCACCCCGAGGGTCAGGCCCGGCAGGGGCTTGACCTTGAGGGCCGCGTTGACGAAGGTCATGTGGAGGTTGGGGCCATCGGTGGTGCTGTAAAGCATCTTGCCGACCATGTCCAGGACTTCCAGCCCCGGATTGGCGGCCACCAGGGCGTCATAGACGGACTGGTTGTAGGTCTGGGTGCTGAAGGCGTTGCCGAACTTGGTGACATAGGCCACTCCGGAGACCCGGTCGTTGCCCACAAAGACCCGGAGTCCGTCCATGTAGGGGGCGCTGCCCATGGGGACATCGGTGGGCAGGAAACGGCCCAGGGCGGCCTCGGCAGGGCCAAACTTGGTGGCCAGGTAGGCCTCCTTGACCTCCAGGTTGGTCTTGGTCGTCCGTCCCGAGAGGTGCTCGCCACCCAGGGTGGCATGGAAGCGGGTCCGGCCGTCGAACTGGTTGTCCACGAAGAGGAAGAGGTTCAGGCGGGTGTTGCTCTTGGCGTCGATATTGGCGCTGCCGTAGGCCGAAGGGGCGCTGCGCATATCGTCTTCGAGGGCGAGGCGAGGGTTTTCGGTGTATTCATACCGGTAGTTCAGGAAGCCGCTGAACTTCAGTCCTGGAGCGTATTCCGGCGCGGCGGCGAATCCGCCCGTGGCGAGGCCCAGGGCTCCAAGGAGCGAGAGGGGGCGTTTCATGATGATCTCCTTCTGGGATGGCATGGCTGAACAGGACGGGCGCCTCCCTTTGGGGGGCGCCCGTCGTCCGGCCTGAGGCGGAGGCAGTCCCACCCACCCACAACCCTTGCCGTTCTTTGCGATGGCTTACTGTTTAATTCTCAATATGTTGATAATAGTGATGTTGCCTTCGCCAAGTATGGCCAAGCGTTGGCGCTGGCCACAATCGCGAAGGCTGAGCGGTTTACCTGAGCTCCCGAGCGGTTCACCGGGGGTTCCGGTCGGTTGGCGGTGCCCCTCGTGGAAAGCCTACTTCACCATGTTTCCGGCGTTGAAGAGGGGCACGTAGACCGCCACCAGGAGTCCCAGCACCATGATGCCCATGAAGAGGATGAGGGCTGGGCCGATGAGGCTGGTGACGGCGGTGGTGGCCTTTTCCACCTCTTGGTCGAAGAAGTCGGCCACGTGGTCCAGCATCTCGGGCAGGGCCGAGCTCTGCTCGCCCACCCGGCACATCTCCACCGCCAGGGGGTCCAGGAGCTTGGACTGGTCCAGGGAGACATGGAGGGCAGTGCCCGCCCGGATACGCTCAGCCACGTTGAGGAGGCGCTGCTTCATCCGCTCGCTGGCGGAGGTGCGCTGGATGACCTCCACGGCCTGGAGCACCGGCATGCCGCCGGAAAGCAGCACGCCGAGGGTGCGGGTGAAGACCGAGGAGTGGTACATCCGATAGAGGTGCCCGAGTTTGGGGATGTTCAGAAGGATCTTCTCCCAGGTCCGCCGCCCCGCGTCGGTGCCGAAGAGCCACCGCAGGGCCAGCACAGCGACCACCAGGACCACGACCTGCATGTAGACCGTCTCGCGCATCACCTTCCCAAAGGTCAGCAGGAGCTGGGTGGCCTTGGGCATGTCTATCCCACTGCCCTCGTAGACCTCCGCGAACTTGGGGAGCACGACGTTGAAGATCACCACCAGGGCGATGAGGAGCACGAAGCAGAGGAAGCTCGGGTAGATCATGGCTTCCACGATCCGCCGCCGACTCTGCTGGGCGAACTTCTGGAAGGCCAGCCAGCGGGCGATGACCTCGGGAAGGGTGCCGCTGCGTTCGCCAGCCACCACATTGGCCCGGTAGACCGCCGGGAAGGTGCCAGCCCGCTCCAGGGCTTCGGAGAATGCCAGGCCCTCCTTGAGGCCCTCCACCACCTGGTCCAGAGAGCTGCGCAGCAGGGCGTCCTTGCCATGCCCCACCAGGAGTTCCAGGGCCTGGAGCAGGGGGATGCCCGCCTTGAGAAGCGCCAGGAGTTCCTGGTTGAAGAGGATCAGGGGTTCGGCGTTCAGGGTCCGGCGGCGGCGGAAGTCCAGGGCCGCCCGGCGCACCTCCAGGGGGAAGTTTCCCTCCCCCTGGACCCGATGCCGGATCTCATCGGCGGTGCCACCGTCAAAGTCTCGCTTGAGGACTTCGCCGTTGGGGGTGGTGTAGGTGACCGTGAACCTCATGGAACCTTGCAGAAGAGTGAATGTTGAGGATAACCGCAAAGGCCTGAGCCTCGTAGACTGAGAGGATGAGACCGGATGGAACCTTCATGCGCCTTCGTTCCGCAGCCCTGATCCCTGCCCTGGTATTGAGCCTCGGCGCCCAGCCTCCCATCCAGGTGGGCCTGGATACACCAATCCTCCTGGACCTCAGGGATGCGGCGGCGGCGGCACTGGTTCCCGGGGATGCCAGGGATGTCGCCAGGGTCGAGCAGCTCCGGCAGGTCTGGGGTGCGCGTATTGCGGGGCTGAAGGCCGCCCCTTCCGTCCGTATCCTGCTGCCCCGGAACGCCGACCGTCTGCCCCTGCTCCTGGCTGCCAGCCAAGCCCTCCGGGCCCAGAACCCCGGTCAGACCCTCTACCTGGCCTACGATCCGGGGGCTCCTGCCATCATGGCGGAAAGCGCCTGGGGGGCCGTCCACGGCGGATTCCTGGGGCCTGATGCCTTGGGGGGTGAACCTGGCGAATGGCGTCGAACCCTGGCGGCGGCCCAGACCCAGTTCCCCGGGCGACCCTGGTTCCTGTGGCTGCCCCGAGAGGCTGGCCCAGAGGCTTCCGCCCTCCTGGGGGATGGCGGACGCCTGGTGGTTCCCGCCGGGGGGGCAGCCGCTCGTCTGGCATCCGTGATCCCCCCAGGCTTTGCTGAGGTTGAGGGCGGTCTGGGGGATCTGACCCTCCGCGACCGGACCGGGAAAGCCCTTCGCTGGTGCTGGGTTGATGGGGAATGGAGATCCGCGCCGCCTCCCGGCTCCCGCCACGAGGTGGCTGTCGTCGCTGCGGAGGACTACGACATCCCGGCCCTCATGGCCCTGATGCGGGCCACCCAGCTTCGGGACCGCAGCGCCCTGAGCACCCAGGAGGGGCACCTGGAGGTGGACCTCCATATCCAGGCGGAACAGGGGATGGGGATGGACCTGGGTTTCGCCTTCCACAGCTTCGAGAAGGCTGGGGAAGGGGAGGAACTGCTGCAGAAGGAACTCCGTTTCAACGGAGTGAAAGCCAAGCTGAGCAAGGGGCTCCAGGTCCCGATCGTTGAGAGCCGCACCAGCATCGCGGCTCCGGTGGCCCTGGTCTTGACGGAGCGATACCGCTACGAGGATGCCGGGCCCGAGGGGCCGAATCGGCGCCGCGTGCGCTTCCGTCCGGTGGACAAGGATCCCCAGCTCTACGAAGGGGAACTGGTGGTGGAGGAGGCCACAGGCCGGGTTCTGGTGGAGCGCAGCGAACGCACTGGGCTGCCTGGCATGGTGAAGTCCGAGCGCCGGGTGCTCACCTACGGTGAACCCGCACCGGGGCTGTGGCGCGTCATGGATACTCAGACCTTCGAGCGCTGGGTCACCCCCGGGGGCGTGGCCCAGGTCCAGCGCCACCTTGTCTACTCCCAGGTGCGTGTGGGGGATCCGGGCTTCGAGAAGGCCCGGGAGGAGGCCCGTGGCTCCAAGGCCACCATGCTCAAGCAGACTGCCGAGGGCCTGCGCTACTACGTCAATCAGCCCGATGGCACGCGGAAGATCGAGGAGAAGCCCCGCAGTTCGGGCAAGGGTTTGGGGCTGGTGCTTCTCATGGATCCGGGTCAATCCATGCCAGTGATGCCCCTCGGGGGCCTGGCCTATTTCGATTTCAACGCTCTGGACCGGGGCATTCAGCTTACGGGGATCACTGCCGGGGTCTTCAACGCCGGATCCGTCGCGGTACCCAATCTCGCAGCGGGCTTCGATCTGGAGGCCCAGGCCCAGGTCATGCTCCTTCCCCGCACTGAACGGCCGGTGCGGGACGGGGAGCTCCTGGATCGCGAGGGCGTGGCCCGGACGTACGGGGTCTTGAGTTTGGGGCTGGCCCGGGATCTGGGCCTGGGCTTCCGCGTTGAGGCCCGTGAGGGCTTCCAATACGACCACTTCATGCAGGGGGAGGAGAAATACCGGAGCTCCGGCTTCGCCCTTCCCCCCTCGGGCTGGACGCTGGAGACCAGGGGCACGCTGCGGTGGCAGTTCCGGGGTTTTCGCGCCTCGGGTTACTACGGCGCTGGACACCGTCCCGAGGGCACCTACGGCCTGGCTAGCGCCCCCCAGGCCGTTCCCGATGAGGGTGGATTCCGGCGCTGGGGGGGCGGCCTGGGCTACGACCTAGCCCTGGCGGGGCGTTCCTGGGTGAGCTTCGCCGGGGGCTACGCCGCCGGGCGAGGCTTCGACCGCTTCAAGTCCCTTTCGGCCAGCGGTTTCGGGGGGGACGTGCGCATTGCGGGCATCCGTGGGGACGCCATCAGCGCCGAGTCCCTGCGCTACGTCAAGGTGGGCTATACCCTCCCCCCTCTGCCGAACCTGCGCCTGAGCCTCTCCCTGGACCATGCCCGCCTCCGCAACCTGGACGACCACCAGGACTACGGCTTTACGGGCCTGGGGGTGGCGGGGGATCTGCCGGGCTTCTGGTACTTCACCACCATCCGTCTGGACCTGGGCATTGGCCTCCAGAGCGACCTGCCGGACGCCAAAGCGGTGCAGGGGACCGTGACCATGCTGCGGATTTTCTGAGCCTCCACGCCTCGTTCTTTATCCTGGCCATCCGTAAACCCTGTCGAAAATCTTTGAACAGGATGTACAGGATCGAAAGGATAAAAGCTGTAGGTCAATATTGCTTCATCCCTGCATTGCTTTCCCGTTTCCCGGTACCTTTGGCTTGCCCGTTCCCTCCCAGGCCTTCCGTTCCTCCGGCGTGTCCAGGTCCAGCCATTCGGGCCCATCCACGTCCAGGATCCGGTGGGGCAGTTGGCCCATCAGGGCGCGGAGGCTGTGGGCCTGCTGCTCCCTGAGGGCGGGGAGGAGTTCGTTCGGCATCCAGCTGCCCATGGATTGGACGTGGTCCATGTGGCGCCCCATGGTCCAGATCCGCTCCCCGGTGGCCCTCCGGAACCAGGCCTGAAGAGTCTCCGGGGACCAGTGCATCTGGTCGCAGGCGGCGATCCACCACCAGTCGATCTCCGCTTCCTCTGCCAGGGCCCAGGCCCTCAGGGCCACTGCTGGGCCTTGCCGGGGATCCTCCACCACGTGCAGTTCCAGCCGCTCTGGCACGGGATTCCCCAGGACCCGGACCGCTGCCCCCGGGAAAGCCTCCTCAAAAATTGCCACCAGATGCCCCGACCAGGAGCCACCCCCGGGAAAGGCAATGGCATGCTTGGGTTCACCCATGCGGGCGCCCTTTCCGCCTGTCAGAAGAAGAAGGCCGATGGTTGGGTGGGAGGGGGAGGTGGGCATGGTGGCATCGAGTCCGGGGTGAGCGATGGGGCAGGCGCTTGGATGGAGTCTGTCACAGGCAACACCCCATCCCGAGGGGCTGGGCAAACATCTGGCGGACCCCGAAAAAACGAATCAGCTGGGATGAAGAGGATAAGGCAACCAGTGGGCTACGCCACGACATCCAAACCCGGCTTTTCTGGACTGCTGCCCTGGGCGCTTTGGCTCCGGTTGAGCTGGGCCAGCTTGGCGGCGGCTTGACTCTCCATGACGAGGGCCTGGGCGGCGACTTTCTGGTCCTGGGGGGATGGATCGGCCGGGGCCAAGGCGGCGGCGCGAATCTGGCGGGCTTTGGCCATGGCGGCTGAGGGGTCATCAGGCAGGCTGGTGTCGATGGAGACTTCGCCCCCCACTGCGTAACGCTTGTTGTCGGGGCCCTGCGCGTAGGAGAAGGAGGCGCCGCCCTGGGCAAGGCCACCGGCGGCAGAAAGGTGCGCGGCCTCATGGGCTCTCACCGCCTTGTCCCTGGCCTTGAGTTCGATGACCTTGGCCTGGGCCTCGGGCGAGAGCTCTACGCTATCTGAGGATTCCCCAGCGTCCGCACCCTTCCCAGAGCTGGCTTGGCTCGGGTCGTTTGGCTTGGGGGTTCCCTGGGTGCGCACCCCCGCCGTCCCCGTCGCCGGGGCCGTCCGAGTGGGATCCAGGGCCGTGATATCCATGGCGTCTAGGTTATCGGCATCCCATGTGGATGCCTTTAACGGTCTGGCCTGCTCGGCAGATGGAGGCAGCCCGGCTAATCTGGAGCCGGAGGTCCGGTTCGTGGCAATCAAAAGTCCCTGGTGGTGGAAGCTGCTCTCGCCGCACCGTAGAACCCTGCTCTTGGGCCTCGCGGCCACCATCCTGTGCAGTGTCGCCGCCTCCTGGACCCCCTACTGGTCGGGTCGGGCCGTCAAGGCCCTCGAACTGGGCCAGTGGACCCGCTCCCGTCAGGCCCTGGTGTGGATGCTGATTTTCACGCTGACGGCCGGGGTTGGGCGCTACCTCATGCGCAACATCCTCATCGGGCTCTCCCGGACCATCGAGCGGGAACAGCGTGAGGAACTCTATGCCTTCTTCCTGGCCCGCCCCTTCGCCTTCTTCGAGCGCCAGCAGGTGGGTGATCTCATGAGCCGCATCGGGGACGATGTCTCTACGGTGCGCATGGCCACGGGGCCCGGGATCATGAGCTTTCTGGCTACGGTCTCCATGCTTCCGGTCACCCTGGGGCTCATGCTTCACGCCAGTCCCCGCCTCACCTTGGCGGTGCTCATTCCCTTCGCTTTCCTGGCTGGGGGCTTCTATCTCATTGGGCACTGGAGCCACTCCCTCCAGCAGAAGATGCAGGTGGTGAACGCCAGGATCAACACCTTCAGCCACGAGGCCATCTCCGGTGAGCGCGTGATCCAGGCCTTCGGCCTTGAGGATGACCGAGTGCGGGAATTCCAGGAACTGAGCGAATACCATGCCCGCCTCAGCATCCGCCAGACGGTGCTCTGGGGTGCCTACGGTCCCGTTGCTGGCATCATGGGCGGGATCTCCATCCTGGCCCTGGTGGGCTATGGCGGCCACCTGGTGCTGCAGAAGACCCTTCACATCGGTGACCTCACGGCCTTCTCGGGGTATCTGGTGGCCCTGGGTTGGCCCATCATGTCTCTGGGCTGGGCCGCCAACCTCTTTCAGAGGGCCAAGGCGGGGCAGGAACGGATTGACTTCGTTCTCAGTTCCCCGGAAACGCCGGTTCCAGGGCCTGGGATTCAGGAACTGCCCTCCAGTCCCCTGGCGCTCCGGGGCCGTGCCCTGGTCTCGCGCTTCGATTCAGGCCGGGGCCTGGGTCCCCTGGATCTGGATCTGCCTCCCGGTGGCAGTCTCGCCATCGTGGGGGGCATCGGCTCCGGGAAGACGATCCTCCTTCAACTCCTCGCGGGGCTTCGCCAGCCCGTGGAGGGCGAGATCCGGGTGGACGGGGAGGCCCTGGATGCAGGAAAGCTCCGTTGGCACTGGGCCGGGCTCGGCTGGGTGCCCCAGGAGGCCTTTCTCTTCTCCACCACCCTCCGGGAGAACCTGGCCTTCGGGCGCCCGGAGGCGACCGACGAGGACCTCTGGGAGGTCGCCCGGGTGGTGTGCCTGGACGACCTGATCCACCGCCTGCCCCAGGGGCTTGATACCGTGGTCGGTGAGCGGGGCGTGGTCCTGAGCGGCGGGGAGCGTCAGCGCACCGCCCTGGCCCGGGCCCTCCTGCGCAAGCCCAGACTGCTCCTGATGGACGATGCCCTTAGCGCCGTGGATGCCGAGACCGAGAGCCGCATCCTGGAGAACCTGCGGGGCTTCCTGGGCCGGGCCACCCTCGTGCTCTCCACCCATCGGGTCTTCGTGGCGGACCTCTGCGAGCAGGTGATGGTCCTGGAGGAAGGCCGGGTCATCCAGCATGGCTCCTCCCAGGAACTCTCCCAGGTGCCCGGACCCTTCGCCCGGTTGCGGATGCTGCAGAGCCTGGAACGGTCGCTGGAGGCTGCGAACTGAAAAGAAATTCCACCACGAAGGCGCGAAGACACTAAGGAAAAGCAAAAGAAAGAAACGCTTTTCTTGGTCTTTTCTTCCTGACTTGGTGTCTACCCTGTAAACCCTTGGGTTTACATCGCCCCCTGAAGCCGCGTATTCGCATTCGGTCCTTCTCTTTACCAAGCAACCCCGCGCGGCGGGGTTGCTTGGTGGTGGAAGTCTCTTTTTGACTATTCCCGGTCGCCCTTCCGGATGCGGTCCATCTCCCGCTTGCTCTCCCGCTCCTTGAGGGCTTCGCGCTTGTCGCCCAGGCTCTTGCCCTCGGCCAAGGCGATCTTTACCTTGATGATCCCCTTGGCATTCAGATAGATGGCCAAGGGGACGATGGTGAAGCCCTTGCGGGTGGCCTTGGCGATGATGCGGGTGATCTCGGCGCGGTTCAAGAGGAGCTTGCGGGGGCGCAGGGGGTCGTGGTTGGCATAGGTGCCGAAGATGTAGGGCTGGATATGGCACTGCTTGAGCCACAGCTCGGTGCCGGAGATGTCCACGAAGGCGTCCTGGAGCTGTCCCTTGCCCTCCCGGAGGGACTTGACCTCTGTGCCCTGGAGGGCGATGCCAGCCTCCCAGGTCTCCAGGATGTGGTAGGCGTGCAGGGCCTTGCGGTTCCTGACCAGGTCTTCGCTCATGCCAGGGCCTTCCTCCGGGACCTGAAATACTCGACGATCGCGGGCAGGACCGAGATGACGATGATGGCCACCAGCACAGATTCGAAGTGGGTCTTGACCCAGGGGATGCCGCCGAAGATCCGTCCCGCGGCCATGATCAGCCCCACCCAGAGGATCGCCCCGCTGATGTTGTAGAGGGCGAAGTGGCTGTAGGTCATCTTCCCGATGCCAGCCACGAAGGGGGCGAAGGTGCGGACGATTGGCACGAAGCGCGCGAGGATGATGGTCTTGCCGCCGTATTTCTCGTAGAACTCGTGTGCGGCCATCAGGTGCTTCTTGTTGAGCCATCGCCCGCCTTCGTTGTGGAAGACCGCTGGGCCCAGTCGGGCGCCGATGGAGTAGTTCACGGCATCCCCCAGGACCGCCGCCACCACCAGGAGCAGGCCCAGAAGCCAGAGGTTGAGGGGGGTTCCGGGGATGGCCCCCAGGGCACCGATGGCAAAGAGCAGGCTGTCCCCTGGCAGGAAGGGCAGGACCACCAGCCCCGTTTCGCAGAAGATGATGGCGAAGAGCACGACATAGAGCCAGCCGTCCATCTGGCCAGCCATCAGATTGAGCGTTTCGGGGTTTGTTAAACGGCGCAGGAAGTCCAGCGCCAGATGTAGCCATGCCATGAGTTTCCCTTCGGGTCAGGCCTGAGCCTTGGTTTTAGAGTAATCCAGGAGGCAGGCTCCACCAAATCTGGTGACGTTCGGCGGCTGAAATGAATGGTTTGGCGAAGGCCTGGGGTGAAGGACCTCTGATCTCACCCTGAACCAGAGTGGTGGCCCTGAATAACTGGGACCGGCGCCAAGGCGGGGCACCACACTCGCTTTTTCTCACACGAAGAGCTGCAGCACCGCGTTGCTCATCAGCATCCCCTTGGGCGTCAGGCGGAGGATCGCGTTCTGGCGTTCCAGGAGGGCCGCCTTGACGCAGGGCTCCAGGGCCTTCTCCCAGCCTTCCACAAGCGGCAGGAGGCCCTGGGAATCTGCCTGGCGGCGGAGAGCTTCCCAGTCGATTCCGCGGTGCATGCGCAGGCCCAGGAGCGGGATTTCCGCCAGGGCCTCTTCGGGGCTCAGGTCTTGGCACTCCGAAAGTCCCTCGCCCTGGGCCCAGGCCTTGGGGGATTCCGCCTCGGTCCATCGGTAGCGTCCCAGCTGGCTGGCGGCACTGGGGCCCAGGCCCAGGTAGGGGCGCCTCTCCCAGTAGCGGGAGTTGTGGCGGGACTCGCACCCGGGCCGGGCGTAGTTGCTGATCTCGTACGGGGGGAGGCCGAGACGGGGCAACTCCTCCTGGAGGGCTTCGAAGACATCCGCCACCTCGTCCTCCGAGGGCAGGCGCAGGAGCCCGGCGTCCACATCCCCCTTCAGGATGCAGTCCTTGTCCAGGTCCAGGAGGTAGATGGAGAGGTGCTCGACCCCGGCTTCCACCAAGGTCCGGGCATCTGTGAGGATGCGCCCCAGATCCTGCCCCGGGATCCCCACCATGAGGTCCGCGCTGACCCGCTGGAAGCCGGCCTGGCGGGCATCCTCGATGGCCTGGAGGCCCTCGGCGGCGGAGTGGATGCGTCCCAGTCGTTCCAGCAGGAGGTCGTCCAGGGTCTGGATGCCCAGGCTGAGACGGTCCCAGCCCAGCCTGCAGGCACCCTGGAACCAGGCGCGGTCGGCGGTGCCCGGGTTGGCCTCGATGGTGGCCTCCATCAGGGAGGAAAGATCGAAGGAACTCCCCAGGGCGGCGCCCAGGCGTTCCAGGTCCGGCACCTCTAGGAGGGAGGGGGTGCCCCCCCCCAGGTAGAGGGTGTCGACCTCGGGCCTTGCCAGGGCTTGGCCCCACTCCGTGATTTCGCCGAGCATACGCTCCAGGACTGGCCCCTGAAGTCGCCGATCCTGGGTGGAGGAGAAGGAGCAATAGCCGCAGCGGGCCCGACAGAAGGGATAGTGGAGATAGAGCCCGATGGGCTCCGCCTTCGCCGCACTGCGCAGCTCCGGACGTAGGGCTGACGGTGGGCCAAGGTCAGTCATGGAGCCATGGCCCCGAAGGGCCGTTCCAGATGCCGCACCCGTTTGCGGGCCTTCCCTCCGCGCCCTCTCTTTTCAAGCTCTGCGCCCTCCGCGTTGACTCAGTGGATCGTGGAAGGCGGCAGACCTGCTTCAATCGCCCAGGTGGCTGATGAAGTGGGAGGTGTCCGCGGAGGGGGACAGCAGGACATTGTCGATGAGTCGGGTCCTGCCCACCATGGCAGCCACTGCCAGGACGGCGGCACGGTTCACCTCGCGGCTGACGGGCTCCAGCGTGAGGGCATCCACCAGTTCGCAGTAGTGGATCTCGTCCATTTCATTCAGTTCCGTCTTGGCGGCGGCGAGAAGGGCCTCCGCATCCCGGGTGCCCCCCCTGAAGGCCGCCTCGGCCTTCAGCAGGCCGCGGCTGATGCAGAGGGCTCGCTGGCGGTTCTCGGGGCTCAGGTAGGTGTTGCGGGAACTCATGGCAAGGCCGTCCGCCTCCCGGATGGTGGGGGCGGCGATGATGTCCACGGGAAGGTTCAGGTCCTTGACCAGGCGCCGGATGACCGCCACCTGCTGGAAATCCTTCTGGCCGAAGAAGGCCAGATTGGGCTGCACCATGTTGAAGAGCTTGGTCACCACCGTGGCCACGCCCCGGAAGTGGCCGGGCCGGAACTCGCCGCAGAGGACGTTTCCCAGGTTGCCGGGCTCCACGAACGTGCTGAATCCGGTGGGGTAGACCTCGGAGGGCTCGGGCATGAAGAGGATCTTCACGCCCAGTTTGAGACAGAGGTTCTGATCCCGCTCCGCGTCCCTGGGGTACTGGGCGAAGTCTTCCTCGGGGCCGAACTGGGTGGGATTGACGAAGATCGAAACCACGGGGCAGTCGCAGCGTGCCGCGCACTGGCGGATCAGCGAGGCGTGCCCCTCGTGCAGAAAGCCCATGGTGGGGACGAATCCGATGGTATTGCCGCCTTCACGTCTCGCCTTGAGGGCGGTCCGCAGTTCGGGGATGGTGCGAATAATGCGCATAAAACGACTCGATTCTTGGGTCTAATTCCGGCCTTCCCCTGCGTGCCACTCGTTGAGGAGCTTGCGGGCGGGCTCTGGAAGAATATAGGATTCCCGCGCATCTGGGAACACCCCCCCCCGCACATCTTCTGCCCATCTGGCGATGGCGCTCACGGAATCTTCATAGCCTGACATGTATTTGCGAACGAACTTGGCGGGTTTGCCCGGGAGTAGTCCCAATAGATCGTGAAAGACCAGAACCTGCCCATCGCATCCCGGTCCGGCCCCGATTCCGATGGTGGGGATCTCCAGTTCCTGGGTGACCCGGGCGCCCAGGTCCGCCGGGATGCCTTCGAGCACGATCATGAAGCAGCCGGCATCCTGGAGCCTCAGGGCGTCCTCCACAACCCGGATGGCCTCGTGCCCGGCACGGCCCTGGACGGCGTAGCCCCCCATGGCGTGGACGGACTGGGGGGTGAGCCCGAGGTGCCCCATTACCGGGATCTCTGCATCCACCAGGGCCTTCACGACCTGAACACGGTTGGCGCCCCCTTCCAGCTTCACCGCCTGGGCGCCGCGCTGGAGAAAGCCTCCCGCGTTGCGGATGGAATCCTCCAGCCCCAGGTGGTAGCTCAGGTAGGGCAGATCCACCACCAGGAATGCCTTGGGACGGGTCCTGGCCACGGCCTCCAGGTGGTGGTTCATCATGGCCATGGAGACCGGCAGGGTGTTGTCGAAGCCCAGACAGACGTTGCCCACGCTATCGCCCACAAGGATCATGTCCACCCCGGCGGCGTCCGCCAATCGGGCGTGGACGGCGTCATAGGCCGTGAGCATGGCCAGCTTTTCCCCGGCTTGGACCTTCTCGATCAGCTTGGGGATGGTGAGCTGTACGCGGTTGGTGGAGGGAGAACTCATGCTGGATCCCATGTCTGAAGGCCCACGGGTGGGGGGAGGTGTTGAGGAAGGTCCATGCCCACGGATTCCACCGCGAGGCGGAAATGATGCAGGTCTGGACGGCCCAGGAAGTGGGGGCCGAAGGCCGCGGGCACCCTGGACCAGAGTTCCTGGAAGCTGGAGCAGGCTTCCTGTATCTTGGCGCGGGCTCCCAGCTCTTCTCCGCGCCTGAGGAGCAGGCATGCCCCCTGGGTGCAGGCCTCCAGCACCAGGGAGGTGCGGCCCAGCTCCCGGGCGGTGGCGAGGACTTCACCCCAGGCTCGCAACGCCTCGGAGGCCGCAGTGTCGCTGGAGGCCGAGAGGAGGATGGCGTGGGCGTGGTGCCATTCCAAGTCCAGCCAGCGCGAACCGGAGCTGGCGACGGGCTCCCTCAGGGCCTCCAGGCCGGACCAGCGGGCGGGGGTGTCCGGGGCGCGGTCCTGGGCCAGAGCCTGGATCTGGCGGACCCTGGCGAGGGTCTCCCGCCAGCTCAGGCCGAAGCCCCGATGGCAATCCGCCGCTTCCTGATAGACCCGTGCGGCATTCCCCCACGCCCCCCGGAATTCGAGGATCTCGGCCTGGAGGGAGAGGCGTTCGCCTTCCTCATGGGCGGACATGGGCTCCCCTGGGCAAGCCAGTTCCAGCAGGAGGTGCTCGGATTCGAGATGATCCCCGAGGCAGGCCAGGGTGCGGGCTCTCCAGAGGGAGGCTCGAGCGGCGCGGCCCCGGTCGCTCAGCTGCTCATAGCCCTCAATGGCCTGCTCCAGGCAGGAGAGGGCGCGGCCCAGATCCTGCTCCACGCTGGCGATCATGCCCAGGGCCAGGTGGCAGTCGGCGATGAGTTCCAGGTCATCCTGGGCCAGAGCCGCGTTCATGGCTTCGGAGAGGCACCGGTGGGCAGGCTGGGACTGCCCCATGGCGAAGTGGGTCTGGCCCAGGGCCAGAAGCACCCCCACAAGGCGACGGTGGTCTTGGCTGTGCTCCAGGATGCGCCTAGCTCCCAGGAGGGAGCCGAGGGCTCCGTGGAACTGGCAGCGCTCCATCTGGATCCGTCCCAGGTCCAACAGCAGTCCGGCGCGCTCTGCGTGGCTCTCTCGCTGCTCCACACGTTCCACGAGGCGTTTGCCCTCCTCGAAGTGGCGGGCGGCCTGGGATACGTGTCCCCGGAAGAAATAGCCGCGCCCCAGGGCGAGCCGCAGGCGGGTCTGCTCCTCGTGGAAGAGGTGGTCCATGAGCAGGCTCTGGGCCTTCCGGGCCGTATGCTCCGCCTGTTCAAAGCGCCGGAGGCGGAGCTGCAGGAAGGCCTTCTTTCGCAAGGTCCGGGCGCGTTGGGTCGGGGGGGCCAGCTCCTCGCTGTCCTCCTCCAGGGCCTGATCCAGGGATTCCAGGGCCCATTCGTAGGGGGAGCGGCCCTTGAGCTGGCCGGGGTGGACCCTCCCCCGGATGGTGGAATGGGTCCAGGAATCCGCCAGGAATTCCCAGAGTCGGGCCTTCTGGGCTGGGCTGGGCCCCAGGGCGAGGGTCTGCCGGACGATGGCCTCCGCCTCTCCGGGGGCCGGGGGAGGCTGTTCGATGGCCTCCATGACCCTGGCCAGAGCGGTCGGGGCATCGGAGGCGTAGGACTGGAGGCGCACCGAGAGGACGGGTCCCCGGGATTCATCCTGGATGGCCTTCAGGAGGGTCCGGGCGAGACGCTTGATCTCGCCTGGCGGGATTCCCTCCATGGCCAGATCCCGGATCTGGGGGCTCAGGGGGGATGCCCGACCATCCAGGATCTGCACGAACTTGCCGTTCTGAAGGGCTTGAAGGGCCTCCTCCAGCGGCTCCCCCGCCAGGCCGACGGCCCGGCCCAGGGCGCTGAGGCTCACGGAATCGTCCCCCAGGGCCACGAGACGGGCCAGGAGGGCGGCGGCCGGGGGGAGACGTCGGAAGCGGCCGGAGAGAATCTCCGAGAGCATGTCTGGATGGGCGACCAGGGAGATGGGCTTGCCGGGGACCGGACGCCAGCGTCCCCCTTCCCAGACCAGGGCACCCTCCAGCAAGGCGCGCTCCAGGAGGTTTCGCAGGATGCCCGCATTGCCGAGGCTGGCCAGGCAGACGTCCATGGCCAGGGCTTCCGACAGGTCGTGGGGACCGAGGATATCCTCCAGGGTGGCTCTCAGATCCCGGTCCTCCAGGCGTTTGAGGTTCAGGATGGCCACATCGGGATCCTGGCTCAGGGGCCCGAGGAGGGGGCGGGCCGTGCGGGTGGGACCCCCGTTGTTCACCACCAGGAGCCAGGGGAGGCGGGAGCTGCGGATCAGGTCCTTGAGCAGTCCCAGGAGGGCATTGTCTGCCCGGTCCACGCCGCGGAGCAGGATGAGCCTGGGATGGCGCTCCTGGGCGAATTGCAGCAGGGTGAGGGCCCCGGCCAGTTCCGCAGGGTCCACCTGGGAGAGTCCTCCCCTGTGTTTGCGAACACTGCGGAGGAATGCGAAGCTCTCCACGCGCGCTGCCAGGTTCCGCGCCACATCCGGATGCTGGGCGTAGAACTCCGCTTCGCTGCCCTGGATCAGATTATGGAGGAGGCGTCCCAGGAAGTGCCCTGCGGCTTCCTCTCCCATCACATCGAGTCCGTTGACCCATATCCCCTCCGTTTCGGCGGCGGCGGCGGCATAGGCGGCCAGAAGCTCCTTCCCAAGCCCCTCCTCCCCCTGGATCACCACCACCCGCTCATGGGTGGAGCCGGCCTTCAGGCCGAACATCAGGGACTTGAGGTAGGTCATCTCCTGGGTCCGTCCACGGATCGGCAGGGGGCTTTCCGCGGTCAGATCGGGAGGCGCCTCCCATGGGCGGTGGGGGCCCGCCTCTTGGCAGGGGATGGCTTCCAGGACCCCCTTCAGTTCGGAAAGGGAGCGGGGGGTCGGACCCAGGACCCTGGGAAGGGTCAGGCGTCCACTCCCCACACCGATGGTTTCGGGATGCAGGAAACGTCCAGAGGGTGAGGACCGGAGGCCGTTCTCCAGCTTGGCCAGGAGGGCGTTCCGCTGGGGCATGGACAGGTTTGGCCACAGGGAGGCCAGGGACTCCCCTTCGAGTTCCTGGAGAAGCCACACCCGGCCCTCCTCCACTCCGAAGTGGGTCCGCAGGGGATCCATGGCGCCAGCATCCTGGATCTGCCTGAGATGCTCATGCTTGATCTGGTCCTGCTCCCGCTGGAGCGGGGCGGGCTCCCAGTATTGGAGGAGGCAGCGGGCTCCGCCGTCCCCCCGCTTAACCAGATGCCAGGAAGCGCCTGCCGGATCGGCCACGAGGTTCATGAGGTGGCTGTACCAGACCCCACCCAGGTGCCATCCGCGGCTCATGGGAGTTCACCACTGGGCTGGGGGGTCGCCTGGGGAATCATGCCCGCAGTCTAGCAGATGAGGCCGGATTATCTGGGCATACCTAGCCAGGACTGGGTCAGCCCCAGTTCCAGCAGGAGTGCCCCGAAAGATTCCACGGGGAAGCCCATCACCGTTGCAAAGCTGCCTTCGATTCGCTCGATGAACAGGGCTGCGATCCCCTGGGCCGCATAGGCCCCGGCCTTGTCCATGGGTTCCCCGGTGCTCGCGTACCAGGTGATCTGTTCCGGTGTGAGGGGGCGGATGAAGACCTCGGCCGTATCCACAAAACTGTGGATCTCTTCGTCCCGCATCAGGCAGAGGGCGGTGTGGACCTCATGGTTCCGGCCCTGGATCAGCCCCAGCATCCGTTGGGCGTCCTCCTCGTCCACGGGCTTGCCCAGGACGTGGTGGTCCACTGCCACGGTGGTATCGGCGGCGATGACCCAGCGTCCGGGATTCACAGCCGATACGATCTTGGCTTTCATGCAGGCAAGACGGCACACCATGGCCTCGGGATCCTCGTTCGGCAGGGGGGTCTCATCCGCATCCGGGGCCCAGGATTCGTAAGGGATGCCGAGGGCGTTCATCCAGTGTCTCCGGCGGGGACTGGCGGACGCGAGGATGGGGGGCAAGAGGTTCAGGGTGATGTCTTCGCTCATGAGCGCCTCACCAGCCATCCTACCAGGAGGGTCGCAAGGGCAAGGAGCAGCAGTTCTCCCACCAGGACAAGGGGGCTTCGGGCCGGGGCCTTCACGGGGCGCCAGTCCAGGGGGAAGGCGTGGGCGGCCTCGCTCATGGGCTCTCCCCATAACCCGCCACTGCCGTCGGCCCGGAAGACTCCGGACTTGCCCGTGAGGGTGGCCCGCAGGAGGGGCAGCCCCGTTTCCACTGCCCGGAGTCGGATCTGGGCGCCGTGGAGGTCCGTGGCGATGCTGCGTTCGAACCATCCGTCGTTGGTGAGATTGGCCAGTACATCGCCCCCCGCCTGGTCCAGACCCCGCAGCACCCGCCAAGGGATGAGGGCCTCGCTGCAGATCAGGGGGTGGACCTTCAGACCCGGGAGGGCGAAGCTGCTCTGGGGGCCCAGGGTGCCGGGTTCCTGGGATAGGAATCCCATGCGCTCATCCAGCCAACGCTGCAGGGCCTCGGGGCCGGGCATCCGTTCCCCGAAGGGCATGGGGACCACCTTGGCCTGGAGGAACGAGGGGGACCCAGGGGCCTCCCCCCGTACGAGGTTGAATCGCTCTCCCTCCGTGCCGTAGAGCCAGGCGATGCCGCGGCGACGGGCCTCCTCCGGGAGTCGGGGGTTGGGGGCCAGATCGTTCCGGCCCATTACCGAACTCTCGGGCCAGAGGAGCAGGGTGGTCCGGCCCGATCGAGGCAGGCCCGCACGCTGGAGTTCCCGGTCGCTACGCTCCCAGAGCCGGGCCTCCATGCCCCGGAAGGGCTGGCCGGCGGGCCAGTTCGGCTGGATCATCACCACATCCAGGTGGTGCTCCGGCCCCTTCGGGAGCAGGGGCCAGGCCAGACCCAGGAGCAGGAGTCCCGCAAGCAGGGCCAGGGGGGGCAGGAAGGGCCTGGGCTTTCGCTCTGCCCACAGGAGGCCCGCCATGGCTCCCGCTCCCCAGAGGAGGGCGCTCAGCCCGTGGGAACCCAGGAATGCGGCGCTCCGGACCAGGATGGGCAGGCCGCCCACGAGGGTTCCCCAGGTGAAGGGATAGACGTGGAATCCCAGCAACTCCCATAGGGCGATTCCCAGGGCGGCTCCCAGACCCGCTCCCCATGCACCGCTGCGCTGCCCCAGCCAGCGGGCCAGGAGAAGCACCCCCCAGAAGCCCAGGGCTTCCCAGGCGTTCAGGAGCATGGTCCCGAGGATGGCCATGGGTATCGGCATGGGCCCCTTGATCGCCAGGGTCTGGGGCACCCAGTGGAAGATGCCCCAGAAGCCGATCAGGAAGGCCAGGAAGCCCCAGAGGGAGTGCCTTCCCCTGAAGACGCTGCGGAAGACGAGGCTCAGGAAGAGCAAGCCCACCAGAGGTTCCAGGAAGGCCAATGCCGGGACAGCCGCCAGGTCAAAGGCCAGGGCGAAGAGCAGCCCCAGGCCGAGGGCTTCCAAGAGGTGCCGCGCGATCATGCCCGGCCTCTCCGGGCCACCTCGAAGCAGGCGATACCGGCGGCCACGGCCGCGTTGAGGCTCTCCACCCCCTGGATGGGGATGGCGAGGCGTCGCACAGCCTCGGGCAGGGCCACGCCCTGCCAGCCATGCCCCTCGTTGCCGACCAGGAGTCGGACAGCTCCGCGGAAGTCGGCCTCCGCCAGGGGCAGGGCGCCGGGCCCGCCGTCCAGGGCGAACCACTTCCCGCTGTCGAGGCTCAGGGCCTCCATGCGGCGCAGGGGCATCAGGAAGGCCGCCCCCATGGAGCCCCGCAGGGCCTTGGGGGCGAAGGGATCGGTGCAGCCGGGCCCCAGGAGGGCCTCCTGGAATCCGAAGGCGGCGGCGCTGCGGAGGATGGCCCCCAGGTTGCCCGGGTCCTGGATGCCCCAGGCCCCGATGACCCGATCCGCCAGGGGGCCCGTCGGTTCGGGTCCCAGTTCCGCGAGCAGGGCCAGGTCCGGAGGGCTGCCCGCGTCCGCCAGTTCCCGCATCAGGGGTTCCGCAAGGGTGAGGGTGTCCAGGGGGTGGCGGCGCTCCAGGGGGTGCTCCCCGGCCCCATCCAGCCGTATCCACTGGAGGGGGCGGATCCGGGTGCCCGCCGGGCTGTTGCGGACCCCTTCCCAGGCCTCGATGAGCTTGGCCCCGAGCAGGAGCGTGTGGGTGCGCCGACCCCCCGACGCCGCCAGGATCGAGCGGAGATGCTTGAATCGCGGATTGGCCTTGCTGGTGATGAGGAGTTCCATGCCTCTGTTTAATCACGGAACCGTGGAACGGCCAAAGGGTATCGTCTCCGGGCCCGGAGGCACCCTTTAAAGGGATTTCCGGTGGGCGCGGGGAGCCAGGCCCAAGGTCCGCTTATAGGCCCGGCTGAAGGCTGCCTCGCTTCCGTAGCCCAGCTGCTCGGCGATCTGGGCCACGGTGAGGGGTTCGTTCTTGAGGAGTTCGATGGCCAGGTTCATCCGGAACTGGGTCAGGTAGGCCTTGGGCGGCTTGCCGATGAGAAGAGTGAACCGCTCGGCGAAGGAGGCCCGGCACATGCCAATGGCCTTCGAGAGACTGTTGAGGTCCCAGGGCTTCTCGGGGGAGGCGTGCATCAGAGCGAGGCTTCGACCGATCTGGGGATCCCTCATGCCACGGATCCATCCGCTCCTCTCCGGATCCGCGGCGATCCAGGCTCGGACGCTCTGCATGAGCAGGACGTCGACCAGGCGGGCGATGACCGTGTTGGAGCCCGGTTGGCGATGGTGGGCCTCCAGATCGATTGCCTCCACGATGGGGCGCAGCCAGTAGAGACCTTCCCCTTTCCGGTGGCGGATCACAATGGCTGAGGGCAACTGGGCCAGGAGGATTCGAGCGGCGGGACCGGCGAGCCTGGCGCCGCCGCAGAGCAGGACGGAACGTTCGCCGGGCCCCTCGGCCTTGAGGGATGCGCCGGAACCCTGGTGCTCCAGGGAGGGCTCGCCAGGGCCGGGAGGGGGCGTGTCGAAGCTGTCGGCAAAGGTGTGGGCGGGGCCATGGGGCAGGATGGCCAAGTCGCCGGTGCGGAGGGTCAGGCGCTGCTCCCCCAGCTTGAGGCAGGACTGTCCCAGGGATTGGAAGTGGAAGCTGGTCCATTGCCGCACCGGGATGTCCAGGCACCAGGGCGCCCGGACGTCAAAGCTCCGGTAGAAACTGGCGGAAAAGCGGAGGCCTTGCAGCAGCTCGTCTAGGGGGTCCATCTCAGCTCCAGACGAATGATCAATTTTATTGGACAAAGCATCATAGAGTCTCATCCCCTTGGTACCCATACTGAGTCAACCCGATTATCCAAGACCGTTTTCCGAGAAATATAACATGTTTGCATAATAACTCAATTTTATGCGAAGTAGATTTATGCATGGCATAGGTGTGAACTTATTGCTTTGGATCCGCAAAATCAGATCATGAAAAAAGACTGTCAAAATCATCTCTTTGGCTGAGTCTCGCAATACGGCAAGGCAGATGTCAATGCCTGACTGGCATGCATTAGTGTGTGGTTTATGCCTTTAATTTTGTTTTGGTTAATTGGGTTTAAATTTTCGGAGGCCATATGAATCTTATTAAAATAGATTCGACTCTATGCACCAAGTGCGGCATGTGCTTCAAGTCTTGCTGGAACGATGTGTTCAGAGTCGACAAAGCCACGCGCCAGCCGTACGCGGCCTATCCCGAGGATTGCGTGGAATGCAACTACTGCGAGGTCTCCTGCCCGGTGGGCGCCTTGACGGTCATCATCGATTACGCGAAACCCATGGCTTCTTGTTACGGAAACAAGTAGGGATAGGAGCAGTCAAGATGAACAGCATCGAACATTTCGGGAAAGTCATAAGCACAGACATTCTGATCGTTGGTCATGGTATTTCCGGGTTGTCCGCAGCCATCACGGCCAAGGAGAAGAATCCGGCCCTGAAGGTCCTCGCCGTGGACAAGGCCTGCGTCGGTTTCGGGGGCAAGGCCAACAAAGGCGGCGGCCACATCTCGTACATCCCCGAGGGAGCCGAAGAAACCTACGTCGAGTACCACACCCGGAACCTCGGCGATTACCTCAACAACCAGGACCGTCTGCGCCGCTACGCCCACTCCACCGTCAAGACCCTGGACAAGTGGGAGTCCTGGGGGGTCAGCTTCCGGGCCCGGGATGATGCCTTCCAGGCCCACCCGATCATTCCCTGGAAGATGTTTGTGGTCGATCTGGACATGCTGATCCCCATGGCGAAGCATGCCCGGCAGGCTGGCGTGGAGTTCATGGAGAAGGTGGCCATCGTCGATCTGCTGACCGATGGCGATCAGGTCTGCGGTGCCATCGGTTTCGATCTGGTCACCGCGGAAATCCTTGTCTTCAAGGCCAAGGCGGTCGTTCTCGCCAACGGCAACCAGAACTGGCGAGTGATGCGGATGTGGTCCAGCAGCCGGGGCGAAGGCATTGCCACGGCCTGGCGCGCGGGGGCGAGGATGCGGGGCGCCGAGTTCGGCAGCTTCGTGAACATGATCTCCGTGGAGCACTTCCAGGTTTCCTACGGCAGCGAAAACGCCATGTTCAACGCCAAGGGCGAGTTCATGGACGATCGCGCCGATCTGGATGGCAACCTGAAGGACACCTTCGGTGGGGCCGATCTGGGCGGAACGCAGTCGATCAGCATGTACAAGCAAGTGGCGGCAGGCAACGGTCCCATCTTTGAGGACACCGAGAAGAACGACTACCCCTCCACCCCCCAGGGGATGAACATCGTGCCCGAGGTGGGACGTGCCGCCGACAACTGGTTCAGGCCCTTCGCCCACAAGTGGTGGCATCTTCTTTGGGAGAAGAACAAGATGGGCGGCTACAAGACCTCCAGCAAGATGAAGGAGGTCGCCCCCGGATTCATCGGCGAATTCGGACCCGTGAATGTCGATGACAACTGGATGACCAACATCAAGGGGCTCTTCGCATCCGGAGACATTTGCGCCGGGGGCATCCAGATCTTCGGTGCCGTGCCAGCACCTCCGGGGCGGAACCGTGGGAGCGGCCTCATCGCCGCCGTCTATCACGGCATCCATGCCGGACCCGCCGCCGCCGACTATGTCACCGGCCTAGAGAAGCCCGGCCAGATCGATCCGGTTCAGCTCCAGGCGCTCCAAGAGGATATGCTGGTGCCCCTTTACCGCTCCCAGGGCGTGACCGCCGCCGAACTGACCTGGAAGATCCAGTGCATCATGACGCCGGTTCCCAATTCGGCTCTCAAGCGGGAGGATCGCCTCAAGGCTGCCCTGGCGGAGACCCTGGCACTGAAGGCTGAACTGCCCAAGCTGGTGGCCAGCGACGGACACAGCCTCAGCGCCTGCATCGAGACCAAGGCCATGGTGCTCTGCGCCGAGATGTTCTTCCGGGCGTCCCTGGAACGCAAGGAGACCCGGGGCTGGCATATCCGGGAGGACTTCCCCTCCCGGGATGACTCAGCCAATCCCTACTGGGTCGATCTCGAAAATGTCGGCGGGGAGATGGCTGTGAGCAGGACCGAGGTTCCCCTCAACCATTACGTCTACCAGCCCGGCTGATCCGGGCCCCTCTCCGCTCAAGGTGCTCCGAGTCGCGGGCAGGGGGCACCCCTGCCCGCTCCACCCCCCTTTGCTTTGGGAGCAATGATATGAAACAAGAAGGCTTCTGGAATCCCACCAGGACGCTGGTGGCGGCCTATACCTTCGCCTGGGGCTTCGCCTCCCTGGACCGCCTCCTGATCGCCATGCTCTTCCCCTTCGTCATCCCCTATTTCGGGATGACCTATGCCCAGGCTGGGCTCATCATGACCTGCATGTCCGTGCTATACCTCATCATGGCCTCCCTGGGCGGAGCGCTCTCGGACAAGTACGGCCGCAAGAAGGTGATCCTGCCTTCGGTCATCATCTTCTCGATCAGCTCCTTCCTCACGGGCTTCGCCACGAATTTCGCGACCTTGATCGGCATCCGTTCCGTGATCGGCGCTGCGGAGGGTTCCTTCTACACCAGTGGAGCGGCCCAGATCGCCGAGCAGTCGCCGGACGAGAGCCGGGGCACCGCCCTGGGCCTCTACAATTCCTCCTTCCCTCTGTTCGGTGCCTGCATCGCCCCGATTTACGCCACCCTGGTTGCTTCCCGGTGGGGCTGGCAGTGGGCCTGCTACCTGACCATCATCCCGGGCATCATCCTGGCCTATGTCATTTCCACCAAGGTGCGGGATGCCCAGCCCCTTGCCCACGCCCGTCACCAGGGAACGCCCCGGACCCCCTGGAGTTCGGTTTTCAAGGATCGGAATATTGTCCTGGCTGGTCTGCTCTCCGCCACCTGGCTGGTCTGGCTGTGGACCTGGCTGAGCTTCGGGCTGCTCTTCCTGACCAAGGTCAAGGGTCTCCCCGGGAACGCTGCGGGGCTCCTGCTTTCGGCCCTGGGTCTCGGCGGTTGCCTGGGCGCCATCCTCAATTCCAAGCTCTCGGACAACTTCGGCCGCAAGCCGGTCACGGTGATCGGCACCCTCATCGGCATCCTCGGAACCGTGATCGTGGTTGCGACCCCGAACATTCCCATGGGTGGGCTCTTCCTGATCCTCCTGGTCACGGGCACGGCCTGCTGGGGCAACGCTCCCATCTGTCTGCAGGTCATCCCCTCGGATTCCGTGTCCGGCGAGCACCTTGCCAAGACCATCGGCATCATCGTGGCTTTCGGGGAGCTCTTCGGCATCGCCGTGGCCCCTCCGATCGTGGGCTTCGTCGGCGATCGCTTCGGCCTCGCTGCGGCCATGTATGTGGGAGTGGCCAGCCTCGTTCTGATGACCTTCTGCGGGCTTTTCCTCCGGGAGAGCGCTCCCCGGGTCTGCGCCCGGAGAGCCGCCGGTTCCGTCGCCTAATCCCGGCGGAAAGGGGCCCCACCCACACCTCGCACCCGGGTGGGGCCCAATGTCTTTCGTGCCCTGGAAGAGACGTTCTCAACCACGCCTGAAACGATTGCCCAAGTGATTGCGATCTACCCCATTACGCCCTCGTCCACCATGGGGGGACTTTCTGATGAATGGAACTCCCAGGGGCGGAAAAACAGCTGGAATACCGTTCCCCTGGTCGAGGAGATGCAGTCCGAAGGCGGCGCTGCCGGTGCCCTGAGCAACTACGTCCCGTACGAGAAACGCTACCGGATCGTGGAACGGGCCAATCCCGAGGGCTGCATGGAACTCCAGGCCCAGCTCGATGTCACCAAGCGCTTCGCGGTCTACGCAGGCATGGCGGGGACGCGCCTCCCGGGGAACTGCCGCTGAGGCTGCGACGACCCCTAAAGAAAGGACTTCCCCATGAACATTGGGAAACACTACATCAAGAACATGGAGCTGATCGGCTACCACGACCTCCAGGACAGGCCCGGTTTCCAGATGGCCATGCAGGAGGTGGAGGGGCGGTACTACCTCTACGTCTCCCATTTCCGCCATTCCGGCTGGACGATCCTGGAGGTGACGGATCCCGCTGCCCCCCGGTTCGTCCGCTTCCTGCCCGGTCCGGAGCTGTCGGGACAGGTCACCAACAAGATCCAGGTGGCGGATGGCCTGATGCTCTGCGCCCTGGGCACGGGCATCCCCTTCCTGCACGGCATCGGTGCCGATGATCCCTATATCGCCGGTCTTCAGATCTACGATGTCAGGACGGATCCCGAGAACCCGAAGCTGCTCTCGACCTGGATAGCCAGCGAGCCCCAGGCCTGCGACAACATCTGTCTGGGGGTCCATCGCTTCTACTACAGTGGCGGTCGTTACGCGCACCTTTCGGCCACCTGCGACGGCTATTCCAACATGATCTACCGTGTCCTGGATCTGGCGGATCCCACCCATCCCGTGGAGGTCGGGCGTTGGTGGATGCCCGAGCAGTGGGAGGCCGGTATCCGGGCGAAGGATCAGCTTCCCGAACCCTTCCCCCTCTCCCGGGCCGGCATGCACGGGCCACCCTCGGTGAAGGGCAGCCATGCATACTGTGGGTACAACGGTGCGGGCATGGTCGTCCTGGATATCTCAGACCTCCGCACCCCGAGGCTGGTCGGCCAGCTCAAGACCTACCCGACGCTGGGCGGGAAGCTATCCGGTGCCCGTTGCCATACCGTGATGCCCCTCTCGAAGCGTCCCTACGCCATCTTCACGAATGAGGGGGAACGCTTCCCCTGCTTCTCGAAGGAGGTCGTGAAGGGGGTTGCCCAGCCCATGAATGTCATCGGCATGGTGGATGTCTCCGATGTCACCGACCCCACCCTGATCTCGATCTTCCCCTATCCGGAAGTGCCAGCCGACTATCCCTTTCCCAACTTCAACGACTGCGGCATCGGATGCCCCGGGCCCTTCGGCCCCCACAACATCCATGAGCCCCACGAACATCCAGCACTGGAGGACCGGAACGACCGGCTCTACTGCTGTTACTTTCACGCCGGTCTCCGGGTGTACGACATCAGCGACCCCTTCGTGCCCCGGGAGATCGCCTATTTTATTCCGCCTGACCCCACCTCCTACAAGTTCGACTGCCACTACCCGGGGCCGAGGATCGCGACCACGGAGGACGTTATTGTTGACAATAGGGGCAATATTTTCATCGACACCTTCCACGACGGTCTTTATGTCCTGAGAAGCCGTGTTTGAAAAATAAAATGTTAATATATTGGAGCGAATGATGCCATTGGCAACTAAAGGTGTGAACCATTTCGCCATCAGTGTCCCCGACCTGGAGGCGACGGTGGAATGGTACCGGAGGGTGTTGGGGTTCCGGCTGATCTGCCGCCAAGCGATCCCTGGCGTCGATGTCCGGGTCGCCCATATGGAAGGGCCGGGGTTCGTGCTGGAGGTATTCGAGCCCATCGGTGGGAATCCCCTGCCGGAGGGGCGGAAACTTCCGAACACGGATCTCATGACCCACGGGAACAAGCACCTGTCACTCACGGTCAACGATGCAGAGGAAGCCCGGAAGTCACTGGAAGACATGGGGGTTCCTGTGGTCATGACCGCCAGGGTATGGGGAACGGTTGGTGTGTTCATCCATGACAACAGCGGAAATCTCATTGAAATCTTTGAAGGGGATATGCGTGTTCCTCAAGACAACAAATCCTAGCTGCGGGAAGAAGGCGTCCTGCCCCAGCTGCCAGAGCCCCGGTACCTGGGAGAGGATCGTTGCCTTCCGGCACCGGAACGGCTGCCTCTACGTTGCCGTGATGGATGGCAAGGGGGGGCTGGATATCTTCACTGAGGATTGCCGGGAAAGCGATCTGTTCTGTGCCATTCCGCCGTGGATCCTGGACCGTCTCGGGACCTGGCTTGCGGGCATCCGGCCCGGCGAAAAGGTTGAGATTGCGGCGGGCGCCGCCTAGATGACAGGGCTTGGATCGGGTTCCATCTATGACGTTGGGCCTGAAAGGGGATGATAGAGGGAATGACCGTTTCCGCTTCGCCGGTCGTTGCCTTGACGGAGTAACTGTGTCCCCCTCACCTGATGATTTCCGTGCCCAGCACAAGCTTCGCCTCTCCTGGATGCCCTGGCTCTATTTCGCCCTGAAGCCCCGGCACAGGGAGTGGGCGGAGGCCTGGCAGCGCGAGGTGCAGGAGCGCCTCCAGGCCCTGGAGACCATCCGCATCGGACCCGGGGCCTTCGTGGCGCCCGAGGCCCGGCTCTTCGGAGAGCCGGGGAGGGGCATTGAGATCGGGGAGGGCTGTGCCATCTCGGCGGAGGTCTTCATGCACGGTCCCATCACCCTGGGAAAGCGGGTCTCGGTCAACGCCCGGGCGAGCCTTGATGGAGGGGCCAAGGGGCTGGTGGTTGGGGACGACACCCGCATCGCCACCGGAGCCACGCTCTACGCCTTCGATCACGGGCTGGCGCCGGACCGCCTGATCCACCGCCAGCCCGTGCGTTCTCACGGAATCGTCATCGGCTCCGACGTCTGGATCGGCGCCAATGCCGGGATCACGGACGGTGTGCGAGTCGGCGACCATGCCGTGGTGGGCATGGGTGCCGTGGTGACCCACGATGTGCCCGAGTGGGCCGTTGTCGCTGGGGTTCCGGCCCGGGTCATCGGCGACCGGCGGGAACTGCCGGATGCCGGAGGGGCGTCGCCGCTTGCGAAAAACAGTCCCACGGGGAGGCGCGGAGAGGGCTGATAAAGGAGATGCCCGATGCGCCGAGGGGCAGCGACGCTGAGCGCCTGCTTCTTCCCTCCGCGTTTCTCCGCGGCTCCGCGTGAGGCAATCTTTCGCCCCTCCATGGCCAGTGCTGGCCGAACCGGGTTCAGAAGGTCAGGGCTCTCGTCCAACCCGGACGAAATCGTACTTCTCATGGCTTTCAAAAGGGCCCCGGCGGATCTCCACGGAACGGATGCCCAGTTGCCCCAGCTTGGCTTTCAGGGCCTGGCAGCGGGCCTGGACCAACTCCTCGGTCTGGCGGGGGTCGGCGGGGTAGAGCAGGAACCAGCGGCCGTCCCTGCCGTAGGCCTGGACCCAGCTGTCCACCTTCTTCTCGCCCCCGGGGGAAAGGGCGCTCTGGCCCCTGATGAAGAAGATGGGTTCCTGGAGCCGCAGCTGGTTGGCCTGGGGCACCTGGGGAGCCAGACTGGCCAGGACAGGCAGGGGATTGGGGTCGAGGTCAGGCAGGCCAGGCAGGGGTTGGGGACGGATATCCCGGGAGACGGCCAGATCCCCCACGAGGGGGTAGGTGTCGCCCCGGTCGGCCATCCTCGCCAGGACAAAACCCCTGCCCACGGAGACAACCTCCAGTCGTCCGAGGGAGCGGCGATCCCCTGGACGCCGGAGGTCCAGATTGCCTCCGACCTTGAGGTCCTCCCATCCATCCCCGGTTACCCGGTAGAGCCGATCGCCGCTGTCGTAAGGGGGCTCCCCCGAGCGCTCCACGGAGGCAATCCGCAGGGGGGAACCGGCGCAGGCCAGACTCAGCAGCAGGGGGAGGAGGAAGGGCCAGCGCATGGGGCCTTACCGGTTTCCGGCGGGGGAACCGTAAGGGGCGATACCCATGGTGCGGAGGATGTCTCCGATGAGGTAGAGGGAGCCCGTCACTAGGCGGATGCCCTCGCAGGGGCGTCGGAGCTCCTGTCCCAGGGTCTCGATGTCCAGCACCCGGAGCTCCTGGCCCCAGATGGCGCGCAGGGCCTCGGCTGTCGCGTAGCGCTCGTTTTCGCCCTTGGCCAGGGTGACGGAGAGGGGCTGGATGCTGCGCAGTTCCCTGGCCACGCCCTCCAGGTCCTTGTCTCCCATGGATCCGAAGTAGAGGTGGGGCTTGATGCCGCAGTCCCGGGCGTGGCGGGCCAGCACGGCGGCGCCGTCGGGGTTGTGGGCTCCGTCCATCCAGACCCGGTCAAGGCCCGGGACCAGCCAGAAGCGTCCGGGCCACTGGGTGGTCTCGATGCCGCGCCAGAGGGCTTCGCTGGAAAGCTGGAACCCGAGGGTCTTGAGTTGCTCCAGGGCACAGAGGGCGGTGCCGAGGTTGCTGAGCTGGTGAGGACCCGCCAGGCCGACGCGGTGGCCCTGGACGATGCTGTGGTCCCAGGCCATGGCATCGGCGCCCTGGCCTGATGCCTGGAACACCCGGGGCTCACACTCCAGGAGGGGGCGGATCCAGTCGGGGCTCAGGGTCGGGCCCAGCACCAGGGGCCTGCCCGTGCGGGCCGTGCAGAGCTTCTCCCGGGCGATGGCCTCCCGGGTATCCCCCAGGAAGGCGGTGTGTTCCAGGGCGATGTTGGTGAGCACGGAGAGGATAGGATCCAGGGCGTTGGCGGCGTCCCAGCGCCCTCCCATGCCCACCTCCACCAGGGCGAGGTCCACCTTGGCCTCCCGGAAGGCGAGGATGGCGCAGGCCATGAGGATCTCGAAGTAGGTGGCCTCGATCCCGAGCCGAGCCTCGACGGCGAGGACCTCATCCAGCAGGCGGTCCAGGGCTTCCAGGGTGATGGGGGCGCCGTCGAGCCAGATGCGCTCCGTGGGGGAGACGAGGTGGGGCGAGGTCGTCCAGCCCACCTTGAGCCCCGCGCTCCTCAGGGCGTTGGCCATGAAGGCCCCGGTGGAGCCCTTGCCATTGGTGCCCGCGATGAGTACCGCCGGGAAGTCCCGCTCCGGGTGGCCCAGCCCTTCGAGCAGAGCCACCGGGTTGGCCAGGCTGGGCTTGATGCCCCAGTGGCCCCGGGCTTCGACGTTCTGGATCTTCTGGTAGATGTTCATGACTTCAACCCTTCCGGGGGCCCTGCTTCATGGCCTCGAAGAGGCGGTCCAGCTCAGCCTCGCTGCCGTAGTGGAGGGTGAGGGCACCCCCCTTGCCCTTGGGCTTGATCTCCACCCGGGTGCCCCAGGCCTGGGTCAGTTCCTCGGAGGCGGCCTTGAGGAAGAGGGCCTGGGGATGCTTGCGCTTGATCTTCCGGGCTCGGGTGAGCTGGAGGATGCGGGCCTCCAGGGCTCGGACGCTCAATTGGTTGTTTATGACTTCTTCGGCCAGCTGCTCCTGGACCCGGGCATCCTCCAGGCCCAGGAGGACCTTGGCGTGACCTGCGGAAAGCTTGCCCATGGCCACGTGGTCCTGGATGGGGGAGGGAAGGCGGAGGAGCCGCAGAGTGTTGGCCACCTGGGGACGGCTCTTGCCCACCCGGTCCGCCACCTGCTCCTGGGTGAGGCGCAGGTGTTCGCCGAGCTGCCAGTAGGCCTTGGCCTCCTCGATGGGATTCAGCTCTTGGCGCTGGATGTTCTCCACCAGGGCGAACTCCAGCAGGCGGTCGTCCGCGACCTCCTTGAGCACCACCGGGACCATGGCCAGGCCCGCGCGGCGGGCGGCCCGCCAGCGGCGTTCGCCGGCGATGATCTCGTACTGGTTCCCCACCTTGCGGGCCACGATGGGCTGGACCATGCCGTGCACCGAAAGGCTGGCGGCCAGGTTCTCCAGGGCCTCCTCGTCGAAGTGGGTGCGGGGCTGGTGGCGGTTGGGAACCAGGGAGCCGATGGGCAGCTCCCGCTGGGGAGCGTCCTCAGGGCTGATCTGGCTCATGAGGGAAGTGAGTCCTCGGCCGAGGGCGGGGCGCTTGAGGTTCATATCAGTTCTCTCTCGCTGGGGTCGGTTCCATCACTCCCACCGCTTCCCGGGCCAGGTTCAGGTAGGCCTGGGCTCCCTTGGAGCGGAGGTCGTAGAAGGCGACGGGCTTGCCGTGGCTGGGGGCTTCCGCCAGGCGGATGTTGCGGGGGATGGTGGTCTGGAAGACCTTGCCGGGAAAGGCCTGACGGACTTCGTGGGCCACGGCGGAACCCAGGTTGGTGCGCTCTTCGGCCATGGTCAGGATGATGCCCCCCAGCTTGAGGGCCGGGTTGGGGCCGCCCTGGATGCGTCGGATGGTTTCCATGAGTTCCGCCAGGCCGTCCAGGGCGAAGAACTCGCAGGGCATCGGGATCAGCACCTCGTCGGCGGCGGTGAGGGCGTTGAGGGTGATCATGCCCAGGGCCGGGGGCGAGTCGATGAGGATGTAGTCGAAGCGCTCCATGACCGGTTCCAGGGCCTTGCGCAGTTCCTGGAGCTGGGGCATCTCGAAGAGTTCGAACTCCAGCTGGGCCAGATCCTTGCCCGTGGGGATCACCTGGAGCATGGGGACTTCCGTGCTCAGGATCAGGGCCTCGGCGGGGGCGCCCTTCATGAGGGCGTAGGAACCCGCCCGCCGATCGGGCTTGGGAAAGCCTAGGCCGGTGGTGCTGTGCCCCTGGGGGTCGAAGTCCACCAGGAGGACCATCTTCTCCATCATGGCCAGGGATGCGGCCAGGTTGATGGCCGTGGTGGTCTTCCCCACGCCCCCCTTCTGATTGGCCAGCACCAGGATCTTTGCCGTCATATCAGGACTCCGGCAAAAGAATGGCTGATCTGGCGGGCAGGGGATTCACGGGGGCACCTCGGTGTGGAACATCCAGTGTAATCGTTCCACGGTCCCCTGGAACAGAATCGCCTCAAGGGCACCCAAAATCTATTGGAGTTGGAATAGACTCATAACACTTTCCGGAGGTCCCATGGATCGCGCCAAGAGCATTGCCCTACTCAACACGGCTGTAGCAGATGAACTGCAGGCGGTGCACCAGTACATGTATTTCCACTTTGTTCTGGACGATATGGATCTCAAGCCCCTGGCCATGCTCTTCAAGCGTACGGCCATCGAGGAGATGATCCACATCGAACGCCTTGCGGAGCGGATCCTCTTCCTCAAGGGGGATGTGGAACTGGTGGCTGCGGGTCCGGTCGAGAAGATCCACGAGCCCATCGATATGCTCAAGAAGGCCATGGCCATGGAAGACGGCAGCCAGGAGAGCTATAACGATTCAGCCAAAGCCTGCGCCGAGAACCGGGACTCCGCTTCCAAGCAGCTCTTTGAGTCGCTGGTCGTGGATGAGGAGCGCCACTTCGACCAGTACGAACTGGAAAAGGAGAAGGTTGAGAAGCTTGGTCCCAACTATATGGCCCTCCAGGCCTTCCTCGGCAGCGGCGGGGCAGGTTCGGCCATGCCCCCCGCAGGGGGCGGTGCCCCGGCCTGAGCATGAAGCTGAGGGGGAAGTCCTTCTGCAAGCTCGTCAAGGACGATGTGCTCAAGGATGACCTGGAGGCGTACAAGGACCTTGTCCGGAATCCGACCTACCTCTGTCTGAAGTGTGGACGGGCCAGCAACGATAAGAACTCGCTTTGCAAGCCTGAGAAACTGGAACCCTGAAAAGCCGATAACCGGGCAGAAAAATGCCGCTCAGCGTTGACTGAGCGGCATTACCCCGGTGGCGAGCATCAGGCCAGGTCGAAGCGGTCCAGGTTCATCACCTTGGTCCAGGCTCCCACGAAATCCTGCACGAACTTGGTCTTGGCGTCGCTGCTGGCATAGACCTCGGCCAGGGCGCGCAGCACCGAGTTTGAGCCGAACACCAGGTCGTGGCGGGTGGCGGTGTATTTCAGCACCCCCGTCTTGCGGTCACGGCCTTCGAAGAGCTCGGAGCTGGAGTCAGCGGCCTTCCATGCGGTGGCCATATCCAGGAGGTTCACGAAGAAGTCGTTGCTGAGCACGCCGACTCGGTCCGTGAACACCCCATGGGAGCCGCCATCGGCGTTGGCGCCCAGCACCCGCAGGCCGCCCACCAGTGCGGTCAGTTCCGGCGCCGTGAGGGTGAGCTGCTGGGCCTTGTCGATCAGCAGGGTCTCGGTGGAGATCTTGCCATCGCCACGGCCATGGTTGCGGAAGCCATCGGCTGCCGGCTCCATCACCGCGAAGGAGGCCATGTCGGTCTGATCGGCGCGGGCATCGACCCGGCCCGGGGTGAAGGGCACCTCGACGGGCACCCCGGCGGCCTTTGCGGCCTGTTCCACCCCCACGACACCGGCCAGCACGATCACATCGGCCAGGGACGCCTTGCCTGAGGCCTTCTGGATCTCGGCCAGGGTCGGCAGCACCTTAGCCGCCCGCTGGTTGACCGCCCAGTCCTTCTGCGGGGCCAGGGCCAGGCGTGCGCCGTTGGCGCCACCGCGCTTGTCCCCCCCCCGGAAGGAGGAGGCCGAGGCCCAGGCCGCTGAGACCAGGTCACCCACCGACAGGCCCGAGGCGGCGATCCTGGCCTTCAGGTCGGCGATGTCGGCCGCCGTGGGGGCGTGCACCGGCGCGGGCAGGGGGTCCTGCCAGATCAGGTCCTCCTTCGGCACTTCCGGTCCCAGGTAGCGGGCCTTGGGCCCCATGTCGCGGTGGGTCAGCTTGAACCAGGCCCGGGCGAAGGCTTCGTTGAAGGCCTGGGGGTCGTTCAGGAAGCGGCGGGAGATCTTCTCGAAGCCCGGGTCGAAGCGCAGGGTCAGGTCCGTGACCAGCATCGTGGGCTTGCGCTTCTTGGCCGGATCGAAGGGGTCGGGGATGATCTCCGGGGCGTCCTTGGCTTCGAACTGGATGGCGCCGGCCGGGCTGCGGGTCTGCACCCATTCGTACTTGAACAGGTTCTCGAAGAAGTAGTTGCTCCACTGGGTAGGCGTCTGGGTCCACACCACCTCCAGGCCGGAGCTGATGGCATCCGGGCCCGCGCCGCTGCCGTAGCTGCTGGCCCAGCCCAGGCCCTGCTGCTCGATGGGCGCGGCCTCCGGATCGGGCCCCACGTGCGTGGCCGGACCGGCGCCGTGGGTCTTGCCCAGGGTGTGGCCGCCGGCGATCAGGGCGACGATCTCCTCGTCGTCCATGGCCATGTTGCCGAAGGTGGCGCGGATGCCGGGAGCGGCCGAAAGCGGGTCCCCGCTTGCGTTGGGGCCCTCCGGGTTCACGTAGATCAGGCCCATCTCCGTGGCGGCCAGGGGGTTCTTGGCCAGGACTTCCGGATCGCGGTGGGCCAGCCAGGTCTTCTCTTCGCCCCAGTTCACGTCGAGATCGGGTTCCCACACATCCTCGCGCCCGGCGCCGAAGCCGAAGGTGCGGAAGCCGCTGTTCTCCAGGGCCACGTTGCCAGCCAGGATGATCAGGTCACCCCAGGAGATCTTCTGGCCGTACTTCTGCTTGAGCGGCCAGAGCAGGCGGCGGGCCTTGTCCAGGCTGACGTTATCGGGCCAGCTGTTGAGCGGGGCGAAGCGCTGCTGGCCCCGACCGCCGCCGCCACGGCCATCGGTCAGGCGGTAGGTGCCGGCGCTGTGCCAGGCCATGCGGATGAAGAAACCGGTGTAAGTGCCCCAATCGGCTGGCCACCAGTCCTGGGAGTTGGTCAGCAGGGCCTTGAGGTCGGTCTTGAGCGCGGCGTAGTCCAGCTTCTTGAACTCGGCACGGTAATCGAACGATTCTCCCAGCGGGTTGGAACGGTTGGAGTGCTGGTTCAGCAGGTCCACGCGCAGCTGCTCGGGCCACCAGTCGCGGTTGGTGGTGCCTCCGCCGGCGACGGTCTGGTGGAAGGGGCATTTCGATTCGTTGGACATCAGTTTCTCCTCAAGAATGATGGATATCTGGAACCGGGGCGCCCGCCCGGGGGGGTGAACTTTCTGGTCATGCGAACCCCCATGGAGGGGGATGGGGACAGACTGGGGGCACTACTGCTTCACTAAGGCGGTAGTGGTTGAGAAATAGTTGAAGGCAGCCCTCGTGCGGGCTGGACTCCTGATCTGATCTGGGGGATTGGCTATGGTTTCAGGCGGCCCCGCAGGACCACCTGGTACTCCGTGACCTCGAAGTCCTTCAGTTCCTCATGACCCTGGAGCTGCAGAACATCCCAAGGGATGTCATAGATCTGCCCGGTCGATTCATCGACAAAGTGATGGTGAGCTTGAGTCATGGCATCGAAGCGGACAAGCTCGTCCTGGATCCGTTGGGCTTTCAGAATTCCTCTCTCTACCATGAGGTTCAGGGTGTTGTAGACCGTGGCCCTGGAAAGGGTGGGGCAGCTGGGCAGCACCTGAGAGAAGACTTCGTCCGCAGTGGGATGGGAATTCGTGCCCAGGACGAATTCAGCCACTGTGAGCCTCTGCGGGGTTGGTTGAATCCCGCATTGGCGAAGGCGCTCCATCAGGTCCTTCATGGCTGTTAGATTCATTCTAAAAATAGATGCTGTCAAGGGCTGAAATCATCATTTCCCCTTCCCGTGAACAACCTCGAAGCCGACCTGCTCGATGGGGAGATCCGAGCGTTCGTCCCACTGGAGCTTGGCGCCCAGGGTCTTCACGAGATGGAGGAGCCCCTCGCGGACTTCGTGCTGGAGGGCCTCCCGCATTTCGGGGTGGAGCCGGATGCGGAGGGTGGCTCCCTGCAGGCGTTCCCCCATGCGGGCGATCTCGCGGTAGACCGACAGGATGGCGGTCTCGGGGCTGAGGCGACGCCCCGAGCCCTCGCAGTGGGGGCAGGCGGTGGTGAGCATCCGTTCCAAGCTGGGGCCGGTTCGCTTGCGGGTCATCTCCACGAGGCCGAAGTCGCTGATCTCCACGGCGCGGGCGTGGTTCCGGTCCCGGGCCAGCTCCTCCTGGAGCCGCTTCATGACGGCGGCCCGGTGGGCGGGATCCATCATGTCGATGAAGTCGATGACGATGATGCCCCCCAGGTTGCGCAACCGGAGCTGGCGGATCACCTCGGGCACGGCCTCCAGGTTGGCGAGGTAGACCGTCTCCTCCAGATCCTTCTTGCCCATGAACTTGCCGGTGTTCACATCCACGCTCACCAGGGCCTCGGTCTGGTTGATGACCAGACTGCCGCCGTGCTTGAGGAAGACCTTGGGGTGCCGGGCGGCCTCGATCTCCTTCTCGATGGCGAAGGCATCGAAGATGGGCAGATCCGAGGTGAAGAACTTGATCCGTTCCGCCCACTCGGGGTGGAGCTTCTTCACGAACTCGACCACCTCCAGGTAGGTGTCTTCCCGGTCCACCCAGAAGCTGGAGACCTCCTCCCGGAAGAGGTCCCGGAGCACCTTCTGGAGCAGGCCCATGTCCCGCCATACCAGGCTGGGGGCCGGGGCACCCTGGGAACGGCGCTGCACCTCCGCCCAGAGTTCCCGAAGGTAGGTGATATCCCCGATCAGATCCTCATCCTTCTCCCCGATGGCGGCGGTGCGGACGATGAATCCCTCACCCGGCTGGGCGTGGCTCTTGATGAGTTGGCGCAGGCGATCCCGTTCCTCGGGGACCGTGATCTTCCGGGAGATGCCCACGTGCTCGATCCCAGGCATGAGCACCAGGTACCGCCCTGGGAAGCTGAGGTGCCGGGAGAGGCGGGGCCCCTTGCTGCCGATGGGATCCTTCACGATCTGCACCAGGGTGTCCTCTCCCTCCTTGAGGGGGGGGAGGTTGATGGGCAGAGTCGAAAGCTCCAGGGCCGTCTCCGGCTCCTCTTCCTCCTCCTCCTCGGGGCTCTCCTCAGCGCCGAGGCGGTGGATCTCCGGTTCATCCAGATAGAGGAAGCCATCCTTGGGCCCCCCCAGGGCCACGAAGGCGCTCTGCATCCCCTGGAGGAGCTTGGCCACCCGGCCCTTGTAGATATCCCCCACTTGGCTGATCTGGGATGAACGTTCAATAAATAGTTCGCAGAGCTGCCCGTTCTCAAGCAGTGCAATGCGAGTCTCCAACGGGGTCGAATTGACCACCAGGGACCTGCGGACATCCATGGCTATAACCTCTTTAGAATCCGGCGGGTCCCGGCTCGGGATACCCCCACTGCCAAACCGGGCATACCAGACCGGATGGCTCTCTTTTCTACCAAGTTCCCCGGAAAAGGGGAAGAGGGTCAGGCAAAGGCGTTGGCCACTGCGGGAGTCCGCTCTTGGGATTCCTTGGAGGTGATGCGGTTCTGGGCATCAACGAAGACGACCTTGGGCAGGCGGCCCTGGGCCTCTTCTTCGGACATCCAGCCGTAGGCCGCCAGGATGACCAGGTCCCCGGCGTCCACCAAATGGGCAGCGGCACCGTTGATGCCCACCTCGCCGGAGCCCGGGATGCCGGGGATGACGTAGGTCGAAAGGCGCGAACCATTGGTCACGTCGTAGATGTCGATCTTCTCGTTCTCGAGGAAACCGGCAGCTTCGATCAGCAAAGGATCCAGGGTGATGGATCCAACGTAATCCAGGCTTGCTCTTGTGACTGTGGCGCGGTGAATCTTACCAAGCAGGAAGTGGCGTAGCATGGGTGCTCCTGGTCCAGGCTTTTGTGGCGACCCGACGTCCCTGCGGGTCAAGTCCCGGCCGTAGGAGACATGATGACGCCTTGAGGCTTGCAAGTCCAGGGGGGTCAGTCGGCCTTGACTGGGAAGGGCTTGAACCCTTTGGCTTTGACTGCTTTTGCCGTGGCGTCCGCCGCCTCCTTGGACGTGGTCTTGGCGAGGCGCACCTTGAGCTGCTTCTTGTCCTTCACGATGACGGTGGCGTACCCGGCGGCCTTGGCCTTGGCTGCCACTCGGGCGGCCTCGGCGGCATCGGTGGTGGAAACCAGCTGGAGGGTCCACTTGCTCGGGGGCTCGACCTCTGGCTTGGGTTCCGGTTTCGGAGGAGTCGCGACGGCAGGAGTTGGGACGGTGGCTGGGGCTTCAGGCTTGGGGACGGGCTTCTCGGCCGGGACATTGGCCTCGAAGGGCTTGAGCTGTTCCGACAGAGGGGCGGGGAGCTCTGCGAGGTCTTCCCCGGAGGCCCGGGCATTCGTGCGGCGCAGGGAGGCGCTCTGCTTGCCCACCTGCACGCCCAGCACGTAGACCAGGGTAAGGAGGCCGACGCCCATGGCCGTCACCAGCAGCAGTCCCTGGCGGCTGATCGTGAGGGTCTGGGAGTCTCGCTCGAGCATTAGGCGATGATAGCCTCACTTACAGAGAATCAGGAGGCGGTATGATCCATCCAGGTGGAGCCCCATGAGCCAATCCGTACATCCATTCCTGCCTGTGCTGGTGCTGTTTCTCGCCGCCCTGGTTGTGGGGGCGGCCATTCTCGTGATTTCCGGGAAGATCCTGCCGGCCTTCCTCAAGCCCAATCACCCGCGGCCTGAGAAGCTGACGCCCTATGAGTGCGGCGTTCCCCCCCTCCAGGAGGGGGCCCGCCATCGCTACGGCATCCAGTTCTACCTCGTGGCCATGCTCTTCATCCTGTTCGACGTGGAAGCGGCCTTCCTCCTGCCCTGGGCAGTCCAGTACAAGGGCCACCTCGGGACCTTCTGGCCCATGCTGAGCTTCTTCGGCACCCTGCTGGTGGGCTACATCTATGTCTGGGGCCGAGGCGCCCTGGAATGGGAGTGCTGAGATGGCCGAGACCCTCCTCAACGATGCGGTGATGACCACCCGGTTGGATGCGGTGCTCAACTGGGGACGCAAGAACAGCCTCTGGCCGCTGCCCTTCGGCACCGCCTGCTGCGCCATCGAGTTCATGAGCATGATGGCCTCCAAGTACGACTTCAGCCGCTTCGGGGCCGAGGCGCTGCGCTTCAGTCCCCGCCAGTCGGACCTCCTCCTGGTCCTGGGGACCATCACCAACAAGCAGGCGCCTGTGCTGAGGCAGATCTACGCCCAGATGGCCGAGCCCAAATGGGTCATCTCCGTGGGGGCCTGTGCCAGCTCCGGGGGCGTCTACCGCACCTATGCCACCCTCCAGGGCATTGATCGGATCATCCCGGTGGATGTCTACGTGCCGGGCTGCCCGCCCCGGCCCGAGACCATCATCCTGGGGGCCATGAAGCTCCAGGAGAAGATCGAGAAGGAGTCCTTCCGGGATCGCAAGGAGCACCTCGAGGCCTTCTACCAGTCCTGGGATCGCCAACAGGAAAGGCAGGCCCAGGGGTGTACGGAGTTCCAGGCGGTGCGGGACATGCTTCTGGAGGCCGGGGAAGCCGGCGAGCAGCGGATCTGGTAGGGGGCGGCATGATCATCGAGCGAATGGAATCGGCAATGCCCGGTGCGGTGCTGGACCACCACGCCTTCCGGGGGGATCGCACCGTCGTGGTGCTTGCGGGGCGGCTGCCCGAGGTTGCGGCCCTTCTCTTCGAGGAGGGCTTCCAGCAGCTCATGGATGTGACCGCCGTGGACTGGTACGAACGGGAGCCCCGCTTTGATGTGGTCTATCACTTCCTGAACCTGGTGACCCAGGAGCGTATCCGTCTCAAGGCTCAGGTGCGGGAGGGCGAGGCCTTGCCCAGCCTCAGTGTCCGCTTCCGCTCCGCCGAGTGGTCCGAACGGGAGGTCTTCGATATGTTCGGCATTCCGTTCACCGGGCACCCCAACCTGGAGCGGCTTCTCATGTGGAAGGACTTCCCTGGCCACCCCCTGCGCAAGGACTTCCCCATGGATGGCGGCGATGCCTTCTGCACCGGGGATACCGGCACCTCCTATGCGGGCCGGGCCTGCACGCTGAACCTCTGAGGCGCCCATGGAACGCACCGCCCCCACCCTCGAACGCCTCGATGATCACAGGATGATCGTCAACCTGGGGCCCTCCCACCCCAGTACCCACGGCACCCTGCGCATCGTCCTGGAGCTGGAGGGCGAGTACGTCCTCAGCGCCACTCCCGAGATCGGCTACCTGCACCGGGGGGTGGAGAAGCTGGGGGAGAGCCTCAGCTATGCCCAGTTTGTGCCCCTGACGGATCGCCTGAACTACTGTTCTTCCCTGATGAACAACGTGGGCTATGCCCAGGCCGTGGAGAAGCTGCTGGATCTGAAGATCCCCCCGCGGGCCGAGCTGATCCGGGTCCTGGTGTCCGAACTGGCCCGCATCGGGGACCACATCGTCTGCGTGGGCATCAACGCCGTGGATATCGGCGCCTATACCGCCTTCCTCTACCTCTTCAAGGAGCGGGAGACCCTCTACGATCTCTTCGAGATGGCGGCGGGTCAGCGGATGCACACCAGCTTCACCCGCATCGGGGGGCTCTTCCGGGACCTGCCGGAGCCCTTCCTGCCCCTCCTGGACCAGTTCCTGGAGAGCATGCCCCGGAGCATCGACGAGATGGAGCGGCTCCTGACCCGCAACCCCATCTGGGTGGATCGCACCAAGGGGGTCGGGAGGATCAGCGCCGAGCAGGCCATCGGCTGGGGCTATACCGGCCCCTGTCTGCGGTCCGCCGGGGTGGCCCAGGACCTTCGCAAGGCCCAGCCTTACCTGGGCTACGAGACCTTCGACTTCGACATCCCCATCGGCACCTGCGGCGACGTCTACGATCGCTACCTGGTGCGCACCGAGGAAATGCGCCAGAGCCTTCGGATCGTCGAGCAGTGTGCCCGGCGTCTCCGGGAGGTCAGCGGCCCCATCATCGTGGACGACTACAAGGTGGCCCTCCCCCCCAAGGAGAAGGTCTACACCCGCATGGAGAGCCTCATCCACCACTTCAAGCTGGTGATGCACGGCATCGACATGCCCGTGGGCGAGGTCTACAGCGCCACCGAGGCGGCTAACGGCGAACTGGGCTTCTACCTCGTCTCCGATGGCGCCAAGAGCCCCTACCGGATCCACGTCCGCCCCCCCTGCTTCCCCATCTTCAGCAGCCTCAACGAGCAGGTGAAGGGACGGCTGATCGCCGACGTCATCGCGATCCTGGGTTCCATGAACGTCATTGCAGGTGAACTCGACCGCTGAGGTCGTCGCCCGGGCGGCGATCAGCCTCCCGGCTATCGCAGGCTCCCCCGGAGCCTGCTCCCGCTTCGCCTGCGGCTCGGCGGAGCCGGGAGATCGCCGACGTCATCGCGATCCTGGGTTCCATGGTCACCCGACACGGCTTTGCCGTGGAGGGGGACGACGGATGGTCCGCAGGGCCATCCGCCCGGAGGGCGCGGCTCGCGTAGAGCCGCGTCAGCGTCATTGCGGGTGAACTCGACCGCTGAGGTCGTCGCCCGGGCGGCGATCAGCCTCCCGGCTATCGCAGGCTCCCCCGGAGCCTGCTCCCGCTTCGCCTTCTGGCTCCGCTGCGCCGCAGGCGCAGGGGAGCCAGGACAACTGCACCAGGCAACGACACTGCCCTGAACCGTCCCCCGGAGACCAATCTGAGGGAGAGCCCTTTCGGGCTCCGTGGGGCCGTGGGTTGCCCGGTGCTGGTGGATTCGTCTCCGGCCAGAGCCGAATCCACCGCGCCGACGATAGCACGATGTTGAATTATGTGTCACGCTGTTTGCTAAATAGAACTTGCTTTCATTTACCCGGGGGCGTAAATAGAAATGAGTTCCTTTTGATCCAATGGTTGCACTAGGAGCTGTTAAAAATCCTCTGGGAGGGGTCATGAGAAAGGCTATGCAGATCTGCGCGCTCTTCCTGCTCGCGGTCCTTGCCGCATGCGATCAGCGTCGCCCGGCAGCTGGGAGTGGCCGCAAGACCATCGTGGCGACCTATTCGGTGCTTGGTTCGGTTGCCAAGGAGCTTGCCGGGGACGAATTTGAGGTCAGGACACTCATCCCCAATGGCATGGATATCCACGAATGGGAGCCCTCGGCCAGGGACATCGAGGCCCTGACCAGGGCGGATCTGATTGTCGAGAATGGACTTGAGCTGGAAGGGGGCCTGGGGAAGGCTCTGGATCAGGCGAGGAAGGCCGGGGTCAGGTTCTTCACTGCCAGCGATCACGTCACGGTCCGGGTGGTCGGGGTCGGCGAAGGGATTCCCACGGGGGATCCAGATCAGGCTCCCGGTGCCCGGGATCCCCATCTCTGGACGGACCCCCTGGCCATGAAGGCCGTGGCCGGGGCCCTGGCTGGGGATATCAGAAAGCATTTCGGGAAGGATCTCAGCGCGCGGAACGAGGAGCTGGGGAAGGGCCTGGATGCCCTGGATGCCGAAATCCGGCAGAAGGTGGAACGGCTTCCGGTGGGGCGTCGGAAACTGGTGACCGGCCATGAGTCCCTGGGCTATTTCGCCCAGCGCTACGGCTTCACGCTCGTGGGGGCCGTCATCCCCGGTCTGAGCACCGAGGGGGCGGGTTCCGCGGCCACGATGGCGCACCTCAAGAAGCTCATCCGGGAAAAGGATGTCAAGGTCATCTTCACCGAAGTGGGGACTTCCCCTCGCACCGTGGAGGCCCTGGCGAGGGAAACCCAGGTCCGGGCCGTGCCCCTCGCGACGCACACCCTGCCTGGGGATGGTTCCTACCGGAGCTTCGAGCGTGAACTCGCCGCTACGATCCTCAAGGAGCTCCAATGATCGATAGCCTCATCCAGCCCTTCACGGCCAATGCCTTCATGGCGAATGCCCTGATCGCTGGGGTGCTGGTCTCCATCGCGTGCGGCATCGTGGGCACCTTCACGGTGCTCCGGGGCCTTGCCTTCATGGGGGATGCCCTGGGGCATGGGGTCCTGCCGGGGGTCGCTATCGCCCTGCTCCTGGGCCTGCCGGGCATGCTGGGCGCCGCAGCGGGAGCCCTGGCGATGATCCTTGGCATCGGCTTCATCACCCGCCGCTCCAGCCTCTCGTCGGACACCGCCACGGGGCTGCTCTTCGTGGGGATGCTCGCCCTGGGTGTGGTCATCGTGTCGCGTTCCCACGCCTTTTCCGGGGATCTCATGCGGATCCTCTTCGGCGAGATCCTGGGCATCCATGTCCGGGAAATCGTCACCCAGTTGGTGGCCACGGTGGTGATCGCCATTGCCGCGGCAGTCTGCTACCGGCCCTTCCTCCTGCTCTGCTTCAGCCCCGAGCAGGCCCAGGTCTCTGGCTTCTCGCCCCGCCTCTACCACACCATCATGCTCATCCTGATCGGAACCACGGTGGTGGTCTCCTTCCGGACGGTGGGGACCCTGCTGGTCTTCGGCATCCTGCTCGCCCCAGCAGCCTCGGCCTCCCTCTTCTCCCGCAAGATCGGCACGATGATCGTTTCCGCCTCGCTGATCGGCTCCATCTCGGTCTACATCGGCCTCCTCGTCAGCTACCACGGCGATATCGCCGCCGGGGCATCCATCACGCTCACCGCGACGCTGATCTTCTTCGTCATGCTCGCCGGGAAGCATCTGTTCCAGACCCTGGCCCCCGGAAGGGAGAAGGCATGAGCGAGATGCATCTCCAGCCCGCTGCGGTGCTCGCCCGGGGGCTTTCCATCGGGCATGGCCGGGAGACCGTGGTGGCGAACCTGGACTTCCGTCTGGAGCCCGGGAAGACCCTTGCCCTGGTGGGCTCGAATGGCTCCGGCAAGACGACCCTCCTCAAGACCCTGGCAGGGCTTCTGCCTCCTCTCGCCGGGACCATTGAAGTGCTCGGGGGGCGTCCCTTGGCCAGCCCCGCACGGGTCGCCTACATGGGGCAGTTCCACCCCTCGAGCTTCATGCTGCCGCTACGGACCGTCGACATCGTGCGTATGGCCCGCTTCGCCTCCCACGGGCTACTGGGACGCCTGACCCCTTCGGATGAGCGGGCGGTCCACGAGGCCATGGCCGTCATGGGGGTGGAGCACCTCGCGCGCAAGCCCCTGAACGCCCTCTCCGGGGGGCAGCGGCAGAAGGTTTTTCTGGCACAGACCTTTGCCAAGGAGGCGGATCTGATCCTGCTCGACGAGCCTGCGGCGAACCTGGATGCCCCGGCCCAGGCGGTCTACCGGCGATTCGTGCGCACATGCGCCAAGGCCGGTAAGGCCGTGGTCGTCGCCACCCACGATATCGACGAGGCGGCGGAATACGACTGGACCATGCTCCTGGCAAGGAGGGTGGTGGCCTTCGGGCCCTGTGCGGAGATCCTGACCCCCCAGACCCTGATGGCCACCTTCGGCATCGTGGGGCAGTTCAAGGAGGGCCGCCTCCTTGTCGTCGAAAGGGAGCATGGCCACCAGGCCTGCGGCGGGGCCCATGAGGGGCCGTGTCAACACTGATCGAGGACCCGACCTGGACGGTCCGGGAAGCCCTGTTCAATCTCCATGGAGGAACTCATGAAGCGCATCACCCTCGCCCTGGTGGCGACCCTGGCCCTTCAGGCTGAAGAACCCGTGGCCGGAGCTGTCCGCTCCATCGTCACAGCCCCGGCAGGGCTCACGGATGTGGGTGTTCTTGAGGTGGAACTGGGGGGAAGTCAGGTCTACGCCAAGGACGATTCCCGGGAGGGGGGGGTCACGGCCCAGTTCAACCTTGGCCTCACCTCCTGGTTAGATCTCCGCTGCGGCTGGACTGGACATGCCTGGTGGCGGTCCGAGGGCAATGGAGAAGAGGGGGGGAGTGACCCTTACATCGGTGCCCAGGTTCTTTTCGTGGACCAGGACAAGGCGGGGATCGATCTCGGCCTCGCATACTCCCACCTCATCCCGCGGGCCAGTGTTCGCAAGGGCCTCAGTTCGGGCCACCATGAGGACACGCTGCTCCTCACTGCCACCCGCTCCATGGGGCGCTGGTCCGTGGATGCCAACGCGGGTGTGGTCCGCACGCGAGTGGAGGACGGTTCCCGCAAGGAGACCCAGAAGCTCGGCTCCTTCGCCATCACCTACGCCCCCTCCCAGGGCTGGAACTTGACCTTGGACACCTACGGGGTGGCCAAGTCCGATCTGGGGGACAGGGAGTTCGGCAACATCCTGGCCGCCAGCTATGCGGTGAGCGACAGGTTGACGGTGGACATGAGTGTGGAGCGCGGCTGGGCCGAAGCCTCCCCCCGTTTCGCCTTCAATGCCGGGCTGATCTATCGCATCGGTAAACTCTGGTGATGGTCTGCCTCCCGTGCGGCCCATCTGCGGGCCGCACGGGGGATGCCATCCCGGACGAGGTGTGACCCTCGACCGGGGGACTCGCCGCTACGCTTTTGATTGCCGCGACAGGCAACTTTCGATGATCGCGGCCAGGGAGCGGATTGCATGAGTTCACACATCGTCGAGGAAGCCAAGCGGTGCCTTCAGTGCAAGGTTCCCAAGTGCAGGGAAGGTTGCCCGGTCCAGACGCCTGTCAACGAGTTCATCAGGGCCTTCCTGGAGGAGGACATCCTTTCCGCCGGGGCCATGCTCTTCGAGAACAACCCCCTCTCGGTGGTCTGTTCCCTGGTCTGCCCCCAGGAGTTTCAGTGCGAGGGCCACTGTGTGCTCGGGAAGAAGGCGGGTCCGGTCCACATCAGCGACATCGAACACTACATCTCGAGCTACTACCTGAGCCACATCGAGGGGCGTCGCCTGGCGGGAAATGGCCACAAGGTCGCCATCATCGGGTCCGGCCCCGCCGGGATCACCGTGGCCTTCCTCCTGGCCCAGCGGGGTTTCGAGATCACGATCTATGAGGCCCACGATCTGATCGGCGGCGTGATGCGCTACGGCATCCCGGGTTTCCGTCTTCCCAAGGATCTTCTGGAGAAGCTGAAGGACAAGCTGGTGGACATGGGGGTGAAGATCCGCCCCAACACGCTGATCGGACCTACCCTGACGCTTGATGACCTCTTCAGGGACGGCTTCAAGGCCGTCTTCATCGGCACCGGTGTGTGGAAGCCCCGGAAGCTGGACGTCAAGGGAGAGTCCCTGGGGCACGTCCACTACGCCATCGACTACCTCAAGAACCCCGAGGTCTACACCCTGGGGAGAAGGGTCATCGTCATCGGGGCCGGGAACACGGCCATGGACGTGGCCCGCACGGCGCTCCGGAAGAGCCTGTGCCGCGTCACCGTGGTGCACATCGGCGACCCGGGCACCATGTCCGCCCTGCCTGAAGAGCTGGAAATGGCCAAGATGGACGGCGTGAAGTTCATCTACAACCGCTCGACCGTCGAGATCCTGGACGAGGGGATCAAGGTGCGGCGCACCCAGCGCGGTGGACCAGGGGGTCCCAAGTGGATGATCCTCGAAGGCACCGAGGAGATCCTGGAGGCCGATACCGTCATCATCGCCATCAGTCAGGGCCCAAGGGATGCCATCGTTTCCACCACCCAGGGCATCGAACGGAATCCCCAAGGGCTTGTTTCCACCGACGAGTGCGGGCGCACGACCCGCCAGGGCGTCTTCGCTTCGGGGGACGTGGTCCACGGTGCGCGGACCGTGGTCCAGGCCGTGAAGGTGTCCAAGCAGGTGGCGAAGGCCATCGAGGAATACGTGCTGGGGCTTTGATCGGCCGAGCTGGCCTGTTCCGGACGCGCGGGGCAGGTTCGTTCTGTGGGATCATGCTGAATCATTCAGCGGATTCCCATGACTGTTTGCCTTCATGTTTCAACCATTGAGCCAGGCCCACTCCGGGAGAACTATCTGATTTCCAGGCTCGCCTGGCACTGGGAGCGGGCTGGGCACCGGATAAGCTATGGTGCGGCCTCGCTAGCTGGTGCGGATCTCGGCATCCTCCACGTGGACCGGACCCGGGTGTTCGCGAAGGACCTTCCCGGGAATCCGAAAGGGGTTCCGCTCCTCAACGGCAGCGTCCTGGATATCTCCAAGAATCTGTATTCCACGCTTCGCGTTCTTCCCGGGGATTCCTGGGATGGACCCGTCATTATCAAGAGCGTCCTGAACTGCTTTGGCGGCCCGGAATGGCGTGGCGCCCCTCGTGGGCTGTTCGCGCGGATGCGCCGCAAACTGGCCCGTCGGCACTGGAGGTTGGCGCAGTGTCTGCCCCCCGGTGACTACCCCATCCTTTCGAAGCTTTCCGAGGTTCCCGAGTGGGTCTGGGAAGATCCCGAGCTGATCGTGGAACGTTTCCTGCCTGAGCGGGAGGGGGAGTTCTACTGCCTCCGGGGTTGGATCTTCTTCGGAGACCGGGGCTACACCTACCGCCTGTTCTCCCACGCTGGCGTGGTGAAGATCAAATCCATGGTGAAGTCTGAGATCCTGGGAGAGCCTCCTCCCGAACTGGAAGCCTTCCGGGCCGCCCACGGCTTCGATTTCGGCAAGTTCGACTACGTCCTGGTGGATGGCAGACCGGTGATCCTGGATGTCAACAAGACCCCGATCCTTTCCGCCGCGCCCGATACCCCACGGGTCAAGGATCTGGCGGAGGGGCTTCGGAGCTTCCTGGAGCAGGTATGATGCTGGACGCCCTTGTCTCAAGCCTTTCCACCGATCGGCTGCTGCCCCCGGAAGCGGCCTTTATGGCCCGTACGGACCTCTTCCAGACCCGGATGCTCGGGTATACCCCGGGACTCCTGGAGGCGGTCACCGTTCTCCTCATGGGGGTCATCAACGGCCGGACGGCTGTCCGGCATGAAGGGGGAGTGGGACCCGAGATCCAGGCCATCTACCGGCGGGCCGGACTGGTGGTGGAGGAGGAGACCCTGGTCTACCGAACGGCCGAGGAGGCATGGGCCCTCGCCGATGGCCTCATCGAAAAAGGGAAGCGCTTCTTCTGGCCCTATCCCCTGCCTGCGGGCCGTTTCCCCGAGCACGCCCACCTGGTGACCACTGGGACTTGGCTGGCTCTCAACTCGAAGGGGAGCCTGGCCGAGATCGTGCCGTCGGAGCATCTGGCCCGTCGGAGGGTCTTGAGTCATGAGGCCCTCGCGGACTTCGAGCCGGATTCTCCGGTCTTTCTGAAATCGGCTGGGGAGGCCGCCACGGGATGGGGCTTCGCTGTGCGTCATTGCCCCGACCGGGAGTCCTTCCTGGCTGCCCGGGAATGGATGGCCCAGAACCGCGAGAGCGTTCCTGCGGTCGTCGTGGAGGAGGCGGTGGAGGTCGAGCGATGCTGGTGCGCCGGCCTGGGCATTGTGGACCAGGGTGCCACCTGTTTCGGTGGCGCCGAGCAGATCTTCTCCTCTCCGGGCCATCAGGCCGGAAGCATGGTCGATCCGGACCATCCTCTTCCGGCGGAAGGGCGGCGCCTGGCCGAGAGGGTCGGGGAGGTGGCCCGCCAGCGGGGCTTCCGAGGCGTCGCCGGACTGGATATCGGGTTGGCCCGGGACGGTCGCCTTATCGTCTTCGATCCCAACTTCCGCTTCAACTCCTCCACGACCCAGGTGCTCCTGCACGACTCCGCCGCCGCCCGGGCGGGGCTACGGGTCAGCCGCTCCTTCCAGGTCAATCCCACCCTGCCTTTCAGCCAGGTGGCAGAGCGCCTCCTGGCTCCCATCGACGAGGCTTGGTTCGTCCCCACCCGATGCTTCAACGCCGAAAAGTGTCCGGCGGTGGAAGGGAAGCACATTGTCACCGGTTTTGTTCTAGGGGAAGACCGCGGGGCGGTGGAGGCCGCCTCGCTGAAGCTGAAGGAGAGACTGGAGGCGTGAGGTTTGGCTACGCCCCTTCCCGGAAGGTCACCTTGTTGATCTCGGCGAAGGTGGTGACGCCAATGCGCACTTTCTCCAGGGCGCTTTCGCGAAGGGTCTGCATGCCGTGACGGCGGGCGGTGGACTTGATCTCCTTGAGGGGAGCCCGGTTGGTGATGAGGTCGCGGATGTCGTCGTTCATGGCCATGAACTCGACGATGGCCTGCCGTCCCCGGTAGCCGGTGCCGTTGCAGTCCACGCAGCCCACCTTCTCGAAAAGGGTGGCCCGCTGGGCCCAGCTCGCCTCCAGGCCATTCTCGGCCAGTTCCTCGGTCGAGGTTTGGTGGGGGCGCTTGCACTTGGGGCAGAGCACCCGCACCAGGCGCTGGGCCAGGATGCAGTTGAGGGCCGAGACGAAGTTGTAGACCTCCACGCCCATGTGCTGGAAGCGGTAGATCACGTCCAGGGTGTTGTTGGCGTGGACGGTGGTGAAGACTAGGTGGCCCGTGAGGGCGGACTGGATGGCGATCTGGGCGGTCTCGTTGTCGCGGATCTCACCCACCAGGATCTTGTCGGGGTCATGGCGCAGGATGGAGCGCAGGCCCACGGCAAAGGTCAGGCCCTTCTTTTCGTTCACCGGGATCTGGGCCACCCCTTCGAGCTGGTATTCGACGGGGTCCTCGATGGTGATGAGCTTGTCCTCGGGGCTGCGGATCTCGCTGAGGACGGCGTAGAGGGTGGTGGTCTTGCCGGATCCCGTGGGGCCCGTCACCAGGAACATGCCGTAGGGCTCCTTGGCGAAGCGCCGGATGCGGGACAGTTCACTGGCCGAGAAGCCAAGGATGTCCAGGTTCAGGCTCTTGAACTCCTCGCTGAGGTTCTCCTTGTCCAGGATGCGGATCACGGCGTCCTCGCCGTGGATGGTGGGCATGATGCTGACGCGGAAGTCGATAGCCCGGCCCCGGACCTTGAGCTTGAAGCGGCCGTCCTGGGGCTTGCGCTTCTCGGCGATATCCAGTTCGGACATGACCTTGATGCGGCTGATGATGAGGCTGGCAAAACGCTTGTCGATGGGCTCGGCCGCCGGGTAGAGGCTGCCGTCGATGCGGTACTTGATCTGAAAGCCGACGGCGGTGCTCTCCATGTGGATATCGGAGGCGCGGCGCTGGAGGGCATTGAAGATGGTGGTGTCCACCAGGCGGACGATGGGAGCCTCATCCTTGTCCGTGAGGTGCTCCAGGTCCAGCACGTCCTCATCGACATCCTCCTCCCGGAGGACCTGGACCTTGAGGGCCTCCCCGGCCTCATCCAGGACCTTCTGGCCGGATTCGGACTTCTTGAGGACCTCCTGGATCTGGGCCGCCGGTGCGCCCACGAAGCGCAGGGCCCGCTTGAAATGGATTCTCAGCAGGTCCTGGGTGACCACGTCCAGGGGGTCCGCCATGGCCACCACCAGGGTGCCCCCCTGTTCGTGGATGGGCACGAAGCGGTGCTTGAGCATCAGGTCCAGGGAGACGGCATGGAAGAGACCGTAATCGACGGGTTCACGGGTCAGGTCGAGGGTTGGATAAAGTTGATTGGTCATATCAGCACACTAGTTTCGAGGGTTTTTATCGATTGAAATGTATTGAAAACATTATAACATACTGTTCAAACATCGATTTGCGTTCATGCCTTCTCGGGAAAATCAAGCGTTGACCCTTCCCTGTTCCAAGGGACAGAATAAGCATCTGTCCACACTGGAGGGTCGCCTTGCCATCGTACGCCCCCATCTTGCTACTCATACTGGTTGCAATCGCTTTGCCGGTTGTGATTTGGAACACTTCTCGCCTTCTGAGGCCGAGCTGGCCCAGCGCTGCCAAGGCATCCACATACGAGTGTGGCATTGTCACAGTGTCGGAAGCCCGGGAGAAGTTCACGGTCCGATACTACCTTGTGGCGGTGATGTTCCTGGTGTTTGACGTGGAAACCGTCTTCCTCATGCCCTGGGCCATCCAGATGAAGGAACTGGCGGTCTTCGGGCTGGTGGAGATCGGGATCTTCCTCTTCCTTCTGCTCTTCGGCTACGGCTACATCTGGTCCAAGGGGGCCCTGACATGGGAATGAGAGAACCCTCGATTGTTGAGAACATCCTGATCACCACCAAGGTGGAGAAGGTGCTCAACTGGTCCCGTGCCACCAGCGTCTGGCCCCTCAGCTTCGGCCTGGCCTGCTGTGCCATCGAGATGATGGCCGCCGGCGCGGCCCGCTTCGACTTCGACCGCTTCGGTTCCGGCATCTTCCGGGCTTCACCCCGCCAAGCGGACCTGATGATCGTGGCTGGCACCGTCAGCTACAAGATGGCCCCCGTCATCAAGCAGCTCTACGACCAGATGCCCGAGCCCAAGTGGGTGATGGCCCTCGGCAGCTGCGCCACCTGTGGCGGCCCCTTCGACAGCTATCACGCGGTCCAGGGCGTGGACAAGATCATCCCCGTGGATGTCTACGTTCCCGGCTGCCCCCCCCGGCCCGAGGCCCTGATCTACGGATTCATGAAGCTCCAGGACAAGATCATGAACAGCAGCCTTGCGGATCGCTACCGCGAAGTCTTCGAGCCGGCGGAGTAGGGTATGTCGAATCAGGAAAAGCCCATCCAGCCAGATGACGCCGATATCGATCTGGCCCTCGAGAAGGCCCTGGGGGCCTCGGCGCCCAAGGCTCCCTATGTCTACGACTACAAGGCGGCCCCCAGCCGTCAGGTGGTGATGCCCAAGACCGTGCCCCTGCCGGGCCTGAGGGCCTACCTCGTCGAGAAGGCCGCCTTGGAGGCGGCGGAGGAGGCCAAGTGGCAGAAGGCCCAGGCTGACTACGCGGCCGCCAAGGCCAAGGCGGAGGCTGAAGGGGCACCCGAGCCCAAGGCTCCCGTGAAGGTACTGCCCAAGAAGGACCCGGATCTCACGGTGCCCGTGCCCTCCGAGGCCAAGGACCCCGATCTGCTTCGCCTCATGGCGCTTCTCGGTGATGGTGTCGAGGAGGCTTTCGAGCAGTCCGGTGAGCTGACCTGCCAGGTCGCCCGGGCGCGCATCCTGGAGGCCCTGAAGCTCTGCCGCGAGGACGCTGCCCTCAAGTATGAAATGCTGGCGGACGAGACGGCCACCCACTATCCAGCTGCTGGGGACTTCGCCTTCAGCGTGGTCTATCACCTCACCAGCATCAGCCGCCGCAAGCGCCTTCGCCTGCGGATCCTGGTTCCAGAGGGCTTCGAGCCCCAGAGCGCCGTCCAGGTCTACCCCGGGGCCAACTGGCTGGAGCGGGAGATCTTCGACATGTTCGGAATCCGCTTCCAGAACCACCCGGACTTGGTGCGCATCCTCTGTCCCGATGACTGGGAGGCCCATCCCCTGCGCAAGGAATACCCCGTGGTGGGCTGGGGGCAGCGGGACATCGACTTCCGCGAGGACCGCTCCGGCATGCTCAATCGGATCGCCCTGGAGAAGGCGGGCCAGCTGGGCATCAACCTCAAGCGTCCCAAGGCCGAGTAGGAGAGCCCCGTGTTCAAGCACCAGGAGATGGAAATCAACATGGGGCCGCAGCACCCCTCCACCCACGGGGTGATGCGGCTCAAGCTCAAGCTCGATGGCGAGGTGGTGACGGAGTGCCGTCCCATGATCGGCTACCTCCACCGCGGCGTGGAGAAGATCTGCGAGAACAAGAGCTTTGCCCAGGGCCAGATCTGGTCCGATCGTCTGGACTACTGCTCCGCCGTGGCCAACAACCTGGGCTGGGCGGAGGCCTGCGAAAAGCTCATGGGCATCACCGTGCCCCGCAAGGCCCAGTACGTCCGCACTCTGCTGGCGGAGTTCAACCGCCTGGCGAGCCACCTCATCTGGCTGGCCACCCACGCCCTGGACATCGGGGCCATGACGGTCTTCCTCTACGCCTTCCGCGAGCGCGAGGACATCCTGGACATTAATGAGGCGTACTGCGGTTCCCGCCTCACGACCACGGCCTTCCGCATCGGCGGCATCCCCCAGGAACTTCCCGAGGGCTTCGAGCAGAAGGTCCGCACCTTCCTGGCCAAGTTCCCGAGCTGCATCGAGGAATACGAGGGCCTGCTCAACGAGAACCGCATCTGGAAGAAGCGCACCATCGGGGTGGGCCTGCTGAGCGCAGAGGACGCCATCGCCCTGGGCGTGACGGGCCCCGTGCTCCGCGGTGCAGGCGTGGCCTACGACATTCGCAAGGCCTTCCCCTACGCGGCCTACTCCGAGATGCAGTTCGACATCCCCACCAAGCCCGAGGCCGACACCTACGCCCGGTACCTGGTGCGCATGGAGGAGATGCGGCAGAGCGTCCGCATCATCCAGCAGTGCATGGACGGTCTGCCCGAAGGCCCCATCATGGCCAAGATCCCCAAGCTCCTGAAGAGCGAGGTGAACGAGGTCTACCACGCCACCGAGGCCCCCAAGGGCGAGATCGGCTACTACCTTGTGGGCGAGAAGGGCGGGGCGGCTCCCTACCGCTTCCATGTGCGTGCCCCCGGTTTCATGAACCTCCAGAGCCTTCCCAAGATGGTGGAAGGCAGCCTCATCGCCGACGTCATCGCCTCCATCGGCACCCTTGACGTGGTGCTGGGCGAGATTGATCGCTAAGGGAACCTGAGCCATGCCAACGATCTCCCTGACCCAGTCCCTCGTCATCTCCCTCATCCAGTGCGTGCTGGTGGTGGTCTTCATCTTCGTGGTGGTGCCCCTCACGGTCTTCGCCGAACGCAAGGTCCTGGGTTACCTCCAGCAACGCCTGGGCTCCACCCGCATCGCCGGCCATCTCGGCGGCCTCACCGGCCTCCTGAACCGTGGCATGTGGAAGCTCGGCAAGGTGCCCGTGCTCTCCTACTGGCGCGGCCTGCCCGGCTTGGTGGGCGACGTCATGAAGATGCTCCTCAAGGAGGACATCCTCCCCACCAAGGCCGACAAGTTCGTCTTCTGGATCGCCCCGGCCCTGAGCTTCGTCGCCTCCGTGGTGGTCTTCGCCACCATCTGCTTCGTCCCAGGAACCTTCTTTACCTTCCCCACGTGGGTTCCCTTCCTGGGCGGCCTTCCGGTGAGCGGTGGCATCGCTGATGTCAACGTGGGGCTGCTCTGGATCCTGGGCATGGCCACGGTGGGCGTCTATGGCATCGTGCTGGCGGGCTGGGCTTCCAACTCCAAGTACCCCCTCCTGGGCGGCCTGCGCAGCGCAGCCCAGATGGTGAGCTACGAGGTGCCTCTCACCCTGAGCCTCCTGGCTCCGGTGCTCATCTCCGGAAGCCTCAAGTTCAGCGAAATGAGCCAGGCCATGGCGGTCGGTGTGCCCCTCTGGGCCATCATCCCCCAGGTCATCGGCTTCCTGATCTACCTCACCTGCGGCTTCGCCGAGACCAACCGCGTGCCCTTCGACATGCCCGAGGCGGAAAACGAACTGGTAGCTGGCTTCCACACGGAATACTCCGGGATGAAGTTCGGGTTCTTCTACCTGGCCGAATACGTGAACATGACGGTGGTTTCGGCCATGGCGGCGGGCTTCTTCCTGGGGGGCTCCTGGCTCCTGCCCTTCGGGCTCCAGGGCGTGGTCAATCCCTACTTGGCCTCGCTGCCCTCCTGGCTCGTGACGCTCCTGTGCGAGCCCCATGCGGCCTTCTTCGCCATCAAGATCGTCTTCCTGCTCTTCGTCTTCATCTGGGTGCGCGGCACCATTCCCCGCTACCGCTATGACCAGATCATGGCCGTGGCCTGGAAGTATCTGATCCCGCTGACGCTGGTCAATCTGGTCCTGGCGGCGGCCGTTCGGCTGGCGATGTGAGGGGCACCATGAAGAAGTTTCTGAAAACACTCATCCCTTTCGATATCGCCAAGGGCCTGTCCATCACGGGGACATACTTCGCCAAGGTCTTCCTGACGGCCAACCGCGCCAAGGTGAAGCAGCACGTGGTTTCCGAGTACCCCGAGGTGCCGGCTCCCCTGGAGCCCCGCTTCCGGGGCCGGGTCCAGCTCATCCTGGACGAGGCTGGCGATCCCAAGTGTGTCTGCTGCAATGCCTGCGCCAAGGCCTGCCCTACCGGGGTCATCACCATCGAGGGCGGGAAGAAGGAGGGGCGCAAGACCCGCATCCCCACCCGCTGGGACTATGAGATGGAGCGCTGCGTCTTCTGTGGTTTCTGCGTGGAGGCCTGCAGCTTCGACGCCATCAAGCTCAACAGCCAGTTCGAGCTGGCGGCCTACGACCGGGAGGACTTCTCCCTGGGTCTTACGGGCGCCCACAACGTCCTCGAACCCAGCCCCGTCGGCAAGTTCTCCTATTCCGATGAAGCCTGATTCCAACCCCCGCGCCTGATTCGAAGGTCCCCCATGGAACAGCTCGAACAACTCTTCTCCACCGTCCTCACCCGGCATGTCTTCCTGATCTTCGGGGTCCTGTCCGTCATCGGTGCGGGAGCCATGATCTTCAGTAGGAACGCCGTGCACAGTGTCATCGGCTTCCTTCTGGCCATGCTCTCCATTGCCGGTGCCTACCTCTGCCTCCGGGCCGAGTTCCTGGCCATGGCCCAGATCCTGGTCTATGCCGGGGGCATTGTGGTGCTCTTCCTCTTTGTGGTCATGCTCGTGGAGATGACCAAATACAAGGAACGCAAGATCTTCCAGACCCAGACGCCCGTGGCCCTGGTGGTGGTCCTCATCTCCGCCGTGACCTTCCTGGGGGTCTTCCTGAAGACGATCTTCGGGAAGAGCGCTGAGGTGGCCCTCACCCTCAATCCTGAGCTGACCGGGGACGGACTCAATGCCGCGACCCATAACGTCCAGGCTGTGAGCCGGGGACTCTTCGCAGACTACCTGCTGCCCTTCGAGATCCTTTCGGTGATTCTCCTGGTGGCCTTGGTGGGCGCCGTGGTCCTGGCCAAGTCGGAAAGGGGCTGAACATGGTGCCGATGAATCAAGTCCTGCTGGTCTCCTTCCTCCTCTTCTCCATCGGGGTGGCAGGGGTCCTGATCCGGCGCAACGCGCTGATCATCCTGATGTGCGTGGAGCTGATGCTCAACGCCGCCAATCTGAACCTCATCGCCTTCGCCCGCCACAGCGGCACCGTGGCCGGCCAGGCCTTCGCCCTCCTGGTCATGGGTCTGGCTGCGGCGGAAGTCGCCATCGGGCTCGCCCTGGTGGTGGCCCTCTATCGCAAGAAGGACACCGTCCAGGTGGACGGCATCAATCTGCTCAAAGGCTAGGAGAAACACATGATTTTGGAAACCGCGGCCGCCAGCGCCACGACCCAGATCTCCTGGCTCTGGCTCATCCCCTTTCTCCCCGCCTTCGGCGCCCTCATCAACGGGGTGCGTGGGCTGGTCTGCAAGGCCCAGGGGCGCCCAGCCCCCACTCCCAAGTCGGTGGATGTCATCGCCCTGGGGAGCATGGGCATCGCCTTCATCCTGACGGTGGTGGCCTTCGCCAAGCTCTTCACCCTGGCCCCCAACGCCCGCTCGCTCAGCCAGAACCTCTGGACCTGGTTCGACCTGGGGGGCGCCAATGTCCTGGGGGGACTGACCCAGACCCGCATCGTCTGGGGCTACAAGTTCGATGCCCTCAGCGCCTGCATGACCCTGCTGGTGACGGGGGTGGGCTTCCTCATCCACCTCTTCAGCACGGGCTACATGGCCGAGGAGCGCCACGACGGGCAGTACTACCGCTTCATGTGCTACCTGAACCTCTTCGTCTTCAGCATGCTCAACCTGGTCCTGGGTGCCAACATCATGATGATGTTCCTGGGCTGGGAGGGCGTGGGACTCTGCTCCTACCTGCTGATCGGCTTCTACTTCGATCTCAATTCCGCCGCCGTGGCGGGCAAGAAGGCCTTCGTCACCAACCGCATTGGCGACTTCGGCTTCATGATCGGCTTCTTCCTGCTCTTCATGCTCTACGGGACCCTGGACTTCGACACCTTCATGGGCATGACCCGGGCCCTTGTGAACCAGCCGAGCATCACCCTCTTCGGCATCACCCACGCTCCCACCTGGTGGTTCAACCTCATCGGCTGCTGCCTCTTCGTGGGCGCCTGCGGCAAGAGCGCCCAGATCCCCCTCTACGTCTGGCTTCCGGACGCCATGGCGGGTCCCACGCCCGTGTCGGCCCTGATCCACGCCGCCACCATGGTGACCAGCGGCCTCTACATGATCACCCGCCTCAACTTCATCTACGTCAACGCCCCCCTCGCCCTTTCAGTAGTGCTCTTCGTGGGCGCCCTGACGGCCCTGGTGGCCGCCAGCATGGGCCTGGCCCAGTACGACATCAAGAAGGTGCTGGCCTACTCCACCGTGTCCCAGCTGGGCTTCATGTTCATGGGCATGGGGGCCGGGGCCTTCTCGGCGGGCATGTTCCATGTCTTCACCCACGCCTTCTTCAAGGCCGCCCTCTTCCTCGGCTCCGGCTCGGTGATCATGGCCTGCCACCACGAGCAGGACATGCGCAACATGGGCGGGCTCCGGAAGAAGATGCCCTGGACCTATGCCTCCATGGGCATCGCCACTCTTGCCATCGCTGGCATCTTCCCCTTCTCGGGCTTCTTCTCCAAGGACGAGATCCTGTGGAAGGTCTTCGAGGGCTGGTACGCCGAAGGGCACACTCTGAACCTCATCGCCTGGATCATGGGCATGATCGGCGCCTTCATGACGGCCTTCTACATGACCCGCCTGATGGTCATGACCTTCTTCGGGGAATACCGGGGGGCGGGGCATGACCCCCACCACCTCTGCAAGCCGGTGGAGGTCCACCACCACGACGCCCATGCGGCCCATGGGCATGACGACCCTGCCGACCACGACGAGGTCCACGGTCACGAGCCCCACGAGGTGCCGTGGAACATGTGGTTGCCGGTGGCCATCCTGGGCCTGCTGGCCCTGGTGGGCGGCTTCCTGAACATCCCCCACAGCTTGCACTGGATCGGCGGCGCCCACTTCAGCGAGTGGATCGGGCCCCTCCTCTACCAGAAGGCTGCCGTGCACGCGCACCAGGGTGGTGCCCCCGCCATCGAATACATCCTCATGGGATGGGCCACGATCATCTGGGCTCCGGGCGCCATGCTCCTGGCCTGGTGGATCTACAAGATGGATCCCACCTGGTCCCGGGCCAAGGCCTTCGTGGGCGCCTTCCCCAACCTCTTCCGCTGGGTTCACAACAAGTACTACGTGGACGAGTTCTACGAGGCGGCCATCATCGGACCCTGCAAGCAACTGGGGGCCCAGCTCTGGGCTTTCGACGCCTGGGCCGTGGATGGCTGCGTGAACGGGGCCGCCCGTCTCACCCTCGTCATCAGCCACATCAGCTTCTGGTTTGATTCCAAGATCGTGGACGGCCTGGTGAACCTGGTCGCCTGGATCCTGCAGGCCTTCAGCGGCCTCTTCCGTACGCTGCAGAGCGGCCGTGTCCAGCACTACGCCTTTGTGATGTTCCTGGGCTTCCTCGTATTCGCCCTATGGAAGTTCCTGGTCTGAGCCTCGCCCATTCCCCTTTGCCTTGATGATCGCCGGAGTTGCCATGAATCCCTCGCTCCCCTGGTTCCAGAACCTGCCCCTCTGGGTTACCGCCGTCCCGCTGATCGGGGCCCTGGTCCTGCTCCTTGTGCCCAAGGAGAAGCGCCGTGTCTTTGAACTGGGTGCCCTGGCCATCACCATCTTCGACTTCCTGCTGAGCGTGCCCCTGTGGTTCCAGTACGACCGCAGCACTGCCGCCGTGCAGTGGGTGACGAAGCTCGACTGGATCCCCTCCCTGGGGGTGAAGTTCAGCATCGGCATGGACGGCATCAGTCTGGTGCTCTTCCTGCTGACCACCTTCATCGGCTTCATCGCCGTGTGGTGTTCCTTCAGTGCCATCGGAGAGCGGCATAAGGAATATTATGTATGGTTAATGGTTATGCAATTCAGCATGATGGGCGTCTTCATCTGCCAGGACATGTTCCTCTTCTACCTGTTCTGGGAGCTGATGCTGGTGCCGATGTATTTCCTCATCGCCATCTGGGGCGGCCCCCAGAAGCTCTACGCCGCCATCAAGCTCTTCCTCTACACCCTGGCGGGCTCGGTGCTGATGCTGGTGGCGATCCTGGCCATCTACTTCCTCCAGGCCAAGACCACGGGCCGCTACGACTTCTCCTTCGAGTCCTTCCACGCCATGGCGCCGATCATCGCCACCCAGAGCCGGAACTTCCAGATCCTGCTGGCCCTGGCCCTCTTCGTGGGCTTCGCCATCAAGGTCCCCATGTTCCCCTTCCACACCTGGTTGCCGGACGCCCACGTCCAGGCTCCCACGGCGGGTTCGGTGATCCTGGCCGGCATCCTGCTGAAGATGGGCACCTACGGTTTCGTGCGCTTCCTGCTGCCCATCGCGCCGGATGCCACCAAGGTGCTCCTGCCCTGGTTCCTGGCCCTGACCCTCATCGGCCTGATCTACGGCGCGCTGGTGGCCATGATCCAGAAGGACATGAAGAAGCTGGTGGCGTATTCCTCCGTCAGCCACCTGGGCCTCTGCATGCTGGGCGTCTTCTCCATGAATCCCAACGGGCTGCAAGGCGCCATCTTCCAGATGCTCAACCACGGCATCAGCACCAGCGGGCTCTTCCTCATCGTGGGCATCGTCTACGAGCGCCGGCACACCCGCATGATCGCGGACTTCGGTGGCCTCTCCAAGACCATGCCGGTCTACGCCACCATCTTCATGATCATGACCATGAGCTCCATCGGGCTTCCCGGCCTCAACGGGTTCATCGGCGAGGCCACCATCTTCATGGGCGCTTTCCAGGTCCACCCCTGGTGGGCTGTGGTGGCCACCACCGGCATCATCCTGGGTGCCGCCTACATGCTCTGGCTCTACCAGCGTGTCATGTTCGGGCCCCTCAACGAGACCAACGCCCAGATGAAGGATCTCAATGCCCGGGAGATCGCCTACTTTGCGCCTTTGGTGGTCGTGGCCTTCTGGATCGGCCTCAACCCCACTCCCATCATGGAGATCCTGGCTAAGCCCGTGGAGAAGCTGGTGATCCAGGTGAATCCCGACTTCTACAAGCATGAAGAGCTGGCCAAGGTCCAGGCCGAAGCCGCCAAGGTCGGCATGGCCGCCATGGCTGCCCCAGCCCATCACGAGGCTGCGGAGGCCCATGAGTCGGCCACTCCCGCCGCCGAAGTCCACGGAGGCCACTGATGCCCTTCGCTGAGAGTCTCTGGGGGAACCTGGTCCAGGATCTCCCCCTCCTTGTCCCGGTGCTCTTCCTCTGGATCGTGGGCACCCTCATGCTCTGGCCTCTGGGCTCCTGGCTCCTCAAATCCATGCCCAAGCGCCAGTGGTCCGGCATCACCTTCGTGGTACTGCTCGTCACCCTTGTCCTGGTCTTCCGGACACCTGCGGGGCAGGGCTTCTCGGGCATGTTCCAGGTGGATGGCCTGACCACGGGCTTCCAGATCCTTGCGATCGTGGCGGCCGCCATCACCGTCATCCTCAGCCAGCCCCAGCTCAATGCCCTCAAGGAACAGTCCGTCGAGTACTACGCCCTGATCCTCTTCTCTACCTCAGGCATGATGCTCCTGGTGGGCGCCACCGACCTGGTCAGCCTCTACATGGCCCTCGAACTGATGGCTCTCTGCATCTACATCCTGGTGGGCTACCTGCGGGAGCAGGATCGGGGCATCGAGGCCGGCATCAAATACTTCCTCCTCGGGGCCTTTTCCAGCGGCCTTCTGGTCTATGGCATGTCCCTGATCTTCGCCGCCGCAGGCGGCAAGACCACCAATCTGGCGGCGCTGAATCAGGCCCTGGCCCTGGCGCCCCGCAACGCCGAGCTGATGATCTTCACCGGGGTGATCCTGGTGCTGGCGGGCTTCGGCTTCAAGGTGGCAGCGGTGCCCTTCCACATGTGGAGCCCCGATGTCTATGATGGCGCGCCCACGCCCATCACGGCCTTCCTCTCCACCGCGCCCAAGGCTGCGGCGCTGGGCGCCTTCGTCCGACTCTTCGGCACGGCCTTCAACGGGGTCCATGGAGACTGGGCAGCGCCTCTGTCCTTCATGGCCGCCGCGAGCATGATCCTCGGCAACATCGCGGCCCTGCGCCAGCAGAGCATGAAGCGGCTTCTGGCCTATTCCAGCATCGCTCACGTGGGCTACATGCTCCTGGCGGTGCTCTCCCACGACGCCCAGGCCGGGGCCCAGGCCATCTGGCTTTACATGCTGACCTACCTCCTGATGCAGGGCGGCGTCTTCGCCGTGATCATCTACCTCCAGGGCAAGGGGGAAGGGGAGCGCATCGAGGACTTCCGCGGGCTCTCCAAGCGGCGTCCGATGCTGGCCTTCGCCATGCTGGTCTTCATGCTGAGCCTAGGGGGCATTCCCCCCATGCTGGGCTTCTTCGCCAAGTTCTATCTCTTCAAGCTGGCCATTGAACAGGGTTTCGTGACCCTCACCGTGCTGGCCTTCCTTACCAGTGCCATCTCCGCCTACTACTACCTGAACGTGGTGGCCACGATGTATTTCAAGGAGGCCCCCGAGGGCGAGGCCCAGCCCATGGGTTCTGGCCTCAGCATCGTGGTCTTCGCCACCTGCCTCCTGGTCCTGGTGGGCACCTGCCTGGGCCCCTGGCTCATGGACTGGACCGCCCGGATCGTTCTGGTCTAGTCGTGCTGATCTCACCACCCAGGGAGCCCTATGCTCTTCCGCCCCAAGCCCAAGGATGCGGACCCCAAGGAGCGGGCCCTCTGGGGGGATCTCATGTCCCTGGGCATGGTCTTTCCCATCGCCATTGTCCTGGGCTATCTCGTCGGACGCTGGGCCGGAGGGAAGCTGGGCTACCCGAGGGCCGGTGTGCTCATCGGGCTGGTCTGGGGCGCGGCCACGGGCTTCTGGGAGCTCTACAAGGTCACCAAGCGCATGGAGCGTCTGGACAAGGGCAAGGATTCCGATGACCACGAGCCTCGCGATCCCCATGAGCCCTGATCCCGGGTCCATCCATATGGTCTGGATCGGCCGCTTCCAGTTGGCCCTGCTGCCGCTGGGGGGGCTCTTGTGGCTCCTCAAGTCCTGGCGGGCCTCCCTGGTCTTTCTGGTGGGGGGCTTGGCCAGTATCGGCTTCTGGTACACCCACCGCTGGGTTGTAGCTCGGATGCTGACCCCCTCGTTGAGGCTCCGCTGGTTCTACGCGGTGCTGAGCCTCCTGAAGCTGGCGTTGATCGCACTGGTTCTTTACGGGATGATAGAGCATTTTCCGGGGGAGACCCTTCCCCTGGTCACCGGCGTTCTCTTGTTTGTCTTGGGCATTCTTCTTGAAGCAGTAAGGCTTGTCTTCAACCCTACCTCTGGGGTGAACGGATGAAGCCGGGTTGGAAAAAGGGTTGAACCATGGAACACCACGCCTCGTATCTCTCCTGGATCCTGACGGAGCTCCTCCACCTGCCGCGGCATGCCTGGGGCAGCTTCGCCCACGGTGCGCCGCTTTCGCTCCTGGAGCGCTATGACCATCTCTTCGCGGCGGTGTTGGCCCTCCTGGTGACCATGCTCCTGGTGACCCTCACCAAACGGCAGCGTATCCCTGGGCCCTTCCAGCAGTGCATGGAATTCGTCGTGAACTTCCTGCGCGGACTGGTGTCCGACAACATCGCCCATCACCCCGAGAAATACGTGCCCCTGATCGGCACCCTGGGCTTCTTCGTGTTCCTGAACAACCTCTTTGGTCTGGCGCCGGGCCTCCCCTCGGGCACCGGCAACTGGAACGTCACCCTGGCCTGCGCCCTGGTGGTCTTCGGCTACTACAACTGGCATGGCATGAGGGAGCATGGCGTTGGCAAATACTGGGCCCACTTCGCCGGTCCCATCTGGTGGCTGGCCCCCCTGATGTTCCCCCTGGAGATCCTGGGCCTCCTCTCCCGGATCCTCAGCCACTCCCTCCGTCTCTTCGGCAACATCGCAGGCGAGCACGTGGTGGCGGGCATCTTCTTCATGCTGCTTCCGGTCTTCCTGCCTCTGCCCATCATGGCCATGGGTCTCTTCTTCGGCCTCATCCAGACCTTCGTCTTCATCATGCTCGCCACGATCTACCTCAGCGGCGCCGTGGCCCACGAGCATTGATCCAGTTCTAGTCAACCCGGCGGCGGGATTCCGAACCCCGCCACCACCGTCTCCCAGGGGTATCCCATGAAGAAGTTCCTCGTCACCGCCTTCCTGTTCACCGTGGCCGCCTTCGCCTTCGCGCAGGGCGCTCCCGCCGCCGCTCCCAAGAGCCTCTTCGAAGGCCAGTTCCTGGCCCACGTGGCCCTCGCCATCGCCGCCGCCGGTTGCGGTCTGGGCCAGGGCAAGGCTGTGGCCACCGCCTGCGAAGGCATCGCCCGCAACCCCCAGGCCGCCGGCAACATCCGCACCACCATGATCATCGGTCTGGCCCTCATCGAGGCCCTCGTGATCTACGTTCTTGTGGCCGCCTTCGCCATCAAGTAGGCTGCACTCCCGTCTGTGAGAAGGGGCGCCAAGCGGCGCCCCTTTAATATTTTGGTTCCGGTAAGATCTGGCCGATATAAGGTTTGATCATGCTTCGCGTCCCCTACGCCCCTCTTCCTCTCAGTATCGCCCGGGCCTTCCTGGGGGGCCGCTCCTTCATCGATCAGGAAGCGCTGCATATCGCGGACATGGAGCAGGCCCACGACTTCGCCCTGCACTACGGCTATGATCTGGCCATCCCCCACCAGCGGGAGCATGTGGTGAAGGTCTTCGAGGATGCCCTGTCCTTTACGGAGGAGGTGATCCTGGAGGGGGTGGATATCGGGATCCCCAAGGAGTTCTTCGAGCTCCAGGACCCGGCGGAGCTCCTGGTCTGGGCCTCCCGCAGGCCCCGGGATCTGCGGGCCCGCTGGGCATGCGCCATCCTGCGGGTGATGCATACCCTGGTGCATGTGGACAACAACCTCTACCTGCGTTTCCTCCCGGAGATCCAGCAGCAGGTCTTCGATCGCTACGAGCACTACCTGGTGCCTGGGGAGAGCGGGAAATGGAAGCTCAAGGGCCAGTATGAGGTGCCCCTCCTGGCCTTCCGCCGCAAGGAGAACAAGGATCGGGTTTCCATGCTCCTCAAGCTCCTGCATAAGCCGGAGAATGTGGCGGAGACGGTCTATGACCTCATCGGGCTCCGCTTCGTGGCCGAGGACCTTCTCGGGGGGCTGATGGTGATCCGCTTCCTGCTGGACCACCACGTGATCATGCCCCACCACCTCAAGGTGGGGCGTACCCGGAACCTCATGGTGGACCTGACGGCTCTGGACCGCTGGATCTCCAAGATGCCAAGCGACTTCGATATCGGAATCCTCTCTCTGGAGGAGCGGGCCAGGATCTCCGAATCCCTCACGCTCAAGAAGGGACGTCCAGCAACTAACCCTTTTTCAGCCAGTAGTTACTCTGCCCTTCAGTTCACGACCACCACCCTGATCCGCCTCCCTGGCCCCGCCGTAACCGCCCTTGAGCGGGTGCAGGCCCGACTTCTTGCTATGGGGAAACCGGAAATAGGTGATCTTCTTCGCATTCCGGAGTTGATCCAGGAGCAGGAGGAGTATACTTTTTTCTTCGCACACGAAGTTCAAATCATGGAACGCACAGGGTTCGAGGGAATAGCTTCTGGGCCGGCCTCCCACGCAGAATATAAGCAGCGCCAGCGTGAAGCGGCCAGGACCCGAGTTTTGCAAGGCATCATGACGCAGGAGGGCTCATGCTGAACATCCAGACCCGCCAGGAAGGGAACGCCTCGGTGGTCACTATCCAGGGCAAGGTCAACTTCGAGGTTACGGCCCAATTGCGGGACGTGATCCGGGACACCGTGACCACCCTGCTGCCAAAGCTGTTGGTGATCAACCTCGAAGGGGTCAGCTTCATTGATTCCTCCGGGCTCGGCCTCCTGGTCGCCGCCCGCAACAGTGTCGACAAGAACAGCGGCAAGCTGCACCTCTGTGGCCTGCCCCCTCAGGTGAAGAAGACCTTCGATCAGACAAACCTGACGAACTACTTCTCCATCTTCGCCACTGAGCAGGACGCCCTCCGGGGAGCCTGAGGTGCAAAAGGGCCTGGTGCTGGTTGTAGATGATGAGGCCCCCATCCGGGATATCCTCAGCTTCTATCTGAAACGGGCCGGCTATCAGGTCCTGTTGGCGGAGAATGGACGCCAGGCTCTGGAGGAGATGGCCAAGCTTCAACCGGACCTGATCATTTCCGACCTTCGCATGCCGGAACTGGCCGGGGACGAGTTCTGCCAGATTGTGAAGGGCAACCCCGCCACCCGGGATATCTACTTCGTGCTCGTCTCCGCCATGGATGGATCCGCCTCCCGAATCGGGGGGCTGAACCTGGGCGCGGACGATATGATCGCCAAGCCATTCCATGCCCAGGAGGTGATGGCCAAGGTGGCTTCCGCCTTCCGCATCATCGAGATGCAGAAGGAGATCAAGCGCCAGAATCAGGTTCTGGTCCGCTTCCAGGAACGAATGACCGCTGAGTTGAACCTGGCGGCCAAGCTCCAGATGGGCCTCCTGCCAGAGGCACCCGGTGAGGTATCCTGCGTCCACTACCATCACCGCTACCTGCCAGCTGAAGGGATCGGTGGCGACATCTACTCCATCCTCCCCATGCCCGGTGGAGGGGTGGCCATCATGATCGCTGATGTGAGCGGGCATGGCGTGACCGCCGCCTTGATCTCGGCCATGGTCAAGACCAGCTTCGGCAACCAGATCCACCTTTCCGACAGTCCCCGCATCTGGGCGGAGCGCATGAATCGGGATCTGGTGCGCAGCACCCTAGAGGAACAGTTCGCCACGGCCTTCCTGGCCTACCTGGATCCGGCCAGCCATCAGCTCCGCTACGTGGTGGCTGGGCACGAACCCGCCTTCCGCATTCCCGCCGGGACCCCGAAGTCCCCCGAGGCCCTGCACGGGAAGGGTTTCATGCTGGGGATCGACGAATCTCTCCCCTTCGATGAACTGAGCGCTCCCTTCGAGCCAGGGGATCGCATCATCCTCTACACGGATGGTCTGGTGGAGGTGGAGCGGGAGGATCGGCAGTTCCTGGGCAACGATGGCCTTCTGGGTTACTGTGCTGACCTGCCTCAGGATGGCGAGGCCGCTGTGGGACACCTCCTGGAGCAGGCTCGCGCCTTCCACAGTCCCAACCCCTTCGTGGATGACGTCACCCTTGTGCTGCTTGATCGGGTGCGATGAGGATCTGGCGATCGCAGAGACGGCGTACCGACGAGATCTGATGGCTGATGAAGAGGAGGGTGGTGCCTCCGTCCCTGAGGTCCAGGAGCAGCTTCAGGAGGTGGCTCCCCAGGGTGGGGTCCAGGGCCGAAAGGGGTTCGTCCAGCACCAGCAGGCGGGGGGTCAGCATGAGGGCCCGGCCGAGGCAGAGGCGCTGGGCGAGTCCGTTTGACCACTGGTGGGGTTTCTGTTCCAGGGCTGCCAACGGGAACTTGACACGCTCGGCCATGAGGATGGCTGCATCCCGTCTCTGGCGCTCGTCGCCTCTGTGGTGGATGGCCAGGGGTTCCTCCAGAATCTGCCAGCCTGTCCGGTGGGGAGGGAGAGAGGCTGTTGGATCCTGGAAGACCGCCTGCATGAGGGGGCGATGAGGTCGGCGCTGGGCCTCATCCATGCTTGACCAGGGAAGTCCCATCAGATGGATGCTGCCCGCGCTGAGGGGCAGGAGGCCCAGGATGGCCCATGCCAGGGTGGTCTTGCCCGCTCCGCTTGTGCCGACGATGCCGAGGGCCTCGCCCGGAGCCACCTCAAAGGAAAGATCCCTCAGGATCCAGCGTTCTCCGCGCTGGACCCCGAGACCCTCTACCTGGAGCGCACTACCGGAGGGTGTCGGTTCCCACATAGGGCACCAGGGCCTTGGGGATGCGGATGCTGCCGTCGGGCTGCTGGCCGTTCTCCAGGATGGCGACCCAGGTGCGCCCCACCGCCAGCCCGGAGCCGTTGAGGGTGTGGAGGAACTGGGGCTTGGCCTTGGGCTCCGTGCCCTTGCAGCGGATATTGGCGCGCCTGCCCTGGAAGTCGCCGAACCAGGAACAGGAGCTGATCTCCCGGTAGGTGTTCTGGCTGGGGAGCCAGACCTCCAGATCGTAGGTCTTCTGGCTGGAGAAGCCCATGTCGCCGGAGCACAGGAGCATGCGGCGGTAGGGGAGCTCCAGCTCCTCCAGGATGGCCTCGGCGCAGCCCGTCAGGTGCTCCAGCTCGGCCTCGGCCTGGTCGGGGGCCGCGAAGGCCACCAGCTCCACCTTGTGGAACTGGTGCTGGCGGATGATGCCCTTGGTATCCCGACCGTAGCTTCCCGCTTCGCTGCGGAAGCAGGGGGTGAAGGCGCAGTGGCGCAGGGGCAGGGTGGCGGTGGCCAGGACCTCGTCCCGGTAGAGATTGGTGACGGGCACCTCGGCGGTGGGGATCAGGTAGAGGGTGTCCTCGCCCCGGGTGGTCTTGAAGAGGTCCTGCTCGAACTTGGGGAGCTGGCCGGTGCCGTACATGCTCTGGGGCAGCACCATGTAGGGGGTCAGGACCTCACCCCAGCCCGCGGCGGTCTGGCGGTCCAGCATGAAGGAAATGAGGGCCCGCTCAAGCTTGGCGCCCAGGCCCTTGAGGACCGAGAATCGGGCGCCGCTGAGCTTGGCGGCCCGGTCCAGATCCAGGATGCCCAGGGCCGTGCCCAGGTCCACATGGTCCTTGGGGTTCTCGATGATGGCAGGGGTGCCCCAGCGCTTGATTTCCGCGTTGCTGTGCTCGTCCTTGCCCACCGGGACGCTCTCGTGGGGCACGTTGGGGATCGTGGCCAGGAAGTTCCTGAAGGCGGCCTCGGCCTCCCGCTCGGCGGCCTCCAGGGCCTTGAGCTTTCCGCCCACTTCCTGCTGCTGGGCGATGAGATGGTCGGCGCTCTGCTTGGCCCGCTTGAGCTGGGCCACCTCTTCCGACACGCGGTTACGCTCGGCCTTGAGGGCCTCGGCCTCCTGGATCACCTTGCGGCGCTCTTCGTCCAGGCGCTGGTAGGTCCCCCGGTCGAATTCATACCCCCGCTTGGAGAGGCCAGCGACAACGGCTTCCAGGTCTTGGCGGAGTAGGACGGGATCGAGCATGGCGGCCTCAGGAAAAATTCAGATTAGCATCCTCCGCCCCGGGCTGGACCCCGGCGGGCCTTTCACAGCGTCGGCACTTCCCTGGGGCCCAGGCCCACGAAGTGCATGCCGGTCTTGGCGGCGGCGTTCATGAGGGCATAGCTCACGTTGTTCCGGGTATCTCCACAGAAGACCAGCTTGAGGTGATTCAGGGGTTTATCGCAGTGCTCCTCCAGGGGCGAGCGGCGCGAAGGATGCTTCTGAACCAGTGGCTCACAGGGGTGGGCCGTACCATTTCGGAGGAAGCATGACCGGTTGGACATTTTTGATCTGAATCTTTTTTTTGTGTGGGCCTGCTCGCTAGACTTGTTTCCAGTTATCAACGGCAAGTGAAGAAAGAGGCATCATGAAAAAGACTGCAATGGTATTGGCTGTGGCAACCTTGGGTTTGATGGGCAACGAAGCGCTGGCGCAGCAGCAAAGTCCGTGGCTGGTGCGCGCGCATGCCGTCTACCTCGATCCGGCCGACAAATCCGAGTCGATCGCTGGCGTCGGCGCCTCCGACCGTCTGCATGTGGAAAGCCGGACCATTCCGGGAGTGGACGTCTCTTACTTTTTTACGCCCCATCTCGCGGCGGAGTTGAGCCTCACCTATTCGCAAAAGCATGATGTGAAACTGGACGGCACCAAGATCGGCAGCTTCAAGCACCTGCCGCTGACCCTGATGCTGCAATACCATTTCGCGCCCAAAGCGACCCTCGATCCCTACCTCGGCGTCGGCGTCAATTACACCCGCATCTCGAGCGTGAAATTGCTGGGCGGCTCGGCCGATCTGGAAAACGACAGCTGGGGCGGTGCGCTGCAGGCTGGCGTCGACTACAAGATCGACAAGAACTGGTCGCTCAACTTCGACATTAAAAAAGTGCAGATCCGCAGCGATGGATATATCGGTGGCGCCAAGTTCAGCCAGATCAAGATCGATCCCCTGCTGATAGGGGTCGGCGTCGGATACCGCTTTTAAATCGGCAAAGTCGCCAGCCTGCGTTTACACGACTTCCTGCGGCAGCCTGTGTGGGAAGTCGTGAAACGGGAGCGGAGGTGTGGCGGTACCATGAGCCTGACACTGTTTTCCTTGGATTGGCGTCATGCGCGCCATCCCCGCCATTCTGGCCCTGCTTGGCTCAGTGCTGCGTGGAAGCTGAAGTGCCAAACGTCCCCGGAAGGATGCCCTCCACCGCACTCCCCGATTCCCCGTGGTCGGATCCTTGGTTCCGGAGGAATCGCTCCGGTAGACCTTGCCTCCGTCCAGGTCCGAAACCCAGTAACTTTCGCCCCGAATGACTAGAACTGATTAATCGAGTGATGTGAGTGGCTATCACCCGTATTTAAATCAATTTCATCCTATTTCTTTTTCAAATGTATCTTTTCGTCGATGACCAAGCTTTCTTTTTCCATTCGCCATTTTTGGGAAACGGGCGGTCTGTCTGAGGGGTCGAAAATGATTAAATCATTGTTGACCGTGTATTTGCCTTTGAATGCTGCAATGACTGGTTTCACGGATCCGGCAGGCATCGTCTTCAACACTGCCGGCGTCAATTGCGAAACGAATTCGAAAGTGTTGTCCTTCTTGAAGACGTATTTCCACACCACCTGCGGCATGCCCTCCTGATAGCCCTGCCACGTGCCCAGCAACGTGCCCACCGTGACCTGCTTCCTGACGATGGGGCCATCCGGTACGGCGCCGCGCTCTGACAAGGTCGAGAGGCTCGACTTGTTGTTGGAACGATTCGCATAACTCATGACGGTTTCGCCCGCACCGTTTTTCTTCTTGATGTCGGCACCCTTTTTTGTGAGCAGTGCCACCAGCTTCGCATTGCCCGCGCCAGCCGCCAGCATCAGGGCCGTCTCTCCCCTGTCGTTCACCATATCGAGCTTGGCACCTTTACTGATCAACAAAGCTGCGCGTTCGTAGCCTTGTGATGTGTCCGACTGCTGCGCCGCTGCCATCAGCGCCGTGCGTCCGTTTGCACTCTGAAAGTTAACGTTGCCATTCCTGGACAAGAGCGTCTCCATGATGGCGAGATTTTTCCTGTGTTTGAATGGATCGGGGTTCGACGCGGCGTACACCAGCGGCGTCACAAGCACATTGACTGGCGATTTCGTGTTGATGGCAGCGCCGCCATCGATCAGAACCTTCACCATTTCTTCGTCCGCCTGATACACGGCGACTATGAGCGGTGTCGCGCCGCTCTTGTCGAAAATGTCCACCTTGGCTTTGCGCTGAATCAGCAACTTGGCCGCGTCGATCTGGTGGGCGATGGCCGTAGCGTGCAGCGGCGTGTCGCCCATCGCCACGCTCTTGAGGTCAATCGTTGCGCCATTGTCGAGCAGCAGCCGGATTGCATCGACAGCGCCGAAGCGCGCGGCCAGGTGCAACGCTGAATAGCCGCCTCCTTTCGGCATGAGCTTCTGGAGATCCAGCTGGGGCTTGAACGTAATGAATTTTTCCATGAATCTCACACCGGCTTCTCGATGCTTGCCGTTCGGCCCCATTTGCGGGATGAGCGTCATGAGTGGTGTGTGCCCGCCCTGATCCACCTGATTGATGTTCGCCCCATTGGCGACAAGGTAATCCAGCACGTTATATTCCTTGTGAAGCGCAGTTGTTATCAGCACGGACTGTCCGAAATTGTTCGTAATGTTGATCTTGGCGCCGTGCTTGTACAGCAGATTCAGCGACGCCAGATTTCCCCATTCCGCAATAAACCAGAGTGGTGTCAGGCCATCCTTAGTCTGTGCGTCAACCTCAATGCCCTTGCCCTGCGTCAGCAATACCTCGATAGCCTTGTCGTGATTCCGCTGTGCTGCCTTGATGAGAGCGGTGTTCCCCTGCAACTCCGGCGCGTTGTCGACCCTGTCGCGCGCATTCACCTTGGCACCCCGTTGCAGCAACAGACCCACGATTTCCGCCTGTCCCATATGCGCACTCTGAATCAGAGGCGTACGCTCCCAGTCACTAAAATCGTCGTACAACACACCCCGCTTGTTCACATCCAGCCTCGGCGACTGAAGCAGCAGCTTTGCAATGCCTTCCCGCTTGTTGCGCAATGCCCAGAGTAACATCGTGTCTCTGTCGTAAATGGCATTGACATCCGCGCCACTGGCAATCGCTGCCTTGGCGCGTGCGGTGTCGTCCCGCGAGATGGCCTGATACAGCTCGGGCTTCGGCCCATCGCCTTTCGCATCCAGTGCCAGAGAAGTGCAACACATCAAAAATAGCAATACCAATCTTTGAAAGCATTTGTTTCTTCTCACTCTGCTCTCCTAACATGTTTGATGTATATAATGACTGTAAAAATATTTTGCAATAATAATTATTAATTAACCCCAAGGCCACCGCATAATGAGGTTATTAGATCGAAGTCATCTGTCCATTGTGAGGGAATCCAAGCAAAGCAGCCATACGATAATCCGGCTACCCGGATAGACGGATGCTCCCCAGCAATGCCCATAAAGGCCTTGCCCACCCCTTTCGTCGTAATGTCCTAGTTATCCTCTCGTCCCTAATTGCCCACGTTCAGGTGCACTACCTTTGCGGGCGGGAAGCCGTTGAAGAAGGTGCTGGAGGCGTGGCTGTAGGCGCCCATGTTCTCGCTATAGACGAGATCGCCCAGTTCCAACTCCGGCAGTTCTTCCGTCAGGGAGATGGTGTCCAGGGCGTCACAGGTGGGGCCGAAAACGGCGCAGATCTGGGTGGGGCCTTCCTTGATGGCCTTCACGGGGTAGTGGCAGTGGTCGAAGATCACGCCGGAGTAGGTGTGATAGACCCCATCGTTGATGTAGTAGCAGCGCCGTCCGTCCCGGTCAGCCTTGCTGATGACCTCGGCCACCAGGGTCACTGCGGAGGCCACCATGAAGCGGCCGGGTTCCGCCAGGATCTGGACATCCTCGGGGAAGAGGCGCTCGATCTCAGCGTTGACGACCTTGGCGCACTCCCGCAAGGGCTGGACGTTCTCGTCGTAGGGGGCCGGGAAGCCACCGCCGATATCCAGGAGGTTCATCTTGGTGTAGCCCCGGCGACGGGACTCCTTGAAGATGTCCGCCGCCAGATTGAGGGCTACGGCGTAGTTCTGGAAGTTCGTGGTCTGGCTCCCCACGTGGAAGCTCAGGCCCTCCACGGTGAGGCCAGCCTCTTCGGATGCCTCGATGAGATCCATGGCCTCGCTGGGATCGGCTCCGAACTTGGAGGAGAGTTCCACCATGGCGCCCAGGTTGGGCACCTTGAGGCGTAGCACCATGCCTACGCTGGGGGCGTGCTTCTGGATCTTCCGGACCTCCTCGAAGTTGTCGTAGGTCACCAGGGGCTTGTACTGGTCCAGCTCCTTGAGAGTGGGAATGGCCTTCACCGGGTTGGCGTAGATGATCTTGTCCCAGATGAAGTCCTGGCGCTCCTGGTCCGGCAGGTCCTTGATGTTCTCATGGACCAGCTGGAACTCGGGGAAGGAGGCCACATCGAAGCTGGCCCCCGCCTGATAGAAGGTGCGGATGATGGCCGGGTGGGGATTGGCCTTCACGGCGTAGTAGGGCTGCACCCGTGGCATCCACTCCCGGAACTCCGCCAGGTTCTGCCGCAGCCGCTCATGGTCGATGATGACCAGGGGGGTTCCGTGCTCCTGAGCCAGCCGCGAAAGCAGCGCCTTGTCGACCATTCCGTACTCCAAAAGATGAATTCCACCACAAAGGCACTAAGACACGAAGGAGACACGAAGAAATGAAAGAGGCTGTTCTTTCTTTTGCTTTTCTTCGTGCCTTGGTGACTTCGTGGTGGAAGTGCTTTTTTCAGTTCCCGTCGTTCGTCACGAGGAAGTTCTTGAACTGCCAGGGATCTTCCGTATCCAGGTCCGTCTTGCTCCAGCCCTGGAAGAGGTTGTTCTGGTGCTTCAGGGGGGTCCAGTCGGCAGCCGTGGAGATGCAGTTCCCCAGGTAGGGGTCGGCGATCTCGAGGATGTAGTCGTGGGGCAGGTCGTCGGGCACCAGGACCCCCTTGGCAGGGTTCTCGAGCATCCAGGAGATGGCGGCCACCACGGAGATGGCCACCTGGACGGTGGTGGCGTTCTGGCCGGGTACCAGGCGACGGGACTCCTCAATGCTCAGATCGCTGCCGGTCCACCAGGACTGGTAGGCGTGACCCATGAGAAGAGCGCCCAGGACATCGCTGCCGCTGGTGATCTCGTCGCCCATGATGCGCAGGTTGGACTGGAGCTCGTAGTCGTTGCCGCGCAGTTCCTGGAGGGAGGCGATGGCGGCGTCGCAGGGGCAGTAGGCGTAGTGGACCGTGGGGCGGTAGACGGCCTGGCCGTTCTCCCAGACCGTGAGCCTGTCGGAGATGGTGAAGGCTTCACCGTGGCGCACGATCATGCCGTGGATGTTGTAGTCGGGCACCCAGGAGCGCACGAAGACGTTCATGCCCATCTTGGCCAGGCAGATCTGGTTCTGGGGGCCTTCGGTGTGCTGGTAGGCCAGGGCGGGGAGGGTCTTCTCGTGGGTGCCCCAGCCCATCTCGGCGGTGGTGGTGCCCTCCTCGCGGAAGCCCTCGATGCTCCAGGTGTTCACAAATTCGCCCACTTCCTTGGGCTTGTTGCCGATCTGGGTGTCGCGCTCGCTGCAATGGATGACCTTGACCCCCAGCTTCTGGGCCAGCTTGTTGAAGGTGCGGCTCTCGGTCAGGGCCTTGATCTCGGCGGCTTCCTCGCCCTGCACCAGGCCATCGGCCAGAAGCTTGGCGGCGATGTCCAGCAGGCCCCGCTTGGTCCAATGGGAGATGAGGCCGGGGTTGGCGCCATGCTCGATCACCGCCGAGGGGCCGGGCTTGGACCAGCCCGCCACCATGCGGCGGATGGCCATATGGCGGTGATAGAGGGTCTTGGAGGTGGGATGGGCTGTTTCCGCGCCCTCGTAGGGATCCCAGACTTCCACTGAGGTGTTGATGTAGAGCACTCCATGGTCGTGGCACCACTGGAGCAGCTCGCAGCAGTCGATGTTCCAGGCCAGATCGATGAGGAGGTCGCCTTCGCCGAGATACTTGGCCAGCTGGTGGGCCATATCTTCCCGGGTGATCTTCTCCTGGACGAAGGTCAGGCCCTTGGCAGTCCACTCGGCGAGGTCAGCATGCTTGGGTTCGAAGTCCACGAGCGTGATCTGCTGGGGTTTCACGTTCAGCAGGTCGAGGAAGAGGGGCAGGGTGCACTGCCCCACGGAACCGTAACCGATCCAGAGCACTTTTTTGTCGAATGCAACCATGTGATCCTCCTATGGGTGTGTTGATTGTTGATTCAATCGCCAAAGATCATGCGTGCTGAGCTCTATCTGCCCATGGCGCCCAGGGGACGCCAATTGTGCGCTTCGATCATTTCGCGTTGTGGGGCGCTAGGCCCCGTGCATCTCACCGCCCATTCGGCGGAAGTACGCACCTGCCAGACTCCTATAGAATGCCACACCTTTAAGGCATTCTTCGAGTGTTAGCCACTCGTCGGGGCGGTGACTTCGGTGGGTGTCGCCGGGGCCGGCCTTGACGGCGGGAATGCCTTCCAGGAAGGCCCAGTCGGAGGCCGTATTGGAGCCGATGCCTTCGGGAAGGTCCGCCGCTTCCAGGGCGGCCTGGACGATGGCCTCTCCGGGGGCCGTGGCCTGGGGCAGGTAGTTGTCGTAGTGGATGGAGACTTCGCTCTCCAGCTCCGAGGCAATCCGGGCCACGACTTCGGAAAGCTTCAGGTTCGGGGTGGTGCGCAGGGCGACGTAGAATTCGCAGCGATCGGGCACCTGGTTGTGGGCCCGGCCTCCGGTGATCTCGGTGACGACAGGATGGGTGCTACCCAGGAGGTCGTGGGGATCGAAGGCCATGGCTTCCAGTTTCACCATGTCCCGGGCGGCCATGGAGACGGCGTTCACGCCCTCATGGGCGTGGCCGACGTGAGCTGAGATCCCCCGGGCCCTGCAGCGGAGCACCAGTTCGCCTCGCTGGGCGATGCAGACCTGGAGCCCCGTGGGCTCGCAGACCACCGCCGCGTCGAGGGGCTGGAGGAGGGGCATGAGTTCCCGGATGCCCCGGCCGTCGGTCTCCTCTTCGGCCGTGAAGGCGAAGATCGCTGAACCCTGAAGGGGGATGTCCTTGAGGCTTTTGGCGGTGAGGATGAGGGTGGCCACACAGCCCTTGGCGTCGTTGGCCCCCAGGGCGTGGAGCCTGCCGCTCTCCCATCGGGGGGTCCAGGGATTGGTGGTCCAGCCCTCACAGGGGGGGACCGTATCCAGGTGGCTCACGAAGAGGAGCCGGGGGCTCCCTTCCCCCACCTGGAACCAGAGGCTGTGGCCATGGCGCTGGACCTTGAAGCCCTCCACCGAGAGGAGCTTGAAGAGGTAGTCCGCGATGGGGCCCTCCTCCCCGGAGATGCTGGGGATGGAGACCAGGGATTCGAGCAGGGCTGCCGGATCCATTATGAGTGCGTCCCGCGGGCGAGGGCTGTGGATGAAGGTGACAGATGGGCTCTCATAAACGACTCCCGAAAATCAGGGTTGCACTCCATGGACCGCGAAAGGCCAACCCTCCATTATCCGGGATTCTGCCCAGACAGCATCACAAACCATCGACGATGAGGATCGCGGGCTCAAATCCCAGGCCCTTGGCTTCGGCGGGGCTCTTCATGCCCCACACCGCCATGCGCTTGGCGTGGGGACGCCAGAATTCGGGGCGGGCCGCCACGGCCCGGAGAGGGACGTGGAAACGCAGGGCGCTGGGGAGGTCAGCCAGTTCTTCTTCCGTGAGCTCCATGGCCTCATCGGTCTCCCACAGGAAGCCGCACTGGGCCTCCGGGCAGGCGGCCCAGAGCTGGAGCACCTCGCTGGGCTCGAAGCTGGAGAAGATCACCCGCTTCAGGGCTTCACCCGCTTCCACCGTGGCCAGGGCCTGTTTCCAGCCGGGCTCCCCCTTGAGCTCCACATTGATAAGCTTGGCTGGGAGATCGAGGGCATCTGTAAGCCGGGGCAGGGGTTCGCCGTTCTTGAGGAGGGGGAGCTGGTTGGATTTCAGCTTCCGGAGCACGCCTCCGCCCTGGGCGGTACGTCCCAGGTCATCGTCGTGGAGCACCATGCAGACTCCGTCCATGGTGGGCTGCACATCCAGCTCGAAACCGTCCATGCCCGCGGTCAGTGCGGCCTGGAAGGCCTCCATGGAGTTTTCAAGGTGGCGGGCGGAATAGCCGCGGTGACCCAGGATGATGGACATAATGCCTCCCAACCGGGGATTGTCCCCCGAGTCGGGGCCAGAACCAAGCGTTAGGCGCTCTCGTGGCGCGTTTTGTAAACGTCGTGAATGTGCCACAGGCTTTCAGTGCGCCGCTTCTGCGGGGGATTCTGCCACGAAAGGGGGGACCGCCTGCTCGCTGCGCTCGCGATGTCCCCCCTTTGACCCCCACGTGGTGGCCGGGCAAAGCCCGACCATCACGTCTGTGTTGATGCCTGATTCGACAAGATGGGGGGCTGGCGCACGGATGTGCCGTGGAGCGTCGTATTTACACGCCCAGCAAATGGTTGTTCCGGCTGAACCCTAGGATTCAGGTTATCCAGGAGCTGTTATGAACAAGTACCTCCCTTGCGTGTCTGCCATCCGTTGGGCAGCCCTATCGTCCTCACTGGCGTTTTTCGCTGGCTGTGGCGGGAGTGTGAACCAGAGCGCAGAGCCCACCCCCACCAGTCTGGCCTTGGAGAAGATCGGAGATTACGCGGGCGGTGCGCTGGGAGCTGCCGAGATCACGGCCTTTGATGCCGGGAGCAAACGCCTCTTTGTGGTCAACGGTGCCAATGGGACCGTGGATGTGCTCTCTCTGGCCAACCCCGCTTCACCCGTTCTGGTGGGCACCATCGATGTTTCTTCCATCGGGGCGAGCGTCAATAGCGTGGCTGTGCACGATGGTCTGGTCGCCCTGGCCGTCCAGGCCACGGTCAAGACCAATCCCGGTGCTGTGGCTTTCTACAATGCTTCCGATCTGGGCTTCCTCCATTCGGTCACGGTGGGGGCCCTGCCGGACATGCTGACCTTCACCGCCGATGGCAAGAAGGTCCTGGTGGCCAACGAAGGAGAGCCCAACAGTTACAATCAGGTTGATTCTGTGGACCCGGAGGGTTCAGTCAGCATCATCACGGTGAGCCGTACCGGCACCTCCACTGTGGCGACTGCGGGCTTCAGCGCGTTCAACGGGCAGGAAGCCACCCTGCGGGGGCAGGGGGTTCGCATATACGGGCCCAATGCATCCGTGGCCCAGGACCTGGAGCCCGAATACATCACGCTCAACGCAACTGGGGATACGGCCTATGTGACCCTTCAGGAGAACAATGCCATGGCGGTGGTGGACATTCCCAGCGCCACGGTGACGAGCCTGATCCCCTTCGGGCTCAAGGATTTCAGCATTGCGGGTTACGGCCTGGACGCCAGCGACGAGGATGGTGGCACCAATACCAATAGCGGAACCCCCCTCGTCAAGATCGGAACCCAGCCGGTGAAGGGGATGTATCAGCCGGATGCCATCGCCTCATACGCCGTGGACGGGGTGACCTATCTCGTGACGGCGAATGAAGGGGATGCCAGGGAATACACGGGCTTCAGCGAAGAAGTCCGGGTGAGGTCCTTCTTCACGGCGGGCCTCGACACCACGGTCTTCGGCTCCAGTGCCGCGAACGCTCTCTATGATTCCAATCTGGGCCGCCTGAAGATCACCAGCACTCCGAACGGCGACTTCACGGGCAAGGATGCCCTGACCGGCCTGGGGACTCAGATCACGGCTTTCGGTGGACGCTCGTTCTCCATCTGGAAGACTGACGGCACTCGGGTCTACGACTCCGGGGAAGCCTTTGAGCAGCTCACTTCGGCCCTTTCCATGGTCAACTTCAATGCTAGCAATGACAACAATACCCTTGATTCCCGAAGCGCCGCCAAGGGGCCGGAACCTGAAGGGGTGGTGCTCGGCAAATTCGGAACCAAGACCTACGCCTTCATCGGCCTGGAGCGTGTGGGAGGCGTGATGGTTTACGACATCACGACGCCCTCCGCTCCGGTCTACGTGACCTATCTGAACACCCGCAACGGTGCTGCCGGAGATTGCGGCCCCGAGGGCGTGGCGTTGATCAAGGCCGACAAATCCCCCAGCGGCAAGCCGCTCCTGGTGGTCGGCAATGAAACCAGCGGAACCACGGCGATCTACCAGATCAACCTCAGCTACTGACAGGCCATCGCTACCGAGCATGGTCCCCTGCTAACCTGAGCGGGAGAAATCCCATGCGCCTTGTCAGCTCTGGCAATCCCCAACACCGCGCCTCCCTGCTGGAGGCCATCCTCCGGCCCCTGGCTCCGGACGGCGGGAGCTATCATCCCGATCCCATTGCCTGTTTCCGGGATGTGCGCACGCTCCTGAGGCTGGGTTTCCTCCCGCGCTGCGTGGAGATCCTTCACCGCTGCCTCGGGGATGAGGTGGACAGGAACAGTCTTGAGGGGCTGGTGGAGAAGTCCCTGGACTTCCCGATCCGCCTGAACGCCCTCCGGGAGCGGATCTTCGTTCTGGAGCTCTTCCATGGGCCTTCTGCCTGTGCCCAGGAAGCCGGGGCGCGGCTTCTGGCAGGGCTGATGGGGCACTGTCAGCCCAGGCTCCGGACCCTGTTGGCGGTGGGGCTGGAGAACGCCCTGGCGGCTGGCCAGGCCTTCCGTTCGACCAAGGGTCTTCGCGTGGTGGCCCTGGTGCCCCAGTGCGAAGGGGCCGTGCCCGCTTTCGGGATCGGAGAGAATTTCCAGGCATTCTCCATGGCGGGCACCCGGAAAGAGGCGGAGACGCTGGTGCGAGGCTGCCTCGAAGACGCCGGGCTATGCGAAGCCCATGGGCTGACCTGCCTGGGCTCCCTCAACCCGGCGCTTCTCCTGGCCAACGTGCTTCTCTGGTTCGAGGGGATGGCGCAACTGCTGGTCCATTGGGGAGATGCTCCGGTCCTGGGGATCGCTTCTGAACCCCAGGGATTCCTGAAGGCCGCCCTCCTGGCCCAGTCCATGGGTCTGCCGGTTCGCGCCATCGCCACGGATTCGGAGGAGGGGATTCCCCGGAATCTCCTGCGTCCAGGTCGCCTGGAGCCAGGTGAACTGCGCCGGGCCCAGTGGGAGCTCAATGCCTGCGGCTATCCCCCTGAACCCATGACTGCCGAGGCCTTCGGTCTGCTCCAGGGGCGCATGGGCCTTGCCGAGATGGGCCTGATCCTGGCCCCCCGTCATCCTGGCTTTGCCCGGGTCGAGCTGCAGCAGGCCCTCAACCTGACCGTGCCCCAGCCGCCAGGCTGGGATGGGGGAAGGATGGAGATGAGGCCCCTGGAGGCAAGTGCTGAGGCCCTTCGGAAGGTCCTCTAGGCTGAATTCATGATTTGCCGCCGCTTCGCAGTGTGCGATTACGCTTCGTTTGACGGCAAATCGGTGTCAGATCACCTTCCCCCGGTTGAACACCCCCAATGGGTCCAGTGCCTGCTTGATGCTCCGCAGGGTCTGGATGTGGTAGGGGTCGCTCAGCTTCAGGAATGCCTCCCGCTTGGCGAGGCCGATGCCGTGTTCGCCGGTGAGGCCACCTCCCAGGTCCAGGCAGGTGCGGAAGAGGCTGGTGACCTGGGCCTCCAGCTCCTCTGGGGCGGTTTCGCCCGCTGCGAGGAGGTTGACGTGAAGGTTGCCGTCCCCCAGGTGGCCGTAGGTGACCATGGGGAGCTTGAGGGCCTCGGTGGCCTTGAAGAATTCCCGAACCTGGCTTCGGGGCACCACCACATCCTCGCTGACCTTCCGGGGGAAGCGCTCCTTGAGGTGGCTGGAGGTGGTGCGGCGCACGGACCACAGGGCCTCGCGCTGGCGTTCGTCGGTGGCGATCTGGATCGCTTCCGCCACGGGGCCAAGGACTTCCATGAGGCGCTCCAGGAAGGCCTCCGTCATGCAGTCAGGGTCATCGAACTCAAGCAGGGCCAGAGCCTCTCCCGGCATCCTGCGGGCGGTCTCTGGACCATGGCGGCGGAGATCCTCCAGCACCGCCGGGTCCCAGAACTCGAAGGCGTTGGGCAGGAAGCCTGCCTCGGTGAGGGCGCTGGGAAGGTCCAGCAGCTCGTGCCAGTCCCGCACGGGCAGGAGCAGGGTCAGGTGTTGGCGAGGCACCGGGATGAGCTTCACGGTTGCCGCCGTGATCATGCCGAAGATGCCCTCGCTCCCGACCAGGAGTTGGGCGAGATTGGGGCCGGAGTTGTTCTTCACTGTAGGGATGCCGAAGCGGTGGATCTCGCCATCCTCCATGAGGGCCTCGACGCTCAGGACCCAGTGGCGGGTCATGCCGTACTTGCAGGCGCTCACGCCTCCGGCGCTGGTGGCCAGACTTCCGCCGAAGGAGCATTGGTCCCAGGAGTTGGGGTCCGGGGCGTAGAAGAGCCCGGCCTCCAGGGCCGCGCTCTTCAGGTCCCGGAGCATGGTGCTGGCGGGGGCCTTCAGGCAGAGGTCGGCCCGGGAGAGTTCGATCTGGCCGGGCCAAGCGGAGAAATCCACCACGATGGAACCCGGTGTGGGGGTGCAGCCCCCTGCCTTCCCCGTGCCTGCGCCTCGGGGCACCAGGGTGTGGCCCTCGCCCTTGGCGAGGCGCACCAGTTCCTTCAGGGCGGCAGGCCCCTGGGGCTTCACGACCGCCAGGGGGGGGCAGCCCACTACGTGGGATTCGTCGCGCCGATAGGCCTCCATGGCCTCCGGATCCAGGATCACGATGGCGTCCGGGAGGCGGGCGAGGGCGTTCATGCCTAGTTCACCAGGGTGCCCACGGCTTTGCCCTGGACGGCGGCCAGGAGGTTGCCGGGTTCCACCATGTTGAAGACCAGGATAGGGAGTTTGTTCTCCCGGCAGAGGGCAATGGCGGCGGCATCCATGACCTTGAGGTCCTTCTCGAGAACCTCCTGGAAAGAGACCGTTTCATACCTAACAGCCTCCGGGTTCTTGCGGGGGTCCGAGTCGTAGATGCCATCAACGTTGGTGGCCTTCATGACCACCTCGGCGTTGATCTCGTTGGCCCGGAGGGCGGCGGCGGTGTCGGTGGAGAAGTAGGGGTTGCCGGTTCCGGCGCCGAAGATCACGACGCGGCCCTTCTCCAGGTGGCGCATGGCTCGGCGGCGGATATAGCTCTCGGCGACCTTGGGCATCTCGATGCCGCTGAGGACCCGGGCGTGGAGCCCTTTCTGTTCCAGGGCGTCCTGGAGGGCCAGGGCGTTGATCATGGTGGCCAGCATGCCCATGTGGTCACCGGTGACGCGATCCATGCCCTTGGTGGCTCCGGCCACCCCCCTGAAGATGTTGCCTCCGCCGATCACCAGGGAGACTTCCACCCCCAGCTCCCGGATCTCCTTGACCTGGTTGGCAATGAGGTTGACCACTTCCGGATCGATTCCATTGCCCTGGTTGCCCATGAGGGCCTCTCCGGAGAGCTTGAGCAGGATTCGACGGTATTTCATGGAACCTCCAGGTTCGTAGGATGGGACCGGCCCATCATTTTTACGCAAAAAAACGCCCCGATGACTCGGGGCGGATGAAATGCATGCCGCGCAGCCTCAGGATTCGCTGGCCGTCGCCTGGGGCAGGAGACGTTCCAGTGAATCGTGGATGCGATCGTTGATCCGGTGCTCGCAGGCCACCAGGGCGGCCCGGATGGCGTTCCCCACGGTGCGGCCATCGCTGCGGCCGTGGCCGATGATGGAGACTCCTTTCACACCGAGGAGGGGGGCGCCGCCGTATTCGGCGTAGTCCAGCTTCTTCATGAATCGCTTCATGGCTGGCTTGATGAGGGCGCCCCCCACCTGGGTCAGCAGCCCCTCCATGATGCTCTCCTTGATGCCTTGGACAATGCCTTCCGCCAAGGCCTCGCTGGACTTGAGGATGGAGTTGCCGACGAAACCATCACAGGCGATGACGTCGAACTTGCCGTTCCAGATGTCCCGGCCTTCGGCGTTGCCAAGGAAGTTGAGATCCAGTTCCTTGAGAAGGCTGGAGGCTCCGCGAGTGACCTCGGTACCCTTGCCGTCCTCCTCGCCGACGCTGAGGAGACCGACCCGGGGCGATTTGATCCCCAGGACTTCCTCGGCATAGACGGCCCCCATGAGGGCGAACTGGGCGATGTGCTCGGCCTTGCTGTCCACATTGGCGCCCACGTCCAGAAGGACAGTGGGGAGACCCTTGGTGTTGGGCAGCACGGTGGCGAGGCAGGGACGGTCCACGCCGGGCAAGGTGCCCACCACCATCTTGGAGGCCACCATGGCGGCTCCGGTATGGCCCATGCTCACGACACCGTCGGCTCGGCCTTCACGGACGAGCTGAGCGGCGATGCGGATGGAGCTGCCCTTCTTCTCCTTGAGGATGGACGTGGCCTTGTCGGCCATGGTCACCACATCGGGGGCATGGACCAGCTCACAGCGATCTGCGAGGGCACCCTTGATCCCGTAGGAAGCGAGCATGGGCCGGATAATGGCCTCGTCCCCCACCAGGAGAAGGCGGAGGTCCGGATGTCTGTTAAGGGCCGCATAGGCGCCTTCAAGCGTGGCCTGGGGCGCGAGATCCCCGCCCATCATATCCAGCGCTATGCGGTACATGGATGGCGTTTCCACCCCCACGCCCTCAGACGGTCTGCTGGACGCGAACGGACTGTTTGCCGCGATAGAAGCCGCAGGAGGGGCAGACGCGGTGGGGCATCTTGGCGGTGCCGCAGTTGGGGCAGGTGCTGGAACTCATGACATCGAGAGAGTCGTGGGTCCGGCGGCGGTCGCGACGGGCCTTGGAATGGCGGCGCTTCGGATTCGGCATGGCGAACTCCTAATTAAGAGACAGTTTTCAGGGCTCCAGGTCCAGTTTCAACCTGGAAAGTGCTTGGGCGAGGGCGCTGGGTTCCCGATTGAGTTCGGGACGACAACCGCAAGGGCCCTTGTTCCAATTTTTGCCGCACAGGGGGCACAGCCCCTGGCAGTCCTCCTTGCAGAGGGGGTTCATGGGAACCTGGAGCTGGAACTGGTCCTTGACCAGATCCTCCTCGTCCAGTTCCGACTCCGGAAGGTAGACCACGTCGAGATCCTGGCTGCCGAGAACATGGGAGCCCCGGGCCACCAGATCGGCATCCTTGCTGCCCAGGAACTGGCTCTCCAGCTTCAGGGGCAGGTCGAAGGGGTCCAGGCAGCGGGAGCAGGTGCACTCCATGACCGCCTCGCCCTTGATATCCAGGAAGACATCCTTGTCCGAAGGCATGGCGAAGATCTGCCAGCGGAGATCCCGCAGGGCGCTGCCGCCGTCCAGCTCGAGGCGCTCGGTAGAGCCTTCCAGGCGGAGGCCCTCGGGTGTCAGTTTCGTCAGATCAATCACTTGGTCCCCCCGGCGGCCTCGCCGCTCGGTGCGGTAGTGGCGCCCCCGCCGATCTTGCCGGGCTCCCGGGTGAAGGGGGGACGGTCCTCCTGGTCGGTGGGATCCCCCAGGCACTTCAACTCGTAGGTGGCCTTGGTGGACTTGCCCTCAAAGGGCTGATCCCACATGTCCTTGCCGGGGGTGTTCACCGGGACCATGCTCTGCTTTACCAGGGGAGAATTCGCATCCACCATGGCTTCGAAGCTTCCGAGATCCGGGTACTTGCCGTATTTGAGATAGTACTGGTCCAGTCCCTCGGCCACCGTCTTCATGGTGTCCTGGGCCTTGGTGTAGCGGGCCTTGGCCGAGTACTTGCCGTAGGCCTTGAATCCAAGGGTCGCGATCACCCCGATGATCATCAGGGCGATCATCAGCTCCATGAGCGAAAAGCCCCGCTGCCGGGACGTGCTCGATGAAGGTTTCTGGGGCTGCTGGGGCATGAAATGAGCTCCCGGGTCATGGGACCCAAGCATCCCAGTGTGCCACACTTCCTCCAATTTACAAGGAATCATGCGTCCCCCTCCCCCTCGGGTGGTGCTTTCGGTGGAAAGTCCTCGGGCCTGGGGCAAGCGGGCGGAAGCGTCTCCAGCCCCCCCAGTTCCTGGAGCCAGTACCGGTAGGCCCGGAAACTCATGCCCAGATAGCGGGCGGCTTTGGTGCGATTGCCCCCGCACTTCTCGGCCCCCTGGCGGAGAAGGTGCCCCTTGTACGCGTTGAGGTAGGCCTCAAGGTCGAAGCCCTCTTCCGGAAGGGGGCATGGCTGGGGTGGAGCGACCGATTGAGGCCCGTTGGTCTCGGCAAGGATGTTGTCCGGGAAGAGTTCTACCCCGATGGGGCCCCCGGAGTTGAGGGCTACGCAACGCTCCATGAGGTTTTCCAGCTCCCGGACGTTGCCCCGAAAGGTGTAGCGGCGCAGGGCGGCCATGGCCTCGTCCGTCAGGCTCATGGTCGGCTTGTTGAGTTTCTGGCCGAAGCGGGCCAGGAAGTGATCCGCCAGCACCGGGAGGTCTTCCGGGCGCTCCCGCAGGGGGGGGAGTTCGATGTGGAGGATGTTTAGGCGGAAGAAGAGATCCTGGCGGAAAGCCCCCTGTTCAGCTCGTGCGCGCAGGTTCTGGTTGGTGGCCCCGATGATCCGGACATCAATGGCCCGCTCCTCGTTGGCCCCCACTCGCCGGATCTTCCGCTCCTGGAGCGCCCGCAGGAGCTTCACCTGGAGGGGCAGGGGCATTTCGCCGATTTCGTCGAGGAAGATGATGCCCCCCTGGGCCTCTTCGAAGAGCCCTCGCTTGGCGGCCGAGGCTCCGGTGAATGCGCCGCGCTCATAGCCGAACAGCTCCGATTCCAGGAGGCTTTCGGGAAGGGCTCCGCAATTGATGGGCACGAATGGCCCCTTGGCCCGCTCGGAGTAGCGGTGGATGAGGCGGGCCACAATCTCCTTTCCCGTCCCGCTCTCTCCGGTGATGAGCACGGTGGTGTCGGCGATGGCCACCTTGCCCACCAGGGCCTGGATCCGCCGCATCTTGTCGCCCACGCCCACGAGATCGCCGATATCGGACACGGGGCCGGGGGGCGAGGACTGGGGGACGGCGTAGAGCCCTTTGAGGACCTTCGTGAGTTCCTGGAGGTCGTTCTTGGTCTTGGTGAGGAAGTCCACTGCGCCTAGGTTTAGGGCCTGGACCGTGGTTTCCGTGGTGGCGAAGGCCGTCATGATGATGACGGGCGTCTCCAGGCCCTGGCCCTTGATCCAGACCAGAAGATCGATGCCTGATCCATCCTTGAGGCGCAGGTCGGAGACCACTGCGTCGAAGGTGGATCCCTGCAGGAGTGCCTTGGCTTCGTGGACGCCAGACACCGTCACGGCCCGGAAGCCCTCGGGCTCCAGGCCCAGTTGGAGGACTTCGCGGAAGCTCTCCTCGTCCTCCACAAGGAGGATGCGCTTGCCTGGGGATTCGGGGGCTTGGATTGGCATGACGTATCGCGTCAGTATGACCGGGTTGAGGAGGGCTGAGGTAGACTAAAGGCTACGAGGTCTTTATGCGCGCTCTGGTCCTCTTGGTTCCCGCCATTCTGTCCCTTCACGGGCAGGATACGATCACCTTCGACAAGACCCACCACGACTTCGGAAAGATCTCCGCAGATCGCAGGGTCACCCATCAGTTCAAGGTCTACAACCGGGGTCAGGTGCCTGTCCAGATCAAGCAGGTGATCCCCTCCTGCGGCTGCACCTCCACAGTCTCCGGGCAGTGGTACATCAAGCCAGGAGAGAGCACGAATCTGGAGATCGCCTTCGATCCCAAGGGCTTCCGGGGAACCGTCCACAAGTCCGTCCAGGTCCGGGGGGAGGTGCTTTCCTCGCCGGTGGTGAGCTTCAGCCATTCCCTCACCTTCCAGGCCGAGGTGGTTCGAGAGATTGTTCCCAGCACCAGCACCCTCTTCTTCAATGAGGTGCCCCGCACGGGATCCCGAAAGGCCACCCTGACCCTCGCCTCCGGCAATGGCCAGGCGGTGAAGGTGACCCGTGTGGATGTTCCAGGGGCTCCCTTCCTGGCGACCAGCATCCGTCAGAACGGCCTGGATGCTGTGATCGATGTGGCCTTCGACGGCAAGGCTGTGCCCCTTGGCCGGACCAATGGCGTGGAAACCATGACGGTCCAGACCACGAATTCCCGGATGCCCTATGTGCGCACCAGCATCCAGTGGGATCTGAAGGCCCGCATCCAGGCCACCCCTGAACGGGTGGCCTGGGTGGAGAGCGCTGGCAAGGAGTTGCGGGCGAATCTCGTCCTGAGCCATGCCGATGGGAAGCCCTTCCGGGTGCTGAATGCCCAGTGCACCTCTCCCCTCCTGAAGGTGGAGGGCATGGGCGGCGCATCTGCGGCGAAGCAGGAGCTCAGGGTTGTCCTGGGCTCCAAGAATCGTGGCGGGGTCCTCAATGAGTGGATCACCCTCCAGACGGATGAACCCGATCAGCCCGAACTGAAGGTGCGCGTTTCCGCCGTCCTGCGTTGAGCGGGGGGTGCCACAGCCCGATGCACGGTCGGGCCGTGGCCGGCACCCTCCTGATGACTCTGGTCTGGGGCGCGAGCTTCGCGGCCATGAAATTCGCTCTTCAATCGGGTCTCAGTGTGGGGACCATGTTGAGCCTGCGCTTCTCGCTGGGGGCTCTGTGCCTTGGCCTGCTGGCATGGGGCCAGGGGTTGCGTTTCCGTCGCCAGGAGCTCCTGGACGGAATATGGCTGGGCCTCTGCCTCGCGGCGATCATCTGGTTCCAGGCCGATGGATTGCGCTTCACAACGGTGAGCAAGTCCGGCTTCATCACCGGGCTCTACGTCATCTTCACGCCTATGCTGAGCCTGGCCATCGGCCAGCGCCTCCGCCTCTCCCACGGCCTGGGGGCAGTTCTCGCGGTGGCGGGACTCTACCTGCTCGTCCATGAGCCGGGGCAGCCCATGGGGGGCTGGAACCGCGGGGATTTCGAAACCCTCATCTGTGCCATGGTCTGCGGAGGGCAGATTGTGCTTACGGCCCGCTGCTCTCGCCGCGGCAACCCCTGGAGCCTGGCCTTCATACAGGTTGCGGTGGCGGCGGTCATCTCCCTGGCCATCACCGCCTGTCTGCCGGAGCCCCATGGCTTCGCCCTGGCGCCTCTGGCCAAGCCCGGTGTCTGGATCGCCATCGGCTATCAGGCCCTGTTGGCGACGGCCCTGGCCTTCTTCCTGATGATGCTTCTCCAGGCCCACCTGGGGGCCACCGAGGCGGCCATCATCTACTCCATAGAGCCCATTGTTTCAGCCCTTCTGGCCATGAGCGGCTGGGTCCCAGGCATCAAGGATTCCCTCCGTCCCCTCCAATTGCTGGGGGGTGCCGTGATCCTGGGTTCCATGCTTCTCGCGGAGCTGGGGCCGAGGTTCCTGAAGTGGCGGATGGAGCAGGGTGAAGATGCTATCGGTTAGACTAGGCTCAGCAGCCCAGCCACTTCCATCCTCAGGTCCGTCATGCCGGTGCCCTTGCTGCTGGAGACCCAGGCGATGTCCGTGGGCTGGAGCATGAGGCTGGCGGCGACATCGCGCCGCTGGGCCAGCTGGCGGGAGGGCTTCACCTTGTCGCACTTGGTGGCGACGATGCGGCAGGGGATCTCGGTGTGGCGCAGCCAGTCGATCATCTGGTGGTCGAGCTTGGTGGCACCCACCTCGGCATCCACGAGGACATAGACCATGCGAAGCGTCTTCCGGCCCGTCAGGTAGCCCTCGATCATCTCTTGCCACTTGGCCTTTTCTGCCACGGGGCCCGTGGCGAAGCCATAGCCCGGCAGGTCCACGATCCAGCGGTCAGGACCCGTGACGAAGACATTGATGAGGCGCGTGCGGCCCGGGGTCTTGGAGACCCGGGCGAGCTGGGTGTGCTGGGCCAGGGCGTTCAGAAGGCTGCTCTTGCCGACGTTGGAGCGGCCCACGAAGGCCACTTCGGCGAAGCAGACCCCCAGGTTCTTGGCGTCGGCGGCGGAGGTCAGGAAGTGGGCATCGCGAAGGGGTTGGGCCATGGGGTTCTCTCAGGAGGGATCGTAGATCCGGGTGACCCGGCTGGCGATCTGGCAGGTGATCTCGTAGGTGATGGTACCCAGCTTCTTGGCCCACTCGTCAGCCGTTATCTCCTGGGCGCCGCTACGGCCGATGAGGACCGCTTCATCGCCCACCTTGACGGTGGTTTCGGAGCCCAGGTCGACCATGATCTGGTCCATGCAGACCCGGCCCGCCACCGGGAAGGACTGGCCCCCGATGAGGACCCGGCCTCTGTTGGAGAAGAGGCGGTTGAAGCCATCGGCATAGCCCACGGGGATGGTGGCGATCCAGGTTTCCCGGGGTGCGGTCCAGGTGTGGCCGTAGCCGATGGCGGTGCCCGGAGCCACCTTCTTGAGGAAGGAGACCCGGCTCAGGAAGGAGAGTCCGGGGTGCAGGGGAATGGTCTTGGGGGTGGTGGTGTCGGGATAGTAGCCGTAGACGATGACGCCGGGGCGGACCATGTTGAGCCACGCGTAGTCGTGCCCCAGTACGCCGCCGGAGTTCGAGCAGTGGACCAGTTCCAGGGGGTGGCCGATGGCGGCTTCGACCCGTTTCACGGTGTCCTTGAATCGCTCCACCTGGGCCAGGGTGTCGGCATCCTGCTGGGGCTCGTCGCTCACGGGCAGGTGGGTGAAGATCCCTTCGAGATGAAGATGGGGCGCGGTCTCGATGGTCCGGGCCATGGTGGGGGCCCCGGCCTCGGGCACGCCGATGCGGCCCATGCCCGTATCCACCTTGAGGTGCACCCTGGCGGCCATCCCCAGACTGGAGGCGACCCTTTCCAGTGCGGCGATATTCTCGTCATCGCAGATGGAAAGCGTGACCTCGCCCTTCACCGCCTCGTCCATCTCCTCGGGGAAGGTGGGGGTCAGCTTCAGGATGGGCAGACGGATGCCCGCTTCCCGGAGGGCCAGGGCTTCGGGCAGGGTGGCCACCCCGAGCCAGTCCGCGAGTCCCTCGGTCTGGGCCATCCGGGCGATCTCCAGGGCGCCGTGTCCGTAGGCGTTGGCCTTGATGGAGATGAGAAGCTTCCGTCCCTCTCCGATCCGCTGGCGGATGCCTTGGAGGTTGGCCCGGATGTTCCCCAGGTGGATGCGGACATGGGTTTGATAGAGCATGCAGGGTTCCGTTCCGTATGTAGGAGAGAACATCGTCGCAACGGCCACCCACCCCTCGGGACCTGCGCGGAACTGAAAAAAGGCCTCCTATCGGAGGCCTTGGATGGTTGGGGAGGAAGGAATCGAACCCTCACCTGACAGAATCAGAATCTGTTGTCCTACCATTAGACCACTCCCCAGTAGGAACCCTGATTCTAGCGCGCTTTCTGCATGGTTTCAAGCCGGGATTTCCCGTCTGGCGCTATGCTGGGAAAGTTCTCAATGAGGCGCGCATGGCAGATGGACTCAAGCTGGCCTATTTCATGGTCGTCAGGGAGGGGGCCAGTTTTCTGGGGGGCCTGCTCCTGACAGATGAATCGGGGATTCCCCTGGATTTCCGATACACCGAACCCATCACTCCCACTAAGCTCCAGTCGGTCCTCTACGGGAAGGCCCTGGAGTCCCACCTCCGGGAGGAGGTCATCCAGAAGGCCCTCCTCAAGGAACTGAAGGGCAGTCCTGATCTCTTCATCCTTCCTGCCTCGGACCTGGCGGGGGGGTGGAATGCGGAGGTGCGATGTCCCGCGCTTGCCCTCCAGAAGAGCCAGGAGGCTCCTCTGGCGCGGCTGGGAGAGGTCTTCCGCGCCACACCCCGGGAGCTGCTGCTCCAGGTGGTCGAAGGAGCATCTCCGGTGCGGGCCATCTTCGCTTCAAGTGTGGATCTGGCTGCCCAGGATCAGGCGGCGGCCCAGTTGATCGAGGCGGGCTACCATATGGATCTGGTGGAGCCCCTGGAGCGGGTGACCGCTGCCCTCCAGACCCTCGTGCAGCCGACGTGAGCCCATGGTGATGGGTCGCCTCAAGGGGGCTGTATCCGATGTGGCGGAGACCCTGCGGAGGGTCTTCTCCGACCCACCCTGCCATCACCTGGATACAGCCCTGGATGCTTTCGGAATCGGTTCCCTGGAGCCCTTCGAGGGGCGGTCCCTGGCTCCGGAAGCCCTCTGCCACGCGGTTCTCGCCTCGGCAGATCTGGGGCTTTCGGCTGGACTCGGTTCCGAGCCCACTGCCTTCCAGGCCCGGGTGCAGGTCGACGAAGCCTTTGTCCAGTGGGCGGCGGGCGCCAGGATCTGCGAAATGGAGGTGTTCGGAGCGGCCTCCGGGGTGCGTTCGGAAATCCCGCCTCTCCCCAGGCGGGCCCAGGTCCGGTCCTCGCCTCCCGAGGGCTTCAGGGGCCGCTCCCGGGGTGGAATGGCGTCCATCTCGGCACCGCGAGGCTTCCGGGCCGACCCCACCCTTGCAGACCCGAGGGTGCACCGGGATCTGGAATTGGCTCTGGGGCTCCCCATGGCGGTTCCGGGGGAGGATCTTCAGAAGCTGCCCAGGCCCATCTGGATGCGCTACACCCTCCAGATTGTGAAGGCCACCGGGGAGAATATCCGGAACCTGGACGTGCTGGGGATCTACCGGATTCCGTCCAAAGGGGTGACCGGTCTGCGCCACGATGCCCGCAGCGGACGGCTGGTGATCCAGTTGGGGCCTGCTGCCGCCGGTGCGCGGCGTACGCCGTTCATGCTTGCCCGACGCAAGGATGACCGGACGATTGTAAGCTGCTACCTGGAGGGGGGCTGATGGCGTCTTCACACCGAAAGCCTGTGCGACATAGCCCGGATGACCCCGAGGCCGCTTTCCCCACGCTGCCAGCGGAAGCGTGGGCCGACTTCGAGACCGCCCTGCGGAGGCGTTCCCCTTCGGACCATCCCCCGCTTCCCAGCGAGTGGGCTCTGGTGGTATACGCCGGAGCCCACTTGGGGCGGGTCTATCCCCTCGTTTCCGGGATCCAGGTCATCGGACGCTCGCCTCAGGCCAACCTGTCGCTTCTGGATGAAGAGGTGAGTCGTCAGCATGCCCGTCTGGGGCTGGAGCTCCGGGACGATCAGGTTGAGATCACCCTGGAGGATCTGGGATCGACCAATGGCACTTTCGTCAACGGGATCCCCCTGACGGGGTGCGTGCGTCTGGAGACTGGGGATCGCATCGCTGTGGGCACTCATGTCCTGAAACTGGTCGCCATGGATTCTTTGGAACGCCAATTTCACGAGACGATGATTGATCAGAGCACGCGAGATTCTCTCACCGGGCTTTCCAACCGGGGGACGACCCTGGGTGAGTTGCAGACCTGCTTTGAGCTGAGCCACCGCCACAGCCGACCCATGGCGATCATCATGTGCGATCTGGACAGCTTCAAGAGGATAAACGATACCCACGGCCACGCTGGGGGTGACCAGGTCCTCAGGGCCTTCGGGGAGCGCATCAGCAAGAAGCTGCGGGGCACGGATATCGCCGGGCGCATCGGCGGAGAAGAGTTCCTCATCATCCTTCCAGAGACGGACCTGGATGGAGCCATGCAGTTGGGGGAGCGCCTGCGCACGGCCATCGGAGGCGAGCCCATGGTGGTGGGAGGCATCCATATCTCGGTCACCTGCAGCCTCGGGGTGGCGGAGCGTTCGCCGGAAGATCGGGATGGGGGGGCTCTCCTGGCTCGAGCCGATGGGGCCCTTTACGGAGCCAAGCATCGGGGGCGGAATCGTGTGGTGGCGGCAGGGATGAATTAATTCGTGACAAGCCCCCGGAAGGGTGCTTCCCGCTGCTAAGCTGTTGCGGTGAAACCGTGACAGTCTGATGCGCCAACCCATCCCCTTTGATCCCCAAGCCGAGGATCCCGATAGCCCCACCTCCTACGCCTTCGTCTCCGGAACAGGCGCGGTCGGGGCGGATGACGAATGGGCTCTCATTCGGTACGCAGGGCATCCCATTGGGGAGGTTGTGCCCGTGCGAGGGGATGGCATCAGTCTGGGTCGCGGGCTGGATAATGATCTCTGTCTGCCTGATGCCGAGGTGAGTCGGCGCCACGCCAAGCTCGACCTCCTGGTGCACGGCGATGAAGGCAGCCTTGTGATGCTGCGGGATCTCGGTTCCACCAACGGCACCTTCGTGAATGGCAAGCGGGTGCCAGGCAATGATGAGCCCCTCCATCTCTTCGACGGGGATGTGCTGAGGGTTGGCGGTCACGCCTTCAAGCTCAAGCTCCTGGACCCCCTGGAGCGCCACTACCATCAGGTGGTGCAGGCCCAGACCACCCGGGACCACCTGACGGGGGTGAGCAACCGGGCCACGGTGCTGGGCTACCTGGAGAAGCACACCGACCTGACCCGGCGCTACCGGAGGCCCCTTGCTGTGATCCTTTGTGATCTGGATCACTTCAAGCGGGTCAATGACACCTACGGACATGCCACGGGGGACTTGGCCCTCAAGCTCTTCGGCATGGTCCTCCTGCGGCGCCTGAGGACCTGCGACCATGCCGGGCGCATCGGGGGTGAGGAGTTCCTCATCGTGCTCCCCGAAACCCAGCTCCAGGAGGCCCTCGCTGTGGCAGAAGAGCTCCGCACGGCCTTCGGCAGCGAGCCCATCTCCCCGCCCGACGGTAGCACCCCCTTCCATGTCCAGGCGTCCTTCGGGGTCGCCCAACTCCTGGAGCAGGATTTGAACGCGGGCTCCCTCTTCGGCCGGGCGGATGTGGCGCTATACCGCGCCAAGGCCCTGGGCAGGAACCGCGTGGAGTGCGACGATCCCGTATGAACGTGCTGCTGCCCAGACAGATCGGGGGGGTGAAGATCCTGGAACGCCTGGGGGAGGGAGGCATGGCCTTCGTCCATCGGGCGGAGGACCTCTTCAACCCCGAACGCGCCCTGGCGGTGAAGTTCCTGCGGGCTGAGACCAGCGCCGACTCGGAACTGGCCCAGCGTTTCCTTCGGGAGGGGGAGGTCCTCAAGCGCCTCTCCCATCCTCATCTCGTGGAGGTCTACGACTTCGGGCGCGCCGGTCGGACCCCCTACATTCTCATGGAGCTCCTTCCCGGGGGCAGCGTCAAGGCTTGCCGTGGTGAGGCTCCCGCCCGGATCCTGCGACGCCTCCTTCCGGTGGCGGACGCCCTTCGGTACACCCATGAATCCGGGGTCATCCACCGCGATCTCAAACCCTCGAACCTCCTGTTCGCGGAGGATGGGCGTCTGAAGGTCACGGACTTCGGGGTCTGCCTCTGGGAGGGGAGCGAAGGTACCCGGGTGACCCGCTCCCAGATGGTGGTGGGCACTTTGGGCTACATGGCCCCGGAGCAGCACGGCGATCCCCGTCGCGTGGATGGCCGCTGCGATGTCTATGCCCTGGGGGCAATCCTCTACGAGTTCTGCACAGGGCAGTCGTACAGCCAGATCCAGCTCCCCCCCGCCGCCGTCCGCCCAGGCTTCCCCTTGCGCCTCGCGGGACTGCTCATGCGCTCCCTCAGCGCCGATCCCGCCCGCCGCACTCCTTCCATGGGCGTCTTCCAGCAGGAGTTGGCGGGTTGGCTGGAGAGCGCGGAGGCCGCCGGGTGGGGTGAGGAGCCCCTGCCGGGCTGGCGGGATGAGGATCGGGACGAAGAGACCGTGAGCAGGGTCAAGGCGGTGAATCGGCCCCAAAGTCCGGAGGAACGCCTGGCCCCCTACCTGGATGCGCTGCAGACCGGAGGGGTGGGAGCCCGGCGGGCTGCGGCCGAGGGCCTGCGGACCGTGGTGATGCCCAGCGACGAAACCTTCCTGCTGGAGGCCATGGGGCGCGCCTCCGAGGGGGCCCGCTTTGCGCTGGTTCTTGCCCTGGGGCAGATCGGAGGGAGTCCCAGCCTGGTGCCCCTCCTTTCCCTGCTGGAAGATCCCTTCGCCCGCGCGGAGGCCGCCGAGGCCCTCAGCCTGATCGCGCTCCGCACCGGTCAGGGGCCTGAGATTCTGGGGCGTCTCCAGGAAGGGGGGCTTGGCAATCCCTGGCGATGGGTTCCCCGGGCCCGCCTGGGTGACGAGGCCTGGGTCGAGGCTCTGGAATCCGGATGGGAGGCCCTGGCACCCCCCCTCAAGCTCCAGGCCCTGGAGGCTTCCCGTCTCCTGCCCGAACCCCTGCGGGGCCGCGTGAAGGCCCTCACCCGGGACCTGGCTGGGCGGAGTTCGCACCAGCGGCAGGTCTGGGAGGGGCTGTAGGGGGCAAGCGGTTTCACAAAATGGAATTTCACCAGCGGTAGGTGGTGAAATCTGGGTCCGGGCTCTTGGGAAGCCTTTTGCAGAGGAAGGCCAGGATCTGAATCGTCTCGTCTGTATTCCCGCTCTGGGGCGTCTCCGGAAGCTTGTGGGGTATCGGAGGTTGGATGCGTCGCTGGAAGACGGGAAGGCGCCTCCCGGCAAGCAGGTTCAAGGGCTTTAGTCTTTCTTTGCTCTGCAGGTTCCCGGGGCCCAGTGGGCGGAAGACCGCAAGCGGTGCTTTCCCACGGAATTCAACCCGTGGCCTGGGGAGGATGCGAGGCTTGAACTGATGCAGTACGGCGATTGTTGCAGGGTCGAAGACCAAGGGCTGGACAGGCAGGGGGCCGGGGGCCCCCGAAAGCTTTTCGACCTGCACCTTGCGGGCGAAGACAAGGGCGACGGGATAGGCGGGGCACAGTCCCCGAGGTGGTGCGGCCCCGTCACTGAGGATGAGTGACGGGTCTGCGAAGCGCCAAAACCGAGCCGTCAAGGCCTCGGGGGCGAACCAAGGGCGGAGCAGTGCGGCCGAACTGAACTCGAAGCGGATGGACTTGATGTCATGGGGGAATTCAGAAGGAGCCCCTGCTTGGCCCGAGGAGGCTTCAGTCAGGAACGCATCGACTTCGGCCCCGCTCAGCTCGAAAGACTTCCATGCCCCCTCGGCAACGGCATTGGCTGGCATGAAGCTGGTGCTGAAGACCCGCATCTGATCGCTGGGTCGGGTCAGGGTGTCCAGGTCTGAATCAAAGCGCTTCATCCACTCGCCGCGGGTCAGGAGGGGCGACTTGGCCCCCAGGAGTCGGACCTGCTCCTGGGCCTGCTCGATATCGAACCGGAATCCCAGGGTTGCCCAGTCCGAGAGAGCTTGGTTCAGGTCTTCCAGCAGCGGAGGCTCGGTGGCTTCGGTCCACTCGGCCTTTGCGGCATCATTCCCGGCCATGGCGGTGGCCTTCCTGACCAGGTAGTCCTGCTCGAGAATCTTGTATTGGTCCCGGTACTCGCCATAGCTGAGGGCCGCTTGCGAAGGTGAGCGCAGGCCGTCCTCGCTTTGGGTGAAGAGCAGCGCGCAGGCTGCTTGGTAGTCGGACTCCTCCCCGTCCGTGCGGCTGGATTCGGCGAACTCCCCCTCTTTCGTTATTTTTCTGTAGATATCCCAGAGCATCTCTCCAGAGGAGGACCAAGTATTTCCATCGGGAATGCGATTCACCAAGGCCGAGAACTCAATGAGCCTCCCAAAGCTCGGGTCGCCTGCCAGGTCCAGCGCCTGGGGGGGGAAGGCCAGGGGAGTGATGGGAAAACTCAGGAAAGTCCCCTCACTCCCGAAAACCTGGGTGGCCTTGGCCATGATGGCGAGCTGTGCCGCTGCCTCCATTGCTGGACCTCAAACCCAACTCGTGATGCTGGACAGAGGGTCTGGCGATTTAGGGAAGACGTGACACTTGAAGCCGATGATCTGGGTGCCTGGGACCTTCATGGTCTGGGTCTCGCTATCGTAATGCCCCTCGAAGGAGCTCACTCCGCATGCGGAACTGCGCCCGGCGCTGCCTCCCAGGTGGATGGGGCCCAGGGAGAAGACTCCCATTTCGCTGGAGGAAGAGCTTCGCCAAGCACTGTGCGCCTCGCTGAAGCCCTGGGACTTGCCAAAGTAGATGTTCAAGTCCCGGACCAGGATCATGGACGTTGGGTAAGCGGGCAGGAGTCCTTGAGTCGGGGTGCCGCCATCGCTTGCAAATTGGCCTTTGGCCTCAGGGTTGTTCTGGTCCATGCGCCAGCACTTGCTCATCAGGAAAGCCGTCTTGAACCAGGGGCGCACGATGGGGATCTGAGCGATCTTGAAGCGCATGGTGAAGAGCTCGGAATCGAAGGAGACCTTGTTGTATTGGTCGCCGCTGGCGCTCCGGGTGCTGGCCCCTCCGCCAAAGATGCCAAGGAATCCACCTCCACCACTGGCACGGGAGAAACTCTGGCTATAGCTGGAATATGAGGAATTGTTGAAGTCCGAGGAGCTGAAGCCGAATTCGGTCCAGCCGGCCCTTTCCATGAAGTTCCCTGGCACCGCGGAGGTGTAGTAGAAGTCGCTTCCAGAGGCTGCCCCGGTGAGCCGAGCCTTCTCCAGGTCATCCCTGTATTCCTGCTTGAGAAGCGACATGTCCCGTTGCATGACCTGGTCGATGTAGGCCGCGATCTGCTCGTAGTCGTCCTTGTATCCGGTGGTTACCCAATCGTTCATCGCAGCCTTGACCTTGTTTCGGAGGACGCTGGCGTTGATGGCCCAGGCTTGGACAGCTCGTTGGTCCGCAGCGGCAAGAGCATCGATGCGCGCATTGTTGTAGTCCAGGGCCGCGCTCATGTAATCGGCCATCTTGGTGTGGTAGGCCTGGACCAGCGGGCTCGGCTCTGTGACCTGGACTTCGGAATCGTCGATCAGGTTCTTCTTGGTCTTGACAGTCTGCAACAGACCCCGGAACTTCTCGATCTTCTGCTTCGTTTCCGCAGGCAGTTCGGAGGCCATCACCTGGCTCATTCGGAGGATGTAGTTGTAGCGGTCGGACAGACTTCCCTCGTTGTTCATCACGCTCAATACGGAGAACTGGCTATTGGTGGCAGCGGCCAGATCGGGGACGAAATCCACGAGGCGGGCGAACTCTTCGGCTTGGAGCAGCATCCGGGCCGCATCGCTGCCCTTGATGGCTTCCAGCTGAGCCGGTGTAAGCTCGGGCTGGATGACGTTGCCGGCGGCGTCCCGCGTGCGCATCTGGTCCAATGCGTTCCTGCGGACCACACCCGTCAGGCCCTGCTGCATGAAACGGGCATCTTCGGGTTGGATGGGGATCCCGGGGGTGCACCAGCTGAAGAAGTTGTCCTCGGACTTGGGCACCGTATCGTCCCCATTGGTGAGGACGTTGTATACCTTGCCCATGATCTGGTTGAGCATCATTTCGGGAGCGACGAGCGACATGGTGGGTCTCCTTGGAAGGGGGGCGTGGTTGAACGCCGGGAGGTGCTCGGGGATCAAGCGAGATCTGCGATGACAGCGCCGTAGTAGTAATTGACGAAGACGTCCTGCGGGACGGCCAGACTGAGTTGGCTCTGACCGTTGGACCACGCCGACAGGAGTATGTCCCCCGCCTTGAACCGAGCCTGAGGACTGCTGTCATCTGCTGTTGCGACGGTGATACCGCTGAGGCTGACGATGTAGTGGTTCGGGAACTGGTTGAGGACGAACTGATCCACCAGTGGCTCCTTCAGGGCGGCGTGGAGCAGGTCCTCGTATACCAGCAGAGCGATGTCCCGCCCCTCGACATGCTCAAGTCCTTCTGCTTGGGGGATGCCTGCGGGGCTAAACCAATTGGCCTCGTTGCGAACCTTGCCATATATGCCAGTGGCACACAGCCAATCCGCAAGTTCCTCTGGGCGCGTGATCCCGGCTGCGGCCTGACTGGGGTCCCCAACCCAGCTTGGCTGCCAGAAGGGTTGGCCAGTGTTGCGAATGGCGCTGAGGATCATCCAGTCAGCCCCTGCTGTTCCGGCTCTGTCAGCGATCTGTGTGTAGTCCTGGGCCAGTAGATCCTGGCTGGGGGAAATGGCCAGACTTCCGATGGAACTGGACCCACTCTCGTAGAGCTCCGTGGCGAAGTGGGCGAATGCCACAGGATCTCGACCAGACCACATGAATACCAGCGCTGCGGGGCCGCAGAGATTGAGCCCAGCTTGTGTGATTTTCCGGTTCCCCCGGACTTCCCCAGTGGTGGCATCGACTTCAATAAGTTCCATGAGGCGATCGGCCACGGCGCTGCGTTCCAGGCCTGTCCAGGCTCCAGAACCCTCATCAGCGCGGAATTCTTCCACGATCTGCGCCGCTTCCACGGGGTCGGAAACCTGCCGCATGTCCCCAGAGCGGGCATCGGCCAATGCGACGTCCAATGCGCCCAGGTCTTGGAAGTAATTGTCAGTCCCGCCCATGATGTCCTCCTTATGGATGGCACATCATTACCACGGGGTGATCCTGTTGCAACAAAAAAATTATATTAAATCGTAATTGTTTGTATTTTACTAATCGTATCTTGTTTTTTGTACATTCTAACCATTTGTGTGCAGGCAGGTGGGTTCCAGCGTTGGCAACAGGCGTTTAGGGGCTTTCCGGATCTCTTGCTCATCTTTGGGGGGCCTGGGTTGAACGCCTCGGCTCTGGATCCGCAGGGGACCCTCGGGAGAGGGGCACGGTGAAACCCCTTATCTCTGCCCATTCGAGCCATCCTTCGCCCGCGGGGTTGTACTCACATGTCTACTGCGTCGGATTCTGCCCGAGCCGCTTCTTTAAGTCCCCCGCAGCTCTCCCCCGATGGCTGAGGGCGTGCTTGATGTTGCTGCCCAGCTCTCCGAAGGTCTGGTCATGGCCTTCGGGGATGAAGATGGGGTCGTAGCCGAAGCCGTCGGTGCCCCGGGGTTCGAAGGCCAGGGTGCCTTCCACGGCACCTCCCACGGTGAAGGGCGCTCCAGCGGTGGGGGCCAGGGCGAGGACGCAGACGAAGCGGGCGCTGCGGGCGGAGCCTTCGGGCAGCATGGAGAGGAGCAGGCGGTTCTTGGCGTCCTGGGACAGGTGATTGGCAAAGCGGGCTGACAGCACGCCGGGCCCGCCCCAGAGGGCGTCCACACAGATGCCGGAGTCGTCCGCCAGGAATCCATCCACGGGGGGCAGCCCCTGGGCCTTCCACCAGTCCCGGGCATAAGTGGCCTTTTGGAGGGCATTGTCCTGGAAGAATGCGCCGCTTTCGGGGATCTCCGGGGCGTCCGAAGGCCAGGGGATGAAATCGATGCTTGGAAGAAGTTCGTGGAACTCCTCCACCTTGTGGGCATTGCGGGTGGCGAGCAGCAGTCTCACGTCAGGCTCCGACGACTTCGGTGTACCAGCCCTTGGCCCGCTCGGGGGTCACGGGGCCGTGGACCAGGGCGCGGCCGTCCTTGAAGAGGGTGAAACGGAGTTCCCCCTCGGTGCCCGTGAGGGCCAGGCCCGAGTCCTTCCAGTCCCGGCCCGTGCGGGCCTCCAGGCGCGGCTTGAGGGCGGCGAGGTCGAGTTGGCGGGGCGGGTTCACGCGGATCTGGACCCCTTCCAGGCCGCAGAGGGAGGAGGCCTTGAGGGTCCACCGGGCATCCAGGAATTCGGTCACCTTGTCGGTGCAGAAGCGGCACCGGGTGGCCGGAGGCTGGATGAACTGGCGCTCGTTGTGCCAGAAGTCGAAGCGGGCCAGTTCGGGGTGGGGTTCCCGCCCCGTCAGGATCTTGATGGCCTCCAGCGCACCCCAGCTGGCGGCGATGCCCACGGCGGGGCCCAGGACCCCGGCGCTGTCGCAGGTGTCCACGTCCCCGCTGGCGGGGGGCTCCTCGATGAGGCAGCGCAGGCAGGGGGTCCGGGGCGGGTTCAGGGGCCACACCATGCCCTCGCCGCCGATGGCACCGGTGTAAATCCAGGGGGTGCCCGTGAGGATGGCCACGTCATTGATGAGGAAGCGGGCCTCGAAGTTGTCGGTGCCGTCCATGATCAGGTCGAAGCCCGCCAGCAGCTCCCGGGCGTTGCCGGAGGTCAGGTCTGCCACCTGGGCCACCAGCTCGATGGAGGAGTTGGCTTCGGCCAGGCGTTCCCGTGCGGCCTCGGCCTTGGGGCGTCCCAGGTCGCCCTCGCCGTAGAGGAGTTGGCGCTGGAGGTTGCTCAGCTCCACCAGATCCCGATCGATCAGGGTCAGGTGGCCCACGCCGGCCCGGGCCAGCCAGGAAGCCAGCACCGAACCCGTGGCTCCCAGGCCCACCACCGCCACCCGGCGGTCCCGGAGTCTGGCCTCGGGCTCACGGCCCAGGAAAATGCGCTGCTTGGCGTAACGGTCGATCATGGATGCGGATTCCAATGTGAAAAGGGCGGGCCGGAGCCCGCCCTTCCAGTGTAGCTTGGGCGCCTTAGTTGGCGGCGCCGACTCCCTGGGACTTCTCCCACTCGGCCTGGAGGCGCTGGGCGTCGGAGATGGCGAACTTGTAGACGTATTCGAAGCGATCGGCACCCTTGGTGAGGCTCATGATGACTTCGTAGATGCCCTCGGCGCTCACCTCGAAGGGGGAGGCGATGACATTGAAGGTGCCTTCCTTGGCGCCATCGGGGATCTGGACATCGGAATCCCGGATGATGTCCTTGCGGTCGCCGTTGGGGGCCACGATGGAGAAGCCGAACTTGAACTGGCCGTCCATGCGGGAGAAGCGGGTATAGAAGCACACCTTGGGGAGGACATAGCCCACCTGGGGCACCACGATGTGGTGATCATAAAGGCCCATGAGGGAGGTCTTGCCGCCGACTTCCTGGCGGATGTCGTCGCAAAGGAGGGTGAACTCGTGCTTGGGGGCCTTGATCTGGACTTCTTGCATGAATACTCCGGTTGAAGATGCGTTCTGGGTGAAGACCCAGTTTACTCCCAGCCCGGGTACCATCCAAGTTAAGGTTTTGTTGTCGTCGCTACTGGAGGCTTGGTGTTCCGTTGGCTTTTCATCCTCTTCCTGACTCTCGGCCTGGGGGCCGAGGAGCTGCGCATCCAGGTGCTGTGTACCGCCGATCTGCATGGCTGGGTGGCTTCAACGGACTGCTTCACGCTCCACCCCGTTCCCCAGGGCTGGGCCAAGGTGGCCACGCTCATCCGGGGCCTCAAGGCCTCCAATCCCAACACGCTCCTGGTGGATTGCGGGGACGCCCTCACGGGTGATCCCATGGACTACGTGCGCCAGGCGACCCGTCCCGATCTGGCTGAGCCCAATGTGGCCATCATGAATTCCCTGGGCTATCACGCCATGGCCGTGGGGAATCAGGATTTCATGTTCGGCTTCCCGTACCTGCGCTCGATGGAGGAGCAGGCCCAGTTCCCCTTCCTGGCGGCCAATCTGGTGCTTCCTGACGGCAAGCCTGCCTTCACGCCCTACGCCAAGGTCGAGTTCGGCGGAGTCTCCGTGGCTGTCCTTGGCTTGGCCACCACCCTTCCGAGTCAGCTCGGGGATTTTCCGTCCCTGGGGGATGTCCGGGTGGCCGATCCCCTGGCTACCGCCCGCGCTCTGGTGCCCCGTCTTCGCCAGAACGAGAAGGTTGATCTGGTGATCCTGGCTCTGCATGGTGCCCTTCCCCTGAAGGAAGCGATCCCGGGTGTCGATCTCATCCTCATGGCCCACGGGAACCAGTCCCAGGTGGGAGGGATCCCGGTGATCCATCCCCGTTCCTACGGCCGGGAGGTGGGCGTTGCGGATTGCATCCTCCACAAGGACTGGGGCCGCTGGAAGGTCCGGTCCCTGACGACGAGGCTGGTTCCGGTGGGGGCTGAGACCCAGGACGACCCCCAGGTGATGGAGCTGACGGCTCCCCTGCGGGTGGCTACGGATGCTTACCTGAACACCTTCGCCACCCAGCTGGAGGTGGACCTGGACGGCCGCTGGGCCCGCATGGAGGATGGCCCGCTGCTCCAACTGCTGCACACCACCATGCGTAGCGCCACTCGGGCCCAGATCACAGCGGTGCCCTCCCCCTCGCCCTCCCTCTTCATTCCCAGGGGGGCCACCTCCGTCCGCCAGTTCTACGCGATCCTGCCGACAGAGCAGCGGGTTGCCCGGATCCGGATCACGGGGGCCCAGCTCCGGGCCTACCTGGAGCACGCTGCCCGCTACTACAATTTCTCCCACCTGCCCGAACTCATCAACAAGGCGGTGCTTCCCTCGGACTTCGATGTGCTGGATGGGGTGAACTATGCCCTGGACATCTCCCGCCCGCTGGGGAACAGGGTGGTGACCCTGAACTACCAGGGGCAGCCGGTGAAAGACAGTCAGGAGTTCACACTGGCTGTCTCGGAGCGCCGCCTGAACGGGAAGGGTGGCTATATGGAGGCCATCGCCTTCAGGGGGCAGGCGGAATGGGTGAGCGAGGCTTCCTGGCGGAATCTGCTCCTCGCCCATGTGTTGGGGCGTCCGGCCCTGAATCCCGTGCCCACCCGCCAGTGGCGGATCGTCCCCGCCCTGGATCGGGAGCGGGTCATGGCCCAGGAACGCTGATGTTCCTGTTGGCCATCAGTCCGGGAGAGGGTTTCGATCCCCCCAGGTGGGAGCGGGTGATCCACAGTGGCATCGACGGCCTGATGATCCGGGAGAAGGCAATGACTCCCAGGGCCCTGCTGATCCTGGCCCGGTGGGTGCGCGCCCAGCGCCCGGAGCTGGAGCTGTGGGTGAATGGTCGCCTGGATGTGGCCCTGGCAGCTGGGTGCGGGCTGCACACACCCGAGTGCTATCCGCCGGTTCCGCCGGGACTTCTGCCCATCTCCCGTCCGCTTCACAGCCTTTCCCAGTTGCCGGAGCGCATGGAGGCCCGGCAGATCCTGGTCTCCCCGGTCTTCTCGGTGCCTGGGAAGGGCCCCGAGCTGGGGGTGGGCGGGCTCCATGCGGTCCTGGATGGCCTTTCCACCTACGGCGGGCGGGTTCTCGCCCTGGGGGGCATCCGGGCATCTCGCATTCCGGGCCTACGGCACCCCGGCCTTTCGGGGCTCGCCGCCATCCGGGTAGTGTGGGAAGCTCCGGACCCGGCGGTGGAGGTTCTCCGGATGCGGGAGGCCTGGGAAATCTGATCCACCTTTTTTTCCTGCTCTCCCCGGTTTCACGGCATTCTTACTCAAACACTGGAGCCATCCCTCGTGCTTTCCAAAGACCAGATGCTGGGCAAATACCAGATCCTGGACCGTCTCGGTGCCGGCGGTTTCGGGACGGTCTACCTGGCCAAGGACACGCTCCTGAACCGGCGCGTGGCCCTCAAGGTGCCCCACCACCAGGGGGACGAGCAGGGGCTGCTCCAGGAACCCCGCATCATGGCCGCCCTGAAGCACCCCAACATCGTCGAACTGATCACGGTGGAGCGGCAGGGTGAGACCTTCTTCATGGTCATGGAATACATCGATGGGGAGAGCCTGGACCGCCTCGTGAGGCGCGAGCGCACCCTGCCGCCGGGACGGGCCCTGGATATCGCCATCGATGTCTGCTCCGCCATCCAGTTCGCCCATTCCCAGCAGGTGCTCCACCGGGATCTTCGACCCGCCAATATCCTCATCACCAAGGAGGGGGTGGCCAAGGTTACGGACTTCGGCACGAGCCGGATCCTTGAGATGCAGCGGGATGGCTTTGCCCGGACCCGCATCGGCAGTCCTCCCTACATGGCTCCCGAACACTTCCGGGGCCGGGCCGTCTTCCAGAGCGATCTGTGGAGCGTGGGCATCTCCATCTACGAGATGCTCACCGGGACGGTGCCCTTCTACGACGCCGATCCGGTGAAGATTGCCCAGGCCCTCCAGAACACCCCCATCGTCCCCCCCCACTGCAAGAATCCCGCGGTTCCCCGGACCCTCTCCGAGGTTGTCATGAGGGCCCTGTCGGTGAACCTTGGGGATCGCTACCTTTCCGCCCAGGAGTTCCTCAAGGCGCTCTTGGGGGTCCGGGAGCAGATGGGCCGGGAGACCCGCCCCCTGGGGGGGCTGCCCTCACCCTCCCGAACGCCCGTGGCGCCGCGACCCGCCGTCATGGTCAAGACCCAGCCACGCTTCTGCTGGAACTGCTACAAGCCCCTCCCCCGTCTGGCCCAGGTCTGCCCGGGCTGTGGCGAGAAGAACTGAGGGAGGCTGGACGTGGGGATGGCGGCCGTCCGGAAAATCTGGGGTCGGCGCGGGTTCCGCCGGATGGTCTACGTCCTGGCCGCGGGAGCCGTGGTCCTTGAGGGGGCTTCCTGGACCCTGCAGCGGCCTTTCTTCTCCCACTGGGTTTCGGCCCGGGTGGGGCGACTCCTCCAAGAGGAGACGGGACTATCCTTCCAGGCGGAAGATCTGGAATTCCATCTGCTGGAAAGCCGATTAATAATTAATAATTTCTCAATTGGGGGCAGGCTCCTCCAGGCCCGGAGGCTGGACGTTCAGGTCCACCTTCTCACCCTCCTGAGCCGATGGCCCAGGATCCGCTATGTACACCTGGAGGGGCCCAGGATCGAGCTGGATCGGGAAACTCTGGGCCAGATCCGACTCAAACCCCGCCCCAAGTCGGCCACCACCCCCCAGGTCTATCTGGGGGAGTTCCGGATCGAGGACGCCCGTTTGACGGTTCGCGAGCCTTCCTGGGGGGTTCCCCGGGTGGAGGCCTTCTTCCGGGCCAGCGGGTACGGCCAGGGGGCGAATCGGGTGGAGACCCGTTTCCAGGCCTCCCGGCTTGAGGTGGGTGCGGGGGCCATCGCCCAGCAGGGCTCCCTGGGGCTGCAGGCGAACCTCTCGGAACAGGCCGTGGAAATCCGGAAGGGCGGACTTCAATTGGGGCAGTCCAGACTCCAGCTGGAGGGGCGATACGAAATCAAGCCCCAGCGCCTCCTGGCCTCCCTGGACGGGCATCTCGACCTTGGGCAGGCCGCCGCCCTGGCTCCCAAGGGTGAGTGGAGCCGGATCGAGGGGGGGGCGGACCTGAAGGCCAGATTCGCCGGAACTCGCGAGCGGCCCACCTGGACCCTGGCCCTCAGTGGGAAGGACTTGTCCCTGCCCGTTACGGGCCTGGGACCCTCCACGTTACGCCTGGAAGCCCAGGGGACGGCCTCCCAGGCCAAACTGGAGCGGCTTGAGGTGGAGGCTCCTGAGGGGAAGGCCGAAGCCGAGGGTGAATGGCGACGTGAGAGTGGGACCGATCTGCGGGTGAAGGCCGAGGGGGTGGGGCTGGCGCCCCTGGTGCCCCTGACCAGGTTCGAGAGTCTGCGGCAGGCCCAGGCGAGCCTTCAGGGGGAGCTCCATCTCCCCGGATCTCCCTGGTCCCTGCCCCGCCTGGACCAGGTGCGCGCAACCTTCCAGGGTTCTGTCACACGCCAGGGGCGGCCTGTCGGGAAGGTGGATCTGGCCCTGGATCAGGGCAACCTGCGCCTGGATGATCTGGCGTTGGACCTGGAGGATATTCGCCTTGCCGGGAGTGCCACGGCAAGACTCGGGCCCAAGGGGCTCATGGGCCTCAGCGCCGCCGGGGAGGTTCAGACCGACGCGGCCCAGGTGGCCCGGAACCTCTCTGCCTGGAAGCTGGTGGACCTGGACATGGCTGGGGCCGTCAAGGCAAGGGCTGAGGTCTCCTGGAGCCCCGGCACCGGTCTGGATCTCGCCGGTCACGTCGATGTAGAGAGCCCGCGCTGGCACGGTGCCAGGGTGGATCGTCTCTCCACCGAGGTGTCCATCCGTGGGAGTGAACTGCGGCTCGATGGGATCTCCTTGGCCAAGGGGGAGGGCCGGGGCGGGGGTGAGCTCTGGCTCACCTGGGCCGACCTGCCCGAGGGCAGTTCCCAGATCGATATGTGCTACTGGGCCGACCGCCTTCCGGTGAGGGAGGGGCTCCTGGCCGGAGATGTGGATTCCGTGCGGGTGGATGGTACCGGATCCGGATGGGCGAGGCTCCACGGCCCTTTCCGCAGCATCCTTATGGAAGGGCAGGCCCAGGCCGTGAAGGCCGAGGTCTACGGCCTGTCGATCCCTGCGGTTTCGGCCCAATTCCGTATGGACATTGCTAGCGGCCGCTTTGAGATCCGGGATCTTCGGGTGGCGGAAGGCCTCGATGCCCTCGGGCAGGACGAGGCGCCCCCCAGGGGACTTCTGGCTCTCCAGGGGTGGCTGGACATGGATCTGGAGCGTCTCCGCTGGCATGGAGCCCTGAAGGGACCTGTGGACTCCAAAGTGTTGGGCCTGAGCGGTGCTCGCTTCCTGGGTCAAATGGATGCCAAGCTGGAGGGACCCATGGTGAGCCCCATGGGACCCGTCGCGGTCCCGAGCCTCACGGTTTCCCTGACCCGAGGGCGGGCCTTCCTGGGAACCCAGAGTCTGGAAGGACTGGAAGGGGGCGTGGAGCTCGCCGAGGGAGCACTCCTCGGCTGGTTCGGCATGGAGGGGAAGGCCGGGCCCTTCGCGCGGGTGCACGCCTTCGGTTCCGGGGAGAACCTGATCGGCGCCGTTGATCTCCAGGTCAACGCCGAGACCGCGGATACCCCCCACCTTGCTGCGCGCTTGACCCGGGATGCCCTGAAGGATGCTCGGGTGGACCTTAAGGCAGAGGGGGCCTGGGACCGGGACGGTCTCCATTGGAAGGGGCGCCTGGACCGTTTCGAGGGGCATTTCGAAGGGCTGGATCTGGTGCAGACCCAGCCCTCCCGCCTTGCGGGTGACGGGGAGGGCCTGGGCTTGGATCTCGCCCTCAAGGGCTTCCCCGTGGATCCACAGGGGCGCCCCCTGGCTACCGGCGGAGCAGAAGTTCAACTCTCCGGCTGGGCTCCCTTCCTGAAGGAGAATCCCCTCAAGCTCAGCCTGGGGGGCAGTGCGGATCTCACGGACCTCAAGGTGCTGCTGGATCGCATCTTTCAGCCAAGTCCGTACAGCCTGCTGGCAGACCTGAAACCTTCTGGGAATGCCCAGTTTGCCCTGACCCTCAACGGCACCTACACGGACCCCATGCTGGATGGCCACCTGGGGCTCAAGGGGGGGCGCCTCCACGTCCGGACTTATCCCCAGAGCATCGAGAACGTGGATTTCACCGTGCGTTTCAAGGGCCGGGAGATTTGGATGTCAGCCGAAGAGCCCCTCCGGGGGACCCTGGCCCAGGGTGATCTCAAGGCCTGGGGCAAGGCCACTTGGCAGATGGGAGGGCTTTCGGACTACGCTCTGGATGCCCGATTGGAGGGCTTCCAGTTCCGGGACATCCCCGAGGGCTTCGAACTCCAGGGGAGCCTGGAGGCCGCCCTGAAGGGCAATGATAGGGAGGGCGGTCGCCTGAAGGGGAGACTCTGGGCCAAACACATGCTCTACCGCGCTGACCTGGATCTCACGGATCTGATCCTCTCGGGCGCTCTGGGGAGCACCAGTACGGGGCTGGGTCTGGATCCAGACGATCCCCTGGCTCGCATCGACCTGGACCTGGACCTGATCCTGGAGGAGCCCTGGCAGTTCGAGACCAACCTCCTGAAGCTCCAGGGGCGTCCCGTGGGGAGCTTCAAGGTTCTGGGCACCGCTGCCCGCCCTGGCCTCCGGGGGAAGATGGACTTCCTGCCGGGAGGCCGCCTCACCAACTTGCTCCCGGCTGGGGATATCGTGCTGGAAAGGGGTTCCATCGACTTCACGGACCCGAGGGTCTTCAACCCGGTGTTGAACCTCCAGGGGCGGGTGGATGTGTCGCCCTATGTGGTGAACCTGTCCATCAACGGCAGCCTCAACCAGCTCAGCATGAACCCTACCTCCACGCCCTCCCTGCGGCAGGATGAGATCGTGGCCATTCTCATCGACCCCTCCACCGCCTCCACCATCGGCACCGCCACCGGGCCTTCGTCCCAGAGTGTCATGAGCTATGGCCTGGCCAGCACCACCTCTGGGCTTCTGAGCTCCCTCACCATCGCCAGCTTCCAGGAACGGGTGCGCAAGATCTTCAGCCTGGATCGGGTCAACGTCTCCCTGCGGCCCAGCTCCACCGGCACTGCTGAGACCAGTGTGACCCTGGGGAAGAGCCTCGAGGCCCTGGGAGGTGCTCCCATCCTCCTCAACTACCGCAAATCCGGCAATGATGTAACCACCAGTGGCCAAATGGAGTGGCGCCTGGGCAACCTAGTGCTTCAGCTCGGTGCCAGCTCAAGCAGCACCAATGGCCTCAGTCCGTCCGGCGAGATCCGGCACACCTGGAGTCCGAGGTGAGGTTGAAGGGAAAGATCCAACACAGAGGGCACAGAGGATAAAAAGAGAGGGCACAGAGGAAAGAAAACCCGGGTATCGGGTTCCTGTGATGCCTCAACTGACCGATGCGCCGATCCAGACAAGCGAGACCCTATGGCCCAACCCAGCCCCAAACTTCAACAGATCGCCAAGGACTTCCAGCAGATCGCCACCATGGCGGGCTTCCTGAACAGCGCCTTTGATGCCCCCCAGTTGCGGCTTCTCTTCACCCTCTATGCCCGGGTGACGGTGAGGGACGAGGTTGAGGGGCAGGCCATCCTCCCCCAGCTCCAGACCTGGTGCGACCGATTGAGCGTGAACCTGCGGGAGGCCAGTTCCAGTGCCGTACTCCCTCCCCAGGTCAACTATGCCCCGCCCCAGCTCCTGCCCAATGGCGAGGCCTGGTACGTGGTGGCCACGATGACCTTCAACACCAAGGTCACGGAGAACAGCTACCAGCGGGTCCGCTCGGCGGTCCTGGCCGCCTATCAGGCGGCGGCGGCTCTGCGGGAAAAGGGGCTGCCTGAGTAGGCGCCTTCTACTGCACAGCCCTTCCGCGGAAGTCTGCCTCCCGGTTCCTGGTGAAGATCCTTCGGGCCAAGCTGCGAAGAACCGAGGAGATCTTTCTTTGGTGGGCTGCCCGGATTGTCCTGATGGCCTCGAACTGGTTCAGTTTCTCGGCGTTCGTCCTGCAGCAGACCGCGTGGTGAAACCAGGCATCGGAGATGACTGGCGGCGCTGCCAATCCCCAGATGACCTTGTCCGTGTCGATGGTGTCGAACCTGACCTCGTGGGCACCACTTCGCAGGGCCTCGGAGAAGGCCGTCTGGTCAGCAAAAGGCAACTGCTCCTCGGCGATCCGGCCTGAAATGGATTCAAGCAGCCTGGCCACCTCCTCCGTGCAGCGGATTACGATGAAACCGGCATTGACGGGCGGCACCTCATTTGATAATTCTCTCATAAAAAGCAGATCCAGGTTGCGCGCATTCATCAGTTGACCGAGATCCGCTTCGAGGAAGGGCGGAAAGAACTGAATGTCGACGTCGCTGGAGATGATGAACTTTCCGGGATGGGTCCGGACTTGGCTCAGAACGAAGCGCAACTTCTCCTGGATGGCGAAGTACCACGACGGCGTCTGGAAGCCTTTGGCGTCGAAGTCCGAGTCATCATAGAACTTCGTGATGATCTGTTCCGCTGGATAGCCGATGTCCTCCAGGGATTTCCTGAAAACGGAGTAGACGTCCCGATAGCCTTCGGAACAGACGGAATAGATTGCCAGTGAGGCATTTGACTGCATGTTCATTCCGTGAAGTATGAAAGCTGTCTCTTGATGTTGTCAAAGCGTTGCGTTGCATGGGCGGCTTGCACGGAGACGCAAAGAGCGCGGAGAAAGGCAGGTCTTCTGCTCTTCTCCGCGCCCTTCGCGTCTCCGCGTGAAACCTACGGCTCCAGGATCTCGCTGATGCTGCGACCCCCGTGGATGCGCAGGATGGCGTCCCCGAAGAGGGCCCCGGTGCTGAGCACCCGGAGGCTGGGGATCAGGGCGCGCTTCTCGTGGGGGATGGGGATCGTGTCGGAGACCACCAGCTCGTCCAGCTCGGCGCTGCCCAGGGTCTCGTAGGCGCCGCCGGAGAAGACGGCGTGGGTGACGCCCACCCGGACGGTCTTGGCGCCGAACTGCCGGAGGATCTTGGCGGCCTCCTTGATGGAGCCGCCGGTGGCGATCTCGTCATCGAAGACGATGGCGTCCTTGCCCTTCACATCGCCGATCAGGGCCACGCTCTGTGCCTGCTCGGAGTCGTCGAAGCGGCGCTTGTCGATGATGGCCATGGGCAGGGAGAGACGCTTGGCGAAGGAGCCCGCCAGCTTGGCCGCCCCGGCATCCGTGGCCACTACCACGCTGTTGGAGACATCGGAATTGCGGAAGTGTTGGACCAGAATGGGGTTGGCCGATAGCTGATCCGCGGGCACCCGGAAAAAGCCCAGGGTCTGGGGGGCATGGAGGGTCATGGTCAGCACCCGATCTGCACCGGCGGTCTGGAGCAGATCCGCCATCAAGCGGGAGGTGATGCTAATGCGCGCCTCGTCCTTCTTATCGCTGCGGGCATAGGGGAAGTAGGGCAGTACTGCCGTGATGCGGGCCGCGGAAGCGAACTTGAGGGCGTCGATCATGATCAGCATTTCCATCAGGTGGTCGCTGACGGGGGGGGTGCTGGTCTGGACCACGAAGACATCCGCCTCGCGGACGCTCTCTTCGATCTTGACCTTGATGTTTTCGTTGGAGAAACGGGTGATGCGGGTCTTGCCGAGGGGCATTCCGATCCTGGCTGCAATGGATGCCGCCAGCTCAGGATGGCTGGTGCCTGAAAAGACCTTCATTTCTCCGAACATGGTTCCCCCGTCTGTTGAAAAGTTTAAGCGATTCGTATCCCTGGGTGGGATGGGCAATGACAGCAGCCTAGACTTTGCCGCCTCCAACCCGCTCGATCCGGGCTCCGAGATTGCGCAGCTTGCGCTCGATGCCGGCGTAGCCCCGGTCCAGATGGTAGATCCGATCGACCTCGGTGCGCCCTTGGCCCACCATTCCGGCGATCACCAGGGCGGCACTGGCGCGAAGGTCCGTGGCCATGACGGTGCATCCCGTGAGGGGTGCCGGTCCTGCCACGATGGCGGTGCTCCCGTCGATGCGCAGGTTGGCTCCCAATCGCTCCAGTTCCATGGCGTGCTGGAACCGGTTCTCGAAGATGGTCTCCCGGATCACGCTGATACCCGCGGCCTGCGTCATGACCGCCATGGCCTGGGCCTGGAGGTCCGTGGGGAAGGCGGGGTAGGGTCCGGTGATGATGTCCTTGGCGTAGAGCTTCTGGCCGCAGTCGCGCTGGATCCGGAGCTGGGTGCCGTTGGGGCCCTCCCGCTCCGTGAAGGCGCAGCCGGAGCGCTCCAGGAGGTCGATGAGGCTGCGGATGTGATCAGGCACCACCCGCTCCAGGACCACATCCCCGCAGGCGGCGGCCACGGCGCAGAGGAAGGTCCCCGCTTCGATGCGGTCGGGGATGATGTCGTGTTCGCATCCGTGGAGCACTTCCACGCCGTGGATCGTGAGGACGGGGGAATCGATGCCCTCGATGCTGGCCCCCATGGCCACGAGGAGCCGGGCCAGGTCCCCGATCTCGGGCTCCTGGGCCGCGTTTCGCAGGATGGTCGTTCCTGAGGCCATGGAAGCGGCCATGAGGACATTCTCCGTGGCCCCAACACTCACCTTCTCGAAGGTGTGGTCGATGCCCTTGAGGCGCCCGCCCGGCACCTGGGCTTCCACATAGCCATGATCAATCCGGATCTCGGCCCCCATGCGCTCCAGGGCCTCCAGGTGCAGGTTCACGGGGCGGGCTCCGATGGCGCACCCTCCGGGCAGGCTCACCGAGGCCCGACCGAAGCGGCCCAGCAGGGGACCCAGCACGAAGAATCCGGCTCGCATGGTCTTCAGGAGTTCGTAGGAGGCCTTCAGTTCAGCCGTCTCCAGGCCCTCGGCCTTGAGGACGGCGGAGAACTCGAAGCCTTCATCATCAGGCTCGATCTCTGCCTGGCTCCCCATGGACTGGAGCACCTTGATCATGGTGCGGATATCCGAGACGGCGGGCAGGTGGCGAAGCCTCACGGGTTCCGCCGTCAACAGGGTGGCGGCAATGCAGGGCAGGGCAGCGTTCTTGGCCCCCGATACCGGCACCCTTCCCTTCAGGGGGGTACCACCTTCAATCACCAACCGATCCATTCCGGCTCCGACCACAAACCTCCAGTCTAAAGCCCGGAGGCTTGAAGATCACGCCTTTATCCGTCCATGTTGGGGTGTGGGCCGAAAAAGGACGCCGACCCCTGAGCGTGGGGTAGCCTTTGCCTGCCTGTCCGGCGGAGCCGCCGCCCTCTGTTCTGTTTGTGATGTCGGTCACGGCGGGCGTGATTGCTAGTATCTGCGGGGCAGTCGACCCTTATGCCCGGCATCCTGAAAGCGCCTGGGCCTGGGGACGCCTCCAGGGTCATTACGGTGCGACACGGGGGGGTCTATTCTGTTCCGAGTCCTTTGCCCGCTTCGACCGGATGCCTTGTCATCAGGGCGTGCTGTTCCCCGTCGCAATCCTTACCAAACAAACCCAAGGAGGTCCTGCTCATGACGGTACCCTTTTATGCCAAGAGCCCTGACAACAAGGGCTACATCAAGAACATGGACGTGGTCGGCTTCAGCGACCTCGGCGGGGTCATGGCCTTCCAGATGGCCCTCTACAAGACCCCCGAGGGCAAGTACTACATGTACTGCGGCTCCTTCAAGGGCGCGGGCTGGACGATCATCGATGTGACCGATCCCTCCAAGCCCCGCCACGTCAAGTTCTTCGAGGCCTGCGATCCCAACGAATACAGGAAGCAGTCCACCCCCAAGATCCAGGTGGCGGACGGCCTGATGATCGCGGCCCTGGGCGGCGGCATCCCCTTCCTCCACGGCTGCAAGCACGAGGATAAGAGCATCGGCGGTCTTCGGATCTACGACCTCAAGCAGGACCCCGAGAACCCCAAGCTGCTGGCCCACTGGGACTCCGGCGTCGCCAACGGCATGGGTGTGCACCGCTTCCACTACAACGGCGGCCGTTACGTCTACCTCTCTTCGGATTGCCAGGGCTACATTGGCCAGATCATGCGCATCCTGGACATCATCGATCCCACCAACCCCGTGGAAGTGGGCCGCTGGTGGATGCCCGAGCAGTTCGCCGACGGCATGGAGGACGGCACCTACCCCGTGGGCCACGCCGCCGAGAAGGATTGGCCCCAGCTCCACGGGCCTCCCTATGTGCAGGATGGCAAGGCCTACTGCGGCTATTGGGCTGGCGGCGGCGTGATCGTGGACGTCTCCAACGTGACCCGCCCCAAGAAGCTGGGCCAGATCATGGTCAAGCCCCCCTTCGGCGGCAAGCTGGCCGGTGCCCGCTGTCACACCTACCTGCCCCTCCGGGGCCGCAACTATGCTGTCCTGAGCAACGAGGGCGAGCGCTTCCCGGTCTTCAGCAAGGAGAAGATCGAGAAGAGCGCCCACCCCGGCATCCAGCCCATGAACAACCTCCACATGATCGACGTCTCCAATCCTGCCGATCAGGTGCTGGTGGCCGAGTTCCCCTATCCCGAAGTTCCTGCGGACTTCCCCTACAAGAACTTCAACACCGCCGGCCTGGGCTGCCAGGGCCCCTTCGGCCCTCACAACCTCCACGAACCCATGGGCAAGCCCTGGCTGGAGGACAACCCGAACCGGGTCTACTGCTGCTACTTCCACGCAGGCATGCGGGTGTATGACGTGACCGATCCCTTCTACATCAAGGAGATTGCTTACTTCATCCCCCCCAATCCCGAGAAGACCCTCTTCGACGTCGAGATCCCCGGCCCCATGCTGGGCACCGCCGAGGACTGCGTGGTGGACGACCGCGGATACATCTACATGGACACCTTCCATGACGGAATGTACATTCTGCGTGTGAAGGAAGGCGTCTAGCCTCTCCTACACAGACGTGATGGTCGGGCTTTGCCCGGTCACCACGTGGGGGTCAAAGGGGGGACATCGCGAGCGCAGCGAGCAGGCGGTCCCCCCTTTCATGGCAGACTCCGGGAGCGGCCCATCGGGCCGCTCCCGCTTTTTTTGGGCGGCATCCCACGGTGGGCGCTGAACGGATAGGATAGGCCTATGCATGATCGACTGATTCTCGTCACCAACGATGATGGCCTCTGGTCCCCCGGACTCGAAACCCTGGCCGAGGCGGCCTCGCGCTTCGGACGCGTGGTGGTGGTGGCCCCGGACCGCAATCGAAGCGCTATCTCCAGCGCCATGAGTCTGCACAACATCCTGCGGGTCCACGAACTGGGGACCGATCGCTATGCCTGCGATGGCACCCCTGTGGACTGTGTCCTGGTGGGGATCCGCTCCCTCTTCGGGCGATCCCCCGATTGGGTCCTGTCCGGCATCAACAATGGCTTCAATCTGGGGGAGGATGTCTTCTATTCGGGCACGGTCGGCGCCGCCTTCGAGGGCTGCCTCCAGGGAGGCCGGGCCGCCGCCTTCTCCATGGATCTTGAGGCGGACCACGCGGTGGCTGGGCGCTGGATCGAGCGTTTCCTGAGCCGTTGGGAGAACCTGGAACTCCCTCCGAATCGCATCTGGAACCTGAATATTCCCAAGGGGGAACCCCTGGGTTTTCGGATGGCGGGGCAGGACAATCGGAAATACCACGACTCCGTGGAGCGTCGCCTGGACCCCCGGGGTCTTCCTTACTACTGGGTCGGGGGCGAGATGGGGCCGGTCTACTCCCGGATGCCCGGGAGTGACGCCGAGGCCATCCAGCAGGGCTGGATCTCCCTGACCCCCCTCCGCCTGGACCTGGCCTGCCCGGAGCTCATGGCCAGGGCTGGGGAGACGGAAGTGCTGCTCAACCAGGACGGGGCCTCGAATATCCCGGGTTGACCCCCTTCCTGGGCTGGCATATCCTTCCTCCACCCTTCGGAGGAAAAAATGAAAAAAACGCTGCTGGCTCTCGCCGTCTGCGCAGTTATGCCCATGGCTGCCCAGGATTCCCATTCCTGGAGCTCTGGGCAGGACGAAACCTATCCCGTCAGCCGCGGGGAATCGAGTATGGATTCGGGTCGCCGCGCTGCGCCCCGTCCAGCCCAGAGGGACTCCGAAGCCACGCCTCAAGGGCCCAACCTGGATGTCCACTTCCTCCAGGCCGACGAGTATCTGATCACGCTGGAGCCTTACAAGGCCGGGAGCGGGTGGCAGACCGTGTACATCGCCAAGCTGGTGACCCCCGCCAGCGCTGCCACCAAGCAGGAGGCGGAGTTCTTTATCATCAATGCCAGCAAGAAGGGCGAGAAAGTCTGGACCAAGCACTATGCCCTGACTCGACCCGCCACTTCTGCCGACCTGAAGCTGGGTGCGGTCGCCTATGCCTTGGATGGAAACTGCGAAGGTGACATCTACCAGGGACCGGGCACCCGGGAGGATAACCTGCACTACAGCTGGTTTGTGGGGACCATCAACGATGACTCCAACCTCTACAAGGGCTACCTTGCCCTGTCGGGGTACAAGGTGAAGCCCTCCGCCCTCAGGGTCCGGCAATAGCCTAGGACCTGCTCTCGATCCACTGCCGGATCCGGTTGGCATCGCCGAAGTGGGTGAGCTTTCCGGGAGCCTTCAGGAGCACGATGAAGACCTGTCGCGAAGCGAGCTTTGCCTGCATGACCAGGCAATGGCCCGCTTCGTCGATGAAGCCGGTCTTGGACAACCCGATCTCCCAGTTCCCGCCGCGCACCAGGCGGCTGGTGTTGATGAAGTGCAGGTAGCGGGAACCGCTCTGCAGTTCGCTTTCCGTGTAGGTGCTGTCCCTTCGGATCTCGGGGTAGTGGTTGTAGGCGATGCGCACGAGCTGGACCAGATCCCGGGCGCTGGAGACGTTTCCCTCCCCCAGACCTGCGGGGTCCACATAGTGGGTGTGGCTCAGGCCCAGGGCCCTGGCCTTGGCGTTCATGGCGGCCACGCATGCTCCCAGGCCGCCGGGGTAGGCGTGGCCCAGGGCGTTGGCTGCGCGGTTCTCACTGGCCATGAGGGCCAGCTTCAGGGCTTCCTTCCGGGGCAGGCGGGTGCCCAGGGGCAGGCGTGAGCGGCTGTGGCGAAGGACATCCAGATCCTGTCGGTCGATCAGGAGCTCCTCATCAGGGCTCTGGCGAGCGTCCAGGATGACCATGACGGTCATGAGCTTGGTGATGGAGGCGATGGGCAGGACGGTGTCCGGTGCCTTTTCCACAAGGTCCCGGCCTGTCTGCTGGTCTTGCACCAGGGCTGATGCACTGCTCAGGACTAGGCGCTGGGGGGCAGGCTGGGGCAGCTTGCGCTTCACCCTTTTCGCCTGCTGTCGCCTGGGCGCTGCATGATGGGCGGGTTTGGCCTTCTTGTGAGCCTTTCTTGGCTTCGCTTGGGCTGGGCAAAGGGAGAGGATTGCTCCCAAAGCAATAACCACGAACCGACCCGCCAATTCCCTGAATCCCATCCCAACTCCCCTATTCTCAGGTTGAGTATACCCGAACCCGTCATTTTAATGTATTATTAATTTAATGGACGCCCGTCTGGAACCGGGTATTTCACTCGCAATTCAAGGCTGGGTTCTGGGATGCCGATTTATTGAAGGTGGCCCTTTGTCCAGGAGGGGGTTGTATGACGATCCACCGGTTTGTGACTGGGTTTCTCGTCATTCTCATGGCGGGGTTTCCTCTTCCAGCTGTCGCGAGGGAGGTGGTGGGAAGTATTCGGACGCTGCAAGGCCCGGTATTTCTGCTGCGGGAGGGGGCCGAGCGTGATGTCACCCGACCCGAGCGTCTGCTCGAGGGGGATGTGCTGCGAACGGGAGAGGGGGGAAGTCTTGGCTTGCTCCTGAAGGACAACACCTCCATCTCCATGGGCCCTGGAAGCCGACTGGCCCTTGAACACTTCCAGTTCGCTCCCGCCCAGGGCCGACTGGGGCTCGTGGTGCGCTGTTTCCGGGGAACCATGGCCTTCGTCTCCGGGCTTGTTGCCAAATTGTCTCCGGACTCCGTCAAGGTGGAGACCCCCGTGGCCACAGTGGGGGTTCGTGGGACGAGCTTCCTGGTCAAGGCGGAGGAGAAGTGAACCTGCAAAAGACCCTTCACAGCGGAAGAGCTGGAAAGACTTGGATTCCTTTTGTTTGCGCATCCGCTTTCCTGTTTCTGGGCTGCGCCAAGCCGCGCACCCAGGTTGTCCTGATGCCGGATGCTGACGGGGGGGTGGGGGTTGTGGAGGTCCGGAATGCCCAGGGCCGTCAGGCCCTGGATCGGCCCCGTCAAAGCGTTCAGGTGGTTGGGGCGGATCAGGCTCCGGGCAAACCTGAGATCCTCTCCGACGCCCGGATCCAAGCTGATTTCGGAGCCGCCATCGCAGCCCAGCCCAAGGCGCCTCTCCACTTCATCCTTCAGTTCGAGACGGGGTCCACTACCCTGACGGCTGCCTCCCGGCCGCTCATCGGGAAGATCCTGGAAGCTATCCAGGAGCGCTCTCCGCTGGATGTTGGCGTAGTGGGGCATACGGACACCTCGGGGTCCGATGAGCGCAACAACCTGCTGGCCAGGCAGCGGGCCGAGACGGTTGCCCAGTTGCTGGTCGATGCCGGGGCGGATCCGGCTGTTCTCGAGATCAAGTCCCATGGAAAGGCCGTTCTTCTCGTGCCCACCGGGGATCAGGTCCCGGAGCCCCGCAATCGCCGCGTTGAAGTGACTGTCAGATAACCCCGATGCTATCGCCTCGCTTCCATTCGCAGGTCTGGAGGCCCCTGCGCCTGGTGGTGGCGGGGCTGGGCATCACGCTGTTGGCACTGCTGCTCCATACGATTCGGCCGGCCTTTCTGCGCAACCAGGAGCTCATGGTCTACGACGTGATGCTCCGCTTGACCCACCGGGAGCAATCCTCCGGAGTGCCTCTCATCGTGGACCTCGATGAGGGGAGTCTGAGGGATTTCGGCCAGTGGCCCTGGCCTCGCTACCGTGTTGCAGAGTTGCTGGACCGCATCTCGGCCATGGGGCCGCGAGTCGTGGGTCTGGATGTGGTCTTTGCCGAACCCGATTCTGGCTCCCTGGCCAACTGGAAGGGGGCTCTGGAGCGTGAACGGGGGCTCTCCCTCCAGGTGAGGGGTGTGCCCCTGGATATGGAAGATTTCGATGCGATTCTGGCCTGTACGTTGGGAAAGGGCCCCTTCGTGCTCGGTCACAAGTTCCATACCGGCCTGGAGGACCAGGGGCGCACCTGCCTGCTTCATTCCATTCCGGTGGTGCTGAGGCGTCTGTCTGGGGCTCCTGATGGGGTCCAGGGGCTTTTCCAGGCCCACGGCGCCGCCTGCAATCTGCCGATCCTTTCCAGGGCAGCGGGTGCTTCCGGGTTCTTCAACATCGTGCCCGATCCTGACGGTGTGCTTCGTCGCATGCCGATGCTGATGCGGTTTGGAGAGGATCTCTATCCCTGTCTCGCCCTGGCCATGCTGGCCAAGGCGGAGGGCAATCCACAGGCGGTTCTCAGCATGGATGCGAGCGGCCCTTCCAGCCTCCGGATCGGGACACGGGAGCTGCCCCTGGACCCCAGGGGCAATCTGCTCATCCATTTCCGGGGCAAGGGGGGGCGCTTCGAATACCTTTCCGCCGCCGCGATCCTGCGTGGGGAAGTGGCGCCGGAAAAGGTGCGAGGACGCTTCGTGCTGCTGGGCACCTCCGCCGCTGGATTGCGGGAGCTTCGGGCTACCCCTTTCGACGGGGCCTTCAATGGGGTGGAGGTCCACGCCACTGTCCTGGACAACCTTCTCCGGGGCGATTTCCTGGGGCGCCCGGCGGGCGCCTGGGCCTGGGAAGCCATGGCCATCCTTGGGGCTGGTGTGTTGTCGAGCCTCGTCCTCGCCCGCTTCGGGGCCCGCCTGAGTGGCCTGCTGGCTGGGATCCTGGTCCTGGGGATCTTTGGCGGCTGCCTGGGGCTCATGCGCTCCCGGGGGATCTTTCTCCAGCCCCTCCTGCCGGTGCTGCTGGTCATCGCCTGTTTTGCCCTGCTCACCTGGTGGAAATCCCGCCTGGAGGAGAGGGCCCTGGATCAGCGCAACCAGGAATTGATCCAGACCCAGGACCTGACGATCCACAGCATGGCGGTGCTGGGGGAGGCCCGGGACCCTGAGACGGCGGGTCATCTTCGCCGCACCCAGCGCTATATGAGGGCCCTTGCCCTGAGCCTCCGGGAGAACCCCAAGTTCCGGCCCTGCATCACGGAGGAATACCTGGAGGCGCTCACCAAGATGGCGCCGCTCCACGACATCGGGAAGATCGGCATCCCGGATCGCATCCTGCTCAAGCCTGAGGGACTCACCGCGGAGGAATACGAGCAGATGAAATCCCACACGCTGGTGGCAGGGCGCATCTTCGAGGAGGCGAGGAAGGAATTGGGGCCCAACTCCTTCCTGATGGTGGCGGAGGAGGTGTGCCGCTGCCACCACGAGCGCTGGGATGGCAGCGGCTACCCCCAGGGACTGAAGGGCGATGCGATCCCTCTTGCGGCGCGGCTCATGGCCTTGGCGGACGTATACGACGCCATGGTCAGCCAGCGGGTCTACAAGGATTCCATGAGTCCGGAAGTGGTGGCTGCCAGCATCCGTTCCGGTTCCGGCACCCTCTTCGACCCGGATGTCGTGGATGCCTTCTCCAGGGCTCAGGGGGAATTTCTCCGCGTGGTGGAACGCTATCGCTGATTCATAGGCAGATGTCCAGCGATCTGGTCGTCCGATTTGATGTGTTCGATCAGCCAGTTCCTGAGCATGGTCTCCGTTTCGGAGATGAGGCCGAGTTCCTGCCGGACGTACCTGCCGAAGAGATCGTCCACCTGGGCCAGGAACTCCCTGTGGGCCAGCGAGTGTGCGGCAATGTCCACGCCGGCCTTGCGGAGCAGTCCCTCCTCGGCCTTGAAGTGGACCCGCGTGTATGCCTTGAGAAAGGAGAGGCACCAGCCAATCTCATCATCACCGGTGCCTTCCAGGATCGCCGTGTGCAGGCGGTTCAGGGCTTCGATCAGGGTCTTGTGCTGGTTGTCGATCACCGGGTGCCCTGTCTCGAGGTCGCGGGTCCAAGGGATCAGTGGTGTTTCGGTCATTCAGCACCCCTCCGGCGGTTTGAGGACACAGCACAGTGTGAAACCCTCTCACTGTAGGGTGCCAGGGAGCGGTTCATGCAAATACAAAAAGGACCCGGATTTCTCCAGGTCCATTTGGTCGGCGCGAGAAGATTCGAACTTCCGACCCCTACCACCCCAAGGTAGTGCGCTACCAGGCTGCGCCACGCGCCGTGAAGTTCTGACTCTACCTGCCTTTGGGGGGGGCGTCAAGCTCTGGTTTCGGTCGAGGGGCCGTCTCTGGGGGTTGGGTGAGCCGATTCTGCAGTGTCCTCAAGGATTCCAGGATGGAGGAAAGATCCGGGCGGTGGAGGGAAGGGGGGGGCGGCTCCTGTTTGGACTGGAGGCGCTTCGGATGGGTGGGTATCGGGGGCTGGGGTTCCGGATCGGTCTCAGGTTCAATGCCGAAATCAAAGCCCCGGGTCAACTGGCCTGTCAGGAGGAGCTGTCGGCAGTCTCCCACGGTGAGCCCCTCTGTCAGCCAGCTCCGGATCCGCTCCAGGCGCGGGAGGTCATCCCGGTGGTAGTAGCGCAGGTTGCCGTGGCTCCGGCGGGGGCGGATCTCTGGGATCACCTGTTCCCAGTAACGGAGATCCTTGGGCTTGACCCCGATGCGGGCCGCCGTTTCCCCGATCTTGAACCAGAGGCGCTCCATCAGGACTCCCGGGCCTCGATGCCAAGGGCCTTGAGGCGCTTGTAGAGGTTGGAGCGGTCCAGCCCCAGGCGTTCGGCCACCCGGGTCATGTTTCCGTTCTGGAGCTTCATCTCCCGCTGGATGTAGACCCCCTCGAACCACTCCCGGGCCTCCTTGAGGCTGGTGAACTCCGGGAAGGAGAATGGATCGGGTTCCGTCAGGTGGCGTACCGCCAAGGGACCCAGGTCCCGGGGGGCGATCTCGGAACCTCTAGCCAGGATCATGGCCCGTTCCATGAGGTTCTTCAGCTCCCGGACGTTGCCGGGCCAGTCGTGGTGCAGGAGCGTGTCCCGGGCCTCAGGCCCCAGGCGTTTGGGGGACTTGCCTTGTATGGCACCGATCCTGGCAATGAAGGCCTCCGCCAACTGGATGAGTTCCTCGGCCCGTTCCCGCAGGGGGGGGACCCGGAGGGGCACCACCGCCAGCCGGAAGTAGAGGTCCTCCCGGAAGCGTCCGGCTTTGATCTCTTCAGTCAGGTCCTTGTTGGTGGCGGCGATGACCCGGACGTCCACCCCCACCGCTCCCCCGCCTCCGATGGGCTCCACCCGGCCCTCCTGGAGGGCCCGGAGCACCTTGGCCTGGGTCTTGAGGGACATGTCGCCCACTTCATCCAGGAAAAGGGTGCCGCCGTGGGCCTCCCGGAACTTGCCCTTCTGGTCCCGGATGGCTCCGGTGAAAGCGCCTTTCATGTGTCCGAATAGTTCGGACTCAATGAGTTCCTCGGGGATGGCAGCACAGTTCACCTCCACGAAGGGACCCTTGGCCCTGGGGCTCAGGTCGTGGATCCGTCTGGCGATCTCCTCTTTGCCGCTGCCGTTCTCGCCGCTGAGGAGCACCCGCCCCTCGGTGGGGGCCACCAGGGCCACGTCCGCCAGGAGGCGCTTCATGGCGGGGCTTTCAGCCATGAAGAAGCGGGTCTGGTCCATTTCCTGCCGGAGACGCTGGTTCTCTGCCTCCAGTCGCTTCTGGTTCAGGGCGTTGCCCACCACCAGGAGCAGGCGATCCAGGTCGATGGGCTTCTCCAGAAAGTCGAAGGCCCCCAGGCGGGTGGCCTGGAGGGCCGTGTCGATACTGGCGTGGCCGGAGATCATCACCACCGGGAGGTCCGGGCGCAGGGCCCTGGTCTGCTTGAGCGTTTCCAGTCCGTCCATGCCAGGTAGCCATACATCCAGGAGCATGAGGCCAATGCCCTCGCTGTCCGGGTTGTGCAGCAGTTCCAGGGCCTGTTCGCCCCGCTCCGCCTTGAGGATGGTGTAACCCTCCTCGGCCAGAGCCTCCCCCAGGGAGCGGCGGATGCCCGGTTCGTCGTCGACGATGAGGAGAGTGGAGGTGGGGCGCATGGATAAAGCCTAGCATTCCATGGCATTCAAGGAGCATGTCACCATGGAAGAAGGAGGAAACATGCTGGTGGATGCCCACTGCCATCTCCGTGGCGGGGAAGAGGAGATCGAAGCGACCCTTGCGCGGGCCAGGAAGGCCGGTGTCGGCGGCTTCGTGGCTGTGGCGGCCGAGTTGGCCGATGCGGAACCGGTCCTGACGGTGGCGCGCAGGCATGCCGATGTGGTGGCCAGTCTTGGGGTCCACCCCCACGAGGCCTCCACTTGGAACCTTGAAGGAGAAGCCCGTCTGGAGGGGCTTCTGATGGCTCCAGAGGTCCGTTTCGTGGGCGAGACAGGCCTGGATTGGCATTACGATCTCAGCCCCCGGGACGTGCAGGAGCGCGTTTTCCGAGCTCAGATAGGCCTGGCCAGACGCCTGGGGAAACCCCTCATGATCCACACCCGGGCGGCGGGCCTGGAGACCCTGCGGATCCTTCGGGAGGAAGGCACACCTGTGGTGCCGGGTGTGATCCACTGCTTCAGCGAGGATCGGACCTTCGCCCAGGCTGCCCTGGACATGGGCTTCTATCTGAGCTTTTCCGGCATCATCACCTTCAAGAAGGCGGCGGATATCGCTGAGATCGCAGCCTGGGCTCCCCTGGACCGCATACTGGTGGAGACGGACTCCCCCTATCTTGCGCCGGTTCCCCATCGGGGCAGGACCAACGAGCCCGCCTATGTCGTCCATGTGGCGAGGCATCTGGCCTCCCTGCGGGGCCTCTCCTTTGAATCCCTGGTGGAACAGACCACCCAGAACCTGGAGGCCTTGTGCGGCTGGGCTCCTTCCTCCTGATTCCCACCATCCTTGTTGCCCAGATGCCAGAGGTCCAGAAGACCCTTCCCTGGGAGCATCTTCAGGAACCTCCATGGCAGTTGGGCGTGGTCTCCCCTGAGCTGCCTCGCTTGTCCTCCGCAAGCCTGCCGACCGGGGATCTGCCCCTTCGGGTGGAACTCCGTGGGGATGGTTCCATTCGGATCCTGGATGCCCGGGGGCTCGTGACCCTCCGGACCGGGCTACCGGGACGCCCTGCCAGGGCTTGGCGGGATGCCGGCACCCCACTGGATCTTTCACAGGGAGTATTCCGCTTTCCGCTGCACTCCAAGCTGGATGGCGGGATCGGAACCATGCCCCTGGCGCCTGGAGAGGACTTCCGCCCGCTGCTCCCCGGGCTGCTCTGGGTCCTGGACGACGGGGAGCGGATCCTCACCATACTGAACCCAGCTCGGGCCCAGGTGGCCTACGTGCCCCTTCCGGCTGGAGGCAACCTGGATCTTCACTTCCACCCCGACCATCTTGAGGCATGGACAGGGGGCGATACCATCATGGGCCGTCAGGAGCGGGTGGTCTGGACCCTTCCCTGGGTAGCTCTGCTCCCCCAGTTGCTGAGTCTGGCCTCCCCGCGGCCCGCTGGCCCCCCCGGGACCGCTCTGAAACCTTTCCCGACGGAGGCAGTTCAGCGTTGACAGTTGGCTGAGAGGGGGGAATATTCAGGCACATCCTCGAGGTTCCCATGACCAGAATCACTGCGTTGGAAAACGCCAACATCTCGCTCTGGTACTACCCTGACACCAAGGTAGTGCACCACCAGATTCACAAGTACACCTCAGGAGCTCCCTTGCGGGAGGCCAATGAAAAGGGGATCGAGCTGCTTCAGAAGCACGGTGCCTGCAAGTGGCTCTCGGATGACCGGAACAATGGTCCTCTGCCTCCGGAGGACTTGGCCTGGGCCCACGATAGTTGGACGCCGAGGGCGATCAAAGCCGGATGGAAGTTCTGGGCGCTGGTCGTCCCTGAAAAGGCCGTGGCTCAGATGAACATGAAGCGCTTCCAGGCAGAGTTCGCCCAGGCCGGGGTGACGGTGCAGGCCTTCACGGATCCCGAGGCGGCCATGGCATGGCTGGTCAAGCAGTAGCCCTCCTCACGACCTGATGATGCAACCAGCGCCGGTCTTTGGGACCGGCGCTGGTGTCTTACATCGGTTCTTCGTGCTTGCACTCGGGGCAGAGCAGGAAGGTGATGGGATCTTTGCCCCGGGGCTTCTTGGTCTTTTCCGTCATGTAGCTGTTCTTGCAGTTGGGGCAGGAGATGGGCACGGGCTTGTCCCAGGCGGTGAAGTCGCACTTGGGATACTTGGTGCAGCCGTAGAAGACCTTGCCGAAGCGTGATTTGCGGGGGCTGAGGTCCCCACCGCACTTGGGGCAGGGTACCGCCAGGATGTCCTTCTTGACGGTCTTGCACTTGGGGTAGTCCACGCAGCAGACGAACTCGCCGTAGCGGCCGTGACGCTTGACGTATTCCTTGCCGCAGGTGGGGCATTTCTCGCCCGTGGGCACATCCGCCGGAACCGGGAGCCCCTTGGGGTCGGCCTTGACGATGCCCTTGCAGCCGGGATAGTTGGGGCAGGCCCAGAAGGGGCCCCACTGGCCCTTGCGCAGGGTCATGGGCGTGGCGCCGCAGAGGGGGCATTCCGGCGCGTCGGCTGGCTCCTCCATCTGCTCGACTTCCTCGGTGTGGTCGCACTCGGGATACTTGGAGCAGCCCAGGAAAAGGCCGTTCTTGCCGATGCGCTTGAGCATCGGGGCGCTGCACTTCTTGCAGGTGCGGTCCGTGGGGATGCCGGCCTTGAGGTTGGCCATCTCAGAGCCAGCGTTCTTCAGGAGATTCTCGAAGGGGCCGTAGAAGGCCTTCATGGCCTTGAGGAAGCTCAGCTCGCCAGCCTCGACCCGGTCAAGCTGGTTCTCCAGCCCTGAGGTGTAGCTGGGGTCCATGAGCTCGTGGAAGCCCTGCACCAGCAGATCGGTGACCACCAGGCCCAGTTCCGTGGGCTTGAAGCGGCCTTCGACCTTGCGGACGTAGTCCCGGTCCACGATGGTGGCGATGATGCTGGCGTAAGTGGAGGGGCGGCCGATACCGTCCTCCTCCAGTTCCTTCACCAGGGTGGCTTCCGAGAAACGCGCCGGGGGCTTGGTGAACTGCTGGTCCGTCTCCAGCTTCTCCAGCTTCAGGCTTTCGCCGAGCTTCAGGGCGGGGAGTCCGACCACTTCCTCCTCCTCGCCGTCCGGGGCGTCCATGGCCTCGGCCTTCTGCTCTTCTTGGCTGCTGCGGTAGACCACCAGCCAGCCGGGGAAGCGCTCGATCTCACCCTTGGCCTCGAAGGCGGCTTCCTCGCCGGTGCCGAGGGCCGAGGCCGCTTCCACCACCGTTTCGTCAAAGCGGGCGACTTCCATCTGGCAGGCAACGGTGCGGCGCCAGATGAGGGAGTAGAGGCGCAACTGATCGCCGTCCAGCCTTCCCTTCAGGCTCTCGGGGGTGCGGCTGATGTCGGTGGGGCGGATGGCCTCGTGGGCCTCCTGGGCGCTGCTCTTGCCCTTGTAGACCCTGGGCTTGGCGGGCAGGTAGTCCTGGCCGTACTGCTTCCCGATGAATTCCCGCACCGCTTCCACGGCTTCGGGGGCCAGGCGGGGGGAGTCGGTTCTCATGTAGGTGATGAGGCCGATGGGGCCTTCGCCGAAATCGATGCCCTCGTAAAGGCGCTGGGCCGTCTGCATGGTGCGGGTGACGCTCATGCGCAGCTTCTGGGCAGCGTCCTGCTGGAGCTTGGCGGTGGTGTAGGGGGCGCCGGGGTTCCGCTTCTTCTCCTTGGTCTCCAGCCCCGTGACCTTCCAGGAGGCCTTGAGGATGTGGTCCCGCAGGGTGTGGGCCTGCTGCTCGTTCTCGATGCGGCGCCTGGTCTCCTTGTTGCCGAGCTGGAGGGCCTGGCCGTTGATCCGGGTGAGGCGCATCCAGAACTGGGGCGGGAGCTTGGCGCCGAACTTGCCCTTGATGGCCCAATACTCGATGGGGTTGAAGGCCAGGATCTCCCGCTCCCGGTCCACGATGAGGCGCACGGCCACGCTCTGGACCCGGCCAGCGCTGAGTCCGCGCTTCACCTTGTCCCAGAGGACCTGGCTCACCTTGTAGCCCACGAGGCGGTCCAGCACCCGGCGGGCCCGCTGGGCGTCCACCAGATCCTTGTTGATGACCGTGGGGTTCTCCATGGCCTTCTGGATGCCCGCCGGGGTGATCTCGTGGAAGAGGACGCGCTTGACGAGCATCCCCTTGGGGGGCTTGATGGCCTCGTGGAGGTGCCAGGAGATGGCCTCTCCCTCGCGGTCAGGGTCAGTGGCGAGGATCAGTTCGTCAGCGGTCTTGGCGGCGGCCTTGAGCTCGGTCACCACCTTGAGCTTGGCGGGGGAGAGCTCGTATTCCTCCTGGAATCCATTGTCGACATCCACACCCAGCTTCTTCGGCAGGTCTCGGATATGGCCTACGGAAGCCATCACTTTGTACCCCTTGCCGAGGTACTTGGTGATGGTTTTTGCTTTGGACGGGCTTTCGACAATGACGAGCTTGGTCAAGGGAGACTCCAGGATTGGGATGATGGGGTCATGGATGGGAGGCTTGTCAAGTCCCCAAAGGCAGATTCAGGTCCTCCAGAAGGTCCTGGACCGAGCGGCAGACCCGCGCTGCGCCTTCTCTCAGGAGGTGATTGGGTCCCTCCATCAAGGAATTTTCAGGGGCTCCTGGGCAGACCCACAATTCCTTGCCCAGGTCCAGTGCCAGGCGACCCGTGAGGAGGGAGCCGGAGCGTAGACCGGCCTCGACCACCACCACGCCATGGACCCAGGCCGCCAGGATGAGGTTGCGCCTGGGAAAGTGCCACTTCCGGGGTGGAGCCGAGGGCGGGAAAGGGGTGATGACGCCTCCACCGGCGCGCACCATACGCTCCATGAGGCCTCCGTGCTCCGGGGGGTAGGGATGGTCCAGGCCCGAGCCCAGGATGCCCCAGGTGGGACCCGCCTCCAGGGCGCCCCCGTGGGCGGCGCCATCGATGCCGCGTGCGAGGCCCGAGAGGACCCGGACTCCCCGGCGAGTCAGTTCCCGCCCCCATCGCCAGGCCCGCGCTCTGCCCTCATGGCTGGCTTGGCGGCTTCCCACCAGGGCCAGGGCCGGACCCGGAGGCGGCAGGGTGCCCCGCACCCAGAGGGCCACGGGGTAGGGCAGTGGGTCCAGGAATCGCGCCAAGTCCTCGTCCCCCGGTAGGCAGAGGCGGGCGCCACGCGTGTGGGCCTCCTCCCGGTGCCTGGGGAGCTCCCGCTCCAGGCGCTCCAGGTCCAGGGCTTCCCTGGGGGCGAGGACGGGGTGGGTGCCGTACTGGAGCTCCTCCCACAGCTCTGCCTTCCGGCGTTCCGGCCAGGCGAGCAGCGAGAAGGCAAGGGCCCATAAAGCGTTGTTCATGGTCGGAGATGAGGAATGTCTCACCATGCTCCGACCCGGTGGGGTTTACAAGATTGGAAGTGTGGGTACTATTGGTTAATAAATTATAACACTTTCCAGATCCGTCCTTGGGAGGGCGCCCCAGGCGCGACCATCGCGGCTCGCCGGGCGGTTGTCCCCCAGCACCAGGTAGCCACTTCCGGCTTCCCACGGGCCAGCGCTTCCCGATTCCGGGTGCAGGACGTAGGATTCCTCGATAGAGAGCCCGTCTCTGCAAAACTTCCCATCGCGGAGGGCAAGACGCTGCCCCGGCAGGGCCAGGATCCGCTTCACGGCACCGCCCTCAGGGGATCGGACGACCCAGATCTCACCGATCCTGGGGCCGGGTGCGCACCAGGAGCGTAGGGCGAAGCGTATTTCGCCATCCCGCAGGGTGGGTTGCATGCTCACGCCCTGGATCCGCACGGGATGGACGAAAGCCAGGGGAGCCAGGGCCAGGGCCATGGCGGCGAGGAATAGGGGAAGCTGCTTCATGGGCGGAGGGCGAGCCTCCGGCCACGGCCATCGGTCAGGGCCACCTCTGCGAGGTGGGCCGGGGAAGGCACCTTGGGAGAGAGTTCCGCCAGCAGATGCTCCGCCAGGGCCCTCGGGGAGGGGAGACCCGTCAGGCAGCGGCCATCCAGGGGGGCCAGGAGAGCATCCAGGGCGGCTTCGAGGTCCCGGAAGTCCACTACGACATCGAAGCCATCGAGGCCTTGCGCTTCGGCGATGACCTCCACCCGGTAATCGTGGCCCTCCCAGCGCCCATCCGTCGATGGAAACACGACGGAAAGCGGCCGCTCAACGGCCGCCTGGAAGGTCCGGGAAGAGGGGGCAGAGTTAGCCATGCCCCGATGATGCCACTGCTCCGCTAAACTATCCCTTGCTTCTTGCTCTGGAGACTTTGTGGTCCTGGATCCGCGCCTGCTGGAACTGCTCTGCTGCCCTGCCGAAGAGGCTGGGCAGGCCTGCCACGGAACCCTGGAAGAGACCGCTTCGGGCCTCCTCTGCCGGAAGTGTGGGCTGACCTACCCCATCGAAGACGGCATTCCGGTCATGCTGCCGGACCACGCCAAGCGCAAGGAAGACTGATGAGACTCGATCGAAGCCAGGCGGAAACCCTCCTAAGCCGGATCCAGGGCCGCAAGGTTGCGGTCATCGGGGATCTGATGCTGGACGAGTACCTCTTCGGGGAGGTCACCCGCATCTCGCCGGAGGCCCCGGTTCCCATTGTCCGGGTCCAGCGTGAGCGAGCGGTTCTCGGGGGTGCTGCCAATGTGGCCGCCAACCTCAAGGCCCTGGGGGCCGAACCCCTCCTCATGGGCACGCTCCAGAACGACGCCGCTGGCAACCGCCTCCTGGGACTGCTGGCCAAGCTGGATGTGGGGGCCGATGGACTGGTCTTCGAACCCAACCGACCCACCATCATCAAGACCCGGGTCATCGGCCTCCAGCAGCAGATGCTGCGTATCGACCGGGAGGAGCCAGGGGAGCTGGAGGATGCAGCTGTTGAGGGACTTTGCGCCGCCCTGGACCGGGCCATGGACGAGGCCGAGGCCCTGATCGTCTCCGACTATGCCAAGGGGGTGGTGGGCGAGGTCGTCATGGAGCGGGTCCGGGAGGGCTGCCTCAAACGGAACATCCCGTGGATTGTGGACCCCAAGCCCAGCCATCGCGATTTCTATCACGGGGCTACCCTCATGACCCCCAACACCAGGGAACTCCTGGAGCTGAGCGGCATCCCGATCCGCAATGAGGCGGATCTGTACAAGGCCGGTCGGCTCCTGGCGGAGGATCTGGGGCTCAAGGGGCTGCTCATTACCCGCTCCGAGAAGGGCATGGCTCTCATTGCCCCGGAGACAGGGCACCGGGAGCCATGGATCATTTCCACCGAGGCCAGGGAGGTCTACGATGTGAGCGGGGCGGGCGATACGGTCATCGCCACCTTCAGTGCCGCCGTGGCTGCCGATGCGGACTGGAAGGATGCCGCCATGCTGGCCAACGCCGCCGCCGGAGTGGTGGTTGGCAAGGTCGGTACTGCCACCGCAAGCCCCGGCGAGATCCTGGAGCGTTACCGGGAGCAGGAAGCGGTATAGGCATGAAAAAGCACCCACGCGCTGCCGCGTGAGTGCTTTTTCACTGTGTTCCGCCTCAGTCCGAGAGTTCCACGCTCAACACGAAGTACGCCCCGTTGGGGAGCCGCTCCAGGACGCGGGAGAAGTCCAGGTCGTAGGTGTTGGTGTCACCGGCGGCCAAGCGCCCGAACAGGGGGCCACCGCTGGCCACCCCCAGAAGACGATCCTCCTTGTCAAAGACCGCCACGGCGAAGCCCGGGCGGCGTCCCTTGGAGGCGGTGTTCGTCACGTCGATCTGGGCTCTGGCGCTCAGTTCGACGGTCTTGAAAAGTCGGAAATCCTTGCGATTGAAGAAGATGGAGTTGAGCTTGAGGCCGTCCACCTCCAGGTTCATGGGGATGAGCTGGTCCCACTTGAAGTCGAGGCGTTGACTTGCGAAGCTCAGGGCCTTGGGAGCGGCCTCGACCGCCTTGGGTGCGGGATCGGCCTGGGATGGCGCCAGGAGCAGCAGGGCGGAGAGCAGAAGCGCGGACATGGGCTAGTTCCGTCCAAAAAGGCCGCCGAAGAGGCTCTTCTTGGCTGGTTCGGGCGCGGGGGCAGGGGCGGCACCGGGCGTTTCATCGGGCAGGACGCTTCGCAGGCGCTTGATGCGGTCGAAAACGGGGCGGAGAGTGGGGACCTTGATGGCTTCGATCCAGTTTTCGCTGAATTGCCGGGCGACCTGGTGGCTTTCCAGGACACGCCCCTGCTCGATCCAGGTGGAGATCTGATCCACGGACAGATTCTCGTAAAGGTCCTCTCCGATCTTCAACTTGAGCAGATTCGGATCCTGGGCGGTGGGTACGGTGAGAGGGGCCGGTTGGGGGGGGGGGAGAACGGGTGCGGATGCTGGCGTGGCCTTGAGGGGGGCTGGGAACTGGGGGAGAGGCATGGAGAGGGTCTGGGCAGCGGGGTCGACTTCCTCCGAGAGGGCGGCCTTGAGATCCTGGAGATTCATCCGCACAGTGCTGCCCAGGTCTGCCTCAGGCGCCTTCCTCTCAAGCTCGGATGGCTGAACTCCTCCCAGGGTGTTCTCAAGGGCTTCCAGCGTGGCCTCCACGTCCATGGGGTTGGAGCTGCGGCTGGTGGGGAAGGGGTGGGAAGCGGAGCTCGGGGGGGGGGCATCCCCGAGGAGGCGGCTGATGGCGTCCTTGGCAGAGGCGTAACGTGAATCCGTGGGGGCCGGGGGCGTGAAATCCACCAGGGTGGTGTCCATGGATCCTTCGGTCACATCCAGGTCTCCCAGGGTCAGGGAGGCGGGGGCCTCCACGTCCTCGACCTTGGGTGCAGGCTCCTCCTGGAAGATGTCCTCCTGGAATTCGATGCCAGCCAGGTCGCCTGCGGCAAAGCCCGGCAATTCGTCGAACAGGGACTCTGGGGCCGGTGCCTCGGGCGGGGGCAGGAGGCGCTCCACGGTCGCCTGGATGTCGAAGAAATGGCCGCAACGGAAGCACTTGGCGCGGCGGATTCCGATCCTGACCCGCTGGGGCCCGAGGCCGTAGTGGGTAGAACAGCTGGGGCATCGAAGGGACTCGAGCACGGCTCACTCCGGAGTAATTTCTCAAAGCATAGGCCCATTTGCAGGAATATGCAGCAGGATGCCCGCGGAGGCTGCCTCAGGGTATGCTCATAAGGACCCATTGGCGCTGGAGGCCGTTTGGCAGGATTGTTCGTTACCATTGAGGGCGTGGAGGGCGCCGGGAAGTCCACTCAGATCCAAATGCTCCTGCAGCGTCTGGTTCGCCTGGGGGTTCCTGCCCTCGTCTCAAAGGAGCCCGGAGGAACCCCTCTAGGGCAGGAGCTGCGCTCTCTGCTGCTGGCGCCCCACCTTTCCGGAGAGAAATGGTGTCCAGAGTCTGAGCTCCTCCTCTTCTATGCCGATCGGGCCCAGCATATCGCCAGCGTCATCCGTCCAGCTCTGGAGTCCGGGCGCCTCATCCTGGTGGACCGCTTCGATGACTCCACCCGCGCCTACCAGGGGGCCCAGGGGATATCCGAGGCCACCATGGACAAGCTGGGCGAGGTGGTGCTTGGTCGTCTCCGTCCCCATCTGACGCTTATCCTGGACATGGACCCGGCCCTCTCGCTGGAGCGGGTTCGGGCCAGGAATGCGGCCGCGGGCAATGCATTCAAGGAGACTCGTTTCGACAACGAAACGCTGGACTTCCATACCCGGGTCAGGAAGCGTTTCCTGGCCATCGCCCAGCGCGACCCCCAGCGGGTCACCCTGGTTCCCGCCGACCGTACGCCGGAGGAGGTGCATGAGGCCATTTGGGCCCACCTGAGCCCCCTGCTCCGGAGTTCGGGGCACCCGGTGGAGTGATGTTTCATCCAGGGCTGAAGGGGCACCTGCCCGTCCGCCAGCGGCTTCTGGAGCGTCTTGAAACAGGGCGCCTCTCCAGTTCTCTGCTCTTTGCCGGCCCCGACGGGATTGGGAAGCGCAGGGTTGCCCTGGAGCTCCCCCAGCGGGAGCTCTGTCTCCGCCGATGTGCCTGCGGGGTTTGTGAAGGGTGTCGGCTCTTCGAAACGGATCCCCTGCCGGTGGAACTGCCCAACCTCCTGCGAATCGCCCCTGAGGGCAAGGCTGGCCTCATCCGTATCGGAGCTATCCGGGACGATGATCTTGTGGAGGGGGGTGTCATCCGCTGGGCCCATCAGGCCCCTGCGCCCGGATGCCATCGCTGGATCCTCATCGAGGATGCCCACCGCCTGAACAGCTTCAGCGCCAATATTCTGCTCAAGACCCTGGAGGAGCCTCCTGCGGGGACCCGCTTCCTCCTGGTGACTCATCGTCCAGAGGCTGTGCTCCAGACCATCCGCTCCCGCTGCGAGCGCATTCCCTTCCATCCCTTGGCTGCTTCGGATCTGGGGGAGGTCGCTCTGAAGGCCGGGTGGGCTGCCTCGGAGTTGGCCCCCTGGCTGGCCCTCTCGGGCGGGACTTTGCGGTACCTGGAACCGGCGGCTTTCCAGCGGGCTCGGGTTCAGGTGGAAGCCTGGATGGCCCTTCTTGCCGGGAGGCCCTTCGCCGAGGTTGCGGCCTCATTGTTGCCGGACAAGGACGCTTCCCTGGCTCAGGGGGAGCAGCTTGGGCAGGGGCTGGAACTCCTACTCCTGGTGCTGCTGGATGTGGAACGGCGACGGGAAGGCAAGCCTCTGCGGCTGGATCCATGGCGTGCCTCGATCGAGTCCCTCGCTCAGGGGGCATTGGAGCTTCGGGCTCCCCAGGCATCGGTGTTCGATGCTATGCGGAATCTGATCCGGAATCCTGCCCCTGAGCCACTGCTGAGGTCCGTGGCAGCGACCTTCAAGTAACCACAGGCGACCGGGCGGTCCCCCGGAATCGCATCAGCTGGCTATGACGACTCGGCCCTTGCCTTCATCCTTGGCCTTGAAGAGCGCCCGGTCAGCCCGTTCCAGCAAGTGGTCGGCACCATCTGCGTGGGCGGGGTAGGAGGCGATGCCGATGCTCACGCTGATGGGAATGCCATCGGCGGAAGGCTCCGTGAGCTTCTGGATGAGGCGTTCCCCCAATTTGGCAGCGCCGAGGGCCTGGGTCCCAGGCATGAGGATGCAGAACTCGTCACCACCGTAACGGTAGAGGCGGTCCTGGGCGCGGATCATCCGCTGGGCCTCCTTGGCGACCGTGGTGAGGACCCGGCTGCCTGCGGGGTGGCCGAATCGGCTGTTGAGGGCCTTGAGGTTGTCCACATCCAGGAAGAGCAGAGAAATGGGCTCCCTGTGAGAGGCGGCGTTGCGGATCGCCTGGGGGAGTTCCGCCTCCAGGCAACGCCGGTTGTGGGCCACGGTCAGATCGTCGCGGAAGGAGAGGGAGCGGCTGTTCTCAAGCTGCCAAGCCGTAATCAGGAGTTCCTCGACGTCCTTGATGAATCCCAGGAAATGCAGGGGATCTCCGTGGGGTTCCCGCAGGCGGATGAGGGCGACTTGTTCCCCAGGGCAGAGGAGCCAGGCCCGGCTTTCCTGGACAAGGGCCGCCCCTTCCTCCATGGAGATGGGGGCTTCGGGATAACCTTCGCCCACCCGCTGGTAGAAGGCGTCTTCACTCCTGACCCAGATGGCCCCGGCCTTTGCGCTGGAGAGCTTGATGGCCCGCGCGAGGATGGGACGAAGCAGTTCCTCCAGGGTGGCCATGTGGATCATCTGGCGAAGCCACCCCTCGCTGCCCAGATCCCGATTCCTTAGGTGCTCCAGGGCCTCCTTGACGGATTCCATCGGACTTTCCTGGCGGATGACCCATCCAGGGCGCCGGGACAGCACGTCGCTGACCTCTTCCGGGGTCCCTTCGAGGACCCACCACAGGATATCGGTTCCTTGGATGGGTATCTGTTTTGGATCCGGGCGATCCCCTACCAGTATGAGGGTGCCTTCTCCCGGGCCCTCGATGACCTTCATCCCCCATGAGGCCAGGGCGGCTCGCAGGGCCGCCGTGCGGGGGCTCGTCTGTATCTCCTGGAGGTGGATGGTGGCCATGTCGAAACCTCAGTTCATGGCGGCTTCAAGGCGTGTGGACAGGTGCTTCAGGTGGGAGGAGAAGGCTTCCAGGGAAGGCATCACGTCCCGTCCCCCACGTTCGGCGCGCACCCAGCGCTTGAGCAGCTGAACGGTCTGGGGGTCCCTGACCCCCATGGACTTGCCTATCTGGATGAGTTGGTGGGTGGCTCGGAAGCGATCCGGGCCAGGACTCACCCCTTCCAGGAGTTGGTTGCAGACCCTGAGGGCCTCCTGGGCGTGGGTCAGATCCAGGCGGATCAAGGGGATTCGTCCATTTATCCGGAGCAGGAAGACATCCAGGAACCTCAGGATTTCCCCCACCAACTCCACAGCGTCCCCCAGGGCCTGGGTGATCTCATCTGGAGCATCCAGGGAGCGCATGAGCTGGGAGGCGAGTCCTTCGAACTCCTGCCGGTCCTGGCTGCGGATCAGGAGGAATTCGGGGCTGCGACGGAAGGCCATGACCCGGTTCTGTGCCTGGGCCAGGGAAAGGGCGAGCCGGGGCATATCCCGCAGCTCCAGGTGGACCTGGATCTGCTGGTAGGTGGGATCCAGGTGCTCCCAGAGGCGGAAGAGCCTCTGGCGGAGCCTGTCGCCCTCTTCCGCCAGGGAAGGGGAAGCTGGAAATAGCCGCTTGCGCAACTCCGGGGAGAAGAGGCCCACCAGATCCGCCATCAGGACGCGCTGGTGGCTCAGGAGAAGAGCCTTGAGGTTGTCCAGGGTGCTGGCCAACTGGTCCGCATCGTTGTTGACCAGGGGAGGCTGGAGCATCCCACGGATCGTGGCCTGATCCTGGAGCAGGGAGAGGACAGCCTGGCGCAGGAAGGCCCCCAGGAGCAGGGCCTCTTCGCTCCCTTTGGGAAGGTGCTCTGCGACTCGGGGGTGGTAGACCCGATCCGCCAGGCGGCCCAGTTCGGTCTCGATGATGTAGAAGGTTGGCACCAGCGCGTAGCGGTCCTGGGTGGAAGCATTGGCGGCAGGCTCCATCTGCTCTACCAGGGCCAGCAGGGCCAGATGACTGGCCAGGGCGCGGGCTACGATCTTGAAGGCGGGGGGGTGGTCCTGGCGCAGTTGTTTCAGCAGGGAGCGGACTTCCTCCGGGAGCTTCTGGGCCAGAATGGCCTCCTCAATCCGGGGCAGGGACCATCCCAGGTGGTTCCAGAGCCACTGGAGGCTTCCCCGGACCTGCTCCACCGCTGGCCAATGGATGCCGCGATCCAGGGGGCGGAACAGGGTGATCCGCAGGCTGGTGATGACGTACTGGACCAGGAGGAGGGGCTCTGCCAATCGTCGGGTGTTCTCGGGCAGGGCGCTCTCCAGGAGTGCCTCCAGCTTCCGGAGGGATTCCAGGGGGCGGCCGGATCTGGTCGTCAGGGCACGGTTCAGGCTCTTGACCTGCTGGTTGATGCGAGTCGCCAGGGTTGAGCCACCGGTGTCCGCTTCCAGGACCTGGAAGATGTTCCGGAAGAGGTCACGGCTTTCGTGGAGGAAGGCAACCCATAGTTCGGAGCTGCAGGCTTCCCCGCTGGAGCCGATGGAAGAGGACATGGTGCGCAGGCTGGCGATGAGGTCCAGCAGTTGGACCACCCATTCCGGCTCCTGGTGGTGGCTCAGCAGGGCGTGGTGGGCGGTCTGGGCCAGTTGGCCCAGGTGTCCGAGGCTGTGCTGGAGGACCAAGCCCATGGCGGGCCTTGCCTCGCCAAGGCGCTTGTCGGAGAACTGATTCAGGAAGGACAGAAAGAGGCCGAAGGCCCGCCGCAGCTGCATGAGGGGCTGGGAGTCCAGCGGGGTCGCCCCTTCCGCCTGGGCGGGGTCCAGAAGCGGCATCAGGTCCCCGCCGCCAAGGCGGATCATCTCGTCCAGAAGTTCGAGATCGAGGCGCGAGAGCCCCTTCTCGCGAATGAGCTCCCGGACCTGATCCATACGCTGATGGGGGGGCCTTGACGGGGACATGCCCAAAGGATAGCTGGTCCATGGATTTGTGCTAGCCTGTCCGCCCGGTGATCCACTTTCAGGACCGCCACACCAAATGCGGCGATAACCTGTTTCTGGGTGATAGAATGCCGACATTCCCAGGTTCCGGAGGCGTCATTGGCCAGCAAGCTCGGCGAAATGCTTGTGAAAGCACAACTCATCACCGACTCCCAGCTGGAGGAGGCGATCCGGATTCAGCGCCGGGAGGGCGGAAAGCTCGGCAGCATCGTAGTCCGCCAAGGGTACTGTTCCGATCAGGACATCGTCAGTTTCCTGGGAATGCAGTACGGCGTCCCGGCGGCGGACCTGGAACAGTGGCCTCCCATCGAGGCCTCGGTGATCGCCCTGGTTCCGGCGGACTTGGCCTTCAAGCACAAGGTGCTCCCCCTTCAGCGAAGCGGGAATGTGCTGACCCTGGCCATGTCCGATCCAACGGACATCTTCGCCATGGACGATGTGCGCTTCCACACGGGCTACAACATCGATCCGGTAGTCTCTTCGGAGATGGGACTCGTCAGGGCCATCGAGCAGTATTATGGCGGGTCCAGCGCCCTGAAGTTGCGGGAGGAGGGGGCGGCGCGGGCTGCGGCCCCCAGGGACGGGCGCCAGGCTTCGAAGGGACCGCATATCGACGATGGGGCCATGGATGCCGCCCTGGATCTCAAGGCCATGGAGGATGAGCTCTCCGACGTCGACACGGAATACGCGACCCTTGATGATGAGGAGGAAAACATCAATGCATCTGCCCTCATGAAGGGCAGCGAGGACGCCCCGGTGGTGCGCCTCGTGAACATGGTGCTCATCGACGCCATCCGGAAGGGAGCCTCGGATATCCACCTGGAGCCTTACGAAAAGAGCTATCGGATCCGGTATCGCATCGATGGTCTCCTCCAGGAGGTCATGCGGCCCAATCTCAAGCTCAAGGATCCCGTCACCTCCCGCATCAAGATCCTGGCCAAGCTCAATATCGCCGAGAAGCGCCTGCCCCAGGATGGGCGCATCAAGCTGAGGGTGAACCTCTCTGGGCAGAACAAGGTCATCGACTACCGTGTGTCCATCCTCCCCTGCCTCTTTGGGGAGAAGATCGTTCTCCGCCTCCTTGACAGCGACAAGCTGATGCTGGATCTCACCAAGCTGGGTTTCGAGCCGGAGAGTCTGGTGCAATGGGACCGCCAGATCTCCAAACCCTACGGCATGGTTCTGGTTACGGGGCCCACGGGGTCCGGCAAGACCAATACCCTCTACTCCTCCATCGCCAAGCTGAATCAGGTGGACGTGAACATCATGACCGCCGAGGACCCGGTGGAATTCAACTTTGCCGGCATCAATCAGGTGCAGATGAAGGAGCAGATCGGGCTAAACTTCGCTGCCGCCCTGCGCTCCTTCCTTCGGCAGGATCCCAATATCATCCTGGTGGGTGAGATCCGGGACTTCGAGACCGCTGAGATCGCCATCAAGGCATCCCTGACGGGGCACTTGGTGCTCTCCACGCTTCACACGAACGATGCGCCGAGCACCATCAGCCGCCTCATGAACATGGGCGTGGAACCCTTCCTGGTGGCCACCTCGGTCAACATCATCTGTGCCCAGCGCTTGGTGCGGCGTCTCTGTTCCAACTGCAAGGCTCCCGATCCCCACCAACCCCCCCCGGAAGCCCTCCTGAAGATCGGCTTCACCGAAGAAGAGGTGGCCAAGGGGGTCACCCTGTACAAGGGCATGGGCTGCGAGGTATGCAACAAGAAGGGACTCAAGGGCCGCGTGGGCCTCTACGAGGTTCTGGAAATGTCCGAGACGCTGAGGGACATGGTCCTGACCGGTGCCTCTGCCATGGAGTTGCGGGAACAGGCCGTCAAGGAGGGCATGATCACCCTGCGACGTTCGGGTTGTCGAAAAGTGATCGATGGTGTGACAAATATCGAGGAAATCGTCCGAGAAACCGTTCTATAGAGGGAGGGGGTCCCCATGTCAGACAATGGTGCCAGTTATGTTGTTCCGCTTCAGCAGTTGCTGCGTACGATGGTGGAGTACGGGGGCACAGATCTTCACATCACGACCGATTCGGCACCCCAGATTCGGATCGATGGCCGGATGGTGCCCCTCAAGCTGCCGCCCCTGGATGCTGCCCAGACCCGGTGGCTTTGCTACGGCGTAATGACCGATCAGCAGAAGCATCGCCTGGAGGAGGACCTGGAGGTGGACTTCTCTTTCGGTCTCCAGGGCATCTCCCGCTTCCGGGCCAATGTCTTCAACCAGCGCGGGGCCACCGCCGGGTGCTTCCGCTCGATTCCCGAGAACATCCGTTCCTTTGACCAATTGGGGCTTCCCGCCGTCGTCCAGAGCCTCTGCGATAAACCCCGGGGGCTGGTGCTGGTCACGGGGGTCACAGGCTCCGGCAAGTCCACTACCCTGGCGGCCATGGTGGACCGCATCAATGAGACAGAGCCCCTCCACATCCTCACCATCGAAGACCCGGTCGAATACGTCCACAATCACAAACGCTGCTTGGTGAACCAGCGGGAAATCCACGCGGATACCCACAGCTTCAAGAAGGCGCTTCGCTCGGCCCTGCGCCAGGACCCCGATGTGGTGCTGGTGGGAGAACTCCGAGATCTGGAAACCATTGAATCCGCGCTTACCATTGCTGAGACCGGCCACTTGACCTTCGGCACCCTTCACACCAGTTCCTGCGTGCAGACCATCAACCGCATCATCGATGTATTCCCAGCTCACCAGCAGCCCCAGGTCCGGGCCCAGCTGTCCCTGGTGCTGGAGGGGGTCGTCTGCCAGTCCCTCATTCCCAAGTCCAGCGGCAAGGGCAGAGCCTTGGCCATCGAGGTGATGATCCCCAATCCCGCCATCCGGAATCTGATCCGCGAGGACAAGATCCATCAGATCTACAGCACCATGCAGACCGGTCAGTTGAAGTACGGGATGCAGACCTACAATCAGAGTCTTTCCGATCTGGTGCTCAGGGGAGATATCACCCAGGATGTGGCCATGACCTACTCCAGCAACCCGGATGAACTGCGGGAACTGATCAATCGTGGAGTCGGAACGACTTCCGGGCAGGCCGCTTCCGGTCCCAAGGCGCCCTCCTCCAGCGTGCTGGGCGGACGCAATCCCAACATTAAATACACCTGATCGCTTCACAAGTGGTAAATAGGCTCCTATCCTTAGCCTAGTCTCATCAATTTGGAAGAGGTGCCCATGCCAGCGTTTGTGTGGAAAGGAAAGAACCGGCTCGGAGAGCTGCAGGAAGGGGTCATTGTGGCTGATGGTCGGGATTCCGCCACCGCCACCCTCAAGCGCAATGGTGTCCAGGTCCTGTCCATCAAGCCCCAGGCCGCGAAGACCAAGAGCCTCGGGAAGGTGAAGTCCAAGGACCTCGCCATCTTCACCCGACAGTTCAGCGTGATGATCGATGCGGGCCTGCCCCTGGTCCAGTGCCTGGAGATCCTGGGCTCCCAGCAGCAGAACCAGGGCTTCAAACGCATCATCGAATCCATTCGCCAGGATGTGGAGCAGGGCGCCACCCTCCAGGCCGCCATGGCCAAGCACCCCAAGGCCTTCAATGACCTCTATGTGAACATGGTGGGGGCTGGCGAGGCTGGCGGCATCCTGGATGTCATCCTCCAGCGACTCAGTGGCTACATCGAGAAGGCGGTGAAGCTGACCGGGAAGGTGAAGGGTGCCATGACCTACCCCGTCACGGTGATCCTCATCGCCATCGCCGTGGTGGCCGTCATCATGCTGAAGGTCATTCCGGTCTTTTCCCAGATGTATGAAGGCATGGGCAGCTCCCTGCCGGTCCCGACCATTGTCTGTATTGCCATCTCCAACGTCCTGATCAACTACTTCCCCATTGTCCTGATCTTCATCATCGTGGTGGTCGTGGGCACCCGTCAGTACTACAAGACCCAGGCGGGGCATCTCCAGATTGACGTGCTGCTGCTCAAGATCCCCATCATCGGCGATCTTCTCCGGAAGGTGGCCGTGGCCCGCTTCTGTCGCACCCTGGGCACCCTCACCAGTTCGGGTGTGCCCATCCTGGAGGGTATGGATATCACGGCCCGTACCTCGGGCAATCTGGTGATCCAGAACGCCATCCTGAAGTGCAAGGAGGCGGTGGAGCAGGGGCGGAACATCTCCACACCCCTGGCGGAGACCAAGGTCTTTCCCCCCATGGTGGTCCAGATGGTGGGGGTAGGCGAGGCCACGGGTGCCCTGGACGCCATGCTTTCCAAGGTGGCCGACTTCTACGAGGACGAGGTGGACAACGCGGTGGCGTCCCTCACCTCCATGATGGAGCCCCTGATCATCGCGATCCTGGGCGGCATCATTGGCTTCATCGTGATCGCCATGTATATGCCCATCTTCAATCTGGCCAATGTCATGGGCAAGGACTGAGGCTGTCCTAGCCTTGCTGGACTCCGGGCTCTGGCCCGGAGTTTTTTTTCGGATGGCCTTCGCAGCACACTAGAATTGATCCATGACGACGAACGCCCCCCTCTCCTTTGACGATGGGCTGGACCGCCTTGAGGGGCTGGTCCACCAGCTGGAGGGAGGACAATTGAGCCTGGAAGATGCCCTGCTCCGATACGAGGAGGGCGTCCTGCTCAGTCGGACGCTCCAGACCCAGCTGGCGGAGGCCCAGCGCAAGGTCCTTGTGCTCAAGCAGAGCCTCGGGGGAGAGTACCGGGCAGAGCCCTTGGATGGAGACCCTTCGTGAAACTGAATTCTTCTGACCAGGTCCGATCGGATCTGGAGCGTCTGCTGCCCCTTTTTGACGCGGCCTACCTGAAGCCTTTTGAGTCCGGAGAGGCCCCGGGGCTGGCTGAGGCGATGTGTTACAGCCTCCGGGCTGGTGGCAAGCGTGTGCGCCCCGTGTTGTGCATGCTGGCTGCGGAATGCGTTGGTGGGAGTGCTGAGGATGCTCTCGTCTGCGGGCTGGCATTGGAATACATCCACACCTACTCCCTGGTCCATGATGATCTGCCCGCCATGGATGACGATGACCTGCGCCGGGGCCAGCCAACCAATCACAAGGTCTACGGCGAGGGCCAGGCGATCCTGGCCGGGGATGGTCTGCTGACGGAGGCTTTCCAGGTGCTGGCCTCCGCGTCCTCCCTGAGCGCGGATTGCCGTGTGGAGCTGGTCTCAATTCTGGCCGAGGCTGCCGGATGGCGCGGCATGGTGGGGGGGCAGTCCCTGGATCTGGCTGGAGAGATCCTGACTCGTTCCGGAGAGTCCTACGGCCTTGACCATCTTCAGCTCATCCATCGCCTCAAGACCGGGGCCCTGTTGCGGGCCTCTCTGGAGATGGGCGCAGTGGCCGCCGGAGCAGATCCCGGGAGCCGCAAAGCCCTCAGGGCTGCTGGTGCTGCTATGGGGCTGGCCTTCCAGATCCAGGACGATCTGTTGGACGAGACCTCCACGGACGAACAGATGGGCAAGCGGGTGAACAAGGACCAGGGCCGTGGAAAGATCACCTACCCGATGCTGCTGGGGATGGACGGGGCGCGTCTGGCCCTGACCGAGGCCACGGAACAGGCCATTACGCTCCTGAAGCCTTTGCCCCACCCCGAGGCCCTCATCGCCTGGGCGCATTTCATGGCGGAGCGAACCTCTTGAACTACTATCCCATGCTCGAATCACTTGCGGCTCCCCAGCAGATCCGCCAGTTCACACCATCCCAGCTGGAGCGCCTTGCGAAGGAGGTGAGGGCCTTCCTCATCGATTCCGTCAGTGAAACCGGTGGCCACTTCAGTTCCAACCTCGGGGTCGTGGAGTTGACTGTGGCTCTCTTCCACGAGTTCGACTTCCTCCATGACCGGGTGGTATGGGATGTGGGGCATCAGGCCTATCCCCACAAGATCCTGTCCGGACGGATGAAGCTGTTTCCCAGCCTCCGCAAGCATGGTGGTCTCTCGGGATTCCTGAAGCGCGACGAAAGCCCGTACGACCACTTCGGGGCAGGTCATTCCAGCACTAGCATCTCGGCAGCCCTGGGCATGGCCAAGGCCCGGGATCTCCAGAAGCAGGACTATACGAGCATTGCCGTGATCGGAGACGGTTCCATGACCGCCGGTCAGGCCTTCGAAGGCCTCAACCAGGCGGGATACCTGGAGACCCGGAAGTTCATGGTCATCCTCAACGACAACGACATGAGCATCAATCCCAACGTGGGCTCCCTCCAGGGCTACCTGAACCAGATGATCTCGGGTCAGTACTACCGCCGCTGGCGGGATCGCATCGAAGGGGCCATCAAGGTCATTCCCATCAAGGGGGTTAGCCGACGGCTGGCCCAGGCTGCCAAGTGGAGCGAGGAGGCCTTCAAGCGCATCGCGATCCCGGGGCTTCTCTTCGAGGATCTGGGCTTCCGCTATGTGGGACCCGTGAACGGCCACGATATGGGGGCTCTCCTCAAGGGATTTGAAGAGGCCAAGGTCTGGATGGAAGAGGGCCCTGTCCTGCTTCACGTCCAGACCAAGAAGGGCTGTGGTTACGACCCCGCCCAAAGGGACCCCGGCAAGTGGCACGGGGTAACGGCTTTCGATGCCGAGGCGGGCGAGATGCTGGCCTCTTCGGGACAGGCGGTCCCGCCCTCCTACACGAAGGTTTTTGGAACCACGCTGGTGGACTTGGCCCAGCGGGATGAAAAGATCGTGGCCATCACCGCTGCCATGCTCGATGGCACCGGACTCAATCTCTTCCAGGATGCCCTCCCAGACCGGTGCTTTGATGTTGGCATTGCGGAGCAGCACGGTGTCACCTTCGCCGCGGGCATGGCTGCCCAGGGGCTGCGGCCCATCTGCGCCATCTACTCGACCTTCCTGCAGCGGGGCTTCGATCAGGTGCTTCACGATGTCTGTCTCCAGGATCTGCCTGTAACCTTCGCCCTGGATCGGGCGGGAATCGTGGGCGCCGATGGACCGACCCACCATGGCCTCTACGACATGGCCTTCCTGAGGCTCATGCCCAACATGATCGTGATGGCTCCCAAGGATGAGAACGAACTGCGCAGGATGCTGCTTACAGCGCTCTACTGCGGCCATCCGGCGGCTCTTCGCTATCCCCGTGGTCAGGGTCAGGGCGTTCCCATGGAGAGTCCCATCTCGCCACTGCCTCTCGGCAAGGGCGAAGTCCTTCGGGAAGGTGTGGATCTTCTCATGGTGGCCATCGGCTCCATGGTGGCTTCGGCGATGGAAGTGGCGGCACACCTGGAGGCCCAGGGCTTCTCCTCCACCGTCATCAACGCACGCTTCGTGAAGCCTCTGGATCACGAACTCGTCCGGGAGTGGAGTCGCAAAGTGGCGCGGGTGGTCACGCTGGAAGAGGGCTGTGCCGCAGGTGGTTTCGGCTCTGCGGTGGCTGAATCCCTGGCGGAGGCTGGCATCGTGAAGCCGATCCTCCACTGTGCCGTTCCTGATGTCATCGTGCCCCACGGCTCCCAGCCCCTGCTCCTCGAAGAGCAGGGCATCGGCCCGAAAGCCCTCAAGGAGCGGATCGAGTCCTTCCTACGCGGGGGTGAGTAGCCGTCGCATATCCCCCAGCAGTCGCTCCAGTTCCTCTTCTGTGAGGTTCAGTGGCACCTGCTGCTTGACCTCGTCCTTGCGGTAGAAGGCGATGCGCTTGACGATCACCTTGTCCCGCCCGATGCAGATTTCGTTGAACTGGATCTGGGTCTCGTCCTTGTAAGGGGGGAGGCTGCGCAGCTAGATATACATCCCCCGGCGGTCATGGTCCACGATCTCCAAGTGTTCCCGAAGGTAGGTGGCCTGACGGGTCATGGTTTCGGCCTTGGAGCGCAGCTTGGCGAAGCTCTGCTTCTTGGGGGCGTTATGAACCAGGGAGAGTTGGCCGACGTCCACGGAGCGACCGTTCCGGCGGATCTCTCCCTGGAGTAGGCCATCTCCTGCCAGATCCACTTCCTGGACCTGGTCATAGCCCTTGAAATCACCCGGAAGAACAGAATCGTCGTAGCGCTTGGCTTTTCTGGAAGATTTCATGATTACCTCATATTCCAGCTGATCAGATCTTCGCTCGGTGGGTAGTATGTGCCGATGCGTCTGTCTTGAAGTGCTCAAAATGCCGTATTTGGGACATTCTGGGGTGGGGAGTGCATGGAATATCGGGCAAAGCTTTCCAGTTGTCGAGGGTTTAAAATGATTTTTGAGGCAAAAAAGGCAAGCCTCGATTCTACAAGCTCTTGGGCCAGCGAACCGTGTACAGGGGGCGTTCCAGGGAACGGGAGAATGGGGTCCAGTTCCCGGTGCCTCCTCCATCCTGAATGCCCCTGAAGATCGCCTCAAGTTTGCCGTCCAGGTCATCGAGGTAATGGACCAGCAGGGCCTCGGGGGTCTTGGGCACCACGGGGGACCCAAACTCCTGTCTGCCATGGTGGCTCAGGATGATGTGCAGGATCTGGAGGCGGAGTTCCTCGGGGAAAGGGCCCAGGCGGTCCATGGCCTGGCTGATCCAGAGAGTCTCCAGGGAGATGTGCCCCAGAAGGTTGCCGACATCCGAATAGCCGAAACTGCGCTGGTAGGTGAGTTCTGCGGTCTTGCCCAGGTCGTGAAGAAGGACCCCGGCCATTACCAGATCGGCATTCAGTTCCCGGTAATGCGCACAGGCGCGCTCGGCCATGGTGGCCACCGAGAGGGTGTGCTCCAGCAGGCCCCCCAGGCGGACATGGTGCATGCTCTTGGCCGCCGGGGCCCGGGAGAAGGCCTGGCGGTGCTCTGGATCCTCCTGGAGCAGGGCCGCGAGGAGCTTTCTGATCCAGGGATCCCGAACCCCCTCGATACGCTGGTCCAGTTCGGCGAGCATCTCCTCCACGGGGCGCTCGCTGGTCGGGAAGAACTGGGAGAGGTCGCCCACCTCCGCATCCGCGGCGAAGCGCACCTTATCCAGCTTGAGCTGGAGCCGACCATTGAAGCTGGTGACGGTGCCCTTCACCTTGAGGAAGGCTTCGGACTGTATCAGATCCAAGTCCCCCTCAATGGCCCGCAGATCCCAAAGAAAGGCCTTCAGGTCTCCCGAGGCATCCCCCAGCTTGGCTTCCAGGTACTCGGTGCCCTTTGCGCTGGTCTTGTAGGCGGTCTCAAGAGCCAGGAGGAAGCCGACGAAAGGATCTCCCTCTTTGAGGGTCTTGATCAGAGGTTGATTCATAACTCAGTGCTCCCTGGGGGGCTTGGGGCGGGGCAGGGTGGGGTCATCAAAGGCCCCCTCATCGACAGGCAGACGCCTGTCCTCCAGTATCTCCACGAAGGACCACTGGTCGGACTTGGCGATGTTTCCTTCCGGGATGCCCAGGATCCGGACCTTGAGGGCCCGGTTGTATATGGGGAAGGCCAGCTCGTCGTCGGGCTTGACCTCGAAACTGGCCTTGCGGGGAGTTCCGTTGACCCGGACCATGCCCTCTTCGCACAGCTCCCGGGCCAGTTCCCGACGTTTCAGGAGGTGGGTTTTCTTGAGGAATAGATCCAGACGCAAAGTCATCCCTTCGACAATTTCTCTTTGGGCACCATGTATCGGATGTTTGCCCGGATGCGCAACCCGTTGAGATAATTCTGGATGGCATTCTGGGCCTTGGGTTCCTGGAGTTTGGCGAGGATCTGCGCCTTGACCTCGGTGAAGGGTTTGGCCAGATCCTCTTCAACGGCTATGAGTTGGACAAGATAGAGGTCCTTGTCGGTCTCGATGGGCTCTGAAACTTGGTTGGGCTTGAGGGCCAGGGCTGCCTGCTCGATGGCTGGGCGGAGGAGCCCCTTGCTCATCCATCCCAGGTCGCCGCCGGTGTTCCGGCTTGGGCTGGTGGACTGGCTCTGGACCAGTTCCTCGAAGGGTTTGCCCTCCTTGATGGCGGTACGGATGGCGGCCAGATTCCTGGCGGCGGCTTCGCGCTCTTCCGGGGTGGCCCCCTTGGCGATCACCAGCTCCCGGATCCGGAAGCGGCTGGGCTGGCGGTATTCGTCCTTGTGGTCCTCGTAATAGGCCCGCAGCTCCTGGTCTTCGATGGCTACCCTGGAATAGACCTCCCGGCGCAGCACTTCCTGGCGGGTGATCTCCTGCTTCTGGCGCAGCAGGAATTCGGGCAGGCCAACGCCCGCGCTGGCCCGGAGGGCCCGCTCGAAGTCGGCGTCCGATGCGAAGTTGTTCTGCTTCTTGATGTCCTCGACGTAGTTGCGGAGGTAGTCCTCGGGGACGACGATCCCGAGATCAAGGGCCTTGTCCTCCAGGATGAAACTGTCGACCAGGCCCTGGAGGGTCTTCTCGCGGGCGTCCTGGAGCTTCTCGTCAAGCTGCTTGCCGGAGAACTGCCGATAGAGGGCAGCGTTCTCCTGTTCCACGGCCTGCTGGAAGGTCCGACGGGTGATGAGGTGATTGTTGACGACCACCAGGATCTCCTCCCGGACCTCGCCTGCGAAGACGAGGGCCGGGAGGAGGAAAGGGATGGCCCTCCTCATTTGGTGGTTCCCTTGGTCTTGGCCGACTTGATGACCGAGGGGCTCTTGTCCGTGTAGTTCAGGCTCTTCTTGGCCTCGTCGATGTAGTTCCGGAAGACCTCTTCCTGGCGCTGGGGCATCCAGGCCTGCTTCACCTTCTCCTTGACCTTCTCGAACTCGGGCGACTCCCCGGGGATCTTCTTCTCCAGCTGGATGATGTGGTAGCCGAACTGGGTCTTGACGGGCTCGCTGATCTCGCCCGGGGCCTGCTTCTTCACCGTCGCTTCGAACTCGGGGACGAACTGGCCGTATGAGATGTTCTCGTAGAGGCCACCCTTATCCTTGCTACCGGGGTCATCCGAGTATTCCTTGGCCAGGTCCTCCATCTTCTTGCCGGCCTTGAGCTCGGCGAGTACCTTGGCAGCCTTGGCCTTGGCCTCCTCGTCGCTCAGGCCCTTGCCTTCGGCACCAGCGTTCTCCTTGTTGCCGATGAGGATGTGGCGCGCCGAATACTTCTCAGGGGTCTTGAACTTGTCCTTGTTGGCTTCGAAGTAGGCCTTCAGGATCTCGTCGGTGGGCTTGATCTGCTTCTGCAATGCTTCGCCGTCCCGCTGCATGAGCTCCTGGACCAGGGTCTCCTGTTCCCGCAGGGCCAGCTTCCGCTGGAAGGCTGGGGCGACATCCATCTTCTCCTGACGAGCCTTGGCCGCCAGGATGTTGAAGTCCAGGAACCGCTGGAGATACTGAGCCTTCATCTCCGGAGAGGAACCCACCAGGGAACGCTGCTGGGGAGGCACGGCGAGATCCAGGAAAGTGTCGAAGTCTGACTGGCGGACCACTTTCTTCCCGATCTGGGCCAGGATGGGATCCTCCTTGGGGGCTTCGACAGCCAGCTTGGGGGCCGGGACAACCTTCTTGGCCGTCGGGGCCGCCGTCTGGGCCACGAGGGTCAGGGTGAGGACGGGGAAGAGAGCGCTTTTCAGCATGAAGGAACCTTTCTGGTGCGGTTGTGAATCAATCCCGACGGCCGCCAAGGAGGCGCAGGATGGAAAGGAAGATGTTGAGGAGGCTGACGAAAAGGGAGAGGGCGAAGCCCGCCGCATCCCCGGTATCGCCGTTGCGGAGCATGAGCGAGGTGTCATAGAGGATCTTGGCCGAGCAGGCGATGACAATGACGGCCGATATCATGAGGTGCAGCAGTTCGACATGCAGGAAGATGCCGATCAGGGATCCCACCAGGGCGATGACGAGGCCAGTGGTGATGAAGCCCCCGAGGAAGCCGAAGTCCTTCTTCGAGACCAGGGCGACGAGACTCAGCACGAGGAAGTCGGCGGCGGTCATGCCCAGGGCGGCAAGGACGATTCCGGGGCCGCTCTGGGTGGCGGCTGCGATTGAGGCGAAACCCGCCAAGATGCCCGCTACGAATGTGAAGGCCGCGTAGGCGAAGCGGTTCTGGGGCTTGCGCCGGCTCACGGCATTGGCCCAGAAGAAGGTTCCGTAGAAGACCAGGATCAGGGCCAGGATGAAGAAGCGGCCGAGAAGGGGGAAGAGCAGGGCCGCAGCGAAAGGGGCGCTTATGGCACCAACGCCCGCTACGACGAAACCTCCCATGAGCCACGCGTAGACACTGCGGACGAAGCTTACACGATCCTGGATGGCGGTGCTGGCACTGTAATTCATTTTTCCTCGAGGTGACCCCGCAGGGGAAGGGATCCTGGATTCTAGCATCCGGGTCTTGGCCGCGGGGACCATTGCCCTAAGCTGGACCGAAGGGCAGACTGTTCCCTACGCCCTGAAGTGACCTTCAGGTTTTCAAGGTTCCCGTGAAAACTTCCTGGATCCCAGAACCGTGGCGCGAGCGGCTTGATCTGGCCGCTCGGGGCCGGGTTTCTCGCAGTCGGAATCGCATCATCCAGTCCCCTTTGGGCTTGGATTTCTCCTCCAATGACTACCTGGGGCTGCGTCGGGACCCCCGCCTGGCGGAGGCCGGGGAACAGGCTGCCCGGAGCTACGGATCGGGGTCCGGTGCCTCCCGCCTGCTGCGGGGCACGAGCCCGCTTCATGACCAGTTGGAGGAGGCCCTCGCCCAGTGGAAGGGGCAAGGGTCCTGCCTTCTCTTCAATACCGGATTCCAGTGCAATGCGACCCTGATTCCCTCCCTGCTGCATCCGGGGGATGCCGTCTTCTCCGATGCCCTGAACCATGCCTCCATCGTGGATGGCTGCCGCATGGCCAAGCTCCGGGGAGCCCACCTGGGCATCTATCACCACCTGGATCTGGCGAACCTCCAGCAGCAGCTCCACGGATGGATGGCAGGGGCAAGCCGGGAAGCCCTGGCCCTGGTGGTAACGGATGCGATCTTCAGCATGGATGGTGATGCTGCGGACCTGCCGGGGCTCCTGGACATCTGCCGCCGCCACCGCGCCATGCTCATGGTGGACGAGGCCCATGCCTCCGGATTACTGGGGGCGACGGGGGCCGGATTGGCCGAAGCCCAGGGCGTCCACGGCCAGATCCCCCTTCTCATGGGAACCCTGGGCAAGGCCCTGGGCACCTTCGGGGCCTTCGTGGCCTGCGATCCCCTCCTGCGGGACCATCTCGTCAACCAGTGCCGCGGTTTCATCTTCTCCACGGCTCTGCCCCCCTCCAGCGTGGGGGCCTCCCTGGAGGCCCTGCACCTGGCCAGGACCGAGACCTGGCGGCGGGAGAGAGCGCTTGGCTATGCCCAGCTCCTAAGGGAGGCCCTGGCTCTGCCGACAGGAAGCTCCCCCATTGTGCCCATCGTGATCGGTTCGGACGCCGACGCCATCCGGATGGCCCGGGGGCTTCAGGACCAGGGCTTCGATATCCGGGCCGTGCGTCCTCCCACCGTTCCCGAGGGTACCGCCCGCCTGCGGATCACCACCGGGGCTCACCAGGAGGAGGCCGATGTGGAGGCCCTGATCCGGGCGCTTCGGGAGCTGCTGTGAACCTGCTGGAACTGCCTTCTCCCCTGTGGGTGCTGGGCACCGACACCGGGGTGGGGAAGACCCATGTGTCGGCCCGCATCGCCCGGGCCTGGGCCCAGGCGGGGCCCGTGGTCTACCGGAAGCCCTTTCAGACCGGCGTGGTGGACGAAGAGGATGCCGAGGCCGATGCCCCGATTGTGCGGGCTCCCGGCATCACCACAGAGACCGGGATCCTCCTGCGGGCACCGCTTTCGCCCCTGGCTGCGGCCGAGATGGAGGGAAAGATTCTGGATCTGGAAGCCATGGCCCAGTGGGTTGGACGCCCTGTGCCCCCCGGAACACGCCTGCTCCTGGAGCCCGCCGGGGGGATCATGGTCCCGGTTGGGCCCCACCACACCTTCCTGGCCTGGGCCACGGACCTGGGGATCCCTGCCGTGGTGGTGGGGCGAGGGGGGCTGGGAACCCTGAATCACATCCTCCTCACCTGTGAGGCCCTGATGGCAAGGAGCTGGACCATCCCGGCCGTATTCCTGAACCCCGGGGTGGACGATGCCTTCGAGGCCGCCCAGGAGAACGCCGCCCTCCTGAGGCGCTTTCTTCCGATGCCTGTGGAAGTGTTGACCTAAACTGTCTCTTTGCAGTCCATGAGACCGCCGGAGTCCCCATGACCCACCTGCTTCCCTCCGAATGGTCCGATCGTGTGGCCTTTGATCTGGCCCACGTCTGGCATCCCTTCACCCAGATGAAGGAGCACTTGGAGGAGCCTCCCATCCCGGTGGTGGGGGCCGAGGGGGTGGATCTCCTGCTGGGGGACGGGCGCCGGGTCTTCGATGGCATTTCGTCCTGGTGGTGCAACCTTCACGGCCACGGCCACCCCAGGATCCTGGGGGCATTGGAGCGCCAGGGGGCCAAGCTGGACCATGTGATGTTCGCGGGCTTCACCCACGAGCCCGCCCTGGAACTTGTGGCCCGGTTGCGTCCCCGGCTTCCCAAGGCCCTGACCCGCTGCTTCTTTTCGGACAACGGATCCACGGCGGTGGAAGTCGCCCTCAAGATGGCCTTCCAGGCTCAGATCCAGCAGGGGCGAGCCAATCGTACGCGCTTCGGCGCCCTGCGGGAGGGCTATCACGGCGACACCCTGGGGGCTGTGGGCGTGGGGGAGCTGGACAACTGGCTCACGGGGGTCTTCCGTCCCCTTCTGCTCCACTGCGACCGCTTCGCCGTGCCCGAGGATCCTCGGCGGGAAGTGGTTGGAGAAGCTGACGCATCCCTGGACACCGCTCGGGCTGGGGTCAAGGCCTTCTTCGAAGCCCACGGCGAGACCATGGCGGCTTTCGTGGCGGAACCTCTGGTGCAGGGGGCTGGCGGCATGCGCTTCTGGGCTCCGGAAATCCTCCAGGAGATCCGGAGCCAGTGCGACCGCTTCGACATATACCTGATCCTGGACGAGGTGATGACCGGGTTCGGCCGCACCGGGACCTTCCTGGCCCTGGATCAGTGCGGTGTGGTGCCCGATTTCCTCTGTCTTTCCAAGGGGCTCACCAATGGGACCCTGCCCCTGTCCCTCACCTGGACCACAGACGCTGTCTATCAGCACTTCTGGGGGGACTACACGCAGTGGAGGACCTTCTTCCATGGCCACACCTTCACCGCCAACCCACTGGCCTGCGCGGTGGCCTGCGCCAGCCTCAGCCTCTTCGACGAAGAGCCGGTGATGGCCCGGGCCCAGGCTCTGGCCGCGACCATGCGGAAGGGCTGGGAGGGGCTTTCCGGGCACCCTGCCGTCCGCAGGGCCCGTACACTGGGCTGCATCGCGGCCTGCCAGATCGTCGATCCCGCCACGGGCCAGCCCCATCCCGTGGAGGAGCGTTTCGGGTGGGCGTTCCACCGTCGGGCCCTGGACCACGGCCTTCTCGTGCGCCCCATGGGGGACTGTCTCTATCTCATGCCGCCCCTGGCCACCCCTCCTGCTCGGGTCCAGGAGGTTATCGAGACCTTGGCGAAGCTGCTGGACTGATGGCCTACGCCGCGGTCGCAGGGCGCCCTGGCTGAAGACCGCAGAAGCACGCTGCCAGATAGGGATCGAACTGCCTTCCACGCTCCCGCCACAACTCCTCCAGGGCAGCCTCTCGGGTCTTGACCGGGCGGTAGGTGCGGTTGCTGGTCATGGCATCGAAGCTGTCCGCGATCGCCAGGATGCGTGCCCCCAGCGGAATGTCATCTCCTGCCAGCCCGTCTGGATAGCCCTTGCCGTCGTAGCGCTCATGGTGGTGGCGAACCATCAGGGCCACCTCGCCGAGCCCCTTCACACCCTTGAGGATTTCAAAGCCAATGACGGGATGGGTCTGCATCACCTCATACTCGGCCGGGGTGAGGCGGCCACTTTTCAGGAGGATCCCGTCCGGGATTCCGACTTTTCCGATGTCATGCAGATCTCCGGCGATGTGGATGGCCGAGGCACTCCAGGAAGGAAGCCGTAACTCATGGGCCAGTGAAGCTGCCAGATCAGAGACCCTCTGGCTGTGACCAGCCGTGTAGGAATCCCTGGCTTCCAGAGTGTTCACGAAGCTCTCGATGAATGCATGGATATCGATCTGCAGACTGCTGGGGTGAGGGGGCGGGGTTCGGCGCGGCATAAGGAAGTGTATTGTGAGACTCAGTCTCAACTCAATGCTGTATTTTGGGGAAGGGCTCTTCCTGACACTAGGGCTGGCTGTGAGGGGGGCGGGACCCCCCTGAGTAACCGGGAACATTTCCGACTAGAAGAGCCACCACTTCTTGAGTCGGAATCTTCTGGCGCAGGGGTGGAACACCCGTCGCCCGTCGGGTTTGGCCAGTTCTCGTCGGATGGTGGACTCCCTGACTGGGATTTTCTTGCAGTTGAAGAACTGCATCTCCTCCGATGCCTTGATCTCGCGATAGATATGCGGGAGGGCCGCCACCTCGAAGCCCAGGGCGCCAGCGTACAGGGGGATTCTTAGTTCATCGTGCACCAGATCCGGGATGTCCTCCTGGGGCAGGCATCAGGACAAAGCAGCGGGGAAGACCGGCAGGGACCTCCCCTCCGCTTTGGCGTGGAGCCAGGTTTTCGAGAACGCGAGGGATTCGGCGACAACCTGGTGCATGTCCAGGTAGCGATAGGTGCCGAGGCGTCCAATGAAGGAAACCCCACGCTCGTGCCCAGCCCTCTCCATGTACCGCCGGAGGATGGTCTGGTCCGCTTCCAGCCGCTTGGGGTAGTAGGGGATATCTCCCTCGCCGGTCTCCTTGCTGTATTCCCGCGAGACCCGGGTCCGGGTGTGGGTCTCCCAGGGCGCGAAGTGCTTGTGCTCCAGCACCCTGGTCCAGGGGACATCCAGCCTCGTGTGGTTGATGACGGCGGTGCCCTGTACGTCGCCCTCGTGATTCTCGCTTTCCCAGAAGACAGTCCGGTACCCCAGTCTCCCTTCGCAGAGACCGTAGAACTGGTCGAGGGCGCCCGAGAAGAATACATGTTCGGCTTCCTGCCTCATCTCGGGGTCCCAGGCCGTATTGAGCCGGACTTCCACGGATGGGTGGGCCAGGATGTTCTGGATCACCTCGGTGTAGCCCTCGACCGGCATCGCCTGGTAACGGCAATCGTAATAGCTGTCGTTGTATGTGAAGCGCACTGGCAGTCGCTTCAGCACCTCTGGGGGAAGCTCCTTGGGATCGCACCCCCATTGCTTGATGGAGTAATCCCTGAAGAAGGCTTCGTATAGTTCGCAGCCGAGGAATTTCAGGGCCTGTTCCTCGAAGTTCGCGGGTTCCTGGATGTCTGTTGCCGCCAGGGTTGCAAGGAAGTCCCGGGCTTCATCGGGACTCAAGGTTTTCCCGAAGAACTGGTTGATGGTGTGCAGGTTGATGGGCAGGCTGAAGATCCCCCGGCCGGTGCTGGCCTTGACCCGGTTGACAAAAGGGGACCAGGTGCCGAATCGCTGAAGGTAGTCCCAGACGGAAGTGTTGGATGTGTGGAAGATGTGCGGGCCGAAGGCATGCACCATGACCCCGGTGTCCGGGTCCCTCGGTGTGTGGCAGTTCCCGCCGATGTGGTCCCTTGCGTCGATGACGCGAATCGGCCACCCTGCCTCGGCAAGTTCCCGAGCGAGCACAGCCCCTGCAAATCCGGCACCGACGATCAGGACATGCTTCATGGATCACCTCTGGATGGTGTTTGCTTGGGATACCGGCCTTGGAGGCGTGCGGAGATGCGGGAGGCGGAGGTTCTGGAATCCGTCCGACTAGGCGTCTCCGTCCGGCAGGGGCGCTGTGCCCCCGTGGCTTCTGTTCCATACGACCCGCTGGGGCAGGGCCATGGAGAGGCCCTCTTCCCGGAAGCGCGCGAGGATCCGGCGGCGGAGTTCCCGGGCCACGTCCCACTGGGCCCCGGGTGCCGTCTTGGTGAGGGTCCGGATGGTGCAGCCACTGGCGTTCATGTTTTCGATGCCCAGCACATTGGTGGGCTCGATTGCCTGGGCGGGCATGTCCTGTGCGATCTGGGCACCCAGCTCCCGAAGGACTGCCATGGCGCGCTCCACATCGGTATCGTTGCTGACCTCGATATCCACCAAGGCCCGGGCGAAGTTCTTGCTGAGTACCGTGACCTTCGCGATGGCCCCATTGGGCACGTAGTGCGCCCGCCCTTCGCTGTCCCGGATCATGGTGATGCGCAGGGTCATGCGTTCGACGGTGCCGCTGGTGCGCTCGTCCAGGCTGATGATGTCGCCGACGGCGAACTGGTTCTCCAGCAGCAGGAAGAACCCCGCGATGACGTCCTTCACCAGGGCCTGGGCCCCGAAGCCCAGGGCGACGCCGGCCACCGCTGAACCCGCCAGGAGAGGCTGGATATTGACTCCGAACTCCTGGAGGGTCATGAGGAGAAAGAAGACCACCGCCAGGACCCGGGCGGCGTTCTTGAGGACCGAACCGAGGGTTTCAGCGCGGCGTTCGGCCTCGGTGGTCACATCGGCATCGCCGTCGTCCACTGCTTTGCGGACCGCTCTGGATACCAGGCTGATGGCCCAGAGGAAGATGAGACAGGTCACGACGACCAATAGCAGTTTCTCGACCTTGGCCCACCCGAACTGGTTGAACCAGGTCGCGAACTGTCCCAGCCTGGCTCCAATGATTACACCCATGCGCTTTCCCTCATCATGCGAAGAACGCGGCCGAAGCCGCGTTCTCATCATCCTATAACTCCGTTGCTTTCTCAGTGCTTGGCGCACTCGCCCTTGCAGAAAATGTCGCCGTAGAAGATCTTGGCGGCGCCATAGATGGCGGATCCGGCGCAAAGGATCAGGTCGATGGCGGCGATCTTCTTGAAGATCTCCAGGCCCATGTGGTCCAGATCCAGGAAGATGAAGCCGAGCAGAAGCAGGGTGAACACCACGGCCAGGTTCTTGGAAATCTTGAGGGCGGCAACCCACAGGATGGCCGTGAAGATGGTGTAGGCCACCAGGAACCAGAGCAGGTCGTGGGGCTGGACCGGGAAGAGGTTGAAGCGGCCGGAGAGGAGGATCAGGATCAGGCTGATCCAGAAGGAGCCGTAGCCCACGAAGGCGCAGGCGCCGAAATTGTTTCCGATCTTGAGCTCCTGGAGACCAGCCCAGAACTGGGCGGCGCCGCCGAAGACCAGGCCGAGGGCGAAGACGGGGCCGAGGCCACAGAGGCCGAGGTTGTGGAGCTGCAGCACGAGGGTGGTCATGCCGAACCCGGTGAGTCCAATCACTGCGGGATTGCCGGGGTTGGTGGAATGGGACATGTGGAACCTCTGAAGGGTGCGCCTGGGCGCATCGGTGGCATGGATAGTCAGTCGGGGGGCGCTCCAAAATCAGGCCGCTACCCTGGCCGAATCTCATATATTACCGCTGAATGTCCCAGGAGTCATGGTCTGAAAAGCCGGGTGGGGGCTGGTCATACGACATATCGCCGTAAACGGGCAGACAATCGGTTTGCAGGCCTGGGGTGGGCTCGGTGATTTGACCTTGTGATCCTTGGAAAATTTGCTAAACTAATCCTCCTTTGGTGTCGCCGTACCCGGTTTCGAGAGGTCACTATGTCCCGTCAGTGCGAAGTTTGCGGAAAGAAGCCCCAGTTCGGACACAACGTGTCCCACGCTAACAACATCACCAACCGCCGCTGGAATCCCAATCTTCAGAGCGTGCGTGCCCTGGTCAACGGTGTGCCCCGTCGCATCCGCGTCTGCACCTCCTGCCTCCAGGCCGGCAAGGTCGTCAAGAACGTCTGATTCCATTCGGCTGAACGGCCCAAGGCGGTTCCCGCGATCGTGGGGCCGCCTTTTCGCGTTGGAGGCGGCCATGATTCTGGGCATCGATTCCACGACGGAGCGCTTGCACCTCGCCCTTGTGGCGGGGGACCGGGCTTGGACGCGGGGGATTCCGGTGGGCCAGGGGCACAGCCACAGCCACGCATTGCTGCCGGCCATCAGCGAGTTGATGGCTGAGGCCGGGGCCGGTCCCGCCAGGCTCACAGGGGTGGCGGCCTGCGTTGGGCCCGGCGGCTTCACGTCCCTGCGGATCGGTGTGGCCACCGCTGAGGGCCTGGCTCTCACGGGGCTGCCCACATGGGGCTTTTCCGCTTTCGAGCTGCGGGCAAAGGCTCTTGGTGAGGCCGGTGTGCCCGGTCCCTTCTGGATCCTGCTGGATGGCCAGCGCCAGGAGGCCTTCGTCCAGAAATGGGGGGGGGCTGCCCTCAGCGAGGCCGAGAGGCGGCCCATGGCCTCCCTTCCGCATCACCTGGGTGGGCTGCCCTGGTGGGCGCCCCAGGCCTTTCATTCTCGCCTGGATCCAATTCTGGGGCCCTGTCCCATCAAGCTACCCGACGAAGGGGATGCCACCCTCAGGGGGTTGGTGGCCCTTTGCCGGGAGCGGGTGGGTCAGGTGCCCGAATCCCCTCTGGTGCCCTTCTACCTTCGTGAAACCGACGCCGAGGTCAACTTCCCGGCGGCCTCGACCCATCTCTCTCCCGCACTCCGTCAGGGGCTTGCCCGGTGACTCGCATCCTGCCCTTGGGGCCGGGATCGGAGCTGCCGACCTGGGTGGATGCCCTGGAGCAGAGCTGCTTCGCCCAAGTCTGGGGTTCCATGGCAGAGCATGAGCTGCTCTGGGGCTGCGGGGAAAAAGGCTTCGCTCGCTGGTCCGTATACCCGTCCCTGGGGGAGGCCGAGCTTTTGCGTATTGCTGTGGCCCCGGCCTCTCGCCGGGAAGGTGTGGGGCGTGCCCTGCTCAGGGTATCGGTCAAGGGGCTGCGGGAGCTGGGGATCGTGGAAGCTCGCCTTGAAGTGAGGGTCTCCAACAAAGCGGCCCGGACCCTTTATGAATCCGAGGGCTGGAAGGTTCAGGGGCTGCGCAGGGCCTACTACCGGGATGGGGAAGACGCCGCCCTGTACCTGATCAAACTGTAGTTCAGCGCTTTGCGATGAACGAGTGGAGGCGCCATGCGCCCCTCGCGTTCCCGTAACTGGTGGCCTGCCTGTCTGACGGGGGCCTGGGCCGGAGGTGTCCCGGTGTGCGTATGGTATGATGATTGCAAATCTTTTTATAACTATATTTAAATCCCAAAAGATGGGATTGGCTCCTTGTGTATCTGTGGGATTGGAACAAAATGGTGTACGGATTCCTGGATTTTATTTCATAATCAAAATCAATCAGCCTACGGGTCAAAATATGGAGGTTTAGTCGTGAGTCTTCAAACTCTTCCGAGTTTCCTGGAGCATGTCTCCAAACGCAATCCGGGTCAGCCTGAGTTCCTTCAGGCGGTTACGGAGGTGATGGAAAGCCTCTGGCCATTCATCCAGGAGAATCCCAAGTTCGCCGAAAACGGTCTGCTGGACCGCCTTGTGGAGCCCGAGCGGGTCATCACGTTCCGGGTGGCCTGGGTGAACGACAAGGGTGAGGTCCAGATCAACCGTGGCTATCGCATCCAGCACAGCTCCGCCATCGGCCCCTACAAGGGCGGACTCCGCTTCCATCCCTCCGTCAATCTGTCGATCCTGAAGTTCCTCGCCTTCGAGCAGACCTTCAAGAACTCCCTCACCACCCTGCCCATGGGTGGCGGAAAGGGAGGCTCGGACTTCGATCCCAAGGGCAAGAGCGACAACGAGGTCATGCGTTTCTGTCAAGCCTTCGTGACCGAACTCTTCCGCCACGTCGGTTCCGACACCGATGTTCCCGCCGGCGACATCGGCGTCGGTGGCCGCGAGGTTGGCTTCCTGACCGGCATGATGAAGAAGCTCAGCAATCGTGCGGATTGCGTATTCACCGGGAAGGGCCTGAGCTTTGGAGGTTCCCTGATCCGTCCGGAAGCCACGGGCTACGGAACGGTCTATATCGCCCAGGAAATGCTTAAGACCAAGGGGCGCAGCTTCGACGGCATGAAGGTGAGCGTTTCCGGCTCCGGCAACGTGGCCCAGTACGCTGTGGAGAAGGCCATGGCGCTGGGGGCCAAGGTCCTGACCGTCTCCGACTCCAGCGGGACCATCCTGGATGAGGCCGGTTTCACCCCCGAGAAGCTGGCCATCCTCATGGATGTGAAGAACAGCCTGCGTGGGCGCGTGGCCGACTATGCCAAGCGTGTCAGCGGCGTCAAGCTCCTGGAGGGCGTCCGCCCCTGGAACGTGCCTGTCGACGTGGCCCTCCCGTGTGCTGTCCAGAACGAGCTTGATGGCAACGATGCCGCCACCCTGCTGAAGAACGGCGCTGTCTGCGTGGCTGAGGGCGCCAACATGCCCTGCACCCTCGATGCGGTCAAGGTCTTCGAGGACAACCGGGTGCTCTACGTGCCCGGCAAGGCCAGCAACGCTGGCGGTGTGGCCACCTCCGGTCTGGAGATGAGCCAGAACGCCATGCGCCTCTCCTGGACTCGGGAAGAGGTCGACGCCCGTCTCCACGGCATCATGTGCAGCATCCACGAGGCCTGCTGCCAGTACGGCCGCCGCGCTGATGGCACGGTCAGCTACGTGAACGGCGCCAATGTGGCCGGCTTCGTCAAGGTCGCTGACGCCATGATCGCCCAGGGCGTCATCTGAGCTTCCTAAACCAAGAGAACCCCGGGCATAGCCCGGGGTTCTCTTGGTTTTAGATCGAGTGGAACTAGATCTTCTGGACGTTGGTGGCCTGGGGGCCCTTCTGGCCCTGGCCTACCTGGAAGCTGACGCGCTGATTCTCGTCCAGGGTGCGGAACCCTGACGTTTCGATGGAGGAATGGTGCACGAAGAGGTCCGTGCCACCTTCATCGGGGGTGATGAATCCGAAACCCTTTTCTGCGTTGAACCACTTGACGGTGCCTTGAGCCATGACGACTTCCTGTTCTTGTACCTGGAGGTGTATGCATTGTTCCTTCCAGGCAAGTAGGCAACGCTTTTTGGGGTCCGCACAATAGGCGGGTAGCCCTCAGTATACGGTATTTCTGTCTCCTGATTTTAAAAAATCGATGTAACCGTTCGTCTCCTATCGAGGACGCCACCGTTCCATACTGGATGGCCCCAGGAAGGAGTCGTACAGGTATGGGAAAACGAAAACCAGTGGTAGTGAAGAAGGCCGAGCCTGGGAGTGATTCGAAGGGCTTGCACCCCCGGAACCCGCACCGGGGACGCTACGACTTCGGTAGCCTTGTGAGGAGCTGCCCGGAACTGGGGCCTTTCGTTGCGGTGAACCCGTACGGGGACCTGTCGACCGATTTTGCCAATCCACAGGCTGTCAGGGCCCTGAACAAGGCCCTGCTGAAGCACGTCTATGGGGTGGAGCACTGGGAGATTCCGGCGGAGTTCCTCTGTCCCCCCATTCCGGGCCGGGCGGACTACATCCATCACCTCGCGGATCTCCTGGGCTCCTGCCATGGCGGCGCCATCCCGAAGGGGGGCAGCATCCGGGTTCTGGATATCGGCGTCGGAGCCAACTGCATCTATCCGATCCTGGGGCATTGCGAGTACGGATGGCGTTTCGTGGGTTCGGATATCGATGCCAGAGGGCTGGCCGCCGCGAAGAACATTCTCCATTACAACCCAGGGCTTGCCACAGCGATCGAATTGCGGCGCCAGGATACCCCTGAAAGGATCTTCAGCGGGGTCGTGAAGGCAGATGAGGTCTTCGAACTCTCGATGTGCAATCCCCCCTTTCACGCCTCTCTCAGGGAGGCACGGGAGGGCACCCTGCGGAAGTGGCGGAACCTGGGGCGGGAGGCCGGCGAAAGGAAGGCTCCTGTGCTGAACTTCGGAGGGCAGGGAGCAGAGCTGTGGTGCTCAGGCGGCGAAGCTGCCTTCGTGCGGCGGATGATTGAGGAGAGCGCTGGTATTCCGACCCGCTGCCTCTGGTTCACAAGCCTTGTCTCCAAATCCGCCAGCCTCCCGGGGCTGCGGGCGGCGCTGAAGCAGGCGGGAGCCACGGAGTTCCGAACCATCGAGATGGCTCAGGGGCAGAAGAAAAGCCGGATCCTCGCCTGGACCTTCATTGGTCCGGAGGAGCGCAAATCCTGGGCTGCGGGATGGGAAGTCTGATGCTGCCTGTGCGAATGGCCGCTCATGCCATTCCTGGACAGTCTCAGACCAGCAGGGAGATGACCGCCCCCACTTTGGCAGCGGCTCCAAGCCACTTGCCGGCGGTGTAGGCGCTGTCCGTCTCGGCAGCCTGCTCATCGGGCTCATCGAGGTCCAATGCACCGTAAGCGAAGGACTTCAGGTTGGAGGCATCCTCTGCGACCTGGGCCTCCCCGTCAGCCGAGGCCGTGGTGGCAGCGCTCGCCTGGGCATCCGTCTTCTGTTCCCCGGCAGCTTTTTTGGGCTCAAGGGTCCGATCCATCGCTGGATTGAGCGTCGCGCCTGTCCGGGTGATCTCCATTGAATGCCTCACTTGCTTGGGTGGTGGACTACCTTCCAATCATCGGCAGGGATTGGAAAAACCTCAGTGATTTTTTTGAGAAATCTTCCAAGGGCCTTCGGGAGTCCATCTGCTACCTCGCATTCCTCCAGGGACCCACGTTGTATACCAAGGCAAATCCCGCGGAGTTCAGGATCCGCTTGGCTCTGGAGCTTCTTGCTCCACTTGCGCAGCAGGCGAGGATGGGGCGCGCGGGGTCCAGCTCTTTCAGCCTGTCCGGGAGTTCGTTCAGCGGTATGTTGAGGCTTCCGGCCACATGGCCATCAGCAAACTCGGCCTGGGTGCGCACATCGAGCACCAGGGCATTGCGGCGCTTGAGCTCGGCAAGTTCCTCCACGTTCAAACCCCCGGTAAATCCCCGGAACGCCCCAAGCAGAACCCGCAGGACAAACAGCGCCAGAAAGATGAGGACGATGAGGCGGATGGCGGAATAGAGCACGGCTAGTTCTCAAGGGCACTGGTGAGGGTCGCCGCCTGTTGGACACCTGTGAACCGTTGGATCTCCTGTCCCTTCCTGAAGACGATCAGGGTGGGGATGGCCCGGATGTCGAAGCGCTTGGCCAGAGCCGCTTCTTCGTCCACATTCACCTTGCCCACGACGGCACGATCCCCGATCTGGGCGGCGGCCTCCTCAAGGATGGGGCCCTGGGTTCGGCAGGGACCACACCATGGGGCCCAGAAATCCACCAGGACAGGCTTCTCCTGGCCCAGGGCCCCCTCGAAGGAAGCGGTGGTCAGGTGGAGCACTCCGCTTGTCGAAGGGGTGGAGGGGCGGGGGGGGCTGCTCCGGTTACAGCCCGGGAAGAGCATAAGGATGCCCAGGGCGAAGAGGGTGGCTTTGAGTTCAGCTCGCTTGGTCATGGGAATCACTATAATCCGCAGGCACCATCTTTGGGTACGCCCAGCTTGACCAGGATCCTGGTCCCGAGGCACCAGTTGGTGAGACCGCTCTGGAAGAGGTTCAATCCGACAAAGACCGTGAGCCAGAGCCAATAGGGGCTGTGCCAGTGGGCCAGGGCTAGGCTGGCGAGGATGAGGGTGCCCGCGAAAGTGTGTACGATGCGGTCGGCATTCATTTTGACCTCCTAATCATTGGACGCAGGAAGGGAGCCCTGGCGACGGAGTTCCTCGGCACGCCCCCGGCGGGCCACGAGGTAGTAGAGAACGGGCACGGCAAGACGGGAAAGTACCGTGGCGGCCACTTCTCCAGCCATGAGGCTGATGGCGAGGCCCTGGAAGATGGGATCCGCCAGCATCACCGAGGAGCCCACCATGACTGCGGCGGCGGTGAGGAGCATGGGGCGGAATCGCACCACGCCTGCTTCCTCCACGGCGTGCTCCAGGGTGGCTCCCTCCCGGAGCTTCAGCTCGATGAAGTCCACCAGGATGATGCTGTTGCGCACGATGATGCCGGCCCCGGCGATGAAGCCGATCATGCTGGTGGCAGTGAAGAAAGCTCCCAGGAGCCCATGGGCGGGGATGATGCCGATGAGGGAGAGGGGGATGGGTACCAGGATGACCCAGGGCACCGTGAAGCTTTCGAACCAGCCCACCACCAGCACGAAGATTAGTACCAGCACGGCGGCGAAGGCCAGGCCCAGATCCCGGAAGACCTCCAGGGTGATGTGCCACTCGCCGTCCCACTTCATGATCAGGTTCTCGGTGTTTTCTGGGTGGGCCAGACCCAGGCGGGCGACGGGCTTCCCATCGGTGCCCTTGAGGGCGTCGATCTTCTTGTTGAGGGCGGCCAGGGCGTAGACCGGGCTTTCGATGGTGCCCGCCAGGTCCCCGAAGACGTAGCTCACGGGCATCAGGTTCTTGTGGAAGATGGCGGCATTCTCATGCCCCTGCTCCACCTGCACCAGTTCGGAGACGGGTACTGCACCCCGGGCGCCGGGGACCGTGAGTTGAAGGAGGCTGTCCAGGTGCTGACGGGCGGTTTCGGGCAGTTGGAGGATGACCGGAACCTGAGCCGCGCCTTTCAGGACATGGAAGGTGCCCAGCTCATGGCCCTGGCCCGCCAGATAGAGGGTCTGGACCACGTGATTGGGGGCTACGCCGTGGAGGGCGGCTTTCTCCCGGTCCAGCACCAAGCTGATTTTGGGGGAAGTGGGGTTGAGGGTGGAATCCACATCCACCACGCCGTCCACGCTCTTGAAGGCCCCCAGGATCTCTCTGGAGAGACGCTCCCGCTCCTGCTCTGTGGGGCCGTAGACCTCTGCCACGAGGGTGTCCATGACCGGCGGACCCGGGGGGATCTCCACCAGCTTCAAACGGGTGCCAACGGGCATGGGGAGCCTCAGGAGTTCGGGGCGCAGGCGCATGACGATGGCGTGGCTCTGCTCCTTCCGGTCCCCCTTGGGCACGAGGTTCACCTGGATATCGGCCATCTCGGCCTCCTGGCGCAGGAAGCTGTGGCGCACCATCCCCACGAAGGTGAAGGGGGCCGCGTCTCCGGCGTAGACCTGGACATCCTTGACCACGCTCTCCTGCATGAGGCGCCGGGCCAGGGTCTGGGCTGCGGCCATGGCGTCTTCCCGGGGAGTACCCGCCGGGAGATCGAGCTGCACCATGAATTCCGACTTGTTGTCGAAGGGCAGCATCTTGACCTTCACCAACCCGAAGCCCACCAGGGAGAGGACTCCGGCGAAGAGCGCCAGCACACCCGCGAAGAAGGCCAGGCGGACCCTGGGCTTCAGGAGCAGGGCCTCCATGACCCTGCGATAGAGGCGGGTGCTCCAGTCCTCGGGCTTCGTCTCCACGGCGGCGGTTTCGGCGGCGTGGCCCTCTTTCCTGAAGACCTTCATGGCGGCCCAGGGGCTGATGATGAAGGCGATGGCCAGACTGAAGATCATGGCCAGGGAGGCCCCGATGGGGATGGGGCGCATGTAGGGGCCCATCATGCCCCGGACAAAACCCATGGGCAGGATGGCGGCGATGACCGCAAAGGTGGCCAGGATGGTGGGGTTGCCGACCTCGTCCACTGCCTCCACCACGATGCGGGCGAAGGTGTTATGCTGCCCAGGAAGATGCATGTGGCGGTGGATGTTCTCGACCACGACAATCGCGTCGTCCACCAGGATGCCGATGGAGAAGATGAGCGCGAAGAGGGTGACCCGGTTCAGGGTGTAGCCCAGGAGGTAGGTAAGGAGCAGGGTGAGGGCCAGGGTCACCGGGACAGCCACACCGACGACGACCGCCGAGCGCCAGCCCATGGCGAGGCCGATGAGGGCGATGACGCTGAGGGTGGCGATCAGGAGATGCTCGATGAGCTCGTTGGACTTCTCACCGGCGGTCTCGCCATAGTTCCTGGTCACCGTGAGCTGGAGTTCCCGGGGCACCAGACCGCCCCGGAGGGCCTCCACTTTGGCCAGGACCTTTTCCGACAGGGCGGTGGCGTTGGTGCCCGCCCGTTTGGAGAGGGTCAGGCTCACGGCGCTCTGGAAAGAGCCCTTGGTGCCGTAGGCCACCAGGGGCGGTGTGGGTTCAGGTCCATCGGTGACCGTGGCCACGTCTCCCAGGTAGATGGGACGCTGGTTGCGCACCGCCACCACCAGGCGCTTGATTTCGGAGGAGTCCAGCATGAAGTCCGTGCCCTCCAGGGCCGTACGCTGGCCCCGGTCCACCAGGGCTCCGGCGGGGAGCTGGGCATCGGCGGCCATGAGGGCGGGCTGGAGTTCGGCCAGGGAGAGGCCGAGGCTGCGCAGGCGATCGGGATCGGGCTCAATGCGCACCACCCGGCGCGCGCCGCCTACGACCTTCACCTGGGCGGTGTCCGGCACATGGGAAAGCTCCTTGCCCAGCTCGTCGGCCATGGCCCGGAGCTGGCCCGAGCTCTGGTTCTCTCCGTGCAGGGTGAGCACCAGGAAGGGGACGTCATCGATGGTCTGGAGCCGCACCAGGGGCTTCATGGCCTGGACCGGCAGGATCTCGGGGTGGGCGTCCACCTCCTGGTGGACCTTCGCCAGACTGGGTTCCTGGGGCTCGTTGACCTTGAATCGCACCGTGATGAGGGCCATGCCCGGGCGGCTGGTGCTGTAGACGTACTCCACCCCGGGGATGCCCCAGAGGCGCTTCTCCAGGGGGGTGGTGACCTGGCTTTCGATCTCCCGGGGGCTGGCGCCGGGGTAGGGGACGTAGAGGTCCACCATGGGCACCACGATCTGGGGTTCCTCCTCCCGGGGGGTGAGGGCCACCGCCAGGAAGCCCAGCAGAAGGGCGGCCAGCACCAGGAGGGGTGTCAGCTTGCTTCGGAGGAAGGTCCGGGCCAAACGTCCTGCCAGGCCCAGCTTGAGCTTGTCGATCATTTCATCACCTCGATGGGCTGCCCATCCTTGAGGTCACCGGGGCTGTCGATCACGCCTTCCCCGCTTTGGAGTCCGGCCCGCACCGGGAAACGATCCCCAAGGCGCTCCCCCAGGGAGAGCCAGCGAAGCTGGGCCTTGCCGTCCTTGGCCACGAAGACGCCGTTCAGTTCACCCCGCTGGACCAGGGCTGTCTGGGGCACGAAGGGGGTGGTGGTCTGGGGCTGGGGCTTGGCTGGCAGGAGCAGACGGGCGAAGCTTCCGGTGCGCAGAGCTGGGCCACCCTTGAGCACCCGGGCCCGGAGGGCGGAGCGGTGGGAGATCGGGTCGCCCCCCGGGGCCAGGGCTGTAATCTCGGCCTGGCCCGGGACCCCTTCAACTTCAAAGGCAAGCCTCTGGCCCATCCGGAGGCCCTTGCTCTCCTGCTCAGAAATGGACGCGGTCAACTCCATGGCTCCCTGGCCCTCCAATTCCACCAGGGGAGCACCGGGGCCCACGAAATCTCCCTCGTTGACCCTTCGAGCCTGGATGACCCCCGAAAAGGGCGCCCGGATCTGGGTGAATGCCAGATTGGCCCTGATCGCTGCCACGCCTGCCTGGGCCTGGGCCAGCTGGCTCTGGGCCATCTCCAGTTCGCTGGGGGTGGCTGCGCCCTGCTGGGCCAGATTGCTGATCCGCTGGTGGTGGGCCTTGGCGGCGGCCATTCCCGCTTCGGCAGCCTTGAGCCCCCCCTGGAGATCCTCATCCGCGAGGCTCACCAGCAGGGTGCCCGCGGCAACCTTGGCACCCTCCGAGACATGGACCCGCCGCACCGAGGCGGCCATGCGAGTGGAAAGGGTGGCTCGCTGGGTCGAGGTGAGGGTGCCAGCGACCCAGCCCTGCTGTTCGGCGGAGCTTGCCTGGATCAGCTTCACCCGGGCCGTCGGAAGGGAAGGGCCTTCTGTCTTGGACGGATGGCCACAGGCGAGACCGAAGACCAGAACGGCGCTCATGGCCGTGAGGATGGGGGGGTGGCTCATGGCTGCACTCCTTCGACGGGCTGGCCCAGGGCAAGGGCGAGTTGGGCTTGGCTGATGCGGAGATCCAGCTGGCTGGCGAGGAGCAGGGCCCGGGCCCCTGACAGGCCGCTCTCTGCGTCCAGCACCTCCACCAGGGGCAGGAGGCCTTCCCGGTGACGGGCCTGACGCAGGGAGCGCACGGACTCCGAGGCGGTCATGGCTTCCCGGGCGGATCTGAGGCGGACCTGGGCGGTCTCGACGGCCCGTCTTGCCTCCTCCGCTTCCCGGGAGGCCTGCTGCTCCTGCCATCTGAGGTTCAGGGCCGCAGCCCGTTCCGAAGCCCTCGCCACCTCCAGGCGGCGGCGTTCCGGCCCGGAAAAGATCGTCCACTTGGCCCCGATGCCCAGGTTGGTCCAGGTTCCCCCACTATTCCAGGTATAGCGGGCTGTGCCCCAGGCGGCGCTGAGCCCCACCTCGGGCAGGAGGCTGCCCCGGCTGGCCTTGACCCCCTCATGGGCGGCCTGGACCTGGAACTGGGCTGCCTGGAGATCGCCCCGCGGCTGCGCAGGGGGGGCTCCTTCGAGCGGACCTTCGATGCTGGAATTCAGGTCCGCGTCCTGGACCGAAGTGCCCATGAGCAGTTCCAGGCCAGACTTGGCCGAGGCCATCCGCTGCCGGGCTTCGGCCTGAGCCGCCTCTGCCTGGGCCCGGAAGGCCGATGCCCGCAAGGCTTCAGACCTGAGCATGAGCCCCTGGTCCACCCGGGCCTGGACGAATCGTTCCGTTTCCTGGGCTTGGCGCAGGGTGTCCTCGGCATAGGCGAGCCCCTGCCGAGCTGCCTGGGTGCCGAAGTAGGCCTGGACCACCCCCATGGCCACCTGCTGGCGGCGATGGGCCTGGAGGGAAGCCTCGGACTGGGCCATCGCCTCCCCGGCCCGTCCGGCAGCCTGGATGCGTCCCCCGGCGTAGATGGGCTGGTTCAGGTTCAGCGACATCCCGAAGGCCGTCAGTGCGTCCGGGTGGTTGAGGCGGTCCGGCATGAAGTCCGCCTGGCTGATCCTGGCCTGGTTCAGGCGTGTGCCGAAGACCATCATGGGCTCGTCCGTGCGCTGGATGCCTGCGGAGGTGGTGAGGGTGGGGAGGCGCAGGGCCTTCATGGCCTCGGATTCGGCCCTGGCGCGGTTCACCAAGGCCTCGCCTGCCTGCAAACCGGCCTGGTCCCGCCAGGCTCGCCGAATGGCGTCCTGGATGGACAGGGGTTCCCCGCCCCAGAGTTGGAGAACCGTGAAGGGAATTAATAGCATTGTCTTGTTAACCATGTAGGAATACTCCAGCCTAAAAAAAGTCAACTCAAGGCCTTATAGGAACTCCGAACCCGCTCGCTTACGTGACCACAAACAATCCCGCAGATCTCTTCGACCAAAGGCAGCACCGGCCTGAAAAAGACGCTGTTGCCTTGGGGTTCCCGCAGCACCAGTCCGACCCTGGACAGGCATGCCAGGTGCTTGCTGGCATTGGCCTGGGAGAGCCCCGCAGCCTCGGCAAGAGCGCCCTGGCTCAGGGGAGTGCCCGCGTCCAGCAACGAACGGAGGATCTTGAGGCGGGAGGGATCCCCCAGAGCCGCAAAGAGCTCACTCACTTCTTCGATCATGGGGTTGGTCAGGTGGGGTTTCATGGCAATCTCAACAACTGAATGATAATATGGTTGTTGTTTGGTGCAAGATGGAAAAGTGGGGGAAATGGCCTGATAGGGTCTCTTTCGCTCTGAACTCAAGCCGGGACTCTCAAACCCCGCTAGGCTTGGATCTGGGGAGTTCCGATGGATGCGCGTCAGTTACGCGGTTTCATGGCTGTGGCAAATTGTCTGAGCTTCAGCAAGGCCGCGGAACGCCTTGGCATGACTCAGCCGACCATCAGCTATCAGGTGGCGTCCCTGGAGCGCTCCCAAGGACTGAGGCTTTTTGCCCGGAACACCCGGGGAGTGCGCCTTACGCCGGCCGGACTGTACTTCTTTGACCAAATGCAAAGATTGTGTGCCGAATACGAGGGTTTGGTGGCCCAATACCTGCCTTCTTCCAAAGGAGATCATGAAAGGGGAGCCAGTCCTGGTCTGTGCATGGACATCCGCCAGCTTCAGTGTTTCCATGCTGTTGCATCTTCACAAAGCTTCACCAGGGCAGGACAGAGCACCCTCAGAACCCGGCCCGGTATCCGCTACCAAATCGGGTGTCTGGAGCAGTCCCTTGGCCAGAACCTTTTCCAGCGTGGGCATAATTCAATCTCGCTGACTGAGGCCGGGCGCCTCTTTTCGGAGCGGGTGCGCGGCCTGTTGCTCGATTACGAGCGAATTGTCCTCCAGGCCAAGGGCATTGGCACTGGGGAGGGGGGTGCCTTGACCATCGGATTCCTGGACGGGGTTCTGATGCAGACGCTTCCGGGGCTCATCCGGGCGTTCTCGATGGCCTGCCCAGGGGTGCGAGTCAAGACGATGCATGTCTCCCTTGCCCACATGTTTGACGCCATCCTGGCGGGGGAGATCGATTGCGGATTCGCCCCGACCTTTGAACACATCTCTCCGGTTGGAATCCAGAGCCAAGTGGTTCTGAGGGATCGCATGGTGGCGGTCATGTCGGAAGATCACCCCTTCGCCAGTCGGAAGAACTTGAGCCTTTCGCACCTTAAAGGGCAGCCCCTGTTGAGTCTTGCCGAGAGCATTGGGGGGCTTGGGGTCAAATGGCACAAAGCCCTGTGCGTCAAGTTCGGTCTGGACTCCGGCCTGACTGAATATTCGCCGGATTTTCCCTCCCTCTTCATGGCTATCGGGATGGGGCGAGGGATTGCCATACAGCCGCGGCAGATTCTCCAGGAATACGGCAATGCCCGCATTCGAGCCCTGGAGTTGGAGGGGGAGGATATGGAGGTTGAGTTCGTTGTGGCCTGGAGAGCCGAGGCGAGCAGCCCTCTTCTGCCTACGTTCCTGCAGGGTTTCAATCGAATTTGAGGCTAAGGGTGATCGATCCTGGGGCTGTGGCTATCCCGGACTGCCTGTTGGTTATAGAAAAAACTTCCTCAATAAAATAGCTTAATAATTAAAAATGCACCATTTTTGGCACATTTGCCGTTATTTTGATTAATAATATATTTACTCCTGGAGTCTCGGGGATCTCATTGATTCCAATTTCGCGTTGGACGGTTTTGGGATGCCTTTCATACTGGATGAGTCAACCACATGACCTCTTTGGAAGAATCCACGACGGAAATCCTAGGTAAGTTAGCAGTTGAACGAAGCCGCTCCGCGGCGGGGGTGGCGCCGTGTGGCGGGCCCGCGCAGTAAGAAAGCTAGCAATTCCATGTAAATGAAGGCTCCTTGGTCATCGCGATGTTGACGCATCGCCAGACGACTGTCAAGCGACATGAAAATTAACCCACCCGGCGACACGAATATTGACCCCCTTGTTGTATGAGCCCGTGGGGTGTCTGGAGCGTAGGCCGTAGGCCGAAGCGGAGGACACCCCACTGGGTGCGGCTCAGGTGGTGGCCGCTGGC
>NZ_KI912268.1:3099370-3146589 GCF_000242615.2 Holophaga foetida DSM 6591
CCCCGTGATCTTCGAGGCCACCGGTGCCCGCAAGCCCCTGGATCAGGCCTTCGAGCTGGTCTCCGAGCGCGGCCGGGTCATGATGATGTCCCAGGTCCACGGCGGCGACGCCCCCCAGTACGACAACAACCTGATGCAGAAGGGCGCCACCCTCATCGGCGGCTACATCAACTCCAAGCCCTTCGCCCTCAAGCGGGCCGACCTGACCATCAAGGGCGAGTGGCCCCCGGTCATGGGCGACAACCTTGTCCGCTACGTCAACTCCGATACCTGGACCAGCGATGAGGATATCCGGGTCATCCTGAACCTCATCAAGTTCGGGTCCCTCAATATCACGCCCCTGATCAGCCACCGCTTCGAGTTCGAGGATATTTCCAAGGCCTACGACATGGTCTGGAACCTGGATCCCAACCTCCTCGGCGGTGTCATCCGCTGGAAGAAGTAGACAAATCAACCTAGTCGCGGTCGAGAGTGACCGCTCCTGAATTGCAAAAGGGGTTCACACAATGAGCATGATCAAAGCCAAGAAAGTCAGCAAGCCGTCCCGGCTGCCGTCCACGCTGTCCGTCAAGACCGAAGACATCATCATGGGTGTCAATGCCGGTCTCAACCCGGGCAAGCCCATCATCAACTGGTTCCAGGGCGCCCCGGCCTCCAAGGCCGCCGTGTGCATCAAGGACGGCAAGGCTGTGGCCGCCGAATGCGATGCGTCCATCCGTTTCGGCGGCGAGTACTCCGACAACTCGGCGAAGGATCTGCTGGTGGTCGATTACAAGGGCACCGGTGGGGGTGTCTATGTCGAAGGTGGCGCCTCCAAGGTGACGGTCGACAACGCCGTGATGGCCCTGCACGGCAGTGGCACGGGTGTCTGCAGCCCTGCCGTTGGCCTCGCGGTCACCCAGCACGGTGACCTGACGGCCAACAACGTCGTGATCGATACCGCCGGCAAGAGCCGCTTCTGCTCGGTGGCCGAAAAGTTCAGCACCCTGCGGGTCAACAACTCGGTGCTCTATGCCCATGGCGAACCCTTTGGCGAGGGCTATGCTCCGGCTGCTGGCCTCATGCAGACGCCGCCTCCCCCCCTGGAGATCGGTGGCAACTGCCGCACCCACTGCAGCATGAGCAACTCCTACACCTACTTCAACAAGTGCAAGATCATCTGCGACGGCTGGGGCGCCCTGTCCACCGAAGTGGCCGAAGGCTTTGTCTACCTCGAAGCCAATGATTGTGACGTGATCGCCACCAAGAAGGGCTATGGCGCCTACGCTGACCCCGATTGCCATGACGTCTTCAACAACTGCCGTTTCGATGTGGACGGCATGGCGGGGATCATCGCCGGCGAAGGCGACATGACCTTCAACAACTGCGTGTCGAAGTGCGCCACCTATTTCGTGCTGAGCCACAATGTCTGCGGCGTGCCTGAAGAAGTCAGCTCGCTGTTCGTCAACGGCGGTTCCATCGTCACCGGCAAGGACGTTGTCCTGGTCAAGAGCGAGAACACCCAGCTGGAATTTGATGCCGTCGAAATCACGGCCGGCAACAAGGTTCTGGTGCGCACCATCAAGAACGACGACCCCTGCGCCACCGTGCCCAGCGCCACGCCCTATGGTGTCAACGTGGTGTTCAAGAACATGAACCTCGAGGGCGACCTGCTGCACGAGGATCCGGAGCGTGGCATGTGGATTTCCATGGCTGCCGTGACCTACCGGGGCGCCATCCTCAACGGCAACCTGGCCCTCGACCAGGCCAGCAAGTGGACCGCCACCGCCGATTCGACGGTCACCCTGATCGCCGACGTCTATCCGGCCCAGCTGGATGCCCTCAAGGGTGTGACCATCACCGCTTTCGGTGCCGAAGCCGGCAGCTACGACCTGCCCAGCGGCGGCAAGCTGGTCGTCAAGGCCTGAGGACAGCGTTTCGCGGTGCAAACTAGCCCAGGGATAGCTAGATAGGCCCCCCCGTAGTCTGGGGCTACAGCCCCCGGGTTGAGACCGAGCTCATGCCCAAGCCTCCCAGGGCTGTGGACCCCTCCACAGCCCTGGGAGGCTTGGGCATGCTCATGGTCGGGATTCGTATTTGTGTGCCGAGGCGTTCCCCGCGGCCCTCGGCTAGACTCTTCCTCATGCAAAGTCTCCTTGAACGTGCGCGCAACATCAGGCTGGTCTGCACTGATGTGGACGGGGTCCTCACGGACGGTTCGCTCCACTTCGGGCTGGAGATCGGCCACACCAAGTCCTTCAACGTCCGGGACGGGGCGGCCATCAAGTGGCTTCAGGGGTGCCAGATCCCTGTGGCCTTCATCTCGGGCCTGGATTCCCCGGCTACCCGGAAGCGGGCCGAGGGGCTCAAGGTCGAGGACTGTTTCGCGGGCCACTTGGCCAAGCTGCCGATCCTGGAGCAGCTCTGCGCCAAATACGCCCTGCGGCCGGACCAGGTGGCTCACCTGGGGGATGACCTCCCGGACCTGCCCCTCCTCAGCAGGGTGGGACTGGCCTGCTGCCCGGCGGATGCAGCCCAGGAGATCCTGGAGGCCTGCCACTACGTGGTCCCTGTTCCCGGGGGGAGGGGGGTTCTGCGCTCCGTGGCGGAATTGATTTTGAAGGCTCAGGGGAGCTGGGATAGGGTGGTTTCAGGCTACCGAGGTTGATCATGCGTCCTGCTCTCTGGCTCTGCCCCGTCTTTGCCCTGGCCCTGGGGGCCCAGGATGCGGATCCCAAATACATGGGCGTCCAGGCCCGTTTGGACTACCCCATCGGGGATCTCAAGGACGCCTCCGGGCCCGTGGGTCTCGGACTCAGCATCTTTCTGGAGCATCAACTGGAGGACGGTTATGCCGTGCGTCTGGTGGGGGGCATGGATGTGATGGGCAAGGGGTTGGGTGGCGGGCTCACCGGGGATGACCGGGCCAGGGTCTTCCATTTCGATGTGGAGGGGATCAAGTTCTTCCGCCCTGACGAAGACCCCAACCTCCTGGGGCCCTACCTCGTGGCGGGCGTCGGGGCCTACGGCTGGGAGCTGACCCGGGGGGGCAATTCCACCCGCACCGTCCGCTGGGGCGGCAGTGTCGGCTTCGGGTACCGCATGAGCACCAGTGTGGATGCCGAAATCCGGGGCCACTACAGTTCTCCGGAATCCGGCTTCAATGCCGCGAGCATCTCCGTGGGGCTGGGATACCGGTTCTGAAGGGAGCCCTGCCTCAGCTCTCAAATCGCAAACGGGGATGCGTCCGGGCAGTTCAAGACAGGTGCCGATTCAGCACCCACAGCCGTGGATGACATGACAGTGGACTTCCATCAGGCCCGCTGCGGATCATGACGTTGCCAACCTTATTTCTACTTGGTATATATAAAGTGTTTATTTTTTTATCCTGCCCATCCTGTTTATCCTGTTCAAAAATTCAACAGGATAAGCAGGATGGGCAGGATAAAAGCGGAAGGACGGTGAACTGTCCTGGAAGCATGTCAACAACATGCTATGTACTCATTACTTGAAATTGCTAGCGCCTCGGCATCGCCCCCAGAAAGTGCGCCGCGACTCGTCTGGCTGCCCCGGGTTCCCCCAGGTGTCCCCGCAGTTCCGTCAGGTTGGCCCGGATGCCGGGGGCGATGGTCGGGTCCAGGAGACGTTTGAGTTCCCGCTCCAGGGCCTCGGGCTTGACTTCGCCCTGGAGGAGTTCCGGGGCCACCTCCCGGCCCGCCACGATATTGGCCAACCCGAAGTGCTTGACCCGCACCAGGAGCTTGGCCAGGGCGTAGGTCAGGGGATGGAGCTTGTAGAGGATGGCGAAGGGGGTGCCCAGGAGGGCCGTTTCCAGGGTGGCGGTGCCGGAGCATACCAGGGCCGCGTCCGCATAGGCCCGGGCAGCATAGCCCAGGTTTCGGACCGGAAGGATAGAGGTCCCCTGGATATGCCCCTGGATCAATTCGTCCGAGAGGGTGTTCGCCACGGGCAGGACCCATTGGGTGCTGGGATTCTGCCAGCGTCGGACCATCTCGGCCATCACGGGCAGGAGGCGCTGGACCTCGCCCCAGCGGCTTCCGGGGAGGAGGGCCACCAGGGCGCGTGAGGGGTCCAGGCCTGTCTGCTTGAAGAAGGCTTCCCGCTCCGCTTCGGGCTTCACTTTCTCCACCAGAGGGTTCCCTACCCAGAGGGCCTCCACCGGGAAGCCCTTGAAGAGCTGTGGCTCGAAGTCGAAGAGGCAGTAGAGGGCGTCGAGGGTCTGGCCGATCTTGGGGATGCGCCCCGCCTTCCAGGCCCACACCTGGGGGCATACGAAGTGGTGCAACCGAATGCCTGGCCGCCGCTTCCGGAGTTCCTGGGCCAGCTTCAGGTTGAAACCGGGGTAGTCGATGCTGAGGACCGCGTCAATGTTCTCTTCCTCCACGACCTGGAGCAGCTGGGCATAGAGGCGGCGCAGGGCTGGGTAGTGGCGGATTACCTCCACGAAACCCACGACGCCCAGATCCCGGACATCTGCCAGTTTCCGGTCCATGAATGAACTCATCCCCTCGCCGCCGATGCCTACGATCCGGAGATCGGGGCGCTGGGCCCTCAGTTCCCGCAGGATCTCCGTGCCGTGGAGATCCCCGGAAGCCTCTCCTGCCACCACCAGTACCGCTTTCAAGGGGCGCTTCGGAGTGTCGATAGAGGACGGAGCAGGGTCATTGTGCATCCAATGATTATGCGGGATCGCCGGAGGCTGACATGAACCGAGTTTTCACCCTTGAAGAAGCCCGGGATGTGATGCCGAAGGTCAAGGCTATGACGCGTCCGGTGTTCGAGCTTGCGGCCAGTCTTTCCGAGGAACTGGAAGAGGCCGAGGAGCGGGACGATGAACGCAGGGTCGATTCCCTTCGGCAGCGCCTCAACGCTCTGGTCTCTAGTTGGACAGAGGCTGTCCAGGATCTTGGCCCCGAGGTGAAGGGCCTTTGGCTGGTGGACTTCGATTCGGGGGATGGCTACTGGTGCTGGGCCTATCCCGAGGATGACCTGGGCTATTGGCATAGTTACGAAGGCGGCTTCGGGGCCAGGGTGCCCCTGGAAGAGGCCCACAAGGTGCTGAGAAGGGGCTGATCCGGACTCTGGAGAAGTTTCATCGTGAGGGATAATTTACCCTCTCATCACAGGATTGGCGCCGGAGTTTAACGGCCGACCGGGAACCTTACCTTGCCGACGATTCGGACAAGGAGAATCCATGAAGAAGGCTTTCGCACTTACTGGCCTGGTCGCCCTGGCTCTGGTCGCCGCTGCCCCCGCCTCTGCCCAGTCCTCACCCAAGGTCAGCGGCCTGGTGCAGGTCTGGTACAGCCAGATGCTGGACAGCAACCTGCGCAACAACAGCACCAGCGTCACCCCCAACAAGTACTACAACCTCCGGAGCGAGTTCCAGGAGAACGGCTTCAGCATTCGTCGCACCGAACTGAAGATCGCTGGCAGCGTTCTGGAAGGGGTCGACTACGAAGTGATGGTCGATGCCAGCAAGAGCAGCGACATCCTCCAGGACGCTGTCATCAAGTACCAGATGCCCTTCGGCCTTTCGGCCAAGGTTGGTCAGTTCAAGAATCTTCAGACCTATGAAGGATTCACGTCATCCTCGGAGCTGCTCACGGTCGAGCGCAGCCAGATGGGCCGCGTCTTCGGCGACGACCGCCAGCGCGGCGGTGTCCTGAGCATGAAGATGGGAGATGACAAGGACTTCGCCACCACCATCCACCTCGGTCTCTTCAATGGCTCCGGTCGCGCCAACGAAACCAACGCCCAGAAGGATATCGTCGCTCGCGTGGACTTCAGCTACGAGAAGCTTCACAAGTTCGGCTTCTACACCCTCCAGGGTTCCACCGATGTGTCCACCAAGAGCGGAATCTCCAATGCTTCGACCGCTTGGACCTCCTACGGCGTGACGCAGGCTGATGTTGCCGAGAACAGGGACAAGACCACCAACTACGGTGTCTACTACGTGTTCCAGAACGACTCCTGGCACTTCTCCGGTGAAGCCATCACGGGCCTCCTGGGACGCCGCTTCGCCACCATCGGTTCAGGCACCAGCACCACGACCTACGCCAACAACCCCACCACCAACGTTGTCACCGCCACAACTACCACCACCTACGGCTCCAAGCGTGAGCACCTGGACCAGAAGTTCTTCGGTTTCGTTGTGACTGGCGCCTACACCCTCGGTCAGCACACCTTCCTGGCGCGCTATGACCACATGAACTACAACCAGGGCGACGACTGGTACACCGCCACCAACCCCTACAAGACTGCCACGGCCGACTACTCTCCTGAGTATTCCGAGGTCACCCTGGGTTACCTCTACGCCTGGAAGCCCGAGAAGGTCAAGTCTGCTAACTTTAAGCTCAACTACATCATGCGCAGCGAGAACTTCCTTAAGCCTGTCAGTGGACAGACTGGGGAGCAGGGTGGCAATACCCTGGTGGCTGCCCTTCAGGTGGCCTTCTAAGACAAGCTTCTCCTAGGGTTGGGATCTGGTTGGGAAGGCGGGGCGGCCCTTGGGTGCTGCCCCGCTTTTTCTTGAAACCCTCCGTAGTCGCTGTGAGGGCCCAGTGGTGACGACGTGGAAGATGGTTCCTGGATGGCTGGAGTTGTGATGCCCCCTATTCCCCGAGTTCGGCTTCTTCTTCCTGAGGGGGAGGAGCGGGAGTTCACTCTCCAGGCGGACTACTTCGAGGGGCAGATCGACCTGAAGGCTTTTTGCGCGTCCCAGTCCCATCACCCCATCATTAGTACCAGCCCTCTGATCCTGGAACCTCAAAAGGGGAGCTTTGTCTTTCTCTCCCGCTTCGGTGGGGTCGTCTTCTGGAACTGCCCAGAGGCCTTGATCTCTCTGATCCACGAGGAACTGCGGGCTCTGCCCATGCATCACCTGTTGGAGGAGCAGGCGAGGGACTTCCTCATAGTCAAGGTTGGGGCTCCCGAGGATTCCGTGGGATTCAGCGAGGTGCAACTTCGGGAATTCAGCCTGGAGAAGCTCGGTATTGTCAGTCTGGCCTTGGCTCAGAGTGTGGCATTGGATCATTTCGAGGGCGCAGTCAGTCGGGTGATGGCCCGCTTTCAGCCGGTGGTTGCTGCGCTCGCTCACAATGGGCGGCTGATCCTCCCCCACCGGGAAGTTTTGCGCATTGTGGGCTTTGCCATGGAGGTGAGAGCCGCCGTCCTGAACAGCCTGACCCTGTTCGATGATCCCCCTGAAACTTGGGAGAGCGAGGCCCTGGCCCACCTTGATAGCGCCCTCTACGACCAGTTCGACCTCGAAGAGCGATTGGGCGCCATCCGGGAGAAGCTGGCCTATCTCCAGGATGCGGGGGCCACTTTCCTGGGGCTTCTGGATACGCGCAAAGGGCGCCGCCTGGAGTGGGCTGTCGTCCTTCTCATCCTGGTCGAGATTCTTCTCTTCGCCTGGAAGGACTTGCTGGGGGTTTTCTCGAAATCCTGAAGCGATCCTCCGATGGCCAAAGCTGCTCTTTTATGCAAGTCATGCCTGATCAACACCTACGGGGAGGCCTCGACGAGTTGGAGCTGCGCGGCTCCCGAGGCAAGGGGGACGAAGTTACAGGGATTCAACAGGGTTGGCATTCAGATGCTGAGGCCGGGCCGATATTTGAGGTGTGGACCGCGGGGTCCTCGTAATGAGGCGAATGATGACGTGATCGATGCTGGATGTGGAAGGAGGTCGCCATGCCAAGCCCAAAGGAATTCTTCGCGGATCGGGTCGATTGCTCCCACATGGGGAGAATGGTCATCCTGAGCGGTGAGTTCGTGCCCGATGGAAACCTGTCGCTTGCGGTCAGGCACCTTCGTTGCAGTCATCAGAGGCAGTGCCTTCTGGCGGGTTGCGACTACCTTGACGCCTCCCTTGGGCAGGAGTCCCTGGATCCTGCCCATGACGCCATCCGAGGGGCGAAGGGGACGGGTGTCTTCCATCCCGCAAGCGGATTGCCCTTGTGGCCCGCGACGACAAGAAGCTCGATTTCCTGAAGCTCACTCCCACCAGAACTCATGGGGTTCTTTCAGTCGCGCCAGCCAGCGCCACCACAGGTAATGCGCCAGCGCACAGAGCGCAACGAGAAACAGCACCCAGCCGACAGGGTGCACCGCTGGGTCCATCAGGTGTTTCCCGAGGGTGAATAGGACGACCCCAGCGCCCAGGCACAGCGCGATGAAGGTGTAGGCAGAGACGGCACTCTCCTGGCACTGGGTACCGCAGTGCGGGCAATCAAAGATCGGCAAGGTCCTGCGAAGGGTGTTCTTCCGCCAATATCGGAAAACGCCCTTCATCATGGGCGGATAGGTGATTTCCTGGCCGCAGGCGTGGCACTTCGCCATGAGTCATGCTCCTTAGAACGATCTGGAGCATTATGGCCGCATCGGGGAAGGTCCGCAGTGAATGGGGGGCCTACCCCTGGAGTTGTTGCAGCCTCTCAGCCTCGAAAGCGGCGCGCAGGGGTTCCAGGACGGGCTCCAGCTGGCCCGCCATGGGGGGTCCCGCTCCGGGAAGGCGAAGCCTGAGTGGGAGGACGCTGCGGGGCAGCGTCCGATCGCGGGCCGCCAATGGCCGCGTGCGACGAGGCCTTGGGCCGAGCGCTCAGCGGCCGCAGTGAATGGCGGGCCTACCCCTGGAGTTGTTGCAGCCTCTCAGCCTCGAAGGCGGCGCGCAGGGGTTCCAGGACGGGCTCCAGCTGGCCCGCCATGAACGCATCCAGCTGGTGGATGGTGAGGTTGATCCGGTGGTCGGTGATGCGGCTCTGGGGGAAGTTGTAAGTGCGGATCTTCTCGCTGCGGTCTCCCGAGCCCACCTGGGACTTGCGCAGGGCGGAGCTGACGGCGTCCACCTCGGCCTGGGCCTTCTCCAGGAGGCGGCTGCGGAGGACGGTCATGGCCTTGGCCATGTTTTTCAGCTGGCTGCGCTCATCCTGGCACTGCACGACGGTATTGGTGGGCAGGTGGGTGAGGCGCACGGCGGAATAGGTCGTGTTCACGCTCTGGCCGCCCTTGCCGCCGGAGCAGAAGGTGTCGATGCGCAGATCCTTCTCGTGGATCTGGATATCCACCTCGTCGGCCTCGGGCATGACGGCGACCGTGGCGGCGGAGGTGTGGATGCGGCCCTGGGTTTCGGTCTTAGGCACGCGCTGGACACGGTGGACGCCGGACTCGAAGCGGAAGACCGAGTAGGCCCCATCGCCCTCGATCTCGGCCACGGCCTCCTTGAGGCCACCCATGTCGGCTTCGCTTTCGTCGAGGACCGAGACCTTGAATCCCTTGCGCTCGGCAAAGCGGATATACATGCGGAAGAGTTCTCCCGCGAAGAGGGCAGCCTCCTCGCCGCCGGTGCCGGCCCGGACTTCAAGGATCACGTTGCGGGCGTCCTTGGGGTCCTTGGGGACCAGGAGCCTCTTCAGCTCGGCCTCGCCCGCCTCGATCCCCTTCTTGAGGTCTGGGATCTCCATCTCGGCCATTTCCCGGAGTTCGGGGTCCATGTCCTTGTCGCCGAGGATGCCTTCGGCCTCCTCCAGCTGCTTGAGGCGGGTCCGCTGTTCGGCCCAGGCCAGTACGACGGGCTCCAGCTCGGCGCGGAGCTTGGTGAGTTCCCGGAGCTTCTTGGAATCGCTCACGATGGCGGGATCTTGAAGCTGGGCTTCGATCTCCTGGAACTTGGCATCGAGGGACTCAAGCTGGTCGAACATGGATCACCGGGCGGGGAAGGAACTAGGGATATGAAAAAAGAACGGGCCGTAAAAACGGCCCGTTCCTGGGATCAGAGCGCCTACTGGGCGGCTTCGGTGCTGGGCTCGGCCTGGATCTCGGCGGGAGCGGCCTCGGCCTGGACGACGGGCTCGACCTTCTTGGCATACTTCCGGTTGAACTTCTCGACGCGGCCAGCGATCGTCATGTCGCGCTGCTTGCCGGTGTAGAAGGAGTGGCATGCGGCGCAGACTTCCACGCGCAGCTCCTTCTTGGTGGAGCGGGTCTGGAACTCGAAGCCGCACTGGCAATGGACAGTGACTTCGTGCATCTCGGGGTGGATATTGGGTCTCATTTGGATCCTCCTGGAACCGACCGGATGCAAGGATTCGGCACGCGGCTTGTTCACGCAAGAGGGAAAGACTACCGAAATTCCCCTGCTTTTTCAATCGGAATTGCGGCGGGGGCGCATGGCCTATTTGTGGTAGGTCTTCCCCTTGAGGATCGTGAAGGCCCGATAGAGCTGTTCCAGGAACATGATCCGGCTCAGGTCGTGGGGGAAGGTCATGGGGCTCAGGCTGAGTTTCTCCCGGACCTCGGACTTCAGCTCGGAATCGAATCCGTGGCTGGAGCCCACGGCGAAGGCCAGGCTCTCCCCCCGGTCCATCCTTTCCCCGAGCCACTTGGCGAAGGCCTCGGAGCCGCGGGCGGGTCCCCCGGCGTCCAGGAGAACGGGGCAGCGGATCCCGCCCAGGTGCTGGCGGATGCGGGCGGCCTCCTCCTTGAGCTGGCGTTCCGGCGAGCCCTTGGCCTCGGGGATCTCCACCAGATCCATCCTGGCGTAGGTCTTCAGGAGGCCTCCGTAGTGGGTCTCCAGTTCGCGGCAGGCCCCCAGTTTGGGGCGGCCGATGGTGATGAAGCGGATCGGGTACACTCGATGTCCAAAAAAGGGTTGCCAACTGGAAGATACATGCCTGAGACCCATCGCGAAGGCAGGTCCACCATTATCCCCATGGACTCGGATGAGTGCTACGGCACCCTCCGGAAGAAGTGAGCGCTATGCCTTCGCCGAGGACCAGGAGGCGCCGATCCGGTTTTTATCCAAGGCCGGAACAGGAGGTGCCGCTAATCTGTTCCTGTCTTTCCTGGAGAGAACCTGTGACTCCTGCGGCCAAACCCGTCATCAAGAAGCGTCTGCCCTGGGGTTGGATCGCCCTGGGAATCCTGGGCGTGCTTGCCGTGGGCGTGAGCTTCGCCCAGCGTTTGGCACCCCTGAACCTGGCGTTGGCTGCCCCGGCGGTATACAAAGCCGGAGAGCGCAATCCCCTGGTGACAGCTTCGGGCTATCTGGTGGCCAGGCATCGGGCGACCCTTTCGGCCAAGGTGCCTGGTCGGGTGGTCTGGCTGGGGGTGGAGGAGGGCAGTCGGGTCACCCGGGGGCAAGTGCTGGCACGCCTGGAGGACAGTGACCTCCGCGCCGCCAGGGACCAGACCGCCGCCAACCTGGCCCAGGCCGAACTGGATCTGCATCGAGGCGAGGCTCTGGCCAAGGATGGCATCCTGGACCGGGCCAGCCTGGACAGGCTGCGTAGCGCTGTCACCGCCTTGAAGGCCCAGCTCCGCTATCAGGATGCCAGCTTGGAGAACATGGTCCTGCGGGCGCCCTTCACGGGCACCGTGACCCAGAAGCTCTCGGAGGTGGGCGAGACCGTGAGCCCGGGCACCGCTGGCGGGGCCAATGCCATCAACGCGGTGGCGGTGTTGGCGGACTTCGATTCCCTGGAGGTCGAGGTGGAGGTCACCGAGACCGGCATCACCAAGCTCCGCAAGGGGATGCCCGTGGAGATCCGGGTGGATGCCCTGGAGAACGACCCCAGGGCCCAGGTCCTGAAGGGGGAATTGCGTGAGATCTATCCCACTTCCAATCGCCAGAAGGCCGTGGTGATCGTGCGGGTGGCCTTCCTCCAGAAGGACGACCGTCTGCTGCCGGACATGGGGACCAAGGTCACCTTCCTGGGGGATCCCTACCCCAAGGATGTGGTGGTGCTCGGCCGGGAGCAGGTGGTGCGGCGCAGGGACCAGACCCTGGTGTGGGTCCTTCGGGATGGGCGGGCGGTCCTCCAGGTGGTGAAGGTGGTGGCCGAGAATCCGGTGGGGCTGGAGATCGAGGGACTGGATCCCGCCACCCGGCTCCTGGTCATCCCGGCGGACCTCAAGCTCCAGGAAGGCGCCAGGGTCAAGGTGCGGGGATGATCATCCGCTGCCGGGACATCAGCAAGAGCTATTTCAGGGGCAGCCTGGAAATCCCGGTGCTCCAGGGGCTGGAACTGGAGATCCCCCAAGGGGGCTACTACGCCCTGATGGGCCCCTCTGGGTCGGGCAAGACCACCCTGCTGAACCTTATCGCGGGCATCGACCGCCCCAGCGGGGGGCACCTGGAGGTCTGCGGCCATGCTCTCAATGATCTGGATGATGACGAACTGGCGGCCTGGCGGGCCGCCTATGTCGGTTTCATCTTCCAGAACTACAACCTGGTGCCGGTGCTCAATGCCTATGAAAACGTGGAACTGCCTCTGCTCCTCACGGATCTTTCCCGCAGCCAGCGCCGGGAGCGGGTCCTGGAGGCCCTGGAACTGGTGAAGCTCGCGGACCGGATGGGGAACTACCCACGCCAGCTCTCCGGGGGCCAGGAACAGCGGGTGGCTGTTGCGCGAGCCATTGTGGGTGACCCGGATCTCCTGGTTGCGGACGAGCCCACCGGCTCCCTGGATGCCAGGAACGCCGAGGAGGTCCTGGGCCTCATGGAACGCCTCAACCGGGAAATGGGCAAGACCATCCTCATGGTGACCCACGACCCCAAGGCCGCCCAGCATGCCCGGGTGCAGGTCCACCTGGAGAAGGGCGTGTTGGAGCGCACGGTGGAGGTGAGGAGATGAGGGAAAAGGAGAATGAAGGGGCTCACGCGGAGCCGCGGAGTGCGCGGAGGGAAACTGGGGCCCTTGAACTGGATGACATCACGGGGGGGGTGGTGGATGCGGCGCTCAAGATCCACATCGATTTGGGTCCCGGTTTGCTGGAGTCAGTGTATGAAGTTGTTCTGGCAAGGGAGTTGGAAAGGCGCGGCTTCCACGTAGAGCGTCAGAAGGGTATCGCCATTGAATATGACGGGATGTTTTTTGATGAGGGTTTTCGGGCCGATCTTCTGGTTGAGGGGCGGGTTGTCGTTGAACTGAAATCCGTGGAGCAACTGGCCCCGGTCCACAGCAAGCAGCTGTTGACCTACCTCCGACTCCTGCACCTGCCTGTCGGTCTCCTCATCAACTTTGGAGCCCCGAAGCTCAAAGAGGGCCTTCATCGCATCGTCAATAAGCTCTCTCCCTCCGCGTCTCCGTGCCTCCGCGTGAATCGCCCTCCCTCCCCATGAATTACCTCCACCTCATCCTCCGCTCCCTCCTGCGCTCCAAGCGCCGGACGGTGCTGACGGTGCTCAGTCTGGCGGTGTCGGTGGCGCTGGTGGCGGTGCTCCAGAGTGTGCTCTTCACCCTGGACAGCTTCACCAAGAACCCCAACGCCTCCAACCGCATCGCGGTGCGCCACAAGGTGTCCATCACCAACCTCCTGCCCATTCGCCATGCCGATTGGATCCGTCGGCAGCCGGGAGTTGAGGCGGTGATGGGGCTCCAGTGGTTCCAGGGGGTCTACATCGACCGCTCCAACTTCTTTCCCAACTTCGCCACTGAAGCGGAATACCTCACCACGGTCTTCCGGGAGGAGATCGTGGACTACTCCGAGAGTCAGTTCCGGGACTTCATGCGGGATCGCAACGGCTGCATCGCCGGCCAGGCCCTGGCGGATAAATACGGCTGGAAGGTGGGGGATGTCATCACCCTCAAGAGCGATATCTTCCCCATCACGGTGCGGCTCACCCTACGCGGCACCTTCCGCTCCAGGAAGCCCTCGGATGAGCAGGCGCTCCACTTCCACTACAAACTGCTGGAGGAGGGGGTTTCCTACATGAAGGGGCACATCGGAAACATCTGGGTGCGGGCCCGGCACCCCGAGGACGTTCCGGGGCTCATCGAGCGCATCGACCGGCATTTCGCGGATGCCGTCGACCCCACCACCAGTGAAACCGAGAATGCCTTCCAGCTCACCTTCCTCAAGATGATGGGTAACTACTCGGCCATGATCCAGAGCATCACGGCGGCGGTCCTGGTGGCCATCCTCGTCGTGACCGCCAACACCATGGCCATGGCCATCCGGGAGCGCACCACAGAGATCGCGGTCTTCCGGGCCATGGGCTTCACCGGGCTGCAGGTCCTGGGGCTTCTCATGGCGGAAGGGGTGCTGCTCTCCGTCCTCGGGGGTGGTCTGGGTCTGGGGATCGCCTGGCTGATGGCCGGGGGGGTGCGCCAGACCGCCGGGACCTTCCTGCCCTACCTCCAGGATTTCACGGTCCCGGGGGAGGTCCTTATGTTCTGCCTGCACGCCACCATGGGGGTGGGACTGCTCTCGACCTTCATCCCTGCCTACCGGGCCACCCGCCGCCCCATCATTGAAGGGTTGAGGGCCCTGTGATGCTCTTCCTCATCCTCGTCCCCTACCTGGCTTGGCTGGCCTGGGCGGCGATACGGCATCCCGTGCCCCTGAGCTACAACTGGCGCTCCCTCTGGCAGCGCAGGGTGAGCACCCTTTCTACAGCCGCAGCCATCGCCGTGGTGGTGGGGATTTTCGTGGTGGTGCTCTCCCTGTCCCAGGGGATCTCCCGGGCCTTCATCTCCAGCGGTCGTGGGGATCAGGCCATCCTCATCCGGCCTAACTCCCGCACGGAGCTGGGCAGCACCCTGGATCGGGATCAGGCCCGCATCCTCCGCGTCAACCCCCTGGTGGTCCAGGACGAAGTGGGACCCTTGGCCAGCGCCGAGTGCTTCATCGTCAACCTCCTGGAACAGCGGGAGGGGGGTGGGGCCAACGTGGCCTTCCGGGGAATGGAGCCAGCGGGCATCCGCATGCGGCCCCAGGCCCGGCTGGTGGAGGGGCGCTGGTTCCGTTCGGGGCTGTCCGAACTGGTGGTGCCCCGGCGGATGGTGGCGCGTTTTGCCGGAGTGGGGCTGGGAAAGACCCTCACGCTCGGGGGCAAGGCCTGGCGGATCGTAGGCGTCTTCGACGCCGGGGGGAGCGCCTTCGATTCGGAGATCTGGACGGATGTGGAGGACCTGCTGCAGGCGAAGAAGCGCACGGTCTATTCTTCCATGATGGTGCGGGTGGCTTCGCCCGAGGGCATGGCGCGGCTGGCCAGGATCCTGGAGGACGACAAGCGCCTCAAGCTGGAAGTCCACTCCGAAAAGGACTACTTTGCCCAGCAGACGGAGGCTGGGAAGCCGATACAAGTGCTGGGCAAGCTCATCACGGTCATCCTCACCGTGGGGGCTATCTTCGCGGCCATGAACACCATGTACGCCGCCGTGGCGGGCCGCACGGCCGAGATCGGCACTCTGCGGGCCATCGGCTTCCGGCGCCGGGAGATCCTGGCCAGCTTCCAGTGGGAGGCCCTCATGCTCTGCGCCGTGGGCGGTGTGGTGGGCGCCTGTCTGGCCCTCAGCTTCAACGGCATCCAGACCGCCACCACCAATTTCGATACCTTCTCGGATATCAGCTTCGCCTTCACCATCACCCCCCGCCTCATGCTGGAGGGCGTGGCCTTCAGCATCCTCATGGGAATGCTGGGGGGCTTCCCACCTGCCTGGAGGGCCAGCCGACTCCCGGTGGCGGAGGCCATGAAGGGATAGGGCTTGTCAGACGATCAGGTGCGTTTTGCGGTACGCCCCCGGGGTCATGCCATAGAATCGCTTGAACTCCTTGTGGAAGTGGCTGGCATCCGTGTAGCCGCTGCTTTCCGCGATGGCGGCCAGAGAGAGCTCGGAGTTCTCCAGGAGCCTGGCGGCCTTGTGAATGCGGATTTCCCTGACGGACTCGCTGAAGGTCTTTCCCGTGTAGCGCTTGAGCAGGCTTGAAAGCTCCGGGGCGTTGACGTGGAAGCGGGACGCCAGATCGGTCAGGGTGACTGTCCGGAAATGGGCGTGGATATGCCGCAGGATGGGGACCAAGGCCGCACTTTCCCTGGCACTGCCTTCCTGGATGACTTCTGCGGATTCCTCGTGGTTCCTCAGCAGGAGGAGGATGAGGCGGTGGGTCAGGTTGTTCAGCATTGCCCCCCGGAGGGGACGGTCCTGTTCACACTCGAAGTAGAGCTCCAGGAAGGTCTGCTTCAGTTCCAGATCCCGCAGGGTGTGGAAGATGACCGTCTGGTCCGCCTCGGAGCCGTAGAGGGCCCTGATCAGGAAGGTGGAGACGATGTCCTGATGGGCCAGCAGGTTGTAGAAGATGGAATCGAAGGCGCTGCAGCGGATCATGGCGTAGAGCAGAACTGTGGAATCGTCTCCCACACCGTGGGCGTGGAGCGTATCCGGGGATACCAGGCAAAGGTCTCCCTCCCGAAGGGTGGTATCCCCCAGGGCAGAGCGCATGGTGCACTGGCCCTCATAGACGTAGATCAGCTCGATGGCCCCGTGGCTGTGCCGGAATTCCGGGGTGTAGCGCATCTGCCGCACCACCGAGACGTCAGTGGTGTCCGCCAGGGTGACGAAGCCGGGCCTGACCTGAATGTGCCCAGGGATACCGGGGTTATTGCCGATCAGGCTTTCCAGGAGATTCCGGTAGGCTAGGTCCTTTTCCTGGCGGTCAGGATCCGGGTTGAAGTGGATCTCCCTGCACAACTCCTCGAAGGTGGTGAGACGGTGCAGCTGGGTCTCGAACTCCTGGATGTCCATGGTGGTGATCTCTTGGGGGGTGACACGAAACTACCACGTTCCTTCGCTCTGCCGGTAGGCTGCCGGTGTGGTCCTGAAGAAGTGCCTGAATTCCTTGTTGAGGTGGCTGGTGTCGGCGTACCCGAGGTGTTCTGCGATATCGGAGATCCTGATGCGGGTGCTCTTCAGCAGGCGGGCCGCTTTGTGGATGCGAAGCTCCCGGATGAAGGTGTTGAAGGTCTTGCCGACATGGCGCTTGAAGAGATCTGAAAGGCGGGATGGCGAATAGTTGAACCGGGATGCCAGTTCCTGCAGGGTGATGGTCCGGTAGTGGGCGTGGATGTGGCTGATGACGGGCGACAGGGCGTTGCTCTCCTGGCTCCGCCCCGCCTGGACGATCTCCACATCCTTGTCGTGGTCCCGGACCAGCGTGAGGATCAGGTGGTTCAGCAGGTTGGCCATCATGGGATCGCGAAGGGGCAGGGCCTGCTCGCACTCGTAATAGAGCCGGAGAAAGGTCTTCTTCACCGCGGCATCGCTTCCCGTGTGGAACAGGATGTTCTGATCCGCTTCGGCCCCGTAGATCGCCTCCACCAGGAAGTCGGAGGCGATGGACGACTCGGACAGCAGGCTTTGGAAGACGCCATCGAACGAGTCCTGGCGGAACATGGCGTACAGCAGAATGGCTGAATCGTCATCTACGCCGTGGGTGTGCAAGGTGTCGGGTGAAACGATGCAGAGATCTCCCTCATTCAGGAGCGTTCCGCCGAGGCTGGACTGCAGATGGCATTGTCCGGCGTAGACGTAGAGCAGTTCGATGAAACCATGGCTGTGCCGGAACTCCGTGAGATAGCGCAGCTGTCTCACGACGGCGATATCCGCCTCATCGGAGAGGGTGACGAAGCCCGGGACTACTTTGACTCGAGTCGGGATGCCGGGGAAGTTCCCGTGGTGGGTGGTGGCATAGGCGTCCAGCATCGCCTTCAGCTCGACCATGCCTTCGGCCCGGTTGGGGGCCTGGAAGATCTGTTTGCACCGAGCCTCGAGCGGTGAAAGCAGATGCATCTGATGCTCGAAGGCTTCGATATCCATTGAATGGGTGGCCTGTGTCGAATGGGAACTTTCCGGCACCCAGGATCATCCATTTGTGCTGGTAATGTCTGTGATCAAACGCACTGCGTCTCGGTTGATTTGTTATTTATTTGTATTTTAAAAATATGTAGCATTTCATTGGATTATGTTCTTATTTTTATTTTTAATAAATAAAATCACCTGTTCTGAAAAAAATACAACGGTTTGAATTGCCTCGATACATTGTTCCAGGTGTCGAGGGTCGTCTACTTTGAACCTTGTTTCCAAAGTCGATGCGCCCATATTTCATCCGGTGATCTGGTTTTCGGTTATCTGATGGATTTATCGAGATTGCTTATGCCGGTGGATGTCTGTATAAGCTGCTTTTTCTTTATAAGAGGGCGTTTGTAGTCAGAAGGTGTGGTTGGTCTATTTATGCCATTTTGGGCATTCAGCGGAGGTGTGCATGCATTTGAACCCTAACGGATCTGTAGCCGTTCAGCCCCCTCCGCATGGAGGGGGTTTCTGATTCCACGGGGACCGCATCAGGCTGTGAAATCCGGTGCGGCGATTCCGACGAGGCTGGCCTTCATGGCCTGAGTCAGCCACTCCAGCAGGTCCACGCCGCGCTTCCGGGCCGTGCCTGCCAGGGTCAGCATGCGCTCCACAAAGCGGGCGCCATGCTCGCTCTCCACCCCCAGGCTCACCTTCCGCCACAGCACCGCCTTGCGGATCGCCCTCTCGGCTTCATTGTTGGTCGGCACCACCCCTTCATGGGTCAGGTAGGTCCAGAGTCGATCCCATTGCCGGAGCAGATCGTTGGCTGTCCCCCGTGCTTTCTTGGTGGTATCGGGGTGCTTCGCCAGGATCTCGAACCGCTCCCGCATCTCCGCCTGGATCGACTGTGTCCCCTTGGCCAGTTCCTCCCGACTGATTTCCTCTTGCTCACACTGGTGCCACAGATGGAAAGCCTTGTCGCTGGCCAGCTTCAGCATGCAGCCCTGGGTTCCCGTCTCACCCTTGCTCTCCAACATCCCCTGCACGTCACGTCGAATGTGGCTGTGGCAGAGCTGGTGCTTGGCCTTGAGGAACTTCTCGTAGGGCTTCCATCGGTCGCGCTGGATGATGCCCGGGTAGTCCTCGCCGAGGATGTCCTTGGCCTGCGCTTGGCCCCGTCCTGGCAGAAGTCGGAAGGCTTCGGCCTCCGCCGTTGCGGCGACCCAGAGCCACATCCGATCCTCTCCGCAGCGACCGAACCCCGTTTCATCGGCGTGCACCACTGGGGAGGCCTTCACCTCTTCGTGGATCGCTCTGGCAGTCGGGGCCACAGCCTCGCTCACCGACTTGCAGCAGGCCGCCACGGAACCCAGGGACATCCGCACGCCAAAGACGGATCGGTGCATCACCATGATCTCCCGCTTGGTCAGCCGGAAGCGCCCCGAGAGCACCCCGGTGAGCGCCTGGAGACGGGGGCCGAAAGCACCCTTTGGGGTCCCCACCGGCGCAGCCGCGCGGGTGACATGCCCGCACCGGGGGCAAGCTTTGGACCACTGCCTCAGCTCCGTGATGAAGGCCCGGAACGCTGGCGACTCGCAGAACTGCCGGATGATGGCATCCCGCCGGGGGGCCTGCTCCAGGGATTCCCCGCAACGCTCGCAGGCCTCGGGATCGGCGTCCTTCACCTCATCCACCTCCTCGGGCGGAACCTGCTCCCGGGTCTTTCCGGCGTGACCCGGCTGACCGCCGCGCTTCCGTCCACTCGGATCTACCGGTGGCTTGCGCTTCCTACCCATGTCCGAACTGGGGGGCTTGGAGCTGTTGCCGGAGTTCTGGGTGATGCGCGCCTCCAGATCCGCCACGCGCCCCAAAAGCTGTTCCACCATTGCCTTTAGGGCCTGGTTTTCAGAGATCAGCTGACGCTCGTTCTCGCTCATTCCATGAGCATGGCCACCCTGAACGAAAAGTACAACCTAATGGCTCATATGGACTGAATTTGTAAGCGTCCATCCCCCTGCGGGGGCTGAACGCTTACACGGATCTTTATTCCAGGGCCGACGGGCCGAGTGCCGCCTGCACTTGGGGCTTGCGGGTGTCCTCTGCGGGACAGTTCTTCTGCTTACAGGCTGTGGTGGCGGTAGCGGATCCGCCGGAAGCGTGACGCCTCCCACAACTACGGTGTGCACCCCTGCGGATGGGGAAACTCAACCCTGGTTGAATCCTGCCTATACCCCTGCCTGCAGAGCGCAGTTCCTGTTGGATTCGTTCACGTCTGTTGAAGATAAGGTGGCTCTGGCTCTGGCTCTGAGCACGGACGGGGGTGATACCTCGGACGAGGGGCTTGCCGCCAAGGAATTGCTGGCCACCTATGGCCTTGAGGCATACAAGCGCAAAGACGGCCCGGCAGGCGTAGCGGACGGCAGTGGCAATGGCACGGCCTTCCCCTCCCCTGTGACCGTGGCCGCAAGCTTCGATACGACCCTTGCTGGCTCCTATGGGGCCGCCATCGGTCAGGAATTCCACGACCTTGGTTATGGCTTCGCATACGGTCCGGCCATGGACGTCCTCCGCACCTGGCACTTCGGCCGGGCGGGGGAGGGCTATGGCGAGGATCCCTTCCTGGCGGCCAGCATCGCCCGTCCCGTCGTGGATGGGATGCAGTCGCAGCACGTAGTGGCCGTGCCCAAGCACTTTGCCGCCTACACCCAGGAAGCCGGGCGGACGGGAGAGGACAACAAGCCCTCGTTCACCAGCACCTACGCCTACACGGGCAATGATGTGATCGTGTCCACCCGGGCGCTTCACGAGATCTACTTTCCTGCCTTCAAATCGGCGCTCCAGAACGGCGGCGGTGGCGGTGTCATGACCAGCTTCCCGAAGATCAACGGGGAGTGGGCCGCGGAAAACCCCTATACCCTGGGCGTTCTCAAAAACGATTGGGGCTTTGACGGCTTTGCCATACCCGACTACCCCGCCTATTTCCATCCTGTCCAATGCCTCGCAGCAGGTCTGGATGCCAAGATCAGTGCCGCTTTCCCGGTGGCGACCCAGGACACCCTGGTGCAGGCCCTTTACGAGGGTGTTGTCTCTGAAGAGCGGGTGAATGACATGATCCGTCGTCAGCTCATGCCCATCTGGCGGGTGGGGCTGGATGTGAATCCACCCACCACCAACGGGGTCGCAAACCATCAGGCGGTGGCAGTCGACGCCATCACCAAGGGGGCTGTGCTCCTGAAGAACAGCGGCGTACTGCCCCTCGTAACGAGCCAGAGCGTGGCTGTCATCGGCTCCATGGCTGGGGATGATGCCAACACGGCCACCATGCAGGCCAGGGTGAATGCCAATCTCTACGGTGCAGCCTACGTCAGGCCCGTCAATCTGGTGACCCCCTACTCGGCCATCAATGCCAAGGCCGCCAGTGCGGCATTCACCCAAGGCACCTTGGGCGTCGGGGCTCTTTCGACCCCCTTCGAAGTTGTAAGTCACTCGTGGACCCCGGCGGGTGTCCTGATGGTGGACCAAGACACTGGGCTGACCTTCGACAGTTCTCTCAAGCTCACAACGGACAGCGACGGAACGACGCCCGGTGTCACGGCCACCTATTACAACAGCCCTGACCTCTCCGGGAGCGTCCTCGGAACCCAGACGGAATACGCTCTAAGCTTCTCGGACAACTCCGGGATCGGGATTCCCCTCCCATACTCCGGCCTGGCGGGCGACCACCAGTGGTCCGTGGACTGGAGCGGCTATCTGACGCCCCAGGCTACGGGAACCTACCGCTTCTCCCTCTGCAACTCAGGCATCGTCGAGGTGTACATCGACGGGAAGATGGTGGGGAGCAGCCGTGCCGACTTCGGTTCGGTCGATTCTTTCGCAGCGGATCTGACCGAGGGAACTCCGGTCCGGATCGAGGTCAAGTACAGCCCCAGGCAGGCCCTGGACATGGGCCTAGTCCTGCCGGAAATGGCGGTCGGTCTCGGAACGAAACTGGGCACCTACCTCTCTATGGGCTTTGCCGCTCCTGGCACGGCCTTCGCAGATGCGGTCTCCGCCGCAGCTGCCAATGAGGTGGCCGTGGTTTTCGTGGGCAACCGTGAAAGCGAGGGTTCGGACCGGAACTACCTGGGCCTGCGTGGCGATCAGAATGCCCTGGTGACCGCTGTGGCCAAGGCCAACCCCAATACTGTGGTGGTTATCACCAGCGGTGGACCAGTGGCCATGCCCTGGATCAACGAGGTGGCGGCGGTGGTTCAGATGTGGTTCCCGGGAGAACATTTCGGCACCGGCGCGGCACAGCTGCTTTACGGGGACGTCAATCCCTCCGGCAAGCTCCCCATGACCTTCCCCAGGGACGCCACCCAGGGGCCCGGCACTACCCGGGCGACCTACCCCGGGCTGAATGCTGACGGCACCACCGGCACCTTCGGACGACTTGATAAGGTCAGCTACAGCGAGGAGCTCCTGGTGGGCTACCGCTGGTATGACGCCATGGAGCAGGCCCCCCTATTCCCCTTCGGGCATGGTCTCTCCTATACGACCTTTGCCTACAGCGGCGTCAGCGCCAAACGGAACAGCAATGGCAGCGTGACGGTGAACGCTACGATCCGGAACAGTGGGAGCTTGGCTGGTGCCGAAGTGGCCCAGGTCTACATCGGCTTCCCCAGCACCGCTGGTGAGCCACCCAAGGTGCTCAAGGGCTTCCAGAAGGTGACCCTGGGGGCCGGTGCCAGCAGCACCGTGTCCATCTGCATCCCGGCCGAACAGTTGAAGGTCTTCAGCGAGACCAGTGATGCCTGGACCACCGTGAAGGGTGCCTACAGCGTCTATGTCGGCTCCTCTTCCCGGGATATCCGCGGAACCGCAAGCTTCACGATTGACTAGTCTGGACTTGGAGTCTGCCTGGGCCCTCGGAGCCTTGCTCCGGGGGCCCATGTTATCCTTGATGCTTTGCAGACCAAGGAAAACCGGGGCCCTCTATGATGACCGATCCCATTGATTCGCAGGCCGAAACTCCCGAGGACGAGGCTCCAAAGCCAAAGAAGTCCGGGGTTCTGGTCCAGAAGCACAAGCCCGCTCCCGTGAGCGACATCCGGGAGAAGATTTGCGCGACCTGCGGCAAGCCCTTCCAGCTGGCGGCTGATCAGAAGTACTACGACTGTCCCGCCTGCTACCGGAAGAATCACCCTGTCCAGAAGCCCCAACGCAAGACCGGCACCCAGATCCTGATCCAGATCCAGTGCACTGCTTGTGGGGCCACGGATGTCCTGGACTACATGCCTCCTGATCCCAAGCAGGCCCTCTGTCGAAGCTGTTTTGCCGAGCAGAAGAAGCTTGAGCCGAAGCCAAAGCCGAGACCAAAGCCCCACGTCCCCTTCAAACGCTCGCGCTAGGAGTACCAGAGATGCGTCTTGCCTCCACCTTGTCCCTCATTCTGGTTTGTGGCGCTGCCTTCGCCCAGGGCCCCCGTCCCAAGGCTGTGCCAAGCGCGGACGCCCAGGCGGCCCGGCAGGCTTTCCAGCAGGTGCTGGATTCGGTGGACGGGGCCTGGTTCGGCAAGGCCTATCAGGATTGCAATGCCGTGGATATCCGTGGGCGCATGGACCTGACCCTTTCCGCCGCTGCCATCAACGCCAAGGCCAGTCAGGTCTCCCAGGGCCAGCTCAGGGGCATCGCCTCCAAGGGCGGCAAGGCCGCCCTCCAGCTTCAAGGGACCTACTTCGCCAATGGTGATTTCCGCACGGAGACGGCCGGGGACTTCGGGCATATGGTCTACACCCGGGTGGGCAGGCGGGGCTTCATCTACAGCAAGGAGCAGAACGCATACACCACGGCCGTGGACCTTCCCACCGGCGACGCGCCCCTTTCCTACATGGGCTGGTTCCGCTCCGTGATCCTGGACATCAAGGCGGCCTACGTTGACGCCTCGACCTTCAAGCCCAGTCTGGGCAAGGAGGAGAATCTGAACGGCCGCACCCTTCAGACCGCAGTCTTCTTCGCCCCCTCCGGAGCCTATGACCCCGCCAAGCGGGAACAGAACCTCAAGGAGACCTTCGGGTTCTGGAAGCGGGGACGGATGGAGATCGCCTACGACAAGGCCACGCACCTCCCCTACCGGATGAGCTTCTCCAACGAGGGCCAGGGCGTTCACACGACCATGACCTTCAACTACCAGGGGAATGGCAAGCTTGCGTCCGTCGCCATCGCCAACCGCAGCAAAGGTATGGAGGGCCCGGGTCACCTCCAGGTGGCCTACGGCGGGGATGGTCTCATGAACCACATCGCCGGGGAATTGAGCGGGAAGAGCGTTAAGTGGAACTTCGACCTGGGCCTGAGCTGGGCCAAAGGGCGGAAATCCTCCTCCATCCACAGCGCTCCCCCGGCCGGGGCCAACAAGAAGGGCGGAGATGAATTCCAGACTGCGCTGTTGGTGGGGGTGGCTTCCCAGGTCTTCGACCTCCAACGCAATGGCCTGAATCTCATGGCTCCCAAGATTTCTGCGAGCAAATAGGCCTGCGGTATCATCCAAGGGGAGGAGCATGACCTTGCTCCTCCCTTTGTTTTTCAATTATCTAATTGGTGAATCATGATTCTTCGCAAGGAATTCAGCTTCGAGGCGGGCCACTTCCTCTATAACCACCCTGCCAAGTGCCGGAACATGCACGGGCACAGCTACAGGCTCTTCGTTTCCATCGAAGGGCCCGTGGATTCCGAGACAGGCATGGTCATCGACTTCGGGGATCTGGTGCGGATCGTCCAGGGAAGCGTGATCGAGAAGCTGGACCACCACTTCTTGAACGACATCATCCCCCTCTCGACCTCCGAGAATATCTCGGTCTGGATCTGGCAGCAGCTCAAGCCGCTCCTTCCGGGCCTCTGCCAGCTGGAGCTCTTCGAGACCACCGGCAGTTGCGTGATCTACCGGGGCGAGTGATGCGCCGGGCCTGGCTGGCTGTTCCGGCGCTCCTGCTGGTGGTTTCCTGCCACCGGCCGGATCTCGCGGCCTCCTATCGCCAGGCTGCTTCGCGGCTGAGCTTCCGCCTGGAACGGGTGGAGCCCCGGCTGGACATGGCCCTGCCTCTGGACCGCTCGAAACTGGTGGTTCGCATGGTCCTGCGGGTGGACAACCCCAGTGATGTCCACTTCCATGCCCGGCGCATCGTCGGGGACCTGGGCTTTGAGGAGATGGGCCAGTTGCGCCGTGTGGGTTCGGTGGATCTCCCACAGGGGGTGGATCTGGCGCCCAGGGCCACCTCCCCCATGGTCCTGGACCTGACCTTCGCCTACGGCGATCTGCGCCGGAACTGGGCTCCCATCAGCCAAGTGGTGCATCAGGGGGACAAGGCCGTCTGGCGGCTGGAGGGCAAGGCAAGCCTGGATGCCTTCGGTATTCCGATCACGGTGCCCTTCCATACCCGCCATCAGCGGGCGCAGTGATCGGTGCGAGCTTTTCCGCCTCGGGCTATGATGGCTGTTGCGAACTTGAACTGACTTTTGCTCTGGAGTGAACCATGACTGCCCATACCGTTGATTCGATCCTGGCCGAGACCAAGAAGCGCATGAAGACCTCGATCGAGACCCTGCGTCGGGAAATGGCCACTGTCCGCACCGGGCGGGCCAATCCCAGCATCCTGGACAGCATCCACGTCGAGTACTACGGCTCCGAGATGCCCCTCACGCAGCTTGCCTCCGTGAGCGTGCCCGAGTCCTCGACCCTGGTGATCCAGCCCTTCGACAAGAGCTCCATCAAGGCCATCGAGACCGCCATCCTCAAGAGTGAGCTGGGCCTGAATCCCGCCAACGATGGCAACGTCATCCGCCTGCCCATCCCCGCCCTTACCGAGGAGCGCCGCAAGGAACTCACCAAGGTGGTCCACCGGATGGGCGAGGAGATCAAGACCGCCATCCGCAATGTCCGTCGGGACGCCAACGATGATGTGAAGAAGCTGGAGAAAGACAAGAACGCGGGGGTTTCCGAGGATGCCGCCAAGAAGACCCTCGATCAGATCCAGAAGCTCACGGACGATTTCATCAAGGAGATCGACGAGACCGTGAAGCACAAGGATGCCGAGATCCTGAAGGTCTGAAGCGAGTTCCCGGGTTATCTTAGGAGGATGGCTCCAGTTCGTCAGCGCCCCTTCCTATGGGACTGCCTTCTCCGAGGGCTGCGTTTCTGTTACCTGATGTGGGGAGGGATGCTCCTGGGCAGCCTTGCTCTCTACAGCCGGTACCGACTTCCGGAATTCCTGTGGAACTGGCCCGATCTCGCCCGCTTCCTGATGGGGCCCTGGGGACGGGGGATGCTTCTGGGCATCGGCCTGGCCATGGCTCTGGGAGCCCTTCTGGAGGTCTGGGAACTGGTGGACCGCATGCTGGTGCGCTTCCTTCACGAATCCGATCACTGATGAGGAGCTCCCATGACTGATGCCTGCCTGCTCGATGCGGAGCGTATGGAATCCCATCTCCAGCGTCTCTGCCGGGAGATTGCCGCTGCCTTCGGCACCGACCAGTCCTTGGCCCTGCTGGGGATCCGCAGTCGCGGTCTGCCCTTGGCGGAGCGCCTGGCCGTCAAGCTGGGTGCCATCCTGGGCCAGGAGGTGCCGGTGGGCGTTCTGGACATCACCCTCTACCGGGACGATCTCTCCGAGGGGGCCGGGGTTCCCCTGGTGCGCCCCACTGAGATCCCCTTCTCACTCAAGGGACGCACCGTGGTCCTGGTGGATGATGTGCTCTTCTCGGGCCGCACTATCCGCGCCGCCCTGGACGCCCTTCTGGATCACGGCCGTCCCAAGCGGGTCTGGCTGGCGGTCCTGGTGGATCGCGGGGGGCGCGAACTCCCCATCCAGGCGGATTTCCTGGGCCTGAAGCTGGATGTGGCCGACAATCAGCGGGTGTCCGTCAAGGTCCGGGAGATCGACGGAACCGATGGGGTCTTCCTGGAAACGCGAGGTTGAGATGACACAGGAACGCTACACCTTCCCCCATCGCCACCTTCTGGGCATTGAGCCCCTGGAGCCCCGGGACATCCAGATGATCCTGGACCAGGCCCAGGCTTTCGAGGAAGTCTGCGACCGTCCCGAGATCAAGATCGTCCCGGCCCTGCGCAAGCGTCTGGTGGTGAACCTCTTCTTTGAGAACAGCACCCGCACCCGCAACAGCTTCGAGATCGCGGAGAAGCGGCTTTCGGCGGAGATCATCAACTTCTACCCTGACTCCAGCTCCCTCTCGAAGGGCGAGACTCTCATCGACACGGCCATGAACCTCCAGGCCATGCGTCCGGATCTCATCGTGATGCGCCACAGCGCCGCCGGGGCTCCGGTCATGCTGGCCCAGCACATCACCAAGGCCAGCATCGTGAACGCCGGAGATGGCGCGCGGGAACACCCCACCCAGGCCCTGCTGGATGCCTACACCCTGCGCAAGCACTTCGGCCGCCTGGAGGGCCTCAAGGTGGCCATCGTGGGGGATATCCGAAACAGCCGGGTGGTGCGCTCCAACCTGTGGCTCCTGACCAAGATGGGGGCCCATGTCACCCTGGTGGGGCCACCCACCCTCCTCCCCCGGGAACTCCAGGCCACCTGGCCCGGCATCCACTGCACCAACGACTTTGATGCGATCATCCCGGAGATGGACGCCATCATGATGCTGCGATGCCAGTTCGAACGGGGCACCGGGGCCTACATCCCGGGGCAGGGCGAGTACGTCCGCTACTACCAGCTCAACGCCGCGCGGATGCGCCGGGCCAAGCCCGAGGCGGTTGTTCTCCATCCCGGCCCCATGAACCGGGGCGTGGAGATCACCTCCGAAGTGGCAGACGGCCCCAATAGCGTGATCCTGGACCAGGTCACCAACGGTGTCCCGGTGCGGATGGCCGTGCTCTACCTGCTGAACAATGCTGCGATGGAGGCTTAGGCCCTAGCCGAGTGGGACGGAAATCCGCCCGCTGAGGAGCGGCGCGAGCGATCCCCAGGTGATGCGGGCGGCCTCCTCGTAGCGCCCGTTCTGGAGGTGCAGCAGGATGCCCAGCTGCTGCTCGGGGTCCACGATCAGGTACTCGGGGACGCCTGCTGCCTCATAGGCCCACCGCTTGATGCTGTGATCCCTTGCGGCGGTGCTCGGGCTCAGGATCTCCACAACCAGATCCGGAGCGCCTTCGACCCCCCGCTGCGTGATCTTCGCGGGATCGCAGACCACTACCAGATCCGGGACCACGACCCCCGTGGGCAGAAAGACGTCGATGGGTGCGGCGATGACCTGGCAGCTCCCGCCGCCGCAACGCTTCCTGTCCTCCCTCAGGGCCAAGTTGAGGTCCGTCACCAGTTCGGTCGCCACCCGCTGGTGTTCTGGGTTGGGGGAGGGCGTCATGTTGTAGGCTACGCCATCGAGGAGCTCCCACCGGCCTTCCCAGGTCTGCCAGTCGTCGAGGGTGTATCCGGTCTGTCTGGGCTGCGGGAGGTTCACCGGGAACTCCTTCGAGGCGATCACGGCCCTATCCTGACACCCCTTGGAACCCCATGGAAGGTGCCGTGCCCAAAAAGAAAGGACCCGGTCGCCCGGGTCCTTTTCTTCTGAAACGCTCCTGCCTTAGGCGGGGGAGATGGCGCTGGTGGGGCAGACGCTGACGCAGGCGCCGCAATCGACACAGGTGTCGGCGTTGATGACGTAGGCAGAAGGTCCCTCGGTGATGGCCTCGACGGGGCACTCGGAAGCGCAAGCGCCGCAGGAAACACAGGCGTCGGAAATCTGGTGAGCCATGACATACCTCAGAAATAATAGGTGGCCCCAGTGGGGCGAGGTGGTGGTTGCTGGTTCTTCCGGGATGGAGGAACCCAATCCTGGTGCCCGATAGAATATCCTGGTTTTTGCGCGGCGTCATGCGCGGTTGAAACGCGTCATACCAGAGAGGTGTCCATGATCCCAGGCCCCATCACGCTTCTCATCCTGGATGGATTCGGGGATGGCCCCAGGAATGCCTTCGATGCGCCTTACGTGGCGGGGATGCCTCACTTCAACGACCTGCGCCGCCGCTACGCCGCCACCCAGCTCCTCACCAGCGGCGAGGCCGTGGGCCTCCCCGAGGGCCAGTTCGGCAACTCCGAGGTCGGCCACATGAACCTGGGGGCCGGTCGGGTGGTCTGGCAGGAGCTGACCCGCATCGACGCGGCCATCAAAAAGGGCAGCTTCCGAGAGAACGAGGCCATGGCCTACCTCCTGCGGAATCTCAAGACCACCGGGGGGCGGCTCCATCTCATGGGTCTGGTGTCCGATGGTGGCGTTCACAGCCACCAGAACCACTTGGTTGCCCTGGCCCAGTGGGCCCAGGCCGAGGGGGTCCCCACCACCATCCATGCCTACCTGGACGGTCGGGATACGGAGCAGAAGAGCGCCGATGGCTACCTCCAGTGGCTCGGCTTCCAGCTCCGGAACTGCCCCCTGGTGAAGATCGGCTCCCTCTGCGGCCGCTACGTGGCCATGGACCGGGACAACCGCTGGGAGCGGGTTGAGCGCGCATGGAAGATGCTGGTGGACGGCGTGGCCGAGTACGAAGCCGACGATGCCCTGGCGGGGATCAACGCCGCCTACGAACGGGGCGAGACCGACGAGTTCGTGGGCCCCACCCGGCTTCCGGATTTCCATCCCATCCAGGACGGGGACGGGGTCATCTTCTTCAACTTCCGGGCCGATCGCGCCCGCCAGCTCTGCCACGCCCTGGTCCACCCCGACTTCGTGGGGTTCCAGCCCGCGCACCGGCCCAAGGTCAAGCTTGTGACCTTCACCCAGTACGACCGGGAGCTGGAGCCCTACGTTGCGGTGGCCTATCCCCCCCAGAATCTCACCAACATCCTGGGCGAGGTGGTGGCGCAGCGTGGCCTCAAGCAGCTCCGCACTGCTGAGACCGAGAAGTATGCCCATGTGACCTACTTCTTCAGCGGGGGCCGGGAAGAGACTTTCGCGGGCGAGGATCGGATCCTGGTGCCCTCGCCGAAGGTCGCGACCTACGATCTCCAGCCGGAGATGAGCGCCCATCTGGTGACCCGTGGCCTGGTGCAGGCTATCAAGGAGGGGCAGCACCAGCTCCTGGTCTGCAACCTCGCCAACCCCGATATGGTGGGGCATACCGGCGACCTGGGCGCCGCCACCAGTGCCTGCGCCGTGGTGGACGACGCCGTCCGCCAGATCGCACAGGCTGTTCTGGAGCGGAAGGGCGCCCTCTTCATCACCGCCGACCACGGGAACTGCGAGTGCATGCGGGACGAGAAGGGAAACCCCCACACCGCCCATACCCTCAGCCCCGTGCCTGCCGTGCTCGTCGCCGAAGGCTTCGAGGCGCGCCAGCTCCGATCTGGGGGTGCCCTTTGCGACGTGGCGCCCACACTGCTCAAACTCATGGGCATCGAGCAGCCGGTGGAGATGGAGGGCGTGAGCCTCTTCTGAGGGGAGCGGCAGACCTTGAGGCCTGGGCCATCGTAATGGCGGGGAATTTGCCTGTTCCTGGCCTTGGTCTGCATTGGTTGCCCAGGAGCCCCCATGAGCGTCAATTCGGTTGATTCGAACAGCATCTCGAGCATTGGCAATCTCCTCCTCCAGCAACTGCTGGCTGAAGAGGGAAGCTCGCAGAGCGCAAGCGGCCTCTCCGGTGTCCTCGGGGATGTTGTCTCCATCTCCTCGACGGCACAGGAGCTTGCCCAGGCTCCTGATTCCGTGACCGAAGCCATGGCCGACCTCTTTTCCGGGCAGGAGGATGTCGCGGGGGATATCACCGAACTGACAAGCTACTTCCAGGATAATCCCCAGAGTCTGGTCAATGTCCTGAGCAGCCTGAAGAGTGGAACCAGCACTTACAACGCGTCGGGCATCCTCGCCAGCAGCTCGGATCACAAGTCCCTGCTCTCCGCCCTTCTTTCAGCCCAAAGCCAGAATTCTCTGCTCGATTTTCTTGGTGATTCGGGGAGCGGGTCCAGTTCCAGCACCCTCTCGCTCTTTGGTTAGGCATTTACTGCCCTACTTTGCGTCCATCCGGTCCAGCTTCCTGAGCTCCGGCACCAGTTTCGCTGTGGCCGCCACCACCCCCAGGGTCATGAATCCCCCGAAGATGACGCTGGGCACCAGGCCCATGAGCTTGGCGACGAGGCCGGATTCGAAGGCGCCCAGTTCGTTGCTGGAGCCGATGAAGAAGCTGTTCACGGCCGATACCCGGCCCATCATGCCCTGTGGTGTGAAGCTCTGCACCAGGGTGGCCCGCAGGACCACGCTCACGTTATCGAAGGCGCCGGAGAGCGCCAGGATGGCCAGGGAAAGGGCGAAGCTCCGGGAGAGGGCGAAGGCGATCCAGCAGGCCCCGAAGGCGGCCACGAACCACAGGAGGGTGCGTCCCGCCCGTCGCATGGGAGGGAGGAAGGCCAGGGCCAGGCTCATGGCGACGGAGCCCACCGCTGGCGCTGCGCGAAGGATGCCGAGGCCCTCAGGACCGGTTCTGAGGATGTCAGAGGCGAAGACCGGCAGGAGTGCCACGGCACCGCCGAAGAGCACAGCGAAGAGATCCAGGGAAAGGGCCCCCAGGATGAGCTTCCGTTCAAAGACGAAATGCAGGCCCTCCGAAAGGCTCTGGAACAAGGTTCCGGTCGCAGGGGTATGGCGGGGCCTGGGCTTCAGTCGCATCAGGAACGCGAAGCCCAGGACCATCAGGCAGGCCTCCACTCCATAGGCCAGGCCAGCGCTGCCGAAACCGAAGAGCAGACCCCCCAGGGCGGGGCCGAGCACCATGGCCAGATGGCCCAGGGAACTGCGCCAGGTGGCGGCGTTCTGATAGGCCTCCCGGGGGATCAGTTCCGTCCCCAGGGCTTGGGAGGCGGGGCGATAGAAGGCGCGTCCCAGACCCGCGAGGGCCTGGATCGCATAGAAGGGCAGGGCGCTGGCCGGGGCTCCCAGGTTGTAAGCGAAGAGCAGGACGGCGCAGAGCAGCAGCAGGGCCGTGGCCCCCAGGGAGAGCCCTCGGCGGTCCCTGCGGTCGGCGGCGTAGCCCCCCACCAGGGTGAGACACAGGAAGGGGATGGCCTCGGACAGCCCCACCAAGCCCAGGGAAAGGGGGTCGTGGGTGATGGCATAGACCTGCCAACCCATGACGACGGTCTGGATCTGAGTTGCCATGAAGACAGCCGTTGTGCCAAGCAGGAAGCAGCGGAATTCGGCGTATCGGAGGGACTGGAAGGGGTCGTGGCGGCTCACTCGTATCTCAATGCATCGATCACATCCAGCTTGGCCGCTTTCAGCGCCGGAAGGAAGCCCGCCAGGATGCCAACCACTGCACTGAAGCCCAGTCCGAGGGCGATGGCCCAGGGCATGGCCACGGCGGGCAGGGGGGTGAAGGACTTCATGATCCAGATGGCCACCAGGGCCATGACGATGCCCAGAACGCCCCCCAGGATGGAGAGCACGACGGCTTCGGTGAGGAACTGCCAGAGCACCTTCCGGCGGGTGGCCCCGAGGGCGCGGCGGATACCGATCTCCCGGGTGCGTTCGGTGACGCTCACCAGCATGATGTTGGAGATGCCGATGCCCCCCACCACCAGGGAGATCCCGGCGGACATGGCCAGGAACAGGGTCAGCACCCCGGCCTGCTGCTCCTGCATCTTGATCCAGTCGTCCTGCTTGCGGAACTGAAAGGGGGTCTCGTCCTTGGGGCCGAGGCGCAGGTGCTGGCGCAGCAGGGCGGTGATCTCGGCCTCGGCCTCGTCCCCCTTGCCCTCCCGGGCGCTGACGGTGATGTTCTGGATGCGGTCCCGGCCCATGATCTTGCGCATGACGGTGGTGTAGGGGGCCACCAGGGTGTCGTCCTGGTCCCCCATGAGGCTGGCTCCCTTCTTTTCGAAGACGCCGATGACCTCGAAGGGCATCTTGCCGATGCGGATCGTCTGGCCTACGGGCTCCTCCCCGTTGGGGAAGAGGTTGTCCGCTACGGTCTGCCCCAGGACGCAGACCTTGGCCTGGCCCTTGACCTCGCCCTCCGTGAAGAAGCGGCCCAGCCGGACATCCCACCCCCGGATGCGGGGGAAGTGAACATTGGAACCCTGGACATTGGTGACGTAGTTGTTGTTCTGGTACACCACGGGTCGGCTGGTGCGCACCATGGGGCTGGCCGCCACCACGCTGCCGTCTCCCAACTCGTTCATGATGAGCTGGGCGTCGTCGTCCCGGAGGACCTCCACGCTGCCCTGGCTCATGGGGCCCATGCTGCTCTTGCCTCCCGCCCCGTTGAAGATCGTGAGCATGTTGGAGCCCATGTTCTCGATGATGGCCACGGAGGCGCGCTTGGACCCCTCACCGATGCCGATCATGGCGATGACCGAGCCCACGCCGATGATGATGCCCAGCATGGTCAGGAAGGCCCGGGTCTTGTTCCGGGTGATGGCAAATAGGGCGAGCTTGATGAACTCGTAGAATCCGGTCATGGTTGCGCTCCTAGTGTGGTGTCCCGTTGAAATGCGAACCATTGAAAGCGGCTCTGACACCACACTTGGCGGGGGTTTGGGGGCACGGCAGTGCCCCCAAGGGGGTGGTCCCAGTTATTCAGGGCCACCACACTAGCGCCGCGGCATGCCGCCGGGAGTCCCCCCCAGGGGGGAGGCGGAGCTGGAGGCCTTCTTGGTGTCCTCAACCCCGGTGAGGATGGACATCCCCTCGGAGAGGTTGTCTCCGGAGATCTCGGTGAACTGGCCATCGCTCACCCCTGCCTGCACGGGCACAGCCTTGGGCTTGCCGTTCTCCAGGATCCAGATCCGATCCTCTCGCTTGGCGACGATGCCCTTGGCGGTGGGGCCACGGCTGCCGCCCTGGGACGCCTTCTCGCCCTTCTTGCCCTCTTCGGTCTTCAGGAAAGCGTTCGGATTGAAGCGCAGCGCCACCGCGGGAACCCGAAGAACCTGCTCTCGGCGGCTGGTGACGATACTGACATTGGCTGTCATACCGGGCATCAGGGCCAGATCCCCCTGGTAGACCTGCCCCCCGGAGGGGACATAGCGGGCGGTGCCGGGGCCGGTCTCGGTCCTGGAGGGCTGGGAGGCCTTGGGCTCGTTGGTGACCTCCATGACCACCTTGTAGGTCACCACGTTCTGGTTCGTGATGGGTTCCAGGCGCACCTCGCTGACGGAGCCCTTGAACTGCTTCTCCGGGAAGCTGTCCACGGTGAAGAAGGCCCTCTGGCCCACCATCACCAGGCCGATGTCGGCTTCGTCGATGGAGGCCTCCACCTTCATCCGGGAGAGGTCCTGGGCGATGGTGAAGAGGTTGGGGGTGCTGAAGCTCGCGGCCACGGTCTGGCCCACATCCACGGAGCGGGCCACCACCACGCCGTTCACCGGGGCCTGGATGGTGCAGTAGCCAAGGTTGATCCGGGCCTTGGAGAGGGCCGCCCGGGCGGATTCCAGGCTTCCGGAGGCGGTCTTCATGGCCATTTCCTTGGCCTCCAGATCCGATTCCGCCACGAGTTGGAGAGAGGCCAAGCGCTTGTTCCGGTTGAAGTCGGCCTTGGCGTTGTCATAGGTGGCCTGGGCCCGCTGGAGGGCGGCCTCCGCGTCCCGCAATTGGGTCTCCCACACGGTGGGATCGATTCGGGCGATGATCTGGCCCTTCTTCACCAGACTGTTGTAGTCGGCATAGAGGTCCGTGACCACGCCCGAGACCTGGGTGCCCACGGGTACCTGGACGAGGGCGTTGATGGTGCCCGTGGCGCTGATGCGCTGGGTGATGTCCCCCCGATCCACCGAGGCGGTGCGCCACTTGATCTCCTCGGCAGGCTTGCGCAGGGCCCAGGCCATGCCGGCTCCCGCCAGGACCACCACCACAGCCGCTCCGATCCAGGTGTTCCGCTTCAACGCCATGCCAAGCTCCCACAGGCCCCAGAACGGAGCATTACACAAGGTAGAGACGGACCAGGATGGCGGATGGTTGAGCTCATCTCAGCAGGTTCAGGCCTTCCTGCACCGCCCGCTGGGCAAAGACCGAGCTGAGGAAGCCCGGGAAGATGCCGATGAGCATCACCAGGACCCCGCAGACCAGGACGGTGCCGCTGGCCAGGGAGGCCACGAGGGGTGGATGCTCGGAGGCCTCCCGTTCCGCGGAGGGCAGGGGCTTTTCCAGGAAGAGGGCCACCACCACCCGCAGGTAGTAGGCCACGGACACCAGGCTCGCCAGGACCCCCAGCACCGCCAGGCCGACATGGCCCTGGGCGATCAGCTCCCGGAAGATCATGTACTTGCCGTAGAAGCCACCCGTGGGCGGGATGCCCGCCAGGCTGAACATGCAGATCACGGCGGCGAAACCCAGTTCCGGGCGCTTCCAGCCCAGGCCGCGGAGATCCTCGTAGGTGGTGCGGCCCCCAGCCAGCCCGAAGGCGGTCAGGAGGCCGAAGGCCCCCATGTTCATGGCCAGGTAGCTCACCAGGTAGAAGCCCATGCCGATGAAGGCCTGGGAGGTGCCCGCCACCATGCCCAGCAGGAGGTAGCCTGCGTGGCTGATGCTGGAGTAGGCGAGCATCCGCTTGACATTGGTCTGGGTCAGAGCCGTGAGGTTGCCCAGGATCAGGGTCAGGGCTGCCACGAGGATCAGGGCTGCCTGGACCTTTCCCTGGAGGATGCCTTCCTGGCGCACGAGGGCCGCCGGGAAGATGCGAATCAGGGCGAAGAGGGCCGCCCCCTTGGTAGCCACCGACATGAATCCGGCAATGGGATGGGGGGCCGATTCGTAGACATCCGGTGTCCACTGGTGGAAGGGCACGGCGCTGATCTTGAAGAGAAATCCAAGGAGGAGCAGGACCACGCCGATGAGCACCATCGGGTCGCCCCCCAGCTTCGGCATGAGCGGGATCATGGCCGCGGCATCCAGGGTCCCTGTCATGCCGTATAGGAGCACCGTTCCCATGAGGAAGCAGCTGGAAGCCACGGCGCCCGTAATGAAGTACTTCACGCCACCTTCCAGGGCTTCATGTCGCTGGCGAAGGGTGCTCGTCAACGCGTAGAGAGGGATGGAGAGCAGCTCCAGACCCAGGAAGAGCAACATCAGGTTGGTGCTGGAACAGAAGAGAATCATACCCGTCACTGAGAACAACAGGAGTGACAGGGCCTCGCCCTTCACCCATCCCTCCTGGTGGAGGTGGTCCCAGAGCTGGAGCACCGCCAGGGCTGCCGTGATGAGGATGAAGATGGTGGCGAACTGGGCCAGACGGTCCATGCGCAGTGGGCCGAAGCTTGGCTGGGCGCCCTTCCCCCAGAGGGAGGTGACGTAGAAGAAGCAGCCCATCAGGGCGAAGAGGGCGATGAAGAACATGGCGGCCCGGATCCACTTCTGGGTGTTCTGATCCTTGTCGATGGCCGCCAGGGGAAGGAGGCAGCCCGCCACCCCGGGGATCAGCAGAGCCATGATGGCGGAAATCTGGTCGGGGGTCAGTCTCATCGGGCCACCTCCGCCATCTTGGCTGGTGCATCGGGCTGGAAGGGCGCCATCAGTTCGGCCACCGGGCGCTCCGAAATGGCCGTGAAGGTCTGGGGATGCAGACCCATCCAGAAGATCAGGACCACGATGGGTACCATCACTGCGATCTCCCGGCCATTGAGATCCTGCGTCAGATGGGCCGTGCCGCTATGTTCATCGGTATTCGCCGCTCCCCAGAAGGCCCGCTTGACCATCCACAGCATGTAGACCGCGCCCAGGAGCACCCCCAGGGCGGCGATGCAGGCCAGGGCCCTTCCCCAGCCGAAGGCGGAGGTGTAGGTGCCATTGAGGATCCAGAACTCGCCCACGAACCCGTTGGTGAGGGGCAGGCCGATACTGCTGAGGGTCACCACCATGAAGAAGAAGGTGAAGACGGGCATCCGGGTGGCGATGCCGCCGAAGTCCGAGATCATGCGGGTGTGGGCCCGGTCGTAGAGCATGCCCACCAGGAGGAAGAGGGCTCCGGTGGAGACGCCGTGGTTGAGCATCTGGAGCATGGCACCCTGGGTGCCGATGATCGTCAGGCTGGCCATCCCCAGCATCACGAAGCCCATGTGGCTCACGGAACTGTAGGCCACCAGCTTCTTGATGTCCTTCTGGGCCATGGCCACCAGGGCCCCGTAAATGATGGCGATGACCGCCAGGATGGCCATGGGCTTGGCGTAGTGGAGGGTTGCGCCCGGGAAGATCGGCAGGGCGAAGCGCAGGAATCCGTATGTGCCCAGCTTGAGGAGCACGCCCGCCAGGATTACGGAACCCATGGTGGGGGCCTCAGTGTGGGCGTCCGGCAGCCAGGTGTGGAAGGGGAAGAGGGGAACCTTGATGGCGAAGGCCAGGGCGAAGGCCAGGAAGAGGATGCCCTGGATGCCCGTTGAAAGCGTCAGGGCCGTCTGGGCCATGAGGGCCGGGGCAAAGCTTCCGGACTTGCCCGCGAGGTAGAGCAGGGCCACCAGCCAAAGCAGGGAGCCTGCCAGGGTGTAGAGCATGAACTTGAGGGAGGCGTAGCGCCGTTCCTCCCCGCCCCAGAGGGCGATGAGGAAGTACATGGGCAGGAGCATGGCCTCCCAGAAAAGATAGAAGAGGAAGAGATCCTGGGCCAGGAGGGCTCCCAGCATCCCTGTCTCCAGCATCAGGAAGAGGGCCGTGGCCAGTCCAGAGCGCTCCTTCAGGCTGGCCCAGGTACCCAGGAGGGTCAGGGGGGTCAGGAAGGTGGTGAGGAGCACCAGCCAGAAGTTGAGGCCATCCAGGGCCAGATGGTAGTCCACCGGGATGTTGACCAGGGTCATCCAGGGGAGGTTCTCCACGTAGGAGTGTCCCCCCATGCGCAGGAAGTGCACCAGGCTGATTACGAAGACGCCGAGGCTTCCAAGGAATCCCAGCAGCTTGGCCATGGGAGCCTGCTTCTGCGGGAGGCAGAGGAGGATCAGGCCCAGCACCAGCGGGGCGAAAACCAGAAAGGTGAGAAGGTGGGTGTTTATCCAGGTGCTGATCATGGCGCCCCCTACTTGAAGAAGATCCAGAGGATCGCCAGAGCCCCCAGGACCATGCCCAGGGTGTAGTTGCGGACGCGGCCGGTCTGGAAGAGGGCCAGGAATTCCCCGCCCAGTCGCGCCAGGGCGGCCGGGAGGTTCACTCCGATGCCGTCCACGATGATCACATCACCCACCTGCCAGAGAAGGCGCCCCAGACCCCGCACCGGGGCCAGGATGCCGCGCTCGATGCCTTCATCCACATAGTATTTGTTCAGCAGGATGCGGTGCAGCGTGGGGAAGCGGGCCGCCCGGGACTCCGCCAGGGCCGTTCCCGAGCGGTAGCTCAGGAAGCCGAAGAGGCCGAAGCCCAGGCCCAGGACCGTGGAGATGCAGGCCAGGAGGATGGCTGGGCCCTCGTGGTGGCCTTCGTGGGCGTGGAGCTGCCCGAAGCTGAGGGAGGGCTCCAGGAAGCGCCCGATGGCGAAGTGACCCCCGAAGGCCTCGGGAACACCCAGATAGCCCACCACGACGCTTCCCACCGCCAGGATCACCAGGGGCAGGGTCATGGTCCAGGGGCTTTCGTGGGCGTGCTCATAGGCGTGGGGATCCCGGGGCTCGCCCCAGAAGGTGAGGGCCATGAGGCGCCACATGTAGAAGCTGGTGCAGCAGGCTGCGGCCACGCCGATCACCCAGAGGGCCGGGTGCCTGAGGTAGGCCAGGTAGAGGATCTCGTCCTTGCTGAAGAAGCCCGAGAAGCCCGGGAAGCCCATGATGGCCAGGGTGGCCAGGAGCATGGTCCAGAAGGTGATGGGCAGCTTGGCGCGGAGCCCGCCCATCCTGAAGAGGTCCTGTTCGTGATGCATGGCCATGATCACGCTGCCCGCCCCCAGGAAGAGGAGGGCCTTGAACCAGGCGTGGGTGAAGACGTGGAAGAAGCCCGCCGCGAAGCCCCCGGCGCCGAGGGCCATGACCATGTAGCCCAGCTGGGAGACCGTGGAATAGGCCAGGACCTTCTTGATGTCCCGCTGCACCAGGCCGATGGTGGCGGCGAAGAGGGCCGTGATGCCGCCCACCCAGGCGATGACGCTCAGGGTGATGGGGGCCAGTTGGAAGAGGGGCGCCAGGCGGCACACCATGAAGATGCCCGCCGTGACCATGGTGGCGGCGTGGATGAGGGCGCTGACGGGGGTGGGGCCCGCCATGGCGTCCGGGAGCCAGATGTAGAGCGGGACCTGGGCGCTCTTGCCGCAGGCGCCCACGAAGAGCATGAGGGTGGCGAAGCTGAGGATGCCGAAGCCCACCTCGGGGCTCAGATGCCCCACCTTGGTCAGCAGCTCAGCGATGGTCAGGGTGCCGAAGTGGGCGAAGAGGGCCATCATCCCGATGAGCACGCCCAGGTCGCCTACCCGGTTGGTGAGGAAGGCCTTGAGGCCCGCCGCCGGGGCGTAGTCCGTCTCGAAGTAGTAGCCGATCAGGAGGTAGGAACAGAGGCCCACGCCCTCCCAGCCCACGAAGAGCAGGGGCAGGCTGTTGCCCAGCACCAGGCAGAGCATGAAGAAGATGAAGAGGTTCAGGTAAGCGAAGTACCGGGCGAAGCCCTCTTCTTCCCACATGTAGCCCACGGAGTAGAGGTGGATCAGGGCACCGATGCCCGTCACCACCAGGGCCATGAGGGAGGACAGGGGATCGAAGACCAGGCCCATGGGGACCGAGAGATTCCCGGTGCTCATCCAGGTGAAGGAGCAGGAGGCCAGGCGGTGGTCCGGGGCGCTTCCCGCCAGGACGAAGGCCCTGAGGGTGAAGGCGAAGGCCAGCAGCACCACGCCGACACCGATGACGGAAACGGCGATCCTGCCGAGCTTCCTGCCCAGGAGCCCGATGATGGCGGCTCCGAAGAGGGGGAGGAGGGGAATGAGCCAAGTGGTCATATGCATCAGTCCCTCAGCGGCGGAGCGCATCGGCGCGGTCGGAATCGGTGGTGCGCCGATGGCGGTAGAGGGCCACCACCAGGGCCAGGCCCACCGCTGCCTCGCAGGCCGCCACGGCGATGATGAAGAGATAGAACACTGTCCCCTGCACATCCCCGCCCCGGTATCGGGCGAAGGCCAGCAGGGCCACGTTGGCGGCGTTGAGCATCAGTTCGATGCCCATGAACTGGATCAGCAGGGAGCGTCGGATCAGCACCGTCGCCAGGCCGATGACGAAGAGGAGGAGGGCCACCAGGATGTAGCCTTGCAGGCTGCCATGGAGCAGGGCTGGACTCATCACAGCTCCTTCTTCACAAGGGCCACGGCGGCGACCATGGCGGCCAGGAGCAGAAGGCCGGCGGCTTCGAAGGCCACGACATGCTGCTGGAAGAGGCTGACGCCCACTTGGTGCAGGTCCATGACCTTCACCGGGCCTTCCTGCCCGAGCCTGGCCAGAGCCGGGCTGCTCAGGACGGCCTTGCAGGCTCCGGCCCCCAGGCCCGCGGCCGCCAGGGCTCCCAGCCAGCGCTGGATCCTGCGGGGATGCTCGGCGGGCTCCTCCTCGTGGCTGTTGAGGAGCATGATGACGAAGAGCACCAGGACCACGATGGCCCCGGAGTAGACGATGATCTGGAGGGCCGCCGCCACGGGGTTGGCCAGGAGCAGGAAGAGTCCCGCCACGCCGAGGAAGCACAGCACCAGGCAGAGCCCCGCCACGATGAGGTTCCGGCTTCGGAACATGGCCACGGCACCGAGGAGGGTGATCAGGGCGAAGATCAGGAACATGCGACCTCCTTGCGGCTGGGGGTCGAGGGCGTGGGGTCTGTCTTGATCACGGGCTTTCCGTCAGGTTCAGCGTAGGTGTTCAGGAGATCCCATTTCCCGTAGCGCAGGGCCTCCCGGTCCGTCCCCACCAGTTCGTAGTCCTTGCGGAGCCAGATGGCGTCCTTGGGGCAGGCCTCCTCGCACATCCCGCAGAAGATGCAGCGCAGGAGGTCGATCTCGAAGCGCTTGGGTCGCTTCTCCTCGAAACCCTGGGTGAGGTTGAGCTCCGAGAACTCCTCGGCCTCGATGGTGATGCAGCGCGCCGGGCAGGCCTCGGCGCACATGAAGCAGGCCACGCACTTCACGGAACCGTCCTCGAAGCGCTTCAGTTCGTGGAGGCCCCGGTAGCCCTCGGGCATCTCCTTCTTCATCTCCGGGTACTGGATGGTGAAGCGCTTGGAGGTGGGGGTGAAGAGTTGGCGGAAGAAGTGCCCCAGGGTGATGGCCATGCCCTTGAGGATCGGCCAGACATAGGTGCGGTCCAGCCAGCTCAGTTCGACCTGCTTGATGAGGATGGCCATGGTCAGCCCCGCTTGAACATGAGGAAGGCGTGGAACAGGAAATTGGCCATGGAGAGGGGGAGCATGACCTTCCATCCCAGTTTCATGAGCTGGTCATATCTGAACCTCGGGAGGGTCCAACGGATCCAGATGAAGAGCCAGCAGAAGAAGAGGAGCTTGACCAGGAAGGCGAGCACCGAGAGCCACACCCCGGGATCCGCCACGAAGGGAACCCGCCAGCCGCCGAAGTAGAGGGTCACGATGAGGGCCGAGGCCGTCACCATGTGGACGTACTCCGAGAGGTACATCAGGGCGAACTTCATGGAGCCATATTCGGTGAGGTAGCCCGCCACGATCTCGGCCTCGCCCTCGGCGAAGTCGAAGGGCAGGCGGTTGGTCTCGGCGAACATGCAGGTCGTGAAGACCAGGAAGCCCAGGAACTGGGGCAGGACGTTCCAAAGGCCCCACTGGGCCTGGATGATCTGATGGGGGTCGTAGGCCCCGGCCCGCATGAAGATGGTGATCACGGCCAGGCTCATGGCGATCTCATAGCTGACCATCTGGGCGCTGGCCCGCATGCCGCCCAGGATCGACCACTTGTTGTTGCTGCTCCAGGCGGCAGTCAACACCCCGTAGACCGCCATGGAGCCGATGGCCAGGGGGTAGAGCATCCCCATGCCGTTGCCCGGATCCAGGAGGCTCAGGTGGTAGGTCTGCCCACCGCTCACGAAACTCTGGCCGAAGGGGATGATGGCGAAGCCCATGACCGCCGGCAGGAAGGTCAGGAGCGGTGCCACCCAGAACACCAGCTTGTTGACGTGGGGCGGAACGAGGTCCTCCTTGAGGAAGGCCTTGATGCCGTCGGCGGCGATCTGGGGCAGGCCCAGCAGGCGCCACTTCCCGAAGAGGGCCGCCCGGTTGGGGCCAATGCGGTCCTGGATCATGGCGGCCCCCCGGCGTTCCACCCAGGTGAGGAGGGAGGCCAGGGTGAAGGGGCCCCCGAAAACGATGAGGACCTTGGCGACCATCCACAGGGTCTCGGGGGAGAGGTGCAGAAGATGGGCGAGGGTGGGCATGGGGAGCCTTCGGGAACTAGTTGAAGGTATCAGAAAGGATGGCCTGGATCAGTGGTCCTCAGGCTCCTCCGTGAGGTGGACGAGGACGGAACTGCCCTTCTGGACTTCCAGGGTATCCGCCCCCACCATGGCCAGACCGTTGGCCAGGAGCATGGAACTGAGGACCCCAGAGCCTTGGGGGCCCGTGAGCCTGGCGTGGAGACCATCGGGCTCTTCCCGGAGCATCACCCGCAGGATGTGGATCTTTCCATCGGGTTTGCCCTTCTTCCAGGCATCTTCCAGGATCGCCTGGCGCTCGGGACGGAAGAGGGTCTGGAAGCCCATCATCTTCCGCAGGGCGGGCCGGACGTACTCCTCCACCATCACCATGGCGGGAACCGGGTTGCCGGGAATGCCGAAGATCAATTTGCCATTCAGGCTCCAGACGCCAAAAGGGCCGCCGGGCTTCTGGGCCACCTTCCAGAAGAGCTTGCTGGCACCCAACTCCTCCAGCACCACCTTGACGAAGTCGTAGTCTCCCTCGGAAACGCCGCCCGTGGTCAGAAGGACATCGCAGGTGGCCAGGGCCTCCCGCACGGCCGCTTCCACCGCCTCCCGAGTGTCCCGCACCCGGGGGAAGGGCTGGGCGCAGGCCCCCAGGGCCGTGATCTGGGCGCAGAGGCCGGGGTTGTTGGAGTCCCGGATCTGGCCAGGGCCGGGCTTCTGGGAGGCGTCCACCAGCTCGTTTCCGGTGCTCATGACCGCCACCCGGGGGCGGGGGCGCACGGCCACCCGGTCCAGGCCGAGGGAGGCCAGGACACCTATGGCGGCGGGGTTCAGGATGGTTCCGGCCTCTAGGACCCTGGTGCCTGGCTGGATGTCCTCTCCCGCCAGCCGGACGTTGGAGCCGGTTTTGACGGGCTTGGGGAACTCCACCCAGTCCTCGCCATGGTTTGTGTGCTCCAATGGCACCACCGTATCCGCCCCCTCCGGCAGAGGGGCGCCGGTCATGATCCGCAGGGCCGTGCCAGCGACCACGTTCTGCTCGGCCACCTGGCCGGCCGCCACGGTACCCAGCACCTTCAGGCGGACTCCTGGGAGGATATCGACCCCCCGCAGGGCGAAGCCGTCCATGGCTGAGTTGGTGAAGGGGGGCAGGGCCTCCTGGGCCAGGATGTCCTCCGCCACCGGCAGTCCCAGGGCCTCGGCCAGGGGTTTTGGAGCTGGAGGCATGGGAGCGGTCTGTTCCAGGATCTGTCGAAGGGCTTCAGCGTAGGTCGTCATTGTGGGATCCCGTTGGATTGCTTCGGCTTCCATTGTGGCACCAGTGCCCATGGATTGGGCTTGGGCGTAGAGTGGAGGCAGTGGGGGAACGAAATGGCTGACAGGATTTCCAGGCGTGTATCCGTTCAGGCCTCGGCACCCATGGGAAGGGCGATGGTTTCGACGGGCATCACTGGGTTGCGTGTCTTTTATCCTGCTCATCCTGCCTATCCTGTTCCCCTTTCCTTTCAACAGGATGGCCAGGATACGCAGGATGAAAAGCCTTTGTCGGCCCGCAGGCCCCTGGTCCTGCCCGGGTTGATGCGTGGCTTCCTGGCGCTGTTGATCCTGTTCTGCTCGCCTTGGGCCATGGCTCAGCTCCCCCTGAACCAGATGGCCCCCCATCACCGGGCGGTGGTGGAGGCGGTGGTTCGAAAGCCTGACTTCACCTTTGAGACCCACACGGATCCGGTCCCGGTGCGCTTCGACATCATGGAGAAGCTCTTCGACCATCCCCGCCTGGCGGCGGCCATGTGGCGTCACTGCCAGTTCGTGCCGTCCTTCTACGCCTTCGAGGAGCCGGGTCGTCGGCTCACCATCGAGGATGGGCAGGGACTCGCTGGCACCCTCACCCTGGTGCACCGCCAGTACGGCCTGCGGGTATACCTCGTCGATGGCCGGGTGGAAAAGGGGCGCATGGGGAATCCCTTCGCCGTGGGGGCTCGCATGGTGGTCATGTACCGCTACTGGGAAGGTCCCAAGGGCTTCCAGAGCTACCTGCGGACCTGGACCACCCTGGACTCCGCCCTTCTAGGCTTCATCTCCAAACCCTTCAAGGGCTACATCAAACGCCGCCAGGAGGAATTCATCGCCTACATCAATGGCAATATCGCCAAGGGGGGCGAGTTCGCCCAGATCGATCCCCAGGAGTTCAGGGAGCCCATCCGGCTAGAGGGCGATCCCATCGCCATCCGCCAGTTCGAGCAGGTCTTCGGGAATCGGGGGCATATGGCGAGGCACCGACGGTAAAGAAGAGATTCTTCCCCGACTGTCAAGACTCATTGGGTTAGCCAGTCATGGCATGGAATGCCGACTGAACAGATTCGGGAGACTCGTCTGTTGGCATCGTCTTCAGAACCCTGCCAGTTTTTCCCAAGGCGCGAGCCCGACGTCTTCCAGTGGTTTCAAGGTGGCGTATTCCTGCCATCGAATCCCAGGCGATCGATCCAGCGAGAGTCTTTCGCACGCATAATCGCTGAAACGCTCGGCGGCAGATTCGGTGAACACCCCCAGGGCCAGGGTGAAGATGGCCGGGTTGTAGTGCCACACCTTCCCATCAGTCGGCAGGCCGACCTTGGCCGCAACGTCTCCCCACCACAGAAAGGGGGCTGCAGCACTCTTGTAGTGCTCCTGGTTGAGCTTCTTGCCCTCTTCCAGGGGCATGGTGCCCAGGTGGGTTGCGTGCTGGGCTGGATCCCCGGCCCACTCGGTCTGGAACTTCACGGCGGTCCAGCCCAGCTTCCAGACCTTCTGCTTAACCTCCGGCTCCTCCGAGCGGTAGAAGTCCCTGACCTCCCACCACAACAGGGGCTTACCCTTCCGCTCGGGGGCCTGGGGCACCAGATCCAGCACCTTCCGATCCTCGATGATCGAGTCCTGGGTGTCATCCACGATCTGATTCCACCCAGGGAAGATGGGCTCCGTAGAGAAGACCGACCAGTGCAGAAAGCCCCCGGTATTCCCGCCCGGCTGAACGCCCGCTCCCGTCCGCCACAGGAGATCACCCGGGTTGACCAGGACGGGATGACCGAAGGCCTCCTCCGCGATCAGGATGTCCCCCCGGGTCAGGGCCGGAAGGAAATCCCGCTGCTTCCACTCTGGGAAGAGGGCTGAAAACTTTCTTCCGACGTGCTTCTTGAGGGTATAGAGCTTCTGGGGCCGATCCAGGTAGCTGGAGGCAGCGCCATCGAAGTAGCGCTCAATCTGTACCCAGACATCATTGTCCTGCACCAGCAGGTTGTCCTGCAGCACCCGGAAGCGGTCGCCCGGCACCAGGGTGACCTTCCCGTGGTGGGTGTCCACCATGGCCCGCTTGGAACGGACCACTCCATCGCCGTCCAGGAGGGTGGGGTAGGCGGGGAAGGAGGTGGGATGCTTTTTGTCTTCGGTCTTTTTTACCGTGTATCCATCCTGCATCCACCGAAAGGGGAACGCATCTTCCCCGATGTTCTTTTGAGTCAGGTCCCGGTGCTCCGCCAAATGCATGTACAGGCTGTAGAACACCTTCTCATGCCCCCCCAGGACATTCCCCTTGGAATCGCTGTAGGCCTGCCCGGTGAGAAGGCAGCCCATGGCGTCCTCCATGCGGTGGCGCATCAGGATGAAGTTGCGGTTCCCCAGGTCCAGGCTCCGCTCCTCCCCGTTCTGCTGCCAGCGGGCGCTGGCCTGCCCCGCCCCGCCGTTCCCCAGGCGGAAGGCCACGATCTCCCCCGCCATGGGGGCGTAGATGGGGGTGTTCAGATCCGCGGCCACATGCAATCCCCCATGCCAGCAGTTGTTCTGCCCGATGGGGAAGTTTCCGCCATGGAAGCCCCGGTTCACGTCCTCCAGCAGGCTCTTCACATTCGCAAGGGCCGTGGCGGTATCGGTGAAGCTAATGACTAGTTTTTTCTTATCCTTGCCCACAGGGAGCATGCAGGGAAAGAGACAGGTGGAATCCAGGAGGGTGTAGGTGATGTCGCGCACAGGCACATTCCCGGCTGGCGCGGGGTCCGCCATCTCATTCTTGTCGGTTTCGTTCAGACTGTAGTCGGATTCAACGACTTCGATGAATTTTTTAAATTGACCCCATTCTTTGACGACCTGGCACCCCTCGCTGCCTGTAAAGCCCGATTCCTGATCGGAGGCGTTTCCGGCGTGGATGTTGTGCTGATCCGTATGGGAAAGGGGTTCCTTGGGGTTCTGAGTTCGATCACGGTTGTCGTCGTAGAATGCTCCCGCATTTATGGGTCGCAGAGCCCGGTAGCCCTTGCCTTTGGGAAAGACAGGGGCCTTGTCCAGCCTGATTCTGGGACGGCTCTGGTGATGGACTCCGAATCGGTAGCGATGCATGCCCAAGCGAAGGTCCCGGAGTTTCGCCTCATTCCCATGGGCGGGCATCCCGTATTCCAAGGATGCGCTAAAGGAATGGACTTTGGTGCTGGAGCCTTCGTTCTGCAACACCAGGATGCAATCATCAAAGACCCCGCTTTTGTTTACAATGACACTGTTGCGATAGGTAACCTCGTTATCCCTGAACTTAAAGAACAGTCCCCGGATGCCCATGACATTCACCCGCATGTTTTGGGTCTGAAAGTCGTAGCTTGGATCACCCTGGAAACCAAAGACTACCTGGGAGCGGCTCCAGAGACGTGCAAAGAAGGTGAAAATTTCGTAAGCGTTCAGCCCCCGCAGGGGGATGGACGCTTACAAATTCAGTCCATATGAGCCATTAGGTTGTACTTTTCGTTCAGGGTGGCCATGCTCATGGAATGAGCGAGAACGAGCGTCAGCTGATCTCTGAAAACAGTGAGCATTTCGTCGGTGGGGCGTGGGCGAGGCTGCCTCAGGTAGACGGAGCCCCCACCGATGAAATGCGGTGTTGAACAAGCCCGGAGCGGCGGGGGAGTTGGGCGAGGGCTATGGGGAAATCGCGCCTGCTGATCCACTTTTGGGGACGCCAGGTCCCCTGTCGCCCAGGGATTGCTGACTGCTGAGCCCGACAGTCCCGGCAGGGGGCTTGGACCGAGTTGGCGTCATAGCAGGGCTTCGCCGTCCCGCCGTGGTGGAGGTCGTGGTGCAGGTGATGGATAGCTGAGAGGCTGACAGTCATGGCATCACCGCCGGGGGTGCCCTGGAGGCTTCACTCATCAGCGGCCGCCAGAGGATCAGACCACCACAATGAGGGCAGCGTTGCCCCGTGCCTTCGGCTGGACACGCCTCGGCTCTGGGTTTCGGAGCAGGCAGCAGGGCCCTGGCCTGTTCCAGCAGACCTCCACCCTGGGCCGAGGCGTAGAGGCCAAAGTGCCGGATCTTATGG
>NZ_KI912268.1:3146689-3234340 GCF_000242615.2 Holophaga foetida DSM 6591
AACGATCTGCTCCGGCAATGGGATCGACTCTGGACCTACCTGACCCATGAAGGGGTGGTGCCGACCAACAATGAAGCCGAGAGGGCGATCCGCAAGGCGGTGCTGTGGCGGAAGGTGAGCCTGGGGGTGGAGAGCGAGCATGGCGCCCGCTTTGTGGAGCGCATGCTGACCCTGGCAGGCACGGCCCGGAAGCGCGGCGTGGACCTGCTGGAGTGGCTGACTCAGGCCATGAAGGCCAGCCTCGTCGGAATCGCCGCACCGGATTTCACAGCCTGATGCGGTCCCCGTGGAATCAGAAACCCCCTCCATGCGGAGGGGGCTGAACGGCTACAAAATTTCTAATTCTGTGAAGTGTACTCCATTAGAGTCAACAAAGACGATCATGCTATACCTCGCAATTAAGGAAGGTTGTTCCCGTCGAAACAATCACGCCACCATGCGCTAATAATTTCTCCTGATTCATTTGTTATGACTACCGGGAATTGTACATTGTTAGAATTACCACATCGACCACCATAGGCCCATAGAAGGCTATTCTCTTTTTTTAATCGAATACTACAAGGGTTTTCACTATTAGAGAAGAACCCACTCCGAAATGGTCCAAAGAACGATTCATGTACTGGATCTCCTGTATTTCCTGACAGCCTGTTTTGGCTGGCAGTTGTTGTGATATCAGGCAAGGTTTGATGAATTTTCAAGTCATAATATCTCCTATCCCGTATCTTTCTTAACGCATCGATTAGACCATCTCTCAGCTTGTTTCCTGTGGAATGCCCAACCAATACGGGCAGTAAGTCTGAAATATAGGCTCTGATGTGCGGCTTTCCCTCATGGCCAAAGCGTCGCATGACGTGCGCGGGGTCCTGTAATGTTCCAAAACAGAGGAGAAGTGTTTTTACATTGCGGGGTCTATCAAACATAATGAGGCGCTCTGACATGTTTTTAGATGTTGCCGCAGGCCGCAGGATGGGAAAATCCCGAATTTTTCGTCCCCGATACCTCATGGGTGAGTGAGTGACCTTCCCATCCATTGGTAGTGTCACAAAAACATCTTGAGTAGACTCATCTCCTCGTAATTCGATCGATATCACGGTCGGTAATTCAAAACGGTTAAAAGTCTCAATATCCTTCTGCCATCCAGGCCGGATTATAATTCCGTCCATGGTTTGTTGTTCCTCAAACTTTACAACAAGGAATTCGTCCATGCAGTGATCGTAATAGTCGTTCTGTAATGGGAAGCTAAATACAGTTTCCGGATCATCGTCAAATAGCGGTTTAGGGTCAAAGACGGGTGTGTGCCCATCCGGAGCCAGGCGCCTACGCGGTTCTGGTTTCCAGCCGTGGTCCTCCCCCTGGACCCACTTAAACTTGTCCGAAATCCTCTCACCTTTGTCATTAATCACTATGTTTTGGTCAAACCAATAGTCCCCCTCGAAAGACACTTTTGCAGGAGCGCCGCAAACACTGACATCCACCGCTGATGGGCAGATTTGTGCCATGGCCGGAATCAGTATAGTAAAGCAGAGCAATGTAAATTTAAGTACACGCATTGGAAGCCTTATCGAAAACATAACGGTAATCATTGCAATGAAGCCCCTCTTTCGGGTTCTGAGTACGGTCCTGGTTGCCGTCGTGATAGGCTCCGGCCTTGAAGGGCCGCAGGGCCCGATAGCTTTTCCCGTTTGGGTAAAAAGAGGTTTTGCCGAGATCCACTCTTGGCCTGCCATGGGGATGAACGTCGATTTTGTACCGGTGCATGCCCAGGCGCAGGTCTCGGAGCTTGTCCGGCCTTTCCTCCCCCTTGGAAGGCTTCCCGTATTCCAAAGAGGCGCTGAAGGCATGAAGCTTGGCGTTGGAGCCTTTGTTCTGCATTACCAGGATGCAGTCATCAAAGACCCCGCTTTTGTTCACGGCGACGCTGCTGTTCTGATAAGTCGTCTTGTTGTCCTTGAATGCGTAGAACAGCCCTCGGATGCCCATGACGTTCACGCGCATGTCGGCGGCCTGGAAGTTGTAGCTCGAGTCTCCCTGGAACCCAAAGACCACCTGGGCCTGAGTCCAAACGCGGGCAAAGAATGCATAGAGTTCTGCCTGAGTGAAGCGTTCCCCACTGGGATCAACAAAGATGATCATGTCTGCCTCTCGAATCAGGGAAGTTCGTTGCCGTCATAATCGCTACGCTCCCAGGCGTCCACGATGGCACCCGTGCCGTCCACGATCAGCACAGGGTATTCCCAGGCCTCGCCGATTTTGTCAAGGTAGTGCTTGTCTCCGTATGCCCATATTCGGGATCCACGATAGGCCAGCCGTATGGTGGGATAGCCGTCGTAATACGGAATATATCCTTCAAAAAAGAGTCTAAAAAAGGAGTCGTAAATGGGTTCGCCAATCGCCCTCCGCATCCATCTCTCTCCGACCCCCTTGGTGATATCCGGCAGGGGCTTGAGGATGGTCAATTCCTGGCATTTCTTGTCTCTCACCTTCCTCAGCACCTCGATCAGCCCATCTCGCAACGTGTTCCCCGTGGGGTGCCCCACCAGCACAGGCAGCAGCTCCGAAATGCAGCTTTTCACATAGCTTTCCTCGCATTCGAAGTGTCGGCGGACGGGCGGCGTTTCGGGCATCACCCCGAATTCGATGCGCAGTCTGATGGCCTTGCGGGGCTTGTCGAACATGAGGAGGCGCTCTGACATGTTCTTGGAAGTGGCTGCGGGTTGCAGGATGGGATAGTCCTTGACCTTCCATCCGTGGTACCAAGTGGGCGGCTGGATGACCTTTCCATCCATGCGCATGTACCCATTGACGCGGCGATAGTTCTCTTCATCGGCAAGTGTACATTTTCGGGGTTCATCCCCCTCGAAATCGACGCTTATCCAGGTGGGTACCTCAAAGTGATTGAAGGTCTTGAGGTCCTTCTGCCAACCGGAACGGATGATGCAGGCGTCGACAAGCTGAGGCTCTTTGAAGGTGATGAGGATGTTGCACGGAGAGGAATTGGTAGGAAACCTGAAGGCAGTCTTGGGGTCACCGTCGAAGAGGGCCTTCAGATCCTCGGGCTTGAAGGTCCGAAGATGTTCGCCTGGTCGCAGTGCCCGGGGCCGCCGCTCCCAGCCGAAGGGTGGCTTTCCCGGTATCCACTGAAGGCCGTCCGAGACCCACTCATCCTTGTCATTGACCAGATAGGTGTCGTAACGCGCGGATTCACTGTCGAACTGCACCGTAGCGGGCACTCCGCAGATGGTGACCTCAACGGGAGGGGACAGCTCGGCCATGGCCGGAACCAGGGCGGCGAGGCATAAAAAGGCTGATTTGAGTAAACGCATTGGGAACCTCATGCGGAAAGGTTCCGCTTCAATTCGTCTGGCAGGGATGACAGTTCATCCTTGGGCAACTGTGGCAAGGGCGTGCTAGGCGTGTCCGGCCCCATCAACTTCATCCCCGCCGCATGGATCTCCAGGTTGCCGGGCATCTTGAGGGTCAGCTTCCCGTCCTTGAGGAGGAGTTCGCAGCCCCCCGCGGCGAGGCGGATGGAGGTCTTGGCGAGGACTTCGACGCTGTTGTTGGCGCTGACGATCTGGACATCCTGGTCGGCCACCACGCCGATCTTCCCTTCGTGGGCCTGGATATCCACATTGCCTTTGCCTGCGATGGCCTTGATGCCGGATTTGGCGGCGAATACGCTCCAGGCCTCCTGGGCGGCCATCATGATGCGCTTGCCTGCGGCGATCACGGTGTCCTGGCCGCTATCGAGGTGGATGTGCTCGCCTGCGGTGGTGACATGGCTGGCGGGGGTGCTCTGGACGATGCCTGCGGGGCTGCTCATGGCGAGCACGGGCTCGCCGAAGGCGGGGATTTCGGTGCCCTTGGTGGTCTGGGTCTTCTTCAGGGTCTCCTGGAGCTTCTTGGCGCTTTCCAGGGTGCCCAGGGCTTCGAGCTGGTGTTTCTCGGACACCTCGCTCAGGGCCTTGGAGAGTTCCTGGCCCCCTTCGAGCTGGCTGTGCAGCCCTGCGGATTCCAGGGCGGCGCTGCCGCCTTCGGTGCTGATCAGCAGGCCCTTTTCGCCGCGCAGGGCGCCGTAGGCTTCGCTCCGCAGCTCGAAACCCGTGCCCTTGGGCTCCGCCAGGCCCAGGGCTCGGGGGTGCACGATGTGGCCGAGGTTCAGTTCGGTCTTGGCGTGATCGGAGGCGAGTCGGGCCCGCAGCTCGTTGGTGCTGTCATCGAAGAGGAGTTCGTTGCCACCCGTGCCCTTGTGCATCTTGGAGCGCATGCCGGAGATGGCCTTGTCGCCTGGGAGGCTGGAGGCCAGGCTGAACATGGCGGGCTTGCGGCGGCCGCCGGGCAGCACCCCCAGGACCACGGGCTTGTCGGGGTCGTTGTTCATGAACTGGATCAGCACCTCGTCCCCGGCCCGGGGGAGGAAACCTCCGCCCATGCCCTGGCTGGACCAGGGCTGGAGCAGGCGCACCCAGGTGCAGTCGCGGTCCGTGCCAGTGGCTCCGGCCTCGGGGTGATCCTCCTTGCGGGTGCAGTGGAGTTCGACCTTGATGCGGCCCACCTCGTCGGTGTGGACCTCCTCGCCTTCGGGGCCCACCACCGTGGCGGTGATGGGGCCGGGGATCGGGGCCTCGATCTCCTCGGGCAGGATGGGGATGCTCTGGCGCAGGCATTCGAAGCGGTTGGTGTAGACCTGGGAAGCCTGATGGTCGGTCTTCAATCCCCCGAAGTTGTTCTCGGCTTCCAGCTCCAGGGCCGTCAGCACGAAGGTGCGCTGGGCCTGGGGGTCCCGGTCGTGGACGGGGTGATCCTCCAGGACGAAGCTGGTGCCCACGCAGAAATCCCGTACCGTCCCTCCTCCTGAAAAGCCCTTGGTGCGCTGCTCCCAGACCTGGGCCCGGCTGGTGGTGGCCTTCTCGTGGCCCTCCAGCACGTCGTGCTCCAGGGGGGCCTCGTGGCGGTAGTCCTCCAGGGTCGAAGCCAGGGCGTTGCCGAAGCTCCCCTGGTCCGAAAGGAGCTCCTCGCTGGTGGTGCTCAGCGAGCTATTGCTGTGATCCCAGGCGCGGCGGGTGACCTTGCCCACCTGGAGCACCCGCTGGGCCTGCCAGCTGGTGATGGTGTCGGAGGCCTCGGTGCCATCGGCCCGGTGGAAGCGCACCTCCCCGGCCTCGTTCTCGTCCAGATCCCGGGGGTCGTCGAAGAGGACGAGGGTGTGCTGGGGGTGCTCCGGGGTGCTATCGGGGTGGGGCAGGATGACGAAGGAGACGCCGATCTTGGCGAGGCGGCGGCGGATGAAGTCCCACTTGTTCTCGGCGCAGAGGAAGGCGAAGTCCCGGACGGGGTAGCTCTGCTTCTTGAGGCAACGGTCGTCGAGGTGGAGGGTCGAGGCAAAAACGCTATTGTTGTTGAGTTCCTCGTTGATCAGGAGCGTCACGATCTCCAGATCGGTCTTCTGGAGGAAGATGCGGGAACTGCGGCCCAGGCGCAGGGCGGCGGTGACGGGCTCCACCACTAGACGGTAGTTGGACAGTCCGCCATCGCTGCCTTCGCTGTGGACCTCGGTGATGACGCCGCAGATGAGGCGCTTACCGCCGGAATCCGTGAGGAGGCTGATCTGGACGGGCACGCCTTCGAGGGTCTTGAGGGCGACATGGGCATCCTGGGAGAAAACCCAGACTTCGTAACGCAGCCCGACATTAATCGCTTCTCTTCCCTTGATGCGGAGCACCAGGAACATGCCCGGGGGGATGCCGCTGCCCTCGGCGAAGTGGATCTCGATGAGGCGGGTGGCCTGGTCGATGAAGGCGTTGAGAAGGTCCGCAATACTGCCTGGCAACTGCGGCAGACGGGAGGAGAGGCTGGAGAAGGTGGAATCAAGAAGGCTCATGGAGCACTCCAATAAGTCAGACATCCACCAGTCTATCAAACGAAGAGATTGCTTTCCTTTCTTTGTGATAAATTAAATATTTCAATATGCGAGAAACTGTGTTTCTGGACAAGACGCCTTGGTGATGTGATTAGCGGTTTGGGCTCCTTTGCTCCATGGGGGTATAGCCTCGCTTCGGAATGACGCTCTTGTAGGCGGGGCGGATGATCTTGCCGCCATTCACCAGTTCCTCCATGCGGTGGGCGCACCAGCCAGCCATGCGGCCCACGGCGAAGATGGGGGTGTAGAGTTCCCGGGGGATGCCAAGCATTCGGTAGACGAAGCCGGAGTAGAAGTCCACGTTGGCGCACATGATCTTGTCGCTGCCCTTGACCTTGGCGAAGACGTCCGGGGTCAGCCGCTCGATGGCCTTGTAGAGCCCCAGTTCCTTCTCGAGCCCCTTTTCGGTGGCCAACAATTCCGCCTTCCGTTTGAGGAGGATGGTTCTGGGGTCCGACAGGGTATAGACGGCGTGGCCGATGCCGTAGATGAGTCCCGTGCCGTCGTAGGCCTCGCGGCGCAGGATCTTCCCCAGGTAGGCGGAGATCTCATCCTCGTCCGTCCAGTCAGTCACGCCGCGCCGGATGTCGTCCATCATGTCCATGACCTTGTGGGCGGCGCCGCCGTGCTGGGGTCCCTTCAGGGAGCCGATGGCCGCGGCGATGGCGGAATAGGTGTCGGTGCCCGTGGACGTCACCACGTGGGCCACGAAGGTGGAGTTGTTGCCTCCGCCATGCTCGGCGTGGAGCACCAGGGCGAGGTCCAGCGTCTCCGCCTCCAGGCGGGTGTAGCGGCTGTCGGGCCGGGTCATGTGGAGGATGTTCTCGGCGATGCCCAGCTCCTTCACCGGCGGGTGCAGGAAGAGGCTGCGCTTGGCGTGGTAGTGGTTCTTGGCCTGGTAGCCGTAGGCGGCCATGGTGGGGAGGCGGGCGATGAGCTCGATGCACTGGCGCAGGACGTTGCGCGGGCTGAGGTCATCGGGGTTGGGGTCGTAGGAATAGGAGACCAGGACGCTGCGGGCCAGCTTGTTCATGATGTCCGTGCTGGGGGCCTTGAGGATCATGTCCTCGGTGAAGCCCTTGGGCAGGGGGCGCAGCTGGCCGAGCAGATCCTGGAACGCGGCCAGCTGCTCCTGGTCCGGGAGTTCGCCGACCAGGAGGAGGTAGCAGCACTCCTCGAAGCCCAGGCGCCCCTCGCCCTGGAAGCCGTTGACCAGATCGTTGATCTCAATGCCCCGGTAGAAGAGCTTGCCCTCCACCGGCACCTTCTCCTCCTCGTCGAAGATGTAGGCCCGGACGTCTCCGATCTCGGTGAGGCCCACCAGGACGCCGGTGCCGGCTTCGTCCCGCAGGCCTCGCATGACCCGGTACTTGGAATAGAGTTCGGGGTCGATCCGGTCGTTCTGTTCCAGGAGGTTTCCGAGGTGATCGATCAGTGCGTGGGTGTCCATGGGGGTGGGCTTGGCAAGATCCGGTCCACTGCGGTGGAATGCGGACCCTGCTTGCTTTCCTGGCTTTGTGGCCGAACCCATGTCTCCAAATATGTAGGATTTCCCGTCCGGGGCACAAAAATGTGGGACGGGCGCTTCTTGACTGGCCGGGGCGTGTCACAGGCCCCACTCTGAGGGCGTCAGACCTTGGGAGGCCGCCATGAAGGTGCAGGGTGTACAGCGACTTGTGGAATGCGTCCCCAACTTCTCCGAGGGCCGGGATACGGCCAAGATCCGGCTGATCACGGAGGCCATCGAGTCCGTGGAGGGCATCCAGCTCCTGGGGGTGGATTCTGGAGCGGACGCCAACCGCACGGTGGTGACCTTCCTGGGCGAGCCGGAGCAGGTGCTGGAGGCCGCCTTCCGAAGTGTCATGCGGGCTGCCGAGATCATCGACATGCGGGACCAGATCGGCAGCCACCCCCGGCTCGGGGCCTGCGATGTGTGCCCCTTCGTGCCCATCGAAGGCGTGACCCTGGAGGATTGCGCCGAGCTGGCGAGGCGTTTGGGCCAACGGGTGGGGGAGGATCTGGGCATTCCGGTCTACCTCTACGAGCAGGCGGCAAGCCGCCCCGAACGACGGAATGTCGCCTCCATCCGTCGGGGCGAGTACGAAGGGTTGGCGGCCAAGCTCCAGCAGCCGGAATGGGCACCGGACTTCGGACCGGCCTGCTTCGTGCCCTCCTTCGGGGCCCTCAGCACCGGAGCCCGGGAATTCCTCATCGCCTACAACATCAACCTCGACAGTCGGGACAAGACCCAGGCCGCTGACATCGCCTTTGAGCTGCGGGAAAGGGGGCGGGTGGCCCGCCGTGGGCAGAGGGACGCCTTCTACCTCAGCGGCCAGGAGCTGGTCTATTCCCCCGGCTTCCTGCCCTGCGGGAACTGCGACTTCGACGCGCCCAGCCTGGAGGCCCTGGAGGCCCATTGCCGGGAGGTCCACGGCTACGAGCTGCGGGAGCTCCTGCTGCTCAACGACATCGATTTGACCTCGGGTCTGGCGGGACACAAAGTCTATCGGGCGGGGCTTTTTCCGGAATGCCGGGCCATCGGGTGGTATGTGGAGGCCTATGGGCGCGCCCAGATCTCCATCAACCTCACCCGTCCCCTGGTGACGCCTCCCCACCGCGTCCTGGAAGCGGCCAGGGCACTGGCCGCGCAGCGGGGGCTCAGGGTGACGGGCTCCGAGATTGTGGGGCTCATGCCCTTCCACGCGCTTTTCGAGGCGGGTCAGTTCTACCTCTCCCGGGACGGGCGCTCCCCTCACATTCCCGTGAGGGACGTCCTGGAATACGCCGTGAAGGCCATGGGACTCCGGGATGTCAGCCCCTTCGATGTGGAGAAGAAGGTCCTGGGGCTGCCCCGGGTCTTCGAGGAGGGGCCCACCGCCATGAGGGTGGCGGACTTCGTGACGGAACTGAGCCGCCACAACCCCACGCCCGGGGGCGGGGCGGCGGCTGCCCTTGCCGGGGCCCAGGGGGCGGCCCTGGCCGCCATGGTGGCCAATCTCACCCAGTCCAAGCCCCATCCTCCGGAATGCTCAGATGCCCTGTTGAAAGCCGCCGAGCAGGCTCATCGGGCGATGGACACCCTTCTGCATGCCGTGGACGAGGATACCGAAGCCTACGGGGCCTACCTGAAGGCCCGACGGGTGCCTGTGGGTACTGGGGCCGATCGGCAGCAACGGGAGCTGGCCGTGGAGAAGTGCCTCCGCAACGTTATCGACGTTCCCTTCCGAACCGCCGAGGCCTGTTTCGAGGCCATGGAGGCCGCCGCGGTGGCCATCCACCTCGCCCACCCTGCTGCCATCACCGATGGCCTGGTGGGACTGCAGTTGGCCTACAGTGGCCTGCGGGGTGGCCTCTGGAACGCTCTCACCAACCTCAGGGAAGTGGAGGAGGGAGTCTACCGCAGCGAGATGACCCTTCGATGCCGCACCCTTCTGGAGCTGGCCCGGGAACGTCTGGAAGGGGCCCGGGAGGAGGGCAGCCGACGCCTGGACGAGAGCCTAGGGTAGGAGGCTTTCCGGCAGATCCTGCCCCATGGCTATCCAGGGCTCCATGACGAAGGCCCGTCCCCGGGCCCTCGGGTGGGGCAGTTCCAGGGTGAGTTCGGCGCCGAGGCATGCCAGGTCCGGGGGGCTGGGCCAGCGCCAGCTGCCCTGCTGACCTTCCGCGGCGATGAGATCCAGGTCGAGAGGACGGGGGGCATTGCGCACGCCATCCCGGCGCCTTCCCAGGCGGATCTCCCGGCGCAGCAGTTCCTCCAGGAGGCGGGGCAGCTCCAGGCTGGTCTCCAGGAGGGCCACGGTGTTCATGTAGGCGGGACCCGTGCCGGATTCGTCCGGTGTCTCCATAAGCATGGGCGAAGGGGTGGCCTTTCCCAGTTCCAGGAGAGCCGCCAGGCCCGCCTCCAGGTTGGCCTGGCGGTCCCCCAGATTGGAGCCCAGGGCGACGATGACCCTCATCAGGCTGGCCGCTTGCCGTGCTCCACGGCCACCAGGGTGCGGATGCCGCCCCGGATGAGGAAGTCGCCGTCCACCCGGAGCCAGGTGGGCTTGAGGGCGGCCACGAGGTCGTCGGCGATCTGGTTGGTCACGGCCTCGTGGAAGGCGCCCTCGTTGCGGTAGCTCCAGAGGTAGAGCTTGAGGCTCTTGCTCTCCACGCAGAGCTGGTCCGGCATGTAGGTGATCTTGAGCCTGGCGAAGTCCGGCTGCCCCGTCATGGGGCAGAGGCAGGTGAACTCCTCCGTCTCGAAGACGATCTCGAAGGGACGCCCGGGACGGGGGCTGGCAAAGGTCTCCAGCTGCTTCGAGGGGGCCGTGACGGCCCGCTTGGGGAGGGTCTTGAGGGTGGGTTCGAGCTTCTTCTTCGCCATGATGACTCCAGCTTCCAGGATAGCTTGGTCAGGGGCATCCTACCGCTCCTGGCCCGAAGGAAGGAAACAGGCGTGGTTGGCCTTGAAAGGGTTGTTGAGCTCCCCCAGGATGCGCTTGACGATGGGGTCCCGGCCGAAGCGGCCCCCGATCCAGCGCCGGGCCTCCAGCCTCGGGTGGGATTCGCCGCAGCGGAAGTCCAGGTAGAGGGAGAGGTCCGCCTCCGCCCCGAAGGGGCGCAGCTCCGTGATGCCGAAACGCTCCGGGTGCTCGTGCATGGGGCTGCGCCGGGGCAGGTTGAGGATGGAGGCGTTGAGGTCGTGGAGGGAGTCCGCCTCCGCCTGGACGAAGGCCAGGGTCTCTTCCCGATCCGCTTCGGTCTCCGTGGGGAGGCCGAAGAGCAGGTAGGCGTGGTTCTTGATCCCTGCGGCGGCGCTGGCCCGCAGGACCGCCCGGGCCTGTTCCGGGCCCACGCCCTTGTCCATCAGATGCAGGAGTCGGGCCGAGGCCGTCTCCAGACCCCACTGCAGGAGGGTGCAGCCCCCCTCCGCCAAGTGTTGGGCGAAGCCCGGCCGGGCGAAACCCGCCTCCAGGCGCACGAAGCCATGCCAGCGCAAGGGTAGCTTGTGGCGGATCACGGTGCTGGCCACCCGATCCAGGAGGGCTGGGGAGAGGGCCGAGTCCGTGAGGTGGAGCATGGCACCGCCCGGGAAGCGTTGGGCCACTGACCGGAGCCAGATCTCCAGTGCGTCGGTGCCGCAGGGGTGATACTTGGGGTGGAGGTAGTCGGGACAGAAGGTGCAGCGCCGCCAGTAGCAGCCTCGGCCCAGGGCCACGGGGATCGTGGGTTGGGGCACCAGATACTGCGCCCAGGGCGTGCTGTCCAGATCCGGGGCCAGGAGGGCCGGTTCCACACCGGGGTGCCCTCCCAGTTCCAGGGCCAACTCCTCCATCTCGACTTCGCTGGAGGTGGAGCAGACCTTGTGGAAGCGCTCGAAGAGGGGCGCGTCCAGGGGCACACCCACCGCCTTCCAGCAGGCCACCAGTGGGCCACCCATCCAGCGCCGGATGCCCGGGGCATGCATCCGCAGGAGTTCCGCCAGGCGGAAGGCCGCGTAGGTCTGGTGGAGGAAGGTCAGCGAAAGGGCGGCGTGGGTGACGCCCTTCTCCAGCAATTCGGGGATGAGCTCTTCGGTGAAGTACGCGTCGTAGGGGCCTGGAGTGGTGGCCGCCGCCTCCAGGTCCTCGGAGCGCTGGGGGCGACGCCCCTTCCACTCGACATCCGCCACGCGCAGGAGGAAATCCGGCTTGGGAAGGGAGGCCAGCTTGAGGGCGTTGACCAAGTGATTGCAGGCGGAGGAGTAGACACGGCGGTCAGCATAGGTCCCGGACTTTCGCAGGGCTCCCTCCTGGACGTGCCGGGCGGCCTGGCGCTGGGCCTGGGTCGCCTCGCCAGCAGCGAGGATTGCTTCCAGGTTGCTGACCGATAGGGTGTGGCCGTACCAGGCGATGCTGGCGTCCACGGCAAAGGCATCCACCCCCCGGGAGCGGAACCACTGGGCGGCCGCAGCGGCGGAGAGCCCAGGCTCCGAAGGCTTGATGATCGGGGGGGTGATGAAGGCGATGCGCATGAGGAGAGGGTAGACTGCCTCCATGGCCTTGCGCATCTTCATCCGATCCCTGAACTGGCTGGGGGACACTGTCTTCCAGGCTCCAGCCCTGCGACTGCTCAGATTGCGCCATCCCGATGCGGAGATCTTCATCCAGGCCAGGCCCAGTGTGGCTGATGTGGTGCGGGCCTACGGCATTGGTGAGGTGTTGCCCTGGGCCGATGGCATCCTGGCGAGGGCCCGCCAGATCCGGGAAATCAAGGCCGATCAGGCTATCCTGCTCCCCAAGAGCCTGGGGACCGGGGTGGAGGCCTTCCTGGGGAGGGTGCCGGAGCGTCTGGGTTGGGGAGAGCAGGGGCGGAACCTGCTCCTTACGCGGGTTCTGCCCCGCTGGAGCGACCAGGACCACTATGCCCTGCGCATCCGCAAACTCATGATCGACGCCCTTGAACTGTCAGGTGAGCTTCCCGCCACCGGTGCGGAACTGGAACTCCCGGTGGCCTGGGCCGAGGCGGCGGAGGATGCGCTTCCCGGCAACTTCGGACCCTTCCTGTTGATCGCTCCGGGGGCCTCCGGCGGCACCGCCAAGCAGTGGCCCCCGGCCCAGTGGAAGGCCCTCCTGGAATGCTTCACTGCCCATGGGCTGCGTTCTGTGGTCGTGGGCACGACCCGGGAGGCCGAGCTGGGGGCCTTCCTGGCGGGTGGCAATCCGGGGGTGCTCGATCTGGTGGGCCGGACGGACCTGCGGGCCCTTGGGGGACTGGCGGCCCGGGCATCCCTGGTCCTTGCCAACGACAGCGGTCTGGTGCATCTGGCAGGTGCCCTGGGGGCTCCGGTCCTGGCCCTCTATGGCCCCACGGACCCAGCGACTTCCCATCCCCTGGGGGTCAGGGCCCATGCCCTCTGGAACCGCGTGGCATGTGCGCCCTGCCACAAGCGGCAGTGCCCCACGGACCACCGCTGCATGCTCGGCCTGTTGCCCGGGGATGTCCTGTCCGCCGCTCTCGCGCTCCTGGGGGAGGGGGGGTCCCGTTCGCCCCTTCTGGTCACCAGGCCCTCCCTGCCCGGGATTCTCTAGCGGATCCCCGGGTTCTGGAAGGGATCACATGGCTTCACAGGGGGTGTCTCCTCCTCAAAGCGCCCGGGTTCGCCGCAGAAGATTCACTTTGAAGCCCCTCCCCGTGTTCGGCTCGGACAAGAGATTCACGACTTCCTGACCTGGTTCAACCATCCACCGGAGGGGATGGACGAGCTGATTCGATCGGGTATTGCCCACTTCTGGTTCGTTACGATCCATCCCTTCGAGGATGGCAATGGTCGGCTGGCGCGCACGATCGGTGATCTTGCCCTGGCCCAAGCAGATCGCAGCCATCTGCGCTTCTACAGCGTTTCAGGTCAGATCATGCGTAACAAAGAGACCTACTATGACGCCCTGGAGGGCGCCCAGCACGGTGGTCTCGACATCACAGACTTTTTGGCCTGGTTTCTGGACGAGTTGCTTCAGGCCATGCGAAGTGGCCTCCTTGAAGCCTACCGGGTGCCGCTTGAGCGGCACCTGCCGGGCAACCTGGACGACATCATTGCGACCCTGAAACGGGGGATGGATAGGTCGTAAGTATATTAATTTGACACATTTGCCGCATGTGCGGCAAATGTGTCGGCAAATCACCCCTCTATGTGAAAAATACCGATCGGGAAAACTATCGCTTCGCAGAAACGTTTCTGGATCATAATTTACCGACCGGGAAATTTCATTGGAATCCTACCCGTCTGGAATCTATGCTTTACCGATCGGGAAAACAACATGCCTAAGCTGACCCCATCCGAACTTGGTGCCCTGGTCCGCCGGATCCGCAAGGCACAGGGCCTGCGCCAGGACGAGCTGGCCGGTGCGGCCAGGGTGGGCGTACGCTTCATCGTGGATCTGGAGGCCGGCAAGCCGACCGCTCAGATCGGCAAGGCCCTCGTTGTCCTGGATGCCCTGGGCTGCTCCCTGAAGGTGGTCCCGCCGCCCGGGCTGGAACTTGGAGATGAGTCGTGAAGAGGCTGGTGGTCTGGTGGGATGGCAGGGTGGTGGGCCAGTTGACCCAGAACCCGCATGGGGAGCTGGGCTTCCGCTATGCGCCGGAGTGGTTGCAAACCGCTGAGGCCCGTCCGCTGTCCGCCTCCCTTCCCCTGCGGAGCGAAGCCTTTTCCCGGCGCGCCTGCCGCCCCTTCTTCGGGGGGTTGCTGCCCGAAGAGGGACAGCGGACAGCCGTGGCCCAGGCCCTGGGGGTCTCCGAGGCCAATGACTTCGCCCTCCTGGACCACCTGGGGGGCGAAGTGGCGGGGGCGCTCCAACTCCTGCCGCAGGGATCACAGCCCCGCGCCGAGGCAGGGCCCTTTGAGCCCCGCCCCCTCGCGGATGGCGACATTCTGCGCATCATGGACCTGTTGCCCAAGCGCCCCATGCTGGCGGGAGAGGATGGCCTGCGCCTGTCCCTGGCGGGAGCCCAGGGCAAGCTCCCAGTGGTCGTCTCGGCCGGACGGATCCTGCTGTCCGCCCCCGGTCAGCCCACGACCCACATCCTCAAGCCCCCCATCGCCCGGTTCAGTGGCACGACGGAGAACGAGGCGCTGGCCATGAAGCTGGCGGCGGCCGTAGGGCTGGAGGTGGCTCCCGTCGAGCCGCGATGCCTCCAATCGACGGATGGCACCCCCCGGACCTTTCTCCTGGTCCAGCGCTACGACCGTGTCGTGGATGAACATGGACTGACACGGCGACTGCACCAGGAAGACTTCTGCCAGGCCCTGGGGGTTCCGCCCGAGCGGAAATACCAATCCGAGGGGGGGCCGGGCCTGAAGGACTGTTTCAACCTGTTGCGGGAGGTGTCCATCCGTCCGGCCGTCGATGTGATCAGGCTCTTGGATGCGGTGATCTTCAACGCGGCCATCGGCAACGCGGATGCCCACGCCAAGAACTTCTCCCTCCTCTATGGCGCGCACGGCCCCATTCTTGCGCCTCTGTACGACCTGCTCTCCACGGTGTGCTACCCCGAGCTGAGTTCGAGGTTCGCCATGAAGATCGGCCAGGCGGCCACCCTGGAGGCCCTTGATGCCCGGACCTGGGCCGAGTTCGCCGACCAGGCTGGCCTGGGCTACCCCCTCGTGAAGCGCCGCATCCTGAACCAGGCGGACAGCCTCCTCAAGGTCCTGGCCCCGGCGCGGGAGAACCTGCGCAACCAGGGCCTCCAGGAGGGCGAGCTGGATAATCTGGTAACGGTGGTGAAGGACCGCACAGAACGCCTGCGGAGCAAGGTCGCATAGCCACCGGGAGGCGATCCATGACCCGGATTACACCCTGTCCGGGGACCCGACGCGAGGTTTGGCCCTCGAGCTCCTTCAGTGGAGTTGGGTATCGATCTTTGTCCTGGCCACCGGCCCTCCCAATGCGCCCATTACAATTCGCCATGGACATAGGTCTGGGTACAGTGAAACGCCCCGAGGCAGGGGCGGTTCGTGTGGGATGTTTTGGTGGGAATGCTTTGGTGGGGAATGGAGCGGGAGTCCCGTAGTCAGGACTGGAAAAGTGGAGGGAAAAAATGGTGGCGGGAAGCCCCGAAGGGCACCTCACTTACCAGTCTATACGCCTGTTAGGGCTCACGCCACCTTGTACGTTTCCCTTTCGGAGATTGCTGCCCGGCGTTTTGTCGGATCTGTCGGCGGGCGGTCACCTTCTCCCGTAAACGTCTTCCAATCGTTCGATATCGTTTTCGTCGAAGTGGCCGAGGCTTATCTCCATGATCCGCACGGGGCGTGGGTGACTGGAGGGGCAGCTCAATCGGTGGGTGGCACCGGTGGGGATCCAGATCTCCGCGCCGCGATCCGGGGTGATCACTTGGCCATCGAGCTCCACGACCGCTCCGTCATCCAGGGCCACCCACAGTTCACCTCGCTGGGCATGCTTCTGGAGGCTGAGCTGCTGGCCGGGGTTGCATAACAGGATCTTCACGGTGCAGGGGGTGTTCAGCACGTACTGGGAGAATCCCCCCCAGGGCTTGTCGGTGTGGGAAGTGGCGGGTCGCAGCATGCTCATTCCTTCAAAGCAGATCAGTCCTGCCCATGGCCTGGAGGCGGTCCACGATGGTCTTGACCTCCTGGGCCCGGTCTTTCTGGCAGATCAGCAGGGCGTCGGCCTCATCCACGATGATGAGGTCCTGGAGGCCGACCCCCGCGATCAGTCGCTTGCTTCCGAAAATGGCGCAGTTGGCGGAATCCAGCAGCAGGGCGTCCCCCTGGACCACATTGCCCTCGGCATCCGGCTGGTGGAACTCCGTGGCGGCGGGCCAGGATCCCACGTCGGACCAGCGGAATCGGGTGGGGACCACGGCCACTCGGCGGGATTTCTCCATGAGGGCATAGTCGATGGATAGCTTGGGCAGGCGGGCGTAGGCTGCCGAGAGGGCTGCGGGAGACGCGCCTGCGGCTACCCACTCGTCCAGGGGGGCCAAGGTTTCCGGGCAGTGGGTCCTAAGCTCGCTCCGCAGATCCTGGAGCGTCCAGACGAACATCCCGGCATTCCAGTAGTGGCGGCCAGACTCCAGATACTCGATGGCGGTCTCGATCGGAGGCTTCTCGCGGAAGGCCTTCACGGAGAGGACCTCGCCAGTGCCTTCGGTCTCGATGTAGCCGTATCCGGTCTCCGGATAGGTGGGGCGGATGCCGAAGGTCACCAGGTCGTGGTTCCTGGCTGCGTGGTCCACGGCGGTCCGGATGTCCCCGAGGAAGAGCTCCCGGTCTCCGATCCAATGGTCCGCGCTCAATACGACCATCACGCCGTCCGGGGTCTTCCGTTCGATGGTGGCCAGGGCCAGGGCCAGACAGGGGGCCGTATTGCGCCCCTCCGGCTCAAGGATGATGTTGTCCGCGGGCAACTGGGGGAGCATGGTCCGGCAGTCCGCGGCCAGGTCCTCGGTGGTCACGACGTAGATATTGGCCGGATCGAAGTCGGGAATCAGGCGGCTCACCGTCTGTTCCAGCATGGTCTCCGCTCCCGTCATGGCCAGGAACTGCTTGGGTCTCCTGGTCCTGGAACGCGGCCAGAAACGCGTTCCGCGCCCGCCAGCCATCACTACGGCGATCATGGGACGATCGGAACTCATCGGCGCTTCCCTCTCTTTTTGGCGGTCTTGACGGCCTTCGGGGTGGCCTTGGTCTTCTGAGCCCTGCCCTTGGCTTGGACGACCTTTTCCCGGCCAGCCTTGCCCCGAGCCACCTTGACGCGACGCCCAGCCTTCCGTCTGGCCACCCTTGAAGCCCGGGTGGTGGCCCGGGAACTGCGGACCATGTCCCGGACGTGGAGTTCCGGGGGAGGGAGTGGGGGCGGTTCGATGATCCCCTTGGGGACCGGAGGAAGGTCACCCTCACTCACGCCCTGGGCTTGGGCCCGCTGGGTGCGGGCCTTCATGACGGGATCTTCGACGGGGGACTGCGCCTGCAGAAGGCCGCAGGCCAGGGCCACCAGTCCAAGCGTTTTGAAGAAGGTCATCCGCACACTCCCGGGAGGTACCCCGGGATCCAAGATACCCGCATCGGGAGGAGCCGTCTGCGGCGAATCTGTCAGGGCTGGGGCGGCTTCTGGGCCCTCAGCTTGGCGAAGAACTCCGCGATGACCGCGTCGGCCTCATCCTTCACCTGGTCTGCCTCCTGGGCCTTGCGCTGGAGGATGTCCCGACCGGCGGAGGCTGAGCGCTTGGTGTTCTCTTCGGCGGGGAGCAGGTTGGTCAGGATGTATTCGGAGACATCGATGAGGCGGTGACCCACCTTCTCCAGCTTCTGGCGGACGATGTCCTGGTACTGGAAGAGGTCATAGACCCCCTGGACGTTGTACAGGCCGTTGTCCGCGTGGATGGCGATCTCCTCCATCCGGCTGACGAGTCTGTCCCGGTCCTCGGAAGGGGGGAGCAGGGTCGAGAGGATCTCCTGGCAGTCCCGGGTGATGGCCTGGATCTCCTCGAAGCTGTTCTGGACGACCTCGATTTGCCCCAGAACCCGCTCAGCCCCACCCTCCTGCTCGTGTGCGATCTGGATCAGCTGGTCTGGAATGCCCTTTTCTTCTCTTTTGCTGTTGGGTTCAGACACGGGGCCTCCGGGAGTCCTATTCCTTTGCATAACACTAATCGTGCGCGTGAAGCTTAGCCTTGAAAATCGATACTACTTCAGTTGTTTCCCAAACTGTGCCTTGTCGCACTGATTATGCCGGGGAAATGTCGAGTGCCCCGCGATAACCTAGAGGGCCAGCCAGTCCCTGGTCGCCTTGAGCCATCAGGCCCTTCGGAGTAGACATGTCCCACCCCTCGGTCCCGGTCCGGGAATCCCTCCTTGAGACCTGCCAGAAACCCTTCCCCGCTTCCGAGAAGATCTATATTCCCGGCTCCCGCCCTGATCTGCGGGTGCCCATGCGCCAGGTGAAGCTGAGCCCCACCCGGGACTTCAACGGCGAACTCACGGCCAATGAGCCCGTGAGGCTCTACGACCCGTCGGGCCCCTACACCGACCCCTCCGTCCAGATCGATCTGGCCATGGGGATGCCCGCCATCCGCCAGCCCTGGATCCTGGAGCGGGGGGATGTGGAAGAACTGCCCGGGGCCACGAGCCACTACCGCCTCCAGCGGGAGGGGGATGCCTCCCTGGACGCCATCCGCTTCCCCTCCATGCGCCGCCCCCTGCGGGCCAAGGCCGGGAAGTGCATCACCCAGATGCACTACGCCAAGCAGGGCATCGTCACGCCGGAGATGGAATACATCGCCATCCGGGAAAACCTGGGGCGCGAGGCCGCCAGCATCAAGAGCCGCATCACCCCCGAGTTCGTGCGGGATGAGGTGGCCAGGGGCCGGGCGGTGATTCCCGCCAACATCAACCACCCCGAGGTGGAGCCCATGATCATCGGGCGCAACTTCATGGTGAAGATCAATGCCAACATCGGCAACTCCGCCGTGGCCTCCTCCATTGAGGAGGAGGTGGAGAAGATGGCTTGGTCCATCCGCTGGGGTTCGGATACGGTCATGGACCTCAGCACCGGGGCCAACATCCACGAGACCCGGGAGTGGATCCTGCGAAACAGCCCCGTGCCCATTGGCACCGTGCCCATCTACCAGGCCCTGGAGAAGGTCAACGGCAAGGCCGAGGACCTCAACTGGGAGATCTTCCGGGACACCCTCATCGAGCAGTGCGAGCAGGGCGTGGACTACTTCACCATCCATGCCGGGGTGCTCCTGCGCTATGTGCCCCTGACGGCGAAGCGCATGACGGGCATTGTGAGCCGGGGCGGGTCGATCCTGGCCAAGTGGTGCCTGGCCCACCACACGGAGAACTTCCTCTACACGCACTTCGAGGACATCTGCGAGATTCTCAAGGCCTACGACGTGGCCTTCTCCCTGGGGGACGGCCTGCGGCCCGGTTCGCTCTACGATGCCAATGACGAGGCCCAGTTCGCCGAGCTGGACACCCTGGGCGAGCTGACCCAGGTGGCCTGGAAGCACGATGTCCAGGTGATGATCGAGGGCCCCGGCCACGTGCCCATGCACCTGATCCAGGAGAACATGGACCGCCAGCTCAAGGTCTGCCACGAGGCGCCCTTCTACACGCTCGGCCCCCTGACCACCGATGTGGCCCCCGGCTATGACCACATCACCTCCGCCATCGGTGCCGCCATGATCGGCTCCATGGGTACCGCCATGCTCTGCTACGTCACACCCAAGGAGCACCTGGGCCTGCCCAACAAGAAGGACGTGAAGGACGGCGTTATTGCTTACAAGATCGCCGCCCACGCCGCCGATCTGGCAAAGGGGCACCCCGGTGCCATGGCCTGGGACAACGCCATGAGCAAGGCCCGCTTCGAGTTCCGCTGGGAGGATCAGTTCCACCTGGCCATGGACCCCGAGACCGCCATCGCCTTCCACGACGCGACGCTCCCCCAGGAAGGCGCCAAACAGGCCCACTTCTGCTCCATGTGCGGCCCCCACTTCTGCTCGATGAAGATCAGCCAGGATGTACGCGAGTACGCCAAGAGCCACGGCATGAGCGAGGAGGAGGCCCTGAAGGCTGGTCTCCAGGAAAAGGCTCAGGAGTTCGAGGCCACCGGGGCCGAGGTCTACCGAGAAGCGAAGCACTCCTGAGCGTGCTTGATAACAGGCCCGGCCTTGGCCGGGCCTGTTAATGGGAGCTATCGCATCCTCACGCTCTGCCCCAGGCTCCCTTTCAGCTTGTACACGTAGGCCAGCACCTGGGCGACGGCCTGGTAGAGGTCCGGGGGGATGGCCTTGTCCACTTCGACACTGCGGTAGAGCGCCCTCGCCAGGGGAACGTTCTCCACGATGGTGATGTCGTGGTCTTTGGCGATCTGGCGGATCTGGAATGCCAGGTGGTCCACGCCCTTGGCCACGCATATGGGGGCTGGCGAGCCCGGCTCGTACTTCAGGGCCACCGCGAAGTGGGTGGGGTTGGTGATGACCACGCTGGCCTTGGGGACAGCCGTCCGGATGCGGCGCATGAGAGCCGCCACCATCATGGACTTCTGTCGTCCCTTGATCTCCGGATTGCCATCAGAATCCTTGGCTTCGTCCCTGATCTCCTGCTTGGTCATCTTCAGGTTGTCTTCAAACACGTGGCGCTGGTAGGCGAAATCCACCGCAGCAATGGTCAGCATGGCCAGCATGACGTTGCGGTAGAGGGCGAAGAGGGTGTCCTGCATGAAGGCCAGGGTCTGGCCGAGAGGGAGCTGGAGGGTGGCCAGGATCTGCCCCATGCGGGGGCCCAGGACGCCATAGGCCGCCCAGGCCAGGATCGCGAACTTGGCGAGACTCTTGGCTGTTTCCATGAGGGAGCGGAAGGAAAGCAGACGTTTCATTCCCGAGAAGGGGTTGAGCCGATCAAACTTGAGCTTGAGCATCTCGAAGGTGGGCTGAAAACCATGCTGTGCGGCCTGGATGCCCAGGGCGATGAGCCAGTTCAAGCCCAGGAAGGGCAGAAGCACACGGAGGACGATACTGAGGAGATCCGTCCCCAGGTGACCGAGATTGCCGTCCGTCAGATAGCTGGGATCCGAGGCCTTACGGAGAAAATAGGCGGTCTGGTTGGCAAGCAGGGTGAAGGTGCTGCCCCAGAGCCCCAGGAAGAGAAAGAAGTTGGCCCAGAGGAGAAGGGTGGCATCCAGGTCAGGCACCCGCAGGATCATCCCGTCTTCCCTGGCCTTTTTCCGGCGCTTGGGAGTCGCTTTCTCGGTGCGGCCCGGATCCTTCATGGATGGATGAGGCGCAGGGCCTCAACGGGAGCGGCTTCCAGCAGGGGCCTGAGCCAGGGCCCGAGCTCCCTCATGATGTAGCCCACCACCACCAGACCGAGGGCGATCTTGAGGGGGAAGGTGAGCTGGATGAGCTGAAGCTGGGGCATGAACTTGGCTGAAATGCCCTGGAGCACGTCCACCAGGAATAGGGTGAGAAGAACCGGAGCAGCGAGCTGTACCCCCTTGGCCAGGATCATGCCTGTGACCGCCACGATCTCCGGGGCCTTGCTGGGCATGCCCTGGCCCATGGGAAGGACCCGGTAGCTCTCCACCAGGGCAAGGATCATGTTGTGGTGCAGGCCCGAGGTGAAGATGAAGAGCATGGTGAGCTGCATCAGAATGGTGCTGGAGACGGATACGGACTGGGAAGTGCCCGGGTCCACGATCTGAACGAAGGAGAAGCCCATCTGGGTGTCCATGAGCTGCCCTCCGAAGGCCACGGCTTCCATGATCCACGACACCATGAGCCCCATCATGACTCCCGCCGCCAGTTCCGCGGCCATGAAGCCCACCGAGTCCCATATCCCCACGGGGAGGGCCTTCGGAAGGGGTACCACCGGTGCGATGATCATGCTCATGAGGATGGCCAGGGCGGCCCGCATCACCACCGGCACCCGTTCCTGACCCAGGCCCGGCATGGAGGCCATGAGTCCCGTCATGCGCATCAGGACCAGAACCCACACCAGGACCCGGCCCTGCGTGAGGACCCAGGTGGCCGGATTTAAGAGAATATTATTCATAAATAAAATTCCACCACCAAGCCCCTAAGGCACCAAGGGAGAGAAAGGCAAGAAATGCTGAAGTGGCATTTCTTGGGCTTTTCTTCCCGCCTTGGTGCCCTGGTGGTGGAATTTGATATTTTCATGGGATGTTCTGCACGACGAAGTTGAAGTCCGTGAACATCTTGGTGGTGAACTGGACCATCACCCGCATCATCCAGGGAAAGCTGATGACGACCACCAGCATGACCGCCACCACCTTGGGCACGAAGGCCACGGTGGCGTCCTGGAGGCTGGTGACCACCTGGAAGATGGAGATGACGAGGCCCACGGCCATGGAGACGATGAGGGCCGGACCGGCGACGTAGATGGCGGTCTGCACGGCCTCCCGGGCGATCTGGACAATGATGAGTTCGTTCATCCGGTGTACCCCCGTACCAAGGAGCCGACGATCAGGTACCAGCCATCCACCAGAACGAAGAGCAGGACCTTGAAGGGCAGGGAGATCACCACCGGGGGCAGCATCATCATGCCCATGCTGAGAAGAATCGAGGCCACGACCATGTCCACGATGAGGAAGGGCAGGAAGACCATGAAGCCGATCTCGAAGGCGGTCTTGAGTTCGCTGATGAGGAAGGCAGGGACGAGGACTTCCATGGGCACATCCGCCTTGGTCTGGGGAGCCGGAGCCTTGGCGATCTTCAGGAAGAGGGAGATGTCCTTCTTCCTGGTGTGCCTGAGCATGAAGACCTTGAGGGGCGCTGCTGTCCGCTCCATGGCCTGATCCACGGTCAGTTCGTTGCGGTTCAGGGGCTGGAGGACCGTCTGGTTGATCTCCCTGCCCACCGGGGCCATGACGAAGAAGGTCATCACCAGGGTCAGGCTCAAGAGCACCTGGTTGGAGGGAGCTGTCTGGGTCCCCAGGCCCTGACGGAGGAAATGCAGCACCACCAGCATCCTGGTGAAGCAGGTGGTGGTCATGAGGATGGTGGGGGCCAAGGTCAGGACCGTGAGCACCAGCACGACCTGGAGGGTGGAACTGAGGGCAGGGCCCTGGGGGGTCTTGCCGAAATCGACGGTCACGGAGGGCAGGGCGGCCTGCTGGGCATGGAGCGAGACCCCGGCCATGAGGAGCATCAGGATCATGGGCAGGAATCGGAGGAGGCGTTTCATCTTGATCCCCCCTTCAGTCGCGCCTCCATTTCCCGGATGGGTACGGGGGCGTCCATGGCCATGTCCCGGTTCATGGCCTGATCGAAGGTGCCGGTCCCGGATACGCCATCCAGGCGGGCCAGGAAAGTCACCCCCTGGGGAGTCATGGCGATAAGGAAGTGCTCGTCGTCAGCCCGCAGGATGGAGACGTGGCGGCGCTCGCCCAGGGCCAGCGTCTCCTCCAGCTTGAGGCGGCTGCCCCCGGTGCCGGGGATATGGCGGGCGCCCCACTTGCGGAAGGCCCAGAGCCCGCCACCCGCCAGGGCAAGCACAAAGATGGTGGAGCCGATGGCTCGCCATCCAGAGGGTTGGGAAGGGGCAGCGCTCTGACCCTGCGTCGGTTTCCCGTCATCCAGGGTGAACTTCTGCTGAAGTTCCTGCTGCGCCGGGGAGGGAGGAGGGGTAGGCGTCTCGGCCCAAAGTCCCATTCCCACCAGCATTCCGAAACAGATCAAGGCACGGCGAACCACGACATTCTCCCGACAGATGCCTTGTCAGGAGCGAGGGCCGTGCCAGGACCCGCTACTGTTTTCTGGTTTCGATGCCGTGGTATTTCAGTCTCCGGTAGAGGGTGTTCCGGCTCATCCCCAGTGCGTTGGCAGACTTGGTGAGGCATCCCTTATGTTGCAGGAGGGCTGCCATCAACTCGTTCTTCTCCTGCTGGTCCAGCTGTTGACGCAAGGTCCCCGGTCCCAGGGAATGGGAGCCTGATGCCGGGTGCTCGGGGGTGGCGTGGAGGCGGGACAGGAATTCCTCGGGCAGGTGCTCCAGAGTGATCTGGCTTCCGTTGGCGGCGTGGGCGATGCGCTCCACGGCGTTCTGGAGTTCCCGGACATTGCCTGGCCAGGAATAGGCCTGGAGGGTCTCGACGACAGTCTGGTCCACCACGTGGGAGAGTCCGTTGGGCTGGGGGGCCAGTTTCCGCAGGAAGGCCGCCACCAGAAGGGGGATGTCCTCCAGGTGCTCCCTCAGAGATGGCAGGCGGATGGGGGAGACATTCAGGCGGTAGTAGAGGTCCTCCCGCAGGGTGCCCTTCTGGATGGCCCCCGGGAGATCCTTGTTCGTGGCACAGATGATGCGGACGTCCACGGCCAAGGGCCCTTCCCCGCCGATGCGGGTGATGGTGTGATCCTGAAGTACCCGCAGCAGGGCCACCTGCTGCTCGATGGGCATGTCTCCGATCTCGTCCAGAAAGAGGGTGCCGCCGCTGGCGAGCTCGAACTTTCCTGGGCGTCCTCCCTTGTTGGCCCCCGTGAAGGAGCCTTCCTGGTAGCCGAAGAGCTCACTGGCGATGAGCTCCCGGGGGATGGCGCCGCAATTCACGGCGATGAAGGGGCCCTCGGCCCGCCGGGAGCGGTTGTGGATGGCCTGGGCGAACATCTCCTTGCCGGTTCCGCTGTCGCCGGTGAGCAGGACATTACTGTTGTTCTGGGAGGCCAGATGCCCGAGATGGATGGCCTTCTTCAGGACCTTGGCCTCACCCAGGATGTCCTCGAAACGGAAGGTGGCCTCGGCACCGCTGAAGCGGTTCACGAGCTGCTTGATCTTGTGGATGGGGTTGAAGAAGAACACGCCCCCGATGACGGTGGCGGATTCGTCCCGGATGGGGCGCCCGCTGGCCAGACAGTTGTAGCGGCCCCGTCCCCAGTGGATCTCCATCTCACGGTCGTTGAATTCCACGCCTCGCCCCAGGAGGCCGTGGATGGGGAGACTGTCCCGGGTCAGGTCATCCATCCTGGTCCCCACGACGTTGCGATGGGAGGCGCCCAGGAGCCGTTCCGCAACGGGGTTGATCTGGATGACGACGCCCTCCACATCCAGGACGATGACCGCATCGGAAACCGTCAGGAGGATGCTGGAGAAGTGGTTGTCTAGAAGGACCATCTCATTGTGCTTGAGGCGGACCTTGAGCTCCCGTTCGACGGCCTTGGTCGAGGCCAGGACCATGCCCAGGGTGTGGGCATGGGCACCAGAGGCCGGTCCGGCGAGGCCCAGGATTCCCACCAGCTTCCCCCCCTCGCTGAAGATGGGGGCCGCGGCACTCGTCCAGCTTTGGAGGAGGCGATGGTAGTGCTCTGATCCCGAGATCTGGAAGGGGTGGCCGCTGCTCAGGACCATCCCGACGGCGTTGCTGCCGAGCCTGGGCTCGGCCCAGGAGGCGCCCCGGGCGAAGTGGCGGGTGCCTCGCAGCATCTTGGCATCGCCCACGGTCTCCAGCAGGTGTCCCGTCTCATCGAAGAGCAGCAGCACGAAGCCGCTGCCGGACAGGAACTTGTGCAGCTGAACCATGAAAGGGCGGGCGTGGCGTATCAGTTCCCCCTTCTTCCCGATCAGATCCAGGACCTCGGCATCCGAAAGGTCGAGGGGATCCTCCAGAACCTGGGGGTCCAAACCGGCGGCCTGGCAGCGCATCCAGGAGGATGCCACCTCCGAGCGCAGCTTCGACTCCATTTCCAGATCAACTCCAGAGCTTGGGGGCGGGAGCATCTTGTCCCTCATTTGTTCAGGTTTGTACCAAGGATGCGCTGCTTTGGTACGGATTTGAACAAGAAATGCTCAGGGGAAAAAGTTGTCCCGGGAACGGGCCATGTGGCGACAAATGCCTACCCTGTAGTTATTGCGCATGTTTGAGAACTCATCGGAGCGGGGTTCCAGGGTCTTGGCATTCCTGTTGCCATCTCCCTGATCATCCTCGACTCCATTTCCACAACCCAGGCCAGCATGGCCTGACCACTCATCCCCCTGAAGGAGACTTGTCTATGAAGACCCCGGAAGAACTCCTGAACGAGCGGCTGGACCGCCTCAAGAAGACCATCAGGCTTGAGAAGACGGACCGCACCCCTGTGGTGCTCATGGCCGACTCCTTCTTTGCCAAGGAGCGGGGTCGCAAGATCGCCGATCTCTGCAAGGGAATCCCGATGGCCAGCGACATCATGGTGGAATCCGCCGTGGCGCTCGGTGGGGATCTGGATGGCGTCAATTCCGCCTTCCCTGCGGGTCCTCTCTTTCCCCTCATCTTCATGACCAAGGTCAAGCTTCCGGGTCGCGAGCTTCCCGATGATGCCCTCTGGCAGCTCGATGAGCGGGAGGTGATGACCCGCGAGGACTACGACACGATCCTCGCCAAGGGCTGGAACGCCTTCATGCCGGGCTACGTGATGGGGCGCCTCGGGGTGGACCTGCCCGCTCTGGGCGCGGACCTGGCCCATGCCGGCGAGGCCGTTCAGAAGTTCGAAGCCCACGGCATGTATGTCTACTCCGAGCTGGTGACCATCACCGTCAATGAATACTTGAGTGGCGGCCGCTCCATGGGCAAGTTCATGCGGGATCTCTTCACCATGCCCGACAAAATCTCCGAGGTTCTGGAGGTGATCCAGAAGGAGAACCTCGAGCAGCTCCGCGGGATGATCCGCGCGAGCACTGGCAAGTCCCCGGTGGTCTTCGTCTCCCCTGCCCGGGGCGCCAGCGAGTTCTATTCCCCCAAGCTCTGGGAACGCTATGTCTTCAAGTTCATCAAGGAGACCGTGGACATGGTCAACGCGGAGGGTTATGTCTGTGACATCCATGCCGACGGCAATTGGGAGCGTGATCTCGACTGTTTCCGGGCCTTCAAGCCGGGTTCGGTCATCTTCGAGTCGGATGGTGTGACCGATATGGCCAAGATCCGCGAGAAGCTGGGCGGCCACATCGCCATCAAGGGCGACGTCCCCGCGGGCATGCTGGTGCTTGGCACCCCTGATCAGGTCTACAAATACTGCACCGACATGATCAAGGCCAACGGCCCTGGCTTCATCCTCTCCTGCGGATGCTCCTGCCCTCCCAACGCGAAGGTGGAAAACGTCAAGGCCATGATCTCCGCCGCGACTGGCAAGTAGAACCTATCCACGCGATCCCGCCCGGGGGCCTCCGGCCCCTGGGTGTTGCTTCGCAGCAACCATGCTGTTCGATAGGCAATCCGAACGCAGGTGATTCATCTCCAAGGAGGAGTCATGACACGCATTTCTTCAGTGGGACGTCTGGTCGCTCTTGCGGCGGTCGGTGTCTGGGGCTTCGCCGCTCCGGCTTTTGATACCCAGACCGACATCGTCGTGGTCGGTTCCGGCGGTGCGGGGCTTTGCGCATCCCTGACCGCAGCCGAGGGGGGCGCCAAGGTGGTGCTCCTGGAGAAGAATCCCTTCCCAGGCGGCACTTCCAATGCGGCCGAGGGGATCTTCGGCGCCGAAACCGAAATGCAGCGGGAGCAGCTCATCGTCAACACCAAGGATGAGGTCTTCCGCATCGAGATGGAGGAATCCAACCACTGGCAGGGCAACGCTCCCCTGATCCGGGCCTACATCAATGAATCTGACCAGACCTTCTCCTGGCTCCGCCGCAAACAGGGCGTTCCCTTCGTCACGACCGGGACCACGGCGCCCGAGGCCAGGGGACTGCGCACCTGGCACCTGATCGAAGGCAAGGGCCACACGCTGGTGAAGGTCCTCTTCGGGAATGCCAAGGCGAACCAGAACATCACCATCATGATGCAGACCCCTGGCCAGGAGCTCATCATGGACGGGAAGAAGGTGGTGGGCGTGGTGGCCAAGGACAAGGCTGGCAAGGCCATCCGTATCGGGGCGGGAGCCGTGATCATCGCCACCGGCGGTTACGCAGAGAACCGGGAGTGGGTCACCAAATACTGCGGGGATGCTGGCGCCGGTGCGGCGGTTCCCTTCAACAAGACAGGCGACGGCATCCGAATGGCCATGGACGCGGGGGCTGCGGTGGAAGGCATGTCCCACATGCAGTGGTTCCCGGCTGCCGATCCCAGGACCACGCCCCTGACGGTGAGCTGCCTCGGCTGGCAACCCACCAACATCCTGGTGAACAAGCGGGGTGAGCGTTTCTGCAATGAGGAGATCCTCCGCAATTTCAGCATCGCGGGCAATGCCATCCGCCGCCAGGGCTTCGGCTGGAGCATCTTCGACGAGAACATGAGGCAGCACGTCAAGAAGGATGGTCCCGACTGGGGTATCGGCGTCCTGGTCCAGCACGCCATTCCCATCCCCAAGCTGGATGATGATTGCCAGACGGCCCTCAAGGGAAAGAACTTCGTGGAGGCCAACAGTCTGGATGAACTGGCCACCAAGATGGGTGTCCCTGCCACCACCCTGAAGGCCACCATGGAGAGCTACAGCCATGCTGTGGACGCGCACTACGACGCTGACTTCCTGAAGCCCAAGGAGCTGATGCACAAGCCCACTGGCAAGCTCTATGCGGTCAAGCTGGACCCCTACTACCTGACATCCCTGGGTGGCGTCACCGTCAATCCCAAACTCCAGGCTCTGGACAAGAACTGGGATGTGATCCCCGGTCTTTACGTGGTGGGCAATGATGCCGTCGGAGGCCTCTTCGGCGACACCTATCCCCTCGACGTCCCCGGGACGACTTACGGCTTCGCGGTCAATTCCGGACGCATGGCTGCCAAGGCTGCCTTGAAGGCCCTCGGGAAGTAGACGCTCTCTGCTCCAAAGGAACGGCCCGTCATTGGCGGGCCGTTTGTTCTGCCATGAAAGGGGGGACCGCCTGCTCACTGCGCTCGCGATGTCCCCCCTTTGACCCCCACGTGGTGGCCGGGCAAAGCCCGACCATCACGTCTGTCAGGGCAGTTCCAGCACCATGGCGTTCTCCCAGCGGGCCTGGACGCCGAAGACCTCCAGGATGAGCTCGGGGGTGAAGACTTCGTTCGGGGCGCCATTGGCCCGCAGTTCGCCGTCCTTCAGGACCAGGACTTGGTCCATGAAACGCACCAGGCGCAAGTCGTGGACGGACATGAGGACTGTGGCCCCCTGTTCCGCGAGCTGACGGCCAAGGCGGAGGACCTCCAGGGCATGGCGGGCATCGAGCTGGCTGATGGGCTCATCCCAGAGCTGGATGGGGGCTTCGGTGGCCAGGGCCCGGGCCAGGAAGACCCGCTGGCGTTCGCCGCCGGAAAGTCGCGTCACGGGGCGCTTGGCCAGATGGCAGAGATCCAGGCGCTCCAGGATCTGATCCACCCCCTGGTCCTCATCGTCCCAGGCGTAGCGCCCCTGGACCACCACGTCCCGCACGGGGAAGGCGAATTCGGCGTGGGACTCCTGGGGGAGCCAGGCCAGGAGGCGGCCCCGATCCAGGATGGGGATCTTCTTGAGATCCCGGCCCTGCCAGTGGACCTTGCCCTTGGCAGGCAGAAGCCCGGCCAGGGCCTGGAGAAGGGTGGACTTGCCAGCACCGTTGGGGCCCATCACCGCGGCGAGGCAGCCCTTGGGCAGCGCCAGATCCAGGGACTTCAGGCGCTCTCCCACGGTGAGGCCAGTGGCTTCGATGGCCGTCATGTCCGCCTCCGAAGGAGATAAAGAAGGAAGGGGCCACCGGCGATGGCGGTCACCACGCCGAGTCGCATCCCCGAGGAAAGACAGCGGGTGGGGAGGTCGCAGATGAGGACGAAGGCCGCGCCCCCGAGCATCGAGAGGGGCACGAGGTGCCGATGGTCGGGACCGAAGAGGAGGCGCAGGAGATGGGGCACCACCAGCCCCACGAAACCGACCACACCCGCGGTGGCCGTGGCCAGGGCCGTCAGGACCGTGGAAAGGATGATGAGTTCCCAGCGGAGGCGTTTGACGTCCACGCCCAGGCTCTGGGCGCTGGCCTCCCCGAGGGAGAAGATATTGAGGCGCCGCCCCAGGGGCAGCATGAGGAAGCAGGCCACGAGAACGCCAGGCAGCCCCATCCACACATGGGCCCAGGTGCGGTTCTCAATGCCCCCCATGAGCCAGAAGAGGATCTGGCCGCTCACCTGGAACTGCCCTGCGGTGAGGCTGAGGAGGAAGCTGGTGACGGCTCCGAAGAGGGCGTTGAGGGCCACGCCTGCCAGAATGAGGTGCTCGGTGCTGGCCCCCTTGTGGGCTAGGGCCATGACAGCACCCGTGGCGATGAACGCTCCGAGGATGGAGGCCAGGGGGACGGTGAAGAGGGAGGTCTGGCCGATGCCGAAGGCCAGCACCAGGACCGCGCCCATGGCGCCTCCGCTGCTGACCCCCAGGAGCCCCGGGCTGGCCAGGGGATTGCGGAAGAAGGCCTGCATGGCGACACCTGAGGCGGCCAAGCCAGCTCCGGCGGCGATGCCCACCAGGGTGCGGGGCAGGCGGACATCCCAGAGCACCGTGCGGGTCAACTCATCGCCTCGGCCCGCCAAGGCCTGGATCACTTCCCTGGGGGAGAAGCCCATTTCTCCGATCCCAAGGGATGCCAGGATCGCGGCCACCAGGAGGAGGGACAGGAAGAGGGTGGGAGCGGGCCATCGTTTCATCGGAATCGCTCCGGGTGAAGGGCCCGGGCCAGCCACTCATAGGCATCCACCCGGGTATGGGTAGTGCTGGCCAACAGGGCTCCGGGGATGAGCACCAGGTTGCCGTATTTCATGGCAGGGAGGTATTTGTAGGGGGGCGTCTGGCGCAGGATGCTGGGCAGGTCCTTCTCCTCGTCCTTGGGGCCCACCAGGACTTCCGGGTTCCAACGGAGCACCTGTTCCGTGGGCAGAGGCTGGTGGCCCTTGATCCCCGCCTGGGCCGCCACGTTGATGGCTCCGGCATGGAGACAGATATCGTTGAAGGAGGTGTCCGAGCCCGCCACAAAGGGGTAGATCGCCGCGGACATCACTCGGCGAGGCTTCACCCCGGCCAGTCGCTGCTGCAGTTCGTTCACTCGGCCCTGGGTCCGGCGGATGATGGTCTCGGCCCGATCAGGGTGTCCCAGGGTCTGGCCCAGACGCCGTAGATTGGCGTAGGCATCCTCCAGGGACTCGAAACGGTCGAAGAGCATGAGATTGATCTTCGACCGCCGGAGCAGTTCCACCACCTCGGGCCGGGAGTAGTTGGTGATGAGCACCAGGTCCGGCTTGTAGCGCAGGATGCTCTCGGCCTCGCTGTCCCGGATCACCGGGATGCGCTGGTTGTCCTTCGCGTGCACAGAGAACTTGGGGTTCCGGGCGAGGTGGCTCAGGGCCGCGATCTGCCCCGGGTCCGCCACCGCCAGCAGCAGGTCATCCGTGCCCACCGTGTGGCTCACCACGCGGAGCGGTGCCCGCCCCCAGAGGAGGGCGGGCACCAGGGCGAGAATGCAGAGCAGGCGTTTCATATCTAGAAACGGTAGCGCAGTTCCGCTGAAAGGCTGGGAGACATGGCTGGATAACCGTAGACCTGGGATGCATCGTTCCGGAAGTCATTGGTCCTGGACATCCAGGCCTCCTTCGATGCATGGGGCTGCATCAGGTTGTCGCCCCGCAAGGTGACCGAAAGGTTCTGCTGGATGGCCCAGGCTGCGGAAATGCTCAGGTCGTTGTAGTGGGTGCGGTAGACGAAGCCGTTCTCATACTGGGAGCCGGTCCAGGACCACCGTGCATCCATGCGGACATCCCCCAGGACACAGTAGGCGGCCAGTCCGAGGGACTGAAATGGGCGTCGGATCACGGCGCTGGAGGTCAGCTGCAGGGACTCCTCCACGCTGGTGTCCCGGGCCTCTTGGTTGCGATAGAAACTGGTCAGTCCCCAGTGCTTTGATTCGTAACCGCCCGAGATCTCGGCGGACTGGATGCGGATACCGTTCCCGTTGCGGTATACCCCAGAATACCCGTACCAGGAGGGGATCCAGGTCCCACCGTTGTAGTCGTAGTAAACCAAGCTGGAGTATATGGTCCGTGAGAGTTCCAGCTTGCCTTTCCATGGACCCCTCTCGAAGCTCACCCCGGTTTGGATGAACTTGCTCTTCTCGTTTTCGAGGGTTTCTCCGCCGTAACGGGCATTGAAGATCGAATGGTAAAGCTGGGGGTTGCTGAAACCCCAGCCTGCGGAGGCATAGACTCTGAAACCTGCCGGGAGGTTCCAGTTCACACCGCCCTTGCCGGTGTACTGGGAGGAACTGTGATCCACCATATTCCCGAGGGTATCGGTGGGAACCTCCTGTTTGTCCTGCTCCCAGCGTACGGATCCCACGAGTCTTAGGGTCGGGATTACCTCCAGCTGGGCCTCTGTGGCAAAGGCGAAGTGCTTGTCTTCGCCAACGAGGAAGGCTGTGCCCTCAAGGTCGGATGCCCTGACCCGGGATTGCAGAACCTCAGTGCTGACGTTCAGGGCGAGGATGCGGAAAGGTTCCCAGCTGAGGTTGGCTGTGGCCTGTTTCCCACGACTCAAGAACGGAACGGCGGGATCTCCTGCGGCCATCCCCGGTTCGAGCCTGTTCAGCTCATGGCCACCGAGAGTTAGGGAGCCCTTGAGGTTGGGCCGGAAGATGACATCGAGGGAGGCGCTCAGCACCTGGTCTCTGCTGCGCGTTTCGCGGGTCTCGTCGTAGTAAGAGGCACCGTATGGGGTTGTCCCGTAGTAGGCGTAGACGATGGGAATGGGCGAACCGGTATAGGCGTTCCGGTAGCTGAGGGTGGCCAGGCCCCAGTCGCTGATCTGCTGGCCTCCTCCCAGGAAGACTCCCGTCGAGCGGTAGGAGTTTTCGGATTCCAGGTTCGAGTCCTGCTGCTGAAGATCTACAGAGCCCCGGACCCAGCCGCTACCCCAGCCGTAAGCGGGAGCAAAGGTGGTGCCGACGATACCTCCCGTTCCACCCTTGAGGCGGAAGTCTCCACTGAAACCATCTTTGGCGCTTCCGGTGGAGTAGAGTGCCACGCTGCCACCCATGGCGCTGGAGCCGAAACGGGCCGAGCAGGGACCCTGTTGGATCTCGGCGCGGTCGATGCCAGCCAGGTTAACCAGACTCATGTTGGTGCCGACCAGTCCAGATGCGTCATTGATGCGGATGCCATCAATGGTGACCGCCACATCCTGGGGGCGGGAGCCTCCCAGCATGAAGGAAGAGGTGGCTCCGATGCCTCCGGTGCGGCTCACCTGACCGGGGAAGAGGGCCTGGATCAGGTCGGAGAGGTTGCTTGCGCCGACCTGATCCAGCTTCTCGGGGGTCACCACCTTTACCGGATTCGGTGTCTTCACCAGTTCCACGGGGCTGGCTTCGGCGGTCACGGTTACGGTGGCGCTGGCCTCGGCCTTGGGCTTGGGGCTTTCGGCGATGGCTTCGGCGTTCGTGCCCGCCATGAGACTCGCCCCAAGGGCGAGCAATAGTGCAATTCGGGTCTGTCCCATCTCATGCCTCCACGCATGGGTCCGTGGCGCGGAGGAAAAGGGGCAGGAGTCCCGATCCCTTCCCGCTCCCACGGCGGGTTCTGGGGAATGCTGGATCGGTCTCCGGGCTCGCACGCGACGGGTCCTTTACAGGCCCCCTGAAACCTTCCCGGGATCGCAGTCCCAGTGGTTCCAGCAAAGTCTCCCGGCTTTCGCCGAGGTGCATACCGTTGCGGGGCAGCGCAGGTTTTACACCTGTTTCCCGTTAACCAGCACGTGTTGTGAACCCCCAGGATCCCACGGTTTGGAGGCATACGGCAAGAACTAGTCTGACCAGATGGGCGGATCTGCTCGGCCTGGAAGATCAAAAGAGTAAACGCAGAGGGCGCAGAGGTTCAAAAGAGAGGGCGCAGAGAAAAGCAAAAGACTGACTGGGATGGAGGGGACACAGTTTCGGGGCCTGCCAAAAGTCCTCCCAGCCCTTGGCTGACGGCGGTTTCCTATCAGTGATTTAACGGAAGCGTTCGGGGTGAAGGGCCCGGGCCAGCCACTCGTAGCCTTCGATCCGTAGGTGGGTGGTGTTGGAGAAAAGGGCCCTCGGGATGAGCACCAGCCTGCCGTATTTCATGGCGGGAAGGTATTTGTATGGCGGCGTCTTGGGCAGGATGGTCGGCAGGTCCTCATCCTTGGCCCCTACCAGCACATCCGGGTTCCAGGTGAGCACCTTCTCCGTGGGCATGGGCTGGTGGCCCTTCACCCCGGCCTGTGCCACGACATTGATGGCCCCGGCGTGAAGGCAGAGGTCATCGAAGGTCGTCCCTGCACCCGCTACGAAGGGATAGATCCCTGCGGCCATCACCCGCACGGGCTTGACCCCCGCCAGACGCTTCTGGAGTTCCGCCACCCTTGCCTGGCTCCTTTGGATGACCGCCTCGGCCCTCTCCGGGTGTCCCAGGGTCTGTCCCAGGCGCCGAAGATTGGCGTAGGCATCCTCCAGGGACTCGAAGTGATCGAAGAGCATCAGGTTGACCTTGGAGCGCCGGAGCAGTTCCACCACCTCGGGTTTCGAATAGCTGGTGATGAGCACCAGGTCCGGCTTGTGGCGCAGGATGCTCTCAGCCTCCGCATCCCGCACCGTGGGGTGTTTTTCGTTCTCCCTGGCGTGGATCGAATACCTCGGATCCCGGCTGAAGCGGCTGAGGGCCGCAATCTGCCCCGGATCCGCCACGGCCAGCAGCAGATCATCCGTTCCCACCGTGTGGCTCACCACCCGGAGGGGAACCCGCCCCCAGAGGAGGGCGGGAACCAGTGCGAAGAGAAAGATCAGGCGTTTCATGTCAGAAACGGTAACGCAGTTCCGCCGTGAGGCTGGGGGACTGGGCGGGATATCCGTAGACCTGGGAGGCATCGTTCTTGAAATCGTAGGTCCGCGACATCCAGGCCGACTTGCTGGCATGGGGCTGCATCAGATTCTCGCCCCGGAGGGCCAGGGAGAGCTGCTGGCTTACCGCCCAGGTGGCGCTGAGGCTCAGGTCGTTGAAGTGGGTCCGGTAGGCGAAGCCACTCTCGTACTGGGAGCCGGTCCAGGACCAGCGGCCATCCATGCGGACATCGCCCAGCACCCAGTAGGTGGCTAGGCCGCAGGCCTGGAAGGGGCGGCGGTATACGGCGCTGGAGGTGAGCTGTTGGGCTTCCGACTTGCTGGTGTCCCGGGCTTCCTGGTTGCGGTAGAAGCCCGTCAGGCCCCAGGCCTTGGTCTCGTATCCTCCGGAGAGCTCGGCGGACTGGATGCGGATCCCCTGGCCGTTGTAGTAGAGGTAGGGGGTGGTGTCGAAATAGACCAGGCTGGCGTATAGCGTCCTGGAAAGACTCAGCTGGGCCTTCCATGGGCCCGATTCGTAGCTCAGGCCGCTTTGGATGAACTTGCTCTTCTCATCATCAAGGGCCTCGCCGGCCTTCCTGGCGTTGTAGACAGACTGGTAGAGGAGCGGGTTGCTGAATCCCCAGCCCGCCGAGGCGTAGACCCGGAAGCCCGCAGGCAGGATCCAGTTCACCCCGCCCTTGCCGGTGTACACGGCGGAGCGTCGCTCCTCACGGTGGCCCAGGGTCGCCGTGGGGAGGTCCTGGGCGGCGTGCTCCCAGCGCAGAGACCCCACGATTCTGAGGGTGGGGATGACCTTCACCTCGGCCTCGGCGGAGGCCGCAAGGTGGGTGTCCTCACCCCTGTAGATCACTGCGGAGATCGGGATCTCGGCCTGGGCCTCCGTGGCCTCCACGGCGAAGGTGGTGGAAAGGATGGAGACGGGGTCCCAGGTCAGGCTGCCCGTGGCCTGCTTGCTGCGGCTGTGGTAGGGCGAGGGGCTGCCCGTGCCCATGGCAGGCTCGATGCGGTTGACTTCATAGCCCCCCAGTCCCAGGGCGCCCCGGAGGGTGGGAGAGAAGACGGTCTGAATGGAGGCGCTCAGCATCTCGTTGCGGCTCTGGGTTCCGCGCTCCTCGTCGTAGGCGGCGGCAGGATCAGTCGCTCTCTTGCTGATGGAGGCGATGGGAAGGGGTACGCCGATGTAGGCATTCCGGTAGCTGAGGGTGGCGAGGGTGTTTGCTCCCAGCTCCTGGCCGGCGCCCAGGAAGACCCCGGTGGAACGGTAGGCGTTGGCCGCCTCAAGGTTGGAATCCTGCCGCTGGAGGTCCACGGAAGCCCGGACCCATCCGCTGTTCCACCCATAGGTTGGCGCGAAGGTGGTGCCCACGATCCCGGCGGTTCCGCCCTTCAGGCGGAAGCTGCCGCTGAACCCATCCTTTGGGCTTCCCGCGGAGTAGAGAGCTACGGAGCCGCCCATGGCGCTGGATCCGTAGCGGGCAGAGCATGGACCCTGCTGTATCTCGGCCCGATCAATGCCCACCAGATTCACCATGCTCATATTGGTGCCCACGGTGCCCGAGGGGTCGTTGACCCGCACCCCATCAATGGTGACGGCCACGTCCTGGGAGCGGGCGCCGCCCAGCTGGAAGGAGGAGGTGGCGCCGATGGCCCCCGTGCGGTAGACCTGCCCGGGGAAGAGATCCTGGAGCAGGTCGGAGAGGTTGTCGGCTCCGATGCGCTCAAGCTTTGCGGAAGTCACCACCGTTACCGGGTTCGGGGTCTCCACCAGTTCGACCGGACTGGCCTCCGCGGTGACGCTCACCGTGGCGCTGGCCTCTGCTTTTGGCTTGAAGCTCCCTGCGGTGCTTTCGGCCATGAGGCTCGCCCCGAGGGCGAGCAGAAGTGCGATGCGGGTCTGTCCCATCTCATGCCTCCACGCATGGGACCGGGGGGCAGAGGGAAGGCCCCGGAGGGCCGATCCGTATCCGCTCCCACGGCGGGTTTGGAGAATGCTGGATCGGTCTCCGGGCTCGCACGCGACGGATCCTGGCAGATCCCCGTCACCTTCCCGGGATCGCAGCCCCAGTGGTTCCGGTCAAGTCTCCCGGCTTTCGCCGAGGTGCATACCGTTGCGGGGCAGCGCAGGTTTCACACCTGCTTCCCGTTAACCAGCATGTATTGGTATGACCAGAATTCCACGGGTGGGGGATGAAGGCAAGGGATGGCTTTCTCTCGTCGGACCACATCCCTTCTATCTCATGGATAAACTTTGGGTTCCGTCCCTTTGGGGCGGGCGGAGGGATAGCATGCAGCGGATCCTGGGCGCCGAGCCCTTCCTGATCGCCGATGGGGCCATGGGCACCTACTTCACCCAGATCACCGGGGAGGACAGCGGCGCCGTGGAGCGGGCGAACCTGGATCGCCCCGAGCTGATCCAGAGCATCCACGCTGAATACATCGCAGCGGGGGCCCGGCTGATCCGCACCAATACCTTCGGTGCCAGCAGCCTCGCCCTGGGGGTACCCCGGGACGAGGCTGCTCGCATCCTCCGGGCCGGGGTGGAGATCGCCCGGCGAGCCGCACTGGGGACCGGGGTTCTGGTGGCCGCCAGCATCGGCCCTGTTCCCGAACTGAGTCCGGACGGAAGCCTGGTGGATGTTCAGGGGGAATACCGGTTCCTGGTGGACACCCTTCTGCAGGAGGGGGTGGAGCACTTCATCTTCGAGACCTTCAGCAGTCTGGAGCCTCTGAGGGACGCAACGGCCTATCTCCGGGAGCGGTGCCCGGCCGCTTTCATCCTGGCCCAGTTCGCCACGACCCCCGAAGGTCTGAGCCGCAAGGGGGTGCCCAATGATCGGCTGGTGCGGGAGCTGAAGGCCCTCGGCACCCTCGATGCCTATGGTTTCAACTGCGGGGCCGGACCCACCCACCTCCTGAGAACCCTCCAGCGCCTGGATCTGGGGAACGACCTGGTTTCCGTCATGCCCAATGCCGGATACCCCGAGCTGGTGAACGAGCGCACCATCTATCATCCCAACCCGGCCTATTTCGCGGAGCGGATGCGGGATATCCACCGCCAGGGGGCCCGCGTCCTTGGCGGGTGCTGTGGTTCCACGCCAGCCCACATCCGGGCCCTGGCGGAGTTGATGGGCAGGTCGTCTGCGGAGCGGGTGGCCTTCCGTGTGGCCGAGGCGGCACCAGTCAGGCCGGTGGCCGCCCCGAACCCCTTTGCCGAAAAACTGAAGAGGGGGGACTTCGTGGTGGCCGTGGAGCTGGATCCTCCCTTTGATACAGACGCCAGCAAGCTCCTCCAGGGGGCCCGCCGATGCCTGGAGGCTGGGGTGGATCTCCTGACCATTGCCGATTCGCCCATGGCCCGGGCCAGGGTGGATTCCCTGGCCATGGCGGCCAAGGTCCAGCGGGAGGTGGGTATCCAGACCATGCCCCATGTCTGCTGCCGGGACAAGAATCTGAACGCCCTCAAGTCCGGTTTCCTGGCGGGACATATCGAGGGGCTGCGCAACCTGCTGGCGGTGACGGGGGATGCCATTCCGGCGGGGGATCGGGCCGAGATCAAGGCGGTCTTCAACCTGAATTCCTTCCGCCTCATCGAATTCCTGGCGGAGCTCAACCGGGGGCCCTTCCAGGGGGATCCCTTCCTGATCGGGGGTGCTCTGAATCTGAACGCCGCCAACCGGGATGCCGAGGTGGCCCGCATGGCCACCAAGGCGTCCCGGGGGGCCACCTTCTTCCTGACCCAGCCCATCTACTCCCAGGAGGTCATCGACTACCTGGCGACCATGGCGCGCCCCGCGGGGGTGAAGATCCTCGGCGGCATCCTGCCTCTGGTGAGCTACCGCAACGCCCAGTTCCTCAACAACGAGATGCCTGGGATCCAGGTCCCCCAGGACTTCATCAACCGCTTCCATCCCGAAATGCCGAAGGATGAGGCCGAGGCTGTCGGGGTCGAGCTGGCGGGGGATGTGGCCCGGAGGCTCAGGCCCCATGTGGACGGCTTCTACTTCATGACGCCCTTCAACCGGGTGGAGATGGTGCTTCAGATCATGAAATAGAGGGGCATTGTTTCGGCAAGCAGGAGCTTCGATTTCCCTTCGTCTGCCAGGGACGGTATTCCTTAAAGCTTGGAAACCAACGCTTGGGAGAACGGATATGTCGCTTGCCACCAGAGAAGCCAAGTGGGTCTATGCCATCTGTATGGTGACCTCGTTTCTTGTTCCATTCATGATCAGCTCGCTGAACCTGGCGGTGCCTTCGATCGGCCTTGCCTTCCACGGCAGCCAGTATCTGCTGAACTGGGTGGTGGCTTCTTTCCTGCTGGTCACCGGCTCCCTGCTCCTCCCCATGGGCAAGTTGGCGGATCTGACGGGTCGGGTACGGATCTTCAAGCTCGGGCTCTTCTTCTTTTTTCTCGCTTCGGCGGCCTGCGCCATGGCACCCACCATCCATTGGCTCATCATCTTCAGGACCTTGCAGGGGGTGGGGGCATCCATGATCTTCTCCACTGCCGTGGCCCTGCTGACGACAGTGGTGCCGCCCCAGGAACGGGGCAAGGCCATGGGTATCAATGTGGGCATCGTCTACTTTGCCTACTCCGCAGGGCCCATCCTGGGAGGGGCGATCTGCAGCTGGTTCGGATGGAAGGGGATCTTCATCTTCCTCGCGATCATCGCCCTGGCGGTGCTGGTCATGACGCTCGTCAATCTTCATGGCCCCTGGACTGCTCCTGATCTCGCCCGCATCGATCCTCTGGGGAGCCTGCTCTGCATCGTGGGGCTGGTGCTCTTCCTTTACGGTTCCAGCAGTCTGTCGCTCTCCACGGCCTACTGGGGGATCACCCTCCTGGGGCTGGCCTTCCTCGTGGTCTTTGTGATCCATGAAGGCCGCACGGCCCACCCCATCCTGCCCATCACCCTCTTCACCCACAATCGGGTCTTCGCCTTCTCCAACCTTGCCTCCGTCATCAACTACAGCTCCATCTTCGCCATGCCCTTCCTGCTCAGTCTCTATCTTCAGACGGTGCGGGGCGTGTCTCTGAGGTCCGCGGGTGGCATTCTGCTGGTGCAGTCGGTGGTGATGGCGGTCCTCTCCCCCATCGTTGGGAAGCTCTCGGACCGCATCGAGCCTAGGATCCTCTCCTCCCTGGGGATGGCTGTGAACACTGCCGGATTGCTGATCTTTGTGTTTCTGCGGGAGGGCTCAAGCGTTTCTCTGATCCTGTGGAACCTGGCCTTCATCGGACTGGGCTACGCCCTGTTCTCTGCCCCCAACACGAACGCCATCATGGGCTCGGTGGACCGCACGCAATACGGTGTGGCCTCCTCGGCCATGGGGACGGCTCGGGTGGTGGGGCAGGCCCTGAGCATGGCCATCGTTTCCCTGATCACCACCCACTTTGTGGGGGCATGGACCATTGGGACTTCCGGGTACTCGGGGCACTTCCTGATGGGGATGAAGGCGAGCTTTGTGGTCTTCGCCATTCTGAACTTCGTCGGCGTCTTCGCCTCACTGGCCCGGGGGGCCATGCGGTTCAACTCCCATGGGGTGACGCATTAGTATAAACAAGTTCGGGTTCCTCCCTCGCGGGGATAGACTGCAGGGGGTGTCCTTCAAGATTAGTCATCCTTATTTGGTGGAGTCCGGTGACTTGGGTTCTTCTTTGAATTCAGCTGCTCTTCGCGGGCGCACCAAAAAAAAGAGCCTATATTGCTCATCGGTAGGTGGCTGTTTTTTCCCGGTCAAGTCCGTTTGGGGCATGGTGAAGAGAAACCCTTTCTACGAGCCGAACCTATAAATCGCGTTACGGTCATGAATTTATGATTGCAAGATCTGCTTGTTTTATCGCATTCTTCCTATAGGAGGGTTTCCCTTGAGACGCGCAGAATCCAGTCCCGAAAATCCAATCTCTCTCGATACGCTGGGTGGCCGCATCAAGGCCGTGCGCGTGACTTGGCGCTGGTCCCAGGAGGAGATGGCCGAAGCCCTGCGTGTGGACCAGGCCTCCATTTCGTTCTGGGAGCGTGACAAGATCGTCCCCTCGGGTTCCGCCATGGTGGCCCTGGCGGCCCTCTTCCGTACCAGCGTAGACGCGCTTGAGAAGGGCGATGGCTTTGTGGTTCCGGATCCCCCCTCCAAGATGGATCCCAATGCCAAGCCCACCCGCGGCGAGATTCCCCGGAGCGTTGCCCTGCCTCCCATCAAGGAAGACGATGTCATCTCCATCGTCGACCTCAAGGATGGCTCCTCCAAGAGCAAGCAGCTCTCCGAAGCCATGATGGTCCTGGTTCAGGGCGTCAAGGACGGCCGCCGGGTATGGGTAGTGATGGAGTAGCATCTGTCTCCATTCCAAAAAGAGGAAAGCCCTGACTATCAGGGCTTTCCTCTTTTTGGAAAGGAACGTCAGGGACGGAGTTCTCCACATAAAACGGTACATTATGATGAGTGATAAAACGCGTTATTCTGTATCTATTAACATTTGTAAGGCAGATCTGAGTCGTCGCGGATGTTGGCATATGGAATGTCGTTAATCTCCTAAAAGGATTGAATGTCGATGTCATCCTCGTCGGAAAAAGCGGGAAGTTCTGTGATCCAGGTGGTCGCCCGTGCTGCAGATATCCTCTTTGTCCTGGCTCGCCATCGCGATGGCCTGACCCTGGCTGCATTGGCTCAGATCATGGACTTGCCGCGCTCCACGGTGCAGCGCATCGTGAAGACCTTGGAGGAATCCAATCTGGTGATCGCCGCCTCGGCAAAAAGTGGCTTTCGGCTTGGGCCAGCCTTGACCCTTCTCGCGAACTCCGTGCGCCCCTTCGATCTCGTGACGATGATCCACCCTTTCCTGGTCCGCCTGGCCAGTGAAACTGGCGAAACCGTTGAACTCTCGATCCTCTCCCACGGCAGTGCCGTGGTGGTGGCGCAGATTCATGGGACCCATGCGCTCAGGGTGACCAGCGCCGTCGGCAGTTCGCTTCCCCTGCACGGCACCGCAATCGGCAAAGCCATGCTGGCAGCGCTTCCTGAGCATGAGCTTGAGGCCCTGCGCAGGCAGATGCCCCTCAAACCCTTGACCAAGAATACGATCGTCACCTGGGAGGACATGGATCGGGAGTTGGCCTCGATACGGGGGACCCGTGTCGCCTTTGATCGGGAGGAGAACATCGTCGGGATCTGTTCCCTTGGTGTGGCTATGGAGGGATATGAGGGCGAGATGGCGGCGGTCTCCGTCCTTGTACCCACTCGGAGATTCAAGGCCAATCAAGAGGCCCTGGCGAAAGCCATTCTGAACTGCTGCGAGTCTTTTCAACGCCGAATGTAAAACGTTACATTTCTCGCTTCTACTGCAACTCGGCCAGGAGCTGGTCCAGCAGCATGCCCCAGCGGCGTTCGAATTGCCGATGGAACTGGGCGCTCAGGCCCTCGGGGGTCTGCTCCTGGGAAAGCGAGATCGGAGGCGCCTTGGCCAGGACCACTCCACCAGCATCGGTGATCTGGGCCGTGGCCTCCAGGCGGTAGAGGATGCTTCCCACGAACTGGGGTTCCGCATAGATGAAGGCCGGCCCCTTGGAACCTCCGCTGAAGGTCAGCTCCAGTCGGAAATCCGCGCCCGCCTCCCTGCACTTGAGGCCGCTCTCGGTGATGCGTGAGCTGAGGAACTCCTCCATGGCCGGGGGCAGCGCGATATTGGGGCGCAGGGCCATGGCGCACTTGCCGAGATCCAGGGGGGGCAGATCCGCTGCTTCCAGAGCGGCGAGGCGCTTGTCCACGATTACCCGTTCGGCACGGGTCCGGGCCAGGAGAGGGTCTAGGGAAAGGAGGGCGGTCAACTCGCCCAGGCGGTCGAGATCTCCCTGGAGCTTCCTGAGGCGCCAGCGGGCGCGACGGCTTCGCTCCTTCTCCAGGCCATGGCGGCTGTTCTCCAGGCCCGTGAGCCGTCCCTGGAGCGAGGCCTCGGCCTGCCCCAGGTCCAGGACGGCCAGGGCATACGCTGTGCGCCCGGTGGCATCAAGGTAGGTCTGCTCCACGGTGAGCCCAGGAAGGTCCTCGGCCTGGGTTCCCACCTGCAGTGTGTCCCGGCTGGTCTTGTCGCCGTACCCGTAGGAGCTTCCACCGGAACCCATCTGGGTGGTGCGCGTCGTCGTGCTCGTCTGTCCCTTGACGCTCACCCGCAGGCGCGCGACGACTTCCAGTCGAGCCCGATCCGAGGCCTGGGCCAGGGCCCGCCCTTCAGACGTGAAGGGTCCAAGATCTGCAGTCCCGAGGGCATAGATCCGACCCGGCTCCTGGGGAAGCTGCTCGATCCAGACAGGACGCTGGATGCCCGTCGCTGCCGTCGGGTCGGCCAGGGCGAGCATGCAGGCGAACATTACGGGAAGGGTCACGATGGCCTCCAGGCCACCATTATCGGGTGTAGGCGTTCCGTTCGGGGGCTGTGAATCGCGCTTTCTCCGAGAAGAAGCTGGTCAGGGCCACGCCCCAGACGGCGCGGTTAAGCCAGCGGCCCTCCCCTGTCACCTGGCGTTTCGCAGCCGCAGGGCGTTGAGCACCACGGTCAGGGAACTGAGGCCCATGGCGGCGCCGGCCAGGGCCGGGCCTCCCAGCTTATCCAGGAGGTTGAAGGCGGCCAGGGGGACCAGGACGAGGTTGTAGCCGAAGGCCCAGGCTAGATTTTGCCGCACGACGCTTCGGGTTCGACGGGCCAGGGCATGGGCCTGAAGCAGTGGGTCCAGGCCCTCCCGGAGGAGGTTGAGGGGGGCCGCTGCCTGGGTAGCCTCCAGGCCCGGCAGAGAGATGCCCGCGTCTGCCTGGGCCAGGGCCGAGGCGTCGTTGACGCCATCTCCCACGAAGGCCACGATGGCGCCCGCGGCCTGGAGTTCCTGGATCCGCTTCTGCTTGTCCTCCGGCTTGCAGCCCCCCCGGGCCTCCTCGATGCCGAGCTGAGTGCCCAGTCGCCTGACCACCTCCGGGCGATCGCCGCTCAGGAGGTGGATCCTCAGGCCCTGGCGTCGGAGGGCGTCCAGCACCCGGGGCGTCTCCGGGCGTAGGGCATCCTCCAGCAGGATGAGTCCCAGGAGGGTGGATCCCTCCGCGAGCCCCACCGTCACGGTGCCCTCCGGGATTTCGGGGAAAGGGAGGCCCAGGAAGGCCTCGTTGCCCAGCCTTAGGGCTCGGCCCTCGACCCGGCCCTCGACGCCTCCCCCGGGGAAAGCCCTGAAGTCCTGGGCCTCAGGGAGGGAGAGAGCCTGGGCCGCCCCCCGGATGCCCCGGGCCAGGGGGTGCTCCGAGTCCCGCTCCAGGGCGGCGGCCAGCCTCAGGATCTCCTCCCGGGGGAGCTGGGGGCTCTGGATCTCCTTCAGGGTAGGGCGCCCCAGGGTCAGGGTGCCGGTCTTGTCGAAGACCAGATCCGTGACATCCGCAAGGCGCTCCATGGCCTCGGCCTGGCGTACCAGGAGTCCTCCCCGGGCGGCGCTCCCCAGAGCGGCGGCCATGGCCACCGGCGTGGCCAGTCCCAGGGCGCAGGGGCAGGCGATCACCAGGACCGTCACCGCCGGGCGCCAGGCCAGGAGTAGGCTGCCCGTGGCGATCCACCAGCCCACCAGGGTCAGGGCGGCGAGGACCAGGATGGCGGGCACGAAGACTGCGGAGACCTTGTCCGCCACCTCCTGGATCGGGGCGCGGCTGCCCTGGGCCTCGGCCACCTGCCGGGCCAGTCTGGCCAGCCAAGTGCCCTGGCCCGCGCTCTGGACCTGGACCTCCAGGGCGCCGCCGTGGACCATGGCCCCAACCTGCACGCCATCCCCCGGTCCCTTGGGCACCGGAAGGGGCTCGCCGGTAAGGAGGGCCTCCTCGACTTCCGCCTGGCCCGAGAGGACGATGCCGTCCACGGGGATGGCGGAGCCTGGGCGGACCCGCACCCGGTCCCCCGCCATCAGGATCCGGGTGGGCACCTCCTCCTCCAGTCCGTCCTCACCGAGGCGGGAGGCCATGGCGGGAGCCAGCTTCAGCAGGGCTTCGAGGCTGTGGGTGGCCCGGTGCTTGGCCCGGGCCTCCAGATACTTCCCCACCAGGAGGAAGGACACCAGGGCTGCGGCGGTCTCGAAGGGCGGGTGCATGCTGCCCCGCCAGCCCTCGTAGAGGCCGAAGGCCCAGCTCACCAGGGCCCCCAGGGCCACCAGGGTATCCATGGTGCTCTCCAACTTCCGGAGCTGTCCGAAGGCCCGCCTGAAGAAGGGCCATCCGGCCCCAAAGACGGCCCCCGCCGAAAGCAGGGCCTGGATGGGCCAGGGAAGGTGAAGATGCAGGCCGGGAAGCATCGGCGCCATGAGGGGCAGGGTCACTACCCAGGCGAGGATGAGGCGCAGCAGGGCCCCCCGGGTGGCTTCGGGTGCTGGTTCGTCGGTGGGGGATACCAGGTGGTAGCCCCTGGCTTCCAGGGCCCGGCCCAGGACTTCCAGGGAGAGCTCGGCGCCCTCGACCCTGGCTTCCTCTGTGGCGAGGTTCACCTGGGCATGCGCCACTCCGGGCACTGCGGCCAAGGCCTTCTCCACGCGCCGCACACAGCTCGCGCAGCTCATGCCCTCGACACGGAAGGTATGGATGCTCATTGGATTCCCATCAGCGGTATTTGAGGATTTCCATCAGTTCCCCCACGATGCGCTCCTCGTCGCCGCGTTCGTGGGCGGTTACCACGTGGTTCCGGAGGTGGCTCTGCAGTACCTGATCCCCCACCTTCCCCAGGGCGCCCCCCACGGCCTTGAGCTGCTTGAGGACATCCACGCAGTAGACATGGTCGTTCTCCAGCATGCGAAGCACACCCTCCACATGCCCCTTCACGGAAAGGAGGCGACGGCGGACATCCTCCTGGACCTCTTCATCCAGCTTGAGGCCATGGCAGCAGATCATCAGAGGGTCTCCTGGGAGGCCTGGTAGCCCTCCTCCTCCACGGCGGCGATCAGGGCAGAGGGATCCGCCAGCCCCGTCACCTGGGCGCTACGGCTCTTCAGGTCAACCTCTGCGGCCTGGACGCCGGGAACTCCGAGTAGGGCCGTCTTCACGTGCTGGACGCAATGTCCGCAGGTCATGCCTTCGATCTTCAGCCGGATCATGGGGTATCCTCCATCTTGCCCCACCCCCCCTGGGGTGGGATACCAGCATAGGTTCTGCCTGGTTCCTGTCAACTGATCCGCAACGGACTAGCCTGCTTCTTTGCCATACCCGTGCGGGAAGACGCTGATATCGGGCTTTCCACGGGTCTTGGCCTACACTGAATCATCATGAATACCCGCCCCGATGAAGTCCTGGAACAGGCGCAAGAGGATGAGGCTCGGAAATCCCGGGCCCGCCTCAAGATCTTCTTCGGGGCGGCGCCGGGGGTGGGGAAGACCTACGCCATGCTCTCCGAGGCCCAGGAACTGCTTCTCGAGGGCGTGGACGTGGTGGCGGGTTTCCTGGACACCCATGGGCGCCCTGAATCCCAGGCTCTGACTGCCGGTCTGGAGGTCCTTCCAAGAAAGTCCTTCCCCTATCGGGGGGCCACCCTGGAGGAGTTTGATCTGGAGGCGGCGCTGGCTCGGAAACCCAAGGTCATCCTGGTGGACGAGCTCGCCCATGCCAATGCCCCCGGGGCCCTCCACGCCAAGCGTTGGCAGGATGTCTGGGATCTTCTGGATGCGGGCATTGATGTCCACACCACCCTGAATGTCCAGCACCTGGAGAGTCTCCGGGATGTGGTGGCCCAGATCACGGGGGTGCTGGTGCGGGAGAACATCCCGGACAAGCTCCTGAGCCGGGCGGACCAGATCGAACTGGTGGACATTCCGCCCGAGGAGCTCATCGAGCGCCTCCAGGAGGGCAAGGTCTACGTTCCCGAGCAGGCCCGGCATGCCAACGATCGCTTCTTCCGGCGCGGGAATCTCATGGCCCTCCGGGAGCTTGCCCTCCGGCGCACCGCCGAGCAGGTGGATGCGGATATGCGCCGCTACATGAATGCCAAGGGCATCGGCAAGACCTGGGCCGCCGGAGAGCGGCTGATGGTCTGCATCAGCTCCCGGCCCGAGTCGGCCCACCTCATCCGCGCCGCCAAGCGGATGGCTGAATCCCTGGATGCTCCATGGATCGTGGCCTACATCGAGTCGCCGCGGTACCTCAGCTACTCGGAGGCCAGCCGCGTCCAGATCGAGGAGCACCTGCGCCAGGCCGAGCGTCTGGGGGCAGAAACCGTGGTGCTCCAGGGGAGTCTGGCCCTTGCGGAGGATCTGGTGGCTCTGGCTCTGCGGCGCAATGTCACCAAGATCCTGGTGGGCAAGCCCACGAAGCCCCGCTGGCTTGAATTCTTCACGGGATCGCTGCTGGCCGACCTGATCCGGGCCAGTGGAGCCATCGATATCCATGTCATCGCGGGGGAAGAGAAGCCTGGGAAGACCAAACCCGTCCGTCGATCCGCCAGCCACACGCCCGTCGGCCACTTCCTTTGGAGCTTCGCGGTCGTGGCGGTGGCCACGGGCTTGGCGCTTCTCATGGCCCGGTATTTCGAGCTGGCCGATGTGATCATGGTCTACATCCTGGCCATCCTGGTGGTGGCCTCCCGGGTCGGCCGTCTGCCCAGTCTCCTTGCTGCGGTCCTGAGCGTGGTGGCACTGGACTTCTTCATCATCCCACCCGTATATTCCCTCGTGGTCCAGGACACCCGCCACAGTGCCACCTTCCTGGTGCTGCTGGTGATGGGCATCGTGATCGGGAATCTCACGGAGCGGATTCGCCAGCAGGCCAAGCTGGCCCGCTTCCGGGAACAGCGTACCTTGGCCCTCTTCAAACTCAGTGCAGACCTCGCCCGCAGCGGCAATACGGCCCGCATGGTCTCCCAGGCCATCCGGAGTGTGGCAGCCCAGTTCCAGAGCCATGTCCTGATCTTCCTGCCGGATTCCCAGGGGCGTCTCAAGTGGCCTCCGGCGGATCTGGCGGCCAAGTTCAGCCCGGCGGAGCTCGGGGTGGCCCAGTGGGCCTTCGATCACCATGAGGTCGCCGGCCTCGAAACGGACACCCTGGCGGGAGCCAAGGCCCTCTACCTTCCCCTGACTGGCACCAATGGACCCATCGGGGTCATGGGGGTCCTGCCGGAGGATGTCCCGCGCTGGACTGAACCGGATCAACGCCATCTCCTGGAGGCCTTCAGCAATCAGACGGCTCTGGCTCTGGAGCGCACTCTGTTGTCGGAACGCTCCCTGGAGAACCAGCGCCAGGCTGATCGGGAGCATCTCCGCAACGCCCTGCTTTCCTCCGTCTCCCACGACCTCCGTACCCCCCTGGGGGGGATCACCGGTGCCGCCAGCACCCTTCTAGAGGACGAGGGGCGTCTGACGCAGGAGAACCGTCGTGAGCTGTTGGAGACCATCCATGAGGAGGCCCAGCGCCTCCATCGCCTGGTCTCCAACCTGCTGGATGTGACCCGCATTGAATCCGGTGTGTTGGAGCTCAAGAAGGAATGGGTGCCCGTGGAGGAACTGGTGGGCGCGGCCCTGGACAGCCTCGGCCAGGTCCTGGGGACGCGGGGCGTGAAACTCGACTTCCCCAAGAACCTGCCGCTAGTGCCGGTGGATCCGATCCTGGCCGAACAGGCGCTCATCAACCTGCTGGAGAATGCTCACAAGTATTCGCCACCGGATCAGCCCATCGAGGTGAGGGCCTGGGCCACCGAGAAGTCGGTAACCCTGGCGATCCTCGATCATGGGCCTGGCATCCCAGCAGGCGAGGAGGAGCGGATCTTCGAGAAACTGGTAAGGCTCCAGCAGCCGGGTGCGCGCCCCGGCGCCGGACTGGGGCTGGCCATCTGCAAGGGCATCATGGACGCCCACGAAGGGCGCATCCAGGCCAGCAACCGCCCGGGTGGTGGTGCCCAGTTCCTGATGAGCCTGCCCTTGGCTCCCCAGCCTCCTCAGCCCCCGGTGGAGGTCATCGACCATGCCTAATCAGATCCTCGTGGTGGATGACGAACCGCAGATGGTCCGGTATCTCAGGGCCTCGCTGACCACCCATGGCTATGGCGTTCTGGAGGCCTGCACCGCCCGAGAGGCAGAGGATGTGGTGGCGGTCCATCGCCCTGATGTGATCCTGCTGGATCTGGGGCTCCCGGATCGGGATGGCCTGCAGCTTGCTCGGACGCTGCGGGAGAGCTGCTCCGCCCCGATCATTGTCATCAGCGCCCGGGGCCAGGAGGAGGACAAGATCCAGGCCTTGGACGCCGGGGCCGACGACTACCTGACCCTTTGGCACAGGCGAACTCCTGGCCCGCATCCGGGTGGCCCTTCGGCATGGGGCCCACGGGCAGGCCCCGGTCGGGGAGCCCATTTTCGAGCTGGAGCAGTGGAAGCTGGATCGTGTGCGTCGGGAGCTGACGGTAGCTGGCCAGCGGGTCCACCTTACCCCCAACGAATACAAGCTCCTGGCCACGCTGGTGGCCAATGCCGGTAGGGTTCTCACCCATACCCAGCTCCTGAAGGAAATCTGGGGGGATGCCGCCGGGGCCCAGCCCCACTACCTGCGGGTCTACATGGCCCAGCTCCGCCAGAAACTGGAGGCGGAACCAGCAAGGCCCAGGCACCTCATCACTGAACCAGGGGTGGGGTACCGTCTCAGGCTTTAGGAAGGGGTTTGTGGGTGTAGACCGGCAGTTTGGCGCGGCGCCATGCCCGCATGCCGCCGCGCAGGACATAGATCCAGTTGTGTCCCTCTCCGGTGAGCAGGGGCAGGGCCAGATGGGAGAGTTCGTCGGTCTCGTCCACCAGGATGATGGCGTCCTTCTCCTTGGCATCGAGTTCATGCAGGCGCTTCCGGAGTTCCGTCAGCGGGATGCTCATGGCCCCGCGGATGTGCCCCTTGGGACCCTCGTAGGTTTCGCGGGGTCGAAGGTCCACGATCCGGGGGGGGCTGCCCATCATGAGGGACTCCAGTTGCAGGGGGGTCATGGTTGGCGCCTTGCGGGCCCTCCTGTCCGAGGGGAGGTCCCGGAGCCTGAGGAAGAGGAGCACCAGAAGCACGAGCAGCGTAAAGCCGATGGGGATCAGGAACGCAGGCTGTAGCAGACTGGGGTCGAGCCCCCAGGAGCCCTGCGCTGCCATCGCAAACGACCGGTTCAGCATCACACCTTCCTTTATGGGAGTCGGGAGATCCTGAACCAATGATGGGAAGTTTTTCCCCTTTGCCAAGTGGGGCTTTCACGGTTGGGAATTTGTTTGGTTTCCCTGATCCCGATCAGCCCTTCTTCTTCATCTTCCAGTCAAATCGAACCCCGTGGCCTGGAAGAACTCCGGTAGAGGCGCCTCGGCTCCATGGGTTCAGATCTCTATCCCCAGGCGTTCCAGGAGGGTCTGGAAGGGAGGGGGCAGGGGAGCCATCACCGCGACCCGTTCACCGCTCCCGGGGTGGTCCAGGGAGAGTTTCCATGCGTGGAGCATGGGGTGCTCGCACAGGATGGCGCGCTTCTCCTCGTCCTGCCAGCGGGTGGGTCCGCCGTAGAGGGGGTCGCCCAGGATGGGGGCACCGAGGTGTCCCAGGTGGACCCGGATCTGGTGGGTGCGGCCCGTCAGGAGTTCGCACTCCACCAGGGCCAGTCCCGCGACCCTGGCCAGGACCTTCACCCGGGTCTGGGCGGGGCGTCCTGAGGTGGTGATGCACATCTTCAGACGCTCCAGACGATGGCGGCCGATGGGTTCGTCGATGAGGAAGCTCCCCAGCTCCGGGAGCCTGCGGGAGTTCCGCACCAAGGCCAGGTAGCGCTTGTCGACGGTGCGGGCCTTGAACTGGGCCTGGATGGAAGCCTGGGCCTGGGCGTCCTTGGCGGTGACCAGGCAGCCGGTGGTGAAGCGGTCCAGGCGGTGGACCAGACCGGGCCAGAGGGGCGCAGCCTCCTCGTCGTCGTCCTCGGCGGCCTGGGTTTCCTGCAGGGCCAGGGCCTCTTTCTGGAGGCGCCCCAGGAGTGCGTTGGCCACGGTTCCGGTGGGATGGCCGGGACCTGGGTGTACGACGACTCCGGCAGGTTTGTCCAGGATCCAGATCCGGTCGTCCTCGTAGAGCGTGGGCAGGTCGAGATCCTCGGGCAGGAGGTGGAGCCCTGGGGGGGTGATGTCCGGGACTTCGGTCTCCACCTCGTCCCCGGCCCGGAGGCGGGTACCGCTCTTGGTGACGGCTTGGCCCTTGACAGCGACCTTGCCGGAGCGGATCCAGAGATCCCACTGGGAGCGGGGGATTTCGGGGAATCGTTCAGTGAGGAAGCGGTCCAGACGTGCGTAATCCTGTTCCAGGATGATCTTCAAGGCTCAAGCCTCCTTGGGGGCCGCGTAGCTGCGGCGGAACCAGAACCATAGAATGATTCCGGCGATGATGAAGAGGAGGGCGGTGACCCGTCCGGTGGAGAGCCCCGCGAACCAGACCCCGCGGTCCAGATCCCCCCGCCAGGTCTCCATGAGGGCCCGCCCCAGCCCTTCGAGGACGAAGTAGCTGGCCAGCACCTGGCCCGTGAATCGCCGGTGTTTGCGAACCAGGAGCAGAAGGCCCATCACCGCCAGGTTCATGCAGAAGGTGTAGAGCTGGACAGGATGGATCGGTAGGTCGAGGGGGGTCCCCGATAGCATGTGGGCGTCTGGGTTGGTGAAGATCACTGCCAGGGCGCTGTGGCTTTCGCTGCCGTAGCAGCAGCCTGCGGAGAAGCAGCCAAGGCGGCCGATGGCCTGCCCCAGCGCCACGGCCGGGACACAGGCGTCCAGGGTGAGGGGCAGGTTAAGCTTGAGCTTCCGGGCCCGCCAGAAGAGGGCGATGGCTCCGGCGATGATGCCGCCATGCACGGCGCCTCCCGCCCGGAGAGTGTCCAGGCTGAAGGCATCCTGGAGGCGGGCACCCCCGGACACATCCACGACGACCATGAGAACCTTGGCGCCCACAACCCCTGCCAGGAGCAGGGTGATGCTGAGGTCCACGATGGCATCGCCGGACAGGCCGTCCATGCGCCCCTGGCGCTTGGCCAGGGCCAGGGCGGAAAAGAAGGCGATGACCAGCAGGAGGCCATAGGTGCCGACAGGAAAGTTACCGATGCGGAAAAGAATGGGGTGCATGAAGCTCCTCGTAAGGCTCCATTGTAATGGGTATGGAGGTGTTCATGAGTCAGGTGCTGAGAGTCTTCGAGGATGAGTTCTTCACCCTCGACGGGGCGGACTATTGCGCCATCCCCGGGTACCTGATCCTGCGGTGCAAGGGGGCGGCCACTTCCGCGGGTGAACTCTCCGAGGAGGAGGCCGCCCGCTTCGGGGTTCTCTATGCCAAGGCTGTGAAGGCCATCGAGGAGCTGGCGGGAGCCGACCGGGTCTATACCTTGGTTTTCGCGGAGATGGATCGTCGCTTCCATGTGCACCTCTTTCCCAGGACGCGCTGGATGCTGTTGGACTACTGGAAGCATCACGGAGATTGCCAAGCGGGCCCCGCCAACGGTCCCCTGCTCTTCGAGTGGGCAAGGACCACCTACACGGGTCAGCTCCGCCTGCCCGTTGGGGCGCCATCGGTCGAGGACGTCCTGGAGCGTCTCCGGGCCGCGCTATCCTGAAGAGTCACGGAGTTTCCATGTCCTACACCCGCCGATCCGAATTCCTGCCCTTCACCCGCCCCATGGTGGGCCAAGAGGAAATCGAGGAGATTATCGATTCCATCCAGTCGGGGTGGATCACGACGGGGCCCAAGGCCGCCCGTTTCGAGGAGGAGCTGAAGGCCTACAACGGTGTGCCGCACTGCCTGGTGATGAACAGCGCCACCACGGGCCAGGAGATCTCCATGCAGGTCCTGGGGCTCCAGCCCGGGGATGAGGTCATCACCACCTCCCTCACCTGGGTCTCCACCCTGTCGACGGTGGTGCTCCAGGGGGGCATCCCCGTACTGGTGGACATCGATCCCAGGACCCTCAACATCGATCCCGCGAAGCTCGAGGCCGCCATCACGCCCCGCACCAAGGGCATCATTCCTGTGCACCTCACGGGCCTTCCCTGTCCCATGGACGAGATCTGGGCCACCGCCCAGAAGCACGGCCTCTGGGTGGTGGAGGATGCCGCCCAGGCCATGGGCGCCCACTACAAGGGGCGGAAGATCGGCAGTGACCCACGTTCCGTCATGACCGCCTACAGCTTCCACCCCAACAAGAACATGACCACCGGCGAGGGCGGGGCCCTGGCCTTCCACGACTCGGCTTATGCCGCCCGCATCCAGCGCCTGCGTTTCCACGGGATCGAACGGGACGCCTGGAAGCGTCAGAGCAAGGAGGGCAGCCCCCACATCGATGTGGTGGAGCCCGCCCGCAAGGCCAACTTCATGGACCTCCAGGCCGCCATGGGCATCCATCAGATCAAGAAGCTGGACGGCTTCAACCAGCGTCGGAGCCAGCTCTTCCGCCGCTACCTGGAGCTATTCAAGGATGTCGAGGAGCTGATGATGCCCTGGGAGGGCGACGGGGACCACGCCCACTGCTTCCACCTCTTCGTGGCCCGCATCCGCCCCGAGAAGGCGGGCATGGACCGGGACGCCTTCGTGGCCGCCCTCAAGGAGGAGAACATCGGCACGGGCATCCACTACAAGCCCACCCACCAGCACTCCTTCTACCGGGACTTCTACGCCAAGCACCCCCACGCCCTCCCCAAGGACGGCCTGCCTCACACCGACTGGAGCGGCGAGCGGCTCTTCTCCCTGCCCCTGTGGCCCGGGCTGAAGGAGGAGGACCAGGACCAGGTGGTGGCGGCGATCAAGCAGGTGCTGGTCAGGTCTTAGGTTACACGTACGGCCAGGAGAGTTCTTCCGCTTCGAGAGGCACGGATCGCGATTTTTCCGAGGAGAAAAGCATGTTGGCCGCGGATAAATTGGATGCACGCGAATAACGGACGCCCTGGTTACCGGCGTTGCGAAGCTTGACCTCCCCCGTTCCATGAAAAGCAAAGGACCTTTCAACCTCCGAACAGGATGGCAGATCAAGAAAGTTCACCTGGGCACCTGGGACTGGTTCAGCAAGGGATAGGGAGGCTATGGCAAGCTCGCTTGCCTCCGCCTCCCTATCCCTTGCTGAACGCGGGCGGCTTTGCCGTCCGCCCCCGCATTGCGGGGCAGGCCCAGGTGCCCCGCCCATAGATCATTTCTTCATCCGCGTTTATCCAATTTATCCGCGGCTGATGCTGCTTTTTTCACTGATCCTATCTGATATTAGACGGTCATCCTCCCGCCGAACTCCGCGTAGATGCGGGGCAGGAAGTGCTTGAAGCGGGTGAATTCCTTCACGTTATGGCGGGCGAGGCCCTGGATGGCCACCTGGGGGACCGCCACGCCGGGGGGCAGGGTGCACTCGGGGACGCCATTGGAGAGGCGGTAGCCCAGCCAGAAGCGGGTGCGGTGCTCCAGGCCCTCGGGGGTGTCCCGGAAGATGTGGCACATCATGGCGGGGGCCGTGATGGACTCGTCGTTCTTGTCCACGGTGACGGCCCAGCCCTGGCCACCGGCGAAGGTCGCCACATTGGGCTGCTTGAAGCGGCTCATGTCAAAGCCGTAGTCCTTGGGGGAGAGGAAGCTGATGGTGATGTTCTCCATGCCGCAGTCGCAGTTCTCGGTGACGTGGTGGACCACGCCCCAGTTGCGCTCGGACATGGGGATGCTCTCATCCAGGATCCGCTTGCGGCCCTCGGGGCTGAGGTGGATGCCGCCGTGCTGGGGGGGATACCAGATGCGGTAGCGGAGGTCCTCCAGGGGGTGCCAGGCGAACCACCAGTCGACCATTTCGGCGGTGACACCAGGGTAGACAATCTTGTTGGCGATGAAGCCCGCGCCGTCCGGGAGGTTGCACCACCCGATCTCCACGTCCAGGTAACCGGGATTGAGGAGCTCGTTCATCTGGGAGGGGTGGAGGGCCTTGGCGGGGTCGCAGGGCTTTTCCATCATCGCGTAGTGGGCGGGATCCGGCTGGGGGATCTCCTCGTAGAAATACTTGGCGAAGGGGCGGGCCTTCTCCTCGGGGCTGAGGTCCGGCTGCATCGCCTTGGGCTTGGTGGTGGCGTACCACTCTTTGTAGTTGTATTGCTTGGCTTCAGGGGTCGACATACTGGGCTCCTTGTCTCGACGGGGGCGTTTCAGCTCAGGGGCGTATCGCGGATGATCACGATCTGCTTGGTGTAGAGGTAGAAGGACTGGGACCAGTTGGCGAACCTTGGGCCCGTGGCGTTCTGCATGGCTTCCACGTACTGACGGAAGGCGCCCACCTGCTCCATGGTGTCGAACCAGTGGGTGACCACCAGGTCGTAGACCGGGGGATCGACCATCTTGAAGTGCTTGCGGGCGGCCCCGTCATTGTCATTGGCGCGGCAGCGCCAGTTGGCCTGGACGCGACGGGCCTGCTCCTTGTAGTAGGGGGACTTCTCCACGGCTTCTTCGTGGGCCATGCGCCAGAATTTCTTGTAGTCCTCGGGAAAGACGGTCTCATCCCGCATGATGTAATGCAGGACCTTCATGGCGCCCACGCCCTTGACGATGCCCAGGCCGGGGTTGAAGGTGGTCAGGGGGGTGGGGACGGGGATCTCCTCCTCCTCGGCCATGACGATGATATTGGTGCTTTCGTTGGCGAAGAACTTGCCGTCCTGGGAGGCGGCGGAGGGCACGGCGGGTTCCAGGGTCTCCATCATGTCCCGGAAGCTCTTGAAGCTGATCTCCACCACGGCGTCACGATCCGCCGTCTTGTTCTGGTGGTCGGTGTCGCTGAGGAGGCCGAAGGCGCCGTCAATGACGTGGTTCTGGACGTAGGAGTCGATCTTGAAGCGCTCCTGCCGGGCGATGGTGCCGTGGTAGAACTCGATGTAGCGCTGGTACTCAGCCCGGGTCAGGCCGGGGCGCTTGCGGGATGCGGCCATCAGTTTGATAGGCACGGTTCACCTCCTGTGGTGGGTTGGACATGGAAGGCCATGGAGCCATGGGTGGAACTGCGGAGCTTGGGATTCCGTTGGATGGGGTGGATTCTGACACCGTTCATCATCCAAATGTAGTTATGGATGAGTTCCGGTATTTGTTGTGTTAAGCGCGTATGGATGGCGTTATCTGAAGGGTTGCTTCTGTTGTGGCATTGAAATAGATACGGGATTCAACCCGGAATACCCGGTAGGTGAAGCGGCTGATCAGATTTATAAAGGGATATGCCCGTGGGGAATGGCGTGATTAAAGCCTAGCTTTGTGCATTGAAAGGGGGAAATGGTTTGTCGAAATGACACCTATCTGTTTGATGGATGGTTTCAAGTTCTTCTCTGCTAACTAATAAGATCAAAGGCCCCTCGCCATTCAAGGACGAGGGGCCTTTGATCAGGTGGTGAACACTATTTCTTGGGCTTGCCGGAAACCCTGGGGCGACCAGCTTCAGCAGGCTTCCGGGGCGCGCGTTTGGGCTCCGCTTCTCCTGGACGGGAGGGGCGGGGGCGGCCAAAGGAGGTTCTGGGCTTCTGGGAGGCATCGGGCCTCTCCCTCTTCGCCTCCGCAGGGGCATCTGCCCCCTTGTCGCTGAATCGCTGGGCCCGATCCACCCGCGCCAGCTTCCGGCCCTTGGTGATCTTGGGCTTGTAGATGCCCTCTTCGCCCTTGACGCCAGCCTCGGCCCGTTCGACCCGGTGCAGGTTCCGCAGTGCCTTGAGGGCCACTTCCATGTCTTTGGGAATAGGGGCGCTGACGGTGATGCTTTCGTCGGTCACGGGGTGGCGGATCCCCAGCAGTTCGGCATGCAGGGCCTGGCGGTCGATCAGATGGCTGGTCTGCCCATAGACCTGGTCGCCCAGGACGGGAAAGCCCCGATCCGCGAACTGGACACGGATCTGGTTGCGGCGACCCGTTTCGAGGCGCACTTCGACCACGGTGTAGCCAGGGAGGCGCTCCAGGACGCGGTAGTGGGTGATGGCGAGCTTGGCGCCCTTGGTCTCGCCCTTCTTGGGCTGGACCACGGACATCTTGAGGCTCTTGCTGTGCTCCACCAGCTTGCCCGTGAGGGTCCCGGCGTTCTCGGGGAGTTCGCCCACCAGGATCGCCTTGTAGATGCGGTTCAGGTGGTGTTCTTCGAAGAGGTTCTTGAGGCCATTCAGGGCTTCGGGGGTCTTGGCGAAGACCAGGACGCCGGAGGTGAAGCGATCCAGGCGGTGGGCGATGTAGAGGTGGAAGCGCTTGAAGCCTCGACGCCGGTACAGGTCCGTGATGGAGTCTGCAAGGCAGGCCTCATGGGTGCGTTCAGTGGGCACCGTGAGGAGCCCCGCAGGCTTGTTGACGAAGATCAGATGCTTGTCTTCCCAGAGGATTTCCACCTCCCCGCCAGGCCCCCTCTTCCTGGGCTTGGGGATGGCCGAGTAGGCCGTGTCCGGGTCGAAGGCGACCGCCAGCTCGTCGCCGGCCTTGAGTCGATGCCCCGCTGTGCGAACGGCCTCGCCGTTCACCTTGGCCATCCCTGCATCGATGATGCCTTTGGCCTGGCGGTGGCTCACCTCCAGGATCGTGTGAAGTTCCGTCGCCAGAGCCGTTCCATCGGTCTCGGCCTTCCAGGACTTGTTCAGTCGTGCCATGGTTTCCTCCCGGCCCGGCGTTCATGGAAACGCTGAGCGCAATGGTATAGAAGATCACGGAGAAGGCCATAGCCCAAGCGAAAAAACACAAGGCCCGGGAGCAGCGAGCATCCCGGGCCTTGTGTCTGATCCTGAGTTCAGCGCAGGGTGTTGGAATCGCCGTCGAAGCGGTCAGTCACCTTGAGGCGGTTCAGGGCGTTGATATCAGGTTGGAGGGGCACCTGGCCGCATTCCTTGATGATGCCCTGTCCGGCCGGGGAGAGGGCGAAGGAGAGGAATCCCCTGAGGAGCGGGGTGGTCCCTTTCTTGGGGTCCTTGTTGATATAGGCGTACAGGAAGCGGCAGAGGGGATACTCGCCGGAGGTGACCGTTGCGGCATTGGCTTCCACGGGCTCTTTGGACCCCTTGGGCACCAGGGGAACGATCCGGGTGGAGGAGAACTTTTCGATCATGTTGCCGTAGGCGATGGCCGCCTGATTGGCCGCCAGTTCCTCGGTCAGGGTGGTGGCGTCCATGTTGCCCCGGATGGGGAGGCGGGGGCGCCCCTTCATGGTCAGGGTCTCGTTGAGGAGCCAGTAGTTGCCGGAGTCGGCGGGACGCCCGAAGCGTTCGATGGGGCGATTCTCCCAGCCGCCCTGCTTGAGTCCCAGGTCGCCCCAGGTGGTGACATCCTTGGGCCAGCCCTGGCGGCGGTCGATGCTGTAGATGGCGTCCAGCTGCTCGACCTTGATCTCCTTGATCGGATTGTTCTTGTTGACCAGCACCACCAACGCATCCATGGCGATGGCGACGCGGGTTGGGGAGTAGCCCCACTTGGCGATGAAGGCGGCCTCCTCCTCTGGCTGGAGGTCCCTTCCCATGAGGGCGATCTGGGTGCTGCCCTCCGTGAGCTCCTTCATGGCCTGGGACTCTCCGATAATCTGGACATCAGGAACGACGCCGGGGGTCCTGCCGGCATAGGCGCCGGTCAGGACGGCGGTGATGTAGAACATGCCCTGGAATCCCTTGGCGACAAGGGGTTGGGGGGCCTGGGCTGGCGCTTGGCTCAGGCAGACGAGGCTCAGGACAACTGGGGTGAGGGTTCTGCGAAGAAAGGACATGGCCATGATGGATACCTCCTGGCATGTGGCATACTCTGCCGATACGAACCTTCCATCGACCCTGGGGGCGGTGGCATGAATTTCTGCATGATTTTTTGGAGATTTTACAATCGGGTAAGCTCGGGTTCAAGAAACATATCACCCGCTTTCCCCGAATTTGTCTACTGTCCAAGCGTCCGGCGGTGAATGCCCATCACGAGGCCCAAGGCCAGGAAGTAGCTGACAGTGCTGCTTCCACCGGCGCTGAAGAATGGGAGGACCATGCCCTTATTGGGCAGGATTCCGATGACCATGCCAACATTGACGAAGATATGCAGAGCAAAGATTCCGGCCGCTCCTACACAGAAATAAACCTCTGAGGCCTTTCTCGCAGCACGGCCGATATCCAGGATGCGGTTGAGGAGAAGTCCGAAGAGTCCCAAGGCGATAAGGACGCCCAGAAATCCCCGTTCCTCGGCCCAGACGGAAAAGACGAAGTCCGTGGTTTTAACTGGCAGGAAGTTGAGCTGGGTCTGGGTGCCGCTGGTGAAACCCTTGCCCAGGATCCCGCCTGCGCCGATGGCGATGCGGCTCTGGTTGATCTGGTAGCCCTTGCCCTGGAGGTCTGCATTCGGATTGAGGAAGGTCATGACCCGCTGCTTCTGGTAGGGCTTGAGGACCTTCTGCCAGGCGAAGACCCCAAGCAAGGCCATGAGGACCAGTCCCAGGGCCACCCACTTGGCCTTCAGGCCCCGGATCAGGGGAATGAGGAGCAGGATGGGCAGGAAGCTGATGGCCATGCCGAGGTCGGGCTGCTTGAGTACCAGGAGCATGGGGAAGAAAGCCAGTCCCGCGACGCCGAACAACTCCCAGGTGAGGATCTCCGTGGGGGGCTTGGTGCCAAGGCGGTGGGCCACGAAGAGCAGTGCAAGCCACTTCATGAGTTCTGAAGGCTGGAAGGTGAGCCCGCCCACCATGATCCAGCGCTGGGCACCTCCGATCTTCTTGCCGATGGCGAAGACCGCCAGGAGGCTGAGGATTCCCAGGGCATAGAAGATTGCACTACCCCGGAAGAGTCGTGCCGGATTCATGTGAGCCACCGCCAGCATGGCTCCGAAGCCCAGGACCATCCATCCCGCCTGCTTGATCCACATGTGCCCCTGGCTGGCGCTTCCCCGCCCTGCGGAAAAGATGGTGAGGAGCCCCATGAAGGTGAGGAGTCCCATGGCCATCAGGAGGCGGCGATCCAGGGTATTGAAGGAGATCTTCATGGGGCCTCCCCCTCCTCATCAGGCTGGAAGGAGGAGAACGGCTTGACCGCCGGGGGTGGCAAGGGCTTGACGGGGCGCTGGATGAACCAGTATTCGCAGAGTTTCTTGGCGATGGGGGCCGCGCTGCTGGCACCGAATCCGGCGTTCTCCACCACGACTGCGAAGGCGATCTGGGGATTGCCGTGGGGCGCATACCCGGCGAAAAGACCATTGTCCCGGAGCTTCTTGGCCAGGCCAGCATAGTGGGAGCGATCTACGAAGGTGGTGACTTGGCTGGTGCCGGTCTTGCCAGCGATGGCCAGATTGGGCATGGCGATGCTGCGGGCTGTGCCGTTGCGCACCACCTCGTTGAGTCCCTGATCCAGCGCGGCCCAGGTATTCGGATCCATGCCGGAGTTCTGGGTGGGTGGGGGGGGGATGGGGGCCAGCTTGCCTGTTGTCTCGTCACGCATTCCGTAGAGCAAGTGGGGCGTGAAGAGCTTTCCCCGGGTGGCCAGGGCCGCGTAGAACCGTGCGAGCGAAATGGGCGTGACGCCGTTGGCACCCTGGCCGATGGATACGCTGATGGTCTCGCCCGCGTACCACTTGGGTTCCTTGGGGCGGGCCTTTTTCACCCATTCCCGGCTGGGCACCCGGGAAGCCGACTCATGGAGGAGATCCACACCGGTGCGGTCAGCCAACCCGTATTTCACGGCAGCGGCGTGGATTTCATCGATATCCAGGCGCTGGCCCAGCTCGTAGAAGTAGATGTCGCAACTGACTGTAATGGCCTGGATCAGATCCACGGACCCATGGACGCCGTCGCAGCGGAAGTCCCGCCCGTAAAAGTTCTTGTGGCCGCTGCAGGTGAAACGCGTGCTGGGGGTGATGATGCCCTTGTCCAGGGCCGCCAGGGCCGTCAGGAGCTTGAAGGTGGACCCCGGGGGGTAGAGGCCCTGGGTGGCCCGGTTCAGCATGGGGCGCACGGGGTTCTGCCAGAATTCCTTCACCTGCTCCTGGGTGAGTCGGTTCAGGAACAGGTTGGGATCGTAGGAGGGGCTGGAATACATGGCCAGGATCCCGCCATCCCTGAGATCAATGACGACTCCGGCTCCGTTCTCGGTGCCGAAGGACTCCTGGAGCACTCGCTGGAGGCCTGCGTCCAGGGTGAGGAAGACGCTCTTGCCCGGAACGGATTCCATAAGACCCCGGAGGGCCACCTCGCGGCCCAGATGATCCACCACGATGCGACGCTCACCGTCCACGCCCTTCAATATCTCGTTGTGACTGGCTTCCAGACCGCTTTTCCCGATGATCTCGCCCAGCTGGTACTTGCCAGGGGTTTTTTTCATCAGGCTCTCGTCCACCTCACCCACATAGCCAAGCAGGTGTCCGGCGAGATCCTGGCCCAGATAGACCCTTCGCGGGGCGGTCTCGATGCTCAGAAACGGGAAGCGCGCCCGCAGGAGTTCCGCCTGAGCCAGCCCCACCTCGTCCAGGTTGTCCTGGATGATCACCATCCGGTTGCTTCCAGCCTGGCGGCTGGCCTGGATGCGCCGCTTCAGATCGATGGGGTCGCGCTGGAGCGCCAGGGCCAGGGCCTCGATCAGGGCCGGGTCTTTGGGAAGCTCCTCGGCCTGGATGACCAAGTGCAGGGCTCGGCGATTGTCCACCAGCTTGTTGCCGTTGCGGTCATAGATGACTCCCCGGGGAGCCGGGCTTGTGCGGGTCTTGATGGCTTGGCGATCTGCCATTTCCCGCATCTCGCGGCGCTTCACGAGCTGGACCCAGCCATAGGCTGCGAGAAGCCCCAGGATCATGAGCCAGGCCAAGACCTTGCCCAGCTCCAGTCGCTTGATGATCAGATGGCGTCCGCGGGAATCCAGAGCTCACCTCCGGCGGACTGGCAGGTGGAGGCGGAGGGAGAGGGTTCCCCAGACCGGAATGGTCAGCAGGACCCAGAGCCATCCCATGCCCCAGGCGTGGGGGCCGGCGGTCAAGCGCACCAAGAGGTGGGTGAGAACGAAGTGACCCAGGGAGAAGGCTGCCAACTGCCCCCAGTAGGAGGTTTTGTGGTCCGGCGGCCTGTTCTTGAAGTGCCATTGGGTCAGGGCGCAAAGGGTCATGTTGGCCAGGGCCGTGCCACCCATCTGGGGGTACATCCGGAGGCTGCCTTCCAGAATCCAGCCTCCGGCAGCGGCCCAGAGCATGGCCACCAGAGGGGATTCAAAGCCGGAGGCCACCGCAAGCACCAGGAATGCTTGGAAGATCGCCTGGGGGCCGGGCCAGGGGCTGGACAGGATGATGGCTGCGAAGCAGAGAAGGCCGAGGGCGCAGCGCCAGACTGGGGCCAGGGGGGCGGGCTGGCTCATGGCTTGACCTTCCCTTCACGGGGGGCGGGGACAGGAAGGTCGATCCTGGGCTGGGTGGGAAGAATGAGCACCTGGTGCACCCGATTCAGAGGGGCCGCCAGGGCGACATCCACCTGGAGCTCCGGCCCCTCGGGGCGGCTGCCCACCACGTAGCCCACCAGGAGTCCCCGGGGGAAGACCCGGTCCAGACCGGATGTATACACGGGCTCGCCCACCTGGACCACTTCCTGGCTGCCGATGTAGCGGATCTCCGCCCGGCCTGGGCCCACCCCCTGGAGTACACCGGTTGCACGGCTCTGGGCCAGCATGACAGCGGTGGACGAGTTGTAGGCATCCAGGGGGAGGAGGCTGGACTCCCGCTGGGAGACCTCCCAGATCCGGCCCACCACGCCCTCGGGGCAGAACACCCCCTGGTCCCTCACCAAGCCTGCATCCAGGCCCTGGTCCAGGATCATTCCCCCGAAGGGGGCGGTCCGCACATTGACCATGACCCGGGCGGCTTTCATCTCAAGGGGGACCTGCTTCTTCAGGCCCAGGATGCGGATGGCTTCATCGGCCTCCTGGAGGCGCGGGGCCTGGCGGGCGTTCTCCATCTGGAGGCTCTCAAGCCGCTGGCGGACCATGGCCAGCTCGTACTGGGCCCGTTCCAGATTCCGGGTGTGTTCGGCCCTGTTGGCCCGACTCCGCAGCAGGGGGGCCGAGAGCTTCTGGACTGGCCAGGAGAGGGTGCCCAGCAGGGCTTGCCAGCGAGTGGAATGCCCATGGCCGAGGACCACCCATCCGAGGTGGCCCAGCCAGAGGGCCAGGATCGCATAGCGGCGCCTTCCGGCTGGGGTCCACCCCCAGGGGCGCGGCCTCACGGGAGCAGCCCCGCAGGATGGCGGCGGGATCGACAGCGCTTCATTGCGCTCAGTCCAGGATCTGGATGCGCCTCAGGAAGGGGATGTCCTCCAGGAGCACTGCGGTGCCACGGACCACGGCCGTCTCGGGGTTTTCGGCGCGATAGCAGGGGAGGTGGGTCTCCTTGCTGATGCGGATGTCCAGTCCCTGGATCTTGGAGCCACCGCCGGTGAGGCAGATGCCGCGCTCAATGAGGTCCGCAGCCAGCTGGGGAGGGGTCTCGTTGAGCGCTTTGCGCACCAGATCCACAATGGCGCTGATGGGATCCGCCAGGGCCTCCCGGATCTCGTTGTCGTTCAGGGTGAGCGTCTTGGGCAGGCCTTCGAACTGATCCCGGCCGGAGACGGTCATGGTGCGGACCTTGTCGGAGGGGAAAGCTGAGCCGAGGTTCCACTTCACCTCCTCCGCCGCCGCTTCGGAGATGAGCACATTGTACTTCTCGCGGATGTAGGTGATGATTGCCTCGTCCATCTCGTCACCGGCGATGAGGAGGGAGTCCGAGAACACCTTGCCGTTGTAAGAGATGACAGCCACGTCCGTGGTGCCGCCGCCCACATCCACGATCATGCAGCCCCGCTTCTCGTTGATGGCCAGCCCGGCGCCGATGGCGGCGACCATGGTCTGGTCGACGAGAAAGACTTCGCCGGCCTTGGCGTCGTAGCAGACCTGCTTCACAGCGCGGCGGGCTACCTGGTGGGCCCGGGGCGGCACGCTCACCACGATGCGCGTGCGGGCCAGGCCGCGGTTGGGGCGGGCCTTCTTGATGAATGCGGCCAGCATCTTCTCGGCGGCATCCACCTCATAGATCATGCCGTCCTTCATGGGGCGGATGGTGACAACACCCTGAGGGGCGCGGCCGAGGAGCTGCTTGGCCTCGTCGCCCACAGCTTCGACTTCGTGGGTGGAGGTATTGAGAGCTACGATGGACGGCTCGTAAATGATGATCCGTCCAGACTGCTTGGTGTGTATCAGCACCGAGGCGGTGCCCAGATCGATGGCGAGATCCGAGGTGAACAGGTTCGACCAGAATTGAGTCTGAAAAGGGTTGGGCACGTCAACTCCAAGGGACCCTCAAGGATGCCACGGAACTGGGGTTCCCACAAAACCCAGGAGCCTGTCATCCTGGATCGTTACGGCAAAGGAGTTGAGCATGAAGATTCGCATGACGCATGTGGCCGGGATGGCCGGTCTGGTGACAATGCTGGCCATCGGGTGCAGCAAGGTCCCCAAGGACACGAGCCTGGTGGTGGCCAGCGTGGGCGGAGAGAAGATCACCCTCAACCAGTTCACTGATCTGGTGAAGGCGGCGGCCGGGGACGAGGCCAAGGCCAAGGAAGTCCTGAGTGGCGAGGCCATGCGGGAGCAGCGCAACCGCTTCCTCGAATCCCTGGTGCAGGATAAGGCGGTCATCGCGATGGCCAAGGCCCAGGGCCTGGAGAAGGATGCCAAGGTCAAGGCCCAGCTCGAGCAGGTCACGGCCCGGGTCTACATGCAGTCCCTTATCGAGAAGCGGGCCGGACAGCCCAGTGATGCCGAGTTGAAGGCGATGCTGGAGAAGCTCATGAAGTCCCAGGCCGAGCCCGGCAAGCCTGCTCCCCAGATGCCTCCCTTCGAGGCCGTCAAGCCCCAGCTCATCAACCTCTGGCGCCAGGACAAGATGCAGACCCTCGTGGATACCCTGCTCAAGGAAGCCCAGCAGAAGTCCCCCGTCAACTATGCCGAGGGCTACAAGCCCACGCCGGTGGCACAGGTTCCTCAGGGGCAGGTGCCTCAGCAGCCCGCCCAGCCCGCTCCTGCGGCCCCCAAGGCCAAGTAGTAGCCGTTCCGATCTGTTTCAAGGCCGGGAAAAAGGACGCCCCCAATTGCGGGGCGTCCTTTTTCCTATCGTACCAAGATGTGCACCCGGGGGCTCTGGTCTGGTTGCAAAGGCCATTGATGATGTCATCGGTACGATCGATGGGTATATATATAGATTCGATAACGGTGATCTGGGAATTAGTGTTAGCCTGGGCCCACGTCATCAATTCATCGATATTCAATGCCTATCGGGCTAGGGCTTTTATGCCTTTTTGCCTCCTAAACAACATAACTCTGGAGAACTGTAATGGCTGAAAACATCCTAGATAACCCGGCTCTGGAGAAAGCGGCGGCGGGTTCCATCCACTATCCGGCCTTCCGCTGGTACATGATGCTCGTGATGCTGGTGGCTACGGCCTCCCAGACGGTGGTCATGATCGCCCCCGCCTCCATGGTGGAGTTCATCGCCCACTCCCTGGGCATCGGGGTGGGACCCACCACTGCGATCATGATGGGCATCTGGAACCTGATCGGCCCCGCGGGAACCATCGTGGCCGGATTCTACGTCCATCGGGTTGGCATCACGAAGATGCTGATCCTGGGCTCCCTTCTGCTGATCATTCCCAGCCTGCTCTATCCGGTCGTGGGCAACAACCTCCCGGCCATCGTCGTCCTTCGTGTCCTCCAGCCCCTTGGGGTGGGGCCCATCTATGCCATCGCCGTCACGATGGCTGCCACTTGGTTCCCCCCCAAGGAGCGCAGCATGGTGGCCGGGCTACAGGGCTTCGCCACCTCCCTGGGTGTGGCGGTGGGCTTCGCGCTCGCTCCGGCGGCCTTTGCTGCCACTCATCAGAACTGGCTGGCCATGATGGCCTGCATGGCCGTCGTCCCAGCCATCGGCTTCGTCATGTCCCTGGTGATCCCCTTTGGGCCCAAGGCGCCTCAGGCCAAGGAGACGCACCTGGATGCGGCGGCCATGCAGAAGGACTGGAAGATGGCCACCAGTGAGCCCGTGTTCTACGTCGGGATCGCGACCATGTTCCTGCTCTGCTGGTGCTTCGTCTCCCTCAATGACCTGACTCCGGGGTACTTCGCCGTGAGCCAGCCCATGGGGGTCGGTTATGGTCCAGTCGTCGCCGGCAAGCTGATGGCCACAGTCCAGGTCGCCTTCATGATCGGTGCCGCCGCTCTCGGCCCCATCTTTGAAAAGGTGTTCAAGGAGAATGCCCGTTCCACCATGACCGTCGGCTTCCTCTTCTTTGCAATCTTCGTCGTCTCCATCAACTTCCCCATGGTATACGGCAACATGAGGGTCCTATACCCGGTGCTTGCCCTGGCCGGCTTCTTCCTTGCCTGGGTCATCCCCACTGGCATCGCCTTCGTGACCCTCCACTACCCCGCTCACTTGGCAGGGAAGATCAACGGGCTCTGGTTCGGCATCGGCCTCTTCGCTGGCGTGCCCGCCATCGGCCTGGGCTCCACCCTCCTGGCCAAGACCGGCAATTACCACGCCTCGATTTACGTCGTCACGGCGGTGGCCGTGGTCGGCGCCATCGTGGCCCGCTTCATGGTCCCTCCCAAATCCTTCCGCTGCTAGCCGACTTGAATCCATACTCCGCAAAAGGGCGCCGATCAGGCGCCTTTTTGATTTCAAGGATACGGAAAATTGATGATTGCGGACGGCTTTCGATGGTAGGCTGCGGGCAGATTCCGCCCCAAATCATCCTTCCCCGGGCCCCCAAGCCCAGCGCTTCTGGCTTTTGCATCCGCGGTTAGGACGCCTGTCCTTGCAGGTGTTCCCCTTTTCAAAGGAGAAGCAGATGAGTGAGAACGTCGTCAATCCCACTGGAGATGCCTCCATCAGTTATCCAGCCTTCCGCTGGTACCTGATGCTGGTGATGCTGGTGGCCACCGCGGCCCAGACGGTCGTCATGATCGCCCCGGCTTCCATGGTGGAGTTCATCTCCAAGAGCCTGGGCATTGGGGTGGGCCCAACCACCGCCATCATGATGGGCACCTGGAACCTGGTGGGCCCGGCGGGAACCATCGTCGCGGGGTTCTTCGTCTTCCGGGTCGGCATCACCCGGATGTTCCTGCTGGGCTGCGCCCTGCTCATCATCCCGAGTCTCCTCTATCCATTGGTGGGCAACAACCTGCCAGCGGTCATCATCCTCCGGGTGCTTCAGCCCCTGGGGGTGGGTCCCATCTATGCCACCGCGCCCGTTCTGGCCGCCATCTGGTTCCCCCCGGCCCAGCGCAGCATGGTGGCAGGTCTCCAGGGCTTTGCCACTTCCCTGGGTGTGGCCATCGGCTTCGGCGCCGCCCCTGCGGCCTATGCGGCCACCCATCACAATTGGCTGGCCATGATGGCCTGCATGGCCATCGTGCCCATCCTCGGCTTCGTCATGGCCCTGGTGATTCCCTTCGGTCCCAAGCCGCCCCAGGCCAAGGAGAGCCATCAGGACGAGGCTTCCATGCAGAATGACTGGAAGATGGCGACCCGTGAGCCTGTCTTCTATGTGGGAATCCTCATCATGTTCCTCATGTGCTGGGGCTTCGTGTCCACCAACGATTTGACTCCCGGATACTTCGCTGTGAGCAAGCCCATGGGGGTGGGCTATGGCCCTGTGATCGCGGGCAAGCTCATGACCACGCTTCAGATCTTCTTCATGCTTGGCGCCGCCGCCCTAGGACCCATTTTTGAGAAAATCTTTAAGGAGAATGCCCGGGCCACGGTGACCGTCGGTTTCGTGGTCTTCGCGGCAACCATTTTCTCCATTAGCCAGCCCTTCGTTTTCACGAACTTCAAGATTCTCTATCCCGTGTTGGGCATTGCAGGCTTTTTCCTGGCCTGGATCATCCCCTGCTGCATCGCCTTTGTGACGCTCCATTACCCTGCCCACTTGACGGGCAAGATGATTGGTCTCTGGTTCGGCATCGGCCTCTTCGCCGGGGTTCCCGCCATCGGCATTGGCTCCGCCCTCCTGACCAAGACCGGCAACTACCATGCATCGATCTATGTCGTGACGGCCATTGCTGTTGTGGGCGCCATCGTGGCCCAGTGGCTGAAGCCTCCCAAGTCCTTCCGTTGCTAGTCCGCTGTTTTTTCCCAAAGAAAGGGCGCCGAACCGGCGCCCTTTCTTATCAGACCTTCAGTTGGTCTGGGATGAAGGCATAGGGAATGGGGTCGGGGCTTTCAGCCTCCTTGAAACCCCGGAGGCGCAGAAGGCAGGAATCGCACTTGCCGCAGGCCTTGTCCTCGGTCTGGTAGCAGCTCCAGGTAAGGTGCAGCGGGGCCTTCAGGCCCAGGCCTCGCTGCACGATCTGGCCCTTGTCCATGTGGATCAGGGGGGCCTGGAAGCGCAAGCGGGTCTCGGGGCGGGTGCCCAGGTTGGCGGTCTGCTCGAAGGACTTGAGGAAGACCTCCCTGCAATCGGGATAGCCGCTGGAATCCTCCTCCACGAAACCCACGAAGATGTGGCTGGCTCCCAAGACCTCGGCCCAGCTGGTGGCGGTGGCCATCAGGTGGGCATTCCGGAAGGGGACATAGCTGGAGGGCACCCCCTTCCGCTCCAGGTCGCCCTCGGGAAGGGCGATCCGGGGATCGGTCAGGGCCGAACCTCCGATGTGCCGCAGGTAGTCGAAGCTGATGACTAGCCGACGATCCTTGGGGACACCGTAGAAATCCGCGATATCCATGAACGACTTGCGTTCCCTGGCTTCCGTCAACTGGCCGTAGTCCGCGTGGAGCAGGGCCAGGTCGTAGCCCTCGGACCTGGCTATGGCGGCGGTGACGCATGAATCGAGACCGCCGGAGAGCGAAACGACCGCAAGATCAGCCATGCTGAACCTCCTCTGCCCAATTTTCCAGTTCGTTGAGTTCATTCTGCAAGGCCAGGCGGAGGGTTTCCTCCTCCCCTGGACCCACTTGGTAGGGGCGGCCGTAGCGTACGGTCACCTTGGCGAAGGGTTTGGCCACCAGCATCTGGTCCCAGCTGCGGAGTGTCCAGGCTCGATCAAAGGCGACGCACACCGGGACGACCCAGGCTCCGGTCTTGCGGGCCACAGCCATGGTGCCCGGCTTGGCTTCCTGTCGGGGGCCCCGGGGGCCGTCGGGGGTGATGCCCAGATCCCACCCCTGCTTGATCGTCTGGATCATGCGCACCAGGGCCTGGGTGCCGGTCTTGCCAGCGCTACCCCGGACGGCCTCAATGCCGAACCAGCGGAAGGTGGCGGTGCTGCGTTCCCCGTCCTTGCTGTCGCTCTGCAGGGCTGCAACGCCCCGGGGTTCTCCCATGGGCCCCTTCCGCTTGAAGGGATAGGCCAGGGGCATGGACACCAGGCGCCGATGCCAGAAGGCCAGGATGAAGCGGGTGTCGGTGCGAGCCAAGTCGGCGACGGGCTCGAAGTTCTCCCGCCTCACCCGCAGGGTGAAGGTGAGGAGCTTGATCAGGTGGGCTGCGAAGAAGGGGACCACCCGGTAGTTCATCCACATGGACAAGGGTGAACCCAGGGGGCGCCCCCGCTGGACGATTTCAATCTTGGCCATGGGGGGCGCCTCCCAGTTCCGAGTGGTGGATTCGGTAGGCCTTGCCGCAGTAGTCGCAGAAGACCTCTACCGGATCGCCGCCATGGAAGAGTTCCTCCAGTCGCTCCGCCGGGAAGCCCGCGAGGCTTTCCACCAGGGCGGCCTTGGTGCAGCGGCACTGGTAACGGATCTCGGTGGATGCAAGGATTTCGGCGCCCTCTCCCTGGTTGATCCAGCGGATCAGGAATTCGGGTTCCCGCTCCCAGTTGGGCACCACCTCCAGGCCTTCGATGGCGTGGACGAGGGCCTGGAGCCGCTCCCGGGGGCAGTCGGGCAGGGGTTCCACCAGGAGGCCTCCTGCCTCCCCGGTGGTGGGATCGCACCAGAGGGTCAGGCTGGCCTGGGCCTGCTCCGATTGCAGCAGGTAGGTTTCGATCTGGGCGGAGATGGGGCCTTCCACCAGTTCGAGATTCCCGATGTAGGGGGCTCCGCCTGGATTGGAACGCATCACCGAAAGCATGCCCGGACCCTGGAGCCAGGGCCCCTGGATCACTTCCTGGGCGGGGTCCAGGATGCCCCGGATATCCCCCTCGGGCCAGGAGTCCGCCACCAGCGCCTTTGCGCGGCCCGAACCCTTGACCAGGATCTGGAGCCGTTCCGAGAAGAAGTTCCGGGACTGCAACAATAGGGCGGCGGCCAGGGTTTCCACCAGATGGGCGCAGGCCTCGGTGTCCAGGCCTGGGTGGCCTCGGCGCACCCCATCCCAGAGGGGAGATGCGTCCAGGGCCGCGAGCCTGATCGAATGGTCAGATGTCATGGCCCGGATGACCCGGGCGGAAGATGCGTGTTCCGTCATGCCCCCATTCTATCGGAAGCGGGATCAGGACACCTGGGTCCGCAGGAAGGCGTCTATTTTCAAGTTCTACCTGCTTTTCCCCTCTCCCGCCAGAAAGGCCAGCATGGCCTCGGGCCCCAGGAATCCCTCGGAACGTCGGAGTTCCCGGCCCTCGGAATCCAGGAGCAGGACGGTGGGGTAGCCCCGGATCCCGAGCCTGGGGGCCAGGTCCTTCCGTACCCGATCCGTATCGATGCGTACCGCCACCGCCTGATCCCGGATCCAGCCCGCCACCCTGGGGTCCGGCCAGGTCTTTTCATCCAGTTCTTTGCACTGGACGCACCACTCGGCGTAGATGTCCACCAGGATGAGCTTCTTTTCCGTCCTGGCGCGGGCCGTGGCCCCCTCCAGATCCTGCTCCATCCATAAGCCCGCTGCCGGGGCTCTGGTCTCGGATCCGGCGGGCAGGAGACGCAGGCCCAGGCTCTGCTCTACGGAACGGATTCCCAACAGGAGAGCCAGGGTCAGCGCCAGGATGCCCAGCCCCTTCTGGATTCCTGTCCACAGGTCCTCCGCGGATCTGAAGGCTCCAAACACGGTGGCGGCTGTCAGGAGGGTCAGGGCCCAGAGGGCATGGTTGGCCCAGGGAGGCAGCACGACCCTGAGATTCCACACGGCGAATCCCAGGATCACCAGGCCCATGAAGGCCTTGATGCGGGTCAGCCATTCTCCGCTACGGGGCAGGGCCGATGTGAAGCTGCCCGCTGCCACGAAGATGACTCCCATTCCGAGGGCAAAGACGAAGAGCTGGAGGGCTCCTAGCCATACCCGGCCCTGCTGGGCAACGCTCAGCAGGACCGTTCCCAGATAGGGGCTCACGCAGGGGGCGGCCAGGGGACCCAGGACCAGCCCCATGAGGAAGGCCCCCAGCCAGCCCCGCCGGGGGCCCCCTTGGATGCGTGACTGGATGGCTTCTGGCAGGCGGATCTCGAAGGCGCCGAAGAGGCTCAGGGCGAAAAGGGCAAAGAGGATGGAGACCGGGATCAGGAAGGCGGGCCGCTGGACGGCGGCCCCGAAGACGCCGCCGGTCCGGGCGGCCAGGACGCCAAGGAATGTGTAGGTCACCGCCATGCCGAGCACCAGCACCAGTGAGAGGGCGAAGCTCCGGAGCCTGCCGCCACCCTTGGCCCCGATGACGGCCATGGTGATGGGGATCATCGGATAGACGCAGGGGGTCAGGGAGGCCAGAAGACCGAATCCGAAGGCCAGCAGAAGGCCCCAGAGGATGCCCTGTCCGACCGGAGTGGAGGACTGGGGAGGCGGGGCGGGCACATCGGTTCCGGGAAGGGATTGTGGCTGGGCCTTCGGTTCGGAGGGCGGAGCCTGGATTTCCGCCCGGGCCACCGGGACATCCGAGGCTCTGATCCTCAAGGTGCGCTCCGTGGGCGTGAAGCAGACGCCCCCCTCGCCTTCGGTGCAGGGCTGGTAGGTGACCCTGATCTCGACCTCCCCCTTCAGGCCCTCGCCGTGGAGGGGGATGGCTACGGTGCCATGCCAGATCGGATCCCCCAGTTCATCCCGCCCGGTGGCTGGGGGGAGCTTGCCCACCCTGAGTTTTCCGGGGGTGCCTGGCTTGGGGACGACCTTCATGAAGGCCTTCTTCAGATGGGCGCCTTCGGGAACGCTCACCCGCAGGGCTCCTCCTTTGAAGACCACCGAGACATCCTTCTCGGGGTTGAAAGGCTGCGGGACCCCCGCCCCCAGAGGCAGCAGGGCCGTCAGTGCCAGGAAGAGCATCCATCGGAACACTCGCATCGGTTAACCTCGCAGGATGATGATGATATTCGATGCGCCTTCCCCCGACCCTCGCCTTCTGGAGCGTTTGGCACTGAGGGTCGCCCAGGAGCAGAGGGACGGGGCCCACGGGCTGGGGCACGTCCTCCGCGTCACTCACATCTCCTTCCAGCTGGCCCGGGAGGAGGGGGCCCTGGAGCTCGTCTGCGGCACCGCGGCCCTCCTCCATGACCTGGTCTACCTCCCCAAGAACCACCCCGATTCCCCCCGCACGGCGGAGCTTTCGGCCCTGGAGGCCAGGGACTGGTGCCGGGATTATGCCGAGCTGGCCCCCCATGCCGAAGCCGTGGCCGAGGCCGTGGAAACCCACAGCTTCTCAGGCGGCAAGGCGCCCCGGAGCCTGGAGGGCGCCGTGCTCCAGGATGCGGATCGCCTTGATGCCCTGGGGGCCATCGGCATCGCCCGGGTCTTCGCCACCGGTGGCTCCATGGGGGCCGGGATGTGGGACGAGGCGGACCCCTGGGGCCTGGAGCGGGAACTGGACGACAAACGCTACAGCCTTGACCACTTCGAGAAGAAGCTCCTCAAGCTGGCCGGTGGGATGAACACCCAGGCGGGCCGACGCGAGGCGCAGCGCAGGCAGGAGCGGATGCTGGTGTTCCTGGAGGGACTACGGGAGGAGCTGGGATGACAGCGGCAAGCTGGACGCTTGCCCGATCTTCGCCCTGATCTGCTCGGCCACGTTGCGCCGTACCCCTTCAACAGCGGCTTTGTCAGGCGGTCTGGGGGTTGTACCCCAGTTGATTTGCGCTCCTGGATGATTGGCTATACCGCTTGTTGGCAAGCCTTATCCCCTGAATCCCCTTCATCCTGGCTAATCCTCTTCTTTTTGTTTTTTTAGCCAGGATGAATGGGATGAACAGGATGGCAAACAATAGGCGTTTGTCAGCCCATGAGCAGTCGGAGGGGGTGGTCTGCGCCTGCCATTTTCTTGCCGTGAGGTGCGTAGCTCCGCGCAGGTGTCTCTGCGGCCAACATGCCCTTCTCCTCGGAAGAACCGCGATCCGTGGCTTTCGAGTTGAACGGCCGCCAACCGGGACTACTTTTTGGATTCTGTCCGCAGGGCTTCCTCTATACACTGGCCCCGTGACCCACATCACTCTGACCCTCCAACGATCCTTCGTCTCAGACCACTTCCATGACCTTCCTGGCTTCGTCGAGCCCAGGCACGGTCATAACTGGACCGTGGAGGCGGAAGTGATGCTGGGGGACACGGCCTCCGAGTTCGATTTCGCCAGGGCCCTGGATGCCTGGGTTGCGGTCCTCGATTACACGCTGCTCAACGACCACGCATGGCTGAAGGGCAGGAACCCCACGGCGGAGCTGCTCGCCCAATGGGCCTTCGAGCATCTGGAAGCTTCCGGTTTTCGTCCGCGGCGGGTCCGGATCCGGGAGAAAGCCAACTACTGGGCCGCCTGCCTGGAGCGAGCATGAAGCTTCGCGCCGCCCTGATCGGCACTGTCCTCCTGCTCACCTTGGCCTGCGAGAAAAAGGCGCCTCCGCCACCGCCACCCCCTCCGGCGGCCCCGCCGGTGGAACTGGCACCTTGGTCCTATCACGTTCTGGGGGGCATCGTGGTGATCGAGGGCGAGGTGGACCGCCCCACGGATCTCTTCCTGGAGAGCGCCTTCGTCCACGACTCCCGTCACGTCGACTACGGGCCCGTGCGTTGGGAACGCTACCTTCCCCCCAAGGGGGAGGTCGTGGAACTCCGGGATGGGGAGGGCAAGGTCCTGGCCCGCTGGGATTTCAGCAAACCCTGGGTGCCGAAGCCCGCACCGCCCGCACCCAAACCCCAGCCCCCGGCCCCGAAGCCCGCACCACCCGCACCCAAACCCCAGCCCCCGGCCCCGAAGCCCGCGCCGCCCGCACCCAGGCCTCAGCTTCCGGCACCCCAGGCCTCCTCGGCAATCTGGCCGGGGAGTGGAGAATCCCTCAACTACATCCGCGGTCCCCGGGCTGGGCGGCGGGTGTGCATGACTTTTGACGGGGGTTCCTCGGCAGAGGTGGCACAGGATATCCTCAACGCCCTTCATGAACGGGGGATCCGAACGACCTTCTTCGTCACAGGCGCCTTCATTCGGCGGTACCCAGAACTGGTGCGACGGATGGCTCAGGGGGGCCATGAGATCGGCAACCATACCCTCAGCCATCCCCACCTGGCTCCGGGCATGAGGCGGGACCCGCGCTGGACTCGGGAACGATTCCAGGCCGAGCTCCTGGAGGCGGACCGTCTCTTCTACCACCTGGTGGGGCGTCCCATGGACCCTTACTGGCGAGCGCCCTATGGCGAGCAGACTCCCGAGATCCGGGGCTGGGCTGAGGAGCTGGGTTACCGGCATATCGGATGGAGCGAAGGGGCCGACACCCTGGATTGGGCCACCGTCAAGGAACGGAGGCTATACCGCTCGGGGAACGCCATCCTGGATCGCCTGGGCGAGCGCATGGAGCGGCGGGACGGGGAGGGGCTCATCGTCCTGATGCATCTTGGTTCGGCCCGCCCCGAGGTGGACCGTCCTGCCCGCATCCTGGGGCCATTCCTTGACAAGGCGCGTCTGGGCGGCTGGACCTTCACCACCATCGGGGCCTACATGCGGGATTCCGGCAAGCCCCTATGGGACTCCCAGCGGCGCATTCCGCTGATCGACGCGCTAGGGCCACGGACCGCTAAGCGGTAGAATCGAACCCAAGCCGCGTCGGTTCTAGGAGGTTGCGTGAAAGAGGGTATGGGCAGGCTGCTGCTCAGGGTTCTGGTGGGTGCCTTTGCGCTGGTACTGGTGCTGTCCCTGCTGAGCTTCCACCCCCGGGATCCCCTCGTTTTCTTCGCCCAGGGGCAGGTGGACCCGACGATCCACAACCTGTGCGGCAATCTCGGGGCCCATTTGGCGGGCCTGCTCCAGATCATTGCTGGCGTCGGTTCCTGGCTCGTTCCCTTCTATATCCTCTGGGAGTGCATCCCTCAGGAAGGACCTCGCTGGCATCGTCGGCTGGCGTGGGCGGCCCTGGCCTTCGCCGTTTGGACTGCCCTGGGAGCCTTCGGCACCCGGAACATGGGCTCCGAGAATGGTCTCCCTGCCATCCCCCTGCGCTGGGGCGGGTGGATTGGCAACGTGTGCTGGCCCTCCATGCACAAGGGACTTGGTCCGGCCGGGCTCCCCATCGTTCTGGCTGTGCTGATCCTGTTCAGCTGCCTCATCATTGCCCCCGGTCTGACCCAGGCTTTCGGGAAGCTCATGGTGCACTGGTTCGGCCAGAAGGCTTGGCCCTGGTTCAAGCCGCTGCCTGCCAAGGGAGCCCAGGGCTTTCTCGGGATGGTGCGGCGTCCCTTCCTGGGGCGGAAGGAGAAGGCCTCCCTGCCCGTAAAGGAAATCGAGGCCTCGGACTTCAGTGAGTTGTCCCCGGCGGAAGATCCCATCGCCGCCCTGGAGCGGGCTGAGCGGGAGGCCTTGGATTACCGGAAATCCGGTCGCCAGATCCCCCCGGAAGTGGGGCTTCCCATCATCCACTCGATGAACCTCGATTCCCGGCGCATGGATTCCTTGCCGATGGATCTGGAGCCCATCGAGGGGGTTCCCTGGAAGGAATCCTCTGAGAACCTGGACCTGACCTTGCCGCCGCCGGTTCTTCTGAGGGATCTTCCGCCACCGCCGCCCCCCAAGCCCATGGTGGTGGAGAGCAAGGTGGACGTGGACCGCTTTGGTCGCCGTACGGAGCAGCAAGCCCTTGGGCTGACGGAGCCGACACCCTCCAGGCCCTTGCCTCCCATGCCCTCGCCAGCTCTGCCTGAATCCCCGTCCTGGAAGCCCCAGCCTGAACATGAGCCACGCCGCAAGGCTGCATCCCAGGCCTTCGGTCCCGTGGATCGCCTGGAGCTGCCGCCCAGGCGTCTCTTTGACCCCCCCAAGGCCGGAGAGAAACTGGATCCGAGGATGCTGGAGGACACCCGGACCCTCATCCAGCAGAAACTCACGGAGTTCAAGGTCAAGGGGCAGGTGGTGGGGATGCAGCCCGGTCCAGTGGTGACGGTCTACGAGTTCGCCCCGGATCCCGGCGTACCCCTGGCCAAGGTCATGAACATGGAAGACGACTTGGCCCTGGCCCTCCAGGCCGAGGCCGTGCGCATCGACCGCATCCCCGGGCGCAACCTGGTAGGCATTGAGGTGCCCAATCCCAAGCGCGAAACCATCTGCTTCCGGGAGGTTCTGGACAGCCCTGCCTTCCGGGATCCCGATGCCAAGGACGGGGGCAGCCTCCTGACCCTGGCCCTGGGCAAGGACCTGGCGGGTCACCCCATCGTGGCCGATCTGGCCAAGATGCCCCATCTTCTGATTGGCGGTTCCACCGGCAGCGGCAAGTCCGTGGGCGTCAATGCCATGATCTGCTCCATCCTTCTGCGGGCCATGCCCCACGAGGCCAAACTGATCCTGGTGGACCCCAAGATGGTGGAACTGGGCATCTACGAAAACATCCCTCACCTCTGGGCTCCGGTGGTGACGGATATGAAGGAGGCGGGGCGGGTCCTCAAATGGGTGGTGGCCCAGATGGAGGATCGCTACCGCCGTCTGGCCCTGCTGGCGGTACGTAATCTGGAAGGCTTCAACCAGAAGATCTTCGAGGCCGGCGGCTCCATCGATCTCAGCGACCGCACCCCCAACCCCCGCTGGCCCGACCGACCCACCCTCCTGGAGCACCTCCCCTACGTGGTGGTGGTCATCGACGAACTGGCTGACCTCATGATGGTGGCCCGAAGTGAGGTGGAGGAGAGCATCGCCCGCATCGCCCAGAAGGCACGGGCCGTGGGCATCCATCTGATCCTGGCCACCCAGCGCCCCAGCGTGGATATCGTCACCGGTGTCATCAAGGCCAACCTCCCCAGCCGTCTCAGCTACCGCGTGAACACCAAGATCGACAGCCGCACCATCCTGGATTCCAGTGGTGGCGAACAACTTCTGGGCAAGGGCGATGCCCTCTTCCTGGCCCCGGGCACCTCCCGGCCCAGGCGCATCCACGCCCCCTTCCTCACGGAGGAGGAGACCTTGCGGCTGGTGGACTGGCTCAAGGAGCGGGGCAAGCCCGACTATAACCAGGCCCTCCTGAGCGCCATGGAGACGGACGAAGAGGCGGCAGGTGCCGAGGATGATGGTGGCGCCAGCAGCGGTGACGATATCTATGACCGTGCCGTGGCGGTGGTGAAACGGGAACGCAAAGCCAGTACCAGCCTCCTTCAGCGCAAACTCAACATCGGCTACGGCCGAGCCGCCCGCCTCATTGACCGCATGGAAGAAGAGGGACTGATCGGACCGGACCGGGGCGCCAGCAAGCCGAGAGAGGTGCTGGTCGGTGAGGAGATGTAGCCTCAGGACTCATTTAAGCAACCCCGCGCGGCGGGGTTGCTTAGTGGTGGAATTTCTTCTTTTGTTTGCGGATGCGCATCGGATTCAGGGCTTCGTCCCGCCCTGCCTCTGGGGCCGGGGGATTCCCCACTGGCTCCGGTCCTTGGCCGGGGCCATGCCCTGACTGTGGCATTCCATGCAGGATCGGAGATTCGGGTCCGAGTCCCTCCAGTAGACCTGCTGGGCGCCTCCGGTCTCGGAGCGTCTGGCTTCGGGCACCTGCCCCCAGTAGTAGGTCAAGGCTGGCTTGCCCCCCTTTACCTCCAGGGCACAGAGGGGGCCGGGCTCAAAGCCCGGGCGGCCCCAGCGGTCCTCTACGGTGCTCATGACAACCAGTGCGCCTTCTGGGAGGGCCTGGCCGCTCCGGTAGGCATCGGCCGCCTCTGGGCTTGCCCATACCCGGATCCATCGGTCTCCGTGGGGCTTGGATTTCACGGGACTTGTGTGGATGGGGATCAGGCGCTGGTAGTCCAGAACCCGGATCGGGGTCTTGGCCTCCGGATCCTCCCTGCGGAGCACGGGAGCGGGGGGTGGCGGGGCCGTCACCACCTTCCTGGGTGCCACTTCCGCCCTGCCGATGACGGTGCCGTAGTGGTGGGCAAGCAGGATGGCCACGGCCCACAGGATTCCGAAGGTGAAGGGCAGCAGTCCGAGGCTCTCGTGATCCTTGCGCTTCCTGAACATGGACATGAGGGTCACAATCCCCAGGACCAAACTGAGCGTCCCGAAGAACTGGTGATAGACCAGGGCGACAGTCGAGGTGGAGCGTCCGGCGGCTGTGACAAGCCCCTTCAGGGGGGAAAGGTTCGGAACGCAGGCATATCCGCTGATCATGGTCAGGATGAGCCCGAGGAAGCCCATGATGGCCAAATAGCGGCAGATGAGCCACCAGGGGCGGATGCCCCGCCCCATGCGCTGTGCGGCGATCAGCGGCAGGGGGAGGAAAATGGCCGCAGCTGTCGGGATATGCACGAAGAAGGTGTGCTGATTGGCTATCCATTCCGTCCAGGACATGGTGCGGCGTGTCTCCTGATGTGGGTGATCAAAATACTTTGACAGCCTTCCTCGGTATTGGGGTGAAATTCCTAGTAAGATCCCACGGCGATCGTGTCTGATCCAACTCACCAGGAGTCCCTTGATGCATTCTCTTCTGCTTGCCCATGTGCGTGCCTCTGTGAACCTGAAGCAGGAATTCTTTCCCGGGGTGATGGAGCGGATCGTCGCCCAGGGGAATGATATGGCCGAGCGCCTCAAGCGCGGTGGCAGGATCTTGGTCTGCGGCAACGGCGGGAGTGCCGCGGACGCCCAGCATTTCGCCGCGGAACTGAGCGGGCGATACGTCAAGGAGCGCCGGGCTCTGGCAGGCCTTGCCCTCACGACGGACACCTCGGCCCTGACGGCCATCGGGAATGACTATGGTTTCGATCTAGTCTTCTGCAGGCAGGTGGAGGCCCTGGGGCGTCCCGGGGATCTGCTGGTGGGCATCAGCACCAGCGGCAACAGCGCCAACATCATCCGGGCTGTGGAAGCGGCCAAGGAGCAGGGCATGAAGACCCTCGGCCTGCTCGGGAAGGACGGCGGATCCCTCAAGGACCTCGTGGACGAGGCGCTGGTGGTGCCCTCCATCGTCACCGCCCGGGTGCAGGAGATTCACCAGATGATCTACCACTTCTGGTGCGAGGTGATCGACACGCATTTCTGAGGGAAAGGATGGTTCACGCGGAGGCGCGGAGATGCGGAGGAAAAGCAGTCAACCCTGCTTCCTGCCGCTTTCCCTTCGCGTACTCCGCGTCTCCGCGTGACAACTCTTTCCTTCAGGCCTTCGTGAAGGCGAAGCCCTGGAACCCCTCGCCGGGCCATTCCAGCGGGTCCGGACGGAAGTGGGAGCCGGACTCCCATACCTGGGCGGAATGGATCTCCGGACGCCGGGCCAGCAGGGCCTTGGCTTGGGCTTCGCCCTCCTCGGGGAGCCAGGAGCAGACCGCATAGATGAGCAGACCGCCGGAGGCCAGGCGGGCCACGGCTTGATCCAGGAGGCGGGCCTGGATGGACTGGAGGCGTCCCAGATCCAGGGTGTGGCCCAGCCAGACCAGTTCCGGATGCTTCTGGATGGTGCCGCTGCCTGAGCAGGGGGCATCCAGGAGGATCAGATCGAAGGGGCGCCCCCCCTTGGCCATCCAGGCACCGGCCTCACCCACGGTCACCTGGGCGTTGATGCCGCGGGCCGCAAGGTTCTCCTCGAGGCGCTGGGCCCGACGGGGTTCCTGCTCCAGCGCAAAGAGGGCGGCCTTGGGAAAACGTCTGGCGAGGGCCGTGGTCTTGCCGCCGGGGGCGGCGCAGGCATCCAGGATCCGGGTCACCGGGGCCTCCCACCGGAAGTCCATGAGGGCCTGGGAACTGAGGTCCTGCACCATGCCCCGGCCCTCCTGGAGCCAGGTCCTCGGGAAGGGGGCGCCGGGAAGGATCCGGAGGGCCTCCGATGCCCGGGCATCCCGCTCCAGGCCTTCAGGCAGGGGGCCGGGTGTCAGGGGGCGGAACCAGGGGGAAGGGGGCGTCTGGAGACGGGTCCAGAGCTGCTCGCGTCCTTCAGGCTGCGGCAGGGCTCCCTTCAGGATCCTTTCCGCCCATGGGGTGCGGTCCAGGGCAGGGCTCAAGCCTTCCAGTTCGGCTCTCAGAGCTTCCCGGTCGCTGGAGGCCTTGCGGAGGATGGCGTTCACCAGCCCGCGATGGGGCGGAAAGCCCAACTCCCGGTTCGCCACCAGTTCCACGGCCTCGTTGACGGCGGCGTGGGTGCCCACCCCGGGCAGCCACGCCAGCTGGGCCAGTCCCTGGGCCAGGGCTACCTGGGAGCCAAGGGGGATGCCCCGTTCGGGATTCTTGAGCCGGGGGTTCAGGTAGGCCATGAGGCGGCCCCAGCGTCTCAGGCAGAGGCCGAGGATAGCCTGGGCCAGAGAGGCGTCTTCGTGGCTGAGATCCGCATCCCATGTGTCCGGTACGCGCTGTCCTTCTCCGAAGACCAGGTGGAGGGCGTGGGCGGAGGCTGAACGGCTGGGAGTGACCATAGTTTGAGCTTCGCACGGGTGACGATGGATAGGAATTCCCCTTGACGCGGAGAGAATATAAAAATATATTTCTTACATGTAGAATAAGGAATATCCCTGTGAGCCCTCTTCAAAGCTGTCGACCCCATCCCAAGCCGGTTTTCTGAACCTTCTTCCGAGCGATGGAGGGCCCCTGGGGCCCATGATGTATGGCGATGCGAGTTGGAATCGTGGGCGCACGCCCCTCCTGCTGCGGCGTTTCGGTGTGTCGCGACTGGCTCAGGTGATGGAATCGTTCGGATCCGTCTCGCACTGAGCGCATCCAGGCCTGCTGCGGAGATAAGTCCTGCCGATGGCCGAGGGGGAGGGGCCGTCATGGACATTCTCCGCCCGTCCAAAACGGGTAAGATTGAGCATGGACAGACCTCTGTCCCTGCCTGACGTGTATATCGCAATCCGAGGCGTCAGGTCCTTTGTCCATCCGTTCCCAGGTGACCCATGTCCAAAGCCAAGAAGTCCACCACGCAGCCCTCGGGGATTCGTCCAGTCAAGAAATTGATGGCGGCGAACCGTTCGGAGATCGCGGTGCGGATCATCCGGGCGGCGCACGAACTGAAGCTGAGGGCCGTGGGCATCTACGCCCAGGAGGACCGCTTCTGCATCCACCGTTACCGTGCGGACGAGTCGTACCAGGTGGGGGCGGGCAAGGCGCCGGTGGCGGCGTACCTGGATATCGAGAGCATCATCGGGGTGGCCAAGGAGAAGGGTGTGGACGCGGTCCACCCCGGCTACGGCTTCCTTTCAGAGAACGCGGACTTCGCGCGGGCCTGCGAGGAGGCGGGGCTGATCTTCGTGGGGCCCCGGCCCGAGCTGCTGGAGATGATGGGCGACAAGACCGCCGCCCGGGCCCTGGCCAAGCGGATCAGCGTACCCGTGCTGCCGGGCACCGAGGAGCCCGTGACGGACCGGCTTGAGGCCATGAAGATCGCCAGGTCGATCGGCTTCCCCCTGATCATCAAGGCGGCCTTCGGCGGCGGCGGGCGCGGCATGCGCGTGGTGCTGCGGGAGGAGGACCTGGAGTCGCTCCTGGACGAGGCCCAGGGCGAGGCGGGGCAGGCCTTCGGCAACCCGGCGGTCTTCCTGGAGAAGTACATCGGCCGGGCCAAGCACATCGAGGTGCAGATCCTGGGCGACAAGCACGGCAACGTGATCCACCTCCACGAGCGGGACTGCTCGGTGCAGCGGCGCCACCAGAAGGTGGTCGAGGTGGCCCCCAGCTTCGGCCTGCCCCCGGCGGTGGTGTCCGAGCTCTGCGAGGCCGCGGCCCGCATGGCCAAGGAGATCCGCTACGACAACGCAGGCACGGTGGAGTTCCTCTACGACCTGGACCGCCACGAGTGGTTCTTCATCGAGATGAACCCCCGGATCCAGGTGGAGCACACGGTCACGGAGGTCATCACGGGCCTGGACCTGGTGCGGGCCCAGATCCTCATCGCCCAGGGGTACGAGCTCCACAGCCCCGAGGTGGGGATGCCCCAGCAGGCGGAGGTGCCCCGCAACGGCTTCGCCATCCAGTGCCGCATCACCACGGAGGATCCGGAGAAGAAGTTCATCCCGGACTACGGCCGGATCTCGGTCTACCGCTCCCCCGGCGGCCTCGGGGTGCGCCTCGACGGCGGCATGGGCTTCGCGGGTTCCGTCATCACGCCCTTCTACGACTCCCTCCTGGCCAAGCTGGTGACCAGCGGGCAGACCTACGAGATGGCCCTGGCCCGCACGCGCCGGGCCCTGACGGAGTTCCGCATCCGGGGCGTCAAGACCAACATCCCCTTCCTGGAGAACGTGGTGGAGCACGCCATCTTCCGGAGCGGTGAGGCGACGACGACCCTGATCGACACGAGCCCCGAGCTCTTCGCCTTCAAGCCCCGCCGGGACCGGGCGACCAAGCTCCTGAACTACATGGGCAACGTGATCGTCAACGGGAACCCCCACACCAAGGGTTACAGCCCCGCCAAGGCCCTGGCCCCGGCCAAGGCCCCGGCCTACGACCACCGGATCACGCCCCCCGAGGGCACCCGCCAGAGGCTCCTGGCGCTGGGCGCCAAGGGCTTCGCGGAGTGGACGAAGGCGCAGAAGGGCCTCCTGATCACGGACACCACCCTGCGGGATGCTCATCAATCATTGATGGCGACCCGGGTGCGCAGCTTCGATATGCTCGCCGGGGCGGGTGCCGTGGCCCACCGGGCCCCCCAGCTCTACTCCCTGGAGATGTGGGGCGGGGCGACCTTCGATACCGCCATGCGCTTCCTGAACGAGGATCCCTGGGGCCGCCTGCGGGATCTGCGGGAGCGGATCCCCAACATCTGCTTCCAGATGCTCCTGCGCGGGGCCAACGCGGTGGGCTACACCAACTACCCGGACCACGTGGTGGCGGGCTTCGTGAAGCACGCGGCGGAGACGGGCATCGATATCTTCCGGATCTTCGACTCCCTGAACTACCTTCCGAACCTGCGGGTGTCCATGGAGGCGGTGCAGAAGACCCACGCGGTGTGCGAGGCGGCGATCTGCTACACCGGGGACATCCTGGACGAGAAGCGGGACAAGTATTCCCTGGCCTACTACGTGAAGCTGGCCAAGGAGCTGGAGAAGATGGGCGCCCACGTCCTGGCCATCAAGGACATGGCGGGGCTCTGCCGCCCCCACGCCGCCCACAAGCTGGTGAAAGCCCTGAAGGAGGAGATCGGTCTCCCGATCCACTTCCACACCCATGACACCAGCGGGGTGGCGGCGTCTTCCGTGCTGAAGGCCGCCGAGGCGGGCGTGGACATCGTGGACCTGGCCCTGGCATCGATGTCCGGGAGCACCTCCCAGCCCAACCTGAATTCCGTGGTGGCCTCGCTGCAGCACACGGATCGGGACACGGGCCTGGATCTGGAGGCCCTGAACGAGTTCTCGGACTACTGGGAGCAGGTGCGGGAGTTCTACAAGCCCTTCGACACGGCCCCCAAGACCGGTTCCGCCGAGGTCTACCTCCACGAGATGCCCGGCGGGCAGTACACCAACCTGAAGGAGCAGTCCGCCGCCATGGGGGTGGGCCACCGCTGGCCCGAGATCGCCCGGGCCTATGCCGAGGTGAACCAGCTCTTCGGGGACATCGTGAAGGTGACGCCCTCCTCCAAGGTGGTGGGGGACATGGCGCTGCTGCTCTTCAGCCGGGGGGTGAAGCCCGCGGATGTGGTGAACCTGGAGCCCGGATCCATGCCCTACCCCGAGAGTGTGATCGATATGCTCTCCGGCGGGCTGGGTTGGCCCGAGGGCGGCTGGCCGACGGACGTCTGGCAGGCGGTGCTGGGTCCCGAGAAGTTTGCCGAGGCCAGGGCGAAGTATGAGCGGGAGACCGCGCCCGGGAACCTGAAGGCCAAGGGGGCGCAGGTGGACGAGGCGGCCCTGGAGGAGCTGCGCCGGGAGCTGTCGGACAAGCTGCGCCGCGAGGCGACGGACGATGACCTCTTCTCATGGCTGATGTATCCCCAGGTGTTCTCGGACTTCGTGAAGCAGCAGCGGGAGTACGGGGAGGTGGCCAAGCTGCCGACGCCCGCCTTCTACTACGGCCTGAAGCCCGACGAGGAGATCACGGTCGAGATCGAGCCCGGCAAGACGCTGATCATCAAGCTGATCTCGGTGGGCGAGCCCGACAAGGATGGCAAGCGCTCCGTGAACTACGAGCTGAACGGAATGGCGCGCTCGGCGCAGATCCTGGACAAGGGGATCGCCCCCAAGACCGTGGCCCGGCCCAAGGCGGACCTGGAGGAGCCCAGCCACGTGGCAGCGCCCATCCCCGGCCTCATCGCCAGCCTCTCCACCTCCGTGGGGGCCAAGGTGAAGAAGGGGGACAAGCTCCTGATGATGGAGGCCATGAAGATGCAGACCACGGTCTACGCCCCCATGGACGGCGTCGTCGCAGAACTCCACGCCGCCGTGGGCGACAGCGTGGAAGCCAAGGACCTGCTGGTCAGGCTCAAGGGCTGAAAAAATACTTCCACCACGAAGACACGAAGGGCACGAAGAAAGGCAAAGAAAGAAAAGATGAATAATTAAAAGTTAATGCTTTTCAGCTTTTCTTTCTTTTGCTTTTCCTTTGAGTCTTAGTGCCTTAGTGTTGGAATTACTTCAGTAGCTCCAGCCACGCCTTCAGCACGCCCGCCGTCGCTCCCCACAGGGGGCCGGTCGGCAGTTCCAGGCGGGGCACCTTGAACCGCTCTCCCAGGAGTTCAAGCTCCTGAATGGTCCAGGGGGCCTCCAGCAGGCCCTGAAGGGGCAGCATCAGGGCTTCCTGGATCTCGGGGCCCGGGACCGGATGGGGATCGGGATCCTCCCAGCGGAAAAGGACAGGGGTGAAGCGGGTTCGCGCCTTGGCCACGCCATCCGGGAAACAGCCCAGTTCCCAGAGCCCCTCGGAGAGGCCCAGTTCCTCCGTCAGTTCGCGGCGGGCGGTGGCCGGAAGATCCCGGTCGAAGGGTTCCACCATGCCTCCTGGGAAGGCCAACTCCCCGGGGTGTTGAGGGGCTGTGTGACCTCGCCGGACCAGGAGCAGCTTGCGGGCGCCGGCGCTGTCACCCCACAGGACCACGGCCACGGCAGCACGGCGGTCCGATTCGGGATGCTGCTGGGTCAGGCGATGGGGATCGCCTCGTCGATTCGCCAGACGGAGGCTGGCCTCCACCCGCTCCCAGGGAATGGGGGGCGCCTCGGCGGGCGGCGTCCAGACCTCAGCGCACACTGCCGAAGATGGAGCCCCGGACCCGCTCCACGGTAAAGACCCCCCGGACCTTCCGGAGGGTGCTCATGATCTCGACGAAGTGGTTGCGGTCCCGCACCCTCAGGGCGATGTGGAAGACGCCCGTGCCGCCCTCGGCGCCCGCTGCTGTGAATCGCTGCATGTTGATGTTGGCCTTCTGTATGGCTTCGGAGATGGCGGCCACCATGCCAGGGCGGTCCTCTCCGGTGATGGCGATCTCGGTGTCGAAAACGCCCTTGCCAGGTTTTCCCCCCCAGGCCACGCTGACCCGGCGCTCGGGGTTCATGGAAGAGGAACTGAGGTGGGGACAGTTGACCCGGTGGATGCTGATGCCCCGACCCCGGGTCGTGTAGCCCACGATCTCATCGCCCCGGATGGGCTTGCAGCACTGGGCCAGCATGTAGAGGACGCCTACGTTGTCGTCCACCAGCACGGTATCGTTGGGGCTCAGGACGGTGGCCCGATCCTCCTTGGCCCGGACTGTCTCGGGGAGCAGCGGGTCGACGAGGCGCCGGATGGTGATCCGGTTGAAGCCTACGGCGGCATAAAAGGCCTCCCAGTTGGGGAACTTCAGCTCCTTGAGGCGTTCCTCCAGTCCGGCCTTCACCTCTGGATGGTCCAGGTGCAGGCTCAGGGCCTTGGCCTCTCGTTCCAGTCGTTCCCGTCCCATGGCAATGGCCTGGATGCGCTCCTGCTCACGGATGAAGGCCTGGATCTTGGATCGGGCGCCGGCGGACTTGACGAAGGAGAGCCAGTCCCGGCTGGGCTTGTGGTCGGCCCGGGTGCTGACCTCCACCCGGTCGCCGTTGTGCAGGGTGTGGCGCAGGGAGACCATGCGCCCGTTGACCTTGGCGCCGACGCAGCGGTGCCCTACCTCGGTGTGGATGTTGTAGGCGAAGTCCACGGGGGTGGACCCCTCGGGAAGGCTCCGTAGGTCCCCCTTGGGGGTGAAGACCTGGATACGGGAGAAGGAGAGCTCGCCCTTGAGGTTGGCTACCAGATCCCGGCTGTCCTTAGCGTCCTGGTGCAGCTCCACCATGCGGCGCAGGAAGGTGGCCTGATTGATCTCCTGTTTGTTGGCGATGCGTCCTTCCTTGTAGGTCCAGTGGGCGGCGATGCCGGCCTCGGCGTGCTGGTGCATCTCCTCGGTGCGGAACTGCACCTCGAAGCTGTCACCGCTGGGGGTGAGCACGGAGGTATGGATGCTCTGGTAGCCGTTGTCCTTGGGAAGGCTGATGTAGTCCTTGAATCGTCCGGGAATGGGTTTGTAGAGGGCGTGGACCAAGCCCATGGCGGTGTAGCAGGTGGCCCGGTCCGGGCAGATGATCCGGAAGGCCAGCCAGTCGTGGATATCATCCAGACCCTTCTCCTGGATGCCCATCTTCCGCCAGATCCCGTAGAGATGCTTGGCCCGGAAGAAGACGCGGGCCTTGATCCCCTGGGAATGGAGGGCGTCTTCCAGGGCGTGCTGGATGTCCTGGATGAGGCTGGCGCTCTTCTGGTGCTTGGCCTCGATGGCATCCTTCAGTTCGCGATACCGCTCCGGTTCGATGTAGGAGAAGGAGAGATCCTCCAGGTCGGCCCGTACGCTGCCCATGCCCAGACGATTCGCCAGGGGGGCGTAGAGTTCCATGGTCTCCCGGGCGATGCGGCGGCGCTTCTCCTCGCCCATGGAGTCGAGGGTCCGCATGTTGTGGATGCGGTCCGCCAGTTTCACCAGGAGCACCCGCACATCCTTGCCCATGGCCACCAGGAGCTTTCGGACGTTCTCTGCATTGAGGAGGGTGCGGTCCGTGAAGTCCAGCTTGGACATCTTGGTGAGGCCGTCCACGATGATGGCGATCTCCTCGCCGAACTGGGCCCGGACCTCCTCGATGGTCATCAGGGTGTCTTCGACCGTGTCGTGGAGAAGGGCGCAGGCGATGCTGACGGCATCCAGCCGCCAGTCCGCCAAGCTCTGAGCCACCGCCAGGGGGTGGAAGAAATACGGTTCGCCACTCTTCCGGCGCTGGCTGGCGTGGGCGCTCCGCCCCACCCGGTAGGCCCGGTCCAGAAGCGCCACATCCCCGTCAGGGTGGTGGGTGCGGAAGGTTTCGCGGACTTGCTGGTAGGCGCCGTCCAGGGTGTAGCAGAAGTCCCCAGCGCAGGCGATCCCGTCCCCCTCGCGGAGGATCAGGGGCTTGGTACTCGCAGCGTCCGGCATGGATTGTTGAACGAAGCCGCTCCGCGGCGGGGGTGGCGCCGTGTGGCGGGCCCGCGCAGTAAGAAAGCTAGCAATTCCATGTAAATGAAGGCTCCTTGGTCATCGCGATGTTGACGCATCGCCAGACGACTGTCAAGCGACATGAAAATTAACCCACCCGGCGACACGAATATTGACCCCCTTGTTGTATGAGCCCGTGGGGTGTCTGGAGCGTAGGCCGTAGGCCGAAGCGGAGGACACCCCACTGGGTGCGGCTCAGGTGGTGGCCGCTGGCACCGGGGCCGGGACGATCCCGGCTCGGCGCTTCTCCCGCAGGCGGTAACTCTCGCCTTTGATGGTGATGAT
>NZ_KI912268.1:3234440-3352537 GCF_000242615.2 Holophaga foetida DSM 6591
CCGACGAAATGCTCACTGATTCTGTGGCACATGGAGAAGATTCGCCAGTCTTTCAGTCGGTATAAGCGACCACGGCGGTGGTGGTGGCACCGGTTTCCACGAGCTCTTCGTTTCCTGTCGACGCGCTGGCATCGCCCCCGCTGGTGCTCCGCTGAACCATGATCCCGTAGGTGCTGGGGAGCAGGCCCGTGAACGAGGTGGTGTCCTTGGCGGTTTCCGTGTCCACGGTTTGGGATCGGACCACGAGGGTCTTGTACACTCCCGTGGCGGTTGCCAGGGTCTCGCGCAGTTCTACCCACGTGCCCTGGGAGCTTGTGGAGATTGGGGTGACGGACACATCCAGGCTGCCGGGGGCCATGCTGGAGGTGAAGGAGAGGTTGGCGCTGAAGTCGGTGGCGCTGCTGGCAGTGATCGGGCTGGTGCTGACGGCACCATAGGCCAGAGTTGCGGTACCAGGCTGGGAGGCAAGGTAGTAGATCTTGCCGATGGGAAGGCCTTCCATCACGAACTGGCCATTGCTGTCCGTGAGAGCTCGCCGCTGAACCGTTGCCAAGCCGCTACCGTCGACGGTTTCCGCGAAGACCTCGGCCCCCTCCAGGGGGGTGCTGCCGCTGGTCGCTTGGCCCAGAATCCTTGCGCAGTTCGCCAGATCCAGGACCTGCGCTGTGGCCTGGAATGTGTAAGGCACCGAGAGGGAGGCGTGCTTCTGGGCGATCTGGTTGCCGGAGAATAGGATCTCAGCGGTGGTGAGTGAGCCTTCGGCCACGTCCACCGTGCCGGAGACGGACGTGGTGGTGGGCAGGGTCATCCGGTACTCCGTCGAATTGTCTGCCCGTTGGAGGAAACCAGGATACTTGGATGGGTAGGCGTAGTTCTCGCCTGCCCATGTGAGGCGGAAGGAGTAGGTGCCTGGCTTCAGAGAGGTTGCAGATGCAAGGGTTGCACTATTGCCGTTCTGCAGAGCGAGGAGGTCATAGGTGGTTTCCACCTCGGCCAGAGTGCTCCATGTCGAAGTACCGCTGCTCTTGTACTCGACCTTCTGGAGGCTGGCATAGACTTTGGAGTAGCTGGAGGTGCTATCGCTACCGAGTTTGAGGGACAAGGTGCCATTGGCTATGGTTGCACCACCGCCCCCCCCGCCGCAGGCCAGGAGGGAGACGATGGTGAGAGGAAACAGGTGTTTGATCGACATGATTACCCCAGGGAGCTTGACACTGGGGGTGGTGACAGCAGACTGCGTGCCTGAGTCGGTGTGGAATGGCTTGATCGGGTTGTGTGATCGCCGAATGTCGGTATGGAACGGCTTAATGGTGCTGGCGGGCTGTCGCCTGGGCCCGGATCGTGTGCCAAGCGTTCGACGCCGGATCAATCAGCTGGAAGTGGTCTGCACCAGCGATCTCTAGGAGGTTGACGGGGCCCGGGTCGGCCTGCCTCTTGGACAGGAAGTGGCGACTCATCTCTACGGGCACCATGTCGTCCGCCGTCCCATGGATCAGGAATCGTGGAACTGTGGACGCACGTTCAGAAGGACATGCCTCCCGGTAGGTCTCGGGGATCTCGGCCTGATCTCCCCCCAGGAAATCGGCGATGGCTTCCTGGCACAGGGGGGATTGTGGGGGCCAGGCCATGCAGGAAACCGGGGCCAGGGCCAGGACGGCTTCCATGGCCTGGGAGGCGCAGCCCAGCAGCAGGGCGAGGTGGCCCCCCGCCGAATGCCCCAGGACCTTCCATGGGAGATCCGGGAAGGCTGAGCGAGCGGCCTTGAATCCCGTCAGGACATCCTCGAAGCTCCCGGGCCATCCCCCGCCTGGGTTGCCGACACGCCGGTATTCCAGGTTGGCCACGACGAAGCCCTCGGCGGCCAAGTCGGCGCAGATCGGGTTCAGGTGCGACAGTTCGTATCGGGAAAGCCAGAGGCCCCCGTGGATCGCCAGGATCGCTCCCCGGAGAGGCCCCTCCGGTAGCCAGAGCTCATAGAACTGGGAAGGCTCTGGGCCGTAGGGGATGCGTTGCCGGAAGGGGGGTGGAATCATGCGTTCCATTCTATTGCACCAGAGGGTTGGCCATCAGGGGCTGCCCTGGTCTGTCCCCGCGCATCCCAACCAGCTGGTAGAGATCCGCAAGGCGCTGGGTCAAGCTGCGGTCGGACCATCTTGAGGCCCACGCTCGGGAAGCCTCGGACATGCTTTGACGGAGTTCTGCGTTGCGGGCGACTTCCGCCATCGCCATGGCGAAGGCCCTGGCATCGTTGGGCGGCACCTTGGCCCCCGACTCGGGCTTGAGGATGTCCAGGGTGCCCATCTCCCCCAAAGCCACGACGGGGAGTCCCGCCGCCATGGCTTCCAGGAGCACCAGTCCCTGGGTTTCGGTCAGGGAGGCAAAGGTGAAGAAATCCGCCCCTGCCAGGCAGTCTGGCAGGGCCAGGACCCGGTCCATGTTGCCCAGGAATCGCACGGAGGTATTCATGCCCCAGGCTGCGGCCTGGGCCCTGATCTCCAGTTCCGCGGGCCCTTCCCCGGCCAGGATTAGCAGCAGGTCCGGACACTCAGCCAAGGCTTGCCGGAAGGCCTCCAGCAGGAAGTGCAGGTTCTTCTCGTGGGCCATCCGGCCCAGAAACAGTGCGACTGTCCGCTCCGGAGAGATTCCCTGGGAGGCCCGGAAGCGCCGCCTGTCACCCCCTGTGAAACGTTCGACCGGGATGCCCGTGGGCAGCACATGCAGGGGGCTGCTCACGCCGTAGTCTTTGAGGCGCTGGGCCATGGCCGTGGATGGAACGATCACCCCATCCATCTGGTTGCACTGTCGCCTGGAAAGGCGCCGGGCCAGGGTTCGCGTGAAGGCTCTGGGGAGGAACTTGGCGTAGAGGTGGAGGTATTCCTCGAAGAGGGTGTGGTAGGTGGCCAGCACCGGGAGGCCGTGCTTTCGGGCTGCCGCCAGTCCCGCTCCATGGGCGGAGAAGGGGGTGTGGATGTGGATCACATCGAAATCCCTGGCCATGCGTATCGCAGTGGTCTTGAAGAGGGATGGGCGAATGAGGTGATCCTCGCGGTCGAAGGGGACGGGACGGGAGGATAGGCGGGTGATGCCCGGTTCCTCGCACCCCTTCCCGTAGGCTGGGGCGATGAGGTGGGTCTCAACCCCCATATGGGCCAGCTGGGCCCGATAGGTCTGGAGGGCTGTACAGACCCCGGTGATGCGGGGGAAGTAGACATCCGAAAGGAGCAGCACCCTCATGTCAAGACCTCCTGTGCGTCTGTTCTCTGGCCCGAATCGAGGGCGTCTTCCGTCCACTCGACCACCTCCAGCCGCCCGTCCAGGTGCTCGACGATGGCCGTGCAGCTATCCACCCAGTCTCCGCAATTGGCGTAGAGAAGGCCGTCATGCTCGTGGATCTTGGCCCAGTGCACATGCCCGCAGATGACGCCATCCAGTCCCTTGGCCCGGACTGCCCGGAGCACGTTTCCCTCGAACTCGAAGAGGTATTCAAGGGCCGTTTTGACTCTCCGCTTGGCATAGCCTGCCAGGGACCAGTGTCCCCGGAGGCCCAGCTGCCGTCTGAACCAGGAGATCCAGAGATTCATCCGCACCAGGATGTTGTAGGACGTGTCCCCAAGGAGGGCCACCCACTTGTGATACCGGGTCACGTGATCGAACTCATCGCCATGGACCAGCAGGAAGCGCCTGCCATCGGCGCTTTCATGGATCCATTCCCGCTCCAGGCGGATCCCCCCGAAGTCGCTCCCACAGTAGTCCCGGAGGGCCTCGTCGTGGTTGCCCGGGACGATGATCACCTGTTCCCCCCGGCGGGCGCGTCGGAGAAGCTTCTGCACCACGGTGTTGTGGGATCCCGCCCAATGCAGTGAGCGCCCCATGGCCCAGAAGTCCACGATGTCTCCGAGCAAGTAGACACTTTCGGCTGGATGCTCCTTCATGAACGCCAACAGGCGCTCAGCTTGGCAGGCCCGGGTGCCCAGGTGGAGATCCGAGAGGAAGACGGCACGTACGCGTGGCATGCCTCAGGATGTTCCACTGGTGTGGCCTGGCTGTGATCTCTGCGCTCCCGGAGGGTAACCCTGGCTGGTTTCATGGTCGAATGGAGGCATGGCAGAACCGTCCAAAGCCCCTTCCTCCCACCTCCGCTCGGCAGTGGTGGTGGGCCTCATGACCCTCCTCTCCCGGATCTCCGGCATGCTTCAGTCCCGGCTGCTGGCGGCTTTCCTGGGGGCGGGGCCGGCGGCGGACGCCTTCTTCGTGGCTTTCCGCCTGCCCAATCTCCTGCGGCGCTTCACGGCGGAGGGCACCATGACCAGCGCCTTCCTGCCCACACTCAGCGAGACCGAGGCCCAGGAGGGTCCGGAGGCGGGGCGCGAGCTTGTTGCACGGTTCCTGGGGACCCTGGCCATGGTTCTGCTGCTGCTCTGCGTGGCCGGGATTCTGCTGATGGGCGTGCTGACCGGGCTCCTGATGATGGGGCGCCTTTCCCCCGGGGCGCCCCTGGGGCAGCAGTTGATCCTCCTCGGGCAGGTGCTCTCCGGGACTCGTCCCGCTCCCGAGGATCTGATCCTCACCACTGCCCTGGGGCGCATCATGTTCCCCTACCTGGCCCTGGTGAGCCTCACCGCCGGGCTTGCGGCGGTGCTCAACCTCAAGGGCCGCTTCGGCCTTCCCGCCTCCGTCTCGACCTTCTGGAACCTCGCCTTCATGGTCTTCGGCTACGGCTGCATGACGTGGGTGCCTGGGGCGGCCCAGGATCCCCGGCGGGCAAGCTTCTTCTTCGCCCTGGCCGTGCTGGTGGGGGGACTGGTCCAGCTCTTCGTCCTCTGGCCTACCTTCAGGACGCTGGGCTATGGCATCCAATGGGGCTTCTTCTGGCGCCACCCCGGTGTCAGGAAGGCCCTCAAGCGCATGGCCCCCGGCCTCCTGGGCACCGGCGTCCACCCCATCAATGTCTTCGTCTCCACCTTCCTGGCCTCCCACCTCGCCGTGGGGGCCCAGACGGTGCTCTTCAACTCCAACATGATGGGAGAGATGGTTCTGGGGCTCTTCTCCGCCAGTGTGGCCACCGTCAGCCTGCCGGTCATGAGTCGTCTGGTGGACGCCGGGGACATGGACGGGCTCCGGGACAGCCTGGCTGGGGCTCTGCGAGGCACGGCCCTCCTGGCCATTCCGGCCAGTGTGGGCATGGCGGTCCTGGCCAGGCCCATCATCTCCCTGATCTTCCAGAGTGGTCGTTACGGGGCAGCCACCGTGGCTTGGACCGGTGACACCCTGGCCTACCAGTGCGTCGGACTCCTCTTCATCGCCACGGGACGGATCGTGGCCCAATGCCTGTACGCCCTCAAGGACTACCGGACCCCCGCCTACGCCGCCCTGGTGGGGCTCGGGGCCAATGTGCTCTTCTCCGCACTCCTGATGGGTCCCCTGGGGACCCGGGGCATCGCCCTGGCCAACGGTCTGGCGAGCCTGGCTGGGCTTTCGGTGCTGCTCCCCAGTCTGGCCCGGCAGATGCCGCGGATTCCCTATGCTCGGGTGCTGCGGGGCTGGGGTGGAATGGTCTGCGCCAGTGTGCCCATGGGGCTGGCGGTCTGGTTGGGGGGGCGTTTCGGGGGACTGGGGACCTTCCATGGCTTCTGGGGCATGGCCTTGCGGCTGTTCCCCCTCATTGCCGTCGGCTCCCTCGTCTATTTCCTGGCGATCCTCGCCCTGCGGGTTCCCGAGGGCAACATGATGCTCGGGATGCTGCGGCGGAAGCTCAAGATATAGTGTGGTGTCTTTTTCTCTATCACTTCCCCTGGAGGCAGGCCCTGATGGCCTTCCGGAGATCCTTGATCTGGTAGGGCTTCTGAAGGAAACCCGCCAGGCCTTGTCCCAGGGGGCCCTGGAGGGACTCCAGATCGCTGTAGCCACTGGTGAGGATTACGGGCACATCGGGGCGAACTCGGCGCATGGCGTCGAAGGCCTCCATGCCATCCATCCGTGGCATGGTGACATCCATCAGCACGAGGTCGAAGTCGTAGGGGCTCTTCTTGAAGATCTGCAGGGCCTCAAGGCCGTCCCCGGCCGTCACCACCTCAAAGCCCAGGGCTCCCAGGGCGGCGTGCGTGATCTCCAGGATCACGGTCTCGTCGTCCACCAGCAGGGTCTTCCCGGAGAATAGCTCCGTGGTCTCCTCTTCGACTTCGAAGGGAGCTTCAGGTCCGTTGATCGAGGCCGGGAAGAAGACCTTGAAGACCGAGCCCTTGCCCTCTTCGCTGTAGATCTTGATATCGGCATCGTGCCCCCGGAGGATGCCCAGCATGGCTGATAGCCCCAGGCCCCTCCCGGTGAGCTTGGTGGTGAAGAATGGGTCGAAGATCCGGTTCAGGATTGCCCGGCTCATGCCGCACCCCGTATCCTCCACGCTCATGACGACATAGGGGCCTGGGCGCAGGTGGTTCGTGGGGAAGGTCGTGGAGATGAATGCCCTATCCAGGGCCTGGAATTCCGTGGCGATGGTTATGGATCCCTCGCCCTCCCCGATGGCGTCCGCGGCGTTGGTCACGAGATTCATCACCACCTGCTGGATCTGGGCCGCATCTGCCATGAAGGGGGGGAGTCCGGGGCTCAGCTTGAACCGGAGGCTGATCTTCTTGGAGAGGGAGGCCTGGAGGAGGTGGGTCACCTCCTCGACAACCCGGTTCAGGTCGTGGGGCTTGATCACGAACTGGCCCCGGCCGGAGTAGGCCAGCATCTGACGGGTGAGGTCCGAGGCCCTGATCACCGTGCGTTCCACCCGTTCCAGGTAGTCCAGGGCCTTGGAGTCCTCGGGGAGTTTGCTCTGGGCGAGGTTGAGGTTCCCCAGGATGGCAGCCAGCAGGTTGTTGAAGTCGTGGGCGATGCCCCCAGCCAGGATGCCCAGGCTTTCCAGCTTCAGGGATTGCCGGAGGGCCACTTCGGCATGGTGGCGGGCGGTGATGTCCTCCAGAAGCCATATGGTGCCCGCATCCACGTTCTCGGGGTGGAGGGCCTTGCCCATCACCCGACCCCAGAAAGGGGTGCTGTCGGACCTGTAGAACTCGGCTTCCTGATCGAACCACTCGCCTCGGGATAGGGGTTGAATGGCGTTTTCTCTGAATGATTCCCCAGTCCCCAGGCTGCTCTCCACGATATCCGAAGGGGCGCCCTGGAGCTGCTCCTGGGGTACCCCCAGCATCTCCGCCAACCTGGGATTGACCCAGTCGATGGTGTGGTGACTGATGAGGGCGATGCCCAGGGCGTTGTTGTCCAGCAGGAGGCTTTGGAGGGCGCTTGTCTGATGGAGTTGCTCCTGGGTCTGCCGTTCGCCTTCGATGCAGCGGGAGATGATGGTGACCCGCCTCTCGCCCATGGGATGGATGAAAACCGTGGCGCGACTTTCATAGCGCAGCAGCTCCCCGCCCTTGTGTTTCATCCGGTGTTCCAGGGGCGGAGTGTTCCCCACGGCCAGGGCCTTGGCCAGCACCTCCCGGTGCATCTCCAGTTCATCGGGGGGAATGATTCCCAATTCAGAGGGACGGCGTCCCAGGCATTCTTCGGATGTGTATCCCAACTCGTGCTTGAAGTGGCTGTTCATGAAGGTCAGATGCCCTTCGTGGTCCACTTCGCACACGAGGTCATGGACCCCGGAAAGGCATTTGTGGAAGCGCTCCCGGTTCAGTTGATCCATGGTTTGGACCTTCTGGAGCCCCGTCTTCAGTCTCCAAACCGCAAGCAGGGCCGCCCCCAGGGCCAGGAGCGGGACTGCCAGGAGGGTGAGGGTGAGAGTGAGGGGCATGGAGGGTCTGATTGAAGAACTTGGCTTTCCATCGACGAGCGGAGCTTCAGGATTGAACTCCTGCGGCTTCCATGGGGCATTTGCTGAACCACCTGTGCGATTCAGGTCGTTCCGCTAAGGTCCCTTATGTCGCTTGTATGGATGCCTGCTCATGTTATTCCTGGACAGCGGTTTAATCCAGGGCCTCCGGCACCCCTTCGATGACATCCCGGGCGCCCACGCCGAAGCGGGCGTTGCTGATCCAGTCCAATCCCTTCGGAAGTCCTTCCAGGGCCTCCCGCACCCAGGTCCGGTGGCCTACCACCGGGCGAGGGATGGCGTTGGGACTGATCTCCTCGTGGGTCTGGAAGGCCTCCCCCAGTTCCGGGAGCCAGCGTCGGAGATGGCGCGCGGTCCAGAGCCAATCCTTGGGGGTATCCGGTTCCGGATCCTCCCACAGGGCCGAATCCCCGATGAAGCTGCGCAGCTGCATGAGGTCCGAGGGAGCCGACCCCGGATCGATCCAGGAAGGCACCAGGGTGCCCAGGTAGGGGCGACCGAATTCCGGGTCGATGAGGAAGCCGAAACCGTCCTTGAAGGGGGCCAGGGGGGCGTGACGGCTGTGCCAGAGCTTGACGGAAGTGTAGGGGATGGATTCCAGTGCCAGGGCACTGGCCGGGGCCACGGGGGCCAGAAGGGCCGCCGCTTCGAAAGCCGGAAGGCCCAGGATGACCTGCGCCACTTCCCGGCTCTCCCCCTGGGCTTTCACCCGCCAGCCGGAGGCGCAAGGCTCCAGGCCCGTCGCACGCAGTCCTGTGCGCACCTGGGGGAGTTGCTCTGCCAGACGTTTGGGAAGGCTTCCCATGCCGCCCTCGGGGACCATGAGGTGGCTGATGCCGGACTTGCGCACTCCGTTGAAGAGGCTGCCGAAGGCTTCCCACTGCCGCAGCTTGGGGATGGCGTCCACGCTCAGGACCTTGGGGGGGGCCGCCAGGATGCCCGCCACCATGGGAGCCAGGAGCTCGTCGGCCATGCCCTTGCCTGCCCGGCGGGCGATGAAGTCGTAGAGGCTCTCTTCGGGTTCCGCCGGGCGCACCGGCTGGAAGGGCTCCAGAGCCATACGCAGCTTGGTGCGGATGGACATCAGTGGGGTGAAGGCAAGGCCCATGGGGTGGGCGGGCACAGAGATGAGGCCCTGGCCCTTGCCGACCCACCGGGCGCCCTTGCCGGGGCTGTTCAGGGACAGCCCCAGTTCCTTGAAGAGCAGATCCGTGGCGCTGCCGGGAGCCACCAGGAGCCCCTGGGGGCCCCGCTCCATGCGGCCCTCCCGGCCGTCCAGGGTGGGCCAGGGCAGGGTCTGCATCCATCCGCCAATCTGCGACTCAGCCTCCCAGACCTCCACGGATTCCCCTCTGCGATGGAGGTGCCAGGCCGCGAGGAGTCCGGAGATGCCAGCGCCGAGAACGAGGGTGCTCATGAGAGTCCTTGCAGTGCGAGGTGCGCCAGGGCGCCGATGAAAGTGGGATCCGTCCCCAGGGCGGGCACCCGGAGGAAGCGTGTCACGCCGCACTTCCCTGCCAGTTCCCGGTACTCGATATCCAGCTCGAAGAGGGTTTCGATGTGCTCCCCCACGAAGCTGATCGGCATCACCACGACCTCGCGGCCCCCGAGTTCCTTGAGGACCGAACCCAGGGAGGGTTCCAGCCAGGCCACGGGCCCCACTTTGCTCTGGTAGGCCAGGCGATAGCCCCCGGGGATATCCCCCAGGCGTGCCTTCAGGGCCTCCACTGTGGCCTGGGTCTCGCGCTCATAGGGATCCCCCCCCTGGATCTGCTTGAGGGGCAGGCTGTGGGCACTGAAGACCACGGTTGCGCCCGGAGCCTGGGCCAGGGTGGTCCGCAGCAAAGCCTCCAGGGCGTCCAGGTAGCCAGGGTCGGTCGCATAGGACTGAACGCCGGGCAGGATCTCCAGCTCCAGGTCAGCGGCCTCCCGTTTCAGCTCGCCCATGCTGGAGCCGGTAGTGGCGTTGCAGGCGTGGGGATAGAGCGTCACGGGCAGTATGCGTCGGATGCCCAGCCCCGCCAATTCCCGAAGGACCCCACCTGCCCTGGGGGGGCTGTAGCGGAAGACGGGACGGACCTCCATGGGGTGCCCGGTCTCCGCCAGGGCCTGGGCCAGGGCGACCGCCTGGGCTTGGGTCTCCGGGAGGATTGGGCTCCTGCCTCCGATGCTGGCATACCGGGTCCGGACCTCCAGGAGGCGGGACGCGACGATGAGCCGGGCGATGAGGGGCTGGAGGAAGGCCGGGCCCAGCTTGATGATCTCCCGGTCCTGGAAGAGATTCAGCAGGAATGGCTGCACCTCGTCCAGAGATGCGGGGCCACCCAGGTTGAGAAGGACGATGGCGGTGGGGTGCATGGAGCTAGGTTAGCCCTGGATCGGATCGTTGGTAAGGACTGAAAAGGAGGGTACGAATCAATAACGTATTTGCTGCCAAGGGCGAAAGGGAAAGCAGAGTCGTGCTTCTGCCATGCCCTTTCGCCCTATTTGGCGGATCTACCTGCCGGAGCCTACAGCCTCCCTCCCAGCGCCTTATAGAGGGTGATCTGGTTGGTCTGCTGGGCCAGACGGGTAGCTACCAGGGCCTGCTGGGCGCTGAAGAGTGAGCGCTGGGTCACGAGGACGTTCAGGTAGCCGTCCATGCCCGCTTCGTAGCGGGCCTTGGCTAGCTTGTGGGCGGTGTCCAGGGAGGCCACTAGGGCTTGCTGGGCTTTCACCTGGTCCACCAGGGACTCGCGGGTGACAAGCCCGTCCGCCACTTCCCGAAAACCCGTCTGGATGGCCTTTTGGTAATCGGCGACCGCGATCTCCTTGCTGACCTTGGAGACCTTGAGATTGGCCCATAGGGAACCGCCGGAGAAAAGCGGCATCTGCATCGTGGGGGTGAAGAGCCAAGTCCGACTGCCGGACTGGAAGAGGCCCGAAACCTCGGAACTCATGGCGCCCAGGCCGGAGGTCAGGCTGATGCTGGGGAAGAAGGCCGCCCTGGCTACGCCGATGTTGGCGTTGGCCGCTTTGAGCTGGTACTCGGCCATCAGGATGTCGGGTCGACCCAGGAGCGCCTGGGAGGATAGACCCGCGCTCACGTCCTTCAGTTCCTGGACCCGACTGAGGTCCAAGGGCAGGAGGTTGGCGCTGAGGGACTGGCCGGCCAGCAGGTCCAGGGCGTTCCGGTCCAGGGCTACCAGGCGTTTGTAGCGGGCCTCCTCGACCTGGGCGGACTCGACTTGGCTCTGAGTCTGCTTCAGATCCAGTTCGGAGGCCACGCCCACCTCGTAGCTCTTGCCCTGCATGTCCAGGGTGGCCTTATGGGCCTCCAGGGTGGACTGGGCCAAGGCCAGGCACTCGGCATCCGCCGCGCACTGCAAGTATGCCTGGGCCACGGTGGCCACCAGGGAGATCTGGGTGGCTTGGTGGGCCTGCTCCGTGGCGAGGTAGGTGTTCAGGGCCTGGTCTTTGAGGCTGCGGAGTCGGCCGAAGAAATCCAGCTCCCAGGAGACCCCAACGGCATAGGCCGTGTTCTGGCGGTAGACGTAGGCCTGGCCATCGCTGGCCTGCCTCTCGGAGACGCGGTAGTTGGTGGAAGTCCCCTGGACACCCACCGTTGGCAGGATGTTGCCGCGCTGGATTCGGTAGGTGGCCTGGGCCTTCTCCACGTTGAGGGCGGCCGCCCTCAGGTCCAGGTTGTGGTCCAGGGCGATCTGGATGACGGTCCGCATGCCCGGGTCGGTGATGTATTCCTTCCAGTTCAGGGCGGCGGCCTGGGGGGCCCCCTCCTGGGCGGGACGCCCCCAGTCCGGCGGCACCGGGGCGGCGGGCCGGTCGAGCTTGGGTGTCAGGTTGCATCCGGTGGCTAGGAGGAGCCCCAGGACGGGGAGGAGCTTTAGAGTCTTCATGTCACTCCTCCACCGGGAGACTGGTTTCTACGTTCTTCTTCCGGCTGAAAAATTGGACCACCGCCACGTAGAAGAGTGGGATGAAGATCACCGCCAGGAAGGTGGCCGTGATCATGCCGCCCAGCACGCAGGTGCCGATGGCAACCTGGGCGCCTGCGCCTGCGCCGGAGGCGATGGCGAGGGGCAGCACGCCGAAGCCGAAGGCGATGGAGGTCATGAGGATGGGGCGCAGCCGGAGCTTGGCCGCCTCTAGGGTGGCATCCATCAGGCTCAGGCCCTGCTCCTCCATGCCGGACTTGGCGAACTGGACGATGAGGATGGCGTTTTTGGTGGTGAGGCCCAGCACGGTCAGGAGACCGATCTGGAAGTAGACGTCGTTGGACAGCCCGCGCAGGGAGGTGGCGAGCACGCCGCCGATCACGCCCAGGGGCAAGGCCATGATGATCGTGATGGGCACCGTCCAGCTCTCATAGAGGGCCGCCAGCACCAGGAAGATCACCAGGATCGAGAAACTGTAGAGCAGGCCGGTCTGCGACTCGGACATGCGCTGCTGGTAGGAGAGACCGGTCCACTCGGAGCTCACGCCCTGGGGCAGGTTCTTGACGAGCTCCTCCATGGCCTGCATGGCCTCGCCGGTGCTCTTGCCGGTGGCGGCCTCGCCCTGGATGTTCATGGCGGGGAAGCCGTTGTAGCGCTCCAGGCGCGGGGAACCATAGACCCAGCGGCTGGTGGCGATGGCCGAGAGGGGGACGAGGGTGCCCTTGCTGTTGCGGATGTGGATGCGGTTGAAGTCCTCGGGACTGGTGCGGAACTGGGCGTCAGCCTGGGCATACACGCGCTTCACGCGGCCGCCCTGGACGAAGTTGTTGATGTAGTCGCTGCCGAAGGCGGCAGAGACGTAGCTCTGGATGTCGCTGACCGAAACCCCCAGGGCACCGGCCTTGGCCCAGTCGATGTCCACCTTGTACTGGGGCACATCGGCCATGCCGTTGGGACGGACCCGGGTGAGCCGGGAATCCTGGGCGGCGGCGCCCAGGAGCTGGCCTTGGGCGCCCGTGAGGCTAATGTGGCCGAGATCGCCGCGGTCCTGGAGCATGAAGTCGAAGCCTGTGGCGGTGCCGAGTTCGGTGACGGGAGGGGGGGCGAAGGCGAAGAAGGAGGCATCCTTTGAACCGCCCAGGGCCATCATGGCCTTGCCGGCCACATCCTGGGCCTTGAGCCCCGGCTTTTCGCGCAGGTGCCAGTCTTTGAGCTGCACGAAGACCAGGGCCTGGTTCTGGCCGCTGCCCGCGAAGCTCATACCGGCGCCGGTCATGCAGGACTTGACCGCATCGGCCTGATCCACCAGGAAGTGCTGCCGGACCTTCTGCAAGAAGGCTTCGGTCTGCTCCAGGGTTGAGCCCGCAGGAAGCTGGACCATGGCCATCAGGGAGCCCTGATCCTCATCCGGGAGGTAGCCGGTGGGCATCCGTTTGTAGGAGTAGCCCATGGCAACGATGATCAGGAGGAAGACCACGCCGTAGCGGACCTTCTTGCCCAGCACGTGGCTGACCAAGCGCATGTAGGCATCGCGGACCTTGTAGAAGGTGCGGTCAAACCAGAGGAAGAAGGGGCGCAGGAGCTTGAATCCGGTTTCGGCGGCCTCGTGTCCCTTCGGGACCGGCTTGAGGAGGCTCGCGCAGAGCACGGGGGTCAGGATCAGGGCTACCAGCACGGAGAGCAGCATGGAAGCCACCACCGTGACGGAGAACTGACGGTAGATGACGCCGGTGGAGCCCGGGAAGAAGGCCATGGGGCCGAAGACCGCGGAAAGCACCAGGCCGATGCCGATGAGGGCGCTGCTGATCTCCTTCATGGACTTGCGGGTGGCTTCCCAGGGGGAGAGGCCCTCCTCGCTCATCACGCGCTCGACGTTCTCCACCACCACGATGGCATCGTCCACCAGGAGGCCGATGGCCAGCACCATGGCGAACATGGTCAGCATGTTGATGGAGTAACCGCAGAGGGCCAGGACGCCGAAGGTGCCCAGAAGCACGACCGGCACGGCGATGGTGGGGATCAGGGTGGCCCGGAGGTTGCCCATGAAGAGATACATCACCACAAACACCAGGATGATGGCCTCGATGAGGGTCTTGAACACCTCGTTGATTGCCACCCGGACGAAGGGGGTTGTGTCATAGGGGTAAACGACCTTCATGCCCTGGGGGAAGAACTTGGAAAGCTCCGCCATCTTGGCCTTCACACCGTTGGCGGTATCCAGGGCGTTGGCCCCGGCCCCCAGACGGATGGCGATCATGCCTGCGGGTTTGCCGTTGAATGACATCCGCATGTCCGGGGACTCAGAGGCCAACTCGGTGCGGCCGATGTCCTTCACCCGGACCACGGAGCCATCCGCATTGGTTCGGATGGGGATGTTGGCGAACTCCTCGGGGGTGGTGAGCATGGACTGCACCAGGATTGAGGCGTTCATGCGCTGGCCGGGGAGCGTGGGGGCACCGCCCAGCTGGCCGGCGGAGACCTCCACGTTGTAGGCGCCGACGGCGGTGGCCACGTTGGCGGGGGTCAGGCCGTACTGGGTGAGCTTGTCGGGATCGAACCATACCCGCATGGACAGGCCGGTGCCGAAGATGGTCACCTCGCCCACGCCCGGGACCCGGGAGAGGGTGGACTCCAGCTTGGAGGAGGCGTAGTCGTTCAGGGAGGCGTTGTCCAGGCTGCTGTCATCGGTGGTGAGACCCACGATCATCAGATAGTTGCGGGTGGACTTGCTCACGGTGACGCCGCGCTGCTGAACCACGTCAGGCAGGGAGGGAAGGGCCAGCTGGAGCTTGTTCTGGACCTTGGCCCAGGCCATGTCCGGATCGGTGCCGGGGGCGAAGGTGAGGGTCACCTGGGCGTTGCCCGCCGAGTCGCTGGTGGAATACATGTAGAGCATCTGGTCCAGGCCCGTCATCTTCTGCTCGATCATCTGGGTAACGCTGTCCTCGATGGTCTTGGCGGAGGCACCGGAGTAGGTTGCGCTGATGCTGATGGAGGGCGGAGCGATGGACGGGTACTGGGAGATCGGCAGGAAGTAGATGGCCAGGATGCCGCCCAGCATCATGGCGATGGAGATGACCCAGGCGAATACCGGGCGTTTGAGGAAGAATTCAGACATGAAACTCTCCTACTTTCCGGCGGCCGAGGCCTGGAAGGGCACAGCCTTGACGGTGATGCCCGGCCGGATCTTCTGGAGGCCTTCCACGATGAGGCGGTCGCCGGGCTGGAGACCGCTGGTCACCAGCCACTTGTTGCCGATGGTGCGGTCCACGGTGAGGACGCGCTGCTCCACCTGGTTGGAGGCGTTCAGGACCATGGCGATGGGGTTGCCCTTGAGGTCGCGGGTCACGCCCTGCTGCATGGCCAGGATGGCCTGGTCGCTGATCCCCTCTTCGATCACGGCTCGGACGAACATGCCAGGCAGGAGGATTCGCTTGGGATTGGGGAAGACCATGCGCAGTGTGATGGCACCCGTGGCCGGATCCACCGTCACGTCCCGGAACTGAAGCTTGCCTTCCAGGGGGTAGGTCGTGCCGTCCTCAAGGATCAGCTTCGCCTTGCGTTCGCCGCTGCCGCTCTTGATCCGTCCGCTCTCCAGGTTTTTGCGGAGGCGGAGCAGATCGGAGCTGGATTGGGTGACATCCACGTAGATGGTGTCGAGCTGCTGGACGGTGGCCAGGGCCGTAGCCTGGTAGGCGGTGACCAGGGCGCCGACGGTAACGCTGGACATGCCCGTGCGTCCTGAGATGGGGGCCTTGATGGGGGTGTGGGAGAGGTTGATCCGGGCGCTGTCCACGGCCGCCTTGGCTGCCGCCACATTGGCGATGGCCTGCTGGTGGGCGGCCTCGGCCTCATCGGCCTCCTGTTGTCCCACGGCATGGATGGCCACAAGCTTCTTGGAGCGCTCGGCCCTGGAACGGGCGGTGGGGAGCGCGGCCTCGGCGATCGACAGGGCTGCCTGGGCCTGATCCAAGGCCGCCTGGTAAGGGGCCGGATCGATCTGGTAGAGGGTGCTCCCTGCCTTGACGTCCGAGCCCTCCTGGAAGAGCCGCTTCTGGATGATGCCGTTCACCTGGGGGCGGATTTCGGCCACGAGAAATGCCGAGGTCCGTCCAGGGAGTTCGGTGGTCAGAACCGTCCGTTCGGGGGCGATGACCTGGAAAGACACCTCTGAAAGGGGCCTGGGGGGAGGGGTCGTTTTGCACCCGAGGGCCGCACCTGCCGTGGCCACAAGGCAGACTACCGCCATCCACCGGGCACTCTGAGCCTTGATGGTGCGGTAATAGGGATCCGAAGCGAAATCTCCCATGGAGTTCTCCTGGTCTTCTTGAACGCAGTGCATTGTCGCCATCACTTGGCGTTGATCGATCGTTCGAAATTTAAGCTGAACTGGGTGCTTTTGTCAAGCTGATAATGTCTCTGTTTCATTGAAAGTAATGGGTTAATCGCCTGTGACCACCTGTGACCACCTGTGGCTGGCAGGGGGTGGCGCTGACCTGTGCGATCCGGGGGGTGAATGTGGATATATATTTAATTAATTCATTTATTCCTGAAACACGCCCTGAACGCTTGGGGGGTGCCACGCCCCATCATGTGACGCCAGCAGACTTCCGATAGACTCCTCCAAAGGACGTGTTCATGACCCAGATCGAGATCACTATGGAGGGCCAGCGGCTTCCCCTCAAGGCTGGCGAACGGATCAGTGAACTTTTCAAGCGCTATCCCCCCCGGGGGGGTCGGCCCCTGGCGGCGAAGCTGAACCAGCAACTGGTGAGCCTTGATACCCCCATCCAGCATGCCTGCCATCTCACCCCTGTGGCCTACGGGCAGCGGGAGGGGACGGCGGTCTATCGCCGCTCGGCCTGCCTGATCCTCTTCGAGGCCATCAAGGAACTGCACCCTGCGGCCCGGATCATCGTGGGCCAGTCTCTGGCGGGGGGCTACCACTTCGAACTGGTGTGCGAGACGCCCCAGACCGAGGACTGCCTCCGGGAGGTCGAGACCAGGATGCGGCAGATCGTGGCGGAGAACCGGCCCTTCCAGCGAAGCACCCTCACCAGCGCCGAGGCCAAGGAATACTTCCAGGCCGAGGGGTACGAGGACAAGGTCAAACTCCTCACGACCACCCGATGGATCGAGGTCAAGCTGGTGGGCTGCGGGGTCTTCAAGGACATCCAGCAGGGGCCGGTGGTTCCCTCCACGGGCCTCATCGATCGCTTTGAGCTGGTGGCCTATGCTTCCGGCTTCATCCTGCGCTTTCCCAGCACGACCGAGCCCGATACCATCCCTCCCTTCCTCCCCGAGCCCCATCTCTTCCAGATCTACCGGGAGACCAAGGACTGGAATCGCATCCTGGGGGTGACGAATGTGGGGGAGCTCAACGGGGGCTGTCTTTCGGGGGAGATCGACGAACTGATCAAGATCGCCGAGGGCTTCCACGAGAAGAAGATCGCCGAGATCGCAGATGTCGTGGCGGCCCGGAAGGATCGGGTGCGGCTGGTGCTCATCGCTGGGCCCTCCTCCTCCGGCAAGACCACCTTCAGCAAACGCCTCATGATCCAGATGCGGGTGAACGGCCTGCGTCCCATCACCCTCTCCACGGACAACTACTTCGTAGGTCGGGACGAGACGCCCCTGGACGAATTCGGGAAGCCGGACTTCGAGTGTCTGGAGGCCGTGGATGTGGCCCTCTTCAACCAGCACATGGAGCAGCTCCTGGCCGGGGAGACGGTGGAAGTGCCCACCTACGACTTCTTCAGTGGCACCCGTGCCCGGAAGACCGAGTCCCTGAAGCTTGGGCCCAATGACATCCTGATGGTGGAGGGGATCCACGGGCTGAATCCTGCCTTGACCGCTGCCGTCGATGCGGACCGTAAGCTCAAGATCTACATCAGCGCCCTTACTCAGTTGAGTCTGGACGATCACAATCGGATCATGACCACGGATGTCCGCCTGATCCGCCGCATCGTGCGGGACCGCAAGTACCGGGGCCACAGCGCCAGCCGCACCATCGCCATGTGGGGATCGGTGCTCCGGGGCGAACAGCGCAACATCTACCCCTTCCAGGAGGAGGCGGATGTGCTCTTCAACTCCACCCTGATCTACGAACCCGCTGTGCTGCGGATGTACGCCGAGCGCTTCCTCCTGGAGGTGCCCAATGATGACGAATCCTTCGGTGAGGCCTACCGCCTGCTCAACTTCCTCCGGATGTTCGTGCCCGTCTTTTCCGACGAGGTTCCCCACACCTCCATCCTGCGAGAGTTCATCGGCGGGAGTTCCTTTGATTACTAGGGCCTTCCGGCGGAGTCCGAATGCCAGACACCTTTGACGTCAGCCACTTCAACCTGGACGAGGGCACGGAACTCCCGGCTCTCCTGAGCCAGTGCCCTGATATCGAGCCCCGGGTCTATCGCGATGGCGAGTACCTGATGCGCGAAGGGGAAGAGTCCCAAGAGCTCTTCATTGTCCTGGACGGCGCCTACGTCGTCGCACGCGCTCCGGAGGTGCGTCGGGCCCAACCCACGATCCTTGCCACGGTGACGGTGGATCCCTGCCTGCCCTCCATCGTCGGGGAGATGGCCTATTTCGGAACCCAGCGCCGTTCCGCATCCGTGCGCTCTTCCGGCCGGACCCTCGCCTTGTGTCTCAAACAGCATCATATCGAAGTCATCGTGGAGCAGTTTCCTGCGCTGCTGAGGATCATCTTCCGCCAGCTGGCCCAGCGCCTGATCGAGACCAACGACAACCTGAAGGATCTCCAGTCGAGGTTCTCCCTGGCTCCCGAGAAACGCATGGCCGATGCCGGGGATGTGCTCTTCTCCGCGGGCGAACCCGCCGACAAGCTCTTCCAGCTCGTCATGGGTGAAGTCAGGCTCGAAGGGGAAGAAGGCTCGCGGCTTGTGCGGCCCGACGACCTTCCCCATGGGCTGCTGGAACTCGAGGCATACCTGCGAAAGCGTCCGCATCGCGTGTCCGCGACGGTCGAAGGCATGGCCTTTGTCCTTGTGGTGGATGCAGACAGGCGCGAGGCGGTTGTGCGCTCCTACCCCCAGCTGGCACTTGGGCTTCTGTAGGGACTCTTGTTCCGCTGCCCGCTCATCAGCGAGGCTCAGACGAAAAGAACGCTAGATTTCCAGCGCCCGCAGGAACATGGGGATGCAGGGGTTGCCGTTCTGTTCTTTCCACAGCACCACCGTATCCACCGGGAGTTCCTCCTCCAGCGGAATGCAGCGGACCTTGAACTGGGGCATGTTCTCCAGGACCTGACGGGCCAGGAGGGTGACGCCCAGTCCTGATTCCACCCTGAGCAGGAGGCTTTCCGGGGTGGCCGCCTCCAGGATCGTTCCGGGAACACCGCCTGCCTGGGCGAACTGGTTCAGCAGCCATTGGCGGGAAGCCCCGCTGGCCTCCCGGGAGATCAGGACCAGGGGCACCTCGACCAGGTCCTTCAGGCTGAGGGAATTCCGGGAGGCCAAGGGGTGATCCAGGCTCATGACCACCTGGGTCGTGTCGGTGAACAGCGTGCGGCGCTGCACATCGGGCCGCCGGATAAGGCCGATGTCATAGGTGATCGCGATGTCGAGCTTGTCCGCGAGCAGGGCCACACAGATGTCTTCCATGTTGAGCCGCTCCGGGCTCAGGTCGATGGCGGGGTGCTCGCGGTGGAGTCTGCGCATGGCCTCGGAGAGGAAAGGCTCCAGAGAGCCCACATAGCCCATCCTCAGGCTGCCCTGGCGTCCCTCGTCAGCCGAGCGGGCCTCTTCGATCAGGTCACCCATGGTCGCCAGGATCTTCTTCCCACCCTCGTAGAGGATGACTCCGGCGCTGGTGAGACGCACCGAGGCGCGATCCCGGATGAAGAGGCGCATGCTGAGCCGCTTTTCCATCTCCGCAACCTGATAGCTGACGGAGGCCTGGGTGATGGACAGGCGCTTGGCGGCCTCCGTGAAGGTCCGGCATTCGGCGATGGTGACGAAGATATCCAGGTGGCGGATATCCATGGGTTCTCCCGAGGGGGTGGTGTGGAAGGTTGGCAGGTCTGGTTCCCCAATCTGGCACCTGGAGCAGAGTGACGCAACGCCTCGTTGTTGCCCCATTCCCTTCTGCTTTTATCCTGCCGATCCTGTCTATCCTGTTGTAAATAATTTTGAACAGGATAGATAGGATCGGAAGGATGAAATGATTGAGAAAATGATATAGCTATTGAAAAGGGGCTGCTGGGTTCATGATCTGCCGCTAACGTCCTGTCGCAGCCGCCACCATGGCCTCGAAATTCTCAGGCTTGGCATTCGAAGGGAGATCGCAGCCCTGGCAGAGAATGAATCCCGAGGGGCCGATCTCCCGGATGAGCCTGCGGGAATAGGCATGGACTTCCTCCGGCCTGCCCAGGACCAGGAGGTTGGGCGGCACATCCCCCATCAGGCACATGTGGTCTCCAATGCTTTCCTTGGCCTTGAAGATATCGGTGGAGCCGTCCAGCTGCAGGATGCACTTGGCCTTGGGGAGGCTCTTCAGGAAGTCCATGTCCTCGGACCAGTCCTGGTCGCAGTGGAGGAGGGGGATGGAGCCCGCTTCGATGATCGTGTCCACGATCTCCCGGGCATAGGGGTAGACGAATCTGTCCTGGAACCGCTTGGAGATCATGCCGCGGTTGGAGCGGCCGAAGCCCACGAAGATCGAGATGGGCCTGGTCACGCCGATCATGTGCCTGAGTTCGGCCAGCCGCTCGGCCTGGACCGTGTCTGCGGCGGCCTTGACCCGGTCCGGCTGGGTGAAGATGTCCCGCATGAACTTGACCAGGGTGCGGCCCCCCATGAAGGACTCGAAGGGCGTCATGGTGATCATGGGCGAGATGACCGGAATCCCGGCCATGGCGAAGTTCTTCATCGCCGTGGGGAGGTAGCCGAAGGTCGGCCCCACCTTGGCCATCAGGTTGTCCAGGCGCTGGAAACGGTAGCCCTCGACCCAGGCCTTCCAGCCTTGGTCGGCAATCGCGTCGTAGTCTTCCGGCGTCATCAGTTCCTGCTCATCTACCTGGAAAGGGGCATCCTCCGGGAGTTCCACACCGGGAACCTGGACCTTGGCCAGGCCCAGGAGGCTCAGGAAGTGGGGATTGAAGACGGCGAACTGGGTGCCGTCCACCTCTCCGGCCTTCTGGAGGGACTTCAGCATGGCCTCGTGAGCCACCTGGGGGCTGGCGCAGAAGGCGCCGGGGGTGACTCCGGTATGGAGACCCGAGAATATCGTTCCCCCGGTGACGATGGGTACCCGGTCCGGCGTGCCGAGCGATGCGGCAGTCAGGATGCGGTTGAGGCGTTCTGCATAGAGTTCCTGAGGAGCCTTCATGGCGGATTCCTTTCTGGGCTGCTCTTTTGGTGTGAAGGATGATTGAAGTCTACATCTCTGCTTATTTGTTGGTTTAAAAGAAGTTGTATGTATTGGTATAGATGAATTCTATGCTGCCCCAAGGGATGGTGCCGATAGAGAAAGGGGACCCACCCAGGCCCCCTTCCTACTGCGAATAACCTAGTGAACGGTGCTATTCGTGCGTCACCTCCTAGAAGAGATAGAAGATCTGGGCACTGAAGTAGTTTTTGGTGTCATCGGTGCGGAGGGAGCCGCCGACGTTGTGCGTGCTCAGGCACTGGAGGGCGCTCATATCCTTCACCTTCATCATCCCGTAGGCGGCCTTCAGGATCGTGCGGGGCAGCAGGGTGATTTCGCCGGAGATCTCAATGCCCTTGCAGTTGTCCATGATGCCGCCGGCTGAAGGGGTCATCCAGTTGAAGGGATTGTTGACGAGCAGGGGATTGCACATGCCCATGGCATCGAATCCGGCATCCGCATTGCGATACTGGATCTGGAAGCCGCCGGTGCCCGGCATGAAGGGGTGGGCCCCCAGGACCTTGGCGCTCGCGATGAAGGCCGCGGGTTCTTTGGCTTCGCCGATAGGCTGGTAATAGGCATTGAGCGGCGTATTCAGGTTCTTGGCGCCATCCGCCTTGTTTTTGCCGTATTCACCCATGACGGTGAACCAGGGGATGTTGTTGGATACGTAGCGGTACTCGGCTCCAGCCTTGTAGGCCTTGTAGAGATTGGCGTTGCCATCGCTGGTGACATCGGCGAAGTAGGAGAGGGACACTGTCAGGCCCTTGATGGGCATGATCTTTAGATCACCGGAGGCGAAGGTCATGTGTCCGTTCAGGCCGTCCGGATACTCCTGGGCGCTATGGACGTTGCCGAACTTGGTGACGTAGGCTTGACCCTTGACCAGTTCGTTGCCCACGGAGACGTGGATGCCGTCCATGAAGGGGGCGCCAGCGATCATGCCCAGGCCAGTGTCCGAAAGAAAGCGACCCACGGCGACTTCGGCAGGTCCGAACTTGGCGGCCACATAAGCTTCGTAGATGGCGAGATTGGTCCTGGTGGTGCGCCCACCCAGGCTCCGGGCAACGGCGGCACCATGGAAGCGGGTGTGGCCATCGAACTGGTTGTCAATATTCAACCAGAGCAGGGTCTCGGTCTGGCTCTTGCCATCGATGCCCGCATTGCCCTCGGTGGAGGGGTCGGAGACGTAGCCGGTATCGGGGGTATGGTCGCCATTGGTGTCGATGGTCATCGTGTCTTCGGCAAGGGCCTCTGGATTCTTGATCCACTCGTACCGGTACTGCAGGAAGCCCGTGAACTTCAGGCCCGGTGCCTCGGCAGGAGCTGCTGCATAGCCAGCGGTGGTGAACGCAAGGGCGCTCAGGAACGCGTAGGTTTTTTTCATGGTGTCCTCATAGGGTTGGGTTGAGAGCAAGGCGCTTCGCCTTGCGGGGTGGGTGGAATGATAGGTAGACCTTTCCTAAACCATTTAAAAGGCACGTTAGGTGAGGCCGCGAGACAGTTGGTAGGAAAAATATGGATTAATGGGATCAGTCTAAGGCTTATATTTGGTATTGACTACTTTAAACTTTTTTATGGATGTATAAAATAGTTTGATGGATTTCCGATTCCGCCGCTGTGCCCCTGTCAAAAGCGAAGTGTTTCTGATTTATCTTAATTGAATGATAATCATGTACTTACTTTTGATTATCATCAGCTGCTGTGGTGTCCCGTTGATATGTGGACCTTGCAAAGCAGCTCTGATACGCATTCGCAAACAAAAGAATAAATAGTCGTTCAGTTCGGGGCGGTGAATCGCGCTTTCTTCGAGGAAAGAAGCAAAAGCAGTTTCATCCACAGATGCAGGGGATGGACACCGATCAAAGAAGTCCACCTGGGCGCCTGGGGCTGGTTCAGCAAGGGAGAGGGAGGCAGAGGCACGCGTGCGTGCCATCGCCTCCCTCTCCCTTGCTGAACGCGGGCGGCTTCGCCGTCCGCCCCCGCGTTGCGGGGTAGACCCAGGTGCCCCGCCAGCAGACCATTTCTTTATCGGTGTGCATCTGTGTGCATCTGTGGACGGTTCTGCTTTTGCAATGGCTCCGTTCCTGGCGGGCCTGCATCCTCGCCTGGACTTTGAGCACCAGGGATTCCAGGCATGAACTGACAGCGACTGTCGCCGTGTCTCGCCTTCGGCGGCTGGGCCGGGGAAACCCTATACCGTTCTGGAGAATTCGGTTCCTGATGCGAGGCGCTTCATGTAGGCGTCGAAGGGCATGGCCATGTTCCGGACGAAGCGCTTGCCCAGTTCGGTGACGAAGACCCCTTCCTCCGTGACCCGGACGGTGCCGTAGGGCTCCTCGGCCCGAAGCTCCTCGATGGCCTCCCTGAAAAGGGATGGACCGTCCACGCCCCAGCGTTCCAGAAGCTCCTTCCAACGCAGCTCGAAGCTGCCCATGAGGTGGTGGATCACCCAGCGGCGCATGAGGTCGTCCTGGGAGAGGCGGTGTCCCTTGTGGACGGCGAAGCGGCCCTCCTTGACTGCCCGCTCCCAGCGGATCAGGACCTTCTCGTTCTGGGCATAGACCCCGGCCAGGTTGGAGATGGCGCTGGGGCCCAGCCCCAGGCTGTCGCTGCCGGCCTGGACGGCGTAGCCCATGAAGTTGCGGATCAGGCGGCCCTCCCGGACGGCCTTGGCCAGGGGGTCATCGGGCCGGGCGAAGTGATCCATGCCGATGGCCACGTAGCCGTTGGCCTCCAGGATCTCCGTGGCCATGAGCAGCAGCTCAAGGCGGAGTTCCGGCGGGGGCAGGGTCTCCAACGGGATGCTCTTCTGGTGGGGGAGCATCTTGGGGAGGTAGGCGAAGCCGTAGATGGCCATGCGGTCCGGCCTCAGCTCCAGGGTGGATTCCAGGGTCCGGCGGAAGGTCCCCCGGGTCTGGCCTGGCAGTCCGTAGACCAGATCCAGGTTGATGCCCTCGAAGCCTAGTTCTCGGGCCTGTTGGACGGTGCCCAGGGTCTGCCCCCAGGTCTGCCCCCGGGTGATGAGGGCCTGGACCCGCTCGTCCAGGTCCTGGACGCCGAAGGAGACCCGGTTGAAGCCCAGGCGGCGCAGGGTGGGGAGCTGGTCCGGCTCCAGGAAGGTGGGGTCCACCTCGATGGCCACCTCGGCCCCGGGCAGGAGCTGGAAGTGCCGCGTGACAGCCCGGAAGGCCCGCTCCAGCTCTGGGCTCTTGAGGAAGGTCGGGGTGCCCCCGCCCCAATGGAGCTGGATGGCCTGGCGGCGTAGTGGCAGGCGCTCCGCCCAGAGCCCGACTTCGGCCTCCAGGGCTTGGAGGTAGGGTTCCACCGGCGTGTAGCGGGGGCTCATGATCGCGTTGCAGCCGCAGTAGGCGCACTTGCGGTGGCAGAAGGGCAGGTGGACGTAGATGGAGAGAGGAGCCGACTCCCCGTTGGCCCGTTCCAGGGCTGCCAGGAGTTCGGATTCGGGGAATCCGTCCTGCCACACCGGGGGCATGGGGTAGCCCGTGTAGCGCGGGCCTGGGCGGTCATAGTGCTTGACGAGATCGGAGAGGGGCAGGGGCATGGGGCACGCAGGGTTGGTGGATCTTCAATAGGATCGCACGAAGCTAAGCCCTGCAGGGGTCCCAGGAGCTCCTGAACGCCGGAGTACCCGCTCTCCCTTGTCGATTGATGGGAAAAGACGCACCTTTGGCTGGGCACCTCGGTGGGGCCATGGACGGAGGGGGCATGGGCAGGAACCTGATCCGTTTGACCCTGGCCGGGGTATTGGTGGTCGCCCTGGGGCTGACCCATTGCGGAGGTGGCGGTAGGTCCAGCCCAACGTCGAGTCCCGAGACTTATGTGGTTTTCGCCTGGAACGACCTGGGGATGCACTGCCTGAATCCCACCTATGACCAGGCGGTCATCCTGCCGCCCTACAACACGGTCTGGGCCCAGGTGGTCCGGAAGGGCAATCCCCCCCAGGTGGTCACCTCGGGCATTTCTGTCAGCTATAGCATCCTCAACAACACCCGTTCCGCCGACAAGCGGAGCTATGGCCAGTTCTGGACAAACTGCCTGAAGCTCTTCGGCATCACCCTTGTGGCTGACACGGGGTTGAACCTGGAAGACCCGGCCCTCCATAACGGCCTTTCCGGCGCGATGGTCCTGAAGGGGGACCATTTCCAGGTGAACGGGATTCCTGTCACCCCCGTCAATGACTCCGGAGTGTGGAGCCCATACCAGGTGGCTCAGATCACGGTGAAGGATGCCGCAGGCAATACCGTGGCCCAGACCCGAGCCACGGTGCCCACCTCTGATGAGATCAACTGCGCTAAGTGCCATGGGGCCAATGCCATGGCGGATGTCCTGTCCAGACACGACGCAGCCATGCCCCTCCATCTTGCCGACAATGCGCCGGTGCTCTGTGCCTCATGCCACGGCAGTCCGGCTCTCGGGACCAGCGGGGCCGGATATTCCGGCAAGTACCTTTCCGAGGCCATCCATGGCTACCATGCGGACAAGGCCGGGATCACATGCTACGACTGCCACCCCGGGGCCACCACCCAGTGCAACCGGAGCCTTCGCCACACCGACTCCGATGGCAACTGTGTGGCCTGTCACGGGGACATGGCCCAGGTGGCCAGTTCCATCACCTCGGGCGGCCGCATTCCCTGGGCCAGCGAACCCCAGTGCGCGACCTGCCACAACGCCACCGTCGCCATTTCGGAGGTGGATACCGGAGCCACCCTCTACCGGAATGCCCGGGGGCACGGTGGCCTAGGCTGTGCGGCCTGTCATGGAAGTCCCCATGCCATGGCGCCCAGTCGGGAATCCAGTGATAACTACCAGATGAACCAATATATGGGATCGCTGTCGGGAGCCTCGGATCCCCTTCGCTCCATGGGCAGCTGCGGGGTGTGTCACGACAGTTCTAAGCCAGACTCTGCCGCCGATTTCGCAGAGGAACACGGCTCCGGTCGCGCTTCGGCATGCAGCGTCTGCCATACCGGCTTCACGGATGCCGCGACCTCATCCAAATGGCCCCACGCATTCCAGTGGAAGGCCCGGTAAGAGCAGGGGGTCAGCCCGCCTTCACCGCATCGATGACTGCTCCAAGGATCTCCGGATCGGTTTCCGGTGTCAGCCCGTGGCCCAGGTTGAAGATATGGGGGTGCCCCATCATGGATTCGACGATGCGCCGGGCCTTGGCGCAGGCGATCTCCCGTCCCGCCAGGAGGGTTATGGGGTCCAGGTTGCCCTGGAGCACCATGCGGGGGAAGCGCTGCCGGGCCTCCTGGATGGGCACCTGCCAGGGCACCGCCAGACCCTCGCAGGAGAGGGACTCCAGAGCCTGGGGGAGATGGCCTGAGCGTGCGAAGAAGAGCTTGGGGGCGCCTGTCACCTGGGAGAGGGTGCGCTCCACGGCGGGGAGGCTGAAGCGGGCGTAGTCCTCGGGGTCCAGTTCCCCGGCCCAGGTGTCGAAGAGTTGCACCCCCTCGGCACCGGCACCGATGTGCAGGTTCAGAAGACGGGCGGCGGCATCCGCGAGCTTGTCGAGCCAGGCCTGGGCCTTGACGGGTTCGGCGTGGAGAAAGGCCTTGGCCCTGGACCAGGTCTTGGAGCCCTTGCCCTCGATGCCGTAGGCCAGGAGGGTCCAGGGGGCCCCGGCGAAGCCCAGCATGGTGGCGTGGGGGGGGAGCTGGGCCTTCACCTTGCGGATGGCGGCCTGGACCGGCTCGAAGATCCGTTCGTCCAGGGGCTGGTCCAGGTCGATCTGGTCCAGGGTGCGGGCCAGCCTGGGGCCGCCCTCGGGGATGGTCACCCCGCAGCCCAGGGCATCCAGGATCACCAGGATGTCACTGAAGATGATGGCGCCATCGAGCTTGGGGAAGCGCCGCAGGGGCTGGAGGGTCACCTCCGCCGCCAGATCGCTATCGTTCAGCAGCTCCTCGAAGGATGCCTTGGCCCGGATGGCCCGGTACTCCGGAAGGAAGCGCCCCGCCTGGCGCATGAACCAGACCGGGGGAGGGGCCAGGGCTTCGCCATGGAGGACCTGGAGGAGGGGCTGAGGCATGAACGCTCCAAAACAAAACCACGAAGCACACGGACTGCGTGTGCTTCGTGGCGATCTTTTCCGCGACTACTCTTCGACGGCGAAGTTGATCGGTCCGGTGGCGCCGAGGATCTCGCCCTGGGGGATGGCCATGCCGGTGCGGCGTTCGGCCTTGTGGACCACGCGCCAGGATCCGCCACGCTTGGCGGCTTCAAGCTGGGCGGCCTTGGCGGCCCGCTTGCTGTCCCGGTGGGCCACCTGGATGACGAGGTAGGATCCCTCGGTATCGGTGCCGCTTTCCAGGCCAAAGGTGAAGATACGGGTCATGGATGCTCCTTGCGAAACGTTCAGTATACGGTCTGCCCCGCTCGGGGGCCTACCACTGGGCGGCGATCTTCTCCACGGCCCGCTCGAAGTGGGTGAATTCCGCATCGCCGTGGGCGGTGGACAGGAAGGCCACCTCGTAGCCGCTGGGGGCCAGGTAGACCTCCTCTTCCAGCATCAGCTTGTGGAGGCGGCTGAACTGGGCGATGGCGCCGGATTCCACCCGGTCGGCCCGCTTGACCTCCGGCTGGAAGAGGGGCCAGATGAGGCTGGCGATCCGGGGGGCGTGGAGGCCGGGGATCTTCTCGAAGGTCTTGGCCCAGCGTTCGCTCTTGGCCTCAAGGTCCCGATAGACCCCGGGGGTCAGGCGCTGGAGGGTCGCCAGACCCGCGGCCATGGCGACGGGGTTGCCCGAGAGGGTTCCGGCCTGGTAGACCGGACCGTCGGGGCTCACCATCCCCATGATGTCCTTGCGCCCGCCGTAGAGGCCCACGGGCATGCCGCCCCCGATGATCTTGCCGAAGGTCACCATGTCCGGGGTGATCCCGAAGAGTTCCGCTGCGCCGCCCGGGGCCACCCGGAAGCCGCTGATGACTTCGTCGAAGATGAGCACGGTGCCGTACTTGGTGCACAGCTCCCGCAGGCGCTGGAGGAAGGAGCGGTCCTGGAGCAGCAGGCCGTTGTTGGCGGGGATGGGCTCGATGATGGCGGCGGCCAGATCACTTCCATGCTTGGCAAAGGTGGCCTCCAGGGCCTCCGGATCGTCCAGGCTCAGCACCAGGGTCAGGTCGGCGAAGGCCTTGGGCACGCCAGCGCTGGTGGGCTCCCCGAAGGTGGCCAGTCCCGAGCCGGCCTTCACTAGCAGGGAATCGCTGTGGCCGTGGTAGCAGCCGTCGAACTTGAGGATGAGGTCCCGCTTCGTGAATCCCCGGGCGGCCCGAAGGGCGGACATCACCGCCTCGGTGCCGCTGGAGACGAAGCGCATCTTTTCGATGTAGGGCACCATTTCCTTGATGCGCCGGGCCAGGGCCAGTTCGCGCCGGGAGGGGGCGCCGAAGGTCAGGCCCTCCCGCATGGTCTCGGCGACGATCGCCAGGATCTCCTTGTTGGCGTGGCCGTGGATCAGGGGGCCCCAGGACATGCAGAGGTCCAGGTAGCGGGTGTCGTCCTCGTCCTCGAACCAGGCGCCCCATGCCTTTTTGAAGAACTTGGGGTGGCCTCCCACGGACTTGAAGGCCCGGACAGGGGAGGAGACGCCACCTGGAAAGTGGGTCAGAGCTTCGGCAAACAGGGCATCGTTTGGCATGGATAACTCGCTGGTAATTTTAATTATTGTAATAAATTTGTGAATTCCAATGCAAGCGGTCTATGCGGTCCACCCCTTCTGCACGGCCTCCCGGGCGGCGTAGGTGATGATCATGTCGCTTCCGGCCCGGCGCAGGCTGAGGAGCTGTTCGTACAGGAGCTGATCGCCGTTGACCCAGCCGAGCTGGTCCGCGGCCTTGACGCTGCTGAACTCGCTGGAGACGTGGTAGGAACAGATCGGCAGGAGGCAGGCTTCCCGCAGGCGCCAGATCAGGTCCAGGTTGTGGATGCCGGGCTTGACCATGAGGATGTCGGCGCCCTCCTCGATATCCAGCAGGGCGTCCTTGATGCCTTCCCGGGCGTTCCGGGGGTCCATCTGGTAGGTGCGGCGATCGCCGAACTTGGGGCTGGAGTCCGCCGCTTCCCGGAAGGGGCCGTAGTAGGCGCCATTGTGTTTGATGGCGTAGGAGAGGATGGCGGTGTTCTGGAATCCCTCTTCGTCCAGGCGGGCCCGGATGGCGGCCACCCGGCCGTCCATCATGTCCGAGGGGCTCACCACGTCGGCCCCGGCCTGGGCATGGGTGAGGGCCATCTCCGCCAGGATGGCCACGCTGGCATCGTTGACGATCTCGCCGTTCTCCACCACGCCGCAGTGGCCGTGGTCCGTGTAGGCGCAGAGGCAGACGTCCGTCATGACGATCAGATCGTCCCCGAAGGCCTGCTTGAGCGCGCTGATGGTCCGGGGCAGGGAGCCCTTGGGGTCATGGCTATGTTCGGCCAGGGGGCTTTTGGTGTCGGGCACCCCGAAGAGCACCACCGAGCGGAGGCCGAGCTTGAGATCGGCCTCCACCTGCTTCAGGGTGGCCTGGAGGCCAGTGCGGGCGATGCCCGGCAGGCTGGCGATGGGGCTCACGCCCTCCGCATCCTGGACAAAGTAGGGCTGGATGAGGTGGCGGGCCCTCAGATCGGTTTCGGCGACGAGATCCCGGATGGCCTTGGTGCGGCGGAGGCGGCGGGGACGGATGAACATGGCAACTCCTTACACGGATCGAAGCAGGATCTCCAGCGCCGAGGGGCTGGGTTGGCACCAGGCGGTGGCCGGGAAGCCGACCGAGGCGAAGGCCTGGGCGGATCGCTCCCCCCAGGCGAAGCGGAGTATATCCCGGCTCAGGGGGGCCAGGACTTCCGCCTGGAGGGGGCTGAGGGCCAGGACACCCTCCACGCTTGGCAGGGGGGGGACGGGATCCAGGGGGATCTCGCCGTGGCTCAGCCAGGGCGTCAGGTGCCAGGGGGAACCTTCGGCTGCGGCTTCCAGGAAGGCGCGGCTCCGCTCACCCCTCACCAGGAGAAAGGCGCCGCCGGAGGGGAAGCGGGCCTGGAGTTCCGACCAGAGCCCTTCGGCCCGGGGCTCGGCGGGAAGGGTGGGAAGCAGATCCCAGCCCTTCAGGGCCTCGGCGGTGCCGGCTCCCGTCACGAGACAGGGGGTGCCGCCCGGGAGCTGGGAGCGGATGGCCCGGGCTCCGGCGGGGCTCAGGATGAGGACGGCATCCCAGGGGCCCGGGGGCGGGGGTTCCGGAGTGGGGGACATGGTGGTGCAGGAGTAGGCCACCGGCGTCCAGCCAGCCGCCCGGACGCACTCGGAGAGGGGGTGGTCCCCGGGACGGGCCAGGGCAAGGCGTCGGAAGCTCGGTTTCAGTGGGCCCATGTCAGGCCTTCGGCCCGGAACTGGGCGAGGACACTGCCCAGGGCCTCGTCGGGTTCTCCCTCTGCCTGGGCATGCACCACGCGATCCTCCTGGGCGAAGGCGGCCCGGAGGCGTACCCGGCCGCCTTCGAGCACTTCGGCCAGGGCACCCAGGGGCTGCTGGCAGCCGCCGCCGAGTCCTGCAAGCACCCGGCGCTCCAGATCCACGCAAAGGGCCGTGTCGCTGTGGTGCAGGGGCCGCAGGGCCTCGACGATATCGGGGCGGTCCGCGCGGGTCTCGGCCAGCAGGGCGCCCTGTCCCGGGGCCGGAAGGAGCTCTTCGGGGCTCAGGGGACGCACCTCCAGCCCCGAAAGATCCAGGGCCAGCCGCTTGACGCCGGCGGCGGCCAGGAGGGTGCCGTGGAGGGGTTCCTCCCGCAGGATGCCGTCCCGGACCCGCTGGAGTCGTGTGGGGACATTTCCCCGGATCCAGGTGAAGCGGGCCTGGGGCATGGCCTGGCGGAGCATCCGTTCCCGGCGTACGGCACTGGTGCCCAGGGTGGGGTGCTCGGGGCGGTCTGGGCGGAGGATCAGGAGATCGAAGGGGTCCTCCCGCAGGGGGATGCAGGCCCGAAGGGTTCCCGCCGGGCGCTCCATGGAGACGTCCTTGAGGCTGTGGATCAGGAGATCCACCTCCCGGGCAGCCTGGGCATCCTCCAGTTCCTTGGTGAAGAGGCCCGTGGCTCCGGCCTTCTCCAGGGGGCCCGCCAGCCAGCGGTCCCCGTGGGTGGTGAATTCCTTCCAGATGACCTCATGTCCCTGGGCCTTGAGCCAGTCGACCATGGGACGGGCCTGCCCCATGGCCAGCAGGCTGTTTCGGGTGCCGACGATGATTCGGCTCACTGGTCGTCCTCGTCCTCGGGCGATTCCTCACCGGTGGCCCGGGGTTCGCTCTGGGCCAGGGCCCGGAAGGCCAGGGTGCGGCCCCGGCGCAGGATGGCCTGGAGGGCCAGGGCCTGGTCGGGAAGCAGTTCCGCCAGGGGGCCCTCCGCCGCTTCGGCGTTCAGGGCCTCCCAGGCGATGCTGAGGCGTTCGTGTGCCATGGCCCGCCGCCGCTTGGCCGCCCGCTTGCGGGCGCGGCCCCTCAGGCGCTCCACGCCATCGTTCAGGAAGGGGTCGGCCTGACGGGCCGCTTCCTTGCGGTGACGCTTGGCCTGTTCGGTCTCCTCCAGGCAGTTGCCCAGATTGAGGCGCTGCACCCAGGGGAGCTGCTCCAGGCTGGGCTCCGAATCCGGGGGGAGGGCCAGATCGAGGATCAGCAACCGGTTCTCGCGTTCGCAGTGCTGCCAGGCGGCTCGCGTAAAGATGGGCTCAGGACTGGCGGTGGCCGTCACCAGACAGTCATAGGTGCCGGGATCGCGCTGGATGAGGTCCAGGGGGACCACCGGAAGCCCGAGGGGATCTGCCATCTCGTGGGCCCTGGAAAGGCTCCGGTTGGTGACGGTGACCCGGTAGCCCCGCTCCGGGAGTCGGGCGGCCAGGTACTGGGTCATGGGGCCGACGCCCACCAGCAGGACGTGTCCCGAGGTGTCCAGGAATCGCTCGACGTGCTTCAATGCCACGGTGGCGACGCTAGCCTGGCCGTGGTCCAGCCCGATGCGGGAACGGAGACGATGGGCTTCCCGGAGGATGTCCTCCAGGGCCGACAGGGCTTCCTCCCCGGCGGTGCCCGCGTCCAGGGCGGTGTCCAGGGCGGTCCGGATCTGCCCGGGGATCTCCCGGTCCCCGACATTGGCGCTCTCCAGGCCCGAGGCGAGGGAGAGGAGGTGCAGCCAGGCGGCATCGCCCGTGAGCTTCATGACCTCCGGTGCCAGGGAGAGACCCTGGACATCCCCTTCCCAGAGCATCCACAGGACACGCTGGCAGGTACAGAGGTAGACCAGTTCACGGGCTCCGGTTTTCCGCTGCCACTCCTTCAGCTTCTCGGGAAGGCCTTCAGATACAACATGCTCGCCGACCTGCTCCAGGGGATGGTGGGGAGCGCAAAACATATAAAGCGTGGGTTCCATGATGCTCCGGAGCCTTCAAGGTACGGCCCCTAATCATACAAGGATCCGGGAGCTGTGGAACGCTGTAAACGCCCTCATCCGGCGGCTTGAACACATACTGCTATGCTTGTGCCAACCTCACAGGCAGGGATGATGGATTCCAGGATTCGGGTGGCCATTGCGGATGACGAGCCCCTGGCTCTGATGCGTTTGGCGCGTCTCCTGGAGCGGGGTGGTTGCGAGGTGCTGGCTCAGTTCCGGGATGGGATGGCCATGGTGGACTGGCTCAAGGATCATCCACTGCCGGACTGCCTCTTTCTTGATGTCAAGATGCCAGGAGCCACTGGGCTCGATATCCTGGCGGAGTTCCAGGAGCGGGTGCCCATCGTGCTGGTCACCAGCAATTCGGAATTCGCTGTTTCCGCCTTCGATTTCGCCGCAGCGGACTTTCTGCTCAAGCCGGTGGAGGAAGCCAGGCTGGCCAAGACCTTGGAACGGCTTCGTCGACGGACCCTGGGGCGGAGCGCCCTGCCTGCGCTTTCCACCCCCACTAAGATCGCTGTGATCGCCGGGAAGGGCACGGTCCTCCTGGAACTGGCCAAGATCAGTCACTTCGAGATCGAAGGGGGGAATGTCTTTGTCTGTGCCTCCCATGGGCGCTTCCTGACCCGCTGGCGCTCTTTGATGCAGGTGGAAGCCGCTCTTCCGCTGCTTTCTCTGGTGCGGCTCAACCGGACCATCACGGTGCGCCCCGAATCCGTGCGCGGCCTCCGGGTGCTCCCCTATGGCCGGCGCATGGTGCTTCTGGCGGACGGTCAGGAATATGCCGCCAGCCGGAAGGGGAGCCAGGATCTGGCGATGCGTCTGGGGTTGTAGACCTAAGTTGTCCCTCTTGGGGCGCTCCGTGACGAAGGTGTGTCATTCCCTGTGGAAGATCTGTCATTCCCTGTCGGGCAGCAGGTGCTTCGAGGGGGGAAATGTACCTTTTCGTAGAGGACTTAGTGTAAAAACGCATCCATTTAATGAGTTTTGCATATGCAAAGAGGTGTTCCAAAGAAGGCTCTGTTGGTGGATGGTCCAGACGATCGTCGGGTCTTCCGTCGCTTCCTTCAGCTCCATGGCTTTGAAATCCAGGAGTGCGACACCCTTGAGGAGGCGATCTCAATGGTGCCTGAGTTCCTCCCGGATCTGGTGGTCACCGATCTGTCGCGAGCCACGGATCCTGCCTTGGGTCGATGCCGGAGCCTGATCGGTGATCTGCCTGTTCTCTTTCACGGGGGGCTCTTCTCGGAATGGGAGGCCAGCGGTCGGGTGCAGGCCAGCAAGTCGGCCTTTCTGGCCCGCCCATTCTCCCTGCTGGACTTCCATCTCACGATCCAGGGGCTTCTGAAATCCTGATATTCAGTGGAAGCTGCTTTCCCGCCGAAAACGGGGCATGGTCAATCATCGGATAGATCCATCCTCCAGCCGCAGTACCAGCTTGTCTCTGGTGGCAGTATGCCTTCTGGGGGCACTGCTGGCCGGGGGAGGGCTGTCGCTATTCGGCTCCATGGGGGGCTTCGAACGTTCGGAATTCGCGGTGCCCAGCCGGATGGTGAACCAGATCACGGCGGTGGTGGTGACCAGCATCGCCCTGATCATCCCCCTGACGGCCAATCTTTACTCCCCGAAGCTCGTGAAGCTCTATGTGGCTCATCCCATCATCGTCTCAGGGCTTTCGGTGCTTCTGTTCACCCACTTGCTCCTGCTGGGGGCGGTTTTCGTTCCAAGGGGCCTTCCCGTCTTCCGTGCATACACGGCAGTGATGGCCTTCTTCCTGTTCCTGGTGCTGGCGGGAACCCTGCCGTTCCTTTATGGTCTGAGCCAGTTCCTGAGACCGAGCTTCTTCATGCCCATGCTCACCCGGAAGGCCATCCGCTGTCTGGGACAAGTCCTGCGGGGCCGGAAGGTGGAGGCGAATTCCAGGGATCTGTTCGAATTCACGGATGTGGCTGCCAACATCGCCCTCACGGGCATGGCCAGGGGGGACAGGCAGCTGGTGCTGCTCTCCATCCAGTCCATTCACTCCATCCTTACTGAGCTGGTGGGCGGCGGGTGCCTCGAACCCTCCCCCTGGCGCCCCCTCCGGCCCCACTTCGTGCCGGGATTGGCGCGGGAAGGGCAGGCTTTCCTTGTGAAGGAATGCCTCTGGCCCGAGGCCTACCTTCTGGCCCAGCTCCTCAAGGTGATGGAGGTGGCCAACAAGCGCCAGCATGAACTGATGGCAGAGCTTGCCAGCCAGTTGGTGGAGAGTGCCGAGCTGGCTTCTGTGCTTGGGCGGGATCAGGTGGTGGAACTTCACATCATGGCGTTCAATTCTCTGCTCCGGGAGTCCATTGAAGAGAAGGATCTGCGGCGATTCCAGAATCTTTCGTACCACTATCGTCTGCTCATCGAGGCCTTCCTGGAGCAGCCGGATCATATGTACCGGGCGGCCGAGCACCTGATTGCATACGGGCGTCTGGCCGAGGAAGTGGGCATGAGCTTCGGGCTCAAGACGGTGGTCTTCGACATGGGTGAACTGGTGCTCAGTCTGGCTCAGCGTCGGGAGGAAGGGGCTGTGGAGCTGGTGCAGCTCTGGGCGGGTCCCCTATGGCAGGAGGCCATTCTGAGCGAGGGGGGGATGCGGATGGTGGGATGGCGCACCCTTGTCAAGGTCTACTGGGAAGCCAAGGCACGGGGGCTGGAATCTCTGGGGGAGGCCCTCTACTGGCGCTACCTCTCGGACGAGACTGTGCACCGGGAGCACGTTGAACTGATCCTGGATGAGGATCGGGAACTGCACGCGGAGTTCAACGACCGTCTGATGCGATTCGCCCACCTCTCCCCGGAGGCCACCGCACTCGCCCTGGCATTCACAGAGGAATGACCCTCCGCCCCTTTCGGTTAATCTGGAAGGAAATAGCTGAAGATGGCTTTTGGCGGCAAGGAGTTCATATGTCCATGGCGGATGCACACAGGGAGGCGGATCGGGCGGCGCTGGACGCTTGGATGGAGGTCCCTGTCGTGGACCTGATCCGCCATCTCATGGAGCACTACCACTGGGAGACCCGTCACGGGATGGCGGAGCTGGAGAACCTGGTGGAAGAGGCGGCGCTCATGGAAGGGCACCACTTTCCCGAACTCCTGGCCATCCGCGATGAGGTTGATCTCTTCTGCAGAGAGATGCGCGACCACCTTCGGATGGAGGAGGCCACCCTGTTTCCGGCCATTCTCGCCAAGGAGCAAGGGCGGGCGTTCCAGATGGACAAGGAGATCATGGAGCCCCTTGAACTCTTCGAGGATGAGCACAATGCCGCCGCGGGGCTGCTGGTCCGGATCCATAAGCTGACGGAGGGCTTCCAGCCACCGGAGTCGGCCCAGGCTCTCCAGAGAAGGCTCTACCATGCCTTCGAGGTGCTGGCGGACAGCCTCATGCAGCACATCTATCTCGAGAACGAGGTTCTCTTCAAACGTGTGCTATAGCTCATAGCTTCCCATTTGCGGAATCGAGAATAAATTCCCTTTTGCAGGTGAATAACATCTTCGATTACCATGGTGAGTGAATAGAGCTTCAATAGGCTAAGTGCGTTGTTTGTGTAGAAAATTTCATCTTGATAATACCGTATGACTACTGGAGGTTTTTGTGATGTCGGTTACATCCTATACTTACTTTGACCTGCAGGCGGTTGAGCCCTGCAGGGGGGATGGCAGTCAGGTCATTCCGCTGCTTCAGGTTGTCCAGGAGAAGCACGGCTACGTGCCTGAAGGCGCCATCAGGGAGATCTGCGAAATCACGGGCACACCCGAGAGCGACATCTTCAGCGTGATCACCTTCTATAAACAGTTCCGGCTTCAGCCACCTGGCAAATACTTGATCAAGGTCTGCGATGGCACCGCCTGCCACGTGATGGGCGCCAGCACCCTGTTGGACGTGCTCTATGACAGCCTGAAGATCGAGACGGGTGACACCACGGCGGACGGTCTCTTCACCATCAGCCCTGTGGCCTGTCTGGGCTGCTGCTCCCTGGCGCCGGTGATCATGGTCAATGACGAGACCTTCGGCGGCCTGACGCCCCAGAAGGTCCGCGTGATCCTCAACGACTACCGGAAGAAGGGCTGATCCAGCTCTCCCTTGTGACGAGGACAATGATGAAAAAGATTGTGGTTGGAATGGGCACCTGTGGCGTCTCTGCCGGGGCCGCCAAGGTGCTTGAAGCCTTCAAGGGCCTGGTGGCCTCCAATGCCGATAAGGCAGAACTGGCTACGACGGGCTGCGTGGGCATGTGCTACCGCGAGCCCCTGGTGGAGATCTGGGAGGGCGATCACCGCACCCTCTACGGCGATATGACCGCCGAGAAGGCCAAGGAGGTCTTCGATGGCCATGTCCTCGGGGGCGTTGAACTTTCCCAGTACGTGGCCCTGAAGGATTACAGCGAGGGGCCCGAATTCTCCTACCTGGACCGTCAGGTGAAGGTCGTGCTGCGGAACTGCGGCTTCATGGATCCTGATTCCGTCGAGGAATATGAGGCCCGGGATGGCTACAAGGCCATCCAGAAGGCCCTGAAGGAGATGACGCCTGCCGACGTGATCCAGACGGTCCTGGACTCCGGCCTCAAGGGGCGGGGCGGTGGCGGCTTCCTCACGGGCATGAAATGGAAGTTCGCTGCCGCCTCCGTCAGCGACACCAAATACATGATCTGCAACGCCGACGAGGGTGATCCCGGGGCCTTCATGGATCGTTCGGTGCTGGAAGGGGACCCCAACTCCGTCATCGAGGGCATGATGCTCGCGGGCTACGCCATCGGCGCCGAGCACGCTTACATCTACTGCCGCGCCGAGTACCCCCTGGCGGTGAAGCGGCTGCGGAGCACCATTGAGAAGCTCAAGGCCAAGGGCTACCTCGGCCACAACATCTTCGGCTCCAGCTTCAGCTTCGAGGTGAAGGTCAAGGAGGGCGCTGGCGCCTTCGTCTGCGGTGAGGAAACGGCCCTCATGGCCTCCATCGAAGGCAAGCGCGGCACACCGCGCCCCCGTCCCCCCTACCCCGCCATCAAGGGGCTCTGGGGCAAGCCCACCAACATCAATAACGTCGAGACCTTCGCCAACGTGCCCTGGATCATCCTCAACGGCGCCGAGAAATACGCCGCCATGGGCACCGAGAAGAGCAAGGGCACCAAGGTCTTCGCCATCGCGGGCAAGGCCAAGCGCACCGGTCTGGTGGAAGTCCCCATGGGCCTCACCATCAAGAACGTGGTCTTCGATGTCTGTGGCGGCATCAAGGACGATCGGCCGTTCAAGGCGGTGCAGATGGGCGGACCCTCCGGCGGCTGCATCCCGGCCTCCCTGGCGGACACCATCATCGACTACGAGCAGATCACCAAGACCGGCGCCATCATGGGCTCCGGTGGCATGGTGGTCATGGACGACACCACCTGCATGGTGGAAATGGCCCGCTTCTTCCTCACCTTCACCCAGCTGGAATCCTGTGGCAAGTGCACCTCCTGCCGCATCGGCACCCTGCGGATGCTGGAGATCCTGGAGGAAATCGTCGCCGGTCGCGGCAAGGAAGAGCACCTGGCGCAGCTCGAGGAGCTGGGGCAGATCATCAAGGGCTCCTCCCAGTGTGGTCTGGGCCAGACCGCCCCCAACCCCGTGCTCACCACCATGAAGTATTTCCGGGACGAGTACGAGGCCCACATCCGCGAGCACCGCTGCCCCGCCCACTCCTGCGGCGCCCTGGTGAAGTTCGTGGTGAACGAGGTCAAGTGCGTGGGCTGCACCCTCTGTGCCCGCCAGTGCCCCGCCAAGTGCATCAGCGGTGAGGCCAAGAAGCCCCACCTGATCGATGAATCCCAGTGCATCAAGTGCGGGAAGTGCTACACCGTCTGTAACTTCAGCGCTATCAGCAAAGTTTGAGGACCGATTCCATGGCCAGTGTCACCTTCAAGCTCAACGGCAAAGAGGTCGTTGCCGACAATTCTAAGACCATCCTTCAGGTCGCTCGGGACAACGGGGTGGATATCCCGACCCTCTGCTACGACCCCCGCCTCCCCCCCTACGGCTCCTGCCTGGTCTGTGTGGTGGAAGTCCGCAACATGGGGCGCACCCTCATGTCCTGCACTACGCCCGTGGGCGAGGGCATGGACATCTGGACGGACAGCGAGTCAGCCCTCAAGGCCCGCAAGTCGGCCCTGGAGATGCTGCTCTCCAACCACTACGCCGACTGCCGTGGGCCCTGCTACGTGAAGTGCCCTGCCAATGTCGATATCCAGGGTTACCTGGCCTTCGCCAATGCCGGGCTCTACAAGGAGGCCCTGGATCTCATCCGTGAGACCAACCCCATGCCCCTCTCCTGCGGCCGCGTCTGTGTGCGCTACTGCGAGGCCAACTGTCGCCGCCAGGATGTGGACTCCCCGGGTGCCATCAACTTCATGAAGCGCTACGTCGCCGACCTGGAATACGATCGCCTGGGCACGCCCGAGCCTGTGCCCAGCAACGGCAAGAAGGTGGCCATCGTGGGTGGCGGTCCTTCGGGCCTCACCTGCGGCTACTATCTCCGCCAGCAGGGCTTCGAGGTCACCATCCTCGACAAGCAGCCCAAGCTGGGCGGCATGCTGCGCTACGGCATCCCCGAGTACCGTCTGCCTCAGGCCGTCCTCGACAAGGAAGTGAAGCAGCTCCTGTCCGGCGGCATCCAGGTCCGCACCGAGGTCAAGCTGGGCCAGGACTTCACCCTGGACAGCCTCAAGGCCGAGGGCTTCGATGCCATCTACCTGGCCCTGGGTTCCTGGGTGGCCAAGGGCATGGGCCTTGAGAACGAGAACCACCCCAATATCCTGCCGGGCATCGTCTTCCTGGAGGGCGTGAAGCGTAACGGTCCCCCGGAGCTGAAGGGCAATGTGGCCATCGTGGGCGGCGGCAACACCGCCATCGACGCGGCCCGCACCGCCCTGCGCTGCGGCGCCGACAAGGTGACGGTCCTCTATCGCCGCACCCGCACCGAGATGCCCGCCGATGATATTGAAGTCGAGGACGCCATCGAGGAGGGCGTGGAGTTCGCCTACCTGACGGCCCCCAACAAGGTGGTGACCGAGGGCGACAAGCTCCTGGGCCTGGAGTGCTATCTGATGGAACTGGGCGAGCCCGACGCCTCGGGGCGCCGCAAGCCCGAGAAGGTCAAGGGCAGCGAATTCCTCTTCAAGGCCGACTGGGTGGTTTCCGCCATCGGTCAGGACCAGGACCTCTCGGGCCTCAAGAACCAGACCCTGGGCGAGATCAAGACCACCAAGTGGAACAGCATTGAGGCCGATCCCGAGACCCTGCTCACCAGTGTGGAAGGGGTCTTCGCCGGGGGTGACGCCATGTCCGGCCCCGCCGCCGCCATCGACGCCATCGCCGCCGGTGGCCGGGCCGCCAAGATCATCGAGAAGTGGTTCAAGACCGGCAAGGTCGAGAAGTTCCAGGCGGGCTTCCTCAGCAAGCGCGCCGTCCTGGAGGTTCCCACCTCCGACTTCTTCGTGGGCTACCAGAAGGCCGAGCGCCCCGAAATGCCCAAGCTGGACCGCCACGAGCGGGCCAAGAACTGGGAGGAGGTGGACCTGGGTGTCACCGCCGACCAGGTGAAGGCCGAGACCAACCGCTGCCTCTCCTGCGGCTGCAACAGCGTCTTCGATTGCGATCTGAAGGTCTTCTCGGGCAACTATGATGTCCAGCAGGAGCACTTCAAGGGCAAGCTCAAGAAGCACAAGATGGATGATCGGCACCCCTACATCATCCTGGATGCCAACAAGTGCATCCTGTGCGGACGCTGCGTGCGCTACTGCGGTGAGCTCATCAATGTCAGCGCCCTGGGCTTCATCGACCGCGGCTACGATACGGTGGTCAAGCCCAGCCTCAACAAGGCCCTGGCCGATACCACCTGCATCTCCTGCGGCAACTGCATCGAGGTCTGCCCCACCGGCGCCATCACCTTCAAGGCGAACCTGGAGAAGCCCGGTCCCTACCGCACCGCTCCCTACCGCTCCGCCTGCTCCTTCTGCGGCGTGGGCTGCGAACTCGACATCAACCACTCCGGGCGCGACTACTTCTTCGTCACCGCCAAGCCCATCGATCCCTTCATCGAAGGGGAACTTTGCGCCAAGGGCCGTTTCGGAACCTACTATGTGGGCTCCAGGGATCGCATTGCCAACCCCGAGCTGAAGGGCAGGGGTAAGGTGGAGATGGGGGCTGCCGCCAGCGCCCTGGCTGCGGGCCTCAAGGCCTTCAATGGCGAGGAGATCCTCTTCCTGGCCTCCCCCCGCATCTCCAACGAGACGGCCTTCCTCTTCGCCTCCCTGGCCAAGCAATTTGGTTCCCGCAATGTCTTCGCGGCGGAGGACCTCCGTCGGCCCTCGCTCCCGGGCGCCATCGCTTCCACCCTGAAGCAGGAGGCCGTGGAGCAGGCAGACCTCATCGTCACCGTGGGCGAGAACGTGGTGACGTACAACCCGGTCTTCGCCTTCAAGGTTCGCCGGGCCCTCACGGCCGGTGCCAAGCTGATCCACGTCGGCCCCGCGGATCTGGCCTGGAAGCGTCTGGCCACCTGCCACATCCCCTGCGCTGCCGGGGAAGAGGCCCAGGTGCTTTCGGCTCTGTCCGGCGCCATTCTCAAGGCCGGTCTCCAGGATGGCGCAAGCGTGGCCACCGCTTCGAACGCCGCCGCCCTTCAGGGCTTCGGCTTCGCGGCTGCTTCGGAGGCCATCGAACGCGCAGCCGCCTTCTTCAAGGACGCTGCCAAGCCAGCCGTGATCGTGAACCGGGATGCCGCTGCCGGGAGCGATGGCTCGGAACTTCAGTGGGCCGCCGATCTGGCACTCCTGACGGGCGCCGGGCTTCTGGTGGTCCGGAACGAGGCCAATGGCCAGGGCTTCCAGGACATCGTCTATGGTGGCGGCTTCGCCTCCAGCGATGATCTGGTCAAGGCCCAGGCTGCCCTGGCTTCCGGCGCCATCAAGGCCGTGGTCCTGCTGGGGGTCGACCCTGAGGCGCTGCCCTGTGCCGAGGCGCTGGCCAAGGTCCCGTTCACCGCCGTCCTCGATCTCTTCGGAACCGAGGCTACGGAGCGCGCCGATGTGCGGGTGCCCCTGAGCCCCCTCGCCGAGGAGGACGGTTCCACCGTTGCCTTCGACGGTCGGGTGATCAAGTTCCGCCGGGCCTTCAAGCCCCTGGCAGGCTTCGACAACGTCAGCTTCCTGGGCGAGGCTCTCCAGGCGACGGGCGGGACCAAGCTGGACCTGACTGGTGTGCGCAGTGCCATTGTGGGATTGCTCCCTCGCTATGCCACCCTCTCCAGCGAGACTCCCAACGTCTACCTGGCTGATGCCGCTCCCAGGGCCTTCTGCCTGGCGCCGATGCTGGGGACTCCGGTCAGCAGCTACGCCTCCGCCACGACCTTCACGCGTCGCTGGGAAAAGACGAATCATCTCTAGACTCTGGTGATTCACATTTCAGGCCCGGATCGCGCCAACGGTCCGGGCCTGAGTCTTTTGGGACCCCGGTCACAAGTTTTTTAGATTTGGCCTTCTCTTCCCTCGTCAGGCGAGCCAAAAAAGTGGCTAGGATAGGGGAGCGGCAAGGTGGGTTGTGCGGAGCGTGTGGCCTTCTTCCGCCTGGACTGGTCTTATCAAGTGCGGGTGTGGATCCCGCAGGTTGCCTATGTCTACAAACAGGAGGGTCTAGTGATAGAGAAACCCATCATCACTGCGGCTGAAGCAGCCGCCAAGATCAAGGAAGGGGACACCATCATGATCGGTGGCTTCATGGCCTCCGGCTCCCCTTACACCGTCATCGATGCCATCAAGGAGACTGCTCCCAAGGGGCTCACCCTGATCTGCACGGATACCGCCACCCATAACTTCAAGACCAATGTGGTCAATGGTATCGGGATCCTGGTGGCCAACAAGCAGTTCAAGAAGATCTTCGCCAGCCACATCGGCCTCAATCAGGAGACCCAGCGGCAGATGAATTCCGGCGAGACCGAGGTCGAGCTGGTGCCCCAGGGCTCCCTGGCCGAGAAGATCCGGGCCGGCGGCGCCGGTCTGGGCGGCATCCTGACCCCCACTGGCGTGGGCACCGAGGTCCAGGAAGGCAAGCAGGTCATCACGGTGGACAACAAGGCGTACCTGCTGGAACTGCCCCTCACCGCCGACGTGGCCTTCGTGAAGGCCAAGAAGGGCGACAAGGCCGGCAACTTGGTCTATGCCGGGACCGCCCGCAACTTCAACCCCATGATGGCCACCGCCGCCAAGCTGGTGGTTGCCGAGGTGGAGGAACTGGTGGAGATCGGCGAGATCGATCCCAACGATGTTCACACCGCGTCGATCTTCGTGGATTTCATCGTCAAAGCTGAAAAGCTGGACATGTAAGGGGGACGGCATGGAATACGTAGCCAACAAAGAGAATATCGCCAAGCGCATCGCCCGCATGTTCCACAACGGCGACGTGGTCAACCTGGGCATCGGGCTTCCGACCCTGGTGGGCAACTACGTCCCCGAGGGAATCACCATCATCCTCCAGTCCGAGAACGGCATGATGGGCCTTGGCCCTGCCCCCGAGGCCGGCCAGGAGAACTACGACGTCGTGAACGCCGGCGGTTCACCCGTCAGCGTCCTCACCGGTGGCTGCTTCTTCGATAGCGCCACCAGCTTCGGCATCATCCGGGGCGGCCACGTGGACTACACGGTCCTGGGCGTGCTGGAAGTGGACCAGATGGGCAACCTGGCCAACTACAAGGTGCCGGGCAAGATGGTTCCCGGCATGGGCGGCGCCATGGACCTCGTGTCCGGTGCCCGGGTGGTGATCGCCTCCACCCTGCACTTCGAGCCCTCGGGTGCCTCCCGCATGAAGCGCCACTGCACCCTGCCCCTGACCGCCGCCCGCGAAGTCAACTTCGTGGTGACCGACCTCGGCCTCTTCGAGGTCGTGGGCGACCGCTTCCACCTCCGCGAAGTCTTCGCTCCCTACACGGCGGAGTTCATCAAGGAAAAGACCGACGCCGATATCGTCATCGACACCGATTGCCGCGTCGTCGAACTCTAGTCTTCGTGCTTTCCTGGAAACCGGAGGCCGTCTTTGGCGGTCTCCGGTTTTTTCTGTGGATTGGTGAGATTCTGTGAGATTTCCCGCCGGTCTGAAGGTGTAGGATGCGGTGGCGGGCTTCCGGCCGCCAAGGAGGACACCATGAACCATCTGATCCCAGCGGCCCTGGTTTTCCTGGCCATGCCTGCCACGGCTGGCGGGCGATGGCAAAGGAACTGGGCATCAAGCCCGGTTCAGCGGAGTTCCATGCCCTGAAGCGTGGGGATCTTCGCTTTGATGGCAGGCCCCAGGGTGGCCAGGGTAAGGGTAAGGACAAGGAGCGTGGCAAAGGCCACGGCAAGGGGCGGTCGAACGGGTAGGTCAGTGCCAGAATGCCTCTGGATTGGAGCTGTAGACCATGAAGCCAACCAAGGCTCCCAGGACGACCAATATCCAGTCCAGGAGCCTGTCGTGGGATTCAAACCAGTGGATGTCCAGGTGATGAAGGACGCTGGCGCTTGCCATGGCAACCTCCGCGGCGCAGGAGTTGTCCCAACCCAAGGATGGGGTTCTCTGCGGACATTGCTGTGAAAAGGTCGTGACTTTAGCTGCTCAGGCCGGACAGGGGACCTTCTTGCGGATGAGGTGTCCCAGGGCCGTCAGATCCTGTCCGGGCAGTTCGGTCTTCAGGAGGGCCAGGGTGGTTTCCACGTCCCCCATGGCCCGGTGCGCGGTGCCGCGCTGGAGCTGAAGATGCTCGGCCAGGACCTGGAGCTTGGCTGAGTCCACGGGGAAGTGGCGCCTCCATGGGATGCCCCGGCAGGAACAGCCCCAGGTGAGGTCGGCGCATTCTGGCATCACCTGGGCCACGAAGCCCTTGTCGAAGCCCGCGTTGTGGGCCACCAGCAGGTCCGCCTGTCCCAGCAGTTCTTGCACGGCTCCTGTGTCGATGCGCTTCCCCCTCACCATGCCATCACTGATGCCATGGACGGCATAGGCTCCGTAGGGCATGGGAAAGCCAGGGTCCTGAAGGGCGTCGTACCTGGCCAATTCCCCCAGGATCCGTCCTGTGGGGCGCTCGGCCTCAACCAGGACGATGGCGATTTCGATGATGCGATCCCGGCTGGGGTAGAGGCCTGTGGTTTCTGTATCCACGATGGCTACACGCAGGCTCTGGCTGGACTGGTTCAAGAATGCTCCCTCAGTGGCAGCCGCAGCCGCCGGAAAAGTCAGGGTGCCGGGCTGCGCGAAGGCTGCCCAGACCTTCCTTCAGTATGAAGGCGGCAATGGCCAGGGCGGCAGCCGAATCGATCCACCACAGGGCGGGAAGGAGCAAAAAAGCCAAGCTGCCCAGGAGAAGAACCCCGGAGAGCTGCATGCAGGCGAGGCTGCACGCCGCATCACTCACCAGGGCCCTGCTGTCCATGGCCCTCGCGCACTGTTTCTTCGAACGCCAGAGCCAGTACATGAAGCTGAGACTGAGTAGGGAAATGATGAGCCCGGGGAGGCTTGTCTCCGGATGCTGGTGCTTCCAGAGACGCCAGATGGCCCCCAGGATCGTGAGAATGGCCAGAAGGATCAGCAGGAGTGCGATTCCCTGGGTGGCCATCCGCTCCCGCCTCAGGCGCGTCGCTGCACATCCAGAGGTCTTCAGGCGCCACAGGACCAGGATGGCCGACCCTACTTCGATGAAGCTGTCCGCCCCGAACCCGAAGAGGGCCAAAGAGTCGTCGGTCATACCGAAGCCCATGGAGACCAAGCCCTCCACGAGATTATAGAAAATGGTGAACCAAGCCAGACCTCGGGCCAGAGACAGCCATTGGGCAGGGCTTCTTTCGGGGATCGGGGAGCGCATGCGGGACACCCTTTCGTGCTGGAATGATCCAAGAGTTCCAGCATATTGAGACTCTATCTCAATTGAATGCCATGTCAAGGTTCGGATCCTTCGCCTCAGGCGACGGTGTCCACCGGAGCCACCGTTCGCTTCGGGTAGACCCCGGCGAAGACCAGGGCGCCCACCAGGCAGCCTCCAGCTCCCAGTCCCAGGGTGAGGGGCAAACCCAGGCGCTGTCCCAGGAAACCGGTGCCCAGGATGCCCAGGGGCATGGCGAACATGAAGACCATGCTATAGAGGGAGGTGACGCGACCCCGCATGGCATTGGGGGTCATGAGCTGGGCGAGGGTGTTGGTGGCGGTGTTGAAGGCCACCAGGCCGAAGCTGGCGAGGGGCAGGAGGATCATGGCGGGGGTCAGGCTGCGGGCCTGGGCGAAGCATCCTAGGGAGGCGGCGAAGAAGACGGCTGAGGCGAACACCATCCGGTCCAAGCCCTTCACTTCCTTTCGGGTGGCCAGGAGCATGGCGCCGGCGGTAGCCCCGAGGCCTGAACTGACCACGAGCCAGCCCAGGCCCCGGGCGTCGATGTGCAGTACCCCCTGGGCCAGGGCGGGAAGGAGCGTTGTGAAAGGCATCCCCAGTCCGACGATCAGGGCCAGCAGGCCCATGAGGTGTCGGAAGGCGGGGCGTTCCCAGATGAACTGGAACCCCTCCGTGATCTGCTGCAGGGCGCTGTGCCGCTCCTTGTACTCCGGCTGGTAACGGGTGCGCAGTACTGCCAGGGCCGCAATGGAGGCCATGTAGCTGACGGCGTTCACCAGGAAGCACCATCCCTCGTGACTGATGGCCACGATGTGCAGGGCGAAGAAGGGGCCGACGATGCGGCTGCCATGGAAGATCGCGCTCTGGAGGGCGATGGCGTTGGGCAGGGTCTCCTGGTCCACGACCTGGGCAACCAGGACTTGGCGTCCGGGCAGGTCGAAGGCTGTGATGGCCCCGGAGGCAACCGCAAGGCCCAGAATCATGGGGATGGTGGGGTGCCCGGAGAAGGCCAGGAGCGTCATGCCGAGGGCTTGCACCAGGTAGGTCGCCTGGGTGATCAGGAGAAGGGTTCGGGCGGGCATGCGGTCCGCCAGCATTCCTCCGAGGGGAGCCAGCAGCAGGGTCGGAGCCTGGGCTGCGAACATCACAAGGCCGAGAAGAGAAACCCGGCCGGTGAGGCGGTACACCCACCATCCCAGAGCCACGCTCTGCATCCAGGTTCCCACCAGGGAGATGAGTTGGCCTGCGAAATAGATGGAGAAATCGCGGTGGCGGAGGGCGCGGAAAGCTGACATGGAGGGAAGCGGCTGGGCCAAAAAAAGGAGCCGGAATCGGCTCCTGTTGAACATAGAAGCAAGTCTTGTGGACATCAGCCCAGGAGAGATTCGATCTTCTCCTTGAGGGTTTCAGGGGTGAAGGGCTTCACGACATAGTTGTTCACGCCGGACTGGAGGGCCTGGACGATGTCCTCTTTGGCAGCGTTGGTGGTGACCATGAGGATGGGGATGGCCGCATTCTGGGTGCGAACATTCTGGACGAACTCCAGGCCATCCATCTCGGGCATGTTCCAGTCGGTGATGATCATCTCGACTCCGCCTAGGGCCAGCTTGGCCAGGCCCGCCTTGCCGTGCTCGGCCTCCACGACATCGGTGTAGCCGATGCGGGAGAGGGTGTTGATGATGATGCGGCGCATCGTTGAAGAGTCATCGACAACCAGGATCTTCAATGGTGCCTCCTCTATTGGTTCTTGGGCGATTCCAGTCACCAGGATAGTCCTTTTCTCGAGAAGGAAGTAGGGGGGATGGAGAATCCATCCAAAGGGTTTTGGGTCTCCTGGGGCGAACATCGCTCTCTGGACGCCATGTGGCACCCCTTTCGCCCCCGTCCCTGACGGTGTCAACATGCTGACTTTTCTGGACCGATTGCTGCCCTATATGGCCCGACTCTCCAAGCGGGTGGATTTGGCTGCGCCGGTGTTTGTCATCATTGTCCTGGTGGTGATGGTGCTGCCCTTGCCGGCCTTTGTGCTGGACGTGCTCATCGTTCTCAATATCACCGTTTCCCTGCTGATCCTGATCGTGGGCATGTATGTGGCGCGGCCCCAGGAGTTCAATGCCTACCCCTCGGTGCTCCTGATCGTCACCCTTTTCCGTCTCTCGCTGAACGTGGCGGCCACCCGGCGCATCCTGCTATACGGTGGTGAGCAAGGGCCTGAAGCCGCCGGGCACATGATCCAGGCCTTCGGCCAGTTCGTGGTGGGAGGCAGTTACGTCATCGGTCTGGTGGTCTTCCTGATCCTGCTGGCTATCCAGTTCCTGGTCATCAATCACGGCGCTGGACGCATTGCTGAGGTCACGGCCCGCTTCACACTGGATGCCATGCCCGGCAAGCAGATGGCCATCGATGCCGATCTGAATGCGGGTTACATCGATGAGCACGAGGCGCGGCGGCGGCGCAAGGATATTCAGGAGGAGGCAAGCTTCTATGGCGCCATGGACGGTGCGGTGAAGTTCACCCAGCGGGACTCCGTGGCGGCCCTCATTATCCTGGCCGTCAATATCGTGGCGGGCATCCTCATCGGGATCATCAAATACAACGTGCCCGTGATGCAGGCCATGGAGACCTTCACCCTCCTGACCGTGGGCGACGGTCTGGTGACGGCCATCCCCAGCCTCCTCATTTCGGTGGGGGGTGCCATTCTGACGACCCGCAGCGGCAGCCAGTCCCTCAACCTTGGCTCCCAGATCGTCGGGCAGCTTGGCATCGACTACCGGCCTCTGGCCATCGCCGCTTCGGTGCTCATCCTCTTTGGCGCGGTTCCTGGACTCCCCCTGGTGCCTTTCTGGGCGATGGGCATCATCTTTGGCATCCTTGCCTACGCTGCCTGGAAGCTGAGCCATCAGAAGGCCGATGAGAAGGCGTTGGCCGATGCCAAGGAGAAACTCAAACCCGCCGAGGGACCCGAGCGGGTGGAGGCCCTTCTCAGGGTGGACCCCCTTGGGCTGGAAGTGGGTTATGGCCTGATCCCCCTGCTGGATGCGGCCCAGGGTGGCACGGTGCTGGAGCGCATCAAGGCCATCCGGCGGCAGATGGCCCAGGATCTGGGTATCGTGGTGCCTCCCATCCGAATCCGGGACAATCTTCAGCTTCCAGCCAACGCATATCGTGTCCTGTTGCGGGGCGAGGAGATCGGCCGCAGCGAGGTCTCTCCGGGCCTCTTCCTGGCCATGAATCCCGGAACCGCCTCCGAGGACATCCAGGGCATCTCCACTACCGAACCCGCCTTCGGTCTTCCGGCCTTCTGGATTCAGGAGAACCAGCGGGATCGGGCTCAGCTCATGGGCTACACCGTGGTGGATGTCGCCACCGTCATCTCCACCCACCTCTCTGAACTCGTCAAGCAGCAGGCCCCCGAACTCCTGGGGCGGACCGAGGTGCAGCAGCTCCTGGAGACGCTCAAGGAACACTCGCCCAAGCTGGTGGAGGAACTGGTGCCGGGGGTCGTCAACACCGGGACGCTGCAGAAGGTGCTCCAGAACCTTCTGCGGGAGCGGGTTTCCGTCCGGGATCTCGGGCGCATTCTGGAGGCCACGGGAGACGCGGCCCTCATCACCCGCGATCCTCTTATGCTCACGGAATACGTGCGTCAGCACCTGGGCCGCACCCTCACCACTCCCCACCTCTCGGAGAACAACGAGCTGGGTGTTCTGGTGCTGGACCCCGGTCTTGAGCAGGCCCTTCAGGGGGGGATCGAGACCACGGATCGGGGCAGCTTCCTGGCCATGGACCCCGGTCGGATCCAGGAGGTCCTGAACCGCATCACCAGCGGCATCAATCAGCTTCTGCCCGGGGCCCAGCCCGTGCTCCTGACCAATCCCGTGGTGCGCCCCCATCTCCGGCGCCTCCTGGAGCGGGTCATGCCCCACCTCGTGGTGCTGAGCCACAGCGAAATCCCCCTGGATGTGCGGGTGGTGAACCTGGGGACGGTGTCATGAAAAGAATGAAGAATTCCACCACCAAGACACCAAGGCACCAAGGAAAAGCAAAGAAAGAAATGATAAAAGAAATAAATATTAAATATAACAATTCCTTGGTCTTTTCTTCGTGTCTTGGTGCCTTGGTGGTTGAATTTTCTTTTGGTGCCCTATGCGTGTGAAGACCTTTGAAGCTGCCTCCATGCAGGATGCTCTTGAAACGATCAAGCGGGAGATGGGGGAGGAGGCCTTCATCCTTTCCACCAAGACCCGGAAGAACCCCTCCGGGACCGCCCTCATCGAGGTGACGGCGGCGGTGGATGAGGCCATGGCTCCGGTCGGGGCTCCCGAGCCCGCCCTGGCGGTGGGGGACACCTATGGGCTGAGGTCACCTCTCGCAGGGCGAAACCCTCGTCCGGTCCAGGTGGATCCTCCCATGCCTCTCCGGAGCGAAGCGGCACCGGTCCTCAAGGCGGCTCTACCCAAGGTCTCGCCCCCACCCCCTCCTCCTCCGCCTCCAGTGGATCTCCAACCCCTCCGGCGGGAATTGCTGGAGATCAAGGGCGCTGTGGAGGCCCTCAAGGAACAGGAGTCCAAGAACACCTCCATTCTCCGGGAGCTGGATCAGCTCAAGGCCATGCTGAGCCGCATCCAGAAGCAGGGGATGCCTCAGGCCCAGCTCCACCTGCCCCCGAGCCTTCTGGAACTCTACGGGGATCTGGTGGGCAATGACGTGGATCCCCTCATCGCCCTGAGGCTTTGTGAATACACCCAGCGTTCCCTGCTGGAGCAGTGCGGGGATGAGACGGTGGATCCCGAGAAGGCCCGCATCTTCATGCGGCGGGTCATCGCCAACTTCATCCCGGTGGCGGCTCCCATCCAGCTGGATCCGGGCAAGATGCGGGTGGCGGCCCTGGTGGGGCCCACGGGGGTCGGCAAGACCACCACCATCGCCAAGCTGGCGGCCTACGCCAAGCTGGAGCTGAAGCAGAAGGTGGCCCTCCTCACCCTGGATACCTTTCGCGTGGCGGCGGTGGACCAGCTCCAGCAGTACGCCCAGATCCTCCAGGTGCCCATCCATGTGGCCCTGACGGTGGAGGACCTCCGCAGCGCCCTCCGTTTCTATCAGGACCGCGCCCTGGTGCTCATCGATACGCCCGGCCACAACCCCAAGGACACCGAGATGCTCGGGCAGTTGCGGCGCTTCCTGGACGAACTGCCGGAGGTGGAGACGCACCTGGTGCTCTCCGCCACCACCAAGCCCAAGGATCTCGCCGATCTGGCCCAACGCTTCGAACCCCTGAAACCCGGGCGTATCATCTTCACCAAGTTGGATGAAACCAGCACCTACGGTCCCATCCTCTCGACCCTGGTGCGGGTCAAGCGCCCCTTGAGTTATCTGGGAACTGGGCAGGAAGTGCCCCAGGACCTCGAAATGGCCACCTCTCGTCGGGTGGCGGATCTCATCCTTCCTGTTCCCCAGGTGAACCTATGATCGATCAGGCATCCCGGCTCCGGGCCATGGCACAGGGCCAGCAGGCTGACAGCACCCTGTTCCCCTCCAGGGTGCTGGCGGTTACCAGCGGGAAGGGTGGTGTCGGCAAGACCAATGTGGTGGCGGGTCTGGCCATGTCCCTGGCCAGGGTGGGGCAGCGGGTGGTGGTGCTGGATGCTGACTTTGGCTTGGCCAATCTGGACATCCTGCTGGGGCTCACGCCCACCCATACCCTGGAGCACGTCCTCCGGGGCGAGAAGATCCTTGAGGAGATCATTCTCGATGGCCCCCTGGGCATCAAGGTCATTCCCGCCTCCAGCGGCATCCAGGAACTGACTCGCCTGGACACCATGTCCGAGCTGCGCCTCGTGCAGGGGCTCCAGCGGGTGGCCGAGACCCAGGACTGGCTGCTCATCGATACCGCCGCTGGCATCCATGATTCCGTGGTGAAGCTCCTCATGGCGGCCCAGGAGGTCATCCTGGTGACCACCCCAGAGCCCACCTCCCTGGTGGACGCCTACGCCATGGTCAAGGTGATTCATCTGAGGGATCCCGAGAAGCCCATCTGGGTGGTGGTGAACAACGCCCAGGTGGAGTCAGAGGCGGAGGAGACCCTGGAGCAACTCCAGGCCGCCACCTTGCGCTTCCTGGGGAAGGAACTGAACATTCTGGGCATGATTCCCACCGACCCCCACCTGCTGCAGTCGGTCCGCCAGCAGCGGGGCGTGGTCGAGCTCTATCCCCGGTCCCCTTCGGCCCAGGCCTTCCGGGCCTTCGCGGATCAACTGAAGAAAAAAGTGCCCTTACAAAAGGACGGTTTTGCAGCATTCTGGAAACAGCTTACTGCTGAGGAATCATGAATCCGGTTGTGAAGAAAGGTGGGGCCCCTCCATCCCCAGTGGCCAAGGCCGCTCTGGCAGCCTATGCCCAGACGCCACCGACACCTGAGCCTCCCCAGGAGAATCCCCATATGGAGGATCTCCCTGAGGATCTGGAGATCATGGACCGGGATGCACTCATCACGGACTGCCTGCCTCTGGTGAAGTTCGTTGCCCACCGCATCTCCAGCCGTCTACCCTCCCATGTGGATGTGGAGGACCTGATCCACTCCGGCATCCTGGGGCTCATGGACGCGGTGAAGAAGTTCGAGCCCGGGCGCAACGTCAAGTTCAAGACCTATGCGGAGCAGCGGATCCGGGGGGCCATCCTGGATGGCCTGCGGGATCTGGATTGGGTGCCCCGCAGCCTGCGCCGGAAGAAGAAGGATATCGAGACGGCCTACCACCTCCTGGAACAGCAGTTGGGGCGGGCCGCCTCCGATGAGGAAGTGGCACAGCACCTCGGGTTGAGCCTGGAGGATCTCCACCACTCCCTTGACGAGCTCAAGGGCGTGACCCTCGGCACCTTCATGGATGCGGGCGACGATGGGGAGGGGGAGAACCTCATCAGCTTTGTGCCCGATCCTGATGCGGAGGATCCCCAGCTCACCCTCCATGCCAGGGAGCTGAAGGCCCTCCTCAAGGAGAGCATCGACCGCCTGCCGACCAAAGAACGCTTCGTGGTGCAGCTCTACTACTTTGATGAGCTGACCATGAAAGAAATCGGTACGCTCCTGAATATTACCGAGAGTCGGGTATCGCAATTGCATACCAAGTCCATGCTCCGGCTGCGGGGCCGACTCAAGGAACATCGGATCGAAGGTTGATGCATGGCGAAGATACTTAGCCAGGAAGAGGTCGATGCCCTACTGAGGTCCCACGCCAAGGGGGCCAAGGCGGGACCTGCCGCCGCGCCAGCCCCCGAGCGGGCCTCGGCGGGCGCCGCCCAGAGGGCAAAAAAAGCCCAGATTCAGAAGAAGGTCAGCCTCTACAACTTCCGCCGCCCGGATCGGGTGAGCCGGGAGCAGATGCGGACCCTGCACTTCATGCACGACCGCTTCGCGCGGAACTTCTCCAGTTCCCTTTCTGCCTACCTGCGGACCATCACGGAAGTGAATCTGGTCTCCGTGGAGCAGCTCTCCTACCAGGAATTCCTCCTTTCCGTTCCGGATCCCACCTGCTTCAACGCCATCTCCATTCGACCTCTGGAGGGGGCCTTCGCCCTGGAGGTGAATCCCCAGCTGGTTTTTCCCATCATCGACAAGATGCTGGGCGGTCCCGGCGAGCCCCTGAAGCAGATGCGGACCATGACCGACATTGAACAGAGCATTTTCGACGGTGTGCTCAAGCTGCTGCTGGATGATCTCCGGGAGGCCTGGCGGGGCATCATCGACCTGGAATTCAGGATCCAGGCCCGGGAGACGAGTCCCCAGCTCATCCAGATCGTGGCTCCCAACGAGGTGGTGCTCCTGGTGGTCTTCGAGGTGAAGATGGGCTCGGTGGTGGGCATGGTAAATCTGGCCATCCCCTCCATCATCCTGGAGCCCGTCGCCGGGAAGTTCGACCAGGAGATGTACACGGGCTACAAGAAATCCTCCAATTATGAAGAAGCCCGTCTGCTGATGGAGAGTATCAAGCGCTGCGATATGAGGGTCTGCGCGGAGATCCGGGGCACCAACCTCCGGCTGTCGGATATCCTCGCCCTCCAGGTCGGGGACATCATTCCCCTGACCCAGCGGTTTGATGCTCCCTTGGATCTGACCTTGGACGGCATTCCCAGGTTCCATGGCTACGTGGCCCTCAATGCCAATCAGAAGCGGATCTTCCAGATATCAAGCATGAAACAGGAGGTTTGACATGGATTCCGCGATGGAGGAACTGGGGAAAAAAGTTGGAGGATGCTTCGCGGAAAGCATGGGCTCCGTGTTCTCCATGCTTACGGGCCGGGATTTCGCCATCACCCCAAAGGAGGGGGTGTTGGTGGATCATGCTGGTATCACTGCCCTCTACGATGGGCCCGCAGTCTATGCCAAGGTTCAGTACACCAAGGGGATGACCGGCCCCATGCTCTTCGCGATGCCGCTCAGGGAGGGCACCATGCTGGTGGACCTCATGCTTGGGGGCGATGGGGCACCCTCGGAGGAACTGGCCGGGGACTCCAAGGATGCCCTTGCGGAGACCATCAACCAGAGCATGGGCAGCGCCAATCAGGCCCTATCGGATATGGCAGGGGAGACGCTTTCCATCTCCAATGTGGAGATCCATGCATCCACCGAGGCGGGTCAGTCCATGCTCGAAGAGCTCCTGGGGCCTGGCCCCTTCTTCGACCTGCCCCTGGAAACCACCCAGGAATCGCTTCAGGCCCTCATCCATGTCCTGATCCCCGATCTTCTTTCCGAGCAGATGAAGCGGAAGCTCGGGTTTGGTGAGGTGGCCGCCCCACCTCCTCCGCCCGAACCCGTCGGAGCTCCGGAGCCGGTTGTATCCCAGGCCCCCGCACCCGCCGCAGCGCCACGGGCGGCGGCGGGCTCTTCGGCCCCCATGGGGGCGCCTGTGGATACGGGCAATCTGGACCTCTTGCTGGATATCGAATTGCCCCTGATGGTCCGCATGGGCCAGACCGAGATGCCCTTGGGGGATCTCCTGAAGCTCACCCCGGGCTCCATCCTGGAGCTCAACCGGGCCGCCGACGCACCCGTCGAGCTGCTGGTCAACGGGAAGCAGATCGCCAAGGGCGAGGTGGTGGTGGTGGACGGCAACTTCGCCTTCCGCATCACCGAGATCGAGAGTACGGCCAACCGCCTGAGAAGCTTGGCGTAGTCGCGGAAACTCCGCGCTATTTAGATGGCCGCGCCTCGGGCGGGAAGCGTTCCAGCATCCTGGTTACGGCGGCCTGGATGGCCTCCTCGGACTCCTCTGGGGTGCTGCCTTCCTCCAGGGCGTCCTCTGTTTCGGCCTTCCAGATCAGCTGGCTGTTCCGGGTGTCCTTGAACGCCATGACGATGCCCCCGATGGTCTGCACCTTCGCCTTGGCCGAACCGGTTCCCACCCCGACACTGACGCCTGGCAGGATGCGCAGGCCGATGCCGACGCCAACCCCAACGCTGCGGACCCTTTCATCGCGGTAGACGGGATAGGCGCTCACCAGGAGATCGGGCGGGTTGCCTTCAGCTCTTCGGAAGCCTTTGGCTGTCAGATCTTTTTCCACTGCAGCCCGGATCCGTCGTTCGGTGAAGGTATCTTTTGAGTCGGCCTCCCAATCGAAGGAGTGATACTGAGCGTAGTCGGCACGGGCATCATAGTCGTACTTGACCTGTAGGGGAGAACAGGCGATCAGGGTGCCAAGGAAAAGGGCGGAGAGGGGAATCGCCAGACGCATGGGACCTCCATCAAGTCGTGAGTTTACCGGTTATGGATGGAGCCGACCGAGTCCAATTGGGCCGAAAGGTGTAAAGGCGGGCACGGTCTGGGTGAAAGCATACAATCCTTGTCTGGCTACCGACAGCATCCGGAGGATTCATGCCCAGCCCAGGTCCAAAGCCCGAGTGGTGGGTCTACATCCTTCGCTGTGGTGATGACACGCTCTACACCGGCATTGCGACAGACGTTGATGGGCGGCTTTCGAAGCATCAGGCTGGCAGGGGCGCAAAGTACACCCGTGGTCGGGGCGTCCTGGTTGTGGTCTACCGCGAACTGGTTGGGTGCAGGAGTGAGGCTTCCAGGCGGGAATTGGCGATCAAGAAGCTCTCTCGCCGTGCGAAGAATCTCCTGATCGAGAATGGCCTCCGGGGAGATCGTGAGCTCATGGGGTCCAATAACGTCGGATTGGATCGCCTGCCGACCATCGAGTCCAGTCCGCGCGATGCGGCCCGGACCCAGCGGCCTCATGGGTGTCCGATGGCCTCGGCGAAGTAGGTCTTCTTCTTGTCCATGTCCGCATCCTTGTCCGAGAACTTCTGGGCGATGGCCTGGAAGTCGTCTGCGAGGTTCGTGAAGGCCTCGGCCACATCGGGATCAAAGTGGGTCCCCGCGCCCTCTACGATGATCTGGTAGGCCATGGCGTGGGGCATGCCCTCCTTGTAGATCCGCCGACTGATCAGGGCGTCGTAGACGTCGGCCACGGCCATGAGCCGGGCCGGAATCGGGATGTCGTCGCCGCTCAGTCCCTCGGGGTAGCCCGTGCCGTCCCACTTTTCGTGATGGGAGATGGCGATCTCCTTGGCCAGGGCCAGGAACTCCACCGGCATGCCCAGGGACTGCTCCGCGTGCTCGATGGCGTCGCGCCCCAGGATGGTATGGCGCTTCATGATCTCGAACTCGTGGGGCTCGAACCGGGCGGGCTTCAGCAGGATCCGGTCTGGGATCCCCACCTTGCCGATGTCGTGCAGTGGCGCCGACTTGTAGAGCAGGTTGATCCGAGCCTCGTCCAGGTAGGCGGAGAAGCGGGGGTGGTCCATCAGCTGCTTGGCCAGCAATATTACATAGCGCTGGGTGCGGCGGATGTGGTTGCCCGTGTCGGAGTCCCTGGTCTCTGCCAGGGAAGCCATGGAGAGGATGGTCACGTCCTGGATGGCCACCACCTCCCGGGTCCGGCGGTTCACCTCAGCCTCTAGGAAATCGGCCTTGCTGCGCAAGAAATCGGCGCTGGCCTTGAGCTTGAGATGGGTCTCCACCCGAGCCAGGACCACCGGCGGGCTGATGGGCTTGGTGATGTAGTCCACCGCACCGAGCCTCAGGCCCTTCTCCTCGTCCTCCGTCGCCGTCATCGCGGTGAGAAAGATGATGGGGATGTCCCTGGTCTTGCGGTCGGTCTTCAAGCGCTTGCAGACCTCGTAGCCGTCCATCTCCGGCATCATGATGTCCAGCAGGATCAAGTCAGGCGGGGTGTCGGACGTGGTGATGGCCAGGGCCTTTTCTCCGCTGTTCGCAATCTTGACCCGGTAGAGGTCTTTTAGGAGGGCGCTCATGACCTTGAGGTTGTCGGGGGTGTCATCCACCACGAGGACGATGGGGCGTGTGTCGTCGGTCATCGGAAGGGCCTCCTGGCGGGGTGGGGCGAATCGGTTTCAGGGGAAGGAAGCACGGGCTCCCGCCGCCCTAGGGGGTGACGGGGGCAACGGGGAAGAGCAGGGTAAAGCTCGTGCCGACGCCGGTCTGGCTCCTCACGGTCACCCGGCCGCGGTGGGCGGCCATGAGTCGCTGAACGATTGCCAGGCCAAGCCCGAATCCCAGTCCGGCATCGTGCTTCGAGATCTGCCGGTAGGGGTCGAAGATGTAGGGCAGCTGCTCCGGGACGATGCCCTGGCCGGTGTCCGTCACCGAGACGGATAGCCAGCGCAGCCCAAGGTCGACGCCTCTTCCGTCCACCTCGCAGGCGTCCAGGAGGATGTGGCCCCCGGACGGCGTGAACCTCAGCGCGTTGTCAAGGAGATTGGAGAGGATGCGGTTCACCTTCTGCGGATCCACCTCGACCTCGGGGAGCGGGTCGGGGCACGTCAGGTTCAAGTGGACCCCCCGCGCGGAGGCCTGGGGGGTGAAGGCATCCAGCACGCCCTGGAGGAGGACCTTGGGATCCAACCTGCGGAAGTCCAGGGGGATCTCCCTGCCCTCGCTGCGGAATAGCTCCAGCAGGTCATTGAGCATGGAGAGGATGTCCTGAAGGGAATGGCGGCATCGCACCAGGAGCTCCGGCCTGATCGACCCCTGGGCCTCATACATATCCAGGACAGTCTGGATCCCCGTGAGGGGTGACCGCAGATCGTGGACCATCATCGCGGTGAAGCTCGCCTTGAGCTGGTCCAGCTCCTGGAGTCTCGCGTTGGCCTCCTTCAGGCCGCGGTTCCTGTCCTCTAGCTGCCGCCGCAGCTGGCGGAGCTCGATCTGGTAGTCCACCCGCGCGAGGACTTCCTCGGCCTGGAAGGGCTTGGTCACGTAGTCGGCGCCTCCCACGCGGAAGGCCTTGACCTTGTCCCAGACATCGTCCAGGGCGCTGATGAAGACGACGGGGATATCCCTCAGTCGCGCGTCCTGCTTGAGCGCCAGACACACCTCGAAGCCGTCCATCTCGGGCATCAGGATGTCCAGGAGGACCAGGTCCAGAGGCTCCGATCGGGCGATGGCGAGGGCCTTCTCCCCGCCGTTGGCGATCTTGACGCGGTGGCATTCCTTGAGCAGCCCGCTCAGCAGCTTCAGGTCGTCTGGAGCATCGTCCACCACTAGCACTGTGGGGCGGGTGTCCTCGTTCATGGCTCTCCCTCCGTCGCGGCCAGCAGCGCCAGCGCCTTGTCGAAATCGAAGGCGCGGACGGCACGGGCGAACGTGTCCCCCTGCCCGGGCAGGATGCGGTGCAGGAGTTCCAGATGCTCCTCCATCAGTTCCTCGGCTTCGGGATCGTTGTCACCCAGGAGGCGGCGTAGCCGCTCCACGATGGCGTCGGCCTGTCCGGCGTCCACCACCTCGTGGTGGACCGGTGCAGGCAGCGCCAGCTCCAGCCGGGTGACCATTTCTGCCAGGGATTGCCCCAACCGGTCAAGCTCACCCGCGACCCCATGACCGTCCCGGATCCCGTGTTCCACCGCGGCGGCCTCGCCCTGGATCCCGGTGGCCCCCACGTTCCCGGCGATGCCCTTCAGGGTGTGGGCGATCCGCTCCGCCGTGGTCCGGTCCCCGGCGGTCAGGCACCGCTGGATCTCCTCCGCGGCGCGTCCCTGTCCTTCCGCAAACTTGCGCAGCAGTTCCAGGTAGAGGGGCCGCTTCCCCCGCACGCGCTTCAGGCCCAGCTCCGCATCCAAGCCGGGGATATCCCGGGGGACCTCGTCCCCTGGCTCGTCAGCGGTCGGAGCCGCCGCCTCGCGCACGGGCGGGACCTCGGGCGCGGCTTCAATCCTTGGCTGCCACCGTGCCAGCACCCTGAACATCTCGTCGGGATCGATGGGCTTAACTAGGTAGTCGTTCATCCCCGCCGAGGTGCACCGGTCCCGGTCCGCCTGCATGGCATTGGCCGTCATGGCGATGATGGGCATGCGGTGGCCCTCCTCCCGCAGCCTGACGGTGGCGGTGATGCCGTCCATGACCGGCATCTGCATATCCATGAGCACCAGGTCATAGGTGCCGGTCCGCACCTTCTCGAGGGAGATGAGCCCGTTCTCGGCAACGTCCACCTTGATGCCCGCATCCGCGAGCAACTCGGTAGCCACCTGCTGGTTGAAATCGTTGTCTTCCACGAGCAGGACCTTCAGCCCCCGGAGCTGCAGGACGGCTTCGTCGGTGGGAAGGGGGCCTTCACCCTCCCCGGCCTCGCCCTCCTCCAGGACGGCGCCCAGGACGCGCATGATCGAGTCGAAAAGCATCGAGGGGGATACCGGCTTGATGAGCACGTCCTCCACCCCAACCGTCTCCGCTCCCTTCAGCACCTCCTCCCGCCCGTAGGCCGTGACCATGATGAGGCGGGGAGCGGTGTCAAGACCAAGGGCCTTGATATGGTGGGCCGCCTCCAGGCCGTCCATTCGGGGCATCTGCCAGTCGAGGAAGACCACCTCGTAGGGCTGGCCCGACGCCGCGGCCCTGCGGATGGCGGCCAGGGCCTCCGCGCCCGAGGCCACCTCGTTCACCTGGAAGGACATGGAGATGAGGATGTCCACGAGCACGTGGCGGGCGTTCTCGTTGTCATCTACCACCAGCATGCGCTTGCCGCGCAGGTCGGGGCGTGGCACCAGGGCCCTCCGCGGCTTGCCCTTGCCCAGGCGGGCGGTGAACCAGAAGGTGGAGCCCTGGCCTGGAAGGCTGTCCACGCCCACATTTCCGCCCATGAGCACCGCCAGCTTCTTGGAGATGGCCAGGCCCAGGCCCGTGCCGCCATACTTGCGGGTGGTGGAGGAGTCCGCCTGCTGGAAGCTCTGGAAGAGGCGCCCCTTCTGCTCCTCGGTCAGGCCGATGCCCGTGTCACGCACCTCGAAGCGGAGGAAGACCTCGCTCCCCAGGTCTTCCACGAGGCGAGTGCGGATATCGATCTCTCCCTGCTCCGTGAACTTTACAGCGTTGTTCGCGTAGTTGATGAGGATCTGGCCCAGCCGCAGCGGATCGCCCATCAGGTCGTTGGGCACCCCGGGGCCCACGTCGAAGACCAGCTCCAGGCCCTTGGCCGTGGCCTTCTCGGTGATGAGGTTGGAGACGTTCTCCATGACCTTGTCCAGGTGGACCTCCGTGAGCTCCACGGAGAGCTTGCCCGCCTCGATCTTTGAGAAGTCCAGGATATCGTTGATGATGCCCAGCAGGTGCTGGCCGGACTGCTGGATCTTCTTCACGTAGTCCTTCTGGCGTGGATTGAGCTCGGTCTTCAGGGCCAGGTGCGCCATGCCGATGATGGCGTTCATGGGGGTGCGGATCTCGTGGCTCATGTTGGCCAGGAAGTCCGCCTTGGCCTGGGAGGCCCCCTCCGCGATCTCCTTGGCCTCCTGCATCATCCGCTCCGCATGCTTGCGCTCGGTGATGTCGATGCAGGTGGCGAGGTTGCGGGTGCCGATCATGACGCTGGAGAAGGCGACGTCCCGGACCTCCCCGTCCTTGCGCGTTACGCGCATCTCAAGCGAATTCATGGGGGCGTCAGCCGCAACGGCCCTTGCCAAGGCTGCATTCCAGGCCTCCTGCTGCTGCTTCCGGTAGCCCGGGTCGGGATAGGCCAGCTCATACCAGCGGGCGACGTCCGGAATCTCCTCGGGGGTGTAGCCAAACATTCCGACGAAGGTGTGGTTGAGGAACTCGATCTCTTCCTGCTCGTTCATCAGGGCCACGCCGACAGGCATCACCTCCAGCATGCTCCGGTTCCTGGCCTCGCTCTCCCTGAGGGCCCCTTCGGCCAGCAGGCGCTCGGTGATGTCCCGGAAGGAGATCACCGTGCCCGCCACGAAACCGTCCTTCAGGATCGGGGTCGTAACGTACTCCACCGGGAAGCAGGTGCCATCCTTCCGCCAGAGCACCTCGTCGCTCACGACCCGCTGCTCGCCGTCTAGCGAGGTCAGGAACATCGGGCACTCGTCCTTGGGGTAGGGGGAACCATCCGGCCACGTGTGGTGGATCTCCGCGTGGAGCAGCTTTCCGACAAGCTCCTCCGGGTCGTAGCCCAGCATGCGGGTCCCGGCAGGATTGGTGAAGGTGATGTGGCCGTTGTTCCCCATCCCCAGGATGCCTTCGCTGACCGAGCCCAGGATAAGGCGGGAGCGTTCCTCGGCCTCGGCCAAGTGCCTCGCCTGCTTGGCCACCTGCTCGTTGATGGATTCCAGCTCCTCTTTGCGGGCCTGGAGCTGGCATTCGGAGGCCGCCAGGGTCTCGGTCTGGCGCTGGGTTTCAGCGAGCAACCTCCGGGTCCGGAGGTTGGCGTTCATGATCTTCATGTGGACAGCCAGGCTGGGCAGCAGCTGGTCGAGCAGGGCCTGCTGCCTCCCATCGATGGGCTCGAGGGGCGCCAGCTCCAGCACGGCCGTGACGCCCTCCTGGTCCATCACCGGGAAGATGGCCAGGGAACGCACCTGCAGCGCCCCTAGCCCGGCCTGGATCTCCAGATGGTCCTCGGGAAGGGCCGTGAACGCAAGGGGCCTCCGGTCCGATGCGGCTTGCCCCACCAGCCCTTCGCCCCGGGAGAACTTCTTTACCTGGGCCAGCCCTTCCAGCGCGTACCCACCCACTCGGTGGAAGGTGTTCTGGTCATCCGCAGCCACATAGAGGGCGCCGTAGAGGAGCGGAATGGACCGGGAGAGCTCGCGCAGCAGCACAGAGGAAAACACCTCGAAGTCCTCGGCCGACTGCAGGTATTCCAGCAGGATCCCCGATTGGCCCTTCACCCAGGACCGTATCTCCTGTTCCCGCGCCGACTTCCGCAGGACGGCGAGGGCCCGGGCCATGTCGCCCACCTCGTTGGTGCGCTCCTGGTAGCCGATGGGCTGGTCCAGGCGACCCTCCGCCACGTCCAGGATACTGCGGCGCAGGTCGAGGAAGACCGTGAGGATGTCCCGCCGGACCACGAGGAAGGTGGCGAGCAGGGAGCCCATCAGCCCCAGGCTGATCACCAGCCAGGTGTTGACCACGATCTGGTTCGTCGCCTGGGCATAATCGGCGTTGATCCGGTCGACCTCCTGCCCGATATCGTCCACCAGGCTCGTCCCGGCCTGCCGCGCCCTCTCCATCCGCGCCGCCACCTCCTCGTTGAGCAGACCGAATGCGACTTTGTCCTCGTTGCGCATGGCGTAGTTCCGCACCGCCCGGGAGATTCGAACCGCTTCCCCGAAATCGTTGCGGATGCTCGTGATCCGTCCCGCCTTCGCCGGGTTCGCCTTGAGGGACTCGTCGATGTAGCCCTGGAAGTCCCGGTAGGTGGTCTCCAACTCTCTTTCCGTCCCCTGGATGGCCTCCCCGTCCTGCTCCGAGATCTCTTGATAGAGCAGCATCCCGTAGCGGTAGATCCGCGAATTGGCGCGGGTGAGGTAGAGCTCTGCCCGCCCCTGGGTCCGCTGGGACTGGTAGTGGCCGTCGACCCGGCGCATCTGCATCGAGGAGTAGAGGGTGGCGAACAGGACCATCGCGATCAGGGGCAGCAGGGCGAAGAGCACCTTGTTCCGGATCCGCATGTTATCGATGAATTTCATGGGCGACTCGCAATGGATGGGGGAATGGTCCGCGGGTTTCGCGGATGGGCTGACGTCGCCCACCTCAGAAAGCGGGCGTGTTATCTGGATGACTTGAGATCCTCCATGATGTTCAGCATGGCCCGCCGGGTCCGGGCCAACTCGTCCACCTGTTCCTGCAGCCTCCGGGCGGCCCTCTCCTGCTCCTCGAAGGACTGCCTCAGATGCTCCGTCATGCGGTTGAAGGCCTCGGAGAAGTCCCCCATGAAGCTGACCTTCTGGGAGAAATCCCCCCGGGCGATCTGCTGGGTGGTCCAGGTGAGGGTCCGGAGACTGGCGTGCAGGCTCTTGAGGGACTGCAGGACCACGGTCCTCCCGCGGGGAGGCTCGGCGTCGAGTTCCCCCCGGGCCAGCTGGTAGGACAGTTCCGCAGTCTCGTTGTAGCTCTCCACGAAGCGGTTGACATACTCCACGACCTGGTGGAATTCGTTGTCCGGATGGCCCGGAGGCAGTTCGAGCCGCTGGGGCCGTTTCCCGCCCAGGATATGGGCGAAGACCTCGGTGAGGCGGTCGATGTCCTCTTTGCGAACCTCGATCATGGTCCGTCCCCGTTCACGCCGGACGCACATCGAAGCGGCAGACCCGGTCACCGGAGCACCAGCAGTCTACCTCCTTCACTTCGAAGGGCCGCCCTGTGAACTCCTGGAGTAGTCCGCTGATGAAACCCTCGTCATAGGTGCAGATGGTCTCCTCGCTGATGGGTAGCCCGGAGCAGTCCAGGTCTTCGGCCACGGTCATCGTGAATTCCAGCCGCTCCAGGTCGGCCTTCTCGATCCTCAGGATGCCGATCTTCAGGGTGCTCAGGAGCTCCTGCAGCTCCTTTACGAAGGCCGGGAAGTCCTTCCTTTGGGTGATGAGGTTGCGGAAGAAGTGCTTCCCGGCCAATTCCCCGGCCTTGTAGTAAAGGCGGTCTGCGGTGACTGGATCGAATTCCTGGATGATCACATCCCGCAAAGTGAACTGCATCAGCCGGTAGACCGCAACATCCGTGGTACTGCCCAGGTGGGGTCGGCCCGCCGCGATGTCGCCGAGCATCTGCCATTCGAAGAGGGTTTCCTGCCGCGGTTCCTTGAACATGGGATCTCCCGTTGCTATTCCACGATGGTGTAGCGTGCTTTTTGGCCGACCTCGGCCAGCAGGGCGTTGATCTCCTGCTTGAGCTCGATCATCCGTTCCTCCCGATCCACGGTGAGGCGCGCGAAGCGCTCCAGCTCCTCCAGTTGCTGCTGGATCTCTCCGTCCAGGCGTCTGCGCTCCGTAATATCCTCCCGGACGGACACGAAGTGGGTGATCCGGCCTCCCTCCCCGTGGATGGGGGAGATAGAGGCATGCTCCCAGTAGAACTCGCCATTCTTCTTGCGGTTGCAGATCTCGCCGCACCACTCCCGGCCGGCGAGAATGGTGGTCCACAGCGCCTCCTAGAGTTCGGGGGGATTCAGCCCCGACTTGAGGAAGCGCGGATTCTGCCCGAGGATCTCCTCGGAGGCATACCCGCTGAGGGCTTCGAACTTGGGATTCACATACTCGATGACGCCCTGCGAATCCGTGATCATCACGGACACGGGGCTTTGGACGAGGGCGTTAGAGGCAACCTGGAGGCGCTCTGCGGATTCGCGCAGCTGTCCCTCAAGCGCCTTCTGGGCCGAGATGTCCACGATGCTTTCCAGAAGGAAGTCCTGCCCCCCCAGGACCACCGGCACCACGTTCTTGAGCACCGGGATCTGCCGCCCGGCGGTGCGGCCCACCATCTCCTCGGCATTCTCCAGAGGCTCGCCCCGGTCCAGGGCCGGGCACTGGTGGAGCGCACGGGTGCAGCCTCCGCTGCCGCAAGGCTGTCCGATCAGGTCCTCCCGGGTGCAACCGATCAACTGGAGGGCGACGGGGTTGGTGTCGACGATAACCCCCTGCCGCGGGTCGATGAGCAACATGCCCACACTGAGGGAGTCAAGGAGGGTGCGGCTCTTCTGCTCCGCTTCGGCGAGAATCTTGGCCTGACACCGGCTCCGCTCCAACAGCTGCTGCGTCTCCAGGTTCCCCGCGAGGATCTCCAGGTTCAGTGCCAGGATGGGCAGGACCTCCTCCAGCAGGCGGCGGTGTTCCGCTTCGAAGCGGGTCGGAGTCGCAAGGGCAAGCACGCCGAGCACCCGATCCATCCGCTGGATGGGCAGGATCAACAGCTCGTGAAGAACCAGTTCCCCGCATCCTAGTGCGGCGGTGAAGGGCAGGCCCTGGGGATCCACGAGCTCGACGGGAGCCCGGTCCCGGGCGCACTGCCCCACCAAGCCGCGACCGAAGCCGATCGATCGGGATTCGGGTTCGCGGCCGGTCCGGCCGTACCCGCCCGCATACCTAAGCATCCCCTCCTCTTCCTCCAGGATGTGAAGCGACCCGGAGGCCATGCCCGTCAAGGGAGCGAGTTGGGAGAGGCAGACCTCGGCCAGCTTCTCGTAAGTGCGGGCGTTCTGAAGCCCGACGGATAGCGTGGTCAGCTGGGCCTTGATCTGTGCCTGGGACTCCAGGAGGAGAGCGTGGGCCTCCAGTTCCCCCTGAACCCGCTGGCGCTCCCGCATGGCCTTCCGGAGGTAGAAGTTGCGCACAAGCAGGAGCAGGGCGAGGCCGGCGAGGGCACCGGCATAGGGGAGCAGGGCGGTCCAGGCTATGCCCTTCGGCTCGGGGTTGCCCAGCCATTGGTTCTTGATGAGCGCCCGTTCCTCGTTCGACAGGCTCGCGAGGGCCTTGTCCAGAGCGGAGCGGAGCAGGGGCATGTCCTTCCGCACCCCGAAGGCCAAGTCGTGGGTGTAGGGGGTCGGGGCAGCGATCTTCAGGTTGGTCAGTCCGAGTTGGTCGATGTTGTAGGTGACCGTTCCCAGGTTGTCGATGAAGACATCGATCTTGCCTGTGGAGAGCTGGAGGAGCGCATCCTTGATATTGGCGATCGCAACGAGGGGCAGCTCGGGATGGTCCCTCCGGAGGAGCTCCTCCACCACCAGTCCCTTCAGAACTCCGATCTTCAGGCCTCCCAGATCCTCCAGTCCCCGGATGAACCTGGTCTCCCTTCGGCTGACGATCACCGACGGGAAGGAGTTGTAGGGCGCCGTGAAGATCAGGAGCTTGCCGCGCTCGGCCGTGGGGGTGACTTTGGGGATGAGGTCGATCTTGCCTGTCTCCACCTTGGCGACCGCCTGATCGACCGTCAGTCCGGGCACGACCTCGAGCCGAATCCCAAGCCTCTTGGCGCACTCCTGGATGAACGCCGCGCTGATGCCCGTGTAAACGCCCTGGGCATCGAGAAACTCGAAGGGGGGACGAGCCGAGTCCACCCCGATCCGAATCGTTCTCCCCGTGAGGAAGGCCTTCTCCTCGCCCGTGAGCGGAATGTTGGCCTCCTTCCCCTGCCAGGAGGCGGCGTACAGAGATCCGGTACCCAATAACAGAAACGCCAGCACAACCCAGAGCACCGGGACGGTGCAGGGCATCCGGAGGCCTGGCCGGATCCGGACGTGCTCACCCATGGGGCTTTCCTTTGCGGGTGAGCTGCAGTCCCTCTGCCGTCCCTGCCTTGGCATGGAATCGTGTTCCCGGAAAAGGGGGGAGGCTGGTCATGGGACCTCGGCATGCAAAGCGTGCACACCCGCCTGATCGACCTCTCCTGGCCTTGGGTTTAATCGCGAGCCGCTGGCGGAGTCCAGGCTCACAGCAACATGCCGCCTCATCTGGCCACCTTTTGCCTCAAACCAAAAAAGCCCACCATTTGGTGGGCTTTCTTACTGGCTCCGGCGGAGGGATTTGAACCCCCGACCGATCGGTTAACAGCCGATTGCTCTACCCCTGAGCTACGCCGGAATGGGTAAACTCCACTCTACCACGCCCTTTGCAAAGGTCAAGCAGTGATCAGCCCTTCTGGAGGTCCATGAGGATCTGGCGAGCGGTGGCCTTGAGGGTGTCGATGACGCCGATCCCCCGGCTGGCCACGGCCTCAATCATCGGTTCACTGCGGAAGCGCAGGAGCTGCTCCATTTCCTGGGCGGAGGCGGCAGTGGGCATATCCCGTTTGTTGAGCTGGAGCACGTAAGGGATGGTGCGGATATCGAACCCGTTCTCTTTGAGGTTGGTGGCCAGATTGGCGATGGATTCGATGTTTGCCTCCATCCGCGCTGCCTGGCTGTCTGCCACGAAGATGACCCCGTCGCAGCCTCGAAGGATCAGCTTCCGGGAGGCGTCGTAAAAGACCTGGCCAGGGACTGTGTAGAGGTGGAATCGGACCTTGAAGCCTTTGACGGTGCCCATGTCCAGGGGGAGGAAGTCGAAGAACAGGGTCCGGTCGGTTTCCGTGGCCAAGCTCACGAGCTTGCCCTTCTTCTCGGGGTTGGCCTGCTCGAATATCCATTGGATGTTCGTCGTCTTTCCGCAGAGACCCGGACCGTAGTAGACGATCTTGCAGTTGATCTCTCTGGAAGCGTAATTGATGAAGGTCATGAAATTACTCCGGTCAGTCTCCGAAGAGACGATCGATGTCTTCGTCGGTGATTTCCGTGAAAGGGCTCTCGAATTTGGCGTTCTCGCCGCCCTGGTCCTGGGCTCTGTGCTCTACACGCTCGAAGATTTCCTGGAGTTCCCGACTGGCCTTCTTCACGCGCAGTCGCACAAGGGCAAGGCTGGAATTCTGGTCGAAGATGACCACCAGAATGCCGCGCTTGCCGACGATGGAGATGTGCAGATTGTCCTTTTCCCCCTCATGGAAGAGGAGGCTGAACTCCTTCTCGCCAATGAGCTTGGCCAGGCCGTCGGTGGCCGCCACGTTTCCGGCGGTGAGGGAAGCCAGGCTGGTGGCGTCGATGCTGCGGACCTCCCCGGCGGCGGCGATCTGCTGACCGTTCTTGTCCACCAGGAAGACGACTTTGCTCGAGGAATCCACCTGGAGTCGGCCGATGATCTCCTGGAGTTGCTTGTACTCCTCCTCGAACATGACGAGATCGAGTTTGGCCACAATTTCCTCCAAAGGCGTTTCTGTTCATGAGCATACCGCACTCCTGGGGGGAATCAGTAAGGGGATTCCTGACAGGTGCTGAGCATCGCCAGCGAGGCCGAGACTCCCAGGCGCGTGGCACCAGCCAGGAGCATGCGCATGGCCGCTTCATGGGTGCGGATGCCTCCGGATGCCTTGACTCCACAATCCGTCCCCACGGCTTGGCGCAGCAGCATCACATCCCCGGGCGTTGCTCCTCCGGTAGAGAATCCGGTGCTTGTTTTCACGAAGTCCAGGCCCTCTTCCCGGGCAAGGCGGCAGGCCAGGCGCTTTTCTTCGTCTTCCAGGAGGCAGGTCTCCAGGATTACCTTCAGGCAGGCGGAGCCTGTGACCCGGCGGAGTTCCCGGAATTCGGTTTCCACTGCTCGCCACTCTGCGGACTTGGCGTATCCCAGGGCCATGACGAAATCAATCTCCCGGGCACCCTGTGCCAGGGCATCTTCGGCTTCCCGAGCCTTGGTGCTCAGGGTGTTGGCTCCCAGGGGGAAGCCGATCACTGTGCACACTCCGATGGCACTCCCCTCCAGGAGGCTGGCGGAGCGCTTCACCCAGACCGGGTTGACGCATACCGAAGCGAAGCCGTGTTCCAGGGCCTCGCGGCAAAGTTGATCGATCTCTCCTTCTGTGGCTGTAGCCCTCAGGAGGGTGTGGTCCAGGAGGTGGGCGATGTCCGGACGGGGGGGCAGGTCGGCTAGCGGCAGTTCCTGAAATCCTTTTCCCGTTCGCAGCAGGCACTGTTCCCCGTCGCAGGCCAGAAATTGGGGCACCCCTTGGGGGAGCGGACGCCCTTCCATGCGTTTCAGGATTTCCGAGGCCAGGGTGCACAGGTTAGAGGACATACCTTCATCATCCCTGTCGTTCCCACTCCCCGCAATCCCAGCTCTTGGCGACGGCCCACTTCCGTGTTAACCTACTTCTTCCCGCGTAATACGGGATCGACCTGGAGAGTTGTCCGAGTGGTCGAAGGAGCACGATTGGAAATCGTGTAACGGGGCGACCCGTTCAAGAGTTCGAATCTCTTACTCTCCGCCAAATGCCCTGGAACCAATAGGTTCTGGGGCTTTTTCTTTGCCTGGGAAAGAAGCTAACCATCCGCGCACGGGGTTGAAAAGACATCCACAGGGTAGGAAAAGTGCAACATAGGTGCAAGCTTGAATTGGGTATAACCTTCTGTATTTCTGTGCTTGTCGGTGTGGGCCACGTCTTCAGCCCATCATGTCCAGGACGCTGGTGAAGGCGGAACTCTGGGCGGACTGGATGAGGCTCTGGACGGCACTGGCGTCGGTGGTGTCGATGCTTGAGGCGGCTTCCTTGGCGGAGGCTGTGATGGTACTGGCCAAGCCGCTCTGTTGATAGTTGTAGGCCACAAGGGCCAGGGTCGCATCGGAATTGATTGCTGAACTTGAGAAGCTGTTCGAGCCGGAGGTCCCGAGGCTGGCCAGGAGGCTGGCGGTGCTGGTGGCATCTGCGGCAGTGCTGCTCAGTGATGCGAAGAGATCCGAGGAGGCGCCGTTCGCCGTGGCGGCAGCATAGATGCTGCCCACGAGGGAGGGCAGGGTGCTGGCGCTGCCTGCCACTGCCGTCAGGGAGTCGGAGCCCAGGAGGCTGCTCGTGCTGCTGCTGTTCGAATAGGCCGCTGTCAGGGCCTGGAGGACGGCAGAACTCTGACTGCTGGTGGACGTGGAACCCTGCAGGGCGGAGAGATAGCTGTATAGACTCAGTGAACTGGCGCTTCCAATATCCATAACGCCCCCTTGGGCACTCCATAGTGGATCCATCGGCACGGATCATCCAGGTGATAAGGCACTATGTTGGAAAAATGAGTTGGGTTTTGTCGGGGGACTTACCTGGGTGTTCCATCTCGCCGAGAGCTCCGGTCATAGCCAGGGCCAAAGGGCATAGAACACCCTCTGGAGCGTCTTCCGCCAGAAGGGCAGGGCGTGCCACTGTTCCAGATCCCATGGGAGGCTCCGGCTCCGGTCCCGCTCCAGGGTCTCCTCGATGATCCCGGCCAGGGTGCGGCTTCGGAGCACGAGGTTGAGCTCCAGGTTCCGCCTGAAGCTGAGGGAGTCCAGGTTGGCGCTGCCAAGGATCACGATTTCCTGATCCAGGACCGCGGCCTTGGTGTGGAGCATCCGTCCCTGCCGTTCCCAGATCCTGGCCCCCACCCGGAGGAGGCGCCCGAAGGTGGCTCGGCTGGCGGCCTGGACCGCCGGGTGGTCGGAAGTGCCCGGCAGGATCAGGTCTGTTTCCACGCCCCGGCGGATCATGCGTGTCAGAGCCCGCAGCACCTGTGGATCCGGGACAAAGTAGGCACTGGCCACCAGGGCCCGCTGCTTGACTTGGCGCAGCACCACCAGGAGGTGACGGCGGATGGGCTGGCGGCCGCGGTTCAGGCTGGAAACCACCTGGATGGGCACCCTGGGGATCCAGGCCTGGGAGGGGAGCTCTTCCGTGCTCGCCGGCAGGTCTTCTGTGGAGAAGGGCTGGCCCTTGGCTCGGGTCCAGGAGGCCGCGAAGTCCAGGCTCAAGTCCTTCATGACAGGACCCATCAACTCAAGGCCCAGGTCCCGGTAGTGATTGGGATTGACTTCACTGTTGTAGTCATCGGCCCAATTGGCGCTGCCCACCACGGCTCTCCGGCCATCGGCGATGACCAGTTTTCGGTGGTTTCGTCTCATCCATGAGCGCCAGGGGAAGCGGATGCGTATGGGGTGGTAGAGGCGCACGTTCAGTCCGGCCTTCCTGGCCTCCTGTATCAGGGCTTCGGATGCCCAGCTTCCGAAGTGGTCCACGATGCCCCGCACCTGGACCCCTCTTGTCTGGGCATCCTTCAGCAGCTCCAGGAGTTCCCGCCCCGTCTGGTCGTCGGTCCAGATGTAGGTTTCGAAGTGGAGGGTCCGGGTGGCGCCCCGGATCAGGTTCCGGCTGGCTTCCAGGATCTGGCAGCCGGATTCCAGGAGCTGGACGGCATTTCCATCGCTGGCGGGCAGGCTATTCCTGGCCCCGTGGGCCTGGAGACGTCGCCAAAGGCTCTGGATTGGACCGGACATGCTCTGAGTCTAACGGACTCCGATCATGGCCCGGAGCTTGGCCGTGCGCACGGGGATCGGGGGGTGGGTGCTGAACCAAGTCATGACACCTCGACCGCTGAAGGGGCTGGCGATCATGAGGCTGGCGGTGGCGGGGCGGGCAGTGAGCCCGGCGGGCATCACGTCATGGCTGTGCTCCAGGCGCTCCAGGGCGCGGGCCAGACCCTCGGGGTCGCCGGTCAGGTGGGCCGCCTCCTCGTCCGCCAGGAATTCCCGAGAACGGGAGATGGCGAACTGGATGAGGGTGGCGCCGATGGGGGCAAGGATGGCGAAGGCCAGGGCGGCGATGGGGTTCATGCCCCCCTCTTCGTCGTCCCGGCTGCCACCGCTGAACATGGCAGTCCACTGGAGGATGCTGGCCAGGAGGCTGATGGCGCTGGCCATGGCTGCGGCCACCGTGGCGATGAGGATGTCCTTGTGGGCGATGTGTCCCAGTTCATGGGCGATGACCCCCTGGAGCTCCCGTCGGGGCATGGTATCCAGGAGCCCTTCGGTGAAGGCCACCACGCCATGGGCTGGGTTCCGTCCCGTGGCGAAGGCGTTGGGGGAGGCGTCGGGGATGATGCAGATCCTGGGCTTGGGGATCCCTGCGCGGGCGGCGAGCTGGGTCACCTCTGCGTGGAGCTGGGGGGCTTCCTGTTCGGAGACCTCTCGGGCGCGGTGCATGGCCAGGACGATCTTGTCGCTCCAGTAGTAGGAGCCCAGGTTCATCACCAGGGCAGCCCCGACAGCCAGGATCATCCACCCTTGGCCCATCTGGGCCCCAAGGGCGATGAGCAGGGCGCTTACCGCGCCCAGGAGAAAGATGGTCTTGAGCTGGTTCATGGTCCTTTCCTTCAGCGATGGTGGTCCAGGGTGCGGTTCACGTTCCGGCCTGCGCGACGGCTGGCTTCTGTGATGGCGGCGTAGGCGTCTGATCTTACTGCCTCCGCGAATTGCAGCTGTCGTCCCATCAGGTCGACCTGGATCCGGCAGAGCTTGTCCTCGCCGCCCCGGGGGCCGTTCAGATCGCTGAGGCGCACAATGACGCTCCGAACGGCATCGGCCCTTCGCGCCAGCATCTGATAAAGGTGTTCAAAAATGAAGGTCTTGAGGGCTTCGGTGAGCTTGAATCCCATGGCCTTGATCTCAATTCTCATGGTGCACTCCTCAGGTTTTATGATGCAGAGGGTCAATGGATATATCTAATAGATAAATATGTATAAATACATCTATAAAGTAGATAGATTTGGGGATGGATTGGCTCAACTACCACCACCTTTACTACTTCTGGATCATTGCCCGTGAAGGTTCGGTGACGGGCGCCGCCAAGCTCCTGAATGTCTCCCAGAGCGCCCTGAGCACCCAGATCCGCCAGTTGGAGGATTCCCTCGGGGAGCGGCTCTTCGAGCGCTCAGGACGCAAGCTCATTCTCACGGATGCCGGTCACCTGGCCCTGCGGTACGCCAAGGACATCTTCAAGCTGGGGCGCGAGTTCCAGAACGAACTCAAGGGGCGCCCCACGGGAAGGCCCCTGCGGCTGGTGGTGGGCATCTCGGATGCGCTGCCCAAGCTCATGGTGCATCGGATCCTGCACCCCGCCCTGGAACTGCCGGAGGCTCTGCGTCTGAGCTGCCGGGAGAGCGGACTGGTCACCCTGCTGGGCGCCCTCTTTGAGCACGAGGTGGATCTGGTGCTTTCCGACGCCCCCTATGTGCCCCTGGGGGGGCCCCGGGCCTTCAACCACCTCCTGGGGGAGTGCGACGTGACCTTCTTCGGGGAAGCTTCGCTGGTCCAGCGCTATGCCAAGCCCTTTCCCGCCTGTCTGGACGGGGCCCCCGTGCTGCTCCCCGCCGAGGGAGCGGTCCTGCGCCAGTCCCTGGACCGCTGGTTTCAGCAACAGGGACTGGAGCCCATCATTGCTGGGGACTTCGAGGACAGCGCCCTCCTGAAGGCCTTCGGGGCCGCCGGGGAGGGCTTCTTTGCAGCCCCCGCCGCCATCGCCCCGGACGTGGTCCGGCGATACCAGGTCCAGGCCATCGGGCAGGCCGAGGGGCTCCGCTTCAGCACCTATGCGGTTTCCACCGAGCGTCGGGTCTCCCACCCAGGCCTGGCGGCCGTGCTGGGGGCAGCACAGCCGATGTGAGGCCCTACTTCTTGTAGCGCCTCCCGCGGGCTTCGATGTCCCCTTCGGCCACCTGGTCGTTCCAGCCGCCCTTCGCGCCCTCGGGGCTGTCGAAGCGGGGGAAGAATGGCTTGATATCCAGCACTGGCGTTCCGTCCAGGATGTCCACGTCGAGGAGGTCCAGGACAGGGCCCCGGCGCCCCGCCAGGCGCACGATGCTGAGGCCGATGGGATTGGGACGGGAGGGGAAGCGGGTGGCGAAGATCCCGTGGGGGTTCGGATCCATGAAGGGCTTTACGATGAGGGGGCCTGGTTCGGAGCGGTGCAGGTGGTAGATCAGGATGAGATGGGAAAAGCCCTCGATGTCCTGGAGTCCTTCCTCAAGAGAGGGCAGGAGCTCCAGGGTGGCCGGGCAGCCCTGGGCGAAGAGGGGCTGGATCGGGGTGGCCTCTGGATCCCTGTGGGGACTGCGCACGAGGCCGATTGGACGCAGGACGAGTTCCTCTGGGGGGGCTGAATGCATGTGCTTATTCTATTGTGAAAGTGGGTGGATGACCTCAGGCCTTCATACTCCATCGGACCCCAGCCTCGTGGGGGCGGGGGGGATCGATCGACTCTTCCGGACTGCGCGGAATGGGACTTTGAGGAACCTGCTGTAGAAGTCCTCGCCAATACGATCCATGTCGAAGTGGAACAACTCCGGATGGATGAGGTTGGCCATCTGCATCAGGCCAAGGATCCAATCGGGTCGGCCCGAAGCCGGGAAGGGGTGCAGGTTGTGGATCCGGCCTCCCCTGGAGGCTTTGAGGTCCAGGTGGTGGTGGGAGCAATACGCTTGGACATCCTCCACAGGGAAGCCCATGCCTCCGCTGCTGAGAATGATGTCCGGGTCCAGTTGGCGGAGGGTTTCATCCTGCAATGCCACACCCGGGGTTTCGTCCCGCAGGAGATCCTTGTTCGCGCAGCACCCCCCGGCGATCTCGACCAGGTTGCATTCGAACTTGTCGCCGAACACCGCCACGAGGGGATGGCCCAGGGAAAAGTAGACATAGGGCCTGTCCGCTCCTTTCGCCTGTTCCCTGATGAAGGCCACCTTGTCCTCGATGTAGATCCTGAGTTCCTGCGCTTCCCGGGTCCTTCCCGCGAGCTGGGCGTAGTGATCCACGGTGTCCAGGTAGGAATCGATGGTCTTGGTCCTCGCATAGAGGTCCTTGATGAAGTCTGTCTCCAGGATCTGGTGCAATACCGAGGCTACGACTTCCGGACGCCGCTCCCCAAGGAAGGCGAGTACGGTCTGAATCGACTCCAGGCTGCTGATGGTCTTGTATCCGCCGAAGAATCCAAGGACCTGCGCCCCGCTCTCTTTTTCAAAGGCTCCGATGACCGGCAGGGTGTGTCCGCACCCACAGGTGCCGCCATCCCGGTAGCCCGAGACATGGGCGCACATCGGGCCATTGAAGCCCCTCTGGATGACGCTCTCTCCACATTCTGGACAGTAGGTATCCAGGAAGGAGGTGCCGGGAGCGTTGAAGAGGTAGACGAACTTCAGCAGCTTTCCGAGTTGCTGGCAGAGGTGCTCCGCCTCGCGGATGGAAGGTTCTCCGGATGCCTCCGCGGTCCCGAGGGGGATGAAGCGCATGACCTGGAAGGGAATGTCTCTTGAGACCGCAGCGACCCGTCGGGCTGTTTCCAGGAGCTCATCCTCATGTCCCCGGACATAGACCGCCGCCACTTCCGTGGCCACGCCGTATTCAAAGCTGGCTTTGAGGTTCCTGAACATGGGGGAGGCGGAGGTGGCGCCGAACTGGGCATAGGTCTCGTCGGTGCAGCCCTTGATTCCAAGATTGATGAAATCGATGTGCTGCAGAAGCTCCTGGAAGGCTGTTTCCGTGAAGTACCCGTTCGTGGCGCACCCCACAAGCAGACCTTGGCTCCTGGCGAGCGTGGCGACCCGCTTGAAGGTGGGAAAGGAGACCGCTGGTTCGTTGAAGCAGAACATGACGCCCCTGCAGTTCTCCTCCATGGCCTTGGCCACGATGTCCTCCGGGCTGGTTCTCCGGACGGCAGATTCAATGGCGACAAGGCTTTCTGTGAGAATCCAGGAAACGCAGCCGCTGCATCGGAAGTTGCACCCGATGGTGCAGACCTGGAGGAACTTGCTCCCGGGATGGTAGTGCAACATGGGCATCGACTCGATTGCAGAGGGCACCATCACCAGATACTGGTCGGGGAAGCGCTCCGAGATCACACCCTCATGGTTGGCATACATGCCGCAGACGCCAGAGCCCCCGTTGGGGATGCTGCATCGGTTTTCACAGGTGGGGCATTCCATTTGAGCTCCGTCATGGACGCAGGTGTGGGACCCGCCGTCGTTTCTGGTCAGACCGGGCCGAGGCCGTTCAGGATGCGTTCCGCATCCTGGGGGGAGAGCCGGATGTGATAGATCTCGGCGTAGAACTTCCTCATTTCCTGGACGAGATCCCAGTCCTTGAACAGGGCCGGGTGGAACTTCTTTGCCAAGAAGAGGGGGAGCAGTGCCGTTTCGCAGCTGGTCATGTCCCAGTAGAAGGCCCCGGCTGGAATCCGGTAGATCCTCCCGGTCCGGTAGGCCTTGATGGTTTTGGCCGGGAAATCCCTCTGGGGGGTGTTGAAGGCCCCATAGGAGCCGAGCAGGACGATATCGGGATTCCACGCCAGGATGCTCTCCAGGTTTACCTGGGCGAAGTATCTGGGGAGCTGCCTGGGAAGGTATATGCCGCCCGCAAGTTCGGTGTACCACCGCATGTTGGTGTTGCTGCCCTGGGTGGAGCAGAGATCCGTCGCCTTGCCGTAATAGACCTTGGGCTTGCTGGACTCCGGGATCCTGGAGGTGATGGCCTGGACTCTGGTCATGATGGAGTCGAAGTAGCGGCAGTAGCTTTCAGCGCGGATTCTTGCATCCGATCCGAGGAGTTCGCCGAAGAACAGGATCTGTCTCTTGAACTCCTGGTTGAACCGGTCTGGGCTGGAGGGCACGAAATCGTTGTTGAAAGGGCAGATGGCTGCGATGCCCGCCTGCTTTATCCTGCTGACATCGTAGTGACCCTTGGGGTAGATGACGAGGTCGACCTTGAGCTTCAGGAGCCTTTCTACATCTGGGACGGTGCCTGCGGCAGCCGTCGGAACCCCCTTCAGTTCCGGATAGAACCTGTAGGCCCATGGACTGGCCTCTCGGGGCATCAAAGCGATTCTCGACCCTCTGCTGAGCATGGCGATCTTGTCATAGGCGGGATGGTAGAAGCAGGCGATTCTTCCCGGATTGACGGGGACATCAACTCTTTCCCCCTCCAGGGTCGTGATCTTCCTGGTCTCTCCTGCTTGGGCCAGGGGGGCGAGCAGCAGGAGAAGGGCGAGCGCGCTTCCCGCAGCCTTCACAAAGGGGGCAGGCATTGCAGAATCCTTTCAGCATCCTTGTCGGAAACGGTCTTGCCATAGACCTCGGAATAGAAGGTCCTCATTTCCTGGACCATGTTCCAGTTCCTGAACTGCTCCGGGTGGAGCTGCTTGGCCATGTAGATGGCGAGCAGCACGCTTTCCCCGCTGGCGTAGTCCCAGGCGAAGACGCCCGTGGGGAGGACATGGACCCTCCCGCTCCGGGTGGCCCGCATGGCTGCCCAGGCAGGGCTCTTGAAGGTGCTCCCGGGCGTGCTGCCCCACCCGCTGAGGAAGATGACGTCTGGATTCCACGACAGCACCTGTTCCAGGTTGGCGGCGGTGAAATTGGCGTCGATGGCCTGGGGCAGGAAGCGGCCGCCGGCGATCTCCGTCATCCAGTGCATGACGCTGGCCTTGCCCTGGGTGGCCAGGGGATTCCCGAACATTCCTCCGTAATAGACCGAAGGCCGCTTGCCTGGGGGGATTTTTGAGGTGATGGCGAGAATGGAACCGATCTTCCTGTCGAAATAACGACAGTAGTTTTCCGATCTCGCCTTGGCATCCGGTCCCAGGAGATCACCGAAGAATCTGACCTGTCGCTTGAAGTCGGCCAGGAAGTCGCTGAGGGTCCTGGGTCTCTTCTGGGCGGAGAACCCGCAGGCCGTATGCAGGCCCGCTGCCCGATATTTCTCGGCTTCGCCAGGGTAGGGGGCGTACAGCACCAGATCCGCCTTGAGGCTCAGCATCCGTTCCACATTCCCGGTGAAAGGGGCCTGGACCGTCTGGAGGTTCCTGGTCTCTGGATAGAGCTTGGCGGCCCATGGACTCGGTTTCATCGCCAGGACCAGGCAATCGCCCTTCCCAAGCATGGTGATCCGGTCCGAGGAGACCCCATGCATGCAGGCGATCCGCTTGGGTGTGACGGGGACCTCGACCTTCCGGCTGTCCATGTCCGTGATGATCCGGGTGCCCTGGGCCCGGATGGGGGAACCGGTGCCGCCGAGTGCGGACAGCGCCAGGGCAAGGGCGAGTGATGCGGTTCTGCACTTCATTTCAGGCCTTCCATGCGTTGTTCTGTTTCATCAGGAGGTACCCGAGGAGCGGTGCGCCGATGAAGGAGGTGACGATGCTGATCGGGATTTCCCCGCCGGGCAGGAGGCGTACGACGGTGTCCGTGGAAAGCAGGAAAAGGGCGCCCAGCAGGGCTGAGAAGGGGACCAGCTTGCCGTGGTCAGGTCCCACGATCAGGCGGGCAATATGGGCGACGATGAGGTCCACCCACATGATGATTCCGCATGAGGAACTCCCCGCCGCCACGATGAGGGTCGCGAAGAGCATGAAGAGGATCCTCATGACTTTGACGTTCACCCCCATGGACAGGGCCTCTTCATCCCCCAAGGCCAAGAGGTTGAGCTTTCCCCGGAAAGTCAGGATGACGCCTATGCCGATGACAATGATCGCCATTGCACGGATTACCTGGGTCCAGAGCACGTTGTTCAGGCCCCCCATGGTCCAGAAGACGATGGCGGGGAGCTGCTCATTGGGATCAGCGATGTATTTCAGGAAGGAACTGGCCGCCATGAAGAAGGTGGACACGATCACCCCGGCGATCACCAGTGTGGTGAGGGTGTTGATTCCGCGTCCACCGATGGCATAGACGATGGCCACGGCGGCAACGGCCCAGAAGAAGGCCGAACTCTCGATGGAGATTGCGGATTTACCGAGGAAGATGATGGCCAGGGAGGCGCCGAAGACCGCTCCGTGGGTGACACCGAGAAAGGATGGCGAGACCAGCGGGTTCTTCATGATCCCCTGGAAGACCACGCCACCGACCGATAGGGCCGCTCCCGCAAGGATGGCCATGAGGACCCTGGGTAGCCGAACGGACCACAGCACCATGGCCGGGGTGGCCAGATCTTCGTTCGGGGCGCACCCTGCAAACTTCGCAGCCAGGACCTTCCAGAGGGTCTCGAGGGAGATGTGGTACTGCCCCGTCGTGAGCGCGAATCCCACGCAGGCCAGCAGCAGGAGGGCGACGAGGAGGAAGGCGCTCGGGATCCTCATATCTCGTACACCGGCGTGACATAGCTAGCCCCGCTGTCCGTGCGTCCCATGTGGATCTTCATGTCATAGGTGGACTCCAGGGATTCCACATGGAAGACCTCGTCCCGCAGCCCCTGGTAGCGAACCCTTCCCTGGTTCAGCATGATGAGCCGGTCGCAATACACTCCTGCGGCGTTGGGGTCATGGAGCGTCATGATGGTCGTCAACCCCTTCTCCAGGGTGATGCGCCTGATGCACTCCAGGACGGTGTGCTGGCGCTTGAAGTCGAGGTGGGAGGTGGGTTCATCCAGAAGCAGGATGCCCGTCCCCTGGAACAGGGCCCTGGCGATCAGCACCATCTGCTTCTCGCCACCAGAAAGCTCGTTGTACCTGCGGGGAGCCAGGTGCTGGATGTTCAACTCCTCAAGGACTTCGGTGGCCTGATGCCGATCCTTCATCTTCGGGATGCCCGCGAGGCCGAAACGGACGCTGCCAGCCATGAGCACCATCTGGAGCACTGAAAAGGCGAAGACGATATTCAGTTCCTGGGGCACGACGGCGATCCGTCTGGCGATCTCCTCCCGGGGGAGCTTTGCGATCTCCCGGCCCTGGACGGTGACGCGACCGGACCGGGGGCTCAGGAGCCCGTTCAGGCACTTCAGCAGGGTGGTCTTGCCCGATCCGTTCGGCCCCAGAAGTCCGCACAGCTCTCCGTGGTTGACCTGGAAGCTGACCTTGCGGAGGATCTCCCTTTCCCGGTAGTTGAAACAGAGGGCTTCCGCAGTCAGCGCTTCATCACCTGGTCTCATGGTCTTCATTTCCGGTAGATCACGTTCTGCATCTGGGCGTCGGACACCTGGGCTCCCAGGAAGAGGGCGTAGAAGTTCCGGGCCTCCTTCACGATGTCCACCGGGTAATCCTTCGGATAGAGGCTGTGCATCAGCCACTGGATTCCCAGGATCCGCATGAAGGAAGGGGGACGGTCGAACCAGTTCAGGGGGCTGCGGGGAACGAGGTAGATCCGCCCCTCCTTCACCGCCTTGACGCGTTGCCAGGCCGGATCGGACCAGACCCGGTAGTAGAAGGTCGGCTCCTGAACCACCAGGACATCCGGGTTGTAGATCATCACCTGTTCCAGGGAGACCTTCTCCATGCCGACATGGCCGGAGGTGTGGCAATGGTGCACATTGCAGTCGCCGGCCAGCTTCAGCAGTTCTGCGTGGAGGGAATCATTGCACTCGGTGGAGAGGCCGTCGGGTCCCTCGGCATAGTAGACCTTGGGGCGTTTGGCCGGGGGGATGCGCTTCAGCGTGGCCTGGACCTTGTCCAGGGTCTTCTGGGAATAGGTGGCCAAGCGCTCACAGCGTTCCTCCCGACCCAGGAGCTTCCCCAGGAACCGGAAGACCGCTGGGTAGCCCTCCAGATTGTCCAGGATGGCAGTGGCGCCGGGAATGCCGAACTTCGTGAGGGCCTCGTCGGAGTCTTTGGTGAAGGAGCGGTTGCTTTCGGCCCAGAGCAGGAGGAGGTCGGGCTTGCTCTTGAGGAGCACCTCCAGGTTGGTGTTCGCACCGCCGCCGAAGCGACCGCCGATGACTGGCAACTTGTGGACAGCGGGACTCAGGAATGGCTTGTCCTCTTCCTTCAGCTGGAAGATCAGGCCGGACATCAGGTCCGGTGCCACGGCAAAGAGCATATAGGAGCCGTAGGGGGTCGGGGCGTAGATCCGCCGGATCTGCTGGGGAACCCTGACGGTGCGGCCCGCCATGTCCACGATGGTGCGGGTCTGGGCATGCAGGGCGACACAGGCACTCAGGAGGATGGACGGCCAGGAGGGCAGGCGCATGGGCTTCCTTTCAGCAGGCGATGGGGCGAAGGCGCAGGCCCGGCACGCAGACCCTGATCCCGCTCTGGACATGGAAGAGGCGGACATCCACGCCGTAGATCGCCTCCAGGCTCTCGGCGTCAATGGTTCCGGCGTCCCCGTCCCGGAGGATTTGCCCCTGGCTCATCATCACGACCCGGTCCGCCACGGAAAGGGCATGGTCCGGGTGATGGGTGGAGAAGATGAAGCTGAGGCCCCCCTGGGCGAGGGTCTGGAGGCGTTCCAGGAGTCGGACTTGGTTGCCGTAGTCCAGGCCGTTGGTGGGTTCGTCCATGATGAAGACCTGGGCCCCCTGGGTCATGGCCCGGGCGATGAGGGCCAGTTGGCGCTCTCCGCCGCTGACCTGGGTGTAAGGGCGACGCGCCAAATGGAGGATGCCCAGGCGCTCCATGGCCTCCCGGGCCTGTTCCCGGTCCTCACGGCTGTAGGGGCTGAGGAAGGAGGCATGGGGCATCCTGCCCATGAGCACCACGTCCTCCACCTGATAGGCGAAGGCCTCCCGGTGGACCTGGGGGACATAGGCCATCCGCTTTGCCGCCTGACGATGCCCCAGGCTCTGGAGATCCACGCCGTCCAGGAAGACCTGGCCATGGGCGGGCTTCAGGAGCCCCAGGAGCAGCTTGAGGAGGGTGGTCTTGCCGCTGCCGTTGGGCCCCAGGAGGGCGGTCACGCCCCCTTCGATCTGGATATCCACCTTCGAGATCACCGGGGTGCGGTGGTATGAAAAGCCCAGGTTCCTTGCCGAGAGGGTTGCCATCATTGCCATCCTTTCCGTGCGTTCTTCATGACGAGCAGGAAGAAGGGGATGCCCACCAGGGAGGTGACGATGCCGATGGGCACCTCCACCGTGAAGAGGGTTCGGGAGAGGTCGTCCACCAGGAGGAGGTAGCTGGCCCCCAGCAATGCTGAAACCGGGAGCAGGGACTCGTTGTTGGGCCCCACGAGCATCCGGGCGGTGTGGGGGATGATGAGGCCAACCCATCCGATGATCCCACCCAGGACCACGGTGAGGGTGCTGATCAGGGTGGCCAGGAGGATCACCAGACCCCGGATCCACTCGACATGGACCCCCAGGCTCCGGGCCTCCTCGTCTCCCATGCTGAGGGCGTTGAGCTGCCGGGAGAGGAGCAGGAGCCCCAGGATCCCGAGGACGATGGGGACACCCATCCGCAGGATGGTGGCCCGGTCCGCCAGGGTGAGGTTGCCCATGAGCCAGAAGGTGATGTTGGGGAGCTGGGTGTAGGGATCCGCCAGGGTCTTGACGATGGAGACCAGGGCCGTGAAGAAGGCGCCGCTGATGATCCCCCCCAGCACCAGCATGAGGGTGCTGCGGACCTGATAGATCCGGGCGATGAAGAGGGCAAGGACCACCGCCGCGATTCCCCCCAGGAAGGTCGCCGTCTGGACCGCGAACCAGCTCTTGAGGAAGACCATGCCCAGGGCCGCCCCGAAAGAGGCGCCAGCCAGCACCCCCAGGAGGCCGGGGGAGACCAGGGGATTGACGAAGAGGGCCTGGTAGGATGCGCCGGAAACCGACAGTGCCCCCCCGATGAGGCAGGCGTTGAGGATCCGTGGGAAGCGGATCTGGAGGACGATGTTCTCCAGGAGGGGAATCCGTTCCGGCTGCACATGGCCCAGGCCTGTCACCTTCCAAGCCAGGAAGGCCGCAACCTCTCCCACGGGAAGGGGGTACTTGCCGAGGGAGAGGGAGACAAGGGCGATTCCCAGGAGGAGGGCGAGGAAGATCAGGATGGGAATGGGCTTCATGGGGCGGCGATCTGTATGCGTTATATCTTCTTGAATATAACGGTTGTCAAAAAAGGGGTTAGGCGGCGCCTGTGCTCCTGGGGGCTGACTCGGACGGAGCTCGTCAGGAGTCGAGCAGGGCTACGGATTTGACCTGGGCGAAGAGCTCCAGGCCCGGGCGGATGTCCAGGGCATGGGCGGATCGTTCGGTGAGACGGGCCATGAGAACGGACGGGCCGATCCGCAGGCGGGCGAGGATCTGGGCCGGATGCTCGTCTGGGGCAAGGGCTTCCACGGTGGCGGGGATGAGGTTCTGGATGCTGGTGTGCTCCTGGTGGACGAGGGCAAGGCTCACGTCCCGGGCCAGGATGCGCACCCGGACGTGCTTCCCGATGGAAAGGCCGGTGTCCCGGGTCCAGAGCTGGCCGCCTGGGAAGTCCAGGCGCGCCAGATGCCATGGCTCATCCTTCTCCACCACCCGGGCCTCCAGCACCACGCCAGCGTCCTCGCCGAGCCGGATGGGAAGGTCCAGGCGCGCCAAGGTTTCAGCCAGGGGGCCCTGGGCTACGGCGCGGCCTTCCTGGAGCACCACGATATGGTCTGCCAGGCGGGCCACCTCGTCGGGGGAGTGGCTGACGTAGAGGATGGGGATTTCCAGCTCGTCGTGGAGGCGTTCCAGATAGGGGAGGATCTCGTGCTTACGGGTCAGATCCAGGGCGGCCAGGGGCTCGTCCATGAGGAGGAGCCGAGGGCTCACCGCCAGGGCCCGGGCGATGGCCACCCGCTGGCGCTCTCCGCCCGAGAGCTTGTCTGGCTTGCGGTCCATGAGGGAACCGATGCCCAGGAGTTCCACCGCCTTGTCCAGGCTGACCCGCAGCTCCCGTCGGGAACGTTTGCGCCCGTAAGTCAGGTTCCCCAGGACGCTGAGGTGGGGGAAGAGGCTGGCCTCCTGGAAGACGTAACCCAGGGGGCGTTGGTGGGTAGGCAGGAATCGCTTTCCGTCCTGCCAGACCTCCCCGTTGACTGAGAGGAAGCCTTCGGTGTGCTCCAGGCCAGCGATGCAGCGGAGCAGGGTGGTCTTGCCCGAGCCGGAATGGCCGAAGAGGGCCGTGATCCCCTGGTGGGGAAGACTCAGGTCCACCTCGAGGCTGAAGGTGTCCAGGGGCATGGTGAAGCGGGCCTTGATGAGTCCAGTCATGCCTTCTTCCTCCAGAGGTGGACTACCAGCAGCACCAGGAAGGAGAAAACCAGGAGGACACCTGCCAACTGATTCGCCTGGGCCAGTTCCATGGCGTCTACATGGTCGTAGATCTGAACCGAGGCCACACGGGATATGCCGGGGAGGTTGCCGCCGATCATGAGCACCACGCCGAATTCCCCGACGGTGTGGGAGAAGGCCAGCACCGTCGCCGTGAAGAACCCTGATCGGGCCAGGGGCACTGCCACCGTGAAAAACCGGTCGATGGGACCCGCGCCCAGGGTGGATGCTACCTCCAATGGACGATCGCCGATGGCCTCGAAGGCCGTCTGGAGGGGTTGTATCAGGAAGGGGGCTGAATACAGGACCGAAGCCAGTGCGAGGCCCCGGAATGTGAAAGCCAGGGGGGTGATGCCGAGCCACTGGGTCAGGCGGCCCACCATGCCCTGAGGGCCCAGGAGGAGGAGGAGATAGAAACCCAATACCGAAGGCGGCAGGACCATGGGGAGCGCGACAACCGCTCCCACAGGGCCCTTCCACCAGGATTTCGTGCGAGCCAGCCACCAAGCCACCGGAGTTCCCACCGCGAGAAGGATCACGGTGGTGGTGCCGGCCAGCTTTGCGGTGAGCAGCAGGGCCTGGAGGTCGCCTTCGGCTAGGAACATGCGGACTTTCGTACTACTTGCGAGGGGAGGAGAAACCGTGCCTGCTGAAGATGGCCTGGGCGGGCCTGGAGAGGAGGAAATCTCCAAATTGCTTGGCCAGGGGGCGGTTGGCGCCGGGTTTCAGGATGACATAGCCCTGGGCCAAGGGCTGATGCAGGTTCTCGGGGACCGGAATGTAGCTGCCCTTGGCCATTTCTGGGCTCAGGGCGAGGGAGAGAGCCACAAAGCCCACCTGGGCATTCCCGGTCAGGGCGAACTGGGCGGTCTGGGAAATACTCTCACCATAGACCAGCTTGGACTCCACCTTGGACCAGAGTCCCTTGGCCTTCAGGGTCTCTTCGGCTCGCTTGCCGTAGGGGGCGAGCTTGGGGTTGGCGATGGCGATGCGCTGGACCTTGGGGTCAGTCAGGCCTTCCAGGCTCAGGTGTTTGGCATCGATGCTGGAGCTCCAGAGCACCAGGTGGCCGAGGGCATAGGTCTTCACCTCGGAAGCCGCGAACCCGGTCTTCACCAGCTGCTCGGGAAACTCCATGTCGGCCGAAAGGAAGATGTCGTAGGGAGCACCTTGCTGGATCTGGCTCAGGGCCTTTCCGGAGGATGTGAAAGCCAGGGCCACCTCGTTCCCTGGGTGGGCCTTCTTGAACGCCTCGGATACCTCGGTCAGGGCGTTCTTGAGGGAGGCGGCAGCGGCGACGGTGATCTTGTCCCCTGCCTGGACGAAGGAAGCCACGGACAGGGCCAGGACTGCGAATAGGGTTCTGATGCTTTTCATGGGTGACACCCTTCCTAGAATTTGTAAGTTGTCATGAACCAGAACTTGCGGAGGTCCTTGTCCAGGCTGCTGCTGGTGACCTCCCCGTCGCCCTTGTAGTCGGCGAACTTGGCCAGGATCGAGACGTTCTTGCTGACGGGGTAGTTCACCAGGAGGTCCAGTTCCTTGCCGTAATCCAGGCTGCGATCGGATTCGGCCTTGAAGAAGTGGTATTGGGCCTCAAAGCTGATGCCCCATGCCTTGGCGTCGCCCTGGAGATAGGTGTCCACCAGGCCTGCCGCGGGTGTGGTGCTGATGCGATCGGAATAGCCATAGAAGCCGTGAAGGGAGGCATCGGGGGTTGTGTAGCCGCTCTCCAGGGCCTCTCGGACCACCTTGATGCTGTAGTTCTGGTATTTATAGCCGACCATGCCCATCCGGTAGATGCGGTCGGGGACCTTAGCCTCGGTGCCGTCCTTGTACGTGCGCTGCTGGGCGTAGGAGGCCTCGTAGATGAGGCCATTCCACGCGCCGTCGGCCCGCAAGCCCCGGTGCTGGTACGAGGACGTGGCGGTGTAGGTGGTGACGGGCACCGTGGGGGCGGTGGCGTTGGCTACGTCGGCAGCGTAGTAGAAGGGTGTGATGGCAATGGCTTTGCAGGGCGTGAAGCGGATCCTGGCGAACTCCAGCTTGAGATCCCTGTGGGTGCCATCACTCATGAGGATGTCGGTGATGTGTCCTGCGTGGAGTTCCATCCAGGGCAGGCCGAAGTTGCCCTTGAATGTGGCGCCGGTGTAGGACTTGGGGGCCTGGGACCAGGCTCCACCTCCGATGAACCGCTGGTTGTCTACCGAGAGGGTCTGGCGACCGACCTTGAGGCCCTTCCATTCCAGGTAGCCCTGGAGAATGCGGTCCTGGTGGGGATCACTGATCTTGGCAGCTTCGGTCTTGTTGTTGAATCCGTCGTTGAAGCGGTTCACATCGAAGAGGGTGCTGACGTCCAGGAATTGCAGGTTGGCGCTCACTCCGTAGTATTCGCCAGTCTTGTACCCCAGGATTGTGCGATTGGTCAGGGCTGTCGCGGTCTTGGAAGAGGCGGGGGCTGTGTAGGCCTGATCGGTGTCGTACTCATAGCGGGTGCGGACTTCCAGGCTGACCTTGCCCTGGGCGAGGGCCGTCTGAAGATCCTGGGCCGAGGCCCCCAGGGTGGCCAGGGCGAGGGTGGTGAGGAGCAGGGGCTTCATGACGTCTCCTTGTGCGATACGCCTCTCGGCGGGGTTGGGTGTGACTGAAGGGCTTGTGGTGAGGCAACCGGCACGGAATGTCGGGAGTATTGTGCGGCAATCCGGTCAAGGATGCTAAGAACGCTCCGCCGCCTGGAAGGGGCCCGGGGGTTCGATGTGGTGGCCAGTATATATCGTAGTGGCGCAATATTTCCTGCTTTATTTCGAAAGTCAGGTCTTCTTTGGCGACGCCTGTTTTTTTGATTCTGTTCTAGAAGCAATCTGTTGCGAATTTATTAATATTATTCCCAGGCCCCATGGCTGACCCGGGCTTTCTGGGCGTGGCCGCATTCGGGACAGAAGGCGATGTCCATTGCCATGCACCTCTGAATGTGAGAAGGGGTGTTGGGTAGCGGATCTCCTGATTCTGGGTGGGACTTGGTGGGCGGGGTCGCTCATCCTTGCTCCAGATTGCAGGTGGAAGCCTTTTTCTGGTTGCTGGCTTTTTGGAACATTATTTTTGATAATATTTGCGGGTCGCGATGATGCAAATGCTGATCGCAAAGATGTAGCTCGTCTCTGGGTGCCTCGGGTTTCCTTGCTCCTTTTGTCGGGGTTATGGCACTTTGTGGTGGCGATGTGAAAGAGTGTTGGCATCCGATATGTCCTGAATGATATAACGGTCGAATCCTCCCCCAGTGCTTTTCATGCATTGGGCTTCATGGATTCCTGGGGGGATGAGAGCCGTTTTAATTCACAAAGAGGCAACTATGGATATTCATACGGTTCCGTTTGGTCAGCACCTCAAGGAGGCTGAGGTCTTCCACGGTCATCTGTGCGGAGGCATCGTGTCGGGGGTGCGGATGGCCCTCCGCGGGTTGAAGGAGATCGGGATCCGGGATCCCAAAGGGGAGGACCGCAAGAACCTCATCGTCTTCGTGGAGATCGATCGCTGCGCGACGGATGCCATCACCTCCGTCACGGGGTGCCGCCCCGGCAAGCGGAGCATGAAGATCAAGGACTACGGGAAGATGGCCGCCACCTTCATCAACCTGGAGAGCGGCCGGGCCGTCCGTCTCGCGTCAAAAGGGCCCAAGGATTCGGAGCAGGCGGGCTCCCTGGAGGACGCCATCAAGGCGGCTTCGGACGAGGATTTGTTCTGGATCCAGCACGGAAGCGTCCCTCTGGGGGCGGGGGACCTGCCCGGGCGGCCCGTGCGGTCGGTGCCCTGTGCGCATTGTGGCGAATCCGTCATGGACATGCGGGATCTCTGTGTGAACGGCGAAAGTCTGTGCCAGCCCTGTGCGGAAGGTCAGAGCTACTTCATCCCCGGGAGGCAGGCATGAGCGCATCGGCGAATGCCGCCCCAGGCATCGAGGGGCTGGATTGGAATCTCCTCTGGAAGGAAGCCATGGCCAGGAAGGACGAATCGGTTGACACCCGGGCCCGCTCGGAATACTGGAACCGTCGGGCGCCCTCCTTTGCCTCCCGCTGTCATGAGACCCCTTATACCCGGACCTTCCTGGAGGTTCTGGCCCCCGAGCCCCAATGGTCGGTGCTGGATGTGGGCTGCGGGGCCGGCACCCTCGCCCTTCCTTTGGGCGAGCGCGTTAAGGCTGTTACGGCTATGGACTTCTCTGAGGGCATGCTCGAGCAGCTGGTTCTGCGTCGCGACGAGTTGGGGCTATCCAACATCTGCGCCCTTCACGGGGGGTGGGATGACGACTGGGATGCCCTTGGGGTGGGGGTCCACGATGTGGTCATCGCTTCCCGCTCCCTGATGGTGGGGGATCTGGCAGCGGCGCTTCGCAAGCTTGACCGGGCTTCGCGTCGCGGAGTCTATCTCACCGCCCCGGCGGGCTATGGTCCCTCGGATCGCAGGGCTCTGGAGGCGGTGGGGCGACCCGCGCGCAAGGGGCCTGACTACATCTACGTCTACAACCTCCTCCACCAGATGGGGATTTTCGCCAACATTACCCTCATCAGGTCCGAGCAGGGGCGCCCCTTCGAAGGGCCGGAGGAAGCCCTGGACTTCTACCGCACGCTCATTGACGGCCTCAGTCCCGAGGAGGACCGGCGCCTGCAGGATTATCTCCAGCGGGAACTGAGCCTCCGGGATGGCAAGTGGTACTTGTGCCATCAGGATGCCATCCAGTGGGCCCTGATCTGGTGGCGGAAGAGCAACTGATCAGGTCGCGAACAAGGACTCGTTTCAACCCTCAACCCCTCTCCCCAACCTTGCTGTCCGCCCCTCCATGAGAGGGGTTGGCAGCGCCATCGGAGGACATCCATGTCCCGGTTTCCCATTGCAGTTTCAGCACTGGCCCTGTTTCTCTGCGCATCCCCAGCCCTGGTGGCGGGGGAGGCGGCTTCGGAGTCCACCACCACGAATGCGGCCGAAGAAAGGGCCAGGGCCATCAAGGATGGCAAGTTCCGGATGGGCGAGGTCACCGTCGCGGTGACCGCTGATCTGGACCCGATCGAAACGGCCAACACGACGATCAGCGCGGAGCAGATTCAGCAGCTCAACCGGGATGACATCAGTTCCGCCCTGGCCCTGCTGCCGGGGGTGAGCGTCAGTCAGGGGGGCGCACGCAACGAGGCCATGTTCTACCTTCGCGGGAATGATCCCCGGCAGACCCCGGTCTTCGTGGATGGTGTGCCCTGCTACATCCCCTACGACGGCAATATCGACTACGCCCGTTTCACGACCTTCGATGTGGCCGAGATCCAGGTGGCCAAAGGATTCAGTTCCATCGCGTACGGGGCCAACACCCTGGGCGGTGCCATCAATGTGGTGACGCGAAAGCCCGCAACGGGCTTCGAGGGGGACTTCCGGGTGGGAGCCTTCGAGGGAAACGGCAGGACGACGGCCTTGAACCTCGGCAGCAACCAGGGGGGGTGGTACGTCCAGGGGGGGCTTGCATACAACCAGGCCGACTCCTGGAGGATGTCTTCGGATTTCGTTCCCAATGCCCGGGAGGACGGGGGGGCGCGGGATCATTCGGGCTATTCCGACAGGAAGCTGTCGCTGAAGGTTGGCCTCACCCCCAACGATACGGACGAGTATGCGATCGGGATCGTCAGGCAGCGGGGTGACAAGTCCAGCCCGGTCAGCACGGACCTGAGCACCACCGCCCGCTATTGGGACTGGCCCCTCTGGAACATGGACAGCACCTTTCTTGTGACGCGCACGGCTCTGGGGGCCAAGAGCTACGTCAAGTTCCGCGCCTACTTCGATCGCTATGAGAATGGCATCGACAGCTACACGGACAGCACTTACACCACCCTCAAGACCAGTGGGTCAGGGGCCATGAGCCCCTATGGTCACAGCCGCTACCGAGACTTCAGTCATGGGCTGATGGCTGAGGCCGGCACCCTGGCCATTGCCAACCACAGCCTGAAGGTCGTGTTGCAGACCAAGACGGATGTCCACCGGGAGGGTGACTACACCCAGTCCGGCACCGCCAGCATGCCTCATTTCGAGGACCGGTACCTGATCCTGGGGCTTGAGGACAGTATTACGCTCTCTCCCACCCTGGACCTCTCCCTGGGGGCTGGGTGGGATCAGATGAAGCCTGAGAAGTCGGGGTCCACCTGGGAGCTATCTGAATCCAGGAGCAAGTGGCACGGGCAGGTGGGTCTCTTCTGGAGGGTGACCCCCGGTACCCAGCTTTACGCCACCATCGCCCAGAAGGACCACTTCGCCACTCTCAAGGATCGCTACTCCCTGAGATTCGGAACCTATTACGCCAACCCGAGCCTGGTGCCTGAAACCTCCCTCAACTACGAGATTGGCGTCAAGTCGACTCCTGCCCCGTGGCTGCAATTGGAGGCCGCTCTCTTCCGAAGTGACATCAAGGATCTCATCCAGTCTGTCTATGTCGAAACCGTCGGCACCACCAAGATGTATCAGATGCAGAACATCGGAAAGGTCCAGCACGAGGGGGTGGAGCTCGCCATCGGCCTGAAGCCGAACCGATACGTCAAGGGCGGTCTGGGCTATACCTACCTGAATCGGGATAACCAGAGCGGCGCTACGGCCCTCACCGGCACCCCCAAGCACCGGGTTACGGGATACCTCCGGGTGGACCCGCTGGAGACTCTCTATGTGCAGGCCAGTATCCAGTCCCAGGGCCGTGTGTGTGATAGTTCCTCCCAGGCTTCCTCGACAGGCCTTGTCACATCGACCTATGTCGGTGGCTTCGCCACGGCCGATGTGGCCATCGGCTGGCAGCCCATGGCCAAGCTCAGCTGTGATGCCGGCCTGAAGAATGCTCTGGACCGCAACTACCAGTACAGCGTCGGCTACCCCATGCCGGGCCGCACCTGGTTTGCCAACGCCCGGTACACGTTCTGAGCTTCCGTTTTTACTGCTGGCGTTTTGCGCTGGAAGCGAACCTGCTGGGGGGCTTTCAGCGCAAACGTCTATCGTGAGGGGGGCTGAGCGGGGTGCTTGTCTCGCCCTCTGGGCGGTGCCACGATGAACGCCAAGCCTGGAGCCAGAGAATGTCCAAGAGCAGCACACCCCAGATGGAACTTGCCGGATCCCTCTGGGTTCAGAAGGCCGGGCAGAAGGTCTTTGCCGAGGAGCGCATCGCCCTCCTGGAGAAGATCCACGAGCTTGGGAGCATCACTCATGCCGCCAAGGCCGTGGGGATCAGCTATAAGACCGCCTGGGATGTGGTCAATCTCATGAACAACCTGGCGGATCGTCCCCTGGTGGAGCGCAATGCCGGTGGCAAGGGGGGAGGGGGCACGGCCCTCACGGAGGCCGGGCTGGAGGTCGTCCGGCAGTTCCATGTCTTTGCGGAGGAGCACCGGCGCTTCCTGCAGAACATCAGTCAGCGCATCGAGGGGGGTGGGGACCTCTATGCCTTCCTGCGCCGGATGTCCATGAAGGTCAGTGCCCGCAATGTCCTGGCTGGCAAGATCACCACTCTTACCCGAGGCTCGGTGAACGCCCTGGTGGTTCTGGCCATGAAGGGGGGCGCCAGCATCTCCTCCACCATCACGAATGCGAGCGTTGACGCCCTGGAGCTTGGGGTGGGGAGGGATGCTTTCGCCATCATCAAGGCCAGCTCTGTCATTCTTGGGACCGATCTCCATGCGATGAAGCTCAGTGCGCGGAATGTCCTTTGCGGCCAAGTTGCCAAGGTCATTGATGGCCAGGTCAATGCTGAAGTGGATGTGGATCTGGGGGGGGGCAACACCATCAGCGCCGTGATCACCCATGACAGTGTCCTGAAGCTGGGGCTCGAGCCTGGGGCGCACGCCTGCGCCATGTTCGAGGCTTCGAGCGTGATCCTGGGTGTCTAGGGGGTGTGCTGGAGCCACCTGGGCAGTCTCGAGGTGTCGAGCTATGTCCTCATTTGCCAACTTGGATTAGGAGGATCGTCGTGAAGCTCAGTGCGCGCAATGTCCTGGTCGGACAGGTCTCCGAGGTCAGCCAAGGGGCGGTGAACGCCCTGGTGCGGCTCACCCTCAAGAACGGGAATGATGTCTTCGCCAGCATCACCAATGCCAGTGTGGAGGAGCTCGGTCTTGAGGGTGGGAAGGAGGCCTTTGCCATCGTCAAGGCCAGCTCTGTGATCGTGGGGGCCGATCTCCATCAGGCCAAGGTCAGCGCCCGGAACCTGCTCTGTGGCGAGGTGTGCAAGGTGGTGGATGGCCCCATCAATGCCGAAATCCATATCAACGTCGGGCCAGGTGTTGCGATCAGCGCCGTCATCACCCATGAAAGCGCGAAGGTCCTGGACCTGCAGATCGGGGACCACGCCTGCGCGATGTTCAAGGCCTCCAGTGTAATTCTCGGGGTGAACTGAATTTTTTTTCCCGGCGAGGACTTTTTCTGGGTATTATTAGAAACTCTGTCATTCTATGGCATGCCGTGATGCCCGCGAAGTGCGGCCACCACGAACACACTTTGACGCCCCTGCCTGGGGGATGTCATCGCAATCATGTTCCAGGCACTCGTAGGAATTCATCATGGCCCAAGGCACCGTCAAGTGGTTCAACGCTGAAAAGGGTTTCGGTTTCATCACCCCCGATGAGGGTGGTCCCGATCTCTTCGTCCATCACTCCGCCATCCAGACCCGCGGTTTCCGCACCCTGGATGAGAATCAGCGCGTCACCTTCGACGTCGCGCAGGGCCAGAAGGGGCCCCAGGCCACCAACGTCAACAAGCTCTAGTTACCGTAAAGATAAGCAAGAAAAAGGGCGGCTTCAGCCGCCCTTTTTCTTTGTCTGCTGGCGGACTCCAGGGTCTGCGCTTTCGCAGACCCTGGGTCGGATGCCGTTGCTACACGCCGCGGCGGCTGCTGCTGGGGGCTGACCCACGCCGACCTTCGGGGCGGGCTGGTCGGGCGCTGGAAGACCTGGGGTTGGACCCCTGGCGACCGCTGGGGCGGCCTCCGCCGGGCCGCTGGCCACCGCCGCTGCGCCCGTTCTCGATGGGCTCGGCCTTGATGGCGGGGTCAGGGGCGAAGCCTGCGACCACTTCGCTGGGGAGGGGGTTCTTGAGGAGGCGTTCGATGCCCTTCAGGAGTTTGTGCTCGTCCACGCAGACCAGGCTGAGGGCCTCGCCTTCGCTTCCGGCACGGCCCGTGCGGCCGATGCGATGCACGTAGTCCTCAGGAACCTGGGGCAGTTCGTAGTTCACGACGTGGGGGAGCTGGTCGATATCCAGGCCCCGGGCGGCGATATCCGTGGCCACCAGCACGCGGATGTTGCCCTGCTTGAAGTCAGAGAGGGCCTTGATGCGCTGGGGCTGGCTCTTGTTGCCATGGATGGCCAGGGCGCTGATGCCATCCTTGTCCAGCTGTTCGGCCAGACGGTTGGCGCCGTGCTTGGTGCGGGTGAAGACCAGTACCTGTTCCAGGTTCTTGGTCTGGATCAGGTGGGCCAGGAGGGCCCGCTTGCGCTCCCGATCCACGGGGTGGACCACCTGCTTCACCAGTTCGGTGGTGGAGTTGCGGGGAGCCACATCCACAGAGGCGGGATCCTTGAGGAGGCTGGCGGCCAGTTCCCGGATCTCGCCGGAGAACGTTGCGGAGAAGAGGAGGCTCTGGCGCTTTGCTGGCAGGAGCGCGAGGATCTTCTTGATGTCGCGGATGAAGCCCATGTCGAGCATGCGATCCGCCTCGTCCAGGACGAGAATCTCCAGCTGGTCGAAGCGCAGGGTGCCCTGCTGATGGTGGTCCAGGAGGCGTCCGGGGGTGGCCACCAGGATCTCCACGCCCTTGCGGAGGGCTGCAATCTGGGGGTTGATGTTGACGCCGCCGAAGATGGTGGTGGACCGCAGGGGGATGTGCTTGCCGTAGGTGCGGATGCTCTCCTCGACCTGCATGGCCAGCTCCCGGGTGGGGGTCAGGACCAGGGCCCGGATGGGGTGCTTGGCGGGAGAGGTGGAGGTGCTGGCCTGGGGGGCCAGGCGCTGCAGCATGGGCAGCGTGAAGGCTGCGGTCTTGCCGGTGCCGGTCTGGGCGCCGCCCATGAGGTCCCGGCCCTGGAGGACTACGGGAATGGCCTGAGCCTGGATGGGGGTGGGGGTTTCGTAACCCTGCTCGCGTACGGCACGCAGCAGCTCGGGCAGAAGGCCGAGGGTATCGAAGGACATGAATGCTCCTGGAAGGGCCCACCCGCCCGGAGCAACGTCCGACGCGGGCCCCGGTCGGGGCAGAAAAGGCGAATCGATGGGAGCCGGGGGAAGACTGACCGGAGGTGTCTGGCCCGTAATGCCTCGCCGTGATTCGTGGAAAACCCCCGAAGTCGTGTGACTTCAGGGGTTGATGGTGGTCCCGGAGCGATTCGAACGCCCGACCCTCAGATTCGTAGTCTGATGGAACCACTGAAAACAAAGAACTTAAAAGCTCGGTGTCAAAACTGTGTGGGTGGCCAGAGTTGGCCCACAGAATCGGAATTGCTTCCTCGTAAATCCTGGAACCTGAAAAGCTCCAGCCCTCTAGGCTACCGTGAGAAGTCCTTGCTGTCCACGGAGAAGTTCCCGGCATGGGGGCCGAGGAGTGTGGAGGGCTTCAGGCATGGGAGGGTGGCTGGGCGGGGCAGAGGTGTCCGAAGCCCAGGATGGTCTGGATGGCTTCGTCAAGCTGAGTCTGGGCGGCTGTGAGTGCTGCTGCGGGAGTGGGGAAATGCCTCTGTCGGAAGAGTTCGCTACCCCGGTCGCGAAGGACCTGGTCTGAGTGCGCTTTGGGCGGGAGCTTCTGGAATCGGGCGCAGTCTGAAAGGGCGATGAACCAGGTGGGCAGTCCGGTGGCAGGGTCGATGGGGCTCAGGGGGGTGATACCGCCCGCCCGCCATCGGATCGGTGCGCCGAGGGTCCGGCAGGCCTGGCTTGGGGGGAAGTCGAAGGGGAGAAGCCCAGCCGCGACAGCGGTGGGGTGCGCCCAAAGGGGGTTTCCTTGGAGCGACTGGAGGCCCAGGAGGGCGTGGCGGGTAACCCGCTGCCCGAGGATGTGATCCTCGAAAGGCAGGGTATGAGCCACCAGGTAGCCTTCGGTTTCGATCCATTCGGTCAGTAAGGTGGCGATCTCTGCCAGCCAGGCGGACCGTGGCGGGTCTGGCCAGGCTCTCAGTTGGATGCGCACCTCCAGGAGTTGTGGATGGCTGGAGGGCGGCTTCGAGTGCCATCTGGCGGCGAGCCCCAGGCGAGTGAAGGGGGGAGGGTCGGCCTCTCCCTCGCTGTCTAGGGCGACGGGCGTGGGGAGAGGGTGCGGGACATGCTGAGGCAGGCCTTCGAAGGTCCAGGACAGGGCTCTCCCGGTGGACACGACTGGAAGGGGGTTGGGGGTAGGTGGGGGCATGGGAGCTCTTTGCAGGGCCGCCGCATGTACAAATAATCAAAAAAGCAATAAATCGGGCCATATAGCTGGCAAATCAACGGTGCGGGCCCATATAACACTTGTACTTCATAATCAAGTATGGCATGACATTCCATGGAGAACTGTCCATGGTAACCAAAGCCAGAACCCTCGCCGATCACCTCGAATCCTTGCCCGATCCCCGGAGCACGCGTGGTCAGCGGCACCTCCTTCTCGACATCATTCTCATCGCCGTCCTGGCCGTTCTCTGTGGCGCTGACAGCTGGGAGGACATCCACCGCTTCGCCAAGTCGCAGGATGCCTGGCTCAGGACCTTCCTCACGCTGCCCAACGGTGTGCCAAGCGCCGATACGATCAACCGGGTGTTCATCCTGCTCGACCCCAAGGCCTTCACAGAGTGCTTCCTCTCCTGGGTTCGCGACGTACGGAAGAAGGTTCCTGGGGATGTTGTGGCCCTGGATGGCAAGACGCTCCGGGCATCGCTTGCAGCCGGTAAGTCGGCCCTGCACATGGTCAGCGCTTGGTCCTCTGCGAACCATATGGTGCTTGGACAATGCGCCGTCAACGAAAAGAGCAACGAGATCACAGCTATTCCCGCACTCCTCAAGGTTCTGGATCTGAAAGGGTGCATCGTGACGATCGACGCCATGGGGTGCCAGAAGGGAATCGCCAAGGGGATCGTGGCGAAGAAGGCCGACTACCTTCTGGCCGTCAAGGGCAACCAGGAGCGCCTCCACAAGGCCATCAAGGCGTGCTTTGAAAGCCTGGATGCCAATTTGGTGGGCACTGCTCACGGCAGCGCCGAGTCTTTGGAGTCTCGACGTGGTCGGAATGAGCGGCGCCGCGTGACCACCCTGGATGCCGTTGAGCAACTTCCAGAGAGCATCCTCCTGGAATGGCCCAAGCTGGAGACGATCGTGCGAATCCAATCAGAATCGCTGCGCAACGGCAAGCCTGCCCTGGAAGAACGGTTCTACATCACCACCTTGTCCATGACCCAAGCCGAGGCTATTGGTTCGGCCGCCCGCCATCATTGGGGCATCGAGAACAAGCTCCACTGGGTCCTAGACGTGGCATTTCGGGAAGATGCCAATCGGACTCGGAAGGGGAGCGGCCCTGAGTGCAGCGCGGTCCTCCGCCATATCGTGCTGAATCTCCTCCGGCAGGACCCGAACCCCATGGGAAGCATCAAGTTCCGCAGGATGCAGGCCGCCATGTCGCCGGATTATCGTATGGCTGCTTTGCTTGGATTCCCACACAATGGAGAGACGACCTCTATCTAATAATTCCATCATGCGGTGGCCCTGGAGCTCTTTGGGGGTGGCTTGATGCTCTGCTTTAGCGTGAATGTATATGGTGTGTTGTGGTTAAAGTCAATGCTTTTACATAAGTGTTGAAAATAGGCAAAATTATCAATACTTACTTGCTTCCTTACTTCTTGACTTTCTTTTTAATTACTTGCTTTATGTGTTGAAATAACGTGTCTTAAGAAAATTTTTGTTTGATATTTTGTTGCTGAATTATGTAGTATGCGATTGTGGAAATAGTGAGGTGTCAACATGCGAAGCGTGGATGAGATCATCGCTGGGCGCGAACTGATCATGGCCGTGGATGTGTTGGCGTGTTTCGAAGCTGCGACGGGGCGCTCGATCTCGCCAAATACGCTTGCTGCTTGGCGGGTCATGGATCCCTTGGGGGTTTGGGCCGTCCAGCCTCCTGGGCAAAGATACTGGGTCTACGACTGGCCTCAACTTTGGACTTGGTACCGAACTTACACTGCAACCCAAAAACAAAACAGGCGTAGGAAGAGTGTATAGAAGGCGTGATTCCATCGGAATTAATTTGCTTCCTACATGGGGCGTTTGTGTCAAATACCTATTTTCACAAAAAAAATGGCACCTACTATTTCAGTGTCATGCTCGATGGCCGTCAATACCATCGGTCTTCTCGGCAGTCCACGCTGGCCGGAGCTCGAATCGTCGCCGAGCAGTTTATTCAGGCCCGGATGATCGAAAAATTCGGGGCCCAGACTATGGCCACGACACCTCCTCCGGCCGTGGTCACCTTGCAGAAGCTGGCAGACCGATGGGAGGCCACCCAAGACGAAGAGGCCAGCTCTGGGCATCTCCGCAACGTCCGGGATCATGTGCGTCTGCACCTTAAGCCCCTTCACGATCTGCCAGTCGACCAGATCGGCATCGAAGAAATCCAGCCCGTAATCAAGGCATACTGCCGCACCCACGCCGTTGCCTCCGCGAATGGGCTCCGGCGGACGGTCAACCTACTCTTCGCCTTCGCCAAGCGCGCCAAACTGATTCGGGAGCTTCCTTTTCCGCCCCTTCGAAAGCGGAAAGAGCCTGTAAAACGGAGGGTGATCCTAGGCGCTGAGCACTACTCCAAGATAGGGGCCCTAATCGCCAAGGCTCGAAATTCTCATATTCCTCTTATGGTTGCCCTGCTCCTCGCGACGGGTGTACGGCGAATCGACGTCCTGCGAGCCCAGTGGGAAGATATGGATCTTGAACGGGGGATCTGGGCGCCGACGATTATCAAGGATGGGGATCCACTGGTCTTCGAGCTCGACCCTTGGCTTATCGCCGAGCTGAAGAAGCTAGCCCGGAACGGGTTGTGGATGTTTCCTTCGGCGGAGGGGCAGCCTCATGGAAAGGAATTCCTTCGGCGGACCCTGGCCAGGGTGGGAAGGGAGTTGGGGGTAGGCCGCCTGGGCACGCACTCCTTGCGGGCGAGCTACATTACCTACCTTGCCGAGCAGGGGGTGCCGATCCCGACTATCGCGGCACTGGTCGGTCACTCCGATATCCGGGTGACCATGAAGTACTTGGTGAAGACCAAATACGCCCTGGACATTGGCCTGCGAGCTGCTCAGAAGATCGCCCAGGCGGCGATCCCAGGGTTGGCTGGTGCGTCCTGGCCATCCCAGGAGGATCTGCAGGCCCTCGTCCTGGCCAAACCGGTGACCGTGGTGGCCAAGGATCTGGGCGTGAGCGCCAAGGCGGTTGAGAAACGATGTAGGGATCTTGGTTTGGAGACGCGGCCACGGGGGTACTGGGCGAAGCAGAGGGCGAAGGTTGGGGCATGAGGTGGGGAGCTCATCCACTCAGGGAGCCCTATGTTGCGGGCTCGCCTAATGTGTCAGGCACTAGGTAATCGCTGGATCTTGTGTTCCAAGAACCAACCATCTGGCCACTTTGTTCCGGGGCAAGGAATCCCTCCTGGCGTACCTGGCCTCTGCCGAGGCCATGCCTTTAGACGATTTCTGGACACCCGACCTGTGAACGCACTCAACAGGCGCGAGCCTGGAAGGAGCCCAGGGCAGCCTTCGATCCCATATGCACGCAAGCCTTGTCATCTGGAATGACCTGGACTTGGCAAGCGGCGGCGGGCTTGCGCCCAGCGAAGCCGTGCGTCCGTCTCTTTCTCCAGTGTCGAGCCCTGGGCTCTCCATTGGAACGATCAGGAGAGGATGAACCCCGATGAACATTGCAGACATGATCCTTCTGATCTGGACCGAATCCTCGGTTTATGAAGTCGACCCTGTGGCCAAACAGATTCGCCGTACAGGAGGCGTGCGGCCCCCAACACAGCGAATTGGCCTGGGGTGGAAGCCATTCCTTGCGATTGAGGTCGAGGTCGGTGCATCGGCAAAGATTCTTTGGCGCATCACCCCTGAGGGCGTAGCCCAGACGACGATCACCTCAGAGGTAATGGCTGTCGAGGTATGCGCGCAAAAGTCTTTGGCTCCGTAGTCGACTCCGATTCCCGGGATCTCCTTTGCGCGATTTGAGCAGCTCTTGAGTGACAACGCCAAACCCTTGGTGGATCGCTGGGAGGGCGGGAGGGCCGTCTTTCATCCCGAATTCGAAGCCTTCTGCAGGCACTGGGGACGGTCCCGAAAGCCTGCCAGCCCTTTCGGGCCCAGACCAAAGGTAAGGTGGAGCGCGGTGTGGGCTACGTGAAAGGCAATGCCCTGGGCCGCCTGGAATGGGAGAGCGACGAGCCGTTGGATGAGCACCTGCTCTGGTGGATGCGGAACGTCGCGGATGTGCGGGTTCACGGCACGACTTTCGAACGTCCCATCGATCGATTCGGAGCGGAGACGGCCGCCCTCCGACCCCTCCTGAACCATTCCAGCTACCTGCGCGTTCGCCATTTGACCCGAAAGGTGGCTTCCGATGGGCGGATCGACCTGGACACCAACCACTACAGCGCTCCGCCGCGGTTCATCGGAGCCACCCTGGAAGTGCGGATCGAGGCGGATTCCCTGGCCGTGCTCTGGCAGGGCCAGATCGTGGCAAGCCACGGGATCCATCCGGGTCGGCACCAGGTCGTGGAGGATTCAGATCATGCCATCCACCATCTGGAGGGCCGAAGCCTGCCCGTGCCGGCGAGGGGGATCTGCCGACCTATCGCACACTACGCCGTCATCGCAGAAGGTGAGGCATGGTAGGCCGCCATGATGTCGAGGGCCTCGGTCCCACCGCCGGCCTGTAGGGAGATCCGCATCCTAGACCCATCGCGGGCCGAGATCTCGATGGTGGGCCCAGGTGCGTGGGGAACACCAGGAGGCGGCTCCAGGGTTGCGGGCAGTTGGATAATGGTTGGCTTCACCAGCCTGTGCTCCTCGGCGCCCTCGGTGCGCCTCCGCAGGGCGGTGTAGTCGGTGGTCAGCGCCCAGGCCGCCGGGCAGACACCGAACTTCCCGGCCAGGGTCACTGCAGCCTCCCATAGCTCACCCGGCATCGGCCCCGGACCCCGTGCCGAGCCTGCCGCCACTCCCCGATCCTGGCGAGAAGCGCGTTCATCTGATCCTGCGGGGGGTCCCTCCCGAACCTGACCATGGGGCCTCCAGAGACCCCAACATACCGGGCGGGAGGCCCGATATTCACGCACTCTTGCCGGAAGCACACGACTGATGTCCTTCATGTGTTGCCTCCTTGGTCGTCTGGCGATGCGCCATCTCGCGATGACCAAGGAGCCTTCATTTACATGGAATTGCTAGCTTTCTTACTTCGAGGGTTATCCACCCGACGACACCCCCGCCGCGCAGTGGCTTACGTTCAACACAGGGCCGTGAAGTCACGCCCGCCGGCTCCAACACAATCCGCCAAGACACTGCCAGCACGATGAGGAACTTAGGGCCGACTGTCAGGTCGAATGTCGGCGTCGGAAATCCCTTCGGTGAGCACCCTGCGAACACCAAGGGCAACGGCTTTGGCAAGAAGGAATGGAACGCCGTTCCCGATGGTTTTGAATTTTTTGCTCAGGGGCATGTCGGGAGGCAACTGGTAGTTGTCCGGGACGGTCTGGATCCGGAGCGCCTCCCGCACAGAAAGGCGCCTGGGAAGGGTCGGGTGGAGGTGAACTTCGTTATTGCCATATGCTGCGGCAGGGCTGAAACGCCAGCGATGAAGGCGTTTGAAGCTCTTCTTGGCGGTAAATCCCTCCGGGATCTGGTTAAACTTCGGACTGTAAGCCCTGAATTGGTCCGATTGGTTTGGAGTGGTCGCCCCCTCCACCAGATCCTTGATCCAACCCCATACGGTAAGCTGCTCTGGAATGCCCGCAGGCATGGGAATATCCATCCCAAACGGAGCCACGTCCGGCCATGGTATGGCTTTTTTTGCATCTGGATGGATCCGCCCTTTGGCCCAGGGGAACCAATGAACTCCCGGCAACCCAACGTTTCGAAGACGCATTGCGATCATGCGTTCATGCATGGACTTGTCCAGAAATCTCTGGGAGAACAGATCAGACTGGCCGACCCATGACTGCGACAAGCCAAAAAAGATCACACGCTGGCGATCCTGTGGCACACCATATTCCAAGGCATTGAGAATGTTCCAGTCTAGGAAATAGTGCGGCTTCAGTTTGTCTACCAAGGATGCAAAGAACTCTTTGTGCTTCGCTGTTCGAAACAGACCTGGCACATTCTCGAAGATGAAGAAGGTTGGCCTGATCTCCATGATACGTTCGACATACACACCGCTTAAACGGCCATTCTCCCCTTCATGGCCTTTGTTTTTTCCACCGCTTGAGAAATCAGGGCAAGGTGGCCCCCCGATCATCCCAAAAATGGGTGGAACATGCATCTCGAAAGCTTCTCGAATGATCCGGTCAGGGCCAACATCCACAATGGAATCAGGGTTTTCAATCTCCCGGCCCCTACCCTTTCCCATGGATCTGGTCCCGAATGCGAACCCCCGCCTGAAGTCCTCGGAATACTCGTTATGCCAAACCGACGTGAATCCGGCATCCTCAAAACCCAAGTCAAGGAATCCCGCACCGGTAAAAAAGGAAAGCACTGGGATTCCGCGATCGGTCTGTTGTGAAGCTGAAGACAACGGGACTCCAAAAAAACATCTGCTCTTGATGATAGCCCAGCGAAGGGCCCCGAAGACACAGCCTATCCGCTTGGGACATCCAGTATCTCAAGCATCCGGAATATTTTCATTTGAGGGAAGCTTGGGGATCGTTCATCCCTTCTGTATAAAAAATCGCGGCTGAAGTGCCCTTGGTTTCTGGCGGTTGGGCCAATCGGCATGGAATGCCTGTGGGTGCAGGCGCATGCCATGCATGCGGATTTCGCTGGTGGGTTGAAGGTCGAAGGCAAAAAGGCGGTCCCCAGGGTCCATCGTGCCAAGGTCAAGAGTTGGTGGCAGCCATCTTATTATCGATTCAAGCCCGTTGACCGTCACAATTCGTACACCCCCTGCCCCCGGGGCTCCGCAAGGTGCTCCCCAGGTATCAAAGGGAATCGGGCGGGGCTGGCCGGACCGATTCGGCCACCATTTTGGGGCAGACTGTAAATAAGCTGGGCATGCCGGGCGCTGGCGACAACCCACACAAACGCTGCCGGGGGTGGCGTACTGCTGAGCATCGAGTTTGCTGCCAACTGGAAAGATTGCAGCCGAGTGCAACAGGGCCGTTTTTGCCCTTTCGCGCTCTGCATCGCACCATGGCACTTGCAGTCGCCCCCATCCTCCCTGCAGAACCGCCGCAGCAGGCTTACCGGTCAGGGACTCGGCCATGAGGAGGTACATCCACATCTGCCAGACCATGTGGTCAGGGATGCGGCCCTCCTCATCGGGGAGTACCCCGGACTTGTAATCCGTGATCAGGATCGAGCCATCCGAGAGCTCCCGGGCTTCATCGACCCGGCCCGCCAAGCGTAACGAGTTGCAAACCCAAGTGACCTCCGCCCCTACGGCAAAGGAGTCAGCCCTTACAGAATCGGGATCCTGTTCCCCACACCCAAGAAACCCTTTTCCAGCTGGCGGACTGTATGCCAGGGGCGCAGCATTCCGTGCCCAATCAAGCAATCCTGCAGCTTTTGCGGCCCATTTGAGCCTGCCGAAGGAAGAGACAAAGGGAACCAGAGTCGCGTATTCCGGATTACCCGCAAGCTCCGCCTCACGATCCTCCGTCATGGACCGAAGACGAGCCCGCGCCTCCTCCCGCATGGAGGGACCGACTTCCCCCTTTGCCAGGAGCATATGACGGACCTCATGCAAGAAGGTTCCCGCGACCGATTCCAAAGAATCGGGAAGGATGCCCCCCCGGGCAAAGGCCCGGAGGGGGCAGGACTTCAGATCTTGCCAGCGGGAGGGAGAGAAATACCGCCGAGCCCGAAACGATTCCAGAGGTGCTGGAAGAGGCTTCATCAGGCATGACCGTCAGGATTCATGATTTTCTCTCTCACCAGCACCTGGCGGCGTGCAAGGTTGAAGGTATCCCAAGCTAGAACACGCGATTCCGGGCCTTCCTCCTTGAGGACTGCCTCGTATGCCTGACAAAGCAAATCACCCTCCAAGGGACCATCCTTGTCACTCCAGTCCCAAAGCGGATGGGTGACTAGAACCCAAGGGCTCCGAGGCTCTCTATCACTGCCCAAACGGAAGGCGGGAAGGCGTCCCATCATTTTAATGCCATCCGGACTATTGAACTTTGCAGCGATCTGCCGGGCAAGGGCCACGGCCATCTCGGGCCAATCGGTGAGGCCTGGGAAGCTCTCAAAATCCCCATCCAGCCCGCACATGAAGGTTCTGTCAGTCATCACCTTCAGATAGGTCAACCCCAGCCGCCAGTCAAGTAGCCCATGATAGGGCTGGTTGCCATAGCGGAGCATACACCGATAACAGGCCGTGTCGCATTGCCCGTGCTCCTCGGAGTCCAGGAATTTGTTGAGGGGATATTGCTCCGGATCCTCAAGCATGGACTTGATCATCCGGAGCACCCTGGGGCTTCCGCCATCCACGCTTTCCAGCTCTTTGCAGAAGCCGGCCCCGTTGACTAGGCGATCCGTGAGCTGAAGAACCGGCATGCGAGCATCCACATCCCCGTACAGCCGGGGCTCCAGCACATCAAACTCCTCAGGGTCCAGGTCCATGTCCAAAGCGGCCCGGTTGGCAACAAGGAATGCCGCAGAAAGAGCAGCCGCCCTGACACCGGCCCACCGCACCCGGTGGCCAAGACTATCCGCACTGCTGCATCTGGCGGGCATCCGATGTAAAGCCAAGCCGGGGCGGTCGCCGTCCGGTGAAAGGAAGAGGGCATCAGTCGTCTTCCGTGCAGCCAGCCAGACAACCTCCTCCGCATCAACCTGGCTGAACGTGAATCGCCTTGTCAACTCAGAGTCTTTAAGCAGAGACTGGTGACGGATCTCATTCCTTCCAAAATCCACCGACCCGGTCCTCAATGCAAACCCCTGGAGGCCACCATCAACTTTAGGCCCCCTATTGAGCCTAAAGGTGCTGGCCGTGGAGAGGAATGCCGTGCGGATCTGCATGTCACCCAGAGTGGCCGTCTGGAATTCCAGGTGCTGACCCTCCGCTTGGATGGAACGGTGCCTGACACCATCTGAAGTATCATCCCTCTTGTATTTTGGCCAGAAATCCGTGCGAAAGGCGTGTGGGGTGACACACAGGAAGGAAGGCGCCCCCCCCAGCGGATCGCCACACCCTTTACAATTGAATTCTGCTCCAGTCTCTTCAACCCGGGCCCAGGCATTACATGAAGGGCACTCGACAAGCCGATATTCCTCGGCCCAGGGACTTTCGGGATGCGGTTTGATCATCCCTTTCCCCACGGGTGGAGCCAGGTCGGGCGTCAAGCCGATGCAGCGGTGTTCCTGCTTGTCCAGAACCACTGTGGCCCCAGGTGCGAATTCATAAATGGCCACGTCAACATCCCGGTCCACGGTCCGCCAGTCTTGGGGGCCGCTCCCCTTGGAGAGGCCCAAATACAGATTACGGACCCTGGTGGGCATCCCGAACATGGGCAGCCACCCCCTTTCGGCCAGACTGTGGGCGACCCCATCCCGCCTTATGCCATCTTCCATGGCCTGATCAACCGCTTGGATCATTTCTGCGGGCGGACACAGCGTGAAAGAAGCCCCAACCGGACTGCCCTGCAGCAGGAAGGAAACAAAGGCCCCGGCGTCATCGCGGGTGCGTTCAAGGTGCTTTGCAAGAAGCGCATGCCATTCTGCTTGTTCATCCACACACCACAGGGCTGACGGAAGGAACTCACCATGAATGTCGGGGGGCGACATGACATCACCCGGATAGACCCCGTAGCCCCTGACCTCCTCACGCAGGGAGGCAAAGGCCTTCCCGAACCAGTACTTCCTTGCAAAGCGCCAGGGAATGTCCTTTACGTCCCGGGTCAGGACAGGCGTGGGGGGGATATCGCCCGTCATCCGCTTGGGTTCCTGGAAATAATACAGGTCATGGCTCTTCATGCGGCTGAGGGTCAGGGCGATGGAAAAAGCCTGGCCCCGTCGCCCGGCCCGACCCACGCGCTGCTGGTAGTTGAAACGCTGAGGTGGCATGTTGCCCTGCATGACCGCCTGGAGGGGACCGATGTCGATCCCCACCTCCATGGTGGTGGTGACAGCAAGAAGATCGATCTCGCGTGCAAGTTCTCCGATCTTCCGGGAATCCAGGTTGCGTGACACATCTTCACCGGTCTCGTCGGGGGGCTCACCTCCTTCCTCCCCACTGTCCGGACCACCCTCAACCTCAAGATCCAGGTCCAGGAAAACCCCTTTGAATTCTTGCTGACGACGGGCCGGGTCTTCCGTCTGCCCGGTGAGCTCTTCACAGTGCATGCGAGTGACGGCGAGACTGCTGTTGGCCCTCCTTCCAAGGAATTGCCTCTGCTGGAGTGCCCGGACCGTCTCCGTCGGCTCCTTGGGGAGCTCCCGACAACAGCGGGTGCAACATCCGGTACCGGGATGGAGGTGGATCCGCCCGCATCCTCCGCATCTCCAGACGCCGTCTTCCGGCTCTGCAACCCGGATGGCCAGGGCACCGACATACACCTGGCCCTTGTAATGACCCGATCGCCTCAACTCCCCCAATGCACTGTTGAGAGAGTCCACCGGGGAATCCGGCCAGCTAGCTTGGGCGAACTTTTTCAGTCGGGTCGGCGCCTGCGCAAAAATTTCGATAACGGCTGGATCTTGATCCTCCGGCAACTCATAGGGGCTTGGATTCAGGCTGTAACAATCGGCCAGGACACGGATGACCGCGGCCAACTCCTTGGCCCTCCTCCGGGCATCTTCACCATCGCCCCCGCTGCGGAGCGTCGGGTATCCGATGCCTGTCTCCTCCAAGGCAAAATAGGTCTTCCGGAAAATGACCCCACCGATTTCTTCTCGGAGAACCTCAAGCAAGTGGCTTCGTGCCCTGCCCAGAAAATCCTCCTGGGGTTCGTCGATTGCCCATCGGACCTCATCCGATTCAATCTCAAAGAGGTCATTCCACTTGAAATATCTGGACTGATTACCCACCTCTGCCTTGATTGATTTTTTCCCGGATTCATCAAATGGATGAATTCCACACTTTACCAAAGCTGACAATAGCGGGAGAACAGGCTTGCTCCAATCGGTTGTCCCAGGCCGCTCCAAAATAGCATTCAGATCAACAACTTGTGAATCAGCCCCTCTGAGTGCCCTGATCCGTTCCTGGACTTCTGCCAGAAGTCCGTCGAATTTGGCATTTCTTTTGGGCATGGACAAATATTGTAATTCTTCTTCTTCCAGCTCTTTGAGCTGCATGTCATTCGAGATGCAAGCGCTCTCCCTAAGAGCCTTTACCAGGGAGTCCCGGATGGCCTCTGAGTGATGATTGGACTCAATGGAGATCGCCCCTTTGGCGGCCGCCTGCCGGGAGTCATAAAAGCAGACCAGCTTCGGGGAGTCATTCCCACCGAGTCGTTGAGCCTTGAAAAGCTCTGCTGCCAGCAATTCAGTCGTCTTTCCGAAGCCTGTCCTGAAACCGCGAATGGGCGAAAGCCGCTGCTCGCTTTTCCTTCTCTTGTATGACGTTCCACACTTGGGGCAGGCGAATGGCGCATGACTCCCTGGCGTTTGATTTGTTCGCCCGTGAGCTCTCCTCCTCGACGCTTCTTCACTTTCACGCCTGTAAAGTCGGCCCCGGACCCATCGCTCCCCCTCCCGGTTCCCGCCAACCGCCCGGGGCGTCTGCAGACTTCCAGTGAGACCGTCCAGCACGTAGGCGTCCCAGCCAAGGCTCGCCGGGTTGAAGTTTGCCGAGGCAGGCAGATCATCAGGAGCACACGGGTCTGTGTCACGTGGCCAGAAGACCCCGTACTGGTCGTAGCTGTAGTCCTCAAACCGACCGGTTGCGGATTCATCCGGAAGCCCTTCCAGGGCGGGTTCATTGGGGAGAAGTTCAATGTGTTTTGAAGTCTGCCCCTTCATCCCCCCAAAGAAGAGTTCCCCACAGGCCTCGCAATACAGCAATTCCAACTTGCGGGCGCCACCGGCCTTCTGTTCCTTTTCGATGCTTAATCGAGCGGGATCAACCACCTTGCCGCCCTCTGCGGAAGCAGGCGCGTACACCCCCTCGATGGTTCGGAAGAAGGTGTGGAGCCGGAAGGACTGGGGCACAGGATTGGCCGCCCCGCCCTGGCCCTTCAGCTCCTCCTTGAACACATCCCCGGCGGCCCGGACCAGCAGCAAAGCCCGAACTGCGGCTGTCCGCTCCTCGTCATCTTTTAACGCGTCGAACCCGGAAAACAGTTTGGTGCCGATCTCCCCCAGGTGGTGTGCCCTGACCCTGCCAGACCGCCCCACCGGGCCAGGTTCCCAACAGGCATACGTCAACCGCTCCGCAACCGACCGCACACAGGCTTCGATGGTCTGGGGGAGGCTGGACTTCGGCTCACTCAGAAGCTCGCAGGCCACCGCCTGCCATGCATGAGCCCCCTCGCCGCCTTCGCGGGGAAACACGAGGCTTGTAGGAAAATCCCATCCGAGTTCCGGATCCCGGGGCTCCCCGATTTTGCAAGCCTTCAATAAATCCAGGAAAGGACGAGGATTCATGGGCTGGGGAGGGTCGGACTCGGTGTACGCCGACGGCACTTGGTCACCGGAGACGATGGCCTTCTTCCATTTTTCCCGACCTAAGGATTCTTCATAGAATCCCCCCCCGAGCCCGCACGAGCCGAACATGTCCCACAGGAACTTCGCACTCTTTTCGGCCTCCTCTTCGGGAGCGTCCGGCAGCGAAGCACTGGAGGCCAGGATCCGGAGTTTTCGCAGCTGTTCCGGGGTTTCCAGTCCCAATCGGTGAAACAGGAGCCTCAAGAGACAGGCGACTTCAGTGCCTGCCGACCCGCGCTGAAGGTGAAGTTCATCCATCACCAAATAGAAGTACGAATCATCCTCCTTCAACCACTCCCGGGTCTTGTCGAAGATGGGGGCATCCACTTCCCGGTTGAGCATGGCACTGAGCATGCTGACGTTCGTAATGAGGATGTCGGGCGGCGCAGCCTGCATGTCCCAGCGAGTGATAAGTTCTCCGCCATCCACGGAGGGGAACAAGAATGGGGTCTCGTCTCCGCCACAAGACGCGGCAACCTCAGGCTGGCCACCGACCTGAATTCTAGCCTTCCGCTGGCAGGACTCAGCTTCCACCACGGCGTTGAATTGCTTCTGCAGGGCGCTCTTCAGTCGCTCCAACTCTCCCTCTTTAAGTTTTTTCTCATCTTCACCCAGACTGTTCGCGGGGGGCGAAAAAAGTCTCTTCAGTCCGGGATGCACCTTGGAGAAGCCGGTAACGGGGGCGGCTCCGGTGTACCGGCCGAAAAAAAGCCTGTTGCCGTTAAAATAACGATCCATGCAAGCTCTGGCCTCCCGGCTGTCCAGGGCCTTCCGCAATCGAACCATCTGGTCTTCAACCAGGGCATTCATGGGATAAAGAATCAGGGCTCTCACAGCCTGTGGCCGGTTTTCACCTGACCGATGATGCATATAGGGGGAATCCTGCCCATTGGTCTTGTGAGGCATGTTCGAAAATCCCAAAACGCTCGGAACCACCGCCCCGGCATTTTTCCCTTGGGTGACTGTTCTGGTCTTCGGCTTCCCCGTTGCGGGATCGTGCCACCATCGCGTTGCCAGGTATCCCGCGTCAGGTGCAGCCCAATTGGCCTGTGCTTCCCGGGCGATGGTCGCCAGGACGGGGAGAAGGAAGGACTCCGTCTTGCCAGAGCCGGTTCCTGAGGTCACGATGCCCGGTCGGCCCGGCGCCGTGCCTCGCTCCAGCATTTCGACCTGATGCCTGTACGGAGGATATGCACTTTTCCTTAACCCGGCATCCCCTTCGCCCAAGAAAAGCCCCGAGCAGGCAAGCTGCACAAATGCCTCCCGCGCCTGCGGAGAGAGTGTCTTCAGGGGTTCGCCGTCACCGATTCCATTCCACTCATGAAAGCTCGACTCATGCGACTGGTAGCGTGGAATAGGCTCAAGGAGGGGGTCGGTGCAAAGCCCTCCGGCCTTGCGGAGCAGCCTCCGTCGTGCCGCAGCAACCTCCGGATCGGCGATCCTGAACGCCGTATCCAGATAGCTGATGTAGTATTCCCTGATGTCCTGAAAACTGCCGACCGGATCGAACACGACTACTCCTCGCAATACCAATCAGTGGGAAGGACTTTCTTGAGAATCCGGGAAACATGGCTCCCGAAGGGGTATTCATACGTCCAGTCAATCCGGCTACCATCGGATTGCCTTTGGAGAGGATCCGCATTCGGAAACACAGGTCCAGGAAGGCCGGCCCCCAGGAGGGTGCAGAATCGACCGAAACCCAAAGGAAGATGGACTGGGGATTGCCCGTTACTCACCAAGCATCCATCCTTTCGAAGAACGAAGGGGGAGACACCACGCAATTGGCTTGCTGCAAGCAAAGCCCAAGTCCGGTTGTAGGTCCAGAGTCGAGAACGCCCGCCCTGCAGGACTTCCATGATCCGCCCCCTGTCGCATTCCCGAAACCGCACGGCAACGCCTTCTGCACTGACATGCGTTTCACCCCTGGCAAATCGGGATTTCCCCCAATCCCAGGTGCCAATTTCCTTCCATTCTGGCGGTTCCGAACCGCCAAATCCCATACTTTGCAGGACGAGCCCGACATCCATGCCGGGGGGATGAAGATCCAAGTCCTGCCAATCCAACCATTGCGGAGGCGCCAGCTCCGCCTGTTTCCCCATCTCAAGAAGCTCTTCCAGAGCCCCTTCAAACCTGAGGGTGGTTGGCTGCCATGGGTGGCGCCCCAAAATCTCCTCGGAGGCCACCCCAAGGCACCCCGCTTCGGCCCTCACCCGCCCCAGGCGGGCTGAAGTCACTAGGCCAACCAAGGTAGCGACGACACTCCCTGCCCGATACCAAAGAGCCAAGCGGGGTCTGCGGGCAACCACCACTAGGCTCTTTCTCTTGGGATGCCGGAGCAAGTCCAGCATCCCCATTTCGCACCAACTTCTGAGAATCTGTTCCTGAACCCCCCACGAAGCTTGCCCTGTAATGGCACCAATGATGCTCCGAATTTCTTGATAGGTAATCCCGCTGACCTTCACCGATCTTGCCGCCAAGGCATCAAGGCCCTGCTGGAGTTGATCTGTCGGCCTTGCCGATCCAATCAGCGACTTACGACAGGCTTCCAATTCGAGAGGCTCACACTGAATGATGTGAGCACCCGGAGTGGGTCCGGGCTTGCCCTTGCTTAGTTCCGTGAAGGCGGCATGCACCGCCCGGAGGCCTTCAGGTGCTTTGGCGAGGTCCTCGTACCTCCCCCTCCCGGCCACATACAACCGAGTCTTCGCACCGAACGCATGCCTCCAGTGGCGCCTGTCCCCTTTGTGAGCCGACTGTATGGCTGCAGGGGGAGTCGGGCTCCCAGGATCCCCGATAAAAATGATCGACGAGGGATGATTCAGTCCCCCGGTAACCAACCACTCAAATCCCTGTTTTGGCTCCAAGGACATCACCCCCAATCCCGGTCCGAGGTAACGGGCCGAGGGGTCGAAGCGAACAAGATCGTCAGAAGGTTCCATACCAGAATTCAGGATGCCGAAGGGAACCTCGTGTCCAGCAGCGACCGCTAACTCCCCGCGGTGCTGCCGCCCCCCCGAAGCTTCCACCGAATATCCCGCCAAACTTTGTCCGACTGGACGGTAGTCATCAGAAAGCACCCAACCATCCAGATGCAGGCGGGTTCCCGCGGTCAAATCGCCCGCCCCGCTGTTCGAAGTCCACTCAGCCTTGCACTCGTAGTCGCCCGCGGGCAAGTCCCCAGGGAGTGACCAGAGACCAGTAACATCCTCAAACGCGCACTGGAGGTTCACGCCACCCCCCCGGAGCCACACCCTATCAGCCCCACGAGCGGAAAGTTTCGGGAGCATGCCGGGAAAGAGAAAATGCCCGCCAGGGACCTGTATCCCTCCACGAATCGCCACAGACGGCCGGGGCATGGTGGGTTGAAGGGCCAGGACATCTTCCAGCCCCCGAAAACTCTCCCCCTGCCGCCTGATTTTGCAATTCCACAGCTCAAACCACCCATCGACACAGGCCTTGGAGGAGCTGCCCGAAAAAGCAGCCTGAAAGGCCGGAAGGCGATCTTCCCTTACCAAGGCAATATCGCAATCCTGGATATGATTCCCTGTCACGGGTTCCAACCAGGATGCGTCGATCCGACGCAGGACCAACACCCCCTGAGCGACCATGTTGCTGATCCGGAGTGAGAGCCAGGGCGGCGGCTCCGGAAGAAATACGCTCAGGCCCGGAGTCTGCCAACCGCCGCATCCATCGGCCAACTGAAGCCATTCATCCGGCAAATCACCAGGGTCATCGAGTGAATGGCCCTCTGGGATCGAGGCGCCCGCACGACCCAGCACAACAGGCTCCAGGCCGTCCTGAACCTGAACGAACATCAAGGTCAGATTGTGTCCGCTCTCAGGCCCACCCTCCACTGGCACCAATCCCAAGGCCTCATCATGAATCACCCTCCAAAAGGGACTGCATTCAGCTCTCCCACCCTGTGCCATGAAATTATTAAAGTCATCCAGTGCGCCCTTGAAATCACTGGAAAAACAATTACGAGAAGCCATGAGTCTAGAAAGCACAGCATCTACAGGAGGTTCCATCCCATATACCCCTAGCTTAAACAGAATATCTATAAGCTGGTTCCGATCAGGGCGGGACGGGAAAGCGATGAAAAACGAGTAGCCTATATTCTTTAAATACTGCGATCCTGATGTTGAAGGAAGCCTCAAAGGTCGTCCGCCGCCGAGACCAGCCATCCGGCGCCTCCACACTTCCAAGTCAGCCCACATGCCGGGCAAAAACCCAAAAGTGCCCCTTTGCCCAAACAAACTCTCCCAATTATCGTGAAAACCCCTCTGAGCATCAGGATATCCGGACGCAACAAGACAGGTGGACCACAATAGCGCAAAAAAAAGGGGCGGAGCACTTGACTCTGTCTCGAAATTTCCACTCACCGTTCGTGCGAACGCCTGCAATCCAGCATCACTTATCTGCTTGCGAACACAATCAATAAATCCCTGCAACACCCTATCGGCGCCGCCAAGATTCTCTATCCCCAGCAATTGCAGAAAGCAATCTTGATTACAGGAGAACCGTTCAACAGGTTGCCAAGAAGAGGAACCGCGGCCGGAAAAACAAGCGCCCAATAACCTATGGTTCCAATCCTTATACGTCCAGCTGCGCCAAGGCATGCATGTCCTCCGTTCGCCAAGATCGTTGTAAAGCAAAGATAAAAATATCACCTACACACTGTCTATACATCATGCAATCCCAACACCACACAAGTCCCGCGATTCCCAACGTCAACATCATTTCATTCAATTTCAAAAACCATAAGCAAGATATCAAAAGCTAGATGAATTCCAATCACCTGATGCTAAAGCAATATAAGCCTCAATGATTGACGCATGTGACCCATGCCACACCCACCTTGTTACATGCATCGAACCTGACCTAATCATCGGGTTCTCGAAAAATCATTGAGACCTGCACCACTGTTGGGAATTATTAGCTTCATGGCATCACCCAATGGGGACCAAGCAACCAAAGCTCTTTGATGTAGGTGGCATTCGGGTGGAGATCGGGCCCCCGTTCGACGGATGGGGGCCTTGTCTTTGTGCACGGCAGGTTCGCGGGTCGGCCTGGTTCAATGCATCGGTGCCGATGCTGCGCGCGGCGATCGCGATTTTTGGTGTGTTTCCAGCACGCGTGCGTGACGTCGTAGGCTGATCACCGGTAGGCTCATGGGTCGCTGGAGTTCACCCATGAGGAAACAAAAAATCGAACCGACACCGGAGGACAGTGTGCTTCCGGGAAGGGTGCGTGAATAGCGGGGCCAGTGCCCGATAGGCTCTTGGGGTCTCTGGAGGCCCCATGGTCAGGTTCAGGAAAGACCCCCCGCAGGATCGGGTGGATGCGGTGACCCTGGCCCGGGAGTTTAGGGCTGCCCGGTGGCCCGGGCGCTGACCATCGACTACACCGCCTTGCGGAGGCGGACCGAGGGCGCCGAGGAACACAGACTGGTGAAGCCATTCAGTCGCTTCGAACGGCTCACATCGAGAAGCCGCTGGCTCTTCCGGGGAATGTCTTGCATTATGAATTTGACGTTCGATATTGATCAAATAATGCGGTTGACCTGTTCGGAGTTGACATTATCAAGTGATGCAACTGTTTTGATTCTAGAACATCTCTGTTCAAAGTCGCTAATGCGTTCTTCCAGTTCCTCAAGAAGAAAAAGATCCAACTCTCTGTTGTCGGCGTCATCAGATATGTATATAAAACCAATTGCACCAGAGTAACCAATCAGAATTTCCCCAGATTTGCTCTTGTCGAAATATTCAAATTTAGAACACTTCACACGAATAGGCGTCCCCATTGATACGAATAGAGCTTCTGCAAGGGTGCCATTATGTACCCCGACTATTCTAGTCTTTTCGAGTTCTGATTTGGCTAAAAACGAGAGTACTTCCCCAATTTTGATGCGGCCTTTGGTTTGATTTAAACAAACAGTCATTGTGAGTTTATTTTTAATGCCATTTGCCGTTTGCTCAATCAAATGTTTTGATTTTTTTAGAACAGGATGAAGTCCAACGCTTTCTGTTATGCGTATCCATTCGAGAATGCCTGGTGCAGTGTCTCTGCGATCAACGGTTATCAAAATGCCATTCGGTACAAGTTGTTTTACCAGTCTGAGGAACAAGGGACTTGACGTTAAAAATTTTTCATAATAAACGTCAGTTTTTAATAAAGAATTTGACTTTGAATTGCTGACGATGTCGACATTGCAACTTGTGAAATAACTTTCAAGTGCTTCTTGCATGCTTGTTATTGCAAATATTGAATCAAATTTTTCACTATCGTAAGAAGCAAGAAAGTTTTCTAAATTATTTACTTGGAAATCGATATTTTTAATACCGAGAATATTTGCCCTTTGTTTTGCAATAGAAATTGAATTTTCACAAGGATCAATTCCGATAATATGGGTATTGGGGTAAAGAATTCCCATTAAGCAAGTAAAAATCCCATTGCCACAACCAATTTCAAGCATGTTATCGCCGATATCAAATTCGGACTGAATTACGGCAAGAGTGACTGCTTCAATTCTTGATTTATCAAATTGCGAAGAGCAAACATTGCTTAACGATAAATTTGAGTTCAAGATTGAATAAAATGTCTTGCTATCTCCTGTAGATGTCATCAAATTGATTTTAAAATGTTTATAAACATAATCAAAAAATGCTGTCGGGTTTTTATCCACGCTTTTCCATGGTTGCAAACCCATTTTTTTTAGATGGGAGTTGATAAACGCGATTGGGTTCTTTTTTGCCTCGTTGTTCACAAGTCACTCCGTATATATGGAGATAGTAATGCGAGGTTTGTTTTATGCGCAACTAATTTTTCATGTTTGTCAGAATCAATGGTCAGTATTCAATTCTGACTCGCTCCCACGTCGTATTCTTGAATCCTGGGGCCTTCTCATTTGCGCAAGGCGAGGCAGCCCATAGGCTTTCTCTAGGCGGTGCGTATTCACGGCCGGGGTGTACGCAAATTGGATTCCTTGTCCCTGGACGGGGCAGGGGGGATGGCGTCCATCAAGGAGCGGGACCCTGATGAGCGCAACCTCCTGCAGCGCTTGGGTGATTCATGGGTGGCCTAGGAGGATCCTTCACTTATCGAGCGGTCTGGCAACGTCCCAGGCCGGATTGCCTTCCTGGAAGGCTGAGGGATGGGTAAGTATTGACTGTTTCGAGTGCCCAGCCTAAAAAATTACCGTTTGAGAGGTGATCTCTTTGACCGTATGAACAAGAATTAATATGTTGAATGGCGTTTTGAATGCTTCAGCCAAACACTCATGTTGACTGCCGTTCTTGTCCCGTATTTGAAACGAGCGTGGCGAAGTCATTTTTCGGGCATCGAGGGGGATGACGCTCCATAGGGGGTGAGCAATGTTGATTTCCGTTTCAGCAGGCATCGCGAATTGATACGCGAAGGATGGCGAAGCTTGGAGTCTCCGGACGACCGCGTGTGAGTCGCAGCCGGGACCAAGTTCGACGGGGTCAAGAATGTAAACAAGACATGGTTGGGGATGGGTCCTTGCGTATTCCCTGGTGGAGGCGTAGACGGAGGCGCCGAATTTCTTCGCCAGAGCCATGGGCGCCTTAATTCCAACCTCAGCATCTGCGGCCATCCTGGAAAAGGTATCTCCTTGGAAGAGGATGAACCTCGCGAAGTTATTAGCTTCGCGCTCGAATAGGTTTGCGACGTCGGGAGAAAGGGTGGTTTCGGAATCCTGGAAAATGGTAAACAGCTTCTTGTGGTAAGGAATCTCGTGATGGCCTGTTTCGTGGAGTTTTAAAAACGATTGTTTTGTTTTTACAACCGTATCGTCAATGTGTATCAAATTTTCGCTTGAATCATACAGTCCGAGAATTTTTTTAACAGCGGATGTTAAGCGTACCTTCGCCTCGGCGGCCTTGTGCTGAAGGAAGGAAAACAACTGTATCGGATCGAAAAGACTCGATGGCGCCACCGTGAGGTTCGCTGCCGAGAGGATGTCATCGACGGGGGTGGGGAACCGGTTCCAGGCGGAAGCGCGGTTCAGAAGGGCTTGAGCGCGCTTTTCAACGGCCCTAAGTTCGTCCGGATCGAGGTGGCTGTCATTTGGTCTTACCACTTGAGTGCTTCCTGCTTCTCAGGTATTCCAAGTAATTGATTAGTTCAACTTCCTCTTCTGACGTCAGATTGTGATCCGCGAAGGTCGCGACCCTGCCATGTCGTTGGTCATCCCCGCGGGCCTTGGCGGGAGTAATATGTCCCGCCAGTTCCATTATATAGCCATAATCGATTGCGTAGACCTCGGAAAGGGCGTGCAGCACGTTGGGCGATGGCTGCTGAATCTTGTTGTTTTCGATCTGGCTCAGGTAGGCGTTGGAAACTTCCTTGTCTGTGCCCTCCTCTACCTGGCGGAGAGTCATCCCCCTATCTTTCCGGATCGAAGCGAGATATTGGCCCAGGGTAACCCCTTGTGCCCCTGGTCCACCAGTGAGCGTTGCCATGACCGTACCTCCTCCAGTTGCGTGACGCTTCCCAATTCTAGGCCCATTCGCTTAGGAGAACAAGCATGCTTGAATTTTGCTTGACATACTTAGCAGGCGTGCAATACGCTGCGTATGTGGCTACTGGGGCCCATCCTGTTGGGGGAGATAAGATGACGAACGAACACGAGATATCGAAATCCGAGGAGGCCGAGGTCGACATCCTTTCCTACGCCGGACGGGGGGAGTTGGTGCCACACGCTCCCTTCTACCGGGTGGTCATTGATGGGGAGAAATACCGGGTCGAGACATCCACGCCGACCGGCAAGGCGCTCCTGAACTTGGCCGGGAAAATCCCTTGCAACTTTGATCTCATCGCCGAGTTCGCGCACCACGAGAACGACGTCATCGACCCCGACGAAGTGATCGACCTCCGCACGCGCGGGTTGAAGGGCTTCATCACGGCCCACAAGGAGATCGTGACCATCTTCGTCCAGAGTGACCCTTACCGCATTGAACGGGGGGGGCGGACCGTGGCCGAGATCCTGGCGCTGGTCGGGAAGACCCCCGATGGGTACATCCTCCTGCAGGAGAAGAACGGGCCGCCGGTTCCCGTTCCGGAGGATCGGCCGGTCTCAATCTGCGGGGGTGAGCTGTTCTTTGTCCAGGTCAAGTCCGGTGGGTCGTCTCGATGAGCTACCCAACGGAACAGATCGTGGCCCTGAAATCCTATGGGGATAGGCTGAGCGCTGTGACTGAGGGGGGGATGACGTATTTCCTCCTGGAAAACCTTCGGCTTCCAGATGGATGTAATCCTATAAGTTGTGACGCGCTGCTGTGCCCGGCGCCCAAGGATGGGTATCCGTCCCGCCTCTACCTCTCCACCCAGGTCGGATGCGGATTCCCCAGGAACTGGAATTGCTCGAACGCGAGGATCGTGGACCGGAACTGGTTCGCGTTTTCTTGGCGCGTCGAGGGGACGGCGTTGACGCTCCAGGAACTCCTGGTCGCACACTTGGCCGGCTTCGCGAAGGTGGGGTGACCATGGAAATCAAATTTCCAGATGCTCTTTACTGTCAGATCATGGAAGACCTTCAGCGGCCACACCCGTTTGCTTTGGAACGGATCGGTTTCGTTATGGGCCGCATGGGCACTTCGGACGGGCAGGCGCGGTTCATCATGCTTACCCGCTATCTCCCCATGCCTGACGACCATTACTTGAACGATCCAAAGGTTGGCGCAAGGCTTGGCCCAGACGCAATGGCCGCCGCGATGCAGGCGGTCTATCAAGGGCGTGCCGCCAAGGAAGGGATCTTCCACATTCATCTGCATGACCGTCGGGGTGAACCTCTGATGAGCGCCACGGACCGCGCCGAGATCCCGCTCCTCATCCCAGGGTTTCAGGCCGTGGGGCCTAATGCGGCCCACGGGATCATCATCCTGAGCCCGAACCACGGGATCGGTTGGGTCTGGCCGCCACGGGCCGGAGAGCCGGTTCAGGCGGAGACCCTGAGTGTTATCGGGACTCCGGTCCATGTTTTCATGAAAGGGCGCGTGAGATGAACGACCGGTATTCCCGGCAGTCCTTCCTTGGTCCAGACTCCCAGGACCTCATCGGAAACGTGACCATCGGGATCCCGGGCCTTGGTGGTGGGGGGTCCCACATCGTTCAGCAACTGGCCCACGTTGGCTTCAAGAGGTTCGTCCTCTACGATTGGGACACGGTGGAAGCCTCCAATTTGAACCGGCTCGTGGGGGCGACCAGCGTAGACCTCATGGCCGGCACGCCAAAGCTCCACCTGGCCAAGAGAATGGTATACGGGCTTCAACCGGATGCGATGGTCGAGGCATACTCTTGCCGATGGCAGGAGAATCCAGTAGCCCTTCGGCGATGTCAGATCGTCCTGGGGTGCGTCGACAGTTACAAGGGGCGTGAAGAGCTTGAGATTGCCTGTCGGCGTCACTTGGCGCACTACATCGACATCGGCATGGACGTGCATGGGGAGCGGGACCCCGTAATCGGGGGCCAGGTGATCCTGTCTTCACCAGGTGGGCCGTGCATGCGGTGCATGGGCTTCCTGACCGAGGATGTCCTCGGCAGGGAAGGCGCAAAGTACGGGGCCGCGGGACCACGCCCTCAAGTCATTTGGCCGAATGGGGTGCTGGCGTCGACAGCTGTAGGGCTTGCGGTCGATCTGGTCACGGGATGGACGCGGAACAAGCGGACCCATGCCTTCCTTGTTTATGACGGAAACGAGGGGACCCTTGCGCCAAGCTTTACGCTCCGGAACCTGCCAAAGGATGGGTGTCCCCATTTCCCGAGTGGTGAAGTCGGCGATCCGATTTTTAGGCCGCTATAGAAGCCCTATGACCTGTGGATGCGGTGGATGTTGAACGAAGCCGCTCCGCGGCGGGGGTGGCGCCGTGTGGCGGGCCCGCGCAGTAAGAAAGCTAGCAATTCCATGTAAATGAAGGCTCCTTGGTCATCGCGATGTTGACGCATCGCCAGACGACTGTCAAGCGACATGAAAATTAACCCACCCGGCGACACGAATATTGACCCCCTTGTTGTATGAGCCCGTGGGGTGTCTGGAGCGTAGGCCGTAGGCCGAAGCGGAGGACACCCCACTGGGTGCGGCTCAGGTGGTGGCCGCTGGCACCGGGGCCGGGACGATCCCGGCTCGGCGCTTCTCCCGCAG
>NZ_KI912268.1:3352637-3440814 GCF_000242615.2 Holophaga foetida DSM 6591
ATCCATCACCTGCACCACGACCTCCACCACGGCGGGACGGCGAAGCCCTGCTATGACGCCAACTCGGTCCAAGCCCCTGCCGGGACTGTCGGGCTCAGCAGTCAGCAATCCCTGGGCGACAGGGGACCTGGCGTCCCCAAAAGTGGATCAGCAGGCGCGATTTCCCCATAGCCCTCGCCCAACTCCCCCGCCGCTCCGGGCTTGTTCAACACCGCATTTCATCGGTGGGGGCTCCGTCTACCTGAGGCAGCCTCGCCCACGCCCCACCGACGAAATGCTCACTGTTTGGGGTGGGATCAGTGCGTAAGAATCTTTAGCCTCCTCTCGGAGGCCACGCCTCAGCTAGATCCAACCCTGGCGTGAAGGCCAGGATTCACATCCCGAGACTATTCGTCAGGATCTACTTTCGCGGCCTTCCGCGGGTGGCGCTTCCCTGGAGGGGTTGCATAGACCTCGGCTTTTCCCCCCGGCTCCAGGTCCACGATCCAAATGGGATTCACAGGCTGGTAATCCTCGTTGCAGACCGAGGCATTCACGTAGGTAGTGCTGTCCTTCTCTGCGAATCCGTAACCATCATGGATGTGCCCAAAGACATGCAGGCGCGGCCTCACGGTGGCCAGACGAATCGCCAACTCCTCACACCCGAGAGGGCCGCTGCCTTCTTCGGAGGGACCCCAGGCGGTCATTCGGGGTCGCACGGAATCGAGGATGCCGTGCGGTGGCCCGTGCGTGATGAGTGCATCGGTATCAATCGGGATGAGGTTCCATTTTTCGCGAAGCTTCGCCCCTTTCCGGGGTAGGTTGAAGGCCCAGCTTTGGAACCAGGGCTGCCAGGGGGATCCCCAGAACCGCAACCCCTCAATCTCGCAGCCGCTGTCCTGGAGGTATAGAATCCCCGGTCCCATCATGGCCCGTGCCACCTCGGGTTGCTGCTCGAATAGTCGGTCGTGGTTGCCTGCCACTACGATCTTCCATCGATGTGGCAGCCGCGTTAGCCACTGGGCGACCTTCAGGACCTCGCGCTCCGAGCCCATGCTGCAGAAATCCCCGGCGTGGATGAGTATGTCCCCGTCAGGGATCTTGAAATGATCCTGTTCGCCGTGGGTGTCGCTGAGGCAGACTAAGCGCATGGGATTTCCAGAGGCAGTGGGTGGAATTGTGGCTCAGTGACACATACCGTAATCAAAGGGAAGAGTTGCTCGGGACCTTGCGTCATCGTTCAAAGAATTCGGTCAGTTTCCAAAGTGTTTTTCCCACGGCAACCGGTGCGGCCTAATCCTAGTTCCTCTCTCCGTGCAGAATCCAACTGGATGAGATGTTCAAGCTCTCGGCGATTGCACGGATGAGTCTGGGAGCAGGGATGACGAGTCCATCTCGGATGGCTTCGATGACTTCCTTGGGGATGCCTGGGATGGTGGGCATTTGGAGTTGTGCAAGCAAGATGGGGCGGATTCTGTCGCTCACTTCTGTGAGGATGACGGCAGGATCGCCGCTGTGTCCGAGAGCTCCTAGTGAGGGGGCGGCCCACTCGCTTTTGCCATCGGTTGCCAACGTTTCGTGAGTTGAGGGGGTGGCCGCAGGTCGTCGGGTTGGAATGGAGAATGATACGTCGTGCGTGAATTCCGGAGGGTAAACAGGGCGATTGAGTGGCCCCAGGCCATGCAACAGCCAGTTCCTTGAGATCTGATGAAGGCTTTTCAAAGAGTGCAAGGCCTCTGGGGGGATGGGGGCCTCGCCTTCCTCCCACTGCATGTAGGTCGCGAGCGGAACGGATAATTGACTGGCGAGCTCTGACGGCGTCAGGCCGAGCGTTCGGCGCGCCACTGCCAGGCGCTTTCCGACGCGGAGAGAACTCACCTCGATGATTCGCTGCCATGCCGCGGATCGTTTTACCCCTTCGGGGTCTGAGAAATCGGGTGTGTCGCCCCCATGGAGAAGCCACATCATGGGCACTCCATAAATCAATGCGAGATGGGCGAGATCATCCGCTTTGGGCCGCATGCGCCCGGTTTCCCAGCGCATTACGGTCGAAGGGTGAGTCGACAGGCCAAGCGAAACCCGGGATTTGGTCAGCCCACAGGCTTCGCGCGCAATGCACAGCCGCTTGCCTATCTCTTCGGCGGTATCCATGTGAATTCCTCTCTGGCTAGTGTAGACCGGATTTTCTTGGCAAACAAAAAGGTGGTTGACACCCCAAGATTCGGCGCTTATTCCTATTGTGCAATCAAGCATGCGATTGCACAATAGGCACACTTCCGTGCCATCATCTTGGGAGGTTCACATGGAAAACCCCATTCCCGCCCCCGAAACGCTCGCCCTCGCGGAAGAATGCAGGCTCGACGGCTCGATGCCCTGGGTGCCTTTCGCCCGCCAGATCGCCGACGCCATCTCTCCTCTGACGGGGATTTGGGAGGAAGATCTGGACCACACGGCGGTCGTCTTGTTCGAGTGTTTGAACGGTCTGCTGGTTCCAGCCTGGTCGGATCTTCGCAGTGATCTGAGCCCGGCTGAGCTCTGGCTCCTGGCTGAGGCGACTTTCGACCTCGACTGGAGCGTGGCGCTCGAGACTGGCTGGATCGAGGGGCAACTGAGGGGGCTGGGGCGGGGTGGTCGGGAGCGCGAGGTGCTCCTGGGGTTGCTCGCCAAGGTGCAGGCCTGGGGGCCGCTGTCTCGCTGGGCGGTGCTGAGGGTGGTTGCGAACGCATTTGCGCATGCTTGCGTGCCTGGTTGCGCTGGTGTCATCGCGAACGATCTCGTCGACGCCCGCTTCCGCGCTGCCCTGGGGCAATAGCCCTCTCCGGGGCCATCCGTTCTGGGTGGCCCCGGAACTCCTCGCAACGACTTCACCTGGAGTGCCTCCAATGGTCATCCGCCTGGCAGCACATGAACTCTCCCTCTCGGAGGCGGCAGCCGCGGAGCGAAACAAGGGCGCCTTCCAGGCGTCCGCCAGTTTTGCTCAGGGGGTGGTGGCTCCGACCGGTAGACCACCCCCCTCGGGGGGTGGGCGTAGAGTGCTTCTCCCCTAATCACCCCCCGCCCATGAAGGAATGGGTCTGAGGTGGGACCCAGGAAGGGCTTTTTGGAGGAACGCGATATGGAAGACAGCAAGAACGCCAGTGCCAATCGGCTGGCCCAACGGATCCAGGCCACCTTGGCAGGCAAAGCGTCGGGCCAAGTCACCGTGAAGGTCACCCTCTCAGGGACGGCCGCTGAAACCTGGCGTGACCTGGTCCGGGACGCTGAGGGGCTCGGCCTGGACACCAAGGGGATCTTTGTCGCTCTCCTGGACGCCGGGGCAGTCCCGCTCCGGAAGGCGCTGCGCTCGATCCCGCGGGGGTAGGGATGGACTTCCTCGTCCAGTACGACGCCGAGGCCCGGCAGCGGTCCCCCCAGGGGACGGCCGACTATATCGCCGAGCACCTGGAATCGGTCGCCGAAGCGGGTGAGTTGCGGAGGTACGAAGGCTACCTCTCGCGGGAGGGGAAGGTGAAGCCAATCGCCTTCAACCCGGAACTTTGGAAGGCTGTGGGGTGGGACCCGGAGGTGGAGGAACAGCCGCCTGCGGAACTGCTCCGCCAGTTGACCAAGGGGTGCGACCTTGCCGGGAACAAGTTGACCCGCGGCAAGAGTCTTTTCCGGCCTATGAAGGAGGTCCTGATCACCGTCCCCTGCGAGCTGAGCGAGGCCACGAAGGGCGACCCGGTGGCGGCCATGGACATCATCATGGCCGGGGCCAAGGCGGTCCTGGCCGAGGCCGAAAAGGTCGCGATCCGGGCCCGCAGCGGACGTGGGAAGCGGGGGTGGCTCAGTGGGAAGATCCTGACCTTGCTGTACCCCCACGGGGAAAACCGCGAGGGCGAGCCCCACATCCATCCCCACATCATGATCTTCCCCCCAGCCTGGCTGCCGGGCGAGGGCTGGCGTGCCTGGGATAATGGTGCCCATGTGGCCAGCATGTCAAAGCCTGGGGGGACTCGCGAAGTTGCGACCCAGGCCATGATAGAGGCCGCGGCCCGGCACGGCTACCAGGTTGACATCCGACGCGGGACCGCCGCCGAGGCCCCCGGAGAGGTTCAGGGCGCGACGGTGACCTGCCCGGATGGGAAGGTCATCCGAGCAGGGAGCATCACTCACCAGCGCCGGTCCGAGATTCTGGCCGCGAAGGAAATGAAGCTTGAATTGGGTGGGGTCACACCTCTGACTCCCAGGGAGCTCGAACTGTTCCGGCGGGAGAGTGGGAAGAAGACCTTCCGCCAAAAGCTCCAGGATCTGCCGCAGGACAAGCGCTACCAGGCCATCGCCTGCAAGCTCGTCCAGTTGGGGATGCTGGGCGAGGACGGCAAGATCCCCTCCGAGAAGGCCCTGACGGCCGCCTTCCAGGCCTACGAGCGGAACCTGGCCGCGGCCCAGGTGAAGCTCGAGGCGGGCAGGACCCTGCCTGGGGATGGGAAGGCCAGCGGGGTCGCCGCAGGCCTAGTCCTGGCCCGGCGGAAGCAGGTGAAGGAACTGCTGGGATCCGAGGAGGACCTCCAGGCGTCCGAGAAGGCCGCTCGCCTTCGCTGGACCCAGGACTACACACGCATCCTGCTCCTGGTCCACCAATCGGGCCTGACGGGGCTGACGACTGAATCGTTAACGAAACACGACCGGGACCTGCTCTCGAAACTCAAACGGGTCGGTCATCTTCTAGGGGAAAAGGATCATGGGCGCATCACCTACACTCTCAGCCAACTCGGCACTTCCAAGCTTCAAGAACTTCTCGCTGAACGAGGTGCCCTGGTGGCTGGTCTGCTGCCGGGTATTCGTGCCGAACTGCAGCTGGCGTCAGGTGCCGGTCCAGGTGCGGTTTCAGGAGGTCGAGAAGGCGCAGGGGGAGAGGCCGGCGCCTCCCCTCTACCCGCCGGAGCCCCTGTTCCTCGGGGACCCGACGGATCAGGAAGCCCGTGCGAGCTACCAGGCGGACTACGCCCAGTGGCACGAAAAGGTGCAGGACCTGGACTACCAGTACCAGCAGGATCTGATGTGGTGGAATATGCGGGGGATGAACGTGGCTCAGAAGTGGGATCTGGCGCCCACGCCCGAACTCACGCCGTACGACTCCCGTCCGCCGGAACTGCGGGAGTGGTTGCCGGTGGACCTGTTCGAGAGCCGGGTCGTAGCGAGTCAAAAAGCTCAACGAGTGCCGACCACGGCCCGGAACTGGCACCGGGACGAAGACGGGGAATGGCAGGAAGTGCTCCAGACCGGGACGTCGTGGACAGCATACGGGACGGAGGAATTGCAGAGGGTGCTCCAGGGGGAGGACTGCATCCATCTGCCCGAGACGCTGATCCTGGCTGTGCCGGGCGAACATTTCCCGACCTTCCTCGCGCAGCTCGACCGTCAGGCCCTCGTCCTCGTGCGCTGCCGGTGGGATTCCAAGGCTCGGCAGCTGGTTTCGGTGGGGTCGGTGCCCCAAGTCTTTCTCCATCCGGTCCTGGAAATCGTCAGTTCCTTGGCCCTGTTGGAGCCTGGCGTCCTGCCGCTGAAGGCCTGGCCTGGGGTCCCGGAGGCTCTCTGGAAGAGCCTGTCGGGGTGGGAAGCCGGACAGCAGGTCCCCGCGACCCGCGCGCAGTTCGCAGTCCTCGAGGAGTGGGTCTCCCGGCAGCCCCGCCTGCCTTCCTGGTACGTGACCCCGGAGTACCGGGCGGCGGCCGCGGTGAATCTTTGCTGCCAGGATGCCGTGGACTCCTGGGGGCCGGGATACCTCTGGCGTCCCCTGCTGCCGGGGGAAGCCGAAGCTGGGGAGGGCTGGATGCCGACCCTCTGAGGGCTCGGCCCCGGAGCCCCTGGCGCCCCGATCCCCTCCAGGGCCTGGGGCTGCCTCGGAACCTGGTGGCCCAGGGTCTGGAACGGGTCCGGGCCCTGGCCCGTCAAGTCCGGCGAGCCGGACAGCACCTGGGCCTGGACCTCCTCCAACTCGGCAGGCTCTCGGTGGCCCTGGCCAAACCTGTCCAGCTCATCACGGACTGGCTCTCTCCCTCCCCTGAGCTTGTCCCCAAGACAGACCGAACTCCAACCACAGGGCCCACCCAACCGCGGCCCCGGCTCAAGAAGTGACCACCACCACCCCAAACCAAGGAGGAACCATGGCGACTTTCGCAGAGCAGTTCGAACAGCTGGAGCACATGCTGACGAAGGTCAGTCAGGTCCAGGAACAGGGGCAGGCCCAGCTGGAGCAGGCCCTCAAACGCGTGGAGGATCTGGTCCCCTCGGCGGGCCAGGCCATCGCCCAGACTCTGGAGGCGTCCGCCCGCCAGGCGGCGGACCTGCAGGTCCAGGAGCTCCAGAAAGTCGTCGGCCGGGTGACGAAGGCCTCTCACGAGGCGGTTTCCGAAGCGGCCTCCGCCGTGCAGGCGTTCCGGGCCTCCATGAGCCAGGAGGTCGAGAAGCCCCTGGCTGCCCTGAAGGCTTCCACCGAGGGCGCGGAGCGGGCTTGTGCTGCGCTCCAGGGGCTGACCGACCAGGGCCTGGCCGGGCAGCAGGCCCTGGAGGGGATCCAGGAGCGGCTTGCGCAGGTGTCGAAGGCGGTGGCCAACCATGAAATGGACCTGCGGCAGGCCGTTCTGAAGGCGGAAGTGGAGGCGATGAAAGAGCTGAGGGAACTGGGGAAGCGGGCCCGTGGCCTCCTGCCCAAGTACTTGTTCTGGGCCCGGGAGGGGGTCAGTTGGGGACTGTTCTGTTGCGTGCTGACGGCTGCCATTTGGGCGATCTTTTTCGTCGTCCAGGGGTCTTTGGAGGGGAGTCGTGGACGGAAGATCCGGGAGGAAGTGGTGGCCGGTCTCAATCGGCATATGGTGATGCGAGGCATGGCTTATAACCTGGTGCCTTTGGTCGGCGGGGGAACCCAGGTCCAGGGGCATGTGCTCGAGGCCCCCTTGGTAGTGATGGGGGATGGCAGTCTCCGGCAGATGACCCGGAACCCTGGTGGGGGATGGACCTGGGAGGGGCGGACCATTGAGGCTGACCAGGTTCCTTTGGCCAAGGCCTGGGACACCTCCACCGGGGAGCTGGTCAAGCAGAGCGTAGTTGAGTAGGCGCCGGTCCTTCCGGGGACCAGGCAACGGTCAATCAGGACTGGAGGGAGGGGGCTCCCCTTTCTCCAGTCCTGCTGCCTTTCTCAGGCCGTCCAGAATGGATGCATGGAGATATGCCCGCAGGTCGGGGGGTTCCTCAAGATTCTGGGCGAGGTTCGTGGCGCAGGTCGCGGCTGCGTCCTGAAGGGCAGAGGTGATGCCCTGGGAGGCGAGGGGCTCTGGAAAAGCCGTCCGATAGCCCTGGAGGGCGATGGTGAAGGCTCGGTGGTTGGCCTGCCGGGCGCCCTGAAGGCCCCGGGCCGGGCCTTCCTGTTCTACCAGGGCGATGAAGGCACATTGCCCTGCCAGGGCTTCCAGGAGCTGACACCAGGCTGTTGCCTCGCCCTCTTCCTCGGTCAGGACCGCCAGGGTGGCGCGGAAGGCCTCGTGCCTCTGGGCGAGGGCGAGCCGACTGGCCCGCTCCTCGGCGGGCTGGCCAGCCTGGATGGCACGGGTCGCCTGCTTGGGGTCCCCCAGGCGGCGGTAGAGCTTGAGCAGATGGCGGGAGGCGGCCACCGCGTCAACGGTCCACTGATCCACGATGGGGGCTGGAGGGCATTCGGATCCGGGGACAATAGGCTGAGGGCCAGGGTGGTTCGAGCATTTCCGGCGAGGAACACCGGGATCAAGGCTGCCCATAATGTCAGGCCGCTGTGTATTCCGGATGGCTAGATTCTGGGAAAAGTTCACGCCCCGGAGAGATGCCCTCAAATCCAACCCAAGGAGCCCGGACCAGCCGCTTGGCCTTGGCGACTTGGAATGCGGACCCCGGGAACCGGTGCCGCCTCTCGGACTTCAGCTGTTCAGGGCCGTCTCGGCCTCGGCGAGGGCTTGGAGGATGTGGCCGAGGGTCGGGGAGGCGCCCAGGAACATAGGGCTCATCGCATGGAGGTCCCGGGCCAATTCGGCTTCCCTGGCCTGGGGCGGGCACAAGCGGAGCGAGCCCGGCACTGCGGTGGGATAGCTGGCCCAGGAGGAGGCAAAGAAGCGGCCTTTGTGACGCACGACATCCTCCAGGAGGTCCATCCGCTGCAAGGCCAGGTCCCGGCCAGGGTGGCGCCATAGGGCGGCCATGTCCGAGTAGTGGCGGGCGGATCGGTCTTTGATGGGCTGGTCTGCCGGGCGGTGGAACTCCGCGTGGAGGATGGTGGCCTTCTCCCAGAAGGTGCGCTCCATCTCCAGAGCCACCACCGGGCTCCGAAAGTCCTCAAAGGCTAGGCCCAGGGCATCGGCCAGCAGCGGCTGGATGTGGTGATGGCCGGTGGGCTGCTGGTTCGTGAGGGCTCCGAACTCCAGCTTGACCTGCTTGGCAATGTAGCCGCCGGGCTGGGGCAGCACCGAGGGATATCGGAACCAGAGGTTGGGGGTTCCGGCGACGCGATCAATCTCGAAGGCCAGCCAGGGGGCTCCTCCCTGGGGAGAGCCCAGAAGCGCATGGATGGCCGCCTCCAGGGTGGGCTGGACGACTTGGCGTACATGGTCCTCGCAGGCGGCAGCAAGCCGCTGGGCGCGCTTGCTGCGCTGGGTCGTCGAAGGGGCCTCGTCCAGGTCGGCCTCCACGAACCCAAGGGCGGTGGGGCTCACGGAGAGATCGGCATCCTCGGAGAAGCGATCAATGACCCCAAAGACCTTCGAGAGGCTGGTGCCGCCCTTGAAGACCAGGGTTCCGGCCATGGCGGGGTGGGCATAGATCCGCCCAAGCACCCAGCAGACCCAGAAGTCCTTCTCGACGATGAGGGGGAGGATGCCCCGACGGGCCGCGATCTGGTCAATGATCAGCTGCTGCTCGGCGGCGGGTTGGAGGGCAAAGGTGCTCATCGGCTCACCTCTGCGATATGGCGCAGGAAGGGGTGCATCCAGGCTGGCGCCAGGGGCAGGTCTTTCAGTAGACGATTCCTATCCTTGGCTGAGAGGGTCTCCTGGAGGTGGCTGATCCGCTCCAGGGTCACGTGCTCCTTGCCGAGGCTGCGGAGTGCGGCGAAGACCAGGCCGCTGGTGGGGGCGGGTTTGCCCACCTTCTTCACCGGGCGCTGCCGGAGCTGGACCGTGAGGGGGCCGATGGTCACCAGACGGTCAGGCCCGTCCGTGAGGAAGACGGCCTTGGCGGGGACCTGCTCCGAGAGCCCCAGGAGATTGGCGGCCATGGCCTCCATGGGGAGCAGGGTGGCGCCGTCCCGGCGGGCCAGGGCCTGGGCGATGGCTTCGGCCGTGGGGAGGAGCTCGCCCAGTAGGGGGTGGGACCGGGGGACATCGTAGAGCCCACGCGAGAGATGCCTGAGGGTCCCTGCGCGGACCAGGCGCATGAGCGCCATGCCGACACTTTGGGGCGATCCCAGGTCCGAGAAGTCCGAGGGTGTGAAGACCCGCTCTGGGTCGGCCTTGGACTGGCGGCGGATCCTGGCCTCCAGCCTTCGGCTGATGGAAGCCTGGCCAAGCCCGCTGCCCGCGGGGGCTACTTTGCCCAGGCTGGAGGGTGGATGGCTTCTGGTTCCCATGGACTAAGAATGGGGAGTTTGTGTTAAGAAAACAAGGTCATTTTTTTAACATAATGCCGTGGGCGATGCTTCCTGTGCCACGACGGGCAGAGGGTTTGGTGCAAGGAACCATGACGATTGTGACATGGCGTCCGGTTCTCCTCCGGGTCAGGTCGGGACTGGTGTTCCCAGACATGTGTCCGAGGGCAGGCCTGGGACACGAGGGAACCCAAAGAGGCTCGGACCTATCGGGTGGCATCCCCGCGCGCAGGGGGCCTGGCTCCAAATGAGGGCCGCCTTTGGCCAGGTTGCACCTTTGAGTCCTGGTACGCAAAGCTTGCCTCGCTGGCCCTGGCCTCCTGGGCGATGGCGCCACCCATCGGCAAGTCCACAAGCGCCTGGCTTCGTCCACCAGGGTGGGCAGGCTGGCCTCCGGCGTCGTGGCAATCCTGGCGAGAAAGGGTGCCCGACTGCCCTTGAATCAGGGTGTTCGTTCATGGTGCTCTCCCTGCGCCCCCTGGCGCACCCTGCCGAGCAGGGCAAGGGGCAAGAGCTCCTGATGGGCGGACCGGGCAGCTAACCAACTTCAGGAAACCCCCCGGCTCTGCCGGGGAGGCAGTAGTTGTTTGACATATACAGAAGTCCATCGGGGAATCCTTCTTGTGAGCCGCCAAGCCGTGCTCGATCAGGCCTTCCAGGCTCATCCCGAGCGCTTTTCCAAAGGCAGGCCCAAGCCGCCCGAGCTACCGAGTCCGGCATGGATCAATCCCCCGAAAAAGGGAATTGCCGCATGATGATTGCCTTCGGCTGCGGAGAGGTGTGGGAAACCCAGCGGGTTTTCCAAGGGGCTGTGGTCAAGTCGAAGACTTTTCCATGGCCCCGGCGCCTCTCCGTAGCGGGTGGCCCCAAGCGAGAATTCAGGCCACCTGCTGTCTCAAAGTCGTTGACGCGTTCCGCTGTGCGTTGAGCGAAAACAAAGGCTGCTTGGAGCTCGGGAGTCGCCTGGGTGACTCGGACTCGGCTACCCCCGGCTAAACGGAGGTGGAAGGAAGCACCTCGCCCTGGTCACTCGGAATAGGAGGTATTTCCACCTGGGCCAGGGACCGCAGTACACCCCTCCGGAGGACCGGCGCTTCGGCTTATCCTCACCCTCCTTGGTCGGGGCCTTGGCCGACGAGGCGGCCTGTCGCCTCTCCCACTCCTGCTGCATGCGGATGATCCTGGGGACCCGTGCTTCGGGCATCTCCATTACAGCCTCCCATCCCAACCCAGATTAGACGGCCTCTTCATGGAGAGGGCTTCTCTGGCGCTTCCCTCTCCCACGCCGCTCCTTCATGGCCTCCAGCGGCCCCAGCTCCAGAGCCAGATCCAGGATCCGACTGATCCTCGGTCGGTTCATCTGGAGCATCACCTCAAGCCTGCTGATTCGCAGCCCCCTTGAATAGGCGATCATCACCTTGGCTTTCGCCCGGCGAGCCTTGGACTCACCTGCGGAAAAGGCAATGGCCTCCAACTCCCGCATAGCCGCTGGCTCAATGACCAACGGCCCTCGACTCGAATGACGGCCCACCTCGAAGGTCCTCCTGGAACCGGCTACATCCCGGCTTTTGCATCCTTCTTGATGGCCGTGTAGTGATCCTTCAGGTATTCACGGCTCCTGATGTCGATTCCGAATTTCCCCGGACGCTCCTCGACCGTGCCCGCATCAAGCCGACTCTTCCGCTTCACGACCGCAGAAGGGTCGTAGTTGCTGAAGAGGTGAATCTCCGCCTTGTCGCTGAACCATAAGATATGTGGCTGCCCTGCGTACTCAAACTTTGCAGGGTGTGCATTTGAGGCCAGCAATCCAGGACCGTAGGAGTCCACAATCCCCTGGTATGCCGTTTCAGCCGCCCCCTGCGTCCGATCGGTCGATGACTCACTCTGAATGGTCACAGCCGCGAACTTTCTCCGGAAGAAGCCATACTTGATGCTCGCCGCAAGGTTATTGAAATATTGACGGCCCGAGGCCTGAATCCAGACGATCTCAACCTGCTCCGGCCCAAGGCGATCCGCCTTCAGGAAGCCGTCCTGGTGAGCCTTGGCTGCCTTGAGGAATTCCTCGATCGTCATGCCGAAGGTATAGTGCCGGAAGCCGTTCTTGGCATCCAGGGCCTCCTGGAACTTCTTCCCCTCTGCCGCAGAGATGTGCTTGAAGTTCTTGGTCTTCCACTCTTTCCCAGCGACATCCTTGTATATGAAGGCGCTTCCCGCCGGGTTGGTCAGCCTGCCCAGCAGGCCGAACACCCCTTTGGGCTTCTCCGGCTCTTCCTGGGCCTGGACCGGGGCAGTCAGCCAGGGCAATGCAACCAGCATCAGGGATGCAAAAATATGGGCTCTCATAGGCTCCTCGCAAGGAAAGTGGGATCGAACACTGGGGGTGGGGGTCAGGCGTTTGGGGTACCACAACATGAACAGAAGGCAGCATGAACGGCGGCCCCGCATTGCCGACAGGCTCGCGTCGTCGCCGTTCCGCAGGTAATACAGAAGGCTGCGCTATGGGGTACCAATCCTCCACACTGGGGGCAGTGGGTTCCTCCCTGCGCACGCACCAGCTCTTCTGTTGTGGCCTTCCCAGTAAGCGAGGCCTGACGGACACCATCGTCGCTTTGGCGCATGGCCTCGTCCATGGCCTGCTTGAATTCCATGGGCTTGAATACCTTCCTGATGCCCACGGCTCCGGTGCCCGTCCCATGGACTACCACGGTCCCATACCCACGCCTGAACAGCCCGAGGATGAAGCCCAGCAGGGTGGTGCCGGTCCGGCTGCTCTCGATCTGGCGGATCCGCATGTCCAGGTGTCCGGAGCGGAGCCAGAACAGCCCATGCCGCCAGCGGGCATACACCCGGTGGCTGGTGACGATATAGACCGAAGTCCGGTAGTCGATCAGGGAGCCAAGGCCCCAGAGGCACGCCAGGATGAACTCAAACGGGCCGAATGAGAGTTCTCCACGCTTGGTCGTCGCCATGCTGACGATCGACCAAAGGGCGAGGAGCCCTGACGGCACGAGGATGATCCAGTGGGGACTGGTCTGGAAAAGCAGGTGCTCATCCTTGCTTAGTGGGATCCGACTCTGGGACACGACTCCTCCAATCAGTAGGTGGACAGGTAAGGGAGCACATGAAGGCACCCTGAAAAGGCGCGGTACAGGCAGGAAATTAAAGGATTTAACGATTCGGGCACCCACGTCCAAAGACACGCTTCCTGTCCTCGCGGAGCGCGGAAATGTTGTAGAATCCGACGATGGCCAACTCCCGCCATGCTCGCCTCGGACTTTTGAGGCTAGGGAGTGGGGTTGAATATTTACATAATCCTATGTGCGGGTTGCCCTGATGGTCAAGGGCACTCTGCAAAATTCCGGCATTGCCTCCACGCTTGGAGGACGGATTCGTATGGTCCGCAAGGCGTGGGGCTGGACTCAGAAAGATCTCGCACAGGCCATCGACAGCGATCAGCAGGTGGTTTCGTACTGGGAACGTGACAAGGCAAAACCCACCAGATCAGCGTTGCAACTGCTGGCTCAGGTCTTTCGTCTTCCCGCTGAATCCCTCCTCACTGGAGAAGGCTTCACGATTCCTGATTTCCCCGCAGACTCCGAGCATGAGGGCCGCTTAGGGTCTCTGCGGCAAGCGATCGAGGCTTTGGTTCCTACCAATGGAACAGATGCAATCGAGACGATCGATTTGGATACAGGCTCGATCGACTCGATGGGTCTTCGTGAAGCCAAGGCATACATGGATCGCGCCCAGAAGCATGGATGCAGAGTGAGAATCGTCGTCTCGCAACTGCCATAGAACAGATTGATTCCCGCGGGTTCAAGAACCTCGGACATCCCTGTCAGAATCCGCGAACTGGCTGAGGGCGAGGTGCCTGGCAGGAGTCAGCAATGGCAATGTCCTACGCCAGGAACTCGAGGAGTGGGGCGTGAGGGTGGAGATTGGATTATTCAGTGATCGCTCATTGTGTCATGCGCTGTTTTGGCGATGGGCAAGGCTGAGATCGGCAGCCCCGAAACCTCACTGTGTTTTGGTTCCTGATTGGACCTGGTCTCGGATGGGATCATTCGGCGGTTCGGCCCTTCTGGGCTCTCTTGCATCTCCGTTTCCCGGGGAGGGGGGCTGAGACTGTCGGTGGTGTGCCGGGCTCCAAATCCACAACCCAGACAGGGTTCACGGGGTGATAGTCTTCGTCGCAGACCGATGCGTTGACGAAAGTCGTGCCGTTCTGCTCCCGGCAACCATAGCCGCCATGGATATGCCCAAAGACGTGAAGGCGCGGCTGTACCACATGAAGGCGGATGGCCAGCTCCTCGCAGCCTAGGGGGCCAGTCCCTGCTTGTGTCATCCCCAAGGGGGTAAATCGAGGCTGGACGGCATCAAGGGTCCCATGCGGCGGCCCGTGGGTGATGAGCACATCGGTGTCCAAGGGGATGAGGCTCCACTTCTCACGCAACTTGGCACCCTTCCTGGGCAAGTTGAAGGCCCAGTTGTAGAACCAGGGCTGCCAAGGAGAACCCCAGAAACGGATACCAGCGATCTCGCAGCCGCTGTCCTGGAGGTAGATGATTCCGGGTTCCAAATAGGCGCGAGCCAACTCGGGCTCCTCCTCGAAGAACCGGTCGTGGTTTCCCGCCACCACGATCTTCCACTGGTGCGGTAGGCGGGCCAGCCACTGGGTGGCCTTCTGGACCTCCCGCTCGGTTCCCATGTTGGAGAAGTCCCCAGCGTGGACGAGCACGTCCCCACCGGGGACCTTGAATCGGTCCTGCTCTCCGTGGGTGTCGCTCATGCATATGATGCGCATTGGCCTTCCAGGTGTTCTGGGTAAAGGATATGGAGATGCATACTGGCGTCTCGCAGTGGAGTTGCAGGAAACTGAATTTTGGCGGCGGCTTCCAGTCGAACTCTCCCCTTCGGTCGGGTGTCCTCCATCCTCCGGACCTCTGCCAGAAGGGGCAGATCCCGGACTACTATGCTCCGGCGGGCCTTCATGGCCCGCCGGGTTCGAAGATCATCGCCTACCACCCTGAAGCGAATGGAAGTGCTTGCGGAGTTCCTTGAGCGCCCGGTGCACCTGGCTCTTGATGGCAGACACGGAGGAGGCCTTCATGGTGGCCAGGTCGGAGTACGAGAGATCCGATTCCCGGGTCATCAAGAGGAGTTCCCGCCTCTCGGGGGACAGTTGGCTCAGGGCGCGGTCCAGACATTCCAGTTCCTCGGCACGATTGGAGATGTCGTCGGCCCGATCCCCCCCGTGGGGGAGCATGTCCTCGAATCCATCCAGGGAAGCATGGTGCTTCAGGCTCTTGAAATAGTCCGCGCTCGAATTGCGGGCGATACGCCACATCCAGGGGAGGAAAGGGGCACCAAGCTGGTAGGTCGCACGGTGGCGGAGGATCCGGTAGAAGACGTCCTGAACAAGGTCCTCACTGGCTGGGACATCCCGGGTCACTCCCTGGAAGAAGTGGAGCAAGTGTCGGCGGTAGCGCTCGAAAAGAATGGCAAACTCTTCCACCTGACCCGCCTGGACTTGGGCCATGATCACGGCATCATCCGCGCCAAGGTCTTCCTTGGGATGGCTGATGGCGGATTCGGATGTTGTTGCGGGAACCCCGGACAGTTGCAGGTCTGAAGAGGTGTGTTCGACCGCCTCTGAAATAGTGAGTTCGTTCATGGTGCTCTCCCCGCGCCCCCTGGCGCACCCTGCCGAGCAGGGCAAGGGGCAAGAGCTCCTGAGGGGCGGACCGGGGAGCTTATTGGGGCAGGGGCCCCAAAAAGCGGAGCGGGTAGCGCCGATGGCGCCGCCAGCCCCGCAGCAGAGCCAGGGGGAGTGGGGAGAGCCCTGAATGCACATAAGGGCGGTTGGACCCAGTTCGGAGAACTCCGGCTGTGAGGGAACCTAGGAGCCCCCGGGGGGAGGGGGGCTTCGTCAGCGAATTAGAGCGGTTTCATCGGCGACCCGTTATGCCCGGCGTCCTGTTTCCGGAGAATATGTGTCGGTCTTGCGCTGTCGATCAATCCGACGCCTCTTTGATGCCCATGCGTGGCTGGTTTCCTGCCAGCCAGCATGGGTGCTGTGCGTCGATGGTGTGCGTTGGTGAGAAAGGTGTGAGGTGTGCAGAATTTTCCTTGAAAGAGTGGGTATGAGTCATGGATGCTGAATGTTGAATTTCGCGGGTTGAACGGGGTTTCTTCCAACTTGTTTTTCATGGGTCGGTTGACATGGTTGCGATTATCAGCGGCAGTGATCTGGGGCTCAACACGGGGTCGGCATCGGCGCTGAACCGCTTTGGCGGGGGGGCGATCGGGAATTCGGCCCAGGGCCGGAACGGAGAGCGAGCCTACGTCAATATCGCAACGGGCAACTTGGTCCTGCAGGATGTGGACGGTGTGTTGGAGGGATTGGGGCTGGACGTGGCCAGTCTGCGGACCTACAACAGCCAGGGGGGGGCGAACTTCACGAATAACGACGGGTGGCTCAATGGCCAGTATAAGTCTGTCGTTAAGTTGGGGGATGGGAGCTACCAGCGGACGGATATCGATGGATCAACCACTGTTTATGTCTGGAATGCGGAACGGCAGCTTTACGTTGAGACCCTGAGCCCTGGGGGGGCGGCGGACACGATCCAGGTGAACGGGGACACGAGCCTGACCTGGACAAGCGGCGGTTCCGGCGCGACTGAGAGGTATCAGGGAAGTGGGTCGGGATTGATCCAGTCCTCCCAGGACAGCAGCGGCAACGTGCTGTCCTACACCTACACGGGCAACCTGCTGACGAGGGTGACGACCGCCGACGGGGAGTCGATCAACTACAGCTACAGCGGCAACAACCTGATGTCGGTGAGCACGACCCTCAAGTCGGGAACGGTGCTGAACCTGATCACCTACACCTATGACACCTCCAATCGGCTGAGTTCGGTCAGCGTGACCCTGAATCCCGAGGGACTGGACAAGGTGACCGCTGGCGAAACGCTGACGGCCTACACCACGTCTTATACCTACGATGGGACCAGTAATCGGGTGGCCAGCATCACCCAACCGGACGGGACCCACTTGGCGTTCACCTATGTACTGGCGGATGGGCAGTTCAAGATCGCGACGGTGACGGATGGGAACAACCAGGTCACGAGCTTCGCGTACAACACGACGACTAACACCACCACGGTGACGGACCCCCTGGGGGTGGCGGCGTCGTATCAGTACGACAGCAAGGGCCAGCTGACCCAGGTCCGCACGGGGATCACTGCAGGGTACCCGACAGGGCAGACGCTGCTCACCTACAGCTACACCAGCACCCTGGGGGAAGTGGCCAGCATCACGGATGGCCTGGGGCGGGTGACCACCCTGAGCTACGACGAGAAGGGAAACCTGACGAAGCAGGTGGATGGGGCTGGCGACACGACGGAGTGGACGTACAACGGCGCCAACCAGGTCAAGACCGAGACCCGCTATGCGACGCCCGCCCAGGGGAGCACCGGTCCTAGCCAGGCCCAGACGACGCGCTACGTCTATGACGCCAGTAATGCGACGCTGCTGCGCTTTGGGGTGAGCCCCAATGGCCGCGTTACGGAGTATCGATACAACAGCCAGGGACTGCGGATCAGCACGATCCGGTATACGGCCGGGACCTATGACACGAGTGCCTTGGGGCTGGCGGAAGTGCCCACCGAAGGGCAGATGGAGACTTGGCAGGGTGCCCAGGACCTGACCCAGAGCCAGCGGACCGACTTCGCCTACGACTTCCGGGGCCAGTTGCAGAGCAGCACCAGCTGGGGGAGCACAGACAGCACGGGGGCCGGGGTGTCGGGGAAGGCCTCGACCACGCAGTACGTGTACAACCAGCGGGGTGAGCTGTTGCTGACCACGACGCCCGATGGGCTGGGGAGCAGCCACACGGTGTACGACGGCTTTGGGCGGGTGGTGTATTCGGAGGTCAAGGGGGGTGACCTGTCAACGGCGACGGTGACGCAGTATGACGATGCGAATGGCAAGACTACGGTGACGCTGGCCAATGGCCTGGTCAGCACCTCGACCTTCGATGGGGCGGGGCGGCTGGTCTCAGTGGCTCAGGCCGGAGGTGGATCGGCATTGGGCACCACGCAGTACGCCTATGATGCGGATGGCCGTCTGCTGATGACGACGGATCCTACGGGTCGTCGGAACTGGACGCTGTATGACATGGCGGGCCGTAAGCTCGCGGATATCGACAGCGCGGGGGGGCTGACGAAGTATGTCTACGATGGAGCCAGCCAGCTGGTCCAGACCATCCGGTATGTCAACGCGGTCAGCACCAGTGGACTGGTGGATGTGAATGGGAAGCCGACGACGGCCAATGGCGAGGCCACGCTGAGCGGCCTGGCCGTTACGCCGACGGCCCAGGATCAGAAGACCTGGAATTTCTACGATCAGGCGGGTCGGTTGACCTACCAGGTCGATGCCCTGGGGTATGTGACGCAGACGCAGTACGACGGGACCTCGCACGTGCTGGCGGTGACGCGGCTGGCGACGCCGATGGATCCGAACCAGCTGAGCCTGGGGGTGAGCCTGGAGCTGTCGAGCATGTATACGCGCCTGGATAGCGCAACCAGCCTGACGGTGGGGGCCTCGGCCCAGGCGGGCTCGATGGTGACGCTGACGGCTAGGGTTACGGGGCAGACGCCGAGTGGCGTGGTGGTGTTCTGCCGGGATGGGGTGGCGATTGGGAGCAGCACGTTGGTGGATGGGCAGGCGACCCTGAGCCTGAACAGCCTGCCCGTGGGGAACAACAACCTCACGGCCATGTATTTGGGAGATGGGCTGAACGCCCAGTCGACGTCCGCAGCGGGCGTACAGGTTGTCTCCCGGGCCACCAGCACCACGGTGCTGAGGACGACCAGCACATTGGGGGATAACAGCCAGACCTTGGTGGGAGCGGGCCTGACGCTGACGGCGCAGGTGAGTGGGGCGAACCCGACCGGGACGGTGACCTTCTACAATGGTGGGACAGCGCTGGGAACCGCGAATCTCGTAAACGGTTTGGCCAGCCTGGTGGTCAGCAGTCTGACGGCGGGAACGGCGAACCTGAGCGTGAAGTATGCCGGGGACACGAGCAACGCAGCCAGCACCTCGGCCGCAGTGAGCGAGACGGTGATGGCGGTCCCGACCACGACTACGACGACGCTGACGACGACGCTGCCCAGTAACGGAACAGCGGTCACGGTGGGGGCTTCGGTGACGCTGACGGCCACGATTGCGGGGGCAACGCCCAGCGGGATCGTGTCTTTCTATGCGGGAAGCCTGTTTCTGGGCAGTGCCCGGGTGTCAGGCGGCACGGCGGCCCTGGCGACCATGGCCATCCCTGGGGGGAGCCAGAGCCTCACGGCGTTGTATTCGGGGGATGGGGGGAACAGCTCCAGCCTGTCTGCGGTGAAGACCCTGACGGTGACCCCGGCGACGGCCACGGTGACCCTGAGCAGCTCGTCGCCGACGAGCAGCTCGTCGTCGACGGGCACGGGCAGTTCGTCGCCGACGGCCCAGCAGGGGACCCCGGTGGTGCTGACGGCCAAGGTGACCGGGAGCACCGCCCTGCGGCCCAGTGGGACGATGACGTTCTACAACGGGAGCACGGTCCTGGGCACGGCCAGCGTGGTGAATGGGATGGCCTCCCTGACGGTGAGCAATCTGCCGGTGGGGCCTGACAGCCTGAAGGCCGTCTATGGGGGAGACGCCAGCAATCTCACATGCACCTCAGCGGTGGTGACGGAGACCATCACGGCCTCCCTGGCCTCCTCGGTGACCGCCCTGAGCGCCTCGACCTCGACCTACAGCGGGGGTGCGCTGACGGCGACGGTGACCGGGAGCGGGACGCTGGACGGGACCGTGACCTTCATGGATGGGACGACGGTGCTGGGCAGCGCGGTGGTGAGTGGGGGCGTGGCGACGCTCACGAACTTCAGCCGGGCGATCGGATCCGCGAGCATCCGGGCCACCTACTCAGGGGATGCCAGCAATCAGAGCAGTGTTTCCGGTGCGGTGGCCGTGAATTTCACGGTGGCCAAGACCGGCACGGGGCTGCCGACGACCAAGGCCACGGCGCCGACGGTGACGCTGTCGGTGGCCTCGAGTGTTTGTGGCACGGCCGTGACCCTGAAGGCGAACACTGCGGTTGCCTACATTGGGAACACGGTGGTCTTTTTCAGTGGCAGCACCCTGCTGGGGAGCGCAAAGGTCACTTCCGGCAATGCGGCGGGGCAAGCAACCCTGGCGATCGCTAGTTTGCCCGTGGGTAGCAATGCGATCACGGCGGTGTGCTCGGGGAACTCGACGCTTCTGGGCAGTGTGGCCTCGGCGGCGGTTACCGAAACTGTTACGGCGGGCGTCAGCACGACGACCCTGACGGCTTCGACCCCCGACCTGGTGACAGGTGGGCTGCGCCTGGTAGCCCAGGTGGTGAGCACTTCTCCGGTCCCGCCCACGGGTACGGTGACCTTCTTTAATGGCAGCACGGTGCTGGGCACGGCAACCGTGACAAATGGCCTAGCGACCCTGCTCGTGGGGAGCCTCCCGGTGGGCACGGCCAGCCTGACGGCGTCCTATGGGGGAGACAGCCGATCGGCCATCAGCACCTCAACGGCGGTGAGCAGGACCGTCGCGGGCCGGACGGATCTGACCTCGTTGACGGGCGCTACGATCGCCTGCAATGGCGCCCTGGGAGTGTTCGTCAACGTGTACGCTGGCGGCACCGTGACCTTCCTGACCGGCACCACGGTGCTGGGGGTGGCGAATGTGATTTACGGGGTGGCCACGCTCCAGGGCGTGAACCTGCCGCTGGGCAGCCTTCCGATCACGGCACTCTACTCGGGTGATGCGACGAACGCGGCGGGTTCCCTGTCCTTTACGACGTCCATCACCCCCGCGAGCACGACAACGACGCTGGCGGTGCAGCCTGCGAACAGCCTGGGGCAGGGCAAGCCCCTGGTGCTGATGGCGCAGGTGCTGGGTGCCAAGCCCAGCGGGACCGTGACCTTCTATGATGGGAGCACGGTGCTCGGGACAGGCACGCTGTCCGGGGGGATGGCGGCGCTGACGGTGAGCAATCTGGGGCCTGGCGCCCATAGCCTGAAGGCCGTGTACGCGGGAGATACGCGCAACACCACCAGCAGCTCCACGGTGATTGCCGAAGCGGTGGTGGGCGCGCCCGCAGGTGTGACGCTGTCCCGCTCCGCCAGCAGCGTGGCTCAGGGGGGGAGCCTGACGCTGACGGCGACGGTGACGGGCAATGCACCGAGCGGGGTCGTGACCTTCCTGGCGGGCACCAGCGTGCTGGGGACGGCGAGCGTGGTGAATGGGACGGCGACCCTGGTGGCCAGTGGGATCAATCTGCCCGTGGGGACGGCGAACCTGAGGGCGGTGTACGGGGGGGATGGCAGCAACGGGGGCGGCTTCTCGGCCACCTTGAGCGAAACGGTCACGGCCGGAGCGGCAGACAAGCTGCTGGTGAGCCGGTCTATGCAGGACCGGACGGTGACTTCGATCATCAACCAGGATGGCCTGCTGCGGGCGACGATCGATGGGGAAGGGTTTTTGACGGAGTACGGCTATGACGCGGCGGGGCGGCAGGTCCAGACCATCCGTCATGCCACCCGGGTCACCAACTTCGCGGATGCTGCGAGCGTCGCGGCCCAAGTGGCGACGGCTCGCGCCACGGATTCCCTGACGGGACTGGTGCCCACGAGCGGTGATGACATCAGCACCTTCACCTACTACGACGGCAAGGGGCAGGTCATCGCCCAGGTGGATGGGGAAGGGTACCTGACGGAGTACACCTACGATGCCGATGGCCAGCTGACTCAGACCACCCGTTATGCCACCAAGGTCCAGGGGACGGTTACGCCCGCGCTCAAACCTTCCGTCGCAGCCGACCCCGAGGACCATGTCACGAAGCAGAAGTGGGATGCGCTGGGGCGGCTCAGTAGGAGCACCAATGCGGAAGGGACGGTCACCAGCTATGACTACGACAGCTTGGGGCGCGTGATCCGCACGACAACGGCCTCGGAGACGACGGACCAGCGGATCGGGCGGGTGAAGTATGACCTCCAGGGTCGGGTGGTGGCGGAGCTGAGCGGGGTCGGGGCCGCCAAGATCGCTGCGGGGGGAGATGAGGCCAGCATCTGGAGCCAGTATCAGACGACCTATGCCTACGATGCGGCGGGACGTCGGATCAGCCAGACGGACGCTCAGGGGCACAAGACCGTCTTTCTGTATGACGATGCGGGGAGACTTCGCTACACCGTGGATGCTGCGGGAAGCGTGACGGAGCAGACCTACGATGCCCTGGGGCATGTGAAGAGCACCATCCAGTATGCGACGGCTCTGAGCGGGGGGAACTTGACCGGGTTGGTGGGCGGTCTGCTCTCAGCCAGCGCCAACCAGAGCACGGTGAGCGCCCTGGCCGCTGCCAAGGCTGCGGACGCCGTTCATAACGCCACGACCACGTACGCCTACAACGCGGATGGGGAGCTGGAGACGACCCAGCAGGACCTGACGGTGGGTGGGGACAAGCTGGGCGGCACGACGACGCGGGTCTACAACGCCTTCGGGGAGGTCGGGAAGGTCGTGCAGACGACCCAGAGCCTGACCGGTAGCAGCAGTGTCACCAGCACCCAGCAGTTCGACCGGCGGGGCCTGGGGATCGAGACCCTGAAGGATACGGAGGGTTTCCGGGTGGAGACCCGGGCGGAGTACGACGCCTTCGGACGTTTGGAGAAGAGCTGGGATGGTCTGAACAACCTGACCCAGAGCAGCTATGACAAGCTGGGCCGCGTGGTGACGGTGACGGATGCCCTGACTAAGGTGCAGAGGACAAGCTACGACGCCTTCAGCCGGACGCTGAGCCAGGTGGATCGCAACGGGAATACCACGTCCTACAGATACAACACGGCCAATCGCACGATGACGACGACCCTGGCGGATGGCAGCCAGGTCGTGACGACGCACACGCGGCAGGGGCTGACGCTGAGCGTGAGGGATGGCCGTCAGAATACGACGAGCTACACCTACAACGAGGATGGGCAGCTGCTGACGGTGACCGGGCCTTTGGGCAAGACGCTCGAGAACGCCTACGATGTGGCCGGTCGCCTGGACTGGAGCAAGGACGCCAAGGGCATTCAGACGAAGTATGAGTATGACGCCGTCAACCGGGTACTGACCCGGACACTGGACGCCGAGGGGCTGAACCTCACGACTCGCTACGCTTACGATGCCAAGGGTCAACAGATCACGGTGACCGACCCGATGGGCATGGTCACCAAGTTGGACTACGACCTGAAGGGCGAGGTCGTGACCCAGACGGTGGACGATGGGGGGCTGAAGCTGGTGACCAGCTTCACCTACGACCAGACGGGACATACGCTGACGGTGGTGGACGGCGGGGTGACGACCCAGTATCGGTACGACAGCCTGGGGCGGCGCACGCAGAGCATCGTAGACCCGACCGGCAAGAACCTCGTCACCAAGTACACCTATGATGCCAATGGGAATGTGTCCTCGGTGGAGGATCCGGACCACCGGATGACGTACTACGTTTACAACGAGGACAACCGCCTGAGCTGGACGGTGGACGGGGTCGGAGGAGTGACGTACCACGATTACGATGCCAACGGCAATGAGACCGACCGGATCTCCTATGCCAACACGATCAACGTGGCAAGCTGGACGAAGGGGACCCCACCGACGGTGGCGCCGGACACGGCCCACGATGTGCAGGTTCGGACGGTTTACGACAAGCAGAATCGGGTGCGGTATACGCTGAGCAGCACGGGGGATGGCACCCAGGTGTCCGTGGTGGAACACACCTACGACGCCAATGGGAACGAGACCTCCCGCACGGCCTACGCAGGGACAATCCCCACCAGCACGGCGGCGACGGTGTCGGCGGTGCAGACTGCGCTCAACGGCCGCACGGCAGCAAGCACGCCCGATGCGACGATCCGGCGGGTCTTTGATGAGGCCAACCGACTGATCTGGAGCGTGGACGGGACGGGCGCGGTGACGCGGCAGTTCTTTGACGCCAACGGAAACCTGACCAAGCAGATCGCCTATGCGAACCGGATCAGCGCGGGGGCGGATCCTACGACGGTGACGGCCAGCGCCCTGGACCGGGTGAACCTGATGGTCTACGACGCGGCCGGGCGACGGACCTACACGGTGGATGCCCTGGGAGGGGTGACGCAGGCGGTCTACAACAAAGCTGGACGGGTGGTGCAGACCATCGCCTTCGCCCAACGGGTGGCGGTGCCCACGGTCGGCACGGACCCGGCGTCCTTTACGCCACCCTCCGTATCGAACAATCCAGCCAACTATGCCTTGACGGACCGTGTGACCCGTTTCGTCTATGACACGGCAGGGCGTTTGACCTACACCCTGGATGCGATGGGGGCGTTGAGCGCCACGAGTTACGACGCAAGTGGGCGGGTGGTGGCCCAGACGGCTTTTGCGAACCTGGCAAGCACGGCCCTACCCTCGGGAACGACGATCAGCAGTCTGGCGGTGAACGGCAACACCTATACCGCCATGAATGGCAGCACCGCGCTTTGCACCTGGACGGCGGATGCGGTCAACGACCGCACGACCCGCTACGCCTACGATTCCGCAGGAGGTCGGATTGCCACGATCGACGCCCTGGGCTTTGTGACGGGGATGACCTACGATGGGGCTGGACGTGTGGTGAGCACGACGCTCTATCACCAGCCGGTGACGGGTTCGACGACGACGCCCGTGGCCACCCCAGGGTTGGACCGAACAACGACCTTCAGCTATGACGCTGCGGGCCGCCTGTCCTCAAGCACGGATGCTTTGGGGCAGACGGAGAGTTACACCTACGATGGGGTGGGAAACAAGGTCACCTTTACCAACAAGAAGAAAAACACCTGGAACTACGCCTATGACGCGGCGGGTCGCCTGATCCAGGAGACGGGCCCGGCGGTGGACGTCACAACCATCGCGGCAGATGCCAATGGGAATCTCACGCCCAGCACGACATCAGGCGTGAGACTGGTGACCCAGCTCAGCTATGACGGGGTAGGGAATCTGCTGAGCCGAACGGAGGCGGCGGGCACCCCCAGCGCCCGGACCACCTCGTACCAGTACGACGCCCTGGGCCACCAGGTGAAGGTGATCTACCCCGCGGTTGGGGTCTACAACATAAGCGACCTGAATAACCTGACGACGGACGGTTCCGGGGCCAGCGCCCGCACGGAGACCTCAAGGACCCTGAGCACGATAACGGTGTATGACAGCTTCGGGGATGCGGTCGCCAATATCGATGTGGCGAATAACGTTTCCATCAAGACCTACGACCGGCTTGGGCGGGTGGCCTTCGAAGTGGACGCCCTTGGGTATGTGACGAAGTACGACCGGAACACCTTTGGGGAAACGACGTCGCTGACCCGCTTTGACGGGGCGATCACGCCCACCACGGTGGCAAACGTCAATAGCGGAGCCATCCCCACAACGATCACGCCTAGGGTCGCCTCGAGTAAGGACCGGGTCCTCAAGACCGACTACGACCAACTCGGTCGAGCCGTTCAGGTGACGCAGCCGAGCGCTTATGTGAATGATGGAACGGATGCCTTGCAGGCCTACACGACCGGTGCGGTGACGCGGACGAGGTACAACGCCTTCGGGGAAGTGTTCCAGAGCCAGGTGCTGGCCAAGGCTCCCAACGGTACCGAGGGGCCTGGAGCCGTATGGGCGGTGACGACCCGTTACCACAACGCCATGGGCCGACAGATCGCCACGGTGGACCCCCTGGGCTACGTGACGACCTATACCTATGACGAGGCCGGGAACCTCACCACGCAAGTGGAATACGCCACGGCCCTCCCAGGCTGGAAGCCGGGTGATGCCCTGCCCAGCAGCACAACGATCACGGCGACGGACGGAACGAGCACAACGACGGACCGCACGACCACGTTCACCTACGACCGCGCCAATCGCAAGCTCTCCCAGACTCAGAAGGGCGTGATTGCCGCGCCGAGGACCGGCGATGGCACCGGGATCAGCTACGACGCCAGCGGGAACCCGGTGAGTGTCAGCACCACCGTGCAGGATGTAACGACCACCTACAGCTACGATGTGCTGGGCAATCTGACCTCGACCAAGGACGCCCTCAACAACACGACATACACCTTCTTTGACGCGTTGGGCCGAACCGTTGCGGTAATGGCCCCTACCCGCACCGACGCCATTGATGGCAGCCCCCTGACGCCCCTGACGGAGTTCAAGCTGGACGCCTTCGGCAAGGTGGTGGTGAAGACCGAGTACGAGTACGGCGGGGTATTACTGAAGGAACCGAGCGGCAACGTCGTGGGTTACCAAGCCCTGAACAGTGCACCGGGCAAGCTAAGCTCGGGGCAGACCCTGACGGTGGCCAGTGCGAGTGTGAAGTCCGCGGATGGGCACTATGAGCTGAAGCTGCGCGCTGACGGGAGTTTGGCGCTCCTGGAATGCCAGAGCGGGCATGTGGAATGGCAGGCGACAGGAGGCCAGGGTGCCGTGATCACCGGTGCGGACCGTTTCTGCGTGCAGACGGATGGGAACCTCGTGCTTTACAAGGGGACGACTGCGCTTTGGAGCACTGGGACTACCGGGAAGGGCGGCACGACGCTGACGGTGCAGAAGGACGGGAATCTCGTCTTTACGGACGCCAATTCCAAGGTGATCTGGAGCAGCAAGAACGGCGTGGTGAATCCCGATTGGGCTGACCAGGGGATCGTCGGCTATCTGTCTGCGGCCCCGTCCAGTACGAGTGTTCCGGTCTATCGACTGTGGTCGCCCAGTTTCAAGACCAATACCTATGCCTTCTCCCAAAGCGAACGGGATGAGCTCCTGGCTGATACGTATTATGGAAAATGGGCTGACGAGGGGCTGATCGGGTACTTGGACACTGGGGCCGCCACGGGCAACACGGTGGCCTACTGTCTGACCAAAAAAACCACGGCTACGACCTATGGCTATACGTACATCACCAGCCTGAAGAGCTACCTGACGACCAGCGCGAGCGAGGCGGACGCCGCCGTGGCTGCGGGGTGGACCAAGACCAGCGTGGGCTGTGCCCAGATGACCTCAGGCGGGGGGAATCAGGCACTCTCCCGCCTCTATAATGCTTCCCTCGGGAGTTACTACCACACCACCTCCCAAATGGCCTACCTGGACATGACCAATGGGGCGGTCCAGGATTCCTCGGCCAATCGTGTGACCCTGACCCAGTACGACAGCCATGGGAACGCCATTGAGACGGTGGATGGCGAGGGGGTGAAGCGCTTTGCCTCCTTCGATGCGGCGGGCCGGATGGTCAAGACCTGGCAGGCCGTCTCGGGGAGCACCTTCTATACGGCCTTCGAGTACGACGCCCTGGGGCGGCAGGTCGGGATCCTGACGCCTGGGACCAACAGCGTCTCCAACGGCACGGCCATCGTGGCGCAGGCGGCCAGCACCATCAAGACCGAGCTGGCGTACAACGCCTTCGGCGAGGTGGTGGGCAGGGGCAGCTACACCTATGGCCAGCGTCCCGCCACCGATGCTGAAGCCCTGGATGAATATTTCGAATATGACCAGGCGGGGCACCTCTGGCGGACCAACCAGGAGGATGGCACCGTCAAGGTGCTTCTCTACGATCTCCAGGGCCGCCAAACGGTACAGATCACGAGCTCGGGGAGTGCTGGCGGCAACGTGGACCTGAAGCAGGCCGTCACCTCGTCCCAGGGTGCGGATCAGCTGGGGGCCATCGGCCTGCGCCGCATGGTGAGCCAGCTGGACCTCCTGGGGAGGGCGCTCTGCCAGGTGTTGCCCACTCGGAAGGACAATGGCACTGCGGACAACGCTCCCAAAGACATCACAGCCCAGGTGGACCAGACCTTCGATCGCTGGGGGAATGTCCTGACGCAGACCGTGCCCTATGTGTCTGGGCAGGCCTCAGTGCCAACGACCACCTTCGAATACGATCACAACAACCAGGTGATCAAGCAGATCCAGCCGCCGCAGACCGTGGAGACCGTGCGGACCTTGGAAAAGATGGTGATCGGCTCCTCGTCCGGGGGCACGACCACGGTCCAAGTGAAGGTTGCGGAGGTCGTGAACCCCACAACCCATATCTACTACAACGCCCTGGGTCAGCAGGTGGCGGTGAAGGATGCCAACTTGGATATCAACGGGCATATCAACTGGCATATCAACGGGCAGACCTGGGACGGGGCCGGTCAGCTCGCCACGGAGATCCACGCCGACGGCGGGGTGATCCGCCACGCCTACAATGCCTTCGGGGACCAGACCCAGATCACCGATGCCGAAGGGAACATCACGCGGTACCAGTACAATCGCCGGGGAGAGAACACCGCGATCATCCACCCAGGCATGACCGTGGCGACGGACTGGGACGGAACCACGCGGTTCTACGAAGATCAGGATGTCATCACGCGCATGTCCTATGACGAACTCGGGAGGAAGGTCTTCCAGCAGGAGGGTTCCGTTCAGGACCCAGGATCCAGTGATGTCAAACGCTTTGGTTTCGACCTCCGGGGCAATACCGTGGTGAGCGTGGATGCCGAAGGCAATGTCAGTCGGTCCGCGTTTGATCTCTCCGGCAAGCAGACCGCGGCCCAGGACGCCAATGGGAAGCTCCAGACCTGGGGCTACGATGATTTCGGCCATATGATGGCCCATATGGACCTGAGCGGGAAGACCTTCGAATTCACCTACGACAAGGCCAACCAGCTGGTTCATCAGACCAACACCTACGGCCAGGATCTGAGCTACGCCTACGATGGGGCGGGGCAGTTGACCCAGATCTCGGATGTGGACCCCTACTCCGGGAATACGGTCACGACCTATGCCTACAATGCCAGGGGGCAGCGGACTCTGGAGCGGGTGGAGAAGAACGATGGCTGGGCCAGCATGGACAAGCTCTGGTATGCCGATGTGAACGGCGATGGGAAGGTGGACCAGATCGGCCGGGATAAGGGCGGACTGATTCATGTGAACCTGAGCGGGGGCACCAGCCACTGGATCAGTTCCGGGACGATCGGCGAGAACACGGACCGGATGCTGTTCGGGGATGTGAATGGCGACGGGAAGGCGGACTTGGTTTACACGACCCGTGGCGGGGTGGTTCACACGGCCCTGAGCGATGGGACCGGGTTTGGGAACACCTGGGCAAGCGATGCTGGTCTGCTGGATAATTCTTCTGGGATCCGTCTGGCTGACATCAATGGCGATGGGAAGTCGGACCTGACGGCCATCAAGGATGGGGTTGTCACCACCTTCATCAGCGATGGCACCCGTTTGGCTAAGACCTGGACCAGCGCTAAAAATCTAAGCTTATTCTCCGAGATGACCACGTTCGCAGACGTCAATGGGGATGGGCGGGATGATGCTATTGGTGCCTACTACTATACCAGTCAAGGTTATAATGGTTATGTAGTTACGCTTGGCCTGGGGTATGCCAATGGCTCCATTGGGGGTAGCTGTATTTTTTCTCGCGGTGGCCTTGCATTCCAGGTGGGGGACGTTAATGGCGACGGGAGGGCTGATATCGTCTCGAAATTGGGAAGCGGGAAAGTCTTGCTTGCTTTAAACAATGCGGATGGTATTTCCACCACGGTGACCTGGACCAGCGCCACCAGCTACATCGCTACCGATGCCACGATCCGCCTAGCTGACGTCAACGGCGACGGGAAGGCCGATCTGCTGTGCCAGAACACGGATGGCACCCTCAAGGTGGCCTTCAGTAATGGCAGCGGCTTTGGGGCCTTCACCTGGAGCAGTGTGGCTGGCCTGGGGGACTACACCCTGGCGGATGTCAATGGTGACGGGAAGGCCGACCTCATCACCCGCCCCGGCGGCGGTGCAGCGCAGGTGGCCCTGGCCACGGGAACCGGGTTCGGGACGGCGACCAGCACCTGGTTCACGGACGGCGCGGCGACCCCCTACCAGGACCAGGAGCTGTCGTACGACAGCCTGGGTAGGCTGGTCAGCGTGGTGAGCAAGCTCGACGCCCTGACGATCCAGTACAGCTATGACCTGGTGGGCAATCGGATGTCCACCACGGCGGATTTCACCTACAACGGCACCCAGCAGCACCAGAAGCTCTACTTCGCCTACGACGAGATGAACCGCCAGATCCTCGCGGATGGGGCAAAGAACAACGACGCGGGCGACATCGCCAACATCACGGCCTCCCAGGGGCACATCCTGGAGTATGACAAGAACGGTAACCGGACCAGCGACACCTACTGGGGCAAGCTGGTCTCCAAGACCGTGGACAATATCACCTGGGTCTACAACGGGCGGAGTGGCACCTACACGGTCACAACGGGGCTGCAGGGTGACCAGGGGGTGACCTCAAGGCAGTACCACTACGACGGGATGGGACGTCTCTCGACGGTGACGGTGGACAAGGCGACCGTCACGACCACGAACGGGGTGGTCACCAATGTTACCCACCAGGACATGACCCTGGACACTCGCAATTACGATGGGGCGTCCAGGCTTATCATGAGTGGTCCCCATGATGGTTTGCCAGATGATTATGTCAAAGCGCTGACCGACAGCAACAGTGATCTGAGCGGCGCTTCGACCACCTGGTACCGGTATGACATTGCCGGAAAGCTCCTGTCCCAGCATGTCAACAACGAGGCCAACGGCAGCTCCTACGACATCTCCTACAAGACCTACGATGCCGCTGGCAACCTGCTCTCCTACACCCTGACGCAGAAGGGCCTGACCACGACACAGACCACGACTCTGAGCGCCTTCGAGGCCTACAAGGAGAGCAGCGTTTACAAGAAGATCGTCGGGAGTACGACGGTGCAGGGGACCATGTATGACGTCTACGACGCCAACGGGTTCCAGATCGGGGTGACCAACCTCTCCAGCACGGCGAGCGCCGGGCGTGACGCCGTGGCGACCACCAAGACCCTTTCCGCCGACAGCCGATCCTTTGTGAATGACGCCAACGGGCACGTCCTGGCCAAATACCAGGGTGGCCGCGTTCTTCGGCAGGTGGTGGCGAACGGGGAAGTGATCGGGATCTACGGGACCGGGGCGGACCTCAACGACACGGATGCCAAGCCTGGGGATGCGCCGACCTTTATCAACCAGGCGAACTTCGACCTGGGCTTTACGCCCGTGACCAACTCCTATCCGGCGGCCTCCACGGGCAGCTACCCCGTCCGCAGCGGGGAAAGCCTGGAGAGCATCGCCCTGAACGCCTACGGGGACGCCTCCCTCTGGTATCTGATTGCCGAGGCCAATGGTCTGTCGAGCAATCAGGACCTGAGGGTAGGCCAGGTGCTGACCATCCCCACCAAGGTGGGCAGCACCCACAATAGCTCCGCCACGCAGAACCTCTACAACCCCGCCAAGGTCGTCGGCAGCACCGCTCCTAACCTTGCCATGCCCAAGCCCAAGTCCAGCGGTGGCGGCGGGGGCTGCGGCGGGATTGCGCAGATCATTACGACGATTGTGACAATTGTGGTGACCGTCATAGTGAGCTATTTCACTCAGAATCAGCAATTGGGGGCCATGGCTGGAAATTTTGCCGGACAGAATACTGGCCTTGCCTTTAAATATCCCAAAGACATCGGAGTCGCCGAGATTTTTACGGGGGTCATGTGGAAGCACCTCGATGAGATTGATTGGGAGTCAGTGGGGCAGGCGGCTGCCTTCTCTTACGTGAGTAAGATTGGGGTCGGAGATGGAGTTGGTTACCAAGTTGGCACTGCCACGGGAAGCTCCATGGCGGGTCAAGTGACAGCGGCTGTCGTGAACAATGCGATGACCCAAGGGGTTTCCATAGCCTGCGGCGTTCAGGATCATTTCAGTTGGAGCAGTGTGGCTACTGCTGGGGCCGTGGCGGCTGTTGGGCCATACGTCGGCAAGTCCGTTGGCAGCCTCACCCAGAAGATTGACGTGGGCAATGATTTCGGCAACGACCTGATTCGGAACACCCTGAACGGAACAGCAATGGGGATAACCACCGCTCTGGTCAGCGGCGGCAAGGTCAATATGGTTAACATCGCTACCGACGCATTTGGCAATGCGCTGGGGGAAGGCATCAAGGACGAGATGCTGGTGAGCGCTTCGGCCCAAACCACCCCTGTGAAGACCAGTAACGGGTTTGGGCGTACCGTAAGCGTGGGTTCGACGAGCTGGACGGACTATGGCATTGATTTTTCAGGTCCGGCACGGACCTTTGCGGCTCCCCTGACGGACACGAGCAATGCCAATCCTGGTACCTTAGATCCTCTTGTCGGGCTTACGGCCAATCAAATCGCTGTTAAGGATGAGCTTGGTATCGTATCCCCCGAAATTGCGGATGCCTGGGTGGATCGCTTGAAGGAAATGGATGATGCAGCTGACAATGTGCGCTTCCAAGTAACTGCCAAGGCCGGGCAAGGGCCATCGGCGATGCTGGGGACGAGTGACCCAGCCATGGTGGGTGCTTTCATGCGTCTCAATGGGATGGAAGTGGGTGATTCCACCTATAAGGGGACAAGATACGATCTCCCAAATAAGTGGGATATTCAGGACGGAGATCGGGAGCGGGGTTTGGGTCAGTTTGCGGATGATCGCGAGCGCATAGCGGCAGCGGCTCAACTTAAAGAATCGGCTGCCGGGGCTCAATCGATCCTCTTCTCTAAGCAGCCTTCAGAGGACGAGATCAAGAGCCTCGTTGCTAAGCAGTCAGAGTATGACCTCTGGCATCCTGTGGAAAGAGGAGCTAGAGAGTTTGCATTCATGATGTCCTCAGAGGGACAAGAGTTGGGCCGTGGATGGGAGGCCCAGCGGAGAGCGGAATATCAGGAAACAGCGAATAGAATTGCTGTAGGAGATGGTGCATGGGCCATTGCCGATGGCTTTGCAGGCATGGGTGGGACGCCTCCTAAATGGAGTGGAGCAATGGGCCAGTCTCCATATCAGGCTCCAATCGAGTCGACACCTTACGCCAAATTTGTTGAACCATCCTATGCACCGATCCGAACTTACCTCCCTGTGGGTGAGCCGGGAGTAGACTTTTCTTTCGAGCCAGTTCGCACATCTTTCTCCCCAAACACTACAGCGGGATTGAACGCCAGTGAAGCTGGATTGAGTGGGCGTGTAACTGGATCGCAGTGGAAAGATTACTTTGTAAATAAGTACGGGGCAGAGAATGTCACTTGGGAATGGCCGGCAAATAGAGGATTTGTTTATGGCGCTGACACAACTGGACCGCTTGCCGAAGGGCAATATGTTGTTAGGTATGGCCCTAGCAATGGGTCTTTTGTTGCGCCACTCGGGACAGACCCAGCTACGCTATCAATGGCTCCAGGAACCGATTTGAGCAATTTTAATGTTTATCGCGTCATCAAGACGATTCCTGACGTTCGAATGGGGCCAGCCGCACCTGCGTTCGAAATGCCTGGTTATGGTATGCAGTACGATTTGTCTCCCAATCGCGTGAACACCTTGAATGAATATTTGTCTCTTGTTCCAAAAAAATAATCCTTCCGTGGTGAAAATATGAACATAAACGAACTAAAATCTGTGCTTGAGAGCGAGCGATTTATAAAAAACACCTACTCGTTAACAGGTGGCAGGCATCAAGATGCATATTGCTTGAGTTTTGAAAACGGGTTGTGGCAAGTGTATTACAGCGAACGAGGGGAAGAGATCGAAAGGACAATCTTTGATAGCGAAAGTGAAGCATGCGAATTCTTTCTAAATAAAATGAGATCTGACATTGGGACAAAGCACCACGAATGAAAAAGAGGGCGCTGATGCCGCCTTAATTGAGGCTGAAAATGGGATTGTTACCAAGGCTCGATAGTTCTCTGCCAGAGTTTGAGAGAAGACCCTCCCGCTTTTCGGCAGTTTCAGAAAGGGGCTTCAGCCCCTTTTTTGATGGTTTTCTCTGCCGTGTGTCCCGGTCGTGAGCCCCCCACATTCAGGGGGCTCATGATCGGGCGCGAGCGATGCGCTCAATCTCTGCGGTCTTTAAGCGCGGGAATGGGTCGAAACCTTCCACGGACACCCCGCGTTCCGGGAGCGTGCCAGACGCATTTCCTGGCGCGATTTTGGATGGGTGGTCCGGGTTGGTTGGCTCCATGGGTTTGCTTTTCGAGGTTCACGAGGCAGGCCAAAGGGGAAACAAGGATGAGCAACGCGAATCCGCCAGTTTCACTTTTGGCCGGTAATGGAAGGGATTCTGATGGTCGATTCCGCGCCTGAAGGCCTCCCCCTTTAGGGGGTGGGCGTAGGGTGCTTCATTACAGAATGGGAAAATAGGTCTGGGAATTGGTTCGGGAGTTAGATCGGGCGTCGGGGGCTCTAAAAGTCTAAAGTTGGCTGGAAGATCGGTCGATGAGCGGATCCAAAGGGAGGACACTATGGAAGGATCTGAGATGAGCGAGATGGAGCCTAAGGAGCTGACCAACCGATTGGCCAAGAAGATCGCCGCCTCGTTGGCAGGGAGGTCGGCTTCCCAGGCTACGGTGAAGGTTACACTGACGGGCACAGCAGCGGAGACCTGGTTGGCCATCCAGAAGGATGCTGAGGGGCTGGGTATGGACAACAAGGCCCTGCTTGCCGCGCTCCTGGATGCGGGAGGAGCGAACCTGCGGAAGGCCCTGAAGGCGATCCCCAGGTAGAACGGCAAAGGGGGGAGGGATGGACCTCCTGATTCGGTACGCTGATGGCCCCGGCATGGTCTCGTCCGCCGGGGTCGCCGGGTATTTCGGGGGGCACCTCCAGGAGACCAAGGAGGGGGGCGGCCTGGTGTCCTGCGCGGGATACCTCTCCCGGGATGGCCTGGTGAAGCCCGAGGTGCGCAACCCGGACCTGTGGCGGGAGGTAGGCTGGGACCCGGACCGGACTGAGCTGCCGCCCTCAGAGCTGCTTGAGCAGTTGGCGGCGGGCTATGACCTTCATGAGACCAAGCTGACCATCGGACGCAGCCTGTTCCGGCAGCCGAAGGAGGCCCTGATCACCCTACCTTCCGAAATCAGCCAGGTGCTGAAGAACCACCCCGGGATCGCCCGGGAGATCCTGCGGGCGACGGTGGAGGCCCACTTTCAGGAAGTGGAGCGGGAGGCGGTCCGGGTGAGGACCGGCGGCGGGAACCGGGAATGGCAGGCGGCCCGGACCCTGTCCCTGTATTACCTCCATGCCGAGAACCGAGGGGGCGAAGTGCATTACCACGCCCACGCCCTGGCCTTCCTTCCGGCCAAGGCTTTGGATGGAAGGTGGCGGACCTGGGAGAACGCCCGGAACGTGATCCGGATGTCCACGCCGGGGGGGAGCCGGGAGAAGGCGACGGACGCGATGCTGGCCTCGGCGAAGGCCCATGGCCTGGAGGTGGACCTGCGGCGCGGGGTGGCCTCCCTGACGCCGGGAATGGCCCAAGGGGCGACGGTGAGGGGGTTGGATGGCCAGGTCATCCAGGCGGGGAGCCTGGACCGGAAACGGCGGGTGGAGATCATGGCGGCCCAGGAGCTGAAGAGGGAGCTGGGCGGCATCGTGCCCCTGACGCCCCGGGAGCTGGAGTTCGTCCGGAAGGAGACCGGAAAGCTGCCCCAGAAACTGCCCGGGGAGCGTCGTCGGCTGGCCCTGGCCAAGAAGCTGAACCAGTTGGGGATGCTGGGGAAGGACGGGGAGATCCTGCCGAAGGCCGAGCTGGGGAAGCGGCTGAAGAGTTATGAGCGGAAGCTGGCCCTGGCCGAGGTGCAGCTGGAGGCCGGAGGGTTCCTGGCGGAGACGGGGGGGAAACACCTGGAGGCAGCTGGGCTGGTGCGGGTGAAGCGGGAGCAGGTGGCGGCCCTGGCTGGTGGAGCGGTGGACCTGGAGGCGTCCACGAAAGCCGCCCGGATGCGGTGGACGAAGGACTACGAGCGGGTGCTGAGGATGGTCCAGGAGGCGGGCGGGCTTTCGACGAAGCACCTGGAGAAGCGAGACCGGGATCTGCTCTCGAAGCTGAAGAGGTTCGGGCTATTGGAGGCCCAGAAGGTGGAGAGACTGAACGAGTACCGGATCACGGAAGCGGGCTTGGCCCGTCTGAGGGGGGAGAGGCCCAAGGAGGTCGTTGTGGCCGTGCCGCCGCCTGCTCCGGAGGTCGCTCCAGAGGACGAGCCTTTCAGCCTGCGGATGGTCCGGGAGATCCGGGAGCGCGAGGCCAGCGATCCGCAGGATCTGCGGGAGCTGCCGGTGTTCCAGTCGGAGGAGATCCGGGAGGTATTCCCCGAGGTGGAGCTGGACCTGCTGAAGCCGGTGACGGAGGTGCTGGAACTGGCGGACGGGCGGTCGTACCCCCTGGCGCCGATCCGGGTCACGCGGGAGGCGATCCACGAGGTTGTGGACGATCTGGAGACGGCCTGCCTGTCGGCAGCCGAAACGAAGCTCGGTCGCACGTTCGAGCGCAACCACGAGAGCCAGTGCGCGGCCGAGACGTGGTTCCGGGCGGGCTACGGACTGCGGCCACTCGATCACGAGGATCTGAAGCGTGGCTGGCCGGAGCGGTTGGGGCGTCTGGTGCGCCAGGGCTGGGAGCGCCTGGTGGATCAGGCCGTGGATTTGGCCGATCAAGCGCGCCGGGTTCTGGGGCTACGAGCCGAGCAGGCCGCACGCGAGGAGCTGCGCGGGAGGCCGCTGGAGTCCCCCTTCGATGAACCCCGACCCGGAAAGCCGCGCGAGTTGGAGCAGTTCCAGCGTGGCGCGGCGGTGCTGGCTGAGCATCGCCCAGAGGAATGCCGACATCTCACGGCATGGCAGGGAAAGGAGGCCGAACTGGTAGCCCTGGCGCTCCGGAAGGCCAAGGGCGAGGCCATTTCCCTGCCCGAGGAGACCTACCGCGCCACCCTCAAGGCCGGGAAGCTGGGATCGACGCTGGAGAAGGAGGAAAAGGCCCAGCCCGCCTATGTGCCCCAGGGTCTGGAGAAGGAGTTTGGCGCGGACCTGCGGAGGATTGGCGCACGGATGAGTGCCCTGGGGATCGAAACCCCCTTCACGAAAGAGGCTTTCGCCAACAGCCCACGCGGCGAGATCCGAAAGGGGATCGAGGCGTGCCGCAAGCAAGGCCTATTGGACGAGGGGCCAGGGTGGGCATTCCTGGGCGGGAAGATCCGGGAGCTGGCGCAGGAGCTTGGAAAGGGGTTTGAACGGGACAAGGCCGAAGCGAATCACCTAATCGATAGGCTGATCCGGGGAAGGCAGAGGTGAAGCCGAACGGCCTATGGGCTGTTTCCGCGTTCGTGTGCAGTTCCTTGTACAGCTGCTTATAAAAGAACCCCCAACCCCCATGCGTCGTATTGGAGGTGGGCTTTTTTTCTTAGCTGCTAAAGAAGAAACGTAGGCGCAGTGCGAAGGCTATTTGGCGGGGCTTCGGCTGGGGCGTTTTGCCTGCGGTATTGGTGGAGCCGACCATCGCCGGGCCTGATATTTGAAGAGCATGCCGTCGATCACTTCGCGGATGATGCGTTGCTCATCCTCGTCAAGGTGCGAGATTACGTCAAGCTGGAGGCGAAAGACCTCATCAAGGCCGCGTTCGCCATCGTCGAACAGGAGTGCATCTGCGCTGACACCAAGAGCGATGGCGATCTTTTTCAATGCGTCCAGTTGGGGCTGGGTTGCGCCCCCCTCGTATCGCTTGATCTGCGACACATGGATTCCAACAGCATCCGCCAAGGCTTGCTGGGAGAAGCCCTTTTGCTTTCGGAGATATACGAGTCGTGCCGCGAATTCCATGGTGTTGAGCCAAGTTGCAGTGAAGCTCGTCATGCTATCTCCCGTGTTTTCGCTCCGGCTTGACAATGGTAGCACTACTGATACTACTATGGTTCAGTATTGCTGCTTGACGAGTTTTCACCAACCGGAGGAAACCATGGCCCGAATCCCTGATGCAGAACTAGAGCGCCTGAAGGCTGAAATCAGCGTGGAGCGCCTGGTGGAAGCGTCCGGTGTCCAGCTCACGAAGACCGGCTTCAACGCTCTCCAGAATCAGCCCACTTCTGCTCTCCAGAAGCAGTCCTTCCTGGGCGCAGGATCTGAATCCCGTCTCTCTCGTTTTTCAGGGTGCATGCGGCGATCCCGGGTGGTTCCCGGAGCGGAGGCCGTAGGCCGACGCGGAGGGAACTGCCCGGGATCGCCGCGGCGCGAGTGGGTCAGCCCTGGGGGTCCCGCAGGGAGACGCCCTTGATCCGGACCGTCTTGCAGCGGTGCCGGAGGCGGCTCAGGAGGGCTTCCACGAGCTGGGGATTCCCCAGGAAGTTCTGCCACTCGGGGTAGTCCAGGTTCGTTGTGATGATGGTGGGGAGCCGGTTGTAGCGCTCCTCCATGAGCTTGAAAAAGATGTTGGTCTGCTCGGGCCTGATGTTCAGGTAGCCCAGTTCGTCGATGAGCAGGACCGGCATCCTGCCCAGGTGGTCCAGCAGCTTGCGCGAGGAACGATCCGCCAGCGAGGCGTACATCTCGTCGAACAGGTCTTGGGCGCGGATGAACAGGCCCTTGTGTCCGTTCTGGATGGCCTTGAGCAGAATGCCGGTGGCCAGCCCCGTCTTGCCCACGCCGGTTGGGCCGATGAAAACGATGTTCTCTGCCTTGGCGATGAAGTCCAGCTCCCCGAACGCCTTGATCTGGCGCTGGTTGACCTCGGGCTGCTTCTTGTAGGGAAAGCTTTCCAGGCTCCACTGCTCAGGCATCCTCGCCTGCTTGATCCGGTAGGCCAGGGCCGACTCCTGCTTGTGGTGCCACTGCGCCCTCAGCAGCCGCGCCAGGAACTCCTCGTAGCTGGGCTCCTCTCCGGACGCGTCCTCCAGTTCCTGATCCAGGATCTCGGCCATGCGCCCCAGGTGCAGGTTCTTCAGCAATTGCTCCAGGTCATCCCTCATGGGGCTCCTCCTCGGGGATGAGCTCCCCGGCGACATCCAGGACGAAGTAGTCCCGGGCGACGTGCTTCAGGACCAGCCGGTCCAAGCGATCCAGGTCGAACAGTCCGTACGTGGTGGCCACCCGCACCGCCATCAGCAGTGGGGCCCGGGGGTAGTCCCGGACCATGGCCTGCAGCCGCCGGAGCATCCGCAGATAGCGCCCTGGCTGCCGAGCCCGGAAGGCCATCACGTAGTCCTTCAGCTCTGGCTCTGTGGCCAGCAGCTCCACCTCCTCCGGGGGAGAGGCGAGCTTGGATCGACCCTCCCCCCGCCTGGGGCGGTGGCTGGGCTCGACCACTCGCTGGTTGAGGGCCGCGATGACCTTGGCATGGGCGGCCACCTCCCGGGGCCCCTCGTAGACCTCGATCCGGTCCTTGGTCTCCCGCACCTCCAGCTGCCGCCCCACCAGGATGTAGGGCACCGAGTAGCGGTTCCCCTGGACGTTGATGAACCCCTCCCCGTCCACGATCCGGTGGTGGAGCTGGTAGACCGTGGGGACATGGATGGGCAGTGCCCTCAGCTGGAGTCTCTCCTGGAGGAACAGCTCCCGCGGACTGGCCTGGAGGCTGCGCTTGCGGGTGGCGTTCACCTTCTCGCACCACTCCCGGGCCTGCCGGTTCAGATCCTGGAAATCCTTGAACTCCCGTCCGGCCAGGAAGTTGTTCTCGATGAAGTCGAAAGGTCGCTCTACCCGGGCGCTGCGATTGGCGTGGCCCAGCGCATGCGCCCGGAACACAAACCCGAACCGCTCGCCGAAGGCGGCCATCTCAGGCACGGCGATCATGGCGGCGCCCGTGCCCTGCTGGACGACCACATGGGTGTTGTCGATCATGCACCGGGCGCAGGCGCCTCCAAAGAACTCCAGGGCCTCCGTGAGGAACACCTTGCACCAGAACCGGTTGAAGGTTGGGTAGTACTGGTGGAACAGCATCCGGCTATGGCAGAGCACCAGGCTTGCATCCTGGGCCAGCAGCGTGCGATCACCGATCCGAACCCTGTGCGGGCTGGTGTCGTGCTGCATCTCCTCTCCGGGCTGGAACTCATAGCTCCCCGAGATGCTGGGAGGGGCGCTCCCGATCCCGTGACGACGGCAGAACCCGGTGAGGGCTTGGTAGGAAAGTGCCGCTCCCTGGTCCAGAAGTCTCTCGTGAACCCGAACCAGGTTGCCCTTGCACTTCGGCAACAACTCCAGGATCTCCTCCCGGTGCGCCTCGGCCTTTTCCGGGCGCGGGCATTCCGGAACCTCGGGATTCCCGGCTCTGAGCACCTCCCGCACCGTGTCCCGGCAGACATGGAGGGCTTTGGCGATGGCTCGGATGGAGTGGCCCTGCCGCCGGAGCAGGAGGATGGCCGTGCGGTTGCCCTGGTCAAGCATGGCCCAGGTCCCTGGCGCTGCCCTGGAACAGGGCCTGGCAGTCCGTCTCCGATTGGCGCAGCGCGGCCCCAGCCTCCTGGACCTCCTCCGCACTCCGGGAAAAGAGAGCGCCCTGCTCCAGATGGAGCCGGGCACGCCGGGCCACCGCCGAGAGCGTGCCCAGGTCCTCCAGCCAGCCGTGGAAGGGGCTGGCCTCCAGCACCTCCAATGCACGCTGGGAACGGAGGTACAGGACCGGATCCGCCAGCAGGCGCTCCCGGACCTCTGCCCGACCCTGGAGCCAGCCGAGGTGGAGCAGCTCCGCTTCCCGGGTCGTGAACCGTCCCCGGAGAAGGGCCTGGCAGAATCGTCGGCAGTCCCGCTTGTTGGCGCGCGCCAACGGAACCAGGACCCGCATGGCGGTGTGGGCGGCGATCTGTCCCCGGCGCACATGCTCCTGAACCTCCTCGGGGAGATCCTGGATGAGGGCCAGCCGACGCGACACCCAACTCGGACTGCGGTCGAAGCGTCGGGCCAGTTCCTCCGGAGGCATCCGGAACCGGTCCCGCAGTTCCCGAAGGATCCATCCCTGCTCCAGGGGGCTCTCCGCAACGGCCGTCCGCATCATCCGCTCCAGGAGCAGGGCCTCCGCCTCGCCCAGGTCCCAGAGGGTGGCCTGGACGGTGTCCCGCCCCAGCCGACGCAGGGCCCGCACCCGCTTGTAACCGTCCAGGAGCACGTAGTGGTCCGGCGGCTGGACCAGGACCACTACGGGGACCCTCTGGCCGTGATCGGCCAGGGAGGCCAGAAGCTGACGCTCCAGGGGCGGGTTCCGCCGACGCAAATGCTCGTAACGGAAGTCGATTGATTGGAATTCCAGTTCCATGGCTGCCACCGGGAAGCAGCGTAGGGCGGACCATGGTGGCAGCCTATCGCGTCTCGTGGGCCAGTGGGGGGGACTTGGCGGGAAGCATCCTGTTATCAGATAGCTGGAACGGTATCGCGTCTCGCGCATCTATTCCGAGGACTTCTTTGTTTCCTCCCCATTTTCATGGGTTTAGGCGGGTATCGCGTCTCGCGCAGCCCTGAACAGGACTTTCCCGGTCTCCTCCACCAGTACCGAGGTCTCCAGGCCCATCCGCTTCCGGGCGAAGTCCCAGTCGATGCTGGCGAAAGGGTCCGGAGGCCGCCCGCGCGGACCGGCTGGCTCCTCCTTAACGAGACGCCGCTGCAGTCGCGTGTGCCTGTCGTAGTCAGGATTGGCCTGATGCCATTTTCGGCAGGATCGCAGGTGCCATGCCCTGCGGCACTCAGGCCTGCCGCAGGTGCGCTGCCTCTCCCCCACCCTGGGGTCGGGCCGGAACCATTTGCCACACACTGCACAGGGTTTCCGCCTCGCCATGCCGGGCCTCCTGGAAGTCCAGATTGCCCACGACGCCACCAGCCGACCACTTCCCTCCGCACCCGAAAGCCCCCCCCTATGACACCCTCAGGTGGTCGACTTCTGGAGAGCAGCCCATGGCGAATTCTGGAGAGCGCTGAAGGCCATGTCGGGGCAATCCCTGTTCTACATGGGCGATAAGGACCTGAAGCATAAGATCCTCGCCATTGCGGAGGAGGAGGGGGCGAAACAAGCCAGCTATGCCCTGAAGCTGCTCCAGAGTGAAGGCCGGGTGACCATGGCCAGCACGGGGAAAGATCCTCAAACGGGGATGCTCGTGACCCATGACTACACGGTGGAAGGCCCGGTGATGCTGTTTCTGACGACCACGGCCATCGATCTGGACGAGGAACTGCTGAACCGCTGCCTGGTGCTGACCGTGGACGAAAGCCGGGAGCAGACCCGCGCCATCCATGCCCTCCAGCGCAGCCGGGAAACGCTGGAAGGGTTTTTAGCGAAAAGCCATCGAGAAAGCCTGCTGGCGCTGCATCGGAACGCCCAGCGGCTGCTGCAACCCCTGGCGGTGGTGAACCCCTACGCGGACCAGTTGAGCTTTCGGGACGATCAGACCCGCTCCAGACGAGACCATGTGAAGTACCTGACCCTGATTCGATCCATCGCCCTGCTGCACCAGTTCCAGCGGGAGGTGCAGACCCTCGCCCATGAAGGGAAGCTCCTGCATTACATCGAAGTGATTCCTTCCGACATCGAACTGGCCAATGAACTGGCCCAGGAGGTGTTTTCCCGCACGGTGGACGAGCTGCTGCCCCAGACGCGGAAGCTGCTGAACCTGCTTCACGACTGGGTGCGGGGTGAATGCGAGGTCCAGGGGGTCGACCAACGAGAGTTCCATTTCACGCGCAGACAGGCCCGTGAGGCTGTGGGCTGGAGGGATACGCAGTTGTGGGTTCACCTGGGGAGACTGGTGGAGATGGAGTTCCTGGTAGCCCGCCGGGACAAGCAAGCGCTTTGCTACGAGCTGCTTTACCAGGGGGAGGACGCCGAAGGTCGGGCTCATCTGCTGGGGCTCATCGACTGCGCCAGCCTCCAATCTAGGTCTATGACGGCAACCTTTCGGGGGGAGACTACCCACCTTTCGGCCCCGATTCGGGGGGGATTCGGGGCTGATTCGGCCCCTGTTCGGGGGGCGTTTGGATCGTCTGAATCACGATCTGACGCCGGTTTCCCCCTGATCGCGGCCTCCACCCCGGCCAAAACGCACAGTACCCCCCTCTCGATGTCAGCGGCGGCCCCGTCCTACCTTCCTTCTTTAGCGGCTGCCCGCTGATGCGACCCAAGAGCCCACCCCGCCCGAAGGCCCCCGTGGGGGATGTACGCGACCCGGACAGCCTCTATCACCACATGCTGCGCTATCTCGCGCACCTGGCAGAGAAGAACTACTCCCCGCGCACGGTCCATGTTCGGGAGCAGTATCTGCGGTATTTCATCGCCTGGTGCGATGAGCGGAGCCTGACCCGGCCTCAGCAATTGGACCGGCCCATCCTGGAGCGCTACCAGCGGTACCTGTTCTATTACCGGAAGGCCAATGGTGAGCCCCTGTCCATCGGCAGCCAGCTCGGGCGGATCACGCCCATCCGCCACTGCCTGCAATGGCTCGTGAAGCAGGGACACCTGCTCTACAGCCCGGCCTCGGAGCTGGAGATGCCCCGGATCGAGAAGCGCCTGCCCAAGGCCATCCTGTCGGCGAGGGAGGCCGAAGCGGTGCTGGCGGTGCCCCATGTGGGGAATGCCATGGGGCTGCGGGACCGCGCCATGCTGGAAACGCTCTACAGCACGGGGGTTCGTCGCCTGGAGCTGGTGAGCCTCAGGGTCCGTGACCTCGACATCGAGCGGGGCACGGTGATGATCCGTCAAGGCAAGGGGAAGAAGGATCGGATGATCCCCATCGGGGAACGGGCGCTGGCCTGGATTGAGAAGTATCTCGACACCGCACGGCCCGAGCTGGTGACGGGCAAGGATGACGGCACGCTGTTCCTCTCCAATCTGGGCGGACCGTTCGCGCCGGGGCGCATCACGGACTTGGTGAGGGATTATGTGGAGAAGGCGAACATCGGCAAGCATGGCTCCACCCACATGTTCCGCCACACGATGGCGACGCTGATGCTGGAGAACGGGGCCGACATCCGATTCATCCAGGCGATGCTGGGCCACGCCAGCCTCGACACGACGCAGATCTATGCCCAGGTGAGTATCCGGATGCTGAAGGCCATCCACACGGCCACGCACCCCGGAAAGCTGGCGAGAGCGGGCAATCACACCCTGGAGGAGGACGCCGAGCCCACCGCCGCCGATGTCCTGGCCCAGCTCGACCGGGAAGCCGAGGAGGAACGGGAATGAGGTCATTCACGGCACTGCCCAAAGTGTTATACTTGTATAGCAAGGAGCGCCCCATGCTGGCCATCCGCCTTCCCATTGAGATCGAACACCGCCTGGAAGCCCTGGCCCAAGCCACGGGCCGCACCAAGACCTTCTACGCCCGCGAGGCCATCGTGGAATACATGGACGATCTGGAAGACATCTACTTAGCCGAGAGCCGCCTGGAAGATCTCCGCGCTGGTCGGAGCCGCACATTCACCCTAGAGGAAGTGGAGCGGGACCTTGGCCTGGCGAATTGAATTTGAAGAGGCCGCCACGAAGGATCTCGCAAAGCTCGACAAGACCATGGCGAAGCGGATCACGTTGTTTCTCCGGGAGCGGGTGCTGTCGCTCGACGACCCCCGAGGGATCGGGGAGGCGCTGAGAGGTCCACGCCTGGGTGAGTTCTGGAAGTATCGGGTGGGAGACTATCGGATCATCTGCAAGATCGAGGATGGAGCGTTGCGGGTGCTGGTGGTGAGGATAGGAAACCGGCGCGAAGTCTATCGTTGAAGCGTTTCGCAGCCTAGCCTGCCCCCACAAGTCGCATCAGGGGGTCTCAGGTGTAGACTGGCTGAAAGATCTTTGAAATTTCAATATGGTACCTAATGAAGCGGGTCATCCAGCGGGTGACCCGCATCAAGGCTCTGCATCTTTGGCAATGCGCTGGGGCAGGGTATTGCGGATGAAATGAAACCTGCGGCAGTGGCCCAAACAGAGCCTGTGAAGACGGTAAGTCAGATCACAGCTGAGTTCCAGGCTGATATGGCCAAGTGGAGAGCACTCGCTGATCAGACGATGGCTGATGCGAACCGCTATCTGAAATACCAAGCTGATGGTAGTTCGAGTTCCTTCCTGAACCAGGGGACAGATGGGCTATACACGACGCCCCTGCGAGACACGAGCATGGCCAACGCGGCGGGTGTGGATGGCCAGCTAGGGGATTCAGCCTCTGATTCAGATGATGTCGACACCATCACGATCAAGAGGGGGATGACGCTCTCCAAGATTACAAACGACAATTACGAAGATGGCAGCATTGAGAATCAGATCCGGCTTGCCAAATACAATGAATTGAGAAGTGCTCATCAGATTCGGGCGGGTAATGAGCTCGATTTGCCTTCCCAAGATGTGCTTGACGAGATCCCGGTACAAGCCCAGGGCAAGGCTACTTATCTGAAAGAAGGCGCCATTATTCAGGCAAGGGCCGCAGCGGCTGAAGGTGAGTTTGCTAAGGCATTTAAACAGAACGTAATGAAAGAAGCAGGGTTCCCGACGTCCGATATCAGAGCGGCTTTACGTTTACCTCAAGATGAAGAGAACGCCGGTTTACCAAACTTTGGTAAAGACCTTCGAGGTCAAATTAATGATGTTTTGATTAAGGAAGATACAAGAGCACTCACTCCCTGGGAAATACGGAATAATATGGCCAAGTTGGCAATTTCCATGGTTGGAGATCCCAGCTATACCTTTGAGTCCGACGCCAATGGCATGGAACCCAATTCGTACAAATGCAATCTCTTCGTATATGATGTTGGCAGGGCATCTGGCGTTTCCATGCCAACCAATAACGCTTTGCCCCTTCGCGCTTGGCAATGGACATGGGGCGTGGGTGATAGGCCTGGGTGGGAGCGGGTGGGGTTCGATGAACGCGCTATAGGCGATGTTATCTCAGAAGGGCTTCCCGGTTCCTCAGGGCATTGCGGATTTGTGGTAGGCTCAAATATGACTGTTTCTGCAGGTTATGCTCCTGGGGCAGGTGTTAATGGTGTAGTCGTGAACGATTGGGGCTACAGATCGGACTGGCGATCTCTGCTCAAGCAAAGTACTAACACATACTATAGGTATGTTGGTAATGTTAAGTCTGACAATAACGAATTCAATAATATTGTTCCCTCAATCGTATGGTAAAAGCTCTGCGCTCACTTCCGTTAATGCTTGGTCGGGTACTGCTTCTTATTTCTGTAAAAGTTGTCCTATTGTTGGATTTTTTACTATATCTTTTGTGGGCAGTTGCTGTGGCAAATAGTCATAACTGCAGTTATAGTTCGATGGTTATTTTGGTGGCAATTTTATGCTTATTGGTAATGTTTGTTGGTTTTTTTGTGTGTATTGTTCGAGGACGCTTCTCCGGCTGGAAGATTGTTTTGATTGCGCTGTTTGCATGTTTGCTGCTATTTGTCGCATGTGATGTGCTTTTGGTAGTTGATCATGGTTAGCCGGGAATTAATGCGCCGGGGCAGGGGTGGCCTAGCCTTCAAGCATGGCAGGCTATGGAGTAGGCCCTGCGAAACCGTAGAAACCTTGAATGGGCGCCACTTTCCGGGAACCTTTGGCAATGCGCTGGGGGAGAGTATCAAGGATGAGATGCTGGTGAGTGCTTCGGCCCAAACCGCCCCTGCCAAGACTGAAACCCTGAGCGAGATTTCGAAAGGCTTCCAGGCTGATATGGCCAAGTGGAGAGCACTAGCTGATCAGACGATGGCTGATGCGAACCGCTATCTGAAATACCAAGCTGATGGTAGTTCGAGTTCCTTCCTGAACCAGGGGACAGATGGGCTATACACGACGCCCTTGCGAGATACGAGTCTGGCCAATGCGGCAAGTGTGGATGGGCTGGTTGGCCAGTCTAGTGCCACAGCGGTTCGCTATTATGTCGATGCCAAGGACTATGGTGGAAGGCTGGAGTCCATTGCGCGAGGTCAGTTGAGCGACCAGCTTGGACGAGTACCGACTCAAAGAGAGGTGAACAACTATGTCGGGCAGCTCTCCGAGATCAACAGCATTGGGGACCCTCGTGCTATTCCAGCTGATATGAGGATCTATCTTCCTGATGCCAATACTCCGGCTGCCACTACGGGGCTGGGAGTCTATGGAAGGGATATTGCCTATGGGGAGCGGTTGAAGCAGCAGGAGGCTGCAAAGGACCGCGCCTATTGGGATAGTTTGCAGGTCGGCGCTTGGTCAAACCGAACTAATCAGATCGTGGAACCTGCATCCACCGTAGATCTCGATTTGATGAAAGCCCGGGTTTGGGCGGCTGAGGGCAGCGCCTTGACCGGCGCCGCTTCAATGGTCGGTGATTGGGTTGATCGGGGGGCGGCTATTCTTGGTAACGGATACAGTCAATCTTCAGCAAATAATCTTCAGTTTGTTAATTGGCTTGGGAATGCGTCGGACAATTTGTCCACTTCCTATAACCGCTATTCGGCTGAATCTGCACTCCTGGAAGGTCAAAACTACTTAATGCTGGGGCAGTCCGCCAAGGATTCTTTCACTTCCTTTAGCCAGTATTCGGCTAATTCAGAATTCGAGTTAGGCCAAAACAACTTGATGATGGGGCAGTCTTTTTCCAATTCGGCCGACAAGTGGCTCACAAATTATGCGGCCCACGGGGCATACATGTGGACAGATACGGACGGAGGCTGCACTCCAGGCCCTTTGAGTTATCAATTTGTTTCGGATGCTTCATTCTATTTGAATACTTCCACTATGCCATTCAATCTACCATTAGGAAGTTTGGATGGGAAATGGATTGATAAAATAAACTCGAAGTTGGAACCATTTTCAGGACCAATGAAGGGTCTGGCTTTGGTTACGTCTGCCACCTCAATTATTAACGACTGGAGAGCTTCAGATGAGAGTTTGGCACAAGAAAATCTCACTGGAAGTCAGCATCGATGGCTCAATACTGCTTTTAATTTGGTTGGCGCAGTCGGGAGCGCTACTAACAGTACGCCTATTGGTGTATTGTGTACAGCGCTTTCGACAGAATATACGATTATTGACCGATTCTATCCCGGGGGAGTTGGGGCATATATGAGTTATGGCGCTGAAGTGGAGCAATATAGCGTTTGTCTTCATTAGGCTATAGGTCCGATCCATTCTATTTTGGTTGTATATAGAGTAGGAAGCCCCATGGAATGCGAGATGTGTCACCATATGATGTCTTCTGGAGTGATAATAACGGGTTTTTCAAGCATGTTATGGTATAAGGATTCCTACCCGAGATGGAAAAGGTTCTTTAGGATCGGGGGGGAACCGGTGCTGGACGGGGAGCCAGTGGCATCAGCCATGTGTCCAAAGTGTGATATTTATTTTTTGCCGCAAAGAGGAGCTCTCTGCCCATACTGCCGAGCTAACCTTGAGTTAGGATTGCTTTTAAAAATCGTCCGTGGGGGGATTCTTTGGTCCACAGGTAAAGTTAGCAAGAAGTGGTATGGTCAATGTCATGAAATCAATATTAATTTAGGAAATGATTTTACAGTTTTTCGCTGCGAATACTGTGATTACTTCGCAATATCTAATACGTCGACCCTGGACAACCCTTTGCGGTGATTTCGGAGGCAGTCACCCCTCGACATCACCCGGCGTCCGAGCAAGCTCCCCGGTGCACATGCTTAGAAAAAGCCACTCAACCCCAAGGTGTCGTGCGGCTGTCAAACCCGGTTCCATTGAATTTGTTGGCATTTGTGGTCAATATAAAACACCTTGTATTCCTCTCGTCTAAGGCCCCATGCACCCCGACCTCGCCCTTCACATGATGCGTGACCTCTTCTGGACTGCCCTGCTGGTCAGTGCGCCCCTGCTGGGCTTGACGCTGGTGGTGGGGCTGATCATCAGCATCTTCCAGGTGGTGACTCAGGTGCAGGACATGTCCCTCACCTTCATCCCCAAGTTGGTGGCGGCGGGGGTGGCGCTGATCATCTTCGGTTCCTGGATGCTCAGGGTGGCGGCTCAGTTCTCGACCCGGCTTTGGCTCAGCATCCCCTCGCTCTTCTGATGCCCTTCGCCCTCGATTCCTTCACTCGTCTGGGTTTCAGCAGCGCCTGGCTTTGGGGTGTGCTTCTGCTGTCCTTGCGCCTGGGGGCGGTCTTTCTGATGACGCCGATTTTTGCTTATTCGGGCGTGCCCATGCGGGTCCGGGCGATGCTGGTGCTGGGGCTTTCCGTGGCCCTGATGCCCATGGCGGGGGCCCCCTTGCCGACCCGCCTGTTGGATCATCCAGGCTTATTGGTGCAGGCCTGCTTTACGGAATGGGCGCTGGGGAGCACCCTGGCGGCGGCCATCCTGGTGGCTTTCGCGGCCTTCAGCACCGCTGGGCGTCTGCTGGATCTCCAAATCGGCTTCGGCATGGGGCAGGTCCTGGATCCCGGCACCAATGCCCGGATGCCCTTGGTGGCCACCGCCTACAGTCAGGTTGCCGTGCTGGTCTTCTTCTTGGTGAACGGCCACCACGCCCTCCTTCGGGGCCTGGCCTACAGCCTGGAGCGCTTTCCCCTTGGGCAACCCTGGCCCCTGGACGCCGCTCTGGAACCCATCCTGCGTCAGGCGGCGGGGCTCTTTGGAATGGCGTTCCTGCTGGCGGCTCCGGTGGTCTTCTGTATCCTTCTCGTGGAGATGGTCCTGGGGGCCATCGCCCGGTCTATGCCTCAGATCAATATGCTCACCCTCGGCATTCCCCTTAAGATCCTGGTGGGACTGGCCACGCTTTCCCTATGGTTTGCGGGGATCGGTCCCGTCATGAGCCGGGTCTACAGCAGCATCTATCGGGCATGGGATGGGGTCATGGCAGGGGGGCACCCCTGATGGCCCAGCAGGATCTGGACCGCAACCACGCAGCGTCCCCCTACAAGTTGGAGAAGGCCCGGGAGAAGGGGCAGGTCGCCAAGAGTCCTGAAGTCGTGGCGGCGGTGGTCTTCGCGACGGCGGTCGTCTTCCTGGCATGGCAGGGGTGGGGGGCCTGTCGGGATATGTTCCGGTTGGACCACGCCCTTCTGATCCAGGCCACTCGACTGGGGCCCCAGTCGGGGGCTCTTTGGCCGCTTGTCGCTCGGGGGCTGCGGGGCACGCTGGTGCAGTTGGCACCCCTCCTGGCCATGCTGGCTATCGCGGCGGTGGCAGCCAATATCCTTCAGACGGGACCGGTCTTCTCTTTTCATCCCATCAAGCCCGACTGGACCCGCATCAACCCCGCCACGGGCTTCAAGCGAGTCTTCACCATGCGGACCCTCTTCGTGGCGATCCGCTCCCTGGTGAAGCTGGGCTTCCTGGCCCTGGTCTGTACCTTCGCCCTCAAGGCATTGCTTCCTCAGTTCTACCGGTTGGCGGGGCTTTCGCCCCTCGGTCTGACTCGTACCCTGCTGGATGATTTCTCGGCCCTGGGCTTGAAGATCGCGCTTACCCTGGGCTTTCTGGCGCTGCTGGACCTGATCTACATGCGCTACGAGTTCGCCAAGCAGATGCGCATGAGCAATCGGGAGATGAAGGACGAGCACAAGCACCGGGAGGGCGATCCCCGGATCCGGGCCCGACTCCGGGAGCTGCGTCGGGAGATGCTGAAGCGGGTCATGGCTCTGCGTCGCACCCGGGAAGCGGATGTGCTCATCACCAACCCCACCCATGTGGCGGTGGCCCTGCGCTACGAACACGGCCAGATGGCCTCGCCCCAGCTGGTGGCCAAGGGGAAGGGCTACATGGCGGCGGTCATGCGCAAGATCGCCGCCCGACACCAGATCCCGGTCGTTCAGAACCCCAGTCTGGCCCGCCAGCTCTATCGGGAACTGGGGGTGGACCACCATGTGCCTCCGGACCTCTATGCCCAGGTGGCCCGCATCATCGTCTGGATTTTTGCCCGCCGGGACGCCCAGCGGGCCCGGCGACAGCCGACCATTCCCCCCTCCAGGAGCAGTGCATGGATTTCCTGAAGCGTTTTTTTGGCAAGCACAGTGATATTGCGCTGGTGGCTCTGGTTTTCGGGGTGCTGGTGGTGCTCTTTGCGCCGATCCCCGCGAGCCTGTTGGATTTCCTGATCCTCACCAACTTCTGCTTTGCCTTCCTGATCCTCCTCCTGACCTTCTACATGGCACGGCCCGTTGAATTCTCAACGTTTCCCTCGCTGTTGCTCATTGCCACCCTCTTCCGCCTCTCGCTCAATGTGGCGGCCACGCGCCTGATCCTGTCGGACGGCAATGCGGGCAAGGTTATCGCCTCCATTGGCTCCTTCGTGGTGGGGGGGAATTATGTCATCGGGCTCATTGTCTTCCTGATTCTCATCGTGGTGCAGTACGTGGTGGTGACCAATGGTGCCCAGCGTGTGTCCGAAGTGGCGGCCCGCTTCACCCTGGACAGCATGCCGGGCCAGCAGATGAGCATCGATGCAGATCTCAACATGGGCTTCATTGATCAGGTGGAGGCCCAGCGGCGGCGCAAGAACCTGGAAAAGGAGGCGGCCTTCTATGGCGCCATGGACGGCGCCAGCAAGTTCGTGAAGGGCGATGCCATCGCAGGCATCATCATCATGCTCATCAATATCGTCGGTGGTCTGGTCATCGGGGTGATGCAGCACGGCATGCCCTGGGCGGAGGCGCTCCAAACCTACACCCTGCTCACCATCGGTGATGGCATCGTCACGCAGGTGCCAGCCCTGGTGATCGCGGTGGGCACGGGCATCATTGTGACCCGCTCGGCTTCCGACGCCAATCTAAGCACGGAGGTGCTGAGGCAGATCACCTCCTTTCCCAAGACCCTGCTTCTAGTGGCGGGGGCTTTGGGAGGGTTGCTACTGTTGCCTGGGATTCCGGCCCTGCCGACCTTGGCTTTGGAGATCTGCCTGTTGGCGGTGGCTTTGCTGACCTTTCGGCTGAAGCGTAAGCCCGAAGCCCTGGAGCCCGTTCCGGAGGAAGGTCTGGAGCCCCAGGGGCCGGAGGATCCTTACGCCATGCTCGCGGTGGAGCCCGTGGAGGTACACCTGGGAAGCCATTGGTACGCGCTTGTGAACTTGCCCGGGAATCCCTTCCTGGAGAGGCTTTCAGCCTTCCGTAAGCAGCACGCCCTGGAATTCGGTGTCGTGCTTCCGGCGGTGCGTTTCCGGGAATCTGCCAAATTGGGGGGTGACCGATACGAGATCGTGCTTGACGGGGCCACCTGCGCCCGGGGCGAGTCCCGTGTCGACCGCATCCTGGCCATCCATCCTGGCGGGGATGTTCGCTCGATCCCAGGAGAGATCACCAAGGACCCCACCTACGGTCTTCCGGCACTTTGGATCCTGGATACCCAGCGAGAGGCGGCCCAGGCGGCGAAATATACGCTTGTGGATGGCCCCACTGTGCTGCTGACCCATCTGACGGAAGTGCTGCGCCGGGAGTCTGCTTCCCTGCTGACCCGCGCGGAAACGGAACGCCTGTTGGCCAGGGTGCGGCAGGCTCAACCCACCCTCGTGGAGGAACTGATTCCCACGGTGCTTGCGGTGAGCGACATTCAGCGGGTGCTTCAGAACCTGCTGAGGGAGAAGGTGTCGATTCGTCACCTGGAGGCCATCCTGGAAACCCTGGCAGATGCTGGTCGTCAGAGTAAGGATGGTGGCTACCTGACGGAGATGGTCAGGCAGCGGCTCGGTCATGCCATCTGTCAGAGTCTCCTGGGAGATGCTCAGGCTTTGCACGTGATGACCCTGGACCCGGCCATCGAGAGCGAATTCCTGCAGAGTGTTGCTTCTGCGAGGGGTAGTGAAGGGGCACAGCAGCCCTTCGTTCTGGATCCCAAGTTGGCGGAAAAATTCATTTCGCGCCTGGTGCAGCAGGCCGAGCGGATGATGAAGAGCAACCTGTTGCCGGTACTGCTGTGTTCGCCGGAGTTGAGGCGGCACATTCGCAGTTTGTCAGAGCGAGTGGTGCCCCATCTCCGGGTGCTGTCGATGAATGAAATTCCCCAGAATATTGAGCTAAAATCATGGGGTATTGTCTCGCTATGAATCGTCGTTGTCTGTTTCCAGGCCTTGGCCTCCCCGGATGAACCCATGGAAAATGTCCTTGCCGTAACTCTCAACAGCATGCATCAGGATATGAGCCGCCTGGATCGGGTGGCCTTTAACCTTGCCAATGCTGCGACCCCCGGTTTCAAGCGGGAGGTCGCTGTCTCAAGACCTTTTCTGAGTGCGCTGGAAGATGCGGCGACTTCGGTTCGTGGGATGGAGGGGCAGCATCCCACCCTTCAGGTCCGTCTGGATCTGGGGGCCGGGACCCTCAAGAGCACCGGAGAGTCCTTGGATTTGGCCCTCACGGGGGATGGGTTCTTCGAAGTCAGCACGGAGGCTGGGCTTGCCTATACCCGTCAGGGGAGTTTCCACTTAGACGCCCAGGGGCGCCTGGTAACGGCCCAAGGGCATGCGGTCATGGGCACCCGGGGCGAAATCTTTCTGAAAAGCCCGAACCCAAGCATTGATGCCACTGGGCAGATCCGGGAGACGCCCAAGGAGGGCGAATCTGCCTCTCCTGAGCCTGTTGCCCAGATCAAGGTCGTGCGCTTTGAGGCCACACAGGCCATGCAGCGCCTAGGGGATGGCCTGATGACTGCGGGCACGAACTTGGGATCGGCCAATCTTTCAGGCCAAGTGCGCCAGGGCAACCTGGAGAACGCCAATGTCAGTTCTCTTCAAGAGATGGTGCAGATGATGCAGACCATGCGCCACTTTGAATCGATGCAAAAGGTTGCCCAGGGCTATGACGAGTTGCTGGGGACGGCTATCCATAAGCTCGGCGATTTGTCATGATTGAATCAAAATGTGAGGAAGTGGAGGGATGACCCATGCATGACGCTTTGTCCATCGCAGCTACGGGCATGCAGGCCCAGCAGCTGAACGTGGACACCATCGCGAACAATCTGGTCAATGTGAATACCCCCGGCTTCAAGAAGGGGCGGGTCACTTTTACGGATTTGATGACGTCTGAAGCCAGCCGGATGAATCTCGGAGAGGCCAACCTTGAAACGGATGGGGCCTCTTTGGTGCCTCGACTGGGCGCTGGCGTCGGGATCACCAGGGTCGGCAAGCTCTTCGACGCGGGGACCATCTCCCAGACGGGCTCCAGCTGGGATCTTGCCATCCAGGGGGAGGGTTTCATTCCCGTGGCTCTGGCGGATGGCACCACGGGCTATTCCCGCGGGGGGACCCTGAAGGTCAATTCTGAGGGATTGCTGACCACTCAGACCGGCCAGGCCATGAAACCGAGTATCACCATTCCCGCTGCGGCGACTGGGGTCACGATCTCGTCGGACGGCCAAGTGTTGGTGACGGTGCCCAACCAGTCCACGCCGGTGCATGCCGGGCAGCTCCAACTTGTGCGTTTCAGCAATGCTGCGGCTCTGGTTCCGCAGGGTGACGGGCTCTATCGGGCTGGTGTCGAAACGGGCGAAGCCATCACGGCCTATGCCGGGCAGGACGGTTTGGGCTCCTTCCAGCAGGGTTTCCTGGAAGGCTCCAACGTCAAGATGGTGGACGAGATGGTCAACCTGATGGTGGCCCAGCGAACCTATGAAGCGAGTGTCAAAGTGGCCCAGGCCTCCGATGAGATGCAAGGCCTGATCAACAATCTGCGCAAGTAATGGGGTGATGACGTTTCTACGCCCCTGACTTCTTATTGCGCCACCTTGGGCCGTGCTGCAGTCCTCTTCGGGCTGCTGGGAGGCATTGTGCCCCTTGGTGCCGTGGATTCTCAGGATCTTCCTGGCCTCAAACTGGGACGCTTCGCATTGCAGGGCGTGCGAGGGAAAATCCAGCAGTCCGGCATCCAGGGCCACTGCACCCTGGCCCATGAACCCAGGGATCTCCGGGTGCCAGCTGGGCAGGTCAAGCTCAAGTTGGCGCCTTGGGATGTACCTCTAGGCCCTTCGTTACGCCCCTGTCGCAAAACCCTTTGGGTGGAGGTCTGGGTGGAGGGGGCCTTTGTCCGGACCGTTCCGGTGAACCTGCTCTTTGAAATGTCGGCGCCCTTGAAATCAGAGGAAGAGGCCGACGTGCCACTGGAGTCTCCCCCTGAGGCCGATCCAGTTGAAAAGCCCGCTGCTTTCCCACAACCGGTCAAGCCCAGTGTGGCGAAGGACCGGATCCTTCCCGTGCCACCGGTGCTCAAGTGCGGACAGATGGCATCGCTACGATCCAGCACCGGGGCCATCCGGATGGAAAGCCGGGTGCAAGTGCTCCAGGATGGGGCTCCAGGAGAGGTTATTCGAGTCAAGTTGCCCAGCGCGTCCTCATCCTTTCGGGCAAGGGTGATCGGTCCAGATCTTTTGGAGGCCCTGCCATGAGGCACCACCTTGTTCTGGGCAGCTGCCTGGGTCTTCTTCTCTCCACGGCCACGGGGCTTTACGGAGAGGACCTTTACAACCCGAAAACATTCAAGTCCTTGACTGGGGACAGCAAGGCCTTTCGGGTGGGGGACCTGATTACGGTCCAGGTCTATGAAAACTCCTCGGCCAGCACCAGCACCGATACCTCGACTCAGCGCACCAACTCGATGAATGCAGGGCTTTCTGTGACACCGAGCGGCAAGCAGTGGGGGGGCACTCTGGGGGTCAACGGCAGCTTCGACGGGGGTGGGACTACCCAACGGGCCAACCGATTGCTGGCAACCCTCAGCGTGACGGTGCGGGAGATCCTTCCCAATGGGGAGTTGAAACTTGCGGGAGAGCAGCTTCTCACCGTCAACGGGGAGAAGCACAAGGTCTTTCTGGAAGGGCGTGCCCGCGCCCAGGACATTTCCAGTGAGAACACCGTACTTTCCACCCGGTTGGCCGACGCCAAGATCAACTATGTGGGCGATGGTGACCTTACGGCGCGTCAGAAACGCGGCTGGTGGCGCAGGTTGATGGATGGGTTGGGGTTCTAGATGAAACGATTGCTGAAGGCCACGACTCGGATTCCGCTCATCCTTGCACTGCTCCTGGGAGCCGTTCTTGGACAGGCAGAACCCTTGCGGGTCAAGGATCTGGGCAAATTCCGGGGCTGGCGCCAGAACGCCTTGGTGGGGTACGGCATTGTGACCGGCCTTGCGGGCACTGGAGACTCCCCGACCAACGCGGTGACGCGCCAGACCATGGCCAATGTCCTGTCCCAATTCAACCTGACGGTGCCTTCGAGCCAGGTGCAGAGCCGCAATGTGGCTGTTGTCTTGGTTTCGGCGACCTTGCCGCCCTTTGCGAGGGTGGGGGATGCCTTGGATGTGACCGTGACTTCCGCCGGGGATGCTCGGAGCCTCCTGGGTGGCAGCCTGCTGCTGGCTCCGCTCAAGGCAGCCAATGGGCAGATCTACGCACTGGCTGAGGGGCCTCTTTCTCTGGGGGGCTACCGTTACGATGCTAATGGGAACGTGGTTCAGAAGAACCATCCAACCGTAGGATCCATTCCCAACGGGGCCAAGGTCGAGGTTGCCGTGGATGCGCAGATTCTCGGGCCGAACCATGAGATGACCTTTGTTCTTGCGGATGCCGACTACACTACGGCAAATCGTATCTCTGAGGCAATCAACCGGCAGTTCGGTGCGGGTACAGCCTTTGCCAAGGATGCGGAAGGCATAGAGATCAAGCTGCCGGATGGGCAGCGGAACCAGCTTGTGGGCTTTGTGGCCAAGATTGAGAACCTGCATGTGGAGCCGGACCGCCGCGCGAGGGTTGTGATCAACGAGAGAACGGGGACTGTCGTTTCCGGGGGAGATGTCCGGATATCCGAGGTCGTGATCTCCCATGGCGATCTGAAGATCTCCATCGCCAATTACAACACTGCTTCCCAGCCCTACGGTGTGTGGGGGACGGGTGCGGATGTGCGAACGGCGATTGTCACAAATACGACGGTGGATGTTAGTGAGAAGAATGAGCCGGGCTTCCTGGCGCCGGGTGCGAACACGGTGACGGACCTGGTTCAATCTCTGGTGAAGATGAAGACCGGCACACGCGATGTGATCTCCATTCTGCGGGCCATCAAGGCTGCGGGGGCACTGCATGCCGATCTGGTGATCCAGTGATCAGGGAAGGGGTGAAGGGATGAGCGAAGGGATCGAAGCGATCACCACAGCGGCGTTGGGGCTTGCCATGGATGCGGCGAGTCTCCGCCAGCAGGCTATTGCCGCCAATATAGCCAATGCCAACACGGTGGGTTATGTGCCCATGACCGTGGACTTTGAGAGCCAGATGGAGGACGCCCGGCTTTCGCTGCAAAGCCAGGGTCACCTGGATGCTACTGCTCTGGCTGGCGTGAGGCCACGGATGCGGACCCAAACCGAACTCGGCCTCCCAGGCAAAGTGATGTTGGATATGGAGGTGGCCAGGATGGCCGAGAACTCGGTCCAGTATCAGGCCTTGGCCAAGGGGTTGTCCCGTCACTTTGCCATCCTTTCCGCCGCGGTCAGCGACGGCAAGAAATAGGAGCTTCCATGGACTACTCCCAGGCTTTTGCAATCAGCGCGGCGGGAATGACGGCGGAGCGCACTCGCGTTGAGGTGGCAGCCTTGAATTTGGCCAATGCCCACACCGTTCAGATGGGTGAGGGGACGGCATTCCAGCCCATGCGGGTTGCCAGTCGCTCCATGGCCGCCTCGCAGGTGGCGCCGGAAGCCTTTGCACACCAGGTCGACAGCGGGCTGGCAAGTCTTGGTCAACTGGAGCTCCCTCAGGCGGTGATAGAACCCAGCGGTGTTTCCCCCAAGCAAGTCTACGAACCCGGGAATCCTTTTGCAGACGGCAAGGGGTATGTGACCTATCCCGGCGTGGATACAGCAACGGAAATGGTGTCCATGATGAGTGCGCTGCGTTCCTACGAGGCCAATGTGGCGGCCATGAATACGACCCGGACCCTCGCCTTGCGAGCTCTGGATATCGGAGGGAACGCCTGATGAACCTCGAAGCGATAGCAGCTATCAGCCAGACGGCCCTTCCTCCGATGGTGATGGGGGTCGAGTCTCCAGTCACGACTCCTGCGGCCCACGCACCTGTAGGGTTCGGGGATATCGTCAGTCGGGGCCTGGATGCGATCAACAAGGACCTCATGGTTTCACAGACCGATCTCCAGAAACTGGCCACCGGGGACGTGGAGAACCTTCACCAGGTCATGATCCGGTTAGAAGAGACCCGACTTTCTTTCCAGCTCTTCCTCCAGGTCCGGAATCGGCTGCTTGAGGCTTATCAGGACATCATGAAGATGCAGATATGAAGACCCTCTCCATGCGGGAACCTGTGTCTGGAACCAACGTTGTAGGGAGTAGGGTGTGATCAAGTCATTCTGGGAAGGTCTCGGGGCCCGCTTCGGGGATAGGGGACGTCTGGGGCTTAGTCTGGGCACCGTGTTTATCGTGGTGCTACTGGTGGCAGGGAGCTACTGGATCTTGCGGCCGGAGTACCAGGTGCTCTTCGGTGATCTCAGTCCCCAGGACGCTGCTGCCATGACGGCAGAACTGGAACGCCAGAAGATGCCCTACACCCTCTCTGATCAAGGAGGGGGGCGGACTTCCATCCTGATGGAAAAGGCTGAAGTCTACAAAACGCGAATCAAACTCATGGGCAAAGAGATCCCTTTGCATGGGGCTGTTGGGTTTGAACTCTTCAACAACAGTGATTTCGGGATGACTGAATTTGCTCAGAAGATCAATTACCAGCGAGCCCTCCAGGGAGAGCTGACCCGGACCATCCTTTCTCTGTCCGAGATCAGGGATGCGCGGGTTCTCTTGGCTCTTCCTGAACAGGGCCTGTTCAAACAGGCTTCCAGTAAACCCAAGGCTTCCGTGACCCTGACCCTGAAGGATGGGATGCATCTGCGCGGTGAGCAGGTGGGGGGTATCCAAAGGCTGGTGGCTGCCGCGGTTCCTGGCATCCAGGCTCAGGACGTCACCTTGGTGGATCAGAACGGTGTGGCCCTTACCCGGGTAAGCGATAGCGAGTCGGAAGCTGGCTGGGCGGGCGGGACGCGCCTGGATCTGAAGAAGGAAACGGAAAACTACCTTTCCCGCAAGGCAGGGGTGGTACTCGAACGGGCTCTGGGACCCGGCCAAGCCCTGGCCAGCGTCGATGTGTCGCTGGACATGGATCGTGTTCAGACCAGCACCGAGGAGATTATTGGGGCCCCCAGCCGGACCGGAGAGGTGCCCTCGGGCATCGTGGTGCGAGAGCGGGAGACCAACCGAGAAGGAGAGGTTCCCCTTCGTCCCGGCGGCGGAAACGAGGGGAAGTCCCCCCTCCTGGGGGGCAGTCGTCAGAGCGAGACTGAATACGCGGTTGGAAAGCGAGTGGAGCAGGTTGTGACCCAGCCTGGTGCCGTTCGCCGGATCCAGGTGGCCGTGGTGGTCCACCGGGCTCTGTCCGCTGAACAGCAGGACCGCCTGCGGGCCATGGTGTTGGCCAGTGTTGGGGGAAGCTCGGACCGAGGGGATGAGGTGGTGCTCCAGACCTTGGATGGCCTGGGGGGTGCTGCGGAGTCCCAACGGCCGGTACCAGGAATCGTTCAGGTGCCTGAAGGGAAGGCCGAAAGTGCGGGCTTCCCTGTTCCGCAAACGGATAGGTCCCCCAAGGGGTGGATGCTCCTTGCAGCAGGAGCCGCCCTGGCGGTCTTGGCTGCTTTGGGCTGGGCCATGCGTCCAGGCAAAGCTCCCTTGCCCGACACCTTGTCTGATGCTCAGCGCGAGGCTGCCTTGGCCCAGATCAAGGCCTGGATGGGTGGCAGTGGCTTTGAGGGGGGCAACTCATGAACCAGTCGCTCTTCCTTCCAGAAGCCCCCATGGTTTCCCTCGGCAATGAACGGAAGGCCGCACTGTTGCTGCATTCCCTTGGCGAAGAGGATAGGGCATGGTTGCTAGGGCAGGTGGATACGACTGAACGGCATTCCCTTGAACGCATGCTCCAGGAGTTGCAGGAGTTGGGCATTCCTGAAGATCCGGGAATCATCGGGGAGGTGATTGCCCAAGCCCCTTTGCCCTTGGCTGCCCCGGTACGGATCGCGTCTGAGGCTAATGATTGGGAGGCCGTACTTCGGGAGGCGGACCCGGCGATTCTGGAGCGAGTGTTGCGCGACGATCCACCCGGAGTCACCGCTCGTCTGCTTCTCATGGTGGACTGGCCATGGCAAGAGCGCTTTATGGAGTGCCTGGGGGCGCTGCGGCGCCATCAAGTGACCGAACAGGTGGCCCGTTTCCGCTCAGGAGGAGGGGCTTCCAGCGGCGATTGCCTGAAACCGGCCCTCTTGGCGGCGGTGGGGCGGAGGCTGCGACAGGAGGTGGCGTCCTCCTTCTCGCCAGGGAGCAAGAGGGAAGCGGAGGGAGAAAGAAAGCGCAAGTGGTTTTCATGGAGGGCTTTGCCTCTTGAGGAGACACCATGAGCCACCCCGCCCTGGCTAAGGTCTTTCTTGAACCTCTCGAGGGGGAGAAGCGAACTCGCCTACTCCGCCGACGAGGGGAGCCTCTGGCTGTCAGATCGGAATCCGACGTTCGTCAAGGGGGAGCTGGGGCGGAGCTCCCCTCCCAACCCCAGAGGGACCCCAGGGAGGAGGCCTTTCAAGCTGGTCTTGCTGAAGGGCGCGCAAGGCTCCTGGAGGAAGAGCGTGCAAAAGCCCATGAGGAGGGCTTCACGCGAGGCTTGGCTGAGGGAAAAGAAGAGGGGCGCAGGGACGTGATTCGCAAATCCCAGGATGCCCAGGCGGCCATCGAAGATCGGCTAGGCACTTTGGACCAGTGGCTTAAATCCATTCCGGAACAGCTTCGGGTGGAATTGGCAGCCCGTCTGGCTGCTTTGGAAGACGAGATGGTGGCTTTGAGCTTTTCCGCCATCTGTCGGGTCCTTGGAGAGAAAATCGTGCGCCGGGAGGTGGTGGCCGCTAAGGTCAGGCACGCCATCGAGCAATGCTGCGGTTCCGGCGCCTACAGCCCCTTGGTGGGGTTGGTTGCAATCCATGTCCACCCGAAGGACTACGAAGGGCTTGAGACTGATCCTGTCTTGGCTCAGTGGCTTCAAAAACGACAGGGAGGGATTCCCGCCTGGGTTCCGGATGATCAGGTCCGCCTTGGGGGATGTATTGTCAGGTCCAGCCAGGGGAGCCTGGATGCCAGGCTTGAGACCGAGTTGGGGTCTTTATCTGATCTGTTGATTCAGGCCAGGGCTTCGGTTTTACCGGCTGGGGAGAATGGATGACGTCTTCAACCGAAGCTCATCTGCCCCCCAAAGACCATCTCCGCTCGGAATCACTGAGGGGGTTAACAGAGAGGGTGCGTCACGCGGAGCTGGGACGGCGCTTTGGTGCTGTGCGGTCTCTGCATGGTTTGGCTATTGAGGCCATCGGTCCAAAGGGTCACGTGGGTGAACTCTGTGCCATTCTCCCGCCAGGCATGCCTATCCCATCCCGCCTTGGGGATTTGCTGAGGTCCGGCCTCCAGATCCAAGGTGGTCTGTTAGGGGCCGCTGGTGCTCAGGCCACCGTCCCAGCTTCACAGGTTCCTGTGCTTGCCGAGATTGTCGGTATTCAGACGGATCATGTGACGCTGCTTCCCTTCGGCGGGACCCAAGGCTTGGTTGCTGGAGGGACGGTAGTAGCTCTGGGGGATCAGTCCCGTATCCCCGTGGGTGATGCCCTGCTGGGGCGAGTTATTGACGGCTTTGGAAGGCCGTTGGATGGGCAGCCATCTGTAAGCACTCTGGTTTCCCGTCCACTGAAAGGGCGTCCCAGCAATCCCATGCGCCGCCCCCGGATCGACAAGGTTTTGGAAACAGGTGTTCGCAGTATTGACGCTCTGCTTACGCTTGGCCAGGGGCAGCGTATGGGCATCTTTGCGGGTAGTGGCGTGGGGAAAAGCACCCTCCTTGGGATGATCGCCCGGCATGTCAAAGCTGATGTGAATGTCATAGCGCTTATTGGGGAACGTGGCCGTGAAGTGCGGGAGTTCATTGAGAAGCACCTGGGGCCTGAGGGGAGGAAACGTTCGGTGGTCGTGGTGGCCACGGCAGACCAGCCTGCTCTTGCACGCATTCGCGCCGCCCACGCAGCCATTGCTATCGCAGAGTATTTCCGAGAGCAGGGACAACAGGTCCTCTTGACCATGGACTCCATCACGCGCCTTGCCATGGCTCGGCGAGAAGTCGGGCTTTCGGCGGGTGAGCCGCCCACAGCGAGGGGCTATACCCCTTCCGTCTTCGCAGAGCTTCCTGAACTTTGCGAGCGCTGTGGTACTTCCGCCTCTGGCGGTTCCATCACAGCCCTTCTGACTGTCCTTGTGGAAGGTGACGACTTCAATGAGCCGGTTTCTGATGCTCTTAGGGCCATCCTGGACGGGCATATCGTTCTCTCCCGACAGTTAGCGCACCAAGGGCAATATCCAGCCATCGACCTCTTGAAAAGCGCCAGCCGTTTGTTACCTGACCTCACGACATCAGAAGAGCGCGTGCTTCTGATGGAGGCCGTCCGAATTCTCTCCCTGCTTGAGCGGAATCGACAGATGGTGGAGTTGGGAGCCTACGAGAAGGGGTCCAACCCTGAGCTGGATGCAGCACTGGCTTGTCAACCACAGCTCTTGGCTTGGTTGCGCCAGGCCGAGGGGGGGATCACGAGGGCCGCGGCCTTGCAGGAGTTGGCGGCGTGGCGGAAGTCATTTGAAGAGAGGCGTTCTGCCGAAGGCAAAACATTCGGTAAGGGGGTTGCATGAGCGTTGACCTTCGGGGGTTCAGCTATGCTCTGGAGCCTTTGAGGCAGCAGCGCCAATGGCGCTTGGACCGCCTGCTGGTCCAGCTCGGGAGCCTGCAAACCCGCATCCACGAGATCGAAAAAGAACTCGAACAGCGCAATGAATCATTCTCTATGCTTAGTCGAGATATCGGCTTGGAGCGATCCAAAGGTATCTCCCAATCCTGTTTTTCTCTCCAACTCCATTGGCTGGTTCGCTTGAAAACAGAGATCTTGGGTCTTCAGGATGATCTATTCAGGCTGCGTGAGGAGCGGGTTCAATTGCGCGCTAAGTGCCTCGTGCAGCAATATAAGCTGGATGTGTTGGATACCCATCGAAAAGACTGCATCGCCGAATTCTCTGTTGGTGAAACGAATCGCATGGCCAAAGAAGCTGATCGGGATTGGCTGACCATGCGGTCCAGGCGCTCAGAGTTTGACCCGAAAAGCCGACCCAAGCTTCGCAAAACCTGGGGTGGCGCATGACCCAGGTTGCGAACCTCAAACTGGTCACCCCCTCGGCTTCGAGCCTAGCGGACACAGCTCAGGGCCAGCGAAGCCTTGGCGGGAGTCCTTCACGGGATATTGCCTGGCAGCGGGCTTTTGAACGAGCGCAAGAACCTGATTTCTCTGGGTGGTTTGGTTCTCTTGAAGTGGCGAGGCCTGAAGGTGGGGCGACGACAGTCCCTTGGCTAGACCTTTCTTCCGCCAAGACCTCGACCAGCTGTCCGCCGATGCTCGTTCCTGGGACCGAGAAGGCCACCCCATACGGCACTCCGGAAAGAACGCTCAGTGACAACGCCTCAGAACAGAGGGCCACAACAGAAACCCTTCCTGCGTCTGCTTTCTTGGATTCAATTGAGCCTTCTGCTCGTCCCTATGAGGAAAACGTTTCACACCACGTTCAAGTCGTGACACTTCGAGAGCATCGAGATACCAGCGATGGGAAACAGCTTGCTGGCACCTGCCATGAGCTGACTCAGGCGCTTACTCGGGCTCTGGAGGGGGCGAGAGCCAGCGTTCCTACATTGCGTGCCAGCGGACAAGAGGGGCTCACCCCATCACCCGCATGGGAAATATCCTCCATTGTCGTTACTGGGGAGGTGGCCACCCACCGTTCTTTGGAATTGATTTTCGTAGATCCGTCGGCGCAGGTTCCGGCTGAATCGGCTTTCGGGGAGGCTCCACCCATCTATTCTTCTGTGCCTGCCGTTGTCCAAGATGATGGGCTTAGCTCTGAACTGGAGCTGGCCGGAGCCGAGGGGGCTGCAAAAGCTCCTCCAGCTGCGGAGCCGTCGCCTGAAGTTCCGGTTCGTCTGCACGTTGAGTGGGCGGACGAGGGGATTCGTGTCTGGATCGGAACGCGGCTTGGTCAACCCGATCAGATGGAGCAGCTCACACTCCATCTCCAGCAGTGGTTTGCCAGTCAAGGCCAGAGTCTGGCGTCTTTGGTATGCAATGGACGCCCAGTGCCTTTGCATCGGCTGCGTCAAGGTTCCTTTGGACTTGGATCGGAGACACCACACTCTGCTGCCTCTGGTTATGGGCGTTATGCGTATTTCAATGACTTTTTGGAGGTGCCATGAGCACGACTGCAGTGAGCGGTGTTTCCAACAACAGCACGATCACCCTGAATGACTTCATGCAGGTGCTGATGACCCAGCTGACGTATCAGGACCCCTTGAAGCCGATGGACAATCAGGAGTTTCTCGCCCAGATCGCCCAATTCACAGCTTTGGAACAAACGCAGCAGATGAACACCAACATCCAAACCCTGGTTAGTAACCAGGCGGCCCAGCAGTCCATTGGCCTGATTGGCAAGACTGTTAATATAAGCACTTCAAGTGGCCCGATGTCTGGGACGGTGAAGCAGATCGATCTTTCGAGCTCTTCTCCGACACTTACGTTGAGCACGACCAGTGGAACCGTTTCCGGCATCAGCATCAGCCAGATCACTTCTGTTCAATAGGGAGCAACCATGATCGACTCGATTTCCATCGCGCAGACCGGTTTGCAGGGGTTTCAGGACGGGCTTCGAACCATTGCCAACAACACCGCCAACCTGAACACTCCAGGGTTCAAGGGTGCCAGTACGCAATTTGCGGACATGTTCTACGGTGGAAGCTCCAGTGGGGGCAGCTGGCGATTTGGGCAATGCGGCTATGGGGTGAATACTCTGGGCACTTCTCTTAACTTCAAGCAGGGCCAACTCCAAAGCACAGACAACGCACTTGACCTAGCCATCGATGGGAAAGGCTTTTTCACCCTTCGGGACAGCAGTGGGAATATCCACTACAGCAAAGATGGCCAATTCAAGTTCAATAGTGATGGGGTTCTGATTTCCTCCACCACTGGAGAGGAGGTGCTGGCATTGGATGGCGGTGCGCTAACCAATATCAGTTTGACAAATCTTCGCACCAACCCCGCCAAGGCGACTTCGACGATTACCTTCACTGGCAATCTCTCCTCCTCCGCGACGACGAATACGATAAGCAATGTGACAGTAATCGACTCGGCTGGGAGTAGTCATTCTCTTAGTCTTGTCTTTACGCCGGTTAGCGGCTCCTCCAATACGTGGACCGTAGCTCTGATGGACGGAACTACTTCGGTTGGGAGCGGCACTATAGCCTTCAGCGGCGGGCAGCCGGTGTCCGGCAGCAATTCGGTGGCCGTGACCTATACGCCCACTGGTGGAACCGCCGTCGCGTTGACTCTGGACTTCTCTAGCAATGTGACCTCGTACGACTCTGGGAGTTCCTCATCCCTCGCAGTCGCTAGCCAGAATGGATACTCCGCCGGCACCCTCACCAAGGAGACCTTCGATGGCACCGGCACGCTTGTCCTGACCTATTCCAATGGGCAAACGGTCAAGAGCAAGCAGCTGGCCCTCGGGCAGTTTAGATCCGAAGAGGATGTGGAATCAGTGGGTAATAACGAATTTGGTGTCAAGAATGGGCATGCCTGGCAGGTTGGGGTGGCGAGCACAGGGGAGTTTGGAGCCATTCAGTCTGGCGAAGTCGAAATGTCCAATGTTGACCTTTCCAAGGAGTTCAGCAGTCTCGTGATTATGCAGCGTGGCTACCAGGCCTGCTCCCAGGTCGTATCGACGGCGAGCGAAATGCTGACTTCTCTCTACGGCATGTCGAAAGGTTGATAAACATGTCAGTACCTTTTGATGCACCCAGGCAGATTGAACGCTGGCGCCAGTTATTTTGCTGGACTTCCGCACAGCGCCTGCAGGTGGAAACATCCGTGTCGGCATGTGTTGAGCGCTGGCGCGAGGCCTGGAGTTTGCCGCTTCTCGGATCAAGGCCAGATGCCTCTTCAGTCGAAACGGTTGTGAATGACTGGATGCCCGTAACCTCTAATGGGGGACTTTGGTTTGCGGTGGAAAAGGGCGGGACACGGCCTGAAGGCCTTGTCCAGGCACTCTTCGGAGATACGACCACAAGTGCCAGTCATTCAGGACGCCTTGCGGAAGAAATGGCAGAATCGGCCTGGACCGATCTTCTGCTGCGCTTGGCCACTCTTGGCCAAGGAGGTGAAGTAAGTGCCAAGGGGCTCCCAGAGCAGGATCTTGAGGAGGTGCTGAGGCCTTGGTCTGGGGGGATGGTCATCCCAGTCTCCTGTGGCCAGGTAATCTTCAGGCTTCTCATCTGCTGTGGACGGGTGGCTCGTATGGTCGCTCCCCAATCGCGTGCGCCACTGCCAAAGCTTCCCCCATTGTCACCACTGTTGAAGGCGTTGGCCCCAATTCCCATCCGCTTGCAGGTGGAGACCCAGGAAATGGACATCAACCTGGGCTCGCTCGTTGCCATTAAGGCGGGTTCTGTTTTAAAGACGCTCCATCACCTGGAAGTGCCTTTGCGGGTTTCTTTGGCGGGTTCGCCAGGTGGGAACTTGCTTGAAGGGTTTCTCGGGAAGCGGGAAGGTTATAGAGCTCTGGAGATTCTTTCGTAGGGTCGCTGTATTAAAAAATTAACAATTAATTATTGAGAGCAACAATGACATCTTCCGAAATACCCAATGTTCTGACGTTGACCATGAGTGAGTTGGAGGCAACTTCTTCTTCGGCGGGGGCTCCGGCGGTCTTAGGGGCATCATTGCCCAACCCCCTCCACCAGGTACGAACCCGAATCAGCGTTTGTGTGGGCGGGGCTGAGATCACCATCGGAGACCTGATGGGTCTGCGGGAGCAGCAGGTTCTGACCCTGGATCGAACGGTAGAGCAGCCTGTCGATATTCTCCTGGAAGGGAAGGTCATTGCCAGGGGGATACTGGTCGCAGTCGAAGACACCTTCGGGGTTCGGGTGACCGAGCTACCCGTGCCTCTGAATCCTTGAATTCGTTCATGATGCCGTTTTGGGTCACCTGTTTGAATTTCCTTACCGCTTTTAGGCGGTGGAGTTGGTGCGTTTTCTTTTGTTTTGCCGGATGCATTATGGTTGCCGGGGAGGCCCCGGTGCCCACGGCCAAGCCCGTCGGGGTGGTGGATCTTCCTGCCAGCCTTCCTCTCCGTCGAGATGGAGGCACGTTGGCCGACTCCACAGGCGTTGGTGCTTTGCGCGGTGGGTTCCTGGTTCTCTTGCTCTTGGGTGGGGGATCCTGGTGTCTGTGGCGGTGGCTTCTGGCTAGACGGTCTCAACCCGAATCATCCATCAAGGAATGGCGGAAGTGGCTTTTCGCCGCAGTACCTTCCTCGGGAGTCAAGGTCCTCGAATCTACCCGTCTCACCACGCGGGCATCCCTTCATGTTGTTCAGTGGGATGGCAAGGAATGGCTGGTTGGATGCACGGAGCATGGCTTGAATCTGCTTGCGGAGCGGCCCATTAAAGAGCCTGACGTGACTCGGGAGCAAGCATGAAGCTTTTCCGTTCATCTGCACTGATCTTGTTAATGATGTTTATTGCAGGGGGAGGCTTAGGGTCTCCCTGTCGGGCCCAGGAACTCGCTGCGCCCGCGGCGGAGGTCGCAACATCTCCAACCAAAAATACGGTACAGAACCCCCCGGTCCCAGTTCCTCAGGTAACGCCTACCCCGCAAGCCGAGACTGCTCAAGCCATGAGGATTGTGCTGGGGCTCACCGTCTTGGCTGTCCTCCCGGCGCTTCTTGTTTGTGTTACATCCTTCCTCCGCATCATCATTGTGTTGTCCATGCTTCGCCACGCCCTGGGAATGCAGGAGACTCCACCAAATACTGCCCTGACTGGTTTGGCCTTATTCCTGACGCTATTTATTATGTCGCCGGTCATTCAGAGGGTGAACCAGGAGGCTTTCCAGCCCTTCATGGCCGGTAAGCAGTCTGTGGAGACGGCCTATCGGAAAGGGAGCAGTCCTGTTCGAGAATTCATGGTACGGCAAACCCGTGAGCAGGATCTTGCCCTGATGGTGGAGCTTTCGAAGGCGCCAACTCCCAAAACAATAGACGACATCAGTAATGTCCAGCTGGTGCCCGCCTACATGCTTTCGGAGCTTCGCGCTGCTTTCCAGATTGGATTTGTCGTTTTCCTCCCGTTCCTTTTGATTGATCTGGTGGTGGCTAGCGTGCTGATGGCCCTCGGTATGATGATGATTCCGCCGTCTACTGTCAGTCTTCCGATCAAGATCTTGATGTTCGTGCTTATCGACGGCTGGGGATTGCTGTTGCGCGCACTCGTTGGTTCCTTCCATTGAGGGTGGCGGGATTATTGTGCTAATCTTTTATTCTATTCCATCAGGGAGTCCGCAATCTAACCTCAGGGGCCCTTGTTGGCGGTCCCTCCCAAAGGAACATGCTCGATGAATACCCTTCCCGAATACTTGGAAACCGTCCTCACCGGCATGCGTCAAGTCGGGCCGGGAGAATCGCTGGCACGACTGCAGGCTGCGGTCGAAGCGCACCCAGAAGACCCGAGGCTATTGCTGCTACTGGCGGGCGAGTACGCCCAGAATCGGGAATATGATCGAGCTGAGGGTGCTTACACTGCCGCTCTTCTCCAAGCTCCTGACTTCGCCATCGCTCGATTCCAGTTGGGCCTTCTTCAGTTCACGAGCGGACGGCCTTCATCTGCCCTCGTTACCTGGGTGCCCCTTGAGATCCTGGGACGGGATCACTACCTGTACCTTTTCAAGGAAGGATTTGCGGCCCTCGCCCAGGATCAATTTGACGAGGCCATCCGTTGCCTGGAGGCCGGAATTCGCCAGAACGCTGAGAACCCTCCTTTGAACCAGGACATGCAACTCATGATTCAGCGCATTCGTGAGGCCCGATCTGAGACTTCCTCTGACGGAAGTGACCCTTCGGTTGAAGACCCTCAGGCTGATGCCCACTTCCTCTTGTCGAACTACGGGAAAGTTCAGTAAATCGACGATCTAGAATGATAATTGGGTGAGGTATTTGGCATGGTTCAGGCCCAGATGGCGTCTTCGGATCGACTTACGGTTTTACAAGGATTCCTGGCACAGGATCCAAGCAATGACCGCCTCCGGGCCGACCTCTTCCAGGTGGCTCTTGAGCAGGGTGAAGTTGACTTGGCCAACCGTCAGGTGGAATGGGGAATGCAACAGCCCATTCAAGAGGTTGCTTGGCGTCACAGGCAGATTGTTCTGTGGATGGCACAGGGGTGCTTTGGTGATGCCAGGGATGGCCTCTTAGCCCTGATCGCCGAGGGGCATGACGATCTGACAACTCGTTATAACTTGGCCTATACACAGTTCGCCCTCGGGGCTGTCTCCAATGCTAGGGAGGAGGCGGCCCTATTGATTCCTGCCGATGGGGAGGTGGGTGAATTGGCTTGGCTTCTCTGGTTGAGGTGCGAGCATCACAGCTCCCGGTTGGACGAGGGGCTCCAGGCCTTCACCGAGGCCATGGCCAAGCGTAACCCTTCGCCCGAAGCATGGGGAGTGGCAAGCCTGATGGCTTTTGATGCCGAGCGATTGGATGAGTCACGAGCTTGGGCCGAGCGGGCTTTGGAGGGGGATCCCAGGCAGTTAGAGGCTTTGGTGACCACGGGCACCCTGGCTCTGGGGAGACAGGACGTTCCTGAGGCCACGCGCCGCTTTGAACAGGCTATCCAACTAAAACCTTTGGATGGGCGCACTTGGTCGGGGATGGCGTTCACTAAAATGTTGAGTCTTGATATCCCATCAGCTCAGACTGCATTCGAAAAAGCCGTCACCTACATGCCTTTCCATATCGGCACCTGGATCGGCATGGGATGGTGCGAATTCATGGCTGGTCGTCCTGAGGCTGCCAGAGATGCGTTCGAGCGGGCGCTGAAGCTGGATCACAGTTTTGCTGAAAGCCATGGGTCTTTGGCCGTTGCCTTGGCCCGATTGGACCTGCCTGAGGCCGCTGCAACAGAGGCCAAGGTGGCCTTGAAGCTTGACCCACGATGTCTGTCAGCCCGCTATGCCCAGCACCTGTTGGAAGGGGAGGCGGGTGATTCTGACGCTTTTGCCAGGATGGCCCAGCGGTACCTTTCCCAGCATCCTGTTGCGGGTGAGGAAGGGAAAACCCTTGCGGATGTTGTGCTGAAATACGGAGCGAACCGAGCCACGCGTCCATAGCTCTTACCGATCATCCCTGCGTGGTGCTTGATCACGTGATCGCCCGACGCCTCTTTGATGCCCATGCGGGGTTGGTTTCGCGCCAGGCCGTATGGGTGCTGTGCGTCGATGGTGTGCGTTGGTGAGAAAGGTGTGAGGTGTGCAGAATTTTCCTTGAAAGAGTGGGTATGAGTCATGGATGCTGAGTGTTGAATTTCGCGGGTTGAACGGGGTTTCTTCCAACTTGTTTTTCATGGGTCGGTTGACATGGTTGCGATTATCAGCGGCAGTGATCTGGGGCTCAACACGGGGTCGGCATCGGCGCTGAACCGCTTTGGCGGGGGGGCGATCGGGAATTCGGCCCAGGGCCGGAACGGAGAGCGAGCCTACGTCAATATCGCAACGGGCAACTTGGTCCTGCAGGATGTGGACGGTGTGTTGGAGGGATTGGGGCTGGACGTGGCCAGTCTGCGGACCTACAACAGCCAGGGGGGGGCGAACTTCACGAATAACGACGGGTGGCTCAATGGCCAGTATAAGTCTGTCGTTAAGTTGGGGGATGGGAGCTACCAGCGGACGGATATCGATGGATCAACCACTGTTTATGTCTGGAATGCGGAACGGCAGCTTTACGTTGAGACCCTGAGCCCTGGGGGGGCGGCGGACACGATCCAGGTGAACGGGGACACGAGCCTGACCTGGACAAGCGGCGGTTCCGGCGCGACTGAGAGGTATCAGGGAAGTGGGTCGGGATTGATCCAGTCCTCCCAGGACAGCAGCGGCAACGTGCTGTCCTACACCTACACGGGCAACCTGCTGACGAGGGTGACGACCGCCGACGGGGAGTCGATCAACTACAGCTACAGCGGCAACAACCTGATGTCGGTGAGCACGACCCTCAAGTCGGGAACGGTGCTGAACCTGATCACCTACACCTATGACACCTCCAATCGGCTGAGTTCGGTCAGCGTGACCCTGAATCCCGAGGGACTGGACAAGGTGACCGCTGGCGAAACGCTGACGGCCTACACCACGTCTTATACCTACGATGGGACCAGTAATCGGGTGGCCAGCATCACCCAACCGGACGGGACCCACTTGGCGTTCACCTATGTACTGGCGGATGGGCAGTTCAAGATCGCGACGGTGACGGATGGGAACAACCAGGTTACGAGCTTCGCGTACAACACGACGACTAACACCACCACGGTGACGGACCCCCTGGGGGTGGCGGCGTCGTATCAGTACGACAGCAAGGACCAGCTGACCCAGGTCCGCACGGGGATCACTGCAGGGTACCCGACAGGGCAGACGCTGCTCACCTACAGCTACACCAGCACCCTGGGGGAAGTGGCCAGCATCACGGATGGCCTGGGGCGGGTGACCACCCTGAGCTACGACGAGAAGGGAAACCTGACGAAGCAGGTGGATGGGGCTGGCGACACGACGGAGTGGACGTACAACGGCGCCAACCAGGTCAAGACCGAGACCCGCTATGCGACGCCCGCCCAGGGGAGCACCGGTCCTAGCCAGGCCCAGACGACGCGCTACGTCTATGACGCCAGTAATGCGACGCTGCTGCGCTTTGGGGTGAGCCCCAATGGCCGCGTTACGGAGTATCGATACAACAGCCAGGGACTGCGGATCAGCACGATCCGGTATACGGCCGGGACCTATGACACGAGTGCCTTGGGGCTGGCGGAAGTGCCCACCGAAGGGCAGATGGAGACTTGGCAGGGTGCCCAGGACCTGACCCAGAGCCAGCGGACCGACTTCGCCTACGACTTCCGGGGCCAGTTGCAGAGCAGCACCAGCTGGGGGAGCACAGACAGCACGGGGGCCGGGGTGTCGGGGAAGGCCTCGACCACGCAGTACGTGTACAACCAGCGGGGTGAGCTGTTGCTGACCACGACGCCCGATGGGCTGGGGAGCAGCCACACGGTGTACGACGGCTTTGGGCGGGTGGTGTATTCGGAGGTCAAGGGGGGTGACCTGTCAACGGCGACGGTGACGCAGTATGACGATGCGAATGGCAAGACTACGGTGACGCTGGCCAATGGCCTGGTCAGCACCTCGACCTTCGATGGGGCGGGGCGGCTGGTCTCAGTGGCTCAGGCCGGAGGTGGATCGGCATTGGGCACCACGCAGTACGCCTATGATGCGGATGGCCGTCTGCTGATGACGACGGATCCTACGGGTCGTCGGAACTGGACGCTGTATGACATGGCGGGCCGTAAGCTCGCGGATATCGACAGCGCGGGGGGGCTGACGAAGTATGTCTACGATGGAGCCAGCCAGCTGGTCCAGACCATCCGGTATGTCAACGCGGTCAGCACCAGTGGACTGGTGGATGTGAATGGGAAGCCGACGACGGCCAATGGCGAGGCCACGCTGAGCGGCCTGGCCGTTACGCCGACGGCCCAGGATCAGAAGACCTGGAATTTCTACGATCAGGCGGGTCGGTTGACCTACCAGGTCGATGCCCTGGGGTATGTGACGCAGACGCAGTACGACGGGACCTCGCACGTGCTGGCGGTGACGCGGCTGGCGACGCCGATGGATCCGAACCAGCTGAGCCTGGGGGTGAGCCTGGAGCTGTCGAGCATGTATACGCGCCTGGATAGCGCAACCAGCCTGACGGTGGGGGCCTCGGCCCAGGCGGGCTCGATGGTGACGCTGACGGCTAGGGTTACGGGGCAGACGCCGAGTGGCGTGGTGGTGTTCTGCCGGGATGGGGTGGCGATTGGGAGCAGCACGTTGGTGGATGGGCAGGCGACCCTGAGCCTGAACAGCCTGCCCGTGGGGAACAACAACCTCACGGCCATGTATTTGGGAGATGGGCTGAACGCCCAGTCGACGTCCGCAGCGGGCGTACAGGTTGTCTCCCGGGCCACCAGCACCACGGTGCTGAGGACGACCAGCACATTGGGGGATAACAGCCAGACCTTGGTGGGAGCGGGCCTGACGCTGACGGCGCAGGTGAGTGGGGCGAACCCGACCGGGACGGTGACCTTCTACAATGGTGGGACAGCGCTGGGAACCGCGAATCTCGTAAACGGTTTGGCCAGCCTGGTGGTCAGCAGTCTGACGGCGGGAACGGCGAACCTGAGCGTGAAGTATGCCGGGGACACGAGCAACGCAGCCAGCACCTCGGCCGCAGTGAGCGAGACGGTGATGGCGGTCCCGACCACGACTACGACGACGCTGACGACGACGCTGCCCAGTAACGGAACAGCGGTCACGGTGGGGGCTTCGGTGACGCTGACGGCCACGATTGCGGGGGCAACGCCCAGCGGGATCGTGTCTTTCTATGCGGGAAGCCTGTTTCTGGGCAGTGCCCGGGTGTCAGGCGGCACGGCGGCCCTGGCGACCATGGCCATCCCTGGGGGGAGCCAGAGCCTCACGGCGTTGTATTCGGGGGATGGGGGGAACAGCTCCAGCCTGTCTGCGGTGAAGGCCCTGACGGTGACCCCCGCGACGGCCACGGTGACCCTGAGCAGCTCGTCGCCGACGAGCAGCTCGTCGTCGACGGGCACGGGCAGTTCGTCGCCGACGGCCCAGCAGGGGACCCCGGTGGTGCTGACGGCCAAGGTGACCGGGAGCACCGGCCGACTGCCCAGCGGGACGATGACGTTCTACAACGGGAGCACGGTCCTGGGTACGGCCAGTGTGGTGAACGGGATAGCCGCCCTGACGGTGAGCAATCTGCCGGTGGGTTCTGACAGCCTGAAGGCCGTCTATGGGGGAGACGCCAGCAATCTCACGTGCACCTCGGCGGTGGTGACGGAGACCATCACGGCCTCCCTGGCGTCCTCGGTGACCGCCCTGAGCGCCTCGACCTCGACCTACAGCGGGGGGGCGCTGACCCTGACGGCGACGGTGACCGGGAGCGGGACGCTGGGCGGTAAGGTCACGTTCCTGGATGGCAACACCATTCTCGGGAAGGTTGCCGTCACCAATGGTGTCGCAACTTTGAGTGATTTTATTCGATCCACTGGGAGTGCGACGATTCGGGCGACCTACTCAGGGGATGCGAGCAACACCACCAGCGTCTCTGGGGATATCGCGGTCAATTTCGTTGTTGCCAAGTCTGGCAACAACCCTGGGAAGACGAGTCCTCCAAAGCTTGCGGTGTCCAGCCCGATGGTTGGGGCTGGGTGTCCGATTGTCCTGACTGTAACGCGGCCCAATAGTGCGATGCCAAGTGGCACGGTTGTAATCTATGACGGGGCCACAGTACTGGGAAGTGTCATACCGGTGGGTAATGTTGCCTGTTTGACGCTAGACAGCTTGTCGGTAGGTTCGCACTCCCTGACGGCTCGGTATTCCGGGGATACCCTGCTCGGAAGTGATGCGTCCAACGCTGTTTCGGTTACTGTCTCGAGCGTGGCCACCAGCACGACGACCCTGACGGCCTCCACGCCCGACCTAGTGACAGGTGGGCTGCGCCTGGTAGCCCAGGTCGTGAGCACTTCTCCGGTCCCGCCCACGGGCACCGTGACCTTTTTCAATGGCAGCACGGTGCTGGGGACGGCGACCGTGACGGATGGCCTAGCGACCCTGCTCGTGGGGAGCCTCCCGGTGGGCACGGCCAGCCTGACGGCGTCCTATGGGGGAGACAGCCGATCGGCCATCAGTACCTCAACGGCGGTGAGCAAGACCATCGCAGCGCGGACGGATCTGACCTCGTTGACGGGCGCTACGATCGCCTGCAATGGCGCCCTGGGAGTGTTCGTCAACGTGTACGCTGGCGGCACCGTGACCTTCCTGACCGGCACCACGGTGCTGGGGGTGGCGAATGTGATTTACGGGGTGGCCACGCTCCAGGGCGTGAACCTGCCGCTGGGCAGCCTTCCGATCACGGCACTCTACTCGGGTGATGCGACGAACGCGGCGGGTTCCCTGTCCTTTACGACGTCCATCACCCCCGCGAGCACGACAACGACGCTGGCGGTGCAGCCTGCGAACAGCCTGGGGCAGGGCAAGCCCCTGGTGCTGATGGCGCAGGTGCTGGGTGCCAAGCCCAGCGGGACCGTGACCTTCTATGATGGGAGCACGGTGCTCGGGACAGGCACGCTGTCCGGGGGGATGGCGGCGCTGACGGTGAGCAATCTGGGGCCTGGCGCCCATAGCCTGAAGGCCGTGTACGCGGGAGATACGCGCAACACCACCAGCAGCTCCACGGTGATTGCCGAAGCGGTGGTGGGCGCGCCCGCAGGTGTGACGCTGTCCCGCTCCGCCAGCAGCGTGGCTCAGGGGGGGAGCCTGACGCTGACGGCGACGGTGACGGGCAATGCACCGAGCGGGGTCGTGACCTTCCTGGCGGGCACCAGCGTGCTGGGGACGGCGAGCGTGGTGAATGGGACGGCGACCCTGGTGGCCAGTGGGATCAATCTGCCCGTGGGGACGGCGAACCTGAGGGCGGTGTACGGGGGGGATGGCAGCAACGGGGGCGGCTTCTCGGCCACCTTGAGCGAAACGGTCACGGCCGGAGCGGCAGACAAGCTGCTGGTGAGCCGGTCTATGCAGGACCGGACGGTGACTTCGATCATCAACCAGGATGGCCTGCTGCGGGCGACGATCGATGGGGAAGGGTTTTTGACGGAGTACGGCTATGACGCGGCGGGGCGGCAGGTCCAGACCATCCGTCATGCCACCCGGGTCACCAACTTCGCGGATGCTGCGAGCGTCGCGGCCCAAGTGGCGACGGCTCGCGCCACGGATTCCCTGACGGGACTGGTGCCCACGAGCGGTGATGACATCAGCACCTTCACCTACTACGACGGCAAGGGGCAGGTCATCGCCCAGGTGGATGGGGAAGGGTACCTGACGGAGTACACCTACGATGCCGATGGCCAGCTGACTCAGACCACCCGTTATGCCACCAAGGCCAAGGGGCCGATCACCATAACTTCAAGCCTGTCCTCCCTTCGCCCGACGGCCAGTGCCGAGGACCACACAAACCTCCAGGCCTGGGATGCGCTGGGGCGGCTCAGCACGAGCACCAATGCGGAAGGGACGGTCACCAGCTACGTCTACGACAGCTTGGGGCGCGTGATCCGCACGACGACGGCCTTGGGGACGACGGACCAGAGGATCGGGCGGGTGAAGTATGACCTCCAGGGTCGGGTAGTGGCGGAGCTGAGCGGCGTCGGGGCCGCCATGATCGCTGCGGGGGGAGATGAGGCCAGCATCTGGAGCCAGTATCAGACGACCTATGCCTACGATGCGGCAGGACGCCGGATCAGTCAGACGGACGCTCTGGGGCACAAGACCGTCTTTCTGTATGACGATGCGGGGAGACTTCGCTACACCGTGGACGCTGCGGGGAGCGTGATGGAGCAGACCTACGATGCCCTGGGGCATGTGCTGACCACGACCCGGTATGCGACGGCCCTGACCGGGGGGAACTTGACCGGGTTGGTGGGCGGTCTGCTCTCGGACAGCGCCAATCAGAGCACAAAGAGTGCGCTGGATGTTGCCAAGGCCGCAGACGCCGTTCATAACGCCACGACCACGTATACCTACAACGCGGATGGGGAGCTGGAGAAGACCCAGCAGGACCTGACGGTGGGTGGGGACAAGCTGGGCGGCACGACGACGCGGGTCTACAACGCCTTCGGGGAGGTCGTGCAGACGACCCAGGTCTACACTCCCTTCGGGGAGGTCGCGCAGGCGACCCAGAGCCCGACCGGTAGTAGCAGCGTCACCAGCACCCAGCAGTTCGACCGGCGGGGCCTGGGGATCGAGACCCTGAGGGATACGGAGGGTTTCCGAGTGGAGACCCGGGCAGAGTATGACGCCTTCGGGCGTTTGGTGAAGAGCTGGGATGGTCTGAACCACCTGACCCAGAGCAGCTATGACAAGCTGGGCCGCGTGGTGACGGTGACGGATGCCCTGACTAAGGTGCAGAGGACAAGCTACGACGCCTTCAGCCGGACGCTGAGCCAGGTGGATCGCAACGGGAATACCACGTCCTACAGATACAACACGGCCAATCGCACGATGACGACGACCCTGGCGGATGGCAGCCAGGTCGTGACGACGCACACGCGGCAGGGGCTGACGCTGAGCGTGAGGGATGGCCGTCAGAATACGACGAGCTACACCTACAACGAGGATGGGCAGCTGCTGACGGTGACCGGGCCTTTGGGCAAGACGCTCGAGAACGCCTACGATGTGGCCGGTCGCCTGGACTGGAGCAAGGACGCCAAGGGCATTCAGACGAAGTATGAGTATGACGCCGTCAACCGGGTACTGACCCGGACACTGGACGCCGAGGGGCTGAACCTCACGACCAGCTACGCTTACGATGCCAAGGGTCAACAGATCACGGTGACCGACCCGACGGGCATGGTCACCAAGTTGGACTACGACCTGAAGGGCGAGGTCGTGACCCAGACGGTGGACGATGGGGGGCTGAAGCTGGTGACCAGCTTCACCTACGACCAGACGGGACATACGCTGACGGTGGTGGACGGCGGGGTGACGACCCAGTATCGGTACGACAGCCTGGGGCGGCGCACGCAGAGCATCGTAGACCCGACCGGCAAGAACCTCGTCACCAAGTACACCTATGATGCCAATGGGAATGTGTCCTCGGTGGAGGATCCGGACCACCGGATGACGTACTACGTTTACAACGAGGACAACCGCCTGAGCTGGACGGTGGACGGGGTCGGAGGAGTGACGTACCACGATTACGATGCCAACGGCAATGAGACCGACCGGATCTCCTATGCCAACACGATCAACGTGGCAAGCTGGACGAAGGGGACCCCACCGACGGTGGCGCCGGACACGGCCCACGATGTGCAGGTTCGGACGGTTTACGACAAGCAGAATCGGGTGCGGTATACGCTGAGCAGCACGGGGGATGGCACCCAGGTGTCCGTGGTGGAACACACCTACGACGCCAATGGGAACGAGACCTCCCGCACGGCCTACGCAGGGACAATCCCCACCAGCACGGCGGCGACGGTGTCGGCGGTGCAGACTGCGCTCAACGGCCGCACGGCAGCAAGCACGCCCGATGCGACGATCCGGCGGGTCTTTGATGAGGCCAACCGACTGATCTGGAGCGTGGACGGGACGGGCGCGGTGACGCGGCAGTTCTTTGACGCCAACGGAAACCTGACCAAGCAGATCGCCTATGCGAACCGGATCAGCGCGGGGGCGGATCCTACGACGGTGACGGCCAGCGCCCTGGACCGGGTGAACCTGATGGTCTACGACGCGGCCGGGCGACGGACCTACACGGTGGATGCCCTGGGAGGGGTGACGCAGGCGGTCTACAACAAAGCTGGACGGGTGGTGCAGACCATCGCCTTCGCCCAACGGGTGGCGGTGCCCACGGTCGGCACGGACCCGGCGTCCTTTACGCCACCCTCCGTATCGAACAATCCAGCCAACTATGCCTTGACGGACCGTGTGACCCGTTTCGTCTATGACACGGCAGGGCGTTTGACCTACACCCTGGATGCGATGGGGGCGTTGAGCGCCACGAGTTACGACGCAAGTGGGCGGGTGGTGGCCCAGACGGCTTTTGCGAACCTGGCAAGCACGGCCCTACCCTCGGGAACGACGATCAGCAGTCTGGCGGTGAACGGCAACACCTATACCGCCATGAATGGCAGCACCGCGCTTTGCACCTGGACGGCGGATGCGGTCAACGACCGCACGACCCGCTACGCCTACGATTCCGCAGGAGGTCGGATTGCCACGATCGACGCCCTGGGCTTTGTGACGGGGATGACCTACGATGGGGCTGGACGTGTGGTGAGCACGACGCTCTATCACCAGCCGGTGACGGGTTCGACGACGACGCCCGTGGCCACCCCAGGGTTGGACCGAACAACGACCTTCAGCTATGACGCTGCGGGCCGCCTGTCCTCAAGCACGGATGCTTTGGGGCAGACGGAGAGTTACACCTACGACGGCGTGGGCAACAAGGTCACCTTTACCAACAAGAAGCAGGCCACCTGGGACTACGTCTATGACGCGGCGGGCCGGTTGATCCAGGAGATCGACCCTGCCGTTTCGGTGACGACGATCAGTGCGGACGCCAATGGGAACCTCACGCCCACTCCAACGCCTGGCGTGAGACTGGTGACCCAGCTCAGCTACGATGGTCTGGGGAATCTGCTGAGCCGAACAGAAGCGGCGGGCACCCCCAGCGCCCGGACCACCTCGTACCAGTACGACGCCCTGGGCCACCAGGTGAAGGTGATCTACCCGGCGGTTGGGGTGTACAACACCAGCGACCTCGCAAACCTGACGACGGATGGCTCCGGGGCCAGCGCCCGCACGGAGACGCCCAACGTGGAGCTGAGCACGACCACGGTGTATGACAGCTTCGGGGATGCAATCGCCAACGTAGATGTGGGGAACAATATTTCCTACAAGGCCTACGATGCTCTGGGGCACGTGCGCTATGACATCGATGCCATGGGCTATGTGACGGGGTATGAGCGGAACACCTTTGGTGAGGTGACAGCCCTGACGCGCTATAGCGCAGCGCCCACAACCCTCAATGCCAGCCTGGCAGCGATCCCGACTGAAACCCAGGTTCGCACGGCCATCGGTGCCGGGAGCCTCACGGGCCGGACGATCCAGACCGATTACGATGCGTTGGGCCGGGCGGTCCAGGTGACGCCGCCGAGCGCCTATGTGAATGATGGAACGGATGACTCGCAGGCCTACACGACCGGTGCGGTGACGCGGACGCGCTACAACGCCTTCGGGGAAGTGTTCCAGAGCAAGGTGCTGGCCAAGGGGCCCAACGGCCCCGATGGAACGGGGGCCGTCTGGGCGGTGACGACCAGCTACCACAACGCAGTGGGGCAACAGATCGCGACGGTGGACGCCCTGGGCTACGTAACGACCTACGCCTATGACGAGGCTGGGAATCTCCAAGTCCAGGTGGAGTACGCCACAGCCCTCCCGGAGGCGACGCCGCTATCGGGATGGAACTGGAGCGCCGCCCCCGCCAAGGCCAGTGACCTTGCCATCGCTCATGATTCCAAGGACCGCACGACCACGTTCACCTACGACCTTCTGAACCAGAAGCTGACGCAGACGCAGAAGGGGGTCACGGTCTGCTCGGGCGTGACGCTGGATGAGGATGGGAAACCGACAGATGTCGCCAGCAGCGTGCAGGATGTGACGACGAGCTACGGCTACGATGTGCTGGGGAACCAGACCTCGACGACGGACGCCCTGGGGAACACGACTTATAGCTTCTTTGATGTCCTGGGACGGACCGTGGCGGTGCTGGCGCCAAGCCGGACGGATGCGATTGATGGCAGCGCTCTGACACCCCTGACGGAGTTCAAGCTGGACGCCTTCGGGAAGGTGGTGGTGAAGACCGAGTACGAGTACGGCGGGAGAGCGGTAACGGACGACAATGGAAAGGTGGTCGATTACCAGGCGCTGAGCACGGCTCCCGGCAAGCTGAGCGCTGGGCAGACCCTGACGGTGGCCAGCACCAGCGTGAAGTCGGCAGACGGGCATTACGAGCTGAAGCTGGGCGCTGACGGGAGCCTAGCGCTCCTGGAGTGCTCAAGCGGCCATGTGGAGTGGACTGCCAAGACCGCCGGAAGTGGCAACGTGGCCGGGGTCCAGATCACCGGTGCGGATCGATTCTGCGTGCAGACGGATGGGAATCTGGTGCTCTACAAGGGGACAACGGCGCTTTGGACCTCTGGAACCGCGGGCAAGGGCGGCACGACGCTGACGGTGCAGAAGGACGGGAATCTCGTCTTTACGGACGCCAATTCCAAGGTGATCTGGAGCTCCGACAACGGCGTGGCATCCGTGGGGTGGGCTTACGAAGGTATCACCGGCTATCTGGCGGCGGTGCAGGCTCCGAATACGGTGCCTCTCTACCGACTCTCATACGGAGCGCAGACGACGTATACCTCCTCCGACACGGAGAGGGACAGCCTGATCAGCGCTGGATGGACCAATTGGCAGCCTCAGGGCTATTTGGAATGCACCGCGTCGACGAGCAATGTGGCGCTGTACAAGTTGACCAAGACGATCAACGGTACCTTGGGGACGCTCCTGACAACAGACCAAGGGGAGATCAGTTCCGCGGTGGCGGCGGGCTGGGTGAATAAGGGATCCATCGGGTATATCCGGACCCAGGCAGCCCAGGGAATCCGCCCCTTGTTCCGGATATTCAATGGCACCACCTCGTGCCACCTGTATACCCATTCCCAGCCAGAGGCATTTTCCGCCTCTCATTACGCCGCCCTGGACCCATCTCAGGATCGTGTGACCCTGACCCAATACGACAGCCATGGGAACGCCATCGAGACGGTGAACGCCGAGGGGGTGAAGCAGTTCTCGTCCTATGACAAGGCAGGCCACCTCGCCAAGACTTGGCAGAACGTATCAGGAAACACCTATTACACGGCTTTCGAGTATGACGCCCTGGGGTGCCAGGTCGGGATCCTGACGCCGGGGACAACCAGCGTCTCCAACGGTACGGCCATCGTGGCGCAGGCGGCCAGCACCATCAAGACCGAGCTGAAATACAACGCCTTCGGCGAGGTGGTGGGCAGGGGCAGCTACACCTATGGCCAGCGTCCTACCGACGACACCGACGCCCTGGACGAGTACTTCGAGTATGACCCGGCGGGCCACCTCTGGCGGACCAACCAGGAGGATGGAACGGTCAAGGTGCTCCTCTACGACCTCCAGGGTCGCCAGACGGTGCAGATCACGAGCAACGGGAGTGCGGGGAGCAACTTCCCAGGGAGCGTCGGCCTTGACCTGAAGCAGGCCGTCACCTCGGCCCAGGGCGCGGATCAGCTGGGGTCCATCGGCCTGCGCCGCACGGTGAGCCAGCTGGACCTCCTGGGGAGGGCGCTCTGCCAGATGCTGCCCACCCGGAAGGACAATGGCACCACCCCCAAGGACATCACGCCCCAGGTGGACCAGACCTTCGATCGATGGGGGAATGTCCTGACCCAGACGGTGCCCTATGTGTCTGGGCAGGCCTCAGTGGCAACGACCACCTTCGAATACGCTCACAACAACCAGGTGATCAAGCAGATCCAGCCGCCGCAGACCGTGGAGACCGTGCGGACCTTGGAAAAGATGGTGATCGGCTCCTCGTCCGGGGGCACGACCACGGTCCAAGTGAAGGTTGCGGAGGTCGTGAACCCCACAACCCAGATCTACTACAACGCCCTGGGTCAGCAGGTGGCGGTGAAGGATGCCAACGGGCATATCAACGGGCAGACCTGGGACGGGGCCGGTCAGCTCGCCACGGAGATCCACGCCGACGGCGGGGTGATCCGCCACGCCTACAATGCCTTCGGGGACCAGACCCAGATCACCGATGCCGAAGGGAACATCACGCATTACCAATACGATCGGTTGGGCGAAAACACCGCGATCCTCCATCCGAACATGACTGTGGCCAGTGCTGATGTCAGTAATGCCGTCACCACCGTGGTCCGGGATGTGCGAACCACGTCCGTTTACGACGAGTTGGGGCGGAAGGTGCTGGAGGACGATGAATCCGGCGGACCGACCCGCTATATCTTTGATCTGCGGGGGAACCAGATTGCTCGAATCAATGCGGACAATAGTGTCAGCCGCACGGCGTACGACCTTCAGGGTAAGCAGACCGCGGCCCAGGACGCCAATGAGAAGCTCCAGACCTGGGGCTACGATGATTTCGGCCAGCTGACGGCCCATATGGACCTGAGCGGGAAGACCTTCGGATTCACCTACGACAAGGCCAACCAGCTGGTTCATCAGACCAACACCTACGGCCAGGATCTGAGCTACGCCTACGATGCGGCGGGGCAGTTGACCCAGATCTCGGATGTGGACCCCTACTCCGGGAATACGGTCACGACCTATGCCTACAATGCCAGGGGGCAGCGGACCCTGGAGCGGGTGGAGAAGAACGATGGCTGGGCCAGCATGGACAAGCTCTGGTATGCCGATGTGAACGGCGATGGGAAGGTGGACCAGATCGGCCGGGACAAGAGCGGACGGATCCATGTGAACCTGAGCGGGGGCAGTGGCAATTGGATCAGCTCCGGGGCGATCGGCGAGGACACGGGCCGGATGCTGTTCGGGGATGTGAATGGCGATGGGAAGGCAGACTTGGTCTACACGACCCGTGGTGGAGTGGTTCACACGGCCCTGAGCGATGGGACTGGGTTTGGGAACACCTGGGCAAGCGATGCTGGCCTGGTGGATGATGCCTCTGGGATCCGCCTGGCTGACATCAATGGTGATGGCAAGTCGGACCTGACGGCCATCAAGGATGGGTGTGTTACCACCTTCATCAGCGATGGCATCCATTACGCTAAGACCTGGACCAGTGCTAAAAATATAAACCTATACTCCGAGATGACTACGTTCGCAGACGTCAATGGGGATGGGCGGGATGATGCTATTGGTGCCTACTATTATACCGGTTATGGTTATAGTGGTTATATGCTTACCCTTGGCCTGGGGTATGCCAATGGTTCCATTGGGAGTAGCTGTTTTTTTGCTGGCGGTGGCCTTGCATTCCAGGTGGGGGACGTTAATGGCGACGGGAGGGTTGATATCGTCTCGAAATGGGCAAGCGGGAAAGTCTCGCTTGCTTTAAACAATGCGGATGGTATTTCCACCACGGTGACCTGGACCAGCGCCACCAGCTACATCGCCACCGATGCCACGATCCGCCTAGCTGACGTCAACGGCGACGGCAAGTCCGATCTGCTGTGCCAGAACACGGATGGCACCCTCAAGGTGGCCTTCAGCACGGGCAGCGGCTTTGGGGCCTTCACCTGGAGCAGTGCGGCTGGCCTGGGGGACTACACCCTGGCGGATGTCAATGGCGACGGGAAGGCCGACCTCATCACCCGCCCCAGCGGCGGTGCAGCGCAGGTGGCCCTGGCCACGGGAACCGGGTTCGGAACGGCGACCAGCACCTGGTTCACGGATGGCGCGGCGACCCCCTACCAGGACCAGGAGCTGTCGTACGACAGCCTGGGCAGGTTGGTCAGCGTGGTGAGCAAGCTCGACGCCCTGACGATCCAGTACAGCTATGACCTGGTGGGCAATCGGATGTCCACCACGGCGGATTTCACCTACAACGGCACCCAGCAGCACCAGAAGCTCTACTTCGCCTACGACGAGATGAATCGCCAGATCCTGGCGGATGGCGCAAAGAACAACGATGCGGACGACATCGCCAACATCACTGCCTCTCAGGGTCACATCCTGGAGTATGACAAGAACGGCAACCGGACCAGCGATACCTACTGGGGCAAGCTGGTCTCCAAGACCGTGGCTAATGGGACTTGGGTTTACGGTGGGCGAGGGGGCACCTATTCCACTACCTCGCAACAGGATGGCCAAGGGGTGACGTCCCGGCAATATCACTACGACGGGATGGGACGCCTGTCAACGGTGACGGTGGATAAGGCGACGATCACCACCACCACAACGTCCGTGAATGGAGTCACCACCACCACGACGGCAATCACCCACCAGGACATGATCCTGGACACCCGCAAATACGATGGCGTTTCCAGGCTCGTCGTAAGCGGCCCCAACGGCGGCTTGGATAACGATTACGTCAAGGCGCTGACGGATAGCAACAGCGACCTGAGTGGAGCCTCCACCACGACGTATCGGTACGATGTGGCCGGAAGGCTCCTGTCCCAGCATGTCCACAACGAGGCCGACGATAGCAGTTACGACATTGCCTACAAGACCTACGATGCCGCTGGCAACCTGCTCTCCTATACGCTGACGCAGAAGGGCCTGACCACGACACAGACCACGACTCTGAGCGCCTTCGAGGCCTACAAGGAGAGCAGCGTTTACAAGAAGATCGTCGGGAGTACGACGGTGCAGGGGACCATGTATGACGTCTACGACGCCAACGGGTTCCAGATCGGGGTGACCAACCTCTCCAGCACGGCGAGCGCCGGGCGTGACGCCGTGGCGACCACCAAGACCCTTTCCGCCGACAGCCGATCCTTTGTGAATGACGCCAACGGGCACGTCCTGGCCAAATACCAGGGTGGCCGCGTTCTTCGGCAGGTGGTGGCGAACGGGGAAGTGATCGGGATCTACGGGACCGGGGCGGACCTCAACGACACGGATGCCAAGCCTGGGGATGCGCCGACCTTTATCAACCAGGCGAACTTCGACCTGGGCTTTACGCCCGTGACCAACTCCTATCCGGCGGCCTCCACGGGCAGCTACCCCGTCCGCAGCGGGGAAAGCCTGGAGAGCATCGCCCTGAACGCCTACGGGGACGCCTCCCTCTGGTATCTGATTGCCGAGGCCAATGGTCTGTTGAGCAATCAGGACCTGAGGGTGGGCCAGGTGCTGACCATCCCCACCAAGGTGGGCAGCACCCACAACACCTCCGCCACGCAGAACCTCTACAACCCAGCCAAGATCGTCGGCAGCACCGCCCCCAACCTAGCCACACCCAAGCCCAAGGTCGATAGCGGCGGCGGTGGAGGTTGCGGCGGGATCGGGATGATCATCGTGATCATCGTAGTGATCGTGGCCTCGATTTTTACTGCGGGTGCGGCGGCGGTGGCTCTCGGGGCTGTCTCCAGTGGGACAGGGATTATGGCCGCTGGGGCTGCTGCGATGGTAGGGGGAGGGGGGCTGATGGGGATCGGCGCCGCTGTTGCGTGTTCTGCCATTGGCGCTGCTGTTGGCTCTGTCATCGGTCAGGGTGTGGGCATGGCACTAGGTGTCCAGGACAAGTTCAGCTGGAGTCAGGTTGGCATGAGTGCTCTGAGTGCCGCCGTTTCTGCCGGGGTAGGTGGAGCTTTGGGGGCAGGTGCCCAGGCAACCCAGGTTGGTCAAAAGGCTGGGCAAGCCGCCGAATATTGGACCCAGGTTGCTTCCGCGGCAGGGCGGGCCGCGGTTGCCAATACGGCCACCCAGGGCATTGCGGTAGCCTGTGGTATGCAGGATCACTTCAGTTGGACCAGCGTGGCAGCTTCGGCCGTAGGGGCCGGGGTGGGGTCTGCTGTCGGTCAAAGCCTGAATGGTATCAAGTTCACGGGCGATGGATTCACGGATGGTGTCATCAAGGGAACCGCCCGGGGCTTCGCAGCTGGGGCTTCGACCTCCCTGCTCAGGGGAGGCAAGATCGCCGTGGTTCAGGTGGCCAGTGATGCGTTTGGCAATGCGCTGGGGGAGAGTATCAAGGATGAGATGCTGGTGAGTGCTTCGGCCCAAACCACCCCTGTGAAGACCAGTACCGGGTTTGGACGCACCGTAAGCGTGGGCTCGACGAGCTGGACGGACTACGGCATTGATTTCTCAGGTCCGGCACGGACCTTTGCGCCTCCCCTGACGGACACGAGCACAGCCAATGCGATGGCGGTGGATGGAGACCTCGGATCGTCCTCGCCCGTGACAGGGCTTTTCAAAAGTCCTTTGTCAGACGCGAATTTCGGGGCTTTTGACCAAGGAGGGCGCTGGGTTACTGCTTCCTCAAAAGGCTTGTCGGGCATGACCGGTGGGAACATGACCGAGATGGGGTATCTCAGGGCTACCTATGGGCTAAACTCGGACAACTTGCCGAATGATGGTCGACGCTACTTCATTCCAGATAATCTTCAGCCGAATCGCCAATACACGGCACTTGCCCAAGATGCTTTGGATACCAGCAATTCAATAGCAGTGGCCAAGGCTGAAGCTGCCCAATCCGCTGCCGGGGCTCAATCGATCCTCTTCTCTAAGCAGCCTTCAGAGGACGAGATCAAGAGCCTCATTAATGGCACGTTCGGTGGTCCATTCGATTCAAGCAACTCAACTGCGGATTCGATGCTGAGGACTGCAGTTGAAAACTACAATCGGAAATATAGCTCCGATGGTTCTCCGCAACTGAGTGCGGTCACACCAGATGATGTGCGCCAGGATGCTATCTATGACGCAAAGCAGAGTGAGAATGCTCGGCGCTTCTCAGGTTGGTTTGGCCTTTGGTATCAGGCTCCTGCGATGCTCTCAGGTGTTCTCGCTACCCCTGTGTCCTATGGTGGGATTGCGCCGGAAATGGTGAATGGTGCACCGCTGAGTTCACCGAGTAGCGTTTTGAGTGGAGGGTATGGCTCACCTGCGGTGTCGAGTTACACATACAACACATCTGTTGGGACTTGGGGGCCGAGTATTTCTGGGCAATCCTCGGCCGCAACAACCTCTGGTCTGAGTTGGTCTTTTGGCAGCTCCCAAGTGTCCACGCTTAATGATGGTGCACTCGGTTTGCGGTATGGCAACTGGCTTTCTCGGGACCTTTCTGCGCAAGAATTTGTTTACAGACTTGTAAAGTCATCTGATTTGAGATTCTACGAAGCCGCCAATTCAATATCTGGTCGTGGCGGTAGTCCAACGTATTTCTCACTAGACACTGCTGATTCTATTGTGGAGCATATGTCAGGTGCTCAAATGAAACCTGGTGAGTATGACACCCTGCTGCGAATTCCAACCTCGGAGTTGGTCAATCCTAGTGTTCCGCGCCCGTTTGGTTATGCCCCACCGACAAGCCGCCCAATTTATGGGTGGGAATATTATACCAATGCATATCCAAATTATGGATCTGGGGGTTTTAGGCAATTTGAAGCTACAACAAAAAGCTTTTCTCCATCCTGGGTTGTCCAGAAGTAATCAGGGGTTATAACATGAATGAAAAAGTTGTTGCTGGTCAGTTTGAATCCGAGATGGCGCACTTGATAGCTGCAAACCTGGCTAGTGGCGCAGTGCTTGATGTGGATTTAGTGAGAATTTTATACGCGAAGGTTGTAGCAGTTCTATTGCTTTCCGCAAGTCCAGCAGATGAACTCCATGTTGAAGATATATTTAGCGTACTGTCTAAAAACGAAGCCAACTTAAGATCCTTGGAAGTAGAATTGATGGAAAAAGTTATTTTTGATTTGATATACATGCATTGAGCTTCCCGATTATCCACATGCCTCCGAAACCAGGAGGCGGACAGGGTGAGGCGGGGTATTTGTGACTGCCCCAAACAGTGCAAAGGCTTTGCAGCCGGGCTCTTTGAGTAGCAAAGAAGTTCGAGACTGGTACGTTGAAAACGTCACCGATATTGGAAATCGACTCAATCCAAATGCTTCCCTAAGAGAACAAGCACTCGAAGCATTTCAGATGAGGTAGCCGTTCAGCCCCCTCCGCATGGAGGGGGTTTCTGATTCCACGGGGACCGCATCAGGCTGTGAAATCCGGTGCGGCGATTCCGACGAGGCTGGCCTTCATGGCCTGAGTCAGCCACTCCAGCAGGTCCACGCCGCGCTTCCGGGCCGTGCCTGCCAGGGTCAGCATGCGCTCCACAAAGCGGGCGCCATGCTCGCTCTCCACCCCCAGGCTCACCTTCCGCCACAGCACCGCCTTGCGGATCGCCCTCTCGGCTTCATTGTTGGTCGGCACCACCCCTTCATGGCTCAGGTAGGTC
>NZ_KI912268.1:3440914-3443192 GCF_000242615.2 Holophaga foetida DSM 6591
CGGAGGAGGCAGCGGCCAAGGACTCAAAGCGAACCCGGATGGGCATCCAGATCGCCCACTTCCCGATCCGGCGGAGCCTGGATGACTACGACTTCGACCTTCAGCCGAGCCTGGATCGCCGCCTGATCCGGGAGCTGGAGACGGGGACCGTTCATCGCTCATGCGGAGAACATCCTGCTCCTTGGGCCACCAGGGGTGGGTAAGACCCACTCGGCCATCGGGTTGGGGCGGAAGTCCATCGAACGGGGCGCGAGCTGCCTGTTCGTGAGCGCCACGGCCCTGGTGGGTCAACTGATGCGGGCCGAGGCAGAGGGTCGCCTGGAGGAGCGTCTCCTGCATTTCTCGAAGCCCAAACTACTGATTGTGGATGAGCTAGGATATCTACCCTTCGAGCGGCGGGCGGCCCACCTCATGTCCCAGCTCGTGAACCGGAGATATGAGCGGGGCAGCCTCATGATCACCAGCAACCAGCCAGTGGGTGCGTGGGGCGAGGTGTTCGGGGATACCATCCTGGCAACCGCCATCCTGGACCGACTGCTGCACCACAGCCACATCATCACCATCAAAGGCGAGAGTTACCGCCTGCGGGAGAAGCGCCGAGCCGGGATCGTCCCGGCCCCGGTGCCAGCGGCCACCACCTGAGCCGCACCCAGTGGGGCGTCCTCCGCTTCGGCCTACGGCCTACGCTCCAGACACCCCACGGGCTCATACAACAAGGGGGTCAATATTCGTGTCGCCGGGTGGGTTAATTTTCATGTCGCTTGACAGTCGTCTGGCGATGCGTCAACATCGCGATGACCAAGGAGCCTTCATTTACATGGAATTGCTAGCTTTCTTACTGCGCGGGCCCGCCACACGGCGCCACCCCCGCCGCGGAGCGGCTTCGTTCAACAAAATGTTTGGGATCAAATGATGAAAATTGCGCAACGTATACAGAACGACCGAATGCGTGTCGCTGTGCTTGGGGGGGCAGCGAAGAACTCTATCGGTATCGACCCCGAGTCAGAGGAGTTTTTTGATACTGTCTCTTCACTTGTAATTCAAGGGTTGGGCGTTGAGATTAACGAAAAGAACGATGGTCCTGATTCTAGTCGATGGGTCGGAGAGCTAAATGGCGTTAGTATTTATTTTGAATACGATGACATGATCGGAACTACGATTTGCGTTGACTTGCTGGCAAGTGGTTCAAGTAAAGTTGTTGATAATCTAGTGGGATTGCTGAATACATTCTGATTGACGGACACCCCGTAATCCGGGAGCGTGACAGGCGAATTTCCTGGCGCGATCCCGGAGGGGTGGGCCGCGCATGAGGATGGATCTGGGCGCTTTTCGGTTCCTCCATGACGTGCCTCTCGTGCGAAACAAGGGCGAGCAAAGCGAGTCCGCCAGTTTCGGACGGGAGGCAATCTGAGGTGCAATGAAGGGTGATTTCGGGCCTCTGGTCGATGAGCCTGAAGACCACCACTATGGGGTGGGCTCATGACCGGGCGCGAGCGTACGCCGAACCTTTGCAGTCCCGAGAAGGTGGTGTGGGTCTGACCCTGCCACGGACACCCCGCGATCCGAGAGCGTGACGGGCGAGGATCCCCTTTGGGGATGGACATCATACTTTCCGGTTCGGAAAGTCTTTTCCCCCCACGGCGGCCAGCCTTCGCGGGGAGTGGGTCGAGGCATCCCGGCCCGATGGCTCGGGCATGGAAAGCCCGTGGATGGCCCATGGAGTCCAGAGAGCGGACCCCACAGGCCACCGGCTCCCCTGGAGCCTTCCACATGCTTCCCACACCCTCGGGCTACGCCTGGAAATCGCTGCGCGATTCCCACCATCGGCCCTGCCGGGGAGATCATCAGCAGGAGCTTCCTCGCGGAGGGGAAGGCAAAGAGGAAGGTGGCCGCCGCCTGCGGCGTCGGCGGCCATGCTAAGCGCCCAACGCCCTCCAGCGCCTGGGGGGGGTAGTACGGGAGGTCCGCCATCCGGGGCGGTCGGTCGGTGTCGCAGTTGCGATAACGCGGCGTTATCGCAACTGGTCCCGCCTGGCTCCTCCATGTATCGCACCCTGCCTCGCAGGGTGCTCCCACTCGCCCTTCGGGCTCGCGGACATGGAGCCTCCAGGCAGGACTGCCGCCCCCTCCCTAGACATAACGTGTCAGGCGACATCAGAAACTGACCCAGGAACGACACGAAAGTTGACCCCCCTCACGGAGGGGAAGTCATGGGAAGAAATCGAGGCAATCTCGTACCTGCACAAGTGGGAGACGGGATGCTGGGCAACGAGGAGGC
>NZ_KI912269.1:0-31709 GCF_000242615.2 Holophaga foetida DSM 6591
AGTATGAGATGCAGTTCCCAGGTTGAGCCCGGGGATTGCACATCTCACTTAAAGAACCGCCTACGCGCCCTTTACGCCCAATAATTCCGAATAACGCTTGCCCCCTCTGTATTACCGCGGCTGCTGGCACAGAGTTAGCCGGGGCTTCCTCTCCAGGTACCGTCAAGCATAGGAAATATTCAATCCCATGCCTTCGTCCCTGACGACAGGGTTTTACAATCCGAAGACCTTCATCACCCACGCGGCGTTGCTGCGTCAGGCTTTCGCCCATTGCGCAAAATTCCCCACTGCTGCCTCCCGTAGGAGTCTGGACCGTGTCTCAGTTCCAGTGTGGCCGATCACCCTCTCAGGCCGGCTACTGATCGTCGCCTTGGTGGGCCGTTACCCCGCCAACTAGCTAATCAGACGCAGGACCCTCTTCTTGCGCCAGGCCTTACGGTCCCCGGCTTTCACCACAGGCATCCAATCCTGTGGTCTCATGCGGTATTATCGTCCCTTTCGGAACGTTATTCCCCACAAAAAGGTAGGTCTCCTACGCGTTACTCACCCGTCTGCCATGCACCCTTGCGGGCACATCCGACTTGCATGTGTTAGGCACGCCGCCAGCGTTCATTCTGAGCCAGGATCAAACTCTCATGTTTAATCTCTATGCTCGAACCGGTTCGAAAACCGGTCTCGCTATTCGTAGTATATGTTTGATCGCTTTCCGTCTTGCGACGGTAGCTTCTCAAAGGCTTCCATTCTCTCTATCCGGCTTTCAAAGACGCCTGAACCGTCAGGATGACACCAGAACCCGAAGGCTCCCGTTCCATCCCGGCTTGACCGTCGTTTCCCGACCGCCTCGCCTTCTGACCCGTTGCAGCCTCAACCGCAGCGAAGTGATAGACTAACAGCCCCGTGGCTGCGTGCAAGGAAAAAAATCAGCCATCAGGCGTCATTTCGCAAATTCCGCTGCTGCTTCCTGGGGATTCTGGGATTGGCTGCCTTTGCCGGGTAGAATCCCTCCCTCGGGAGGCCTTGGGTATGGACATTCTTATTGTCGGAGCGGGACTGGCTGGTTCGGAGGCCGCATGGCAATTGGCTCAGCGAGGCCACCAGGTCCACCTTCACGAGATGCGCCCTGGCCACCTCACCCCGGCCCACCAGACTGGCTATGCCGCCGAGATGGTCTGCTCCAATTCGTTCAAGAGTGATGACCCCAACAGCGCCACCGGCATCCTGAAAGCTGAGCTCAGACGGATGGATTCCCTGGTCCTTGCCTGTGCTGAAAGGACCCGGGTGCCTGCTGGCAACTCTCTCGCAGTGGACCGCGAGGCCTTTTCACGGCTTGTCACCGAAACCTTGAGAAGCCACCCCAGGATTCAATGGGTCGAGGGCCTCGTGGAGACACCCTCGCTCTCCATGCCCACCATCCTCGCCACAGGCCCCCTCACCGCCGAGCCCCTTGCGGAATGGCTGGCCCAGCGATTGGGGCAGCCCCGCCTGTTCTTTTACGACGCCATTGCCCCCATCGTCGAACGGGATTCCATCAATATGGACATCGCCTTCCGAGCCACCCGATACGACAAGGGGGAACCCGACTTTCTCAACTGCCCCATGGACCAGGAGACCTACGAACGCTTTCACAGGGCCCTCATGGCGGCTCCGAAGGCGGATCTGCACGACTTCGACACCCCCTTCTTTGAAGCCTGCCTCCCCATCGAAGTCATGGCTGAACGGGGACTGGAGACGTTGAGGCACGGCCCCATGAAACCCGTGGGGCTGACGGATCCCCGTACGGGTCGATGGCCCTATGCGGCAGTGCAGTTGCGCCAGGATTCCCTGGCCGGTGACCACTACAACCTGGTGGGTTTCCAGACCCGCCTCAAATGGTCAGCCCAGCAGGAAGTCTTCAGGATGATTCCGGGTCTCGAAGAGGCGGTCTTTGCCCGCCTCGGCAGCATCCACCGCAATACCTATGTGGCCGCACCGGAGGTCCTGGATGCAACCCTGGCGGTAAGGAATGTGCCAGGCCTGTGGATAGCCGGACAACTCAGCGGCATCGAAGGCTACCTGGAGTCCACCGCCAGCGGACTGGCGGCAGCCTTCTCAGTGAACCGCGCTGCAGCAGCGTTGGCTCCAGCGCCCTTCCCCAGGGAGACCATGCTGGGCTCCCTTCTCCACCACTTGGCCCACGCATCCATGAAGCACTTCAGCCCGGTCAACGCCATGCTCGGCCTCTTCCCTGAACTCCCCGATGGAACTCTTGACCACCGGGCCCTCAAACGCGCCGGGGGCGCCCGCGGCCTGAAACAGGCCAAAGGCGCAGCCTACCGACTCCGCGCCCTTGAAGCCCTCGATCGGTACCTCTCCTAGCCGAGGAAATCAAACAGGTTCTGGTCATTGACCCTGGCCATGACACTCAAGGCCGCTTGCTGGGCCGTCTGGTCCCTCGTGAACTGGGTAATGGCTGCTGCGTAGTCCAGATCCTCGTAGGTCCCCTGGATGGCCTGAAGGCTCAGGTTGTAGCTCTCCAGATTACTCTTGAGGGAATCCAGTCCGGCTTGGCGTCCACCCAGATCCGTGATGACGGTATTCACCCCCTCATGGATAGCCTTCAGGTTATTGAACGCCGTCTGGATCTGTGCAATGTCGTTTGAACTCATGGCATTCATCAGATCTGTGGTGACCTGGAACATGTCCGTGGTTGAACCTGCCCCCCCGCTGCCGAAGCAGAGGGCATCCCCAGCGACATTGGTGGCGACGGATGCGCTGAGAGACACATCCAGGCGAACCACGCCACTGTTCCCCGAATAGGCCACTGGAGGCGTGCCGCCGGTGTAACTGAAAGGCTCAGTCGTGGTATTGGTTCCAGCAAAAATGTATTTCCCTTGGACCTGGGTGTTGGCGAGAGCCATCATCGAATCCCGCAGGCCTGAGACCTCCGACACTGAACTGGCTCGGCCATTGGCGGTCAGGTTGGTATCCAGTCCATTCGTCGCAAGCTCCATGAGACGGACCAGCGAAGTCTCCATGGCGCTGACGGCCGTCTCCGATGAGGAAAGGAAGTTGCCTGCCGTGTCTGCCTGGTCAACGTAGGCATTGTTGCGAGCCACCGAGGCTCGGAAGTCGACAATCAATGCCGCTCCGGTTGGATCGTCCCCCAACCGTGAAATGGCACTGCCGGATGAGATCTGCTCCTGGGTGATGGCAAGCCGTTCCTTGATCCGGTTGAGATCAGAAAGGCTCTGACGATTGGCGGAGGGACTGGGGGTGCGAATGGTCATGACTCACCTCTCCGTTATACGCCGAAATTGTTGATCAGCTGGTTGGTCAACTGGTCGATGACATTGATGAACCGAGCGCATGCCTGATAGCCCCGCTGGTATGCCATCAAGTTCGTTGCCTCCTCGTCCAGATCCACGCCGGAAACGCTTTCCCGCTGGTTCTGAAGGGCAGTGCTCAGGTTCTCATAGTTGGTGGCACTGGTCGAATACCGTTGAGCATCCGTGCCGATGGTATTCACAAGACTGCTCACGGCAGTGGAGAATTGCCCACCGCTCGAAAGGTTGAACATCGCCTTGGCATTGGCATTGTCGCCAACTTGCCCGGCCACGCCCGCTGCAGCAATGAGGCTGGGGTCACTCTGGATGGCCGAGTTCACACTGAGGGCATTCACCATCCCCAGGTAGTTGTTGGCCGAGGTAATGCCAGTAGGCAGGCCATTGTTGGCCACCGTGCCATCGAAGAAGTAGTTGCTGGTGGTGACACCATCCAGGGCATAACCCGCGTAGTGCAGTTGATTGACGCCACCGGCAATCCCTGCCGCCAACTGGTCCAGTTGGCTCTGATAACCGCCGATGATGTTGTCCCGGAGGTCGAGGTTGGCCCCCAGCGACCCTTCCTGGATGCTTCCGGTGACATCCGTGGCAACCCCGGAGCCCGAAACCACGTCCACCCGATAATAGTTGCCAAGACTTGGGTCGGCAGTGGCGGTGAGCCTATTGGCTTTGTCTCCTGCCACAAGAATCCCCGTCCCGCTGTCCAGCATGATCTGGAGGCGCCCCGAATCATCCTCGAAGGCCTGGATGCCCACCAGCTTGGAGAGCTTCTCCACCAGAGCGGCCCGTTGATCCCGGGCGTCACTGTTGCCGCCAGTGGCTGATTCCTGGGCAACGGCTTTGTTGAGGGTGGCGATCTGCTCCGTCAAGGTGTTCACCTCAGCGACCTGATCAGAGACCGCAACGTTTGCTGCATCTCTTTGCTCAGCCAACATCCGGTATTGGCTCTTGAGGCCATCCACCAGTGTCTGGGCCTGCCCCACTAGGTTGGTGCGCAGCGCATCATTCTCGGGATTGGCCGCCAAGTCCTGGAAGCCTTGGAAGAAATTCTCGACCAGTGCGCTCAGCCCGTAGTCGTCGGTCTCTTCGAAGGCTGTGGAGACGGCTTCGATACTGGCATCCCGGGTCTGAGCCCCGGTTTGCCGACTCAGAGTCTGGCTGATCTGGAGGTCCAGGAGGCGATTGCGGATCCCGGAGATGCTTGTGAGCGTCACTCCCTGGCCGTACATCTGATTGCCAAAGGAAATGGCTCCAGCCGTGGAAAGATTGACGACCTGACGGCTGTAGTTCGGGGTGCTGATATTCGTGATGTTGTGACCAACGACGTTCAGAGCACCCTGAGTCGCCTGGAGCCCAGAGAGTCCGATGTTCAGACTGGAATTCAGGCCCGGCATGGGAACCTCCTACACACTCTGCTGGAACTTGAAAGAGATGGAACCAGGAAGGGGGACACTCCCCTTGCGCTGGTACGCCGCGTCCTGATTGAGCCCCATGAGGGTGGCCCGCAGCGGAGCCTGGAGCCCCTGGATCAGGGCCTGGATGTTCGCCAACCTCTGACGGAGCGTCAACGCTTCCTCGCGATTCTTGGGCCAATCGATCACATCTGGCCAGCGAACGCTCCCCAGCAGTGGCAGGGGGTCTTCCCCAGCGATGAGCCGATGCTCCAGGTCCGCCAGAAGAGTCGGCAACGAATGCAGCATGGAATACCTCCCACCAACCTCATGGCAAGGGACATACCATTCGGAGAGGTTTCAGGCCAGGAAGTCCAGGTGCCCCTCGGCAGCCCCCGGAGGGGGAGCGGCAGACTCCGACTCCTCGGGAAGCGGTTCTTCACCATCTTCCCTCTCCTCAGCCTCGCCGGCCTGGGCCTCCTGCCCGCCACGGCCCCTCCGCTCCTCGGTCCGAAGCCCATCGGCCTTCTCGATCTCGTGGACGCTGTCCTGATCTTCCGCCAGATGGTCCTCTGCGGCCTTCCGCCGGGCCGCTTCCCTCTGGATATGCTCACTCATCTCCAGGGACATCCGAACCGCTTCAACGTTGGCGGTCTGAAAGATCTGCCTCTGGCCGAGCGGAGTGATCATAGCGGTACATCACGAATCTTGGCGGGGAGGCGTATAGTCCCGAACCAAGCCTTCGGCCACCGCTTCCCCATCCGGGTGGTAATCATCGGATTCAAGCTGAGCCCGCAGAGCCTCCACCTTGGCCTCCCGGACATCCGGGAGCTTGGCGATCCGGGCCTGGACCACGGTGATGAAGCTGGCGGTGCTGGAAACACTCAGGGCGTCTCCCACGCCCAAGGATACGGTGCCGGAAACGGCTTGGTGGGTGGATGCAGACGCCGTCTTGCCCACGCTCTGGGAGGCCCCGACCCCGCTTGTCTTGCCACTCACCCGCATCCTGCACCTCGATCAGTCTTCCTATCGGCAGGTGCTGGTAATTAATCAAGCCTGGGTCTTGATTTTTTCTGATTCCTGACGGGCAGCCCAGGATTCCTCCAGTCGTGACGCTAATCCCCATCCCTTCCCGGAACTCATGGCGTGGTCCACCACCGCTTGGTCCAGGAGGTATTCGTAGGTGCTCCTGGCCCCGGCGGAATCCCCGAAGAGCCCCGAGTGCTGCACAGTCTTCCGCATGGTCTGGAAGATCTGGGCCATCAGCATGCCCTCAAACTGCTTGGCTGCGTCGCCAACGCTAGCCTTGTCCGAAGGCCTAGGCACTTCCTGCATCAAAGCCTCGGAAGGGAGGCGGACCGGGGAACTGAGGAGCGGGCTGCTCACAGGACCCTCAGCTCGGCATTCAGGGCGCCAGCGTCCTTGATGGCCTGGAGGATGGCCACCAGGTCCCTGGGGGTGACCCCCAGGCCATTGAGCATTTCAACCATCCGGCCCACGGTGACTCCAGGCTCCAGGCTGGCGATCTTGGCCTTCTCCTCGGTGGCATTCACGTCCTTCTTCGCCCCAGCAACCGTCTTCCCCTGACTCAAAGAGGTGGGCTGGGAGACCAGGGGGGTGGAACTAACCACAATGGAGAGACCACCCTGGACGATGCTCACAGCACCAATCTTCACATCAGTCCCGAGGATCACCGTACCGGTCTTCTCATTCACAACCACCCTGGCCCTGGGCTGGAGCTGGACCGGCAGGTTCTCAAGGCGTGCCACCAGTTCCACGACCCTCCCCTGGAATCCTTCGGGCACCAAGACCTCCACCGTGCGCGAATCCAGGGGCTTGGCGACTTCCATCCCCAGCTCCTCGTTGATGCTGTGGACCACGCGAACGGTGGTGGTGAAGTCCTCTTCCACCAAGCTATACCGGAGGAAGCGCCGATCGTTGAAGTTGCCAGCGACCTCCCGCTCCACCAGGGCACCATCTGGCACCCGGCCCACGGTGGGGTGATTCTTGGTAGCCCCACCCCCCCCACCGCCTGCGGCGAAGCCACCCACCAGCAGGGGCCCCTGCCCCACGGCATAGGTCTGCCCATCCGCCCCCTGGAGGGGCGCCATCAGCAAAGTGCCCCCAGCGAGGGACGTGGCATCACCCGTGGAGCTGACCGTGACATCGATGCGCTGGCCCGGCTTGGCGAAGGCCGGAAGATCGGCGGTCACCATCACCGACGCCACATTCTTCACCTTCACGGAGGAGGGGCTGACGGAAATGCCCTGACGCGCCATGAGATTGGTCAGGGTCTGGACCGTGAACTTGGTCTGATCCTTGTCACCGGTACCATTGAGACCGACGACAACGCCGTAGCCCAGGAGCTGGTTGCCCCGGACGCCCTGGAGGCGGGCCACCTCCTTGAGGCGGGCCTCCACCTTCCTCTCAGGGATCGGGGCAGCTCCGAGGAGGCAACCCAGGCACAGGCAGAAAAGGACGGACTTGCGCATGGAATCCCCGAATCAGAAGGGCCAGATGAAGTTGAGGAGACGGCTGATGTAGCCGGGCTTCAGGGTCTCGTCCACCACGCCCTGACCGCCATAGCCGATTCGCAGCTCCGCCACTTGGGCACTGGTCACGGTGTTCGTGTTGTCCAGGCGTAAGGGATCCAGCAAGCCGGCCACATAGAGGCGCTGAGTCTCGTTGTTGAGCTGGATGTCCCGGTAGCCCTCGAAGATGAGGTTCCCATTGTTCATGACCTTGACGATCCGCGCTGTGACCGTGGTGGTAAAGGTGGCACTGCGGCCTGTTGTGCCGCTGCCCTTGTATTTGTTCGTGGTGCTGGTGCTCTTGGCTTCCTTGAGAAGCTGGACCGGAGTGGTCCACTTGTTGGAACCCTCGCGCCCGGTTGTCAGATCGGCCTTGGAGATGGCGCTCGTGGCTTCGGAGATCTCGATCGTGACAAGATCATTGAGGCGGGAGGCCCGAAGATCGGCGACCATCGACTTGTCCCGCCAGAGGGAGCCATCCGACATGGCGCTCTGCCCCAAGCCGTCCTCCACATAGGGGATCCGGTTCTTCTTGGTCAGGGTCGTGTCGTGACGCTTGGGGATCGAGCACCCCACCGTCAGGGCCATCACCAGTATGGGCAATATTTTCCGCATGGTCTTACTCCACGCCAGAGGTGTGCAGGGGCCGTGCCAGGAGTCAGCAGACCACCAGAACCCTGTCATGTCCGGCGAAATCTCTGTGGATCATGACCCGCTTCCAGCCCATGACCCGAGCCCGCGTGCTCAATTCATCCCCCTGACCGGAGCCGATCTCCAGGACACACCCTGGAGCTGATCGGACCCTCGCCTGCTTCAGCAGTTCGGTGGTAAGGGCCAAGCCGCGATCCGGGGCAAAAAGGGCCGTCTCCGGCTCGAAGGACAGTTCCCGCTGGAGCCCAGGGCGATCTGCCGGATCGACGTAGGGGGGATTGGACACCACGAGTCCCACGGGATTGGGAACGGGTCCAAGGAGATCCCCGGGCCGGAAGCTCAGCTTGGCTCCCAGGGCGAGGGCATTGCGCTGGGCCACGGCAAGAGCCTTCTCGCTGATATCCGTGGCGGTGATGGCCCAGTCCGTCTCCAGGGCCATGGTGATGCCAAGGATGCCGGTCCCCGTGCCGATATCCACCGCGTGGCGGACCCCCAGACGCTTGCCGACCTCCAGGGCCGCCTCCAGCACCAGTTCGGTTTCCGGCCGGGGGATGAGAGTCGCGGGCCCGGTCTCAAAACGCCGCCCCCGCCAGAGGGACCACCCCAGGATATAGGCCCAGGGCTCCCCCTTCTGGCGACGCTCCAGCCAGCCCCCGATCTGATGGCGCTCGCCATCGGGTACGGGCTCCATTCCGTGGGCATGAAACCAGCTAGCCTCCCGCCCCAGGCCCTCGGAGAACCATAGGGCAGCCTCTGCCGCGGCCTCCTCAGGGGAAAGAAAGGCCGCGAGGGATGCCCGCAGAGACTGGCGGAGGTCAGAGTAGGTAAACACTAGGCGGTCAGTGCTTTGGCATTGGCAAGGCTCGCCGCCAGGACCTCTTCATGGAGGCTCCCGCCGTAGCTGTCCATGGTGACCACCAGAGGGAAGTCCTCCACCTCGACGATCCAGAAGGCCTCGGGGCTGCCGAACTCCTCCAGCATCTTCACGTCCACGACTCGCTTGATCCGCTCGGCGATGAGGGCTCCTGCACCGCCGGTGGCGTGGAAGTAGCAGGCCCCCACCTGCTGGAGACCGCCACTGGTCTTGGCGCCCATCCCCCCCTTGCCGATGACGCCCCGGACCCGATAGGTCTCAAGGACATCAGCCTGGTAGGGTTCCTCACGGATGCTGGTGGTGGGACCCGAGGAGACGAAGGACCAAGTGCCGTCGGCCTCCTTCCTGACCACCGGGCCACAGTGATAGATGACGGCCTCGTCGAGGATGGGGCGCAGCCACTCGGGCTTCTCCTCCACCATGAACTTGTGGCCCATGTCCCGGCTGAGGACGACACGGCCGGATAGGAGCACTTCGTCCCCAACCTTCAGGGCACGGATATCGGATTCGGAAATGGGAGTGTTCAAACGGATCATGGCAAACCTACTCGAAAATCGCGGGACTGGCGTTCTGGAGACGGAGCGTCATGCGGCGGCTGCTCCAGCACATGTAGCTGATGCTGACGTAGAAACTGGCGGGGTGGCGGAACATTTCCTCCACGGACACCCCCAGCACCGTCGTGTGGCCGCTATAACCCATGGGACCGATACCCAGGGTATTGAGATCCGCCACCAGAGCCTTCTCGAACTCATCCATCCTGGGATCGGGATTGGCCACATCCAGACGCCGCATGAGGAGTTCTTTGCTCTTTTCGTAACCCGTGACCCGGTCGCCCCCGATGGCCACACCGAGGATGCCCGGAGCACAGCCCTGGCCCTGGGCCTTCACCACAGCGTCAATGATGCACTTGCGCACCCCCTTGAGGTCGCGGCCAGCCCCCAGCGTCACATCGGGCAAGCGGTACTGGCCCCCGACATTTTCGCAGCCTCCGCCCTTGAGCATGATGTCGATCTCGACCTCCGGACGCTCCCATTCCTCGAAGTGGATGACAGGATGGCCTTCCTTGAACGGATCCAGGTTGTTGCCGGGGTTCTTGCCCGATAAGGCCGCCACACAGTTGGGGCGCAGCCAGCTCCGGTTCGTGGCCTCCACCACGGCTTGGCGGACCTGCTGCTTGAGGGCGCGCTGGGAGGCACCAAAGGGGTGACGCACCCAGAAGATCACGGTCCCAGTGTCTTGACAGAGGGGTGCCACGTGACGGTCCGCCAGCTCAACATTCTCCAGCATGGTGCCCAGGGTGTTGGCAGCCCGACTGCCTTCGGCTTCGGACGCGCGCCCCCTGGCCAAAGCCGTGATGACATCCTGGGGTAGCCGGGAGGTGGCGCGCCGAATCAATTCCAGCGCAGAAAGGGTGAGGTCCAGGGAAGACAGGTCCCCCAGATCGACTCGCCAGTCCTTGGGGAGGACCGAGTGGGCCTCCACTGCCTCCAGGGATGTCAGGGAACATTCAGTCATGGGTACCTCGCTAGGACCAAGATGACCGCTCCCCCCCTCCGACTCAAGTCCCCTGGGATTCCTCCCGCATCAAGGGGGCCGTGCGCGCAGGGTTCCCCATGGCAAGGCTCTGCGGGGGAACGGATCGATAGACCACTGCCCCGGCACCCACCTTGGCCCACGCACCAATGGTCTGAAGGGGGTTGACCACGGCGTGGGCACCCAGGAAAGCCCCCTCCCCGAGTACCGCCCCCCCGTTGATGGTGGAATAGGGGGAAAGCACGGAAAAGGACTCGGCCCGAGCATCGTGGGCCACCGAGGAATACCAGGTCAGAACGACATGATCTGCGATGGAAGCCCCATTTCCAATGCTGCAGAACGGGCATACGATGCAACCAGCTCCGATATCGGCAGTGCTGGCAACATAGGCGCTGGGGTGGATCAGGGTGAAGAACCTGGCGCCCCGACCAGCCAGGATCCGGATGATCCTCGCTCGGGGTTCAGGATCCCCAATGGCAACGACAAACTGCTCCTTGACATGGGGGACATGATCCAGGATGTCCCCCAGGAGTAGCTGGTTGCCAGGGAGGGTGCCAGCGGTATCGGGGTCGTCATCAAGAAAGCCCTTGAAGCGGTAGCCTGGCCGACTTTGGAGGGCATCGAGAAGGTACTGGTGCACTTCCCGCCCGAATCCACCAGCGCCGACGATGATCACATCCTGGGTTTCAGGCATGGATCCCGTCCAGTGCTTCGATCAGCAAGGGGGCTTCGTGGTGGTATCTGGCAACCCTGCGCTTGGCTTCGATGTCCCTGTAGACACGTTCCACCTGTTCCGTGGCCAGCCCCATTTCAGCAGCCGTCTCCTCCGGGGCAAGCCCCCGATTGTAGGCCAGCAGGCAGCAGTCCATGGGCTGGTAGGACAGCGGGAAGTAGAATTCCTCCTGTGACTGGGGCAGCGAATAGGTGTCCGTTGTGGGTGCCCGCCCCTGGATCTCCTCCGGGAGTTCCAGGTATTTCCCCAGGGCATAGACCTGGGTCTTGTACAGGTGTGCGATGGGCTTGAGGTCGGCAGCACCATCGCCGTTCTTGACAAAGAAGCCCTGGTCGTATTCCAGGCGGTTGGGGGTCCCGAGCACGGCGAATGCCAGGCGATCGGCATGGTAGTACTCAAAGGTCTTGCGGACCCGCTGTTTGAAGTTGGTGGCTGCCACCAGAGCCAGGTATGCCTTGGGGGCCAGACGGCACCGGAACTCTTCCCCCTCCGGAGAGAGGGCCACGAGGGTATTGAAACGGTAGGCCTCACTCTCCACCACGCTCGGCAGGACGATCTTGGAGCGCCACCCAGGACCATAGGCCGGGATGGCCTGCCGGATGGCCTCCTCCTGCCGTCGGTAACAGCCCAGGCCCTCCAGGGCCGGGGTGATCGTCTCAAGAAGGCATTCAATGCCCAGTTTCTCGGCCATCAGGCGGCCCAGACGCTCACTCTCACGATCCGAGTGGGCCTCCGGCATCAGGAGCCCCAGCACCCCCCGAGGACCAAAAGCCCGGACAGCAAGGGCTGCGCACACGGAACTGTCAATGCCGCCGCTGAGCCCCAGGACGACCCCCTTCCGATGGAGGCTTCGGTGAACCTGCTGGCGAAGGCCATGGCAGATGCCCTCTACGACTGCTCCACGATCAAAAGCGAGCAGTTCATTGATGAGCCTGGAATCCCCCTTCATGCCGTGGCCATTGCCCGCTTGGAGGCAATGAAGCGGATCAGATTGTTGATGGTGTCCAGATTCCGCGGAAGGGCTTCCGCATCCGAAACGGTGATGCCATAGGCCTCCTCCAAGTGGAGGATGATCTCCAGCACGCCCGTGGAGTCCAGCGTCCCGGAACCGAGCAGGGAGGCATCTCCACTCAGCTCATCGGGTTCCACGAAGAAGTTGTCTGCAATGAAACAGCGAAGCTGGGACTCAAGGGTTTCCACTGGGCTCTCCACTTGTAAATAAATCAATCATATATCTTTTCAAGATTTTTCCGTTGGCCCCCTTGGGCATGTCCTCCAGGGCGTGAAAAACCTGCGGCACCATGAAGCTCTCCAAGCGTTCCTGGCAGAAGCGCCGGAAACGGCGTTCCGACCACTCGGCCCCGGGCACCAGGGTCAGAAAGGCGTGGATGGCCTCCCCGAGCAGAGGGTCCGGAACCCCGACCACTGCGGCATCCCTCACTTCCGGGATGCCATAGAGCACCCGCTCCACTTCCACCGGACTGACCTTCTCCCCCCGGGATTTGATGATGTCGTCACTGCGTCCCAGAAAATAGAGGAAGCCCTCGGCATCCATATGGAAAAGATCCCGCGTGCAGAGTACGCGATCCCCCGGGTACTGCCCCTCCAGGAGCATCTCTGCACTGAGATCAGGACGCTTCCAGTACCCCGCCATGATGTGAGGCCCCCGCACATGCAGAATCCCCGTCCCCCCGGGGCCCACCCGTCTCCCCTCCTCATCCACCAGGAAGACCTGGGTGCCGGGGATGGCCTTGCCCACCGACTCCGGTCTCCGCTCCAGCTCTTCCGGCTCCAGGTAGCAGACCCGCTTGCACTCCGTCAAACCGTACATCCGGAAGACAAGAGCCTGGGGGAACATGGCCTGGAGTCCAGGCGTGAAGCTTGAAGGCAGGGCCGCCGCCGTATTGGTGACCCTTCGCACGGTGGGAAAGGCCTTGGGTTCCGTCGCGACGCGGGACAGCATCGTGGCAAAAAGGGTGGGCACCCCGGGGAAGACCGTGATGGACTCATCCTGGATGTGCTGTTCGATGAGGGCCGGATACCCGAAGCCCTGCTCCAGTATGAGCGTGGCTCCGAGGCGGATCGCCATGAGGAGCTGGTAGAGCCCATAATCGAAGGCCAGAGGCAGGACATTGAGAATCCGGTCGCTGGAGTCCAGGCGCAGGTACTCGATCAGGCTTTCCAGAGTGAAGGTGATGTTCTGATGCGTGAGCATGACCCCCTTGGGGTGGCCAGAACTGCCGGAGGTGTAAAGGATCATCGCCAGATCTGTCGCAACGAGGCCGATTTCCGGTTGCTCAACGGTCGCTGGCAAGGCCTCCGCCATCACCAGTCCTGGTTTTTCTCCTGCCATGACGAGCAGTGCCCGACAGGCGGTCGACTCCAGGAGGGGATGGGCAACCAGAAGCCGCGCTCCGCTGTCTTCCAGAAGGAAGGCAAGCTTCTCGCTCCGGGTCTGGGGGTTCACCACCATCGCCACTCCCCCCGCGAGCCACACACCGTAGAGCGCAGCAGCCAGCTCGGCTCCATTGGGCAGGAAGAGGGCCACCCGGTCGCCAGCAATCAGACCGCAATCCATGAACTTGCGGGCGAAGCCGAGGGCGAAGTCCCGGAGTTCCCGATAGCTGAGGCGAAGGCCATCCGCCACCAGCGCCTCCTTTTCTGGACTGAATGCTGCGGAGGCCAGTAGGGTGTCCTGGATAAGACGCAGGGGGCTCATGCAACCCCCGCGGGGTTGAGGACCTGATCGCCAACCACCAGGCGCCCCGGCGAAAGTCTGGGGGCCAGCAAAGGACGTCGGACCATCTGTTCGTGGAGGAGTTGGAGTGAGACGATGCCCACAAGGGCCATCTCATCCGTCTCGCCAATGCCCGTTGCGAGGTTCCGCAGGCATTTCTCCCGCAGCAGCCCCACGTTGCGCTCGTGGAAGAGCCCAGTCTGGGCAAGTCGCGCTGGCTCCAGAAGCTCCGCAACGTAGGCCGGGGCGCCGGCCCCCAGGAAGATCCGGGCAATGGGCGCCCGGTAGGGGTGCTTGGGACGCTCGGCCACATCCGGCGGCAGGAATCTTCTGGCCCAGTGCCGCAGTATACGTTTGTCCTTCAAGCCCTGGAGCCGCAGAGAATCCGGCAGGGAGGCGGCGAATTCCGCCACCCGATGATCCAGGAAGGGAAAGCGCCCCTCCACGGAACGCCCCATGAGCATCCGATCCCCCTGGCTGTGGAGCAGATAGCCCTGAAGAAAGGTGGTGATCTCAAGGTATTGGGCCTTCCCCAATGAGCTGAATTCGTCAAAAGCGGGCGCCAGCATGGCCCGGGTGCGGGTTTCCGTGTGCCCCTGGACATGGATGTCCGGATCCAGGAAGCGCAGAAGCCTGGCCGTCGTCCCGAAACGGATCCGATGGCTGTACAGGGGATCCTCATGGTCGCTGATGCCGGTACCGAAGAAGGCCTGGGCGTAAGCGGGCCGCTGGCTGAGGCTTCGGTTGAGCCACGGATACAAGCGCTCAAAGAGCCTGGGCCGAAGCTTGGATTCAGGTTCCCGCGCCCAGAAGCGCCGGATCTGGGCTTCCCGGAAGAGATCGTAGCCAGCGAAGACCTCGTCAGCCCCTTCCCCGGTGAGAACCACCTTGAAGCCAGCCTTCCGCACCAGCCCGGAAAGCGCCAGCATGGGAGCCGGAGCGGTGCGGAGGATGGGCTTTTCCGCCAGCAGCACCGCCTCAGGAAACAGGGCGGCGATGTCCGCCGAATCCACCGTAAGCCGATGGAAATCCACCCCGAGGCTCTTGGCGACCCGCTCCTGATGGCGGCTTTCGTCATAGTCGGGGTCCTCGAAACCGATCCCGAAGCAGGTCAGCCTGGAGCCAACCAGTTCCCGGGCCTGGGCCGCGATGATGGAGGAGTCCAAGCCGCCGCTGAGGTACGCCGCCACCGGCACATCGGCCCGCAGCCGGAGACGGAGAGAATCCCGCATCAGGACATCCAGTTGATCAGCGGCATCTCGGATTTCACCCTCGCCAGAGGCCCGGAAAGAAAGATCCCACCACTGGTGCAGTCGCCTGACCCCGCTGGATTCCACACTCATCCAGTGCCCTGGCGGAAGTTCCCGGATCCCCCGGAAGGCGGAGCGATCAGGCAAGGTCGACCAGATCGAGAAGGTGTCGACCACGCATCCGGGGTCCAGCTCCCGCCCGAGCCCAGGATGCCGCAGCAAAGCCTTGGCCTCCGAGGCGAATGCCAGGCCGCTGCCGAGATCCGCAAGAAAGAGCGGGCGGACCCCGAACCGGTCCCGGGCCAGGAAGAGGGAACGCTTCTTGCGATCCCACAAGGCGAGGGCGAAAGGCCCATTGAAGCGTTCCAGACAGGCGGGCCCCCACTCTTCAAAGGCATGAAGGATGACTTCCGTGTCCGAACGTGTCTCGAAGTGGTGGCCCAGCTCGGCCAGTTCGATTCTCAGTTCGGAGTGGTTGTAGATCTCGCCGTTCTGCACCACCCAGAAGCGCCCGTCCTCATTTCCGAGGGGCTGGCTCCCGCCCTCGATATCAATGACGGCCAGCCGGGTATTGACGAGCCCAACCCCCTCATCCAGGTATATTCCTGTCCCATCCGGCCCCCGGTGATGCAGTTCCCCAGCCATGAACCCGAGCAGCTCCATGGCGGAATCCTGGTCCATGGCTGTCGTGAAGCCTGCAATACCGCACATCCGGAAGACTCCTCACCCCTTGAGAAGAAACTGATTCACCTGCTCAACCTGGCTGCCTGGTGAGCCAGGAAGCGTTCAAGTCATAATTCATATGTATATCCTATCACCCATCAACAACTGCAACCAGCCACACCACGATCACTCCAGGAATTTGTCTTGATAACCATCGCCTGCCCCGATGGAAGGATGATGGGCTCCTCGGGATGTTTCATGAAAAACGTATCCACCGCTAGCCGCGTAGAGTTGCGATAGGGAAAGAACCCGTAATCGTTGAAAATCATGACGCCCCCCGGGACAAGTCGTGGCCAGAACCAATGACAGCAGGCCAGAGTGGTCGGGTGGAGGTCCACATCCACGTTGACCAGCGAGAAACGCTGCCCCAGATCGATGCCAGAAAAACTTTCGGGGATGACACCGGGATGGAAGCGGCACTGCCCGCCATATGCGGCGAGGCGGGCCTGGACGGCGTCCAGGGAGGTATTGCCATAGTCGCCAGCTCGGTGGTAATCCCGCTTGGCGTCAGCAAAATCAGGTACACCGCAGAACGTGTCGAAAAGGTGCAGTTGCCTGCCCGTCCCGCCGAGCCTTGCCAGCGTTTCTGCCATGAGATGGGCTGAGCCCCCGCGGAAAACACCGCATTCCGCCAAATCCCCCCCCAGCAGGGAAGCATGCTGCACCATCCTGCAGAGCAGGTACGCCCGGTCCGGGCTCTGGGAGACGTATCCCCCTTCCTGGGCAACGGACAGAGCCTCGGAAAAGAGGCTTCCGTCGGGTTTTGCAAACCAGGGGGTATGCACCCTGCGACCGAAGGGAACCTGAAGACTGTACTCCCGCCCCCGGTATTGGCGGGCCTCCAGGGCCTTCCAGAACCAGTACCAGGGGCGCCGGGCCCAGCGGGAAAAAAAGCCGATAGAAGAATTGTCCATACATACCCCAGAGCCACATCGAGGCGCACCGGGAGCATTATCGATTAAACAGGCATGAATAGACTAGAAACTATTTTTATCCCCAGGCCCGACTCAGTGCCAAGGTCAAGCCAAGGAGAGGCCCATGGGGCCCCAGGGCCGTCCCCTTGAGGTCCATATCCGTCTGGACCACCAGATTCAACAGGCGCACGGCCCCCTCCGGCCGGATTCGATCCAGGGTCCGCTGGTAGCCATCCAAAAGGAAGGCCTGGCGGGCACTCAGCCCCAGGGCCTCCAGGAGCTCCTGGGAGTTGCGCAGACCCGCCGCCCTTGCCTCGGCGAGACGACACAGACGATCCACTTCGCGACGAGCCTGGCCCAGTAGCATCAGGGGAGCGGATTCAGGGTCATCCTCCAGGGCCATTCGCAGACAGTTCAAAGCCTGACTCAGCTGCCCTCGCTGCCAGGCCTGGGACCAGACGAAGGCCCCCTGCTCCCCCAGGCGGAAGGTGGCCTGATCCACCAGGGAGGCCGTGATGCGTCGATCCTCGGCCAGCAGGTCCAGCACCTCCAAAGTCCGGCGCAGGATGCCGGGATTGCCGCCCATGCGAGCGGCCAGTCGCTGGGGCAGTCCGGATTCGAACTGGAGTCCCATGGCCCGAGCCTGGGTCTCCAGGTATGCGGTGGCCTCCTTCTCCTCCAATGCCCCGACCTTGAACACCCGGCCCTGCTGGACCCATTCGCTGAAGGGCTTGGAACCCAGGATGCGGCCCGGCCCAGCCTGAAGCGAGGTCCGCGAGACCAGCAGCAGGCGGGTATCCGAAAGGGGAGATTGGAGGATCTGTTTGATGGAGGCGGGGATCTCCTTGGCCTTGGCCAGCAGGTTGTCGGCCTGGGGGACCACCACCACCCGGTGGGTCCCCAGGGGCGCGGATTCCATCAGGGCATTCTGTACTTCGGCCCAGGGACAGCCCTCGGCGCACACGGAAAGAGAGAACTCCGCCCACTCCGGATCGACATGGCGGGCCTTCCAGGCCTCCATGGCGTCCAGTCGGCCTTCACCGTCCTCGCCATGGAGGAGGGCGTACTCGGCCTTGCACCAGGCTTCGGGGGCACTCATTCAGCGGTCCCTTCCAGCAGCTGGGTCAGGAAGCTCTCGGCAAAGTCATCCGCCAGGGTCTCCAGAACCCGCAGCTCCCGGTTGTCGAAACTGGCGAAATTCTGATCCACCCGATACTGGTTGGAGAAGGTCAGCTGGGGGCGGGTGGCCACCACATCCCCCGTGCGCCCATCCAGGAGCTGAACCGAGGCCACCACCACGACTTCGAGCCGACTGGCGGTGCCAGCGGATCCCTGGACACTCGAAGATCCCAGGGAGAGCCCCAGCACCTTCACCTCATAGCGCAGGAGGTTGCACTGGAGCACCCAGCGGGAGGCGCTGCCCGGGGGCACCAGTTTCCACGGGGTAGCTGCAACGATGCGGTTCTCGAGGGCCTTGCGAAAGGTATCCTCAGCCCCCAGATGGGAGGTCCGATTCTGGAAGCTGGCGATGCGGATGGTCTCACCCCGGGCCATCCATGCGGCGGAACGGGGACGGCGGTCCAGACGCTGGTAGCCACAGGCCAGGAGTCCAAGGAGGAGAGGAAAGACGAGGAGACGTTTCATCAGGCGGGATTGTAGATGCCCACATAGGGCAGGTTGCGGTACTTGCCATCCAGATCCAACCCGAAGCCCACCACAAAGTGATCCTCAATGGAGTAGCCGATGTAGTCCACCGGGACCTCCACCCGCCGACGGCTGGGCTTGTCCAGGAGGGAGACGATCTTCAGGCTCAGGGGTTCCCGATCCAGCAGGAGGTTGCGGACCTTGTGGAGGGTGAGGCCGGTATCCACGATGTCCTCGACGATGAGGGCGTGGCGGCCCCGGATGGACTTGTCGAGATCGTGGATGATCTTCACTTCGCCGGTGCTATCGGTGCCCCCACCGTAGCTGGAAACCCGCATGAAGGAGATGTCCATGTCCAGGTCCATGGCCCGGGTGAGATCCGCGAAGAAGGGGAAGACGCCGTTCAGGAGCCCGATCACGACGGGATTGTGGCCCGCGTAGTCCTTCGTGAGCTGCTCCCCCATCTCCTTGATCCGCACTCTCAGCTGCTCTTCCGTGAAGAGGGGGTATATGCGACTGCGGGACATGACCATGGCAAGGCTCCGATTTGAACTTCTCCATTCAACCTCAGGCCTCCCCATCCGGTCTACCTGGATGAAGGGGTTGTGTTTCCCCTGGGCCACTATGATGATAACCATTTCGACTGACACCCTCCTGATGCAGCCTTCCCAGGTCAACAATCCCCTGCACGCGCCAGAGGTCCTGGAATGGGTGAAGTCCGCCCAGACGGGGGACCAGGCCGCCTTCGGCCAACTAATGGAGCGATTCCAGAGGGATGTCTACGCCAAGGCCTACTCGATCCTGAGGAGCCACGGCGATGCCGACGACGTGGTCCAGGAGACCTTCCTCCGGGCCTACCGGGCTCTGCCGGGTTTCCGTTTCGAATCCAGCTTCCGCACCTGGATCATCACCATCGCCACCCGCCAGGCCCTGGGGGCAAAGGATCGCCAGCGACTCAACCACCACCCCCTGGAAATGGAAGAGGAAGGCAAGGATCACCCGGCCCTGAGGGTGGAAGAGCCCCAGATGACAGCCCTGCTGGACCACGAATCCAGGCGTCTGCTGCGGGAGGCCCTGCCCCGTCTGCCCGATCGCCAGAAGGAGGCCCTGCTGCTCAAGATCCACAACGACTGGAAATACGAGCGCATCGCCCAGGAGATGGGCATTTCCGTGGGAAGCGTCAAGGCGCACATCTTCCACGCCATCCAGAACCTCACCCGCCACCTCAAGGGAGGAACCCAATGAACCGCCCCCTGCCGGAGGAATGTCTGCGAACCCTGGAAGCCATCCAGGCAGATCCGCTGGACCTGAACGGCGAGGCGGAGGCCCACCTCCGGGCCTGCCCGACGTGCCGGGAAGCTCGAGTCCAGTGGCTGGCCATGGAGGATGCCGACCTGCCTCTGACCCCGGCAGGCTACTTCGACGCCCTGCCGGATCGGGTCCTGCGCAAGCTGCCGGGACGTCCCGTGCGACAGCTCCGCACCCAGCCCCTCCTCTGGGCGGCCGCCGCCGCCCTGATGGTGGCAACTGGGCTCGGAGGCTACTGGGCAGGCCGGGCCACCCCCCAGACACCCACCGTAACCGCCTCAATCCCTGAAACCGAAGTTCTGGAAACCCTGCCCGAAGCCCCATTCCAGGACTCCGAGGACCCTCTCAACCAGCTCGGCGACCTGAGCCCGGAAGAATCCAAAGCCGTCCTGAAGAAGCTGGCGGCCTCTCAAGCCCCCAACGGGAGTCAACCATGATCCGCCCACTGCTATGCCTCGTCCTTGCCTCCACCCTGGGTGCCCAAGGGGGACCGGGCATGGGGGGAGGGCGCCGGGGCATGGGCTGGCGCCAAGGTCCTGTTCTGATCCAGCTACACCAGATCCGGACCCAGCGGATCCAGCAGACCCTGGGGGTTTCCGAAGATCGGGCCAGAGCCATCGCGGACCGATGGACCCGATTCGACCAGGATTCCATGGAGCGGCACCGCCAGATGCGGCAGCTGAAACAGCAGCTCAATGGGGTTCTCCTGGGCCCAGGCTCAGAGGATGAGAAGAACACCAGACTGAAGCCGCTGATCCAGCAGTTCGTCATCCTGAGACGCCAGCAGCATGATCTGCGTCAGAGTTTCGAAAGCGAGATCATGAACGCCCTCACTTCGGTCCAACAGGCCCGAATGGTGATCCTGGTGGATGAACTCCAGAAGAGCCTGCGGGAAGCGTTAAAGGAGGGGCGAAGCGGGGAGTGACACCGCTCAAATGGAAGCCTGTGCCTCGAGGATCATCGGCACCACCATCGGCCGGGTCTGGGTGGTCTTGCGGATGATCCGACGCAGGGTCTGACGGATCAGCTCGATGAGCAGGTCCTTGTCCTTCCGGACCTCCAGGGGGGCGTCCTCAAAGGCCTTCCGGGCCGCACTCCGCAGCAGGGTACCATAGGCCTGATCATCCGAAAGCACTACGAAACCGCGGCTCAGAATCGTGGGATCTCCCACCAGATCCCGGGTCTGAGGATCCACCAGGAGCGTCACCATCACAATGCCATCCTCCTGGAGGATCAGGCGGTCATGGATGACCCGGGCATCCACCATGTGGGATACGCCCTGGTCCACGAAGCACTTGCCCACGGGCACTCGACCCGCAAAGCGGGCCCCGGCACCCTTGATGAGCTGGAGGCACTCGCCCCCTTCCAGCAGCAGGACATTCCGGGGGCTCCAGCCCATGGATTCAGCCAGGCGGCCATGGATCAGGAGGTTACGGAAGGTGCCGTGCACCGGCACCATGTAGGTAGGCTTGAGCATCTCAATCATGGCCGCCGCATCATCCTTGCAACCGTGACCGGTGGCGTGGATGACGCCCAGATCGTCCGAGAGGGTCTCGGCGCCCTGGCGGGCCGCCACATCCAGCATCCGGGTGATGCCCACTTCGTTCCCGGGGATGGCGCGGCTGCTCAGAAGGATCCGGTCACCCAGCTCTACCTTCACGCCCTTGACCTCACCCTTCAGGATGCGGATCAGGGCGCTCATCTCCTCGCCCTGGGTGCCCGTGCAGATCACCATCACCTGCTCCGGGGGGAAGCGGAAAATGTCGCGCTGATCGATGAAGACATCGTCTTTCAGCGTCAACTTGCCCAGGCTCCGGGCCAGGTTGATGTTGCGATCCATGGAGCGCCCCACCAGACAGACCTTCCGCTTCTCCTCGCAGGCCAAGTCCAGCATGGTCTGGATGCGGTGGATATTGGAGCTGAAGGTCGCAGCGATGAGCTTGCCCGGAGTCTTGCGGAGGGCGTTGCGGAGCCCATCGCGACACACAGCCTCGGAGGGCGTGGAGCCGGGCTTGAGGGTATTGGTGGAGTCCGAAAGCAGCACCTCGACCCCAGCTTCGCCCAGCTCCTTCAGACGGGCGATGCCCGTGAGACGGCCATCCACTGGCGTCGGGTCGAGCTTGTAGTCACCCGTGTGGACAATCACTCCCTGGGGGGTGTGGAGGGCAATGGCGCAGGCATCGGGAATGCTGTGGGTCACGGGGATCCACTCGGCCTGGATCTCGCCGTTCCCGATGGGAAGGCGGTCAAAGTCGTTCACCACATGCATCCGGCGGCCATCCCAGAGCTCATGCTCCCGGAGCTTGCCCTCCACCAACCCCATGGTGAAGGCAGAACCGTAGACAGGCACGGGCCAGCGTTCCAGGAAGTAGGGCAAGGCACCGATGTGGTCCTCGTGGCCATGGGTCAGGAGCACCGCCTCAATGCGGTCGGCGAAGGGCTCCAGGTAGGCGAAATCGGGCACGATGCTATCGATTCCGGGCTGATCGTCCGAGGGGAAGAGCTGACCGCAGTCCACCAGGAAGAGGCTCTTGCTGGTGTGGACCACCATGCAGTTCATCCCGAACTCCCCCAGGCCCCCGATGGGGACAAGACGCAGCTCACCCTCCGCAGGGGGTTCGGACCAGGAGTCAAAGGGTTGGGCGTTGGGAATCATGGAACCTCATTCAGGAGAGACGAGCTGGAGCTTGGGAAAATAGGTGCGATAGCGGGAGGCATCCCTGGTGAGGAGCCTGAAACCCGCCAGGGCCGCGTGGGCCCCGATGTAGAAATCCGGAAGGGGGGTCACCTTGAGCCCCCCGCGGCGTCGGTACTCGAGAAAACTCTTGCCAGCCAGGAAACCGGCCTCCCAAGGAAGCGGGTCTCGCCGGAAGAGAGATGCAGGAAGAGCTTCTTCCAGGTCTTCAATGCGATCAAATCCGATGGATACCTCTGCATAAATGATCGGGTTGATCACCAGGATCGCCCGCTCCGCTAGCCCCCGAAGATGGTCCGAGGACCACTCACACCAGACAGGATCCCCGGTGGCTACATCCAAGATAACATTGCTATCCACAAGAACCGGGGTCATGGTTCGCGGGTCAGGGCGAGAATTTCGTCCGTGCTCAACTTTGTGGTCGCCCGACCCGCGAGGTGCCGCAGCACCGCCTGTCCCCGGCCCTCCCCCTGGACGGACTCCACCGGAAGAATTCGAACAGCATTGCCGTCGAACTCGAAGACGACCTCGGTGTGGGGCAGAAGGCCCGCTTTTTCACGAACTTCAATCGGGATGGTGACCTGTCCTTTGGAAGTGATACGCATGTGACATCCCTCTTACCAGTAAGAGTAAGACTCCTCTACTATCCCGCAAGTCGCCTCATGATGGAAATCCAGTTGGCCACAGGCACCGCCTCGGCCCTGACGGAGGGAGACAGATTCTCGGCCTCCAGCACCGCCTGGATCTGTTCAGGACCCAGCCAACCTCCCCAGTTGTTGGCCAGGGTCTTGCGCCGCTGGGCGAAGCTCCGGTGCAGCAGATCCAGCAGGGGTTTCCGCTCCTCCAGGGCCAGGGCGTCAGCCCTGGGTTCGAAGAGGAGGACGATGGAGTCCACCTTCGGTGCAGGCCTGAAGGAACCCGGCCCTAGCTTCATGATCCGGGTCACACGCGCCACAGCCTGACTCAGGATTGACAGAGGGCCGTAATCCTTGGTGCCAGGCACCCCCAGGATCCTCTGCCCCACCTCCAGCTGGAACATCAGCACCATACGCTCCCAGGGCAAGGACTCCAGCATGAAGCGAGTCAGGATGGGGGTGGCCACGTTGTAGGGCAGATTGCCGATGATGGAAAGCGAGGCTACGTCCGGGAGGGGCGAGCGCACCGCATCCCCCTGGAGCAGGTGGAAGTTCGGACGATCCCCGAAGCGCCGCTGCAGCAGGTCGCAGGCCTCGGGATCCAGGTCCATGGCCCAGAGGGGCCGCCCGTCATCCAGCAGCCCCGCAGTCAGGGTTCCCGGACCGGGACCGATCTCCAGCAGGCCCGCCGCCGGAGAGGCCAGCGCATTGGCCAGGATGGCCTTGATGGCACCCTGATGAATCAGGAAGTTCTGCCCGAAGGATTTTTTTGCTCGAAGCCGCTCACTGCCTTCCATGCCACTCCCAATAAATCAGAAACGGGGCCCCGAAGGGCCCCGATCGGAACACACAAACCCTGTTACCGAATGATACGCCATGCCTTGGGGCGTGGGATGTCCAGGCGCTTACCGGTGCCCATGAAAGTGGGGTCCACTTCCTTCTTGGCACCCGACCCCTCGGGATTCTCGTTGTATTTCTCCCCGGCCTGGATCACACCAGATAGCCCAACATTGCCCAGGCGACTGGGAATATCGTTGAAGCGGTAAACCCAACCACTGCATGAGGAAGTAGAGGCCTGCGTCGTGCCACTATTGTAAAGCGGCTTGAGCACATCGCACATCCGGTAGGTGTACGAGATACCAGCACCGGCGCAGATGTCTGTGGTGGTACTCGGCATGAAGGTGGTGAAAAACAGGGCGTTGTCCAGGACCACCGCAGGGATGATCACCTTCTTGTAGAACCACGCACCGGAGGTGTCCGGCTTGGCCACACCAACATCCAGGTTCAGGTAGTAGCCGTTCTTGGCCTTCAGGTAGTAGGCCGAGTTGCTGGAGTCGATCCGGGTATCAGAGGTGGAACTGACGGTGGTGAGATCCGCGAGGTCTTCCACCGCACTCCCCTTGGCATCCAAGCTCCCCCCGCCGGAGGCGGTGATATCGGCACTGTCCTGTCGGTCGAGGATCACAACCATTCGGTTGCGCTTGGTAGTCCCGCCGCCGCCGGGATTGATGGTGTCATTATCCATCGGGTCGTTCCTGTCTCCAGTGCCGAAAACCACACCGACGGCAGGAACCATGGCTGTGGGAGCCGTTGTGCGGGTCGTGGGGTACCCGTACGGGAGGCTGAATACCGCCGGTGCTGAACTGACTGCGGTTCCGTCATTCTTGCCGTTGTAGATCCAGCGCACCCCCCAAGACGTGATGTCCGAGGTATCCGTGCGCAACCCGGACGAAACCTTGGCCCCGAGGGCGTAGGCACTACCAGAACTGTCCGTGAAGTAGACCCGCTGGGCCTTGTTGCTTCCCGGAAGGATCTCGACTGGCACCACTTCACCCGGGATGCTACCCATGTTGGGCACCAGGGTCTTGAGAGTGGCGTCGTTAACGAAGTCCCACTTCTTCACCAAATCGCCATTGTAGGCATTGAATGCCAGAATCGAGCGCCCGAGCTTGGTGCCGGAACCGTACGCCGCATCAGCAGCGAAGGCAGTGTCGATCTCAGAGGTTGTCAGTCCACCCCCAACCAGGAAGACATCCTTCACCACAGTCCCATCCAGGATGCGAGCCACCGCCGGCCAACTGGTGCTGCACCCCATGGTGCGGACGGCAGCATCCGAGGACTCGTCGGGTCGCACCATCCAGGCGAGCTTGGGAACCAGGGGTTCCAGGCCGTCCAGAGTCAGGCAGTAATAACTGCGTCCTCCCTTGCCCAGGCTGACCAGAATCCTCAGGACATCCGTGCTATCCGCCAAACCGTTCTCGCCGTAGGATCTCTCATAGAGGTATACCGTCGGGGAGCCGTCCACCAGATAGCGATGGGTGGAACTCGTGCGCCAAGCCTGAAGGCCACCCAGCAGGTCAGGAGGAATGAAGCCCCAAAGCTCATCCACCTCTCCTTTGACCAAACCGTCTGCGGGATCGACACCACTCACTTCGCCGAAGGCGTGAAGAATGCCCTGGTTGTCACCCACCACGATCATCCGGAAATGAAGCAGAGCCCTGAAACTGGTGGAGCATCCGGTGACGAAGTCCGCCAGACGTCCAGTCGGGACCTTGCTCATGGGGAATTCTACGATGGCAGGGGTGCTGTTGATGATATCCCCCATCATCAGGCCCTCCGCTGCGGTCTCACGGTTGCTGGTGATGCTCGTAACTGCCGCGGTGTCGTTCTGGGCATCAAGGCTGGCGCCCAGCATGAAGCGGATGAGGCTTCTCCGATTAACATCCGTGGACACCCCAAGGGAGCTGTTAGGAAGGTCAGAAACCGAGGTGGTCTCGTTGAAGGTGAGCATGGTCGAGGTGAATGCCCCGGTGGGCACTCCACCACTGAGCACCGGTTTCAGGGTGTATATGCTCCGGTTCTTCCATCCCTTGGCCAGAAGCATCTTGTATGCGGACCAGACCGCACTATCCTTGTCCACCGTATCGACCACCGTGCCGTTGGCAGCGGTGATAACCCGGGTGTCCCCCACCTTTTTGAGGCCAGCCATGAGCAGGTCGCCACTCCAGATCGCCTTCCCGGTCAGTTCGGTGGAGAAGGTGCCCAGGTAGAGCTGGTTGCCAACATCCAGGCCCACAAGGGGAGCCACCGGAGCGCTCATTGTATTGGTCGCCTCCTTCCCCAGGCTGAAAGCCATGGCCAGGGCATCAGCGATGGCTTCGGGAGACTGAGCGTCAAAGAAGAAAGGATTGACCTGCTTGTCGTTCCTCCCGGATTTGTTCGGGTCATAGGGCAAGGGAGGCGTCGCAGCGTTGAAGCTCCCCCGGTCCTTCCAACCGTAAAGGGCCGCCTTGTACATGTTCCGCTTGGCACCGCTGGTGTCCGTCCGCGTGCCAACCATGCTCACGCCGATGGTCATGGTATCGATGTGGCGAGTGACACCGTTGGGGCGGCTCGAAATGCGGAAGGGAGGCTTCACGTCGGCACTGTCGTCATCCGTGGGCCACCCAGTCTCGGAGCCGGAGGGGGTGCTGTGAGCGGTCACGCCTGCCAGGGAAAATATGTTGAAATTGGACTTGCCAGGCGCGATGGTGCTGAAAGGCACATTGGTAGCCATATCACCCCCGACGTAGGGATCCCCCGAGCCCAGGGCGCTTCCATCGCCAGAGTCGCAGTTGTTACGATCATCGTTGGGGTTCCCATCCGAGAGCACAATCACGAAGCTTCGGCGGCAGGAGGGAATGGGACTGTCCCCCTTATAGGGGTCATTGCTGGATTTGAAGACACTACCGCTGGTGCCATTGTCGGTACTGGCCATCTGGGCATAGGTGTTGAGCAAGCCATAGGTCAAAGGGGTCCAATTGGGCGCACTCATCCGCTGGATGTACTGCATGTTGACATCAGGATTGTTGGCGCTGTCGGGCCGATAGAGGCGAAGGAGCTTCCGATCGCCGGGGTTGCCCTTGAGGTTGCCAGAGGAATAGCAATCACTAGGCCCATATTGACCATTTTCCTTGTACCCGCCGCTGGAGGCACACATGTTGAGGAAGCGGATGGCCCACCAGACGTTGAGCTGTTCCGAAATGTAAGTCTTGATGAGTGCATATTTAATTGATTGAAGGCGCGTCAGGCAAGGCAGACCGTTGCCCCCAGTGGATTCACTGGTGCTGCTGCTCGCGAATCCAGCCCCCCCCTCCCGGACATCCTTGACGGTATAGCCGCCAGCGTTGCTGCCGGCATAGGCATCGATCATGCCCCCCTGATAGGCGCCAGCCTCATCATTGTTGCGGACATCCTGACCGAAGAACGCCCACCAGAGGTAGTCCGTATGGTACCGAATGAAGCCGACACTGCCTCCACCACTGGGGACGATACTGCCGTTGAGCCCGCCGTTACCAGAGCTCTCCCACCAGTAGGTATCGATCTCATACCATTGGGCGGTAGAGGTTTGAAGTCCCGTGGTCCGGTCCGGAACCTTATCAAAGAGGTAGGTGTGCTGGGGATGTTTCTCGCTCCGGGCCGTATTCATTGCTGTGGGGTCCGGCGCAAGCGTGCGCTGCTCGTAGGTGGCAACACGGTCAAAGGCTGCCCACGGCAAGGGGATGTCCACCACACGAACCTCATCCGGCGTCATGATCGCCTCATTCGTGGTCCCATAGGCCCCCAGGGCACTGCTGAAACGCTTGGGCCGGACATTGACGTTGGGCACGGAAATGCCGGTTTCACCACCGTAATCATAAGTGCCCGACACCTTGGAAGTCAGTGCGAAACGGATGTGGCTGGCACGCTTCACCCACAGGTTGGCATTGTCGGAGTTCACATCAGTGTAGACCACACGGTTGCCATCAGGTTTGACGAGGCGCCCTCCCTGGACAAAGGTCTGCCAGGATCCTCCACTGTAATAGCGGATCCGGGCCGTGATCACCACTGAGGAACCCGACCCCGTTTTCTGGATCTCAACGTATTCTGTCCCCCCCTCACCCCCACCCGAAGGATCCTTGTGGAGGTTCGCGCTGAGATTGGCGAAATACCGTGAATCCCAGGCCAAAGCCTCCATGGAACCCGAGTTGTCAATAAGGGTGATGATTTCGGGCTTAGCCCCCTGGGAGGCACTCCCAAAGTAGACATCCAGAACGTCAGTGGTGCCCTTCTGCAAACGGACATCCACCTGGGCGAACAGGGATGCACAGGCAGCAAATACCAGGGCGAAGCAGCGAGTAAGTGCGCGTGACATGGGCGTTCCTTTCACGAAAGATGACTCAAGGAGCCACGGTGGCGTAGACTTCCCGCCGGGCCTGGTAACGCACGTAAGATCCGCCTGTGTCCACACTGGCCTTGCCGGTGGACTGGAGTTGGTAGAGATTCAGGGATGTCCCCTTCTTGGCAGTGGTACCTCCGGAGGGATTGCCAGAGGCACTTGAGACGGTGGCTTCCATCGGTTGCCCAAGGTATCGAAACAGGAGATCGAAGGACTGTTTAACAGTGGTGCTCTGCTTGAAGCCGGTCCCCGCGTTCACAAAGACCATGTCGCTGTCAGTATCCGTTTCCGCCGAGACGACCTGGACAGCCCGGTCCCAGCGGCCGCTGCCCGCAGCACCGGTGTCGAAGCCCTGGTAGAGGTAGGTGCTATCCCGCCATGTGTTAGTGGCATTGAGCTGCTGCAGGGCCTGTACGAATACGTCCCGTTTTTGGCCCGTTGCGTTCGCCCAGTTGTCCTTATTGGACCAGAGCATGAACCAATCGGTGCCAGCCTCGGCCGCCTCACTGGCCTTGGCGGCCTGCCATACCGTTCCCGTAACCGCCAACTCCCTGAGAGCGTTCTTGCTGAGGCCAAAGGAAACCACCGTGGCCAGCACCAGGAGGGCGAATACCGTCAGGATGGCTATCCCTCCAGTCTGGGTGCACCGGGGACCCTGGCAACGATTCAAAGGTGTGAGCATGTCAGCCTCACTTTCCCACGCCGAAATTGCGAGGAGCGATCATGAGCGTCTGGGTTCTGGTTCGATAGGCCCTCGCCCCCTGGGCGGTGTTGTATTCCTCTCTGCGCATGGCCGTGCGGGTCGTAATATCAACCCGCAGAAGGCACGGAATCGAGCGGAACCAGTCGATGTTCGAGGTATCCGTGATGGAGGTGAAGCCAGCCATGCCCGAAGTCGCGAGCTGCACATTGGCATTCGTCTGGATGGCCCCCCAGTTCGCCGCCCCACTCCTGGCCCAACTGACACCCCCATCAAAGCTGATGTCCACCCGGAAGGCAGCCACATCCTCCGCAACCACCTGAGACGCGGCAGTGGTCCAATCCACAGTCCCGCCAATGGGATAGGCCGCCTGTTGGCGCACGAGGCAGGGAACCCTGACGGTATTGTGGGAGGGATCCAGGGCAAGGGCCTGAACCGAGTAGCGCACCAGTTGGGCCGGCCTGACGAAGTAGACGGGAACGCCCGCCTTGTGGGAGAGCGTGATCCCGGGGTTCATAACCGAAGCCGCGTAGTTGGCAAGCTTCACAGCATCGGTCTCAAAGGTGATTGAGGTGCCCGAGGTGGAGGCAACCAGCGGGTGCTCCCATTTGCCGTTCTCACCGCTGTCCAGGATGATTTCCACATCCCCTGCCTGGAGATCGCCGACAGCCCCCACGGTGCAAGTCACAGCCGCTGAGGTGGGAGCAGTCGCAGAGATCCCCCCAGGGTTGGGATCATCTCCGGGAGTGTCTATCGCCCAAGTCCCCTGTATCGGCAAGGGAACATCAGTGAAGAACTGAAGCACATCGGCGTTGAGCACCTCGGCCTCGGTGGCGCCGGGGTTGGAGTCGCTAACCCTCAAGAGACCTGTAACGGCCTGATCAGGAACGATGCGAAACAGGGGTTCTGCCCCATTCAGGATACTGGTCGGCAGTGTTCTTTCAGGGAAGATGAAGCCAGCCTGGGAGATATCGTCGTTGATCTGATCGAAGGCCCACCGGCTGTTCTGCTGGATGCCGATAACCTCATTGGTGGTGTTGAAGGTCTTGACGGAGGAGGCGAACACCTTCGCCATGCCAGCCAACAGAAGGCTCGTGAAGAGCAGGGCCACAAGGAGCTCCACCAGGGAGAACCCCCCGGTGGTCGGCAGCTTGCAAAGGAATCGTGATGGAGACTTTTGCATGGCTTTCTCCCATTCAGTAGCGGATGACCCGACTCATGGTCAGGGACTTCACCTGCCCCTCTTCGTTCCAGACGACGTTGACCAGGAACTCCTGGCACTGGACGGTGCTGACAGGGGCGGCTCCGGCGTAGGCCCGGCGAAGCCATGTAGCAGCGTAGATGGGGGTCCGCCTGTTCACATCAGGCACGAGGGTGGCCAGATTGCTCACCGCAGAACCGTCCGCATTGGTCACCTGGACCCCATCCACGTTGAAGCCCCCATATACGGTTTCATCCACACCCGCCCCGGGCGTCGTTGTGAAGAGCGGAGTCACCACCGGCGTGACCGCCGATGCCTTGGCGAAGTAGTAATGCTGCCCCTCCACCTGGGCCCGCTGGAGAATGCTCGAGGCAACATGACTCGCGGTGGACCTTTCCCGTCCCTGGGAGGCTTGGCGCAGACTCACCACCTGAAGAGCCGTAAGACCAAGTATGCCAATGGCCATGATAAAAGCTGCCATGAGCAGTTCCACCATGCTGAAACCGGAATCATTTCTCTGGATGCAGGACATCACAATCTCCTCCAGGAAGAGGTGGGAGAGGATCGGTAATACCGATAGAGGGTTCCAGAACCATCGATGAGAATGATCCCGACTGGACCATCCGGGATGGCCACCCCGTTGATCGCCCCCACAACGGCCACAAAGCCCTGTGTGTTGACACTGCCATTGCTGAAGAATCGGACATCAGAAGCGGCATTGAAGACATTGGTCGTCCATACAGCAGCAGTAGCTGGGAAGAGAGTCGTCCCCCCCGATTTCACACCCTGAAGGGCCGTCTTGAGGTCGGTGATGGCGGTGCTGGCCGGTGCGGAACTGCCATCGGGATCTATGAAGCAGAATCGGAGCGCTGCACGGTCTGCCCCCTGAGTGTATTGCCCCAGGGGCCCCCCGGTGGCTTGGTAGGCCAAGGTCAGGGCTGCACCGCTTCCAGAGGGAGTCAGAGCCACAGTCTGCCCGGTCCCCCGGGCAATTCCCCGCGCGTCCTCCAGGGCCCCTGCAACAGCCAGAACCGTGCCCTGAACCGCCGGACCGTTGCGGTCACTTCTGAAGGCGACACCCAGGGTGGCCAGGATCCCGACAATGACAAGGACCACCAACAGCTCTATCAGGGAGAAGCCCCGTTCATGACAGGTGCGCATACCCATAGGCCACCTCGCAAGGACCAAGGTACCAATTGCGAGGGACTGGGCCATACAACATCAAATGCAGGCCTGAAAGCATGTTATTCGCGAATTCAAGGATGAAGCTTCAGCATATGCACAACAACTGAATACTTTTTATACACAATTACAATATAAACAAAAATCAAAATTATACATATACACAATTCAACAACCAGAGTTCAAAACGCTATGAGTGTCTCATTTTTAGTTTGCAACACCTTGAAAATTTTATACAACTTAGAAGACAAGGCCTCAGCAATCCACAGATCAAAAAGCCGTTCATCCAACCCCCAGGGCTATCGGCGTGACCAACCTGTCAAACAGTGAGCATTTCGTCGGTGGGGCGTGGGCGAGGCTGCCTCAGGTAGACGGAGCCCCCACCGATGAAATGCGGTGTTGAACAAGCCCGGAGCGGGCGGGGGAGTTGGGCGAGGGCTATGGGGAAATCGCGCCTGCTGATCCACTTTTGGGGACGCCAGGTCCCCTG
>NZ_KI912269.1:31809-121579 GCF_000242615.2 Holophaga foetida DSM 6591
TCAATATTCGTGTCGCCGGGTGGGTTAATTTTCTATGTCGCTTGACAGTCGTCTGGCGATGCGTCAACATCGCGATGACCAAGGAGCCTTCATTTACATGGAATTGCTAGCTTTCTTACTGCGCGGGCCCGCCACACGGCGCCACCCCCGCCGCGGAGCGGCTTCGTTCAACCCCCACCCAATCTCCACCCGGACCGGAGCAGTCTTCCTCTCCGGCATCGCCGTCGGCTGCGTCCTCGTGCTCGTCAGCCTCTACGCCATCGCCCCCATGCCGGTCGTACTCAGCCTGGGAGCGATAGGTGGGGTTATCTGCATTTTCCTCCTGAGGCTTCTCGCATAGGGAGCTGGACGAGTCGCACAGATAAGCATTAAATTAGCGAACCCCGGGAAAGCCAACTGGCCACGATCCTTTCTTGGAACCACAAAAGAGGAGAGGCCGGGCCTTATTAAGGTCCCGGCCTCTCCCCTCCCTCAAGAGACGCTGCTACTTGGGAATATCGGTGCTATCCAGAGGGATTGAGGTCGTGATCTTCATGTGTGATTCCGTCGTATGGCGTTCACAATAGAAGAAATCAAACTGGTAGCTCTGACCTGGCACAAGATTGAGCAAGGCTCCGGAGGTATCTTTTGCAGTGGCATTCAACGTGATGGTTCCGTTCAGGGAGCCATGAATGCACCCGAGGTCGATGACGAGCTTCTTGTTGATGAAGACCCAGACATCATCGTCCCCAGTGAATTGGAACTTCTGGCCAGACTGATAGGTGAACGTCGTATGGAGTTCGTAGGTGTAGTGGAAATTGTGGCTGGAGCTATTGCCGCGGGTACTGCTGCAGCTACCTTGATTGTTATGCACATAGGTACCCTGGAGCAGTCCATCAATGGGAAACTGGGAATCACTGTTGTACTGATAGGTCTTGGGGATGGTGGCCGGGAGCACCTCCTTGAGGGGAATGGGCCATTGCTTCTGGTAAGGGTCGGTATCGTTGGGCCCATGGGGGGACGGAAAATCGGTCCACCAGAGGTCGAAGGTGGTGCCGCTGTGAATGACACTGTCCACGCTGGAGGACCAGCCTTTGGCACCGTTGAAAACGGGCTTGTTATTGCTTCCGAGATCGACCTTGACCAGGCCGGTCATCTGGTCAGCATAGGTGTTGCTGGATTCGAAATCCGGCAGCCACCAGGGGCCGTCCCAGTATTTCAGGATGGGGTGGGAGGTGTACAACGGATAGGACGTGTTGTAATCGATAACCATATTTTCTGGAAAATACTTGACAGAGACGTTACTGATCGTGCCTTTGAAGTTGTTGCTCAGGAAAGCGATGTCGGTATTCGTACTTCCACACGAAATCTCCTCGCTGTAGGTTCCGCTAGCACTCCTCGTCGCGCCGTTGGTGCCTCCCAGCACCGGAGTCACGGAGCCGGAGGTGCGGCTGACAGTATAGGTGACCTTGAACTTGTAGCCGGAGACCAGTCCTGCCTTACCCTGGTCGGCGAGAGCCCCCAGTGTCTGGCGGATGGAGTTGTTCCCACTGGCACAGGTGGCGGAATTGCTGCCGATGGTCCAGCCGGTACCTGCGACCCAAGGGGTTGTCGGCGTATTGAAGGTGCCGTTGGTCACCCGGTTGGCGTTCACAGGGGCATAGGCATAGGGGGCTGAGGGCGAGAAGTCCCGCAGCGTCCCCGTCAGGTTCAGAATGCCGTCGATCAGGATCGAATTCGCCCGCGTCGGAGTGCTTAACGCAGTGTTTCCAAGAGGCTTGGTAGTCCCACTGGCACCCGAGGTCACCAACACACCCGGCGCAGCGCTGTTGAGATAGCCGAGGCTGGCGTTGATGAGCGTGGAAGTGCTCGCCTTGACATAGATCGTGAAGCTGCCATCAGAGCCGCTGGTCACGGTGGATGTCCAGTCATTCCCGGTGCTGGGTCCAGCGCTTACCGTCGCTCCAGCCACGTACGAACCATCCGCCCGAACGACATACCCCGTAATGGTTGATGTGTCCGCCGCACTATCCGCGTTCCAGGTGGTGAAATGCGAGACCGTTCCTTCGTAGTACTGGTCAAGACCCTCTCCGCCCAGGGTCAGGGTGCCCTCCTCGACCCATTTGCCGGTAGCGGTGTTGAACCAGAAGGCCGGTACGCTTTCAGGCGCAGCCTCGGTATGGTACTTCGCTGAGATCGGAATCCGGATGGTCGCGGACTGGCCCTGCACCAGATTCAAGGGTCGCCCGGAATTATCGGTGAATGTCACATCCAAGGCACCATAACTCTGCATCAGCTGGCCAGCCGAGGTCGTGTAGTCGCCGGGCATGAGTCGGGGCTCGAAGGTCGGATCGATGGGGGTCAGGCTCGCCGTGACCGGGAAGGTCGGAGCAGCCCCCGAGGCCGTGACCAGGGCGTTGGCGGGCAGACTGACCTGGGCAGCCCCGCTAGGGGGGGTCAGGATCCGACTGCTGTCCAGGTCGTCAAAGGATACGGTGGTCGCGGCAAGAAGCTTGACCGTGAGCGTGTTGGGGTTGTTGGTGTCATGACTGGTGACGGCCGCGATCCGATGGTTCTCCGCATAGCCCGGAGCTGTCACGCCAACCATCACCCGATCCGCATAGGGCAGGTTCAGGGCAAACGCACCATCGGCATTCGTCTCAGTCGTGACGGAGTCGCAGGAGACCGTGGCCCCTGCAATGCCGCATCCGGTAACAGCGTTCTCGACTACGCCCTGCAGGCGCCCCTTGGCCGTGGGGGACGCCGAGGTGTCTCCCCCGCCCCCTCCACCTCCACAGGCCAAGGAAATTACGAGCCCCCCAAGCAGCCAGCCCAACCCGATGAGCCGACGCACACCCTGGAACCTCCCCCACCCTCGGTTACTTACAGACATTTCTTTCATAAGAAACTCCTAAACAGAGTCAACAGATGCCGTTGAAGGTCGCCCTAACGGACAGTACGCCACACACGGGCACGGGGGAAATTATCCTTGGCCTGCCCCGAGTAGGTCTTGCCCTGGGTCTGGATGGTCACCACGCCGTCCGCTCCGGTCGTCGAAATGGTCCCCACCTGGAGGACACCCGAGGTGCCCTGCATCGTGAAATCCGAGGCTACGTTGAACCAGGAGTTGACGAATCCGCTCGTGCAAGTCAAGCCGGTCGCAGTCTCCTTGGCAATCGGCCGGAGGATATCGCATAGCTTGTAGGAGTTGGTCGTGCCGCTCCCGCCGGTGCAGAGGTTGGCTGCATCGGGCATGAAGTAGGAGTAGTAGAGCGTTCCAGAAACCACCACTGGCGAACTGATCCCCTTGGCATAGTAGGAACCGCTGTGATCGGGGAAGGTCACGTAATAACCGTATTTCTGGTCGCCAGGCACGGTGGGAGCAAGGAAGTAGGTGCTGCTTCCCGGCATCACAACAGCGTCACTCGAGGTATACCCCCCCGCAATCGCCGTGCCGGAAGCACTCCATTTCCCCGCGGCCAGCAGACCGGTATCGGTGACCCCCGTGTCCGGCCCTGCGGAGGTATCAAAACCCCAGCCCCGGCTGTCCTGGCGGTCGAACACCATCGTCACACGGGTGTTATCCGTGGGATTGCCCCGGTCCAGAGGATCGTTGCGATCGCCGCTCTCCATGGCGATCCCCGCAACGGCGGGCACTGCCGTGGTCCCACTGGTGTAGGTCTTGCCCTTTCCTGGGAAACTGCCCAGCAGCAGGGGCGAGGGAAGCGTGCTGTATTTGGGTCCACTGAACGTGAAATAGGCCACATTGTCCGGAGTCTTCAGCGTAGCGCTCGCGGCCGCGACGGAATTGGCATCCTGGTATACCTTGCGGATACCCGTGTTGGCGTATGGCGACTTGGAGGTCCCGTCATTGGACCAAGCCTGCAACTCCGACGTGTCCTTCCGGAAGTTCGCGTACCCCGTGAAGGGCGTCTCCGCCACAACATTCTTGCTGCCCCAGCACCAAAGCCCTCCCCACAGGTCCGTGAAGTAGGCCCGCTGGGCCATCCCTGAGCCGAGAAAGAATTCGAAAGGCACCAGGCCAGCCGAGATGGGGCCGATCGTGCCCGTGCCCGCGATGGAACTGGCCTTCAGGTCCACTGCGGCCAGGAAATCGCCGGTGTTGACATCCAGGGCCATCACCGAGCGCCCCAGCAGTGCATTGGCGAAGTGGTCGTTCTGCTCCACCTCCGGCAGGCTGAGTCCCCCGCCAAAGAACACCACATCCTTGTACACCCCGCCGAAGAGCACGCGAGCGAAGGAAGGCGTGCAGGTGGAGAAACCCATGTTCTTGACGATCTTCTTCAGGGCGGCGTCTGTCAGTCCCGTCTTGTTGCGATCGGAAGGGATGCTGTCCGCCTCATCGGGCACGAGGGACCACTGCAGGGTGGGATTGGTGGGGTCGTGCAGGTTCAGGGCGTAGTAGCTGCGCCCCCCCTTCCGCAGCCCGATGATGGCGATGGCCCGCTCGTGGGAGGTATCCGTCTTGGGATCGATGGTGATCTTCGCCCCATCCAGCTTGCCATTGCCCGACCCCCCGGAAGATCCAGGAAGATCCAGGAAGTAGATGGAGGGCGAACCATCCACCATGAACCTGTGACTCTTGGTGGAATCGTTGAGGTAGCCCAGATCCTTCAGGAAGTCCGTGGGCATGAAGGCCCACAACTCCTTGACCGAGGCGTCGACCAGGTCGATCTTGGCCTTTGGCGTACTGGTGCTAGTGGGGTCATCCTTCTTGGAAACCAGGGAAGTCTCTCCGAAGGCGTGCAGCCAGCCCTGGTTGGTACCCACCAGGATCAGACGGAAGCGGCTGCCACTGGGTACCGCCAAGGAGCCAGGCAGGGAGGCTTGATCGTATTCCAGATAGCTTGGTGCGGAATTGACGATATCGCCCACGATATCTGACCGGTTCTTCGAGGTGTCCGAGGGGTCTGCCCCCATGATCATCTTGATCAGGTTCTGCTGGGCCGTGCTGCCAGAGGGGTAGAGGGCAGCGTACCCTGGATAGTTTGTATCCCTCCCCACGATGGTATTCAGGCCCGTGCTGGAATCGGTGTATGCCGTTCCCGTGTAGGTGAAGTCACTGAGATCAGTCGCATTCGGCATCCGGGTCCTGAGTTTTCGGCTCCCCCAGAGCGGTATGTTCGCTGAGGCCGCCCACACTGCGTTGGCCACGGTCATGTCCGTGGTGGGAACACCGGTCTTGTCCAGAATCACCGTGTTGTTGCTGGAGTCCACTTTGGTGGGGAACATCAGAAGATCGCCACTCCACATAGCCCCCCCCCCCACCGGGGGGAGGAACTTGGCGATATAGATCTGCTTGCCAGCGCTGGCCCCCAGGACAGGGAGATTGGGGCTGCTGGTCACTCCGGTCTGTCCGCCACTGGTTGTTTCGCTCATGGCGTAACCAAGGCTCTTGATCAGGAGATCTGGGTTGGTCGCATCGAAAAAGTAGGTGCTGTCTGCAGTCTTGCCCTGCTCTGGATGATTGCTATCCAGCAGGGTATAGGACTTCAGGGCACTCAGATCCCAACTCGTACGGGCGGGTTCGCCCACGGCGGCCGCCAGGAAGAGACGACGCTTCGGGCTGCTGGCATCCGTAATCGCGCCCGCCAGACTCACCCCAACGGTCATGGTAGTCACCAGTTGGTGGGCACGATCGATGGATACGCTTCCCCGCTTGGCCACCGAAAATGGCAGGAAGCTGCTGGGGCTGCTCGAAGTGGTTGGATAGGCCGTCGGGGGGTCCATGTAGCTCGTGATGGCGCTCGGCCTGGTGTTGTCGGCCAAGTGGGCGGCGGCCCCGGCCAGAGTGAAGATGTTCCACCAGTCTTTACCGGGATTGATGTTGTCTGGGGTCGCGATCAGAGCCGCGTTGCCGGCCTGGGCGTTTCCCGTCGTACCGCTGATGTAAGGACTGTTGGAGTGGTTTTCGCTGAAGTTGTCCACCGTCGGCATGCCATCCGTGAAAAGGATGACGAATCGCTTCTGGCAAGGCAGGGGATAGGGGTCGCTCTCCAAATCAGTAAAGAGGTTGTTGGGGTTGCTGAGCTGGGCAAGTCCCCGGGCCATGGCATAGGAAAGCGGAGTATTGGTGTAGGGGAACAAGGCAGCCAAGCGGGTCATGGCGGCCTCGGAATTCCCGTTGAACCGGGTCCATCCGGTATCCTTGCCGTTCACCCAAGTCGTGGTGGCATCCGTACCGTTCACCGTGGTGGAAGAGTTGTTGTTGATTGTCGTAGCCGTAGCATTGTTATGCCCGTCATTGCCCGCCTCACCGGTATCATCCAGGAAGCGGTACGCCCAGAACACCCGGGACTGGTAGGTGATCCAGGTCTTGATGGCAGCCTCCTTAACCGCCTGGACCCGATCCCTTGCCGGGATCGCCAAGGCCTTCAGATCGCTTTCGTCGCTGTTGAAGGTCCCGAAACCCTGCCCCTGGTTCACGCGGGTCTGCCGCCCCACGCCAGATATACTGGCGGCATCGAACACAATGTACTTGCCGACCAGACTGGGGGTAGCCGTGTAGTCCGGCCGGGTGCTGTCGGTATTCTGGTAGGTGCCTGTAAACAACCAGTCCAGGTAGTCCTTGAGGAGGCGGACCATGAATTTGGTCCGGGTGACCACCAAGGTCTTGTCTCCGGACAGGACCCGGTTGTTGGTGATGGTGGAGGCGGCGGTCAGGGACGGGAAGTCCTGCACCTTGTACCGGGTGTCAACCTCAATCTGGTGCCCGGTGCCGTGGGTGTGGGTGACCCCCGCCTTGTCTGTCTCGATGTACTCGTCCTTGACCGTCATTGAGGAGAGGGGATAGCCCGTGGAGTTGGCATCCATCACCTTCCATGGGATTGGTATGTCAATAGTGCGACTCCCCTTCACCACGCGGACGTGGGAAGCCGACCGCACCCAGTTCCGGACATCGCAGGCCCAGGTGCCAGCCCCAGTGTCATTCTTGTCGCCCCATAGACGGGGGGTCTGGGAGGTCATACTGTTCACCCCCGCTTCGGTCACCACCGAACCATCGGGGCGGATGAGCTGGGTGCTGGTATAGCCCCACGATGCGTCGCCAATGGTCACTGCGATGTGATAGTTTCCGGCAACCCCGGTGAGCTCGAAGACAATACCGGCGGTGCTGGTGTTGTCCGTGACATCCGTGTTGTAGTAGCAGGGATGGTACATGAGGCTCTGCATGGAGCCGGAGAAGTCGAAGATGGTAAGCACCTCAGGCTTGACCGAGGTGCTTGACTGCTGGAACAGGTCCAGGAAGTCGGTGGTGCCCACGCCCGAGTTGGGCATCAGCCTGGGGTCGAGCTGTGCCCTGGCCGACGGGGACAGAGCTGCCCCCAGAACGCAGAGAGACAGAATTCGGGCAACGTGTCGCAACGAGCGGAACATGGTGAACTCCAATTGGATTTCCGTTGGCAGGATTCAGCGCATTGGAGTCGAGATCCACGCCTCTTTGGAGTGCGTGAAGGTGACTCCTTCGGCATTGACAACACCATCGGACCGGAGCGCCCAGAGATCCGGAGCCTGGGTGGTCTGGCTTCCCGAAGCCGGTGTATGGCCCTCCCCGGTGATGCTGCCCGCTGTCTGGCTCTGGTTAACCAGCGGCATCTTCCCCATGGCCGTAAGGGCAAGATTGAATCCCCCCTTACCGCCTGTGGGCTTACGGTCCGAATCCGGGTCCGAGGCATCCAACCCGGTGTAGTCACTCTCATCCAGCTTGTATGGGTGGCCATAGAGGAGGGCAGTGTTTTCCTGCTTCAGCAAGTCGGCCGCCAGGGTCTGCAGCTTGTCGGCAGATCCCCCGCTGGTGGCAGCGAGCTGGTTGGGAGGCCTTAGCCATAGGATGCCGAACTCAATGCCGGAGTCAGCCAAGTTGCGGGCCATGGCGCCCTGCCGGGCGGTCCCAGACATAACGATCTCCCGGAAGGAATTCCGGAACATGCTCATGGCCGCCACAGTCAGCAGCACGAGCAGGGCCAAGACCACCAGGATAGTCACCCCACCTGCCTCAGCGGCCCGGTTGCGGACGGCCCTACGAGCCACAAGAGAATTCGACATCAAAAAACCTCCCTCACTTCATCGTCAGTCCGAAGTGCCGGGGCACCAGGACGAGACTCTGGGTAAATGTCTTGTAAGCCAAGCTGGTCGGAGTCGAGGCGTACTCGCTACGCTGAGTAGCGGTCCGGGTCGTGATATCCGCCCGCATCAGCACCGGAATGTCCCGGTACCAGCTGGTGTTCTCGCCCGTGCTGGTGTACCCGACGCGCCCCAGGGTGACCAACTGACTATCCAGTTCAGCCTGGATCCCGTTGGTCCAACCATTGGCAAACTCGGTATAGCTTTTGTTCCACCCAGCCCAGTTCTGGCCCGAATCCGCACTCAGATATACCTTGAACCCGGCGACGTTCTCGGTCACCAATTGGGTGTCCGAGGGCGAAAAACCCGAAGTCGGGTCATAGGTAGCCTGCTCCCGCACCAAACAGGGAATCCCCTTCGTCTTGGCCGGATCCGGATCCAGGCGCATCATGACAATCCGGTAGCGGATCATCTGGGAAGGTCGGATGAAGATAACCGAACTACTGTCGATGCGCTGGTTGGGACGCAAGGCACCGGAGTCGCCCCGCCCCGTCACCTGGGTCCCCAGGGTGGGACTGGCGTCCACGGTCACCGTAACATTCACCCCGCTGGGGGTCGCCGAGGCGATGCGGAGAGCGGAGTGGCTAAGATCATCCTTGATATGCATATACATGCCGACTTTCACCTGTTTGGCATAGTCGGCATCCCCGCAATCGATCACATATTGGTCATCGGTCCCCGCCTCGAAGGAGGCATTAGCAAGCACAGCTCCGCCCGCCGTCCTACCCGTCGTTCCCGCCCCTCCGCCAGAAACCAGCTGGCCGTCAAAGGGCAAGGGCTGATCAAAGGCCAGATAGAGTTCGTCCGTCGTCACAGGATCGCCCGGATCCGGAGTGGTGATGGGCTGATTGTCAGAATCCTTCACAGCGACATTGGGGATGATGAAGAAGGCGGGATGGTCGGCGGAAGCGCTCAGCGCCGAGGTGATGTCCACCATCGAAAGCCCTGCGGTGTTCAGGTCGTCATATAACACATCCGCAGTGACCCGATTGCGCCTCATGCTGGAGATCTTCTCCCCAGAGGTGTAGAAGGTCGATAGGCCGGCCTTGAAGACGACACCCATGCCGGCCATCAGGATCATGGTAAAGACCAAGGCAACCAGGAGCTCGATCAGAGAGAAACCGCGAGAAGCTCGCCTAGCCATGGAGTATCCTCCGGGTGACACTGGCCTTGCGCTGTATCGGCGCTCCCCCGCTGGACGCGTCGCTGAAAGTTACATCCACCGTGACATCCGAGAGCGTGGTTCCAGCTGAATACGTTTGACTCATAACCACCGTAAACTGGGCGTCTGCGGCGGTGGCGCCCACGGCTCCCCCCGTAGCGGGATCGATCCGGTAGTAATCCGTCACCGTATCTTCAGTGATGTATTTCAACCCGTTGAGTGGCGTCGGAGATGAGTAGTCTGTGAAGTTCGCGTTCAGATAGGTGGCCCGCCCTTCCACTTCCACCTGGTCCATGATCTGTTCCGCCAAGCCCACCGCGATACTGAGGCTTTTGCCCCCCTGGGCGCCACGAATTGACATGACCTGCAGCATGGTCAGACCAAGGAGCCCGATGGCCATGATGAACGCGGCCATCAGCATCTCGACCAGACTGAAGCCCGCCTCACCCGCACGGACAGGAGAAGGTCTTCTGGATTTCATCAGATTTTCCGCCATTTCCCATCCCCGCCGTCCCGGACTCCCGGATTGTAGAATTTGTATACCTGCGCCCCGTTCCCCTGCACCACCAGGAGGCCCATGGCACCACCTATGACCGGGTGCCCGCCGGCGATCGCAACCACCTGGATCCAAAAGGTGCTGTTGAATCGCTTGTTGGCCCCACTGATCCGGACTGTCCCGACACTTCCCCCCCCCTGGAAGAGATTGGGAGCAGTGGTGAGCACCCCCTGAAAACCACTGCTGGCTTGATTGAATGGGGGCTGGGCCGTGATGTCATCGCTCGTCCCGCAGGCAGTTGTCCACCAGTCGGCATTCGGCTGGGTCACAACCCCCGCGTGAAGGTGCTCACGCCGAAGCTCCCCACCAGGCCCAACCGCCACTCTGAATGCCTCGGAACTGGAAACAGCATCCCCCAGGATTTGGGCGGATCCGTCCGTAGCCTCCCCATACCCCAGGAGCACAGTGGGCGCCGCCCCCCCCCAGTTCCCCTGGGTGGCAACCATCACGTCGCGTCCAGTGGCGGAAGCCCGTTTCTGGGCACTCAAAAGTGTACCTTCCAATTCGTCCAGAACACCCCGAACCGCACCAGAGGACCGATTGCCTAGCGTCGTCGCCCCGGCCGCAGCCAGGATACCGACCACAAACAGCACCACAAGCAGTTCAATCAGCGAGTAGCCGCACCTTTTGGAAGTTGGTCTCATGGGTAGCCTCACCTGCCTACGATCCCAGAGGCCAACAATCAAATCATAAATTTATAAATATTAAAATACATCACCTTACACAAACACATAAATACACAGTGACGAACCAGCCCCAGGCTGAGACTACTTTTTACACATACCATCCATGAATTTTATCCATCTTTGAGAGGCCCCATCTGCGCGACGACAATTACCCCTGTGCATCGCATTCCTAATTGACGCCGCCCACCCCATCATCTCCTCCAGAGGCGATAAGCCCTGAGACTTGAATCAGACATCGTGACTCGTCCAACGATTTCGGGCCCCCGAGGGGGCCCGAAACAAGGGAATCGATTCTGCCTAATGGACGGTGCGCCAAACCCTAGGCTTGGGGTATTGAACCTTGCTCTGCCCTGGAATGGTCTTGGTAGCCAGGGAAGTGGTGACTTTGAGGGTCTGGCTATCCGTCGCAGCATTGGTCCCGATCTGGATCACCCCCCTGGTTCCGAAGGGGATGTAGTCGGATGCGGTTCCGTACCAGGTGTAGTAGATGCCACTGTCGCAGGACAGCCCGGGCCGGTTGTCATCGACAATGGGATTGAGCACATCGCAGATCAGGCTGCTGGTGGTGTTCCCGCTCCCTCCAATGCAGATATCGACGGCCGTGGGAGTGAAGTAGCTGTAGAAAAGGCTGCCTGACACCACCGCAGGGGTGTTGATGCCTTTGGGGAGGTAGGTCGTAGTCGCGGCCTTGTTCGGGAAATGACGGTAGTAGCCGAACTTGGTATTGTCGGTATCCATGGTGCGGGAGCCCCCTGTGCCCGTCATCGGCGCCAGGTAATAGGCGTCGTTCCCGGGACTGATGACAGCATCCTCTGCCTTGAAGGACGTGTAAGCGGTTCCGCTCAAGGGATAGGCGTCCATAACTCGACCCGAGCCGCCGTCAGTGGCGCTTGCCCTGGTCACTTGGTCCTGGATGATGATCGGATCTGCTCCGGTCCAGGCGGCGCTATCCTGACGATCAAAGATCACCGTCAGGCGATGGTTATCAGGAGCGGTACCGGTGGCATAACCCTGGTCCAGGGGATTGTTGCGGTCTCCGCTTTCCATGGCGATGCCAACCACGGCAGGCACGGGATTTGTGGACGTCCTGCCCATGCCCGGGAAGCTGCCCACCCTGAAAGGCGCAGGCAGGGTGGTGTACAGGGCCTCCCGGTAATGCGCGGTTTCGTTCCCATTGCTGTCCTTGAGCCTGCCGCCGTTCTGGTCCTGGGCGACCTTTCGTAGCCCCCAGGAGCTGATTTCCGAGGTGTCAATCCGGTATTGATAGGTGGAGGAAGCTGATTGAGTATCCGTCGCCGTGCTCCCCCAGGCCCACAAGCCACCCCAGTAATCGAGGAAATAGGCCCGCTGGGCCATGCCCGAGTTGATGAAGAACTCGAAGGGCACCACACCCTTGTATACGGGTCCCCGAGTGGGGTTGCCGTTGCTGTCGGTATCCGTCAGATCCTGGATTGCGAGGAACTTTCCGGAATAGGCATCCAGAGCCATCACCGAGCGCCCCAGAGGCGTCGAAAAATTGGATTCGATTTCGGGACGGCTGAATCCCCCCCCCAGGAAGACCGCGTCCCTCAGGATGGCCTTGCCAGCGGTACCAAGCAGGGTGATGCGGCCAACCCCCGGTATGCATGTGGAATAGCCCATCTTCCCGACCACGGACTTCACGCTCTCAAGCGTCGGCGCGCTGGCGCTTGCCTGGATCTGGCCATCGGTGAGTGACGAAGCCTCGTCCGGAACCACGGACCACTTGAGGGTGGGGGCAAAGGGATCGCTGATATCGAGGGCGTAGTAGCTGCGCCCGCCCTTGCCAAGCCCCACGATCGCGACAGCCCTCTCACCGGACCCCACGACGCCATCCGCCGCCCCGCCTGTGGAAGGCGGAATATCCAGATGATAGATGGCGGGAGAACCATCCACCATGAAGCGGTGGGGGTTGTTGGCAATGGTGATCTGATCGAGATACCCGAGGAAATCCGTGGGCATAAAGGCCCAGAGTTCAGCGACCTGCCCCTGCTTGACGGTGTATTTGGTCTTGCCATCGCCGCTGGTCACTTCCTGGTCCCTGGTCACTTCCCCGAAGGCGTGGAGCCAACCCTGGTTGGTGCCCACCAGGATGAGTCGGAAACGGTTCCCACCGCTCAGCGGAATCTTCGCTGCTGCGGGTGTGCCAAAATCCGCCCACTTGTATTCGATGGCTGCCGGAGAGGAGTTGATGATATCGCCCATGATATTGGAGCGATTCTTCTTGGGGCGGTTATCGCTCCCCAGATCCGTCGTATCCCCCCCCATGGCGAACTGGATAGCATGCTTCTGGTTATCCGAATCCGGAGCATAGGAGGCCTTGCTGGCGCTGGATTGGCAGATGTAGGCCTTGATGGCGTCATAGTCCGTACCCATATCCGAAAAGGCCGAAAGGGAGTTCGCATTCGGGAGACGGGTGTATAGCAATCGCCCGCTCCAGGCATTGGAATCCAGGACACTCTTCACATTCCACTGGGAGGTGGTCGTGTCCAGGGTCGTGGTGGGGTCGCCCTGCTTGTTGATGATCTGTAACTGGTTGTTCACCACCCGGGTACCGAACATCAGGAGATCGCCGTCCCAGAGGCTTCCCCCGGACTGGGGGGGCTGGAACTTGCCGACATAGATCTCCTGCCCCAGGCTGGCTCCAATATATGGGGTGTTGGGATTGGCGCTCGTATTGAGATTGGAGGTTCCTATCGCCGACAGAATGGCCTGCCCCAGGCTCTTGGTAAGGGTGTCCGGATCCATGGCGTCAAAGAAGTAGATGGAACCGCTCGGCTTCTCAGTTGTCCCATCCTTCGGAACAAAGGGGATCAGGGTGTTGAGGTTCGGCCAAGAGGTCATCAGGGGATCACCCACTGCTGCGGCCAGGAAGAGGCTACGCTTGGGGCTTGAATCCTCCGTATATTTTCCGCCCAGGCTCACGCCCACGGTCATGGTGGTGATGCGGTGGTCACGTTCGAAGTTCACCCCATTGCGATTCTTGATGGCGAAGGGCAGGAACTTGTCGGGGGTGCCTGAGGTGGTCGCCGTTCCCGGATCAACAGCCGCCAGATAGTCCGTCCCGGCAACCGCGTTGTTCACCAGATAGGGGTTTGCCATGTGGGCGGCAATGCCCGCGAAGGTGAACAGGTTCCAGTTGGCGCCATCACGGCGGATGCGGGTCTTGTCCGTCAGGATGGCTTTATTACCGATGGCTGCATCGAAGGACATGATATTCGTTACTGCATTCTTGGAGACATAGGGGGTATCACCATTGGTGTTGGTGTTGCTCGTGCCATTGTTGTCCAGTCCATCCGTGAAGAGGATCAGGAAGTGGTTCATGCACTGCGACGGCGCATCACTGCCCTTTTCAACCGTATTGAAGATGCTGTTGGGATCGGTGAACTGCGCCAAGCCCCTCGCCATGGCATAGGTCAGGGGCGTATTGCCTCCGTCCAGCCGGGAGGCGATATGGGCCATATTGGTCACTGAATTGCCATTCAGCAGCTTCCAGCCCGAATAGTTGCCCGTCAGTCCAGTCGTAGTGGAAGTGGCGGAGTCGTTGTTGATGTCGGTAGCGCTGCCATTGCTGGCCTCGGACGAATAGTCGAGGAACCGGAAAGCCCAAAGGACTTCAGACTGGTGGTTGATCCAGGTCGTGATCACGGCCCGCTTCACGGCCTGCACCCGGGTCAGGGCGGGAAGGACATTCTTCGAGGCCGCCTGGGTGACTTCTTTCCCGGCATAGCTGCCATCAGGGTTGTACTGCGGAACTTGAATGGAACCGGAGCTTGAGGCGGATCCGTACCCCTGCCCCCATTCAGGGTGACCTGCCTGACTTGCGGCCAGATTGGCGTTCAGCGCATCAAAAACGATGTATTTAGTGGCGTTGCTGCCGTCTGCATAAACCCCGTTGAACAACCATTGGATGTAGTCCTGCCTGTATTCCACCCGGCTCAATTTGGTGTAGGAATTCTGGTTGGCATCACCGCTGAAGGTATATCTCCCCCCGCTGACGGCATAGCTCGTGTCCATCTCGATATCGGTTTCGCTACCGTACTTGACAACCGTTCCATCCAGTTTCGTAACCGTCTGCAGATCTTTGACTGTTTGGGACTTCAGCGGATTCCCGGTGGAATCGCCATTGGTGATCTTCCAGGGGATGGGAATGTCGACAGTCCGAAGAACGGCGCTGGAACTGCCAATGAAGCTGCAGAACTGGAAGCGCACATGGCTGGCGGCACGCACCCAGTTGCGCACGTCGCCGGAACCATAGCTCTCCCCACGCTGCCCGCTGGTCGTGACATTGCTGGCATCGTCCGCCTCGGTCACGATGCCTCCATTCGGCTTGATCAAGCGGGTGCTGTACAGCGTCCTGTTGGCGGAATCCCCACTGGCGAGGGTAGCCGTCACGCATGGCACACTGGGGGCCACCCAGACGGCCTGCGTATCACTGATGGAAGTAAAGTGGCCTCCCGTGCAGGTCCAGACCACGCGCTTATCCGTGCCACTGGAAACAGAGGCTGTGAAGGTATAGGAAGTCCCAGAGGCAATGACCCCCGAGGGCACTCCCATCAAAGCCATCTGGTACCCGCCGCTGCTATCGGTGCACCCTGGGATGCCCATGCTTCCCCCCACTGCGACGGTCACCGAAGTGCTGACATCTTGAGCAACGCGGCGCGCATAGGGACTCGCCTTGATGACGAAATCCGTTGCCGTCGCGTAGCTGAACTCCATGTTCACGCCACCGGCATCCACCTTGTCGGTATTGACGAAAAGCGGGTGGAACATCAAGCGCGCCATCGACCCCGAAAAGTCGAAGACCGTCAGGATCTCCGGCTTCACCTTGGTATTGGTGGACTGCTGGTAGAGGTTCAGGAAATCGGTAGTGCTGCCCTGGAGCCTGGGATCGAGCTGGGCCTGGAGGGGCGCTCCCAGGAGAAAGAAAAGCATGACGAGAAGGCCGGGCAGGGTTCGGGTGACACGGATCATGACAAGCTCCTGCAACTATTGGACGGGTGTGGAGATCCAGGCTTCCTTGGCGTGGGAGAAAACCACCCCGCCAATGGAAACCTGGGAATCGCTTCGGACAGCCCAGAGATCTGGGGCCTGCTTGGATTCACTGCCGGTGGCAGGGGTGAAGGCACCGGAGCCCAGGCCTTGGCCCATATCGGTCACGGGAAGCTTGCCCATCCGGGTAAGCCCCAGCGTGAAGGCTTGAGACGTCCCGCTCAAGGTCGCCTGGTCAGGAAGGGTGATGGCGGGATTGGCGCCGGGCTTATAGCTTGTGAATCCAGTCTTGGCGGCATCCCACGGTGTGCCAGACTTGGTGGGATCCGCCAGGAGGGCCAGCTTGAGGGAATTCAGGATCTTGGCCTCAGCCGCAGCACTTGCGGAGGCGCTGTTGTTGAGGTCCAGCCAGTAGATGGACCACTCGATGCCCGAGTCCGCCACGTTGCGCGCCATGGAACCCTGACGCGCCGTTCCCGAGATGATGATTTCCCGGAAGGCATTCTTGGACATGCCGATGGCCGCGATAGTGAGCAGCACCAGCAGCATCAGGACCACCAGGATGGTGATGCCACCGGCCTGAGGATGGGAGAGGGGCTTGAAGGATCGATGGGACATGAAGAATCTCCCCCTCAGTTCATGGTCAGGCCGAAGTGCCTGGGAACCATGACGAGACTTTGGGTCTGTTCCTTGTAGGCCAGAGTCGGTGTGCTGGCGTCGGAGAACTCGGTGCGCTGGGTGGCGGTGCGGGTCGTCACGTCCACCCGCACCAGGACAGGGATAGAACGGAACCAGTGTTCGCTGGATGCGGTCGATTTATAGTCCGTCCGGCCCGCGGTCTGGAGTTGGCTGTCCAAAGCCGATCTCATGTCGGCCCAGGTCTTGTCATCGTAGGAAGGCCCGCCGATCCAGGTGTTCCCGGAATCAGCACTCAAGTAGACCCGGAAGCCGGAGACATTTTCCGTAATGATCTGACGAGTGCCGTTAGCGGTGAAGCCGCCGGTGGCATACCCCCCCTGGTCCCGGACAAGGCATGGAATGCCATCAGGAACGGCGGGGTCCAGCTTGAGCCGCTCGATGCTGTACCGCACCATCTGGCCTGGGTGCACGAAAACGACTCTCGTGCCGTCCAGGTGGTTGGCCCGGGATGGGAGCCCCGATCCACCCCGCCCAGTAATACCGACGTTCGGATCAGCCCCGGCCACCAGGGTGACACTCGCTCCAGTCGCGGTCACAGAACTGATGTAGCCCACTTCCCAGGAATCCTTGAGGATGAAGAGATCCCCTACCTTGACCTGCTTGGCATAGGCGGATTCCCGGCAATCGACCTTGTAGGTGAAATCCGTTTGGGCAGCGGATGCCTCCTCGACCACAAGCTCAGGGGCACTCTTGCTGGTGGAGCCGGTCATGTCCAGTTCCCCTTCGAATGGAAGGGGTTCATCCGTATAGAAAAGGAGCTGATCCGCCCCCTGGGTCACCCCTGTACCGTTCCAATCAGTGACCTTCGAGGGATTGATCCAGAAGGGGGGATTAGTGGAGGCGACGGATGGGGGCGTGGAGAGGTCGACCAGGTACATGCCAGCATTGTTGAGATCATCCGAGAGCAGATCGATGGACATCCGGTTGCGACGCGAACTGGAGAGCTTTTCCCCCGAGGTGTAGAAGGTTGAAAGACTCGACTTGAACACAGCCGCCATGCCAGCCATGAGCATCATGGTGAACACCAGGGCCACCAGGAGTTCCACCAGGGAGAAGCCACAAGCAGATCCGGTGCACCTCCCGGGCCTGCGACGCGTTCGAGCCCAAAGGGCGGGCGCGACTTGCCCCAGTGGGATGAGAGGCAGCACGCTATCCATGGAGGATCCTCCTGGTGAGAGTGACGGTCCGGACAATGGCGACGCTGTTCTGGTCTGCCTGATCCGCAAATTCGATGATCACCGTGAAGTCCGAGACCCGTCCCGTGCCTCCATTGGTCGGCGCACTGGCTTCGACGGTAGCCACGTAGCGCCCAGAGGGTTTATCCCCGGAAACCGGCGCGTCCGCCACGGCCTTGCCCTGGTCATCAAAGGTCAGATAGAGCTTTCCGGAGAAATCCCCCTCTGCAACGAAGTTCTTGCCAATGTAATTGAGGTTCGAAAGGGCCGTCGGAGCGGCGTAGGCACTGTCAGTGACGTTCAACCAGCTCAAACGTCCTTCCATCTCGATCTGATCCATGACCCGCTCGGCCACCTGGACGGCAGTACTCAAGCTCTTCCCTCCGCGGCTCGCCTTGAGGGACATCAACTGAAGGGTGGCCAGCCCGAGAAGACCGATGGCCAGCACGAAGGCGGCCATGAGCATCTCCACCATGCTGAATCCGGCTTGCAAGGAGCGCCGCTTGCTTAAAAATGCCTCTCTCATCAAACCCTCCTCCACTGGCCATCCCCGCCAGATTTGCCAGGATTGTAAAACTTATAAACCGTTGCCCCATTACCCTGCACAACGAGGAGCCCCATGGGCCCGTCCGTTATGGGTTGACCACCGCGCAGCCCAACCACCGCCAGGTAGAAGGTTCCATTGAAGCGCTTGCTGTAACCACTGACCCCGACGGACTGGAGATTGGAGAGATTGCAGGCATCCGAACTGGGGTCAGAGATGATGGGTTGCGAAATGGGCTTTCCCTCGGCATCCACGCCAGAAGTATTGAAACCCAGGCTCGAATCACTGAAGGGGAGGATGGTCTTGATATCCGCGCTGCCGCCCTTCGCCCTGCTCCACCAATCACTTCCGCCAACCACCACACCGGCGTAGGCATGATCCCGACTGTTCGGCCGGTAGTGGAAGGATTCCGGGGCTGTTGCTCCGTTGGCCAGGATGGTGGCGTTGGACACCACCACGCCTGCAGGGGTCGTCGTTTCGCCGTAGGCCAGGGTGAAGTCGGAAGCCCCGCCGTTCGCCACGAGATTCACATCCCGTCCGGTGGCCACGGCCCGCTTGTGGGCGGCGGCAATGGTGCCCTCCAGATCATCCATCACGGAACGCACGGCACCTGAAGGGCGGTTGCCGAGCATGGTGATACCCACCATTGCCAGGATGCCCACGATGGCAAGCACCACCAAAAGCTCTATCAACGAATAGCCTCGAAACAAGCGATGATTCATAGGATCCTCACCCACACAAAATCACGCCTTGCTGCGATGTTCAATTTATTTTTTTAATTAATCATATACCAACAATTACAAAACCCGCTCCAATGCGCCGGGCCGCAGAATGAAGTGTATGTATTATTTTTACACACACCAACCGAGTCGAACCATCAAAGACGCAACAATCCCACGCTGACGCCGGGCAGGTGCGCTCACCCTCCAAAATTCAGCGGATCCCTATCCAGGGTGATCGCCCCACCAGGCGGCAGGGGCGCGGCTTGCATGGCCTGGCTCAGAGGGCCGCGGTTGCTGGCCTTGAGGAGGAGCTGCATGCGGTAGCGATCCTTGATCCGGGGGACAGGGGCCTCCAGTGGGCCGAGGATGCGCACCCCGGGCACGGTCTCCAGCCTCGACCGCAGCTTCTTGAGTGCGTCCATGGCTTCAAGTGGGCTATCGGCTTCGGCGCGATAGAGGGAGAGCGCAGCGTAGGGTGGGTAGTGCATCCCCTCCCGGTAGGGCAGCTCCTCCTGGGCGAAGCCCTCGAAGTTCTGGGCCACGGCGTGGATGATGGCGGGGTGGTCGGGGCTGTAGGTCTGGAGGATGACGGTGCCCGCCAGCTCGGCCCGGCCTGCCCGGCCGGCCACCTGGGTCAGGAGGTGAAAAGTGCGCTCGGCGGCCCGGAAATCCGCGATCTTGAGGCCCTGATCGGCGTTGATGATCCCCACCAGGGTGAGTTTCGGGAAGGTGTGCCCCTTGGCCAGCATCTGGGTGCCCACCAGGATGTCCACTTCGCCGTGCTCCGCCGCCAGGAGCCCAGCCTCTAGCGCGCCTCTCCGGCTGGTGGTGTCCCGATCCAGACGCAGGATCCTCGCATGGGGGAAGAGGGCCTGGAGCTGGTCCTCGATCTGCTCAGTGCCCTCGCCCACGCCCCGAAGATGCTCCGATTGGCAGCTGGGACAGGCCTCAGGGGGGGCCGTTTCAAAGCCGCATAGGTGGCAGCGCAGGCGGTAGGCCCCCTTGTGATAGGTAAGACTGATATCGCAATGAGGACATTCAAGCGTCTTGCCGCAGGCTCGGCACATCCAGTAGTTCTCAAAACCCCGTCGGTTGAGCAGGAGCATGGCCTGCTCCCCCCGCTCCAGGGTCCGCCCCATGGCCTGGAGCAGCAGGGGGGAAAAGATGACCTTCTTGCGCTGGGTCTTGTAGCAGTCGCGCAGGTCCACCACCTCGACCTTCGGCAGGGAGCTCCCGGCGGGGCGCTCCCGCAGGCGCAAAAGGCGATAACGCCCGACCTGGGCAGCGTGCCAACTCTCCAGGGAGGGAGTGGCGCTCCCCAGGATCACGGGGCAGCCTTCGAGCTGGGCCCGCTTGATGGCCAGGTCGCGGGCATGGATGCGAGGGTGCTCCTCGCTCTTGTAGGAGCCCTCCTGCTCCTCGTCCACCAGGATCAGGCCCACATCCCGCAGGGGCGCCAGGACAGCGTTGCGGACTCCCACGAAGATGGGGCATTCGTCCTGGAGGAGGCGCATCACGTCCGCCTGCTTCTCCGTGGCGTTCAGGCCAGCGTGCCCCACCGCCACCAGGCCCGGGAAGCGGCCCTCCAGGCGGGCCAGCAGGCGCGGGGTCAGACCGATCTCCGGCACTAGCCACAGGACCCGTTTCCCCGCCGCCAGAACCCGCTCCGCAAGCTCCAGGTAGACCTCGGTCTTGCCGGAACCCGTCACGCCATAAAGGAGGTAGGTGGCGAAGGTGCCCAGCACCACCGAATCCGTCGCATGGAGCTGTTCCTCGTTCAGTTCCACCCGTTTGTGGATTACATCCTCTCGGCGCTGCGCCAGCAGATCGAGGCGTTTCACACGCTCCACCAGGCCGTGACGCTCCAGGGTACCCAGCACCGATGCGCTCACCGTAGCAGCCTGGATCAGATCCGCCTCCAGCATGGCACCCCCGGCCTCTTCCAGGGCCGCAAGCACCTTGGCCTGGAGCGCACTCACCTTGAGGGGGTGGGGCCGATCCGTGCGCCGGACCTCCGTGAGTCCCGCGCCCCGCATGTTCCGGCGATGGAAGAGGGAGGGGAGCCGGGTCTCGCCCCGGTGCCAGGCCTCCCCCAGGAGTCTGAGGCGCTCCCAGGCTCCAAGATCCCTTAAATCAGACAGCTTCTGTCCATCACCTAGATCGGTCTCCCAGTCCGCCAGAACCCCCTGGGGAAGGCAGAGGGCCATGAGATGAGCCACGCCGCAGCCGTAGTAGCGCCCCGCGAACTCCAGGAGTTCCCGGAGGTGGGGAGGCAGCAGCGGAAAGGGATCCATCACGGAATCGATGGCCTTGAGCTTGGGCGGAGGAGCAGAATCCGCCCCCAGCACGATCCCGGTGGCAGCACTGTTGCGCACCTTCACCCGCACCCGAACGCCCGGAGGGAGCCCCTCGGGAGCAAGGTAGGTCAAGGGTGGCAGAGGGCGGGCCAGTTCGATGCGGGTCGGAATCAGGGTCACCCCCCCAGGATACCCCGTTCAAGTGCGGCCCATTCCCTGTCATCCTGCATGGAAAGAGAGCATCCCATGAAAAAATGGATCTTTTGCTGTGCAATGCCCCTCGTCCTTACTGCCGCACCGCTCCCCTGGGCGGAGGGCGCCCGTCGAATCCTTGAGGCCTACGAAACGGGAAGCCCCATGCCGGAACTCTCCCTGAGCCGTCGGGACCAGTCCCACAGGAAATGGCTCGAAGCAGCGGCCAGCCAAGCCCTGCCAGGGAATCCCTATCCTCGGCAGAGCCGGGCCTGGAAGGAAGCGGAGGCCGTGCGGCAGTTCCTGTCATCCTCCCCCGACGTGGGTGCGCTCCAGGGCCTGCCCCTCACCCTGGAAGGCTCCCGGATGGCCTTGTGGCGTTGGGGCCAGGGAAAAGTGCGCCGGGGCGAAGTCGATCCAGGCTTCCGGAAGGCCTGGGAGGATCGGTTGATGGGGGGCCCCATGGACCTTCTCCACTTCTTCGCGACCCGCCACGCCCTGTGCTTCAGCCTCGCGGAAGCCGACCAGCAGCGATTCCAGGAGATCCAGGAGGGGGCCCCGAAGGAGTACGAGGAAGTGCTCCGGATGTTCCAGCGAACCTTCCCCCTACTCGGGGGCCCTTGCCCTCCCCTGAGGGTCTGGAGCCTGCCTGCCCTGGAAAGCCAGGAGCTTCCCATCAACGAGTTGGGCCCGAAAGGGGCCTGGATCGCGCCCCTGGCGGACTTCCCCACCCCGCCCCCAGAGGGCTGGGCCTGGATCCTTCCCACCCCCAGCGGGGCCCAGTCCGCCCAGGAAGGAAGCCTGGAGGACACCAGCCGCCGAGAGGGAGAAGCCATGTTGCAACGGCTGGGCAAGCACACCGCCTATCTGGCCCCCAGCGCCGGAGAACTAGAGGCGATCCTGCCGACCTTCTTTCCGATCAGGCTGGAGTTCGGCGAGGACGGCCTGATACGGAGGATCCTTGTGGGGGATGCAGCGAGGGTGGCCACCAAACCATGACGAACAAAAGATAAGCAGATTGGCGGCTCTGCTCAGCCAGGAAGTTCAAAAGAGTAAACACAGAGGGCACAGAGAAAAGCAAAGGCTGGCTGGGATGGAGGGGCTGAAAAGCCTCTGGTCTGAATGATCGGCGCTCCGGCCCTGGTTCCGGGAGGGTGAGCGGGCCAGAGCGTCTTGGTGGACCATTGCTGTACGCTGATCGCTTTATCCTGCTTCATCCTTTTTATCCCAGCTGATTCTGCTTTTCGGGGCCTGCCAAAAACCCTCCCAACCCTCGGTCTTGGCTGAAGCAAGCCGATAATCGGGAAAGATAAATACCCCTTGGAAAACCCAAATGAACGGATATTATTAATATCAATTCATATTTATTTTCTCAAGGAGGTTCTCTTGGCCGCTCGACGCAGCTCTTCCTCCCAGTATGGCTGGATCCCCGATCTCCCGGATCAACGCGACTTCCGCTACGCCCTCCAACGGATGCCGCTGGAGGCCCCGGAGAAGCTCCCCGCGAAGGTGGATCTCTCGGCAACGCCCATGGCTGCCCCCTACGACCAGGGCGATCTCGGGAGTTGTACAGCCAATGCCATCGGAGCCGCCTTCCAGTTCGAGCATCGGCGCCAGGATCTGGGCGACCTGATGCCGAGCCGCCTCTTCATCTACTATGCAGAGCGGGAGATTGAAGGCAGCATCCAGAGTGATTCGGGCGCCATGATCCGCGATGGCATCAAGGTGGTGGCTGCCCAGGGGGCACCACCGGAGGAGCTCTGGCCCTACACCGTCACGAAGTTCGCGACCCGGCCCCCCAGGAAGGCCTACAAGGCGGCCCTGGAGCACAAGGCCATCAGCTATTTCCGCCTGAACAACGCCCGGCAGGAGGAGCTCCTGACCTGCCTGGCCAGCGGCTTCCCGTTCATCTTCGGCTTCACGGTCTACGAGAACTTTGAAACGCCTCAGGTCTACGAGAAGGGCGTACTGGACATGCCGGGCGAGGAAGACCGTGTCCTGGGGGGCCATGCCGTACTGGCGGTGGGCTACGAGATGAAGACGAAGCGCTTCCTGGTGCGCAACTCCTACGGCACCGAGTGGGGCAGGAAGGGGCACTTCACCATCCCCTTCGACTACCTCACGGATGATGATCTGGCGGCAGACTTCTGGACCATCCGGGATGTGACTTGAGGACGGGATCCCGGGTCAGGCACGAAATGCGCGCTCAGAAGGTGCAGCGCAACGAAGCCGAGAAGATGTCGATGCTGCTGTTGAAAGTGCCGCTCAGGTTGCCTCGGGTGCCGTTATCCACCCCAGCAACCGTCAGCGCAAGCTGCCCCTTGTCCACGAAGATATGGGTGTAGGCCGCATCCAGCCCCAGGTGCTTGGAGAAGGCGTAGCCCACACCGCAAGAGACCCACTTGCGGTCGGCATCGGGGATCCGGGGGGTGCGGTAGCTATCGTTGGTGGCCCCCTGGTCCATGGCTCCTCCGAGCTTGAAGGTCCAAGCCTCCCGAGCCTTCCAGGTGATACCCACGGCCACGAACCAGGTGTCGTTCCACTTCTCTTCAGTGGTCGAATCCTGGAGCGTCCGGCCCGCAGCCATGTTGTCCAGGAACTCGATCTTCAGTTCCTTGAAGCTGGACCAGTCGGTGTAGGCCACTTCGGCCTGGAAGGAGACATCCTTCTCCAGCTTGTAATCGAATCCCAGGGAGATGGTGCTGGGCAGGTCCACCTCTGCGGCGATGCGGTTGTCCTGGAAGCCAGCAACGCCCTGGAGATAGGCGGTGGTCCCGCTCGAAAGGGCCGGAAGCTCGAAGCTGGCATCCCCCTTGAGCTTCACCTTGACGGCGGACTGGTATCCCAGGCCCATCCGCAGGTTCTCGGTGGGCTGCCAGGTCAACCCCAGTCTGTAGCCATAACTCCACTTGGTTCCCTCAAGAGACGCCTTTCCATCCAGAAGGCCTGCACCGACCCCCAGGATCGTCCCGAAGTCCACAGCGTTGGTGAGTTCGGCCTGGGTGCGACGAGCCACAAAGGCAGCGCCCACGGACCACTGGGCATTGACCCTGTAGGCGACACTGGGGGCGAAGTCGAGGACCTGGAGATCGGACTTGAGGGCATGATAGCGACCGATGAAATCGGAGTCGTATTCCGTGCCCATACCAAAGGAAGCATTGACCGAGAAGCCGAGCCTGAGGTCCGGCGACAGGCTCCACATGGCATAGAGGTTGGGCAGGGGGGATGGGGAGCAGGCATTGTCCGTGGAGGTCGGCGCCGCGGGATAGCTGCCGGAGGCGGGACTGGCCTGGCCATTCGTCAGCTTCGTGCGGGGCGAGACCACACTCACGCCAGCGAGGATCTCGCTGGTGGCAAACTTGGTCATCGTGGCCGGATTGAAGAACATCGAACTGATATCCGCGCCCCCGGCGCTGACACCGGCGAAGGCGTTGCCCTGGGCGCTGGGGCTCTGCTCCCGGAGTTGGAAGCCGGAAGCGGAGGCCACAGGGGCCATCCCCCCAGCCAGCAGGAGCGTCAGGATGGCGGAACGCGAAGAGATCGTCATGGGGGGGAGTCTCCGGGACATGCCACCGGGAACTCCCGGCATGAACGCAATTAGTTGAGAATCACAAACTCTACCCCGAAATAAACGATCCCCCAAGCAGAACTTCCAAATCAGCTTTCCACTTCCAGCGCCCCGAAGCGGGCCACAATGCGCTTCTCACCAGCCTCGGCAAAGCGGATGGTGTAGGTGAGCATCTCGCCGCTCCCGGTCACGGAAGTGATCACCCCCCGACCAAAGCGGGGGCTGCGGACCCGGGTACCCCTGGCCAGGGCGCCGGAGGAGACTGGCGGAGCGTCCTCCATCACCGGAAGGATGGGTTCTGGGGCAGCGGGTTCCGCCTCTGCAGGGGCCACGGCCTTCACCCGGTCGAAGAAGCCCCGGATGCGCTGAAGTTCGGAGGCCACCGAGGCCCCGCCACCGCCCCTGGGGGCCATCCTGGAACTGGAGGTCGCCCCCTGACCGGACTGGTAAAGCTCGGTCCCCCATCGGATGGGGGTCTCCAGGACCTCCTGGGGCAGTTCGCGGAGGAAGCGGCTGGGCATGCCCATGACCTCGCTCCCGAAGACCCGCCGTCGCCGGGCTGCGGTGAGGTAGAGCTTGCGCTGGGCCCGGGTGATGGCCACGTAGAACAGGCGCCGTTCCTCCTCCAGGCCGTCATCTGTATCCCGAGCGTTGCGGTTGGGGAAAACGTCCTCCTCCATGCCCACCAGGAAGACCACCGGGAACTCCAGCCCCTTGGCGCAATGGATGGTCATCAGGGAGAGTTGGGCGGCCTCCTCCACCTGGTCGGCGTCCGAGGCCAGAGAGACCCGGTCCAGGAACTCCGCCAGCCGCAGCCCCTGCCCTTCGGATTCCACAGCGGCGGAGACGAACTCCTCCAGGTTCCGGACCCGCCCCTCAGCCTCCAGGGTGCCTTCGTCCTCCAGCATCTGGACGTACCCCGACTCCACCAGCATCCATCGGACAAAGGAGCCCAGGCTCAGGGTATGGAGTTCGACTTCGGCCCGCTGGAAGAGCTCCAGGAACCGTCCCATCTCCCGCTGGGCTCTGCCCTTCAATTCGCCCTTCTTGAGCAGGACAGCCGCCCCCCCCAGGGCCGTGCCCATCTCGGGGATGGCCGCCTCGATCTTGGCCAGGGTCGTGGGTCCCACCCCGCGACTGGGGGCGGAAATGGCACGACGGAAGCTCACCAGATCGAAGGGGTTGCAGGCCAGGCGCAAGTAGGCCAGGAGATCCTTCACCTCCTGGCGTTCGTAGAACTTGGTGCCCCCCACCAGCTTGTAGGGGAGGTTGACGGCCCGCAGGGCTTCTTCGAACTGCCGGGACTGCCAGTTGGCGCGGTAGAGGACGGCCATCTTGGCGCCGGGGGCCTTGGCCCGCTCCTCCAGGATGCGCTGCACCACCCACTCGGCCTCCAGGCGCCCCTCGTCCACCAGGCGGAAGATCAAGTGTTCACCGTGCCCGAGGTCTGTCCAGAGGCTCTTGCCCAGGCGCTGAGAGTTGTTGGCGATGACGGTGCACGCCGCGTCCAGGATCTTCTGGGTGGAACGGTAGTTCTGCTCCAGCTTGATTTCCGAAGCCTCCGGGAAGTCCCGCTTGAAGTCCAGGATGTTGCGGATGTCGGCTCCTCGCCAGCCATAGATCGAGTTGTGGGTCAGGATCCCGTTGGCCACGAAGTTGTGGGTGCGCTCCACGTTGAGGTCGAAGACATCTTCCAGATCCCAGGGCTCAGCGGAAGCCACCGTGTCATAGCCGCCCAGACCATCGAAGAGCGCCATCCCGGGCCGGATGAGGGAGGCGGGGATGAGGGGAAGAGAGTTCGACTCACCCGCCCCTTTCCCCATCCTGGCATTCATGAGGAGCTGTCCCCCCAGCCCTCCCTGGATCTGTTTGGCGAGCCGCACCACCTCGCCGAAGTCTTTGCGACAGGTCTCAAAGCGCCAGCTGCCGCTCCCCGCCTTGGCGGAACGGATGCTGAAACCCATGGACTCAAGCGCCCTCCGTCCCTCATCGTCGTTGCCCACCAGGCTGATGCGGTGCATGGGCGAGGCCCCCCTGCGATCACCGCAGAGCGTAAGAACAATGTTGCGGCGCAGGCTGTTCCGGGATTGGGGAAGGTGATGGGGCCGCAGAGGGTCGAGACTGAAGTGCTCCAGTATCTTCCGCCCATTTTCCTCGGTGTCCACGGAGGCAAAGACCTTCTGGATCAGGGCCGCATCGTGGACCATTCCTCGCTGCCCCTTGCCCTTGCGGGGCACAAAGGGAAGCGTCGGCAGCTGGAACTGCAGGGAAAGGATGGCTTCCTGGGTACGCGCCTCATTTTCCGTATCGTGAACCGAAAGGATCCATAGGGCGTCGGCGTGCTCCTGGCGGGCCCGCTGGAGATAGCCCACCACCGGCTTGACCTGCCCGCGGGTATGGACCTGGGAGGTCCCGATCCTACAACCCATGCCGTCCTTTCGCATGAGATAGACGAAGTGATGCTGAGGGGAAAGGCCGAGACGATACCCGGCGAAATGGGTGTGCTCGGGGGTGCTGACCAGGGTCCTGCCCTGGGTGGTCCTGATGCGGAGGCCCCTCCCCTTGCTCTGGCGCCGGTAGACTTCGGATACCTGGGCTGACCGGAAGTCGCCACTGCCGTGGCAGGACAGGACCGAGTCCCCCTTCTGGATTTCCTCGATGGGCCGGAGCGCGCCATCCCCGAGAGCCACGAGGGTTCCAGCCGCCAAGCACTGATCCTCATCACCCACCACACACAGGTTGTGATGCTTCTCCGCCAGATGCCGCACCAGGAGGTACTGGGCCTTGTTGGTGTCCTGGTATTCGTCCACCAGCAGGTACTTGAACCGTTCCGAATAGACCTGCTGCATCATCGGGTCGCGGAAGAGGCGCTCGGTGTAGAGCAGGAGGTCATCGAAGTCGCAGGCCTTCTGGTTGCGCAGGCCCCGCTGGTAGAGCTCGTAGGCGTCGAGGAGCTTGCGGGTCCAGGGATCCAGGGCTTCGGCTCGGGCCTCCTCCGGGAGGAGGCAGCGGTTCTTGAAATCCGAGATCATCTCCAGAACCTTGCGAGGGTGGAACTGCTTCTCCGGAAGCTTCAGTTCCGTGAGCACCTGTTTGACGAGGCTGCGCTGATCCGAGGGATCGAAGATGACGAAGTCCCGCCCCACGGGGGTGCGGTCGCCCTCACGGCGCAGGATGCGGGTGCAGAAGCTGTGGAAGGTGCTGACCCAGAGTTGCTCGACGGGCACTGACACCAGCTTCTGGACGCGCTCCCGCATCTCCTCGGCGGCCTTGTTGGTGAAGGTCACGGCCAGGATGGAGGAGGGATGGGCCCCCACCTCCTCGACAAGCCAGGCGATGCGGCGGGTGATCACCGTGGTCTTGCCGGAACCGGCACCGGCGAGAATCAGCAATGGCCCATGGGAGTGCTGGACCGCCTCCTGCTGGGGCGGGTTCAGGTTCTGCAGAAGGGGGTGTCCGGCATGGCTCATCCCTTGAGTCTACCAAACGACTGGTGCCCCCACCCGGACTCGAACCGGGACGCCGTTACCGGCAAGCGATTTTAAGTCGCGGGCGTCTGCCATTCCGCCATGGGGGCACGGATTCAGCCTAGCCGAGCCGCGACACTGCCGCCAGTCCTGGCGGCGGTCCACAAGCATGGTTCATACAAAGAGAAAGAATCATTGTCATTTTGAGCCCCAAGGCTATGTTTCTCCACAGGACCAGGGATGAGCCCGGAGACGTCAATGATTAGTTCATTGAATTTACTTCAATGCCGTCACAAAGGCATCCTGGGGTGTCTGGCGCTGCTGGTCACCAGCCTGGGGGCTGCGAACCAGACCGGGGAGCTGTCGCCCAAGGGGGTCCAGGATCTCCTCGAATTGATGAACACCCCAGTGGACGTGGCTTCCAAGCGACCCCAATCCCTCCGGGAAAGCCCAGGCGCAGTGACCGTGCTGACCCGGGAAGAGATCCTGGGAAGCGGTGCCCGGGATCTTCTGGAAGCCCTGGCATTGGTGCCCGGGTTCCAGGCCATGGCCAGCAACTTCGGACATGTCGGCTCCTCGATGCGCGGCCTTGCCTCGGATGATGGCAAGTTCCTCATCCTGGTGGATGGCCAGGAAATGAACGAAATCACGACGGGGACCTTCGCCCTGGGCAACCACGTCCCGGTGGACCAGATCAGCAGGATCGAGATCATCCGGGGACCGGGATCAGCCATCTACGGAGGGTTTGCGGGACTGGCCGTGGTGAAGGTGAGCACCCGGAGCGGTGAGGAACTCCAGGGGATTTCGGCATCTGCACACCTGGGCCAGACCGGCTCCCAGATCACCACCCGAGACTACTCCGCGGCCTATGGCGGCACCCGGGGCGATCTGACCTACTCCCTGGCCTATTCGTGGGGTACGGCCCTCCGAGGGCAGGACTTCACGACCGCCACGAATCTGCTCACACAGACACCCGTGGTGGTGAACATGGGCGAAAACAGCAGGCTCTACCAGGGTTTCCTCAACGTAGGACTCCGCTGGAGGGACGCATCCCTGCGCTTCATTCGGGATCTCTACGAGCACGACACCCTCGTGACATCGTCTCCCATGGAAACCCATGGGACCTATCTCGAACTTGGCTATGCATGGCATCCCACAGAGGGCCTCGGCATCACTCCGCGCCTTGCCTACAAGGAACAGAGCGCCTGGGACATGCCCGATCCTTCCAACCCCAATACGGGTCGGCGCTTCCGACGCACCCTGGGTGGGTTCCAGGCGAACTACACCCCCTCCCAGAAATGGAACATCCTGGCGGGGATGGACTACTGGGAAGACACGGGCATCACCAATCCAGTCCTGCGCCCCTGGAGCTTTTCCCAGGCCCCCAGGGTCACCTATCAGAACCAAGCCATCTTTCTTCAAATGGACTGGACCACATCGACCTGGACGGCCACTCTGGGGGGTCGGTACGACCACAATAGTCAGGCGGGCGGGTGCTTCGTCCCGCGCCTGGCAGTCACCCGGGCCTGGAATGGGCAGCACTTCAAGCTCCTCGCAGCAAGGGCCTTCCGGACCCCCACGTTCTGGAACCTCGACACCAACCCTGCCATCAAACCCGAGCGTATCCGGACTCTGGAACTCGAATACGGATTCCAGATCTCTGAGCAGGCCTACCTGACCCTGAATGCCTTCGACACACGGATTGATGGATTCATCTTCCACGTACCAACACCGACTCCGCCCTTTGCCACCCACCGGAACGGGGGAGCCTTGGGAACCCGGGGAGTGGAGGCCGAGCTTCGCTTCCAAGGGGCTTGGGGCGATTGCCGCCTGGGCCTGGAGAGCCACCGAGCCACCGTCCGGGATATCCCGGAGTTCCAGGTTCCGGACGAATCCAATTACCTAGTGGGTATGGCCAACCTGAAACTCACGTTCCTGGCCACCCTCCGCTTGACGCCCACCTGGGACCTCTGCCCCAGCATCACGTCCCTTGGCCCGCGCTACACCATGGAGGGCGGGCAGGGCATCCAGCCCAGGGACAGCGCCACCCAGGTCAATCTCGTGCTCAACGGGAACTGGCCGAAGCTTGGCATGAAGGCGAGCTTCGGTGCCCGAAACATGACAGATGCCCGACCGGGCTATGCGACGCCCCAATCCAGCAATGTCAACGAAACCCTCCCCAATCTGGGCCGGGAGTACTTTGCGAGGCTTGGCTACAACTTCTGACGAGGTCCACCATGGTCGTAGGCGCCATCAAGTTCCCCCAGCCCTCCCCCGGGGGAATGGATGTTCCTTCCATCACCCAGGACTTTGCCCATCAGGTGATGTATGCCGTCGCCAAGGACCAGTACACGGCCCTCCCATTCGACGCCTACTACGCTTTGGCCCTGGCGGTGAGGGACCGCCTCATGGAGCGCTGGTTCAAGACCCAGAACACCTATTACCACCAGAACGTGAAGCGGGTCTATTACCTGTCCCTGGAGTTCCTGATGGGGCGAACCCTGCGGAACAACATCCTCAACCTCGGGGCTCAGGATGCGTATTCCCAGGCCATGGAAGAGCTTGGATTCCGTCTGGAGGATCTGGCCAAGGAGGAACGGGACGCTGGCCTGGGCAACGGTGGCCTGGGCAGGCTCGCGGCCTGCATCCTGGACGCTGCAGCAACCCTGGAGCTGCCCTTCTATGGCTATGGCATCCGCTATGAGTTCGGAATCTTCCAGCAGAAGATCGTCGACGGTGCCCAGATGGAGTGTCCTGATCCCTGGCTCCGCTACGGGAACCCCTGGGAGATCCCCCGCCCGGACGCCATTTTCCCGGTGCATTTCTACGGTCGTACCCACGGCTACCACGACAGCAACGGATGCTATCGGGTGGAATGGGTGGACACCGAGGACGTCTGGGCTATGGCCTATGACACCCCCATTGCAGGGTTCCACAATGGCACCGTGAACACCCTGCGCCTCTGGTCTGCCAAATCCAGCCGCGAATTCGACCTGGGCCACTTCAACGCTGGGGACTACGCAAGGGCCGTCGAGGACAAGACCCGTTCCGAAAACATCTCCAAGGTGCTCTACCCGGCGGATGACCAGAGCGCCGGAAAGGAACTGCGTCTCAAACAGCAGTATTTCTTTGTATCCGCCACGCTGCAGGATGTGGTCCGCCGCTTCAAGAAACGGATCCGATGGACCTGGGAAGAACTCCCGGACAAGGTGGCCATCCAGCTCAACGACACCCACCCCGCCCTGGCGGTGCCGGAGCTGATGCGGGTCCTGGTGGATCAGGAAGGGCTGGACTGGGATCTGGCCTGGTCCATTACCCAGGGAGTCTGCGCCTATACCAACCACACCGTCCTCCCAGAAGCCCTTGAGGTCTGGCCCATGGAGCTGTGGCGACGCCTTCTTCCCCGGCACGCGGAAATCGTCGAGGAGATCGATCGCCGCTTCCGCCTTACGGTGCGCCAGCACTACCCATTCGATGATGCCAAGCTCCATCGCCTAGCCATCGTGGACGACGGCCACAGCATTCGCATGGCCCACCTGGCCATCGTGGGCAGCCATTCCGTCAATGGTGTCGCGGAACTCCACACCAGAATCCTGAAGGCCTCCACCTTCGCCGAGATGAATGCCCTCTTCCCGGGGAGGATCAACAACAAGACCAATGGCATCACTCCCCGGCGCTGGCTGCTCAAGTGCAATCCGAAGCTCGCAGCCCTTATCAGCGAAGCGATCGGGGAGGGCTGGATCACGCACCTGGAGGAGCTCCACAGGCTGGCCCCCTTCGCCACCGATGCCGCCTTCCAGGAGCGCTGGCGCAGGGTGAAACAGGCCAACAAGGAGGCGCTGGCGGAAAAAGGAAGGCGCAGCGGCGACTTCAACCTTGATGCTGGATTCCTGTTCGATATCCAAGTGAAGCGCATCCATGAATACAAACGGCAGCTCCTCAACCTCCTGCATGTGGCCGCCCTCTGGAACCGCCTCCGGGATGGCGAAGAGATCGGGGTGCCCAGATCCGTCATGCTGGGTGGCAAGGCCGCCCCGGCCTACTGGACGGCCAAGCAGATCATCCGCCTCACCGGAGCCCTGGCTAGGGCGATTCAGACGGACCCCCTCGCCAAGGGAAAGCTTGAGGTGACCTTCCTTCCCAACTACTGCGTCTCTCTGGCCGAAAGGATCTTCCCGGCCTGCGAGCTGTCCGAGCAGATCTCCACCGCGGGCATGGAGGCCTCGGGTACCGGGAACATGAAAGCCGCCCTCAATGGCGCCCTTACCATCGGCACCCTGGATGGCGCCAACGTCGAGATCATGGAGGAGGTGGGCGCTGAGAACATCTTCATCTTCGGACACAAGGCCCACGAGATCGTAGCCCTTCGGGACACCGGGTACCGGCCGAGGAGTTGGGCTGAGGGCAACCCCACCCTTAGGCGAGCCATCGAGACCATCGACCGCCTGGACGGGGGCAGCTTCTCGGGTCTGGCCAATGCCCTCCTGGAGTCCGACCACTACTTCCACTGCGCAGATTTCGCAGCCTACCTCGAAGCCCAGGAACGGGTCTCACGGACCTATGCCGAACCCGCAGAATGGACCCGCCGCTCCATCCTCAACGTTGCGGGCATGGGCAAGTTCTCCATTGATCGGACAGTGGAGGAATATGCCCGGGAGATCTGGAAGGCGGAACGGATGCCGGTGCCCCTACCTTAAGGCCAGCTTCAGCCACCGCTGACGGGGGGCATGAGGGCCACCTCGTCCCCATCCTTGAGGGGTTGCTGGCGATCGACGAAGGTCCGGTTCACGGCCAGGAGAGCATCCTTTGGGAGCGAAGCAAAGCGGGGGTCCGCAAGCAGCTCACCCAGGGTGCCTTCGGCACCAAGGGGGAACTCGGCACGGTCGAACCCCAGGAGTTCGCGGTATCGGGCAAAGCAGAGCACGGTCAACATGGGACCACCCTAGCACGGGATGAGCCCGGCCAAAACCGGGCTCATCCCGAAAAAAACGAGTTTTCAGAGATCGATTTCGCCCATTCCGAGGTCTTCAGCGCTCTCCTCGCCCTCCTTGATGGCAGGAGAGATGTCCAGATCGTTCTCAAGTCCGAGGATCTCACTGGCGGATGCATACATCTGCCCGATGGTCTGCTTGCGAGTCTCGAAGGTCTGGATGAGCTCCTGAACCCGTTTGATTTCCTCGTTGAGATGCTGCCACTCGGCCCGGAGGGCATTGTTCATCTGGTCAACGTCCTGACGGCAGCGCTCCCTAGCCTGCTGATAGAACGATTGCTGTTCCTTGTTGAGGTCCATGGGGGGAACTCCGTAATGAAAGTTTTCAGTGGCTACAAGCAGGATAGCAGGTGAATCAGACCAGCACCCAGTAGAAGAGGAGAATCACCACCAAGCCCCCAAGGAGCAGCAATCCGATGAGCCATTTTGGGGTGCCGCCGGACCTGGGCAGGGGACGGGGGCGAAGCGGAGGCACCGTGCGGGGCGTGGGCTCAGAGATCCGGGTGGCCGTATTCCCCGTGGGCAGATCCGAACGCCGGATCATCACAGGCTCCGGCGGAGTGCGGCGCTTGAAGCGGGATGCCATGTGGAGTTCCAGCTGATCACGAGTTCCGCGTAGCAGCATGTTCACGAACTCGGCCACCTCGTGCTCGGTGGGTTCCCCCCCCTGCGCGACCATCAGGGCCTTGAGATCCTTTTCCATGGAACGGGCCGTGGGGTATCGGTAGTCGAGGTTCTTCTGGAGAGCCTTTTCCAGAATCGCCACCATTTCGTGCGAGATGGAGGCGTTGAAGGCCCGGACATCGGCCACCTTCCCCAGGCGGACTTTCTCGAGCACGCCCAGTTCACTATCGGCCTGGAAGCAGCGCTCTCCGGTCAGAAGCTCGAAGAGCACCAGTCCGAGGCTGTAGATGTCCGAACGACTGTCCAAAGCCTGCCCCAGGGCCTGCTCCGGGCTCATGTAGAGGAGCTTGCCCTTGAGGGCCCCGGCCATGGTCTGGGTGCTCTTGGTGGCGGCCTTGGCAATGCCGAAATCCACCAGTTTCACAGCCCCTTCGACAGAGATCAGGATGTTCTGGGGGCTCACATCCCGATGCACCAGACGCAGTTCCTTGTCGTCCATGCCCCGCTTCCGATGGGCATAGTCCAGGGCATTGGCCACCCGCATGACCACGAAAGCGGCCACGGACTCGGGGAGGGGCGTCTTGTATTCCCGGACTTTGCGAAGGATGCTGCGCAGATCCTTGCCGTCCACGTATTCCATGGCGATGTAATAGAACCCAGCAGCTCGCCCCAAGTCAAAGATCTGCACGATATTGGGATGAGTGAGCTGGGCCGCCAGCTTGGCCTCGTCGATGAACATCCGGACGAACTCGTCGTTGTCCGAAAGGTGGGGCAGGATCCGCTTGATGGCGACAATCTTCTGGAAGTCATGAACCCCACGTTGCCGGGCCTTGAAGAGCTCCGCCATCCCCCCCACGGCGATCTTCTCCAGGAGGTAGTAGTTGCCGAACTCCTCGGGTGTCGGGGCTCCCGCGGGAACGGGGACAAGCGAAGGCGGCGAGGCTGGAGCGGCCTCCGGCACCGAGGGCTTCCGATCAGCCAGATCGGCCTCGGGCATGGCGAAGGGATCATTGATCCCCGAAAAACCACTGAGGGTGAAGTCATCCGAAAGGGATACCGACTTGTGGGGTGTGCCATCCACCGGCCCCAGGAGACTCTCGAAGAGGTCCGGAAGCCCCGAGCCAGGCAAGGGCGTCGGCGACGCCACAGGAACGACTCCGGGAAGGGAATCCGCCAAGAATTCAGGATCCTGAGTGCCCTCCAGATCCGCCACGATGTCCCCGAAGAGATCCTCAGCGGTGAACTTGCCCCCATCGGCCGCAACGGGCCGCTTCAATCCGGCGAGAGCCGAGGTCCATTGTTCGGGGGTTGCTGCGGGATCCAAGCGACCGGAGGGGCTCCCCAGATCCGAAGCCAGGAGACCGGGACCCACCACCACGTAGGCCAACCCAGGATTGCCCATCCTCAGAGCACGCACCACGGCACTGGCGGCGGGATTGGCGGGAGAGGCCGCCAGCACGGCATCGGGCCGGGGGCCAGGAGGCAGGGGGCCGGACCTCTGGCTGTCAACCCACGCCAGATCCCAGCCAGCGGACTCGAAGGCACGCTCCAGGGTCGGGGTCCTCAAGAACCCTCCGTCAAGGACCATCAAAAAGGGGCGGGGCATGGCATCTCGTGTGGAAACCTCGATGATATCAGTCTCTCGATAATCATTCCTCGCAATTTCCCAGGTTCTGGCCTAATCTGGACGACGGTCCCTGCACGGGACGACGCCACAATGAAGGGGGGGATACATACATGCCTTTGGTTAAAGTCAAAGAAGACGAGACCTTTGAAAACGCGCTACGGCGCTTCAAGCGCAAGTGCGAAAAGTCCGGAATCATGAGCGAGCTCAAGAAGCGGCAGCACTTTGAAAAGCCCAGTGCGAAGCGTAAGCGGAAGATGCTGGCTGCCCGCAAGAAGACCCTCAAGCGTTTGGCCCAGGAGCGCCGCGTGATGGGTTGATCCCATCCCGTATAGCCCTGAGAAAAGGCCCGCCTTCCGGCGGGCCTTTTCTTGAAATCCAGGACGTTGCCCCACGCCCCCGCTGCTGATCATGCGTGTGATTTACTTTCCATCTGAGTTCAGACCGTACCTAGCCCATGAATCCCAATCTTCTCAGTGAACTGGAAGCCGTCGAATTCCCGACCCTCCGAGCCTTGGTGGTCCAGGGAACCCGAACCCGGCGCGGGCGGGTCCTGCTGGGAACCATGGATCCCTGGGACGGGCGTGCCCCGCTGCGCCGCCTGCGACAGCGCGAGCTTGAAGGCCTGTGGGAGAGCGACCCCAGCGCCCTGGCCATTGCCGCCTTCGACGAGGCGACCGATGAGGTCCTGAATCCAGTCGGCTGGCCCCAGCCGGAACACTGGCGCCAGCTCCGGGAAGGGCTGGGCTCCATGGCCACCCTCCTGGGGAGCATCGCCGCCCTGAGTTGGCCAGAGGATCGCCCCGCAGAGCCCGGCACCCACCTGGGCATCGACCCCCTCCAGATCACCGCCGCCCTGCTCCCTGCTCCCGAATCCATCGTGGAGCTTCTGGCCCGCAGCTTCACCGAGGACGGGCAACTGGATCCCCTGAGGGTACCGGCCCTGGCCGAACTCCACCGGGAGCGCCAACGCTGCTACCAGGCGGTCCAGCAGAAACTCCAGAAGATCCTTCGGGACGTCCCGGAAGCATTCCAGGAGCTCAGCATTGTGGAGCGGAACGGCCGTTTCTGCCTTCCGGTGCGCACGGAGCGCCGGGGCTCGGTTCCCGGCCTGGTGCTCGATCGCTCCTCCAGCGGAGCCACGGTTTTCATGGAGCCCTTCGAGGCCGTGCAGGCCAACAATGACTTCGTGGAGGCCGAGGCCGACTACGCCCAGGCAGTCCAGGCCTTCCTGCGGGAGCTCCTGGAGAGGCTCCGGAGCCGACGGGAGGACTTCACGGCCTGGCTGGCCTTCCAGGGCGAAGTGGACGAGATCCTGGCCCTGCTTCGCTGGCAGCGTCTTTGCGAAGGCACCCTCCCGGCCCTGGATACCCCCCGGATGTGCCTACTGGAAGCTCGCCACCCCCTTCTCCTCCCCCAGGTGCGTGCCTCCCTGGAGTTGGAACCCCTGGGCCACGAGGCCATTCCCCTGAGCCTGGAGCTGGACCAGCGTCGTCCGGGCCTCGTCATCTCCGGCTCCAATACGGGCGGCAAGACCGTAGTGCTCAAGACCGTGGGCCTGCTGGCGGTCCTCGCCCAGGCCGGATGCGCCATCCCCGCCCGCCCCGGAACGGAGCTTCCGACCCTGGCCACCCTCCACGCGGATATCGGAGATCACCAGACCCTCATCGGCAGCCTCAGCACCTTCTCCAGCCACATCCTGCACCTCCGGCGCATCCTGGGTCAGGCCAAGAGCGGGGGATTGGTATTACTGGACGAGCTGGGCACCGGGACAGACCCCAAGGAGGGCGCAGCCCTGGGCATCGCCCTCCTCCAGGCCCTTTCGCGGCGCCAGTGCTGGGTCCTCTGTTCGACACACCTGGGGGAAATCAGCCAGTGGGCCCTTCGTCACGAGCGATTCCAGAACGCCTCGGTGCAGTTCGATGAGGAACGCCTGGCCCCCACCTACCGGCTTCTGGTGGGCATGCCGGGGCAGAGCCGAGCCCTGACCATCGCCGCCAAGCTGGGCCTTCCCCGCTTCATCCTGGACCACGCTGAAAAGGTGCTGGGACGGCGGGAACAGGACTGGCGGGACTTTCTGCGACAGCTCGAAGCCGAGCGCACCCGCCTCCTGGAGGAGTCCGATGACCTGGCCAGACAGCGCGAAGCCATGGAAAAGGACCAGCGCATCCTCGCCGAACGGGAGGAGACCCTGCGCCGCCAGCAGGAAAAGTTCCAGCGGGATTCCAAGGAGAAGCTCCAGCGAGTCCTGGACTTCGTGGACCACGAATCCAAGCGGCTGGTGAAGGAGCTGAAGGAAAAACAGCGCGAGGCCTCGGCCCTCAACCCGGATCGCCTGGGAACGGAAACCCGGGAACGGGTGAAGACCATCGAGCAGATCGCCCGGACTGAGATGGGCGCCCTGCCCGCCCCCTCCCGCCCCAGCGGCCCCAAGGTTGAGCTCCGGCTGGATGGCTGGGCCCGGCACCGGGGCCTGGGGGTGGAAGGCCGGGTGGTCGCCCTGAAGGGGGACCGTGTCACCCTTCAGACCGCTCAGGGCAGACGCCTTGAGGCCCGGGTCGGAGAACTGGAGGCGCTGGTCCGCGCGGAATTCGAAGCGGCCCAGCGCCAGGGCCGCGTGCGGGTGCATGCGGAATACCAGGCCATCGAGGGAGAACTGAACCTCATCGGTCGAGCCTCCGACGATATCGATTTCGAGGTCCACCGCTTCGTAGAGGAAGCCCTGGCCTCAGGGTCGCGGTTCATCCGCATCGTCCACGGCCACGGCACTGGCAAGCTCAAAGCGGCCGTGCGCGCGGCCCTCAAGGGACACCCGGCCATCGCCCGCATCGAGGATGCCCCCCAGGCTCAGGGGGGGGCCGGAGCGACCCTACTCACCCTGAGGTAGGATCCCCAGGAGGAGATTCGCCAGGGACTTGATATCCACAGGCTTGTGCAGCAGAGCCACGGGCCCCTGCTCCATGCCGGCAAGCTCCTCCATATCCTGGCTGAACCCCGTCATCAGGATGATGGGCGTAACGATTCCCCCCACCCTTAACCGGGTCAGCAGTTCCATTCCCGTCATTTCGGGCATGCTCATATCGGAGATGATCAGGTCGAAACTCTCCCGAGCCAAGCTGAGCGTCTCCAGGGCAAGGGGACTCGAATCGAGGACCGAGGCGTGGTAGCCCAGGGACACCAGGATTTCCCTCATCAGGTTTCCCACGGAAGGTTCATCGTCCACCACCAGGATCCGCCCCCGCCCCCGGGCGGGCCTGCCCGTATTCGCTGAGGCCTCCACGGCGGTCTCCTCCGCCTCCGGAAGGTAGATGGAGAAAGAAGAGCCCACGCCCACCTCGCTCTCGACCCCGATCCCCCCTCCGAGAGCAAGGACGATGCCGTGGACGATGGAGAGCCCGAGCCCCGTCCCCTCACCGGTCTTCCTGGTGGTGAAAAAGGGAAGGAAGGCCTTCTTCAGGGTCTCCCCGTCCATACCGCATCCGCTGTCCTTCACCTGGAGACGGAGGTAGGGACCCGGCGCCAGGGTCACGCCCTGGAAAGTGACGGGTTCCGTGAAGAGCGCAGAATCCAGACAGACCTCCAGGTTCCCCCCCCTTTCCTTCATGGCCTGGAAGGCGTTGGTGCAGAGATTCATCACAACCTGATGGAGCTGGCCGGGATCGGCCTTGACTGGACGATCAGGTGCCTTCAGCTTCGAATGGATGGCAATGCTCTTGGGGATGGCGGCCCGGATGAGCTTCAAGGTCTCCTTCACGATGGGGCCGAGAAGCACAGGTTTTTTCACCTGCTCCCCTTGGCGGCTGAAGGTCAGGATCTGATCCACCAGCCCGGCGGCCCTCCGTCCGGCAGAGAGAATCTCCTGGAGGTAGGCGTTCAGCTTGTCATCGGCGGAGGCCCGCGTCAGGGCCATCTCTGCGTAACCCAGGATCGGGGTGAGGATGTTGTTGAAGTCGTGGGCGATCCCGCCAGCCAGCACCCCGATGGCCTCCATCCGCTGGGAATGCCGGAGCTGGGATTCCAGCTCCGCCTCCCGGGTCACATCCCTGGAGTCGATGACCACGTAGAGGATGCTTCCATCACTGCCCCTGACGGGAGAGAAGGTTGAGAGAACCTCACAGAAGGCCCCGTCCACTCGCTGGTTCTGGATGCGCCCCCTCCACACCTCTCCCGAGAGCACGTGATTCCACAGATCCAGATAGAAGAGCTGGTCATGACGGGGACTTCGCAGACAGCGGACATGGCAGCCCACCAGCGCTTTGACCTCGACCCCCGTCAGCTCACAGGTGGCAAGGTTGGCGTACAGGATCACGCCCTTGGTGTCGACGATGACAATGGAATCCGAGGCCTGTTCGATGGCAATGGAGAGCCGTCCCAGATCCGCTTCGACCCGCTTCCACTCAGTGATATCCCGGAAGATGCCAAACGTTCCCTGGCTATCCCCATTCCCTGAGAAGTGGGTTGAGGCGCTGACCAGGATATGCCGCCGAGCACCATCCGGCCTCCGGATCTCAAGATCGAACCCCCCAGTCTCTCCCAAAGCCCGCAGCCGCTCCTGCCGGGAGAGGGCGGCCAAATGTTCCGGCAACACGAAGTCCCGTAGGTTCCGCCCAATGAGCTCTCCGGAAGGAACCCCGAAAAGGGCCTCCGCGGCGGGATTCACGAAGAGGAACGTCAGGGCCCTGTTGACATAGGCCACCCCCTCCCCCTGAGCCCCCAGCAGGGAGGCGAAGCCCTGTTCCCATCCTGGACCCCCCTCCTCAACCAGGGAGCTTCGAAATGCGTCCACGACCTCATCCATAGCCAGTTCCTTGGAAACCCGGACACCGCAACCAGACCAGAAATTTCGAGAAAAAAGACGGCAGACAACACACGATGGCACCACTATAGGTTCCGACGCCATGACCTCAAGGGACTTCCGGACAGTCTTATGATAGGACCACTCCTACTGCAGCATTGCTTCAACATAGCCTTTGGCATCAATGACTTTCGTGTAGACTGGCCAGAGCGAAATGACTCAAAACCCCCTCTTCTCGGCGAGCAGAACAGATGTTTTGGTTGCCAACACAGCATATCGACACTTTTATATCGATACAAAAGACCGAAAATCACTTTTCCCATGCAGGGGACATACTATCCCCAATCGATGGAGCCGATATGCCAAACCCGGTAACAGACTTCTTTGAAGCATTGACAGACCGAACCCGTACGAGGCTTGCCGAACGCGGTGATGCCCAGAAGACCATCATCCAGATAGGCTCTGCCACCTGTGAACACGCCGCGGGCTCCCAGGATGTCCTGGAGGAGTTCACCAAGCACATCCAGGCCTCGGGCCGCGATGATGTGATCGTCCACAAGACGGGATGCACGGGTCGCTGCAGCAAGGAACCCATCGTGGGGATCTCGATCCCCGGACGCCCCCCTGTCAAGTACGAACGGGTCAATCGGGAGATCGTCCACAAGATCTTCACCCAGCACATCCAGAAGGGCGCCCCCCTCCCAGAACACGCCCTGGACAACTCCCTGGACCATCAATACGCCTTCGAATTCGTGTTCTGCCAGGGTCTCCGCTGCAATCATCTCGGCGGCTTGAAGGAGAGCTTTGAGCAGCTCCTCCGCCAGCACAAGATCCCCGAGGACCAAGTGCGGGTGAGCACCCACGGATGCTTTGGCACCTGCAGCGAGGAGAGCGTCGGCCAGGCAGCCTTCGTCCTGGTGCGCCCATCCAAGGTCGTATACCGGGTGAAGGATCAGACAGATCTGGAACTCATTCTCCGGGAGCACATCCGGGGCGGCCGGATCGTGGAGCCCCTCAGGGTCACCCGCAAACCCATCTCCCAGGACTTTTTCGACCTCTACGCGGACGTGAGCTTCTTCAGCGCCCAGAACCGCATTGCCATGCGCAACAGCGGCATCGTCAACCCAGAGAGCCTGGAAGAGTATATCTCCCTGGGCGGTTTCAAGGCCCTGGCCACGGCCCTATCCAAGGGAGACCCAGAATGGGTCATCAACGAGGTCCTGAAGGCCCGGCTGCGGGGCAGAGGCGGCGGCGGCTTCCTGACGGGCCAGAAGTGGAAGCTGGCCACCCAGAACGAGGAGAAGACGCGCTACATCATCTGCAACGGCGACGAGGGAGATCCGGGTGCCTTCATGGACCGGGGCATGCTCGAGTCCGACCCCTTCAGCGTCATGGAAGGCATGATCATCGGCGCCTATGCCATCGGCGCCTGCAAGGGCTTCTACTACATCCGGGCCGAGTACCCGCTCGCCATCAAGCGGATCCAGAACGCCATCGACCTCTGCCGGGCAGCTGGCCTCCTGGGCAAGAGCGTCATGGGTTCGGGCTGGGACTTCGATATGGAGATCCGCCTGGGTGCCGGCGCCTTCGTCTGCGGCGAGGAGACGGCCCTGATCCGCTCCATCGAGGGCGAACGGGGGCAGCCCAAGGTCCGCCCCCCCTTCCCCACCACCCGGGGCCTGTGGGGCAAACCCACCTGCATCAACAATGTGGAGACCTTCGCCAATATCACCGCCATCATCAACTACGGCGGCGACTGGTTCGCCCAGGTGGGCACCGAGGAGAGCGGGGGCACCAAGGTCTTCGCCCTGGCCGGCAAGGTCAAGCACACGGGTCTGGTGGAAGTCCCCCTGGGCACGCCCCTCAGAGATGTGGTCTTCGGCATCGGCGGCGGTGTCCAGGACGACAAGGCCCTCAAGGCCATTCAGACCGGCGGTCCAGCGGGCGGTTTCATCCCCGCCTCCATGGACACCCTGCCCGTGGATTTCGGTCCCCTGGCCAAGGTCGGTTCCATCATGGGTTCCGGCGGCATGATCGTGCTCTCCGAAGAGGATTGCATGGTGGACATCTCCAAGTTCTACCTGTCCTTCACCCAGGAGGAGAGCTGCGGCAAGTGCACCCCCTGCCGCGAGGGCACGACCCGCATGCTGGAAATCATGGAGAGGATCACCAGCGGCAAGGCTGTCATGGAGGATCTGGACAAGCTGGAGCGCCTGGCCCGCCTCTGCCAGCAAACCTCCCTCTGCGGTCTGGGCCGGGCGGCGCCCAACCCGATCCTGAGTTCCCTCAAGCACTTCCGGGACGAGTACACCGAGCACATCGTGGACAAGGTCTGTCGGGCCAAGAAGTGCGTGGCCCTGGTCCGCTACGAGGTCAGTCCGGACCTCTGCATCGGCTGTACCGTCTGCGCCCGGAACTGCCCCACGGAAGCCATCTCCGGAAACCGCAAGGAGGTCCATGTCATCGACCAGAACCGTTGCGTGAAGTGCGGCCAGTGCTACGAGGTCTGCCGCTTCGACGCCGTCGAGCGCAAGTAGCCCCCGTCACCGCCGACCTACCCAGGAAACAACACGATGACAAAGAAAATGATCAATCTGACCATCGACGGAACCCCCATACAGGTTCCCGCCGGCACCACTGTCATGAAGGCGGCCGAGCGCCTCGGCATCCACCTCCCCCGCCTCTGCTACCACCCCAACCTGAGCCTGGAAGGTGCCTGCCGCGTCTGCGTGGTCCAGGTCAAGGGTTTCAACCACTTCCTGACGGCCTGCAGCCAGGAGGTCTGGGAGGGCATGGAGGTCCAGACCAACAGTCCGGAGATCCGCCAGGCCCGGCGCGACATCGTCGAACTGCTGCTGGACAACCACCCAAAGGACTGCCAGACCTGCGATCGGGACGGCAATTGCGAACTCCAGCGGCAGGCCTACCGCCTGGGGGTCCGTGAGCGCCTCTTCGAGGGCCGACGCAAGGAATACCCCACAGATGAAAGCAGCAAGTCCGTGATCCGCAATCCCTCCAAGTGCATTCTCTGTGGGCGCTGCGTCCGGGTCTGCGCCGAGGTGCAGGGTGTCGGCAATCTCAGCCAGCACGGTCGAGGATTCAACACGGTGGTGGGCCCCGCCAATCTCAGCAACATGGACGATTCCGTCTGCATCCAGTGCGGCCAGTGCGTGGCCGTATGCCCCACCGCCGCCTTCCTTGAGCAGGACCACACCGAACGCGTGTGGCAGGCTCTTTCCATGCCCAGGGACGTCAAGCACGTCGTGGTACAGGTCGCTCCCGCCATCCGGGCCACCTTGGGTGAGACCTTCGACCTCCCCATGGGCACTCCCGTCACCGGCAAGCTGATCACCGCCCTGCGCCGCCTGGGCTTCGATACGGTCTTCGACACCAACTTCGGCGCCGACCTCACCATCGTGGAAGAGGCCACGGAATTCCTGAACCGCGTGACCAAGGGCGAGAATCTGCCCCTCCTCACGTCCTGCAGCCCCGGCTGGGTGAGCTTCCTGGAGAAGTTCTATCCGGAGATGATCCGCTACACCTCCACCTGCAAATCCCCGATGCAGATGACCAGCACCCTCATCAAGTCCTACTACGCGGAAAAGAAGGGGATGGACCCCAGGGACATCTACGTCGTAGCCATCATGCCCTGTGTGGCCAAGAAGTTCGAGGCCGCCCGGCCCGAGCACTCCCTGCCCGATGGCACCCCCTATACCGACGCTGTCCTGACGACCCGGGAACTGGCATGGATGATCAAGTCCTATGGCATCGACTTCAATGCCCTGCCGGACGGAGAGTTCGATCGTCCGCTGGGCATTTCCTCCGGGGCCGCCGATATCTTCGGAGCCACCGGGGGCGTGATGGAGGCAGCCCTGCGCACCGCCGCAGTCAAGCTGACCGGCGAGGAATTGGGTCCCCTGGTCTTCGAGGAGATCAGAGGAGTCACGGGCATCAAGGAGGCCACCCTCCGAGTCGGCGACAAGGACATCCGCATCGCTGTCTCCAATGGATTGAACAACGCCAAGCATGTCCTGGACGCCATCAAGAGCGGGGAAAAGGAATATCACCTGGTGGAGATCATGGCCTGCCCCGGAGGCTGCATCATGGGAGGCGGCCAGCCCTATCCCAGGGCCGACCATGATCCGCTGGATCCTGAAACCGCAAGAACACGCGCCAAGGCCCTTTACGGCATCGACGCCCAGAAGCAGCTGCGTCGCTCTCACGAGAACCCCGCCATCGAGCACCTCTACGCGGAGTTCCTGGGCGAACCCAGCAGCGAATTGGCCCACAAACTACTGCACACTCACTACCAAGCCCGCACACCCAGGGGGATTCGGTGAACCATCAGACATCTACCACAGACAACTGGGATGCCGTCCGGGCCGCCTGTCTCGAAATACTGCCCGAGCACATCGTGGCCTTCATCGAGCAGAACCAGGACCTGGAGCATTCCGAAGGCCAGCTGATCGCCACGCTCCACATGGTCCAGGCCCACTTCGGATTCCTGGGGCGGGACAAGATGCATGCCGTGGCCCAGTTGGCCCAGGTGCCCCTCGCCAAGGTCACCGGTGTGGCCACCTTCTACCACTACTTCCGGCTCCAGCCCCGAGGCAAGCACATCATCAATGTCTGCCTCGGCACTGCCTGCTACGTGAAGGGCGCCGATAAACTCAGCCAGCGCTTGATGGATGACCTGGGGATCCAGTTCGGCGAGACCACCAAGGACGGCGTATTCTCCCTGGACAGCACGCGCTGCCTCGGAACCTGCGGGCTGGCTCCCGTGGTGATGGTCGATGACCAGGTCTATGGACCTGTCACCCCCGGCGAGATCAGCATCATCCTTGAAAAATACTCAAGGAGAGAAAAGAGCTCCCGCCTCTGACGGGGTCCCCTCGCGAGGGTCGTCCGGTGCGCCTATGGCCCACCGGTCGTTTTTGTCCTCCGAAAGCCCATGAACGGATTACCCTGAAGGCTGTTCTCACCCTATTTTCCCGGGAGGTTCCCATGTCACTCAAGGACGATTTCAAAGCGTTCATCATGAAGGGTAACGTCGTGGATCTGGCCATCGCGGTCGTCATCGGCGGCGCCTTCGGCAAGATCGTCACCGCCTTTGTCAGCGGCATCGTCATGCCCATGGTGAGCTATGTGCTACCCAAAGGCGACTGGCAGGTGTGGACCCTCGGCAAGTTCGAGATCGGCAAGGTGCTCGGAGCGGCGGTGGACTTCTTCATCATCGCCCTGGTGGTATTCCTCGTACTGGTGAAGGGACTGAGCGCCCTGGCCAGCCTCAAGAAGAAGGATGAGACCCTCGCGGAGGCCCCGACCAGCAAGGAATGCCCCTACTGCCTGGAACAGATTCCCCTGGCCGCCAGGAAGTGCAAGCACTGCACCAGCGAGGTATAGACTTCTTTTTCCCAACCCCGAAGGCGGCGGGATTCAACCGCCTTCGGGGCCCATGCTCGGGCAGCTACAGCCAGCCTACGCAGGCATCGCTTGTCCAAGCCCGACAGGGAAGTGCCGAGCGGCCTTGAGGGGCTCCACCGCCGCCCAGGTCCATGAACTCTGGTCATCAAGCAGCGCCTTGACCAGAGCCACATGCATGGCGTGCCCTGCGGCATGGGCGGAAACCAGACCCTGCAGCGGCGCCCCCAGAAGGGCCAGATCACCGACCAGGTCCAGCATCTTGTGGCGAACCGCCTCGTCCTGGTAGCGGAGGCTTTCGTTCAGGGGCCCTTTGGGTCCGAATACCACAGCATTCTCCAGGCTGCCCCCCAGGGCAAGTCCGCGCGAACGCATGAACTCGATATCCTGCTCCATGCAGAAGGTGCGGGCAGAAGCCAACTCCCGACGATATTTCTCAGGGCTGAGGGTCAGTTCCCGAGACTGCCGACCGATGGCCGGGTGGTCGAAATCGATGGTGTAGCGCAGACGCAACCCAGGATAGGGCTCCACCTTGATCCACTTCTCCCCATTCCGGACCTCGACAGGCTTGAGCACCCGGACGGATCGGCGGACAGCACCGGGAAGCTCACAGACACCCGCTTCCAGAATGGCCTCCACCCAAGGGGCGGCACTGCCATCCAGAATCGGCAATTCCTCGCCGCCCACCTCGATCAAGGCATGATCGACACCCAGGCCAGACAAGGCGGAAAGCAGATGCTCCACGGTCGCAAAACGGATACCATCCTGCTCCAGGGTCGTGGCCAGACTCAGATCCCCCACCCGCCCAACCAGAGCCCGGATCTCGACACCAGATGCCGCATGACGGAAGCGCAACCCGGAAGGCTGATCCGATGGATGGATCGTAACCATGCAGGAAGAGTTGCTGTGAAGTCCGCGGCCTTCGACGGTGATGGAGTGCTGGAGAGTCTGGGAGAAGAAAGGGGACATAGAAGCCTCGCCGCAGAAAGAGCAAGATTCATTCCCAATATCAAAACCTTTTATTTCAACACTTAAACCCACACACGAAAGACGGACCTGTGGGCATGGAAACCACACACTGTGGTCACCCCCTCGGAGCCCTGCCCCAATCCTCCGGCGTGGTGAGCTTCAGGTTGGAAGAGGGGGATGGAATGATCCTGACCCGGAGCCCGAGGGCTTCCAGGAGAGAAACATCATCCGTCCCCTCGTATCCCACTTGGGCAGCCCATTCGAAAGCACGCCTCCAGACCCCCAGCCTGGCGACCTGGGGGGTCTGGGCCCGGTAGATCTCCTCCCTGGGTACCGTGGCCAACACACGCCCCTCGGCATCCACCCGCTTCAGAGTGTCGGTGGAGGGCTCCGCTAGGACAGCCCCATCCCACGAGTCAAGGGCAGCCAAGGCCTGACGGATGGGCTCAGGCGGCGGAAAGGGGCGCACGGCATCATGGATCAGCACGGGAATATCCTCGGCTAACGCTGCAGCGCCAAGAGCCTGCATCACGGAAGCCTGACGGGTTGCCCCCCCCGCCACCACCCAGGACGGAACCCCGAGGTCCCACCCCTGCACTTCCTCCAGACGATCGGGAGGCACCGCAAGAGAGACAGCCCTGAGGGGAGGCATTCCCGGCCCCTGGAAGGCCTTGATGGTCGCCCTCAGGAGCGGCACCCCCCCCCAGTCCCGGAACTGCTTGGGAACGCCGCCCCCCATCCGGAGACCGCGCCCCCCAGCGGGGATCAGCAGCAGGACACCGTCAGGAACGACGGAAGATGAAAGGATCGACGTGGGGCAAGGGACTGATGGGCTCATCAGGCATTTTCCCAGCTTCGACCGGCGAAAGGAAAGCCCCAGCCCTGAGTCGTTTCACATCCCGGCCGTTGGAGCTCTGAGCCTGCTGGTAAGCCGAGGGACCAAAGACCAGCTCCAGAGCCTTCTGAAGGAGCCCAAGGTTGGAGGGCATCACCAGGGCATCGGGTTCCACCGAATCGAGCGACGCCTCGAAAGATGTCTCACGGACCTCCCGGAACAGCACCCGAGCCGTCCCGTAAGCCAGGAAGCCGAGTTCCCGAGCAGCCTGGAGGGAAACATCCAGAACCCTCCCGCGAATGAAGGGTCCCCGGTCGTTGACCCGGAGGATGGCCCGCTTGCCGGAATCCAGATTCTCCACCTCGATCAGCGTATCGAAGGGGAGCGTGCGATGGGCACAGGTGAGTCCCGCAGGATCCAGGGCTTCCCCACTGGCAGTGCGCTGACCGCCGAATCCATCCCCCTGCCCGCCGTACCAACTGGCTACACCAGATTCTGTGTAGATGAACTCGGGAGCAGGCTTGGGAAGAGAGGGGGCCCGTTCAACAATCTGCCTTTCTCTCTGAGCCAGAGAGACCTGGGGCCGAGCACAATGCAGACAGAAGAAGGGAATCACCACAGGTGCCGCCAGCCGAGTGATGCTCCGTACCCTGGCCAGAAAGCCCCCGGTATGCGCCCGACGCTCCGCTGCGGGCAGGAACTGGACCTGAATGCCCTCGATCCAGATCGAAAAGGCACGGCTCACGTTCTCGCCAACAAAGGTCTGTAGATCCATGGGGCTCCCGGAAACAGCAAGGGTCCGTAGACCCAGTCAACCAGTTTAGCCCGATTTATCGCTTTGTAAAGGTTTGCACCCAAATGGGTGGACATACAGCCTTGCGAAGAAGGAAACGTCGACATAAAAAGCGACATTTTGCAAAAGCGGTACAGCTCTTACAAGTAGCCACGAAAAAGCCCCCGGAAAAGACAAACTGTCTCGACCGGGGGCTTGCAAAAGGTGGCTGAGTTACTGCTTGGAAGGAATAGCATCCATCCTGTAAGGCCTTGGACGGTTCCCGTCGTTTCTGAAAGCAGCAGGGAGCCTGGGTGCCTGCTTTTCGGCGGCAGCTGCACTCGGAAACTCACCGTAGAAGATCTGATAGCAGTCCCGACCGTCCCGAAGCAGCATGGGACGAATGAAGAGATCAGCCTGCTCACCCTTGAACAACTCCACAGCCCGCTTCACGGTCTCGGGCTGACAGGCAAGTTCCAGGCGCAGAGCCCAGGACGTCTTGGGACGCTCTTCCAGGAGCTTCGCCCCCTGAGCCAGAGCCAGGACCATATCCCCCCGCTGGAGGGCCGCCAGACGACCGGCGGGGGAGGCATCCAGAGGCTGAGGCTCTGGAGCCGTCGGGGGAGGAGGAACAGCCATCTGGGGAGGAACCTCCACGGGCTTCGCTTCCGGCTTGGTCACCAGAGGGGTGGGTTTACTGGATTGGAGATCCGAGGAGGGGCGTCGGGTGCGTCGCAGGGCCCAGGTCCCACCTCCTGCCAGCAGGAGGATGGCAGCGGCCAGCAGAAGCCACTTCAGGACGCCGCCACGAACCTTGACCTCGGACGTCTCCATGTCCTCGGGCTCCTCCAGCTCCCCCCGCACGGCTTCCGGCAGCTCCACGGGGGGCACCGTCTCAGGGCCGAGGGTTATCCGGGGCTCTTCTTCTTCGGGAATGACCGGAAGCTCGAACTGAGGGGTGGGCAGAATGGCCTGACCACTTTCCGCCGTGAATCCGGTTTGAGGATCGACATCCAGCTCATCCCCTGAGGCATCGTCGACCTCCTCCAAGGGGGAATCGGAAGGCGAAGGCAGCGCCTCACGTTCATCAAGGGAATCAAAAGCCCGGGAGAGATGCTCCAGATTGGTGGTGGGACGAGCCGCATCCTCAATGGTGGAGAAGAGGGAAGGAACGGTATCGATGGGCGGCTCCGAGGGAGCAGCGGGAGGCAAGGCGGCAGACAGGGGCTCGGGCTCTCCAGAGAGGACCTCGGCCAGGGCCAGCTTATCCATGGGTGGCATCTCATGGAGCTTGGCAAAGCCCATCTCCCGCAGGAAAAGAGCGAAGGCCCCCAGGCGCATGGGCTCGGTCAGGCTCTCCCGACTAAGCTCCAAGAGGGTGTGGGTGCCATCCAGAAAGGGGGTGAGCTTGGCCAGATCAGCGGGAAGGGTCACTTGACCCAGCTGGCGTCCATGAAGGACAACCACTTGGTTGAGGGGCCCTAGGGTCTCGAGGATCGATTCCCGGTCCTTGAGGTTGAGCAGGCCGTTGAGGAGCAGCAGAGAAGTGTCCATGGGGAGACGCACCACCGAACTCTCCAGTTCCCGCTCCCTGAACTCAGGCTTCTCATCCGGAGTCTCCATGGCCCCGTACACCACGCGCTCCACCTGAAGCCTGGCCATATCCAGCAGATCCCGCTGGGTGATGAAGCCCATTTCGATCAGGTTCTTGCCGATGCTCATGCCCTGCTTGAGATTGGCAAGCGCGTAATCAAGCTGAGCCTGGGTGAGCTTGCCCTTCTCCACCAGGAGACTGGTTAGGCGATCCGCCGGAAAGGTGCTCTGGGCGAAGACGATATCTCCGGCATCAAAAAAGACGGTCCGGTACGGCTCCTGCCCCAGCCTCCACACACCCGTCGCCCCCTCGCGCCGATGCCTGAAAAGATCCAGCAGGGCCGTCAATGTCATCGCACCACCCACCGTTCGAGTTTGAGCTTGCCTGCCTTGATGAGCCGGGAATCCCCGGACTTGAGCACCAGACGCAACTGGGGATCCGAGACCTTCTCTCCGTCAAGGCTCACGGCCCCCTGCGTGATCAACCGCTCGGCCTCCTTGCGGCTGGCCACCAATCCCCGATCCACCAGGAGACGAGTGAGGGCCATCTCGCCCTCCGTGGGCTCCAAGGTCACCTCAGGGGCATCGTCAGTCTTGCGCTCAGAGAAGCGGCGAATCCACTGCTCCTCGGCCTTCTGGGCCGCTTCGTGCCCATGGAACTGGCCCACGATCTCCCGGGCCAGCGCCTTCTTGGCATCCATGGGATGCCCCAGCTTCATGGCCTCGATCTCAGTCGGCAGTTTGTCCGTCAGCAGCAGGTACCAGTCCCACATCAGGGTGTCAGAGATGCTCATGGCCTTGCCGAACTGGGTGTCAGCATCCTCGAAGAAGCCGATGTAGTTCCCCAGGGACTTGGACATCTTCTCCACACCGTCCAGGCCAAGGAGGAGGGGCACCGTCAGCACGATCTGGGCTGGCTGACCCAAGGACTCCTGGAGATCCCTGCCCCGCATGAGATTGAACAGCTGGTCATTGCCGCCCAGCTCAACGTCGGACTGAAGGGCGACGGAGTCATAGGCCTGCATCAGGGGATAGAGCAGTTCATGAAAGCTGATGGGCTGGTTCTCGGCCAAACGCTTCTGGAAATCATTGCGCTCCAGCATCTGGGCCACGGTGAACTTGGAAGCCAGACGGATCCAGTCGGGGCCGTGAAGGGGGTCGGACCACTCGCTATTGAAGCGGACCTCGGTCTTTTCGGGGTCGAGAATCTTGAAGACCTGGGCCTTGTAAGTCTCGGCGTTGACAAGGATCTCCTCCCGGGAAAGGGGAGGCCGGGTGGCCTTCTTGCCCGTGGGATCGCCGATCATGGCCGTGAAGTCGCCGATGAGGAAGATGACGGTATGCCCGAGCTTCTGGAACTGGGCCATCTTGCGAAGCAGAACGCCATGGCCGAGGTGAAGGTCAGGAGCCGTTGGGTCGAAGCCAGCTTTCACCCGGAGGGGACGTCCCTGGGAGAGCCGGGCCTGGAGCGCCTCCCGGGTATGGCAGGTGACGGTGCCCTTCAGAAGAAGGTCGAGGGAAGCCTGAATCGAAACGGTACTCATGAAAGCATATTGGCTTAAATGAGGGCGTTCATCCAGCCTTGGTTACTCCACCCGGATGTCTGTCAGGCTTTTGTCCTCCATCTCGAGCACGAGGCTGCCCCCGGAGGAGAAGCGGTAGGCGATGCGCACGCGCTTCCCGCTGTGGGCTTCCGACTGGCTCTCGATCTTCAGCCCTCCGCCTTTCTTGGGATCCATGAGCGTTTTCAGATCAGGCCGCTCCACTGGGATCTCGCCCAGGCGAGGCCGCCAGGCCTCGGAAGCCTTCAGGAAATCCTCCACCGTGGGATAGCGCTGCGATAGCCCGGGGTTGGCCTCATAGAGGGCCCTGGCCCCTTCCTTGGTGCGGGCCATCTCCGCGCTCTTGCGCATCTGGACCCAGGCCTTGTCCATGGCCCGTCCACCGGCCTTGAACATCAGGAAACCGCCCCCAACACAGGTGGCGAAGAAGAGCAGGACCACAATCCCGCAGCCCAGCCCCACCTTGGTCCAGGTGGACCAGCCCTTGGGTTTGGGGACCACCCCCCCGTTATCCCAACTCGCATCCGCCATGGGGATCTCCTAGAGCAGGTTACTGGCCAGCTCCGCCAGATGGCTGCGCTCCCCCTTGAGCAGGGTCACGTGGCCAGCCACATCCACCTGCTTGAAGTGCTCTGCCAGGAAGCTGAGGCCATTGGTGTTGGAATCCACATAGGGGTTGTCGATCTGGTAGGGATCCCCCGTGAGAACAATCTTGGTGCCCACCCCGGCCCGGGTCAGGATGGTCTTGACCTCGTGGGGCGTGAGGTTCTGGGCCTCGTCCACGATGATGTACTGATTGGGGATACTGCGCCCGCGGATATAGGTCAGGGGTTCGACGGCCAAATAGCCCCCCTCCTCCAGCTGGGCTACGGTCATGCTGGTGCGGCGGCGCATCTCGGTATTGGCGCTCACGATGTAGTCGAGGTTGTCATAGATGGGCTGCATGTAGGGCCGCAGCTTCTCCTCCACATCGCCGGGAAGGAAGCCCAGGTCCCGCCCCATGGGCATGACGGGACGGCTCACCAGCAGCTTGTTGTAGCGCTCGTCGTCCACCACCTGCTGAAGCCCTGCGGCGATGGCCAGGAGGGTCTTGCCGGTGCCCGCCTTCCCCAGGAGGGTCACCACCTGGATGGAGTCGTCGAGGAGGAGGTCCAGGGCGAACTGCTGTTCCCGGTTGCGGGGCTTCACCCCCCAGGGCACCGCATCCAGGCGACGCAGGGGGTGGATGCGGCCATCGCTGGCCATGAAACGCCCAGGCGCAGTGTGATTCTCGTCGGCCTGGTCCACCAGGGTCACGAACTGGTTGGCCAGGAAGCGATCCCCTTCCTCCGGCAGCAGCCCGCCATCGTAGAGCATCTCGATGAGGGAGGCATCCACACTCCAGGAGGCCGTACCGGGGTAGAGCTCATCCACCTCCACCCGATCCGTGAAGTAGTCCTCCGCCAGGATCCCGGCCGCATCCGCCTTGATGCGGAGGTTGGTGTCCTTGGTGACCAGAACCACCTTCTCCTTCCGGAACTTGTAGAGCTCCAGGGCGCATCCGAGGATCTGATTGTCGGCTTTGTGCTTGTCCAGGACGAAGAGCGAGTTGTCCTGGGCGTGGTTGGTCACGTCCACCTTGAGAGAGCCACCGCCCTCCAGGGTGACCCCCTTGCTCAGGGTGCCCAGGGCCCGCAGCTTGTCAATCTGTCGCGAGACGGAGCGGGCATTGCGACCGATCTCAGACTGATCCTTCTTGAAGTTGTCGATCTCCTCAATCACGACGATCGGGATCACGATGTCATGCTCCTGGAAGTGGAAGATGGCCATCGGATCATGGAGCAGGACATTCGTGTCCAGAACGAACACCTTCTTGCTGGATGCCACCATGCTTTTTCTCCCTTGAGAGCGGCGCTGCCTTGGCTGGAAGCCTACCAGCCCGGCCATCGGCGTGAAACCTTCTAATGCAATGAGATGCCGCGGGGCGGGTTTGTTGACAAAAAGAACGGGGTCCGAAGACCCCGTCAGTTCCCGCAGCTCAGTCCAGATCAGGCCTGGGCCTTGACCTTCCTGAACTCCTCGATCATCACAGGCACGACTTCCAGGGCATCACCCACGACACCGTAGGTGGCGATATCGAAGATCGGCGCATGGGCATCCTTGTTGACGGCGATGATGATGTCCGAGGAGGACATGCCCGCCACGTGCTGGATGGCACCGGAGATGCCCACGGCGAAGTAGATCTTGGGGCCGACGGTCTTGCCGGTCTGGCCCACCTGGTGCATGGAGGGCAGCCAACCGGCGTCCACGGCGGCGCGGGAGGCGCCCACGGCACCGCCCAGGACCTCGGCAAGCTCCTCCAGCAGGGCGAAGTTCTCGGCCTTCTTCATGCCGCGACCGCCGGAGACGATGATCTCTGCCTCCTCAAGGTTGCAGGCGGCCCCGGCCAGCTTGATGACTTCCACCAGCCGAGTGCGGATGTCGGCAGCCTTGGCCTTGCTGGCCACCCGGATCACTTCGCCGGCACGACTGTAGTCCGCAACGGGCTTCTTGAACACGGAGGGGCGGACGGTGCCCATCTGGGGACGGTGCTCGGGGCAGAGGATCGTCGCCATGATGTTGCCGCCGAAGGCGGGACGGGTCCAGGCCACGAGGCCGGTGGCCTCGTCGATGCCAAGGTCCGTGCAATCGGCCGTAAGGCCGGTGTGGACGCGGCAGGCCACCCGTGCACCGAAGTCCCGACCATCGTTGGTGGCACCCATCAGGACCACCGAAGGACGGTAAGTATTGATGAGATCCGTCATGGTGATGGTGTAGCCATCGGTGTTGTAGTGCTTCAGTTCGGGGGCCTCCACCAGGTAGACCTGATCAACGCCGTAGGCGAAGGCCTCCTTCGCCAGATCCGCCACACCGTCGCCGATAATGACGGCGGCCAGCTTCTGCTTCATGGCATCCGCCAGCTTGCGGCCTTCCCCGATGAGCTCCAAGCCGACATTACGGGGCTGCCCCTCGGCGATCTCCAGGTAGACCCAGACATCCTTGTAGGCATCCTTGTCGATGGCGACGGTCTTCTCTTCGGCCTCACGGACGATGGCCTGCACGGGGCAGGTGTCCACGCAGGCGCCGCACTGGGTGCAAGCGTCGCCGATCACAGCCTTGTCCATGTTCATGGAGATGGCATCAAAAGGGCATGCGCTCACACAGGCGGAGCAGCCCACACACTGATCTTCAATTACCTTCACAGCCATAATCTGGATCCCTTTTCTACACGATTTTCGCGTCGGCGAGTTTCTGCATCAGCTCGGAAACGGATTCCCGGGCCGTAGCCTTCTGGATCTTCACGCCATCGGTGCGCTTGGAGGGGGAGAAGATCTTCCGAACCTGGGTGGGGGAACCCTTGAGCCCCAGCTTGGTCTCGTCCACGGCCAGGTCCTGGGCCGTCAAGGTCTGGATATTGGACCGCAGGGCCCGGAGCACCCCCTTGCAGGAGCTGTAGCGGGGTTCGTTAATGGTCTTCACAACCGTGACCACCATCGGGAACTGACCCTCGACGACCTCGTGGCACTCCTCATGCTCACGTTGGGCGCGGACGGTGCTGCCGTTCACCTCCAGCTTGCACACATAGGTGAGCTGGGCGATGCCAAGGTGCTCGGCCATCTCGGGGCCCACCTGGGCAGTGTCGCCGTCGATGGCCTGCTTGCCGCAGATGATGAGATCGAAATGCCCGAGCTTGCGGACGGCGGCGGCCAGGGTGTAGCTGGTGGCCAGGGTATCCGCGCCACCGAAGGCACGGTCACTGACCAGGACAGCCTCATCGGCGCCCATGGACAGGCACTCCTTGAGGGCTTCCTTGGCCTGGGCGGGCCCCATGGAAAGCACCGTCACCTTGCCACCATGCTGCTCCTTTAGCTGAAGGGCCGTCTCCAGGGCGTTCTTGTCGAAAGGGTTCACGATGCTCGGCACGCCCTGGCGGATCAGGGTGTTGGTCACGGGGTCGATCTTGACCTCGGTGGTGTCGGGCACCTGTTTGATGCACACAATGATATTCATTTGATCCAATGCCTCCCAGATTGCATGTCTTGGCTTGTATTTAAACGAACTACTTTAACAGATTACCGGCAATCACGATCCGCTGGATCTGGTTGGTGCCTTCGAAGATCTGGTGGACCTTGGCGTCCCGCATGAGCTTCTCCACAGGGTACTCGCGACTGTAGCCGTACCCGCCGAAGATCTGCACGGCGTCGGTGGTGACCTCCATGGCGATGTCGGTGGTGAATTTCTTGGCCATGGCAGCCTGCTTGCCGTAGGGCCTGCCGTTCTGCTTGAGCCAGGCGGCCTGGTAGGTCAGGAGACGGGCGGCCTCCACCTTGGTGGCCATGTCAGCCAGCATAAAAGAGACGCCCTGGTTGGCCGCGATGGGCTTGCCGAACTGGCAGCGCTCCTTGGCGTACTTGATGGAGTGCTCCAGGGCGGCCTGGGCGATGCCCAGGGCCTGGGCAGCGCACCCAATGCGGCCCACATCCAGAGTCTGCATGCAGTATTTGAAGGCCTCTCCCTCCTTGCCCAGAAGGTTGGCCTTGGGCACCCGCACATCCTGGAGGATGATCTCGGTGGTGACGGCGGAACGAAGGCCCATCTTGTGCTCCTTCTTGCCCATGGTGAAGCCGGGGGTGTCTTTCTCCACGATGAAGCAGCTGAGGCCCTTGAGCCCCTTGCTGCGATCCGTCACCGCGATCACCAGGTAGATGTCGGCATAGTTGCTGATGAAGCACTTGCTGCCATTGATCACCCACTGGTCCCCTTCGAGCACCGCAGTGGTCTGCTGGGCGGAGGCATCGCTGCCGGCGCCGGGCTCGGTGAGGGCGAAACCGCCGAGGGCCGTGCCCTCCACCAAGGGGCGCAGGTATTTCTGCTTCTGCTCCTCAGTGCCATAGGAGTGGATGGGGAAGCCTCCCAGCCCGCCACCGCCGATGGCGATGCAGAGGGACACATCCACCCGGGCGATCTCCTCCGTGGCGATGATGTAGCTCAGGTAGTCGCCCCCGGATCCGCCGTACTGGTCCTGGTAGTGGATGCCCTGAAAGCCGTAGCTGGCGACTTTGTCGAAGAGGGCGCGATCGAAGCGTTCCTCCTCGTCCCGCTCCTGGACGCTGGGTGCGATGTAGGTCTCGGCGACCTGCCTCGCGAGCTTCTGGATCATCTTGTTTTCTTCGGACAATTCGAATTGCATCAGCAAATTCTCCTAGCAGATACCAGCATGTCCACTCGACATGCCTTCAGGGTTTACCTTTGGGAATGGGTCAGGCGATCATCTCGACGCCGTTCTTGATGAGGCGCTCCAGCTCACCCCACTTGGGCTGAAAGATCTCACTGGGCATGAGCTTGAGGTCGGGTGCGATACGGGGCTTGAAGGCCATCAGCCGCAGAATGTCCCTTTCGATATCCACACCCGGGGCGATCTCGATGAGGACCAGTTCGCCCTTCTCGAGCCTGAACACAGCCCGTTCTGTCACGTAGAGCACGGGCTGGCCGATCCGGGAGGCGTATCTTCCGCTGAAGGTGATCTGCTCCACCTCCTTGAAGAACTTGGTGTTCTTCCCTTCCTGGAGGATGGAGAGTCTGCCGTTCTTGGCCTCGATCTCGAGCCCACCAGCCGTGAAGGAACCGCAGTAGACGATCTTCTTGGAATTCTGAGTGATGTTGATGAAGCCGCCACACCCGTTGGGACGCCCCTTGAACTTGCTGACGTTCACATTGCCGACCTGATCTGCCTGGGCAAAGCCCAGGAATGCCACATCCAGGCCACCGCCATCGTAGAAGTCGAACTGGGCGTGGTGCTCAACGATGGCCTCGGCGTTGTAGGCATGGCCGAAGTTGGGTTGGCTTGCGGGCACTCCGCCGATGCCCCCCCCTTCCGTGGTGAGGGTCATCAGGTCGCTGACGCCCTCCTCGGCAGCGACCGAAGCAATATCCGTGGGCATGCCGATCCCGAGGTTGACCACATCCCCCTCGGAGAGTTCCATGGCGGCGCGGCGCGAAATGATCTTGCGCTCGTCCAGGGGAAGTTCCGGCAGGGTCCCCAAGGGGACCTTGATGTCTCCCGCAAAGGCCGGGTTGTAGTACAGCCCCTCGGTCTGCCAGCAGTTGTCCTGGGAATCGGCCACGACAATGTGGTCCACAAGGATGCCGGGAACCCGGACATCCTTGGGGTTGAGGGTCCCGTTCTTGACCAGGTGCTCGACCTGGGCGATGACAATACCCCCGGAGTTCTTGGCCGCCTGGGCCAGAGGCAGGGCCTCCAGCAGCATCCCCTCCTTGTCCATGGTGATGTTGCCGTTCTCGTCAGCACAGGTGCCCCGGATCAGGGCCACGTTCACCGGAGAGGACTTGTAGAAGAGGTATTCCTCGCCCTCAAACTGGACCACCTTGACCAGATCCTCGACAGCGGCGGCGTTCATCTTGCCGCCCTCCACCCTGGGGTCCACAAAGGTTCCGAGCCCCACCTTGGTGATGAGGCCGGGGCGCTTGGCGGCAATCTCGCGCCAAAGCTGGATGATCACTCCCTGGGGCAGACAGTAGCTCTCCAGCTTGTTCTCCATCAGCAGGCGGGAGAGCCCGGCCGCGGACCCGAGAAAGCCCCCTATCCATCGCTTGACCAGGCCTTCTCTCCCGAAGCGGGTGATGCCCCGCGCCTTCCAGTCGCCCACCCCGGACCCATGGATCAACGTGATCCCCCTGGGATGGGATTCACCCAGGTAGCGCTGTTCGATGGCCTGGGCGACCTCCTCAGCCCAGCCAGCCAGCCCCATGGCGCTCACACCGACGGTAGCCCCGTCGGGGATGAGCCTTGCAGCCTGTTTAGCAGTCATCACTTTTTTCATACAAACCCCTTTGCATGTCCAAGCCAAGCGATCGCCAGAACAATTGGTTGATATCTATTTATTTAATAACAAAGGCGACACACGGTCATCCTTGCCTATAGCGAAGTGGACAAACGGCTTAGCCCCAACAACCCAAAAGAGGACTAAATCTCCATAGATCGCCCACAAGATGCCCAAACCATGCAAAAGCGGCTAACAAAAACCACTTGTAAACGTGATAAAAATCACGATACTAAGGTTATCACATCCGGTCATCAAAAAAAGACATTGGCATTATCATATGTTCTCATTGCCGCCATCGATGGAATCGATGGCCTTGGCGACACCTTTGCGAATGAGGCCAATGCCGCTCCGGGAGGCTAGACTGGAAGGCCCGCCCGGGCGGAATGCAATAGGTGCCTGAATGCTCCTTCTTGGTCTTGAATCATCCTGTGACGACTGCTCCGCCGCAGTCGTCGAGGAGACCCCTGCGGGCCCCCTCCTCCGTTCCATGATCCGCAGGAGCCAGGATGAACTTCATGGCCCTTACGGCGGGGTCGTACCGGAACTCGCCGCCCGGGACCACCTCCTGAACCTGGGGGGCGTAACCGCCGAGGCCCTGGCCCAGGCCGGGGTCCAACTCAAGGACCTGGACCGCGTGGCGGTCACCCAGGGCCCGGGACTTGTGGGCTCCCTGCTGACCACCTTCAGTGCCTCCAAGGCCCTGGCCTGGCGAGCGGGCCTTCCATGGGTGGGAGTCCACCACCTCCTGGGACACCTCAACGCCGCCCGCTTCGGCGCACCAGATCTGGAATTCCCGGCCCTGGTGATCCTGGTTTCTGGAGGACACACCCACCTCTACCGGGCCGAGAGCTGGACCCACCTCGAGCTCCTCCAGAAGACCCGGGACGATGCAGCCGGGGAGGCCTTCGACAAGACCGCCCGCATGCTGAACCTGGGATATCCCGGCGGCCCCATCGTGGACCGCTGCGCCCAGCGGGCCGAGACGGCGGCCAAGCTCTTCACCCCCCCCAAGTTCCGGGACGGGAAGCCCTCCTGGAGCTTTTCCGGGCTGAAGACAGCCATGAAACTCCGCATCGCCAGCGATCCCGGGTTGGATGTGGCAGGGCCGGAGGATCCGCGGGTCCAGAGCCTCTGCCGCAGCCTCAACGAAACCGTGGCATCCTGGCTCCTGAAACCCTTGCCGGACTATGCCCAGGCCCACCGGGCCAGAAGCTTGGTCATTTCGGGTGGCGTCGCCTGCAACTCGGAATTGCGGAGCCAGGCCGCGAAAGTGGCCAAGCGTCTGGGCCTGCGCCTGGCCATCCCCGAACCGCGGCTCTGCACGGACAATGGTGCCATGATCGCCTCCGCTGGTGCCCTTCTCCCGCTGCCCGAATCCCCCTGGTCCACGAACGCGGATTCGGACCTGAAGCTCTAGGAGTTTGACCATGGAAGTCACCCGCGAGGATGTACAGCGCTGCGCCCTTCTTACCCACCTCAGCCTGGGAGAGGAAGAGATCGAGCCCATGCGCCGTGCGATGACCCAGCTTCTCAGCCACGCCAAGAGCCTCGACGCTCTCGACCTGGAAGGGATTGAGGCCACCACCCATGGTCAGGACCTGCCCCTACCCCGCCGGGGGGATGAACCCAGAGAGGGGCTCAGTCAGACCGAGGCCCTCGAAAATGCCCCTGCCCAGGAGCACGGCCATTTCCAGGTGCCCAAGGTGCTATAGCGTCCGTATCCGCTGAGCGGCGGTCCGCAATGCATCCACGGATTTCGGATTCCAGCACCGCTGAGCCTCGTTTTCCAGTTCCTGAGCCAGGAGGGACCCGAAGCCTCCCTCGCCCCGCTGAGCCTTCAGGGCCAGTTCCGGCAGCCAAGTCGTATTGATCTGGTGGTAGTAGCGCTTGCGTCGGGGAAAATCCTCCAGGATGTCCTCGGCACCCTGATGGGAAAAGGCGAAGGCCCGGTAGCAGGCCTCCACCGCCAACCCCCGCTGCTTGCGGCGAACCGTATCCTGACCGATCCAGCGATGGGCCTGGGCCAAGCCCGGCAATCCGCCCTGTTCATTCCGCCACTCGTTCGATGAGAACCCCTCCGGGGCACTGTTTCCCCCGCAACCAGTCAGGACAGCCACGAGAAGGAGAGCGGGAATACGGCAAGAATAAAACATGAGACAGATCCACCAGCGAGCATCGCCATGAATCCATCTTAGGGATTCTGCACCCTCATTTGAAATAGGATTTATCAGCCCAGGCTTGCTTCACATAAGCCAGGATGGCTTCCGCAATGGCCTCCACAGTGTGGCGTTCGTTATTGAATACCCCATCGTAGTACGTGAGGTCCGCCACATTAGCGCCCAGGGACTCGCTGATGAATTTCTCCCTGTTACGGGAGTTGGTTCGCACCAGTTCACAGGCTTCCTCCTCAGGAAGACACAGCCTGGCCGCGATGGAATGGATCCGCCACTGCAGGCTGGCTTCCAGGCGGAAGTGGTAGCAGTTCTTCAGTGAGTGGCAGAGGATCGATCCGCCGCGCCCCACGATGACGGCGTTCCCCACGGCCGCTATCTCCACGAGATGCTTGGCGACCTTTTCGAAGGCCTTGTCATGAGTGACGTGATCCGCAGCGTTCAGCCCCAGGGATTCCAGGAGCCGGGTTGTGTCACCGAGATTCCGGAGAAGCCGCAGAGAAATCCCTTCATCCTGGGCCACCCTTTCCAGCAGAGCCTTGTCCAGGATGTTCCAGGGCTCCCCGGACGCATTTTCGAGCAGATCCTTGAGGCGCTCGGCCAGAGGAAAGCCCTCGCACCCGAATTCCCGGGAGAGAGTAATGGTGGGGCGGAACCTCTTCTCGTGCAGATGCCGAGCGCCCTCTTGGATCCTGGCCCATCCGGCCAACCGGATCTCGACGCTCGGGGGAAGGGATGAGAGGGGCTTAGAACTTATCCTTAAATTACTCCAGCCTTTCTCCAGCAGATTACGGCTGCCGCCAAGTGCAGGAGGGCGACAAAGCTGGCAACGGTCTTCTCAAACCTGACCAACAGCTTTCGGAACCGCTTGAACCAGGAGTGGGCGACTTCAACCACCCAGCGCCGGGGGCGGTGGTCAGGATCGTTCAGGATGATCGTCCGCTCTTCCTCGGCCACCGGCACGTGCGGCGCATAGTTCCGATCCCACATGGCTTCGTTGGCCGGCATGCCGCGATACCCCTTGTCAGCACAGAGGTGAATCACCTGGTCGGGTCGCATTTCCGGCACCACCAGAGCATCCAAAAGGGGCTCAAGCTGGGTCACATCATGCCGGTTGGCGCCGCACACGACGAGAGACAGCGGGGCCCCACGCCCGTCCACCAGCAGGCTGACCTTGCTTCCATTTTTTCCCCCGATCCGTTGGGTTCGGCCCCACGGCTTCCTGGGCGAGCGGAGCCTTTCCTTGGCTCCCATCAATACTCAGCCACTCCCAAGCGATCCCTTCCATCTCGTCATATTCAGCCAGCCCTGCTCGCCAAAGCTCGGTAAAGAAACCAGCCCTGTGCCACTTCTGGAAGTAGGTATGGATGGCGCTTGGGCTTCCATAGATGTCTTTTGGCAAGGCCTTCCACTGGATGCCGGTCCGGAGCACATAGACGATTGCCTCGAAGACCTTGCGGGGGTCCATCGGGGGGCGCCCAGCTCCAGCTTTCCGTTGATAGGTTTTCCCTGGGTCTCTTTGGGGGGATGGAATCAAGGTTGCAGCCTTTTCCCAGAACGCATCGGAGACCTCCCAAGCCTTGATCTTTCCCATGCATCCTCCCTGGGAAATGATCGCATTGGGCGGCCTCGAATGGGAGCGTTATTTACGGATATGCTCTTAGACATGGTGCGCCTCGCTGCCGGAAGAATACGCTGTGAGGTGTGTCCTCACGCGTAATGTAGGTGCATTCCCACCCGGGGCAAGCGCGGGTTCCCACCTAATTCATGAACGGGAAGAACTCGTCCAGAAGGTACAGAGGCCCTGCCACTCCTACCCGAACGCATGCAGACCGGAGAGCTTCCGGCTTCATCAAGGAAAACCATTCCGCGGTGCCTTGCCTGAGTGCTGGAACAGCACCACATTGGGAGGGAAACAGGAACTCCCGAGTCCCCAGAAAGGTCAGACACCATGTGCGAAGCCCGAAGACTCGTCAATCCAACAGCGCCGAACGACCCGTCGATTCCCGCCCAGCTCATGGCCATGTTCAGCCAGGTTGCCCAGGATGCGGGAGGCTACGTTGTACCCCATCCGGAGGAGCACTGCATCAACGTCGTGTTCGGGGCTCACCAGGTGGAAGTCATCATCATCCAACGCCGCTGAAGGGAATCTTTTCCCCTTTGGTCGGCATCTTATTGGCAGGCGGGGTGTGGAGAGGTATCTAGGTTGGGTTGTTGGGGGATTCTTCCCTGCACTCCGCCCCAAGGAGCGTGTCCCTGCGGTTCGTAGCCGAATAACCTGCATGGACACGTCCCTTGGGGGGTGACTGGATCCGGATCCGGCCGGTACACTGGAGCCTATGAAGCCGACCACTCTTCGCTCCATCATGACTGCCCTGAGGGATCCGATCACCGGGTGTCCCTGGGACGCCAAGCAGGACCACCAGACCCTTGCGGAGCACCTTAGGGAAGAAGTTGCGGAGACCCTGGATGCCCTGGCGGCCCATGAGATCGGCAACCCGGAAAGGGAGCGGCACCTATGCGAAGAGCTGGGGGATGTCTGGCTCCAGATTGCCTTCCACGCCCAGCTGGCCCAGGAGCGGGGCGCCTGGGATCTCCACGATGTGGAGCGCATGGCCGTTGAGAAACTGGTGAGGCGTCATCCCCACGTCTTCGCGGACGTGGATGTAACCGGTGCCGAGGAGGTGCTGGTCAACTGGGCAGCCATCAAGCAGGAGGAGAAGGCGGCCCTGGGTCAGGCCCCCCAGAAACGCCTGCTGGATGGAATCGCCCGGAGCCTCTCCCCACTGGACGAAGCCTTCGAGATCGGACACCGCTGCGCCAAGGTAGGTTTCGAGTGGCCCGACCTGGATGGCGCCCTGGACAAGGTGCGGGAGGAAATCGGGGAACTGCAGGCCGAGAGTGAGATGAACCGGGTAGAAGAGGAGTTCGGAGACGTGCTCTTCAGCTTGGTGCAGTGGGGCCGAAAGAAGGGGCTGGACCCGGACCGGGCCCTGCGTCGTCAATTGCAACGTTTCAAGAATCGCTTCAAGTCGGTCGAAGACATGGCCATGACCCATGGTGGCTGGGAGGCGCAGAACCTGGAGAGCATGGAGGCTTCCTGGCAGGCCGCCAAACGGAGTGAATCCCTGTGAGCGCACTGCCCTTCTACCTCGTCACCCTCTGTCACCCGTCCTGGGACGAGGCCCTGGCCTGTGCCCGGATCCTGCCACCGGAAGCCATGCCGGAATTGCGCCTGGATCTCTTCCCTGGCCTGGACCTGGAAGAGGCCATCCGGACCCTTCGCCGTCGGTGTCTTGTAACCTGCCGCCGGGTTTCGGACGGGGGACGCTGGCCCGACGAGGATGAAAGCGGACGCCAGGCCCTGATGCAGGCGGCCGCGGAATGCAAACCGATCTGGATGGACTGGGAGTGGGATCTGGCGGTTCCGGATTGGCTCCAGGAGCACAGAACCCATCTGCGGATCCTGAGAAGCGTCCATGTGAGCCCGGGAGTCTTCGATCTGGAGGAGCGCCTGGGCCAACTCCCAACGGGAGATGCCTTCAAGTGGGTCGGCCACGCTGGCCATCTTTCCGACAACGCACGCATCAAACCCATCCTCGCCTGGGCCCGGGATCGGCAAATTCCCCTTTCCGCCTTCCTCATGGGTGCCAAAGGCATTGCCAGTCGCTGCATGCAGGGGGCCTGGGGAGGTTCCTTCACCTATGCCGCCCCGGATGATGTCCCCCCCGCCGCCCCCGGCCAGCTGCCCCTGGGCACCATGCGGAGCTGGCGCTGCCACCGCTTGTCCCCGGCCTTTGGACTCTGCGGCGTCTTCGGGTCCCCCGTCCTCCACTCCCGTGGGCCCGCTTTCCACAACGATCGATTCCAGAAGGCATTCAAGGACCTGCTCTACCTTCCCCTGGAGTGCGATGGGGCAGAAGAGGCCATGGAGGCACTGGAGTCCCTTGAGATCCTGGGAGCCAGTCTCACCATGCCCCTCAAGGACAGCCTGCCGACACTCATGGGAGTGCCTGGCCCCCTGAACACCCTCTGGCGCCGCTTTCCAGGCTTCCCATTCTCCGTCGCCAACACCGATTCCGAGGCCCTGGAGTACAGCCTCCTTGAACTGCCCAAGGGGCCAGTACTGGTCCTGGGCAGCGGGGGGGTTGCCGGATCCTCAAGGACGGTCGTGGAAGCCATGGGCCGTCCCTGCCTGACCCTCTCCCGCCGGAACCCCATCCCCCCCCAGGAGGTGGCGGACTTCCAACCCGTGGGTGTCATCCAGGCCACCAGCCTGGGCATGAACCCAGAGGATCCCCTCCCCTTCCCCGAACACCTTGAAGCGGCCCTGCCAACCCTCCGCTGGGGGATGGAGTGGATCTACAAGGAGGAGACCGTATTCTGCGCCTGGGTGCGCCAGGGACGCCTCCGCCTGGTGGAGGGCAGCCGTCTCTTCGAGCTCCAGGCCCTGGCCCAGTCGAAGCGCTTCATCGAGGGCTGCGGGGGCTGAAGATCAATCTCACGCGGAGGCGCGGAGAAGCGGAGGAAAAGCAGGATCACTTTTCTTTCTCCGCGCTCTCCGCGCCTCCGCGTGGGTCCTTCTTTTCCTAGACGTCAGCCTCGATCTCGGGCCCCTCGTTGCTGATCCCGGCCTTGTCGAAGATCCAGAAGGCCAGACTCAGGATGATGGCGACAACCGTCCCGAGGGCCATGCCCTTGAGTTCCACGGTGCCGAGCTTGATAGCGGCGCCGCTGATGCCGCTGACCAGGACCACGCTGGTCAGCACCATGTTCCGGGGCTTGGTGTAGTCGACCTTCTTTTCCACCAGCATCCGGATACCGGCCACGGCGATGACGCCGAAGAGCAGGAGGCAGACGCCCCCCATGACGGGCACAGGGATGGCCCGGATGGTGGCAGCGATTTTGCCGGAGAAGCTCACCACGATGGCGATGATGGCGGCGCCCCTGATGACCCACACGCTGTAGACCTTGGTGATGGCCATGACGCCGATGTTCTCGCCGTAGGTCGTGTTGGGGGTGGCGCCAGTGAAGCCCGAGACGATATTCGAGATGCCATCCCCCAGGAGGGAGCGGTGAAGACCGGGGTCCTTCATCAGATCGCGGTCCACGATGTTGCCGGTCACCATCAGGTGCCCGATGTGCTCCGCCAGCACCACGAGGGCGGCGGGCATGATCATCATGATGGCCTGGGGATGGAAGGTGGGCTTGTAGAAGGTGGGCACCTGGAACCAGGGAGCGGCGGCGATGGCCGCCAGATCAACCTTGCCCATGATGAGCGCAAGCACAGTGCCGCCCACCACGCCGAGCAGCACCGGGATGACTGCCAGGAATCCCCGCAGGAGCACAGAGCACAGGATGGTCAGCAACAGCGTGACGATGGAGACGGTGATGGCCGAGCTGATCGTGAAGCTTCCACTGACCTTGCCGGTGAGCCCGGCCATATCGGCCGCCACCGGAGCCAGTTCCAGCCCGATGATGGCCACAATGGCACCCATCGCAGCCGGAGGGAAGATGACATCGATCCATTTGGTCCCAGCCACCCGCACGACCTGGCTCACGATCACAAAGAAGAGGCCGAAGGCGATGAAGCCGCCCTGGGCGGCCGCATAGCCGCCGAACTCGGGCTTGGCCATCACGGCGAAGACCGGTGCGATGAAGGCGAAGCTTGAGCCCAGGTAGGCAGGAATCCGCCCCTTGGCTATGAAGAGGTAGATCAGGGTGCCCACACCATTCATCAGCAGACAGGTGGCGGGATTGACCTTGAAGAGGAAGGGCACCAGCACCGTCGCGCCGAACATGGCGAAAAGGTGCTGGAGACTCAAGGGCAGGGTCTGGGGCAGGGACAGTCGTTCGTCGACCTGAATGGTTCGGCGCAGCATAAGAGCCTTTCAGAAAGGAGTTTGGATGGACCTTCGACCAGTCAAGCCCCTGCGCGTTCCAGGAACCCAGACGGACTCGTGACAAGAGGTATCGCTCCCATCATAACGATGAGCACCCACCCGAACCCGAGGAAATGCATCGCACTCCGCCCAGTCACCCCAGAGTGCTGAGTCCGAGGCACACGGCTCCGCGACCCCAAACGTAGCGAGGCTGAGGAGCACGGCTCCGCCGGGTTCCTCAGCCAGGGGGGCTCCGGGGGGGCGCCAGTCGCCTTGCGACTTGCGCCCCCCGGACAGTATCTGGTGCCGACGGCCGGACTCGAACCGGCACTAGGGGTTACCTAACAAGATTTTGAGTCTAGCGCGTCTACCAATTTCGCCACGCCGGCAGAGCAGCCAGCATAGCGTGAGCGCCAGGATTCTCCAAGCCCCGCTTGCATCCGACACCCCCCACCATTCACACTTGCATTCCCTTGCTCCCGGACTTCCCTTGAACCGCCAAGAAGCCACCTGGCTCCGACAGATCCAATCCCGCCGCGACGAACTGCCCGATGGCCGCGTATTGGTGGCCTGCTCGGGGGGCGGCGACTCCGTGGCCCTGCTGACCTTCCTGTGGAGCATCCGGCGCAATCTCGGACTCGAACTGGCCGTCGCCCACGCCAATCACGGCCTTCGCGAGGAAGCCGAAGGGGACGCCATCCTCGTGCGTCAGCTCTGCCGCGATCTGGACCTGGACCTGGCGGAAGTCCAGCTGAACGTGAAGGAGCACGCTGCCCAGGAGGGTCTGGGCCTGGAAATGGCGGCCCGGGAACTCCGATGGGATTGGCTGAGGTCCGAGGCGCAATCCTGCGGTGCCTCCATCGTTGCCACGGGCCACACCCTGGACGACCACACCGAGACCATCCTCATCCGCCTGGCCCGGGGCGGAGGCCTCGGCTCCCTGACCCCCCTGCCCCCCCGCCAGGACCTCCGCTGGTCACCCCTCATCGAGGTGAGGCGGGAGGATCTGAGAGCCTATCTTCGTCTCAAAGACATCCCCTGGCGGGAGGACGCATCCAACCAGGAACCGTTCACCCCCAGGAACCGCTGGCGGACCCTCTTGCCTGAGATCCGGAAGGAAGCCCCGGCATTGGACCATCACCTCTGGGAGACCCACACCCAGATCCGGGAACTCCTGGCCTACAGGAACGCCCAGGTGGCCTCCTGGCACGGCCCCCGCTGGTCCCTGGTGAAGGCCCCCCTGCCCGCCATCCGCTGGAATGGCTCCTGGTCCATCTCGGAACTGCACTGGGTCCTGGAGGCAGCCTTCCGGGACCTGGGTTGGCCCCGGGAAGCCCGCCACCTGCGGGATCTGGCGGACTGGCTGCTTCCTCACCTCAACCGTCGTCCCGGCAAGCCCAAAACCTGGGGTTCCTGGAATCTGACCCCTGAAATGACTGGGTGGATACTGCATCCCAGGACAACCGGGCTAGGATAGACTGTCATTTCGGCCCATTGCGCTGGAGGTCCATTTGAATTCCATGATGAAGAGTGCGCTGGTCTGGATCGGAATCATCCTCCTGGTCCTGCTGGCCCTGAAACAGATCCCCCAGAATGGCCGCACCGTGGAGATTCCCTTCTCCACCTTCTATGCCGAAGGCACGGAAGGCCAATACCAGAGCATCACCCTGACGGGCCAGGACCTCGAAGGCACCTACAAGACCCCCAGGAAGGGGGCCAACGGTGAAACCATCGAGAAGTTCAAGACCATCGCCCCTCCCCTCCAGAACCTGGGGCAGGCGATCCTGGACTGGAAGACCGAAGGCAAGCTCGGCGAGTTCAAGGCCGCCAAGCCCAGCGAGAACAACTTCGTCTACATCCTGATGTTCTGGGGTCCCCTCCTGGTCTTCGTCATCCTCTGGTTCGTCTTCATGCGCCAGGCCCAGATGGGCGGCAACAAGGCCCTCTCCTTCGGGAAGGCCCGGGCCAAGGGACTCAATACCAACGCCAAGCGCATCACCTTCGCGGATGTGGCCGGTTGCGACGAGGCCAAGGCCGAGCTTCAGGAGGTCGTGGAATTCCTCAAGGATCCCGCCAAGTTCGTGAAGCTGGGTGGCAAGATTCCCCGCGGTCTGCTGCTGATGGGCCCTCCGGGCACTGGCAAGACCCTCCTGGCCAAGGCCATCGCGGGCGAGGCGAAGGTTCAGTTCTTCAGCATATCGGGTTCTGACTTCGTGGAGATGTTCGTGGGCGTGGGCGCCAGCCGCGTGCGCGACCTCTTCGAGCAAGGCAAGAAGAGCGCCCCCTGCATCATCTTCATCGATGAAATCGACGCCGTGGGCCGTCATCGCGGCGCAGGTCTTGGCGGAGGCCACGACGAGCGCGAACAGACCCTCAACCAGCTCCTGGTGGAGATGGATGGATTCGAAGGCAACGAGGGCGTCATCCTCATCGCCGCCACCAACCGCCCCGATGTCCTGGATCCCGCCCTCCTACGCCCCGGGCGCTTCGACCGCCGCGTGGTGGTGGACCGCCCCGACCTCAAGGGCCGCACCGAGATCCTCAAGGTCCACACCGCCGAGAAGATCCCCCTCGCTCCCGATGTCGAACTGGAAGTCATCGCCCGGGGAACCCCCGGATTCGCTGGCGCCGATCTGGCCAATCTCTGCAACGAAGCCGCCCTCAACGCGGCCCGCAGCAACAAGAAGTGGGTCGAGATGATCGACTTCGAGAACGCCAAGGACAAGGTCTACATGGGCAGCGAGCGTCGCAGCCTCGTGATGACCGAAGAGGACAAGAAGGTCACGGCCTACCACGAAGCGGGTCATACCGTCGTGGCCGCCGCCGTGCCCCACAGCGACCCTGTCCACAAGGTCACCATCATCCCCCGGGGCCGGGCCCTGGGCGTCACCTGGCAGCTCCCGGAGCGCGACCGCTACAACACCACCAAGGACTACATGGAGAGCCGCATCTCCGTATGCATGGGTGGCCGAATCGCCGAAGAGATCATCTTCAACCAGCTCTCCACCGGCGCCAGCAATGATATCCAGCAGGCCACCGACATGGCCAAGGCCATGGTCACCGAATACGGCATGAGCTCCAAGGTGGGCCCCCTCAAGTACGGCGGGGGCGGTCAGGAGATCTTCCTGGGCCGTGACTTCACCCAGCGCAGCGACCTCAGCGAAGAGACCGCCCGCCTCATCGATTCGGAAGTCCACAACATCGTCATGAGCAACTACGAACGGGCCAAGAGGATCCTTTTGGAACGCCGGGATGCCCTGGTGCGCATCGCCGAGGCCCTGCTTGAGCGGGAGACCCTGGACGGTGGCGACGTGGCGATCCTCATGGATGGCGGCATCCTGCCCCCCAAGAGCATCTCCCCTGAGGAGCCCGCTGCCGAAGGCAACGCTTGACATGGTCTGGAATGCCGGTCCCGCCCCCCGCTACCTGGGAATCCTGAACCTCACCCCGGATTCCTTCAGTGATGGGGGGCGTTACTTTGCCCTGGAGGACGCGCTGGTTCAGGCCAGGCGCCTCGTCGAGGCGGGGGCCTCGATCCTGGACCTGGGAGCGGAAAGTACCCGCCCCGGGGCAGCCTACGTCTCTCCCGAAGCGGAGTGGCAGCGCATCGCCCCGGTGCTCGCCCGTCTCAGGACAGAGCTTCCCGGGATCCCCCTCAGCCTGGACACCCGCCACGCCTCCACAGCGAGACTGGCCCTCGCAAACGGCGTATCCATCATGAACGACGTTGCCGGCCTCAGGGATCCGGCCATGCTGGCCCTGGCCGTGGAGAGCGGCTGTGATGTGATCGCCATGCGGAACCGCATGGAGGGCAAGACATTTGTCATGCCCTCCTATGATGACCCGAGCCCCTGCACTGCGGAGACGGCCATCGGAGAGCTCCGGGAAGTGCGGGACCGCCTGCTCGCGGCAGGGATCCCCCGGGAGCGGATCCTCTTGGACCTGGGCTTCGGTTTCGGCACTTCGTATCTGGAGGACCTTGCCATGTGGGAGTGTCTGCCAACCCTTCCAGATCGCCTGGATTGGCCTGCGGAGGCTTTCTGCATCGCCATCTCCCGGAAGCGGTTCCTTTCCCGGATGGCCGGAACCCCAGAACTTCCGCCTAACCAGCGGGACGGCCTCACCGCCCAAGCCCATCGCTCGGCCATGAGTCTGGGCTACCGGGTCTTCCGAACTCACGCCTTGCCATCCGCCTAGTTATTAGGAAATCATATAGACTTCCACTCAATCCCAAGAATGGACTCAGCAAGGAGACCCTGGCGTATGGCATTGCACTATTTCGGAACGGACGGCATCCGGGGGCAGGCCCTGGTTTCCCCCCTCTCCCTCGAAGAGGTGGTCCGATGGGGCAAGGCCTGGGGAGAAGTGGCTCGAAGCCGGGGCATCCGCGAGATGGTCCTGGGCTGGGACCCCCGCAACAGCTCCGCCCCCCTCGCCGAGGCATTCGTCCAGGGGCTGGGGGACCAGTTGGAAATCCTGGTGCTGGGCATGGTGCCCACCCCCGCAGTGGCCTGGATCACGGCCCGTCGCCCTGCTGCGTGGGGCCTGATGATCAGCGCCAGCCACAACCCCCCGGAGGACAACGGTCTCAAGGGCTTCGATCACCAGGGAGAAAAGCTCTCCGAAGAGGACGAGGAAGCCGTGGAGCGCGCTTTCGGGGCCCTGGCCACCGAAGCTCTCCGGCCTGCCCCCCTGATCCCGGATCCTGAACCCGTTCAGGAGTATCTGGCCCACCTGGGCCCCCTCACACTGCCCAGGGAAATCCGCCTGGTGGTGGACTGCGCCCACGGTGCCACTGCCCCCTGGGCCCCGGCCCTGCTCCGGGGAGAAGGCATCACCTGGATTGGGACCCCCGAAGACGGGGATCGGATCAATGTGGGCGTCGGCAGCACCCATCTGGACGCCCTCAGGGCCAAGGTCTTGGAGACGGGCGCCATGGCCGGCATCGCCTTCGACGGCGACGGAGACCGCTGCCTCTTGCTGGATGGAGCGGGTCACCTTGTCGATGGGGATCAGATCCTCTGGCTCCTGGTCCAGGATCTTCAGGCCCAGGGCCACCGCATCCCAGGAGTGGTTGGCACCCTGATGAGCAACGGAGGCCTGGAAGAGGCTCTGCGTCGAACCAGGATCCCCTTCACCCGCACCCCGGTAGGGGACAAGCACATGCTTCGAGAACTGGCGCGATGCGGATGGGATCTGGCCGCCGAGGCATCGGGGCACATCATCCAGAAGCACCTTGGCCCCTCTGGAGATGGTCTCGCCACGGCCCTGGCGGTCCTCCACGCCCTCCTGACCCGCCCCGAGAACGAGCGCTGGTCCTGGCGCTTCCAGCCCTGGCCCCTCAAGCTGGTCAACCTCACCGCCAAGGCCCGGCGCCCAGTGGAAGCCTGTCCACACTTGATGGATTCGATGAAGAGCCTGGAGACCCTGCATGGGGACGCCCTGCGGATCGTCGTCCGCTGGTCCGGCACCGAACCCAAGCTGCGCCTGATGGTGGAAGCCCGGGAGACGACCCGCATGGAATCAGCCATTCACAGGTTGGAAGAAGCAGCTCGCGCGGATCTGGGTATCTGAAAGGACCAACCCTCGGCAAAGCCTGCTAACCTTGAATGGAATCAGGAATACAACGGAGAATCCCAGTTGAGCGTCCGTCTAGGTGTGAACATCGATCATGTGGCCACGGTGCGTCAGGCACGGGCCACCCGGGATCCAGAGCCGGTCACGGCCGCGCTCATGGCCCAGAATGCCGGTGCCCATGGCATCACGGTCCACCTGCGCGGTGACCGCCGTCACATCCAGGACCGGGATGTGCGCCTCCTCAAGGAGGTGCTCTCCGTCCCCCTCAACGTCGAGTGCGCCGCCTCCTCCGAGATGCTGGAGACCCTCATCCCCATGCGCCCTGACTGGGTGACCCTGGTGCCCGAGACCCGTGAGGAACTTACCACCCAGGGAGGCCTGGACGCGATTTTCCTCCAGGCCCACCTGAAGCCCATCATCCGGGAGCTCCGCACCTCGGATATCCGGGTCAGCCTCTTCATCGACCCCATCGCCGATCAGGTCACCATGGCCAACCGCCTCGAGGCCGATGCCGTGGAGTTCAATACGGGGGTCTATTCGGATCTTCCCCGCTCTGCGGACCCCAAGGTCGAACTGGAGCGGATCGCCAAGGCCTCCCGTCTTGCCGGCAAGCTGGGATTGAGGGCCCTGGCAGGACATGGCCTCAACCTCCAGAATGTGCGCCTCATCGCCGCCATCCCCGAGATCGAGGAATTGAACATCGGCCACAGCATCATAGGAAGGGCTGTGCTCGTCGGAATCGATACCGCCGTCCGGGAGATGATCAACGCGATTGCCGAGGCGCGCTCGTGATGAGGGAGGGGCGATAGATGTCCCATCTCCGGGGAAGCCTGCAGAGCATTGCGCTTTCCGATGTGCTGCAGCTTCTGCACGTCAACCGGAAGACCGGGAAGCTCTTCGTCACCCAGGATCAGGACAAGGGCATCCTCTTCGTGCGCAACGGAGAGGTCATCCACGCAGAGATGGGGGCACTCACCGGGGATGCGGCGGCCTTCGGTGTCCTGGAATGGGAGAAGGGGCTCTTCGAATTCGCCACCCCTGCCTTCAACTGCCCCACCACCATCAACCGCTCCCTTCCGGATCTGCTGATGGAAGGGGCGCGCACCTGCGATACACGTCGGCGATTCCGCAGCATCTTCCCCAACCTGCGGGCAGTGCCCTGGGCCCATCTCCAGGGCCCAAAACTGGCGCAGGGCATCAAACTCTTCCCGGAGGATCACCGCGTCATCCCGTACCTGGACGGATACAGCTGCTTCAGCGAGGTCATCGCCACAAGTGGCGAGAACGAAGTGACTGTCTGCCAGACCTGCATGACCCTCCGGGACGCGGGACGCCTGGAGGTATTCGAACCGGAGCGGGAATTCAGGGTTGCCCTTCTCAAGACCGGCCTCTTCCGGAAAGCTGGCCATGTCGAGCTCTCGGCGGATCTGGAGATCTTCTGGTCCACCATGGGACCAAGTCGCCACAACCCGATCCACCGGGTAAGGATCGCCTGGCCCGGGGGCGAATCCGTCCAGACTGTGCAATTCGTCGGCCACGACAACTACAAGACAGTTGCAGTGCCCAAGGATCTCATGCAAGCCTGGGGGATATCCGAAGGCAGTTCCGTCAAAATCAGTCCCGCGCCTTGAGCCCGTCTGGGAGAGCACCATGGAGAACCTGGAACCAGTGGAAGCCGTGAACCCCGCCCCCTCGAGCGAAATCGAGCCCGATTCCCTCCTCAAGGAGTTCCGGGAGCATAGCGAGGCCCTGGACAGCCGCCTGGATGCCCTCCTGGAAACCATCCAGTCCATCCGCGGGGAGCTTCAGAACTCCGCCCAGAACAACTTGGTGCGCCTGGCCCAGGCCGCACAGGACATGATCAACGGCCGGGTCTACCAGCAGATCGATCTCCAGGCCAAGGGCGAAGTCGGCACCCTGGTGGCCAGCCTGAACCAGACCATGGCCAACCTCCAGCAGCTCGACGCCTCGGTGAAACATCAGAGCACCCAGGTGCCGGAGCTGGCCGCTCAGCTCGACGCCATCACAGCCGATACCGAAACGGCCACCCAGGAGGTCATGAATCGCCTGGACACCCTGATGGCCGCCGCCGATGACGCCAGCCGGGATTTCCGGGAGGCAGCCAAGGCTCTGGAGCAGACCCAGAACACTCAGCAGCGCTTCCAGGAGCAGATCGACGGGTTCCTGACCCGGGCCAGCCAGGGCGAAAACCCCACCGTCGTGGCCCAGGAGGTGCTGGACTTCCTCTTTGAGCACCAGACCACCACCAAGCTGCCTCCGGTGGATCTCCAGGCGGGGATGGGCCAGCTCCAGATCATCTCCGACGAATCCTTCGAGATCCTGAACACCCTGCAGTTCCAGGACATCACCCGCCAGAAGGTGGAGAAGGTGGTCCTGCTCCTCAAGCAGTTCCGGGAAGGCCTCAACCGCCTCCTGATCATCTTCAAGATCGATGAGCCCGAAGAGGGGAAGTCCCCCGAAGTCTTCGAGCACCGGGCCGTCGCCACCCAGGACAAGATCTTCGATACCTCCATTGAGGCCGATGGGAAGAAGGAGTCCGTGGATGACATCATCGCCCAGTTCAAGAAGGCCCAGGGCTGAAGGGTTCACGTGGAGACGCGGGGTGCGCGGAGAAAGAACAACCGACGACGCCAGCTATGAAATGTCTCCTGCCAGGTACCCGGTACTGAAGGCCGCCTGCAGATTGTAGCCCCCCACGGGACCGTTCAGGTCCAGCAGTTCCCCACAGACCTTGAGGTTATCCCACCCCCGGACCAGCAGGTTCCGGGGGTCGATCCTTTCAAGCCCCACCCCGCCGGCACAGACTTCGCCGCGCTCCAGGGCCACGGGACCCGGCTCCCCGAGGGGGAATTCGCAGAGGAGAGAAACCAGGGCACGTCGCTCCGGTCGCGTCAGGCCCTTGAATCGGGTGTCCGGATCCACCCCGGCCTGCCCGCAGACCTTTGCCACCAGACGCTCCGGCAGGCGGCGCTTGACCCAGTTCCCCAGGCTCAGGTGGGGATTGACCCGCTGGAGTTCAAGGAGCTCAGCCTCCAGAGCCGCTTCATCGCCCCGCCCCAGGAGGTATCCCAGCCAGGGGCGCCCCCGGCGGCGAGCCGTCTCCACGGCCTCGCTCAGTTCGAGGGCGGCGGGGCCCGTGATGCCCTTCCGGGTGAAGAGGACGTCTCCGGCGAAAGTGGCAAGGCGTTTTCCACCGTCTCCCTCCCGGAGAACCAGACTCCCCTCACGGAGAGGCACGCCTTCCCATTCGGGCCGGGCCACCATCAGGGGGATGGGGGCCAGGGCCGGGAACCAGGATCGCCCCCCGACCCCAAGGCTCTTCAGCCAGCCCAAGGCCTCCCCACGGGTACCGGTTTCGGGGTAGCTGGCCCCGCCGGTAGCCAGGATGAAAAGGTCAGCTCGCAGCAGTTCACCCGAGGCCAGGACCACCTGCTTCAGGGTCGGGGCCTGCCCCTCCAGGGCGGCCACCCGAGCCCCGGTGCGAATCTCCGCACCCGAATGCCGGACCAGGCTCTCCAGGGCTTCCAGCACCTGGAGCGCCGAGCCCGGGTCCTTTGGAAAGACCCGCCCATTCTCCCGCACATAGGTCTCAACCCCCTGACGCCGGAAGAGTTCCCGCACATCCCCGCTGCCGAAAGCGTGCAGGGCCGGACGAAGGAAGCGGGCCTGATCCGGTGGGAAGGCGGACAGGAGTTCCCTCACACTCCCCTCGTGGGTCAGGTTGCACTTGCCGCCCCCGCTCAGGAGAAGCTTGACCCCAAGGCGGGGATTCCCCTCCAGGAGGCGCACCTTGTGCCCCCGGCAGGCGCCCCTCCAGGCGGCCACCAGGCCGGAAGCCCCTCCCCCCACCACGATCACATCCACGTCGCCCCCGATTGGAAGAAGCCCGATTCAGCTAAGCTATAGCCTTGGCAACACAGCCACGACACGGAGATATTATGGCGGAACACCCCCTCGTCGGCATTCTGATGGGATCCAAATCGGACTGGTCCACGATGCAGGAGTGCGCGAAGACCCTGCGCCAGCTCGAAATCCCCTTCGAAGCCCACGTGGCATCGGCCCACCGGACCCCGGAGAAGGTCCTGGACTACTGCAAGAGTGCCGAGGACCGGGGCCTCAAGGTCATTATCGCCGCCGCCGGTGGCGCAGCCCATCTCGCCGGCGTCTGCGCCAGCAAGACCCACCTGCCCATCCTGGGGGTTCCCATGAAGGGCTGGGCCACCGAAGGCATGGATGCCCTCCTGTCCACGGCCCAGATGCCCGCGGGCATCCCCGTCGCCACCCTGGCCATCGGCAAGGCCGGTGCCATCAACGCAGCCATCCTGGCCACCCAGATCATCGCCCTCTCCGATCCCGCCACCCGGGAGCGCCTCCTCACCTTCCGCGAGTCCCAGAAGCAGAAGGCCCTGGCCGACGACAACCTGGAATTGGACTAACAGGAAGGCCGTGAGAGGCATCCTGCTGCCCTTGGTATCGGCAGCCTGCATGGCGGCCCAGCCCACCTTTGCCACTGCCAAGCGGGCGTTGCCGGTCTTCAACAGCATGGCTGCCGCCGCCAGCAGAGTGCCCCTCAAGCCCGACGCCTGCGGCCAGGTTCGCTCCCTGGAGTTTCTGGCGCTGCCCGATACGGCCTTCATTATCGTCGGACAGGCCGACCCCCCAGAGGTGCTGGAGGTCACGACCAGCGACTATCCCACACCACCGGAACTCAGGCTCTACGTGTCCCGGGACGCCTTGCGGCCCATCCCGGCCCAGCCCCCTCAGCGCGCACGCACCCGCCCCAGGCGGGAGGTGGTGCTGCAAAGCCTTTGCACGGCGCAGCAAACCCCCTATGTCTGGGGAGGAAACCTGCGTCAAGGGGTGCCTCTGGGTGATACGCTCGGGGCCTACGCAGGCCTGGACTGCTCAGGATTGCTCTACGAGGCCACAGGGGGATTCACGCCCCGGAACACGGGCGAACTCGTCCACTATGGGAGCGCCGTACCCATCCAAGGCCTGGGCCGGGACCAGATCATCGCCCGCCTGGAACCGCTCGACCTGATCGCCTGGAAGGGCCACGTCATCATCGTGCTGGACCGGGAAACCGTGATCGAAAGTCGGCTCCCCTGTCAGGCTCCCGGCCGCCATGGGGGCGTCATGACGGCACCCCTACGACAGCGCCTGGACGAGGTCATGGCGCAGCGCAGCCCGGCGGATGCTTGGCCCGCCGGGGAAGAAGGACTTCCGCTGTTCGTGGTCAGAAGGTGGTTGGAGTAGCGCTCAGACCAGAACGTCAGTATGCCAGCGCCACCCCTTCACGCCGGTAATCGCTGATGGCGAGATAGCCGTCGGAAGCCAAGTAGACACCGTGGACATCGGAGATGAGCTCGTTCTTGTCCTTCACGGTGTAGCCCAGGTCTTCCAGGGCCTTCAATAGGTCAGGACGGTCGAAGTTGGGCTCGTGGGACAGCTTGTCCGGCCAGGCCTGGTGATGCATGCGGCTCAGGCCCAGGACCTCCCGAGGATCCACGCCGTGGAGGAGGGTGGCCGCCAGGACCTCCCCCATGGTGGTGGGGATGGTGGGCCCACCGGGCGTGCCCAGGACCGACTCCACGGCATCCCCCACCGTGACCATGAGGGGGGCCATGTTGCTCGCTGGGCGCTTGCCGGGGGCGAAGAGATTGGGACGGCTGCCCACGACACCGAAGTAGTTCTCCTTTCCTTCGGCGAAGGAGAAGGAGTCGATGCTGCCGTTCAGGAGGAAGCCCGCTCCTTCGACGCTCCACTTGGAGCCGTAGCGCAGGTTCATGGTGTAGGAGTTGGAAACGGCGTTCCCTTCGGCATCCACCACCGCGAAGTGGGTGGTGTTCTTGCCGTTGGGGCCCTCCTGTGAAGTCCCGTCCCCCATAAGGGCCGCCAGTTCACCGCTGGGGGTGTCCCGACGGGGGTTGATGAGGGAGAAGAGGCGATGACCGGATTCCCGTTCCAGAAGGCCGCGGTATACGGCATTGTCCGCTAGGGGGATGTCCCCCAGGTAGTCCCCCCGGTGGAGGAAGGCCATCTTCCATGCCTGGACCACGTGATGGTGGTAGGCGGGGCTGCCCCAGGGCAGGGCCCGGAATCCGGGCTGATCGAGGATGTTCAGGATCTCCAGCACCATGGCACCGCCGCCCTCAGGGGGCACGGTCCAGACCTGTCGGCCGCCCACCTCGAGGCTGATGGGGGCCTGCTCCCGGACCTCGTAGCCCGCCAGATCCTCCCAGGCCAGCAGGCCGCCGTTGCGGGAGAGATCCTCCAGGATCTGCTCGGCGATGCGCCCCCGATAGAAGGCGTCCGCCCCCTCCCGGGCCAGGGTCTCCAGGGTCTGGGCCAGGTTGGGATTGTAGATGAGCTCTCCGGCCTTCCAGGGCTCGGCCTTCACGTAGTTCCGCTTGGATTCGGGGGATACCGCCAGCTTGGGAGCCAGGCGGTTCAGACACTCACACTCGTACTGGGTGACCACGGCCCCTTCCCTGGCCTGCCTGGCGATGGCCAGGAGCAGGTCCGAGGCCTTCAGGCGCCCGTGGCGCTGCTGGAGCATGAAGAAGGCCTTGACCGTGCCGGGGGCGCAGACCGAGGCGGGACCGAAGGCGGTGCGATCGGGGTCCGGATTGCCATCGGCCTGGAGGTAGTCCTCCCGCTTGGCTCCCCTGGGAGCCTGTTCGCGGTAGTTGTAGACCCGGGGGGCATTCCCCTTCTCCTTGTAGACGAGGTACCCGCCGCCGCCGATGTTGCCGGCCTGGGGATGGAAGACCGCCAGGGAGAAGGCCATGGCGAAGGCCGCGTCAAAGGCGTTGCCACCGTCTTCCAGGACTGCGATGGCCAGAGCCGAAGCATCCTTGGAGACGGAAGCGACCGCACCCTTTCCCTGGGCCACGGAAAGGTTTCTGGGTCCCACACTGGAGGTGGCCACGCGGAAGTCGCTGTATTTGGTGCTCAAAACGGGTTCCTTTCTTGCCGACGGCCAGGGCCGTCCATCTCCATTCTAATCAGCCTGGGCGCTTCTCCCCCCCGGACGGTCAATTGACCCCATGGATCGGGTCGCCCTGCAGGTAGGCCGCGATCGTCTCCACCACTTTGCCTACCAACCGCTGCCGGGTTTCGCGCCTGCGCCAGCCGATGTGGGGGGTGAGAAGGACATTCTCCATCCGGAAAAGGGGATTGTCCGGCTCCGGGGGCTCGGGATCCTGCACATCCAGCCCTGCCCCGGCGATGACACAGTTCTGCAGGGCCTCGATCAGGTCAGCCTCCAGGACCAGCCCCCCCCGGGAGGTGTTGATGAGGAAGGCCGTGGGCTTCATCATCAACAGGCGTTCCCGGTTGATCAGGTGCCTGGTGTCTCCATTCAGAGGGCAGTGCAGGGTCAGGTAATCGCTGGTCCTGAGCACGTTATCCAGGCTCTCGAAGCCTATCCCCGGGTGGGCTTCAGGCCTCGGCGTGCGCGTGTGGACCAGGATCTCCATGCCCAGGACCTGGGCGATTCTGGCGGTCTGCTGGGCGATGGCCCCGAAGCCGATTACTCCCAAGGTCTTGCCCCGGAGTTCCGCCAGGGGAACCTGGACCGCCTTCGTGAAGTTATCGAAGTTCTGGCCATGCAACATCTGCAACTGCCGGGGCAGCGAGATGCTCAGGTTGAGGATGAAGGTGATGGCCAGCTGGGCCACCGCCTCCGTGCTGTATTCCGGCACATTGCAGACCAGGATGCCCCTCTGGCGGGCGGCGGCGATATCAATGTTGTTGTAGCCGGTGCCCGCTTCGCAGATCAGCTTGACCGAATCAGACAGGCCCTCGATCAGGGCTTTGCCCAGGGGAAGCTCCTTGCAGATGAGCACCTCCTGCCCGGCAGCCCTCTCCAGGATCTGGTCCGGACGGCTGCTGGAGAAGGAGGTGTAATCCACGAGGCTGGCGAGGGCCGAGAAATCCAGGTCCTGGTGGAAGTCCAGCTTTTCGGCATTGAGGAAGCAAGCCTGGATCATCGGAAACTCCTGTGTGGAGTTCCCATTCTACTGCCGTCCGGGCCCACATTACCGGACGGCAAAGGCCCCGCGGAAGCGGGGCCTGGGCAGGAAGCCGGGGGGGCTACTGGATGCGGATGTCGTCCACCATGGCATCCAGGCTTCCGGGGGTGTTGCGCCCGAAGGCCACAGCGGTCAACTGGGCGGTGTCCACACCGAAGGAAGCCAGTTCAAAGGTGTATTCCTTCCACTCGGAGCCCACCTGGACGGTCTTGCTGTAGGGACGCACACCTGTGGCATTCTGGAACAGGGCAACCTCGACGGCGCCATTGCCCTTGGCCCGGAAGCTGAGGGTCTTGGCCTGGGACAGGTCCGCAGCCCGGAAGGGGGTGGCACTGAAGTAGTGCATGGCACCGGCGAAGGGGTCGATCTGCCGGAAGGGATCCCGGGTGTTGCTCTGGACGGAACCGATGATGCGCAGGGCGTTGTTGCCTCCGTCCGCCTCGGCCGCCACGGAGACGAAGGAGGAGCCGAGCAGCTGCTCGCGATCCGAAATGGCGACCCAACCCTGCTCCAGGGTGGGGGCCTCCTGCTCGAAGTTCCAGGTGGTGGGCTGGGCGGCGGAAAGGGAAAGGGTGAGAAGGGGAAGAATGAACTGCTTGAACATGGGTGCTGCCTCCGGAATCCACTATCGGGGTCCGGGGGCAGCTCGTGTAAGCACCGTTCACGAACGGTCAGCCTGGACATCCGATCGGTTCCCCAGACTTCCGGACCGGAGCCCTACTTCCCGGTCACGGCCGACAGCATGGCCTTGAAGTTCTCGATCTTCGTGTTGTAGGGCGTCGTGCAGCCCGGCGCCAAGATGAAGCCCCTGGAGCCCATATCCCGGATCAGCTTCGTGCAGTGGTTGTAGACATCCTCGGGCCTGCCCAGGGCCAGGAGCGCTGGCGGCACATCCCCCTTGATGCACATGTGGCCGTCCAGGTGCTGCTTGAGTAGGCGGACATCCGTCACGCTATCGGAGGCGAAGACGCACCTGCCCCTGGGCAGTTCCTTGAATCGCTCGATGTCGCGGTTCCAGTCCCCATCGAAGTGAAGATTGACGAAGGTTCCGGTGGCAGCGATGGCGTTCACGGTCTGGAGCACATAGGGCCAGACGAACTTGTTCCAGAGCTTGGGAGAAAGGAAGTTGCTGGAGCCCCGCGCCACCCCCAGGAAGGCGCTGAAGGGTTTGGCCTGCTTGATGATCCCCAGGGTTTCCTCGATGGTGTCCGCCACCATCACATCCATGACTTCCTTCACCTTGTCCGGCATCCGGTAGAGGTCGGTCATGAACTTCGCCATGCCCCGGCCCCCGGCAAGGGGATCGAGGGGAATATTGGGGAATACCCCTGAGTATTCAGGGATGCCCGCCTTCCGGCAGCGCTTGCCTGCGATGATGCCCGCCAGGATGAGCTGGAGCTTCTGGTAGCCCCCGAGCCCGAGGCGCTGCTTGTAGTAGTCCTGCTTGAATCGCTTCCAGCCGACCTTCAGGATGCGATCGTAGTCGGCTTCCGTGAGGTTCTCCTCCTCCACCACCTGCCAGAGGGAACCCTCCGGCAACTCATCCCCGGCCAGCTTGACCTTGGAAAGGGTGGAAGCCGCCACCCAGTTGGGCACAATGGCCCCGACCTCGATCATGTCCAGCTCAGGGAAGTCCTTCACCGTCTGCAGGATCAACTTGTTGGAATGAAGCCCGCTGTGGGAGAACTTGGCCATGGAGCCCTGGGTATAGGTGGCGGCCCAGGCATCGATCCAGGCCATCACCGGCACCCGGTCAGGGGTGCCCAGGGTGACGGCCTGCGTAATGCGGTTCAGACGTTCCTGATAGAGCTCCTGCGAGGACTTCATGGATCCGATCCTTTCGCGCTGGGCCGCAAAGCAGGGCAGTGAAATCACAGCCCTGCGTCGTGCCGATAGGTTGGGGAAGTTGCCAAGAGCCTACCGCAGGTCCCCAAGGCACAGCCCAACAAATGTACTCATGGGCATATGAGTACATTTATAGAGGCTACCTTTTCGAGAGATAGCCCTCAACCAGCGCATACGGATGGGCGAGGCACCCTTGGAGGGGTGCCTCGGTTCAAGAGCGTTTACTGCCCGGTGGCAGCGGCGATCATGGCCTTGAAGTTCTCGACCTTGGTGTTGTAGGGCGTGGTGCAGCCCGGGGCCAGGATGAAGCCCGTGGGGCCGATGTCCTTGATCAGCTTGGAGCAATAGCTGTAGACATCCTCAGGCTTGCCCAGGGCCAGAAGGGCTGGCGGGACGTCGCCCTTGATGCACATGTGGTCGCCCAGGACTTCCTTGAGCTTGTATACGGAGGTCACGCTGTCGGAGGCCCAGATGCACTTGCCCTTGGGAAGTTCCTTGAAGCGCTCGATATCCCGGTTCCACTCGCCATCGAAGTGGAGGTTCACGAAGGTCCCGGACTCCACCATGGCGTTCACGATCTGCACCACATAGGGCCACACGAACTTGTTCCAGAGCTTGGGCGAAAGGAAGTTGCTGGATCCACGCGCCACCCCCAGGAAGGCGGAGAAGGGCTTTGCCTGCTTGATGATGCCCTTGTTCTCCTCAATGATGTCTATGACCATGATGTCCATGACTTCCTTGAGCTTGTCGGGCATCCGGTAGAGGTCGGTCATGAACTTGGCCATGCCCCGCCCCCCGGCCAGGGGGTCCAGGGGAATGTTGGGGAAGGCGCCGGAGAGTTCTGGGAAGCCAGCCTTCTTGCAGCGCCTGCCAGCGATGATGCCCCCCAGGATGAGCTTGAAGGTATCGTAGCCCCCCCAGCCCAGGACCTTCTTGTAGTATTCCTTCTTGTAGGCCTTCCAGCCGATCTTGAGGATGCGGTCGTAGTCGGCTTCCTGGAGGTGATCCAGCTCCTCCACCTGCCAGAGGGAGCCCTCCGGCAACTCCTTGCCCGCCACCTTGACCGTGGAAAGGGTGGCTGCGGCCACGGCTCTCGGGAGGGCGGCCCCCACCTCGATCATGTCCAGTTGCGGGAAGTCCTTGGCGGTCTCCAGAATGAGCTTGTTGGAATAGAGGGCGCTCTGGGAAAGCTTGGCCATGGAGCCCTTACGGTAAGTGGCCGCCCAGGCGTCGATCCATGCCATGACCGGAACCCGATCCGGCCTGCCCAGGGTGACAGCCTGGGTCATGCGGTTGAGGCGTTCCTGATAGAGCTCCTGGTTGGATTTCATGGATCCGATCCTTTCAGACGAGTTAGACGCAGACACAGCGAGAGCACACCTTAGCTCTTGCGAGGCGCCAGAATATTAAGGTGGGTTGACGACACTTTATCGTATGCAACCTGCCATTAATGCATCAAATTAATCAATGGGGTCACAAGTACATTTATATTCATTGACACACATGAAAATAACTCAACAATCCATCAAAGATTACCAACAGGAGCCAAGCCGAAAGGCTTGGCTCCTGTTGAAGCAGAACAACAACCGATTCTTCAGCAGCCAGTCGCCGCTTGAACCATGGCCCGGACGTTCTCCACCTTGGCGTTCTGGGGCATGGTGCAGCCCGGGGCCAGGATGAAGCCAGTGGGGCCGATCTCCCGGATCAGCCGCGTGCAGTAGGCGTGGACATCGTCCGGCGTGCCCAGGGCCAGGAGGGCCGGGGGCACATCGCCCTTGATGGCCATGTGCCCGTCCAGGGCCGTCTTCAGCTTGAAGATGTCGCTGCCGTTGTCGCAGGCCCAGATGCACTTGCCCTTGGGCATCTCCCTGAAGCGCTCCATATCCCGGTTCCAGTCCCCGTCCAGGTGGAGGTTCACGAAGACCCCCTCCTCGGCGGCAGCATGGGACAGCTGGAGCAGGTAGGGCCAGACGAACTTGTTCCATAGCCGTGGGGAGAGGAAGGCGCTGGAGCCCCGGGCCACGGCCATCATCACGGAGAAGGGCTTGATCATACGGATCATGCCCCGCATCTCCTCGATGGTGTCCGTGATCATGACATCCATGACCTCTTTGAGCTTGTCGGGCATCCGGTAGAGGTCGGTCATGAACTTGGCCATGCTCCGCCCGCCAGCCAGAGGATCCAGGGGGATGTTGGGGAAGACATCGGAGAGGGTGGGGATACCGGCCTCGAAGGTGCGCTGTCCGATGATGGCCCCGAGCTTGCCCAGCTCCTCGAAATCCTGGGGGGTGAAGCCCAGCACACGGCCGTAATACTCGAACTTCCAGGCCGTCCAGCCCATCTGGAGGATGCGGTCGTAGTCCTCGTCCGTGATGTGCTCCTGCTCGTCCACCTGCCAGAGGGAGCCCTCGGGCAGCTCCTTCCCGGCCACCTTGACCCTGGACAAGGTCGCGGCGGCGACGCTCCGGGGCAGCGCCGCAGCTACCTCGATCATGTCGAACTCCGGGAAGTCGGCCACAGTCTCCAGGATGAGCTGGTTAGCGTAGAGCGGGTCGGTGGACAGGCGGGCCATGGAGCCCTGGCGGTAGGTGGCGGCCCAGGCGTCGATCCAGGCCATGACGGGGGTCCGGTCCGTGGGCTCCAGAGCCACGGCCCGGGTCATGCGGCCCAGGCGGGCGGCGCGCAGTTCAACGGGATTCATGACGACTCCTCACTGGATGCCAAGCAGCTTCTTGGAATACTCGACCGCATCCTGGGCGGTCTTGCAGTAGGCATCTGCACCCACGTAGTCCGCCGTGGTCTGGTCACAGGGACCGCCCCCGATGAGGATCTTGAGGTCCTTGCGCAGCCCGGCGGCCTCGATGGCGGAGATGCACTCCTTCATGCCATCGAAGGCCGTAGTCAGCAGACAGGAGATGCCCACCACCTGGGGCTTGTGCTCCTGGATGGCCTTGAGGTAGTCCGCCGTGGCGACATCCACCCCCAGGTCGATGACCTTGAATCCGTTGCAGCTCATCACGGTAGTGACGATATTCTTGCCGATATCGTGGATATCTCCGTAGATCGTTCCCATGACGAAGGTCCCATGGCTATGCGAGTCCGCGGCGGAAAGATCCCCGCCCAGAAGAGTGGCGGCCTCCTTGAAGATCTCGGCGGACATGATCAGCTCGGAGAGGTAGTATTCCTTCTCTTCGTACCGCTTGCCCACGATGTTCATGCCTTCCTGGAGCTTCTGGATGATTTCCAGAGCGGGAGTGCCCTGCGCCTGGAGGGCTTTCACTTCCTTGACCAGGGCTGTCTCTTCGAGATCGGCCATGGCGTTGACGAGGTTCTGGCTCATATCGATGCCTTTCAATAGAAAGAAGGGGAAATGCCGGGCAGAGCCCCCCCCCATAAACAGGGAAGAGCCAAGTATCGGAATGCGCCTGCGGCTTGGGGCAGAGGAGTGGCAGTCTGAGTCGGTGGATGAGCGGAATCACCCCCGAAAACATCAGCATGAAAGAGCTTAAACAAGGCTAACGCAAAGCATATCCACGAATAACAACAAAGTTATTCATGCCCCCATGAGTTTTCTTATCGGCATGAATATATTTTTCAAGCCTTCTGCTCAGCTACCCTTCGAATGGCTTCCCGGAGCATGTCCACCCCCAGATCCAGGTCTTCGGTGCGAAGGTTCAGAGCAGGCCGGAAGCGCAGCCCAGAGCACCCCGTGGGCATGATGACCATGCCCATCCGCTGGGTTTCCGCGATGACCTTGGCCCGAAACTCGGGGGTAAGCAGATCGATGGCACAGAAGAGGCCCCGCCCCCTGGGGTTGGAAGTCACCTCCGGAAAATCCTGATGGATCTCCTGCAGCCCCTGTAATAGCCGTTCGCCCTGCCGGGTGCTGAAGGCCAGCAGATCCTCCTCCACGATCACTTCCACGATGCGCTGAGCCCGCACCATGTCCACCAGGTTGCCCCCCCAGGTACTGTTGATGCGGCTGGGCACCTTGAAGACATTCTCCACTTCGTCGAGCCGGGCGCCCGCCGCCATGCCGCAGACCTGGGTCTTCTTACCGAAGGCGATGATATCGGGTTCCACGCCGAAGTGCTGGTGGGCCCACCACAGCCCGGTGCCGCCAAAACCGGTCTGAACCTCATCGAAAATGCATAAAAAATCATACTCCTTGGAAAGTTCGCTCAGTTTCCGGAGGAACTCGCCCCGGAAGTGATGATCGCCCCCCTCCCCCTGAATGGGCTCGATGATGAGGCAGGCGATATCGTCCGGATCCCGCTCGACGGCCTCCCGGATCTGGCGGACCGCCTCGGCCTCGGCCGCCTCCACCCGGGCCAGGTTCTCCCCCACCAGGGGGAAGGTGATCCTGGGGTTCAGGATCCTGGGCCAGTCAAACTTGGGGAAATACTGGTATTTCCTGGGATCTGCGGTGTTGGTGAGGCTCAGGGTATAGCCACTGCGGCCATGGAAGGCGTCCTTGAAGTGGAGCACCTGGGAGCCCTTCTCGCCCCGTCCCCGGGCTAGGTTCTTGCGGACCTTCCAGTCGAAGGCGGCCTTCAGGGCGTTCTCCACCCCCAGCGCCCCGCCATCAATCCAGAAGAGATACTTCAGGTAGGGGGGGAGAGCGTGGCGGCTGAAGGTCTCCACCCAATCCGCGTAGGCCGTGGTGTAGACATCGCTGTTGGCGGGCTTGTTCACGGCGATCCGGCCCAGATGGGCCTGGAACTCGGGTTCCCGGAGGCGAGGGTGGTTGTGCCCCAGGGGCGCTGTGGCGAAGAAGGAGTAGAAATCCAGGATCCGTCGGCCATCCCGGGCATCCACGATCCAGGAGCCTTGGGACTTGTCCAGGTCCATGACCAGATGGAATCCATCCATCAGCATGTGCTGTCCCAGAATCCCGAAGACGTCCTGGGGGCGCGCGTGTTCGACGAATGCATCCGACATACCGATCCTTCCATCCCCGCAGCACTGTATTCTTGGATGCAACGAGGTCTATACATGATGATCCCCTATGTCGCCGTTATGAACAGCCCCCTTGATCCCGTCGCCCTGCGTGCGGAGGCCCATGATCCAAGAGCGGGCTCCGTCGTCGTCTTCGAAGGATGTGCCCGGAATCACCACGATGACAAGGATGTGGAGCTCCTGGCCTACGAGGCCTTCGAGTCCATGGCAGTGACAGAACTGGAAAAGCTCCGGACCGAGGCCATGGAGCGCTTCGGCCTGACCCAGTGCATCATCCACCACCGCATCGGGGTTGTGCCCCTTTGTGAGGCTGCCGTCGTGGTGGTCACCGCCTCCGCCCATCGCAAGGAATCCTTCGAAGCCGTGGTCTGGATCATGGACATCATCAAGGAGCGGGTGCCCATCTGGAAGCGGGAGCGATACACCGAGGGCGGCGAGTCCTGGGTGGAAGGGGAGCAGCGGCACTGAAAGATGGCCTCACCCGGAGGGGCGGAGGACGCAGAGAGGGCTTAGAATAGGGGTTTGCTTGAGGTTCCGGTTTGGCTTTCCCCTTCGATTCCTTCTTCATTGGCCCCGTGGAGGTCAAGCCTGCGCTGGTGTTGGCGCCCCTGCATGAAATCACGGATCTCCCCTTCCGGCGGATGATCCGCGAGATCGGCGGCCTAGGGCTCACGGTTTCCGAGATGATCAGCGCCGAGGCCCTCTGGCGGCAAGCCCGTAAGGCCAAGGAGATGATGGCTTCGGAAGGGGAGCGTCCCTTCGCCATGCAGCTCGCGGGATACATCCCCGAACACCTGGCGGAGTGCACCCGGATGTGCGAGGAGGCTGGAGCGGACCTCGTGGACCTGAACATGGGCTGCCCCGCCAGCAATGTGACCAGCGGCGGGGCTGGCTCGGCCCTCCTGCGGGACTTCCGTCTGGCGGAGCGCTGCGTCCAGGCCATGGTCAAGGCCGTGAAGATCCCTGTCACGGTCAAGATGCGGGTGGGCTGGGATGCCGCCCAGAAAGAGCGCGGGGAATACCAGGATTTCCTGCGGATGTTCGAGGCCTGCGGGGTCCAAGCCGTCACCATCCACCCCAGGACCCGAGTCCAGCAGTACCTCGGGCACTCCGACTGGAGCCTCATTGCCCGGGCCGTGGAAATGGGTCTCAGCTTCCCGATCATCGGCAACGGCGACGTGAACCGCCCAGAGGAGGCCCATCAGATGGTGCGGGAGACCGGCTGCGCCGGTGTGATGATCGGTCGGGGCGCCATGTACAACCCCTTCCTGTTCAAGCAGATCCTGGATCCGGATCTGGAGGTCAGCCCGGACATGCGCATCGACGCCACCCTGCGCTTCTTCCGACTCACCCTGGAAGCGGGGGATGAGCGGGCGGCCCTGCACAAGATCAAGAAAATCGGCGCCTGGTTCACCAAGGGCCTGCCAGGGGGCGCCAAGTTCCGCCACCGCCTCAATGAGCGCAACGATCCCGAGGAACTGATCCAGGACATCGAGGCCCTGCGCCTCGAGGCCCGCCACGCACACGAGGAGTAGAAGAGGGCATCACGCGAACACCTCACGGTAGGGAAATGACAGGCACAAAGAGCAATATTGAAGAAATTTCCATGACAACTCATTATCCTACTGCTTTTATCCTGCTCATCCTGCATATCCTGTTAAAAGCCTTTAAACAGGATAGCCAGGATGGGCAGGATAAAATAAGAAATAAAACAATTAATTCACATCAACAAAACAACTGCCATATAACGATTTATACGCATTCGCAAACAGAAGAATAAATTCCACCACCAAGGCTCCAAGGGCACCAAGCATCACCAAGAAAAGCATGATGCGTCGACCAGGACACTCAGGCCTGGTTCCGGGAGGGGCAGGTGGCTACGGCATGTTGAACGAAGCCGCTCCGCGGCGGGGGTGGCGCCGTGTGGCGGGCCCGCGCAGTAAGAAAGCTAGCAATTCCATGTAAATGAAGGCTCCTTGGTCATCGCGATGTTGACGCATCGCCAGACGACTGTCAAGCGACATGAAAATTAACCCACCCGGCGACACGAATATTGACCCCCTTGTTGTATGAGCCCGTGGGGTGTCTGGAGCGTAGGCCGTAGGCCGAAGCGGAGGACACCCCACGTGGGTGCGGCTCGAGGTGGTGGCCGCTGGCACGGGGCCGGACGATCCCGGCTCGGCGCTTCTCCCGCAGGCGGTAACTCTCGCCTTTGATGGTGATGATGTGGCTGTGGTGCAGCAGTCGGTCCAGGATGGCGGTTGCCAGGATGGTATCCCCGAACACCTCGCCCCACGCACCCACTGGCTGGTTGCTGGTGATCATGAGGCTGCCCCGCTCATATCTCCGGTTCACGAGCTGGAACATGAGGTGGGCCGCCCGCCGCTCGAAGGGTAGATATCCTAGCTCATCCACAATCAGTAGTTTGGGCTTCGAGAAAATGCAGGAGACGCTCCTCCAGGCGACCCTCTGCCTCGGCCCGCACCAGTTGACCCACCAGGGCCGTGGCGCTCACGAACAGGCAGCTCGCGCCCCGTTCGATGGACTTCCGCCCAACCCGATGGCCAAGTGGGTCTTACCCACCCCTGGTGGCCCAAGGAGCAGGATGTTCTCCGCATGAGCGATGAAGGTCCCCGTCTCCAGCTCCCGGATCAGGCGGCGATCCAGGCTCGGCTGAAGGTCGAAGTCGTAGTCATCCAGGCTCCGCCGGATCGGGAAGTGGGCGATCTGGATGCCCATCCGGGTTCGCTTTGAGTCCTTGGCCGCTGCCTCCTCCGAGAGCACCAGATCCAGGAAGTCCAGGAAGCTCAGTTCCTTTCGTGCAGCCTCCTGAAGCAGGCCATCCAGGCGGTCCCGGGTCGTCGTCAGCTTCATCCGGCTCAGGTGGCTCTGAATGCGCTCCATCTGGGGGTTCACCATGGCTCACCTCCCACCACCTCCTCGTAGACCGACGAGGGGGCGCTCGTATTTCAGTTGGGGCGACCGATCCAGGCGTGTCCGTTCACGAAGGTCAGCACGTGGCCAGGATCCTC
>NZ_KI912269.1:121679-167250 GCF_000242615.2 Holophaga foetida DSM 6591
ATAGCCCTCGCCCAACTCCCCCGCCGCTCCGGGCTTGTTCAACACCGCATTTCATCGGTGGGGGCTCCGTCTACCTGAGGCAGCCTCGCCCACGCCCCACCGACGAAATGCTCACTGTTCACGTGCCTTCGCCGCCTGTCCCTCCCGGAACGCGTGCGGCTTTGCCGCGCGCCCCCGCGGAGCGGGGCGGCCTGAGTGTCCAGCCCGGTGGAGCGATATGGCACTGGCTGGCTTTCACATTCACCCTGGGGCAAAGCCATGGTCCGTTGGTAAGCCCTTGGTGAATTCTTGGTGTCTTCGTGCTTGGTGGTGGAAGTGGCTTTTGAAGCTTTACGATTGATGGCAAACGGGTATTACATCGTAATACGCTTGTCATCCGATTACTGCGAGACCCTGTTCCCAGCCACAGGGAGAAGCACCTGGACCAGGGTGCCCCTGTCCAGCTCGCTGTCCAGGAGAACCGCCCCCTGGTGCCCGCGGATGATGCCCATGGCGGCCGGCAGCCCCAGCCCCCGTCCGAAGAATTTGGTGGTGAAGAAGGGATCTAGGAGGCGGTTCTGGATCTCCGGGCTCATCCCGCAACCCGTATCCTCCACCTCCAGCAGGACGTACCAGCCCTCCCGGGGCGTGGCCTCGATGAGACTCTTCGCCAGATCGTCACCTCTGAGGTAGCGCTCGTAGCAACGCACGTTCACGACCCCGGACTGGGCGCCGATCGCCTCCACAGCGTTGGTCACGAGGGTGAGGGCGATCTGGAGGAGCTGGGAAGCGTCCCCCATCACCGGACGAAGGCGCTTCCGTCCCTCCAGGATGAGCCGGACCTGGGGGGGAACCACCTCCCTCAGAAGGGACTCGTTCTCCTCCAGAAGAGAGCTCAGCTCCACAGGCTTGGAGCACGCAGGACGGGTACCGGAACAGGCCAGCATCTGCCCTGTCAACCGGGTGGCCTTCTGGGCGGCGGCCATGCATCGCTCGATGGACCCTCGGCAGGGAGAGTCCTGGGGAAGCTGGAGCGTCAGCAGGTCAAGGTTTCCGACCATGGCCATCAGGAGGTTGTTGAAGTCGTGGGCAACCCCTCCCGCAAGGACACCGAGGCTCTCCAGCTTCTCCGACTGCATCAGACGCCTTTCCAGTTCAAGGCGACTGTGCTCGATCTGCTTACGCTCAGTGATGTCCGTAACGAAGACCTCCAAATGCGAGGGCTTTCCCTGCTCATCCAGGACCCCCTGGCCCTGTTCCCAGACCCACCTGCTTGTCCCATCCGCACACAGGATCGGGTACTCGGACTGGAAGGCGGTCCCGAGCATCAGAGCCTCCCTCCATTGAGCCCGGAGGGGCTCCCTGAAATCCGGGTGGGCCAGCTCGCCGAAACACTGATCCGAGGCGCCCACCCAGTCCCTTGGAAGATAGCCGGTGAGTTCCTGGAAGCGGCCATCAAGGTGCTCCAGGCGCCAGATCAGGTCCAGGTGGCACCGGTAGGCGAAACCCGGCAACTGCCCCACCAGAGTGCGGAGGCGAGTCAGCTCCTCCAGGTGGCGCCCCCGGGGATGGGAGACATGGAGATGCTGGGCACGGAAGCGCCCATCCATCCAGGAAAGGACCGCTGTCAGCCGCAGGAGGCGCTCCCTCCCCCTGGGAGTCCAGTTCTCCTTAAGGGTGCACAGCCCCCGAACCACGGCGGCCTGATCAGAGATCTGGGTCACATCGAGATGGTCGTGATCCAGGGAGACTGGGGAAGCGGAATGCCCCACCGGACAGCCCCACTCGCCCATGGGGGCATGGTCCACGAAATCCCACCCATCCTCGGGATCCCTCCTGGAGAGATAGCCGTGGATGAAGTGGCCGAACCACCTGCGGATCTCCTGATCAGTCCACGTGTTACCCATGTTCACCCGCTGGGGGTTGGAAGTCTGGGTAGATTATGCAGCGGTGATCGACCGGAAACAATTATATTTTCAAATCAAGTCACTGGGAGGCTTTGTAGATATGCTCCAGCAGGACCGTCTCTCGGGGCCCCACGGTGACGAACTCCTCGTCCCAGGGACCGGTCAGCAGTTTCTTGATATAGCGCAGCGAGCCGGGGATCACCTGCTGCTCAAGTTTCAGATCCTGGGCCACCACCTGGGTCTGACCCAGGAACTCCGGCATATCGTAGGCCCCGGTCTCGATAAGACCCAGGTATCGGTAATGCTGGAGCATGACCTTGAAGGCCCGGTCGGCCCTCCCCTGCCCCATCCGCTCCACCGCCTCCCGGTATTCGGCCCAGATGTTCTTTTCGTACTTGAGCCACCCCTTGGTGAGGAAATAGGTGGCGCCATCCTGGGAGATCTCCTTGCGCTTCCGGTCGGAGCCGAGCATCAGGGTGATGCAGTCATCAGCCCGGGGAAAGACCATGCGGTAGTCCCCGGGTGTGACGCCGACAAAGCAGTTGCCGCAGATGCCGAAGGCCATGAGCACCAGGTCCACATCCGTGAGCCTGCTCAGCTCCTCCTGGATCCGCTTCTTCAGGCCACCGGGCTCCAGGTGCAGGCCGGATTCGATCCAGACCACGGGGTAGGTGCAGCCCACCTCCCCCATGGCCATGCGCAGTTCGTCCTGGATGGTCTGGCAGGCGACAATGACAGTCTTCATGCCTGGAAGCGCTCCGACAGGGCCTTGATGTAGGCAGGGCCGCTGCCGCAGCAGGAGCCCAACACCTGGGCCCCCAGCTCCACAAAGCTGGCGGCGGTTTCGGCAAAGTCCCGGGGCGTCACATCGTAGACGGTCTTGCCATCCACCACCCGGGGAAGCCCGGCGTTAGGCTTGGCGATCAGGACCGCTTCTGGGGCGCCTTCCTTCATCTGGCGCAGGGCGTTCGGCACCATCTCCAAGCCCTCGCCACAGTTCAGGCCGATGGCGGCAAGCCCCATGGGCCAGAGCTGCTGGGCCGCCATCTTGGCCCGAACCCCCATCATGGTGCGGGCATTCGCGTCGAAACTCATGGTGCAGAAGACCGGCAGGCCCGTGGTCAGGGCACCCTGGATCGCAGCCTTGATCTCGCTGAGTTCGGACATCGTCTCGATCCAAAGCAGGTCAACGCCGCCTTCGGCCAGGGCCGCAGCCTGCTCGGTGTAGACCTCCAGGGCCTCCTCGGCGCTCATGGGGCCGTAGGGCTTCAGCAGGGCACCGGTGGGTCCCATGTCGCCTGCCACATAGGCGCGGTCCCCCGCCGCCTCGCGCGCAAGGCGGGCCCCGGCCATGTTCAGTTCCCGCACCCGATCCCCCAGGCCGTGGCGAGCCAGGGTGGTGCGGTTTCCGCCGAAGGTGTTGGTCAGGAAGATGTTGGAACCGGCATCGATATACGCGCGGTAGAGGGCCAGGATCTCCTCAGGGCGCTCCACATTCCACAGCTCGGGGGCGCTGCCGGAAGGCAGTCCGGCGGCCATGAGCATGGTCCCCGTGGCGCCATCGGCGATCAACAGCTTTCCGGCTGCGAGGGCTTCCTTGATGTTCTCCATGGGGCTGCTCCTTCATGAGAATTGAGGCTCTGGCGCAAGCCAGAGCCTCAATTCTCATCTAGATGGGGCGGACTGGATAGCCCGATGAAGAGAACAGACAATGACCATGCCTAATAGACAACCTTGAGCCCCATGAGACCCGATAAATACGCAGCTTGGGACGGATCCACAATGGCTCCGCGAAGACTTTCGATGCCAACCCGCAGATCATCAATCTCAGAGCCCCGGAAGTCTGTTCCCTCCAGCTTTGCAAAGGACATCTGTGATTCTCTAAGGTTGCAGTTCTCAAAGACGACACCCCTTAGATCAGCGTCCTGGAAGTCGGCACCTCTCAAATTACAATTCACGAACCGGGACTTCTTGAACGCAGCCGAGCGGAAGTTGCTGAAGGATGCCTCACACGCCTGGAATACAGCCTCCTTCACATGCGCGCCCGATAGGTTCAAACCCGTGAGGCGACACTCATTGATTTTTATTTTATCAAGCCTAGCCCTCTCCCACGTAGCGTTGGCGACATCGCATTCATCCAGCTTCACCCTGGTCAGGTCAAGCCTCTGAAGACAGGTCCTCGCGAAGCTCGCCTTGATCAGATGACTCTTCGAGATGGTCACCATGGTCACGTGCTGATCAGAGAAGTCAGCCCCTGTGACGTCAATCGACTCGTAGGTTCCCTCAGATTCCAACCGATCCATCAACATCCCCCCGCTGAGATAGAAGGATAGGAAGAATCAGGTGTGCGCATCCCAGATCTACTCGTCCGAGAACACGGGCCGCAGCTTGGCCAGCTTCTGATCTTTGGGCGTGAAGCCGCGGTGGATCAGGTAGCTCTGTTTCCGGGGCATCATGCCCACCTTCTCGGCAAAGACCTGGATCTCCTCGTCCTTCTGGTAATGGGAACGCTCCAGCAGGAGGTTGCGCTGCAGTTCCTCCTGCTTCTTGATCTCGGCCCGCACCTCGCTCATGGCATAGCTCAAGCGGGTGTGCTGGATCTTGAGGTACGCCATGGAGGCCAGGGGCATGGCCACAGCCACCGCCAGGAGGAGCATGCGGAGCACGCCCTCCCCTTCCGGCTGGCGACTGGAGACGGAATAGCCCGGATGAACGTGCAGCTTGTTGTTCATGGCGTCCTCACAGATGCGGTTTCAGAAAGGCGCTCCGCGATCCGCAGGCGGGCGGATCGGGAGGGGGGATTGGCTTGCAGTTCAGCGTCACCGGCCTTCAGGCCATTGCCGTGGATCACCCGCACCTTCTCGGGTAGGACCTGGGGCGCGATGCGGCCTGGGCCGTCATAGACCCCCGCCAAGCGGCGGAAGGTGTGCTTGACGATGCGGTCTTCGAGGCTGTGGAAGGAGATGACCCCAAGGCGTCCGCCGGGGACCAGGGCTTCCACGGCCTGCTCGAGGGTGGCCTCCAGACGGCTCAGCTCGCCGTTCACGGCAATGCGGATCGCCTGGAAGGTACGGGTGGCGGGATCAATCTGCTTCTTCCGTTTGGCGATCTCCCGGGGGAGCACCTGGTAGATGGCCTGGGCCAGATCCAGGGTGGTGTGCAGGCGCCCCTCATTGAAGGCCCTGAGGATGGATCGAGCGATGGGCCGGGAGGCCCGCTCCTCGCCGTATTCATAAATGGCGTTGGCCAGGGTCTCATCGCTCTGCTCCGAGATCCACTGAAGGGCGGTCTCGCCGTGCTCGGGATCCATCCGCATATCCAGGGGACCCTCCTCCATGAAGCTGAAACCCCGGGCCGGGGTCTTCAGGTGGAGATTCGAAACGCCCAGATCCATGAGGATGGCGTCGAAGCCATTGGGAGCCTGAAGGGATCGCCAGGCCTCGAAGAGGGGATCCTCCCAGATCTCCTCGTGGGCCCCGGCCAGGATGCTGAAGCGGGCGTCCGAACCCAGGCGGGCCTGGGCCAGCTCCCGGGCGAAGGGGTCCCGATCCACACCGAGATAGCGCGTATCCGCATCACAACGGGCCAGGATGGCCTCGGCGTGCCCACCCAACCCGAGGGTCAGATCCAGAACCCGGCCCCCCGGGGGGACAGGCAGGGACTCTAGCACTTCGTGCAGCAGCACAGGAACATGGATGGGGGTCGGCGTCATGGTCAGATCCCCAGCTCAGCAAGCTGCGCGAAGTCGTCGGTGGTGAGGGGTTCGGCAGCCAGACGGCCCTGGAAGCGGGCGCGGCTCCAGATGGCCAGGTAGTCCATCTGTCCGAGAATGGCGACCTCGCCCGTGAGCTCGGCGGCCTCCCGGAGGATGCCGGGAATGACAAAGCGCCCCTGGGCATCGGGAGCCACTTCGCTGCCGAAGTAGGCCGTCACCTGGAGGAACTTCTGCTTGGCGGGGCTGGTGCTGGGGAGCTTGGCAAGGCGTTCCTCGATCTGTTCCCAGACGGGCATGGGGTAGAGGCGGGCGGATTGTCCATCGAAGGACGTGAGGTAGAAGGCGAAGGCTTCCCCACCCTCGCCCTTGGCGAAGGCCTCCAGATCGGCCTTGAAACCCGTGGGGAGCTTGAGACGGCCCTTTTCATCCACGGTGGCCGGGGAATTGCCGCGCAGTCGCAGCACCTCGGTGACCTTTCAAAAATCGGAAACGGAAAACCTCGTCACTTTGCCGACCACTTTGGTCCACTCAGCTCCAAAATTTGCCACTTGAATCCACTCACAAGTTTAGGAACCCTTCGTGAGACCACAAGTCAAAACAAAAGCGAAACAAGGGCGAATACTGTGTGAATTTACAGCCTCTTTCCTGGCTTTCGCCCGGCGATCCCGAAAGAATAGAGGAACCCAGGAGCCCTGATGCCCCGCACCCAGCACGAGCTTTCCCGCGCCCTCCCCAGCCCCTGGCTGGCCTTTCTCCTGGGGATTCTGGGCACGGGCCTGCTGGCCAAGGCGAGCGATCCCACCAATCAGGTCCTGGGCTGGCTCATGCTGCTGGGGGCCACCGGCTGGCTCTTTTGGGGTCAGCGGACATCCAGGATGCTCATCAAGCGGCTCCTGAGCGTCATCCCGGTGGAACGGAAGGATGAATCCCTTTTCCGGGAGGCTCCCAAGGTCTGGGCCGAACTGGAACGGGAGAACCGGGAGCTGCGGCTCCTGAACCTCCGGGAGGACCAGCTGCGGCGCACCATCCTGGCCAACCTGAAGGCCGGGGTGGTGGTGCTGGACAGCAACCGGGAAGTGCGCCTCTCCAACCGGGCCGCCCAGTCCCTCCTGGGCTCCTCCAGCCTCATCACCCTCGGCTCCCCCCTGGTGGGGGTCTTCCGGGAGCCCCTATGCCTTTCGAACCTCGCCAGGGCCTTCGCCGGTGAGGGAGCGGAGTGGGATCTGAAACGGAATCCCAAGATCCTCCGGGTCCGGGCCTTCCCCATTGACCTGGATCCGGGCGAGACCTACGGGGTGCTGGTGACCCTGGACGACATCACCCGCCAGGAGGCCCTCGAGACCACGCGGCAGAAGTTCATCTCCAATGCCAGCCACGAGTTGAAGACCCCGGCCACCAGCATCCGCATCGCCGCCGAGAACCTCCTGGAGGGTAATCTGGTGATCCCGGAGGGCGAGACGAGCCTGCGAATCATCATCCGCTCTGTGGAGCGCATGGCCATGCTCCTCAATGACATCTCTGAGCTTTCCCAGATCGAGACCGGCGCCACGGCCCTGGAACCGGCTCCCATCCTCCTGGGGGGATTCCTGGAAGGTGTGCTGGAGGATGTCTCCTCCCAGGCCCAGGCCCGCCAGATCCGCCTCACCAGCCATCTGGAGGAGGGCCTGGAGGAGACGACCCTCATCACCGACCCCCATCGCCTCCACCAGCTCCTGGACAACCTCCTGAACAACGCCATCAAGTTCAGCCCAGAACAGGCTGAGGTGAAGCTTCTGGGCGCCCGGGACGGGGAGTGGGTCAGCCTTTCGGTGGTGGACCAGGGACCGGGCATCGCCGAAACAGAACAGAGCCGGATCTTCGAGCGATTCTACCGCTCCCCCCTCACCCGGGGGGTGCCGGGCACGGGCCTGGGCCTGGCCATCGTCAAGCACCTGGCCTCCCTCATGGGGGGCGAGATCTCCCTGAAGAGTTCCCTGGGTGCCGGTGCCACATTCACCCTGAGGCTCCCCCTGGCCGAATAGGAATCCTATGGAATCCTTCACAATGCTTCCGGAGCCGGGCGGTCGCTGCGTCCATTATGTGGGCGACCGGGTCCGCTTCACCCTCAAGCGGCCCTCCTACGCCAAGGAGGGCTGGAAGGGCCTCCTGCGCACGAACCTGACCCGGGGCGCCAAGGCCCGGGAGGAGGTCGTGGCCCTGGCGGGCACCCGTCCCAGCGATGGGCACACCTTCGCCGGCGCCTCCTGGCGGGACATCCCCCTGAACCCGGTCACCGGCGCCTGGGAACTGGACATGCCCCTCTCCGAGGTGGGCTACTTCCGGGCCAAGGCCTACGCCGTGGACCCCTTCGGCAACCAGTACTGGCCCGATGGACCCGATCTCGGCATCTCCGTGTTACCGGACCACCTTCGCACCGGCAATACCGTCTACTGCGCCTTCCCCAGGATGTTCGGTCCGGACGCGAGCCTGGAGCCCTTCATGGAGGAGGGGGTGCGCCAGCTGGACGACCGGGCCTTCACCGTCATCCCCCCCAGCGGCACCATGCGGAGCCTCATCCGGCAGATCCCCCACATCGTGGAAACCCTGGGCTGCCGGATCCTCCACCTCCTCCCCCTGGGGCCCGTCCCCACCACGTACGCCCGCATGGGGCGATTCGGAAGCCCCTACGCCCAGCTGGACCTGACCGCCATCGATCCGGCCCTGGTCGAGTTCGACCGCCGCACCACCGCCGAGGACCAGTTCCGGGAGCTGGCCTACGCCACCCACCTCCGGGGGGCCCTGGTCTTCCTGGACATCGTGGTGAACCATACGGGATGGGGCAGCCGCCTCATGGGCGAACGCCCCGAGTGGTTCCATCGCAACCCCGATGGCAGCTTCCACAGCCCCGGTGCCTGGGGCACCACCTGGGAGGATCTGGTGGAGCTGGACAACCATCAGCCCCAGCTCTGGGAGACGGTGGCGGACGCCCTCCTGGTCTGGTGCCGCCGGGGCGTGGACGGCTTCCGCTGCGACGCGGGCTACATGGTGCCCCTCCCGGCCTGGCAGTACATCATCGCGCGGGTGCGCCAGGAATACCCGGACTGCACCTTCCTGCTGGAAGGCCTCGGGGGCGCCTGGGAGGCCACGGAGACCCTGCTCTCCGAGGGCGGGATGCAGTGGGCCTACTCGGAGCTCTTCCAGAACTTCCAGCCCCAGGAGGTTTCGAGCTACCTGGACCACTGCTTCCGGCAGGGGGAGCGCCTGGGCCCCCTGGTCCACTACAGCGAAACCCACGACAACGACCGCCTGGCCAAGAAGGGGAAGGCCTGGTCCCTCTTCCGGAACCGCCTTTGCGCCCTCACCAGCCTCAGCGGGGCCTTTGCCTTCACCGCCGGAGTTGAGTGGCTGGCCACGGAGAAGATTGATGTCCACGGGACCCGGAGCCTCAACTGGAGCGCCTCCCCCAACCTCCTGCCGGAACTCTCCCGCCTCAATCACCTCTTGGCGGAACACCCCTGCTTCTTCGATGGGGCAGCGCTGGAGCGACTCAGCCCTGCGGACTCCCCGGTGCTGGCCCTGGGGCGGGTCTCCCAGGACGGCCAGGACCGCTGCCTTGTGCTCCTCAATCTGGACCAGGAATCCCCCCGCAGCCTCCTGCTGGAGCCCGCCCGCTGGCAGGCATTCGGGGATCCCAGAGTCGACCTCCTGGGACAGCCTCCCCCGGAGATCCAGACCACGGAGAACGGTGTGGCCATCACCCTGGAACCCGCCGGAGCCCACTGCCTTTCGCATCTTCCGGAGCCCAGGGGCCTGGCGGGGACCCGCTACCGAACCCGCCGAGCCCAGGCGGCCTGGGCGTACCAGCAACTTGCGAAGGCTTGGCCCGCCGAGGATCTGGGCCCGGCCTCCTGGCGGGATCTGGGCGCCTGGGTGGGCCGGGATCCCGCAGGCTTCCTGGGGGCCCTGGTCAACCTGAAGACCTCGGATGCCCGCCACGACCTCCTCACCTCCCTGGAGGAGGCCCGGGCCAGGAATGGCTATGCACCAATCATCCAGTGGGATCGGGCGGACATCCGCCGGATCACCCCGGTTCCCGGACACCATTGGCTCCTGGTCCGTGATACAGCCCCCTTCGCAGCAACCCTCCACCGGAATGGATCCCGGGATCTCCACCTCCGTTCCATCCCCGTGGACGGAGGACAGATGGTGGTCTTCCCTCCCGAAGCCCTGAAGGCCCGGGGAAGCACCTCCGAGGACGCCGAACTGCTCATGGAGCGGTTCACCGAGGAGGGACGCCAGGCCAGGGGCGGCCTGCGCCTGTGCGCTCCAGAGCCCCAGTTCCACGGGGGAACGCCCCAGAGCCTGGCCCTCCTCACCAACGGCCGGGGGGCCATGGCCAGGCTCCACGCCAACCTGGGAGCCGTCACCTCCAAGTACGACTGCCTCCTGGGGGCCAATCTCCACCCGGACAACCCCTGCGACCGCCACATCCTGTCCAAGCGGCTGCGGGCCTGGGTCAACGCCGATGGCTTCATCACGGCCCTGGACCACACCAACCTCCACAGCTTCGACCCCGGTCCTCCCGCCCGCTGGGTCTTTCTCGCCCACGCCGGGGATGGCCGGATCGCCGAGATCCATCTCTGCGCGGACCTGCTGCCGGAGCGCAACACCGTGGCCTTCCACCTCCTCCGCCCGGACACCCTCCCGGCTTCCGGCGATCCCCTCCCCTCCCGCTGCGAGGTCACCCTCATCCTGCGGGTGGATCTGGAGGACCGCGGCTTCCATGGCGAAACCAGGGGTGGTCACGATGCGGAGCGGTTCTTCGACGAGGCCACAGCCCCCTTCGAAGACCGCCGGGGCTTCCTCTTCCGCCCGGGACCGGACCGGCACCTGAGCGTCCGCTGCGAGGGAGGCCGCTACCACGACTCCCCGGAGTGGTGCTGGAACATCCCCCACCCGGTCGAGGGCAGCCGGGGCATGACTGCCTCCGGAGATGCCTGGAGCCCTGGATGGTTCGAGGTGCCCCTGTCCCCCGGCGGCAGCACCACCCTCATACTGGACGCGGAGGGAAGCCCTCCCGATCCGGCCCTGCTCCGCAACCTGCCCCTGGTCCCCGCCCGGATGCTGGCCCTGGATCTGCGCCCCGGACTGCGGGGCGAGGACTCGCTGGGGCGCCAGCTCCTGCGGGCATCCTCCGCCTTCCTGGCCCGCCGGGGCAAGGGCACCACGGTCATCGCGGGCTACCCCTGGTTCCTCGACTGGGGCCGGGACACCCTCATCGCCGTCCGGGGCCTCCTGGCGGGGGGATTCCACGACGAGGTGCGGGAGATCCTCCTCACCTATGCCCGCCTGGAGGAGGGGGGCACCCTGCCCAACATGCTTTCGGCGGACTCCACCGCCAACCGCGACACCTCGGACGCCCCCCTCTGGTTCGGCCTAGCCTGCGAGGAGGCGGCGGCGGCGCTCGGGGACGAGATCTACGGCGAGGACGTGGGGGGACGCACCCTGGCCCAGGTCCTGGGCTCCATCGGCGCGGGCTATCTGGGGGGAACCCGGAACGGGATCCGCGTGGACAGCGCCTCGGGGCTGGTCTGGAGCCCATCCCACTTCACCTGGATGGACACCAACTTCCCGGCGGCCACCCCCCGGGAGGGCTATCCCATCGAAATCCAGGCCCTCTGGATCCGGCTCCTGGAGCAGTTGGACCGCCTGAAGGTCCCGGGCCGGGCCTGGGACCAGGTCGCCCGGAAGGCCCTGAATTCCCTGGACCGTTTCTGGAGCCCGGAACTGGGATGCTTCTCCGATCTCCTGACGGCCCAGGGCCAGCCCGACGGCCTGGTGCGCCCCAACCAGCTCTTCCTGGTGAGCCTGGGGATCCTGGGGGGGCCGAAGGCCCGCGCCGCCGTCATGACCTGCGCCAAGCACCTGCTGATCCCCGGGGGGATGCGTAGCCTGGCTCCCCTGCCCACCACCCACCCCCTGTCCGTTGAGGGTCCCGGCGGCGAACCTCTCAACGATCCCTGGCACCCCTACTGGGGTCACTACGAGGGGGACGAGGATACCCGGCGCAAGCCCGCCTACCACAACGGCACCGCCTGGGTCTGGCCCCTGGCCACCTTCTGCGAGGCCATGGCCCGGGCCTGGGACTTCGCACCGAGGGCCGTGGCTGCAGCCCGGGGCTACCTGGGGACCTGCGATCGGCTGATGGCCGAGGGCTGCTCTGGCCATCTGCCGGAGATCCTGGACGGCGATGCCCCCCATGCCCCCCGGGGCTGCGACGCCCAGGCATGGAGTGCGACCGAGACCCTGAGGGTCTGGATGCTACTGCACCAGGAGCCGTTCCTGGAATAATCCGTGAAATGCAGCATCGCCCGACCCGCCAGAGTGGTATAGACTCCTGATTCCAGACTTAACCCCAGCAACCTGAGGAGCGGATTCCATGGAAGTGCTCAAACAGAAGCTGCAGAACCTGACCCAGAACCTCTGGTGGACCTGGAGGCCGGAAGTCCGGGCCATCTTCCGGGACATCGACTACGACCTCTACCTTGAGGCTCACCGCAACCCGCTGCAGATCCTCAAACAGGTAGACGATGCTTTCCTGGACAGGCGAGCCGCTGAGGTGGACATCCAGATCCGCACAGATCGGGCCCTTCGGCAGCTTGAGGACTACCTCAACCCCGTCACCACCTGGGGCCTGGTCCACGCCGGCACCCTGAACAGCCGACCCGTGGCCTACTTCTGCATGGAATTCGGTCTCCACGAGTCCATCCCCATCTACTCAGGCGGCCTCGGCATCCTGGCGGGGGATCACATCAAAGGCGCCTCCAACCTGGGGGTCCCCTTGGTGGGGGTGGGGCTCCTCTACCACGAGGGCTACACCACCCAGCAACTGGATGCCAGCTTCTGGCAGCACGATGTCCGGGAGCCCGTGGACCTGGCCGACCTGCCTGTCTGGCCCGCCCTGACCCCAGACGGGGTACCCGCCCGGGTGAGCGTCGAGATGCCGGGGCGCACCGTCTGGGCCAAGGTTCTGGAGGCCCATGTGGGCCGCGTGAGGCTCATCCTCCTGGACAGCCGGGACGAGGCCAACACCGAAGAGGACAAGGGCATCACGGCCCGCCTCTATGGAGGCGACCTGCGGATGCGGATCCAGCAGGAACTCCTCCTGGGCGTCGGCGGGAGCCGGGCCCTGCGCGCCCTGGGCATCACCGCCAGCGTCTACCACCTCAACGAGGGACACAGCGCCTTCGCCATCCTGGAGCGGGCCCGGCACCGGGTCCAGCAGGATGGCCTGGATCCCCACCGGGCCCTCAAGGAAAGCGCCGCCGCCACGGTCTTCACCACCCACACCCCCGTGGAGGCGGGACACGACCGCTTCCCGGCGGATCTGGCAGGCCTTCACCTCAAGCCCCTGGCGGACGGCCTGAACATCTCCATCGAGGAGCTCCTGGGCTTCGGCCGGGTGAACCCCGGGGATCTGGGTTCACCCTTCCTGCCCACCGTCCTGGCCCTCAAGTGCTCGCGGCGGGCCAACGGCGTCAGTGCCCTCCACGGCGAGATCTCCCGCCAGATGTGGCACCACATGTGGCCCGAACGCACCGTGGACGAAGTCCCCATCGGCCACATCACCAATGGCGTCCATGTCCCCACCTGGCTCGCCCAGGAGATCAACCACCTCCTGGAGACCCACTTGGGCAACACCTGGATGGAGGCCATCGCCCGCCCGGACATGTGGACCAAGCTGGAGTACATGGACAGTGCGGAGTTCTGGGAGACCAAGCAGGTCCTCAAGGCCCGCACGATCCGCTTCATCCGGGAACGGGTGGCCAAGGTCAACGCCCGCATCGGCCTGCCCCCCATCGAGCCGCCCCCCCTAGATCCGGATGCCCTGACCATCGGCTTCGCCCGCCGCTTCGTCACCTACAAGCGGCCGGACCTGCTCTTCTCGGACCCGGATCGTCTCGACCGCCTGGTCAACAATCCCGAGCGGCCCGTGAACCTGGTCTTCGCTGGGCGCTCCCACCCGGCGGACGGCCCCGGCAAGGCCATCATCCAGCGGGTGGGCACTTTCCTGGACGACCCCCGCTTCCGCAACCGCATCGTCTTCGTGGAGAACTACAACATCCACGTGGGCCGGAACCTCTACCAGGGCGTGGACGCCTGGCTCAACAATCCCCGCCGCCCCCTGGAGGCCTGTGGCACCAGCGGCATGAAGGTGATCATGAACGGCGGCCTCCACATCTCCATCCTGGACGGATGGTGGGCCGAGGCCTACGACGGGGAGAACGGCTTTGCCATCGGCAACGGCGAGATACACGCCGACCAGGAGGTCCAGGACCAGCGGGATGCCGAGGCCCTCTTCCAGCTTCTGGAGAACGTCATCGTGCCCATGTACTACGACCGGGATGCCAATGGCGTCCCGAGACGCTGGCTCCAGCGCGTCAAGCGCTCCATGCGCACCCTGGCCTGGCGCTTCAGCGCGGACCGCATGGTGATGGACTACGTCCGGAACTGCTACCTTCCGGCAGCAACGGCCTCCAGCTGCCAGATGCCACCGCCCTGAGGGCGTTTCAGCCCTGAAGCAGAGCCTCCAAATCCTCTACCCGCACCGCTCCGCCCTGAGCCTCCTGGATCAGGGCGCGGAGCTTGGCCTCCCGCAGCATTGAGGCGGTGTGGAGATCCAGAGTCTGGTCCTCGGCCTTGCGGCGGCGACTGATGTCCATCACCAGAGCACAGGCGAGCTCCAGACCTTCCAGGGTCACATGCGAAACCCGAACCTCGGCGGGAAAGGAGCCCCCGGCCTTGGTGTGATGATCCAGCTCGAAACAGGCGGATTTCCGCCGACGCAGATCCTCAAAGAAATCCGGGTAGTCATCCTCTGAGAAGGACGGCACGATCAAGGCGATACCGCCTCCAAGCAATTCCTCGCGCGTGTATCCCAGGCACCGGCAGGCCTTGGCGTTGGCATAGACGATACGGCCATCAGCGTCGAGCCAGATGGCCATATCGGGAACCTCATCAAGGATCTGGAAGAACAGCGCCTCTGGATCGCGCAGGAAGGGCAGCCGATGGTAGCGAGGCATGTTAGGCATGTCCGCTCCATCGGCACCCGTTTCCCCAGGCTTGAAAGGCGAACTAGAACTTCTCCCCCACCAGCGCATTGATCCGCTTGATGAAGGCACTGGGATCCTCCAGCCTGGACCCCTCGGCGATCAGGGCCTCCTCGTAGAGCAGGCGGCCGAGATTCTCCACCCGTTCGTCACCAGCGTTCTGCTGGTGGAAGGCCTGAAGGGTCTTCACCAGGGGGTGCTCGGGGTTCAGCTCCAGGATGCGCTTGGAGGGTTCCTCGGTGGAACGCCCCATCTTCCGGAGCAGGCGTTCCAGGCTGGCCCCCATGGCGCCTTCGTCGGGCACCAGGCAGGCGGGGCTTCCCTTCAGGCGGCTGGAGAGGCGCACCTCCTTGACCTCCTGGATCCGGCCCTGCAGGGCCTCGAAGAGGGGCTTGAAGCCTTCGGTAGCAGCCTCCAGCCTGGCCTTCTCCTCGGGCTTCAGCTCGGGAACGCTCCGGTCCGCGGCCTTGAGGGGCTTGCCCTTGTAGTCCGGCAGACCTGGGAGCACGAACTCGTCGATGGGCTCCGTCAGCAGGAGCACATCCCAGTCCTTCTCCCGGTAGACCTCAAGACAGGGAGCGTTCGCCAAGGCCGAGCGCTGCTCACCCGCAAGGTAGAGGATCTCCTTCTGGTCCTCGGGCATGGCCTCCGCGTACTGGGCCAGGGTGGTGCGCTTTCCGGCTTCGGTCTTCACACTATGGAAGAGCAGCAGATCGGCGAGGGCCTCCCGGTTGTTCCAGTCCCGCCCCAGGCCCTCCTTCAGGAAGTTGCCCAGCTCGTCGTGGAAGACCAGGTAGTCATCGTAGGCACTGGTCTTGAGGTCTTCCAGAGCCTTGAGCACCTGCTTGACCAGGATCCTCTGGATCTTCTCCAGAAGGGGATTGTGCTGGAGCAGTTCCCGGGAGACGTTGAGGGGCAGATCGGCGCAGTCCACGACCCCGGTCACGAAGCGCAGGTAGGAGGGGAGCAGGGCCTCGCAGTGGTCCATGATCTGGACGCGGTTGACGTAGAGCTTGGGACCCGCCTTCACATCGCCGTACTGCAGGTCGAAGCTCTTGGTCTTGGGGATATAGAGCAGGGCCTTGAACTCCACCGTGCCCTCACCGGAGTAGTGGATGACCTTCAGTGGCTCGTCGAAGTTGCCGGAGATCTGCTGATAGAAGGCGTTGTGCTCGTCCTGGGTCACGTCCCCCTTGCTGCGCAGCCACAGGGCCTTGCGGGAGTTGATGACCTCCTCCTCGATGACCTTGGCATCACCCTCGCCGGACTTCTCCACGTCCATGACGACGGGATGCTCCACGAAGTCGGAGAACTGCTTGACGATCTGGCGCAGGCGCCAGGGATCCAGGAACTCCTTCTCCTCGTCCTTGATGTGGAGGGTGACATCGGTGCCGCGCCGGTCGCGCTCGGCGGGCTCCAGGGTGTACTCGCCCTGGCCGTCCGAAACCCACTTCACAGCACCGCTCTGCCCCGCCGCCCGGGAGACGACCGTCACCTGGTCCGCCACCATGAAGGCGGAGTAGAAACCCACCCCGAATTGGCCGATGAGTTCGGGACGGGTGGCGGCATCGGCCTGCTTCAGGTTCTCCAGGAAGGCCTTGGTGCCGGACTTCGCGATGGTCCCCAGATTCTCGATGATGGCGTCGTGATCCATGCCGACGCCGTTGTCGGACACCGTGAGCGTCCCGGCTTCCTTGTCAGCCACCAGCTTGATCTTCCAGTCCCGGTTGCCCTCCAGGAGCTGCTCGTTCTGGAGCGAGTTGAAGCGGATCTTGTCGATAGCATCGCAGGCGTTGCTGATGAGCTCCCGGAGGAAGACCTCGCGGTGGGAGTAGAGCGAATGGGTGATGAGGTTCAGAACTTGGCGCAGCTCGCTCTTGAACTCGAGTTTTTCTACAGCGGGTTGAGTCATGGTGGCGTTCTCCTACAGACGTATCCAGTAATACGTCGAGAAGGCCAGCCACGGCAAGCGATGACTGCCTGAAGGGGTGCAAAGGCTAGCCCATCACCCGGTATTTGCGTCCCTTGTTGTCCTTGGCTGCGCCCAGCAGGCCTTCTCCCCCGGCGCTTTCCCCCACGACGATGCCATCGATCACCGTCCCACGGTCCCCGTACAGCAGGAAGATGCATCGTTCGGTGTTCTTCTCCAGGTCCACCCCCAGCGAGCTGGCCCAGTCCCAGGAACTCATCGGGCTCCGCGTTCCCAGAATGGGAAGGGTGGACATGTCGTCCTGCTGGGCGGAGCTGCTCTCCTTGGTGCTCTCTTTGAGGCGCATCCACTCCCCCTGGAAGCATTCCCCATCGGGCGATGTGCAGCGGAGCACTCCCCTTCTGGATCTCATTTTCTGGGGGGAAGCGCCAACATCACACCTGAGCAGACGTGAACCCGAGAGTTCATACAGCCTCAACTCCCGGCGAACCTCCAACCCAGGCGACAGGCACCCCATCATCGGAACCAGAGCAAGGGCGAACAAGGAGCGGAGCCTCATGGGGTGAGGGTGGTGCAGAGTGGCTACCCCCACAAGCCCAAGGGGGCCATCGGCAACTTCAGCCCGCCCAATGGCAGAATGCCATGGGCGAACGACAAGGCATCAAACCTGTCGGCTGACCTCTCCCAAACGTTGGGCGGCCAGTTCAACCTGCACCAGCCTGGCCCTGATCTGGTCCATGGGCGAGCTCTCAGGATGGGCGATCTCCAGCGCAGGCAATCCCCCTTCCTCACCCTGAAGGCGCTTCACGACCTGATCCGCGGTGCGACGGGTCATGGCCGTGAGACTCTCGGCATCCAGATCCTCCCGGCGAAGCGCCAGCAGGCCATGGAGCGAAGCCAGCTGGGCCGCCATCAGATAGCTTGCGTTGATGAAGCTGTTGAGGGGCGCCAAACTGCGGCGTTGGCTCTCGGGTTCCCCGACCATGCGGGAGATGGACATGCCCAGGGCAGCGATGGCATCGATCAAGCGCTTGCGGGCCAGACGGTACCGCATCAGGTCATGCCAGGGAAAAAGAGTCTCCTGTGCATAGGCACCACTGGCTGCCATCACCTCGTTGGTCAGCCTCGGAATCCCCGAAGCCTCCCAGTTGGGCAGGATGAAACTGAAGCCCCAGGCCAGAGCCGCACCGATGACGGTATCCATGATCCGTTCCAGGGCGACGAAGCGGGATCCAGGCGTCAGGAAATGGATGAAGAGGAGTCCCATGACGCAGGCGGCGGTGGCTGAGTATCGATAGTTGACCACCACGAAGGAATGGGTGATGACCATGGACAGGAAGGCGACAGCGGCGAGCACGACCTGGTTGGGCGTCGCCCACAGAAGGATGGCCGTGAAAAGGCAGCCCAGGATGTTCCCCACGACGCGATCCCAGTGGCGCTGACGGGTCTGGCTATAGCTGGAGCGCATGACCACCGCGACAGTCAGCAGGATCCAATACCCCCTGGAGGCGTAGGGCAGGAAGAGGGCCACCAGGTAGCCGCACCCCATGGCCAGAGACAGGCGGATGGCGTAGCGGAGCACCTGGGAGCGGAGGGAGATGTGCCCGAGAATCGCCAGGGGGCTGAAGCGCGCACGGCTGAGGAAAGGCCGGACCACGGCATCCTGCAGCGCCTTCTCCGGACTGACCGGCGTCCTGGAGGCCCTCCGGATGACATCAATCTGGCGGAGGCAGGCCAGCAGCTTGTCGCGGCTCCCCATCGCAGCCCGCAGGGCCTGCTGCTTGGCAGCATCCCCCCCAGCAAATGCCGCAAAGGTATTCAGGGAATACTCCATGGCGATCAACTCGGCCTTGCAGGAGACGGTCCCCCGGGGCACACGCCCCCGCATCAGGCGCAGGCCGATGTTCTCCAGGTCCTGCCCCGCCTTGAGGGCCAGATCCCGGTAGAAGGTCAGGAGCTCAGAATCCGCGAAGTACTCCCGAAGGATTCCGTAATCCGTCTGACTTGACAGCATGAGTTCGAAAAGCTCCAGCAGCTCGCTGAGGGTGGCCGCCAGCATGCCGTCCCTGCTGGTGCGCATGGAACGGAAGACCAGGTCCCGGGCAACCTGGAGACGGTCCGCCACCACAGCCTTCTGCTCGATGACGGCCCGGTAGCCCTCGTCCATGGGGATCTGGGGATCGTAGCAATCCGCCTGACGTCTCAGATAGCCAGCCAGACTCTGGAGCAGTTCCCCAAGGGCCTGCTGGCGGGTCCGGTATTGAAGAAAACCCGCCACGATCAGGCTGTAGACCGCGTACAGTCCGCCGCCGATGGCGAAGAGGCGCGTCTGGTGAAGGGCCACCTCCCATCCATGGGCAGGAACCCCCATGCCCATGATCATGGAGAAGATCATGGAGAAGCTCAGGGGCAGCGTCTTCTTGCCGTACATGGTGATCATGGAGGCAAAGAAAGTGATGCCAAGGATGGCCAGCCCCTCCATCCAGGGCCCAGTGCGGCTGATGCCGATCAGGAACTGCACCAGGGTGGTGAGCGCCAGGGCCGCCAGGATCTCAAAGACCTTGTGCTGCTTGGGAGTGGGAACATCATTGATGCTGACGCAGGAGGCCCCGAGGGAGACTCCTGCGGCCACCGCCGGGCCGAAGAGGATGTAGCAGACCGCTCCCAGCCCGATGACCCCCGTGGCGACCGTCAGGCCGCTGAAGAAGTAATGGCTGTAGATATGGCGTTGAAACATGCGCGAGGACTCCGTTTTCACCGCTTCCAGTATGGCATCCAGGCGGTCACCCACCAGGAACAGCCTTTCAATCACGTCCCATTTTAGTTTTCCCCTTCAGTTTTCTTTGGATTTCAGTCGAAGCAGGGGGTAGTCTGATCGTTCTGCCGGACGCACGTGCCGGGAATCCAGCCCCCATGGAGAGGGGCAACTATAAGAGGTGGACGAATGTCCAAACTAAACAAAATTCTGGGCCTAGACAGCAAGCAGGTGGGCCGCATCAAGGTGCTGGACGCTGCTCTGCTGGAGGACGAGTCCTCCGAGACCCAGGAGTTCCTGGACGCCCTCCAAGGCGAGACCCGTGCCCTCCGCGAGGAGGAAGTGGTCAAGGGCGTCGTGGTCGAGATCCGTGGCAAGGATGTCATCGTCGACATCGGCTACAAGGGCTCGGGCACGGTGAACATCGACGAATTCAACAACCCTGACGGCAGCGTGGGTGTGGCCGTTGGTGATGTCGTCGAAGTCCTCGTCGAGCACCTGGAGGACGTCAACGGCAACGTGCGTCTCTCCCGTGAGCGCGCCGAGAAGATGAAGATCTGGGACGAGGTCGAAAAGGCCTTCCGTTCCAACATGACCGTTCACGGCGTTGTGCTGGAGAAGGTCAAGGGCGGTCTGGCTGTCGATATCGGCATCCGCGCCTTCCTCCCCGGCAGCCAGGTGGACGTCAAGCCCGTCCGCAACCTGGATCCCTACCTCGGCAAGTCCTATGACATGAAGGTCATCAAGGTCAACCGCCGCCGGGGCAACATCGTCCTCTCCCGCAAGCTCTTCATGGAGACCATCAACGCCTCCCTGAAGGAAGAGACCCTGGCTGGTCTCGAGGAAGGCAAGCTGGTCGAGGGAACCGTCAAGAACATCACCGAATACGGCGCCTTCATCGATCTGGGCGGCGTGGACGGCCTGCTGCACATCACCGACATGTCCTGGGGTCGCCTGAACCACCCCAGCGAGATGTTCCAGGTGGGCGACAAGGTCGAGGTGGCCATCCTCAAGTACGACAAGGACACCGAGCGCGTCTCCCTGGGTTACAAGCAGAAGTTTGCCGATCCCTGGCTGACCGTCGAAGAGCGCTTCCCCATGAACGCCAGCGTCAAGGGCAAGGTCGTCTCCATCACTGACTACGGCGCGTTCGTCGAGCTCGAGCCCGGCGTCGAAGGCCTGGTGCACGTCTCCGAAATGTCCTGGACCAAGAAGGTCAAGTCCGCCAAGGGCATGGTCAACCTGGGCGACATGGTGGAAGCCGTCATCCTCCAGGTGGATGTCGAGAGCCGCCGCATCAGCCTCGGCATGAAGCAGGTCACCCCCAATCCCTGGATGGAAGTGGCCGAGAAGTACAACATCGGCCAGATCGTCACCGGCACCGTGCGCAACATCACTGAGTTCGGCGCCTTCGTCGAGCTGGAAGAGGGCATCGACGGCCTGATCCACGTCTCCGACTTCAGCTGGACCAAGAAGATCAAGCACCCCGGCGAGGTTGTGAAGAAGGGTGATTCCGTCACCGCCAAGGTTCTGAACCTGGATCCCCTGAACCAGCGCATGAGCCTCGGCGTCAAGCAGATGGAGCCCAACGTCTGGGAGCAGTTCTTCGACGGCCATCGCGTGGGTGACACCGTCACCGGCAAGATCGCCCGCCTGACCGACTTCGGCGCCTTCGTCGACCTCGGCGATGGCATCGAGGGCCTGGTGCACGTCTCCGAGCTGTCCCGCAAGCGCGTCGAGGACATCCAGAAGGAGTTCACCACCGCCCAGGAGCTGACGATGAAGATCGTCAAGCTCGACCCCACCGAGCACCGCATCGGCCTCTCCGTGAAGCAGTACGAGACCGATCTCGAGAAGGGTGAGATGGACGAAGCCCGCGCCAAGATGGAGCCTTTCAAGAAGGCTACGCTGGCCGACGCCTTCGCCCAGGCGAAGCGCGAGGAGTAGTTTCCTCCAGCCCCACGAAAAGCCCCCGCAAGGGGGCTTTTTCGTGGGATAAATCATCCAAACAACACAAACTGCCACCGAATGTCCGCCACCGCCGTCCACAGCGCACCTCCTCCTCCGGCCCAGTCGGAAGACGAACTCGTCTCCCAGCGCCGCCTCCTCTCATTGGAGGACAGCGCCCAGGCGACCCTGGATTCCGGGTTCCGCTGGCTCCGGTTCCCCAAGCGCCTGGAACGTCAATTCGAGCAGGATTCCGCCACGGAACGCGTCTCCAGGTTCCGGATTTACGGTGCTGCGGGCGTGCTCCTCATCGATATCTTCGGCTACGGCGATTTCCGGATGATCCCGGATGTGGCCCGCTTCGCGCTCCTGCTCCGTCTCTGCTTCCTGACCCCGGTCATCGCCCTCGTCACCTATTTCCTGCCGCAGCCATGGTTCGCCCGACACCGCGAGTGGCTTGCAGCGGGACAGGTGATCCTGACCACCCTCACCCTGAACGCCCTCCTCCTGACGAGCTGCCATCCCAACGCCCTGCATTACCACACGGGGATCCTGGTGATCTACGTCTTCGGGGTGATGTTGATCCGGCTTCGGTTCTGGTTCGCCGCAGTCTGGATGAGCGCCTCCAGGCGGAGTGGAACCGGGCAGCCAGGTCAGGTACCCCACTGGCCGTCCTCTTCCTGGACGTCGACAACTTCAAGGCCTACAACGACCACTACGGGCATCAGGCCGGGGACACATGCCTGATGCGAGTCGCAGCGGTCCTGGGCTCCCAGGTCAAGCGGGCCGGAGATCTCTGCGCCCGGTACGGGGGAGAGGAGTTCGTAGCCCTGATGCCCCAGACTCCCACCTCCCAGGCCAGGCTGATGGCCGAAAAGGTCCGCAGCGCCGTGGAGGAAGCCAGCATCCCCCACGAGCATTCACCGACCGCCCCGGTCGTCACCATCAGCTGTGGAGTGGCGGCATTCGTACCCACACTGGACCGGGCGCCCGAACAGCTCCTCCACATGGCGGATCAGGCCCTGTACCTTGCCAAGGAGTCCGGCCGGAACCGGGTCCACCAGGTGGACCCGGAATGAAAAAGCCGGACACGCCTGTGTCCGGCTTCCACTCACGATTTGGAGAGGTTCAGGCCTCTTTGCCCAGGCTGGTGCCAGCGCAGCGCAGGTCGTGGCAGGCACGCACAACACGATCAGCCATGCTCTGCTCGGCCTTCTTCATGTAGGGGCGGGGGTCGAAGACCTTCTTGTTGCCGACCTCTCCATCGACCTTGAGCACACCGTCGTAGTTCTTGAACATGTGGTCGGCGATGGCGCGGGTGAAGGCGTACTGGGTGTCGGTGTCGATATTCATCTTGATGACGCCGTAGTCCAAGGTCTCGTGGATCTCCTCGAGGCTGGAACCGGAGCCGCCGTGGAAGACCAGCAGGGCGCTCTCGCCGGGCTTGGCCTGGGCGATGGCCTCCTGGCCCTCCTTGAGGATCTGGGGCTTCAGGACCACGTTGCCGGGCTTGTAGACGCCATGGACGTTGCCGAAGGTGGCGGCCAGCATGTAACGGCCAATGGGAGCCAGGGCCTTGTGGACATCCACCATGTCCTCGGGGGTGGTATAAAGCTTTTCCTTGCCCACGCCGCTGGTGTCATGGCCATCCTCTTCGCCACCCACGACGCCGGTCTCCACCTCCAGGATGATCTCGCTCTTGGCACAGCGCTCCAGGAGTTCGGAAGAACGCTTGATGTTCTCGGGAATGGAGAGCTCGGAGCCGTCGAACATGTGGGCGTTGAAGACATTGGGACGCCCGGCGGCCCGGCGGCGCTCGGTCTCCTCGATGAGGGGCAGGACAAAGCCCTCCAGGTGCTTGGGGTGGCAGTGGTCCGTATGGAGGGCCACGTTGATGTCATAGAAGTCGGCCATGTAGCGCACGTAGTCCGCCAGGGCGATGGCCCCCTTGGCCATGTCCTTGATGCCCAGCCCGGAAAGGAACTCGGCGCCACCGGTGGAGATCTGGATGATGCCATCGGCCTTGGCGGTCTTCAGGCCCAGCAGGACGGCATTGGCGGTCTCGGTGGAGGTCACGTTGAAGGCCGGGAAGGCGAACCTCTCCTTCTTGGCGCGATCCAGCATCCGGCAGTAGGTCTTGTTGTCAACAACAGGCATGGCCGTTCCCCTGTACGAAAGGTTCACACAAAGGTCCAACATACCCCCCCGGAGTATCCGGGGCAACCGGTGGTACCCGAAAGCCCTCCCTCCGCGCCCTCCGCGCCCTCCGTGCCTCCGCGTGAGCCTCTTTTCCTCCCCAGTAAGGCGCACCCTATTCACAACCCTCTGCCCCGGTTCGGACTATGCTGGTCCCAGGGAGGCCAGGATGCGGATTGCAGCCATTGATGTCGGTTCCAACTCCATCCACATGGTGGTGGTGGAGACCGATGCCATGGGTAACCAGCAGGTTCTGGCCCGGGAGAAGATGATGGTCCGTCTCTCCAAGGGGCTGGCCCAGGCCGGCCTCATCTCCCCCGACACCTATCGGGCCGGGCTTGATGCCCTGGCCCTGATGGCATCGGTCATCCAGGGATTCAAGTGCGACACCATCATGGCCTGCGGAACCGCTGCCCTCCGCGAAGCGGCGAACGCCGGGGCTTTCGTCGGGGAAGCTGCCGAACTTGGAATTCCCATCCGTATCATCTCCGGCGAGGAGGAGGCCCGCCTCATCCACCTCGCCGTGAGCCGCTCGGTACCCTTTCCCACCGAGCCCACGGCCCTGGTGGATATCGGTGGTGGCAGCACCGAGATCACCTGGACCATGGGGGAGCGAGTCCTGGCCTCGATCTCCCTGCCCTGGGGCATCCAGCGCCTGGCAGACGCCGTTCCGACCTCTGATCCTCCTGTTCCAGAGGACCTCAAACGCCTGAGGAAGTTCATCCGCAAGGTTCTCAGGAAGGCCACGAGGAGCCTGCCGGAGGACCTCCCGACGACCCGGATCCTCTTGGCCACCTCGGGAACCTGGCAGGATCTGGCCAAAGGAAGCGGCAGCGAGACGGAGTTGGGCCTGGCCCAGCTCATCAAGTTCAAGCGCCACCTCTGGCAACTCCCGGCCCAAGCCAGGATTGAGACTCTCGGCGTAGAGGCCAAGCGGGCGGAGGTCCTGCATGTGGGGGCCACCTGGGCCACCGGGCTCATGCGCTGGCTTGGGGCCGAGCAGGCCCGCTGCCTCCCGGTGGGTCTGCGGGAGGGGATGATCTGGGAGGCCCTCAAGCACGGCGGCATGGACCTCCCAGCCCTGGCGGCCCGCCGCAGGGCTTCGGTGGAAACGCTGGCGGAGCGACTGGACCCAGATGCCACCCACAGCCACCATGTTGCTATTCTTTGCGACCAGCTCTTCCGGGATATCCGCCCCTATTTCGAACTGGGAGATCCAGAACGGGAACTCCTGGGCTTCGCCGCCAGGCTCCACGACATCGGCCTCTCCATCGCCGAGAGAGCCCACCACAAGCTCGGCGCCTACCTCGTCCAGAGCGCCAAGCTCCAGGGTTTCTGGCCCAAGGAGTCCGATGTCATCAGCCAGGTGGTGCGCTTCCACCGGGGCAAGGCACCCCGCAAGGCCAAGGACGAGCTCTACGCCCGCTTGGCCCCCTGGCACCAGCAGGTGGTGGAGAAGCTGGCGGCCATCCTGCGGGTGGCGGACGCCCTGGACCGCCGCAGGATCAAGGCCGTGCGCTCCGTCAGCCTCCAGGAGGAAGAAGGCGGATTCCGTCTGGTTATCAAGGGAAAGAACGACCTGCGCCCCGAACTGGAAAGCCTCCGCACCAAGGGCGAGTTGCTCTACGAGCTGCTGGAACTGCCGGTGCGGCTGGTGGTGGAGAGATAAGATTCCCGGAAACACACCTCCAGCGCGTAATCCAGCCAGCGTCGGCTCCCCAGGGGTGTAGGCCTTGCGGCCCAGTAGCCCATGTGGCCCCCGGAGCGCTCAACATGGAGCCTGACGGCGGGGGAAACGGGCCCCAGATCCGAAGCCGGAGCGAAGGGATCGTCCTCACTGGTGAGGATCACCGTGGGCGTCCTGATCCCAGCCAGGTGGGAACCGCAGCTGCAACGGGTGTAGTAGTCCAGGCGATCCCGGAAGCCCGCGGCCTGGGCCGTGTAGACTTCGTCGAAGTCCCACAGGGTGGCAGTGGGAGGGAGGGAGCGGCCTCCCAGCTCCTCTGCCAAACGGCGCAGGCGCTTCACGAAGCGGAGGTCGTAGACGCGATTGAAACCCTGGCGGAGTCGCCGGGAGGCCGCCTCCAGATCGCCGGGAGGATTGACCGCGATAGCCAGATCGGGCTGCGCCAGATGCTGGTCCCGGCCCACCAGGAGCAGGAGCATGTTGGCGGAGATGGAAAAGCCCACGGCGAGATGGCGATGCCCAGGCCAGCGCTCCCTCCCCCAGGCCAGGACCGCCGCCAGATCCCCGGTGGCCCCGCTGTGGTAGGTCCGCCGGGCCATGCCCCTGCCCTCCCCCGAACCCCGGTGGTTCACCGCCACCACGGTCCATCCCCGGGCCAGGCCCAGGGCGACGGTACGCCGCATGTAGTCCGCGTCGGCGCTGCCCGCCAGCCCATGAAAGAGGAAGAGCACCGTCGAATTGCACCCCTCCCAGATCCTCAGAGCCAGCCGATCCCCGTCCGCCAGGGACAGGCTCTCGGCCCGCCAGGGCGATTCCGGCGTCGGCGAAGGAATCAGGTGGGCCAGGATCGTCTGGACATGGGGCCAGCGGGCCCAGCGGGGCGGCACAAAGGGTTCCGGCGCGTTCATCCCTTCCAGCGCCTTCCGTCCTCTTCAGCCAGCCCCAGGCGGTCCAGCACCCGGGTGGCGAAGGCCTCGTAGAGGTCCTCCAGGGTCTCGGGCCGATGGTAGAAGCTTGGCATCAAGGGCATCACCAAGGCCCCAGAGTCATTAACCCTTAATAGATTCTCCAGATGAATCCGATTCAAGGGGGTCTCCCGGACACAGAGGACCAGGGGCAGGCGCTCCTTGAGGCAGACATCCGCCGCCCGGGCCACGAGGTTCTCGCTGGTGCCCGAGGCGATGCGGCCCAGGGTCCCGGCGCTGCAGGGCAGGACCACCATGCCGTCCTGGCGGTGGCTGCCGCTGGAGATGTCCGCCCCCAGATCGTTCTCGTAGAGGTGGCGGACCTTGGGGGAGATGGCCAGGAGGTCCTCCTGGGTGAGCTCCGTCTCATCCTCCAGGCAGCGGCGCCCGGTGGGCGTCAGCAGGAGGCTCACCTGCTCCACCCCGGGATTCTCAGCCAGTCGCCGCAGCACCGCCACGCCGAAGGCCGAGCCCGTGGCCCCGGTGATGGCGAGGGTGAAGCGCTTGTTAGACATGAATCCAGCCTAGCATCAGCAGCGGCAGGATCAGTCAAAGCATCTCCGACGTCCAGGACACGAAGGATAACGTCTTTATCCTATACATCCTGCCTATCCTGTTTCTTGTTTTTAAACAGGATAGGCAGGATGGACAGGATGAAAAATATAGTAAGACATCCCCCGGCAGAGCCGGGGGCCTTTCAATGTGAGCCGCTCGAAGCGGCTGAACGGGGTCGCTAACGCGGCCCCGAATGAGTTATGGGGCACCACATGGTGCCCGCCTTAACGAAACAGCGACAACTGTTCCAAGCGTTCGTCCTCTTTTTCCTGGCTTCGGATGTACTCGCGGACGACCTCCTCATCCCGCCCAACTGTCGACACAAAGTAGCCTCGGGCCCAGAAATGCTGCCCGACGAAGTTTCGCTTACTTTCCCCATAGACCCGGGCCAGCCAGATCGCGCTCTTCCCCTTGATGAAACCCACCACCTGAGACACCGCATACTTCGGCGGGATCGAGATCAGCATGTCCACATGGTCAGCCATCAGGTGGCCTTCCTCGATACGACACTCCTTCTGATCAGCCAAACGCTTGAATATCTCCCCCAGGTGAGGCCTCAGCTTTTCGTATAGCGTCTTCCTCCTGCATTTCGGGATGAAAACCACGTGGTACTTACACTCCCAGCGGGAGTGGCTTAGACTTTCCGACGAGTCCATCTCGGACCTCCTTTCGCGTGCTTGGCGGCTCACGATTCGAGATTCCAAGATGGACTCCCTGAAAAGTCAAACTTCTACTGCCTCCCCGGCAGAGCCGGGGGTTTTCCCGAAATGGATAATTAATTTTTTGACTTGAAGACCAGGAAGTCTCTACAGCTCCAGGAACTTGGGCCCCACCTGGGTGATGCTCCCGGCCCCGAAGGTCATGAGGAGATCCCCTTCGCGGGTCAGCCCCTTGAGGAAGGCTGGCAGATCCTCCAGCCTGGGCACGTAGTGGGCCTCGCGCTGGCCGTGAGCCAGGACCGAATCCACCAGGGTCTGGCCGGAGATGCCGGGGATGGGGGGCTCGCTGGCGGCATAGATGTCCGTGAAGACCACCACGTCGGCATCGAAGAAGGCGCGGCCGAACTCCTCCAGCAGGGCTTGGGTGCGGGTGTAGCGGTGGGGCTGGAAGGCCACCACGATGCGCCGCTCCGGGAAGCCGTGGCGGGCTGCGCCCAGGGTGGCAGCGATTTCCGTGGGGTGGTGGCCGTAGTCATCCACCACCAGGACACCGTCTTTCTCGCCCTTCTTCTGAAAGCGGCGGTCAGCCCCGGTGAAGCTGGAAAGGCTGGCCTGGATGATCTCCCGCTCCACCCCCAGTTCCATGGCGACCCCGATGGTGGCCAGGGCGTTGAGGACCATGTGGTGCCCCGGCACGCCCAGGGAGAAGGCCCCCAGATCCTCGCCGAAGGCCCGCACCTTGAAGTGGGTGCGCCAGCCCTCCTGGACGATGTCCCGGGCCTGGATATCCACCTGGGGATGGGTGCCGTAGGTCCGCACCTGGCGCTTGAGACGGGGCCGCAGCACCGCCACATTGGGATCGTCCATGCAGACGAAGAGGGAACCGTAGAAGGGCACCTTGTTGCCGAACTGGGCGAAGGCCTCCAGAATCTCGTCGATGTCTTTGTAGTGGTCCAGGTGCTCCCGGTCAATGTTGGTGATGACGCCGATGGTGGGACTCAGGAGCAGGAAGCTGCCATCGCTCTCGTCGGCCTCTGCCACCAGGAAGGGCCCCTTGCCCAGCTTGGCGTTGCTGCCGATGGTCCCCAGCTTGCCGCCGATGACGATGGTGGGGTCGATGCCCCCCTGGCTCAGGACCTGGGCAATCATGCTGGTGGTGGTGGTCTTGCCGTGGGAACCGGCCACGGCGATGCCGTATTTCATGCGCATCAGTTCCGCCAGCATCTCGCCCCGGGGGATGACGGGGATCTTGGCGCTGCGGGCGGTCACCACCTCGGGGTTGTCACCCTTCACGGCGCTGGAGATCACCACCACCTGGGCTCCTTCGATGGCCTTGGCCCCGTGCCCGATCTGCACTTCCACCCCCAGCCCCTGGAGCCGGGTGGTGGTGGCGCTCTCCTTCACATCCGAGCCCGTGACCCGATAGCCCAGGTTCACCAGCACCTCGGCGATGCCGGACATGCCGATGCCCCCGATGCCAACGAAATGGATGTGCTGAATCTTTCCGAACACGCATGCCCCCAGGATGATCTTTGAGTCTACCCCCATCCCCGGCGGTTCCGGAGAACGGCGCACGAAAGCCCGAGCGGGTGCCTTCAGGGGACGATCCGAGTACCCGTCACCCGGTCCACGGTTTCCAGGGCCCCCCGAACTGGGTCCGTTTTGTCGCTGAGGGTGGAGACAGCAGGACGCGAAGGGGCCCTCTCACGCAGGGGGTGGCGCACGAGAACCCGAAGGATCTCCATGGCCTGGGCCTCGGAAAGATTCATGGCCGTCAGACGCTGCGCCAGCGCCTCCCGCTGGGCTCGGATCGAGGCAGCATCCCCTCCCTCCTGGAGGAGAGCCAGGAGCGCCTTCTGGTTATCAGGCTCCCTGGACCAGGCCAAGAGGGCCTCGGACCTGGATTCCTGCAACTGGCGCCGGGCCTCCGCGTGGCGGGTCCGGACCGCTTTGAGTTCATCCTGCTCCAGGCGGTGGGCCTCGGCCTCGCGGGCGTCGTGATGGGCCGCCTCCAGGGCGTAGCGGGCCAGGATGTCCATCGAGGCATCGGACAGGCGGGGCAATTCCGCGGCGACTGGAGCCGCCGTTTCCCGCCGGGGCTCCACGACCTTCATCCACACCCCATCCGCCCTGCTGGGCGTGGGGGCCGAAGCCAGGAGGGCAGCGGGAGGGGCGGCCATGGTCTGCCAGGCCCACCCGGAGACAGGCAACAGGACGCCGTCAATCCCAGCATGGTAGACCGCCTTGATGCTGGGCGAGGCCACCTGGAAAGCGGGGACCACCACAGCCCCGGCAGCGGTCCCCACCACGGCCCCTGCGGCCCCCAGGGGCACCCGAATCAGGGTTTCGAAGGAGGCACTGACGGTGGCCCAGGGGTAAGCCAGGGGCCAACCGAAGGTCTTGCGCTGGACTCGCCGCTTGGCCATTTCGAAATTCCGGGACCAGGCCTTCCCAGAGCCCTCAATCCCGAACTCCCACAGTGAGTCTTCCCATCCCCACTTGAAGCAGGAACGGGAATCCCTGCCCAGCTTCCTCCAGGTGCGGGCCTGTCCGTATTCCCCCAGGTTCGAGGCAGCATCGGACCAGCCCTGCGTTCCATAGCGCCAGGGGGCCACATAGCCCGGCAGAATCCTGATGTTGTAGCTCCGCCCCTGACTATCCTCCATCTGCCCCCGCCAAAGCATGTCAGCCCGCTGGGTCCAGGTGGCCCATCCCTGGTCCACCCCCACAGGCCCGGCCACGGGAGCCTGGGCGATCACAGTGACGTTCTCTTCCGGCAGATGTGCCACAAGATAGCCATCCACCACAGCAAACCGTGGCGTGACGGCCTTTGTGACAGCAGCATCCATGACCTGAGGCAGTGGTGAGACCTGGGCGAAACCCCAGCTTCCGGCGACAAGAAAGGCCAGCAGGGTGATGGGGCGGTGCATCTTTCCAAGTTCAAAGGCCATGCAGAATCTCCGACATCCGTTAATCATAGGGGAGTGCCCTTTGAGCAAAGCCATACCCGATTATCGGCTTTGCTCAGCCGAAAAAGACATGAGCTGGGCGCACGGATGAAAGGGATGAAAAGCCGCTGACAGAAGGCTCGGCGCTCTGGCCAGGTTCAGGAAGGGCAAAGGGGCTATGGCACGTAGGCGCGCCTATGCCCCTTTGCCCTTCCTGAACGCGTGCGGCTTTGCCGCGCGCCCCCGCATAGCGGGGCGGGCCAGATCGCCGATGTGAACCATCGTTGCCCGCTGATTGCTTTATCCTGTTCATCTTTTGCATCCCAGCTGAATTCATTGATTTTCGGTGCCTGCCAATAGTCCTCCCAGCCCCTCGGTCTTGGCTGAAGCAAGCCGATAATCGGGAAGCCATAAGCATACTTCCCGGTGACCGCATTCGGAGAATTGACAGATCCGTTGCCAACGGCCCCCGGGGGCACTGGTATCCTTGTCCTCTCAATTTTCGAGGCTTGCCGTGTCTCCAGACCGTTTCCATGTCGCATTGATCCAGATGTCCTGCTCCAGCGAGCCAGAGGAGAACCTGCGCAAGGCCCTGGATTGCATCGGGGAGGCCGCCGCCCGGGGGGCCCAGGTAGTCTGCCTGCCGGAACTCTTCCAGACCCAGTATTTCTGCCAGCGGGAGGACGCCGAGCTCTTCGACCTGGCCGAGGCCATCCCCGGTGCCACCACGGATCGCCTCGCGGAAGCGGCGAAGCACCACGGCGTAGCCCTGGTGAGTTCCCTCTTCGAACGCCGGGCCGCCGGGCTCTACCACAACACCGCTGTCATCCACGACGCCGATGGCGAACAGCTGGGCATCTACCGGAAGATGCACATCCCGGACGACCCCCTCTTCTACGAGAAGTTCTACTTCACCCCCGGCGACCTGGGCTACAAGGCCTTCGACACCCGCTTCGGGCGCATCGGCACCCTGGTGTGCTGGGATCAGTGGTACCCGGAGGCGGCCCGCCTGACCGCCCTCCAGGGCCCCAGCATTCTCTTCTATCCCACCGCCATCGGTTGGCACCCCCTCGAAAAGGCTGAGTTCGGCATTGCCCAGCACGATGCCTGGCGCACCGTGCAGCGGGGCCACGCCGTGGCCAACGGCATCTTCGTGGCGGCGGTGAACCGCGTGGGTTTCGAAACCGGCAACATCCGGGGCAATGAGGCGAAGGAAGGCAAGGGCCTGGAATTCTGGGGCGGCTCCTTCCTGGCGGATCCCTTCGGGCGGATCATCGTCGAGGGAAGCCACGACAAGGAGGAGATCCTCATCGGAGAGGTGGACCTGAAGCTCCTGGAAGACACCCGGCGCAACTGGCCCTTCTTCCGGGACCGCCGCATCGACTCCTACGGCGCCATCACCCGCCGCTTCCTGGACTGAGGACAGCCATGCGCCGCATGCCCGCCGAATGGGAACCCCACGCCGCCACATGGCTGGCCTGGCCCCACAATGCCGAGGACTGGCCCGGCAAGTTCGCACCCATCCAGTGGGTCTACGCCGACATCATCCGCCACCTCACCCGCCACGAGCGGGTGGAACTGCTGGTGCAGGACGCCGAAGCCGAAGCCAAGGCCCGCAGGATCCTGGCCCGGGCCAACGCCCTGAACGGGAACCTCCGCATCCACCATCTGCCCACGGACCGCATCTGGATGCGGGACTCGGGCTGCACCTTCGTCCAGGAGGGCGGGCACCTCAAGGGGGTGAACTGGCTCTTCAATGCCTGGGCGAAGTACGGCAACTGGCAGCGGGACTGCCAGGTGGGCGAGGCCATGGCCCGCATCGCAGGTGCCGAGCCCGTCCAGGCCCTCCGCCGGGAAGGCCGCGTGATCCTGGAGGGCGGCTCCATCGATGTCAACGGCGAAGGCATCCTCCTCACCACGGAGGAGTGCCTCCTGAGCGAGGTCCAGCAGCGCAACGCGGGCCTCACCAGGACGGGCTACGAGCGGGTCTTCGCCGAGCACCTGGGAATCCGCAAGGTCATCTGGCTGGACCGCGGCATCGAGGGGGACGACACCCACGGCCACGTGGACGACATCACCCGCTTCGTAGCCCCGGACACCATCGTCACGGTGGTGGAACCCGACCCCGCCGACCCGAATCACGCCCCCCTGGCGGAGAACCTCCGCCGCCTCAAGGCCGAGCGGGATCTCGACGGCGAGCCCTTCCGCATCGTGGAGCTCCCCATGCCTTCCCCGGTCTTCTTCGAAGGGCGGCGCCTCCCCGCCAGCTACGGCAACTTCTACATCGCCAACGGCCTGGTGCTGGTGCCCACCTTCAACGACCCCAAGGACCGCCTCGCACTCAACCTCCTGGCGGAACTCTTCCCGGACCGGGAGATCGTGGGCATCCACAGCGGCGACTTCATCTGGGGCTTCGGGGCCATGCACTGCATGACCCAGCAGCAGCCGACCTGAATCTCACTGACAGACCAGAGTGCCTGCCGTCAGGGTAATGTCCTGAAGCGTGCCGGATGCATCCAGTAGGCGGCAGGTACCGACCTGAAGGGTGGCATCCGTTCCCGATAGCGTGCCCAGCCCGGTCCTGAAGTCCAGAGCGACTCGCAAAAGGGTTCCGTTGAGGGACTTCGGTGCAGAAAAGCCCTTCTCAGCCACGGTCCCGACCAGGCTCTGCCCGGTGACCCTGGCTTTCAGGATCTGGGGGGCGCTGCCGAGGCTGAACTGGGTGCCGTTGGCCAGGAAAGTCCCGGCGGGATCGCTGCCGTTCACATTGCTCCAAGCCACCGGGGTCCCAGCGCTCAGGGTCACCGATACCCCGGAGCCCGTCCCGGAAAGGGGTCCCACAAGGTCCAGCACCAGGTGGGTCGTCGTTGAAAGGTCAGCATTGCGAACCAATCGGTAGGTACCGGATGCAGGATTGGTATAGACCAGACCCGAGGCCTTGGGGGTTGAAGGGCTGGAGGAGCCCCCGCCACAGGAGAACTGGGCAAGGGCGAGGATCAGTCCGAGGGGTGCAGCCAGGAGCTTCATGGGTATGCCTTTCTCAGAGCTGGCCCAGGAGGGCATCCAGGTCGGTGTTGTCCACGGTACCAGTTCCCTTGAGGTTGGCCGGGGCGGAAGTGCCCTGGCCCCACTGGGCAGCCAGGCTGAGCAGATCCTGGGGATCCACCCCCCCTGAGGCATCCAGGTCCATGGACTTGACCGTCACGGTGGAGGAAGCGGTAATCGAGGCATCCACGGCGCTGGCGACCTCCACCGTGAAGACTAGGTCCGCCACAGGGGTTCCAGCGGGAGCCGTCAGGGTCGTCGTCAAGCCTGCATCCACCTTGGAGGCGCCGCTGGCCCCCGCCAGGCCCCATGTCACGCCCCAACCCTCGTCACCACTGGCGGTGATGGCCAGACTGGCCCCCGGCAGCAGAACCGCCGTGGTGGGCGTCACGCTGATGGAGATGGTCGAGGTGTCCGCGTAGAAGCTGAAGCTCATGGAAGTTCCCGGGACGCTCGCCGCGGTGAAACCCACCAGACTGCTCGAACCGCTGTAATAGGTGGAGGACGGCGTGGTCAGGGGGGTGAAGCTGTCATGCCCTCCGCTATAGAAGAGAGACGCACCGGAGCCCACGGAGCCGTAGAGCGCATTGTCAGCATGTTCCGCCATCACCATCTGGTGGCTGCCCGCGACATAGGCGTTACCCGCAATGGCCTCATCGACATGCAGGGTCAGGAGTCCACCGGCCCAACCTGAGCCAAGATTGGCCACCAGGCCCCGGTCCCAGCCCGAAGGGTAGCGATTCTCCACCAGAAAGTATTCCTGACTCGTGAGCAAGGGAGACCGGAGCTTGGCTACCGCCTGGATCGAGGACAGGGGGAGCCCCAGGGTTACGGTCTGCCCAAGCTGGTCTGGGGTCTGGGGGCTGGCCCAGCCCAGGTACTGACGACACCAGGCATCCAGAGTCACGGGGGTGGAACCGCTATCTTCCCCAGTATCCGCCCCCCAGCTTCCATAGGACATCAGGGCCGCCGCATGTACAAATAATCAAAAAAGCAATAAATCGGGCCATATAGCTGGCAAATCAACGGTGCGGGCCCATATAACACTTGTACTTCATAATCAAGTATGGCATGACATTCCATGGAGAACTGTCCATGGTAACCAAAGCCAGAACCCTCGCCGATCACCTCGAATCCTTGCCCGATCCCCGGAGCACGCGTGGTCAGCGGCACCTCCTTCTCGACATCATTCTCATCGCCGTCCTGGCCGTTCTCTGTGGCGCTGACAGCTGGGAGGACATCCACCGCTTCGCCAAGTCGCAGGATGCCTGGCTCAGGACCTTCCTCACGCTGCCCAACGGTGTGCCAAGCGCCGATACGATCAACCGGGTGTTCATCCTGCTCGACCCCAAGGCCTTCACAGAGTGCTTCCTCTCCTGGGTTCGCGACGTACGGAAGAAGGTTCCTGGGGATGTTGTGGCCCTGGATGGCAAGACGCTCCGGGCATCGCTTGCAGCCGGTAAGTCGGCCCTGCACATGGTCAGCGCTTGGTCCTCTGCGAACCATATGGTGCTTGGACAATGCGCCGTCAACGAAAAGAGCAACGAGATCACAGCTATTCCCGCACTCCTCAAGGTTCTGGATCTGAAAGGGTGCATCGTGACGATCGACGCCATGGGGTGCCAGAAGGGAATCGCCAGGGGGATCGTGGCGAAGAAGGCCGACTACCTTCTGGCCGTCAAGGGCAACCAGGAGCGCCTCCACAAGGCCATCAAGGCGTGCTTTGAAAGCCTGGATGCCAATTTGGTGGGCACTGCTCACGGCAGCGCCGAGTCTTTGGAGTCTCGACGTGGTCGGAATGAGCGGCGCCGCGTGACCACCCTGGATGCCGTTGAGCAACTTCCAGAGAGCATCCTCCTGGAATGGCCCAAGCTGGAGACGATCGTGCGAATCCAATCAGAATCGCTGCGCAACGGCAAGCCTGCCCTGGAAGAACGGTTCTACATCACCACCTTGTCCATGACCCAAGCCGAGGCTATTGGTTCGGCCGCCCGCCATCATTGGGGCATCGAGAACAAGCTCCACTGGGTCCTAGACGTGGCATTTCGGGAAGATGCCAATCGGACTCGGAAGGGGAGCGGCCCTGAGTGCAGCGCGGTCCTCCGCCATATCGTGCTGAATCTCCTCCGGCAGGACCCGAACCCCATGGGAAGCATCAAGTTCCGCAGGATGCAGGCCGCCATGTCGCCGGATTATCGTATGGCTGCTTTGCTTGGATTCCCACACAATGGAGAGACGACCTCTATCTAATAATTCCATCATGCGGTGGCCCTGCATAGGACATGAGAGACCAGTGCCCCAGACCGTAGTTGGTGTAATTAGTGTCATAGAGGTCGGGCAGATCTATCAGGGAATGCCCCAGTTCATGGGCAATGACACCCATGGGATGCTGGCGATCCCCGTCGTTCAGTTCGCCGTTCATGGCCCAGGTCGTCAGGGCCTTGGTGCCCGCGGTAACCGACGGCCCGCCCCAGGCGTGGGCCCAGATGGAAGGCGTCTTGGAACTTCCGGAGGTCTCGTAACCGGCGGGGATGAAGTAGATGGCGGCCTCGCTGGGCGTGATCTCCCCATCCCCATTGGTGTCCAGGGCCGCGAAATTCACATAGCTGGCCGCCTGGGCGAGGGCCAGGTTCAGCCAGGCGATTTCCGCCGAATAAGTGCCGTCTTCACCATAATTGGGATGGTTGGCCGCAATCGTTACGCTCACCACCCCACTGGTGCTGGACTGGGTGTGGCTCACGGGTTGGATATCGACAACGTTGTAGGAATTATCCCGGTAGAACTGTCGGACAGACTTCACACCGGTTCCGGTCTGAAAGAGCACGCCGTACCAGCTGGAGGGATCAGTCACAAGGGCCCGGTCTGCGAAAGCGACCAGGATGACCAGCAGCTTTTTGTTGCCTGTGACCGCCGAGGCCGATGAAAGCCCTGACAGCGCAGAGCCGGTCCGCCCCCCAAAGACCGCCTTGCGCTGGGTCGCAGTGGCGCGCTCCCGCAGCGTATCCCTTTTCGGACGCAAGCCCCCCGACAGAAAGGAGGGAGCAGGGGTTCCGGGAACCACAGCGTGACCCGATGGCCTCAGTGCACCCGAGACGGCCTCCCGTTGGGCATACTCCCAGAGCCCGGAAGCCTCGTTCCGCAGCACCGTGTAGCCCTCGAGGGTTTCGGTCCAGCCCTGGAATTCGTCTCCACGGATCCGAACAGGAATTCGGGTGCCATCGGGCTGTTCGAGTTCGATGATGTCAGGCCTGGCTGGGCCCGCCATCGCGGGAAGGGACAAAAGCAGGGCCACAAAGCCCAGAGGGAAGCGGCGGCTCATGGTGGCAACTCCTAGTGTGGTGGCCCCATGATGTCAGCCCTGGGCAGGAAATGCGATCCACCCCTGTCCAGGATCCATTCAGCGTTGCCCGCCAAGTATCACCGCCCCCTTGATGCTGTCCAGCTTGGGGAACTGGGCCTGCGGGGAAGGCTTGGTCGCCAGGGGTAGGGTAAAGCTCGCGAAGGCCGCGAGACTCCATGTTGCCTTGTGCATGGGATCTGCCTTCAATCCTTGTCCGCCCACTCCTTCAGGTGCTCCAGGTGCTGTTCCAGGCTGATGGGGGTGTTGGGCTCGTCGTGCTTGATCCTGCCGTCCAGAAGCTTGACGATGCGGTGGGCGTGGCGGGCGATATCCTCCTCGTGGGTCACCAGGATGATGGTGTTGCCCCGCTGATACAGCTCCTCGAAGAGTGCCATGATCTCTACGCTGGTCTTGGAGTCCAGGGCGCCCGTGGGCTCGTCCGCCAGCAGGATCGAAGGATCGTTCACCAGGGCCCGGGCGATGGCCACCCGCTGGCGCTGACCGCCGGAGAGCTGGTTGGGCATGTGATCCGAACGCTGGCCCAGGCCCACGTCCCCCAGGGCCTTCTTCGACTTGGCATGGCGATCCAGGGGCTTGACCCCGGCGTAGATGAGGGGGAGCTCCACGTTCTGGAGCGCCGTAGTGCGAGCCAGGAGGTTGAAGGTCTGGAAGACGAAGCCGATCTCCTCATTGCGGATCTGGGCCAGCTCATCGTCCGACATGCTGGAGACCACCTTGCCGTTCAGCTCGTATTCCCCGGTGGTGGGGGAGTCCAGACACCCGATCACATTCATCAGGGTGGACTTTCCGGAACCCGAGGGCCCCATGATGGCCACGTATTCCCCCCGCTGGATGGAAAGGGAGACGCCATCCAGGGCCCGCACCTCCATGTCGCCCATCTGGTAGACCTTGGTGATGTCCTGGAGCCGGATCAGGGGTGCTTCAGCCATGGGAACCTCCAGGAACGCAGACTCCCGCAGAGCCCGTTGGAATACAAGTGGGGATTCGAAGGGAAAGCCCCTGCTCTCACAATGGACCCGGGATTGGAGCGAAGGGTGTAGCCCAGCTGGCTACAATAGTCTCCGGTACTTTGGGAGCGGGCCGATGTCCGGCGCTCCGGGTTCCGTGGAAGGCCCTTTTGAGCAATATCGTCGACCAAGTCATCATCCTGTTCCTGCTGCTGGTCGTGGGCTTCTATGCCCGCAAGCGGGGCTTCATCGATGAGCGGGTGAACCGAGGGCTTTCGGACCTCCTGCTCAACGTCACCATGCCCCTGCTGGTCCTCGTCTCCTTCCTGCGCCCCTTCGAGAAGGCCATGCTGGGCCGGGCTGGGGAGATGCTCGCCCTCTCGATCCTCATGAACATCCTCCTGCTCCTGCTGGGCAAGGCCATGTTCTTCAAGGCCCCCCAGCACCGCCAGGCTCCCTGGCGCTTCATCACGGCCTTCTCCAACTGCGGCTTCATGGGGATCCCCCTGCTGGCCAGCCTCTTCCCCGATGTGGGGGTCTTCTTCGGCGCCGTCTTCCAGCTCCCATTCTGGGTCTTCATGTTCAGTTCCGGCATCACCCTCTTCACCGGCAAGACCCGTTTCAAGGATATGTGGAAGGCGGTGATGAACCCCATCCTCATGGCCACCCTGGCGGGCATCGTGCTCTATCTCTGCTCGGTGCCGTTCCCCCGCCCCGTGACCCAGACCATGACCATGGTCGGGAACATGACCACCCCGCTCTCCATGATGATCATCGGAGCCATGCTGGCGGAGGTGAAGGCTAAGGAGGTCTTCTCAGGCGTCTCCATCTACATGATCAGCGCCGTGCGCCTCCTGCTGGCCCCGGCCCTGACCTTCCTGGTATGCAGGCTCTTCCATGCGGATCCTGTCATCACCCGGATCCTGGTGGTCATCGAAGCCCTGCCCTCCGCCGCCACGGTGGCGGTCTTCTCCCAGATCTACGGCGGGGACAACGCCTACACCTCGCGCTGCGTCTTCCTGAGCACGGCCCTCAGCCTCCTCACCCTGCCCCTGGTGGTGCGCCTGCTAGACTGCTTCTGACCTGTTCAGGAGCATGAATGACTCTGGATTCTGAAGCACAGCAGCTCCGCCAGGCCCGGAGCCGTTTCGCGGCCATGGCGAGCTCTTACTTCATGGGCACCTTCAACGACAACTTCTACAAGCAGGCCGTCATGCTCCTGGCGGTGACCCTGGGAATGAAGCAGTTCCAGGGTCTGGTGGGAGCGGCCTTCACCATCCCCTTCATCCTCTTCGCCGCCCCGGCGGGGTGGTTCGCCGACCGCTTCCCCAAGCGCCGCATCGTCATCGGCGCCAAGAGCCTTGAGCTCCTGGCCGCCTTCGTCGGGGCCTACGGCATCCTGGCAGGCCACATGTGGGTCATGATCGGCATGGTAGGGCTCATGGGCCTCCAGTCCACCTTCTTCAGCCCGGCCCTGAACGGATCGATCCCCGAACTCTACCCCCCCAGCCACGTCACCCAGGCCAACGCCATGCTCCGCATGATCGTGAGCGTGGGCATCCTGGTGGGCATCACCCTCTCGGGCTTCGTCCTGGGCATGAAGGGCAGTCCCCTCCTGGGGGCCTCCTTCGGCCACGGAATGGTGGGCCTTGCGGTGATCCTCTTCGCCCTCATCGGCCTGGGCGTGAGCCTGGGCATTCCCTCCAGGCCCGCCGCTGACCCCGGACGCCCCTTCCCCTGGACCGGCCCCCTGGACACCTTCCGGGAGCTGGGAGCCATCTGGCGGGACCACCAGCTGGGCCGGGTCCTGCTGGCGGATGTCTTCATCTGGTCCGCGGGGGTCTTCCAGCTCCTGGTGATCAACACCCTGGGCAAGGAACAGTTCCACCTGGGGGATGCCCGGACCTCTCTGCTGGTGGCCAGCCAGCTCCTGGGCCTGGCCTTCGGGGGACTCCTCTCCGCCCGCTTCGCCAGGGGCGGGCGCTGGTTCCGGGTGCTCCTGCCCGCAGGCCTCGTCATGGGCGCCGCCATGCTGGCCCTGGCCCTGGTGCCCATGATGGCCCAGGGCATCCAGATCCCTGCCCTCTATGCCCTCATCGCCCTCGCTGGGGCCGGGGGTGGCCTCTTCATGATCCCTTGCGAAAGCTTCCTCCAGGTGCGACCGGCCCCCGAGCGCAAGGGAGCGGTCTGGGCCAGTGCCAATTTCGCCGCATTCCTGGGGATGTCCGCCGTGAGCCTGGCCTACACCCTGATCCCGGCCCTGAGCGCCCTCCTCCCCACCCTGGCCTACGGCGGCCTGGGCGTAGCCTCCCTCGGCTTTACCCTCTGGCTGGCGCTGGAGTTTCGCAACAAGGAGTGGGCTTGATCGCGTCGATTCTCTGTGCCCTGGCCAAACCTCTGACCGCGCTCAGATACAAGGTGAGCATTGAGGGGAATATTTCGCCGACCCTTGGGGGTCGGCGAGGGGGCATTCTCTTCCTTCCCAACCACCCGGGACTGATCGATCCCGTCCTGGTGCGGCTCCAGCTCCAGAACCCCTTCGAGCCCTGGGTCCTGGCGGACAAAGACCGGATCTCCGGAAAAGCCACCGCCTGGATCGCCCGGCACTTCAAGACCATGCCCCTGCCGGACCCAGCGGTCTACGGCGAGGCCGCCAAGGGCAAGGTAGAGGAGACCCTGGAGGCCTGCGCGGAGGTCCTGAAGCGGGGTGAGAATCTCATGCTCTACCCCGCCGGGCACCTCATGCGCAGCCACCTGGAGGATCTGGGAGCCAGCAGTGCAGTGGAGGCCCTGCTGAAGAAGGCCCCGGGAACCCGCATCGTCCTCATCCGCACCACCGGTCTCTGGGGCAGCGCGTCCAGCCGCATCCACGGCGTCAGCCCCCAGATGGGCGCCTTCCTGGGCATGGGAATCCGCAAGCTCCTGGCCAACGCCCTGTTCTTCCTCCCCAAACGGCCGGTCCGTATCACCCTGAAGGAAGCGGTGGACTTCCCCTACCAGGGCACCCGGGAGCAGCAGAACCGCTACATGGAGGCCTTCTACAACCTTGAAGCCCCCGCAGGGCGCTACGTCCCCTACGGGTTCTGGGAGAACCGGGAAGGCGGGGAGATGCCGGACCCCATCCCCCCAAAGATCGTCGGAGACCCCGCTAAAGTGGACGTCGCGATCCGTCAGCGGGTCCTGGATTTCCTGAAGGACTTGAGCGGATGTCCCGAACTCCAGGACGGGCATCAGCTGGCCCGGGACCTGAGCCTGGACAGCCTGGGACGCCTGGAGATCATCAACTGGCTCTCCCAGGAATACCGGGTGGAGGCCTCCGATCCCGAAGCCCTTGGCAGCGTCGGCGATGTGATCCTGGCGGCGGCTGGCCTTCTGGACACCAGCGGCCAACGCCAGCTCAAGCCCATCGATCCCAGATGGTTCGCTCCTCGCCGGGTGCCGGTCTCGCTCCCCGAGGGCGCAAACCTCGCCCAAGCCTTTCTGAACCGCGCCAAGCGCGAGCCCGATGCGGCCATCCTGGCGGACCAGAGCTCCGGCGTGAAGAGCTACCGCGACATCATCCTGGGCATCCTCGCCCTTCGCCCCACCCTGAAGGCCATCGAGGGCCAGTACGTCGGCATCATGCTCCCGGCCTCCGTGGGCGCCGCCATCCTCTACATGACGGCCCTCTTTGCCGGGAAGACACCCGTGATGGTGAACTGGACCGTGGGCCCCAGGAACCTCAAGCACGGCCTGGACCTCCTGAAGGTCACGAAGGTGCTCAGCGCCCGGCAGCTCGTCACCAGGCTGGAAGCCCAGGGCATGGATCTTTCGAGCCTGCAGGACCGTTTCCTCCTCCTGGAGGATGTGGGCAAGACCCTGTCCCTGGGCCGCAAGATCCTGGCCCTCCTCCAGAGCCGCCTCTGGTGGGGCGGCCTGCGCCGGGCCAAGGTGACTGATACCGCAGTGGTGCTCTTCACCTCCGGCTCCGAGAACCTGCCCAAGGCAGTGCCCCTGAGCCAGGGCAACCTCCTGGCCAACATCCATGACCTGATCTCGGCCTATCCATTCCTGGACGGCCACCGTTTCACGGGCATCCTGCCCCCCTTCCACTCCTACGGCCTCAACACCACCACCATCCTGCCCCTCTGCGCGGGCGTGCCCACGGTCTTCCATCCCAACCCCACGGAAGGGGCGGCCCTGGCGGCCATCATCCAGGCCTACGGCGCCTCCTTCCTCCTGGGCACCCCCACCTTCCTGAACGGTGCCGTGAGGGCGGCCACGGACGAGCAGCTCGCCAGCCTCAAGTTCGTCATCACCGGGGGCGAGAAGTGCCCCGAGAGCCTCTACGCCACCCTCGACCAGCGTTTCCCGGAAATGATCATCCTGGAAGGCTACGGCATCACCGAATGCTCCCCAGTGGTGAGCGGCAACCGCAAGGATAATCGACGCCACGGCACCATCGGCCTGCCCATGCCCTCCCTGCGCCACGTCCTCGTGGACCCCGAAACGGGCGAGCGGGCCGAGCCCGGCCGCCCCGGGATGCTCCTGGTCCAGGGCCCCAGCGTCTTCAGCGGCTACCTGGACTACGAGGGTCCCTCCCCCTTCCAGGACTTCGAGGGCAGCGCCTGGTATCGCACCGGGGATCTGGTGAAAGAGGAGGATGGCCACCTGGTCTTCGCCGGGCGCCTCAAGCGCTTCGTCAAGCTCGGGGGCGAGATGGTGAGCCTCCCCGCGGTGGAGGAGGCCCTCATCGCCCGCTTCGGCCACGAGGATGACGAAGAGATCATCCTCGCCGTGGAAGCCACCCCCGACGAGCACAATCCAGAGCTGGTGCTCTTCACCATCCGCGACATCTCCCGGGAAGCCGCCAACGCCGCCATCCGCGAAGCAGGCCTCAGCCCCATCCACAACATCCGCAGAGTGGAGAAGGTGGACAAGATCCCCACCCTGGGGACCGGGAAGACGGATTACCGGAGCTTGAAGGCAAGGCTGTAGAACGCTGCTGCGCCACCATCGGGTCATGGCGGGGCAATCCCTACCCCCTAAGCACTTAAATACCCACTAATTAAACATAAAAAGGTTATAATCCAAAGTTGCACACACCGTGCAACCTGCTCTACCCATGCGGAGGCCTAAACCATGGCATTCAACCTCCTCCCATTCGAGGAACATGGCAATTTTGCAGTCCGATGGTTCCGCAATAACCTTTACCCCTTCAAATCTTTCCGCACCATCTGGGACGCAACGTACCGAGGTGATTCCCTGTGGGCGCCCCTCGGGTATGCCTACCTTTGGGTAATCGTGACCAGCCCATTCCTCTTCCTGGCCATGAAACTGGGCTTGATCGCCATTCGGAAAGCAGCTGGCCCCTATGTTTCCTTAGTGCTTAGCGACACGATCCTGATTGTTCCCGGCACCCTGGTAGCCTTCTTGCTCCGACCTTTGTGTTTCATGTTCATCGGAGGATTCACCGCCCACGGGATTCTTTGGGCCTTGGACCAAAGGGTCAGGGGCTATCTTCGGAACTCCCTGCGGGTCCTTGGATACAGCTCCGCGTGGCTGCTGCCTCTCGCAGCCTGCCTGACCGCCCTCTCCCTGTACCTGCAGTTCAACCCGATTGCTTCTGTGAGGGGGGGCCAGGGACTTGGCATGGGCATCTTCGCCACGCCCTCGTGGCTCTCTCTTGCCATTCTCGTCATGTCTGCGGTGCTGGCGGTTCTGGGAATCGCCTTCGCCACCTGGGGATTGGCCTCGGTCCATCGCGTCGCAACGTGGAAGACCGCCCTTGCAGTCATCGTGGCCTTCCTGCTGGTCGGCGGCGCGGACCATGCGCTGCGCCTGGCGGTCGGTAGAACCGTATGGAGGGCGATCATCGGTCCCGACCCGAAACCTGCGGCTCCGGCACAAACGGCAGAGGCGATGGCATCGTCCTCAACGCCCCGCCATGAGGCCACAGAAGCATCCAAGGAGAAGATCCAACGTCTGATCCGCATCGTCGAGCGTTTGCATACAAATACCAGCGATGCCTTCAGTAAAGCGGGATTGCCCGCCCCGCCGAGAGAGGTCGATATGCTGACGGGCGGCAATTGGGGAGTGGCCATAGACCTTCAACAGGCCAACCAGAGTGGTTATGTGCCCAGTTGCCAAGTCATCTATACGCAAACCGTGGCCTCGCTCAAAGGCCAGGTGTGCTACCACTCGTCCTGCCTGGATGAAAGCCCGGCAGGTTATTTCACGGATGAAGGACCGGAGCCCCTGTCACCGCCCCAGGATGCAGAGCAAGCCCGCCACATCCGTCAGACCCGCACCCCGGAACAAACGAGAGCCCTTCGCCAAGCGAGGGATGCGTTCTCAGCCGCCATACTGGAAATCCAGTCAACGATCGGCCCCTTCGAGGCGGTGCCTTCCCGAGTGATCCGGCGAACGGATCAGCCCATTTCACAAGGGCGGCGTCCACAGCTCCCCAGCACGCCGGGATCCCAAAGCGCCTCCACGCCCCATTACCCACCCCCCAGCAGACTCGCAGAATTGCGCTCACACGCGTCCTCTGGGGATTCCGGTGCGATGAATGCCCTGGGGAACCTCCTCTTCCTCGGTCAAGGTTCGAAGGCCGATGGGGGGGATTGGATCCCTGCGAACAAGATCGAGGGAGCACGGTGGCTCAGCCAGGCCTACGAAAAGGGCTTCCGGGATGAATCCAGTTGCGGATTGTTGGCGACAGCCTATGCCACGGGGGATGGCGTGCTGGCTGATCCCATGGAAGCTCGGCGCTGGCGGGAGCGTGCGAGCGCGATCAGGGCAGCCGAATCGCGCCGGGTCCAGCACCCGATTCGGCGCTAGCCGGAGGGTGAATAACCAAGTGCCGCAGGGGCTCAGCTTCGGTCGGGCTTCGCCCAACCACGGAAAACCCAGCACCATCATTGCCCAAGGAAACCGGGGGTGTCGCATAGCTTGTCGCGGTGGCCCCGGAGATGGCGACCCCGTTCTTCATCCACTGGTATCCAATCTGTCCCTTCACCTCGGCATCCACACTGAACAGCGCCCCCTGCCCCACCGGAACCACCTGGTCCGTGGGATTCCGTGGGATTCTTGACCATGCGGGGCGGCTGAGCACCTGCGCAGGCCTCCGGCCCGGTGTGGGCTGGGTAGTCCGGGGAGACGGGAAGAGACGCCGCCACCGCCCAGGGGTCCAGACACACATGGCAGGGCTTCCCTAGGCTGAACATGCCCCCTGAGCGGCCAGCCGTCCTCCCCTTATTTCCGGTATTTCCTGCGTTCAAACGCTGTGCTCTTTTTCGCCCATTCATCTGAAAGCACTTGGTCTTTCGGGTACCCATAGAGGCCCAACCAATAGCATTGCGCGAGGGTCATGGCACACTCCGGATTCCCATTCCGGGCCCCCCGTTCCAGCCAACGGCGGATGTCGGCGGGATCGCCCTGCACCCGCCACATCTGGTAGAGCTCGAAATCCGCCCCTCCATCCCCCGCCGCTCCGGCCTTTTCGAACCAATAGGTTGCCGTTTTCCAGTTACTTTCAGCGACCAATCCCCTACCGGAGATACTGACATAAGCCAATCCCAGCTCTGACATGGACTCTGCATGTCCCAACCTCGCCAGGATATGCACCCGGGAGAACCGCCAGCTCATCAGCAGACCCACTAGCAGGGCCAGCGCCAGGGTAAGCGCCTCCAGGCAGCCCCAGGGCCAGAAACGCATCTTCTTCATCACTCCTCCTGCGCATCATTCCTTGACAACCCACAACGTAGCCTCGGCGCTGGTCACTTGCCCATTGCCATTGCTCACCACCACCGAGAACTTCGCTCCATCATCGGCCGCAGACACCGATGGAATCTCATATATCACCGCATTAGCCCCGGGGATGGAGCTTCTGTTGAACGAAGCCG
>NZ_KI912269.1:167350-172291 GCF_000242615.2 Holophaga foetida DSM 6591
AGCTTGTCGCGGTGGCCCCAGGGATGACGACCCCGTTCTTCATCCACTGGTATCCAATCAGCCCCTTCACTTCGGCATCCACACTGAACACCGCCCCCTGCCCCACCGGAACCACCTGGTCCGTGGGATTCTTGACTATGTTGGGCGGCTGAGCGCCCGCGCAGGCCTCCGGCCCGGTGTGGGCTGGGTAGTCCGGGGAGACGGTAAGGGACGCCGCCACCGCCCAGGGGTCCAGCCCCACAGGACAGAGGCGGGGCCTTCCAGCAACGGGCTTACCGAAGCGCCGAACCTCAACGCCTCTTCCGCTGGAACTCGCCACTCTTCTTGGCCCATGCCCTACGCATGGCATCATCCTTTGGATACCCATACAGCCCCAACCAATAGCAATTCGACAGCATCCCCGCGCACTCCGGATTCCCGTTCCGGGCCCCCCGCTCCAGCCAGCGGCGGATGTCGGCGGGATCACCCTGCACCCGCCACATCTGGTAGAGCTCGAAATCCGCCCCTCCATCCCCCGCCGCACCGGCCTTTTCGAACCAGTAGGTTGCCGTTTTCCAGTTCGGATCGGCGATCAGTCCGTCCCCGGAAAAACTGGTGTAGGCATTCCCAAGGTCCTTCATGGACTTGGTGTGTCCCAACCTCGCCAGGATATGCACCCGGGAGAACCGCCAGCTCATCAGCAGACCCACCAGCAGGGCCAGCGCCAGGGTAAGCGCCCCCAGGCAGCCCCAGGGCCAGAAACGCATCTTCTTCATGGTGCCCCCTCCAAACATCACTCATTGACAACCCACAATGTCGCCGCGCTGCTGTTCACTTTGCCATTGCCATTGCTCACCACCACTGAGAACTTCGCTCCATCATCGGCCGCAGACACCGATGGAATCTCATATATCACCGCATTAGCCCCGGGGATGGGGCTTCCATTCCGGAGCCACTGGAATCCCATGGCCTCCTGGGCCTGGACCGAGAACCTGGCCCGCTGCCCCTTCGGGACAACCGCATCCGCAGGTTGCCTGAGGATGCTCGGGGGCTGGGCATACCTGCAAACTTCCGGCCCCACATGGACCCGTTCGCTCTCGGAGCCGGAGAGCGTGGAAGCCGTGGCCCAGGCCCACAGGACAGAGGCGGGGCTTTCCAGCAACGGGCTTACCGAAGCGCCGAACCTCAACGCCTCTTCCGTTGGAACTCGCCACTCTTCTTGGCCCATGCCCTACGCATGGCATCATCCTTTGGATACCCATACAGCCCCAACCAATAGCAATTCGACAGCATCCCCGCACACTCCGGATTCCCGTTCCGGGCCCCCCGTTCCAGCCAACGGCGGATGTCGGCGGGATCGCCCTGCACCCGCCACATCTGGTAGAGCTCGAAATCCGCCCCTCCATCCCCCGCCGCTCCGGCCTTTTCGAACCAATAGGTTGCCGTTTTCCAGTTACTTTCAGCGACCAATCCCCTACCGGAGATACTGACATAAGCCAATCCCAGCTCTGACATGGACTCTGCATGTCCCAACCTCGCCAGGATATGCACGCGACTGAATCGCCAGCCCATGCTCAGTCCCATCAAGAGGACGATTGCGAGGCCGATCTTCCATACACGCCCACCAGAGTGATTCTTGCTTTTCATTTACTTTTCTCCAAAAAGACCACGCTCATTTCGCCACGACCCATAACCGAGCTTCGTTGCTACTCACCTTGCCATTGCCGTTGCTCACCACCACGGAAAACCGGGCACCATCATCGGCCAAGGAAACCGGGGGTGTCGCATAGCTTGTCGCGGTGGCCCCAGGGATGACGACCCCGTTCTTCATCCACTGGTATCCAATCAGCCCCTTCACTTCGGCATCCACACTGAACACCGCCCCCTGCCCCACCGGAACCACCTGGTCCGTGGGATTCTTGACAATGCTGGGCGGCTGAGCACCTGCGCATGCCTCCGGCCCGGTGTGGGCTGGGTAGTCAGGGGAGACGGGAAGAGACGCCGCCACCGCCCAGGGGTCCAGACACACATGGCAGGGCTGCCCTAGTTGGCTGAACATGCCCCCTGAGCGGCCAGCCGTCCTCCCCTTATTTCCGGTATTTCCTGCGTTCAAACGCTGTGCTCTTTTTCGCCCATTCATCTGAAAGCACTTGGTCTTTCGGGTACCCATAGAGGCCCAACCAATAGCATTGCGCGAGGGTCATGGCACACTCCGGATTCCCGTTCCGGGCCCCCCGCTCCAGCCAGCGGCGGATGTCGGCGGGATCACCCTGCACCTGCCACATCTGGTAAAGCGTAAAATCCGCCCCGCCATACCCAGATGCCCCAGCTTTTTCAAGCCAATAGGTTGCTTTTTTCCAATCATATTCAGCAACCAAACCTTCCCCAGTTACGTCGGCAAAAGCCCCTCCCAACTCTGCCATCGATTTCGCATGTCCCGTCCTCGCCAGGATATGCACCCGGGAGAACCGCCAGCCCATCAGCAGGCCCACCAGCAGGGCCAGCGCCAGGATAAGCGCCCCCAGGCAGCCCCAGGGCCAGAAACGCATCTTCTTCATGGTGCCTCCCCGCAAACATCATTCATTGACAACCCACAGTGTCGCCGCGCTGCTGTTCACCTTGCCATTGCCATTGCTCACCACCACCGAGAACTTCGCTCCATCCTCGCCCGCCGTCACGGATGGAATCTCAAAAGTCACCGCATTAGCCCCGGGGATGGGGCTTCCATTCCGGAGCCACTGGAATCCCATGGCCTCCTGGGCCTGGACCGAGAACCTGGCCCGCTGCCCCTTCAGGACAACCGCATCTGCAGGTTGCCTGAGGATGGTCGGGGGCTGGGCATACCTGCAGACTTCCGGCCCGACATGAACCCGTTCGCTCTCGGAACCGGGCAGCGCTGAAGCGGTGAGCCAGGGATCCAGACTCACATGGTCTTCCATAGGCGTCCACCCAAGTGCGGATTGCTGTTCATGAATATGCCTCCTGAACCATCACGGTCATTTCGCCACGCCCCACAACCGATGGAGGTACGGGGCTTCATGGCCTCTTGACGGGCGGTGTACCGGGTGGTTATATAAATTTATTACTTAATTAAATACACGCTCCCGCGAACGGAAACCCAAGAGTCAGGGATGCCACCTGGGTAATTTGCCTGACCAGTAATCAGCCATATCCTTGTCCTTGGGGAAGCCATGCATGCCGTAACGGTAGGAGTTGGCCAGGGTCAATGTGCACTCCGGATTCCCGTTCCGGGCCCCCCGCTCCAGCCAGCGGCGGATGTCGACGGGATCACCCTGTACCTGCCACATCTGGTAAAGCGTAAAATCCGCCCCGCCATACCCAGATGCCCCAGCTTTTTCAAGCCAATAGGTTGCTTTTTTCCAATTATATTCAGTAACCAAACCTTCCCCAGTTACGTCGGCATATGCCCCTCCCAACTCTGCCATTGATTTCGCATGTCCCAACCTAGCCAGGATATGCACCCGACTGAATCGCCAGCCCATGCTCAGTCCCACCAAGAGGACGATTGCGAGGCCGATCTTCCATACCCGTCCACCCGAGTGTTTCTTGCTTTTCATTGACTTTTCTCCAAAAAGACCACAGTCATTTCGCCACGACCCATAACCGAGCTTCGTTGCTACTCACCTTGCCATTGCCATTGCTCACCACCACGGAGAACCTGGCACCATCATCGGCCAGGGTAACGGGGGGTGTTGCATAGCTTGTCGCAGTGGCCCCGGGGATGGCGACCCCGTTCCTCATCCACTGGTACCCGATCTGCCCCTTCACTTCGGCATCCACGCTGAACACCCCCCCCTGCCCCACCGGTACCACCTGGTCCGCGGGATTCTTGACAATGCTGGGCGGCTGAGCACCTGCGCATGCCTCCGGCCCGGTGTGGGCTGGGTAGTCCGGGGAGACGGGAAGGGACGCCGCCACCGCCCAGGGATCCAGGCTCACATGGCAGAGGTAGCCGTTGCCGAAGTCGTGCTCTCCCCAGTTGGAACCCGCGTTCCTTGAGGGGTAGACGATGAAGGTGTGAGCCTTCATGGCGCTCTTGGCATTGGCGTACCGGGCAACCCTGACCCCGGTGCTGCCGCCAGGGATACCGTTCAGTCTCCAGACGAAGGAATCGGGCTCCTTGGAAAGGGGGAGCAGTGTCCCCCCCCCAAAATCGACCCCAAGCCACTGGCTTCCGAAATTGATGGACCAGCGGATGGGCTCGTCCAGGCTCAGCTTGAAGGCCGGGTTGAACCCGAAGGTGTTTGGAACGTAATCCTTCTGGTTCACGTGGTGCAGGGTTCTCCGGAATTGGCTGGGGTGCCACCACATGGAAAGCCCGGCTCCGCTGCCATAGGTCACGAGATCCCACTTGGGCAGGACCTCCTCCACGGCACCGTCCGTGAGCCCCGGAACAGTGCCCAGGCGGGTGCGGGCGGCGGCAGCGATGCGGGCCCCCTGGCTGTGGGCGTGCAGGGTCAGGTGGCTTCGCAGTTCGTCCAGATCCTCCAGGGCCGCCTGCCGCTGACGGGCCGCTTCGGCCGGATCGGAATTGGGGATAACCCTGCTCTCGATCACCCGGCTCTGGAAATCCGCACTCCAGAGCACCTCAGTCACCATGCGCATGACCCCGATGAGGCTGACCACATCCACGTTCCGGGTGGGAGCCAGGGGCCGGGAGGTGTCAATCTGATTGTCCGCCACATCCATGAGATCCCCCGCTTGGGCTGGATTCAACTGGTTTCCCTCCAGTTGAACGAAGCCGCTCCGCGGCGGGGGTGGCGCCGTGTGGCGGGCCCGCGCAGTAAGAAAGCTAGCAATTCCATGTAAATGAAGGCTCCTTGGTCATCGCGATGTTGACGCATCGCCAGACGACTGTCAAGCGACATGAAAATTAACCCACCCGGCGACACGAATATTGACCCCCTTGTTGTATGAGCCCGTGGGGTGTCTGGAGCGTAG
>NZ_KI912269.1:172391-224266 GCF_000242615.2 Holophaga foetida DSM 6591
GGTGGGGGCTCCGTCTACCTGAGGCAGCCTCGCCCACGCCCCACCGACGAAATGCTCACTGTTTCACACCGGTGCGATTGAAAACCAGAATGACCGGGGTGGGGGCCCCGGCAAGGCCCCGAAGGGTCTGCTGGAAACGGCTCACGGCGGTGCAGACCATCGGGAAGGGGTTCTGCATGCCGTTGCTGAAGAGATCCAGGCGCCGGGATCTCACATGATCCAGCAGGAAATCGAATACCCGCTTGCGGTAGTTGCTGTTGAAGCGCGCGTCCACGTCATAGGCCAGGCTGGCCGGGGGCTCAGCCACGTACAGGACATGGGGGTTCACCCCGCTGCTGGGGATATCCGGGTTGGTGAAGCCCGCGGTGCGCTGCCAGTTGGGGCTCAGGTACATGCTCAGGATTCCGATGCCGGGGTTGAACCACTGGCTGCCAACAACCATGGCCCGCTCCCCCACCACCACGTTCTGCCAGTGGAAGAGGTTGCCGAAACCGGCGTAGTCGACGCCGCCTTCCTGGTAACCGCTGCCGAACATCCCGTGGACCCGGGCCTGGTAGGCCTCGGGGCTGCGAAGCCCCTCGGGGGCGGAGGCCAGGTCCCAGGCTTCGGGCAGGGTGTCGACCTTGCCCAGGAGGGCGTCGATCTTCTGGCGATAGCCCTGATCACTGGCCTTATCCGAGGGATAGACCACCCCGGAGCTGGGCCCGAAGACCAGTTCCCGGGTCAGGAGCAGGTTCATGGGGAAAAGGCCGCTGTCGGTTGCGGCCTTCGGTAGGTTCCTCAGCTTCGGATAGCCCACCATGTAGCGCACCAGGGTGGCCTCCGGATTGAACTGGCCATTCTCCTTGAAGTGCTGCCGGATCATGGGCTGGATGCGCCCGTCGATGGGGCGCTCCGTGCCATCGGCCAGCTTCTCCACATCATCCTTCCGGAGGGCGGGGTCCTTGCCCCAGCTAAAGGGTTTATCTTGGAGCCTGCCGTAATCTCCGCCCCCCTCCTCCTTCTCGAACTTCTGGAGGGCGTTGACCACGTGGACGGTGCGGTAGCCGAAGGCGCCCCGGAGATCCCCGGCGAGGCCATCCTGGAGCTGCCCGCTGGTAGGCAGGCTGGTCAGGAAGGTGGGGCGCTCCGCCGAGGGCAGGGGCTCGTACCAGGGTTGGCCATCCGAACCCGTGCCGACCTTCATCCTCAGGGGCACCAGCACCCGATCCAGCATGGCTTGGATCACATCAAGCTTGACCTGCTCCAGGGGCACCTGCTGGACTTCGGCGGGGGCCAGGCCATAGAGCTGGGCCACATCCCCGGCGTAGGCTTCGCTCCGGGTGATGGAAAGGCGCCGGGTGTAGGCGTTGTCGGCCTTGAGGGGGGCCTCGGGGTCCGCCTTGAGCTGGGCCGAGATCCCATCGATGAACTGGGCCGTGAAGGGGTTGTTGCCCGTATCGCCGGGGTCCGTGGCGCTCACCACGGGGTCGTAGTGCCAGACGCCGCCCCGGGCCACATCGAAGAGGGTGGTGGTGCTGTTGGTCTTGACGGTGAACTTGTAGGTCCGTTCGTCTTCCCGGCTGTGGGCATTACCGCCCTTCCATTGCTGGAACTGGTTCTGGTCCTTGAACAACCGGTAACTCACCTCCACCCGGAAGGCACCGCCGTCATCCTTGCGAATGGCCTCGTCCAGGCTCACCAAGGTGTCAGCCTTGATGGAGAAGCGGTAGGCGCCATAGGCGAACTTGTCCTTCCACTTCGGGGAGGTGACCATTCCCCAGGCTCCGGCACTCAGTTCGAGCTTGGCGGGATCCCCATCCCCCCGGATGGGGCTGCGGGTGCTGCCCGTGCCCACCACCTGGCCGTTCACGACCTGGATGGCCTCCAGGCTCATGGCCTTGGGAATCTCCTGGCTCCCCTTGTAAAGCCTGGCTTCGGCCTCCATAAAGTAGCTGCTGCCGTTCCTGGTCATGTCGAGGAAGAGGGCGGGATCGCTCTGTTTCACGACCATGCTCATCTGCATCTCGCCCAGATCCGGGTAGTAGTGGCGCAGGAAGGGCCTGCCGTTTTCGCCCGAGAACTTGGCCAGGGCGTAGCCGACCTGCGGTGGCATGGCCTCCGAAGTGGGTGGTGTGGAAGACCCCAGGGCCTTGGCGTTGTATTCGTAGAAAGCCCCGGCGAAGTTTTGGTTCCAGTCCACCTCGACAGGGGCGCCGACCCAGCCTTCCATTTCCACAGCATCAATGGCGCGGATCTTCAGTTTGTCGGCATTCTGCAGCTTCTCATCGGTGTAGAGAAGGCCGTCCGCCAAGGTCCACCCAGCGGTTGCGGTGAAGCTGTATATCGGCGTGAGGGCCTGGGGGGTTGTCCCATTCGGCATGAGGGTCTTCAGGTCGAAGACGTACACCTGACCATTGGATTCCACGCCCACGAGCATCTTGGCGGGATCGGGGATGATCCGCCGGATGATGCCGGGAAGGGTTCCGCAGGCGTACTGGACCACTCCGGGGTCGTTCAGGTTGATGACATTGGGCTTCAGGACCCAGAACTTCCCGCCGCTGGCGGGGGTGGTCCCCACCAGTAATAGGTTGCCCTGCTCGGTGCCAGTGGGCCCCTGCCAGGTCCCCTTCATCACTTCCACCAAATCGGCATGCTCGCGCTCCACCGCAAAGGACAGGTCGTGAATGCGTCCATCCATGCCCTTGGGACCGCCACCCATGAAGGTGGCCATGGATTCAGGCTGGCCGACCTTGCCATCGATGAGGGCCAGCAGGCCATCGGAGTAGCCCATGGCGGCATAGGCGATGGGCAGGCCATTGGAATCCTCGGTGATCACACCGCTCATGACACTGGGGCGGTCGATGGCGGAGGAGGCATAGAAGCCATTGCTAGCCACCAGGGTGCTGGGATCAGGGAAATACCCCGCGGTCATCCGGGCCCGACGGGCCAGGACCTGCAGACCATTGAAGGCGGTTCCATCGGCTTCCAGGGCCTGGGCGTCACCCAGGAATCCCTCGTGCCAGGCGTTGGCATCCCAGAGCGAGAGACCGCCTCGGAGCTTGATGCAACCAAGCACGCCGCCCGCGCTGCCCAGGCCCTTGCCCCAGGCATCGGACAGGGTGCCCAGGGAGCTGACCATCAGGAGCTTGGGGGTATTGTTTTCGCCAAAACTGGCGGCATCGCCGGTGATGTCATATACCCAGATCGTGTTGTGGCGAGATCGGTACCAGTTGTCGCCGTCACTGCTCCACACGTACATCTCCGTGGCCTGGCGGGGCCGGGAGGTCACCAGGAGCAGGTCGCGGGCCTGCCCGGCAACCGATACCCCACTGGCCACCCGCATCCCGTTCAGTTCATGCCGGTGGAAGGGCTCGCCATTGGACCAGCCCTCAGCATTCAAGGGACCCTTGGGATCCCAGCTCCCATGGGCGCCAAAGGAATTTTTCCGCACGGGCTGGCTGGGGTCGCCCACATCAAGGATGCGGAGGGCCTGAATGGGCACACCGCCCACATCGAACTCGCTGCCCACGGAGGTTCCCACCGTCTCGAAGGCGTATAGCTTGCCGTTATGGGACACCATCTGGGTAAGGGTGCCGATTCCCGCCAGGGAGCCCACCTCTGAGGCACCACGCACCGTGAAGGACCACCGAGCGAAGGCTATCAACTCCAAGTTCCGGTCCACTATGCCCGACACGCTCACGACGACGGTGGCACCGAGAAGCAGGCGCTGATCGGGGATCAGCAGGACTTCCTGCACCTCGGTTGAGCTATCCGTCACTTCCAGGGCGTTGGAGACCACCCGGAAAGGAACGGAAGCCCCATTCACCGTGACCGTGAAGGAACTGGAGTTGGCCCCATGCACGGGTTCCGAAAAGGTGATCCGGACCATGGCCGAAGGGTCCATGTCCTTGTCGCCATCGGCGGGGTCCATGGAGACGATGGTGGGCCTGCCGGGAAGGCTTTCCCCCAACTGGCTCGGCAGGGTCACAATGGCCGAAACCTTGGCTGCGCCCTGGACCGGCTTGGCGGTCCAGCCCAGGACATCCACGCCCCAAGTGCCATCGGAGGTGAAGGTCAGGGGGACCTCCACGGGCAGGGCACCGAAGTCCTGTTCCAGCGAGCCGGTGATCCGGCCCCGCACCACGGGCTGGCTGCCCGTCTCGGTCTCGATCTTCAGGGTGAAGGTCTCCCCCACGGTGAACATATTGCGGGCGGAGCCCTTGGCATCCACCAGGGAGGCCTTGATCCTCGGCGCGGTCAGCGTGGGATCGAAGGGATTCCCGCCCTTGCTGGTGATGGCCAGGGAGTGGTTCCGCCTGATCCAGGGCAGGCCCAGGGTCAGGGCGCCGGGGGAGTCCGGGTCGACGCTGGTCTCCCCGGTGCGGGGGTCCACGGCGAAGAGGCCGATCCAGGTCTGGCCGCCGACGGCGCCGCTTTCGGGGCCACCCACATTCAGGTACCGGCCCTGCTCGTCGGCCACGGCCAGGAGGCGGCCCCGGGCCAGACGGCCCTTGCGGGCGGCATCGAGACCGGCGGTGCCGCTGTAGCGGTGGACCTCGGCCCCGGCCAGGGGACCGTAGCAGGTGGCCGAAGCGCCGCCACCACAACCACCGCTGCCGTTCCAGTTCCGGTAGACGGTGCCGGAATGGTAGTAGTAGGTGCTCTGCAGGATGGAGAAATTGATCTCGTTGATGACGCTGGCGCCGCCGTCGAAGTCCAGGGCGAACATGGCGTCCTTGGTGATGGCGGAACCCGTCCGGGCCACGTTCTTCTGGGCCGCCGAGACGGTGCGGGGCTGGACCTTGAGGCTCTGGCCCTGGACCACGGTGCCCAGGGTGGCATCGGGCAGGCGCAGCCCGCCCAGGCCAACGTAGGTGGTGCCATCCTTGCTGAGCTGAAGGGTGTCCGTGAGGATGTGGTACTCGTCCACCGTCCCGTCAGGCAGGGTGCTGGTCTCGGTGCGGAAGAGGCACAAGGGCCCGTTCCCCATCAGATCCCGGTCCAGGGGGACGGCGGGCACGCTGCCCACCCGGCTGGCGGCGATCTCGAGCACCGGCTGCTTCTTCAGGGTGGCGGCCCCCTTGACCCGGAGGCTGAGGCCCGGGAGGACCTTCTCGCCCTCCGCCAGGACATCGGCGGCAAGCTCGGGCATCGCCGTCATGGGCATGATCTGGAACTCGGCGGCGCTATCCAGGGCGTCTGCAGGCAGCACCACGGCCAGGCCCTCGGGCCCTTCCACCCGGCCACCGTCGGCGCCCAGGGTGGTGCGCCCATCGGCGGCGACGTAGCGGCCGATGGTGCCGCTGACGCTACGGCCATCCCGGGTCTGCACGATGACCTTCAGCCGTTCGCCCAGGTTCGCCTTCATGGGGAAGCTCAAGGCGCCGCCGGGGGGCATGACCCCCTGGCCATAGGCGCCCAGGTCCGTGGCCTCGATGGAGACGATGGCCCAGGCGGGCACGGCCCCCTCGGGAACCGTGACGGTGACATTGAGCTGCTCATCGGGGTAATTGACCCGGAAGCGGGTGAGATCCACATCCCCCTTGGCCTGGGCGGTGGTGGTGAAGCGCCGCTCAAAGAGGGGCGCCGTCTCACCCTGCACCGAGCGCAGGCCCTCGAGGGCCAGACGATAGGACTGGCCGTATTCCAGAGGGCTCTCGGGCACCAGGAGGAGGGCCCGGGCATCCTGGCTGAGGGTACGCCGGAGGGGGATCTCCAGGGAATCCGTGGCCCGGAAGAGCCGGGCGGTGGTGATGGTCTCGGCAGCCATGGGGCTGCTGGTGCTCACCTGGGCCACCTCGCCGGTGCCCACCTCCGCGGATTCGGCGGGGAGCACCTGAAGGATGCGGAAGGGGACGCTGGCCAGGGGCAGGACGATCCAGCTGGCAGGGAGCGTGACCTCCAGGCTCCCTGCCAGACCGAGATCCGCCCGCTCGCCCCGGAGGCTCCCGGCGGCGGCCATGGGGACGGCAAAGGCCCCCGAGGAGCCACTGAGGGCGGGGAGTAGATCGCCGCGCACCTGCACGTCTGCCAGGGGCTGACTCTTTCCGTCGGTGGTGGAGCCGCTGACCCACTGCCAGGGCTGCTCCGGCAGGAAGACCGCGAAGGTGCCGCCTTCCAGGATGGGCTGGGTGGCAAGGACCTTCCAGCGGGTTCCGTCCTTCTGGAGGGAACCCACCACAAGGCTGACCCGCTCGCCGTGGACCGCCCGCCGCTGGATCAGCAGAGGGCTTGCGCCCTCGGGCACGTCAAGGGCATCCAGGCTGATCTGGACTCCCTGGGCCAGGGTCCCCACCACGTCCACCTGGAAGGAGGCCTTGAGGGTGCCGGGGACTCCCAGGCTGCCCCAGAGGGCGGTCAGGTCGCCGCTGTCGGGGGTCACGGTGAGCAGGGCGGTGCCGCTGAGGGCGCCCGCGGGCACCTTGACGGTAACCCCGCCATTGCTGACCTCGCCCCCATCGGAACCCAGGAGACCGGATCCGGTTTCGGCCAGGCGGAGCTGGTCGTGGTAGAAGCCCACCCAGAGGCGACCCTCCACCAGCTCATCCTCGGCGAAGGTCCGGCTCATGCGCAGGGGCAGCCGCACCAGGAGGGCGTCCGGCACGCTTTCCAGCACCGGCAGGCCGTCCCGGACCAGAAGGCTCCAGCGGTGGGCCCAGAGGTCCTGGCTGAAGCTCTCGGGCTCAATGGTCCGCTTGTCCAGCAGGGTATAGGATTCCACCACATCGGCCTGGAGGGGCGTGCCGCTTGGCACAGCCGCACCGCCCTTGAAGGAGAGGATCATGCGGGGCTCCATGCGGGCTCCGCGAATGGCCTCCACCGTGGACAGGATCTGGGGTGCAGCGGTGGTGGTGCAGCCCAGATCCGTCCGCCAGTTCTCCTCGGGGAAGCCGCTCAGGAACTCTCCGGCCACCGCCTCAGGGGGCGCGGTGGGCTGGGGGTCCGCCAGGAGCAGGGCGTAGCCGCCGCTGGCGGGCACCGGAAGGGCGCTCAGGCCACCCAGGGCCAGGGGGGGGGTGAGGGCCACCCACTCGTGCTCGGCCTCGTCCCACTGGGCCCAGACGCCCCTGGCATCCTGAGGCAGTTCGGCGGGGGCCTTGAGCTTGGCGGTGATGGGGAAGGCTTCGCCCTCGACCCACCAGGCCGACACCGGGCTCCAGCCCAGGGGGAGGGCGGCGGGAAGGCCGTGGCTGGAGAGGGGGGTGGCGGACCAGCTTCCTTGGGCGTTCAGCACCAGGGCGCCCCCGGCGAAGCTCAGGGAGGGCTGGGGATCGGCCTTGCGGGTCAGGCGGGCGCTGAGGGTGGCCTCGACCCCGGCCTGTTTGAGTCCGGCACTGCGCCATACTGAGGTGTAGCCGCTCCTGGAGACCTTGATCCAGTTGTCGGGGATGGCGGTCTGGAGCGCCACGCGGCCGCTGGCGTCGCTGATGCCGCTCTCGCCATCTTCAATGGCCACGGTAGCGCCCTCCAGGGCAAGGCCCGTGCGGTCGTCGGCCACCCGCTGGAGCAGAGCTCCCCCGGCGTATACCTGGACGTAGGCCCGCAGGGTGACGGTCTCCCCCTGGTCATCGGTGCCCACCGCATCCACCGGGATGCGGCTGCCGATGGGGGCATCCTGAAGCACCTGGGCCTCCAGGGCCGGGAAGGGCGAGGTCACGCGGCCCAGAAGGGCGCCGCCGAACTGGATCTCCGCCGAGGCCAGGCTGGTTCCGGCTTCGGGCTGGATCTGGACAGGGATCCGCTGGCCGGGCCGGGCGGAATCGGGCGACACCAGCCGCATGCGGGGAAGGGTGGGCTCATAGATCACCTCCCGCTGCTCCATCAGGGTCTCCCCCGCCACCGTGCGGGCCACGAGGCTGAGGAGGTTGATCCCCTTGCCCCCCAGGCTCAGCTCTCCCTGAAAGCGGCCGGAAGCCCCCTGCCCACTCAAGGCCATGGGGACGCCATTGATTTCCAGGGAGGCGATCCCCGGCAGGTCCGCCTGGCCGGAGATGGAGCTGCTGCGGCGGGCGGAACGGGCGCCGTTGGCGGGAAGATCCCATCGGAAGGTGGCGCTGGAGGGGGGCGCGGAGAAAACCTTGACCTGGGCACTGCCGGTATTGCCGACCTCATCGGTACCCAGGGCCTGGATCAGGTTCTCACCGCCAGCCAGGGGGACCACCCCGGTGAAGGCCAGGCTGGTGTCCACGGCGACCGGGCTGCCGTTCAGCGTCAAGGCCGATACGGGGCGCAGGACGCGCCCCCGGACCCTCACGCTCTTGTCTGGAAGGCTCATGCCGTCGAGGGGCCACTGGATCTCAACCCCGAAGGAGGTCTGGTAGCGATGGATCGTGACCGTCCGGGTGCTGCTCTGGCCGAAGCGATTGGTGGCCACAAGGCGGATGGGGTTGTCCCCCTCCGCCAACGTGAGGGCGAGCGTAAAGCGGTTGGCGCTCTCCAGGGCGAGCGCAGACCCGTTGGCCGTGAGGCTCAGGGGGGCCACGAAGGGCGGTGCGGTGATCTGGCCAGCCAGATTGAGGGCGGAAGCCGAGGTGGTAAAGCTGCCATCGCTCTTGAGGGTCGGCTGCTCCACCTGGATGGAGGGGCTGGTGAGGCCCACTTCCAGGCGGCGCTGGATGGCGCTGGTGTTCCCGACCCCATCCTTGGCGGAAAGGGTGAGGGTGACCTGCCCTTCGGAAACGGCGGGTTCCGCCAGGATCTGATAGGGGGCCGCGACCCTGCTTCCCAGGGGGACCGCCTCCACCGCCAGGGCATTCCCGTCCAGATCGGCAGTGCAGATCTCGCTCGCGCTGGCGGCCACGGAGAGCCGAGGACTTCCGACCTTGGCCCCTTCGGCGGGGGTGGGGTCGATCCAGGCCAGGGCCGGAGGCGTCCAGTCGAAGGTGGCGGTCCGGGTGGCGTGCCCGGTATTCCCGGCAGCATCCGTGGCGAGGGCGACGAGGAGCTGGGAGCCTTCCTTGCCGGGCTTCCAGCTCCACTCGAAGGCGCCGCTGGCATCCAGGGGAACGGTCTGCCCGGAGATCAACAGGCGGGCCGTGGAGTCATCCACCCTTCCCTTCACCAGGGTTTCGCGGGCGGCGGTCTGGAGGCCTTCGGCTGGGCTCTCCAGGCTCAGCACCGGGGCGATGCTGTCCAGGGTGGTCCTCGCCTCCAGGCGCCCGGCATTGCCCGCCCAATCCGTGGCCTGAAGCCCGAGGGTATTGGCGCCTTCCAGAAGGGTGCAGGGGGTGCTGAAACGCCCCTGGGCGTCCAGCGGGATCACCTTCCCCTGGAGGGTGAGGATGGCCGCGGGGTCATCCACGCTGCCCGTGAGGTTGTAGGTGCTGAGGTTGGTGAGGGCGGGGACGGCCTGGCTGAGGGTGATCGCCGGAGGGGTTCGGTCCACGGTGATATGGCGGCTGTCCTGGGCCGTGGCGGTGCCCAGGGTGGCCTGGGCGCTGATGGTGAGCGAGCCTTCGGAGGGACTGAGGGTCAGGGCCCAGGCGCCACCGGCATCGGGAGCGACGCTCTGGCCGTTGACCGTGAGGGTGGCCGAAGCCTCGGTGAGGGTTCCGCTCGCAGTCACCGTCGCGGCGTTGGTCAGCAGACCTTCGGCGGGGCTCTGGATGGAGACACCCAAGGCACCCGGCGTGGGCGGGCTGGGGGGATCATAGATGACCGTGCGGGTCAGGGTGGCCCTCCGATCGCCGGAGGCCGTGGCCAGGAAGACCAGGGCGTTGATGCCGGGCTGGAGCGTGGCCGTGCCGGAGAACTGGCCGGTCCCTGCGACCGCGAGGGGGCTGGCGTCCAGGGTCACCGCAGCGGAGGCATCCGAAGCCAAGCCTGACACGGCGATGCTGGGCGCGGTGAACCGGGCCCCCTCGGCCGGGGAATTCACGGTGAGGGTCAGGGTGGGTTCCTGGTAGACCACCCGCCGGACGAGCTTGGCGCTGGCAGCCGCAAGGGGAAGGAGGCTGGAGCCCCTGCCCTTCTTGGCTTCCTCGGCACTCCAGGCCTGGACCGTGGCCCGGTTCTCCCCCGCCGCGAGCTGTAGATCCGCATGGAAGATCCCGTCGCCATTGACGGTCACGATCTGATCATTGACCGCCACGACCGCGTTGGCGGCGGAGATCTTGCCGTAGAGGGTGATGGAGGTCTGGTTCACCACGGCCCCTTCGATCGGGGTTGCCACCGTCAGGACCAGGGCCTCCGGCCCCGGGTAGGTGGTCTTCCCTCCCCCGCCGCAGGCGAGGGCGAGGAGGGCCAGAATGGAAAGGAGGCAGGAACGCAGGGACATGAACAGCTCGCTACAGGGATTCGGAGGTGGACCGGTAGGGGGGCGTACCAGGCGCCGGACTTCCAGGGCCGGGGGGGCCGAAGTTGAGCGGCAGGCAGGTCTTCAGGCCGGTGATCTTGAGGTAGTTGAAGCCATGGGCAGGGCCCAGGGGGGCTCAGGGTGATGCGGTCGGCTCATGGCTTCCCCTTCCCGGAATCCACAGAAGCGCTCTCCAGCACCAAACCGCTGGACGAGCGCCCGGAGATCTGGATATGGGCCGCCTCCAGGTGGATCTCCACGCGGCGGTTGAGGGCCCGGCCCTCGGGGGTGTCGTTGGGGGCGAGGGGCTGATCGGAGCCCTGGCCTTCGAAGCCCTCAACCTTCAGGCCCTCGGCCTCCAGAGCTTGGGCGACGGCCCTGGCGCGACGCTCGGACAGCCGCAGGTTGAAGCTGCGGCGTCCAGTGCCATCCGTGTGCCCGAGCACCCGCAGCCGGGGGGCCTCGGGCAGGGTCTTGAGGCGCTGGGCCCAGGCATTCAGGACCGCGAGTCCTTCGGTGGGGATCTCGCTACGGTTCAGGGCGAAGTGGAGGGCGGCTTCGTCCAGGGCGATGACCCTGGGAATCTCGGGCTGGGGTGCCTGGGCCTCGGCCACCGGAGGAGGAACCGTGACCACGACCGGCTGGGGGGCAGGCGTGGGAGGAAGTGGCGCAGGCGTCGGTGCCATCATTGGTGCCGGTGGTTCAGGCGCTGCGGCGACCCGCCCAGGCTTCCGGCCGAAGCGGTACCCCGCGGCCAGGGTCACGCTTTGGACGGGGGCGTGGGCCTTGGCGCAGGTTCCGGGGTTCGGGGAGTTGCCCAGATTGTCCATGTCCAGCATGTAGTCCACGCCCGAGGGGGTGGGCGCCGAGCGCAGTGCGCGGGCGTATTCCAGAGCGGCGAAGAATCCCCGGCCATCCTTGGAGAATCGATGGCGCAGCACGGCCCGCGCCCAGGGGCGGTTCAGGGTGCCTTGGCTCTCCAAGCCCCCATCTTTCATCACCAGACTCTCCCGGCGATATTCCAACCCGAGCCCGGCCTCCAGGGGCCAACGGAAGGGCCGTTCGAAGCGATAAAGCGCCCCCAGGGCGAACTGGGTGCCCAGCCGCAGGCGGGCCTGGACATCCCCGGACGCGCCATCGGTATTGGAATACGTCAACGGACGCTCACTCGGAAGGCGGAGGCCCGCCGTGGCCTCCAGGGCCTGTCCCGGGCGTGGCTTCCAGATGTCGTGGCCGTAGCGGAGGGCCAGGGCCTGGGAGGCCTTGGATTCAAGGTGCAGCGACCCGGTGGGCCTGGCGATAGTCATATCGCGGGGCTGCAGCCGCTCCAGGCCGAGCTGGAGGTCCTGGGAAAGGAGGGGGAGGGCAAGGAGGAAGATCAGGGGTGCAGGACGCATAAGCTCACTCGTTCATTCAGTTCTTGATTCAGGACTGCGGACATTCTTCCCCCTCCTCCCACTCCGTGGCCTTGAAGACGGGGCCGGGGGCCGGGGTGCTGCCATCGAAGGTGTAATCCCAGGAGCCCTTCCAGTTGGGGCCGCAGCCCGGAGGCTGGAGTTCCAGGCGCAGGGGCATGCCCATGGGAAGGTTGCCGTTCAAATAGGTCGAGGATTCATTGCGGTACGACCAGGCATCAAGGGTCCATCCATCCGGGGCGTGTAATGGACGGAATGCCAAGTCCTGAGAACGGATCGGCTGGTTCGCGCTGTCCACCACCTGGAAGGGGACTTCCTGCCAGACGGTCTGGGCCACCGGCTGGAGCAAGGTCTCCCCCGCAGCGACGGTGTAGGGCTGGGAGCCCCAGGCGCCGAGGTAGTACCCGCCCTCACCGTTCCGGAGGGATCCCATCCAGAGGGTGGCACCCAGGGGCACGCGCACGCGGGTGGGAGAGGTGTTGGCGTTGTAGTCCCATCGGTATTCCAGACTGCTCCAGCCATCCGAGAGCCAGGCGCTGCTGAAGGACGGGCTGTGGAAGGTGAAGCCGCCCGAGGGATCGCGGTTGCCTTCCCAGATCGCCAGATCCGGCCGGACCAGGCCAGGGGCGTCCGCCGAGATGGCCACGGCGAGCTGCTCTGGAGTGCTGCCATCGGAAGTCCGGAATTCGACAGTCTCCAGCCATCCGTGCTCCGGGAGCCGGATCTCCTGTGTCAGCGAGGAACCCAGGGCAGGCACCGTGAGGGACTCGACTTTGCCGAGGCCCGAGTCACCGTCGAACACCTGCACCTTCAGGGTGGCGCCGGGATCCTGGCCCAGGATCAGCATGGCCCAATCGCCGTTATCGTCGTCCCACCACTCGTAGGCCTGCCGCGAGGCGTCCTGGTCTGTGATGTCCGGTAGGTCGCAGCCGGGACCGTCCACGCTATCGGCGCCATCGGTCTCCAGGAGGCGGACCCGCAGCACGGTCAGATCCAGGGTGAGGATCTGGTTGATGTCCGTGCCTTCGGAGATGACCTGGTCCCCGGTCTCGGCTTCCACGTAATCACCCTTGCCGTAGGGCCGGTAGGACGCATATCCCCGCAGCACGGTTCCATCGGGCACTTCCATGATGGAGAGCTCCCCGGGGATCACGGTGAACCCGTAGTCGTAATCGGTCGCATACACATCTAACTCGGCGCCCACGGCGGGGGTGATGCCATCACCGGCCAGGGCCTGGAGGGTCCAGGTGCTGCGAACGTAGGGTAGCCGCAGGGTGCGCTCCAGGGTCTTGCCATCGTCCCCGGGGGCCACGGTGAGATCAAAGCGGCCCATCTCGCCGAAGGCGGGGTCCACCACCGCGAAGGTGTGGGTGCCTTCGGGGAAGTCCTGGCCGAAGGCCGGATCGTTGCCGTAGGCGCTCAGAGAAGGTGCATAGCCCGCAACGGTGCTCTGCACGAGTTGCAACTGCAGGCTGTGGTCCTGGGCCAGGGGACGGCCCTGGGCATCCTGATAGTGCAGGGTCAGGGATGCCATGGCGGGCAGAGTCACCGGGAGGATCTTTTCGATCCGGGTGGCGTCATCCTCTGGGCGCACCACCAGATCGAAGGTGCTCAAGGTGAGTCCGGTGCGGTCCTGGAGGGCGAAGCTGTGGGTGCCCTCGGGGAAGTGCTCGTCCATGACCAGGTTGCCGTTGATCCAGCGGGGATTGAAGTCCACGGCCGGAAGGTTGGGCAGGAAGCCGGTGGCCGTGCTGTTCTTGAGGACCAGCTTGAGGTTCCGGTCCACGGCCAGGGGACTGCCATCGGCGGCCTGGAGATGGAGGGTGAAAGCCGCCAGGGCTGGCAAGGTGGCCGTGACTGTGGGGGTCGGGTTGCTGGTGTCAAGTGTCGCAGTGACCGTCGCCTTCCATGGCCAAAGGTTGGCGCCCTGGTTCGACCAGGAGCCGGATTGGTTGGTGCCGATCGTGGTGGCCGCCTCGAAGGTATAGGCCCCGGACTGACCGATCTTCCAGATGCCGTTCGGGTTGCTGAGCGTCCTGGTCGTGGTGGCCGGGGTGGTGCTCAGTGTCCAGCGCGCGTAGTAGATGCTATAGGGCGCAAGGCTCCCGTTGGCTCGCTTGACCTGGAAGTTGACGTCGATGGTCTTGGCCAGGGTCAGGGTGATGCTTCCCGCAGGCTGCGCGGTGCTCACGGTGACAGAGTCATTGCTGGCGTCCAGGTAGCCGCTGGCGCTGGCGTTGACGGCAAAGGGGGTATCCAGGGGAACCGAGAGTAACAGGGTCCCGTCCTGGGCCGTCATGCCGGTCCGCTGGCCCCCCCCGGCGCTCACGGCGGCGTTGGGAATGGGATTGCCCGATGCGTCCTGAACCTTGACCGTGAGGCCGCCGAGGGGGAGAACCAGATTCAGAGTCTTGCTTTCGCCGTCCTGGGTCAGGGTGAAGGTCTGGTCAGGTATGCAAGGGAACCATAGATTGCAGCTGGAATAGTATTCCTGAAGCACCAGACTGCGACCAGCGGGCACGGGGTTCAGAGTGCATGTGCCTTGGTAGAGGCCTCCGTTTCTGATCGACTGCCCGGCATCCAGGATCCGGAGATTGCGGTCGGAGGCCGCCCGTCCATCGGCCGTGATGACGTTCACCACCACCTTGCCGGAACCCGGAAGAGCTAGGGTCCCCTGTGCCAGAACCCCCTCGGTCACCGCCACCCCAGTGGAAGCGGAATAGCCATTGGTGGCGTTCGTAACCGTGATCGTCGCGTTGCCGGGAGCCACGTTGGAGAAGGTCACCAGGCCAGCGTCGTCGGTGTACTGGGACTTGGTGCCGCCATCGGCCCCAGTCAGGCGGACGTACTGGTTCCTCGCCACAGGCGTCCCCGCCGGGGTCAGGATCTGCATGCGGACCTGGCCGAGGCTCGGGAGGTGGAAGGTCACTTCCGTCTCGGCATCCGCCGAGACACTGATGGTCTGATCAGGGAGGTAGCCCCCGGTCCTTGGATCCAGCACCCGAACCTTCCAGGTGCCCGGAAGGACGCCGGTCCATGTGAGACTCGTCTGCCCATACATGTATCTGCTAGCCACATCATTGATCAGGTAGCCATTGAATGACGAGGGGTATGGCAACCCATCGGCCCCGAGGAGGTTGAGCTTCACGGACCCCACCGCCGGGAAGGCCAGGGTGAGGGAGTTGTCCGTTCCCGCCTGGGCCTGGATCGTGCCCGAGATCTGAACCGTGTTGCCCGAATTGGGCAAGGTGGCCGTAGCCGTGTAGCTGCCGGGTGTCAGGAGCCAGGGCCCCACAACACCTTGGGCATTGGTGGAGTAAGTGTTGTATACATAGACCGAAGCGCCCGACACCACAGCCCCATGGGAATCCTGCACGGTCACCGAAATGGGGGCGGCTTCATCCAAGACCAAGTCCGTGTTCTGAGTCGTCTCGAGTGTCCGGCTCAGTGCAAGCTGGGGATAATTGCCGGGAACCGTTATCTTCACAACGCCGCCATCGGCGGGCTGGCCGGTCAGAGGAGAACTCGCATAGAAAGAACTCTTCCGGGCGAGGTTCTCCCGAGGCTCAAAGTTCAGGTGGAAGGAAGCATTGACCGGCACGCGCCCTAGGAAGTCCTTGATGGTCATCGTGACGGAAGCGTTCCAGGCTGGGAGAGGATCCGCCGCAGGCGCCTGGGCGGGGAGCCAGTTGGACCAGGCGGAGGGATCTCCGCCGTAGGTCCATTCGGGTGCCCCATGAAGGATCCGATCCAGGACACGGGTAGCACCCTCGGGTCGATAGTCGCTACTTGCCGAGGAATGACGGTAAGGAGCATGGGCCAGGGCCAGTGTCTTCTGCTCCCCTGGCGCCAAGGTCCATTCGGGCCATTGGAACCCGTTGGAATTGAGGGAAAGGGGAGTGTCTGCTCCATTCCCCCACAAGATCGTGCCGTAGTAGCTAAGAACACCTGCATCACGATTGTCGCCAGCCAGGATCGGCTGGCCCTGACCGGAAGGAATGCCCTGGTACGTGTACAGGGAAACCGCATGGCGGAGCGAAACCGCGTGGGGAGTGGCATCCGTATTCCGCATCCGGATTTCGTCTCGGACAACACAGGTCTGGGGCGCAACCGTCCGCGTTAGGGTCACTTCGATCACGCCAATCGTGGTGCTGTAAGTGATCTGGTGATCCTTCTCCAGCCATTGGGCGATTCCGCCAGGGGCGGAAGGAATGACTTCGGAACCGCCATCCACCTTCACATAGGGCGTGACTGAGTTCCAATTCCAGGTTGGGGAGAAATAACTGGAGGCCACATAACCGGAGTAACCCAGACGACCAAGGGGCATGTATACCCCCAGCGACACCGAATTCGACAGCAACGTCAGATCCAGCGTCGCACTCCCGCCATCCTCCGCCAGGGTCACATCCCCGGCGGCGACGGAGGTTGAAGTGCTGGCGGTGATGTGGCGGCTGCCGATGGGGATTTCGGTTTTGGACCAGGCCCCGGTGGCGTTGGTGGTTCCGATGGAGGAGCCGTCGATATTGACGTTCACGCCGCTGACGGGGTTGCCGCTGGCGTCCTTGACAGTGCCACTGAGGGAGCCGAAGCCCGGGGCCGTGAGGGCCAGGACCGTGTCGCCGTTCTTCACCAAGGTGACGTTGCCCAGGGAGAGCTGGCGCCCACCGGGGAGAACCACGTAGGCGTTGGCGTACCCGTTGTTGTAGTCCAGGTGGGGATTGGGGTCGGGAACCTGTATCGTCCCGTCTTCCGCCAGGTTGTAATACTGCGAACTGTAGTACGACACCAGCAAGCGGGTGCCCTGGGGCCAGGTCAGGGTGTTGTCGGCCCGCTTGATCTGGCCGGAGATGGTGCTGTAGGGCCGTGGCTGGAGGGTCAGAACCAGGGTCTGGTCCGCGGCCAGGGTGCCGCTGCTGGTGCAGGAGAGGCTATCCAGGGTGGCGCTGGCGGCGATGGAGCCCTCCAGCACATCCGTGAAGGTGGCCACGCCCTGGGCATCGCTGGTGGCCTGGAGCGGAGTGCCTGCGGACCAGGCGCTGTTGTTCCGTAGGGTCACAGCCTGGTCCCCAAGGATGGTTCCATCCGTGGCCAGGGTCTTGACGGTCACGGTGCCGGTGCCCTTGAGGGTCAGGTTCAGGGTGTAGGTGCTGCCGTCCCCGCCGATGCTGGCGCTATCGAGGGCCCGGTTGGGGCGGCCCTGGACGGTGGCGAGCACGCTGGAGCCGCCGGTGCCAAGGCCCTCGAGGCGGTAGGCCCCCTGGGCGTCCGTGGTGGCGGACAGGCTGCCGGAGCTCACGACGGCGTTGGCCACAAGGCTCCCCTTGGCGTCCTTGACGATGCCCTGGACCATTCCGAAGGCGGGGGCCCGCAGATCCACGACCGTCACGCCGTTCTTCACAAGGCTCACGGAGCCGACGGAGAAGGTGGCGCCGCTGGGCAGGCTCACCTGCACCGGTACGCTGGCGGTGGTGTAGCCGAGGGCGGGCTCGGGCGAGGGAGGCACCAGGGTGCCGTCCGCCTGAAGGCCGTAAATGAAGCCCTGGATGGTGGCGATGGCGCCCGTGGACCAGGTGTTCAGGTCCGAGGCGCGGCGGACCTTGCCGGAGATCCGGCTGATGTCGCGGGAGCGGAGTTCGAGGGTGAGTGTTCCGCCATCCGTGAGATTCCCGGAGGCGGTGCGCAGCTTGCCGTCCAGGGTGGCGGAAATGGCGATGCCGCCCTCCAGCACGTCCGTGAAACGGGCCACGCCGCTGGCATCGCTGGTGGCCGTGAGGGAAGTCCCACTCGACCAGGGGCTTGTGTTATCCAGGGAGACCGTCTGGCCCGGGTTGGGGCTGCCATCCTCCCGGAGGACGTTCACCTGGACGCTACCGGTGCCCTTGAGGGCCAGGTCCTGGAGGTGGACCTCGCCATCGCTGCCGAGGGCCACGCTCTCCAGGGCCCGGTTGGGACGGCCCGGGAGGGTCACGGAAAGGGTGTAGCTGCCGATCGCCAGGGGTTCGATGCGGAAGGCTCCGGTGGCATCGGTCGTGACCGCGAGGGGGCGGCCCACAAGCGTCACCAGAGCGCCCGCCACCGCGTTGCCTCGGCTGTCCTTCACGGTGCCCGCGAGGGCGCCCTGGTCAGGAGCCGGATAGACCACGGGCAGGCTCTGGCCGTGCTGGCCGAGGGTGAAGCCGGGCTGGGCGCCCAGGAGCCCGAAGCCCGTGGCCTGGATGCTCAGGGGGCGTCCGATCCAGAGGCCGGTGGCCACCCAGGTGCCGTCCCCCTGGGGCTGGGCCGTCCAGGTCGGCGTGCCGACGCCGGACACGGTGATGGCGCTGCCCGTGAGGGTACGCCCGGAGGCGGTCTGGACGGTGATGAGCGCCGACCCCACACCCAGGGCTGGAATCTGGACCACCTGTATCTGGCCCGTAGGTGCCGTCAGCTCGAACTGGGCCTCCAGGGCGGGCTGGTTGGGAACCCCGCTCACCTGGACCCGGTAGGGTCCATCGGGAAGCCCAGCGAGGCTCGCGGTGCCTGCGGCATCCAGATCCCCTTGCCACTGGCCGCCGTAGACGCCGGTGGGAGTGAGCACGAAGTGACCGGGCCCCGGTGCGGAGGAGCCGTCCGGGTAGACCAGGGACAGGCGCAGGCTGCGGGGCACGGGCTGCTGGAGGGTAAGTTCCTCCACTTCCCGGTCCCCGGTGAGGGAGAGGTTCAGGGTCGCGATGACCGTGGTGGTCATTTCGCGGCAGCCATCCAGGCGGTAGGCCTGCCCGGCCCTCAGGTAGCGGAAGAAGAAGGTGGGGTGGTCGGGATCGAAGAGATCCCCGGTCGTCACGGCACGGTTCAGTTCCCTGCCCTGGGCATCCCGGAGGAGGACGGTCATGGGGATCTTGTTGCCGTCGCTGTCCTTGGTCCAGCCCTTGAGGTTCACGAAGGCCGGAAGGGCCCGGGTGAGGTCAACCGTATCGCCTTCGCCTCCGATCGTGAAGCTCTCCTGGAAGGCCTGGGTGGAACCGTCATCCCAGAGGACCGTCAGGGTAAGGGCCTGCCCGGCGGGGAGCGCACCGATCTGGAACCGTCCTTCGGCATCGGTGGTCGACCTGGCGATGACGCTCCCCCCGCTGCTCACCTGGAGCTGGAGGGGCGGCAACTGGGGCCGCAGGGCATCGGTGAAGCGTCCGGTCAGGGAACCCTGGGCCGAAAGGGCGAAGTTCACCTCCAGGTCCTCGTTGTTGGCGGAGAGGCTTGCCGGGGCGGACTGCCCCTGGCGCCCGGCGCCGGTGAGGGCACGGAGGGTGATGGGCTTCCCGACGGGTAGCTCCTTGATCGTGAAATGCCCGCTGGCATCCGTGGCGCTGGAGGCGCCTCCCCCGGTGTAGCTGGCGGTGATGGCGGCATAGGGCACCGGCTGGCTAACCGGATCCGTCAGCAGGCCATGGATCTGGCCGGTGGGGGCCGTGGTGAGGCTCACGGGGACGTCCTGGCCCTCGGTTTCCAGAACGAAGGAGGCGGAGCTGCCCCCGCTGAGGGTGGCGGTGCCCAGCCCCTGGCCGACGTTCAGGAAACGGGCGACGCCCTCCAGATCGGTCTTGGGCACAGCGCCGCTCCAGACATTGGCGGACAGGCAGACGGATGCCCCGGATACCACCGCCCCATCGGAATCCTTCACGGTGGCGGTCACGCTGCCGATGGCCCGGGCCTGGGCGGAGAAGTCCTGGATGGCGGGTCCGTCCTTGAGCACGGACAGGTTCCAGGTCCCGCGAGGACGGCCCTTGAGATCGGTGAGGTTGAGGGTGTAGGAGCCGATGGGCACGTCCGGGAGGGTGCACTGTCCCAGGGAATCCAGCGTGGCCGTGCGGTTCAGCCCGTGGATGCGGAGCTGCCATCCATCCAGGGGCAAGTCGGGCGCACCGGGGGGCGGCAGAACCGTCCCGAAGACGGAGCGGACCCCCTTGAGAGTGAGGGTCTGGGCGAACTCTCCCTGGTTGGCGGCGCGACTGAAGGCCAGACTTCCGCTGGCGAGGCTCACGGGATCCGTGGCCTCCACGAAGTAGTCCCCGGGGGGCAGCGTGAAGCTGGCCTTGCCCTCGGCGTCGGTGGTGGCCTCGGTGGTGAAGGTCAGGGCCGGACCGCCGGTGTAGCGCACCGAAAGGCTGGCCCGCAGCACAGGGGCCTGACTTTCATCCACGACCTTGAGCACGACGGGACCCTTGTCCTGGCAGGTGATCTCCACCTCGGTGAAGGGGCCGTCCTGGGTGCATTCCGCCACATTGACCGTGATCCGGCCGATCTGCCGCGTATCGGGATCCCAGGCCTCCAGTCGGACGACCCCTGCGGGCAGGGGATAGAAGAGGAAGCGGCCTTCGACGCCCTCCTGATAGGTGGGGGAAACCCCCAGCCAGGCGTTGCCGCTGTCACCCCGCTGCCCGTAGGCATCCACCCGGCCGGAGGGCACGGGCGTCCCGTCGGAACGCTTGAGGATGCCGCGGATGCCGCCGACGGGCTGGAGCCGGACGCTCACCTCGGTGTTGCCGCCGCCCACGGGCAGCTCGGCCGAGGCGGTGCCCCGGAGCCCCGTGGGGTTCTTGATGAGGACGGTGACGGGGCCTTCGAGCAGATCCTCGAAGAGCAGCTCGCCTCCGTTGGCGGGCAGAAGCTTCTGCTTCAGCTCCGGCAGGTCGTAGGCCCCGAGCAGGCCGTTGTTCTTGCTGTGGATGACCTCCACCTCCGCCTCGGGAAGCGGCTTGCCCTGGTGGTCCTGGACATGGATCTGGAGATTCCCCCGGCCCCATAGGCGGATGTTCCGTGCCTGGGACTCCTCCACCTTCATCTCGAACGCAGTCACGAAGAAATCCCCGGTGACGGGGTCCTCGGCCCGGAGCTTGTATTTTCCTGCGGGGATGACCTTGGCGAACTTGTAGATGCCGTCCTCCTGGGTGAGGACCGTGAGATCGCCGATGCTGCCTCCGATGAGGCTCACCCGGGCGCCCTTGGGCACCGGCGTGGCGCCATCCCGGCCCACCACCCGGCCCTTGAGCTCGCCCGCGAAGGAGGCGATCAGGGTGAGATCCATGGTCCTGGAGACGTTCACCTCGTCGCCGAAGCTCCCGGCCTGGGTGGCGATGACGGGGAAGAGCTCGCTGTTGCCGTTTAGGGTGAAGGCACCGGAGGGCAGGCCCGTGAACGTGTATATCCCGGTGGCGGGGGTACGCGCGGCGGCCACCTCTTCTTCGACCAGCAGGCCCCAGTTGGGGTTGCCCTGTTCAGATGTCTGGATGCTGGGCAGGAAGGCCTTCACCCATACCTGGGCCATGGCGGGGATCTTCTGGGCCCCCTCCTGGGGCTGGTAAACCGTGCCCTGGAGGGTGTTGTTGCCGACGGCGGGGAGGACGAGGCTCAGTTCACGGGTCTCGCCATCGGAGAGCTGGATGAAGAGGGGCGTGATGGCGGTGCGGAGCTCGGGCCCCACCGCCGCCAGGCGGAACTGGCCGCCCACGGGCACATCGGGGATCTGGAAGGCTCCACTGGCGTCCGTGATGGCCAGGCGGTTCTTCTTCATATCGTCGCAGACGGGCGGGATGGCCACGTAGGCGCCCTTCACCGGGCTGCCGTCGGGCCGCTTCACGGTGCCCTTCAGGCCCGCCTTGGCGGGCATGACCACGCGCAGGGTGTAGCTCTCTCCCGCCTCGGGCGTGAGGGAATCCCCCTGGGTGACCCCCACCCAGGCCGGGTGGTAGGCCCGGACCGTGATGGTCTGGCCGGGGGCCAGTTCGAAGGAGGGCGTGAGGCCCTCTCCATCGGTGCTCAGGTTGTACGCGGAGTCGTTCGCATAGCCCACGTAGGCGTTGGCCACAGGGTTACCGGCGCTGTCCGCCACCAGTACCCGGGCATGGGCCCGCTCCTGGGGGGGAAGCTGGCGCAGCTCCGCCACAAGTTCCGCGCCCGGTTCCAGGAAGCCATGGAATTCCGTGACGCTGCCTTTGGCCAGGAAGGGGGCGAGGAGGTGGATGTCCCCGGAGGGCACATCCTTGAAGCGCACCCATCCATCGGCCTCTGCGGTGGCCTGCTCGGGATAGACATAGGTGACCGTGCCGGAACCGCTGCGAAGGATCCCCGCCGGGAAGCCCATGCGGATCCATTCCTTCATCTGGGGCTGGCCCAGGAGATCGAGCAGGCGCACCTTGATCTGGCCCACCTTGCCCTTGAGGACCAGATCCTTGCGGACCACCTCACCATCCCGGGCGATCTCGCCGCTCCCGGCGACGCCGAAGAGGCCCTTGAGGGCCCGGATAGAGAAGACACCGGTCTTGAGGCCATCCAGGCGGTAGTACCCGTTGGCGTCCGAACTGCCGCTCACGGCGAAGCTCCCGCCGCCGGTCCCCACATTGAGCCCATAGGTGGGTTGCTCCTGGACGGCCTGGACCTGGACTCCGGGCACAGGGTTGCCCTGGGCGTCCAGGGTGTAGCCTTCGAGGCTCCCCTTCCCTTCCAGCACGAGGTCCATCTGGATGACCTGCCCGTTGCCAAGGACGCTGGCCTGGGCGAAGGCCCGGCCCCCGGGCATGTCCCCCTGGAGGAGGAAGGGGCCGATGGCGTAGGAGACCGGCTCCGGCACATAGTCGAGCTGGTAGGAGCCGTCGGGTTCGGTGGCTACGTTGTTGGTGACCAGGGCGTAGTATTCCTGGATGTCCTCCTTCACGAAAAGCTCACCGGTGGCCAGATCCAGTTCATTGCTGTGGACCTTGGTGTAGTACCAATAGGTCAGGGTGGCCTGGAGCCCCGTGCCGTCCAGCTTGCGGGCATGGCCCTTGACGACGGCCCCGCCGGGCACCAGACCGCTCTGGATGGGCCAGGTCCTGGTGTTCGAAAGGGGGTTGCCCTGGGCGTCCGTCCAAGAATCCGCCAGGGTGATCTGGCGCTGGATGTATGGCCCCACGGGCTTTTCGAGGTAGAGGGAGATCACGCGCGGATAGGCCTGGAGCAGCGCCGGAGGCGAGGGCATCTTCTTGGGCTGCCCGTTCCCGTCCAGCTCCAGGGTCCCGTCAGGCTTGGTGGCGTTGCCCATGACCTTCCGCCAGAAGGCGTTGCCCTCCACCTGGACCAGGGCCTGGGCCTGCTGGAAGCCTTCGTCGCCCGTTCCGATGCTCAGGGGCGTGTTGGGCCGGTTGAAGAGCACCATCACATGGGTGCCGTAGGGGGTGGCGTCCGGGAAGAGGTCCAGATCGTAGCGATGGACCGCCAGGACCTGGAAGGGCTCCGGCGCGAGGGCCTCCACCGACTCGGCGGTCCCCTGGTGGGTCAGGGTCCCGGTGGAATCGGTGACCTTGACCTGGAGCTCGCGCTGGGCCCCCAGGGAGACAGAGGCCGTCTGACCCGTTCCCAGACGGAAGGCCAGGCGGCTGTGGATGGGCTGGGTCTCCCCGGTGGTGGGGACCAGGAGCGCCAGATCGAGATCCATGTGGTCGCTTCCCTGGTTGGCTAGGCTCAGGGTGCCGGTGGTCCCTGCCGGGAAGGGGAACTGGAGCAGGTGGTTCCCGCCCTCGCCGCCCCAGGCGGCTCCCTTGGCCCCGAGCGCGGGGAGGGGCGAAACATTCTGGAGCACTTGTCCGGTGCCATCGGTCATCCCGATGGAGAGCCCCTCCTCGGCCCCCTTAAGGGCCACCACTGCGGTGCCGGAGACGCCATAGCCATAGCTGGCCATCTCCTTGAGGCGCTCGGCCGGGGTCCGGGAGCTGTCAGCCCAGGTCCTCCAGGCCGCCAGGAAGGCGGCGCGCAGCTCGGCCCCGGCCTCGGTGGTGCGCACCAGCTGGTCGAAACCCTCGTCGGTGTTCCGGGTGAAGGCGCTCCAGAGTTCCCACCAGATCCGGGCGCGATCCGTGCCCATCTTGAGGAAGACGCCCTGCTCACTGAGGGTCTGGGCCATCCTGTCCGTCACGGTCCCCCGGGCGATGGGAAGCACCCCCACCGGCAGGGCCCCCTTGGTGGTGGCCACGGAGTAGGCTTGGCCGAGCACCCGGAGCATGGCCTCCCGGAGGCGCTCTGGCAGCCCGTCCCGGCCCTCCAGGGTCTGGGGGATGCAGAGCGTATCGGGATTCAGGCGGATGTTGCGCTCCCCGATGCCGCTGGAGAGTTGGAAGCCCACGGTGCCGTCCTCAATGTAGAGGTATGAGCTCTGGACCTCGCCGGTCTTCATGGCCCGGAGTTGGAACTTGAAGGAGGCGGTCTCCCCGGGATTGAGGGTGTGCTTGGGAGAGCCGTTCTCGTTGGTGGCCACCTCCTCCAGCTTGAGGACCGGAGCGCTCACCAGCTTGGCATTGCCCAGGCGGGCCTGGTCGATGGACAGGGAGATGCCCGTGGCAAAGGTGCCGGAGGTGTTCGTGAGGCGGGCCTCCAGGGTGTAGACCTCCCCCTTGCGCACCACATCGGGGTGGACCAGCAGGAGATTGAAGGTGGGATTCTTGACCAGGAGCCTGCCGGAGGCGGTCCCGCGCAGGGGCACAGCTTCATCCAATCCGGGCCCCTCGAACTGGCCCTGGATGAGGAAGTTGGCCGGATGGCTGCCCTCCTTGAGGCCCTCTACGTAGAAGTTGGCCATGCCGCTCTCGCCAGCCGCCAGACTATCCTCGCCCTTGCCGGGATTGCCCTCGGCGTCATTTCCGAGCACGGCCTTGCGCGCGGTATCGTCGATCCCTTCGCCCTGCTTGGGCACAAGCTTCAGGGCGCCGACCCCATCCCCGGCCGTGGGTGGCGAATAGGTAGCGGTCAGATGGGTGACCTTGAAGGGAGACCCCGCCTGGAGGGTGTTCAATACCACCACACTCACGCGGTAGTGCTGGTGGAGGTAGCCGATGCTTCCCGGAATCACCAGTAGGGCCCTGAAGCTGTGGCGCATGGCGTGGGACACGGCGGGGCGGCTGAGCAGGAAGGGATCCTTCTCAGGCATGATTTCGGCGGCCACCACGCTGAGATCCGGAATATCTCCGCTTGCCCCGGCGCCCTGGATTTCGAGCCGACCGAGGATGCCCCCGCCCCTGGGGTCTTCCACACCGTTATAGAGGGGGGTCGCCACGGGAAGGCTCAGGTTGATCTGGCGGCTGCCGATGCTGAGGGCCATGGTGAAACGCCGAGCCTCGTAGCTCCCCGCTCCCAGTTGGAGGCCCGCATCCCGAATCTCCTCGCCGGTCATGGGTGTCGAGGTGACGCTGCTGATCAGAATCTCACCCAGACTGGAGATGGTCATGACCAGAGGCTTGGCCTCCAGGAGGATCCTATCACCCGCCATCAGACGCACACTGGAGACGGTATAGCTGCCCTCCTGAGGCATGGCAGGCATGGAAAGTCCGGTAGCGATGGACCCTTTGACGGTCGTGGCTGGAAGCCCCGGCCCGGAAAAGGTGCCGATCAGTTCCGCCTCGGCGGGCAGCATGTTCTGCAGTTCAGCCGAGGTGGCGCTGCGCCCTCCCAGCTGGAAGGTCACGGGGATGCGGAAGGGGCTCCCCTGGGGAAGCTGGATCGGCGTAGAAGGAAGCTGCATCGACAGGCCGACAAGCTGCATCTCCCAGGTGGCCAGTGCTCCGGAACGCAGGGCCGCTGCCGCACGTGCAGGTGCAGATAGACATGTGAAGACCATGACAAGGCTCACGAGGACTGTGAGCCTGAGCTGGTGACGCAGGTTTGATCGGGACACGCCTTACTCCACGGGACGACAGTGACCCCGGCATGCCACTGTCCATTCATGGATCAGATGGGACGCCAGAAATCAACCCGCAGGCTACCACGAAGGATTGGTTAATAAATATTAAAAATACAATCCAGCAAAAGGGCGATAACACAAGCAATGGTTGACCCACACATGGACATACAACCCCAAAAAACGGCATCTCGGCGGGCAAATACAACATATTAAGCATTTTGTATTGCAACAAATGCACACATCCAGCCTGCGGCACTGTTATAATTTTTTTATAAAATCACAACTTAACCAGCCAGAAAATCTCACCACCCCGACTGCGCTCCCGCCACGCCGCCTCCAGGGCCTGCTCCCGGCCCGGGGGCATGGCGAAGTGGATGGTGGCGCTGGATCCGCTGAAGTCCTGCCCCTGGATCTCCACCTCGGGAAAGGCCCCCAAGACCGCGTACGGTAGGTGGGCCGCTTCGGCTGGAACCTCGATGGCACCCCGCACCAGGACGCGCACCTCCTCCAGGAGTCCCTGGGTCTCGGCCTCCCGGATCGCACCCTGGACCCCCTCGGTATAGGCCCGCACCAGCCCGCCGGTCCCGAGCTTCGTCCCCCCGAACCATCGGATGGAAACGACCAGGAGATCCGTCAAATCCTCTCCCTCCAGCACCCTCAGCATGGGGGGGCCTGCGGTTCCCGAGGGCTCGCCATCATCATCCGACCCGAAGCCCTGGACGGGGCAGCCGCTCCGCCAAGCACTGCAGTGGTGGGTCGCATCGAAATCCCGCTTGCGGATCCGGCCCAGGATGGCTGCGCGCTCCTCCGCCGTGCAGGCCGGGTGAAGCTCCGTGAGGAACACGGAGGCCTTTTCCCGGAATCGGAAGGTGCATGGGGCAATGAGACGGCGCATCCCGATGATTTTACCGCCAGATCAGGTGATAGCGGTGGTGGCAAGCCTCTGGGCCCCGCCCCGAGGGGGCTTCATAGCGGACCTCAACCTCCTGGCACCCGGTCATCCTCAGGGCCTCCTCCAGCCAGCCCGGCGCACCGGACGCCCAGAAATCAGGATAGAGCCCGATGGCCCAGATGTGGATCAGGGCCGTATCCCCCCCCTCGTGCTCCACCTGGATCCGACCGCCCATGAAGTAGAAGCGGAAGAACTGGGAGAAATTCGACAGCAAAAAGCTCGGGCTGAGAAAGCGTAGCATCCAGCGATTGACGGTCGTGAGCTGCTCCCGGGCCGCTTCCCGCCCACGGTCAGCAGTGAGGGCCTCCCCGGAGCCCTCATTGAAGGCCATGCTCAATTCGGTCGCCAACCGCGCATCCACCCATTCAAAGACGCCGATGCTCCCATCAAAGGCCAGACGGCAGGGTTCGGAAACCGATGCCAACAGCTTGGCCCACCCCTCCGGCCCCCTGGTCCGCTCCACAATGGCCCGGAGATGCCGCACCAACTGTCCCCGCTCCTGGGTGATGATGAGATCGGATTCAGTCACGCTTTCGGTCCAGTCAACCCTGTTTTTTGCAAACTCGTCCTTCATCATACGTGTTCCCTGGCCGACCCCTCCACTCTAACCCAGCTGCTCCCCCCAAGCGCACAGCATTACCCATGGGGCTTTGAAAAGCGGCCCGGGGCTGCCACATTGGTTCTTCGGGCTTCTGGAGAAAAGCGGATGGGCCTCCTTCTCGCCATTGATGTAGGCAACACGAATATCGTCCTGGGGCTCTTCGATCTCTCGCAGAGCAGGGAAGAACCCGTCGTCCAGTCCTGGCGGATTTCCACCAGCCGGGAACGGACACCTGACGAATACGGACTCGCCAGCCTGGCCCTTCTGAGCCACCGCGGGATCGAACCATCCCAGATCACCGATGTGATCATCTCCAGCGTGGTGCCTCCCCTGCACCCGGTCCTGGATGCCTGGATCCAGTCCTATTTCAACGTGGACCCAATCTGGATCGGCCCGGGCGTCAAGACCGGCCTCAAGGTGATGCTGGAGAACCCATCGGAACTGGGCGCGGACCGCATTGTGAACTGCGTCGCAGGCATCGAACGATTCGGCGTCCCTCTCGTCGTCATTGATTTCGGCACCGCCACCACCTTCGATGTGGTGAACGCCAGGCGTGAGTATCTGGGCGGCCTCATCCTCCCGGGCCTGAAGATCGGTGCCGAGGCCCTCTTCCAGAGGGCCTCCCGGCTGCCGAGGGTGGAGATCGCCGAACCGGAACGCCTGGTGGGGCGCAATACCGTCCAGGCCATGCAGTCTGGCCTCTTCTATGGCTACGTGGGACAGGTAGACGGCATCCTGGAACGGCTCCTCGCCGAGTATCCCAACGCCAAGGTCGTGGCCACTGGAGGCTTGGCCAAGACCATTGCCGCCGCCAGCAAGCACATCCACACCTGCGACTCTGACCTCACCCTGGAGGGCCTGAGGCTCCTCTGGATGAAGAATCGGAAATGAGCGCAATCCCACTAGTGCACTTCCGGGAACTGGATTCCACCCAGGCATTCCTCCAGCGGCATCCCGAACTTGGCACCTGCGGCGTACTGGCTGACACCCAGACTGCAGGCCGCGGCCGGGGCGAGAACACATGGGAAAGCGCTGTCGGAGCAGGACTCTGGCTCTCCGTGGCCCTCCCCCCCCCTGCCCTGCCCCCCGGCCTAGTGCTCCAGCGGGCCATGGGAGCCGTAGCGGAGCTCCTCCAGACCAAGGAACGGCCTCTGGGACTCAAGTGGCCTAACGACCTAGTGGCCTGGCACGAAGGGCGACTGGTCAAGCTCGGCGGCATCCTGGGCGAACTGCAGGGGGATCGGATGATCCTGGGACTGGGCGTGAACCTCCTCTCAGCCCCCCGGATCCCAAACCGCCCCATCCCCCCGGCCAGCCTTGCCGGTCTCGGCCTGGAAGCCCCTCTCCCCCTCGCACTGGCCCAAAAGATCATGAAGGCATGGAGCCGATGGAACCGCTCCCCCCACCCCGCCTTCCTCTGGCCTAGCCCCGGAGACACCATCACCTGGGAAGAGGGCCAGGGCCGCTGCACCCAATGGCTGGAAGACGGCCGCCTGGAGGTCCGGGTCCCCGGAGGAACCCTCAAACTCAGCGCAGGAGATGTCCACGGACTCTCTCAGCTTGCCCAAAGCCCTCATCCCTGCTAGATTCCAAGAGAGCGGGCCAACTTAGCTCAGTTGGTAGAGCAGCTGATTCGTAATCAGCAGGTCGCAGGTTCAAGTCCTGTAGTTGGCTCCAGAAGATCGCCCCATCCCACAAGGATGGGGCTTGTTATTTTACGGCATACATCCGATGACTCAAAAAGGCACTGGTAGCATATTGGTAGCAGCCGGGATACAGGAATCGCCACACCTGACATGCACATCCCTGTCGGCAAGGGGCGCACCGATACATACCCGTAGACGATTACCCACACCCCCCAGGGGAAGAGTGTCGGGTAAGCATGCCTGACACCATCAAAGGCGGCCAGGGCCAACTGGTAGCACAATGGAAGCAAAAGAAACGCCCCCAGGCGGGGGCGTGTGATGTCACTCATACAGAACCGGTCCGGGCGGCAATGTTTGGTGCACTGCGGAGTTGAGCCGCCTCATAATCCATGACCGCGGAGAGCGGGTAAATCACCCTGCGACCAAGCTTTATAAACAGAGGCCCCTCCCTCCTGTACCGCCAGTTCTTGAGGGTGCCGGGAGTGATCGCACCCTTCCAGCGAGCGGAAAGTTCCTCAGGAGTCAGGTGCAGTTCATTCGTCATGTGAGACACAGTTCCATGGAGAAGGTTGAGAGCGACGCTCAGATCTCGTTGCCCGGGTGGGGAGGCAGGTCCAGCTTGTGTAACGGTGCGAGAGCCATGAGGCGATCTGCGACAGCGTCGCCATACCGGGCGATGATCTCCTTAGCGGTTCCGTTGGTCGTCCACCACGTCGGAGCCCCATGGTCGTGCCTCAGACGGATGAGGGACTGCAAGAGGAGTGTAGACGTCTTGGGGTCACCATTCGGCCAGTTCACCCCGCCCTCAAGTCCAATGTCATCCAAGATCAAGAGTTGGGCTTTACCCGCCCACTCCAGCAAGTGCTCCACCTCACCACACGTCCGATCAGCATTGACCTTGAGGGCTACACCAGGCCAGTCCAGCCAAACGATACGAGTCCTATCGTCACCTACGGTATTCCTGACTGCATGATGCATGGCCGCAGACCTACACCGGTAGACTGCCAGTGCCGCCAGTGCGGAGGACTTGCCACTCCGGGCCTTGGCGCTGAGGCCCAGTCCCAATGCAGGGATCCCGAATTCCCTACGGAGCCGCTTCACAAAGTCCATCTTGTCCAGGATGTTGCGGATCGGCTCCGGAATGCCATCCAGGTTCGCCGCCAGAAGGCGGGGCGGGATGCTACTGAGTCCCCCGCTTTCCGCGTTGATGGCCTTACGATAATGCTCTACGCGCGTGCATATCAGATCCGCGACCCTGGGAGAGTCCGGGGTGAGACCGTGCGACTTGCACACCTGACCGATGAGGCATGCACAGAGGGCGCAGGGCTCCGGGGACACCTGGCGCAACGAGGGATTGGTATCGTCGGTCATAGACTTGACGCGAGCGATGTCGGACTTGGCAACGCTCTGGCGGATGTCGATCCGACAGTTAGGGCAGCTGTATGGGTTCACTTTGTCTCCTTAGGTTCAGTGGTGGGCCTGGAGCCCATGAGTTTTGCGATACGGGCCGTGTTGGCGTCGGCAGCTCTATCGACGTCGTAGGTGCGGCACAAGTCGCCGGACGTGTTGGCGGTGCTATTTCGGGTAGTGGATTTGCGGGATGTCTTGGGCGTGGGTTTGGCGGTAGCCGAGCGGAGCAACCCCGACGCTGGGTGGGCTAGGTTGTGCAGAACGTCATCACCAGTCCGCCTGGGATCCAGCAGGCGGGAAAGGGTGTAGGCCTCCCCACGGCGTCCCCCTCCCCGGAGGAAAGCCCCATGCTTGTGGTCACCTGACATATGACCCAGAATCGCAACGACGTTCCTGAGGGCTGGAGAGTCCCGCGACATGGCAAGGCGTATCCAGTTCTCCTCCGAGCTAACGACATCCTCCTCCTGCTTACGAAGGTCGGGCCACTGATCGAGGAGGTGGATGTATGGGGTAACGATTGACCTGATGATAGCCTGGCGCCTAAGGCCGTCGGGGTCGGTGGCGGGCCCGCAGGGTTGGGAGGGGTTCTGGCCCTGAGGGGCCTGGGCAGACGGGAATGGCTCTACGTCAGTAGGGTCATTCCCGTTGACTAGGCCCCTCCCACACACAGGGGAGACGGGACGGGGCACAGCGTCAGCTGTGACTGTAGTCCCGTCGGGGACGAAGTCCCCTGTAGGGGTGTCGGGGACGAAGTCCCTGACGGGGGTTTGGGGCGCAGCCCCATAAGCCTGAGCGTTAGCGAAGGTGGAGGTATACCCGTCAGGGTCGCCTCCATCCACTCCATCCATCATTTCTGAGGGTTGAAAGGGTGGATAGGATTGGACAAGCGTTAAACAACTGTTACCAATTGCGTTATCATCACTCTCGCCAGCAACTCGTCGACAAGTCGTTGGCAAGTCGTCAGCAGCCCCTTCTGCATCCCCTATCCCTGTATGGGGATTCTTTTCGGCAAGTCGTCGACAGAGCATCGGCAAGCCCCCGGCAACGACCTTCCCCCACACCTCCGGAATCTTCACAGGGACCTTCGCGTCGGCAACACACAACAGTCCGTCTGCGATCACATCGAGGCCCATTGCCTGGGCTACGCGCCGCCGGGTCGTGCTGGCCGATCCCGCCCCACATCCCAATCTCCGGGCGATGGACTCGGTCGTAAGGTCTTCATGACACGCCCATCCGTTGCGATGTGTAACGCTGTCGTGAGTGCCCATGTGCCTGAGGAGGAGCAGCTTCACACCCCCGAACTGGAGCCCCCTCCCGGACGCCATCCTCCGGATCATGTCGTCCATGTCCTTGTTGGGAACTTTCGTCCACCCAGAACTGGATTCTCCTGTGACTGTCATGTTGTTGCGTCTTCTCATAGATGCCCTACTCCTTGTCATCAATTGGCTGGCATAGACCATCCGAAACACAGACGCACGTCTAGCGACTCGAATTTACGAGTTGTCTCAAAAACACGTCATGTGCGCCTTACCCATGGATGATACCCAGCGGAGATCAAACTTGTTCAGCAGCTCCAAACAAATCACAACAACAGGTGGATGAGGCCACTCTTCTAGTAGATGCACCAATCGTTGTCATCAATTGGATGGCATAGACCATCCGAAACACAGACGCACGTCTAGCGACTCGAATTTACGAGTTGTCTCAAAAACACGTCATGTGCGCCTTACCCATGGATGATACCCAGCGGAGATCAAACTTGTTCAGCAGCTCCAAACAAATCACAACAGCAGGCAGATGAGGCCACTCTTCTCGTAGAGCTACTGACAGAATGACCGCCCTCCAACAGACCAGGACAGATGCTCCGCAACCTGCGACATCACACGGTTGCTCGCCGACCGGAACGGGAAGATGCCCCCATACGAACCCCCTTGCCAACGAGGCATCAGGAACCATGGATCTTGAGCATTTCTTGAGGGCTATCACTCAGTCTCGCGGGAAATGATGGGCCAGGCGACAGCCATCACAAGTGTGCAATCGCTGTCATAAATCAACTTTTCACCCATTAGCATGGGTGCCATACTCATGAAAAATCGACCTCGGGACGCCCATGGACATCTTCCAATACCGCGACAACCTGCTCGGCGACTATGCCTCGTACGTCAAGGGTTTCCTTGAGGTCCAGGACGCCGACGTAGAGAAGTTCATCAACACGCGACTAGACGGGGGCTTCCTCTGGCCGGATCCCCTGGTCCAGTTGAATCCCGCCTTCCTCCCCGGCCCCACGATCGAGCAGCTCGTCAAGGATGGACGACTCGACCCGGTCTGCGCCCAGATCTTCCAGCGGGGCAAGACGGTCGAAAGTCCCACCGGACAGACCCTCACCTTGCACTGCCACCAGGAGGCAGCCCTCCGCTGCGCTGAGGAGGGGGTCAACTACGTCCTGACCACCGGGACCGGATCCGGCAAGAGCCTGACCTATATCCTCCCCATCGTCGACCATGTCCTCAAGACCGGCAGTGGCAAGGGTATCCAGGCCATCGTGGTGTATCCCATGAACGCCCTGGCCAACAGCCAGCTCGGCGAGATGCAGAAGTTCCTGGGGCACGGATTCCCAGCGGACCAGCCCCCTGTTCGTTTCGCCCGCTACACCGGACAGGACCAGGAGCGTGACGAGATCCTGAATAACCCGCCGGATGTCCTGCTGACCAACTACGTGATGCTGGAACTCATCCTTACCCGCCCCAAGGAGCGCAACCATCTAGTCAAGGCGGCGGAGGGGTTGAAATTCCTCGTCCTGGACGAGCTTCACACCTACCGCGGCAGGCAGGGCGCGGACGTGTCCATGCTGGTGCGGCGCTTGCGGGAGACCCTGAAGGCGAAGGACGTCATCTGCGTAGGGACATCCGCCACCATGGGAAGCGGGGCCACCATCGCCGAGATCAGGGAGGATGTCGCCGACGTGGCTTCCCGCCTGTTCGGCGCCCCCGTCAAGCCCGAACATGTCATCGGCGAGAGCCTTCGGCGCATCACCACGCCCGTCGACCTAGCGGACCCTGCGGTCCAGGCAGCCTTGAAAGCCCGCGTCCAGACCCCGACCTTCGAGATGCCGGAAGACTTTGTCGCCTTGTAGCCGTTCAGCCCCCTCCGCATGGAGGGGGTTTCTGATTCCACGGGGACCGCATCAGGCTGTGAAATCCGGTGCGGCGATTCCGACGAGGCTGGCCTTCATGGCCTGAGTCAGCCACTCCAGCAGGTCCACGCCGCGCTTCCGGGCCGTGCCTGCCAGGGTCAGCATGCGCTCCACAAAGCGGGCGCCATGCTCGCTCTCCACCCCCAGGCTCACCTTCCGCCACAGCACCGCCTTGCGGATCGCCCTCTCGGCTTCATTGTTGGTCGGCACCACCCCTTCATGGGTCAGGTAGGTCCAGAGTCGATCCCATTGCCGGAGCAGATCGTTGGCTGTCCCCCGTGCTTTCTTGGTGGTATCGGGGTGCTTCGCCAGGATCTCGAACCGCTCCCGCATCTCCGCCTGGATCGACTGTGTCCCCTTGGCCAGTTCCTCCCGACTGATTTCCTCTTGCTCACACTGGTGCCACAGATGGAAAGCCTTGTCGCTGGCCAGCTTCAGCATGCAGCCCTGGGTTCCCGTCTCACCCTTGCTCTCCAACATCCCCTGCACGTCACGTCGAATGTGGCTGTGGCAGAGCTGGTGCTTGGCCTTGAGGAACTTCTCGTAGGGCTTCCATCGGTCGCGCTGGATGATGCCCGGGTAGTCCTCGCCGAGGATGTCCTTGGCCTGCGCTTGGCCCCGTCCTGGCAGAAGTCGGAAGGCTTCGGCCTCCGCCGTTGCGGCGACCCAGAGCCACATCCGATCCTCTCCGCAGCGACCGAACCCCGTTTCATCGGCGTGCACCACTGGGGAGGCCTTCACCTCTTCGTGGATCGCTCTGGCAGTCGGGGCCACAGCCTCGCTCACCGACTTGCAGCAGGCCGCCACGGAACCCAGGGACATCCGCACGCCAAAGACGGATCGGTGCATCACCATGATCTCCCGCTTGGTCAGCCGGAAGCGCCCCGAGAGCACCCCGGTGAGCGCCTGGAGACGGGGGCCGAAAGCACCCTTTGGGGTCCCCACCGGCGCAGCCGCGCGGGTGACATGCCCGCACCGGGGGCAAGCTTTGGACCACTGCCTCAGCTCCGTGATGAAGGCCCGGAACGCTGGCGACTCGCAGAACTGCCGGATGATGGCATCCCGCCGGGGGGCCTGCTCCAGGGATTCCCCGCAACGCTCGCAGGCCTCGGGATCGGCGTCCTTCACCTCATCCACCTCCTCGGGCGGAACCTGCTCCCGGGTCTTTCCGGCGTGACCCGGCTGACCGCCGCGCTTCCGTCCACTCGGATCTACCGGTGGCTTGCGCTTCCTACCCATGTCCGAACTGGGGGGCTTGGAGCTGTTGCCGGAGTTCTGGGTGATGCGCGCCTCCAGATCCGCCACGCGCCCCAAAAGCTGTTCCACCATTGCCTTTAGGGCCTGGTTTTCAGAGATCAGCTGACGCTCGTTCTCGCTCATTCCATGAGCATGGCCACCCTGAACGAAAAGTACAACCTAATGGCTCATATGGACTGAATTTGTAAGCGTCCATCCCCCTGCGGGGGCTGAACGCTTACTCCGCCTCCTCTGGATGCTCTGCCACCAGTCCCGGCTGGAGGGCAGCGCCGCCGATCGTCCCGAGACCTGCTGGCTGGAGGTCTGGTCCCGCCAGGCCCAGAACGAAGGCCGCCGTGCCCTGGACCAGCTCCGGGACGGTGTGCAGCTCGCCCTGGAGTCCCTGGGAACCGGATTCATCGCCCATCCCGCCAACCAGGATCTCCGTCAGCGCCTCCAGGCCGGTGAGCTGCGCAAGGAGGAGTTCTATCGTCAGCTCCTGCGCCTGGTCTATCGCCTGATCTTCCTCTTCGTGGCCGAGGACCGGAACCTGCTCCACGGACCCGGTGCCACCGAAGAAGCCCGCTCACGCTATGCCCGCTTCTACAGCGGTCAGCACCTCCGCCGCTTGGCCGAGCGCAGCCGCGGAGGGCGCCATAGCGACCTATGGGTGGGACTCCGGCTCGTCTTCGCCAAGCTGGGAGATGATCACGGCTGCCCCGAGCTGGGCCTCCCGGCCCTGGGGGGCTTCCTCTTCGATGCCCAGGCTCTCGCGGATCTGGATGCCGCAGAGCTGGGCAACGACCACTTCCTCCAGGCGATCCGTCACCTGGGCTTGGTGAAGGACAACAGCGGGTGGCGCCTGGTCGACTACCGTAACCTCGGCAGCGAGGAACTGGGCAGCATCTACGAGAGCCTGTTGGAGCTGAGCCCCACCATGGAATTGGAGGCGGGGGTCTTCACCCTCCAGGTTGTTGGTGGCAATGAACGCAGGACCACCGGGAGCTACTACACCCCCGAGAGCCTGATCCAGTGCCTGCTCGAGTCTGCCCTGGATCCGGTGCTGGCCGAAGCTGGCGACAAGCCCGACCCCGAGCAGGCCATCATGGCCCTCAAGGTCTGCGAGCCAGCCTGCGGCAGTGGCCACTTCCTCATCGCCGCCGCCCACCGAATCGCCCGGAAGCTGGCCTCGGTCCGCACCGGCGAGGAAGCCCCCAGCCCCGAAAGCATCCGGCACGCCCTGCGGGATGTCATCGGCCGCTGCCTCTACGGGGTGGACCTCAATCCCATGGCCGTGGAGCTGTGCAAGGTCAACCTCTGGCTGGAGGCCCTGGAACCCGGCAAGCCGCTCTCCTTCCTCGATGCCCATATCCAGTGCGGCAACAGCCTGCTGGGCACGACGCCTGCTCTCATGGCGCAGGGAATCCCCGATGAAGCCTTCTCCCCCCTGGAGGGGGATGAGCGGACAGTGGTGACGGCTCTGAAGCGTCGCAACAGGGATGAGCGCAGGACCCACGCCCGTCGCGGCAAGGGGCACGATAGCCACACCGAACTCTTCAGCACCTTGGGGCGCTCCCGGGGAGGGACCTTGGCGGCCCTCCATTCGGGGATGACCGAGCTGGAGGGGACGGGGGATAGTGATATCCAGGGAATCCACGCCAAGGAGGCCCGTTTCCGCGCCCTTAGGGACTCCGCCGAATGGGCCGAGGCCAAGCTCCAGGCTGATGCCTGGTGTGCCGCCTTCGTCTGGGAGAAGACCACCCAGACCGCAGGTGATGTGGGAGGGGCCGCCCCCCTGACCCAGGGGGGCTTCGAGCAGCTGCTGCTCTCCCCGGATCGCCTGCCCGCAAGGGCCGTCGAAAGGATCCGATCCTTGGCGGAGACCTATGCCTTCCACCACTGGCATCTGGCCTTCCCCCAGGTCTTCCAGCCGGGAAACGGGTCCCTGGGATGGGTGGGGGGATTCGATGTTGTCCTGGGGAACCCGCCCTGGGAGACCCTGGAGATGAAGGAGGAGGAATGGTTCGCGGCAAGGGACGAGCATGTGGCCTCTGCCCCGACTGCGGCCGAGCGGACAAGGCGCATCGCGGCTCTTGCAGAAAACAACCCTGGACTCCTGGCCGCGTTCAAAACAGATCTGCGCATCGCGCAGGGCACCCGACAGCTCATCCGAGAATCGGGGCAATTCCCGCTCTGCGCGGTAGGCAAGATCAATACATACAGCATCTTCGCAGAAACAATGCGCAACCTCCTCCTCCCCCGGGGACAGGCAGGCATCGTCGTGCCCTCAGGCATCGCCACGGACGACACCACCAAGTTCTTCTTCCAGGACCTGATGCAGAGCGGAGCCCTGCAGCGCCTCTACGACTTCGAAAACCGGGAGAAGATCTTTCCTGCTGTTGACAGCCGAATCAAATTCTCCCTAGTCACAATGGGTGGGGCGGAATGCAGGGCAAGCCAGGGCACGGACTTCGCGTTCTTCCTGCTCCAGGTGGAGGACCTGGAGGACCCGGACAAGCACTTCACCCTAACGGCCGAAGATCTGGCGCTACTGAGCCCCAACACCGGGACCTGCGCCACCTTCCGCTCCAAGACTGATGCCGAGCTGACCAAGGCCATCTATCGTCGGGTGCCCGTGCTGATCCAGGAGGCGGACGAGGAGGCCGACCCGCCCATGCCCGAGGTGAACCCATGGCGGCTTAGCTTCAGCCAGGGGCTTTTCAACATGGCCAGCGACTCCGGACTCTTCAAGACCCGGGGGGATCTGTCCAGCGATGGCTGGACCCTGGATGGCAACAGCTTTCGCAAGGACCAGGATGCTTACCTGCCCCTCTACGAAGCGAAGATGCTCCACCACTTCGACCACCGCTTTGCGACCTACGCCAACGACACCGACACGCGGGACTTCGAGGCATCGGAAAAGGCGGATCATTCTACCCAGGTCATGCCCCGCTACTGGGTGCCCGAGCGCGAGGTCAAACTCCGCGCTGCGGACATCCCAAAGGGTCTGCGCCGGGCGCTGACGGCCGGGGACAGCAATGCGATGGCCAACGCCCTGGGCGAGTGGGCCCTGGGGGCTGATCTCGTAGAGGCAAGCGTGGGCGAAGGGCCCCAGCTGGCGGTGGCCGCGCAGGACCTATGGCGCACCCGCAGGGCCCAGACGCCCTGCCTTGATCACGTGAACCTGAGCAACCTGGCCCTGGACAGGGCCCTGGAGGCAGCGACCACCTGTGGCTGGACCCCCCAGGACGAAGCGGTCCTCAGCGTCGTACAGCCCCCCGAGCGGGTGGCCGAGACCTTCCTAGAACACCGCACCCCCCGATGGTTCATGGGCTGGCGCGATATCACCAACGCTACCAATGAACGCACGGTCATTGCGAGTGCACTGCCGAGGGCAGGGGTGGGACACACGAGCCCCCTCTTCCGCTCCAGGCTTGGAGCCACACTGCGGCTATGCTTCCAGGCCAACCTGACGGCTTTTGTGTTGGACTACTTGGCCCGCCAGAAGATCGGTGGGACACATCTCACCTACGGCTACCTATTCCAGTTGGCGGTCCTGCCCCCTGATGCCTATGCGACTCCTTGTGCTTGGTCCCCAGGGGAGAGCTTGGAAAAGTGGATCAGCACCAGGGCACTCGAACTCGCCTATACAGCCAGAGATATGCAGGCGCTTGGTTGTGAATGTGGTTCGACAGGTCCTGCTTTTTGCTGGAATGAAGAACGCCGATTCTTGCTTCGCTGTGAGTTGGACGCCGCATTCTTCCACCTCTACGGCATCTCCCGTGAGGACGTGGCCTACGTGATGGGCACCTTCCCCATCGTGAAGCGGAAGGACGAAGCAGCCTACGGCACCTTTCAAACCAAGGAGACCATCCTTTTCGCCTACGATGCCATGGCAGAAGCCATTAAGAGGCAAAGGTGATGGCAGCCATCCACCCTCGCCCCATCCGGGCCCGGTGACGCGCCATGAGCTTCCTGGGCGAACTGAAAGCCATCCTGGGCATCAAGCCGGTCAGCATCGCCGAGCTGAACCGGGTGGCCACCCATGACCCGGTCCAGCGCCGGACCACACCCCAGCCCCCCAATCCGTTGGAAGGCATCGAGGTCACGGAGGAATACCGCAAGGTGGCGAAGCTCATCGAGGCGGGCGCCCCCATTGTTTTCGTCAGTGGCAAGGCGGGCACGGGCAAGTCGACCCTGATCCACTACATCCGGCACTCGCTCAAGAAGCAGGTTGTGGTGGTGGCCCCGACGGGCGTGGCGGCCCTGAACGTGGGTGGGGCCACCATCCACTCCTTTTTCCGTCTACCGCCCCGGATCGTGGTTGAGGAGGACATCAAGGAGGTCAAGGACCGCCGCCTTTACACCAAGCTGGACTTGTTGATCGTCGACGAGGTCTCCATGGTGCGGGCTGACCTCATCGATGCCATGGACCTGTTTCTGCGCATCAACGGGCGGCATCGAGACCGCCCCTTCGGGGGCGTCCAGCTGCTGCTGGTGGGCGACCTCCTCCAGCTCCCCCCGGTGGTGACCCGAGGCGAGGAGACCGTCCTCTTCGGGCGGCATTACGAAAGCCCCTACTTTTTCAGCGCCAAGGCCCTCCAGGAGGGGCAACTGCTCCCCGTCGAACTGGGGCGCATCTTCCGGCAGCGGGATACGGCTTTCATGGAGATGCTCAGCAAGGTCCGGGAAGCGGAGTCCCTGGAAGAGGTGATCCCATCCATCAACGCTGCGTGTGCCAACACCGAGGGGCAGGAGCGCCATCTAGTGGCCCTGACCACCACCAATGCCGCCGCGGACCGGGAAAACCGAGAGGCCCTCGATGCGCTCCCTGGTGAACCCAGCATCTTCGAGGGGGTTGTCTCAGGAAAGTTCGCCGTCGAGGAGGAGCGGCTCCCGGCCCCGCTGAACCTTGCCCTGAAGCCTGGGGCCCAGGTGATGTTTACCAAAAACGACTCCAGCCGTCGGTGGGTCAATGGCACCATCGGTCGGGTGCACGCCATCCTGGAGAAGTCCATCCAGGTAGAACTGTTAACCGACCACCCCGGCGCCATTCACGAGGTCACCCAGGAGCGATGGGAGTCCTTCCGCTACACCTACGACTACACCAAGGATCGAATCGTCCCCCAGTCGACAGGCTTCTACGTTCAGTTCCCGCTAACCTTGGCCTGGGCCGTCACCATCCACAAGGCCCAGGGCAAGACCCTGGAACGGGTCAGGGTGGACCTGGGCACCGGCGCCTTCGCCCCCGGCCAGGTCTACGTGGCCTTGAGCCGCTGCCGCTCACTCTCCGATATCACCCTGGTGCGCCCCATCCAACTTGGTGACGTGAAGTGTGACCCCGCCATCAAGCGCTTCTACCAGGCCATCTTTCCCGAGCCGAAAGCCCAGGAAAGGACTCCAGAGCCCCAGGAGGTCGACGGGGAGGCACCCGAACGCTGTCCGGTCTGCGGGGGGGCCCTGCGGGAGCGGAATGGGCGTTTTGGGCCTTTTTTCGGGTGCAGCAACTACCCGCGATGCCGCTACACACGCAATGTCCAGAACGGGAGGGGCCAAATAGATCAGCAATAAATCGCCATTAGCAGCGAGCCACAGATGCATGACGCCACACAGATTGACACCACTACTGGATACAATCGCATATACCAATATCTACAACCACCAAGCCAGAGCCGTTCGCATGATCAGTCCTAATCGCGAAAAAGCAATCCGCTACGCAATCAAAGCATTCCTTGCGAATGGAGCACCTCGCAGGCTTGAAGAAATCAGGAAATCATTATCAAAAAAAAGGATTACCTTCTCCCAGGGATTACTCGAGCACTTTTTGAAGGAAATGATAAGGGCCGGAGAAGTAAGTCGCACGAGTGGAGGACGATACTGCCTATCTGAAGGCTTGGCATATGCGGAAGACTGGGAACGCAGGGTGCTACCGATGCGAAGCAGGGGACCCAAGCCGCTGACAAAGAAAGCACTCGAGCAAAGGCCGCAGCCAATCATCGAACATTCAGCACTTCCAGCACCTCATTCCTACGAGTGCCTCCTGAGGCCCACAACTCGAACGGGTGCCTCCTCACCAGGTGGCACAGGCAATTGCCATCAATGCTCACGCTATTCGGACCAGCTGGAGAGCGTGCGACACACAACCTGGGGAACTGTTCAACTATGCCGCGAATGCTGCCTTGCAGTCATGAGGATGCCCGTGATCCCGCCAGAACCGGCTCCGACGCGCATCATCTACGTCGCCATGGGGAACACCCGACGTCGTTGAGGTGGCACGGGAGCACTGCGACTTCAAAGCTGCCCATTTGGGGTATACCCTAAATGGACGTCAGGAGCCCCTCCCCAGAGTGTCAGGATGGAGTCGGTATCACCGTTTATTGACACATCCCCGTCAGGGTTATAGACTTCAAGTTGACACTTCCAGCCGGAGGCAACTTGCAAGTACATCGCATCGGCTATATCCGCGTCAGCAGCCTGGACCAGAACCCTGAACGCCAGCTCGAGAACGTTCAGGTGGACAAGGTGTTCACCGACAAGGCGTCAGGCAAGGACACACAGCGTCCCCAGCTTGATGCTCTGCTCTCCTTTGTGCGGGAGGGAGACACGGTGGTGGCGCATAGCATGGACCGCCTGGCCCGCAATCTGGATGACCTGCGCCGCTTGGTGCAGGGACTTACCCAGCGTGGCGTGTGCGTCGAGTTCGTCAAGGAGCACCTGACCTTTACAGGCATGGACTCCCCGATGGCGAACCTCATGCTCTCCGTCATGGGTGCATTCGCAGAGTTCGAGCGTGCCCTCATCCGTGAGCGCCAGCGCGAAGGCATCGCGTTAGCGAAGCAACGTGGAGCCTACCGAGGTCGAAAGAGGGCATTGTCACCTGAACGTGCGGCCGAGTTGCGGCAGCGTGCTGCCGCCGGGGAGAAGAAGGCCCAGCTAGCCCGTGAGTTCGGTGTCAGTCGAGAGACCCTCTACCATTACCTGCGGCCAGTGGACTGACTGACGGCTCTGGGAATCTCCTGTGACGAGGTGCCCCTGCCACCATTGCATGCCCCAAGGCGATGGTGGCAGGGGCCACCTAAGCAGTAATACTCAGGGTGGCCCCAGAACATCCCAGCTAAAGACTTTCCATGACAGCCTGAAGCACCTCCTCTGTCACCCCGGCGAAGCGGATTTGGCGACCGTTCCACACGGTTACGGCAGACTTATACATGGCGCGCCCTTGCCGAATCACGGGGTCGCACAAACAGCAGAACTGCTCACTCCGATGATTGGCAATCGCAGACTCATCCAGCCCGCTTGCCGGGATCACGGTGTTTTCCTGACAAGCCTGGCAGAGAGCACCTTTCGGAACTCGAGCCCGGTAGGATGCCCGGTCTCCTATGGTCCGAAGCGAATTCGCCAGCCGTTGGAATAGAGACGCCATTTTCCACGCCTCTCTAGGCGTGTTGGGGCTCAGCCTGAGGCCAGTTCCCCCATGCTTCATACATGGGTCATCCAAAATCAGACGGCACTCCATCTCCCCGACTTCGATCCGCAGCTGGCCCTCGGTGCTGGGGAGGCACTGAACCCCTTCGACATCCGGAATGAGCGTACTGATCCCGCTAACCTCCCAAGCAGTCCGCTTGAAGGAGATGCCCTCGCCAGGGTAATTCGCCTTCCCGCTCAAGGCACGCTCCATGAACACCTGGACCTGGTCCCCCAGACCGTGAGCGTCCATTCCCAGAAACTGAGCCCCCTTCTCGAAGGCATCGCTCATTGCCTGAAGCGCCGCGGCCCCCTCCCGGAAATGAGCAGCGACCTCTTCCTTGCCCGCCTCAGTCTTGGGAATTCCGACAACGCCGAAGTAAGCCAACACCTCGTCAGGGAATTGATTGGAATTCAGCTTGGGGTCCCGGCTCACTACACACCCCCTTCGATCTCGACAACCTGAAAAAGGGCCTCCAGATCAGAGAGCCGATAGTAGAGGCAACGCTTGACCCGGAAGACCGGGAGGTCACCGGCCTTACTCATGCGGCGCAGGGTCTGGGGGCTGCGACTGGTGAGGCGAGCCGCCTCAGGGGCCGGGATCATGTTGACCATGGTGCCCATGTGGGTGGTGAGAGTTTTCATTTCGACCTCCTTTTGCAACCCGAGAAATTCGGGTCGTCATATAGGAGGGGCGAAGTTCATTCGGAAGACTCAACAACAATCACGGATGAGATCCGGCTAGGCATTTGACACACAAGTCATTCTTCACGTTCATGAGTAGTCACCATGCGTCACTTTGGTCGGCCATCACAACGGACATTGGCCATGTGCGGGCGACCAAGGATGTGTATGTTGTCGTTTCGCTCTCAGGCGTGAATGGGTGGTCCCCACCACGAATATTGAGTCAGGCCCCCGTAGCTTCGGTGTCCTCATCAGTAAATAGGGACTGTTTCCGATAGTCATCGGGTAGCAACCTCGTTCCAGAGGGACGACAGATTCGGAGCCTGTGGGTTTGCTGGAGAAGAGATGCGTTGCTCAACATTTTTTGATCATTGGTAAGCAGCTCTTGACAGTGAAAGTGCGCTGCTGCTGCGGCATGAACTGAGTCAACGCCCTTAAATGTACAGTTGTGTACCCAGCGGAGACTTCTTGCGAGCTCCATAATCACCATGGTTGGCTGGATGAGCTTGAAACCACCTCTACCCGATGCCAGAAGACCAAGGAAAAAGGGCCTCGCGAGTTCCTCTTTCTTGTGGTCACTCACATGGGTGCATTCCGCAATACTGAGCGTGCAGGTGTACAAATCCACGAGACCATCTTGAGCGGCACGAATCAGCTGCTGGGTGTGCCACGCATGTTCAGTAATCTCGTTCTGAACGTTGCCCCTGACCTCATACTTCACCAAGTCGATGATGGGGTTGGAATCGATGTAGATCCGAGGTTTAGCGGTCACGGAAGACCTCTGTGTGTTCTAGTGTGGTCATTGGGTCGGTGTAGTCCGGAATTGCCCCAAGCATGCTGTTAAACAGATCTAAGGAGAATTGTGGCGCGGGCCGTATATGCTCCGCTTGGATCTCAACGGTGTCTCCTGTGTCCGGGTCCTCTGTGACCTGGCCGTCAATAAAAACGACCGCCCCTGGATCGTTCAATGCCCTTACTGCCTCCGGATAAAGATCGGGAGCAAAGGAACAACGGACCCGACGATCCGTGGATAGATCGCGCACCCATAGATGTAACTTCCCCTCCTTGAACAGGGCTGCCACAGTTCCCTGGACCTCACCATAGTAAGTCCTGCCTAGGCGGGGTTCCTCGTCCAACAAACTCGAACTGGAGTCACTAACGAGCAGCCAGGGGCCAAGCTCTCCATTGCTTGGTTGGTAGAGGGAGACGCGGATCAACTCATTGGGATCCAGATTACTGGTGAGGCGCCTGAACTGACCCTTGGTTCCGGGTGTGACCTTAAGGGCCAGTAGTGGTTCTGGAGGCTTGTTTCCAAAAAACGAGTCGAGTAGGGAGCGGGTGTCATCGACGACCTGAGGGCTTATTTCCCCAGAGAGACGGCAATCGAAGTCGACGGAACCGTTAGCGAAATCCTCTGCGAGCCAGGCTGCCTGCCCCTTCTGTAATCCAAGGTCTGCGACCACCGCATTGAGAAACCGAACTAGGTGATCTGCTCGAACAACAAGCTTCTCAAGGGGCATACCCACGCCCCCCTTATTCAGCTCTATACGGATTTTCAGCTCGCTCATGGTGGTGCTGTCATTGTGGACCATTTTGGGGATCTGCAACCAGGGAATATGAGATTGGTGAGGCCCCTTCATGCTCAAGAAAGCCTTGGAGGGTGGAGCGTGAAGCATGGGTCACAGGGGTGGACGTCCGGAAGTCGCAACGCAATAGGACGGTATTGCTATTGTTGATATCAATCTAGGTTAGACACCAGCATCAGTTCGTTTTCTATTCGCCTTTGCAATAGGCTTGATCCTGAGTTCGACCTATCTCATACACAATGAATAATGAGTAGCCACATACCTTTAGTATGCCTCTTGTGCAATAGGGGGTTCCCAAAACCGACTGATTTGATTGGGCTTGATGAAAAGTCGAAATTCATTTGCAGGACGGTAATGCAAAAGAAAAAAGGGGGGAGGAGGCCTACTCCAATTCAGTCTCCTCCTTGCCCACAGAGCCCCAGGCTGAGTCAAAAAGATCGACTTGGGTGTCCCTTCCCGGAAGCTTGTAGCGTCGCTGACTGCGGGATGCCGTCGGGTCGGCGAGGGTGAGTAGACCCGCATCCAACCAGGACCGGAGCTGACGACTGGCCTTGATAGGATCATCCGTGCGAAGCAACTGGCGAACTTCAGCATTGCCGATGGTGGCATGGGTCTCCAAGTAGCTCTCGACTTGGTTCCACACGGATGGGCGGGCTTGGTTCCGCAGGATGACCGTGAAAGATTCGCGATCCGGGCTGCTTTGGAAGACCGGTGGGAAGAGTTCGGCTTCACGCATGAGGGTGTTCATCATGCGGATGCCTTCGCCCAGCTCGAAGTTGGGTGCGTCCTGGAAGTCTCGGAGGTGTCCCGTCAGGCTGGGGTTCCTCGGCTTGCTTCCCACCTTCCCCAGTTCGTCCACCCGGAGTCGGTGGGGTAGAACGCCAGGGCTTTCCACCTCAACTCGGTTGGCGAAGATCCGGATATGAATATCGGTGGGCAGGCGGTAATCCCGGTGTAGCACAGCATTGGTGATGGCCTCCTGGAGTACACGCAGAGGGTAGCTCTGCACGATCTCCATACCGAGGGGACCCATTTGAACCCCCTTTGAGATGGCTTCTACCACGCTCTTGAGGGCTTCCCGAATCTGGGTCAGTAGGGGGCCGCCAATGGTTTTGGGGGGGCGCAGGAAATTGTAGGTGTTGCCCGCTTGCTTGATCTCGTCCCCTTGGTAGTGGAAGAGGCGGATGGCGCACTTCTCCCCCAGGACCTCGCTGGGGTAGTGGGCGAAGAGCAGTACGGCTAGGCGCGTGGGCTTCCATGCCCCACCGGGAAGGGGCTTGGAGAGCCCCATATGACCCAATACCTCTGGAAAGGGGGCCGTACTGCCCCGAGTCGTGCGGTACTCGTGCCATAAGGGCGTATCCAGAAGTTCAAAAGGCACATCAACAGGCTGGTCTACCACGCTAATGGCCCCCAGGCGGAAGCGTCGATCCGTGACCTCCTGGGCAGAGAGCTGGCGGTTGCCCTTGTCCAAGCGCTCCCATGTACCGCCTCCCGTGATGGAGTGGAGATCCTTGCTGGGCCTAACCTCGATGGCCAGCAGGTGCCCTGGGGTCCCATCTCGGAGAGTGCATGGGATCCGTTGAAAAAGGGGCTCTGGCCCCAGTTCTCCGCCGATGTTCGGAATCACCCGGGTCCTCAGCTCCCGCCGCAGGTCGTCCACAGCGGGCTCGTTTTCCTCGATCCCGTAAAGACGATCCTTGCCCTGAGCCTTGCTCAGATCCTCCATGCCGATGACCAGGAAACCTCCGTCTGTGTTGGCGAAGGCTGTCAGGGTCTGGAGGATCTTTTTGAGTTCTGCACCCTTGATCCGTTTGAATTCAAGGGTTTTAGTCTCGTCCAGGGAAAGCCACGAGGCATCGGTACCGGGATGGGTCATATCCTGGCCTCCTGGATCACTCGCCCAGCCTTCACGAGGAGGGCGTCAATCTGAACAAGTGCTTGAGCTTCTGGAGTCATGGCATACCTATTTGATCAACTTATCATCGCAAGATGCCTGACTCCTGTCGAAGATTTGCATGGGTAAAGGGGTCTCGAAGAGGCGTTCCTTCCAAGAAGCTTGCCGCGTTGCCTCCACCCCGAATGTGAAGGTGCCGAAATAGGCGAGTAGTGAACTCGGGTTCAAGCCAGGGACTGAAGCAATCTCACTGGTTTGAATCAGAGTTCGGGGCTGTCGACCCACACATCCCCAGCGTCGAGATACCCCTCGAAGATGTCCCGACCTTCGTCGGTGAATACACACACCGTCCCCTGATCACCGTGATTGAAACGCCAGCGATCTACCTCCCAGCGTTCTTCATTGAAGAATCCCTGCCCTCGAATGGTCACGGGCTTCCCGGCCTTGATCCGGGCATAGGTCCGGCCCGATAGCCGAATGCTGTGGATGTCGTACTGGTAGTCCACCGTGATGACCACGGCCCCACTCTGATCGTCGTTCATTGGCCCTCCAGAGCCGTGCTGAGGTCCCGTGACCGACAGCCTGTGGCTCCTGTAATCCCCATCTATTACTAGGGAGGGTTTGGGGGCATCTCCCCCGAAGGAGTGCAAATCGGAGATCTTCGGCCCTAGTACTAGGGTGGAGGCGCCAATGGCACGAGTATCAAGAAGGCCCTTCCAGGGTCTTCCCGTTGGATTCGACCAGGTGACCACCCTGATGCTCCTCCGGCTGCTTGTGGACCTAGACGGCATCCGAGTCGCTGTGGACGCCCGGGGGTTTCCTGACCGGTGGATTGTTCGCCTCATGGGGCTGGAAACCGAGGGGGCTCCTCCCTTAGCTCGGTCACCGGGCTTCCTTCGCTTTCTCAACCGTCGCCTCAAGACCTTGAACATCCTCGCCCCCAAGCTCCCTGGGGCAGAACCCCTCACCTGCAACCTCGAGTGGTTGGTGAAGACCCTCGCCCTCAACCCGGTGGAGCGGGACATCCTCATCTTCCTGGGCCTTGCTCACCACTCAACCCTGCTCGGAACGCTCCTGGATAAGTTCGGCCCCCTGCGGACGCACGAGGTTCACGCCCTGATCGCTGCGGCCACCAGGCGTCCTGTCGAAGAGATCACCTCCGCCCTGCTCCACACCGCCAAGCTTATTCACTCAGGGCTCGTCTGGTCCGAGCTGAGGAACAAGTGGGGGTTTGATTCCAAGATCGGCCTCCTGCAAGGATTGCCTGACCAGCTGACCCTCCACCATGACGATCCCTCGGAAGTCTTCCTTTCGAACTTCCTCAGGAGTCACCCCGCCAAGCTGAAGATCAACGCATATCCCCACCTACGGGAGAACCTCCAGATCCTCATCCCCTACATGGAGGAGGTGCTTCGTACAGGCCGCAAAGGGGTGAATATCCTGCTCCACGGGCAGCCTGGGACCGGGAAGACCGAACTCGCCCGGGCTGTGGCTGCTGAACTCAAGGCCTCCCTCTTCGAGGTCGCCTCTGAGGACCGCTACGGTGAGGCCCACCGACCTGAAGCTCGCTTTGGCGCCTACCAGCTTGCCCAAGGGGTTCTTGGGGGCGACCCCAAGCCTCTGGTGCTCTTTGACGAAATCGAGGATGTGTTCCGCCCGGCGGACGACGATATCCGTCGCGGATCAAACGCCAATGGCGGCGGTAAGAAGGCTTGGGTCAACCGGCTCCTGGAGGAGAACCCGACCCCAACCTTCTGGGTGACGAACTCCCTTTCCGTCATAGACCTCGCCTTCCTTCGACGCTTCGACATGGTGATTGAGGTCGGGGTGCCTCCTCGGAGCGTTCGGGAGACTATCCTCCAGAACCACACCGCTGATCTCGCAGTGTCCCCGGCTTGGCTCAGGCGAATGTCAGATCACCAAGCACTCACCCCAGCGGGCATCGAACGAGCCGCCAAGGTCGCCCACGTGGTTACGAAGACGCCCGAGGGACCCAACGCCGAGGCAGTCATGGAGTGCCTCGTAGGCAATACCCTGGAAGCCATGGGAGTCCCCCGCCGGTCCCGAGCCTCCGTCGACAGCCCCACTCAATACCGTCTGGAGCTTCTCAACGCGGACCGTGACCTGGAGGTCATCTGCCGGGGTGTGAAGGAGTCGGGGGCGGCAAGACTCTGCCTCTTCGGGCCGCCCGGCACGGGCAAGACAGCCTTCGGGCATCACCTCGCGAGAGTGACCGACCGTCCACTGCACCTACACCGGGCCTCCGACTTGCTGGGCGCGTACGTCGGTCAGACCGAAGCGGCCATGGCCCGGATGTTCCGTCAGGCCGAGAACGAGGGGGCTGTGCTCCTCCTGGACGAGGCCGACAGCTTCCTGCGGAACCGCTCCCTGGCCTCCCAGGGCTGGGAGGTCTCCCAAGTCAACGAGATGCTGACCCAACTTGAGACCTACAAGGGTGTCTTCGTCGCCTCGACCAACCTCATGGACAACCAGGACCCTGCGGCGTTGCGACGCTTTGACGCGAAGATCCGCTTCGACTTCCTGGAACCGACTCAGCGCGTGGCGATGTTCATGGACGCCTGTGAGGGCCTCGGCATCACGCCCACATCGAAGAACCTTGAGAGTGTAAGTCGCATGCCTCGTCTGACCCCTGGGGACTTCGCAGTGGTCTTGCGTCAGGGAAGGTTCGATCCCATCACGACCGGCGCGGACCTCGTCGGGCGCCTCACGGAAGAGTGTCGCCTCAAGGGTGGCATCCCCCGCCGATCGATCGGCTTCTAAGGAGCCCGCATGGGCATTGATCGTCTTGTCTACCCAAATTCAACATCCCAAATGGGCTTTGACCTCCCCAGGCTGATGATGATCATGAAGGGCATGGTCCCCCAGATCCACACCTTCGGGATCATGTCGCCGGACAACCCCCAGGGGAAGACCGTCTCCCCTGAGCAGAACAACATCGCCCGGGTCAATCTGAAGAAATCCTTGGACCACATGGGCTTCGGCTACGTCACGCACAAGGGTCACTACGGCACGGTGGAGCAGGCGTTCTTCATCATGAACATCCCCCCCAGGGACATGTTGAAGCTGATGGAGATCTACGACCAGGAGAGCGTGATCACCGGAGAGATTGAGCACCGGGAAGGCGGTATGTCCACGACCACGTTCAAGCTCGTGGACATGGATGGGACACAGGCGGAGCACATCGTTGTTCTCGACATGAACGACGAGGCTTCGGGTGACTTCTACTCCGAGGTCAAAGGCCGCACGTTCCTCATCCCCTTCTTTGACGAGAGCTACAACACGGAGCGGAGCACCAACGAGGACAACGAAGCCTTCGAGGACGAGGGGATGGAGTCCAGCGTGGTGAACCCCTTCACCACCGCCGAGGTTCCTCGAAACGACAAGACGATCCCCCACCTCGCGACGCTCTCCATCAACGCGACTCGAATCAAGGAGGACGCCAGGGGTGAGCGAGTGGGGATGGGGAACTACTACCGGCGTAAGCAGATCCACGCCGCTCTGAAGGCCCTGAAGCTGGCAGGAGAGCCGTAGACGCAGTCGCGGATATGTCTCCGAGGCCATCTAGTCTAGGCCGCCTCACAAACGGCACCCCCGTCGTTCTGTCGCATTCCAAAGGAGCCCACATGGGCGTCGACCGTCTCATCCACCCAGCCTCAACCTTCAGGGTTGGCTTTGCGGCCCAAGGGCGAGGCTTCGGCTTCACCTTCCCATTTTCGAATGCGACCTCGAAGGAGGCCGTCGAGGCGGACCTGCGGGCTCTGGAGGCTCAGGGGCTTCCCGTCGAGGACCTCGCAAATGCTGTCATGGATGGCTTCCATATGCTCTTCCCGTATTTCCTGAGGCTGGGTGCCGGAATCAGGGAGCGTAAGGACCTCTCCCCGGACAACCCCCAGGTGGGGCTATGGACCTTGGTCGTTCTCAAGGATGGGTGGCGGGTCCTGGAGCATCTGGGTACGAGGTCCGAGGACATGGTGGCCTACCTCCTGACGAGGTGGCCCCCCAGTGCCTGGCTGGATGACGCAGACCTCATACGCATTCCTGAAAGCCTCCGGAAGATCCTCCGTCCCGAGGGCCTCCACATCGGTCCTGGGTCAGCTCTCGTCGACCTCACCTGGCTACCCTGCAGGTTGGCCTGCTCCCTCACGGTAGAGGGTCCCCGGCCTGGGCTCCTGCTCCCCAAGCACCTTGAGGTCTGGGGTGACGTCTCCATCCGTGGGGTGGATGGGGTGAGGCCCCTCGATGGACTTAGCTGCCCCAGGCGGACCTTGACCATCCAGGCTTGCAGTGGCCTTGAGAGGATCGAGCTGCCTGCGGCCACGGCGATTCGGATCTCCCAGTGTCCGCAGCTCACCAGGATCCAAGGCAAGCTCACGGCGAGTCTGGAGGTCGAGGATTGCCCCGGCCTCGAAAGCATCGACGCGGTATTCCCCCGGGATGCCCTACCACCTCCAGCGTTGACGGTGCGACGTTGTGAGAGCCTCCGGGTCATCGGACGGCCGACGTCGAAGACCCGCATGTGCGGGGGGACGTCCCTCGTCGACTGCCCGAACCTCACCACGGTGAACGTCAACCTCTTCCGGGGAAAGAAGATCGTCCTCCGATGCCCGAAACTCGTCGTATGAGGCGACGTCAGGTCGCACTCGTCATGCTCGTAGAAACCAATAGAGGCTGCGGAGTCCATCCCATTCTGCGGTGGAGGCTATCGGCAACTACCTCCGCTGGGTCACCGCCAGGGTTGATACCCAACACCATCACGGGTGCTGGCCGCACAGGCCCATAGAATATTTTGCAGGCCGACCGGTCCTGGAGGCCGCTGACCTCTTGGTAGCGGTGCTCAATGTCCTTCATGAAGGCGACCTGGGCTTCAGTCATGGGCGGGGCCGTCTGGTAGTGCGGAGATCTCTGAGCATCGCAACCCCTTCCTGACGAGGGCCTCCTCCGCTGCTGAACCGATGAGCCCGGCAAAGCTGCGTCTCCGGAGATTTGGGCCTCGGAAACTCGGGTGGAGGATACAGACAATGGTGACGGCCCCTGGAAGTCCAGGGAACTCCGCCGCCTCAACCAAGCAACCTTCTTCAGCGTCGATCTCGGCCCAGGTCTTGGTTTTGTTCCAGCTGGCAGTTTGGGGGCTGAGGGGAGCAAGGAAGGATGGGACCTTGGTCCCCATCGCTAGGATCAGGCGGGGACGCAGGATCGCGATTTGGTGGAGAAGAAAGGCCCGGCACCGCCCAATGTAGCCGGGGTCGGACATGGCCGGGACAGTGCGTGTGGCATCGGAACCTTCTACTAACCCTATATGAGCGTTAGTAAAGAAGCACCTTCCCGGATCGATCCCAAGAGTAGCCAAGAAGGCAAGGAGATTGCGCCAGGTTGCGTCCTTCTGGCGATCCTCCTCACCCTGCTCCAACAGGGCTGGATGGTTGGCTGTGCATTGAAAATTGTTACCGAGGACCATGATGCCGCCAAAGGGCATTGGTGGGCGTAACCGGCTACCAGGGGCCTTCCAGAGCCCATCACCCCCTGGAAAAAAACAGTGAGCATTTCGTCGGTGGGGCGTGGGCGAGGCTGCCTCAGGTAGACGGAGCCCCCACCGATGAAATGCGGTGTTGAACAAGCCCGGAGCGGCGGGGGAGTTGGGCGAGGGCTATGGGGAAATCGCGCCTGCTGATCCACTTTTGGGGACGCCAGGTCCCCTGTCGCCCAGGGATTGCTGACTGCTGAGCCCGACAGTCCCGGCAGGGGCTTGGACCGAGTTGGCGTCATAGCAGGGCTTCGCCGTCCCGCCGTGGTGGAGGTCGTGGTGCAGGTGATGG
>NZ_KI912269.1:224366-230465 GCF_000242615.2 Holophaga foetida DSM 6591
AGCGGCCACCACCTGAGCCGCACCCAGTGGGGTGTCCTCCGCTTCGGCCTACGGCCTACGCTCCAGACACCCCACGGGCTCATACAACAAGGGGGTCAATATTCGTGTCGCCGGGTGGGTTAATTTTCATGTCGCTTGACAGTCGTCTGGCGATGCGTCAACATCGCGATGACCAAGGAGCCTTCATTTACATGGAATTGCTAGCTTTCTTACTGCGCGGGCCCGCCACACGGCGCCACCCCCGCCGCGGAGCGGCTTCGTTCAACCAAGACCGGGAAGGTGGCTGTTGATCTCTACCATTCCACCTCCGTAGGGGCGGATTTCGGCCAGGCGGGCGAAGAGTTGTTCAACGGGATGGGACTGGGGCATGGTGACTCCTGGCTGAAGAAAGGAAACAGCGACAGCATGCCTGACCTTGGGGGCAGAGGAGAACGTGGCACCAACTCGCTGCGCAAGTTGATAGGGTCTCCCACTTCAAGTTGCAGCGGCGAGACTTCCATTCAGGCCTGATGAGGTCGACCGATTGTTGGGGGTTCGAAAGTCGACATTGATTTAGGAAGTCTGAGTATTTGGCATCCTGCCCCGATGGCTCATCTCGGGAGAGTCCGCCGTCTGGTCCGGCTGTTCCCATGCGACTGGTGGCGGGCCTTCAGCTTCGCAAGCGCACCTTCAATCTGTCAGACGAACAGGTGGTGATGCGCTGGCCGACTATCAAAGGCTCTTCTTGCTCGCCCCTTGCGACTCTGATCCCTGCGGCCCCTTCTCCGCCATCATGACCCCGATCCGTTCCCCAATCTTGTCCGCTGCCTCATGAGCCGCCTCGTCGATCAGGTGCGCGTATCGCTGGGTCGTCTGTGTGGACGTATGCCCCAGAAGTTCGCCAATCTGGGCAAGGTTGTACCCAGCTCCAACGGCGACCGATGCAAAACTATGCCGCAGATCGTGGATACGGAGATCAGGGCATTTCGCCTCGACTCGAACGACCTGCCACATCTTGGCCGGGGATTGTATGCCCGTAAGGGTGCCCGATGTCCTAGGCAGTGAGTCCAGCACCTCCATCGCGGCGGAATTGAGCTGGATCACCCGATCATGTTGAGTCTTTCGACCAGTCTTGTGCTGCTCAGGAGGAAGCACAAGTTTCGTCCCCTTCACTTGATCCCAACGGGCTGAGGCGATCTCACCTAGGCGGGCACCGGTCAGGATCAGCAGCTTGATGAAGGCGACTGCGGGTAGGTTCGAGGTCTTCAGTCCATCGTGCCTAGTCAAAGCCGCCGCGATGCGAGCAACCTCCTCAGGCGTCGCGTATCTGCGACGTTTCCTCTCTCTGTTCTTCTTTACACCGTTGCACGGGTTCGAATCGATCCATTTCAAGGGACCGGCAGCAAGATTGAACATCACCGACAGAAGGGCCAAGAAGCGGTTCGCAGCCACAGGCGACTTGATGGATTTGTGGATATCGTCGATCGCCTGGAAGTTGAACTCCGACAACTTCCAGTTCATCTTGGCGCGATGGGGCGGGGTCCGGCTGGGGTGTTTCTCTCCGCTGAACCAATAAGACCATATCCGTAGATCTTCGCTTGCAGACTTCTTGTCCGACCCACCCCGGGTCCGGAACTCTTTCCATAGATCCAAAAGGGTCGACTCATCCCGGGCATCCTGACGAGCCTTCGAGGGGTCTCCACCATTCACAACCTCCGCCAACATCACCTGGGCCGTCTTCCGGGCTTGGCTCAAGGTGATCGTCCCGTAGTCCCCGATCTTGGGTTTCCGCTGAGCCCCGGACCTCGTGCGGTAGTAAACATAGAAGGACATCCGCCCCTCGAATACCCGGAGGTGCAACCCACGGATCTTGGCGTCCCACAGAGTGTCACCAGGAATAGCAGACCGGATGTTGTCCTCGTTCAAGTCCCGACGCTCTTCCTGCTCCACTGGTAGCACACTGGTAGCAACCGCCCGTGACTTCGCCATACCATCACCCACATCAAGTTACCTGAAATCAATATAGAATGACCTTACCAGACTCCGGGTGACATCAGAAAATCGGTTTCGTAATCAGCAGGTCGCAGGTTCGAATCCTGTAGTTGGCTCCAGAAGATCGCCCCTGAAAACCTTGTGTTTTCAGGGGTTTTCTCTATCTGACCCGAGGCTGTCGATGAGCTGGCAACCCCCGTCCGGGTGGTTGAAAAGACCCCAAAATCGACCCCGAAGAGTGCAATAGAGGTGCACAAATTTTAGCCCGAATCCCATTGGAGTATAAGGGTTTCCGGGACCTAAACCCTTGAAGAAAGTGCACAGCCCTCCCGGGCTGCGCAAGCCGTCCCCCAGGACTGCCACCAGACTAAAATGACCACAACTCCCCACCCGCTCCCGCAAGAGCACACACTGACAAGAACTCACGTGTCCGTTCACCCCGCCAGGGGCTCCCCGCAGGGCCTCTGCCAGAAGCTCCCGAGTCCAGCCCAGGTTCTCCCGCAAGGCTGGCTGAATGACCCGTTGAATCTGCAAGGCGACTTTCGACGGCCCCATGTCGCCCAGGCTCACCAGGGTTACATTGTCGATTTTCGACGGCTCGCCATCGCCGTGCTCTGCGTCTCCCCAGCTCGGATATTCCCAGCCGGGAGGGTTCGGGGGGGGCCAGTCTTGCGCCAAGGTCCCAGGCTGGGCGCTTCCTCCTTTTCAGGTGTCCACGTCTGTCCCTTCGACCGCCTGCCCACAAAAGGCAGCACCCCGAGATCGCCTGATCTTCCAGGCTTCCGAGGTGCTGGTTGGTGCGTTTTCCGCTTTGGCTGCGGATCAGAGGTATCGGGCGGCTCTGGATCTAGCCCGGCTGTAGGCTTCATCATGGCCATCGCTCACAGCAAACACATGGATTTCCTGGTGTTTCACCGTGTAGACGATCCGGCCTTGCGGCCTGTTCTCTGTCGGGGTTGCGTAGAAATCCCAGCTCCAGGCCCCCACCAACCTTCCATTCTTTGGCTCTCCTTTTTTTGGCTGCGCCTGAAGATCTTCCAGGGCATCAAGGGCGTACGCCCTGGCCTCCGTGTTCATCTTCTCGATGTCTCTCCGCGCCTCTCCAGAAAGCACCAGGTCGGTTCTTCGCCTAGCTATCATTTCTCAAAGGCCCCGCTGTCTATCAGGTCAAAGAAAGCCCGCAATCCCTTCTTGGTCTTGATGCGCCACTGTTCTCCAAACTTGGCATCGTAATGGTATTCAAGGCCTGCGGGCATTTCCCGGGGAAGTCGCACGGTCACCATCTTCGGCCGTGCGGGGTTCGGCTTCGCTGTCTGTGTCTTCTTGGGGGTGGGCATGAACGCGCCTCCATTCCCATCATCGGCTTTTTCCCGGGGTTCCTCAAGCGCCCTTGAAGGCCTCCAGGACCTCCGCCCCTCGCTCCCGGTGATTCTCTGGAATCTCCAGGAAGGACAGGGCGGCGGCGCTCGGTACAAATCGAAGCATGGCCCGCCATGCTCCCCGCGTGTCAGCGGGCACAGTGTCGGCCAGCTCTGCCAGGATTTCGGGGGTTGGGGTTCCGGCCTCCAGGTGCTGGGCCAGCTTGGCCTTCAAGTGCTCAATGTTCATGGGCTCTTCCTGCTCCTCTTCGGACTCTTCCACTTCTGCGATTTTCCGGGCCAACTCCAGCCAGGATACCGGCCTGCGCGACGACAATTACGGCTGTGCATCGCATTCCGAATTGACGCCGCCCACCGGCCCGGTCTCGGTCTGGATGATGGGGTCTTTGATTGCCTTCCACCAGCCCGCCAGGGATCCGGATCCCATGGCCTGGGCGCTCATCCAGGCGGCCCCGGCTTTCACCAGGCCTCCCAGCGTCTCAGGCCCGCCCAGGGCGGCCACGATTTCCCCCACAATACTGCTGCTCTCCGGGGCGCTTTCGATGTCCCTGATTTTCAGCTCATAGCTATACCGGGTGTCCCGCTCGGCGTCCTTGTAACCTTCAATCGCTGGTCCTGGGTCTTCAATTCCAAATGTCGGGCTTGATCTTCAGCCCTGTTCTCGGTTGTCATTAGCATGGGTTTCTCCTTGGGTGGCCTTAGCAACCAAAAGCATCGGCAACGATGCCTTCCCAGGCGAAACCCGCCTCTTTCAAAGACCCTTGGGATGCCTAAGCACCCCAGGGGTCCTACCTACAGGGCATTTGTCCGAATCGGAAATCCCTTCGGGCCCCCTTCCTGCCGCCCCAGAACGTCTCAGCCCTTCACCCGTGCAAATCCAGATGACCATGGCGATGCCACGATAGGGCGGGGTGTCATCCCGGTCAGGGGGTGGGCGCCATGTCGAAGGCCCAGCCCTCCAGGTCATTGGCGAGAATGACCTTGTCCCAGCCGTAGCTCCGGATCCTCTCGCGCGGCGCGCAGGATGCGAGGTCTTCGGCCCGCTCCCTCGTCATGCCCTTGGCGTGGATCGTGAGGATGGTGAAGCGGTCGATCCGGCTCTGGGTGGCCGTGTAGGGCTCCTGGTCCCGACTAACCAGATAGAGGCTGACGGACTGGACGAGAGATGCCTGGATCTCCGTCATCTCGCACTTGAAGGCGGCGATCTGCCGGATAGTCTCCGCGGCCAGGAGGCCCCGCAGGCTCTTCACATCAGGTGCCTTCGGTTTGGCACTCCCCCCCTGGGGGCGAGCCGGTGCCGCGGGAGGGGGGACCGCCACGGGCTTATCTGTAACGCAGGCCAGAATGGGCCCCAGGATGATCAGGGCGGTAAGGGGGGACTTCAGGAAAGCCATGCACAGCTCCAAGACCAGAAATCGGGCGTTTGTCCCCACCCTCTTGGTGTACCACGTATGCCACAGATTCGCGGAAACCTGCGCCAATTATTATTCAACAATCGGCGGACTCCAATCCTAAAGGGTTCCTTCCACTGCAAGAGGGGGAATCACTGGGATACAGGCTTTGTATCATCCAGCTTGAAGGACTCGAATGCCTCGGCTCGATACGTCTTCAGATTGCTATGAATGAAGATGATTTTCTGAAAACCGAGCTTTCGCCAATCGGTGGCATTGGCATTCAGGTACCGAAGCACAGATGGCTTGGTCCAATTGGTGGTGGGACGAACAACCAGAATGGTGTCCATTTGTTTATCAACGGCCTTGCAGTGGACATTATTATCCTCGGCCCCGGGCTGCTTATGCAGATGAGCATAGTCACGGGCCGCCTGATTCACCTTTGTTTTCTCTTCAGCCCAAGCCACTCGTGCCTTAACCGGATTCTGTCCAGGAACCTTGGCATAGGCGCTTGCCACAAGCATAAATGCAACTATGAGCAACCTCTTCATGTAACCCCATTCCATTCGAGAAACCAAGATCGAATAGTAGAACTGGTATCCCACCAAGACAACCGGATCATGACTTCCAGCACACCCGACCATCCCTGTACAAGACCAGGGAGGCCATTTCTGGCCCCCCCGCTCAACCCAACCCGCCCCCTCACCAGACGATTCCGACGAGGACACTTGCCGCCACTCCAAGGAGAAAGAGCGCGGCCACCCTAGCCATTCCATGCGTCGTGGAAGGAGAAGGTTTCCAGCTCCTTTCAGCAGGGGGCCGGAGTCGGAGCGATCCGGCCTAATTTGCGCGGTAGCTAAAGAAAGGCAGCAGGGAAGAGGCAATAAGCACCAACAGCCCCAGGACTATCAAGGCGACCCCCATCCTGCACCTATTGAAATTCCGGGCTGCATAGGCCAAGGAGGCGAGGGGTCCACTGCCGATCTTCCCAGCTCGATTGTCTTTTGCTGCGATATTCAGGACCAACTGATTCCCGAAGGCCAGAAGGCCAAGCCCAACGACCGAGAGTATGGCTAAAGACCGGAAGTCCATGCAGGCACCTTTCAAGAATGAGCAAGCCAAGGGGGAAAAGCCCCCAGGTCGACAGTGGAAGCGGCTCAGAGGGGGGTGGACAGTAGACGATTCTGGCACCGCCTCCTGCCATTCCACCCTGGAGGATAGCATTTGCGACCAATGCCACAATTACCCCTCCTGCGGCATGGCCCCGGAAATCCAGGCAAAAGGCCCGTTCGTATCCAGTGGACCTGTTGAACGAAGCCGCTCCGCGGCGGGGGTGGCGCCGTGTGGCGGGCCCGCGC
>NZ_KI912269.1:230565-363198 GCF_000242615.2 Holophaga foetida DSM 6591
AGCTATCCATCACCTGCACCACGACCTCCACCACGGCGGGACGGCGAAGCCCTGCTATGACGCCAACTCGGTCCAAGCCCCTGCCGGGACTGTCGGGCTCAGCAGTCAGCAATCCCTGGGCGACAGGGGACCTGGCGTCCCCAAAAGTGGATCAGCAGGCGCGATTTCCCCATAGCCCTCGCCCAACTCCCCCGCCGCTCCGGGCTTGTTCAACACCGCATTTCATCGGTGGGGGCTCCGTCTACCTGAGGCAGCCTCGCCCACGCCCCACCGACGAAATGCTCACTGTTGTGCCCATTTTCCTGTGCACAGGGGAAAGCCTCCTGAGCCTCAAAGGCACTCGGACCGCCCTCCGCAGGTTATCCGCAGGGGATGTGGATTACGGTTCAATTCGGCGCCAGAGCCCGTCAGCAGGGGCTTCCGAGAGGAGAGAAGCAGGTTCATGGACCGGGCTCCGAAGGAGGTAGATGTCCACGAGTTCCTTTCCAGACAAGGTGAATTCGAAGGTGCTGGCCAGCCCGCCATCCTCCCGAACCCGGGTCATCCTGGGGCCCAGGACCCGCACACCCGCAGGACCGCGCTTGAGGACATAGAGGTGCCCCTCACCGCTCCAGAAGACCTGGACTCCGCCAGGATTGCGCTCCAGGCGGAACGCAGGGCGAGCCGATGCCAATACCGTGCGCTTGGCCTTGGCCGCCGGGGAGGGGGCGGGGGCGGGGGCACGCAGCTCACCAACCGCATCCATGGACTTCGATAGCTCCACTTCCACAGGCTTGGCAGGTGAAGACGCAGGGGCTATCGCCGCAGGAGCCTCGGCCAGGGGGTCTGGGCGCTTCCCGAGACTTCCTGGGGAACCTGGGGCCAGCCTTTCAGGCTCTCTCTCAGCCTTGGCGCGCCTCGTCCCGGGTTCGGCCTGCGGAAGGGCGTCCTTGGAATGGGGTGCCTCCAATCGGGATTCCTGCGGCTCCAGGGAATGCACCACGGAAGGAGCGGGCTGGCCCCTTTCCATCATCCAGGTCACCCCCACCGCCAGGACCAGACCGGCTGCCAGGGCCATGATCTGGGGACGCAGGAACAAGGGTTTCCGGGGCTTGGGCAGGATCGCCAGGAGCCGCTTGCGGGCCTTGGGATCCGCCAGGAGTTCCCGCAGAGCCTCCTCGTCCATCAGGGCATCGAAGAGGGCCTGGTCTTTCAGGGCCGTTCGGAGGAGCAGCGCCTTCTCCTCAGGAGTCAAGGTGCCCGTGGCGTAGCCCCCCAGGAGGTATTCGGGATCCGGGTTGCTCATGCGTCCCACCTCCCCCCCATCCATTCCAGCATCTGCTTCCGACAGCGGTGGTCCCAGGTGTAGACCGTGTTGAGGGATTCCGCGCCGAGCACCTTCTGGATTTCGGCAAAGGCCTTGCCCTGGAGCTTGAGGCGGAAGATCTCCTGGCAGCGTTTCCCAAGCAGCGCCAAGCCCATGGCCAGCTTTTCCAGACGCTCCCGCTTCACCGCGGTCTCCTCGGGCCCCGGGTGGTCACCCGCAAGGGGATGCTCGTCCAGGTCAACCTGGAGGTGCTCTCCCCGCCGCACCACCTTCCGCTGCCAAGCGGCGAGCTTGAAGCGTAGGATCTGGAAGCAGAGGGGCATCAGTTCCTCCAGGGCCTCCACATGTCTGTACTTCTCGTGGATCACCACGAGCACCTCCTGGGCAAGGTCCTCGGAAGCCTCCCTTGCATAACGGGATGCCGCGAAGGCCACCATCCTTTCACGGAGGTGGCCCAGGATCTCGTCGCGGGAAAGGGGGGTGGAAATGGGAGACTCCAGGGTGGCGGCAGCTTGAAGTTTGAGGCTCCCGAAGGAGCTGGGGAAGCAGTCTTTGCACGGATGCCGCAAGCCGCATGGCGTGACAGCCCGCCCGACGCGCCACCCGATCGAAGTGACACCCATCACCTCATGGGAGGAAATTCAGAAAAGGCCTGGAAACCCCCACGGACTTGCGTATATTCGTTACCACAGTATCGATACCTTTTTATCGATACCATCTCTCACACAGGAGCGGACCGATGGCCTACGGCTACAAGATCGGAAGCATCCCCCTCACGACCGTCCAGCGCTTTGCCAGCTACCTCCCCGCCTTGCGGGACATGCAACGCCAGGGCCGTTCCGTCGTATCAAGTGCCAGCCTGGCGGAAATGCTCCGCCTGGAGGCCATCCAGGTCCGCAAGGACTTCGGCTATCTGGGGATCACGGGCCGCCCCAAGACGGGCTTCCAGGTGGATGACCTGATCGGGGCCATGGAGCATGGCCTGAGCTGGAACCGGGTTTCCGACGCCATTCTGGTGGGCACAGGCCATCTGGGCACCGCCCTCCTGAACTACAGGGGATTCGGCTATCACGGCCTGGCAATCAAAGCCGCCTTCGATATCGCCCCGGACCGGGTCGGGGCCCTCATCAATGGGGTCCAGGTGCAGCACCTGGATGAGATGAAGCCGTTCATGGACGCCAAGATGGCCATCCTTACGGTCTCGCCGGAATCGGCCCAGGAGGTCGCCCTGAGGCTGGTCCGGGCCGGGATCACAGGCATCTGGAACTTCACCGGCCGCACCCTTCTCCTGCCCGAGCCTATCGTCGTCCAGGACCAGGACATCGCCATCGGGCTGGCCGTCCTTTCCGCCAAGCTCACCGCCCGCGCCAGGGAGGCCATCGAGGCCGAGTCAAAGCCTCCAGCCTGATCCCACTGCCCCATAACCCCTTTCCACACGGAGCCCCCTGCCCCGCAGGAGTCCTGTATCTCTGAATAGGAGCATCCTCATGCAACCCGTCGAAGCCACCCCGCAGCTGTCTGCGGCAGGAGAAGTTCTATCCATCGATGCGCTCGTAGAGCGTGTCCGGAAGGCCCAGAGACTCTTCTCAACCTACACCCAGGAGCAGGTGGACGAGATCTTCCGCGCCGCCGCCCTGGCCGCCGCCAATGCCCGCATCCCCCTGGCCCGCCTGGCCGCCGACGAAACCGGCATGGGCGTCATGGAGGACAAGGTGATGAAGAACCACTTCGCCTCCGAGTACATCTACAGCAAATATAAGGATGAGAAGACCTGCGGATTCCTGTCCGTGGAGGACGCCTTCGGCACCGCCACCGTCGCCGAGCCCGTGGGCATCATCTGCGGCATCGTCCCCACCACCAACCCCACCTCCACCGCCATCTTCAAGGCCCTCATCAGCCTGAAGACCCGCAACGGCATCATCTTCAGTCCCCACCCCCGGGCCAAGCGCTCCACCTGCGAAGCCGCCCGCATCGTGCTGGAGGCCGCCGTGGCGGCGGGGGCCCCCGAGGGCATCATCGGCTGGATCGAGGAACCCACCCTGGAGCGCTCCAGCCAGCTCATGCGCCACGAGGGTATCAACCTGATCCTGGCCACGGGGGGCCCCGGCATGGTGAAGGCGGCCTACAGCTCCGGCAAGCCTGCCATCGGCGTGGGCGCGGGCAACACCCCCGTCGTCATCGATGAGACGGCGGACCTCAAGCGGGCCGTGGCCTCCATCATGATGTCCAAGACCTTCGACAACGGCATGATCTGCGCCTCCGAGCAGTCCGTCATCGTGGTGGACGAGGTCTACGAGGCCGTGCGGGAGCGCTTCGCCACCCTGGGGGGCTATGTCCTCAGCCCCGAGGAGTGCGAGGCGGTGCGCCAGGTCATCCTTACGCCCAGTGGTGCCCTTAACGCGGACATCGTGGGCCAGTCCGCCCGGAAGATCGCCGCCATGGCGGGCTTCGAGACCTCGGAGGACACCAAGGTCCTCATCGGCGCCGTCGATTCGGTGGGGGAGGAGGAGGCCTTCGCCCACGAGAAGCTCTCCCCCACCCTGGCCCTCTACCGGGCCAAAGACTTCGAGGAGGCCATGGCCAAGGCGGAGAAGCTGGTGGCCCTGGGGGGCATCGGCCACACCTCGGTGCTCTATACCGACCAGGACCTGCGCTGCGACCGGGTCCGGGCCTTCGGCGAGCGCATGAAGACCGCCCGCATCCTGATCAACTCCCCGGCGGCCCACGGCGGCATCGGCGACCTCTACAACTTCAACCTGGCCCCCTCCCTGACCCTGGGCTGCGGCTCCTGGGGCGGCAATTCCATCTCCGAGAATGTCGGCCCCAAGCACCTCATCAACAAGAAGACCGTCGCCAAGAGGGCCGAGAACATGCTGTGGCACAAGCTCCCCAAGAACATCTTCTTCCGGCGGGGATGCCTGCCCTTCGCCCTGGAGGAACTGGCCGGGCGCAAGCGGGCCGCCATCGTCACCGATCGCTTCCTCTTCAACAACGGCTATGCCGATCAGGTCATCCGCATCCTAAAGGACATGGGCCTGGAGGTGGAGGTCTTCCACGAGGTGGAGGCCGACCCGACCCTGGCGGTGGTGCGCAAGGGCGTGGCCATGCTCAACGGCTTCAAGCCCGACACCATCGTGGCCCTGGGGGGCGGTTCCCCCATGGACGCCGCCAAGATCATGTGGGTCATGTATGAGCACCCCGAGGTCCACTTCGAGGAGCTGGCCATGCGCTTCATGGACATCCGCAAGCGCATCTACAAGTTCCCCAAGATGGGCCTGAAGGCCACCCTGGTGGCCATCCCCACCACCTCCGGGACGGGCTCCGAGGTGACGCCCTTTGCGGTGGTGACCGATGAGCGCACCGGCATGAAGTACCCCATCGCCGACTACGAGCTGACCCCCGCCATGGCCATCATCGACCCCAACCTGGTGATGGACATGCCCAAGGGCCTGACGGCCTTCGGGGGCATCGACGCCGTGACCCACGCCCTGGAGGCCTACGTCTCCGTCATGGCCAACGAGTTCTCCGATCCCCAGGCCCTCCAGGCCCTCAAGCTCCTGAAGGCCCACCTGCCCTCGGCCTACGAGAGGGGCAGCCAGGATCCCAAGGCCCGGGAAGAGGTCCACAGCGCCGCCACCATCGCGGGCATCGCCTTCGCCAACGCCTTCCTGGGGGTCTGCCACTCCATGGCCCACAAGCTGGGGGCCGAGTTCCACCTCCCCCACGGCCTGACCAACGCCCTGCTGATTTCCAACGTCATCCGCTACAACGCCAACAACAACCCCACCAAGCAGACGGCCTTCAGCCAGTACGACCGTCCCCAGGCCCGCCGCCGCTATGCGGAGATCGCGGATCACCTGGGCCTCGGCGGGGAACGCACCGGCGCCAAGGTGGAAGCCCTCATCGCCTGGGTGGACGAACTCAAGGCCCAGATCGGCATTCCCGCCAGCATCCGGGAGGCCGGTGTGCCCGAGGCGGCCTTCCTGGCCCAGGTGAATGCCATCGCCGAACAGGCCTTCGACGACCAGTGCACCGGCACCAACCCGCGCTACCCCCTGATTGCCGAGCTCAAGCAGATCCTGCTCGATTCTTACTACGGTCGGGCCTACTCCGAGGCCTGATGCCGTCCGTGGAACGGAAGCCGGAGCCCCATTCAAACGGGCTCCGGCTTTCAGGTTATGCCCAGCACCTTGAAGAAGTCTACGTAGGCGCGATCCGATTCCTCGATATGGGTGATCAGCCATTTCTTGAGGAAACTGGGGAGGGCCAGGGCGCTGATATGACCCTCCTCGTACTGCCGGGCAAGCTCCTCAGCCTCCAGGATCAGCTGGGCGTGTTCCCGGGCATGGGCCTCCAGATCCGGGTACCCGAAAGCCTCCATGAGATCCATTTCCGCCGCGAAATGGCGCTTGGTTTCCAGGATCAGCCGGGCGAATAGCTGAAGGGAGAGAGGTTTGTCCCGCCGGAGGATCATGGTGGAGTGGAGATGGGTGATGAGGGAAGCCAGCCGCTCATGCTGCTCGTCGAAGCGCTGGATACCGACCAGACGATCTGCGCTCCAAGGCATGAAGGGGGCGGCCTCCAGAGGGGATGCACCTTGATCAAACGTCATTGGACCTGCCGCGGCTCATCGGAACTCCCATCCAGAGCATTCTACTTCAATGGCGGCAAAGGACCTTGAGGTCCTTTGGGGGGAACTGCGGATTCCGGCCCGGCCCCCGAGGCGCTACACTGGAAGGCTCGGAGGCCCTAGTGACCAAGCGTTTCTACGTCACCACGCCCATCTACTACGTCAACGACAAGCCCCACATCGGCCACACCTACACCACGGTGCTGGGGGATGTGCTGGCCCGTCATCACCGGATGCTGGGAGAGGATGTCTACTTCCTCACCGGAACCGACGAGCATGGCCAGAAGATCGAAAAGACCGCTGCCAAGCGGGGCATCACGCCCCAGGAACTGGTGGACGAGGTGGCTCCCAATTTCCAGAACCTGTGGAAGGAGATGGGCCTCACGCCGGACCACTTCGTCCGCACCACCCACGCCCGCCACAAGGCCACGGTGCAGGAGCGCTTCACCCAGCTCCTGGGCACCGGGGACATCTACAAGGCCAGCTACAAGGGGCTCTACAGCGTCTCTGACGAGGCCTACGTCACCGAGACCCAGGCCAAGGAGCTTCAGGCCCAGGGCTTGGCCCACCAGCTGGTGGAACTGGAGGAGGAAAGCTACTTCTTCCGCCTGGCGGCCTACGAGAACTGGCTCATCCAGCTCTACGAGAAGTATCCCGAGTTCGTGCAGCCCGAGTTCCGCCTCAACGAGGTCAAGCAGTTCGTGAGCCCCGGGGGCGAGCGGGGCAACCTCCAGGACCTGAGCATCAGCCGCACCTCCATCACCTGGGGCATCCCCGTGCCCGGCGACGAGAAGCACGTCGTCTATGTCTGGTTCGACGCCCTCCTCAACTACCTGAGTGCCTGCAAGGAGGGTCACTGGCCCCCCACCATCAACCTGGTGGGCAAGGACATCCTCCGCTTCCATGCCGTCTACTGGCCCGCCTTCCTCATGGCCATGTACCGCCAGGAGGGGGACGACCTAAACGGCGAACTGCCCGCCCGCATCCGCGAACTGCTCCCCCAGACCGTGCTGGCCCACGGCTGGTGGCTCATGGGCGAGACCAAGATGAGCAAGTCCCTGGGCAACATCGTGCGCCCCAAGGAACTCCTGCACTTCGGCACCGACGCCGCCCGCTTCTTCCTCATGCGCGACATGCAGATCGGGCATGACCGCGCCTTCACCTTCGAGAGCTTCATGGACCGCCTGAACGCCGACCTCGCCAATGGCCTGGGCAACCTGGCCTCCCGCTCCATCAGCATGCTCCAGCGGTACCGTTCAGGAATCGTTCCGATTCCGCAAAAATGGGATGACGAGGATCGGGTTGTGGCTGAGCAGGGTGCCAAGCTCTGCGCCGATTACCTGGCCAAGGCCGAAGCCAACGACTTCAACGGCGCTCTGGATGGCCTTTGGGTCTACCTGCGCCACCTGGACGGATACATCGTCAAGGCCGAGCCCTGGAAGCTGGCCAAGGACGAGGCCAACAAGGAAAAGCTGGATACGGTGCTGTGCCAGCTCTACCGCGCCCTCCGGGCCACGGCGGTGCTGACGGCCCCCGTGATGCCCGGCATGGCCCAGCTCCTCTGGGAAAGCCTGGGCATGACGGGACAGGTTTCGGAGCAGCGCTTCGCCGATCTGGCCTTTGAGGCCCCCGCCGCCGCCCCCGTCAACGACCCCAAGCCCCTCTTCGCCCGAATCGACAAGGATGCCGCCATGACCGAGATCGAAGCCATCAAAACCGCCGAGATGGCACCCGCCACTCCCGCCGAACCCTCCCTCGATGTCCCCCCCATGAAGGAGAACATCGACTACGACACCTTCGCCAAGACCGATCTGCGGGTGGGCCTGATCCTGGAGGCCGAAGAGGTCCCCAAGAGCAAGAAGCTCATCAAGATGAAGGTGGACCTGGGCTTCGAGCAGCGCACCATCCTGGGCGGTATCAAGGAGGCCTATGCCCCCGCCGACCTGGTGGGACGCCGCGTCGTAGTCGTTGCCAACCTGGCCCCCCGGGCCATGATGGGCATCGAGAGCCACGGCATGCTCCTTTGCGCCAGCGACAACGCCTCCAAGCCCTACCTCATCGCCCCCCCCGAGGACGCCAAGCCCGGGTTTGTGGTGCGCTGAAGAGTTAAATCTCACGCGGAGGCGCGGAGACGCGGAGAAGAACAAAGGCAAGGACCGGGCAGCACTTGTCCATTCCTTTCATTTTCTTCACTCCGCGGCTCCGCGCCTCCGCGTGAAACCGTCCTTTCCTTCGAGCCCCCATGCCTGAACCCACCCCCCGCCGCCAGACCCTCTGGGCCGTGCTCGTGCTCATCGTGCTGCCCCTGGTGTGGGGCTACAACTGGGTCATCATGAAGAAGGCCCTGGCTTTCATGGGGCCCTTCGAGTTCGCGGCCTGGCGCTTCATTCCTGGAGCCCTGTTCCTTTTCGCCATCCTGGCGGCCATGAAGCGCCCCCTGACCCTCAAGGCTCCCCTGAGCGTCCTCGCGGTGGGGTTCTTTCAGACGGCGGCCAACATGGGCCTGGTGATGTGGGCCCTGAGGGGTGGCCCTGTGGGAAGAGGGGTCATCCTCAACTACGCCATGCCCATCTGGGTCGTGCTCATGTCCTGGCCCCTGCTGAGGGAGCGGCCCATGCGGATCCAATGGATCGCGTCGGGTTTCGCGGCCCTCGGCATCGTCTGCCTCTTCCTCTCCAAGAGCACCCACGGACGGGTGGATGCCGCCGTGCTGGCCCTTCTGTCGGGCCTCAGCTGGGCCATCGGCACCGTGATCACCCGACGCCTGCTGACCAGGCACCGCATGGACCCCCTTACCCTGACCTCCTGGCAGATGCTTTTCGCGGGCCTCATGCTGGCCATCGTGGCCGTCCTAGTCCCGGGCCGCCCCACCCTGTGGCATGCCCCCTTCTTCATCCCGATCATGCTCTGGGAGATCATCCCCGCCACGGCCCTGGGCTGGCTCCTGTGGACCTTCTTCCTGAAGCGGGTGGACGCCTCGGTGGCTGGCCTCGCGGTCCTGGCCTCCCCCCTGGTGGGCATCGCCGCCGGGGCCATCGAGCTCCACGAGCGCCCCAGCGGATTCGAGGCCCTGGGCATGGGTCTGGTGGTTCTGTCCCTGGCCCTGGTGGGTCCGCTGGCGGTGCGGCAGATCCGCAAATCGGGGCCACCCCCCAGCAATCAATAGAGAAGCCAGGGGATGACACCGCCCCGCTTACACTGGTTCTATGAGATCTCCCCTCTGGCACCTGCAGATCGAACGCACCACCAACGCCCCCTTCGAGGTGGTGGTCAAGGCCCTCATGGATCGCGATCAGCGGCCCCTCTGGCACCCCCGGCCTGGGGCAGGCCAGTGGAAGATCCTGGAGCAATCCGAAGACCATCTGGCCATGGAAGCATTGGAGAATCCCATCTGGGGCGTGGAGGAACAGGCCCTCTACCGGGTGGAGCCCCACGATGACCGTCTCCTGCTGAGCTACCACGCCCGCTTCAAGGGCTGGCCGGTGCTCCTTCTGATGGGATACTGGCGGCTCCGTTCGCATCGAATCTGGGAACGCTTTGTGGAGTCCCTATGAAATTCGTCAGCTGGAACATCAACGGCTTCCGCTCGGCCCTGAAGAACGGCTTCATGGACTGGCTGGAGGATACCGATCCCGATGTCCTCAGCCTCCAGGAGATCCGAGCGGAGTGGGACCAAGTGGATCTGGGCGTGCGCCAGATGCTGGAGGCCAACTACGATATCTGCTGGTTCCCCGCCACTCGGAAGAAAGGCTACGCCGGTTCAGCCACCCTGAGCCGCAAGGGGCTGGGCTGGATCCACACCCCGGGGCTGGGAATCGAGGACTACGACTGTGAAGGCCGCATCGTCCAGAGCGAACGGGGGGATCTGACCCTCCTGGCGGGCTACTTCCCCAATGCATCCTCCGGCCTGGTGCGCCTGCCCTACAAGCGCCAGTTCGCCCTGGATCTGGCGGAGCGGGTGCGCCAGGTCCTCGCCCAGGGTCGGCAGCTCATCGTCACCGGGGACATGAATGTGGCTCCCGAGGAGATCGATCTGGCCCGCCCCAAGGACAATCGCATGAGTCCCGGATTCACCGACGAGGAGCGGGAGGACTTCAGGGGCTACCTGGCCAGCGGCCTTCGGGATGTGCTGCGGGAGCAGAACCCCGGCACCCCGGGCCTGTACACCTGGTGGAGCCAGCGGGGAGGTGCCCGGGCCAAGAACGTCGGATGGAGGATCGATCTGTTCCTCGTGAGCGAGGGCCTGATGGGCCGAGTGAAGGACACCCGAATCCACCCCGACACCCTGGGTTCGGACCACTGCCCCATCAGCCTGGAACTGGACTGACGAGGCTGCCCCCTCCGGGCGTATAATCGGGTTTGGAAAAAAGGTATATGCCCCTGGACCTCGTTTCACCCTTAGCTTCCTCGGCTCCGGGGATGCAGGAGTTTGTCTGCCGGGATCCCCGGCGGGCTTCGGATTACATGCAGCGGGCCTTCACCCATCACCAGATGAACGTGCTGGGGGTTCCGAACCGCTTCAAGGCGCAGATCCAGACCCTGCAGCTCGGCAGTTTGCGGCTCAGCACCCTGGCCTTCGATACGGAAGTGGAGCTGGCCCAGGATCCGGATCCCAACTATCTCCTGATCTCCACCCAGACCCAGGGTTCGGCGGAGGTCAGATGCGCCGACCGCGCCTACGAGGGGGGGTCCGGCATGGTGGTGATCGATTCCCCTTACCTGCCAGTGATCAAGCGATTCAGCGCCGACAGCCGCCGAATCCACCTCCGCTTCGATACCAAGGCCGTGGAGGCCTGCTGCGCGCGGCTCCTGGGGCATGGCCTGGAGCGGCCGGTCCACTTCTCCCCCTTCATTCCCGATGCAGCCGCCACCCACCGCCACTGGATGGCCCTGCTCCAGCTCCTGTTGACCTATGTGGAGCAGGATCCCACCAGCCCCTCCAGCCTGAGTGCCCCCATGGTGCGTCAATTGGAGGAGACAGCCCTCCTGATCCTCCTGAACGAACACGAGCACACCTATTCCCAGGAACTACACTCCCCGGCTCCCTGGGCCCCGGTCCATGTGCGCCGTGCCGAAGCTTACATCCGGGCCCACGCAGGGGATCCCCTCACCCTTTCCTCCATTGCCGAAGCCGTGGATGTGAGCATCCGCACCCTCACCCAGGGCTTCCGGGACTTCCGCCAATCCACCCCCATGGGCTTCCTCAAGGATATTCGCCTGGAAGGGGCCCACAGCGATCTCCGCTCCGCCAAGCCCGGCACCACGGTGGCAGAGGTGGCAAGCACCTGGGGGTGCTCCCACCTGGGGCGCTTCGCCGAGGCCTACCGCCAGCGATTCGGGGAGACACCCTCGGAGACCCTGCGACGATAGCAAAAGCCCCCGGGAGAATCCCGGGGGCTTTCTTCTGCCATGAAAGGGGGGACCGCCTGCTCGCTGCGCTCGCGATGTCCCCCCTTTGACCCCCACGTGGTGGCCGGGCAAAGCCCGACCATCACGTCTGTGGCAGAACCAGGAGCTAGTGGGCGCCCAGGGAAAGGCCGACCTTGCCCTTCTTGGCGGTGCTGAAGACCGCCGGGGGGTTCAGGAAGAGGGAGCCGACGAGGCCCACCAGGGAAACCAGGGCCACCATGGTAAGGGAGGCCTGGTAACCACCAGTCTTGTGGAGCAGGGTGGCTCCGACCACCACACCCACGGTGCCCCCGAAGATGCCCAGGCCCATCCAGAGACCGCAGATCTTGCCGACGATGTGGGAGGGGAAGTGCATGGAGGCGAAGGCCAGGATGTTGGGGGCGATGAAGCCCTGGAAGAAGCCGGCGGCGAACATGGCCAGGGGCAGGATGCCGAGGTTTCCGGCGATGGCGGGGGACTTCACCGCGTAGGCGGCGACGGCAACCAGGAGGAAGCCCGCACAAACGGCGATCTTGGCGTTGCCCTTGAGCACTTTGGCCATGAGGAGACCACCGATCACGGATCCGATCATGTTGGCGATCTGGACCATGCCCATGAACTTGCCGGCCACCATCATGCCGTGGCCCATGCCAAGGGGCGCGGGGGCAGAGAGGTAGACGGGAGTCAGGTCATTGAAGGCCTGACCGAGCCAGCTGAAGAGGAAGATGAGCACGATGCCGAGGTAGAACACGGGGAGCTTGCTGGCCACCTTGAAGTCGCCCTCGGTATCGGGCGCAAGGCCGTCTTCAGAAGCGTTATGGACAGGGGGCTTGGGACCGAAAGCGACGGCCAGGAAGAGCAGGATGCTGATGATGGGGAAGAGCACCATCCAGGTCCCGGCGGCAGCGAAGGAACCGGTCTTCAGGAAGGCCATGGGGACGAAGGCGAAGCCCAGGGCGATGCCCAGGGAAATGCCCACACCCTGGATGCCGGTCACGATTCCCCGCTGATTGATGGGGAACCAGTTGACCGCCACCACGCCCACGGCGGCCATGGTGGGACCACCGCCCGCACCCTGGAGCATGCGGACCAGCACCATGGCGCCGAAGCTGTGGCTGCAGAAGGGCACCAGCAGGGTAGCCACCGTCATGACACCGAGACTGACCAGCATGGTGGGGAGGAAGCCGAACCTGTCGAGGCAGATGCCTCCGATGACGGCGAAGACGGACACCAGGATAGTGAAGGCCACCATCAGGGCTCCGGTCACCGCACCAAGATCCGCATGAAGGGCCTCAGCGATGTGCTGCATCAGGGGCGCGGGCCAGATGAGGATGACACCGTTGGCGATGGTGCCGAAGAGAAGGGCGAACAGGACGAACCACCTGAACGCGGGGTATTGATTCTGGGACATGGGAGTCTCCTAGAAAAAGTAGGGGGGAGGGAGGGCAGTGTAAATGTCACAACACCCACTGTCGCGACAACTATTTGGGCCGAGCGGCTCCGCCCGGCACCGGGTGCTCAGACGTAGGCCCGATCGTAGTCCCTGAGCATGTCCTGGTCGGGGCGCTCCAGAATGAAGGCGCTGACGAAGTCCTGGTCGGGCTTGACGAAGGGATAGGCATCCTGGGTGGCCCAGGAGGGCTTGCTGTAGACAGGGGGGTTCTTGAGGATGGAGTCGACCCACCCGTTGTTGTTCTCGTACCAGAGCTCGGAGACCCGGTGCCACTGATGCCCCATGAGGGGGCTGGGGTGGTGGGTGAAGGGGCGCTGCTTGGAGGAATGCCCAGGAAGGCCGGCGGGACGGATGATGGCCTTGGTGCTGAAAAAGCGGATCAGGCCCGGCTGCTTCATGACCTCGGGAACATGGACATTGAGATACCAGTCCTCCCCCTCCTCCAGGGAAACCCCCTCGGGGTAGCTGAAGACCGTCAGCCAGCGAAGGATGGTCTTTTCGTTGTATCGGAGTTCGGCTCCCAGGAAATCGTCCGTGGGCTCCCCGGGCATGGTGACCACGGTAGCCTCCATCCCCTTCTCTCCGGGCTCGGGAGTCATGGAGAGCGTGCCATTGATGCCACGACGACCTTCCGCCCCCACCCAGTTCTCGTGGATACGATAGTTGTAGAGGCCGAAGGCATCTGCGCCCTGGGGAATCGGCACGCCCCGGTACAGCAGGTAGCGCTTGAGCCAGGGCATCTGCATCAGGACCTCACGGCAGTGGTCCCGCACGAACCAGCGCTCCAGGCCTGGACGATCATTCTCATCCAGCAGCTTGTGCAGAATGAGGGTTTTGAGGATGGTAGACATAAGGAGGTTCCTCCATCAAGGGAAGTGTGCGATGTCATACAGTCCTTACATGTCGCGACAAGCATTTGAGACGAGTATTATAGGAGTCACGGCCCAAGTCCAGATTTTTTTCACCAACACACAAGTGGCATAATTATAACAATTAGATACAAAGCCCAAAGCAAACCATTCACAACCTGCAAGGCAAGGACACCAATTAAATGGACATCAAACAGCTCCAATGCTTTCTGGCGGTAGCCGAACGCATGAACTTCACCAGGGCCGCTGAGGAACTGCAGATGACGCAGTCGGGCATCAGCTATCAGATCTCTGCCCTGGAGAAGGCCATGGAGGCCAAGCTCTTTGTCCGCAACTCAAGGTCCGTGCATTTCACGGAGGTCGGGGCGTTCTTCCACCGTCATGTCAGGAAGCTGGTGGATGAATACGAAAGCATCATGAGGCAAGCCAAGAAGCTGAGTTCCCGGGAACTGGGAAGCCTCACCATCGGCTTCGTCGGGGGAGTCGAGATGAAGCTCCTGCCGTCCTTCATCGAGAAGTTCCGGAGCGCCTACCCCCATATCGAGATCAAGTTCAGCTACCAGAACATCATGAACATGGATCAGGCCATCCTCAACGGGGACGTGGATCTGGGATTCACGCTGCTCTTCAACGAGGATCGATCTCCCGAAATCCAGACGCACGCCATATTCAAGGACCATTCCGTGGTCATGGTGCCGCCGGAGCACCCCTTCGCCACTCGAAAACACATCTCCTTCGCCGATCTGAAAAAGCAGCCCATCGTCACCCTCGGGGCCGATGTCGCTGGCATCCCCCTGGAATGGCTCAAGAAAAACGCTCGGAAGAGGGGCTTCAACCTGAACATCGTCCATCTCTTCTCGGACTTCTCTTCCCTTTCCCTCGCCGTAGAGACAGGCATGGGCATTTCCGTGCACTCCCGCCACATCGTCGAGGAGAACGCCGGCCCGAGAATCCGCAGCGTGGAGCTGGATGACGAAGACTTCAATGTGGATTTCGCGGTGGCCTGGCGAGGGGACACCTCCAACGCCAATGTCCAGCTGTTCCTGCAAGCCATGGATGTTACATTGTAGGTAACATCATCTTTCAGCGGGGGCTCCATGCAGACCAGGCTCTGGAACTATGTCCAGCGAGGCCAAGCCATGGGACCTGTTCCCGAGGAGCAGCTCCGGGCCATGCTGGCTTCCGGCGATCTCTACTGGGACGACCTGATCTGGCGGGAAGGGATGGCGGACTGGCTGCCGGCCCGTCAGGTCACGGAACTGGTGGGAGCCCCGCCTTCCCCACCGCCGCCTCCGGCGAAGCCCCTGCCCTTCGCAATCCCTTCCCGGGTGCCCATCCAGCTTGATGATCGCCCGGATGCCATGACCAGGGCTGCAACAGGTCCCCAGGAGGTCTCTCTCCAGACGCTGGAATGGCTGCGCCGGACCAAGCCCTGGGTGCGCTTCCTCGCGGTGCTCGGACTGGTGGCAACCGCCCTCTCCGTCGCCGCCATCACCGCTCTGGGCCTGACGGCGGAGGCCTTGCCCGGCGCACCCGCCAGCCTCGTCCGCATCCTCCCGCTGGCCGCAGGACTCTTCATCCTGGCCCTCCATCTCCCGCCCCTCCTTCTGCTCAATCGCTATGCCAACCGCATCGGTCGCCTGCTTCGCTCCGGGGCGACGCTGGATCTGGAGGAGGCCCTCCGCGCCCAGAAGAGCTTCTGGAAGTATCTCGGAATCCTCACCCTGGTGGTGATCATCCTCTACATCCTGGGCCTCATCGCCGCCCTGGGGATGGGACTGATCATGGGGGGGCTACGGCACTAGCGGAGAGGAACAGCGACTCACGCGGAGACACAGAGAGCGCGGAGTATCGAGCGCCGGAGCCAGCGAGGCTTTCCGCTCCATCTCCGCGGGCTCCGCGCCTCCGCGTGAAACCATCTTTTCACTCCCCCCGATCTGCCGCCTTTGGATAGCCCATGCCGGATCCGGATCACGGTCGCCGCCGGGCGGGATTAGGATCGGTAAACACCTCGCACCCTGCGGATATTCCCGTTGCCATTTCCATATGGTACGCAACGGGAAGTATCCCAGCAAACTGCTCTGTTTAATGCCGTATCGGGATCCTTTTCCATCATGAAGCCAGAAACCCGTCTCGCCCTGATCCATATCGTCGGCCCGGAGCATGTCCTCGAAGCCCGCGAGGATCTTCTCTGCTATGCCTATGACGCCTCTCCCATTGCCATGGACCCGGCCCACCTGCCATGCATGGTGCTCTTTCCCGCCAATGCCGAAGAAGTCTCCCGGATCGTCGGATTGGCCAACGACGCAGGCTTCGTCATCTACCCGCGGGGAGCGGGATCCAATGTGAGCGGAGGCAGCATTCCCGACCGGGATGCGGTGGTCATGGTCCTCTCCCGCATGAACCGCATCCTGGAGATCGACCAGGCCAATATGACGGCGGATCTGGAGCCGGGGGTCATCACCGAGCAGTTCCAGACCGCCGTCGAGAAGCTCGGCCTATTCTATCCTCCCGACCCCTCCAGCAAGGCCTTCTCGACCATGGGCGGCAATGTGGCCGAATGCGCTGGCGGCCCCCGGGGCGCCAAGTACGGCGTCACCCGGGACTATGTCCTGGCCCTGGAAGTGGTCATGCCCACAGGTGAGATCATCCACACCGGGGCGCGCACCATGAAGAGCGTGGCAGGTCTGGACCTGACGCGGCTCATGGTGGGCTCCGAGGGCACCCTGGGCATCATCACCCGCATCACGGTCCGGCTCCTGGCGCTTCCTGCCGCCAAAAAGACCTTGATGGCCATCTTCCCCGATCTGGAGAAGCCATCCCAGACGGTGGCCAAGATCTTCACGGCGGGCATGGTGCCCACCACCATGGAACTGCTGGACAAGACCTTCATCAACGCCATCGAAGACTATCGCCAGATCGGCCTGCCCCGGGAGGCCGAGGCCATTCTGCTCATCGAAGTGGACGGCGAGGCCGAGTCCGTGGACCGCCAGGCCGATCGCATCGCCGAGATCTGCCACCAGCAGGGGGCCACGCGCACCCAGGTCGCCAAGGACGCGGCGGAAGCCGAAGAGCTCTGGATCGCCCGGCGTTCGGCCTTCGCCTCCGTCTGCCGCATCAAGCCCAACATCATCGGCGAAGACGCCACGGTGCCCAGGGCGGCCATCCCCCAGGCCGTGCGGGAGGTCCAGGCCATCGCGGCGCGCCACAACCTGACCATCGGTGTCATGGGCCACGCCGGGGACGGGAATCTGCACCCCTCGATCCTGGCCGACGAGCGGGATGCTGATGAGATGAGACGGGTGGAACTGGCCGTGGAGGAGATCTTCCGCTCGTTCCTGGCCCTCCGGGGCACCCTTTCCGGCGAGCACGGCATCGGCCGCATGAAGAGCCGCTTCCTCCACCTGGAGACCGGGGAGGCTGGCCTGAAGGTGATGCGAAGCATCAAGCGGGCCCTCGACCCCAACAACATCCTCAACCCCACCATCGGATTGGGAGCCTGACCGTGGAATGGAGGGATCTTGAAGCCGAAGTGGTGCGCTGCTCCCGCTGCGGAGCCTGCCAGCAGGTGTGTCCGATCTTCCGGGAGCTGGGTACCGAGGCCTCGGCGACCCGGGGCAAGATCGGACTGATCCGTTCGGCCATCCACGGATGGGTGTCCGAAACGGAAGGTCTGTCCGAACGCATGTCCCTCTGCCTGGCCTGCAAGGCCTGCACGGCCAACTGCCCCAGCGGCGTCCAGGGGGACCAGCTGGTTCTGGCAGCCCGTCAGCGACTGGTGGAACGTCGGGGGCTTCCCCTCATCAAGCGGCTCGCCCTGCGGTTCTTCCTCAAGCACAAGGGCATCTTCCGCGTCGGCATGAAGCTGGGCCCCCTGGGTCAGCGCTTGGTACTGCGCCGAACCCCCAAGGGCTGCCTGCCCCGGCTCCCCATGGGCCTGGACAAGCGCCGACTGGTTCCGGAGCTGGCAAGCCGCAGCCTCCGGGAACGCTATCCCGAGGTGCTGGAAGCCCCCATGGCCCGGGGAAGAGTGGCCCTCTTCACCGGCTGCATGGTGAACCACGTCTACCCGGAGATCGGTGTGGCCGCCATCGAGGTGCTCCTGAAGCAGGGCATCTCGGTGGTGATCCCGCCGGACCAGCATTGCTGCGGCCTCCCAGCCTTCGCCAACGGGGACACCGATACGGCCCTGGAACTGGGCCGGGCGACCCTGGGTGTCTTCCAGAAATACCCCGTGGACGCCGTGCTCACCCTGTGCGGAAGCTGCGGCGGAACCCTGAAGCAGGAATACCGGCACTGGTTTGCCCCGGATCCCGAACTGGCCGGAAGAGCCAAGGCCCTTTCAGAGAAGGTGCAGGACTTCGCCCAGTACCTCGACGGACAGGGTCTGCTGGGCTCCCTCGGCCCCCTGAAGGGCAAGGTCACCTACCACGACTCCTGTCACCTGGCCCGGGGCATGGGGGTGACGAAGGAGCCCCGGAACCTGATCCGCGCCATCCCCGGACTGGTGTTCCAGGAGATGGAGGCCCCGGCCCGCTGCTGCGGAGCTGCGGGAAGCTTCAGCCTGACCCACTATGACCTGACACTTAAGATCAATGGACGCAAGACCGAAGACATCCTGAACTCGGGAGCAGATACCGTCGTCACTGGATGCCCAGGCTGCATCATGCAGTTAAAAGACGGGTTACACAAGTATGAATCAAAAATAAATGTTATACACTTTGCACAGTTGTTGCGACAGGCAATAATGGGGAATCCCATCCCACCACCCATGCCCTGATTCCCATCCCGGAGATCAGGCCCCGTCCATAGGAGCGTCCCATGGAACAAACGCAAACCTACCCGAACTTCCGATGGTTCGTGCTGTTGGCCCTTCTGGTCGTCACAGCCGCTTCCACCATCCTCATGATCGCCCCAGCTCCGTTGATGGGTGAGATCTCCAAGGAACTGAGCATCGATCCGGGCAAGGCCACGGGCATCATCATGGGCCTCTGGAACATCCTGGGTGCCACCTCCTGCCTGGTGGCGGGCTTCCTGGTGGACAAGTACGGCGTCAACAAGCTGATGATTATCGGCTGCGTCATCTTCATCGTGCCCACCCTCCTCTTCCCCATGGCTGGCAACAACCTCGGGCTGATCATCCTGCTCCGCGCCATCCAGGCCTGCGGTGTGGGCCCCGTGACCTCCATCCTGGGCTCCCTGGCGGCGGCTTGGTTTCCCGCCAGCCAGCGCGGCACCGTGGCCGGCCTCCAGGGCGTGGCCACCTCCGGTGGTGTGCTGATCGGCTTCCTGGTCTCCCCTTCCACCTTCGCCCACACCCACAGCTGGACGGTCACCATGGGTTGGATGACCATCGCTCCCGTCATCGCCCTCATCCTTTGCGCCGCGATCCCCTTTGGCCCCAAGCCCCCCGCCTTCCACGACGATCTGTCCGCCGAAGCCCAGGCCGTGGCCCAGGGTGCCTTCGCCAAGGCCCTCAGGACCCCCACGACTTGGCTCCTCATCGCCTGCGTCTTCATCAGCTGCTGGTTCTTCACCGGCACCAACGACCTGACCCCCGGCTACATCGCCATCGCCCCCCCCACCGGCCTGGGCTATGGCCCCATGATGGCGGGCAAGCTCATGGGCCTCTACCAGATCTTCTTCATGCTGGGCGGTCTGCTCGTCGGCCTCATCTTCGAGAAGCTCTTCCATGAGAGCGCCCGCGCCACCATCGGCATCGGCTTCGTGGTCTCCGCGTGCCTGATCGCCTCCATCATGCTGCCCGTCATCGCTGGCAAGCCCTCCAACCTCAGCATCATCCTGCCTATCTGCGGATTCTTCGCCGCCTGGGTCATGCCCACCGCCGTGGCCTTCATCTCCATCAACTACCACCACACCATCATCGGCCGCATCACCGGCTTGGCCTTCGGCATCGGCCTCTACGCCGGCATCCCCGGCATCATCGTCGGCTCCATGGTCCTCTCCAAGACCGGCAACTACCATGGCTCCATCACCATCGTGACCTGCGTGGCCATCCTGGGCGCCATCCTGTCCCAGTTCCTCAGGCCGCTGGTCCAGAAGAGCAAGGCCAAGAGCCCTGCCCTGGAAGCCTGATCAACAGCATTTGACTTCACTTCGGACGCTCCGACTCCCTGGAGACGGAGCGTTTTTCTATTCCCATTCTGCAAGGCAGTGCATTGAACCAGCTCATCTTCACCCAAGTCCTCACCCTCTTCATCCTCATGGGGGTCGGCCTGGCGGCCCGCCGCCTGGGCCAGTTCACGCCCGAGGTCAGCAGGGGCATGTCCGCCTTCCTGATGAACTTCTGCATGCCCATGATGGTGCTCTCCTCCTTCCTGAGGCCCTTCAACATGGGCATGCTGGCCACCGCCGGACGCATGCTGGGCTACGCCCTGGCGATCCACCTCCTGCTGGTCATGCTGGCCTGGATCATCTTCCGAAAGGCCCCGGCTGCCAAGCGCCCCGGGCTCCAGTTCATCACCGTCTTCTCCAACTCGGGCTTCATGGGCCTGCCTCTTTTGGCCATGCTCTTCCCCATTGGGGGAGTCTTTTTCGGAGCGGTCTACAGCATCGCCTTCACAGTCTTCATGTTCACGGCCGGGGTGGCCTTCTTTAGCCCCGGGAACTCCCGTCCCAGCCCCCGTCAGCTCTTCCTGAACCCCGTCATCCTGAGCACCCTCGCGGGCATCGCGTGTTTCCTGGCGTCAGTGAAGCTCCCGACACCGATCATGAACACGTTGGGGATCATCGGAGGCATGACCAGCCCCCTCTCCATGCTCATCATCGGGGCCATGCTGGGCGACATGAAGCTCCGGGATATCCTGGGTTCCCCCGTCGAGTACCTCCTGTGCGCCGTACGTCTGCTGGTGGCCCCCCTGCTCACCCTGCTCCTCTGCCGCATGCTGCATGTGGACCCGGTCCTGGAAAAGATCCTGGTGATCCTCCAGGCCCTGCCCGCGGCCACCATCGTGGCCGCCTTCGCCGAGAAATACGGCAGCGACCGGGCCTTCGTCTCCCGCTGCACCTTCCTCAGCACCCTGCTTTCCATCCTCACCATTCCGCTGGTGGTGAAGATCCTGGAGCGCTTCGGGGGCTGAGACCAAATCCTCAACAAAGGCTGCTGAGTTCATGATTTGCCATCGCATCCCAGCGTGGGATTACGCGAGGTTTGACGGCAAATTTTGAGTCGTGTGCTTCGTGGTCCGCCTTCGCCCAGCAGCAAGCGACTACAGCACCACTGGCTCCATCTCCAGCTCGATCCCGAACCGGGTCCGAACATCGGCTCGGACCGTTTCCGCCAGTCGTAGCACATCGGCTCCAGTGGCACCGCCATGGTTCACCAGGACGAGGGCCTGATGGGCGAACATGCCCACGGGGCCAAGGGAACGGCCCTTCCACCCGCACTGCTCGATGAGCCAGCCAGCCGCGACCTTGAAGCGGCCATCGGCCTGGGGGTAGCTGGGCAGCTGAGGGTGCTCGACCTTCAGAGAGGCGAAGCTCTTCGGATCCAGCACTGGATTCTTGAAGAAGCTCCCGGCGCTGGCGATCTCCAGGGGGTCCGGCAGCTTGCGGCGGCGCACAGCGGTGACGGCCTGGGCCACCTGGAGGGGCGTCGGATGTTCGAAACCGCTGCTGGAGAGTTCCCGGGCCAGATCGAGATAGGCGGCCTCGGGCTTCCAGCCCTTGGGCAGGCGGAAGGTGACGGAAGTGACCACCAACCCCCTTCCCTCTTCCGTCTTGAAGAGACTCTCCCGGTAGCCGAAGCGGCAGGCCCCGCGGTCCAGGCTCAGGGTGCATCCCGAGTGGAGGTTCAGGGCCTCCAGGCTATGAAAGCGGTCCTTGGCCTCCAGGCCGTAGGCGCCGATGTTCTGGACCGGGGCGGCACCAACCGTTCCGGGGATGAAGGCCAGGTTCTCCAGGCCGCCCCAGCCCTGTTCCAGGGTCCAGGTCACGAAATCCGGCCAGTCCTCACCGGCCCCGGCGCGGACGTAGAACGCCTCGGCGTCCTCGCCCACCAATTCCCGGCCCGGGATGCGGATGTGGAGCACCGTGGCCTCCAGATCTCCGGAGATCACCACGTTGCTGCCGCCGCCGAGGACCACGACGGGCCCCGCCGAAAGTTCCCCCCCCCGGATCAGGGCCTGGAGCTGATCCGCCGAGCTGATCTCCGCGAAACGCCGTGCTTTCCCGGGGAGGTGAAGGGTGTTGAGAGCCTCCAGCGAGGCGTTGGGAATCAGCATGTCGCCCTAGGCCTGGCCCCAGGCGTCGGCCACACCCTTGCCGGCCTGGGCATGACAGAGGGCCTTGAGGCCGATATCCCGCCGCACCTGGCGACCGGGCCAGGTGACCTGGTCCAGATCCGCCTCCACCTGGGCCCGGGCCTGGGCCAGATCCGGCGCCTGGGCCACGAGGTTGAGCACCCGTCCGCCATTGGTCACCCACTGGCCGTCCTGCTTGCGGGTTCCGGCATGGACTACGAGGCTCCTGGGAGACTGAATGGCGATGGGCACCCCCTTCTTGGCCCCCTCGGGATAGTCCTCGGCAGCCAGCACCACAGCGATGGCACATCCAGGCTTGAGCGTCACGGAATCCCGCTCCATGCGCCCCTGGGCCACGGAGAGCAGGAGTTGGGCCAGGTCCTCGTCCAGAAGCTGCATGAGCACCTGGGTCTCGGGATCCCCAAAGCGCACGTTGTATTCCAGGAGCTTGGGGCCCTGGGGGGTCCACATGACGCCCAGGAAGAGCACCCCCTGGGCGTCCAGGCCGTCCTTCTGGAGACCCTGGACCGTGGGGATCACCAGTTCCCGGCGCATGCGCTCCACGTCCTCGGCCTTGAGGAAGGGGAGTGGGCCGAAGACGCCCATGCCGCCGGTGTTGGGACCCAGGTCGTCCTCGAAGATGCGCTTGTGGTCCTGGCAGGCGGGCAGGAGGGCGTAATGGGCATGGTCAGCCTTCACGTCCACCAGGACGTGCAAGCTCAGTTCCATGCCCACCAGGGGTTCCTCAAAGACCACGGTCTTGGAGGCCTCCCCGAACTGGCCGGCCATGAAGTTGCGGAAGGTCTCCAGCGCCTCCTCGCGCGTGGCAGCCAGGACCACACCCTTGCCCGCCGCCAGGCCGTCGGCCTTGAGGACGATGGGATAGGGGTGGGGCCAGGCGTGGATCAGGGCCTCGCCCTGGGCCAGATCGGTCACGGTTTCGCTGGCGGCGCAGGGGATGGCATGGCGCTCCATGAAGTCCTTGGCGAAGGCCTTGGAGCCCTCCAGGCGGGCCGTGGCGGCATTGTGGCCGAAAACAGGGACCCCCAGGGCCCGGAGGGCATTGCCCACACCGGCGACCAGGGGCGCCTCGGGGCCGAGGATCGCCAGGTCAGGCCGGTGCTCTGAGGCCCAGGCAGCGATGCCCTCCACATCCTCGACGCCGTAGGACAGGCAGGTGCCCAGCTCCGCCAGGCCATCGCTTCCCGGCGCCGCGAAGAGCTCCACAGCCTCCGCCCCCTCCCGGAGCTTCAGCGCCATGGCGTATTCGCGTCCCCCTGAACCAACCAGCAGAATCTTCATCATCACACTCCAGCTTCCAGTATCGCCGAGGAAGCGGCAAAACGGGGAGGCCACTCAGGCTGACTGGGGCTCCAGCCATCCGTCAGTGGGGAGTGGACGACCAAGGGCGAGACGCTCGAGATCTGGGCCGACCACGGTCCTCGATTTCAATCTCCACTTTTTCAGTCCCCTGGCTACGATCAACCATCGCACCGACGAATCCTTCCATAGAGGCGTCTGAGGTCGAAGAAACACCGGAGGCTTTGAGGGAAAAGTTGTCCGGGTTCGAGCTTTGACGAAGCGCCTCCTTGTAGGTGATCAGCTGGCTGGCATGAAGCCGCATCAGTGACTGGTCAAAGCTCTGCATCCCGTATGAGGCCCCTTGGGCGATCGCCTCACTGAGGTACTTGGCCTTTTCCATATCGTCGATGCACTCTTTGACGCGGGCCGAAGTCAACATGATCTCGACCGCAGGAACGCGCCCCTTCCCATCCGCCTTGGGGACCAGCCTCTGGGAAATGACGCCCTTCAGAATGCTGGCCAGCTGCAAGCGCACCTGACGCTGAAGAGAATGGGGAAACACACTGATGATGCGGTTGATCGCCTCTGCGGCGTCCAGCGTGTGCAGCGTTGCCATGACCAGATGACCCGTTTCGGCAGCGATCATGGCGGTCTGGATCGTCTCGAGATCCCGCATCTCTCCGACCAGGATGACATCCGGATCCTGTCGCAGAGCCCCAAGCAGCGCCGTGGAGTAATCCGGAGTATCCTCACCGATCTCGCGTTGGCTGATGATGCTTTTCTTGTCCTGGTGCAGGAATTCGATCGGATCTTCGATGGTAATGATGTTGCGGGTCTGATGAGTATTGATGATGTCGATCATTGCGGCCAGCGTACTGGATTTTCCGCAGCCGGTTGTCCCGGTCACCAGGATCATCCCCCGTTCTTCCCTGCAGATCTTCTTGAGGACCGGGGGAAGATTCAGCTCTTCCAGGGTAGGAATCTCCTGTGAAATCGGACGCAGCACCATCGCCACCGAACCCCGCTCACGGTAGATGCTGACCCTGTATCGCCCAAGCCCCGGCGCCGTGTGCGACAAATTGACTTCACGATTCTCCTCGAATACCCGCAACTGCCGCTCATTCATCATGGATAGAGCGGTATTGGCAACGAATTCCGGTGTGTAGCTCGCGGCGTGGGCAATCGGACGCAGGTGGCCATCCACCCGAATGGTCGGCACAAGGCCGGACTTGATGTGAATATCGGAGCCCTTAACCCTGGCCGCAACGGCGAGCACTTTCTCCAGTTCCATCATTTGACCTCGGTATCATCCCGCCGTTTCAGCGCCATCAACTCGTTTCCGCAAAACCTTGAATACAGACTTCATCAGTCGGAATAGAACAAGGGATTCACCCAACCGGGGAAAGGGGTCCCCAGGGATCGGCCTGACCCGCCCCATTACCCTTTGCAGAACCGGCATATTTACTTGCCAATGCAAGTTATCGGGATGGAGACGCACCAGAGCAGCTGCCCCTTGCGTATTGTGATTTTATATTACAAGCCAATCTTTTTCCTCCCTTTTTTTGATTCTTCACCAAGTTCGGGAAAAAACAGAAACAAGCCCTCCAGGCCGCCCGTAACGGGGGCAGGGAGGGCTTGGCAATTCAGCGATTCCGGAAGCTCGAAACCCGCAGGGTCTGTCAGCGGCACATGGCCAGGATCTGCCGGAGCTTCGCTTCGTCCAGATCCCGCTTCTCGCCACAGGGGAGCATGTTCCGCCCCTTGAAGCGCCTTACGATTTCATCGAAGCAATCGTCCCCCAGGCTGTAGTCCGAGAGGTGGGTGGGATTGCCCATGGACTCGAAGAAGGCGCGGGTCTTGATGATGGCCTGCTCGATGCGCTGGGCCTCGCTGCCCTCACGGATACCCCAGATGCGCTCCCCATACTGGAGCAGCTTCTCCCGCTTGGATTCCCGCTGGACCCACAGGAGGTTGGGCAGCACGATGGCCAGGGTCTGGGCGTGATCCAGGCCGTGCAGGATCGTCAGTTCGTGACCGATCATGTGGGTCATCCAGTCCTGAGGCACCCCCACCCCGATGAGGCCATTGAGGGCCATGGTGGCGCTGAAGACCATGTTGGAGCGGGCGTTGTAGTCCTTGGGATCCGCCAGGGTCCTGGGCCCCACCTCCAGCAGCGTCTGGAGGATGCCCTCGGCGAAGCGGTCCTGGATAGGGGCATCCGCCGGATAGGTGAGGTACTGCTCCAACACATGGACGAAGGCGTCCACCACCCCGTTGGCGATCTGGCGGGGGGGCAGGGAGTAGGTCACTTCGGGGTCCACCACCGAGAAGCGGGGGAAGACCAGGGGCGTTGAGAAGGCGAACTTCTCCAGGGTGGACTTGCGAGAAATGACCGCGCCCGAGTTCATCTCGGAGCCCGTGGCGGGCAAAGTCATGACTGACGCGAGGGGCACGGCGGTCTTGGGACGGGCGCCCGTGAGGATCTCCCAGGGATCCCCCTCGAAGCCGATGGCGGCGGAGATGAACTTGGTGCCATCCAGGGTGGAGCCGCCGCCCACCGCCAAAAGAAAGTCCACCTTTTCCGAACGGGCCAACGCCACTGCATTCATAAGTGTTTCATAGCATGGATTGGGCTCGATTCCGCCGAATTCCAGAACCGTATGGCCCTCCAGAGCCTTCTTGACCTGCTCATAGACCCCGTTGGCCTTGATGCTTCCGCCCCCGTAGGTCATGAGGACCTTGGCCCCCTGGGGGATCTCCCTGGCGAGCGCGGCGATCTGCCCCGCACCGAAGATGAGTTTGGTGGGGTTGTACAGGACGAAATTCTTCATGACCCTCTCCGAGAAGGCCTAGATTATAGCCCTACTTCCTCCAAGGCCGTCTGGGCTTCTTCCCACTCCGCCATGGCGTAGGCCAGATCGGCCTCCAATGCCTTCTGGGCATCCAGTTTCGCCCCGAAGGCCTGCCAGTCCGAGGGGTCCATGGCGGCCAGCTCCTCGGCCAGGACGGAGAGCTGCTGCTCCACCTCGGCGACCCTGGCCTCGGCTTCGGCCACCTTGCGCTCCCAGCGCTTGACGGCCTTCTGCTTGTCCTTGTCGATGGCCGTGGGCTTGGCGGGAACAGGCTTGGGAGCCTCCTTGGGCGCCTTGGGGGCTTCCTTGACCGGCTCCTCCACTGAGGAATCTTCGGCAGTCAGATCCAGATCCACCCAGGCCTGGTGTTCCTCGTAGCTGCCTTCCCGGAATTCGGCCTTCCCATCGTGGACCCTCAGGAGACTGTCGGCGAAACGGCCCAGCAGGTAGCGGTCATGGGTCACCAGGATGACGGCTCCGTCGAAGCTCAGGAGGGTGTCCTCCATGGCCTCCATGGAATGGATGTCCATGTGGTTGGTGGGCTCGTCCAGGAGCAGGAGATTGACGCCCTGGCGGATCAGGGTGGCCACGGAAAGGCGGGCCCGCTCACCCCCGGAGAGGACCGTCGTGGCCTTGTCCACGTCATCGCCCCGGAACTGGAACTTCGCCAGGAAGCCCAGGACATCCTGCTTGGCGGCCATGGGGTTCACGGCGTGTATCTGCTGGTAGACCGTGTTGCGGGCATCGATATTTCGGTGGTGCTGGTCGAAGTAGCCCAACTTGACCTGGCTGCCCAGCCGCGCCCCACCGCTCAGGAAGGGGATCTCCTCGGCGATGGCCTTCAGCAGCGTGGACTTGCCGGTGCCGTTGAAGCCCACGATGGCCAGCTTCTGGCCCCGCTTCACCTGAAGGTGCTCGATGGGTTCGAAGAGGGGGGTGTTTTCCCAGCCCACCGAGGCATCATCCATCACCAGGGCTGTATCACCGCTGCGCAGGGTCTCGGGGAAGCTGAACTTGACCTTGCGCCGGTCCCGCAGGGGCTTGTCCATGCGCTGGAGCTTCTGGAGGTGGGTGCGCCGCCCCCGGGCGATCTTGGTGTTCTGGCCGGCGATATTGCGCCGGATGTATTCCTCCTGCTGCTTGATGTAGTCCTGCTGGCGCTCGAAGTGCCGCTCGGCGATCTCCAACTCCTGCTCTTTCTTCTCCATGAACTCGGTGTAGTTGCCCTCGTAGACCCGGCTGCGTCCCAGTTCGATCTCCAGGATGCTGGTGCCCACCTTGTCCAGGAAGTAGCGGTCATGGCTGATGACCGCCACCGTGGCAGTGGTGTCCTGGAGGAACTGCTCCAGCCAGCGCAGGCTGGGGAGGTCCAGGTGGTTGGTGGGCTCATCCAGGAGCAGCAGATCCTGGCCCTGAAGGATGGCCTTGGCCAGCATGACGCGGCACTTCTGGCCACCGCTCAGCTCGTGGATGTTCTTCCCGTGCATCTCCAGAGGGAAGCCCAGATTCAGGAGAATGCTCTCGGCCTTGGCCCGGATGGCAAAGCCGTCCATGCGCTCGAAGGCCTCCTGGACCTTCTGGTAGCGGTCCATCACCGCATCCAGATCCCCGCCCTCCCCCATGCGGTGCTCCAGCTCCCGCATCTCGTGCTGGAGCGCCTCCACATCACCGAAGGCGGCCAGGGCCTCCTCCAGGATGCTGCCGTCGGTCTCTGGAACGAGATCCTGGGCGTAGTGCCCCAGACGGATCCCGCGCTCCCTGGTGGGACGCACCACGGTGCCCCCGTCCAGTTCCAGCTCCCCCAGAAGCACCTTGAAGAGGGTGCTCTTCCCGGCGCCGTTACGCCCGATGACGCCCCAGCACTCGTCCTCATCCAGCACCCAGGTGACGTCCTTGAGGATTTCGTGGGGCCCGAAACTCAGGTGGGCATGGTTCAGGGATGCAAGCATGGATCGTAAGTCCCGAAAAGCCGCGACAGGCGGATCTTTCAGGTTACCGCAGCCCGGTGGGTTCTGCGCCTGATCAGATGGCCTGGGCCGCGAGCAGACAAAAAAACGCCGCCTTTCGGCGGCGTTTTTGGTGGAGCTAAGCGGGATCGAACCGCTGACCTCCTGCATGCCATGCAGGCGCTCTCCCAGCTGAGCTATAGCCCCCAGGGGAATCTCTAGTCTCCCACGCTTTCCGGATCATTGCAAGCACTATTTCCGGGGTTGTTCAGGGCTTTGTGAGCCGGAGCTTCTGGCCTGCCTGGATTTTCCCCTTCCGGAGCTTGTTCCACTTGCGAAGTTCGCTGATCTCCAGACCGTAACGCTCAGAGATGGAGAAGAGGGTCTCGCCGCGCTTGACCGCGTGTACCCTCGGCTTGACAGGCTCGGCCTTCCGGCGGGCAGGAGCCTTGGCCACGGTCTCGCGACTGGGCTTGGCCTCATGCTCCGGGGCGCTCGGCAATTCCACGGGCGCCTCCACTTTCTCCCGTGGCAGGCTGGGCTCATCAGCCGCAGTGGCGGGAATGGACGGCGTGCGCTCCAGGGGCGTGGCCTTCCGGCGCCCGCCGTTGGACACCAGATCCTGGTCATCGATGGGCATCGCCGGGGGAGGTGGCACTTGGATGGTCTGCCCCACCCGGAACTGGGCCGAGCTCATGTTGTTGGCCGTCAGAAGATCCTCGGGCGAAAGCTTGAAACGGGCGGCCACCTTGGCGAGGGTGTCCTTGCGCCGGATCGTGTAAGAGGTGAAGTCCAGGCGCTGGTTGACGGGGAGATTGGCCAGCACCCGGGCGGTGGCCATGGAGGTGCCAGGGGGAACCCGGAGCTGGTAGGCCCCAGGAGGAGTGGTACCCCGCAGGAGCTCGGGGTTGAGTTCCCGGAGCTGTTCCAAGGGAGTCTCGGAGAGACGGGAGAGCACCGCCAGGCTGGTCATGCGATCCACCTGGACAGTTTCGTAGGTGTAGGGCGCCTCCGGCTCGAACTTGAGACCGTAGCGTTCGGGATTACGGCCCACCAGCACGGCGGCACAGAGCTTGGGCACATAGTGCTTGGTCTCCGTGCGGAGGAAGCGGGAGCGCTGCATGTCCCAGTAGTTGCGGGAGCCGGTGCCATTGGAGGCCTTGTCGGTGGTGCCAGGACCAGCGTTGTAGCTGGCCAGGGCCAGATACCAGTCCTTATCCCGCTGGTACAGGCTCTTGAGGTAGCGGGCGGCGGCCCGAGTCGCCTTGACGGGATCCTGACGCTCCTCCACCCAGGCATTGCCGTAGAGGCCGAACATGCGCCCCGTGGAGCGGATGAACTGCCACATCCCCACGGCCGACGCGGTGCTGCGCGCCCTGTTGGTGTATCCGCTCTCGATGAGGGCCAAGTAGGCCAGATCCTGGGGGATCCCCTCCTCGGCGAAGACCTGTCGCACCATGGGAAGGTAGCGGCTCGCCCGGGCCAGGGAACGCTCCATGAAACCCCGCTTGTCGTGGGTGAAGCTGTGGACCCAACTCAGAACCTTGTCATTGAGGTCGATGGCCAGATCATAGTCCACACCAGCCTCGGCGGTCTTGACCAGCTCCATCTCGGTCTTGAGATCCTGCCCCTTCAGGACCACGACCTCCTCGCTGGGGCTCAATTCGTTGGGATCCGTGACCTCCTCCTCGCCCTCCAGGTCATCCTCGACCACCTGAAGCCGCTCCAGAAGGGGGGCGACATCTGGCTTGGCCCGGGCATCCTCTGGCCAATCGGCCACCAGGGCCTCGGCTTCGTCACAGAGGTCGGCGGCCTTGTCCTCATCCTCCGCCTCCAGGGCCTTCTCGGCGGCCTTGACCAAGGATTCCAGACGTTCCAACGGAGAGACGTAAACAGAGGTGCGAGGAGCCGATGGGAGGGCCACCTTGGCCCTCCCGAGCTGACAGGCCACCAGAAGCAGGAGGACACGGCTGAGGGAATGGGGATTGAACAGCATGTATCAGCGGCTTTCCGAAGTGATGAGGGCTTCGTACCCAGGGACATCCAGGAGTTCAGGACTCAGATCGCCCTCCAAGCGGAGCTTGACCATCCAACCCAGACCGTAGGGATCCTCATTGACGTATTCGGGGTGGGCTTCAAGCTCCCCGTTGACTTCCAGCACCTCGCCAGCACTAGGCATGTAGATCTCTGAGACCGTCTTCACGGATTCCACCGTGCCCAGTTCCTCCCCGGCCTCCAGGCGAGTGCCCGGTTCCGGAAGGCTGACAAAGACCACGTCCCCCAGGGCCTCCTGGGCGTAGTGGGTTATGCCGACGAGGGCCGTACCATCCCCGAGGGGCCTCAGGTATTCATGGTTCTTGGTGTACTTCAGCTCGGCTGGGTACATTGGGCCTCCATCAAACAGCATTCTATCAGCGGGATCTCGCATAGAAGGGAGTGGGGATCACCTCGGCCGGACAGGCCCTGCCACGGATCTCCACCTGGATACGGGAACCCAGGCCAGCGTGGGCGACGGGAACCAGGGCCAGACCGATATTGCACCCCAGGGTCGGGCTGGGGGCCCCACTGGTGACATGGCCCCCCTCCAGCACCGGCATGTGATCCCGGGCGATATCCCCCTTCGCCAGCATCCGGAAGCCCACCAGGACGCGGTCGGGTCCATGCTCCCGCTGGGCGGCAAGGGCCTCCCGGCCCAGGAAATCCCCCTTGCCGAAGCGCAGGATCCGGGACAGGTCGGCCTCCAGGGCAGTGATCCCGTCGTCGATCTCATGGCCGTAGAGGGCCATCTTGGCCTCCAGGCGCAGGGTATTCCGGCAGCCCAGCCCCGTGGGAAGGAGCCCCTGGGGGCGCCCAGCCTCCAGGAGGGTCTCCCATACCCAAGGGGTCCGCCCCGCCGGGCAGTAGACCTCGAAGCCGTCCTCTCCGGTGTAGCCCGTGCGGGCGATCAGGACCGGGACCCCCCGGAAGCCCCCGGAGGCGAAGCCGTAGTAGGGGATGCCTGCCAGATCGATGTCCACCAGGGGCTGGAGAACATCGAGGCTCAAGGGCCCCTGCAGGGCCACCTGCCCCGTGGCGACGGATTCGTCCAGGATCTCCACCTCCCATTTCGCGGCGCGCTCCCGGACCCAGACGAGATCCTTCGCCGCATTGGAGGCGTTCACCACCAGCAGGAACTCCTGGTCGCTGAGCTTGTGGAGCAGGAGATCGTCCACGAAGGTGCCCTGCTCTGTGAGGAGCCCGGTGAGATGGATCCTCCCGGGCCGAAGGGCGGCCACGCCGTTGGGCGTCAGCCAATCCAGGAAGGGAAGGGCCTGGGGCCCCCGGACCCGGATCTCCCCCATGTGGCTCACATCGAAGAGCCCCACCGCCTTTCGCACGGCATGGTGCTCTGCCAGGATGCCCGTGGGGTACTGCAGGGGCATCTCCCAGCCCCCGAAGTCCACCATGCGGGCACCAAGGGCCACATGGGCATCGAAGAGGGGTGTGCGCTTCAGATCGGACATGAAGGCTCCGTGAGGGTGGCTCCTGGAGTATGGGTCCCCGGCAAGGCTGGGGAAGAGGGAACCAGGAACGACACGAGCCTCGGTACCGCCGGGGAACCTGATCTCCTTCGCCTTTCTCTGCCATGACTCTTTATGATCTTTAGGCTGAGCTTGTGCCCCCAAAGCACCAACCTAGCGTGCACGCACCCAGGGCAGCAGCCCCTCCAGGCTCCACTCCAGGCCCCAGCCCTCCCCCTCCAGGGCCTCCATGCACACCCGCAGGGGAAGGATCTCCACCCCGGCCCCGGCGGCCCGGTCCAGTTCGGCGGCATAGGCGGGATCGATCCTCCGGGCGGCATCGAAGCTGAGGCCGTCCCCACGATGGATGAAGAAGACCAGAGCCGCCCGGTGCCCCTCCCGGACCATGGCCTGGAGCTCCCGAAGGTGCTTGAGGCCCCGCTCCGTAACCGCGTCAGGAAAGCAGATCTGGTCCCCCAGGCGAAGGGTGGCGTTCTTCACCTCGATGTAGACCCCCCTGCCCTCCGGATCCCGGGCCCAGACATCGATGCGGCTCCGCTCGCTTCCGTAGGGGACCTCAGTGCGAACCTCCCGGAGGCCAGGAAGGCCGGGCAGGCAGTCCCGGCGGGCGGCTTCCGCCACCACCTTGTTGGGAATCCCCGTCTCCACACCGATCCAGACACCACCTCGTCGGCAGGCCAGCCAGGTGAAGGGCAGCTTCCGCTTGGGGTTGGGGCTGGGTTCGAGGAGCACCGGATCCCCGGGCTCCCAGCAGGTGGCCATGGTGCCGGTGTTGGTGCTGTGGGCGGTGACGAGGGAGCCGTCCTCCAGCTCCACATCCACAAGAAAGCGTTTGTAGCGTTTGAGGATGCGGCCCAGCACCAAGCCCGAACGCCGGTAGATCGGAGTCTGGATCATTCGAGGTATTCCTGCCCCAGACGCCGGACGGCATACAGCCCCACGCCCGAGAAGATGCCACTGAGAACGACGGCGGTGGTGATCCCCACCAGGGAGCCCAGCCACCAGCCAAGCCAGCCCCCCAGGATCGTGCCGATCATGCCCAGCAGGCCTTTCATCAGAAGGTCGTCACCCGCATGGTGTTGGTGGAACCGGCGGTCCAGAGGGGGTGGCCCACAGTCATGACCACCTTGTCTCCGGGCTGGATACCACAGCGTTCCTTGAGGAGGGGTTCCACGGAGGCCACCATCTCGCTGAGGTGCTGGGTCCTGGGCACGATAAGGCTCTGGACCCCCCGCAGGAGCCCCATCAGGCGGGCGTTGTGCTCGTTCGTGGTGGCCCCGAAGACCGGCACACTCCCTGCCAGGCGACTCACCAGCCTGACGCTCCCCCCCTTCTCGGTGAAGACGAGAAGGGCCTTGGCGTTGAGGTCCTCCGCCGCCCGGCAGGCTGCGAAAGCCACGGCGGCATCCGTCTGGAGAAGCATCCCATCGGACAGGCGATCAACTCGCCTCTCGGTATGGGGCTCGGCATGGTCATCGGCATCCTCGGCGATGCGGGCCAACCACTGCACCGCCTCCAGGGGGAACTTGCCCGCAGCACTCTCGGCGCTGAGCATCACGGCATCGGTGCCATCCCAGATGGCATTGGCGATATCCGAGGACTCCGCCCGGGTGGGCTGGGGGCTCTCGATCATGCTTTCCAGCATCTGGGTGGCGGTGATGATGGGCTTCATGGCCAGGCGGGCCTGGCGGATGATGTGCTTCTGGACGTGGGGCACCTTCTCCACCCCCAGCTCCACCCCCAGGTCGCCCCGGGCCACCATGACACCCCAGGCGGCGGCGAGGATCTCATCCAGGTTGTCCAGGGCCTTGGGGTGTTCGATCTTGGCAATGATGAACTGGCTGCCCCCGAAGGCCCGGATGGTGGCCGTCAGGGCCTGGATATCCGCCCCGGAGCGCACGAAGCTCTGGGCGAAGAGGTCCACCCCCTGCTCCACCCCCCACTTCACATCCTCGATGTCCTTGCTGGTGAGGGGTTCGATGGCCACGTCGATCCCCAGGGGATGGATCCCCTTCCGGCTCTTGAGAGCCCCCCCCACCAGCACCCTGCCTATCAGGTGATCTCCTCGGCATTCCTGGATCTCCACCGAGAGGTTGCCATCGTCCAGGAGCCACTTCTGGCCAGGGCGGGCCCCCTCCATGAGTTCGGGGTGGGGGAGCGGCGCCGCCCAGGAGAAGCCGGAAGGGACGGACTGCCCCTCGCGGAAGAAGACGCCCAGTGTGCCAAGCTCCAGTTCCAGGGGATTATCCAGGATCCCGATACGCCACTTGGGCCCTTGGAGATCCAGGAAGACCGGGATCCGCCTGCCGACCTCCTCCGCCGTCCGACGGACCAGATCAAGCACCGCAGTCCGATCCTGGGGGGTCGAGTGGCTGGCATTGATCCGGATGGCATCTGTAATTTCAAGCACCTCGCGGAGCGGCCCCCCGTTGAGAAGAGCCGGACCTACCGTTGTCACCAGCTTGGTCTTGCGCATGATCTCCTCCGAATTCTCCACAAGCATTCCACAGTTTTTTCCACAGCCCGCAAGGCTTCCCGCAAAAAATTCCCCCTTCGCCTGAACCCTTCGGGGTGATACCTTACTCCACCCTGTCTATCCATGGAGATTTCAGAATGCGCCAGCAGTTGGAGGATCTTGTCACCGAAATGGTCCGCAAGGAGATCCCCCTCGATATGGCTGTGCGCGAATTCGAGCGCGCCTACCTCCTGCGGGTGCTGGAGGCCCACGACGGCAACCAGAGTGCCGCCGCCAAGCGCCTGGGTATCCATCGGAACACATTGTCCAAGAAGCTCGAGCCCCGTTTGGCCAGCCTGCGTTATCCTGCTGCCAGGGTGTGCTGACGGGAACATGGTCGCACCCCTTTGGTAAAATCCGGCCAGAATGACATCTGCCCGGACCCTTTATACACAGGAGGCAGAGCCATGACCAGGATTGGCATCAACGGATTCGGACGCATCGGCCGGATGGTTTTCCGCGCAGCGATCCAGAACTTCCCTGACATCGAGGTCGTGGGCATCAACGATCTGCTGGAGCCAGAGTATCTCGCCTACATGCTCCAGTTTGATTCGGTGCATGGCCGCTTCAAGGGTGAGGTCTCCGTGGAAGGCACGAACCTCATCGTCAACGGCAAGAAGATCCGCCTGACCGCCGTGAAGGATCCCGCCGAGCTGAAGTGGAACGAGGTGGGTGCGGACATCGTGGTGGAGAGCACCGGCCTCTTCCTCGACAAGGAAAGCGCCTCCAAGCACCTCAAGGCTGGCGCCAGGAAGGTGATCCTGTCGGCCCCCTCCAAGGACGACACCCCCATGTTCGTCTACGGTGTGAACGACAAGACCTACGCCGGGCAGGAGATCATCTCCAACGCCAGCTGCACCACCAACTGCCTGGCCCCCGTGGCCAAGGTGCTGAACGACACCTTCGGCATCAAGCGCGGCCTCATGACCACCGTCCACGCCGCCACCGCTACCCAGAAGACCGTCGATGGCCCCTCCAACAAGGATTGGCGCGGCGGCCGGGGCATCCTGGAGAACATCATCCCCAGCTCCACCGGCGCCGCCAAGGCCGTGGGCAAGGTGATCCCCGAGCTCAACAAGAAGCTCACCGGCATGTCATTCCGGGTGCCCACCTCCGATGTCTCCGTGGTGGACCTCACCGTCGAGCTGAACAAGGAGGCCACCTACGACCAGATCTGCGCCGCCATGAAGACGGCGTCGGAAGGCCCCCTCAAGGGCATCCTGGGCTACACCACCCAGAAGGTCGTTTCCACGGATTTCCGCGGCGAGAGCTGCACCTCCGTCTTCGACGCTGAGGCCGGTATCGCCCTGGACCCCACCTTCGTCAAGGTTGTGTCCTGGTATGACAATGAGTGGGGCTACTCCAACAAGGTCCTGGAGATGGTCAAGGTCATCGCCAAGTAATATCCATTAGTCAACAATGAAAAAGCCGACCCCAGGGTCGGCTTTTTCATGCCTTGATCCAAGCGCACAGCCCAGGCAGACTTGAGGCAATTCCTTCCCAGCTTTGGAGACCCGCATGACCCCTTTCCAGGACTTCATCGTGGCCTTCCAGCGGAGTATCAAGGCCTCGCAGATGTACGGGCCTCATCACCCCCGCAACCTCGAGTTCATGCGGGCCCTGGAGGCCGCGTATGCGGAGTTCCTTCGGGGACGCGCCCAGGTCCAGCTCGCCGCCCGAAATGGGCGCATGTTCGTGGACAAGGTCCCGGAGGACGCGGGCAATCTCCAGATCGGGGCCATGGCCAAGGGTTTTGAAGAGCGCTCCGTCCATGCCCTCATGCTCTATCCCGGGGCCACCGTGGAGGAGCTCCAGGCCCTGCTCCAGGTCCTCGGACAGAAGCCTGGGGACCTGCGGGAGGCCGGAGGCGCCAAGCGGGTGCTGGAAGACCGGGGGGTCACCCATATCCGGATACTGGCCACCCGCCTGGAAGAGGTGACTGAGGCGGGCGAAGTGGCTGCCGCCCTGCTGGAATCCGTCGCAGACCTGACCAGCGCCCGCCACTTCGGAGAGATGCCCACCGGCGAGGAAGCCCAGCGGGCCACCTGGGCCTTCGGAAGAGGCGGGGGAGCCCCCGAGGGAAGCGATCCAGGCATGCCCCGCCCGGTCCCCATGCGCAGCACCATGGCCGCCGCCCAGACGGGCCGCCCCATCCCCACTCTCGTGGAACAGATGCAGTCCTTCCTCCTCGCCCTGGCCGGGGTCGGCCAGGGCCCTGCAGACCTTTCGGGACTGGGGGACTTTATGGAACGCCAGGGCCTGGACCGCCAGGGTGCCCAACCCACCACACAAGGGGTCCTCAATCAGGCGGTCACGGGCCTGCCATCGGGCCCCCGCCTGGGGGTGCTCCTGGGAGCGGCAGGAATGCGCTCCGGCCCACTTCGCAACACCCTGGGGCGCCTGGCCGGCACCCAGGGGGTTTCCACCCTCGCCCAGGCCTACCTCAAGGGCTCCCTCACCCTCGAGGAGCTGGGCAGCCACTCCGACAAACTGCGGACCATGAGCCCCTCACCGGAGCGATGGGGGGACCAGCTCGCCCAGGCCCTCCAGCAGGGAGGCGTGTCCGAGGAACAGTTGAAAGATCTGCTGGAGGTCCTGACCTGGGATTCCCAGCCCCCGGAAACGAAACTCGCCAAGCTTCTCAAGGACCAGCGGGTCTTCGAGATCCCCACGGAAAAGGTCCTGACCTTCCTTCGGGAGCTGCTGGAAGGGGGAAAGATCACCGAATTCCTGCGCCTGCTGCGCCACTACGGCAGCGGCCTCACGGCCCCCGCCCTGGCCCGTCGCAAAATGGTAGCCGAGGCCTTCGTCACCATCACCGACTGGGTGGATATCCCGGGCATGCCCCTCGGGGCGGTCCAGGAGTTGGAGCTCCTTATGGCGCAAGCCTGGAGCCGCGAAAAGGATCCCGTGGTCCACACCTTGACCTCCAAGGCGGTGGAACACCTCCTGTGGCACTGGGTCCAGCAGGGGGATCCGCACCGCATGGCAACCCTCCTGGGCGAGCTGCAGGACGTGTCCACGGAACTGAGTCCTCCCGCGTCCTGGAAGTCCGAGGCGACCCGGGATCTGCTGAGTCGCCTGGGCAGCCCGGAACGTGTGGGAGCCATTCTCGACCGCATTCCTGGAATTGACCGCAGGGACGTCGCTGACCAGGTGCTTCCCTACCTCCAGATGCTGGGAGCCACAGGAGTGAACCTGCTGGTGGAACGCTTGGCCCAGGAACCGGACCGCACCCGGCGGAGCCGATTCCTGGAGACCCTGAAGGCCTGTGGGTCCGTCTCGGAAGCCCCCCTCCTGGAGTCCCTCCACTCCCCAGACTGGTTCGTGGTCCGTAACGCCCTCATCGTCCTGGCGGAAGTGGCAGGACCAGATCGGATTCCGGATATTCAGGCCTGTCTCACCCACGAAGATGCCCGGGTCAGGCGGGCCGCGGTCCGCGCCATCGGGCGCCTGGGGGGCCGATCCGCCGAGAACGCCATCCTCCCCCTGCTCTTCCAGAATGAGCCAGAAACCCAGATCGAGGTGCTCTTCACCCTTGCGGAACTGAACAGCAAAAACGCCGTTCCCGGACTGCTGCACTTCCTCAGGACCTTCAAGGCCAAGGGAAACCCGAGCCAGGAGAAAGTGCGGGAGAAGACCATCGAGGTGCTTGGGATCCTCAGATCTCCCTCCGTGATCCACGTTCTGGAAGGGCTGCTTTCGCGGCACCGCCGCTTCTTCATGGAAAGCAAGGAGCCCCTCAACATCCGCCTCGCCGCCCTCCGGGCTCTCCTCATCCAGGAGAGCCCGGAAGCCCAGGCGATCGTATCAAGGATTCTGGATACCGAGCCCAAGGGCCCAGAGCAGCAGGCCCTCCAGAAGGCCCTTACGGAGTTCCTTGGAGCCGTTCGTCCATCGCCCGCAGGCGAAGCGCCATCTCAGTGAGCATATCCCGGACCATGTCCGGGAACTCCCGCATGAGGGTATCCATGCTCTGCTCGTGGACCAGCAGGCATTCGCAGGGTTCGAGGGCGATGGCCGTGGCGGATCGCTCCTGACCCAGCAGGAAGCTCATCTCGCCGAAAAAGCCCCCGGGCTCCAGCACGGCGATCTCCTGATCTCCCCGCTGGATGCTGACCCGCCCCCGCAGGATGTAGAACATCTCCTGCCCGCGTTCCCCTTCACGGAAGAAGACCTGGCCCAAGGGCACCTGCAGCAGGAAGTGATGCTGCCCGAAGCGGGAAGGGACGGCCGTGCCCTCCAAGAATCGCCGGAGGAGAAGAGCCTCCTTGCGGTTCAGTGCGGCCATCACCTCGGCTCCCAGGAGCAGGACCGCCATGGAGTAGTAGATCCAGATGAAGATGACGAAGAGGGATTTGAAGGACCCGAAGGCCAGGCCGTACCCCGGATTGTGGAGCAGGAAGAGCGTGAAGCCTGGCTTCAGGAGGAACCAGAGGAAGGCTGTGGTCAGGGCCCCGGCCAGGAGGTGCAGGCGCTTGATCCTGGGGGCAAAAGCCGCATACAGCCCCAACAACAGCAGCACCGTCAGCAGGTAGGGGCCGAGGGTCTTGAGCCAGAGCGGGGGGACCAGGGGCACCCCCAGGCGGTTCAGGAAGTTGAGAGCCACCCCCGCGCTGGCCAGCGCGGCCGCACCGAGGATGACAACCATGGACGCACCGAGATCTACCCCCTTGGAGATCCAAAGGGGCCTGGAGGGACGCACCTTGAAGATGTGGTTCAGGATGCTGCGGAAGGCCGCCACCAGGGGCGTGAGGCTCCAGACAAGAAGCAGCAGGTTCACCGTACCGACCCCGCGCTTGTGGCGAGCGATGGCACCCACCTCCCTGAGGATCACCCCCCCGAAATCTGGCAGGAGCTCGTTGACCAGCTCCGCAGTCTTCTGCATGGCCTTCTGGGACGATCCGATCCCCAACCCCAGGACGAAGGTCAGGAGCAGGAGCGCGGGAATGATGGCGAGAGAGGTGTAGAAGGCCAGGGAGGAGGCCTGACGCCAGTCGTCATTGCGAAGGAAGGCCGCAACAGTCTCCCGCAGGACGACCCAGGTGTGGTTCCAGCCCGCCCGGATAGCCTCCCATACCATTTGAAGGTCCATGCCTTCCCGTGTTTCCCGCAAGCAATGCCTCCAGTCAGCTTCCATCCTGCCACGGCAACGGATACCCTGGGCGAATGGAGCCACAACGGGCCATCCTCACAGGGCAGCAGATCGGCGCGGGCTGGACGCCGGCTCTTTCCGTCGTCAAGGCCCTCACCGCCCTGGTGGAAGCCCGCCGGAAGGGCCTCCGGGCCATCTACTGGATGGCGGACGAAGACCACGACCGCCAGGAGGTGGCCCAGACCGTCGGGCTCCAGGGCCAGCGCCTCGTGCCCCACCGATTCCGCTTCCAGGCCCCGGAGGGAACCGCCACGGGCTGGTTGCCCTGGATGGAGTCCCACCAGGGAGAGGCCGAGACCCTGTGGGGTCCCCTTCCCCAACCCGCCAGCCCCGATCTGCGGGGCCACGCCCTGGCCCTGGGCCAGCCCCTGTGGGACCTTGGCATCGAACCTTTCTCGCCGACCAGGACGGAGGCCAGGGCCTCCATCCAGGCGGAACTGGAGCGTTGGCGAGCCCTGGACCTGGAGAGTGACCTCTTCCGCCAAGCCGAACGCCTTGTCGTCGAAGGCGCCCCCCTGCCGCTGGATCCCCGCAACCAGGCCGCGTGGTTCCGCCTGGATCCCCGAAGCGGTATCCGTCGCCGCCTCGACAGGGGGGAGCTTTGTCCCAGAGGCTGGTGGCTGAGCCCGGGAGCGGCCCTGCGCCCTCTCATGCAGTCCCTCCTGCTTCCTGTGGAGGGAGCGGTGCTGGGCCCAGCAGAGCGGGCCTACTGGCGATTGGCGGAACCCCTCTGGGAACGGGTCGGCCTCCAGGCCCCCCGCATCATCCCCCGCCCCACGGTCTACCTGGTCCCGCCGGGTCTCAACCTGGATCAGGAGGCCCTGGCCGCCATCCAGGCGGGTCGCTGGGAGGCCTTCCGGGATGCCCCCCTGCCCCAGCCCTCAGAGAGGCTCGGCTTCCTTCCCCCGGATCCCGCCTGGGGCAAGGCCCTGACGGAACGATTCGAAAGGGAGATGGCGCGGACGAAACGGCGCCTCGAGAAACTGGACCGCCGCCTCCTCCGGGACGCCGCCGCCCATCGTTTCGGAGGAGACCCGGAGCGCCTGCGCCAGCAGCTCTTCCCCTTCGATCGGCCCCAGGAACGGGTGCTTCCCGGAATCCACTGGCTCCGCGATCCACAGCTCCTCCAGCGCATCATGGAAGGGCTGGAGAGCGGAGAGTCCCTCGTCTTCGTGGACACTCTTTCTTTTCTTTGAAACCCGCGTCCTTACCTGAAGCAGGTCTGCCATGAGCCATGAAGCCAACCTCGATCTCCTCGTCCTGGGTGCCCACCCCGACGATGCCGAAGTGCACGCTGGGGGCCTCCTGGCCCTGGCCGCCAAGCGGGGCCTGAAAGCGGCCATCCTCGACGCCACGGCCGGGGATCTGGGCACACGAGGTACCGCTGCCCTGCGCCACCAGGAGGCCATGGAGGCCGCCCGGATCCTGGGGGTCCACCGGATCATCCTGGACTTCCCCGATGCGCGCTTCGACGAAAGCGAGGCTTACCGCATCACCCTCATGGAGCAGTTCCGCCTCCTGCGTCCCCAGGTGCTGATCCTGCCCCACCCCGAGGACCACCACCCCGACCACCGCCGCATCCACCGCATCGGTCGGGAGGCAGCCTACTACGCAGGACTCCGCAACTACCCCTGTGAAGGCCAGCCCTTCCGCCCCAGCGCCGTGGCCTGGGTCGGCGGCGTCAACCCGCCCACGGCGCCGGACCTGGTGGTGGATGTCTCCGAGGTCTGGGAGCAGCGCATGGCCGCCTTCGATGCCTTCGGCAGCCAGTTCACCCAGAACCCCGATCTGCCCGCCACCCGCATCGCGCACCCCTCCTTCCGCCGCGGCATTGAGGGCCGCTCCATGCACTGGGGCAGCCTCCTGGGCTGCAACCATGCCGAAGGCATCTGGTGCGAGAAGCCCGTGGCACCGGCCCTGCTGGAACTCCTGGCAAAGCTGAAGCCCTGAACGGCTGGGGTACGTACGTGAGAACGCCCGCACGATGAGTGCGGGCGTTCTGCATCCATCCGGGAGCGTGGCCCCGGAAACCCCTACTCGGGCTTGTACTTGTAGCGGTCCATGGGCAGGGGATCGAGGGTGAGGCTCATTTCGCCGCCCTTGTCCTGCACCACGATCCAGTTCGCGCCGTTCTTGTCGTCGCGGGTCTTGAAGTCTTCGCGCATGTGCCAGCCGCGGCTTTCCTTGCGCTCCATGGAGGTCCGGTAGAACATCTCGGCGCAGAGCACCATGCTGCGGCACTCGTTGGCGGAGGAGAGGTCGTGGGGATCCAGGGCCACCAGATTGGCCAGCTTGGCCTTGAGGACCAGCACGCGATCCAGGGCCTCCTGCATGCGGTCAGCGGACTTGTAGCCCGAGTAGCCCACAGGCTGCATGATCTCCCCGATCTCGCGGACGATCTCGTGGGTGGTGGTGCCCATCTTCATGCGCTTCAGGGGAGCGTAGGTCTCCTCCTTCAGCTTGGCCACCTGATCCGCGTCGACCTTGCCCAGGGCGGGGGTAGCAGCAACGAACTTGGCAGCACTGGTGGCCGCGAAGATGGCGGTCATCACGGCGTGCATGAGGCCTGACCCACGGTTCCGCCCCGGAGGGGTGGGAACGGCGCCGGCCCAGCCGCCGCCACAGCCGCAGATGTCGCCGGAGGCGAAGAGGCCGGTCACGCTGGTGGCGTAGTCATGATCCACGTAGAGGGGAGAGAACTCGCCCACCACGCCGGGGATGACTTCCTTCATGGGACCGTCATTGCGGTAACCGGCGTGCTTCTTCTCCATGATACGCGCCCAGAACTTCTCGGAGCAGGGGCGGCGGAACGGAGGATCGGGGGGGCCAGTCAGGTTGCAGAGGTTCCGGCCCACGAAGCTGGTGGGGAACCCGTTCTTGGAGCTGTCCTCGAAGATGGGGCCCTTGCCGTCCCGGACTTCCAGATACATCAGCACGGACTGGGAGCCACCGAGATCGACGCCACCCACCACGGACTTCAGAGAGGGGTCCAGGTCAGCGCGCTCGGAGCAGTTTTCGCCCTTGGCGTTCACCAGGGCATCCTCGGCACCGTAGGCCACCAGCTTGTGCTCAGCGCTCATGATGTTCATGAAGCTGCCGAACTCGGCGTTGCGCATCTTGGCGCCAGCGCGGTAGGCAGCGGCAATGCCGTCGCCGCGGCCGGAGTTCCACATGCGCATGATGCGGAAGTTCTGGTCACCGCAGGCCAGGACCACAGCCTTGGCCTTGAAGATGTAGGTCTCGCCGGTCAGCAGGCTGAAGCCGAAGGCGCCCACGACCTTGTCACCCTCTTTGAGGAGATCGGTGATGGTGATCTTCTCGCAGAACTCCACGCCCAGCTTGCGGGCGGTCTTGGCCATGGGGATCATGAGGTCGTTGTCGACGATGCAGACCTTCCAGGGAATCACGGCGTGGGCCTGGCCGGCGTGCTCGCGACCGATGAAGTTCACGCCCCAGGAGGCCCAGCGATCCATGGTCTTGACGGTGTGGCTCGCGTACTTGCGGATAAGATCCTGATCGTTCAGGTAGTCGCCACAGTTCTTGGTGTGGTACTCGACGTAGAGCTCTTCCGCTCCTTCGGGGATGAAGGCCACGTGGCCGCCACCCTTGTTGGCCTTGCCGGCGTAGCCGACACAGCCCTTGTCCACAGCCAGGACCTTGAGGCCGGCGTTTTCTTCCTTGGCGGTGATGGCGGCCGCGAGACCGGAGATGCCGAAGCCCACCACGAGGAGGTCAGTCTCAACGACCGTACCCAGTTGTTCCAGAGTAGCCATTTCGTTGGTCTCCTTATTCCTAGTTCACGCGGGGGATGTAGGGGCTGGGGAACTGGCGCGTGTAGTCAACGTTCACGAAGATCGCGTCCGTGGGACAGCTGATCTCGCAGAAGTTGCACTCCACACAGTCCTCGGCATAGGCGATGACGGGACGCTTGGTCTCCTCATTCCACCGGATGACGTCGAGCCAGCAAGCCTTGTAGCAGGTCTTGCAGCCGACACATTTTTCGTCGTCGACCTTGATGACGTTCATGGGCTTTCGCTCCTTTCATGGGAAGCAGGTTTATGTAGGGCAGAATCAATCAAAAATTCTGATCAAAAGACGATTTTCAACACTTACAAGCCAAAGAAATGCCAAGCCATCAAAACCACAAATAGATAGACGCCCTTTTCTTTGTGTGGAACGATCCATTTTTCACCCCTACGAAATCCAGTGTCAATCGCGGAGAAACAGTCACGCCTATCGTTGTGCCAAGCGTCACAAACAAAGAAATAAAGCCCAGGAATACATTGATTTCACGATCGCACCCTGTCCAAAAAACACAGGTCAGGAACGGGATTTGGCCATTTCAATCCGATTGCGGCCGTAGTGCTTGGCCGCATAAAGTGCTTCATCGACAGCAAGGAAGAGGTTGGCGACATCCTGTCCGTTTGGAGCACCCACCCCAAAGCTCATGGTGGGAAAAATCGTTTGTCCCTCGGCGAGCACAATAGGATCTTCATCAATCCTGGCCCGGATCTTTTCGGCAACCTCCATGCCAGCGACAATCCCCGTCTCCGCCAGCAGGATGGCAAACTCTTCGCCACCGATCCGGAAGGCCAGATCCGAGCGCCGCAGAGCGCCCTTCACCCGCATCGCCACGGCCCGCAGCACCTGATCCCCCACCAGGTGACCGAAACGATCATTGATGAGCTTGAAGTAGTCGAGATCCCCCAGAATCAGGACGAATGGCCGACGATGCCGTTCCCACTGCCGATGGGCGTGCTCCAGATGCTGATTGAAGGCCCGTCGGTTGAGCAGCTCAGTCATGGGATCCGTCAGGACCTCCGTGCGCAGGGTGGCGGTTTCCATTTCCAGAAGCACCCGGCGATCCCTCAGGTCATTGAGATGCATCTGGAACTCGTGCTGGATCCGCTTGACGTGGAGCCACTCCATGCCCCGGCGGCAGGCGTGCAGCAATCGTGAGGGAGAAAGGGTTGCCGGCAGGATCTCCCGGGCCCCTAACAGAAGCAGCCTCCGCATGAGGGCTTCCGAAGGGGTGCGCCCCATGAGGATCGCGTAGGGGCGGTAATCGTGGTCCCTCATCCCCTGGAGAACCGAGAGCGCCCCTTCCCCATCCCCCGCCAGTCCGAGAAGCATCAGGGGAGCCTTGAGGCTTCGCTGAGCCTCAGGCAGCATCTCCGCATCGGCAGCCTGCAGATCATATCCGAAGTGTTCAAGAACAGCCCGAGCCTTGCGCATGACTCCAGCCCCCAGGCCACAAGCCAGGACCGGAATGGGGGGCCCACCAGTGCGGCTCTGTCCCCCTTCCAGGGCCGGGCCGAGGTGGCTCAACAACTTCTGAAGCCCATCCCCGGCCAGGATGAAGCCATCGGCACCCATATCCCAGAGACGTCGTTCCTCCTCCGCCGTGGGGGGATGATCCATGACGAGAAAAATGGGCAGGTTCTGGAAGAGAACCCGGGACTCCCCTCTCAGGAGCATGCAGAAACGGTAGCCATCCAGAGGATCCCCACTGGCGTCCACCAGAATGACGTGGGCCTGGTTCCAGGCCTCCGTCACCAGTGCCTGGAGATGGTCCGACACCCAATGAACCTGATGCCCCGACGACTCAAAGGCGGCTCGCAACCGCTCAATGAGGGCATCGTGTCTGGTGATCGCGAGAATGTTCATGGTTTGGATGGGGTCCCATCGAGCATATCTGGAAGTATCGGACAGGAATACGGATCCGAGAGCAATCGCGTCGAGCTTTTATAAAAGATGGCAAACTCGATGCAGCAGGAGTGCCTCGAATGAGCGTTGGAACACTGATGGACTGGCGGACGGGACTGGATGCGGGAGACCTCTCTGCGGAGTTCCTGGCCATGGAGGCCCTGGACCGCATGGACCAGCGGGAAGGCGATCTGAACGCGATCCTCTTCCGGGACCGGGAGCTGACCCTGGACGCCGCAAGAAAAGCCGATCGCCGCCTGCGGGCCGGGGAGCGCACCCCCATGCTGGGCATCCCCGTGGTGCTCAAAGACAACCTTCACTGGAAGGGCGCCCCCCTTAGCAACGGTTCCCGGATCATGCAGGGCTACACCGCCCCCTACAACGCCACCGTGGTGAACCGCCTCCTGGAAGCCGGGGCGGTCCCCATGGGCAAGGCCAACATGGACGAATTCGCCATGGGTTCCAGCGGCGAGTACAGCGCCTTCGGCCCCACCCGCAACCCCTGGGACCTCTCACGGGTGGCCGGAGGCAGCAGCTCGGGCTCCATCGTCTCGGTGGCGGCGGGCTACGCCCCCTTCGCCCTGGGCACGGACACCGGCGGCTCGGTGCGCCTCCCCGGCAGTTTCTGCAACATCACGGCCCTGCGCCCCACCTACGGCGCCCTCAGCCGCTACGGCGTCAGCGCCATGGCCTCCTCCCTGGACCAGGTGGGACCCGTGGCGGCCTCGGCCCGGGATCTGGCCCTCGGGCTTTCCGTGCTGACAGGCCGGGACCCCCTGGACAGCACCAGCCTTGACCTTCCGGGTACCAAAGGCTTGGCAGACCTGCGCCCCGCCACCCTCAGGGGACTTCGCATCGGCCTGCCCCGGGAGTACTTCGGCGAAGGGATCGAGCCCGGGGTGCGGGGCGTCCTGGAGGCGGCCTTCCAGCGTCTGGCAGCGGAGGGCGCCGAACTGGTTCCCGTGTCCCTGCCCCACACCCGTTACGCCATCGACACCTACTACCTCATCGTCACGTCCGAGGTCTCCAGCAACCTCTCCCGCTACGATGGCGTCCGTTTTGGCCTCCGTCGAGAGGCCGGAGAACTGCAGGAGATGATCTCCGGCACGCGAGATGCCGGGCTGGGAGCCGAGGTGAAACGGCGCATCCTCCTGGGGGCATTCTGCCTCTCCAAGGGCTACTACGACGCCTTCTACCTCAAGGCCCTGAAGGCCCGCACCCTCATCACCCGGGATTTTGTCGAGGCATTCAAGCAAGTGGACATCCTGGCCACCCCCGTCAGCCCCGGCACGGCCTTCCCCCTGGGGGCGAACCTGGCGGACCCCATGGCCATGTACCTCGCCGACGTCTTCACCGTGACCATGCCCCTGGCTGCCCTCCCGGTGGTGGCCGCCCCGGCGGGCTTCAGCGAAGGGCTGCCCGTGGGGCTGCAGTTCGTGGGGCCCAGCCTGTCGGACGTGAAACTCCTGGAGATCACGGAGGCCTGGCAGGGGATCAGCGACTTCCATAGGAAAAGATCGTGAATCCCGGTTCCCAGCCCCCTTCCCGCGAAAACAACTTCGGCGCGCCCATGGCCTCCGACAGATCCAAACGGTAGACTCCAGGAGGCCTCCGCGAGGCCTTACCCCTCACCCAGCTAAGGATGTGCCTCTTGACCAGCTTGCCCAAGTGCCCGAAATGCGGTTCTGAATACACCTACGAGAGCGAGGGCATGTTCGTCTGTCCGGAATGCGCCCACGAATGGGCCCTGGCAGGGGAAGACCAGCAGCCGGAAGCGGAATTGGTTGTGCGGGACGCCAACGGCAATGTCCTGAAGGACGGGGATTCCGTCACCCTCATCAAGGACCTGAAGGTCAAGGGCAGCCCATCCCCCCTCAAGATGGGCACCAAGGTCAAGAACATCCGCCTGGTGGAAGGCGATCACAACATCGACTGCAAGATCGAGGGCTTCGGCGCCATGAGCCTGAAGTCGGAGTTCGTCAAGAAGAGCTGAGACTCGTCGCGCTGAACGCCCTTACAGGCCCTAGAATGGACCATGGCAAAACCCATCGTCCCCCCCGAGCTCCTCAAGACCATCGCAACGGCCAATGCCACCGGCAAGGGCCCCCTCCAGGGGGCCAAGCGCACTGAAGCCGATCCCAAGACCGGGGCCAAGGAGATCCAGAGCATCCGTCCCGCCCGCACCGCCATCGCCCACCAACGGGGCGGGAACAAGGGGAAGTGAGGACATCCTTGCGAATCCAGGGTGCCCTCCTTTCCCATCGACTTGATCCCCGGCATAGGCTCTGCTGATTTCATGGACCGTTCCTCCCGCAATCGTCTTACCGAAAAGCTCCTCCACCAATTTGCTGGAGACACCCTGTTCGACGCCATCGCCAGGGTCGTCTGCCGTGCCGGTTGCCTGCCGCGCAAGGAGCTTTACGAAGCCTGGGAGGTCGCCCGCAGGGTCCGACGCAGGTTCAGGGGAAGGCGGATCGTGGATCTGGCCTGTGGCCACGGTCTGCTGGCACAGATCCTCCTGCTGCTCGACGACAGCTCCCCCGGAGCCCTGGCCGTTGACCTGAGACTTCCGAAGAGTGCCGCAACCCTGGAGGCCTCGCTGTGTGAAGCGTGGCCGCGCCTGGCAGGCCGGGTCAGTTTCATCGAGACCGATCTGAAGAATGTGCCATTGCATCGCGATGACCTGGTCGTCTCGGCCCATGCGTGCGGCGGGCTGACGGACCTGATCCTGGAACGGGCGGTGGAGGTCGGGGCTCGCGTTGCGGTGCTGCCCTGCTGTCACGACCTCAAGAGGGGCGATCTCGGTGGCCTGGAGGGTTGGCTGGAGGGTCCGCTGGCAATGGATGCCGCCCGCGCCTCCCGACTGCGATTCCAGGGGTATCAGGTATTCACCCAGCGGATTCCGGAAGACATAACACCCATGAACAGGCTCCTGATGGCCGAACCGGACGGTCAGGGCAACGAAGATCCGTATCAATGCCCACCAGCCCCAGGGTTCAAGCCATGAGAATCCCCGCAAACTTGGCAATCATCCTGATGCTGCCCACCCTGGCCGTCCAGTTCTGTGGCGCGGCCTCACCGCGCTCCCCCCACGGCACGAGGGCTGACCTCATCGTCGTGGAGAAGGCCAAGCGATTGATGACGGCCTACGCAAAGGGAAAGCCCATCCGGTCCTACCGCGTTGCCCTCGGGGCATCGCCGATTGGCCCCAAGGAACGGGAAGGAGACAAGCGGACACCCGAAGGCGCGTACACCATTGATGGCCGCATGAAGAATAGCCAATACCACCGTTCCCTGCACATTTCCTACCCTTCGCCCTCTGACATCGCACGGGCGAAGGCCGGTGGATTCAATCCCGGGGGTGCCGTCATGATCCATGGACTCAAGAACGGCCAGGGATGGGTCGGAAGCCTGCACACCAGCATGGATTGGACCCATGGCTGCATCGCCGTCACCGACCCGGAGATCGAAGAGCTTTGGCGGATCGTCCCAGACGGCACCCCCATCCACATCAAGCCCTGATACCCGTTTTAAATAAATAAATACAACAAAAAGCCACTTCCACCACCTTTCATCCTCAGTTCACACGCAACCACACCCCCTTGAGATAAAACCCTTCAGGATGGTTCAGCGCGTAGGGGTGGTCCAGGGGCTGGCCGAGGTGGGCCAGGACCTGAGCCTCCCTGCCGACCTCCAGCAGGGCGGTCCATACGGCCTCCTGGAAGCGGCCCCGGTCGATGTGCTGGGAACAGGAGAAGCACCAGAGGAGGCCGCCTGGGGCAGTGGCGCGGGCCCCCAGGCGGAAGACGTCCTTGTAGGCCTTGAAGGCATTGTCCACATCCTTGCGGGCCTTGGCGAAGGCAGGAGGATCCACGATGACCCGGTCCCAGGCCCCGGGCTCCAGGTTCCGCATCAACTCGAAGGCATCTCCCTGCATCCGGGTGTGCCGGGCAGGGTCCAGGCCGTTGGCGACCCAGTCCCGCTCGCACTGATCCAGAGCAGGGCCGGAGATATCCAGGGTGGCGACTTCGAGGGCGCCTCCCAGACCGGCATGGATGGAGAAGCCTCCCGTGTAGCCGAAGGCATTGAGGACCCGGCAACCCTTGGAAACCCGACCCAGGGCGAGGCGATGCTCACGCTGGTCCAGGAAGAAACCGGTCTTCTGCCCCTTGAGAAGATCGGCGCTGAGGAGGGCCTGTCCCTCCCGGATGGCGATGGCCCCCCCCAGGGAACCCTTCAGGAGGCGATTGACGGGGGCCAGGCCCTCCTCCTTGCGCCCGGACTGGCTCCGCTCCACGAAGATAGAGAGGCCACGGGACTTGCCCAGATCAAAGAGCAGGGGCCACCAAGTGTCGCGCAGGGCCTCCAGCCCCGCCGTCCCCACCTGGAGCACCAGGGCCTGAGCGTAGCGATCCACCACCAGGCCCGGCAGGCCATCGGCCTCGCCGAAGATCCAGCGGCACCCGGCCTCCGGGCCATCCAGCCCCAGGGTCTCCCGCAAGTCCAGAGCCCTCTGGAGCCGCTCCTGGAACCAAGCCTCATCCAGGGGGGCGTCCTCGAAGCGGAAGATGCGCACCGCCAGGGGATTGGAGGGCGAGGCCGTGCCCACGCCCAAGACGTTCCCCGAGGCATCGGCCAGACGGACCAGGGGAGCGGAGGGCGTCTCGCCCAGGGCTCCGGAGAAGACCCAGGGATGTCGCTTGGAGAGGAGAGCCTCCTTGCCGGGCTTGAGGCGGAGGACGGGATAGGGCCAGCGGATTTCACTCATCCCTCCATCGTAAGACAGGGGGCTGGACAGTTGCTCCCGATCTTGCGAGATGATGTAAAGCCTGCGGAAGCCCCATGGAAACAAACCCCGAGAACCAGTCCCTGCATCAAGCTCGCCGATGGCCATACGCCTTCGGCCTGGTCGTCTGCGTCCTTTGGCCCCTGGCCCTGGAACTCCTCCTCACCCGCCTCCCCCAGGGAGAGCCTTCAGACCCGGCTGCGGTGCAGACCCTGGGCCACACCTTCACGGGGCTGACCTTCCTGGCGGCGGCCTATGTCTTCTGGCGCATCCGCAGGGCCAAGGGTGCCCTGGCGGGGCAGAGCCTCCCATCCCGGATCGCTTCCCTGCGGCGGGAGACCCTGCTCGCCTCAATCATCTTCGGCGCGTGCTCCCTGCTGGGCCCCCTCTACTTCGGCGCTGCCGGGTCCAGCGGGACGCGCCACGCCCGGTCCTACATCGCCGTCGTACCGGTCATGTTCTTCGCCTTCTCACCACGGGTCAGGAATTGGGTGCCCTGACCACCAGCACATCGCAGGGGGCGTGCTTGACAACCTTGATGGCGGTGCTGCCAAAAAGGATCCGCTCGAAGGCGGAATGTCCGACGTGGGCCACAACGATCAGGGTGTCGAGGTCGGCCTCGGCCACGATCTCTTCGGCGGGGCTTCCCCACTTCACCAGGGCGCTCGCCCCGGGATAGTCCTGGATGCATAGCCTCAACTGCTCCAAGGCATGGATCTCGATGGTGTCCAGCCAGGCCGGGTCCGGCAGGGCCATCTGGGCCTCGGGCAGCATGGGTGCCGGGGGCTGGAGGATGTGGATGGCCACCATCGGGACCCCCAGACGGTTGGCCCACTCGTGGGCCTGCGCCAACGCGGTCTTGGAGGCCTCGGAGAAATCAACACCGACCAATATGCGCTTAACCATGGCTGGCTCCTTGTGGATTGGGGAACACCCCCAACATAGGGCCGGAATCGCCTTGAGCCAGCGTCAGTTGCCCAGATAGCTGAACCAGAACCTCACGCCCAGGGATCGGCCTTCGAAGCCGTCCGGGAGACGGGGCAAGGGGTCGGAACGCTTGACCGCCAGGAGGGCGCCCTGATCGAGCGCGGCGTTCCCGCTGGGGATCTCCACCCGGATGCCCTCAAGGGAGCCGTCCCGACGGATACGGAAGTAGACCTGGACCCGCCCCTGGACATTGCTCAAGCGGTTCCAGTTGCCGGTGATGGTGTTCTGGACGTTCTGGAGATACCAGACGAAGGGGAAGTTGCCGTCCAGCTCCCCCACGAGGCCCGTACCGCCCTGGACACCGCCACTGGCCTTGAGACCCGGGACACCGCTGCCAATGCCGACCCCCCCGCCTCCCCCCTCTCCAGCAGCGCCGCGGGTGGCGTTGGGGTTGGGATTCCTGCCCTTGGCCGCCACGGGTGCGGTGCCGGTGGAGAGGGGATTGGGGTTGGTCCCCTTGGCCGGGTTGCGGGACCGGGTGCCCCAGGTATCCGGCGTGGGGCCACTGTGGGGCGCATCGGACGTGGGCGCCACCTCCTCCACCCGGCGCTGGCGTTCCCCTTGGGTGCCCTCTTCCTGTGCTCCGGATCCACCCGAGACCCCGCCCACGCCGGGAAGACTGACCCAAGTGACCTTGACCTCCGGGACACTCTCCGCACTGTGCCGAGCGCCAAGGACGAGAAGTCCCGCGACGAGCCCATGGAAGGCCAGACTCAAGCCCAGCCCCACAGGCCACCGCATCTGCCCGATGCGGGCGCGCTCGTGGAGAATGCTGGCGAGATCCTGGCTCACGATTCCTTCTCGGGAACGCTGGGCGCCCCCTGGGTGACGAAGCCCACCTGGGTGAACCCGGCCTCCCGGATGGCGTCCACAACGGCGATCACCCGCCCGTAGGGGATGTTGTGATCGGCCCGCACCATGACAGGCCGCTTCCGGTTGGCGGCGGCCCGCTCCCGGAGTTCCTTCTTGAGCACCCCCTCCTGGACGAAGCGCCTCTCGAATTCGATCTGGCCGTCCCGGGCCAGGGTCACCGTAAGAGCCTCGGCTTCCAGGCTCTTGCCGGTGCGGCTCTCAGGCAGACTCACATCCACCCCGGTGGTGAGCATGGGGGCCGCCACCATGAAGATGATCAGCAGCACCAGCATGACGTCGATCAAGGGCGTCATGTTGATATCGGCCATCTGTCCGTGCTTGGAACCCGGCGTGAACGCCATGTTGCCTCCGTTCAGAGAACAGTCTACCCCCGTCGGACGTAAGGGTTGCTTCGGGCCTCTCTCCCGATCGTGGTCATGGGCCCGTGCCCGGGCACCGCGAGGGTGGCATCGTCCAGGGTGAAGAGCTCACGCTGGATGCTGGCCTCCAGCTGCTCCCAGTGACCTCCCATCAGGTCTGTGCGACCCACCCCCCCCTGGAAGAGACTGTCACCGGTGAACACGATGGGACCCTGCTCCACCTCCCCCAGGAAGCAGCAGCCCCCTGGCGAATGGCCGGGCGTATGCAGCACCTTGAAGCCGAAGCGGGGCTCTCCCATCGGGAGGGGAAGCATATCGGGACGCTCCACGGAGGGCATCCCGAAGAGCCCGGTCTGCATATCCAGATCCACCAGGAGGAAGTTGTCGGCCTCGTGCAGGTAGGCTGGGCAGCCCCAGGCCGTCTGGAGAGCCTTGGTGGCGCCGATGTGATCGAAGTGCCCGTGGGTGTGAAGCAATTCCACCACCTGGAAGCCCAACTCCTTGACACGGCGGGCGATGCGGGCCGCATCCCCTCCGGGATCGATCACCACCCCCTTGGCCGCTGCGGGATCCCACACCAGGGAGCAGTTGACGCCAAGGGCACCGGCGGGAAAGGTCTCGAACTTCAGCATGGAATCCTCCAACCCTTCCAATTTGACACAGCGGGCTGCTGGTTTCATTTCCTCGGCACAAGAGGGTTCCGATCCGGGGCGCCTTCCGGGATGGGTTGAAATCACGAGTTTCAGATTGCTTCACCCAACGAAGGGGAAAAAGGTCAGCGATATCCATTGATGGTCTGCCATAAAAGCATTTCTCGAATCATCAGTCCGTCCATCGTTGCCATCAGACGATTCCAATTCCATTTATGCCAGTTGCGGACCACCCGCCCCAGACCTTTCCTTGACAACCCGGATCGACCAGGAGGAGACTGTCCCCACAGTATCGATTCAGTTGAAAATTAAATATATCGTTGCAACCAAAGCACATCGCTTTGCGGTAATCGTTCCGCAACGCCATTTCATCATCAGGCCTGTGTATCTCCATCTGGTTCTGATGTGTCGAATCGCCTGGAATATCCGGGCCTTCGTGTCTTTGGCCACAGGGCACGCGTACGTGGAACAGGAACGCGGCCCTGTGTCTTCTGGAGTTTTTGGGCAATGGATCTGGCATTAATCCTTTCGGCCATGGGATGTTGGTTGGCGGCTTCAGTCCTGGCCCTGACCCGGCTCCCGGGCGGAAGGCTCTATATCGGGCTCGGGCTTCTCGGGGCCGGCCTCGCCCTTGGAGGCGCCACCCACACCTTGATCCACGGTCAGGTCTCCCAGATGCAGTTCCAGTTCTGGGGTGCCGCGGTATGCCTGGAACTCGATGCCCTGTCCGCGGCCTTCATCCTGCCCCTCCAGGTGGTGGTGGGCCTGGGCTGCGTCTACGCCTCCACTTACTGGCCCGCCTCCACCCCCAGGACCGGCACCTTCGTCCGTTTCTTCTATGCCCTTCTGGCCACCGCACTCACCGCAGTCTTCATCTGCCGCCAGGGCATGATCTTCCTGGTGGCATGGGAGCTCATGGCGATCTCAGCCTTCTTCCTGGTGGGCACGGAGCACGAGCGCCCCGAGGTACGCCGCTCCAGCTGGATCTATCTGGTGTCCACCCATACGGGGACCCTGTGCCTCATCGCCCTGGTGGTGCTCCTGTTCCGGCACACCGGCAGCCTGCTTTGGAGCGGGATGCCAACACCGGGGACCCACGCGAACGCTGGCGAGATTGTCATCCTTCTGGTCGCCATCCTGGGCTTCACGTTCAAGGCTGGGGCCTTCCCCCTGCATTTCTGGCTGCCTGGGGCCCATGCCGGAGCCCCGAGCCATATCTCGGCGGTCCTATCCGCCGTCATGCTGAAGAGCGGTGTCTACGGGATTCTCCGGATTTCGAGCCTGCTGCCACCGGTCCCCCACTTGGGGGGCATCCTCATGATCCTGGGGGGCATCACAGCCCTCTATGGGGTGGCCTGCGCTCTGGCCCAGCGAGATTACAAACGCCTGCTCGCCTACTCCAGCGTCGAAAACATCGGGATCATCTTCATGGGGATCGGGCTCGGCTGGACCGGACGCGCCCTTGGAAACCCTTGGCTGGCGGCCCTCGGCTTCGGCGGAGCGATCCTGCACGTCTGGAACCACGCCTTCTTCAAGAGCCTCCTCTTCTTCGGCGCGGGATCGGTGCTGCACGCCACGGGCACCCGGGAACTCCATGCCCTGGGCGGCCTGGGGAAGCGCATGCCCATCACCACCCTGGCCATCCTCCCGGGAGTCATGGCCGTCAGCGCCCTGCCCCCCTTCAATGGCTTCGTGAGCGAATGGTTCCTCTACCGGGGCTTCTTCGCCTCCCTGCTCCACGACAGCCCCTGGTGGGCGGTCCTGGCCATTTTCGCCCTGGCGCTCACCGGTGGCTTGGCGGGGGTGGCCTTTGCCAAATTCTTCGGATTCCTGTTCCTGGGGGAGCCCCACAGTGCTGCGGCCGAGCACGCCCACGACCCGGGTCCCTCCATGTGGGTGCCCATGGCCATCCTGGGGGCGATCTGCCTCTTCATGAGCCTGGGAAGCCCCCTGCTCCTGCCCCTGTTGGACCGGGTGGTGAGTGTGCTCGCCCCCGGCAGCCCTGAGCTGCTGGCTGCCGGCCTGGGCAGAGACCTCTCCTTCCTTTCCGGGATGTCGATCCTTCTGATTGCCATGGGAGCGGGGGCCTTCCTCTGGCTGCGCCGTTCGCACAGCGTTCCTGAACGGCCCGGGACCTGGGATTGCGGCTATGCAGCCCCCACGGCCCGGATGCAGTACACCGCCGACTCATTCTCCGATGGCTGGTCCGCCCTCTTCCCGATGGTGAAGACCCGGGTGCGGAGGATACGGGCCATCTTCCCCGGGAGAACGACCTTCCACACCGGGTTCCAGGACGCGGTGGGAGATGCCTGGCTCGCCCCGCGCATCGATCGCCTCGCCACACGGCTCCTGCGCTTCCGCAGGCTGCAGCGGGGCTACCTGTCGATCTACATCCTCTACATCCTCATCGCACTGGTGGCAGTCTTCCTATGGATGCTGGTGCGGCGGAGGCTCCTGGGATGATCCCCTATGGCTTGGCCCTCCTCCTGGTGGCGCTCTCCGGCATCCCGGGACTCTTCCTCCAGAAAGGAGGGGGGAGGATTGCGGCGATCCTCCAGGGACTGGGCGCACTGGCAGGACTGACGGCCTCGCTCCACCTCCTTTGCGGTGGCCGACCGTGGACCCTCTCCCTTCCGGCCACGCCCCTCGGCAGCGCGGGACTCCTGCACTTCGACGCCATTGCGGCCTTCTTCCTGATCCCGGTCCTGCTGGTCCCCGCCTGCGGAAGCCTGTTCGGCGTGGGTTACTGGAGGGACCGCGATGAGAATGCGAGCCGCCTGCATCTGCTGTATGGCTTGCTGACGGCCTTCCTCGCGCTGCTGGTGGCGGCCTCCCACGCCTTCACCTTCCTCCTGGGCTGGGAGGGGATGGCCATGGCGGCCTTCTTCCTGGTGATCACCGAGGACCGGAACCCCGAGACCCGGCGGGCGGGATGGATCTACCTGGTGTCCACCCATACGGGAACCCTTTGCCTCCTGGGTGCCTTTGCGCTGGTATCAGCCGCCACCGGCAGTTTCGCCTTCTCCGCCTTCCCGGCGGGCCTCGCGGGGACCGGGAGGCTCACGGCGGCCTTCGTGCTCTTCCTGCTGGGATTCGGCTTCAAGATGGGCGCCTTCCCCCTGCACTTCTGGCTGCCTCCGGCCCATGCGGCCGCCCCCAGCCACGTCTCCGCCTTCATGTCCGGGGTGCTCATCAAGATGGGGGTTCTGGGCCTGGTGCGATTCCTGGCCTGGGTACCCGACCCGCCGCTCTGGTGGGGCGGGGTGCTGGTGATCCTCGGAGCGCTCTCGGGGATCCTGGGAGTCGCCTTCGCCCTGGGGCAGCACAGCCTCAAGCGGCTTCTGGCCTACCACTCCATCGAGAACATCGGGATCATCCTGTTGGGCATCGGCATCGGCAGCATCGGAAAGAGCACTGGCCACCTGGAGATCATGGTGCTGGGCTATGGCGGGGGCCTGCTCCACGTGCTCAACCACAGCCTCTTCAAGGGGCTGCTCTTCCTCGCTGCGGGTTCCGTGGTGCACGCGACGGGCACCCAGAACCTTGAGGAACTGGGAGGGCTTGCCCGTTCCATGCCCCGCACCTCGGCGGGCTTCCTGACCGGAGCCTGGGCCATCTGCGGGCTCCCGCCCCTGAACGGCTTCATCAGCGAATGGCTGATCTATCTCGCGGCCTTCCGGGGTCTGATCCTGACCCGTTCGCCCTGGCCGATCCTCACCCTCACGGCCCTGGCCATCATCGGGGCCCTGGCCCTGGCCTGCTTCTGCAAGGCCTTCGGCATCGTGTTCCTGGGGGAGCCGCGCTCCGAACACGCCACCCATGCCCACGAATCCCCCCGGACCATGCTGGTGCCCATGGGAATCCTCGGCGGAGCCTGCATCCTGATCGGGCTCTTCTCCTTCCTGGGGCTTCCGGGCCTGGATCGCCTGGTGGCGGACCTGGCGGGCCAGCAGGTCCTGCCTGGGATCGGGGAACTGGCCCACCTCCCCGCGCTCAGCGTGCTCGCCATCCCCCTTCTGGGTCTTGCCTGTCTCCTCTGGAGATGGGCCCGCGCCATGCCCTCGGCCCGCCAAGTCCCCACCTGGGATTGCGGCTATGCCGCAGCCACTCCGAGGATGCAGTACACCGCCTCTTCCCTCGCCGATGGCCTGGTTTCGGGGATGAGGATCGTGCTCCTGCCGAAGGTCCGATGGCGGCGCATCCTGGCCATCTTCCCTTCGCCCCGGCGCTTCCACAGCCACCTTCCGGACCCGGTGCTGGACCGGGTGGCCTCCCCGGGCCTGGATCTCCTGAGCCGCTTCCTGATCCTCTTCCGGATCCTGCAGCGGGGCTATCTGGCGGTCTACCTGCTCTACGTCATGCTCACCCTGATTTTTCTTCTTGTCTGGATGGTGGTCTGAACCATGGAAGATATCCTGCCGATCCGCCTCGTTCACCTCCTGCTGCATGGGCTGACCGCACTCCTGGTCGCCCCCCTGATCCCGGGGCTGATCAACAAGGTCAAGGCCCTGGTGGCAGGACGCCAAGGCCCCAGGATCCTCCAGCTCTACTACGATCTGGCCAAGCTCATCCGGAAGCGGGCGGTCTTCAGCCGGACCACCACCTGGGTCTTCCTGCTGGGGCCCATTGCCACGGTGACCGTGGGCTGGGTCGCCGCCCTGATCGTGCCCTTCGGGCACTTCCCCGCCCCCATCCGCTTCGAGGGGGACGCCATCTTTTTCGCCTATCTCTTCGGGGTGGCGCGATTCCTGACGGTGCTTTCGGCCCTCGACACGGGCTCCAGCTTCGAAGGCATGGGGTCGGCCCGGGAGCTCACCTTCTCGGCCCTTGCGGAACCGGCGCTCTTCCTGGGCTTTGCAACCCTGGCCAAGTATTCCGGCAGCATCTCCCTTTCCGGCATGCTGGCTTCCCCTCAGTTCACCCTTTCCAGGGTCATGGCGCCCCACATCCTGGTGCTTACGGCCTGGTTCATCGTCTACCTCGCGGAGAACGCGCGCATCCCGGTGGACGACCCCAACACCCACCTGGAACTGACGATGATCCACGAGGTCATGGTGCTGGATCATTCGGGACGCCCCTTCGCCCTGGTGCTCTATGGATCCAGCCTCAAGCTCCTGGTGCTCGGCGCACTGATCCTGGGTCCCTTCCTCCCCAGAACCCATTACTGGTGGCTGGACTGGGTGGCTTTCTTCGGAGCCCTGGCTGCGCTGGCCGTAGCCGTGGGCATCGTCGAAAGCATCATGGCGAGGTTCCGGATGAACAAGGTGCCCCAGCTCCTCCTGGCCGCCGTGGTGGCCTCGGCCTTCGCCTTCACCCTCCTGTTTGCGTAGGGGAACGCCATGTTCTGTGATTTCCTGCTGGCTCTCGCATTCCTGACCAACTTCTCACTGGCGGTTTCCGGCCGCATCAACAAGGTGATCCAGATGGCCGTCTTCCAGGGCGTCCTCCTGGGCCTGATGCCCATCGCCATGGGACTGGGACGCCATTTCCACATCCTCCTGATGGCCCTGGCGGCCATCGTCGTGAAGGGGTGGCTGATCCCTTTCCTCTTCCGCCGGGCATTCAAGGAAGCCAAGATCCAGCGGGAGGTCGATCCCTATATCTCCTATCCGGCGTCGTTGATCCTCTGCGCCCTGGGGACGGGACTCAGCCTGCTCATGGCGCAGCACCTGCCCCTGCCACCTGACACCCCCCACCCCCTGCTGCTGCCCGCATCCATGGCAACGCTCTTCACGGGCTGCCTGCTCCTGGTGTCCCGAAAGAAGGCCATTACACAGGTGGTGGGATACCTGGTGCTCGAAAACGGGATCTATCTCTTCGGCTTGCTGTTGGTGGAAGAAATGCCCCTTCTGGTGGAGACGGGGATCCTCCTCGATCTCTTCGTGGGCATCTTCATCATGGGCATCGTGATCCACCACATCAGCGCAGCCTTTGATTCCATGGACACCCACAACCTGTCCAAGCTGAAGGATTGACCATGGCCTGGTACCTCATCATCCTTCCCCTGCTGGCCGCCCTCATCGCCTACCTCATCCCCTCTGACACCTGGCGCATCCGCCTGCTGCCCATCACCGCCGTCCTGGAATTCCTGGGAGTCCTCATCGCCCTGCGGGGGTGGGGCACGGCACCTCCCACTTCATGGCTGGCCCTGGATGCCCTGGGGGGCTGGGTGATGCTGATCATCAGCGCTGTTTTTATGATTTGTTCATTTTACGTGCCCGCCTACCTCGCCCTTCGCCCGGAACGGCCCCACAGGAAGTTCATCCTGTGCTTCCTGGGTTTCCTGAGCATGGCCTCGCTGGTGACCCAGGCCCGGCATCCAGGCCTGGTGTGGGTGGCCATGGAGACCCTGACCCTGACCACGGCCCGCCTCATCTACTTCAACCACAATCCCCGCTCCGTGGAGGCCACCTGGAAGTACCTGATGATCGGCTCGGTCGGCATCGCCTTCGCACTCCTCGGGACCATGTTCATCGCCTACTCAGCCCATGTGGGCGGGGTGCGGGATCCTCTTGAGTATCAGAACCTGATGGGCAAGGCCCTCCAGCTCTCCAAGCCCTGGCTCAGGGCCGGGTTCGTGCTCACGCTCATCGGCTACGGCACCAAGATGGGCATCGCCCCGCTGCACACCTGGAAACCCGATGCCTACAGCGAGACGCCCGGCGTGGTCGGAGCCCTCCTGGCGGGCGGCGTGACAAGCTGCGCCTTCCTCGCGCTGCTCAGGATCTACGCCATCCTTGCGGCGGCGGGGGAGATCCGCTTCGCCCAGGAACTGATGGTGGGCTTCGGCCTGCTCTCCATGGCCTGGGCCATGGTCTTCATGGTCCGCCAGGTCGACCTGAAGCGCATGCTGGCCTACTCCAGCGTCGAGCACATGGGAATCCTCATCTTCGGCATCGGCATCGGGGGCCTGGCGGCTCGCTTCGCCCTCTTCCACCTGGCCGCCAATGCCCTGGTGAAGAGCGTGCTGTTCCTGTCCGCAGGCAACATCCACCGCTGCTACGCCAGCAGACAGCTGCCCCACGTCACGGGCGTGATCCGGCGCACCCCCGTGTCGGGCTGGCTCCTCATCCTGGGCTTCCTCGCCATCACCGGCATGCCTCCCTTTGCGCCCTTCATCAGCGAGTTCAACATCGCGGCGGCGGCCCTTTCCGGAAAATCCCTCTGGTTGGGGGTGCTCTTCCTGGTGTTCCTGGGGGGCATCTTCCTGGCCATGAGCGATACGGTGCTCCAGATGGTCCTGGGCACCCCCAGCGCCCGCCGGGAGCGAACCCCCTACCGGGACACCGTCCCACTGACAGCCCCCCTGGTCGGAGCCCTGGTCCTGGCGCTGGTGCTGGGCGTCTGGCTGCCCAGGCCCCTGTCCGACATGCTCCATAACGCCGCAGCCAGGGTGGAGGGACAGCCATGAGCCAGCGCAGATTCACCCCCCTCCGCAACGGCCAGGCCATGCCCCTGGCTAGGCTGGAGGAGCTCGATATCGATGCCTTCCGGGACGAGATCCTCCAGTCCGTCAAGGAAGGCCAGCGCCTGGCCTGCCTCTGTGCGACTCCCGATCTGCGGGTATTCGCCGTTCTTGCGGAGGACCAGGGGGACCGGCTGTGGGTCGGCCAGACCCGCCTTCAAGAGCCCTGCTTCCCCTCCATCACTCCGCAGTGTCCCCAGGCCCACCTCTTCGAACGGGAGATGGCCGAGCAGTTCGGCATCGTGCCAGCGGGCCATCCCTGGCTGAAACCGGTGCGCTACCACCGCTCCTGGGGCACCCGGGACGCCTGGGGACGGACCGAAGCCCCGGTGCCGGGCGTGACGGACTTCTTCCAGGTGGGAGGGGATGAGGTCCACGAGGTATCCGTCGGACCTGTCCACGCCGGGGTGATCGAACCCGGCCACTTCCGATTCCAGTGCCACGGCGAGACCGTCTTCCACCTGGAGATCGCCCTGGGCTACCAGCATCGGGGCATCGAGAGAGCCCTCATCGGGGGGCCCCATCCCCTCAGCCTGAAGCATGCCGAAACGGCCTCCGGCGACTCGACCATCGCCCACGCCTGGGCCTACTGCCGCAACCTTGAAGGACTGGCGGGTGTGACGGTGCCCCCCCGTTCAGAGTGGGTCCGGGGTGTGGCCCTGGAACTGGAACGGGCCGCCAACCACACCGGGGATCTGGGGGCCATGGCGGGGGATGTGGGCTTTCTGCCGACCTCTTCCTACTGCGGGCGCATCCGGGGGGACTGGTTGAACCTCAGCGCCGCGGTCTGCGGGAGCCGACTTGGCAGGGACTGGCTGAAGCCCGGGGGGCTGAGGCAGGATCTGGAGCCGGAACTGGCCCGGGAGCTGTCTCCCAGGCTCGCCCAGGCCTGGTATGACACGAACGACGCCCTGGAACTCCTCTGGGGGGCATCCTCGGTCCTCAACCGCTTCGAGGCAGCCGGGCTCCTGGACCCGGAGCAGGCCCGGGATATTGGTCTGGTGGGAGTTGCCGCCAGGGCATGCGGCATCCGCCGGGATTCGCGTGTGGACCACCCTTTCGGCCCCTACGGCGAACACCCTGTCACCATCAGCCTGGCCGAAAGGGGCCGCGTCCTGTCCAGGGGCTGGGTCCGCTGGAAGGAGCTCCAGGAAAGCCGCCGCTTCCTCGCAGAGGCCCTGGATGCCCTGGCGGACCTTCCGGTCGACGCCAAGCCAGCCCCCCTTCCCGCGCTGATGCCGGATGCCCTCTGCATCTCCCTGGTGGAAGGCTGGCGGGGCGAGGTGCTGCATCTTGCGATCACCGATGGGAAGGGGTGTTTCGCCCGGTACAAGATCGTCGACCCATCCTTCCACAACTGGTTCGGACTGGCGCTGGCGTTGCGGGGGGAGCAGATCTCCGACTTCCCCCTCATCAACAAGAGTTTCAATCTCTCCTACTGCGGACACGATCTTTGAGGCGTCCATGATCCAGATAATGCTGTCCCGTTGGCGTCAAGGACACCGCACCCTTCCCTACCCCAAGGAGCTGCCGCCCCTGCCCCCGCGGCTCCGGGGACTGCCCCGTGTCGGGAAGGGTGCCTGCCCGCCGGATTGCCGCGGCTGCGCCGAGGCCTGCCCCACCCAGGCCATCGAAGCAGGGCCAGAGGGTCCCCGCTTCGACCTCGGACGCTGCCTCTTCTGCCTCGACTGCACCGGAATCTGCCCCAAGGGGGCCCTTCATTTCAGTCCGGATCACCGCCTGGCCACGCGGACACGGGAGGATCTCCTCCTGAAGGGCGACGAAGAGCTTCGCCATGCGGAGGCGCTGGAGGGCGAGCCGTTGAGCATCTTCCGGGACTCCCTCAAGCTGCGGGTCGTCAGCGCCGGGGGCTGCAACGGCTGCGAGGTCGATACGAACGTGCTGGGCACCCTGGCCTGGGACCTGGGCCGCTTCGGGATCCAGTTCGTCGCATCCCCCCGCCACGCCGATGGCATGCTCCTGTGCGGCCCCGTCACGGCCAACATGGAGCTGGCCGTCCGGAAGACCTACGATGCGATCCCCGATCCCAAGCTCGTCATCGCGATAGGCGCTTGCGCCATCAGCGGAGGCCCCTATCGCCACCAGGAAGAGCAGCTCGGAGGGACCTCCAGCGTCGTGCCCGTGGATCTCTTCGTCCCCGGCTGCCCACCGCACCCCCTGACGATCCTGGACGGACTGCTGAGGCTGCAGGACAAAGTGAGGGATTAGAGAATGCTCACGCGGAGGCGCGAAGACGCGGAGGAAAAGCGAGATTGCTTTTCCTCCGCGTCTTCGTGTCTCCGCGTGAGATCTGCCTTGTCCGTTGAAGCGCCTACAGGCTCTTCAGCGCCGCCAACTCCTGAGCCGTGAGGAAGCGCCATGCGCCGGGCTTGAGATAGGGGTCGTCCAGGGGGCCGAACTGCACCCGGCGCAGCTTGGAGACGGGGTGCCCCACGGCGGCGAACATCTTGCGGATCTGCTGATTCTTGCCTTCGATGAGGGTCACCTTCATCCAGGGGTTTTCCGCCTTCTCGTGCAGCTCGATGCCGCAGGGCTTGAGGCGGCGGCCATCCAGCCGGAAGCCTCCCCGCAGCTCGTCCAGGGTCTCGGGACGGGGATTCCGATGGATCTTCACGAGGTAGACCTTGGGGATGTGGTAGTCCGGCGAGGTCAGGCGCTGGGCCAACTCACCGTCATTGGTCATGAGCAGCAGGCCTTCCGAATTGAAATCCAGACGCCCCACGGGGTAGATCCTGGCCGAAATGCCGCTGAGCAGGGCCATCACCGTGGGCCGCCCCTGATCATCTTTGACGGTGGTCACATAGCCCTTGGGCTTGTTCACGAGGATGTAGACCGGCTGTTCCTTCTGGATGGGCTTGAAGTCCACGGTGATCTCGTCCCGGTAGGGATCGGCCTTGGCCCCCAGTTCGGTGATGGTGACGCCGTTCACCTGGACGTGGCCCTCCAGGATCAGTTCCTCGCAGGCGCGGCGGCTGGCCACCCCGGCGTGGGCCAGGATCTTCTGGAGGCGGTCGCCGTCCGAGGCTTTGGACATCGGCCGCTTTTTCGCAGGCAGGGGGCTGGAGGTCCGCACGGTCTTGGGAGAAGCCCCCTTGCTCCGGGTGACCCGATCCGGCCTGGGGGCAGCAGCTCCCTCACGCCGGGGAAAACGCTCTGGCCTGGAGGCAGCGCCTTCCGTCCGGGGGGCGCGAACCGGCCGGGGAGCGGTGGATCCCTCGCCCCTGGGGGCGGGAGCAGGCCTGGATGAGGTGGCTCCGACGCGACGCTTCGGACTGGATTTCGAGGTACGTTCCTGGGCCATGGCCTGCTCCTTGTGGCGTCTCCCGACGCGAAAAATTTATTCTCTCACAGACCCCATTCAAGGTGTTCCATTTGTGTAAAAGTCGGGCTACAATCCCCAGCCAACAGAACCTCTTATGCGTAGATAAGCTGCGGCTGGCGTAGTTCCGGCCGCGTGACGCTTGTGCTATAAAGCATGTTGCGAGGACTTCACATGACCATGACCAAGTATGTCTACTCCTTTGGCGGCAACCGCAACGAGGGCAGTGCCTCGATGCGCAACACCCTAGGAGGCAAGGGTTGCAACCTTGCCGAGATGGCCGGGCTGAATATTCCTGTTCCCCCGGGCTTCACGGTGATCACCGACGTATGCACCCTCTACTACCAGGAGGGGAAAAAGCTTTCCTCCGAGGTCGTGGCGCAGGTGAAGGAGGCTCTCATATGGCTGGAGGGCGTCCGGGGCAAGAAGCTGGGCGACGCCGCCAACCCACTGCTGGTTTCCGTGCGCTCCGGTGCGCGGGTGTCCATGCCCGGCATGATGGACACGGTGTTGAACCTGGGCCTCAATGACCAGACCGTTGAGGGCTTGGCCAAGGCCAGCAACAACCCCCGCTTCGCCTGGGACAGTTACCGCCGCTTCATCATGATGTATTCCGACGTGGTGCTGGATGTCCATAAAGACAACTTCGAGCACCGGATCGAGGCCCTGAAGGCCAAGACCGGCAAACAGAGTGACACCGAGATCACCGCCGATGAATGGAAGGTGCTCTGCGGCGAGTTCAAGGCCATCGTCAGGGAGAAGCTGGGACACGACTTCCCCCAGGACCCCATGGAACAGCTCTTCGGCGGCATCGCCGCAGTCTTCAACAGCTGGGAGACCGAGCGCGCCATCATCTACCGCCGCATGAACCGCATCCCCGACGACTGGGGCACCGCCGTCAACGTGCAGTCCATGGTCTTCGGCAACATGGGCGATGACTGCGGCACCGGCGTGGCCTTCACCCGCGACCCCGGCACCGGCGAGCCCTACTTCTACGGCGAGTATTTGATCAACGCCCAGGGCGAGGACGTGGTGGCAGGCATCCGCACCCCCCAGCCCATCACCAACTTCCAGGCCAACGGCACGGGCCTCCAGAGCCTGGAAGACGCCATGCCCGAGACCTTCAAGGAGCTGCTGGAGACCGCAACCCGCCTCGAACAGCACTTCAAGGACATGCAGGACATCGAGTTCACCATCGAGCAGCGCAAGCTCTACATGCTCCAGACCCGCAACGGCAAGCGCACGGCCATGGCCGGCATCCGTGTGGCCCTGGACATGGTCAAGGAGGGCATGATCGACGAGGCCACCGCCCTGCAGCGCATCAACGCCGACGATCTGGTGCAACTCCTGGCCCCCATCTTCGACCCCAAGGAGAAGAAGGCCTTCGAGAAGGCTGGCAAGCTCATGACCAAGGGCCTCAACGCTGGCCCCGGCGCTGCCACCGGCCGCATCGCCCTCTCCGCCGAAGAGGCCCAGGAGATGGCCCAGTCCGGCCCGGTGGTGCTGGTGCGCCTCGAGACTTCCCCTGAGGATCTGGCGGGCATGGTGGCCGCCGAGGGCATCCTGACGGCCCGTGGCGGCATGACCTCCCACGCCGCCGTGGTGGCCCGCGGCATGGGCAAGCCCTGCGTCTGCGGTGCCTCCACCCTGGAAATCGATTTGGCCAAGGCCACCGTCACCGTGGGTGAGGTCTGCCTCAAGGCCGGGGAAGACTTCATCTCCATTGATGGCTCCACCGGTGAGGTCTTCGCCGGTCAGCTCTCCGCCCACCCCGCCGAGGTCAATCAGGTCCTGGTCAACAAGATCATGAAGGCCGAGGAGAGCGAGACCTACCAGCGCTTCGCGACCATCATGAGCTGGGCCAACAAGGTGCGCTCCATGAAGGTCCGCACCAACGCCGATTCCCCCCACGATGCGGACGTTGCCCGGGCCTTCGGGGCCGAGGGCATCGGCCTCTGCCGCACCGAGCACATGTTCTTCGAAGGCGACCGCATCCTGGCCTTCCGCGAGATGATCCTGAGCAAGGATGCAGCAGGCCGGAAGACCGCCCTCGCCAAGATCCTGCCCATGCAGCGCTCCGACTTCGAGGGCATCTTCGAAGCCATGAACGGCCTGCCCGTCAACATCCGTCTCATCGACCCCCCCCTCCATGAGTTCGTTCCCCATGACGAGAAGGGCCAGGAGGAGATGGCCAAGGTCCTGGGCGTGAGCCTGGAGGAAGTGAAGCACCGCGTCGAGAAGCTCCACGAGTTCAACCCCATGATGGGGCATCGCGGCTGCCGCCTCGGCATCACCTACCCCGAGATCATCCGCATGCAGATGCGCGCGATCTGCGAGGCCGCCATCAATGTCGCCAAGAAGGGCATCGTGGCTCTCCCCGAAGTGATGGTTCCCCTCATCGGCCACGTGAAGGAACTGACCTACACGAAGGGCGAGATGCTGGACGAGTTGGCGCTGATCAACAAGGAGAACGGTACCGATTTCTCCTGCCCCATCGGCACCATGATCGAGATTCCCCGCGCCGCCCTCACCGCCGACCAGATCGCCCTTGAAGCCGACTACTTCTCCTTCGGCACCAACGATCTGACCCAGATGGGCTTCGGATTTTCCCGTGACGACTCCGGCTCCTTCCTGCCCGAATACGTCTCCAAGAAGATCCTGGAGGACGATCCCTTCCAGAGCCTTGACCAGCAGGGCATCGGCGAACTGGTGCGCATCGCTGCAGAAAAGGGCCGCGCCACCAAGCCCGAGCTCAAGCTGGGCGTCTGCGGCGAGCACGGCGGCGACCCCCGCTCCGTCAAGTTCTTCCACAAGGTAGGCCTCAGCTACGTGAGCTGCAGCCCCTACCGCGTGCCCGTCGCCATCCTGGCGGCCGCGCAGGCCACCCTCGAGGACAAGTAGACCCTGAGCTTTCCGCAAGCGAAGCACCCGGTGGGACTGGTTCCTTCCGGGTGCTTCGCTTTTCATGGTGAGATAAAGGCATGGTTTTCGAACACCCCCTCCCCTTGGCCCTGCTCACCTTCGCCCTTGCCCTCGGCTTGGAGCTCCTGTCGCGCCGCGGACGGAACACCCTGCCCCTCTACCGGCGCCACCTCCTCCTGTGGTCCCTCTTCCTCCTGGCCAGCCTGGGCTGGGGGCTCAGGGCACCGCGCCCTGTCGCCGCATTTGTCGCCGGGGCCCTGGGCAGCCTCTCCGCCCTCAGTTTGAGCTGCCTCCCCTTCCTCCGCAGCCGCGGGCTCCGGGGCTTTGCCTGGCAGAGGGGAACCGAGCAGAGGCCCGACCCGGAGCGCCCCCTCATCCTGGTGGCCGATGCCCACTGGGGCGAAGAGCTGACGGGCCTGCGGGAAGCCACCCTGGCCCACCCCGACGCGGACTGGCTCTTCCTGGGGGATATCTTCGACCTCTGGGTGGGCCTGCCAGGTATGGAGACCGAAGCCCAGCGTTCCTTCCTCTGGTGGGTCCGGGAGCGCCGCCACCTGGGCCGCTGGGTGGGCTTCTGGATGGGCAACCGAGAGTATGCCCTGGACAGCCTGGCCTCCCATTTCGATCTGATGGGGGAGGGCATCGGCGGCGCCCTGCCCAAGGAGGGCCTCGCATGGGAACACGGGGATCTGATCAATGGCCGGGATTGGCGCTACCGGGTCTGGAACCTCGTCTCCCGCAGCGGATTCTTCTGGCTCGGGGGGAGACTGCTCCCGGCTGCCTGGGTCAAGGGAAGGTTGATGAAGCTGGAGAAGGCCATGCGGACCGTGAACCAGGAATATCGCCTGCAGTTCCCCCGGGAGGCCTTCCGCTCAGCCGCCCAGGAACAGCCGGAAGCATCTTTCATCACCGGCCATTTCCACACCTACGAGGTCGAGGCCAACGGCACAGCCCTCCCCTGGGCCCACGAAGGCCGTTTCATGCTCTGGCACGAAAGACGGGTCCAACCCCTCAGATAGGCAATCCCATGTCGATCATCCACGCCGCCTGCCCCCATGACTGCCCGGACACCTGCGCCCTGCGAGTGCATGTCGAGGGGGGTCGGGTGGTGAAGGTGACAGGCAACGTCGAGCATCCCCTGACCTGCGGGTTACCTTGCGCCAAGGTGGGGCGCTATGCGGAGCGCCTCTACCACCCGGATCGCCTGCTCCACCCCATGAAACGCATCGGCCCCAAAGGGGAAGGCCGCTTCCGACGGATCAGCTGGGATGAGGCCCTGGACCTCGCGGCGGAACGCCTGAATACCGTGGCGACCCGAAATCCCCAAGCCATCCTGCCATACCACTACGGCGGCACCATGGGCCTGGTGCAGGGGGACAGTATGTCCGCCCGCCTCTTCCACAAGCTGGGGGCCTCCCGCCTCCAGAAGACCATCTGCGCGGAGGCTGGCTTCCAGGGCCTGCTCCACACCTACGGCGCGGGCATGGGAATGCACGCTCAGCACCTCGCGGAGGCGCGCCTCATCCTCCTCTGGGGCACCAACCCCATCGTGTCGGGCATCCACCTCTGGATGAAGGTCCAGGAGGCCCAGAAGCGGGGCGCCCGGGTGGTGGTCATCGATCCGGTCCGCACGCAGACCGCCGAAAAGGCGGACCTGCACCTGCCCATCCGCCCCGGCACGGACGCCGCCCTGGCCCTGGCCATGATCCATGTCCTGATCCGGGAGCAGCTCCTGGACCAGGACTACATCGCCCGTTACACCGAGGGCTTCGAGGCCCTGAAGGCGCGCGCCGCCGCCTATCCCCCCGAGGAGGCCGCGCGCATCTGCGGGCTGGATGTCTCCCAGATCGAGAACCTGGCCCTGGAATACGGCCACACCAAGCCCGCCGCTATCCGCCTCAACTACGGAATGCAGCGCACCCGGAACGGAGGTCAGGCCACCCGGGCCATCTGCTGCCTGCCGAGCCTGGTGGGGGCCTGGCGCCACCGGGCCGGTGGCCTCCTGCTGTCCTCCTCGGGCTTCTTCCCGGCGAACAGCGCGGCCTTGACCCGTCCTGACCTGCTGAAGGGCAATCCCAGGGCCATCAACATGAGCCTCCTGGGGGAGGCCCTGGTGGACCAGGACGACCCGATAAAATTACTATTTGTTTATAACTCAAACCCCGCCGCCGTGGCCCCGGACTCCCGGAAGGTGGCCCAGGGCCTGGCCCGGGAGGACCTCTTCACCGTGGTCCTGGAGCATTTCCAGACGGACACCGCCGACTACGCCGACCTCCTGCTCCCGGCCACCATGCAGATGGAGCATCTGGACATCCACAAGTCCTATGGGCACACCTGTCTGGCGGTCAATCTGCCCGCCGTGGAGGCCCCCGGGGAAGCCCTGCCCAACGCCGAGATCTTCCGCCGTCTGGCCCGGCGCCTGGGCTTCGAGGAGCCCTGTTTCCGGGAGAGCGACGAGGAGATCGCCCGACAGGCCTTCCACTGGGAGCGGACGGGCACGGACTGGGAGACCCTCAAGACGACAGGCTGGGCCGCTCTTCCCCTGCCGGAGGCTCCCTTCGCCGAAGGCCATTTCCCGACCCCCTCGGGCCGCTGCCAGCTTTTCGCCGGGGGCCTGGAGGCCCAGGGCCTGGATCCCCTGCCCTCGTGGACAGGCGAAATCCACGACCTGCGCTACCCCCTGACCCTGCTCTCCATTCCCTCCCGGGACTTCCTCAACACCACCTTCGCCAATCTGGCGGGCTGCCAGCCGAAGGCGGGCGTCCCCACCCTGGAGATCCATCCCATGGATGCGGGTCTGCGGGGCATCCAGGAAGGCGACGAGGTCCGGGTCTTCAATGCCCAGGGGGAGATCGCCTTGAAGGCGGTGCTGACGGAGCGAGTCCAGCCCGGCGTGGTCGTGACCCCCTCCATCTGGTGGAGGAAGCGCAGTTCCGACCACAAGAACGCCAATGAGCTCACGAGCATGGCCCTCACGGACCTCGGAGGAGGGCCCACCTTCTACGATTGCCGCGTGGAAGTGGTTAAACCCTTTCCCTCCGGAGTCCATCCATTCACCATGGAGACCTCCCGGAGGACATCATGAAGCTGAGTCCCATCCTGCCCATCGCCCTGGGGCTGGCCCTCTTCACCGGCTGCGCCACCTACTCCGTGCGGGCTGACTACGATACCAGTGCCAACTACACGGCCTACAAGACCTTCGACTGGTACGCCGCCAGCAAGTATGCCAAGGGCAAGACCGATGGTGGTGCCAGCGCCATCATGGACCGCCGAGTCCGGCACGCAGTTGAGAAGCAGCTCACAGCCAAGGGCTTCCAGCTGGAGAAGAAGGCCGAGCCGGATTTCCTGGTCACCTACTACCCCGTCTACCGCAATCGCCAGGTGGTCACCACCACCAACATGGGGGGCGGCCTTTTCTGGCGCCCCTTCCACTACGGGATGAGTTCGGCCGTGAGCGAGGTCCGTAACATCAAAGAAGGCTCCATCATCCTGGAGATCGTGGACTACAAGACCAACGAGATGATCTGGCAGGCCGTGGCAGATGGCGCCCTGACGGACCTCCGGACCCCCGAGGACGCGGATGAGGTGGTGGCCGATGCCGTCGAACGGATGCTGGAAAAATTCCCACCCCACGGGGAGAAGAAGTAGACCGTTGCCCCCCCCAAGCCCGGCAAGCATGCCAGGATTAAAACATGCAACTACAAACTTGCCGCAACTTTTTATGGGGATACAATTAGACCGTGGACGTGGAATACGATCCTGCCAAAAATGCTCGAAATATCGAGATGAGGGGGTTGTCCTTTGACAGGGCGCCCGAGCTGGATTGGGATCGAGCTTTATTGTTCCAGGACGATCGGAGCGATTACGGAGAGACCCGGTGGCTTGCCCTTGGTTTTCTGGATGCAAGGCTGCATGTCCTGGTCTTTCTGGAAACCGAGAATGGCATCAGAGTTATCAGCTTTCGCAAGGCCAATGAAAGGGAAAGGAGGAGATATGACCAGGCGCAAACCATTGATTGACAAGGAAGGTGAGGTTCGCGAGCTGACCCTGGAGGATTTGAAGGCATTTCACCCGATCCAGGAGTTGGCCCCCCCCTCCCTTTTGAAAAAGCTGGGGGTTCGCGGCCCCCAGAAAGCCCCCACCAAAGAGCAGATCAACATCCGCCTTTCCAAGTCGGTCCTGGAAAGTTTCCGTGCCACGGGCAACGGGTGGCAGACACGAATTGATGAGGCTTTGAAGGACTGGCTGAAGGCGCACAAGCCTGCGTAAGGATAGTTGGGAGGAGAAGGACAGCCCATATCCTTCTGAAGCCTTGACCAGCAGTTCCCCCTCTGTCATTTTGGATCCATCAGGAGTTTCCTTGTCCCGTTCCGTTCTCATGACCCTTTCTGCTTGGCGTTGGTGGCCCAACTCCAACGGGCAGGGTGTGCTTGGACTCAGGAAGCTCTAAACACAAATCAAGACACCCCATATCAAGGCCCGTCGGATTCCCACCGGCGGGCCTTTTCGCATGCACCCTTTCCTTTTTTCATGGAGCTCTCATGTCCCAGCCCGCACCCAACGTGCTGCCCCTGACCCGCACCCTCTCCGCCGACACCCTGACCCCAGTGGGGATCCTGGTGGCCGCCCGCAAGCAGGGCATCAAGGGATTCCTCCTGGAGAGCGTCGAGGGCGGAAGCCACTTGGCCCGCTACAGCATCCTGGGCTTCGAACCCCGGGAGCGCCTCTTCTCCCGGGAGGGCAAGCTCTTCCGCCGCACCTCCACAGGGGATGAATGCCTGCCCGGCTCCCTTCCCGAGGCCCTCAAGGCCCGCCTGGCCGCCTTCCGCCCCCAGGAAGTGCCCGAGCTGCCCCGCTTCGCCGGGGGCTATGTGGGCTACCTGGGCTACGCCTGCGCCGCCTCTGTGGAGCGCCTGCCGGTGAAGCCCGATCCCTTCGGCCTGCCGGATGCCGTCCTGGAGCGCTTCGACGACATCATCATCTACGATCACGTCCGCAGCCGGGTCACCCTCCTGGCCAATGCCGTCCTGGAAGACCACGCCAGCGAGCCGGAAGCCCGCGCCGAGGCCCAGAGCCGCCTGGAGCGCCTGGCCGCCCTCATCGCCAGCGCCGGGGCCTCCCCCCTGGACTGCGGGGACGTCAAGCCCGAGCTGCCCAATCTGCCGGGCCGCGAGGCCTATGCCACCGCCGTCACCAAGGCCAAGGAACACATCCGCCTGGGCGACATCTTCCAGGTGGTGCTCTCCACCCAGTTCCTCACCCCCTATGAGGGTGATCCCCTGGACATCTACCGCCGGATGCGCATGAGCAACCCATCGCCCTACCACTTCTTCCTGGACCAGGAAGAGGCCACGATCCTGGGGGGCAGCCCCGAGATGCTGGTGCGGGTGGAGGATCGCCAGATGGAAGTGCGCCCCATCGCCGGGACCCGGCCCCGGGGCGCCACTCCCGAAGCCGACGAGGCCCTGCGCTCCGAGCTGCTGGAGGATCCCAAGGAGGCCGCCGAGCACGTGATGCTGGTGGACCTGGGGCGCAACGATGTGGGCCGGGTCTGCGAATTCGGCAGCGTCAAGGTCGCGGCCTTCCGCACCGTCGAGGCCTACAGCCACGTCTTCCACATCGTCAGCAGCGTGGTGGGGCACCTCCGCCCCGATGCCCATCCCGTGGACGCCCTCTTCGCGGGCTTCCCCGCCGGGACCGTGAGCGGCGCCCCCAAGATCCGGGCCATGGAGATCATCCACGACCTGGAGGGTCCGGGCCGCGGCGTCTACTCCGGTGCCGTGGGCTACTTCGACTACCGGGGCAACCTGGACACCTGCATCGCCATCCGCACCGCCATCGTCAAGGATGGCATGGTGCAGCTGCAGGCCGGGGCGGGCATCGTGGCGGACTCGATCCCCGACCGCGAGTTCGACGAGTGCCGCCAGAAGATCGCCTCCACCGCCACCTCGCTGGTGCACTGATGGTCCTCAGCATGCAAAAAGCAAAATTCCACCACCAAGTCACGAAGGGCACCAAGGGGGCACGAAGAAAAGCGTTGCTCGCGGTGGAAGTCGCTCTTCAACTCTCCTCACGCATGCAACCCGCCTCGTCTCCCCTGCTCTCCCGCTGAGGTCCCCATGATCCTGGTCATCGACAACTACGATTCCTTCACCTACAACCTGGTCCAGCTCCTGGGGGGCCTGCATCCCGAGATCAGGGTGGTACGCAACGACGCCATGAGCCCGGCGGAGATCCTGGCCCTGAATCCGGACTACCTGATCCTTTCGCCGGGTCCCGGCAACCCCTCCCAGGCAGGCAACCTGCTCGATATCGTCAAGGAGTGCGGTCCCCATATCCCCACCTTCGGGGTCTGCCTCGGACAGCAGGCCATCGCCCAGGCCTTCGGGGGCCAGGTGGTACCCGCCCCCAGCCTCGTCCACGGCAAGGCCAGCCCGGTCTACCACAACGGCGAAGGCATCTTCGCCGGTCTGCCCAACCCCATGGAGGCGGGCCGCTACCACTCCCTGATGGTGGACGCGGATACCCTTCCCGCCTGCTTCACGGCCCTGGCCCACAGCGGCGATGGAGTCCTCCAGGCCATTGCCCACAGGGAATTCCCCATCCAGGGAGTCCAGTTCCACCCGGAATCGGTGCTCACGCCCCAGGGCACCCAGATGCTGCGCAACTTCCTCCGTATCTACCGCCGCCGCGAGGTCAACGCATGAGCCACCATCTCCTCCACCGCACCATCGCCGGAGATCCCGTCACCCGCGAGCACGCCTCCACACTGCTCCGCGCCTTTGCCGAAGGCGAGGCCCTGCCCGAACAGCTCGCCGCCGCCCTCACGGCCCTGCGCATGCGCGGCGAATCCGCCGAGGTACTCATCGGGTTCACCGAAGTGTTACGCGAGCAATACATTCCCGTGGAGTTGGCAGGACTTCCGGCGGTGGACCTCTGTGGAACCGGCGGCGACTGCCAGTCCACGGTGAACCTCAGCACCGCCGCCGCCTTCGTGGTGGCGGGCGCGGGCGTGCCCGTGGCCAAGCACGGCAACCACGGCGTTTCGAGCAAGACCGGCAGCGCCGACGTGCTCCAGGCCCTGGGTCTGCCCCTGAAGCTGGCGCCCGAGGCTGTGGCCCGCTGCATCCGTGAGCTCGGGATCGGCTTCATCTATGCTCCCGCGCACCACCCGCTCTTCGCCAAGATCGGCCCCGTGCGCCGGGCCCTGGGCTTCCGCACCGCCTTCAACCTCCTGGGCCCCGTGTGCAACCCCGCCCAGGTGAAGCGCCAGATCATCGGCGCCTTCAGCATTGAAGCCATGCGCCTCATCGCCGATGTCCTGGCGGCCCTGGGCACGGAACGCGCCTTCATCGTCCATACCCCGGGCCCCTACGACGAGGTGAGCCTCACCGCCCCGGCGATGGTGCTGGAGGTCTCGAACGGCAAGATCACCGAGCGCACCTTCGCACCCGCCGATTTCGGCTCCCGCACCCTGGAGCCCAGCGAACTGGCGGGCGAGGACGCCACCTCGAACGCCGCGCGCATCGAAGCCCTCCTGAAGGGCCAGAAGGACGGCGTGCGCCAAGCCGTCTGCGCCAACGCCGCCTGCGCCATCGTGGTCGCGGGCAAGGCCGACACCCTGGCCGAGGGATTCCGCATGGCCGAAGCCTCCATCGACTCCGGCGCCGCCTACGCCAAGCTACAGGCCCTCCGGGCCTTCGGGAAGGAGTAGGCATGGGCTTTCTCACCGATCACAACGCCTTCCGCCGCCAGGAGAGCGCCCAGCGCCGCCTTGAGCAGCCCGAGGCCACACTCCGGGAGCGCATCGCCCAGCGCGGTCCCTGCCGGGACTTCGCCGGGGCCCTGCTCGCCGTTCCAGCCCCAGGGATCATCGCCGAGGTCAAGTTCCGCTCCCCCTCCAAGGGCAGCCTGCGTCCCGCCAAGGATGTGGAGGTGGTGGCCCAGAGCTACCAGCAGGCCGGGGCCTCCTGCCTTTCCGTGCTGGTGGACGGCCGCCATTTCGACGGTGACTGGGCCTTCCTGGACCGGGCCCGCGGTGCCTGCGAGCTGCCCCTGTTGGCCAAGGGCTTCTTCTGCGACCCCTACGACCTCCTGGAGGCCCGGGCCAGCGGCGCCGATGCCGCCCTGCTCATCGCCCGCTCCCTCTCCCGTGCGGAGCTGGAGACCATGCTGGGCACGGCCCGGGAACTGGGACTCCAGACCCTCCTGGAACTCCACGGCGAGGATGACCTGGAGAAGGCCGAAGGGCTGGAACTGGACCTGGTGGGCGTGAACCACCGGGATCTGGACACCCTGGTGATGGACATGGACCTGAGCCGACGCCTCGCCGACCACATGCCCCCCGCCCGGGTCCGCGTTTCCGAGAGCGGCCTGAACACCCCCGAAGACCTGGAGCGCATGGTCGGCCTGGGCTACCAGGCGGTGCTCATGGGCACCCGCTTCATGTCCCAGCCCCAGCCCGGCCTGGAGCTGGCCCAGCTCCTGAAGGAGCTTCGTGCCGCCCGTTAAGGTCTGCGGGCTCACCCGCAGCGAGGACGCCCTCCTGGCCTGGGAGCTGGGGGCCTCGGCCCTGGGCTTCATCTTCCACCCCAGGAGCCCCCGGGCCGTGACGGCGGCCCAGGTGGCCGCCATCCGTGCAGCCCTGCCCCCAGAGGCCATTACCGTCGGCGTCTTCGTGGACTGGGAGGCGGAGCGGGTGAACGAGGCAGTGCAGGAGGCCGGGCTCAGCCTGGCCCAGCTCCATGGCCACGAAGGCCCCGAGCTTGCGGCCCGCATCCAGGTGCCCGTCATCAAGGTCATCTGGGAGGAGGAAGCCCGGGACGAAGGCCTGCTGAGGGCCTACGAGGTGGCGGCCTTCCTCCTGGACGCCTCCCACCCCACCCTGCCCGGCGGCACGGGCCTGCGCTCCGACTGGGCCCTGGCCCGGGAGCTGGCGCAGCGCCATCCCCTGATCCTGGCCGGGGGATTGAACCCCCTCAACGCCAGGGAAGCCTGGGACAGCGTCCACCCCGCCGCCCTGGATCTCGCCAGTGGCGTGGAAGCATCGCCGGGGGTCAAGGATCCTGCCAAGCTGAGGGCCCTCTTCCAGACCCTCACGGGACTCGAATCCGAAAATTCTGTCCGGGGGTTCCGGAAATGAAAAGAGTCAACACAGAGGGCGCAGAGAAAAGCAAAAAGAGAGGGCACAGAGATTTTTGGGACAACAACATGCCCACATACGGCACTCCGGCCACCCCGCTGCGCGGGGGCGACCGGCTTCGCCGGACGCGTTCCGGGAGGATGCACTCCCTTCGGCGCGCAAGCGCGCCTTCGGGGTCGCACCCTCCCGGAACTGGGCCGGGGCGCCTGATGCTGGGTCCAACCCACTCTCTTCTTCCAGCTTTTCTTTCTTTTGTTTTTCTCCGCGCCCTTTCTTTTCCTCCTCTGCGCCCTCTGCGTTAACTCTTTTTGATCTTTTGTTCTTTATCTGTTTGAGGCGACAACCATGACCAGACCCCTAACCCAACCTGATGACCGGGGCTTCTTCGGGGCCTTTGGGGGGCGCTTCGTCCCTGAGACCCTGAAGCCCGCCCTGGATGAACTGAGCGTGGCCTACGCCGTGGCCAAGGATGACCCCAGCTTCCAGGCGGAGTTCGCGGAGGCCCTGGCGACCTATTCCTGCCATCCCACCCCCCTCTACCACGCCGAGCGCCTCTCGGAGCATGTGGGTGTCCCGGTCTACCTCAAGCGGGAGGACCTGAACCACCTGGGGGCCCACAAGGTCAACAACGCCCTGGGGCAGATCATCCTGGCCAGGCGCATGGGCAAGAAGCGGATCATCGCGGAGACCGGCGCCGGGCAGCACGGGGTGGCCACCGCCGCCGTGGCGGCCCGCTTCGGCCTGGAATGCATGGTCCACATGGGCGAGGAGGACATCCGCCGCCAGAAGCTCAACGTGCGCCGCATGGAACTCATGGGAGCCACGGTCAAGCCCGCCCTCTCCGGCAGCCGCACCCTCAAGGACGCCACCAACGAGGCGATCCGGGACTGGGTGGCCAACGTCGAGACCACCTTCTACCTCATCGGCAGTGTGGTGGGGCCCCATCCCTATCCCTCCATGGTCCGGGACTTCCAGTCCTGCATCGGCCGGGAGGCCCTGGCCCAGATGCAGGAGCGCACCGGCGGCCTGCCCACCTACGGCGTGGCCTGCGTGGGCGGCGGTTCCAACGCCATGGGGCTCTTCCATCCCCTCTCCGCCCACCCCGAGATCGAGCTCATCGGCATCGAGGCCGCGGGCGAAGGGGTTGATACCGAACGCCACGCCGCCACCCTCACCAAGGGCTTCCCCGGTGTGCTCCACGGGGCCATGAGCTACCTCCTCCAGGATGCCGAAGGCCAGGTGACCGAGGCCCATTCGATCTCGGCGGGCCTGGACTACCCGGGCATCGGCCCCGAGCATGCTCACTTCCACACCACGGGCCGGGCCCGCTACGAGAGCGCCACGGACGCGGAGGCCATCAACGCCTTCGAAACCCTGAGCTGCCTGGAGGGCATCATCCCGGCCTTCGAAAGCTCCCACGCCCTGGCCTGGGTCCTGCGCAACGCCGGCAAGCTGAAGGGTCCCGTGCTCCTCTGCCTTTCGGGGCGCGGAGACAAGGACATGGAGGAATACCTGTTGCACAAGGAAGGGAAGTAGCCATGAACTTCACCGAATTCATCGCCCAACGCGTAGCCTCTGGCCGCAAGCTCCTGGTCCCCTACCTCTGCGCCGGGTACCCCACGCCGGACCACACCGTGTCCCTGCTCCACGCCCTGGCGGATGGGGGCGCGGACTTCATCGAGCTGGGCATCCCCTTTTCGGACCCCCTGGCCGATGGTCCGGTCCTTCAGGCGGCCTCCCTGGTGGCCCTGAGGGCCGGGTCCACCCTGGAGAAGGCCCTGGAGGCCGCCGCCACCTTCCACGCCCAGCGCCCAGAGGTGCCCGTGGCCCTCATGGGCTACACCAACCCCTTCCTGGCCATGGGGGCCGAGCCCCTGGCCCGCAAGGCCGAAGCAGCGGGCATCGCGGCCCTCCTGGTGCCCGACCTCCTGCCTGAGCTCTGGGACCACCTCGCGGCCCCAGGCATGCCCCCCCTGGTGCCCTTCGCGGCTCCCAACACCCCGGAAGCGCGCCTGAAGGAGTTGGGGAGCATCGGCGGCCCCTTCCTCTACGCCGTGGCGGTGCTGGGCGTCACCGGCGCCCGGGAGAACCTCTCGGACAGCGTCCCGGCCTTCCTAGCCCGCACCAAGGCCAAGACCGGCCTGCCGGTCCTGGCGGGCTTCGGCATCTCCCGCCCAGAGCAGGTCCCCGACCTGGCCCCCGCCTGCGATGGCCTCATCATCGGCAGCGCCCTGGCCAAGGCCCTGGACGGCGCCGCCGACCCCGTCCAGGCCGCCAAGGACTTCCTGATACCCTTCCGGGTGGCGATGGACAAAAAGCCCTAAGTCTCACGCGGAGCCGCGGAGTGCGCGGAGGAGAACCAATCCAAGGCCCTTTCACCCGCACTTGCTTTCAACTCCGCGCCTCCGCGTCTCCGCGTGAACCATCTTTTCTTGAGGTCCCCATGCTTTTGATCCTCGATCCCCAAGCCACCCCTGAAACCCTTGAGGCCCTGCGCAGCGGGCTGGCGCGGCTGGGGCTCTCGCCTCATATGGCGGGTGAAGGCGGCACCGCCATTGGCATCGTGGGCACCGTGAGCGCCAAGGCCAAGGCAGAACTGGCCAAGCTGCCGGGGGTCCGCAAGATCGTCCCGGTGGCGGAGCCTTATCGCCTGGCCAGCCGGGTCTTCCACCCGGCCCCCACCCTCGTCAACGTGGGCAAGGCTCAGGTGGGGGGACGGCAGGTCGTGATGATGGCCGGTCCCTGCTCCGTGGAGAGCCGGGAGCACATCCTGGAGATGGCCCGTCTGGTGAAAGAGGCGGGCATTCCAGTCCTGCGGGGTGGGGCCTACAAGCCCCGCACCAGCCCCTACGCCTTCCAGGGCCTGGGTGAGAAGGGCCTGGAATACCTCAAGGAGGCCGGTGAGAAGTACGACCTGGCCACCGTGAGCGAGGTCATGGACGCCAGCCAGCTCCCGGCCATGCTGGAGACCATCGACCTCCTCCAGGTGGGCGCCCGGAACATGCAGAACTTCACCCTCCTTTCCGCCCTGGGCAAGGTCCGCAGGCCCGTGCTCCTCAAGCGCGGGCTCAGCGCCACCCTCCAGGAGTGGCTGATGTCCGCCGAGTACATCATGGCCGGGGGCAACGATCAGGTGATCCTCTGCGAGCGGGGCATCCGCACCTTCGAGCCTGCCACCCGCAACACCTTCGACGTCAGCTGCATCCCCGTGCTGCGGGAGATGACCCACCTCCCCATCGTGGTGGACCCCAGCCACGCCATCGGCGTAAGGGACAAGGTGATCCCCCTGGCCCGGGCCGGGGTGGCCGCCGGGGCCGACGGCGTCATCGTCGAGTTCCACACCTGCCCCGAGGAGGCCCTCTCCGACGGCCCCCAGGCCCTCTACCCCGAGCAGCTGGACCAGCTCGTCAGGGAGCTGGAGGGCATCGCCCAGGTGATTGGGCGGGGTATGAACAGGTAGGAGCTGTCAGGGCAGAACTCGATAACCAAACGCGGACATCAAGTCCCGATCAAGCATTCCGTTAATGATTGCGGTTGCGTTTCCGGAGAGCTCATCCCGCCACTTCTCGTCCAGGTAATAAGACCGATAGTATTCGAAGTCCTTGTCATCCCCCTTGGTGGATTGTCCAATCTGAACAAACTCCCCTGATTTTCGAGCAACGGAAAACCTAGCCTGAATCGTTTCAATCACCGATTCAGGGTCTTCAAAGATCCCCTCTGTCGTCAGATTCAACCCGTTCAGCTCAGCCAGCTGCAAGTAGGATCGGTTCTTCACATTCCACAATTCCACCGGGCTCTTCAGGACACTCCCCGCATTGTCTCTGAAGAGAGTCTTCCATGGACGCTGAAGAAACGTCTCAAAATCAGGCTTTATCGAATAATACTGATGATAAGGCCTACGATGCAGGGACAGCAGCCATGAGTATGGATTCTTTGTAATACTCAAAAAAGCAATGTTATTCCTACGGACAAGGGAATACCCCCCGAGATCATCTGCTGATTTCACACGGCCATGCTTCCAACCCAGGTTGCGACCATAGGCCAGGCCAAAGTAGATGTCCCTGACAAGCTCATTCCCGGGAAGCATGCTTTGGAGCTTCATCACAGCAGGCGGAACGACTCCCGGGATCTCTTCAACGTGAAGGTTGGCTTGAATCAACCTGCTCAGATAATTCGTGTTGGTGTTCCGCTCCCCGTACATCTTCAGCAAAAGGGTCATCCACCACTCCTCAGCAGCGGAACCCCTACCGGTAGTTCACATGAAAACCCGCCAACCGGTCCACCACCATCTTGATCTTCTCGGTGGGGGGGAGGATGGTGGTGCGGAAGTGGGCGGTGCCGGGGATCTGGCCGAAGCCGGTCCCGGGCACCACGCAGATCCCGGTGGCCTCCAGCAGGGCCAGGGCGTATTCCTCGTCGGTGCGGCCTTCCGGCAGATCGATCTTGGGGAAGGCATACATGGAGCCCGCCACCACATTGCACTCGATCCCGGGGATGGCATTGAGTCCCTCCGCCAGCACCCGCGCACGGGTCTTGAGGCCGTTGAGGATGTGATCCCGCTCCGCCACATAGAGGTCGTAGGAGGGCTGTCCGGGCTTGGGGGGGCGCACCACGCAATAGACCGCCACCTGCCCCGTGAGGTTGGAGCAGAGACCGACACTCTGCAGCTTGGTGATCTGGGCGATCACATCCTTGGGGAGGTTGCGTATCTCCATGTAGCCGCCCCGCTGACCGCACTCGCCGAAATAACCCTTGGAGCAGGAGTGGAAGCTGAAGAGGCTCACGTCCGTGACCCCACGCTCCACCATGACCTTGGCAAAGGAGACGAACTTGTCCGTCGGCAGGTAGATGTTGTCCTGGTAGACCTCGTCCGCCACGATCGTGAGCTTGTGCTCCCGGGCGAAGTCGATGATCATGGCGATGTTGTCATAGTCCAGCACGGAACCCGTGGGATTGCCGGGGTTGATGACGCAGATGGCCTTGGGTTTCACCCCGAAGCGGCGGGCCTCGTAGATGCTCTCCTCGAGCATGGCCTTGCTCAGCTTCCAGTTATGGGCTTCGTCCAGGTAGTAGTTGATCTGCTTGCCGTCATAGAGGGTGATGGTGGCACTGTAGAGGGGATACTGGGGCACGGGGGTCATGATTCCGTCATGGGGCCCACTGATGAGCATGCGCAGAACGGTCTGGACCGCCCGGGAAGCTCCGTCCGACAGGAAGATGGATTCGGGATGGGCCGGGATGCCATCCCGCTCGTGGATGAACTCCGCCACGGCCTCCCGGATGAAGTGGACGCCCTTGCTGTCGGAGTAGGCGCCCATGCCATGCTCGATGCCCACCAGGAGGCGCTGGGAGTTCTCCAGCACATCCGCAGGGAAGAGATGGGCCGCCTGCTGGATCAGCTCCGGATACTGGCAGAGGGCCAGGGTCTGGCGCAGATAGGTCAGGGGCTTCTGCTCCAGGGCCTGGGGATTGCCGATGTTGCAGTAGATGATCTCCCGCCCCTCCCGCTCCATATCCTGGGCCTTAGCCACGATGGGACCCCGCACGGCGTACTGAGTCTCCAAAACGGCTTTGCCAAGATCCTTGAGCTGCATGGTCATGAGGGGTCCTTCCAGGCTCTAAAAAGCGGCGGAGCACTCCGCCGCGAATATTCAATTCTGAGGGAAGGGGGTCAGGGGATCAATGCAAGAGTAGACTGGAACGGCAAGATGAACCGAGCGGGGGCGCTCCATGGGAAAGACCCCAGACATCTTGACCAGGCATCCTTTGGGAAGCTACAAATGTTGATTCTGGAGCAATTCCACGACAAACGCGAGGCCCTCGAACGGGTCCGACAGGCCCTGGAGCAGGATCCGCGAAGCCCCGATGCCCTGCGGTTGAAAATCCTGCTGGAAGGCCTCCCCCCAAGAGCAATGGCGCTCCAGTTGAAAACCCTGGTGGAACAGCTGGAGTCAGGTGGCGCCTGCGGGCCTCCCCTTCTCCGAGCCCTCCTGGCCCTCGCCCGGACCCTGGAACAGTGCGGCAAGGGCAAGGACGCGGTTCCGGTCTACGAGAGAGCGCTCCGATCGTCCCCCGAGGACGCTTTGGAGATCCGACACCATCTGGCTCGCTGCCTGCTGGACCTTCGCAGGCTCAAAGAGTTGGAGGAACTCCTGGAACGCTTCCACGAAGAGCCTAGCGCTCTCACGGCCTGGATCCGTCTGCTGGAGCTCCAGAAATCCGGAGAGCAGAGCGGCCTGGAACAGGCGCTCGAAGAGGCCCGGCGGGCCAATGCCCATGTGGAAGACTTCCTCACCTCGCGATGCCGCATCCCCAGGCATCGCCATTGCCAGGAGTCAGGAGCCCCCGGCAGCGAGGAGGAGGCCCTCCATGTGCTGGACCTGATCGGGGAGGCTTGGTTCAGCGACCGGGCCGCCCTCTCTTGGTTAATGACCAGAACATCGAGCAACAGAGCCGGGGGGCCTTCAGTGTGAGCCGTCCGAGACGGGGCACACGGCAAAGCCCCAGGCCTTCCGAGGGGGTCATTCAATCCTACCGAACCCTGACAGCCACCCTCATCCGGCCAGCCCCATCGATCTCCAGCACCCTCCACCGCAGAGGCCCGTCCTGGCCGTGGCCAACCTCGCCAGTCCCCAGATTGAAGGCGGCGTCATCCAGCTGCCATCGGCCCCACGGGTATCGCGGCTTGGGAGGTTCCGGGGTGCCCGGATGCGCATCGATCACCTGGACAGGGCCCCGGGATCCGCCGTCAACGGAAAGGCGTTCTGGACGGATCCTGGCCACGAGCAGCCCCTCGAAGCCCGCGCCCCAGCGCCCTCCGACCCGGCCGCCGTCGAAACCCCAGGGGCGGCGTACGGAGAATTCCCAGAAATGACCACGTCGGCGAGGATCCGGCACCAGCAGACGCTGGGGGTGCGCCCCGGGCGCCCGCTCCAGGGGATCCAGCCAGCCCTCCCAGGCCCTGGTCTCCATTTTGAGTGTGGAGACGGTATTCCTGAAACGCCCCCGGTACCAGAGTTCCGCGCGGGTCCACCCCATGGGCTGGGCGGGACTGTAGCCCATGTCCTGCTGCCAGGGCCCCTCCAGGGGGTGCTGGCGATCCCACCCTCGGAACTGCCCCGCATCCATCACGTCCCAGGTCCCGGCGGTGAGGGGATGTTTCGGATCCATGTAGAAGTCGTCCACCCGATGCTCTCCCATGCCGTGCATGGCTTCGTGGACCAGAATCCCCAGGGGCGTCTCCTCGGTCATGAAGAGCACGGACCACTGGACCGCGGGCTTCCATGGCAGGGGATTCAGGAAGCTGCTGGCGCTGAGATGCTCATCCTGCCCGGTCACATTCCCCGGTGCCCCAGGGGCGATGATCCAGAGGTGATCCGGCTTGCCGTCGCCCCCTGGCATCCCGGTGGCGTTGTTGATGCGATCGAAAGACGTGAGATCCCGCGCCTTCAGGGCCTCCAGCACCCGGCCGACCAAGGCGAGGCGCTGGGCGTCCGTGCGGGGACGGGGATGCCCAGTGTCCGTCAGATGAAGGATCTCCCCCTCCACCAGTTCCAGTTCCCCCTTGGAGATCTCATAGAAGTAGTTGGCGACACTGGCTTCGCCGGGCTTGCGACTGAAGAGGATGCGCCGGAGTTCCTCGTCAGAGCGACCCGCCCGCTCGTCAACAAAATCAAGACGGACCACCATCACGGCCGAACGGACACCAGCCCATGCGGGGCGGAGAACCCAGGAAGGCTCCAGCCGGGGCAGGAAGTCCCGCCGCCACCCCTCCTTCTCAACCACCAGCACCCGGTCCTCCTCAGGGAGATCCAACCGGAAGCGGCCATCGGCATCCGTCACGGCAAGCGGAAGGGGCGCCTCAATGCGCACCCTGGGAACCCGGGCGGGATAGACACGCACACCGGGAAGGCCTCGCTGACCATCGGTGATCCGCCCCTCCACAGCCGCCCCGTTGAGCCCCAGGCTGGCCGCGCAGATCAGGGACAGGAGGAGCTGGCGCATCAGCGGGGGAGGGAGCGCAGTCCCAGTTCCACCAAGTGCATGAAACGGGCGCGATTCACCTGGGCCTTGAGGGGCTTCCAGATCACATCGTCGATCATGAATTCGATCCCGGCCAGCAGTTCCGCCTCATCCTTCTCCATGAGCAGGAGGACCGGAATGTGGGAAGTGGCCGGATCCATCCGCAGCACGGTGAGAGCTTCCTGGACCCCCTCGATCCCCAGGGCCATGTCCATGATCACCAAAGTGTCAGTGGATTGCAGCGCGGAAACGACATCTTCGGCCCCATCCACCACTCGGAAGGCGTGATGGGTTCCGGAGAACTGGACAGGGATCTGGGCCTGGATGATGGAAGATGGCGTCGCCAGAAGGATATGGGCCGGGAGCTCGGGAGGAGGCTGCATGCCATCCCGTTTTCGGAGATCAGCCAGCTGAAGATGGAGCTTCACCCGGATCCGCATGATGGCGTCATCCACCCGCTTGGGCAGGTAGTCGTCGGCCCCGGCCTCCAGGCTCCGCTCGTAGGCGTTGGTCCTCAGATCCGTGAGCATGATGATCGGAACAGGACGGGTCCGAGGATCCGCCTTCAGCTCCCGGCAGTAGGTGAAACCGTCCACCCCTGGCAGGACCACGTCCAGCAGGATGAGCGAGGGGAGCTGCGTCTCAATCCATAGGCGGGCCTCCGGAACGGAGGCCACCGAGGAGATGGGAACCCCCAAGGCACCCAGGCGGGCCTGCATCGATCTGCGGAACAGAGCAAGATCATCAACCAGAAGGATCTGGTAGGGATTGGAAGAAGCACTCAAGGGGTACACCTAAGAATATTGGGGGGATACGGAGAGAGAGATCCGACGCCCCATCATACCCTGCGCCTGGGACTCTGTGATTCATCCGGGACGGACCCCATGGCTTTGGATACAATTACCGGTTCGAGGTAGTGCGTGACCGATCCCAAACTCATCCGGAATTTCTCCATCATCGCCCATATCGACCATGGCAAGTCGACCCTGGCGGATCGCCTGCTGGAGCTGACCCACACCATCAGCCAGCGGGAGATGCAGGCCCAGATATTGGATGACATGGACCTGGAGCGGGAGCGGGGCATCACCATCAAGGCCCACGCCGTCACCCTCAAGTACCCTGCCCAGGACGGCCAGACCTACACCCTGAACCTCATCGACACCCCCGGGCATGTGGACTTCACGTATGAAGTCAGCCGCTCCCTGGCGGCCTGCGAGGGGGCCATCCTGGTGGTGGACTCCACCCAGGGCGTGGAGGCCCAGACCCTGGCCAACACTTACCTGGCCCTGGAAAACGAGCTGGAGATCTTCCCGGTCCTCAACAAGACCGACCTGCCCTCCTCGGAGCCCGAGCGGGTGCTGGAAGAGATCGATCAGGTCATCGGGCTGGTGGACACCGAGCACGCCGTCAACATCAGCGCCAAGACCGGCCAGAACTGCGAGCAGGTGCTGGAGAACATCATCAAATATGTCCCGGCCCCCCAGGGGGACGCCAGTGCCCCTCTCCAGGCCCTCATCTTCGACAGCTACTACGACGCCTACCGGGGCGTAGTGAGCCTGATCCGAGTCGTGAATGGCACCCTCAAGACTGGGCAGCAGTTCCAGTTCATGAGCACCGGCAATCAGTACCGGGCAGACGAGATCGGCGTATTCAGCCCCAAGATGACCAAGGTGGACGAGCTCGGCGTGGGCGAAGTGGGCTACCTCACGGGCAGCATCAAGCAACTGGCGGACGTGAAGGTGGGCGACACCATCACCCACGCCCTCACCCACAACACCAAGCCATCCACCGTCATGCTGAAGGGCTTCAAAGAGCTTCAGCCCGTGGTCTTCGCCGGGATCTTCCCCACTATGAGCGACGACTACGAGGACCTGCGGGACGCCATGGACAAGCTGCGGCTCAACGACAGCTCCTTCCACTACGAGCCCGAGACCTCCCAGGCCCTGGGCTTCGGCTTCCGCTGCGGCTTCCTGGGCCTGCTCCACATGGAGATTGTGCAGGAGCGCCTGGAGCGGGAGTACAACCTGGACCTCATCACCACGGCCCCCTCGGTGCGCTACCACGTCTTCCAGACCGACGGCACCCAGATCGACGTGGACAACCCCGCCAAGCTGCCGGCCCTCCCTAAGATCGACCGCATCGAAGAGCCCATCATCGAGGCCACCATCCTCACCCGTCCGGATTTCGTGGGCGGCCTGCTCAAGCTCTGCGAGGATCGCCGGGGCATCCAGCAGCGCCTTGAGTACGTCGGCAAGGACCGCGTCATGCTGGTCTACGAACTGCCCCTCAACGAAGTGGTGCTGGACTTCTACGACAAGCTCAAGTCCATCTCCAAGGGCTACGCCAGCTTCGACTACCACATGAAGGAATACCGGGAATCCAGCCTTGTGAAGATGGACATCCTGGTGAACGGCGAAGCCGTGGACGCCCTGAGCGTCCTGGTGCACACCTCCAAGAGCCAGACCCTGGGCCAGCAGCTCACGGTGAAGATGAAGGAAGTCATCCCCCAGCAGATGTTCGATGTGGCCATCCAGGCCGCCATCGGCGCCAAGATCATCGCCCGCACCAACGTCAAGGCGAGGCGCAAGGACGTGCTCGCCAAGTGCTACGGCGGCGACATCAGCCGCAAGAAGAAACTCCTGAACAAGCAGAAGGAAGGCAAGAAGCGCATGAAGTCCATCGGCTCCGTGGATATCCCCCAGGAAGCCTTCCTGGCGATCCTCAAGGTCGGGGACGAGTAGCCATTCTGCTGCCCAATTATCGGCTTTGCTCAGCCGAAAAAGACATGAGCTGGGATGCCCAGGATGAAAGGGATGAAAAGCCGCTGACAGGAGGCTCGGCGCTCTGGCCAGGTTCAGGAAGGGCAAGGGGGCGTAGGCACGCCTACGTGCCACAGCCCCCTTGCCCTTCCTGAACGCGTGCGGCTTTGCCGCGCGCCCCCGCATCGCGGGGCGGGCCAGATCGCCTTTGTGAGCCATCGTTGCCCGCTGATTCCTTTATCCTGTTCATCCTTTGCATCCCAGCTAATTCGTTGTTTTTCGATGCCTGCCAAAGGCCTTCCTAGCCCCTCGGGTTTGGCTGAAGCGAACCGATAATCGGGTTCTGCTGAGCAGCCCCGCACAGCGGAGCTGCTCAGCGGTAGAACAGGTACGCGATGCCAATGGCGCCCACCAGCCCCACCGCGTCGGCGATCAGGCCGCAGGCGAGGGCGTAGCGGGTCCGGGTGACGTTCACGCTGCCGAAGTAGACCGCCAGGACATAGAAGGTGGTCTCGGTGGAGCCCTGGATGATGGCGGCGAGCCTGCCCTGGAAGGAACCCACGCCGTACGTGGTCATCACATCCACCATCAGCCCCCGGGCACCGCTGCCGCTCAGGGTCTTCATTAGGCCCACGGGCAGGGCTGGCACAAAGTCGCTGTTTAGGCCCAGGGCGACCACGGCGGCGCGGATCCCCTCAATCACGTACCCCATGCAGCCTGTAGTGCGGAAGACCGAAATGGCGGCGAGCATGGCCACCAGGTACGGGATGATCTTCACCGCCACCCCGAAGCCCTCCTTGGCGCCTTCCACAAAGGCTTCGTAGGCGTCGATCCGGCGCAGGGCGGCCACGGCGATGAAGAGGACGATGATCGACACGATCAGCCCGCTCCCCAGGAGCCCGATCACCTGGGCCATCCGCTCCGGCGACAGGCGGTGGAGCCCGAGGTAGAGGGCCGCCAACAGGCCGCAGAAGCCACCGTAGGCGGCGAGCACCGGGCGGCTGAAGAGGCTGATGCGCTGCCAGAGGGCCACGGTGACGAGACCGGTGGTGAAGGAGATGAAGGTCGCCAGCAGGGTCGGCAGGAAGATGTCGGCGGCGTTGAAGCCCGTGAGCCCCTGTTTCACAGCGAGACTGGCACGGATGGCGATCACCGAGGTGGGAATCAGGGTGATGCCCGCCGTATTGAGGACCATGAACATGATCATCGGATTGCTCGCCGTGTCCTTCTTCGGGTTGAGCTCCTGAAGCTCGCCCATGGCCTTGAGACCAAGGGGTGTCGCCGCGTTGTCGAGGCCGAGCATGTTGGCCGAGAAGTTCATGACCATGCTGCCGATGGCCGGATGACCGGTCGGCACATCCGGAAAGATGCGGCGGAAGAAGGGTCCGAGTGCCCGCCCGAAGAGCTGGATGATCCCGGCACCTTCACCGACCTTCATGAGGCCTAGCCACAGGCTCATCACGCCCACCAGGCCGAGGGAGATATCGAAACCGGTCCTGGCCGAATCAAAGAGGCCCGCGAGAACCCGGGAGAAGACTTCGAGATCCCCATGCAGCGCCTGCCCCAGCGCAGCGAGGAAACCGATGAGAATGAAGGCGATCCAGATGAAATTGAGCACGCGGCAGTCAGTCTATCGCTCTCCCTGGCACTTGTCATAGCGCCATGGTCAGCGACAGGATGCCACCTTCCCCTGGGCGGTGGCATCCTGTAGCCATGCAGACGGTACAGATCACCGAATCCCCCCAGCCCACCCCAGCGAGCCCTTCTGGCTTTGCGTTCTCGGGGCTGCAGAAGGGCATCCTGCTGGTGATCATTCTGGGCGTGCTGTACCTGCGACTCGCGCTGCGCCGCCGGAAGCGGGATCTGGTCTGCCCCCACTGCGGCAAGCGGAATCCCCATCACCTGACCCATTGCCGGAGCTGCAGCGCACCACTTTTCAGGGGTTAGCGCGGAATCGCGACCCGGGCCAGGCCCACGGCCTCCCGGGAGAGGTCCGAACCCTTGAAGTAAATGGGGTTCTACCGCGAAAACGCGCCCTTCGGGGTGCGTTTTCGGTACACTCCCTCCATGGAAACCCTGACTCTGGAACTCCTTGATGTCACCGTCAGCCAGGCGGTGATGGAGCTGCAGGCGGCCCTGAGTCAGCACCCACTCGACCCGATCCAGATCCTGCTCGGGCCGGATGAGATGATCCGCCACAACCTGCTGAGAATCCTCGAACGCAGCGGGCGGCGCGTGGAGTCCCGGCGCCATGGTTCGCTCTGGCAGCTGGATGTGGCGTCCACGGAAGCAAGGATTCCACACCCGCCGCCAGTCGCCATTCCCCTGCCAGTCCCCCCTCCGCTGGCAATCCCCGTTGCCCCAGCGCATAAACCGATCCTCCTCCTGCGCAGCGCCTTCACCCCCGGCGATCCAGCCCTGGGTCGCCGCCTGCTCCTGGGGGTGCTCCAGACCCTGAGCAGGGAGATCCCCTGGATCGGGCTGGCCCACCAGGGCATCGACCTCCTTGAGGATCCCACCGCCGTCCAGGTTCTCCGGGGCTGCCAGGACCGGGGCATCCCCGTGCGCCTCTCCAGCGAGAGCCTGCTCTTCCTGGGAGGGGATTCCGGCCCCTTCGAGGTGATGGAAGATCAGGAGTGGCAGCGGCTTCTGGGACGCGGCGGGATCAATCTGGTCTGACCACCTTGCCTGCAGAGGCCGCTCCGTGAAACCATAGGGTCAAATCAACCCCGAAGCCGGGAAGCAGGTGGAATGCCTGCACTGCCCCGCAACGGTAAGCGCCCCGGCCCAGCCGGGAGACTCTGACCCAAGCCACTGGGATGCATCCTGGGAAGGCGAGGGAGGTGCCCACTCACCTGTCGCGCGCGAGTCCGGAGACCGGCCCCCATCCCTCGCCGCGGGAGCGAGAAGGAGCATACGATGCAATTACCTGTTCTTCCCAACCTGGACCCTGCCAAGAAGACTGCCATCCAGGCCCACCAGGACGACCTCGCCAAACCCCAGGGCAGCCTGGGCCGCCTGGAGGCCCTGGGCAACCAGATGGCCTGGATCGCGGGATCCATCAAGATCGATGATCCCGAGGCCTACATCTTCACCTTCGGCGGCGATCACGGCATCGCCAAGCATGGCGTCAGTGCATTTCCCCAGGAGGTCACCCCCCAGATGGTCGTCAACATGGCCCTGGGCGGCGCTGCCATCAACGTCCTCTGCCGCGCCAACCGCGTCCACCACGCCATCGTGGATGTGGGCGTGGCCGTACCCTGCGAGCATCCCAAGGTGGTCCAGCGCAACGTGATGCGGGGCACCGGCGACCCCTTGGCCGGTCCGGTCATGAGCCGGGAGCAGGCCGAGGCCTGCCTCCAGGTGGGCATCGACATGGTGATGGCCCTGCCCCAGCACCCCTTCGCCCTGCTGGGCGTGGGAGAGGTGGGCATCGCCAACTCCGCCGTGGCGGCCATCCTGACCAGCGTCTTCACGGGAGTTGATTCTGATGCGGCCACGGGCCCAGGCACCGGGGTCCAGGGCAGCGCCCTGGAGAACAAGCGGAAGGTCATCCGTCAGGTGATCGAAAAGCACCGCCCCGACCCCAAGGACCCCATCGGCGTCCTGGCCGCCGTGGGCGGAACGGAGTTCGGCGCCATGGCCGGCGCCATGCTGGCCGCCGCCTCCCGAGGCTGGGCGGTGATCGTGGACGGCTACATCGCTGGCGCCGCCGCCTGCCTGGCCATGGCCCTCGACCCCAAGGTCAAGGACTTCATGGTCTGGTCCCATCGCAGCGCCGAGCCCGGGGCCACCAAGCTCCTGGAGAAGCTCGGCAAGGAGCCGATCCTGGATCTGGGTTTCCGCCTGGGCGAGGGCACCGGCGCTGCCATGTCCGTCCCCGTCCTCCGCAGCGCCTGCGCCATCATGCGGGAAATGCTCACCTTCTCCGGAGCCGGAGTCAGCACCGCCGTGTGATCCAATCCACATCTGAGCAGAATAAAAGACGCCCCTCCGTGAGAAGAGATTATAGTGAAAAAAATCTCGATTCACGGAGCGTCTCTATGCGATACACGCGATTACTCATCGCCCTGCTGGGCGTTTTGCTGGGGCTGGGCCAGGCCCGCCCCACCCTCGCAGCCCAGGAACCCGCCGCCATTGCCCCCATCGACGCCCAGGCCATCTCCATGGCTGAGTTCATGGAGCCCCTTTTCATCGCCTGGAGGGACACCTTCCAGAGACAGCAGCAGCCGACCTTCAAGGGTGCCCATCGGGCGATCATGAATTCAAAGGTCATCCGGGCCTTCCTGGAAGGGACAGCCCCCATCGGCCTCTGCGACAAGGAGATGACCAACGAGGAGATCGCGGAATTCACGGCCAAGTGGGGCTACCCCCCCACCCGCATCGCCGTTGCCATGGACGCCCTGGTGGCCTTGACGAACAAGAACAACCCCATCAAGGAGATCCGCCTCGAGCAATTGGACGCCATCTACAGCACCACCCGTTTCCAGGGCTCCCATAAAGATGTCGCGACATGGGGTGATCTCGGCCTCACGGGTGGCAACTGGGCATCCCGCCCCATTGAACGCTGGGGCCATCCCGAAGGCTCGGGCACCGGTGCATTCTTCCGCGAAACGGTGGAACTGGAAGGCCGTAACAAGCCCGGTACGAAGCACGGCGAGGACATCATGACCATGATAGAAAGCCTCATGGCCAACCAGGCCGCCATCGGCTACAGCTCCATGTGCCAGGCCTATTCCAGCCTCAAGGCCATCCCCCTGGTCCCCAAAGGTGGAAAGGAGGCCGTCGAGGCCACCCCGGCCACGGTGGCCGACGGGTCCTACCCCCTGGGGCGGGTTCTCTACATCTATGTGAACAAGCCCCTCCGCAAGCCGATGATCCCCATGTTCAAGTGGTTCCTCCTCTTCGCCCTCTCCCCGGAGGGTCAGAAGCTGGTTTCCACATGCGGATTTGTCCCCCTCCCCGAGGATCTGGTGACCCTTGGCCTCAGGCGGCTGGAGAACTGATACCCTACGCCATGCCGGTCTTCCAGCTCACCGACGCCCTCCAGTTCCCAGACCCCCGCCAGGCAGACCCCGATGGCCTCCTGGCGGTGGGTGGAGATCTGAAGCCAGAGCGGCTGTTGCTGGCGTACACCCAGGGCATCTTTCCCTGGTACGGCGCGGACAGTCCCATCCTCTGGTGGTCCCCTCCGAAGCGGGCCATCTTCCTCCCGGGGGATGAGCGGTTCTCAAGGCGCACACTGCGGGCCCTCCGATCCTGCGCCTTCGAGATCCGCTGGGACACCCGCTTCCAGGAGGTGATCCGGCATTGTGCCGAAGTCCCCCGCCAGGATCAGGGTGGGACCTGGATCACCCCCGGGATGCAGGATGCTTATTCGGCCCTGCACCACCTGGGCCACGCCCACTCCGTGGAAGCTTACAGGGGAGGCCGTCTCGTCGGGGGGCTATACGGCCTGGCCGTTGGAGCGGCGTTCTGCGGCGAGAGCATGTTCTCCCTTGAGGACTACGCCAGCCGGGCCGCCTTCCAGGCCCTTTGCGAACGGCTGTGGATCCGGGGCTTCCAATTCATCGACGGCCAGTTGCCCAATGACAACCTGACCGCTCTGGGTGCCCGAACCATCAGCCGCATGGAATACATGAATCACCTGGAGAAAGCACGACTCCCTGGCGGGGCCGGATGGAGCCGGGCATGAGGATTTCCTCACACTTTATTACATAGCCTTCCCAAGGCCGTGGGGACACAATCATACTTCATGTCTCTGGAGGCATTCATGCGCAGCATGTCACTATCCTTGGCCCTGACGGCAGGCTTGCTCGGTGTCTTCTCAGGGAGCCACCCCCTGATGGCCCAACAGGCCACACAGGAATCGGGTGAGCTCTCAGTGGTGGTCGCGGAGCTGGTCGAACCCCTTTTCCTGAATTGGAGAAACGCGTACCAGCAGAACCACCCCTTGTTCAGGGTCAACCATCGTTCAACCATGAATTCCGTTACGGTAAAGGCCTTTATCGAGGGCCAGACTCCGATCGCGCCCTGCGCTAAAGAGATGTCCGAGGCAGAGGTTGCCGCGTTCACAGCCAAGTGGGGCTACCCCCCCACCCGCATTGCCGTTGCCATGGACGCCCTCGTAGCCTTGGTGAACAAGAACAACCCCATCAAGGAAATCAAGATCGAGCAGCTGGACGCGATTTTCAGCACGACACGGCTCCAGGGCTGGCCAAAGGATGTCGAGACCTGGGGAGATCTGGGGCTCACATCCGGGAACTGGGCCTCCCGCCCCATTGAGCGCTGGGGCCACCCTGAAGGCTCAGGCACCCGTAACTTCTTCAAGGAAGTTGTCGAACTGGGAGGCAGGGGAAAGTCCGACACCAAACGGGGTAGCGACATCATGGCCATGATCGAAAGTCTCATGGCCAATCAGGCCGCCATTGGTTATGGGTCCATCAGCCAGACCTATTCTGAGCTGAAGGCCATCCCCCTGATTTCCAAGGGCGGGAAAAACGCTGTCGAAGCAAGCCAGACCGCAGTTGCCGATGGTTCCTACCCCCTGGGGCGGGTCCTCTACTTCTACATCAACAAGCCCACCCGGAAGCCTCTTGACCCAGCGATCAAGAGCTTCATGACCTTCGTACTCTCCAGGGAAGGCCAGAGGCTAGTCCCCGCCAGCGGATTCGTCTCGATTCCCGAAAACTTGGCCTCCATGGGTCTGAGGCGGCTGGAAAACTGATCCCCCGTGTTTTCCTCGCCCCCAGTCAGACAGGCGAGAGAGCTGAGTTGCGGGAAGACTTGAGGTAGAGGTGCAGGGGCGCATGCTCCGGGAATGCTTATGGACGCAAGACGAAGGATGGAGATCCAGCGTATGCGCGGTCTTCACACCGCTGCACTCGCTGTGGCGGCTTTCCTCGCCTGCATGGTGCCCTGGCGCCTGAGCGGCATTCCCGGACCTGGGCCCATGTCCAAATTGGCGCTCCATGCCGGGGTCTGGGCCTGTATCCTTCTGGCCTTCGCCTGGCTGCTGAAGCGCATGCGGAACCGGATCCGCAACGCCGAATGGGTAGCCTTCGGATTGATGGTCCTCGGCCTCGGGGTCACGGGCACCCAACTCTGGCTCTACGGTCGGATCCAGGAGACAGCCGGCACGTTGCTGGTCTCCCTGGTGAGCGGGGGGGTACTGCAGCGCCGCGTTTTCCTGGCTGCGTTCCAGTGCATCCTGCTCGCCGTCTGGCTTTCCCTGGCCACCCACGTGGCTGGCTGGACGGGAACGGCCACATGGCTCTTCGATATCGTCCTGGCGGGCGTCCTGGCCTTCTGCCTCCAGCATCTCTTCTCCCGCATGAATATCGCCCTGTTGCGGCGTTTGGAGCGTCAGCGCCAGACCCTCCAGGACCTGCGCCAAGCCCTCCAGCAGGTCCAGACCCTCGGCGGCCTCATCCCCATATGCGCCCATTGCAAGAAGATCCGGAACGACGGCGGCTACTGGGAACAGGTCGAGAGCTACATCCAGGCCCACAGCGAGGCCGAGTTCACCCACGGCATCTGCCCGGATTGTGCCGAAGCGGTCAGGCAGGAGTTCGCGGTTCTTCGTCCCTGATGGATGAACGGCAAGTCAGCCGTTCATCCATCGGGGACTGCAGTTCGTCCATGCGCCCCTGCCACTGGAAACAGGGGGGTGCCGGGGCTTCCAAGCCATTCCTAGGATGGGATTCGTAGTCTTACGAGAACCAAGCCCCATCCCAAGGAAAGGATCTGCCGTGTTTCGGGTCGCATTGAAAATGCTCTTCGGAGACCGGGGGAAGTACCTCGGCATCGTCATCGGCATCGCCCTGGCCTCCGTCCTGATGATCAACCAACCGGGGATCATGATCTCCATCCTCAAGACCGTCAACGGGCTCATCACGGACATGTCCGGGCCGGACCTCTGGGTCATGGACCCCATGGTGAAGAGCGTGGATGACGCCAAGCCCATGATGGACACCCAGATGTACCGGGTTCGGGGCGTGAAGGGCGTCGCCTGGGCCCTGCCCTTCTACCGGGGCTCCCAGAAGGTGAGGATGTCCAACGGCGAAACGGTCCAGTCCGTCATACAGGGCATGGATGACGCGACCCTCATCGGTGGCCCGACCAAGCTCCTCAAGGGGAGGCTGGAGGACCTCCGCCAGCCGGACAGCATCATCGTGGACAAGGCGGGGGCCGAGGGACGTCTGGCCAAGCCATCGGCCATTCCCGGAGGCAAGTCGACCCCCCTCACGGTGGGAGACACCCTGGAGATCAACGACAAGCGCGCGGTGGTGGTGGGCATCGCCCAGGCCACCCAGACCTTCGCCTCCCAGCCCACCATCTACACGACCTACACCCGGGCCAAAAGCTATGCCACGAGCGAGCGGAAAATGATGACCTATGTCCTGGCCAAGACCCAGGACGGGGAGACTCCGGAAGCGGTGGCCCGGCGCATCACCAAGGAGACCGGGCTGATGGCCCTCACCTCCGAGGAGTTCAAGGCCAAGAACCTGGATTTCATGATCAACCACACCAGCATCATCGTGAACTTCGGCTTCGTCGTGCTGGTGGGCTTCATCGTCGGGGCCGCCGTCACGGGGCAGATCTTCTACAACTTCACCCTCGACAACCTGAGGCACTTCGGGGTCTTCAAGGCCATGGGCACGCCGGACAGCGTGCTGCGGCGTATGATCCTGCTCCAGGCCCTGGTGGTGGGCTTCATCGGCTTCGGCCTGGGGGCGGGCATCACCGGACTCTTCGCTTACATGAAGGCCGATAGCACGGATCTCAGCATGACCCTCAACTGGCAGCTCCTGACCGCCAGCGGGGGCGCCGTGCTCTTCATCGTCCTCATGGCGGCCCTCTTCAGCATCCGCAAGGTCATGAAACTCGAACCCGCCATCGTCTTCAAGGGCTGAACCATGTCTGATACCCCCGCAATCCTCTGCAACGGAATCAAGAAGATCTACGGCACCGGTGACACCCAGGTGCACGCCCTCCGGGGCGTGGATCTGGAGGTCCACCCTGGCGAACTTCTCATGCTCGTGGGGCCCTCCGGCTGCGGCAAGACCACCCTCATCTCCATCATCGCGGGCATCCTGGACCAGACCGAAGGCAACTGCTCCCTTTTCGGCCAGGACCTGCGCCAGCTCCCCTCCACCGACCGGGTCCGCTTCCGGGGCAAGCACATCGGCTTCGTCTTCCAGGCCTTCAACCTGATCCCCACCCTCACGGTGGCCGAGAACACCGCCATCCCCCTCCTCATCAACGGAGAGAACCGTGAGAGGGCCCTGGCCCGGGCCGCGGAGTGCCTGAAGGAGGTTGGCCTGGAGAGCAAGATCGACGCTCTCCCCAGCCAGCTCTCCGGCGGCCAGCAGCAGCGGGTGGCCATCGCCCGGGCCCTGGTCCACGACCCCAAGCTGGTGGTCTGCGATGAGCCCACCAGCGCCCTGGACCACCAGACCGGCACCAAGGTCATGGAGATCCTGAAGGGTCTGGCCATGGACGGCAAGCGCAGTCTGGTCATCGTCACCCACGACGCCCGGATCTTCGAATTCGCCGACCGCATCGCCCACATGGACGACGGCCACATCGAACGGGTGGAAGCCCGGGCGGCGAAAGACAACTGAGTCAACGCGGAGGGCGCAGAGATGGAAAAGAGAGGGCGCAGAGGAAAAGCAAGAAGCAAGACCAGTCTGGTTGTTCCGACTGCGCAAACCCCCTGCGGCCCCCATCACCCCGCCAACCACCCGAGCCCCGGAGCACAGCCTTCCTCTGTGCCTCTGGCGTGATCTTTTCAGCTTTGTAATCGAGAGGTCTCCCATGAAGAAACCCAAAATCCTCCCCATCGTCGCCGGCGTCGGACTGCTGTTCGCCACAGCCGTCGCCCTGCGCTCCAACACCAAGAAGCCTGCGGCCATCCCCATCGCCCAACCCGCCGAGGCCCCGTACACCTCCTACCTCGGAGGCGCGGGTCTCGTGGAGGCCAGCAACGACAACATCAGCATCGGCACATCCCTGCCCGGCATCGTCAAGCTTGTCTCCGTCAAGGTTGGAGACAAGGTCAAGGCTGGCCAGTCCCTCTTCCAGATCGATGATCGGGAGCAGCGCGCGGATATGGCGGTCAAGCAGGGGGATCTGGCCAAGGCCGAGGCCGCCCTCCAGGAGGCCCTGGCCTCCCAGAAGGACACCGCCGCCCAGTTCGCCCTGGTGAAGGATGCCAAGGGTTCCGCCGTGAGCGTGGACGACATCCAGAAGCGCCAGAATGCCGCAATCCTCGGGGACGCCAAGGTCCAGAGCGCCCGGGCGGCGGTCCAATATGCCAGGGCCAACCTGGCCACCACCCAGTCCGCCCTGGAGCGTTTGACGGTACGCGCTCCCATGGCGGGCGAGGTGCTCCAGGTGAACGTGCGCCCCGGGGAATACGCCGCCACAGGAGTCCTGGACACCCCCCTGGTCCGCCTCGGCAGCCTGGAGCAGCTCCACATCCGGGTGGATATCGATGAGAACGACGCCTGGCGCTTCAAGCCCGGGACCCGGGCCACGGCCTTCCTGCGAGGGAACCGGGACATCAAGGCCGCAGTGACCTTCGCCAGGGTGGAGCCCTACGTCACCCCCAAAACCTCCCTCACCGGCAGCAGCAGTGAGCGGGTGGATACCCGGGTCCTCCAGGTGATCTACAGCTTCGAGCGGAGCGCCCTGCCGGTCTACGTGGGGCAGCAGATGGACGTCTTCATTGAGACCCCTGAAGGAGGCCAGAAGTGAAACCCCTCCTCCCTGCCTCGCTGGGTGTGGCCCTGCTCCTCACGGGCTGCAAGGTCCAGACCACCTACCAGAAACCCAAGCTGGAAATCCCCGCCAAGTTCAGCCAGGGCAGTACCACCGAGGCCAAGGGCCTGGAGAGCAACGCCTGGTGGAAGGCTTTCGGGGATCCGACCCTGGACACCCTCTTGAGCCGCGCCATCCAGGGCAGCCTGAGCATCCAGCAGGCCCAGGCCAGGGTTCTCCAGGCCCGTGCCACCCTGGGCAGCGCCAAGGCCGACCAATGGCCTGCGGTGAATGCCACCGCCTCCGGCACCCGCAGCAACACCAGCGACAACGCCTACGGCTACGCAACGCCCACCACCAGCCTCTACCAGGCAGGCTTCGACGCCACCTGGGAGCTTGACCTGTTCGGCGGCAAGCGGAAGGCCCGGGAGGCCGCCCAGGCCCGCCTGGAGGCCAGCGTGGAGGATCTGGGGGATGTGATCCTCACCCTCCAGGGGGATGTGGCCACCAACTACATCGCCCTGCGCAGCAATCAGGCCCTGCTGGAGATCACCCGGCAGAATGCCGAATCCCAGCGCCAGACCGCCGAGGTCACGGAGGAGCGATACCGCCTGGGGCTCACCAGCTACCTGGATGTGGCCCAGGCCAAGGCCCAGCTCTCCACCACCTCCTCTGAGATCCCCTCCCTGGAGGCCTCCGTCAAGCAGTCCATCCACCGACTGGGCATCCTGCTCGGTCAGGAACCCACGGCCCTGGCGGGCGAGCTCTCCCAGAGCAGCGCGCTTCCCTCAGCCCAGGGGCTCATCGCCACGGGGCTTCCTTCGGAACTCCTCTCCCGCCGCCCCGACCTGCGCAAGGCCGAGCGCAACCTGGCCGCCGCCATGGCGGATGTGGGGGTGGCCAAGGCCGATCTCTATCCCAAGTTCGACCTCACCCTGGGCCTGGGGCTCCAGAGCCTCCAGGCATCGAGCTTCACCAAGGCCGCCAGTCGCTACTGGTCCATCGTTCCGGGCATCAGCCTGCCCATCTTCAACCGGGGGCAGGTCAAGGCCGAGGTGGCCCAGAAGCAGGCCGTCTACGAAGAGAAACTGGCCGCCTTCCAGGCTTCCTACCACACCGCCCTGGAGGATGTGGAAAACGCCCTGACCAGCTACTACGCGGAAAAAGGACGCCACCAGAGCCTGGAGGATTCCCTTCGCCACAACCAGGAGGCCCTCAGCCTCGCCCAGGAACGCTATCGACGGGGCCTCACCAGCTTCCTGGACGTCCTCACGGCCCAGACCTCCCTGCACACCGCCCAGAGCAGTCTGAGCCAGTCCAAAGCCAGGCTTCTCACGGACATGGTGGCCCTCTACAAGGCCCTCGGCGGCGGCTGGAAAGCCGTATGAGGATCATTCTCATCGCCCTCCTGCCCGCTCTCCTCGCGGCGGAGGACGCTCCCGCCGGACCACCGCCTCCCCGTAGAGGTTGGGACATCAGCCTAGGCGCCATGGGGCTTGCCGCACCCGCCAGCCCTGGTTCTGACCAACAGTCCAGGCGGGTCCTCCCTTTCCTCAAGGCCAGCTATGACAGGAAGCTGTTCATAGGAAGCAACCCGGCAGTTCTGGGACTGGGACTGGCTGTGCGTGCCCTGGAAAAGGGCCCGCTTTCCTGGGATTTTGGCGTGGGCTACATGGAGGGACGCAAGGAAAGCCTGGCGAATGTCCTGGCGGGAATGGGCAACCAGACCGGTAGCATCTGGGCCGGGACAGCTGTCCATTATCGTCTGGGCCCCCTTGAAATGGGGATTGCCGGAGCCCATGGCCTCTATGGGGAGGCAGGCAACCGCTTCAAGCTCAACCTGGGCAGCCATCTGCCCTTGGGCCCGCGTTGGCTGATGGGCGCACAGGCCTCGCTCGGAATTTCCGACAGCAAGGGAATGGCTTACGAATTCGGCGTGGACTCCACCCAGGCCGCCAAACGCCAGGCCATGATCGCCGCTGGCGATACCCGCCTGAGGGGGGATGAGGGAAGGGAATACCACCCCGGTGGCGGGCTCCGCGATGCGGGATTGGGATTGATGCTGGGCTACCAGCTGGGCCGAGGATGGGGCTTGATGGGCACGGTCAATGCGAGTCACCTAATGAAAAACGCGGCAGACAGCCCTCTGGTCCGGAAGCAGAACACCGTATCCGCAGGTATGGGCATCAACTACCATTTCTAGGTCACTGACCAGAGGCATCCGCAAAGCGCCATGAGACTCCAAGACTTCCCAACCGTTACCCTGCGAAAGTTCCGCACCCCCTCCACCTGGGGTGCGATCTTCGCCTACGGCTTGTTCTGGACGGCGCTGCGATTCATGACGGACCTGCCCAGGGGGCTCTCCCTGGGGACGGAAATCCTCGTGCCGTTCCTCCTGCTTGGGGGAAACGTCGCCCTGGCGCCCCTGCCCTGGCTCTGGACAGGCGATACCCGTAAACAGGCCCCTCCCCTCCGGGGATTCCTGCAGTGCCTCCCATGGAATGCCATCTGGCTGCTGGGCCTCACCTGGTTGCTCATCCAGATGGCCCCCATGCCACTGGGCCAGCAACAGAACCTCCATCTCTTCCTCCTGGGGCGGCATTTTGTACTCCGCCCGGAGTGGGGCCTCTTTTTCTTCAACTACCCCTTCGCCCTCATCCTGGGCTGGTTCCTGGCGGACAAGGAACGGGCAGAGGCGTCGGAACGGGAGCTCCAGATCCTGGCTGACCGCACCCGGGCCCAGGCCCTCCAGGCCCAGCTCAACCCCCATGTCCTCTTCAACGTGCTCGGAGGCCTCACCGAACTGGTTCATGAGGATCCCGATGCGGCCGAGGAGGCCCTGGTAGGGCTCGTGGAGATGTACCGGGACCTGATGAAGCACGGCACCACCCTGCGGGATCCCTTGAAGCAGGAGCGGGCGCTCCTGAAGCGCTACCTGGGCATCGAAGCGATCCGGTTGGGCGAACGCCTGAAGGTCGAGTGGGCCTGGCCGGATTGGGCGGACGCCCTGGAACTCCCCCCCCTCCTGCTCCAGCCCCTGGTGGAGAACGCCATCAAGCACGGCATCTCGACCGCCCCGGAAGGAGGAACCCTCCGGGTGGAGATCCACCGCACCCCGGACAGCCTCGTCCTGAGAGTGGCCAACACAGGCAAGCCCCTCAGGGCCGACTACCGGGAGGGCACCGGGCTCGGGAACCTGCGGGAGCGGCTCACCCTGATGCCGACCTATAGACCGACCCTCACCCTGGCCCAGGAGGGGGCCTGGGTGGTGGCGCAGCTAGCCTTGGCCTGGAGGTGGCCCGCATGACGAACCCCCTGCGCGTCGCGGTGGCCGAGGACGAGCCCATGAACCAGCGGCGCCTGCTGCGCCTGCTCCAGGAATGCGGTTGCGAGGTGGTGGCCACCTTCGGCAACGGCCTGGAGGTGGAGGAGTGGCTGGGCACCAACCCGGAGGTGGACGCCCTCTTCCTGGACATCCAGATGCCCGGCCTGGATGGCATGAGCCTCAGGGCCTCCATCGATCCAGATCTTCCGGTGGTCTTCGTCACGGCCTACGCTGAACACGCCGTGGAGGCCTTCAGCCTCGACGCGGTGGACTTCCTCCTGAAACCCGTCACCACGGATCGCCTGGTGAAATCCCTGGCCAAGATCCGCCGGGCCCTGGGCCAACGCCGCGACGGTGGGCGCAGCGCCCCGGTCACCCGCTATCCGGTGAACGCAGGCACCGGGGTCGTGTTCATGGAACTGTCCAGAACCGCCTACTTCGAGGTGGAGGAGCAGGTGGTCTGGGCCTTTGCCGGAGAGCGTTTCCGCACCAAGTGGAAGACCCTGGGAGAGGTCGAGGCATTCTTCCCGGACGCAGGGCTCCTTCGGATCCATCGCCACCTCCTGATCCGCCCCGAGGCGGTCCTGGGCATCCGCTCATCCGGAGGCGGCAGCCGGGTTATGGTCCGCATGATCGGCGGTGTAGAATTGGAAGCCAGCCGAGGGGCAACCCCCAAGCTCAAGGCAGCCCTGAGAATCGAATGATGGTGATTCGATTCCAAGGATTGCTATGATGGGCCTGATCCCTTCCCTGGTCTGACCAGTCAATTGCTGGCCGGTTTTGTGCTCAACAGCCCATCCGGAGTTGTCCATGCTTGCCCTGAGGCCCCGCGCCATCCTTCTGACCTTGTTCACGCTCTTGATGGGCACATCCCTGGATTTGCGGGCGGAGGACAAGGATTGCCTTGGGTGCCACGGCCAGGCGGGCATGACCAAGCAGGCCCCGGACGGCAAGGAGATCTCCCTATTCGTGGACGCCAAGAAGTTCGGTGCTTCCATCCACGGCGGGAATGGCTGCGAGAGCTGCCACGCCGATGTCGATCTGGCCTCCCACCCCGGAACCCCTGTCAAGCCTGCCGCCTGCGTCACCTGCCACGAGAAGGCCGACGCCAGTTACAACGCCAGCCATCATGCCATTGCCAAGCGCGCGGGCAAGGCGGGGGCAGCCTCCTGCGGCGACTGCCACGGCAAGCACGATATCACCCCCATGACCGACCCCGCTTCCCCTCTGCTGCGCAGCAAGGTGGAGGACACCTGCGGGACCTGCCACACCCAGCAGATGCAGGACTACAAGGCCAGCACCCACGGAGCCGCCATGGCCAAGGGTGTGCATGAGGCCCCCACCTGCACGGACTGCCACGGTGAGCACGTGATCACGGGCCTGAAGCCGAGCCAGTCCACCATGGCGGCGGCCAACGTCTGCGCCAAGTGCCACGGGGATGCCCGTTTCAACGCCAAGTTCGACAACCCCGCCAATCGCATCAGCAGCTTCTACCAGAGCTACCATGGCCTCGCCGCCAAGCTGGGGGACAAGTCCGCCGCCAACTGTGCCAGCTGCCACGGCGCCCACAAGATCCTCCCCTCCTCCGACCCTGAATCCCAGGTCAACCAGGCGAATCTGGTGAAGACCTGCGGCAAGTGCCATGCCGGTTCAAACGACAAGTTCATCACAGGCAAGATCCATACGGACTACGAGGACACCTCCACCCTGGGTGCCAGGATCAACCACTGGGTCCGTCGCATCTACATCGTCCTGATCGTCCTCACCATCGTCGCCATGGGCGGACACAACCTCCTGGATTGGTTCAAGAAGATCCGCCGCATATACAAGGACCGCGGACGCACGGTCCTCCGCATGAAGCTGGGCCAGCGGATCCAGCACGGCTGCTTCGCCCTCAGCTTCATCATCCTGGCCTTGACGGGCTTCGCCCTCAAATACCCGGATTCCTGGGTTGGGGCCATCTTCGGCGCCAATGAGGCCATCCGCCGCCTGGTCCACCGGATCGCCGCCGTGGTCATGATGGGCGCTTCGGCCTACCACATCCTCTATGTGGCCTTCACCCGTGAGGGACGCAAGGTGCTGGCAGACATCTTCCCCAAGCCCCAGGATGCCCTGGACGCCCTGCGCAATCTCCTCCACCTCGTCCGCAAGGATAGTCCCCGTCCCAAGTTCGCCCGCTTCACCTACGCCGAGAAGGCCGAGTACTGGGCCCTGGTCTGGGGCACGGCGGTCATGGCCGTCACCGGCCTTCTGATCTGGTTCAAGATCTTCTTCTCGGCCTGGTTCCCCCGCTGGATCGTGGACATCGCCACCACGATCCACCTCTACGAAGCCATCCTGGCCACCCTGGCCATCATCGTCTGGCACTTCTACTTCGTGATCTTCGATCCAGAGGTCTATCCCGTGAACCTCACCTTCCTCGACGGCCGGACCACGCCTGAGCACTACGAACACGAGCACGGCCTGGACGAGCACCCCGAGGTGATCGATCCGAAGAAGGGCTCAGAGGAAACGGGACACTGATCAAGGAGCGGCCATGGCAGTCCGAAACCCCTTCTCGATGACTGCCATGGCCCTGGTTCTCTGCCTCGGCAGCGCAGCCCCAGCTTTCGCGGAGCTGTGCCCGGAGCGCCGACAGCAATCCCATACCAAGGACATCGGAACCTGCACGCTCTGCAAGAGCATGACCTCAAGCGGCCAGTTCCAGCTCTGCAAGGCCTGCTCGGAGCGCCTCAGGGAGTGTGAGCAGTGCCGCAAGCACCTCCCATCCACAGGTTCTGTGATGGTCAAGGTCAAGGTGATGACCCCGGACGGAGGCAGTGCCCCCGAGGAGGAATGGATCCGTCAGGCCATGAAGGCCATGCAGATCCCCCAGGGCGTGGGAACCCCCAGCTCCCAGTGGATCACCCTGGGCAGGGAACCCCTGACCATCCACGACTCCAGGCACTTCGGGAAGCTCTGTCTGGCGGTGAGGGATCCCGGGGGTGAGTCCCCCCTCCGTGTCGAGATCACAGGCACCCAGGCGGCTACGGTGGAGATCCCCAGGACCCCGGGCTCCCATCGGATCGTGCAGCATACGATCTCAAGCTCGGTGGCATCAAGGGACTACTACTTCGCGCTCTCAGTGGAGCGCGGAATGGCAAAGGAGTGACCACCAGCAGTCGTATGACGTAGAAAGGGGCCGGATTCCGGCCCCTTTCTACGTCAGCGTGAAACTACCCCCGCCCCCCGTAGCTGTGCAGTCCCGACAGCAGCAGGTTCACGCCCAGGTAGCAGAAGAGGGTCGCAGCGAAGCCCAGAAGGGCCAGGTAGGCAGCCTTGCGGCCCCGCCAGCCGCGTGTGATGCGGGCATGGAGATAGGCGGCGTAGATGATCCAGACGATGAGAGCCCAGGTTTCCTTGGGGTCCCAACTCCAGTAGGTGCCCCAGGCCTGGTTGGCCCAGACCGCGCCCAGGACGATCCCTGCGGTGAGCAGGGGCACGCCCACCAGGATCACGCGGTAGCAGATCTCGTCGAGCATATCGGCGGAGGGGAGCATGCGCATCACGGCCCCCATCCCGCCCCTGGCCTCTCGGGGAGCCTTCACCAGATAGAGGAGGCTGAGGATCGCCCCTACACCGAAGGCGCCGTACCCCAGGAAGCAGGTCATGACGTGCCACTCCAGCCAGGCACTCTGAAGGGCCGGGGGCAGCTTGGGGATGGTGGTGGTCACCCCGGGGATGTAATAGGGCGCCGCCAGGGCCAGAATGGCCAGGGGCAGGATGAAAGCCCCCAAGGCCCTGAGCTTGTATTTCCGCTCATAGAGGAGGTAGACCAGGGCCATGGACCAAGCGAAAAAGAGCAGGGATTCGTAGAGATTGGTCAGTGGCAGACGCATCTGCTTGGCCAGCATGAACTCGAAGGTCCGCAGGAGGAAGGCCACCGTTTCCACGCCGAATCCCACCCAGGCCACCACCGTGGCAATCCGGCCAACCCCCTCGGTCCGCTTGGCCAGATAGAGGATATAGAACAGTTCCGCAAGAACGAAGATCCCCAGGGAGATATTGAATACCATCACGCTGTTCATGCCTTGCCCTCTTTGCTCTTGGACGCCTCAGGGGCCCCGATCCGTTCCAGCAGGACCTGGAATTCCTTTTCGAAAGCCAGGCGATTGCGGCTTGTGGCGCCCGCCACGGTCCAGGCAACCCCATCCTTGCGCTCTTCCAGGCGGATCCATATCTGGCGGTGGGAGCAGAAGAAGGCCCCCATCATGCCCAGGATCATCAAGGCGCAGCCAGCCCAGACCCAGGGCACCCCAGGATCCTTGGCAACCTGGAGCCCGGTGTATTGCTTGAGACGCAGATCTCCCACCTTCAGGGTCCACACATCCCCCCGCTGGCGGTCGTAATCCGGCAGGCGCTGGAAGAGCATGAGTTCCTGGGCTTCCTGTCCAGGCACCTGCATCCGCAACTGGAAGGCTGGTCCCATGCGATTGTGGTCCTCGGCGAAGGCATCGAAGGCCAGGGCGATGCCACCCTCCAGCATCCGGACCTCATTCAGGGCCATGGGGACCTGGATGAGCGCCCCGGTCTTGGCGTTCTGCAGCAGGAAGGTGGCCTCGGGTGCCGGACCGTAGCTGGACTGGTAGAAGGTGAGCCCACGGTAGGAGAGGGGATCATTCACCCGCAGATCCTTCTCTTTGACCGTCTGGCCATTCTCCAAGACCCGCACGTGGCTGACGAAGTCACTGGGCTGACCCGTTTCGTAGCGGGAGACCTTGAAGCTGTCCACGTGGAGTTCGAAGGGGATGGCCTTGCGATGCTCGTGCTCGTCATCGGCCCCGCCCCGGAGCACCACCTCGCGGGTCGAGGTGCCCTCGACGATGTTGATGAAGCCCTTGAAACCCCACAGGGAGCCGATCATGACCCCCAGGAAGATCACCAGGAGACTGGAGTGGACGACGAAGACCCCCCAGCGGGCGTAGGCCCCCCTGCTGAGGTAGAGCAGCTTCCCATCCACGGCCCCGTGGCCGAGGGCCTTCCGGGCCAACTCCCGCGCCTCCACGAGGGTTCCAGGCAGGACGAAGCTGCGGTGGAAAGCCTGGGCCTTCAGGATCTCGGAGGCTGGGTTCGGCTGGCCCCGGTAGGCCGCCAGAATGGCCGGGAAGCGGTCCACCGAGCAGGCAATGAGATTGAAGGCCAGAAGCCCCATGAGCCCCAGGAACCACCAGGAGTGGTATACATCCGTGAGGCCCGAGCGAAGGAAGAAGTTAGCTGTCCCGGGCTCCCATACGCGGAAATAATCCTCCTTGGGCAGGTTCTGCTGGATCAGGGTTCCGGCAACGGAGCCAGCTGCGATAAGGAAGAGCAGGAAGAGGGTCAGCTTGACGGAACAAAAGAGCTGCCAGACAGAGAGGGCTTCCGGCTTGGGCGTTCTGCGGCTCAATGGGCACCCTCAGAGACGAATTCCACGAGCCGGATCTGATACCTGGGGTGCTCAAAGGGATGGGCCTCGGGGAACATGGAGAAGAGCCAACCGTTGAAGCATTCCGCTTTCCCATCGGAAATGGAGGCCTTCGCAGCGGGATTGGCCAGCTTGTCACTCTTGCTGGTGATGACTCCATCCCCCATGGTGAAGTCCGGAAGCAGGGCCTCCAGCTTGAGGCTCAGGCCAGTGCCGGGGACCGGCGTATCCTGCCCGAGCTTGGCCGTGAAGGTCGCAGTCTTCTTGGTGGAGGTATCCAGCACGGAGAAGCGCCCGGCCTTCCACCGCTCCTTGATGGCATCGGGAACCTGGACCACCGAAGGTTTCCGGGAGGCCATGCTGCCATGGCCCGCGGGCATGCCTCCCGCTGGGGCAGCGGGCTTTTCCTCGCGCCGACGACAGCCGACAAGCAGCAGACCCGCCAACACCAGGAATCCGATCCGAGCCTTCACACAACCTCCTACGGGGCCTACCCCCCTAAACACACGAAGGGGCGGCGGATACGAGATCCACTGCCCCTTTCACGTTCACGCAGAGCTGCAAAACCATTCAATAAACCTGGCTCACTTCCCCTTCTTGGGGTAATTCGCCAACCAGGAGGGATCGACTTCGGCGGCCTTCTTCTTGCCCTTCTCAGCCACGAGCCAGTTGCCACGCTCGGTCAGGGGGTCGCCCTTCTTGGCCTTGGCACCGGTGACGTGGCAGGAAGCACAGGTCTTCACACCGGCATCGACGGCCTTGCCCTTGGCAGTCCATGGCGCCTTGGCCTGGGCAGCGACGGAAAAGGCCAGGACGGCCACAGCAATAAGGGGGAAACGCAGGGCGCGCATAGAAAACCCTCCAATAGAGTCAGGGGATGGGAACGCATATACAGTGCCACACCTGGCCCCCGCTTGGCGACCCATTTTTCAAGAAAGATCGCACCATATGACCAGATAATCCGAGGCAGAAAACAACAGACGTCGGCAAACCTGTTGCAGAACGCGGCAATTCAGCCCTCAACGCCAGGACATGGGGATGGCCACAGGTCCGGTAGGCACTCGCCCCCATGAAAAGCCGGGAATGAGTTCTTCGGCGAGGCACGGCACCGGGGAATCCAGGCACCCCAGACTCCAACCCAGCCACCCCAGGAGCTCCCGCACTCCAACGCCCCGCTCCACCAGGGCTCGGACCCCTAAGGCCCCTTCCCGCTTGCCCAGACGGGAGCCATCGGGCGAAGTCACCAGCCCCAGATGGGCATAGCCGGGTCGGGGCAGGTCCAGGGCTTCCTGGAGGCGGATCTGAGTGGCGGTAACCGAGCGGAGATCGGCCCCCCGGACCACCTCGGACACCCCCTGGTCACCATCGTCCACCACCACCGTCAGATGGTAGGCATAACAGCCATCCCGCCGGAAGAGGAGGGGATCCCCCGTCAGTCCCATCGGGTCGTCCAGCTGGGAGCCCAGCAGGAGGTCAACCCAGGCCACCTGCCCCGGCGGAAGCATGAAGCGCAGAGCCGCACCCTCGCCGCCCCTCAGTTCTGCGCCACGGCAGCGCCCTGGATAGGGGCGGAGCCCATCCCCCTCATGGGGCGCAGCAGCCAGGAGGGCCAGGTCCTTCCTGGAGCACTGACAGGGATAGAGCAGGCCAGCCCTCTCCAGACGCGCCAATGCCATCCGGTAGAGCTCAACCCTGTCGGACTGCCAGAGCACCGGCACATCGCTCTCCATCCCTAGAGCCGCAAGATCCCGTATCTGGGCCTCCCCCAATGCCCTGCGGGAACGTGTGGTATCCACATCCTCCATGCGGAGAATCCAGGTGCCCCCTCGGGAGCGCACCGAAAGCCAGGATGCCAGGGCCGTACGGAGGTTCCCGAGGTGGAGGATGCCCGTGGGGGAGGGGGCGAAGCGACCCGTGGGGCGGCGGGAAGGGGAGGAGGAAGGCATGGGTCTATAGTAGTCTTCGGAGACCCTCTGCAATGCCACGTCTGCAGCGCATCTGGACAGAAAGCCCCCCTGTCGTGCGGGCCCTGGGCGCCCAGGCCCTGGTCTTCCTCGCCCTCTTGTCGCTGAGTCGGCTCTTCCCGCCCCTCCGGGCCCTGCCCGCCTGGGTCTGGCTTCTCGCTCAGGGCGGAGGGGCCGCCGCCCTCGGGCTATTCTGGGGCCTTGGCCCCTGGTGGAGAGCCTTCCAGCTGCTCTTGCCCTTCGCCCTGAGCTGGCAGGCCATGCATCAGGTTTCCCCCTGGTTCTATCCAGCCGCCCTGGCCCTCCTCTTCCTCGTCTATGGCGGAGGACTTCTGACCCGGGTTCCCCTCTACAACTCCAATCGGGCGGCGTGGGAGGCCCTGCTCGCCCTCCTTCCAGAAGGCGAGCCCTTGCGGATGGTCGATCTCGGGGCAGGACTCGGGGGCCCCCTGCGTTTCCTGGCAGAGCATCGCCCCGAAGCCCGCTTCCTGGGGGTGGAAGCCTCGCCCCTGGTATGGCTCTTGGCCTGGCTCCGAACCCGTCCCGTGCGCGCCAACTGCACCATGCGCCTGGGCAGCCTCTGGAAGGAGGACCTGGGGGCTTTCGAAGTGGTCTACGCCTTCCTCTCCCCAGCCCCCATGCCAGAGCTGGGGCGCAAGGCCCTCGCGGAGATGGCCCCGGGCTCCCTCCTGCTAAGCCACACCTTCCCCATCCCGGAGTTGCGGCCCGAGCGCAGCATCCCCCTGCCCGGCAGGCCCGGGGCTTGCCTGCTGGTCTACCGGATGGGCTAACCTAACCCTTGCCACGAGTTGCCGACCACCATGGAGCGCAGGCCAGCGGTGCCCGCTCCCAGGGGAAGGATACGCAGGCTTACTTGGCAGCCTGTCTCCTCCAGCTCCTTGGCCAGGGCCTCCTCCTGGGTCGCCAGGCGCTCGGGATGCTCAGTCCAGACCCTCGCGCGAAGATTCGTCCCGGAGAGTTCCAGGCCCAGGCGGGTATCTCCCAGATTGGAGAGATGGAGCCCCATGAATACCCGCCGGGTCTCGTCCTCAGGGCGCCCCTCATCAGGGGCGTCGGACTCCACCCAGAGCTGCACCACCCCCTGGGGCAGCCAGGGGGCTGGAAGTTCGAAATAGGCCGTCCCCTCCTTGGCCTGGAGGGCGTGAAAAGGGGCTTCCCGAGGTGAGACCTGGGGATCCGCCAGGGCCTCGACCGTGCCCCGAATCCATTTATTCCAGAAGGCTGGCTCCTCCAGGGGAGCTTGGGCAGCCGATGCCGCCCCTGGGCTTGACCCTTCCACGGCACGCTGGATGATCGCGGGGCTCGGCGCATCCTGGGCGGCGGCAGAGGACCGAACGAGGGATCGCGACGCCTCAGAACCAGAAGCCCGGGCAGTGGATTCCCCCCCACCGGCCCTGACCAGCAAATCCCGGAACCAAGATGTGAGCAGGGCCCGCTGGGACTTGGGGAAGTCCGGAGCCTGACGGACCAGGGCCTCGAAACGCTGAGCCAGTTCGAGGGTCACCGAACCGGCCTCCCGAAGCCTTGGATCAGGGAGCTCCTGGGGCACCGCCAGGGCTTCGGAGAAGGTGGACTCCATCCAGGACCTCAGCCCCAAAGCCAAGGGCTGCCCTTCAGGGATGTTCAGGGCCTGGCGGAGGAATTCGGCCATCTTCGGCGGCAGGGAGGCTACCGCCTCCGGGAGCTTGGCGAGGAGTGCCGAAGGAAGGGGAACCGGGGACTGGACTGCCACAGGAGAGGCCATCGAGGGCGCGGCGAACTCAGAAGACGGCACCATCTGCCCCCCGGCCTTGGAAAGAAGTCCCCGGAACCAAGCAGACAGGAAGTCCTGCTGGGCTTCAGGCACCGTCGAAGCCTGATGCATCATCCCGGTGAACGCCTGCACCACAACAGCCAGAACCTGACTCGCATCGGGAAGCGCCGCGGAGGACGCCTGAGTTGCTGGAGTCGACTGGCCCACAGGACTGCCATCCGGCATTCCGGCCCCAGGCTTCGGCAGGGCCGCCGGGCTCTCGATCCAGGTCTTCAGGGCTTGGCCAAGGGCTTGCCCTGAGGGAAGCCCCAGGGCCTGCCGCAAGGGCTGGGCGAGTTCCGCGGGCAGGGCCGCCACGGCCTCCTCGATCTGGGTCAGGGGCAGGGGCAGGGCCAGAGACCGGGATGGAACCGTGGATGTCACGGACGCCAGTACCTGCTGAAGCATGCGAACCGTAGGTGCCAAGCTTTCAGCGTGCTCATCCCCCATGAGGCGGCTCAGAAGGGGCTGGGCCTCCCCCGTGAGGAGAGGCTGCAACAGCGCCGGAGAAGCCGGAGGTTTCGCTTCCTGGATCTGGAGACGCACCGCCCCTTCGACTTCCGAAAGGACTCTGACCATCAACTGAGTTCCCTGGGCGAAGGGGAGTTCCCCCTGGGCCACCAAGACCTGACCGCTGGGCAGGACCAGTTGGGCCCCCTGGGGACCCATACCCTGGAAGGTCATTTCCAGGCTCTGCCCCATGAGGGCGAGAAGATTCTGCTGGGTCCCCGCCCCGACCTGGGCGAGAAGAGCCCGCACCGCCTGGGGCTGCACAAGGGCAGTGAGGGGTGCGGCGTCCATTCAGATCTGGAAGTGCCGACGGAGGATGGCCGCCATTTCCGGAAGGGGGGCGACCTGATCGACACAGCCCCGCTCGAAGGCCGCCCGGGGCATGCCGTAGACCACACAGGATTCCTCGGCCTCGGACAGGGTGTGGGCCCCCCTGGCCTTCAGCATTTCCATGCCCTTGGCGCCATCCGCACCCATGCCCGTGAGGATCATGGCCAGGACCTGCCGGGTGCAGTGCTCGGCCACGCTCTGGAACATCACATCCACACTGGGGCGATGGAGGGTGCTGGCGGGCTCGGGGCTCAACTCCAGGAGGCCCTGGGGTCCGCGCTGACGGTAGAGCATATGCTGCCCTCCGGGGGCGATGTAGACCGTCCCGGGGCGAAGCAGTTCCCCGTGCTCGGCCTCCTTGACCTCCACCTGGCTGATGGCATTTAGCCGCTCAGCGAAGGGCTTGGTGAAGGTGCCGGGCATGTGCTGCACGATAAGGCAGGGGACCGGCAGAGCCTTGGGAATGGCCGGCAGGAGATCCTGGAGCGCCTTGGGGCCGCCAGTGGAGCAACCGATGACCAGAAGCTCGGCGCGGGGGGAGGAGGCCAAGACGCCTCCAGAGGGGGCAGGACGATGAACCGGTGCAGGGGCCAGGGGTGCCCCGGGAAGGGGCCGAGTGGGGAGAGGAGCAGGAGCCGCGGGTCTGGTCTTGCGGAACTTGGGACTGCGGGCCAGCTTGCGCACCTTCTCCTGAAGGTCCTGCTGAATCTGGAACATCGATGCACTAGCCAGACTGCTCTCCTTGGGGATGAAATCCAGGGCACCGAAGGCCAGGGCCTCCAGGGTGGCGGTGGCCCCCTCCTGGGTGAGGCTGGAAACCATGAGCACCGGCAGGGGGCACTCCACCATGATCCGCTTCAGGCAGGCGAGCCCGTCCATGCGGGGCATCTCCACATCAAGGGTCACGATATCCGGCTTCAATTCCTTGATCTTGTCCAGGGCGTCCAGTCCGTCCCGGGCGCTACCCACCACCTGGATGTCCTCCGCCGCCACGAGCATCCGCTCCAGGGCTTTGCGCATGAAAGGGCTGTCATCCACGATGAGGACACGAATGGGATCCATTATTTATTCCTGAAAAGCAAGTTTGACAAAGGTGATGGCATGATCCAGTTCATCATCGACCCCGAAGGTCAGCCGTTCCAGATCCAGGTCGTCCGTCAAGGGACCGAAGACGGTCTGGAAGGCGGGAAGTGCCTCAAGGCTGAAGCGAAGTTCCTCATCATAAGGCCCATTGGGCATCCTGGAACGCACCAGGAGGTCACTGAGATGGATCAGGCTGGAGAGGAACTCGCCCTCGACCGGTTCGTGGTGGTCACGAATGACTTCCACCTGCGTCTCGGTGAAATTCCACCGGAGGGCCACGAGGGCGCCCACCCGGCCGTGGTCGATCCCCAGGATCCGCCGCTCCGCGGCCACCCCCTCCTCCCCTTCCCGGACCGCAGCCACCACGGGTCCGTACTCCTCCGTGAAGCAGCGATCCAGGGCGATCTTCCCGATATCGTGCAGCAGGCCGACCAGGAATGCCGTCTCGGCCATCTGGTTCTTCCGCTGGAGTCGGCAGATTCCCTTGGCGGTGATGGCCACCGCCACGGAATGCTGCCAGAGAAGGATCGGATCGAAGGTCGTGGCAGTGCGGAAGGTGCGGATGATGGCAGCGGTGCGCCCGAGGTTCAGGACCGCATCGAAGCCCAGGCGCAGCACGGCCGTCTGCAGATCCGAAGCCGGGCGATCCCCCTGGTAGAGGGCGGAATTGGCCAGTCGGAGCATGCTTGCCGATAGGGGAGGATCCTTCGCGAGGATCCCCAGGATGCGGTCCACCGTGCAACGATCGTCAGATACCGCCTGCCCCAGAGAGACAATGGTGGTCGGAAGGCTCGGAAGGGACTGCACCCTTTGCCCAACGAGGTCAGCGGTTATCATGGCTAGAGACCTTTTATGATTGATTTATCCATTTCCAACATTTCCAGCACGGTTTCACGATGGGGTTCCAAAGATTCCGGCGTCACTCCCAGCACTTCCATGGCCTGGGCGGTGGCGGCAGACAGAGTCTCGGGCTTGCCGATTCCAGCACCCTGATCGAGGGCAATCTGGTTCCCCAGCGCCACCAGGGCTGCCAGGGGCTGGTTCTCCTTGGGGGCGTGGGCCGGATCGTGGTGCCAACGGACCGCGTCTTCCAGGCTGGAAGCCAGGTTCCAGGAGTGAAGCAGGGCCTCGCCGACCATAGCGTGGTCGAAACCGAAGGTGTCCAGCTCCAGCTGCAGGCCATCACACCGCTCGTTGTAGACCGTCTTGACCAGGGAGACGTAGCGTTCAGGAAACTTGAGGGCCATCACCGACTTCCCGATGTCGTGCATCAGGCCGGAGATGAAGACCTCTTCGGCCCTGGGGAAGCGGAGGCAGCGCCCGAAGGCCCGGCCCGCCATGGCTGCGGTGAGGGCGTGCTCCCAGAGGAGCCGCTCCTGGAGGCCGGCGGCACCGCGACTGTAGAGATTCTTGGCGCTGGAGGCGATGACCACGCTCTTGATGGTGGAAAAGCCCAGGGTCATGATGGCCTGGGTCAAGGTGGTGACCTCCCGGACCATCCCGAACATGGCAGAATTGGAGATCTTCAGGATCTGGGCGGTAAGCGCCTGGTCCGTGGAAATGACCTTCTGGAGATCATCCATGGAGGCATCGGGATCCGCCGCCAAGCGGAGCACCTGGGCTGCAACCTGGGGAAGAGGAGGCAGGTCACCGAGGTTCGCGATGAGTTCCTGTGGGGTGATGGGCATGGGTTTTCCTCGTATCAGCTGCGTTTACGGTAGCCCATGGCCTTGCTGAAATGCATCAGTTCGAATCCCGCATTGAACGAGTGGATGGACTCGCTGTGTCCCACGAGCAGGTAGCTCTTGGGTTGAAGCTGTTCGAAAAAGCCTTTGAGCACTTTGATCTTCACCTGTTCGTCGAAATAGATCAGCACATTTCGGCAGAAGATGATGTCGAAGGAGCCCAGGGTTCGGTACCCGGGGTAGTCCACCAGGTTGAAGTTCTTGAACTGGATCATCTGTTTGAGTTCGGGCCGGGCCTCGAAACTTTCCGGCCCCTTCGCGATAAAGTGCTGCTTGACCTGAGTCGGGGTGAGGTTGCGCAGGGTGTAGCTGCCGTAGTTCCCCTCCCGGGCCTGGGCGAGCACCTTCTCGCTGATATCCGTAGCGATGATCTCCACCGACATGCCCCGGAGGAGCGTGTCCTTGGCCTCCTGGCAGACCATCGCCAGGGTGTAGGGTTCCTCGCCGGACGAGCATGCGGCAGACCAGATCCTGAACTTGCTGCTCATCCGCGCCTTGGCCAGGGCCACCGCATCCGGCAGGACGATCTTCTGGAAGGCTTCGATCTGGGGCGGATTGCGCCAGAAGCTCGTCTCATTGGTGGTGATCTCGTTGAAGAGGAGCTTCATCTCGTCCCGCCCCTGGGCCCCCTGGAGGACGTCCAGATAGGTCTTGTAGGACTTGAGATTCAGTTCCCCGATCCGGCGGTTGAGGCGATTCTCCAGGAAATACTGCTTGGACTCGCTGAACCAGATCCCGCACCGGGCATAGATGAAATCCCTCATGGCCAGGAATTCCTGGGGAGTCATCTGCTGTGTCATCAGTGAGGCCATGCTCAACCCCTTCCAGCAAGATCGGCCTGGGACGGCAGGACGTTAATTCAGAGTGAAGTCAGTCCTCAAGGATTACCACAGCAAAGGCCATTCCGCCATCATGCGACACGCTCCCGTGAAGATGATGGATCCCCCGGTTTCCCAACAGTTCCGCGACTCCCCCCTCCGCTCGGAGGACCCCGTCCCTAAACCTCAAACCGCGCCAGTCCCAGCCGTCCAACCCCTGCCCCAGGGCCTTCCCGAAGGCCTCACGAAGGGCCCAACGCCCGGCCATCCGCTCCGGCAGCCGCTTGCGGTTGCCCCCCAGCAGAAGCTCGGCTTCCTCCGGGTGGAGCACTCGCAGCAGGGCCTTTTCGCCATAGCGGTCGATCATCCTCTCCCACCGAGCCGCGGGACAGATGTCCGTTCCCAATCCCATGATCATGCGGCCCACCTCCCCGTCTGATCCTGATCACTATGCCCCCCGCTTATAGGGGCATTAGTGCCCAGGACAACTGCACTTGTGACATCATTCTAGTCGCCCGGAACCCTCCGGGCACCGAGGCCGGGACCCACCCTCACTATTCCAGGCAAGCCTCCGGAAACAAGGAGTCTTTGAATGTCGCAAGCCAATACAAGACCCAAACCCTTTCTACTGCCGGACTATTGCAAGGGATGCGGTCGATGCGTGCATGTATGCGTCCAGGGCTGCATCTCCTTCACCCAGGAGATCAATCCCCTGACCGGCATGGTACCCGTGACGCTTGACCTGGCCAAATGCACGGGCTGTGGCCTCTGCATCGAAGCCTGTCCCGAGCCCTATGGCCTCAAGGCCATGGAGGCAGGGGAGAGCTTCGAGCTCCAGGATCCCGCCACCCTCTTCGGTGCCAGAAGGAGTACAGCCCCCGAGCCGGTGGACATCCCAGGTCGAGTCATCCCCATGCCCTCCAGCGAGCCCCTGGTCATCAAGGGCACCTATGCCGCGGCCCTGGGCGCCCTCATGGCGGGCTGCCGCCACGTCTTCGGCTATCCCATCACCCCCTCCACGGAAGGGGCCGAGCTGATGGCCAAGCTCCTGCCCAAGATGGACGGCTTCTACCTGCAAGCGGTCTCCGAGGTCGCAACGGTCTACCACATGTACGGCTGCGGCGGCGCCGGCCTCCCCAGCCTGACCTTCACCTCCAGCCCAGGCCTATCCCTGATGCTGGAGGGCATTTCCTACATGATCGCGGCCGAATTGCCAGGCGTATTCATCGACATCATGCGGGGCGGCCCCGGCCTCGGCAACATCGGCCCGGATCAGGGCGATGTGAAGCTGGCCTGCCGGGGCCTCGGTCATGGCAACACCCACGCCATCACCCTCATGCCCAGCACACCCCAGGAGATGCTTGACCTGACCTACCTAGCCTTCGAACTCAGCTTCAAATACCGCAACCCGGTCATGGTGATGGCGGACGGTTACCTCGGCCAGATGACAGGCAAGGTGAAACTGCCGGATCACATGGTGGAGCCCGGGCTACCCGCCTGGGGCGTCTATGGCGATCTGAACCATCGCGGGAACCTGAACAGCTCCGTGTTCCTGGACGAAGCGACCATGGAGACCCGCAACCTCAAGCTCTTCGACAAGTATGAGCAGATGAAGTCCGAGGCCCGAGCCGAGTGCTTCCAGGCTGAGGATGCAGAAATCCTGCTGGTGGCCTGCAACACCCCCTCCCGGGCCTCCAAGGGCGCCGCCCAGAAACTGCGGGAGCAGGGCGCCCGGGTCGGCCTATTCCGGCCCATCACCATCTGGCCCTTCCCCATTGAACAGCTGCTGCCCCTGCTGCCCCGCCTCAAGCAGATCGTGGTGGTGGAAGCCAGCAAGAACCAGATTGAGGACGAACTCCGCCTCGCCCTCAGCCATGCGGGGATCACGGATCCCCCGCCCATCACCCATGTCCAGCGCTACGGAGGCATCCTGCCCAAGGAGAACGAAGTCGTGGCCCATGTCCAGAATCTGTTGGGGAGGGCCTGACCGTGTCCGACGCCTTCTATGGAACCTTTGACCGCCACAACGAGGGGAAGGGCCTGAAGGGCCACACCACCCACTACTGTGCGGGGTGCGGCCACGGTCTGGCCCACAAGTATCTGGCCGAGGCCATCGACGAACTGGGCATCCAGGACCAGACCGTCACCGTCAATCCCGTGGGCTGTGCCGCCTTCCTGCACTTCTACCTCGATACCGGCCACAGCTCCACGGCCCATGGCCGCGCCGCCGCCACGGCGGTGGGGCACAAGGTGGCCAACCCCGATGCCATGGTGGTCTGCTACCAGGGCGACGGCGACCTCGCCGCCATCGGCCTCGCGGAGACCATCGCCACGGCCCAGCTGGGCCTTCCCATCACCGTCCTATTCATCAACAACGCCATCTATGGCATGACCGGTGGTCAGATGGCCCCCACGACCCTGATGGGGCAGATCACCACCACCTCCCCCGACGGGCGGGACCGCCTCACCGGTGGCCCCATCCGCATGGCCGAGCTCATCGCCCAGCTGGACGGGCCGGTCTACGTGGAGCGAGTGGCCCTCTTCAGTCCCGCCGAGCGCAAGAAGGCCAAGCGGGCCATCAAGAAGGCCCTGCTGATGCAGAAAGAGCGCCGGGGTTACGCCTTCGTCGAGGTTCTGGCCGAGTGCCCCACCCACTTCAAGACCACTCCGGAGAAGGCCATGGAGTGGGTCAAGGAGCAGATGGTCCCAATCTACCCCCTGGGGGTGAAGAAGGACGCCAACTTCGAGCCCTGGTTCGAGATGCCGAAGCCCACCTTCGACCCGGCCACCTTCCTGAAGGCCGTCGGCGCAAGTTCCGAGAAGCCCGCTGGATTCTGCAAGGGCTTCCCGACCCACATCCATGCCACGGACATCAGCCTCAAGCTGGCGGGCTCCGGCGGTGACGGGGCCCAGACCGTGGCCATGCTCATCGCCAAGGCCGCCATCAATGAGGGCTTTGACGGCACCCACATCCCCGCCTACGGCCCCGAGAGCCGCGGCGGCACCAGCTACGCAGATGTCCACGTGGCCCTGGAGGAGGTCCACAACCCCGCCAGCCCGAACCCGGACATCTTCGTGGCCTTCAATGCCCCCAGCCTTGCCAAGTTCGGCCACACCGTACGCCCCGGCGGCACCATCATCTATGACAGCGCCGTAGCCAAGGACGTCAAGCCCGTGGACCCCACAGTGCGGGTCGTGGGCGTGCCCTTCACGGACATCGCCGCCGGGCTCGGCAAGATGGTGGTGAAGAACATCGTGGCCCTGGGTGCCCTCCAAGCCGCCACGGAAATCTTCCCCCAGGAGACCCTCCTGGCCACCCTCCGCGACACCCTCAAGGAGAAGGCCGCCCTGATCCCCCTGAACGAGAAGGCCTTCGCCATGGGCGCAGAGGCGGCCCGGGAAGCGATGAAAAAATAATTCAACCACGAAGACACAAAGGGCACGAAGGAACACAAAGAAAGGCCAGAAAAGCGGAAGGGGGTGCCCACGTGGAGCACCCCCTTCCGCTTTTCTTCGTGTTTCTTCCAGACTTCGTGTCTCCGTGGTGGAATTCCGCTTTTACTTCGCTGCAGCCTTCAGCGCCTCGGCGCGGTCGGTGCGCTCCCAGGAGAAGCTGTCGCGGCCGAAGTGGCCGTAGGCGGCGGTGGGCCTGTAGATGGGGCGGCGCAGGTCCAGGGCCTCGATCATGGCCTTGGGGGTGCAACTGAAGACCTCACGTACAGCCTTGGCGATGGCCTCATCGCTCACCGCGCCGGTGCCAAAGCTGTCAACGGCGATGGAAACGGGCTCGGCCACACCGATGGCGTAGGCGAGCTGGATCTCGGCCTTACGGGCCAGACCAGCGGCCACGATGTTCTTGGCGATATAGCGTCCAAAGTATGCCGCGGAGCGGTCCACCTTGCTGGGGTCCTTGCCGGAGAAGGCACCGCCGCCGTGGTGACCGCTGCCGCCGTAGGTGTCCACGATGATCTTCCGTCCGGTGAGCCCGGTATCCCCCATGGGGCCGCCGATGACGAAGCGCCCTGTGGGATTGACGTGGTAGATGGTGTCGTGGTCCAGGAGTTCCTCGGGCAGCGAGGCCTTGATCACCTCACGGATCACACTCTCCCGGATGTGGTCATTGCTGATGTGGTCGTCGTGCTGGGTGGAGATGACCACGGTATGGATGCGGGCCACGCCATCCCCGTCATACTCCACCGTGACCTGGCTCTTGCCGTCGGGGCGCAGCCAGGGAAGCTGGCCGCTCTTGCGCACTTCCGACAGACGCTGGGTGAGGGCGTGGGCAAAGTGAATGGGAGCGGGCATGAGCTCGGGGGTCTCGTCGCAGGCATAGCCGAACATCAGGCCCTGGTCGCCGGCCCCACCGGTGTCCACGCCCATGGCAATATCGGCGCTCTGCTGGTCCAGGGTGACCATGACCCCGCAGGTATCGCAATCGAAGCCCTTGACGCTGTGGTCGTAGCCGATCTCGCGAACGGTCTCGCGGGCGATCCGGGGGATGTCGATGTAGCAGTCCGTGGTGATCTCACCCGCAACCAGGATCAAACCGGTGGTCACCAGGGTTTCACAGGCCACCCGGCTGGCCGGATCCCCGGTAAGTGCGGCATCCAGGACCGCGTCAGAGATCTGATCGGCGATCTTGTCGGGATGCCCCTCGGTAACGCTCTCAGAAGTGAACAAATGCCTTCCGACTTGGGTCATTCTGGATCTCCGTTCGCAAGGGGCGGGAGAGCGGAACTGCCTTCCCGTGGGCGCGACGCGCGCTTGACCCCCACTGGCATTGTTATCTTGCAGGAAAATGGGGTCAAGGCTAACATGGGCCGTCACGATACCAAGAATTCGGTATTCATCTTCCCGACATGGAGCCTTACCTATGACCATCAAATCATTTCTGCGCCGTACGGTCAGCATCCTGGCGCTGACCGTCCTGGCCTTTACTGTCGCCTGCAATCGTTCAGTTGAAGAAAAGGAGTTCCAGGCCCTCAGCAAGAAGGCCGCAGAACTGGACGCCCTCAGCCAGAAGGCCGGCACCGAGGGGGCCGAGCAGCAGAAGAAGCTCCAGGAGGCTGGCATCAATGATGTCAAGCCCAACACCGAAACCATGCAGCTCACCGAGGACCAGAAGAAGGCCCTGGAAGAGCGCATCAAGACCGAGAAGAACAGCTCCTACCAAGCCCTGCTGCAGGAAGTCCTGGACAAGGACAAGGAGATCAAGGAGCTGAACGAGAAGATCACCAACCTCAAGAAGATCCTGCCCAGGCCGGATGTGGCCCGGGCCGGGGACAACCACTACAGCATGGCCATCCGCTTCCTGAAGAAGAAGGGCCTCTCCGAGCAGAACGCCCGCAAACTGGTCAGCCGCGTAAACATCATGGAGAAGATGGCCCCAGGTTTTGAGGTCTACCACTTCTACTCCAACGGGGTGTACGGCACCTGGGTGTCCCAGGGCAAGGCCACCATCTCCCCCAGCGAACTGCAGCGCCGTGAGCGGGAGAAGATCGAGAACGAGCGCGATACCGCCATCGCCCAGGGTGAGAAGCTCCAGGAAGAGGTAGACGACCTCGCCACTCGCAAGAAGGCCCTGGAGGAGGACATCGCCGGCCTCCGCACCGAAAAGGAGCGCATGGTCAAGGACATGGAAGTCCTCAGCACCAATAACGAGCAGATGAAGGCCAAGCTCAACTCCCTGCACTACGTCGTGGGGAACCGGAAGAAGCTTGAGCAGGCTGGTGTCATCATCGTCCCCGTCTTCGCCAAGGACCGAGCGGGTTCCAACTGGGCCGACAGCGTCTTCGACCAGTCCCTGGACCTCCGCAACCACGACACCATCAGCATCAGTGCCGCCAACCTCGGCCTGAAGAGCGTTGCAAAGGTCAATGTGGTGCCCGGCTCCCTGGAGAAGGACAAGCACTACACCCTGCAGATCAGCCCCGACAAGCAGAGCGCCACGATCAAGATCCTGGCCAAGGAGCGTTTCAAGAACGAGAAGGTGGTCTTCGCAGTCACCGACTGATCCGGAGTCAGCGGACGTTCAGAGAGAAGGCCCCATTCCGGGGCCTTCTTCGCGTTTGGGGTCACAGGAGGGGGATGAGCCCGCCCAAGCTCAGCTTTTATCCTGGCCATCCTGCCTAGCCTGTAAGTTTTGTTTTCAAACAGGATATACAGGATGGGCAGGATGAAATCCATAAACCGTTCACATCACGCCAAGCCGGGGAGCCGACCGAAAAAGCATGTTGGCCGGGGATGAACAGGATTCACGGGGATGAAAGAGGATGCTGCGGTTAGCCAGGATACTCAGGCCTGGTTCCGAGAGGGGCCGCCCATCGGTGGGCTTCCTTCATACCCGTGCATCCCCGGCCCTTACTCTTCTCATCCGGGTGTTCACTTGATGTTTCCATCGATCCGCTGGCGGGAGGTGTGAACGGTTACGAAAGCCATTACCAGGGGACTGTTTCTCCCTAACTCAGTTGACGATCTTGAGATTCCGGGGCTGCCTGGGGGTGGGCGGCTGCTCCTTGCCCAGCAGCACCATCTCCAGAAACCAAGCCACCAGGCTGGTGATAAGAGCCCCGAAGAACCCTGACCAGAAGCCGGAGACCTGGAAGGCCATTCCCAGTTGTCCGGCGGCCCACCCGGCAAAAAGGAAGACCAGACCGTTGATCACAAGGCTGAAACACCCGAAGGTGCAGGCCACGGGAAGGAAGGCCACGGTCTTGAGGAGGGCCCCCAGGGAGGCATTGAGGGCCCCTAGGATGACCGCCACGGCGATGAGTTCCATGAAGCTGCCGTGGCGGATGCCCGGCACCACCCTGGAGGCCACCAGGAGCCCCACGGCCGCAAAGAGGAAGCGCAGCAGGGTCCGCATCGGGCATCAGCCCTTGTGCTGGAGGCTGGCCTTCACGAAGGACGTGAAGAGCGGGTGGGGATGGAGGGGACGGCTCTTGAACTCGGGATGGAACTGGCAGGCCAGGAAGTAGGGGTGATCAGGGATCTCCACGATCTCCACGAAGGTCCCGTCGGGGCTGGTGCCCGTGAATGCCAGGCCCTTGGACTCCAGGATGGGCCGGAACTCCGCCTGGTTGAACTCGTAGCGGTGGCGATGGCGCTCGCTGACATCCAGGGAACCGTAGGCCTTCTGGGCCTGGCTGCCCTCCTTGAGGACGCAGGGATAGGCCCCCAGGCGCATGGTGCCGCCCAGCTCTTCCACATCCACCAGCTCCCGGAGCTTGAAGATGACGCGGTGCTTGGGGTTGTCCTCGAACTCAGTGGAATCGGCACCCTCCAGCCCCGCGACATTGCGGGCGTATTCCACGCTGGCCATCTGCATGCCGAGGCAGATCCCGAAGAAGGGAATGCGCTTCTCGCGGGCGTAACGGATGGCTCGGATCATGCCCTGGGTGCCGCGCACCCCGAAGCCGCCGGGCACCAGGATGCCGTCGCAATCGTGGAGCTGCTGGGCCGGATCCTGGTGCTCCAGTTCCTCACCCTCGACCCACTTGAGCTCCACCTTGGTCTCCAGGCCGTACCCGGCGTGGTGGAGTGATTCAATAAGTGACTTATAACTCTCCTTGAACTCCACATACTTGCCCACGATGGCGATGCGCACCGTGTTTTCGGGGTGGTGGATGCGGTGGATCAGGTCGAACCAGGGAGAGAGGTCGGGCTTGGTGTCCGTCAGGTTGAGGAGCGTGGCAACCTTGGCGTCCAGCCCCTCAATGTTGAGGTTCAGGGGCACCTCGTAGATCGTGCTGGCGTCCTTGCAGCTGAAGACCGAATCGGGGGTGACAGAGCAGAAGAGGGCGATCTTGTCCTTCAGGGACTGGGGAATCTCCTGCTCGGCCCGGCAGAGCAGCACCTCGGGCTGGATGCCAAGGACCCGCAGCTCCTTGACGCTGTGCTGGGTCGGCTTGGACTTCAGCTCCCCGGCGGCCTTGATGTAGGGGACGTAGGTCAGGTGCATGTTGATGGCGTTGCCAAGTCCCAGCTCCAGCTTGAACTGCCGGATGGCCTCCAGGAAGGGCTGGCTCTCGATATCGCCCACGGTGCCGCCGATCTCGACGATCACCACATCCACGTCCTTGGCGACCTTCTTCATGGTGGCCTTGATCTCGTCGGTGATGTGGGGGATCACCTGCACGGTCTTGCCCAGGTAGTCGCCGCGGCGCTCCTTCTGGATCACCGTGTTGTAGACGCGGCCGGTGGTGATGGTGTGGTTCTTGGTGGTGGGCACGCTGGTGAAGCGCTCGTAGTGCCCCAGGTCCAGGTCCGTCTCCGCACCGTCATCAGTCACGAAGACCTCGCCGTGCTGGAAGGGGCTCATGGTGCCGGGATCCACGTTCAGATAGGGATCCATCTTCATGAGGGTCACCTTCAGACCCCGAGCCTCCAGCAGCGCCCCCAGGGATGCCGCGGCAATGCCCTTGCCCAGGGAGGAAAGCACACCGCCGGTGACGAAAACAAACTTAGTCATGGGATACCTCAAGAAAAAACTGCAATTCCACCACCAAGACACCAAGTTAGGAAGAAAAGCAAAAGAAAGGAAAGATCAATAAGAAAAAGGTCAGAGGGCTTTGCGGCGGATGCCGTCGCGCATGAGAGGGACGTTGAAGTTCAGGAGGAGGCCGAGGCGCTTGCCAGAGAGCTTGAGATAACTCATCAACTGGGCCTCGTGGACGGGCAGGATCTGCTCGACGGCCTTCAGTTCAAGGATGACCAGGTTGTCCACCAGCAGGTCCAGGCGAAGGCCAGAGTCCAGGCGCAAGCCTTCATAGGCGATGGGAACCGTCACTTGCGTCTGGACCGGGATCTGCCGCAGCTCCAGTTCCCGAATCAAGCATTGTTCGTAGACACTCTCCAACAGCCCCGGCCCCAGGTGCCGGTGCACCTTGACCGCGGCATCCACTACTTGCCCCGAGAGCCACTCCTCCCGCTCACCAAGCGCTTTTCTTGGTGTTTCCTTCGTGGCCTTCGTGCCTTCGTGGTGGAATTCGCTTTCCACTACATCTCCTCCGGCGCCTTGATGCCCATGAGCCAGAGGCCCTGGCGAAGGGCGCGGGCCGTGGCGAGGCAGAGGGCCAGGCGGGATTCCCGCACGGCGTCGCTGTTCTCGGGCCAGAGGATGGGGCAATTGGTATAGAAGGAGCTGAAGGCCTTGGCAATGGAAAGGAGTTGGCGGGCCAGGGCCGTGGCCATGTTCTCCCGCTGGACCGCGCGGATGGCGTCCGGAAGGCCCGCCAGCTCGAAGAGCAGGTTCTGGGCCGCCGCATCCTCGAGCCCCTCCAGGCTGGTCGGCAGGGCCACTGCCTCGAAGGGGATGGCGGCCACCTCATGGTCCAGGGTCACCGTGGGTCGGCCGCGCTGGGCCCAGTCGCCGCCAGCCTTGCGCAGCACGCTCATGATGCGGGCGTGGGCGTACTGGACATAGGGCCCGGTGTCGCCATCGAGGGCCACGGCCCGTTCCCAGGTGAAGGTGATGGACTTGACCCGGTCATTGAGGGCGTTGAAGAAGAGCACCGCACCCATGCCCAGCGTCTCGGCGACCTCTTCCGCCTGAGGCAGTTCGGGGTTCTTCTCCCGGATGATGGCCAGCACCCGCTCCTTGGCCTCGTCCAGCACATCCTCCAGGAAGATGACGTTGCCCTTGCGGGTGCTCATCTTGCCTTCCGGGAGATTGATCATGCCGAAGGGGGTATGGGTCAGGCGTCCCTGGAACCAGGCATCCACCTTGCCCAGGACCGCGAAGACCTGCTGGAAGTGAAGGATCTGCTCCGCCCCCACCACGTAGAGACAGCGATCGAAGTGGTAGGTGCTCTTGCGGTAGAGCCCAGCCGCCACATCGCGAGTGGCATAGATGCTGGTGCCATCGCCCTTGAGCATCATGCAGGGCGTCTGGATGCCCATGTCCTCAAGGCGCACGATCTGGGCGCCGCCCTCCCCTTCCTCCAGGATCTTGGCGGCCTTGACCGCCTCCACGGCGCTGGCGAGCTTGTCCTCGTAGAAGGCCTCGCCATTCATGGCGTCGAAGCCCACACCGAGACGATCGTAGATGCGCTGGAAGGTGGCCAGGGAGATCTCCCGGAACCAGGTCCAGAGCCGACGGGCTTCCGCATCGCCCTCCTCCAGGCGGCGGAACCAGGCCCGGGCCTCGTCCCGCATGCCCGGCTCCTTCTCCTCTTCGGCGTGGAAGCGCACGTAGAGCTGGAAGAGACGGAAGAGGGGAGAGCGCCGCTTCTCGGGAATCTCGTCGGCCCATTCGAAGTCCTGATCGAGTTGGGGATTCTCAGCCTCCGCCCAGCGCTTGTAGGCCGCCAGCAAGGTACCGAACTGGGTGCCCCAATCCCCGAGATGGTTGAGCCGCTGGACCTTGCAGCCCAGGTAGCGGTTCGCCTGGGCCAGGGTGTGGCCGATCATGGTGGAACGCAGATGCCCGATGGTGAAGAGCTTGGCGATATTGGGGGAACTGTATTCCACCAGCACGGTCTCGCCGTGGGCCGGGGCACTGCCATAGGCGCCCGTCACCAGGAGGTTCTCCAGCATCCGGGAAGCCCGGGCCTCGGGGCGGAGCCTGAGATTCAGATAGGGGCCAGCCGCCAGAAGTTCGGCATCATCCATGACGATCTGAGTGGCCAGATCCTTGGCCAGCTGGACGGGATTGGTGCCCAGGACCTTCGCCACGCGAAAGCAGGGAAAGGCCAGATCGCCCATATCGCCGGAGCGGGGCCGCTCCAGAACAATGTCCTGCCCTGGCAACGCCTTCGCCAGGGCCATCCGGAATGCTTCCTTCAAACGTTCCATGACCATCCTTCATCCGGAGGCCTGGAGCCTCCCACCAGAATGAAGGAAGCCTGGACTTTCGAAAAGGGGCCAATTGCAGGGAATCATTTTCAACGCTGGCCAGCGTGTTTTCCGATTGACTCCCACCACCAGTGAGGTAACATGGCTATTCGCGCTTCCGGGCTGATTCCCATTCCCGAAAGCAGGAGTCACGAATGGCCAACCACAAGTCCGCAGCCAAAAAAGCCCGTCACGATGCCGAAGCCCGTCTGCGCAACCGCGCTAACCGGTCGGCAATGAGGAGCACTGTCAAGAGTTTCCTGGCCGCGATCGCCGCCGGCGACAAGGCCAAGGCCGTCTCCCTCCTGCCCGGCACCCTGGGCGTGGTCGACAAGGCCTGCCGCAAGGGCGTGATGCACAAGAACGCCGCCAACCGCGCCAAGAGCCGCCTGACCCTCAAGGTCAACGGCCTGGCCTAGTTGTCAGCTTAATAGATCAAAAAGCCTGGCTTTCGGCCAGGCTTTTTTCCGTTCAGCCCAGCCGGGCGTGAAGGGGAACCTGAAGCCGCCGCATCACCGCTCCCAGTTCCTCACCGAGGAGCGTCTGCTGGACGTACTCCCGGTCTCCAACCCGGAACTGGACGGCCTTGCAGGATTCCATCACCCTCAGCAGGTGCTCCCACGGACTGCCCGTGCGCAGTTCCGCAAAGCGCTGGACGAAGTGGTACAGGGAACAGAGCCGGATATGGGCTTCGATCCTGCGGGGGCTCCAATGGAACATGGGTCGTGGCCGAAGCCCCATGGCCTTCACCTGCCGGAAGAACTCCTCGGCGACCCGGGCCCCCTGATCGCTGAGGGCCACATCCTCCGCCGAAAGCGTGTCGTCGTCGGCGCTCAGCACACACTTGCCGTCCATCCGGGCTTCCCGGGCAATCCGGATGGGATCCATCAGCAGACGCTTGGCCCGATTCTCCCTCAGGTAGGCCCCAAAGAGCCGGGACGTGCGAAGCTCCCGGACCCTGGCCGGGTACTCGGCCTCGGAGGGATCCAGCGCCTGGAGCTCGGCCTCCAGGAGCTGCAGCACCCAGGCCCGCCATTCGCCCCTTCGGCGGGCTTCCTCCGGGTTACGGCAGAGCACATAGCGCTTTCGCCCGCCCCCTGAGTCCACGACAACCTCCTTGATCTCCAGGTTCTCCCCCATGGGTCGGTAACGCCCAGGGCGCGCCAGCACCGCATCCTTGACCTCCCTGCCACCCCGCAGGGGCACCGCCCTGATCCGACTGAACCCCTGAGCCTCACCAGCTTCAGCGGATTCCCCGATGAAGACGATCCGCTCGAGGCCCCAGGCCCTGAGATCCCGCTCCATGCGCACCATGGCATCCAGGCGGCGGGTCTCTTCGGGAAAGACCCAGGAGCGAAGGGGCACACCCTCCGGCGAAACGGCCAGCCCTACCCAGAATCGGGCATGGGTGGCGCTTTCCCGCTGGTGGGCCGAAGCAAAGGAGGGCGCCACCTCGGCCCCTTCACCGGTCTCGATCCGAAGCAGGGAAAGATCCGCGAAGACCAGATCCACTTTGGCCCCGAAGAAGTCACCATGCCTGCCGAGCAGCTCGCCTTCCAGGGTGTCCGCATGATCCAGGTAGAAGTCCAGGGCACGATAGAACTCCTCCAGCTTCCAGGCCCGGGACTCGGGGAGCCACACCCGCTCCGGCAGCCAATATTCATAACACCCGAGCTTGGAGGAGGGGTCCTCGAGCCGGTACGCCGTCAGCGCCATCAGGATCCGGTCAAAGGGATGGCCCTGCTTCTCACGGGCCATGCAGTGGCGGAGGGCCTGCCCGATGCCCAGCTTTTCCCATAGAGCATCCACCACGTGGATCAGCCCCAGATCGAATACCCGCTCGGAAGCCACCCCCGGGTCCGCCGGTGGCCCGCAGACCTTCAGGAGGCTCGCGGCAAGGCGACGAAAGATTTCAGGATCGACTTCATCCGCCCGCCCGAAGTTGTGCACCACCTGCACCCGGGCCTGGCGCTTGACCTTGTCGTAGACCGACTCGGCGAGCTGATAGTAAAGAACCTCAGATCCGTCCACCGCCTTCCGCTTGACCCCTCTGACGTACATACACAAATCTCCATTTAACTTATATTTTTTCTACACTTACATACATAATATGACACCATCGAAACAATACGGCACACATTCAAAGAATGAAAAAAAACGAGTTAAGTAGATATCAACACAAAACACAACTCATCATATGAATCAAATTCGCCCATTCAGGGCTTTAGGATCGATTCCAAGAAAAGCATTAATGCATGTTATGCAATAACAGGCATTTTGAGAAAAAAAATATTGCTCAGTCTGACAAAAAATAGCTACGTTTATCGAGCCAATCCGGCGGGGACCCATTCCTCATATCCGTTCAGTTTCATAGGCATTTTCACTTTTGGCATTTCCCCGAAGGGACTCTCCAGGCCAAGGGGTTCGCGTAGCGTGTCCCCCAATCGGCCCTCGGGCCCTTCTGTCCCTAAACGCAGTCTCATACCCGTTTCGATCTGTCACAGGAGGTCGCTAAGTGGACAAGAAAAACAAGCTCATAGCCATCGTGGGAGCAGCCAACGTGCTGGACGATCCCAAGACGCTGGAGGCCTGGTCCCAGGACGAAAGCTTCGTGCCCGCCCGCAGGCCCTGGTTCGTGGTCCGCCCCCAGAACCTGGAGCAGGTCCAGGCCCTGGTCCAGTGGGCCAACGAGACCCACACCCCCCTGGTGCCCGTCAGCTCCGGTGCGCCCCACTTCCATGGGGACACGGTGCCCAGCGTGCCCGAGGCGGTCATTGTGGACCTCAGCGGCATGAACAAGATCATCAAGATCGATCGCCGCAATCGCATGGTCTATGTGGAACCAGGCGTGACCTATGCGGAGCTGGCCCCCGCCCTGGCCGCCGAGGGTCTGCGCATCTCCACGCCCCTCAAGCCCCGCCCCAACAAGTCGGTGATGGCCAGCCTGCTGGAGCGGAACCCCACCCAGATCCCCCGCCTGAACTTCTCCCTGCCCGAACCCCTCCGCGCCCTGGGCGTGGTGTGGGGCACGGGTGACGTGGCCTTCACCGGCGACGCCGGATCGGGTCCCCTCTCCCTGGAAGCCCAGTGGCAGAAGAACCTGGCCCAGATCGACCCCAAGGGGCCCAACGCCACGGACCTCATGCGCCTCATGACCGGGGCCCAGGGCACCATGGGCATCGCGGCCTGGGCCTCGGTCCGCTGCGAGCTCCTGCCCAGCGCCCGCAGCTACCACTTCCTCCCGGCGGAGAAGCTGGAGTCCCTGGTGGACTTCTGCCACCAGCTGGAGCGCGTCCGCCTCGGCGATGAGGTCTTCGTTCTGAACGCAGCCCAGGCCGCCCGCCTCTTCGCCGCCTCCCCCGACGAGATCGGTTCCCTCCAGGAAGCCCTGCCCCAGTGGATGGTGGTGGTGGGCATCTCCGGCGCGGCCTTCTACCCCGAAGAGCGGGTGGCGGTCCAGGAGAAGGATCTCCAGATCATGGCCCAGAAGTTCAGCCTCAGCCTCCTGCCTTCCCTGCCCGGCGTCACCCACGCCCAGGTCAGCCAGGCCCTCTACGGCTGTTCCCAGGAAAACTACTGGAAGCTGGCCCCCAAGGGCGGCAACCAGGAGCTCTTCTTCCTGACCACCCTGGACAAGGCTCCTGGCTTTGTGGCCACGGTCCAGGCCATCGCCGCCGAGCTCAAGTTCCCCATCAATGATCTAGGCGTCTACATCCAGCCCCAGCACCAGGGCGTTTCCCAGCACGTCGAGTTCAACCTGCCCTACAACCCCAAGTGCGAGAAGGAAGTGGCCAAGGTCAAGGCCATCTTCGAGAAGGCCAGCGCGGCCCTCCTCGCCGACGGCGCCTACTTCTCCCGCCCCTACGGGTCCTGGGCTGCCCCCGTCTACAACCGCGACGCCACGGCCAAGCACGTTCTGCAGGTGGTCAAGAACATCCTTGACCCCAACAACGTGATGAACCCCGGCAAGCTCTGTTTCTAAGGGAGACGACTGATATGGCCCTGGAAGATTTCCGCGCAGACGCCATGCGCTGCACCCGTTGCGCCTACTGCAAATGGATTCCCTTCGATCACGTCAAGAGCTGGAAGTATGCCAAGGGCTGCCCCAGCATCGAGGCCGGGAAGTTCCACTCCTACTCCGCCGGTGGCCGCCTGGTTACCGCCCTCTCCCTCATGGACGGCCGCTCCACCGTGACCCCCGCCGTCGAGGACTCCGTATTCAAGTGCACCATGTGCGGCCTTTGTGACGTCAGCTGCAAGCTCTGCCGCTACGACATGGAGCCCCTCGCCGCCATGAGCGAACTCCGCGCCACCCTGGTGGAGGACGGCCACGTTCCCGCCCAGGTGGAACCCATCCTCAAGAGCCTCCGCACCGAGTTCAACATGCTCCAGAAGCCCCGCGCCGAGCGCGGCAACTGGGCGAAGGAACTGGGCCTCAAGGACCTCTCGAAGGAACAGGCCGAAGTGGTCTTCCACGCCGGCTGCCGATACTCCTTCGATGGCGACCTCGGCCACGTGGCCAAGGCCTCCGTGAAGATCCTCAAGCAGGCCGGGCTGGACTTCGGCATCATGGGCGAGAACGAGTCCTGCTGTGGCGGACGGGCCCACACCATGGGTCACCGCAAGGACATGCACACCCGCGCCACCCACAACCTGACAGCCTGGAAGAAGGCGGGCGTGAAGACCATCGTCACCCCCTGCTCCGACTGCTACCACGCATTCAAGCGCCTCTATGCCTCCACCGAAGGGTCCGAGATCCAGGTCCTCCACATGGTGGAGATCGTGGACCAGCTCCTCAAGGACGGCAAGCTCAAGCTCACCAAGGCCGTGAACAAGAAGGTCACCTACCACGACCCCTGCCACCTGGGCCGCCAAGGCGAGCCCTTTGTGGCCTGGAACGGCGTGGAGAAGAAGATCTTCGGTCAGGCTGTGGCCTACGAGCCCGCCCGTCCCCGCTACAACGGCGCCTTCGGCATCTACGAAGCCCCCCGCAACATCCTCAAGGCCATCCCCGGCCTCCAGTTCGTCGAAATGGAGCGCATCAAGGAATCCGCCTGGTGCTGTGGTTCCGGCGGCGGATGCAAGGAAACCTACCCCGATTTCGCGCTTTCCACCGCCAATCAGCGCCTGGATGAGGCCCAGTCCACCGGCGCCGATGCCATCGTGAGCGCCTGCCCCTGGTGCGAGCGCAACTTCCTCGACGCCAACCAGGAAGGTGCCAGCAAGCTCGAAGTCCTCGACATCATCGCTCTCGTTGAGCAAGCCCTCTAGGAGGCATCAGACATGGAAATCTCCCGAGACGCTTACCGTGCAATCGAGGACATCGTCGGAGCCGAGAACATCTCCGACGATCCAGCCTTCCTCGATTCCTATGCCTTCCAGTGGCTCGCCGAACTGGTGCGCCCCGAGAACAGCCACTACATGCCCCGTCCCTGGGCGGTGGTGCTTCCCGCCACCACCGAGGAAGTTCAGGCCATCCACCGGGTCTGCAACAAATACGGCATCAAGATCAAGCCCATCTCCACGGGCTGGTATCACTGGGCCGCCCCCATGAAGGACAACGAGCCCACCATCCAGATCGACCTCCGCCGCATGGACAAGATCATCTCCATCGACGAGAAGAACATGGTGGCCGTGGTGGAGCCCTACGTCACCTGCGCCCAGCTCCAGGCCGAAGTCATGAAGCTCGGCCTGAACATCAACATCATCGGCGCCGGATGCTCCACCTCCATCGTCGCCAGCGCCTCCACCTACTTCGGCGCTGGCCCTTCCAGCTACTACATGGGCAACAACTCGGACAACCTCCTGGGCCAGGAGTGGGTGACCCCTGCGGGCGATGTCGTCCTGACGGGCTCCCTCAGCTCCGACTGCGGCTGGTTCTGCGGCGAGGGCCCCGGCCCCAGCCTCCGGGGCGTCACCCGCGGCAACATGGGCTCCCGTGGCGGCCTGGGCACCTACACCAAGTGCGCCATCAAGCTGGCCCCCTGGCACGGCGCCGCCGTGCTGGAACCCCAGGGCCCGCCCCCGGCCTACCGCCTGCCCATCCCCGAGAACACCCGGGTTTACACCATCGGTGTCCCCTCCTGGGATGCCTTCGCCGAGACCTACCTCAACATCTACGACAATGAGATCGGCTACATCTTCCACCGCCAGTTCAACCTGGCGGGCGCCGACCTGGCCCCGGCCCTGTGGCTCACCTACCTGCGCCCCGATGGCACCATGAACGATGTGGAGACCGCCTCCAAGGATCCCGAGATGCAGAAGTTGGCCGACGAAGGCCGCATCTCCTTCCAGATCATCCTTCAGGGCCGCTCCGTGGATGAGGTCAAGCTCCAGGACAAGATCCTGGACGCCATCATGGCGAAGACCGGCGCCTACAAGGTCGGCCGTTTCTGCGAGCAGGACTTCGCCGAATTCACCCACATGTATCTGCAGCGCCTGGGCCACAAGCACTGCAACTTCATCTGGGTGGGCGGCTACATGGGCTCCTGGATGCAGGCGGGCATTCCCGACTTCGTCAAGAACTACTCCCCCGTGGCTATCGATGGCTTCTATCGCGACCAGAAGCAGAGTGACGGCCTGGTTCAGTGCGGCGGCGACGCCCTCATGGGCTGCGGCAGCTCCATCAGTGGTGGCGGTTACTTCGGCTTCGAGCAGTTCGTCAGCTACGATCCCAACGACAAGGCCTCGGTCCAGGCCTGCGTCAAGCACATGTATGACGCGATTGATGACTGCAAGGCCAACGGCATCCCCCTGGGCAAGGAGTACATCTACCTGATGATCGGCTGGCCCGACGAGCAGATCTGGAACGACTTCTCCAAGGCGCCCCAGACCTTCGTGCTCCACTTCCAGCGCAAGATCAAGGAGCACTTCGACCCGCGGGAACTGGGCGACCGCAACTACCCCTGGCTCCCCAAGGGCATGGGCCAGCCCAACTTCATCACCCAGAGCTGAGCCGGTAATCCAAGCCTGAAACAAGCCCAGTCCCCGTTCATCCCCGGCTAAAAAACAGGGACGGACGGGGACGAAAAGCCAGACTGTTCCTGGCCTCCCTCACCTGCGCTGACAGAACTTCACCTGTAATATCCCCTTCATCCCCTTCATCCTGGCTCAATTTTGCTTTTAAAAAGAATTAGCCAGGATAAAGGGGATGAAGGGGATAAAGAAAAAGCTTTCAATCCCTGCAAAGGAGACTATCCCGTCATGACTTCCCAGCGTTATTTCACGACCGACGAATCCCTGGCCGTCGACCCCATCAGCGGTCAGAAGCCCACCAAGCTGCGCTACTACGCGGGCGGCCAGTGGAAGGATTCCAAGACCACCAAGTTCATGCCCTGCCACAACCCCTCCACGGGCGCCGTCATCGCCATGGCCCCCACCTGCACCGCCGAGGAGGTGGAGGATGCCATCCAGGCCGCCGACCAGGCCTACCCCGCCTGGCGCGATACCCCCGTGTCCGCCCGTGTCCAGGTCCTCTTCCGCATGAAGACCCTGCTGGACCAGCACCTCGATGAGCTCACCGAGATCTGCGCCCGGGAGAACGGCAAGAACTGGGACGAGTCCAAGGGCGATGTCCTCAAGGTCATCGAGGTGGTGGAGTTCGCCTGCGGCGCCCCCCACATCATGAAGGGCGAGTCCGTCATGAACGTCTCCAGAGGTTTCGACACCGTGCGCTTCAATGAGCCCATGGGCGTCTTCGCCGGCATCGCCCCCTGGAACTTCCCCTCCATGATTCCCCAGGGCTGGATGGCCCCCATCTGCATCGCCACCGGCAACTGCATGGTCCTCAAGCTCGC
>NZ_KI912269.1:363298-365340 GCF_000242615.2 Holophaga foetida DSM 6591
GGGTCTCCACATCTACTCCACCGCCGCCTCCAACGGCAAGCGGGTCCAGGCCCTCTGCGAGGCCAAGAACCACGCCCTGGTGCTCAAGGATGCCGTCATCGAGCGCGTGGCCCAGAGCATCATCAACTCCTCCTTCGGCTGCGCCGGTGAGCGCTGCATGGCACTGCCCGTGATCGTGGTCGAGAACGAAGTGGCCGACGAACTCATCGCCAAGGTGGTGGAGCTAGCCAAGGGCCTGAAGCTGGGCAAGGCCTGGGAAAAGAATACGAACCTGGGCCCCGTAATCAACGCAGGCCACAAGGCCTTCGTGACCGGCTGGATCGAGAAGGGGATCGCGGAGGGTGCCAAGCTTGTGCTCGACGGCCGCAACCCCCAGGTAGCCCCCGGCTGCGAGAACGGCTTCTTCCTCGGGCCCACCATCTTCGACAACGTGACCTCTGAAATGACCGTGGGCCAGAAGGAGATCTTCGGGCCTGTGGTGTGCTTCAAGCGGGTCAAGGACTTCGAAGAGGGCCTAGCCATCATGAACGGCAACGAGTTCGCCAACGGCTCCGTGATCTTCACGGAGAGCGGACACTACGCCCGGCAGTTCGCCTCCCGCACCGATGGTGGCATGGTGGGCATCAATGTCGGCATCCCCGTGCCCCTGGGCATCTTCGGCTTCACCGGCCACAAGCGCTCCTTCTTCGGGGACCTGCACTGCATGGGCCGTGACGGCTTCATCTTCTTCACGGAGAGCAAGAACGTCACCACCACCTGGAACACCGGCAAGGCCATCCCCAAGAAGATCGAAACCTGGGACGGCACCATGACCCGGTAGGCGGATCAAAGATCCACCGCCAAGGCTCCAAGAAAAGGAAACCCGATTATCGGGAAAGGGAAAGTGCAGAAATGCCAGGAAGGGCCCGGATCCGTCCGGGCCCTTGGTTTCGGTCGGCATGGATCGCGGAAGGATGAGGGGGGTGGGTCCACCCCAAGAGGCCGATTCAATCCAGGCAGCCAGTATGGGAAGCGCCAGCCCGCCGAGCCACCTGCCCCTGGCAAGGTTCATCTTCTGTGCCTCCATGGCCGAAGAGTATCCAGGCAATCTTCCGGAGGCACAGCATGTCGGAACTCACGCGGGAAGACGTCATCATCTACCTCAAGGAAGGCCGCAGCATGACGGAGCTTGACTACTCGGATCTGGATCTGCGGGGTCTCGACTTCCGGGATGTCAAGTTCGATAACAGCCGATTCACGGGCGCCAAGCTTTCGGGCAACAACAGTGAGCATTTCGTCGGTGGGGCGTGGGCGAGGCTGCCTCAGGTAGACGGAGCCCCCACCGATGAAATGCGGTGTTGAACAAGCCCGGAGCGGCGGGGGAGTTGGGCGAGGGCTATGGGGAAATCGCGCCTGCTGATCCACTTTTGGGGACGCCAGGTCCCCTGTCGCCCAGGGATTGCTGACTGCTGAGCCCGACAGTCCCGGCAGGGGCTTGGACCGAGTTGGCGTCATAGCAGGGCTTCGCCGTCCCGCCGTGGTGGAGGTCGTGGTGCAGGTGATGGATAGCTGAGAGGCTGACAGTCATGGCATCACCGCCGGGGGTGCCCTGGAGGCTTCACTCATCAGCGGTCGCCAGAGGATCAGACCACCACAATGAGGGCAGCGTTGCCCCGTGCCTTCGGCTGGACACGCCTCGGCTCTGGGTTTCGGAGCAGGCAGCAGGGCCCTGGCCTGTTCCAGCAGACCTCCACCCTGGGCCGAGGCGTAGAGGCCAAAGTGCCGGATCTTATGGAAGCCATCCGGAAGGACATGCTGGACAAAGCGGCGCAGGAACTCGATGGGGTGGAGGGTGACGGTCTGCTGGCCCCGGGTGCGGAAGGTGACATGCCCCGGCCCCACGTCGATCAGCCGGGAATTGGCGATACCCACCCGGTGGGTGTAGCGCCCCAGGTAGCTCAGCACATGCTGGGAACGCCGGAAGGGGGCTTTCGCATAGACGACCCAGGACTTGTGGCGGGCGAGGGTGGCCAGTGAGGGCATTGAAGCCCTGATCTGGCAGG
>NZ_KI912269.1:365440-403674 GCF_000242615.2 Holophaga foetida DSM 6591
CTGGATGGCCTGCTTCAGGAGGCTGCACGAAAGGAACTGAGCTTCCTGGACTTCCTGGATCTGGTGCTCTCGGAGGAGGCAGCGGCCAAGGACTCAAAGCGAACCCGGATGGGCATCCAGATCGCCCACTTCCCGATCCGGCGGAGCCTGGATGACTACGACTTCGACCTTCAGCCGAGCCTGGATCGCCGCCTGATCCGGGAGCTGGAGACGGGGACCTTCATCGCTCATGCGGAGAACATCCTGCTTCTTGGGCCACCAGGGGTGGGTAAGACCCACTTGGCCATCGGGTTGGGGCGGAAGTCCATCGAACGGGGCGCGAGCTGCCTGTTCGTGAGCGCCACGGCCCTGGTGGGTCAACTGATGCGGGCCGAGGCAGAGGGTCGCCTGGAGGAGCGTCTCCTGCATTTCTCGAAGCTCAAACTACTGATTGTGGATGAGCTAGGATATCTACCCTTCGAGCGGCGGGCGGCCCACCTCATGTTCCAGCTCGTGACCCGGAGATATGAGCGGGGCAGCCTCATGATCACCAGCAACCAGCCAGTGGGTGCGTGGGGCGAGGTGTTCGGGGATACCATCCCGGCAACTGCCATCCTGGACCGACTGCTGCACCACAGCCACATCATCACCATCAAAGGCGAGAGTTACCGCCTGCGGGAGAAGCGCCGAGCCGGGATCGTCCCGGCCCCGGTGCCAGCGGCCACCACCTGAGCCGCACCCAGTGGGGTGTCCTCCGCTTCGGCCTACGGCCTACGCTCCAGACACCCCACGGGCTCATACAACAAGGGGGTCAATATCCGTGTCGCCGGGTGGGTTAATTTTCATGTCGCTTGACAGTCGTCTGGCGATGCGTCAACATCGCGATGACCAAGGAGCCTTCATTTACATGGAATTGCTAGCTTTCTTACTGCGCGGGCCCGCCACACGGCGCCACCCCCGCCGCGGAGCGGCTTCGTTCAACATGGGAGGCGCAAGCCTTCGGAACTGCAACCTCAACGAGGCGGAACTCATCGAAACGCTGCTGATCCATGCGAACTTCCAGGGTGCCCAGTTACGCAGAGCCAATCTCAGCGAGGCCAACTGCAAAGAGGCGATATTCACGGACGCCAACCTGGAGAAGGCCGACCTCACCCGGGCCAGCTTCCAGCACGCCAACCTGGCCAACGCCAAGTTCCAGGATGCCAAGCTCTACGGAACCAACTTCAGCGGCGCCCAGTGCAGCGAGGCCGACTTCAGTGGAGCCCTTGCCAGCGGGGCCAAGTTCGCAGAAGCGATTCTCCAGGGAGCGAAGGGGCTCAGCTTCTGACCCTCCCATGCCCAAACAGAAAACCTGGGCCTCATCGGCCCACCAGGAGCCCCTATGAAGATCCTCGGCATTTCCGGCAGCCCCAGAGACGAGAAGCGCTCAGGCGTCTACCACCTGGTCGAGACCGTGCTGAAGCACACCGGTTGCGAGTACGAACTGGTATCCCTCCGGGGCAAGCAGATCTCGGGATGCACCGCCTGCCTGGGCTGTGCCAAGGACAACATCTGCCGGGTCAATGACGATCTGACTCCGCTCCGGCCCAAGATCGTGGAGGCGGATGCCTACGTCATCGGGGCCCCAAACTACTACTCGACCATGAACGCTGCCACCCACGCATTCCTGGAGCGCTGGTTCCAGTTCCGCCACCAGGAAGGGAGCGCCCTCTGGGGAAAGCTGGCGGTTTCCGTGGGGGTTGGCGGCACCGATGGCAAGGCCGTGCCCTGGGACATGGAGAAGTTCTTCCTCTACAACTTCATCGAGTCCGTGGCCAAGGTGGCTGGCCAGGGGGCGGCCTCCTGCTTCTCCTGCGGGTATGGCGAGACCTGCAAGGTGGGCATCCCCACCATGCTCTTCGGCCCGGATCCCAAGATCACGGACGAGATGATCCCCGATGTCTCCAGGCAGCCAGCGGTCATGAAGGCTGCCGCCGATGCAGGCAGACTGCTGGGGGAGCGCCTCCGGAAGGGCCACGACCGGAAGGCCGTGACCCAGGCCATGCAGGCCCACCTGATGGCGATGTTCCAGGAGACCGTGTAAGGACCTACTTATCCCATCCGGGGTAGCTGAGTCGATAGCGCTGCCTCAGTTCCCGCCTCACGCCAGGGTAGACATCCGCCCGCCGGGCTGCATCTTCTGTGAACTTGACCATGCCCCGAATCTCTTCTGCCTTCCGAAGGATGTCCTGGTAGGCAGCCAAGTATTCCTTCCGGACGTTCCCCTGCATGCGATCGGGCTCCCATACGACACACCAGGGTCGATCGAAGTTGCCACTGACCTGCCCATCGAAACCCGAGGCCATGAAGCGAACCCAGTAGTCATCCAGGGCTGAGGCCCTTTGGGCGATGACGGCGAGACGGGCTTCGTAGATCTGGGTACCCTGGATGCGCTGCTGCTCTGTCTCCGAAGGGGCCACAGGATCCGGAATGTGCTGAGAGGCGTCCCTGGACGCGGCCGAGAAGCCATGAGGAACCTGCTGAGGCCGCCCCTCGGCCAGTGCCTTGGCGTGCTCGATGGCGACAGCGAAGTTGATCCCCTGCGCCTGCCGGAAACTCAACGTATTGATACCCACGGCTTGGCCACCGCGATCCAGCAGCGGGCCACCGCTATTGCCAGGGTTGAGAGCGGCATCGGTTTGCACCAGCGCCACGGAACCGACTCGCCGCAGGCCACTCACAATGCCGCGGGTCACGGTGTTCTGGATGCCGTGAGGCGATCCGATGGCCACCACCTCCTGCCCGGGTTGCAGGTCGCCTGCGGAACCCAACGGGATGACGATCTGATTCGAGCGGGGACTCCAGAGCTTGAGCAGGGCGACATCGCACTCCGGTTCTGATTTCGTCACGCTGGCCTGGACCGTGGAGTTGTCGACGAAGCGGACCGTTACATAGGAAGCTCCCGACACCACATGAACATTGGTGAGCAGGGTATCCGGAGCGATGAAGAAGCCAGTGCCCTGACCCCGGGAAGTCTCGATCTGCACCAAGGCCGGAAGGGATTTCCTCACCACAGCCTCCCAGGATTCAGGTCCCTGGGTTTGAGGAGCGACCGCAGGGTCGGGGACAGGAAGAGGCACCACACCCCTGGCATCCATCTTCGGTTGGGCGGCAACGGGTCGAGGCCTCTTGGTCCAGAACCAAGCCGCGGCCACAAGGGCGAGACCGGCCACAAGCCAGCCCCCCCAGGAGAAAGCGGAAGCCCCTGGCGACCTCTGGAAATTCGTCATGGCTCGGCCTCTGAACGGATAGCCGATGATGGCACAGGTTGATCATCGGAAAGAAGGCCGCAAGCCCCACCCTTCCACAAGCCTCTGGGCCGTCTGTTCGGCCTCAGCCAGGACGGATTCCGGGATCGCCTCCCCACGGTTCGGGCCCAGGCCGCAAGCCCGGATGATCTGACCGTCAGCAAAACCCATCCATTCCAAAAAATGGTTGACCCTGGGGAAGATTTCCTTAAAAAAGGCCTGGTCGGGATTGCCCTGAGTCTGGATGAAGACCAGCTTCTTGCGGGAAAGACGGCCCTTCTGTCCGCCCGCCAGGTACCCGGGGGCGAGAAAGCCGTAAGAGCGGTCCAGGAAACCCTTGAGCTGAGCAGTGACATCCCCGAAGTAGACGGGAGTGGCCAGCACCAGGGCATCCGCCGATTCTACGGCGGCCAGAACCGGGGTCAGATCATCCTGCAGGACACAACGCTCAGCCTTCCCCTTGCAGGCGTAGCACGCCTGGCACCCGCGGTAGCTCAGGCCGTTGAGCTCCACCGTCCGCACCTGGGCCCCCAGAGCAGTCGCGGCCTCGGCGAGGTGGGCCGCGATGGTGGCCGAGTTCCCCTGGGAGCGGGGACTGCCTAGAAGCACGAGGATGTTCATGGGGACTCCAGGGAAAGATGGACCGATGCGGCTGAGATGAGGATAGGTGGCCTTGGCCAGTCGGTCTATGATGTATAGTCTTGAAATCATGATTATTCGTCCGGAGCTGATATGGATGCCTTGGATCAGGTCCTGCAGGACATCCGCCTCACAGACAGCTTCTACGTCCGCAGGGAACTGCGCGCCCCATGGGGCATGGCGATCCCGGAGCACGAGAGGGCCAGCTTCCATTTACAGTCGGCGGGCCATTCCTGCCTGAAGGTCGAAGGGCACTGCCTTGAACTGGGGGCTGGGGATTTCGTGGTGCTCCCCCACGGCCATGCCCACACCTTCGCCGACAGCCCGAACACCCATGCCCGGCCCATAACAGAGCTGCCCCTGGACACGCCCGATGGGGAAGGTACGGGCGAGCGATCGGTGCTGGTCTGCGGAGGCGCCCGAATGGTGGGGCCCGCCTCCCTCGCCATCCAGGCCCAGCTGCCTCCCTTCATCCTCCTGCGAAGGGCGGAGTGCGAGTCGCTCTATTGGCTCCAACCAACCCTCGCGGCCCTGGACCTGGAGGCCCAGCACAGGCGTATCGGCTCGGACACCGTGATGGCCCGTTTGGCGGACGTCCTCCTGATCCACGCCATACGAGCCTGGATTGACACGTCACCGGAGCGGAGCCCCTGGTTCCATGCCCTGAAGGACCCCCAGATCGGCCGGAGCCTTGCCCTTATGCACACGACACCGGAGAAGCCCTGGGACCTTCAAAGCCTCGCAAAAGGGATAGGCATGGGAAGGGCCACCTTCGCCGAACGCTTCGCCCACTTGGTGGGACTCCCCCCCATGACCTACCTGACCCGCCTTCGCATGAGGCTGGCAGCTTCTGCCCTGAAGGAAGAGCCTGTCACCCTGGGCCAGATGGCGGAGCGGCTTGGATATGGAAGCGAAGCGGCCTTCAGCCGGGCTTACAAGAAGCACTTCGGAATGGCGCCGGGGACCCATCGCAGGGTTTAGACGCATTCACAGACAAAAGCATAAATTCCACCACTAAGCACGAAGGGCACCAAGTTTCACCAAGAAAAGCCTGATGTGTCGACCAGGACACTCGGGCCTGGTGTCCAGCCCCGTGGAGTGTATGGCATGGACTAGATTTCGCACTCGCCCTTGGGCAAAGCCGTGGGTCGCTGGTGAGCCCTTGGTGTCTTTGTGGCTTGGTGGTGGAAGTCGTTTTTGCGCTTTAGTTTATTGATTGCGATCGGTATTAGCTGAAGAAAAGGCCCGGACGAATCCGGGCCTTTTCTTTTGAGACAGTCTGGCTGCGGGCAGCCCGATGTCTTAGTACATGTCGTCCATGCCGGGCATGCCACCCATGCCGGGGGCGCCACCAGGAGCAGCGGACTTGGGCTCGGGGATATCGGCGATGATGGCTTCGGTGGTCAGCATCATGGCGGCCACGGAAGCGGCGTTGCGCAGAGCGGACTTGGTCACCTTGGCGGGGTCGATGACACCGAAGGCCACCATGTCACCAAACTCGTCGGTGGCGGCGTTGTAGCCGAAGTTGCCCTTCTCGTCCTTGACGCGGTTCACGATGACGGAACCCTCGACGCCAGCATTGCAGGCGATCTGGCGGAGGGGCTCCTCCAGGGACTTCTTGACGATGGCAACGCCGGTGGCCTGGTCACCCTTGACGGTGAGGGCAGCCAGACGAGCGATGGAGCGGATCAGGGCAACGCCGCCGCCAGCCACGATGCCGTCTTCCACGGCAGCCTTGGTGGCGTGCATGGCGTCTTCCACGCGAGCCTTCTTCTCCTTCATCTCGGTCTCGGAAGCGGCACCGACCTTGATGACAGCCACGCCACCCACCAGCTTGGCAAGGCGCTCCTGGAGCTTTTCCTTGTCGTAGTCGGAGGTGCTCTGCTCCACCTGGGCGCGGATCTGCTTGACCCGGGCCTGGATGGCATCGGTGGCGCCGGCGCCCTCGATGATGGTGGTGTTCTCCTTGTCGATGACGATCTTCTTGGCGGAGCCCAGATCAGCCACGGTGAGGTTCTCGAGCTTGAGGCCGAGGTCCTCGGTGATGGCCTTGCCGCCGGTCAGGATGGCGATGTCCTCCATCATGGCCTTGCGGCGGTCGCCGAAGCCAGGAGCCTTGACGGCGGCGATGTTCAGGGTGCCGCGGATCTTGTTGACCACCAGGGTGGCCAGGGCCTCGCCATCCACATCCTCGGCGATGATCAGCAGGGGCTGGCGGCTCTGAACAACCTGCTCCAGGAGGGGCAGGAGGTCGCGCATGTTGGAGACCTTCTTCTCGTAGACGAGGATGAGGGCGTTCTCGAGCTCAACCTTCATCTGATCGGGGTTGGTCACGAAGTAGGGGCTCAGGTAGCCACGGTCGAACTGCATGCCCTCGACCACGGTCAGCTCGGTGTCACGGCCCTTGGCCTCTTCCACCGTGATGACGCCGTCCTTGCCGACCTTGCCCATGGCCTCGGCAATGATCTGGCCGATCTCGGCATCGCCGTTGGCGGAGATGGTGCCAACCTGGGCGATGGCATTGCCTTCGACGGGCTTCTTGATCTCGTCGATGGCGGCCACGACCTCAGCCACGGCCAGGTCGATGCCCTTCTTGATCTCCATGGTGTTGGCGCCGCTCACGACGGCCTTGATGCCCTCTTTGTAGATGGCGCGGGCCAGCACGGTGGCGGTGGTGGTGCCGTCACCGGCCACATCGGAGGTCTTGGAGGCGACTTCACGGACGAGCTGGGCGCCCATATTCTCGTGCTTGTCCTTGAGCTCGATCTCCTTGGCGACGGTGACGCCGTCCTTGGTCAGGAGGGGGGAACCGAACTTCTTCTCGATCAGGACATTGCGGCCTTTGGGGCCGAGGGTCACCTGAACGGCATCGGCGAGCTTGTTCACACCGCGCAGGATGGCCTGGCGAGCGTCTTCGGCATAGACAATGGACTTAGCAGCCATGTGTATCTCCTATGAAATGGGAAATCGTGAAAGGAATCTTACTTGACGATGGCCAGGATCTCGTCTTCGCGAACGATGACGAGGTCAACGCCGTCGACCTTGATCTCGGTGCCGGTGTACTTGCCGATCAGGACCTTGTCGCCGGCCTTGACGGTGAGGGGCACACGCTTGCCGTTGTCGTCGTACTTGCCTTCGCCGACGGCGATGATCTCGGCCTCGAGGGGCTTCTCCTTGGCGGTGTCGGGGATGATGATGCCGCCACGAACCGTCTCAGCTGCCTCGACGCGCTTCAGGACCACGCGATCGTAAAGGGGGGTGATGTTCATGAAATCCTCCATGATGGATACCCCGGGCGGGGATGTTAGCACTCACGATGTGCGAGTGCTAATTTAGCGCGCCACACCTGAGTGTCAAGCATGAATTGCGGGGACTCAAAATTTTCTTAGTCGATTACAGTCATATTTTCTTCCTCAAATCAAAGACAAATTTCACCCGTCGCAACACAAACCCTTGAAAAAAGCCAAGATTTCCAAGGAAACGGAGCCCCTCCAGCGCGCTAATCTAGAGCCATGAGCGTCCTCCCCATCCTTCAAGAACTCCAGTCGGTTCACGACAACCTGGCTGTCATCCAACGGGACCTGAACAACTTCCCCCCAGAACTGGCCACTCTGGACGCCGACCTGAAAACCACGCAGAAACGTCTGTCGGATATCGCCAAAACACTGGAGGCCCTGGAAACCAAGCGACAGGAGATGTCCAAGACCCTGGACCAGGCCCAGAATCTGGAGGACTCCGCCCGAACCTCCGTGAAGGCAGCCAAGCAGAAGGTCCAGTACGCTGCCGCCCTTCGGGATCTCGACGCCCGGGAGCGGGAGCGGAATGCCGTGGCCCGTCCCATGAAGGAGACTGAACAGCGGATCGAGGCTCTGAAAGCCGAGTCCATCGAACTGGAAGCCAAAGAGATCAAGCTGCAGGGCGAGTTCAACGATTACCACGCCACCTTCCTTGCCGAGCACGAAAACCAAGTGGTGGCCGAGAAGCGTCTGACCATCCGCAGGGCGGAGCTGGAGCAGGCCCTGGGCAGCAGCGAGCTGAACCGCTTCAACCGCATCCTCCAGCAGCGGCAGGGAAAGGCCCTTGTCGCGGTGGAAGGCGGCACCTGCACGGGGTGCCGGACCAAGGTCCGCTCCATGGTCCTCCACCAGCTGAAGGAAACGGGCATGGTCTCCTGCGAGTCCTGCCAGCGCTATCTCATGCAGCCCGCCAACTCATGATCAATATCCCTCTGCGCGTGGAAATTCTCAGGGCGCGGATTCAGAAGGCATGTGAAGCCTGCAACCGCGTTCCCAGCTCTGTCGAGCTGCTGCCGGTGTCAAAACGGCAGCCCATGGAGCTCATCCAGTCCGCCAGCCAGTTGGGCTTCGCGACCTTCGGCGAAAACTATGTCCAGGAAGGCCTGGCCAAGGCCCAGGCGTGCCCCGACCTGAGTTTCGTCCTCATCGGGCCCCTTCAGCGCAACAAGACCAAGCAGGCCCTCCTAAGCTTCACCGAGATCATGACCGTGGACCGCTCCGAGCTGGCCCTGCGCCTTCGCCACCTGGCGGAGGAACTCCAGCTCTCCCGAGGCATCTGGATCCAGATGGACCTCTGGGGTGAAGAGACCAAGATGGGGGGCTGCTCCGAGACAGCGTTGCCTGCCCTGATCAAGACGCTGGAAGGGGACACCCGGCTCCCCCTCCAGGGATTCCTCGCCATCCCCCCCCCGGGACAGCCCGAAGCCTTCCAGGATATGGCCCAACTCCGGGAGAGATGGCAGGACAAGCTCGGCCAGCGCCTCCGCCTCTCGATGGGCATGAGCGACGACCTGGAGGAAGCCGTCCAGGCCGGGAGCGACCAGGTGCGAATCGGCACGGCCCTCTTCGGGGAAAGGGCGATGTCCGCCTAGAGCTGGCCCCCCATCCAGCCTTACAGTCCACGACCCAGCGGACCGATAGCGATGTATCGGCTGCGGAGGTCACATGCTGCTTTTCCGACTCATCCTGGGACTCGCATTCCTGGCAACCACACTGTGCGCCGCTGCCCCGACGGGGGGGCACCTTGCCGATCTTCACGGGGGCAAAGGCGTGCAGTGCACCGATTGCCATGGCAAAGGGCGGAAGGTGAAGGTGGATGACAGCGAGACGGTCCCCAACTCGAACTGCGTCAACTGCCACGGAGACCTCAAGGCCGTGGGCGAGAACAGCAAGGGGCACATCAACCCCCATATCAGCCACCTCGGCAAGATCAACTGCACGGTCTGCCACGCCGGGCATCAAGCCTCCCAGGTCTACTGTGCCAACTGCCACGGATTCGACCTCAAGATCCCGGCCGGGGGCCCCCACGCACCCCAGGCCAATCCGCTGCCCACGGCCCCTGCCCTGCCGAAGGGGAAAATCCAGACGGAACGGACCGAGGTGCTCGTGGTCGGCGGAGGAGCCGCAGGCATGACGGCTGCCATCACGGCCCACGATGCCGGCGCCAAGGTGATCCTCCTGGAGAAGCAGCCCCTGACGGGAGGCAACTCCATGCTGGCAGCGGGCGGGATGAATGCGGCCGAAACCAGGGTCCAGGCCATGAAGGGCGTCAAGGACACCAAGGAGCTGATGTTCCAGGACACCGCCAAGGGCGGCAAGGGGCTGGGCGACCCGGCGCTCGTGCACATCCTGGCTGATTCCTCCGCCGCCTCCCTGGATTGGCTCACGGGCATCGGGGCCGACATGAGCGACCTGGGCCGCATGGGCGGCGCATCCCAGGATCGCTGCCACCGCCCCAAAGGGGGTTCCGCCGTGGGTGCCCATATTGCGGCGGTGCTCAAGGAGAATGCGGCAAAGCGTGGCCTGGATGTCCGCGTGAACAGCCAGGTCGTGAAGATTCTGAAGGACGGCAAGGGCAGGATCACCGGCGTCCTGGTGAAGGGACGCCACCGCGGCCTCTACCGCATCAATGCCAAGGTTCTCGTGCTCGCGACGGGCGGCTTCAGTGCCAATGCCGAACTGGTAGCGCACTATCAGCCAAGAATGAAGGGCATGATCACTTCGAATCAGCCCGGGGCCACCGGAGACGGCGTGGCACTCGGGGAGGCCGTTGGAGGTGAGCTCGTCCAGATGAAGGAAATCCAGATCCACCCCAGCGTCGCCTCCGGCAGCCGCATCCTGATCACCGAGGCGGTGCGCGGCAACGGCGCCATCCTCGTGAATCGCGAAGGGAAGCGATTCTTCAACGAGATCGGCACCCGGGATGCCGTAAGCCAAGCTGTCCTGCATCAGACCGGAGAGAGCGCCTTCATGGTGTTCGACGAAGGGGTCCGCCGGAGCCTCAAGCAGATCGATGGTTACTTCCATCTCGATCTGGTGAAGGAGGGTGAAAGCCCCGAAGCCCTGGCCAAGGCCATTGAGGTTCCCAGCGATGCCTTCAGGGCCACCCTGGACCGCTACAACCAGGCCGTGGACGCCAAGCAGGACGGCGATTTCAAGCGCCCCGACCTGCCCCGCGCCCTCCGAACCGCCAAGTTCTATGCCATCGAGGTGGCTCCGGGCATCCACTACACCATGGGAGGTTTGAAGATCGATGCTGACACCCGCGTCATCGCCAAGGATGGCAAGCCCATTCCCGGGCTCTACGCCGCAGGCGAGGTCACGGGCGGCATCCACGGGGCAAACCGCCTGGGGGGCAACTCCATCTCCGAGACCATCACCTTTGGCCGCATCGCGGGCGCCCGCGCGACGGCTTTCGCCAAGAGCAGATAGACATCAAGGAAGAAGCCCCCGGAATCGGGGGCTTCTTCCTTGAACTTACACATTGGCGATCTACGGGCAGCGCCCAGCGATCTTGAGTCCCGCCCGCTCATCCAGGCCCAGAGCCAGGTTGAGATTCTGGAGGGCTTGGCCGGCCATGCCCTTCATGAGGTTGTCGATGGCCACCATGACCACAGCGCTGCGACCATCAGCCTGGACGGCCAGCTCGGCCATGTTGCTCCCCAGGACCGGCGCCACCCGAGGGGATTCCTGGGCGAAGCGCACAAAGGCGGCATCCTTGTAGAAGGCCTGGTAGTGCTCCCGGAGGCGGTGGGCGTCAAAGCCCTGGGGCAGCTCGAACTGCACCGTGGCGAAGATGCCCCGCACCATGGGAGCCGAGTGGGGCACGAAGGCGAAGTTGAAGTCCTTGGCCCCCTGGTCCGCCAGGATGCGGCTGACCTCGGAGCAGTGCTGGTGTTTGAGCACCTTGTAGGCCTTGTAGTCCTGGGCCCGCTCGGGGTGGTGGGTGCCGGACTGAGGCTTGACCCCCGAACCCGAAGACCCCGTCGCCGCACTCACGGCGACGAAGGAGACCTCAAGCTTGGCCAGGGGCAGCAGGGCCAGGTTCAGGGCCGTGGCGAAACAACCTGGGTTGGCGATGCGCTTGGCGGAGCGGATCGCTTCGCGGTTCACCTCGGGACAGGCATACACGAACTTGGAGAAGTATTCCGGGCAAGGGTGGGTCTTGCCGTAGGCCTTTTCGAAGACCCCCGCATCATCCAGCCGGAAGTCGCCGGAGAAGTCCACCAGGATGACCCGGTCCTGGATCCCAGCCTTGGCCCAGGCGGCCTCCAGATCGGGCAGCTGCTGAGCCAGGTCCCCGTGAGCCTGGGCCGAAAAGACCACCGGGTGCTCGCTCTTGGCCAACTCCGCCCAGTCGGGCGCTTCATGGAAGGCCTGGTCCATGAAGCCCTTGAGACCGGGATGGGCCGTGTAGACAGGCTTGCCCCCCTGGGAACGGCTCACCGCCTGGATGGAGCCCGAATTGGGGTGCCCCATCAGAAGCCGAAGGAGCTCCCCGCCCCCGTAGCCGCCCGCGCCGATAACGACCGAATCGAAGACCATTTCTCACTCCCAAACAACAAAAGCTACTTTGGCACGCAGAGGGAAAATTTATTCTTTCATCTCCCCCTCCGCGTTCTCCGCGACTCCGCGTGAGACAGGCTTTTAAAGCCTCTGGTCACGCGGAGGCGCGGAGTGCGCGGAGGGGATGCCTCTGAGTTCTCTATTCCTCGTCCTTCAACACATTCGAGCGGTTCGACCCGAAGCCCGGCACCCGCTCCTCCAGGAGTTCCTGGATGTGCTCCGCCAGGATGCGGGGCTTGGTGCGCGCATTGATGCCGGGCAGGCCGGTGGCCCGGGTCACGAAGCGCGTGCCCACATCGTTGTCCGTGGCAGGCCCGGTGACGACATCCACCTGGATGCCGTAGACATCCTTCATCTCCTTGACGCCTCCGGCGACCCCAACGGGATCGTTGGCGCAAAGCAGATAGGCCTTGCCAAGGGCCCGCAGCTCGGGATCCGCGAGGATCTCCTGGACACCGTATTCGCCCATGATGCCATCGCCGGTTTCGGCCACGATGATGTCCACCCCCTGGCGGGCCAGGGCTGCCAGGACAGCCCTCGCGCCAGCAGGAGCGGTGGCAGGGTTGGAGGTGGTGACCCCAGCATCGGTGAAGTCCGCCACGGTCACCGCGCCGTAGTCCTTCATGGCCAGCTTGTCCCGCATCAGCGAAACCCCGGTCAGCTTGCAGCCGCCAACCTTGAAGCCAGCCTGGGAGAGACCGCGCACCAGGGCGCAGGCGGCGTGGGTCTTGCCTGCGTTCATGCAGGTACCGGCGATATAGATGACGGGACAGGTCGGCAGCACATCCCCGGCGGGCAGCGCGCCCATCCGGATGTTCCCCGGCTGGCCCACCCGGCTCCCGAAGTCGGGATAGACCAGGAGCTGGCCCAGGATCTCGATCTCGAAGGGCTGGCCGATGTCCGGGTTCTGGCTGGTGCAGCGGCCAATGACGCCGCCGGTGTTCAGGACGTGAAGCTTGTCCCCGGCTGAGATCCGCTCAGGAACGACACCCTCGTAGCCCTGGAGGGCGTTGCGATGCCCCAGGGCCCCCAGGATCACATCCCCGCTGTGGAGGCGGGTAAGGCGGCCGTGGAGATCCTCCAGCTGGTTGTAGACGCTCTTCTCGCCGATAATGCGGCCCGCAACGACAGACCCGGCCTCAGCCTTGATCTCCCGGGTGAGGGTCACCACTTCGCTGGGGCGCAGGTTCCGGGTGACGGAACCGATCTTGTCGAGGTGGATGCGCATTTACTTCTCCCCGAAGGGGCTTCCACCAGCCTGGAGGGCCAGGAGCTGGGAGACGCCGTAGATCTTGGCGAAGCCTGCGGCTTCGGCACCGGTCCAGAAGGCACTGCCCTCACCATAGGCCGCCACCTTGGCGTTCATGAGGGCCCGGGGACTCTGGATGCCCAGGACGCTGAAGGTGCGGGGGTGCAGGCGCAGCCGGGCCTCGCCGGTGACGGGACGCTGGCTGCTGGTGAGGAAGGCCTCGATGTCCCGGGCGAGGGGATCGAAGAAGTGCCCCTCGTGGAGCAGGGTGCCGTAGAGGTTGCCCATCTGCTCCTTCCAGAAGAGCTGCTTGCCGGTGAGCACCAGCTTCTCCAGCTCACGGTGGGCGGTGACCAGGAGGTGGGCCGCCGGGGCCTCGAAGCCCACCCGACCCTTGATGCCAAGGATGGTGTCGCCCAGGTGGACGCCACGGCCGATGCCGTACTGGCGGCCCAGCTCATTGAGGCGGGTGATGAGCGCCACAGGGTCCATGTCCTGGCCGTCCAGGCTGGTGGGCACGCCCTGGGTGAAGCCGATGGTGAGGGTCGTGGGGGCCTGATCGTCCTTGATGACACCGCCGGGGTAGGCCTGCTCGGGAAGCTCGGACCAAGGGTTGTGGGTCTCGCTGCCGCCGATGCTGGTGCCCCAAAGCCCCTCGTTGATGGAGTAGGCCCGGATCTTGTCGGGCATCACCACCCCCTTGGAGGTGATGAAGGCCATCTCCTCGTCCCGGCTCAGGGCCAGATCCCGGATGGGGGTCAGCATGTTGAGCTCAGGGGCCAGAGCCCGGAAGGCCACATCGAAGCGGACCTGATCGTTGCCGGCGCCGGTGGAACCATGGACCAGGGTGGTGGCCCCGATTTCCTTGGCCACCGCCACCACGCGGGCGGCCTGGCAGACCCGCTCGGCGCTGACGCTCAGGGGGTAGAGCCCGCCCCGGAGGACGTTGCCGTAGACGAGGTAGCGCAGGTAGCGGTCGAAGAGCTCGGCCTGGGCGTTGATGGTGACGTGCTTCTCAGCCCCGAGCTGGGCCGAGAGTTCCTCGATGCGCTTCAGTTCCGCCGGGGGAAAGCCGCCGGTGTCCACGGTGACGGTGCTGACCTTGTAGCCCTGGTCCCGAAGCCAGAGAACGCAGAAGGATGTATCGAGACCGCCGCTGAAGGCGAGAAGGGCATGGCGGGTCATGGGACCTCCGGAGAAGACGAATTCGAATTGGAAAGGGAGAATACCGCAATGGGGGCTGTCCAGAGGAGCTCCACCGCAGCGTTCCAGGCGCTCTGGCGATCCCGGAGGCTCTGGGCCAGGGCCTGGAGCTCGGAGGCGGGGGCCTCCAGATCAGGGGTCGAGGAGACGCCGAACGTGGCGCGATCAGGGTGGAAGCTGCCATCCAGGACCTGCTTGCCCACGATCTTGTAGGCGTCCCGGAAGGGCATCCCCTGCATGGCCAGGGCCGTGGCCTCATGGGCGGCCCAGAGGTCGTCGCTGCAGGCCTCCGCGCACTTGGTGGCGTTGACGGTGATGCCTTCCAGCAGGGCGGGAAGGACCGCGAACATCCCAGAGGCGGTCTTGAGGGTGCCGATAAAGGCCCCCTTCAGGAGCTGGATGTCCCGGTGATAGCTGGAGGGCAGTCCTCCGGCGATCTCGTGGACCAGGGCCGCCTGGCCCCGCAGCTTGCGGCAGGTACCCCGGCTCAGCTCCACCACATCCGGGTTGCGCTTCTGGGGCATGATGCTGCTGCCAGTGGTGAAGGCGTCCGGAAGGGCGACGAAGCCCAGCTCTTCCATGGAAAAGAGGGCCAGATCCCAGAAGGCGCGCTCCAGCACGCCCGCCACAGAGGCGAGCCAGTCCGCTACGGCGCCCTCATGGCGGCCGCGGCTGTTCATGACATCGATGGGGCTGCGCTGCACCTTGGAGAAGCCAAGGGACGAAGCCATGGTGGCGCGATCGAAGGGCAGCGGCGCACCGAAGCCCGCAGCGGCCCCGGAGGGGCAGCGATCCAGGCGGCCCAAAAGCCCCTGGAGGGCCTCCAGTTCCTCAATGAGCCCCTCAGCGAAGGCTGCGCCCCAGAGGCCCCAGGAACTGGGCATCCCCCGGCGCATGTGGGTGTAGCCGGGCATGGCCACATCCTTGTAGCGGGCCGCCAGGGCCAGGAAGGCCTTGGCGGTGTCCGCCACCTGCAGGCCGATCTGCACCAGGGTGTCCCGGGTGTAGAGGCGCAGGGCCAGGATCACCTGATCGTTGCGGGAGCGTCCCATGTGGATGCGCTTGCCGGATTCGCCGGTGCGCTCCACCAGGGCCGCCTCCAGTGCGGTGTGGCCGTCCTCCTGCTCGGGGCGGATCTCGATCTTCCCAGCCAGGGCCTCTCCATGGAGATCCTTCAGGGCCTGGACCAGGGCGAAGGCTTCCGGGAGCGGCAGATGGCCGTGCCAGGCCAGTGTGCGGGCATGGGCGGCGCTGCCCACCGCGTCCCAGGGCAGCAGATTGAGGTCATCGATGGGATCCTCACCCACCGTGAAACGGTGGATGGCTTGGTGCAGAGGCAGATCCTTTGCCCAGAGCTGGCTTCCTTCAGCGGCCAAGGGTGGCCTCCTTCTTCATCATGGCAAAGTAGTTCCGGACCACCTGCTGGTAGAAAATGGCCCCCTCCTGGAGTTCCTTCGCCGTGATGAACTCGTTGGGCCGATGGCTCCGATGGGTATCGCCGGGCCCCACCTTCACGGTGGGGATATCCCCCAGGAAGGCCCAGTCGGAAGTGCTGGCGCTGCCCACGAAGGTCTTGCCGCGGCCCGCCGAAAGGGCAGCCTGGGCGATGGGCTCGAAGGCGTCCGTGGCCTTGGGATGGTACCGGCTGGAGTGGATCCGGACCTCGCTCTCAAGCTCTCCGGCGATGCGCTCCGCCAGTTCCTCGTGGTTGAGGTTAGGCGTCGTGCGCAGGTCTACGAAGAACTCGCAGGTATCGGGCACCTGATTGCGGGCCACCCCCCCCTGGATCTGGGTGACCTGGGGCTTGGTGGCCCCCAGGAAGGGGTGGGATTCGAAGACCATGCCCGCCAGGCGGACAATGTCCTGGCTGGCCTTGTGGATGGCGTTCTTGCCCAGGAAGGCGTGGGCCACGTGGGCACCCTGGCCATGGGCCGTGCAGGAAAGCACCAGCATGCCCCGCTGGGCGATGGCAGGCTGCAGATTGGTGGGCTCAGCCACCAGGGCGGCGTCCAGGGAGCCCAGCATGGGCAGGAGCTGTCCGATGCCGGTGTCGCTCCCGGTCTCCTCCTCGGCGGAGAGCGTGAAGACGACGGTGCCGTCCAGGGGCTGTCCGGCCAGTGCCTTGGCGGCGGACAGGATGCAGGAGACGGGCCCCTTGGCATCATTGGCCCCCAGGCCAGTCAGGTGCCCCTCATGCCATACGGGTTTGAAGGGATCCCCCTCCCAGCCCCGACAGGGAGGAACGGTATCGAGGTGGCCCAGCATGAGGAGCCTCGGCCCCCCCTGCCCGGCCTCGAACCAGACGTTGTTGTGGAAGCGGTGGACCTTGTAGCCCCAGGATTCGGCCAGCCCTGCGACAAAATCCGCCGCCTGGGCCTCCTGACCGCTGAGGCTGGGGGTGGCCACCAGCTTTTCGAGGATTTCTTCAGGACTCATCAAGCCCCCTCGTGCTTGAGCACCAGCAGGGTACCACTACCCTCGTTGGTGAAGACCTCGGCAAGGAGCGCGTCCTGCTTGGTGCCGCTCACCAGATGGCAGGAGTGGACACCCTGGTTCAGGGCCTCCAGGGCCGCCTTGAGCTTGGGACGCATGCCGGACTTGATGGCACCCTTGTCCTCCAGGACCTTCAATTCCCCGGGGGTGGCCGAGGTCACCAGGCTGCTGGGATTGGAGGCATCCTCCAGGAGGCCCGGCACCGTCAGCAGGAAGAAGAGCTTCTCGGCCTTGAGGGCCGTGGCCAGGGCGGAGGCCAGGGTATCAGCGTTGGTGTTGAGCACCTGGCCCGAGGCGTCCATGGTGAGGGGGGCCACCACGGGCACGTAGCCGCCATCCAGGAGGTGGCACACCAGCTCGGTATTGACCTTGTCCAGGTCACCCACCAGGCCGAAGTCCACCTTCACGGCCTCGGTCTGGCCATCGGGAACCACGTCCACCGGGGGCCGCCGATGGGCCATGAAGAGCCCGCCGTCCACGCCGGAGAGGCCCGCCGTGGGAATTCCCGCAGCCTGGAGATCCGCCAGGAGGCCTACCTGGGTGCCGCAGAAGACCGCCTTGGCGGCCTCCAGGGCCTGGGGTCCGGTGATACGGCGACCGGCGATCTTCTCCGTGGGGATATTCAGGGCCTTGCAATAGTCGTCCATCTGGTTGCCGCCCCCATGGACGAGCACCACCTTGATCCCGAAGGACACGAGGACGGCCACCTGCTCCACCAGGATGGCGCGCACCGAAGGCTCCACCAGGAGCTCACCACCGAGCTTGATCACGAAGATCCGGTCCCGGAAACAGCGGACATAGCGGGCAGCATTGCGCAGAGCGCCAAAGGGGGTCAGGTTTTGCATCATGGTCGTCATCTCCAGGAGAGGCAGGGAGGAAAGAAAGTTTCACGCGGAGGCGCGGAGCACGCGGAGCACGCGGAGAAAGAGAAAGAATTTCAAGGATGAGGGGGGTGGGTGAAAGCGGAGGAACACCGCAGTGTTCTCTTTTCCCTCCGCGCCTCCGCGTCTCCGCGTGAGGCCCCTCCCCATCTCCCTACCCGTTGAAAATCCAATCGAGCACCGCCCGCTGCACGTGGAAGCGGTTCTCGGCCTCGTCCACCACCTTGCAGCTGGGGTGGTCGAGCACCTCATCGGCGACTTCGACGTTGCGGCGCACGGGCAGGCAGTGGGTGAAGATGGCATCCTTGTGGGCCTTCTCCATGTGGCGGCGGGTGGTCATCCACTCGGGCTGGAGCATGGCCTCGGCGCCGAGGCCGGAATGGGTATTGGGACCCCAGGCCTTGGCATAGACGGCCCGGCTGTCCGCCAGGGCCTCATCCTGATCGTGGGTAATGGTGACGCTGCCCCCGGCGGCCTTGGCGTAGGCCTCGGCCTCTGCCAGCACCGAGGGGTGCAGGTCGAAGCCCTTGGGGTGGGCCACCCGCACCTCACAGCCCGCCGCGGCGGCGGTGAGCAGGAAGGAGTTGGGCACGGCCTTGGGCAGGGGCTTGATGTGGGAGGCCCAGGTGAGGGTCACGGGCAGGCCCTTGGTGGAACCGAAGTTCTCCCGGATCGTCATGAGGTCGGCCAGGCCCTGACAGGGGTGCTCCCGGGCGCTCTCCATGCTGATGACCGGCACCGTGGACAGTTCCCGGAAGGCGCTCATGACGGGATCGAAGTTGTCCAGCTCGTCATCGACGTTCCCGGCGAAGGTCCGCACCGAAAGGGCGTCCACAAAGCGGGAGAGGACGGGCACCGCCTCCTTGACGTGCTCGGAGCGGTCGGAATCCATGATGGCCCCGACGCGGTCCTCCAGCTTCCAGACTCCGTTGCCCACTTCCAGCACGATGGCGCTGCCACCGCCCCGGTTCATCACCGCCTCGAAGGAGGTGCGGGTGCGCAGGGAAGGATTGAAGAAGACCATGCCCAGAATCTTGTCCACCAGGTGCTTGGGGTACTGCCCCTTCCAGGCCAGGGCCCGGGAAAGGATCATCTCCAGGCCTTCCGGGCCCAGGTCCTTGAGTCCAGTGAAGTGCTTCATGACCACTCCGAAAAAAAGCTACTTCCACCACGAAGACACCAAGACACGAAGAAAGGCAAAAGAAAGAAAAGCGATTTTCTTGGTGTTCCTTGGTGCCCTTCGTGCCTTCGTGGTGGAATTTTCAGTTTTTGAAAGACTTGATCGCCTCGAGCAGGGCATCCACGGCGGCGTCGCTGAGGTTGAGGGGGGGCAGGAGGCGCAGGACCTCGGGATCGCTGCTGCCGCCCACCAGGATCTTCTCGGCCATCAGGTGCTTCTTGAGACTGGCGGCGCACCCGGGAGCCCGGAGCCCCAGGAGCAGCCCCTCACCCTGGACCTTGGTGACCACGGTGCCCACCAGTTCTTTGCGCAGACGCTCAGCGATGGCAGTGGCGCGGGCCATGAGGCCCTCCCCCTGGATGACATCCAGGGTGGCCAGCAGCGCGGCGCTGGCCAGGGGGCCTCCGCCGAAGGTGCTGCCCAGATCACCGGACTTGATGGCGGAAGCAGTCTTGGGGCTCAGGATCACGGCTGCCATGGGAACGCCGCTGGCGATGCCCTTGGCGCTGGTGATGATATCGGGGGTCACGCCATAGAACCCGGCGGCGTAGGGGGTGCCCATGCGGCCCACACCGGTCTGGACCTCGTCGAAGATCAGGAGGCAGCCGCTCTCGTCGCACTTCTGGCGAAGCTTCTTGAAGAAGCTGGCGGGGGCGGTGGTGATGCCGGCCATGCTCTGGATGGGCTCCAGGATGATGGCGGCGCACTGGCTCAGGTCGGCCTTCTCCAGGGCCTCCTCATCCCCCCAGGGGAGCTGGGTGTCAGGCACCAGGAAGGACTCCAGGCCGGGGGTGAGCTTGGGATCGTCGGTGACGGAGATGGCGAGGATGCTGCGGCCGTGCCAGCCACCCTTGAAGGAGGCATAGGCCTTCCGGCCCGTCTGCTTGGCAGCGATCTTCAGAGCGTTCTCGTTGGCCTCGGCCCCGGAGTTGCAGAAGAAGACAGAGGCCATGGGGTGCTCCAAGCCACCGTTCACGAAATCGATGAGGGCCTGGGCAGCCTTGTCCCGGACGGGGATCTGGGCGGCGGTGGAGTAGAAGAGGATCTGGGCGGCCTGGTCGGCGATGGCCTTCACGACCTTGGGGTGGGAGTGGCCCGTGGAGCAGACGCAATGGCCACCGTAGAAGTCCCAATAGGCATTGCCTTCCGCATCAAAGATGCGGTCCCCCTCTCCGCGAACCACGGGAAAGGGGTAGGGAGCATAGGTGGGCTGAAGGGCGGGGAAGGCAGACATGGGCATGCATCCATATGCGAACCCGGAACCAGCTCCGGGACCTGATCAACCTTCGCACAAGTCAGCCTAGACATTCAACGCATGAATTGCATTTATTCAGCACTTTCCAGGCATCCGGACTTGCATAAATATGCGCATATATGCACACTGTATGCATGAAGACGGAAACCGCCATCCTCCGACTGCTCAAACAGCACCCCATCAGCGAACAGGCCCAACTCCAGGGACTCCTGGAAGCCGAGGGCATCCATGTCACCCAGAGCACCCTCTCTCGAACCTTCCGGCGTCTGTCCGTGGCCAAGGTGGGAGGGCGCTACCAGCACCTGGCCTCCCTGCCCGCACCAGCCGTATCCTTCTCGGTACATGCCGCCCCCCCCAACCTGCTGGTGGTCAGGGTCCCCCCGGGCCAAGCCTCGGCCATCGCCCTCCGCCTCGACCAGAGCGCCCTTCCCGGCCTCGCGGGCACTATCGCTGGGGATGACACGATCCTGGTGGTTGTCGCCCCCCCGGAACTGCTGGAAGAAACCAGGACTAAGCTGATGGAGATCATGTAGATGCTCAGCTCGTTCTCGACAAATTGACTTTTCAGGAGCAACGTAGATCGCGAGTCCTGGGAACCCCTGGGTTCCCACGAGGCCCTTCTGAGGTGGTGCAATGCCCATTGAAGCGCTTCTGATCTATCCCCGCGTGCCTCCGACCTACTGGAGCATGAAGTACGCCGTCCCTTTCCTGGGAAGGCGCTCCGCCTTTCCACCCCTGGGGCTCCTGACCGTCGCCGCCATGCTCCCGAAGGACTGGAACCTGCGGTTGGTGGACCTGAATATCGAGGAGATGGACGAGTCCGCGGTGGCCACCGCCGATCTGGTCCTCACCTCATCCATGCTCATCCAGAGCGAATCCCTGAATGAGATCATCGCCCTCTGCAACCACTGCGGCGTGCCTGTGGTGGCTGGAGGACCGCACCCCACCGCCTCCTGGAGACAGATCAAGGGCGTCGACCATTTCATCCTCAACGAGGCGGAAGTCACACTGGCGGCCTTCCTGGAAGACTACCAGCAGGGCTGCCCCAAACCCGTCTACCAGAGCGACGAGAAGGCCGACCTCACCTGCACCCCGCCGCCCCGCTGGGATCTCGTCAAGCCGCACCAGTACGCCGCCATGGCCCTCCAGTTCTCCAGGGGCTGCCCCCACGCCTGCGAATTCTGCGATATCACCGCCCTCTTCGGGCATCGCCCCAGGTGCAAGACCCCCGCCCAGTTCCTGGCGGAATGCGAGGGGCTCTACACCATGGGCTGGCGAGGCTCCCTCTTCGTGGTGGATGACAACTTCATCGGCAACAGCCGGGCAGTCAAAACCCTGCTGGCCGAGCTGGAACTCTGGCAGAAAGCCCACGACTACCCCTTCACCCTCTTCACCGAGGCCAGCCTGCTCCTGGCGGAAGACGAGGAGCTTCTGGACCTCATGGTGGCGGCAGGCTTCAACATGGTCTTTCTTGGCATCGAAACACCGGATGCGGAGACCCTGGCGGCCATCGGCAAACGCCAGAACCTGCGCACGGACCTCGTGGCGGCGGTGCGTCGGATCCAGGACAAGGGGATGGAGGTGACGGCTGGCTTCATCGTCGGCTTCGACGGGGACCAGACCGATATTTTCGACCGCCAGCTCCGCTTCATCCAGCAGGCCGCCATCCCCACCGCCATGATGGGGCTCCTGACAGCCCTCCCCGGAACCCAGCTCCACCATCGACTAGAGGAGGAAGGGCGCATCCTCAGCATCTCCGGGGGAGACAACACCCACGACCTGAGCCTGAACTTCGAGCCCAGGATGGATCGAGCCACTCTGCTGGCGGGCTACAAGCGCGTCCTCATGGAGCTCTATACGCCGAGCCACTACTTCGCCCGCTGCCAGGAGCTCCTCAAGCGACTCAAGGTGCATCGGAACTCCAGCCGCCACATCGGCCTGCCCGAGGTCCGGGCCTGCCTCCGATCCCTCCTCATCCAGGGATTCTCCCGGTATTCCCTGGCCTACTGGTCCTTCCTATTGAGGAGCCTGCTCCGCAAGCCCCGGATGGCAACGGAGATCGTCACGATGGCCGTGAAGGGCCATCACTACTTCAAGGTCACCCGGGCCATGGTGGAACTGGACCGTTTCAAACGGGGCCTGGAACGGGTTCGCCACGCCCTGGAATCCCACAGCGGCCAAGCCTACCGGGAAAGGGCCCTGGCCCACCTCCGGCGCCGGTGCAACCGGATCGACAAAGATTTCAGGACCTATGCCGAAGCCGCCCTGCTAGAGCTTCGGACGACCACACACGCGCGACAGAGCTGAATCATGTCCAAAGCCCCCTCCACGGCCGCCACCCGGCTGCTCCGTCAGCAGAGCATCACCTATTCCGAACACCTGTACCGCTATGAGGACCACGGGGGCACAGCTGTCCCGGCACGGGAACTGGGGGTGGACGAGCATGCCGTGATCAAGACCCTCATTCTGGAGGATGAGGCTGGCCACCCCCTCATCGTGCTCATGCACGGGGATCGGGAGGTTTCCACCAAGGCCCTGGCGAGACAGATCGGAGCCAAGGCCGTTCAGATCTGCAAGCCCGAGGTGGCCCAGAAGCACAGCGGCTACCTGGTGGGGGGCACCAGCCCCTTCGGCACCCGGAAGGCGATGCCCGTTCACGTGGAACGCAGCATCTTGGATCTGGAGCGCATCTACATCAATGGCGGCTCCCGGGGCTTCCTGGTGGCGATGGCCCCAGGGGACCTGGAAAGGGTCCTGAAACCCACGCTGGTAGACGTTTCCATCGAGGGTTGATGATCGAAGAATCGCATCCTGGAAAGAAATCCCGAGCGTTGCCCGGGTTCTGGTAGCATAAAGTTCTCAGCGCCTCGCACCTCCGAGGCGCCCCTTTTTTTTATATGCCTTTCAAACCCCGTCACCCCATTTCGGGTGCCGACTTTTTCCACGTCCCGGGGCCTTCGCCCTTCTATCCGGAAACACTATGCCCAAGCACGTACTTGCAAAGCTCGAGGCCGAACTCAAAGACCTCAAGCACGCTCTGCTGGTGGAAATCCCCAAGGAGATCGCCTCGGCGGCTTCCCAGGGCGACCTGTCCGAGAACGCGGAATACGAACAGGCCCTGTCGAAGCGTGACATGTTCCAGGCGAAGGTCGTGGCCATGGAAAAGCGAATCGCCGAGATCGCCAGCCTGGATATCACGCGCCTACCCAAGGACAAGGTCGCCTACGGCACCCGGGTGACCCTCCTGGACCTGGACTCAGAAAAGGAAGTAACCTACCGACTTGTTCTTCCCGAAGAACTGGGTAACGCGTCCGATCTCCTGAGCATCAGCTCCCCCATCGGGATGGCGCTCGTGGGCCTGGAAGAGGGAGCCGAGGTCCGGATCAAGATCCCCGCCGGCACCAAGCGTTTTGAAGTCATCGAACTCACCACGATCCACAATCAGTAGAGACGATCAGCCTGGAGATCCCATGACCAAGTCCAAACGGGACCAGCGGTGCAACTTCTGCGGGAAGGCTCCCCATGAAGTGGAGCAGCTTCTCGCCGGTCCCTCCGCCTTCATCTGCAATGAGTGCGTCGAACAGGGTCAGCTCCAGCTCCGCATGAGCCGCCAGGGAGGCAAGACCTCCGACCCCCACAAGGGGCGCCTGGCACGGCCCAAGGAGATCAAGGCGTTCCTGGACGACTATGTGATCGGACAGGATGCCGCCAAGAAGCGCCTCTCCGTCGCGGTCTACAACCACTACAAGCGCATCATGGTGCCCAAGCGTGGCCTGGGAATCGCCACCGAGGTGGAACTGGCCAAGAGCAACATCATGCTCATCGGCCCCACGGGCACCGGCAAGACGCTCCTGGCCCAGACCCTGGCCCGTTTCCTCGACGTGCCCCTGGCCATGGCCGACGCCACCACCCTCACCGAGGCAGGCTATGTGGGCGAGGATGTGGAGAATATCCTCACCAAGCTCCTCCAGGCGGCCAATTACGACCTGGAGCGGGCTCAGCGGGGCATCGTCTTCATCGACGAGATCGACAAGGTGGGCCGCAAGAGCGAGAACCCCTCCATCACCCGTGATGTGAGCGGCGAAGGCGTCCAGCAGGCCCTCCTCAAGCTGGTGGAAGGCACCGTGGCTAATGTCCCCCCCCAGGGCGGCCGCAAGCACCCCCACCAGGAGTTCATCCAGGTGGACACCACCAACATCCTCTTCATCTGCGGCGGCGCCTTCGTGGGCCTTGAGGATGTCGTCAAGCAGCGCGTCCGGGCCAAGGCCGTGGGTTTCGGGGCCCAGGTGAGCAGCAAGGTGGACAAGGAAGAGTATCTGAAGCTGGTGGAGCCCGAGGATATCGTCAAGTACGGCCTGATCCCCGAACTGGTGGGCCGCCTCCCGGTGCTCGCCACCCTGGATCCCCTGGACCGCGAGGCCCTGGTGCGCATCCTCACTCAGCCCAAGAACGCCCTCACCAAGCAGTTCGCCAAGCTGCTGGACATGGACGATGTGGAACTCTCCTTCGAGGATTCCGCCCTGGAAGCCATCGCCGATCAAGCCATGACCCGCAAGCTCGGGGCCCGCGGCCTGCGCTCCATGCTGGAGCAGATCCTGCTCGAACCCATGTTCGAGCTGCCCAGCGAAGAGCGCACCGGCAAGACCCCCTTGCGCATCACCCGGGAACGGGTGCTGGAAGTGATGGGACTGCCTCCAGAAGAGGTCGAAGCCGCAGGGTAGAAAGCAACCCACGCGAAAAAAGGGGCACGGAGGGAAGCCGGAAAGGCATTCCATCCGCGCCCATTTTTTCGCCGGACCCTGGCCCTTTGGATCACAGGATCAGGAAGGGGCGTTTTTTAATCTTAATATCTATTTATCCTGTAAATCCTGTGTATCCTGTTCTTTTTTAAAACAGGATACACAGGATTTACAGGATAAAAGCAATATTTGCAACATAAAAGAAGCCACACACGGGCTTATGGCAACTTTGAGGCAGTCAGGGTTTAACAATAAATAAATCAATACAACTCGACACAACTCGACACAACTCGACTTGACTCGAAGACGGGACAGCCATCATCCAATGACAGGAATGGCTATCCTAGTGATCCTGGTCCCCCCGGGACCTGAACGAGCTGAAACCATGACCAACAAGACCCTCACCCTTCCCGCCATCCCCATCCGCGACATGGTCCTCTTTCCGGGGTCCCGGGTGCCCTTCGTCGTAGGGCGCCGAGCTTCGGTCCGCACCCTCGAGCAGGCCATCAAGGCCGGGGACCACCTCGTGCTCCTCACCCAGCGCGAGCCCAAGGAGGATGAGCCCAAGCAGGAGACCCTCTACGCCACTGGCACCCTGGCCCTGGTGGAATCCCTCATCGCCCTGCCCAAGGACTACTACAAGGTGGGGGTGAAGGGCATCGCCCGGGTGAAGCTGGAGCGCTACCTGGACCAGGATGAAGTCATCAAGGCCGAGGTGACCCTCCTGGACGAGCCCACCGCCCTGGGCGAAGCCCCCCTCCTGGCGACCTTCCATCAGACCGTCGAGAATCTCCTGGCCCGCAACGCCGATGCCAGCCGACTCCTCTCCATGGACCAGCTCAGGGAGCTCCCCCTCGGCAGGGCCGTGGATACGGTGGCAGGCCTGCTGCCGGTGGAGGTCAAGGAGAAGCAGAGCATCCTGGAGCAGCTGGAGATCGAGCCCCGGCTCCACACCTTCCTCAAACTGGTGGAGATGGACGCCGCCCGCCATGCCGTGGACCGGGAGGTGGAGGCCAAGACCCAGCAGCGCCTGGACGAGGATCACAAGCAGTACGTCCTCAACGAGAAGATGCGGGTCATCCAGCAAGAACTGGGCAAGAAGGGAGAGAAGGACGAGGGCACCCGGCTCAAGGAACGGATCCTGGAAGCCGGAATGAGCGAAGAGGCCGAGAAGAAGGCCCTGGAGGAACTGGAGCGGATGGAGGCCATGCCCCCCCAGAGCGCCGAGGCCACGGTTTCCCGCACCTACATCGACTGGCTCCTCGCCCTGCCCTGGAAAGCCACCGCCGAGGATCACCTGGACCTGGACGGCGCCGAACAGATCCTCGACGAGGACCACGCAGGCCTGGAGAAGGTCAAGGCCCGGGTCCTTGAGTACCTGGCAGTCATGCGCCGCCTGAAGGACAGCTCCAAGGGCGGCGGGCTCCGGGGCCCCATCCTCTGCCTGGTGGGCCCTCCAGGCGTGGGCAAGACCAGTCTGGCCCGCAGCATCGCCCGGGCCCTGAACCGCCCCTTCGTGCGCTTCTCCCTCGGCGGAGTGCGGGATGAGGCGGAGATCCGGGGACACCGCCGCACCTACATCGGGTCCATGCCCGGCCGCATCATCAGCCTCATGAAGAAGGCTGCGGTGCGCAATCCCCTCATGCTCCTGGACGAGATCGACAAGATGGCTTCGGATTACCGGGGAGATCCGGCCTCGGCCCTCCTGGAGGTCCTGGATCCAGAACAGAACGGCGCCTTCCAGGACCACTACCTGGACCTGGGCTTCGACCTGAGTCAGGTGATGTTCCTGTGCACCGCCAACGTGCGCCACAACATCCCGGCGGCCCTGGACGACCGCCTGGAGGTCATCGAACTGAGCGGCTACACCCTCAAGGAGAAGCTGGCCATCGCCCAGCAGCATCTGGTGCCCAAGTCCCTTGAGCGCCACGGCATGCAGGACATGGCGATCCACTTCCAGGATCCAGCCCTGGAGAAGATCATCCAGGCCTACACCAAGGAGGCCGGAGTCCGGCAACTGGAACGGGAGATCTCCGCCATCCTGAGAAAGCTGGCCCGTCACAGCCTCCAGCCCGACAAGGCTGACCAGGAACCCTTCGAACCCGAGGTGGGCCGGGAGCGTTTGCCCAAGCTCCTGGGACCCGAACACTTCCTGGAAACCCGCCCCGACGTCCAGGCCCTCCCGGGGGTAGTCAACGGCCTGGCCTGGACCTCCACCGGGGGCGATCTTCTCACCATCGAGGCCGCCACCCTTCCGGGCAAGGGCAATCTCAAGCTCACGGGCAAACTGGGGGAGGTCATGCAGGAGAGCGCCCAGATCGCCCTCTCTTTCGTGCGCACCCGGGCCGAGCGCCTCGGGCTGGCCCCGGACTTCATGGAGAAGCTGGAACTCCACGTCCATGTCCCCGAGGGGGCCATCCCCAAGGACGGTCCCAGCGCCGGGATCACCCTGGCCACGGCGCTGATCTCCGCCCTCACAGGCATCCCCGTACGGGGGGACCTGGCCATGACCGGTGAACTCACCCTCCGGGGCATGGTGCTCCCCATCGGAGGCCTCAAGGAGAAGCTCCTGGCGGCCCACCGGATGGGCTGCCGGGCCGTCCTCATCCCCAGCGAGAACGCCCGCCACCTGGAAGAGGTTCCCGCCGAGGTCCGGGAACAGCTCAGCATCCACCTCGTAAGCCACATGGACGAGGTGATCCCCCTGGCCTTGACCCGTCTCCCGGAGCCGAGGCGGAGTGGAGAGGCACCGGCCCAGGGAGCCAGCCCCAACAGCCCTCGGCCGTCGGCCACCCACTGAATGGATGACAAGATGGATTCACGAGCGGCGTCCCCACAGGCAGGCCCCAGCCGCAGTCTGGTTTTCATCCTCGCCCTCGTCACCGCCATGGGCGTGGCGAACCTCTACTACAACCAGCCCATGCTGGGGGTCATCGGCCGCAGCTTCCCGGGGGACACCACCACCCGATTGATCCCCACCCTCACGCTGCTGGGGTACGCGGTGGGCCTCCTGCTCCTGGTGCCCCTGGGGGACCTCTTCGAGCGCCGGAAGCTCATCCTGACCCAGTTCCTGGCCCTGGCGGTGACCCTCGGGTGCGCGGCTCTCGCGCCGGGCAGCTGGTCCCTGCTCACCATATCCTTTCTCATCGGTGCAGGCACCTCGGTGGTCCAGCAGATCGTGCCCCTGGCTGCGGCCCTCGCTCCAGAGGAGAAGCGGGGGGCCGTGGTCGGCGCAGTGATGAGCGGCCTCTTCTGCGGGATCCTTTTGAGTCGGACCCTGGCGGGCTTCGTCGCCGCCCACTGGGGCTGGCGGGCCATGTTCGGCATAGGTGTCCCTCTGGCCCTCCTGGGGGCCCTGTCCACCAGGATCCTGCCTTCCATCCGGCCCTCCGTCTCCATGGGCTACGGTTCCCTGATGGCCTCCGTGGGAAGACTCTGGCTTGAGGAGCCCCGCCTGAGGCGCGCCACGATCATCCAGGGCTGCCTCTTCGCCGTTTTCAACGCCTTCTGGACCACTCTCGCCCTGCACCTGGAGGCTCCCCCCCTCTCCCGGGGTGCGGATGTCGCAGGACTCTTCGGTATCGTGGGCACCGTTGGCATCATGGTGGCCCCCCTGGCTGGGCGGCAGGCAGACCGCCGGGGCGCCCGTTCGGTCGTGATGCTCGGCGCTGCATGCGCCCTCGTGGCCTGGCTGGTCATGCTGGGCTGGAGCAGCCTGGCGGGCCTGGTGGCCGGAGTCATCATCCTCGACTTCGGGGTGCAGAGCTCCCTGATCGCCCACCAGCAAATGGTCTACAGCCTCCGCCCCGAGGCCAAGAACCGCGTGAATACCCTCTTCATGGTGGGCATGTTCCTGGGGGGGAGCTTCGGCGCCGCCGCTGCCATGCTGGCCTGGAAGACCTACGGTTGGTGCGGCGTCGGCACCTTTGCCATCGCCCTCTGCCTTCTGGCCAGCCTCATCCTTCTCCTCGATCGCACGTCCTCCAAGGGGGGTTCCCCCCAGAGGTGAGGGGGAGCCCTTTCATTCTCCCAGCAGCCGGATGATGGCCCTGTAGTCCTCATCCCCCATGCCCCTGGCCCCGGCGGCCTCCAGGCACTGACGGGCGGCACTCAGGAGGGGGCTATTCTCCATCACCGAGGGGCTTGCGAATCAGGTCCTTGATCACCTCCCCAGCCATGATCATGCCCACCACCCCGGGAACAAACGAGACGCTGCCCGGGAGCTGACGGCGGGAGGTGATGGCAGGCTCGCCCTTCTTGGGGCAGCTGCAGTCCGCCGGGCATCCGGTGTCTTCCCCCTTGTCCGGCACCAGAGCCTCCTCCTGGGAGTAGACCACCTTGTGGTGGCGGATGCCCCGCTTGCGGAGCTCCTTGCGCAGGATCTTGGCCAGGGGGCAGTTGATGGTCTTGGAGAGGTCCGTCACCTCGAAGCCGGTGGGATCCAGCTTATTGCCGGCCCCCATGGCGCTGATGATGGGGATCTCGCGCCGCTTGGCCTCCTGGATCAGGTCCAGCTTGCCGGTGACCGTATCGATGCAGTCCAGGATGTAGTCGAATCCCTCCCCGATCAGCTCATCGGCCCTGCCGGGGTTGTAGAAGTCCCGGATCGCTTCGATCTTCGCCTCGGGATTGATCTCCAGCATCCGGGCCTTCATGGCCTCCACCTTGAACTGGCCGATGGTGCGCATGGTGGCGTGGAGCTGGCGGTTGAGATTGGTCTGGCAGATGCAGTCGTGATCCACCAGGACGAAGTGCCCCACCCCCGCCCGGACCAGGGCCTCGGCGGCGAAACTGCCAACCCCCCCCACGCCGAAGATGGCCACCCTGCTCCGCTGGAGCCGCTCCAGAGCCTCGGCCCCCAGCAGCAGTTCAGTCCTCGACAGCGCGTACGACATGCTTCCCCTCTTCAGGCCAGCCCTTCAGCTTACTCAAGGGACCGGCCCCGGCCAACCCGACACATTGCGCAGGGAGCCGGTCCAACCGAGATTGGTGGCGGGATCCGCCCATGCCCGACATGTCTCCCATCATCCTGGAACACTACTGGCTCCTGGCTCGCCGAGGCAATCTCGTGGCGCTGGGCTTGTATGCCGTCTTCCTGGCGGTATTCCTCGTCCTGGGGAACTGGCCCATGGCCCTGACCACTTGCGCCTTCCTGGCCACCCTTGGCTGGGCCCGCTCACGGATGCCATGGAGACACGCCGAGTGCCTGTTCACCTTCATCTGGATCACGACCCTGGCATTCTCGGCGGTGGCTGTCCTGGGGGTGGGCCGCGAGGCAGGTTTCCATTACTATGCCTTGACCCTCCTCTTCCTGGGCAATCCCGAAGGGCGAGACACCCTGATGGCCAAGTTCTTCCCGCCCATCCTGATGATGGGGTTCTACCTGGGTCTGGTGCCCTGGCTGGGATCCATGGCTCCCTGGTGGCCCCTGCCGACGGCCTCGATGCATGTGGTCGTCAAATTGAACGAAGCGGCCCTGTGCATCTTCATCGCCACCACAGCCTTCCACCACAACAAGGCCATCGCGACCATGACCCGAAGGCTGCTGGGAATGGCCAGCACGGACCCCTTGACGGGGCTCATGAACCGACGGCGGATGGAAGAGCTGGCAGCCATGGTCCAGAACAGTCATGAGCGCCACCAGCGGCCATTCACGGTCATCCTGGGGGACATCGATCACTTCAAGGCCATCAACGACCGCCATGGCCACTACGGCGGCGACCAGGCCCTGAAATCCGTCTCCGAATGCCTCCTGGGCTCGATCCGAGCCGAGGACCAAGTGGCCCGCTGGGGCGGCGAGGAGTTCCTGATCCTGCTCCCCGAAACCACCCTGGAGGCGGGTGTCGAGGCGGCGGAACGCATCCGGAGCCACCTCGCCCAGCTCGAGATCCGCTACGAAGGAGCGCTCATCCCTCTCACCATGACCTTCGGCCTCAGCCAGGGTGGCCCCACCGGGAGCTTTGCCCAGGCCCTGGGCCGGGCAGATGAGGCCCTCTATCGCGGCAAGGCGGCGGGAAGGAACCGGGTGGAAAGAGCCTAGCCACAAAAGCAGGCGCAACAGATGGACACCATCCGCTGCGCCTGCTGCGATGCGGCAGAACCTTACTGCGTCACGGTCAGGGGCGAAGTCTTGGGAGCGCCGATGAAGGTGGCCATGCTGTGGAACAGGTGAGTGTTGTCCAGGATGTCCGCGTTGTACCAGGTGCGATAGTTACTGCTGAGGGTGGTCAGAGCAGCAGTCGGCCCCTTGGCGTAGATGGTGACCAGTTCATTGGTGTGCCCGGTGGTGCCATAGGTCACATAGTTGGCCCGCTCGGTGGCATCCGTGGGGGGCAGATCGCCGATCCCCAGGGTATTGGTGGTGCTCAGGCGCATGAAGCTGTTGGAGTGGTCCGAGGTCACGATGAGGAGGGTGTTGGTCCAATCGATGTCATCGCCGGGCTGATCCACGTAGGAAACCACGGACTTCACGGTCTCATTGAGGTCATACATGCAGCCGATCATGTTCTCGTACTGGTTGGCATGGTTGGCCCAATCGATATCCCCCTGCTCGATCATGAGGAAGAAGCCCTTCTCGTTCTGGCTGAGGACCTTGAGCGCCGCGACGCTCGCATCCTTCAGCTCGGGATTCTCGTAGCTGCCGCGGGCGACGCTCGGCGAACCGGGGGTATCCGTGGGCACATGGTATTCGAAATTCCCACCGGCGCCGCCGTAGAGCCCGAAGAGCTTCTTGCCACCAGCCACCGCCGTGTCCGCCGCCTGGGCAAGGGTGATGCTGCCGTTCATCCCGGTGGCGCGTTCCGCGAAGACAAAGTCGGAGGAAGCCTTCAGGGTGTTGTGGAGGGACTGTGAGATATATCCCTTGGTCGTCGAATAAGCAGGATTGTCCAGAAGGGGATGCCCACCACCGATGACGACCTCGGGCTTGATGGTGCTGATGATCTCATCGGCGATGCCGGTCGTGGCGCTCTTGTAACCGATGTAGTAGTTGTTCCGGTTGACGTTGTGGCTCACGAAGCCAGCGGGGGTTGCATGGTTGAAGGGCACGGTGCTCACCACACCGATGGCCATGCCCCTCTCTTCGCGGGCGATCTCGGCGATGGTCTTGAGGCTGCCATTGTTGGCTGTCCGGTTGCCGCCGGTGCTGGGATCCCCGCTCAGCCAGGCGATATTGCCATCATCGGTCTTGTACCCCGTAGACATGGCCGTGGCGGCGCTGGCGCTGTCCGTGGCAGGCCACCCCAGGGTGCTGTTCAGGTAGAAGTAGGAGGAGTGATCCGCCGTATCCACGGGATAGGGGGCCACGCCTCCCAGGGTGATGTCGTAGCCCGTGGAGGCATCCACGGCCCCAGGGGCATAGGAGGCGGTACCGTTGAACGAGGCGTACTTGTTGTACGCAGTCACATCCCAGGTGGAGACATAGGACTGGAAGGGGAAGGCGTGGAAGGCCAGGCCGTCATCCGTCCCAGTCAGGTAACGGCTGGCAGCCACCTCATGCTCCATCTGCATACCGTCCCCGATGATGAGGATGACGTGCTTGGGACTTTGAACTTCCGTAGCGGCTTGTGAAGAACTGGAGGAACCGCCGCACCCGATGGTGGCAGAGGCCAGAATGGCAGCGAGAGCAGTCAGGGCGGTGATAGGTTTCTGCATGGGATCTCCGAAGTGATTACCCAAGGGTCCACCCCGATCATGAATTACAAACACACAGTACGTAACATCCTTGCTCCCACAACAAAGACTGGTCCCAAAGCCGAAGCCAGGGCCATCGGCTGAAGGCAGTCCACAGAAAGGGGTCCCTCAGCCCTGCCCCAGCACCCGCTCGATCCGCCCCTCCTGCATCAGGAGGTCCGTGAGCACCAGGGCCGTCATGGCTTCCAGCACCACAGGCACCCGGAGGGCGATGCAGGCGTCATGGCGTCCACCCACCGAGAGATCCGTCTGCTCCCCGGTGGTCATGTCCACGGTGCGCTGGACCGCATTGATGCTGGAGGTGGGCTTCACCGCCACCCGGAAGACCAGTTCATTGCCGTTGGAGATGCCCCCGTTGATGCCCCCGGAGCGGTTGGTCCGGGTGTGACCCTCCACGTTCTCGATGGCATCGTTGAACTCGCTGCCCCGGGCCTGGGCAGCGGCGAAACCATCCCCGAACTCGATGGCCTTGATGGCGGGGATGGAGAAGGCCCCATGGGCCAGGAGGGATTCCACGGAATCGAAGAAGGGTTCCCCAAGGCCCGCCGGAAGCCCCTTGACCCGGCACTCCACCAGTCCCCCGATGGAGTCCTCGGCGGCCATGGCCTCGGCCACCGCCTGGGGGATATCCTTGCGGCCTCCCACTTCCAGCAGGGTGGCCTCGATCTGGATGGGTTCCATCAGCTTCTTGGCGATGACCCCCGCAGCCACCAGCCCAGCCGTGAGCCGCCCGGAGAAGTGCCCGCTGCCACGCATATCCGCATAGCCTCCGTATTTCTTCTGGGCCACCCAGTCGGCATGGCCTGGACGAGGGGTGTTCTGTAGCCCCTCGTAGGCGCCGGATCGGGTGTTGCGGTTCTCAAAGAGGATGAGCAGTGGGGCTCCGGTGGTGCGCCCTTCGAAGAAACCCGCCTGGAGCATGGGCTTGTCCTCCTCCTGGCGGGGCGTCGTCCCCGGGGCCTTGCCCCCCTTGCGGCGCTCCATGTCCGCCGTGAAATCATCATCCGAGAGGACCAGCCCTGCGGGAACGCCGTCCAGGAGAACGCCCACACAGGCCCCGTGGGACTCGCCGAGGATGGAGATGCGGAAAAGCCGACCGAACGTGTTCATCAGAACTCCCTGTACGAAAAGTACACCGCCGGGCCATCTTTTCAAACCCTCCAACGGAAAAGGGGATCCCGCACGATGCGGGATCCCCCTGGAGGAGTGGAAATGATGGAATCGGAACCCGTCTTCAGGCCTCCTTGGCCACAGTGGCCTGGGCGCGGTTGTAGTCGACCAGGGCCGAGAAGAACTCTTCCACGTTGGCCTGGGGGCTGCCGGGGGGCACATCGCAACCGGTGGAGAGCACGAAGGTCTTGTAGGAGGCCGTCTTGGCCAGGAGCTCGGAGACCTTCTCGCGGACCATCTCGGTGCTGCCCATGCGCATGACATTGGAGGGATCAATGTTGCCGCAGGCCACCACATCGGCGGGGATCTGGGGCATGATCTCCATCATGTCCACCGCGTTGCCGAAGTGGAGCACCTTGGAGCCCGTTTCCACCATGGCAGGAACCTGCTTCACCGCGTGGCCGCAGTTGTGAAGCACCACGATGAAGTTCTCGTCCTGGACCTGGTCCACGATCTGCTTCACGTAGTCGAAGGCGAAGGTCTTGCACATGGCGGGGGAGAGCAGTCCGGCGGTGGGCTCGGCCATGACCACGCCGTTGGCACCGGCCTTCTTGAACTCCAGGATGTATTCCGTCACGTACTGGGTGCACTTGGCCATGAGGGTGTGGATCATCTCAGGGTCGCGGCGCACGGCGATCATGATCTGGGTGACATCGAAGAGGCGGCCCGCCAGGGAGAAGGGCCCGATGACGCCGCCCAGGGTGGGGCGATCGGTGATCTTCTCGGCGGCGAGTTCGGCGGCCTTCAGGTAGGCCTCGGTGCGCATCAGGCCGGCCTTGGGCACCTGGAGGGCTTCGATGGCGGCCTTGTCGGTGACGATGGGGGCGGTGACGGTGGGGGCCTCGTGGTCCGAGAACTTCACGGGGCTGCCGAAGGTCTCGGCCTCGGCGGAGAGATCCATGATGGTGATGGCGGCCGCAGAGGGGTACTTATCGGAGAGGGCTTTGATGCACTCGAACTGCACCTTGCCGTTGCAGACGATATCGATGATCCGTCCGCCGGTGAGGTCGGCACCGGGATAGGTGACGATGGGCAGGGCCTTCCGCTCGGGGGAAGCCAGGATTTCGTTGACCCACTGGTACATGTTGCGCTTCATGGTGTCCTCCAGATTTGCTCTCGATCTATCGAGATAATTTTCTCTAAAACTGGCTAAACTAGAGCTGACGCAACCGTAGTCGGTCAGCTGAACGCTTCTCGCTTGTCCCCAACCCCATCCGTTCCGGTCTGGTTCAGGGATTCTTGCTTCTGGTCATATCATCGGATCAACACCGGAAGCCTGCAATCTTTTTTGTGCGACAAAAGGTCAAGCATTTTACTTGCCTTAACAGAAACGGCGCCATCAGGCGCCGTTTCTGTTAAGACAAGTAAAGAATCAGGAGTGGCCTTGCAGGGTGGCCAGGTCCTCGAAGAACTCAGGATAGGACTTGGCCACACAGCCTTCCCCCTCGATGGCCACCCCGAACTGGGAGCGCAGGGCCGCTACAGCTGCGGCCATGGCGATGCGGTGATCGTTGTGGGAGTCCACGGTGGCACCTCTCAGCGGCCCGCCGGTAACGAGCATCAGGTTCCCCTGGACCTCCACCGCCGCCCCAAGGGCCCCCAATTCCTTGCACAGGGCCGCTGCGCGGTCGCTCTCCTTGTGCTTCAGCCGATCCACACCCAGGATCCGCGTTGTCCCCTCGCAATGGCAGGCCAGGGCCGCCAGGGGAGGAAAGAGATCGGGGCAGTCCGTGGCATCAAAGTCGAAGGCCCGCAGGTCGGTCCGGCGGACCCGCACAGCCCCCTGCTCCCATACAGGCACGGCCCCCGCGGCCTCCAGGGCAGCGAGGATGGCACGGTCCGCCTGGGCGGAGTGGGCCAGAAGCCCCTCCACCGTCACATCCCCGGCGATGGCCCCAGCCACCAGCAGGAAGGCAGCCCCGGACCAGTCCCCCTCCACATCCACCGTGGCGGCGCGGTAGGCTTGGCGACCGGGAATCCGGAAGCGGGAAAGATCCGCCGTCGCCTCCGCCTGGAGCCCAAAGGCTTTGAGAACATCCAGGGTCATCTGCACATAGGGGCCGCTGCGGAGGTTCTGGACCTCCAGTTCGCTGTCCCCCTGGGCCCTGGGCAGGGCCAGGAGCAGCCCGCTCAGGAACTGGCTACTGGAACTGCCATCCACGACGGCACGCCCGCCCCGAAGGGGGCCCTGGATGGTCACGGGAGGGCATCCCCCCCGGGTCTCCACCAGAACCCCGAACTGGCGCAGGGCGTCCACCACCATATCCACGGGACGGGTGGCCAGGGAGCCGTGCCCCGCCAGGGTTAGACGGCGATCGAAGAGGGCCGCCACGGCGGAAGTGGAGCGAAGGCAGAAGCCCGATTCCCCACAGTCCAGGAGATCACTGGCGGGCTGGCCCCCCCCGCGGATCAGGAGCTCCTGGCCCCGATCCTCCACCTGGGCCCCCAGGGCCTGGATCACCGAAAGACAGGCCCGCACATCTGCGGAACTGCCGGGGTTGAGGATGCGGCTCGTGCCCTCCGCCAGGGATGCGGCAATCAGGACGCGCTGGGCGTGGCTCTTGGAGGCGGGAGCCCGGAGGCGGCCCGACACGGGTCCCGGAGCGATCTGGATCATTCGCCTTCTCCCAGCAGCAGGTCTTCGGTATCCGCAAGTTCAAGGGGAGAGACTCGCCCCTTGCCGATGGACTCCAGCAGGATCCAGTGGATCTGCGTGCCGCGGCGCTTCTTGTCCTGGCGGATGGACTGGAGGGCGGTGCGGGTCTGCTCCGCGCCCACGCCCGTGGGGAGGCCAAGGCGCTCCAGGAGGCGCTGGATCCGCTCCGCGTCCTCGGCGGGAAGCCCCAGCTTCCGGACCGAAAGCCGCGCTGCAGCCACCATGCCCATGGCCACGGCCTCGCCGTGGGTCACGCTGCCCGGGGCAAGGGTCTGCTCCAGGGCATGCCCCAGGGTGTGGCCCAGGTTGAGGAGCATCCGGACACCGGTCTCCTCCTCATCCTCCTGGACAATCCGGGCCTTGACCGCCACGGCCCCGGCCGCAGCCCGGGCCAGGGCCTCGGGCTCCAGGGCCTCCACCCGCTCCCCTTCAAGCTCCAGCCACTCGAAGAGCTCGCGGTCCGCGATGGCAGCGGACTTCACGACTTCCGCGAGCCCGCAGCGGATTTCCCGGATCGGCAGGGTCGCCAGGGTCGTGGGATCCACCAGCACGAAGGAAGGCTGACGGATGACTCCCACCATGTTCTTGTAGCGATGGAAGTTGACACCGTTCTTGCCCCCGATGGCCGCGTCCACCTGGGCCAGGAGGGTGGTGGGAACGAGGCCGAAGCGCAGGCCCCGCATGTAGGTGGAGGCCGCGAAACCGGTGATGTCGCAGACGATACCGCCCCCGACGCCGATGATCAGGCTGGAACGGTCCAGCTCCCGTTCCAGGAAGGCCTCGTAGAGCCCCTCCACCGTGGCGAGGGTCTTGTTCGATTCTCCCAGGCCTACCTGAATCACATCGAAGCCCGCCAGGCGGTGCCCCTGGGCGGCAAAGACATTGGCGTCCGTGACCACGACCACACGACGCCCCTGGGCCAGAGCCTTCAAGTCTTCCAGCCGGGCATCCGTCAGGATGCGGCAGCTGCCCGTGGGGGCGGTGAGAATGCGTTCGTTCATAGCATTTTTCCTGTCATCTCAAAAGATCAACACAGAGGGCACGGAGAATAGGCGAACCCGATTAATAACTGTTTGGCTCGGCCGGAAAAGACATGAGCTGGGATGCATGGGATAAAAGGGATGAAAAACAGCTGACAGGCGGCTCGGCGCTCTGGCCAGGTTCAAGAAGGGCAAGGGGGCGGAGGCACGCGCGCGTGCCATAGCCCCCTCGCCCTTCTTGAACGCGTGCGGCTTTGCCGCGCGCCCCCGCATGGCGGGGCGGGCCGGAGCGCCTATGTAAACCATGGTTGCCCGCTGATTGCTTTATCCTGTTCATCCTGTTCATCCCAGCTGATTTCCTGATTCTCCGGCACACCCAAAGGTCAGTCCAATCCCACCTAGTGGATCAGTTCATGCCCCGAAGAAGCTCTTCAGCCGCTCCACGCCCTTCTCCAGCTCGGCACTCGGCGCGGCAATGGAGAGCCTCAGGTGGCCCGGCGCCCCGAAGGCTCCGCCGCTGAGGGTCTTGACCCCGGCCTCGTCCCGGAGCCGGGCCACCAGCTCGCCATCGCTGGCGACCCCATGGCTGGCCATCCATTCGGAGGCGTCAGGGAATAGGTAGAGGGCGCCCTGGGGAAGCTGCACCGCAACCCCAGGCAGACCGGAAAGGGCCGCGTGGGCGCGGTCCCGGCGGACCCGCAGGGACTCCACCGTTGAACGAAGCCGCTCCGCGGCGGGGGTGGCGCCGTGTGGCGGGCCCGCGCAGTAAGAAAGCTAGCAATTCCATGTAAATGAAGGCTCCTTGGTCATCGCGATGTTGACGCATCGCCAGACGACTGTCAAGCGACATGAAAATTAACCCACCCGGCGACACGAATATTGACCCCCTTGTTGTATGAGCCCGTGGGGTGTCTGGAGCGTAGGCCGTAGGCCGAAGCGGAGGACACCCCACTGGGTGCGGCTCAGGTG
>NZ_KI912269.1:403774-677300 GCF_000242615.2 Holophaga foetida DSM 6591
GCTCAGCAGTCAGCAATCCCTGGGCGACAGGGGACCTGGCGTCCCCAAAAGTGGATCAGCAGGCGCGATTTCCCCATAGCCCTCGCCCAACTCCCCCGCCGCTCCGGGCTTGTTCAACACCGCATTTCATCGGTGGGGGCTCCGTCTACCTGAGGCAGCCTCGCCCACGCCCCACCGACGAAATGCTCACTGTTTCCCGCTGCCAGCTCCCGTCCAGCGCCAGGGCCGCCAGGGCGCCATGCTGGGCGATGATCGAAGGGTGGGTCACGGTGCTGGACGCCAGGGCCACCATGGCGGTGATGAGGGGGGCCGGAGCCGAGGCGGAACCCAGGCGGTAGCCCGTCATGGCGAAACGCTTGGAAAAGCTCTCCACCACGACGCAACGGTCCGCCAGATCCGGGGCCTGGGCCAGGAAGGGACGCTCGGGGCCATCGTAGGTCACGGTGCCGTAAACCTGATCCAGGATGATCCAGAGCCCCCGCTCCCGGGCCACCTGGGCCAGGTGAGCCAGACGTTCGGCATCCCAGACCCGCCCGGTGGGGTTGGAGGGCTGGTTCAGGATCACGGCCCGGGTCCGGGGACTCAGGGCCGCGTCGATGGCCTCAAGGGAAGGCAGGAGATCCTTCCCGGGCGGGACGATCACCGGCACGCCGCCGCACCAGAGGACTTGGTCCCGGAAGGTGGGCCAGTAGGGAGCGAAGATCAGCACCTCATCCCCGGGGTTCAGGATGCAGCGCAGGGCGTCATGGATGGCGGCCTTGCCGCCAGCGGTCATGATCGTGTTCTCCGCCGCCCGGACCACCCCGTCCCGGCGAGCCAGATCCTGGCTCACCGCATCCCTGAGGGCCGGAAGCCCCGCAGCGGGACCGTACTTCGTCCGCCCCTCCCGGATGGCGGCCATGGCAGCCTCCCGGGCCTCCAGGGGCGGCAAGAAGTCCGGCTCCCCGACCGTCAGGTCCACCGGGTCCGGGTGCTTGCACAGCGCCGCCGCCGCCGCCATGGTGGGCGAGATGCCCACCGACGAGGCGCGGGGATTGAGAGAAGGCATGGAATCAGCAGAAATCATCGAAAACCCTAAAAGAAAATTCCACCACTAAGCCACAAAGAACACCAAGAAAGGAAAAGAAAGAAAAAAACAAAACACAGATTTATCTTTTCTTTCTTTTGTTCTTCCTTCGTGCCTTGGTGTCTTCGTGGTGGAATTCATTTTTTACGACCAGATACGTCCCTGACCGGCCACGATGGGGCGCAGGTCGGCCATGAGCTGCTTGAGGTCCTCGCCCGTGAGGGCCTGTTCCTTGTCGCAGAGGGCCTGCTCGGGGTGGGGATGGGCCTCCACAATGAGACCGTCCGCACCGGCGGCGGCGGCGGCCAGGGCCAGGGGAGCCACCAGTTCCCGGATGCCTGCGGCGTGGGAGGGATCCACGATGACCGGCAGGTTGGTGGAACGCTTGATGACAGGCACGGCGCTCACATCCAGAGTGGAGCGGGTCGCGGTCTCGAAGGTGCGGATGCCGCGCTCACAGAGGATCACCTGCTGGTTGCCCCCGGCCAGAATGTACTCCGCCGCCAGCAGCAGCTCCTTGACGGTGGCGCTCATGCCGCGCTTGAGGAGGATGGGCTTGTCCAGGCGGCCCAGTTCCTTGAGCAGGCTGAAGTTGTGCATGTTGCGGGCGCCCACCTGGAGGATGTCGGCATGGGCCGCCACCGCCAGGATGTCCTCGATGGCCATGACCTCGGTGGTCACGGGCATCCCGTAGGTGCGGCCGGCTTCCTGGAGGTAGCGCAGGCCCTCAAGGCCGAGGCCCTGGAAGGCGTAGGGCGAGGTGCGGGGCTTGAAGGCGCCGCCCCGGAGGATGGTGGCCCCGGCGGCCTTGACCATGGCGGCGGACTCCAGGATCTGCTCCCGGCTTTCGACGGCGCAGGGGCCGGACATCATGACGAAGGTGCCTTCCCCCAGGGTCACATTGCCGATCTTGAAGGTGGTGCGCTTGGGCGCGGCCTTGGGCGTTTCCGGCACTGACTCGATGCGGCAGCTGGGTTGGACCGGAGGCAGGGCCACCGGAGCGGGGACATCCAGGTGCTGTTCCTGCTTCTTGGTGCGGAAGGGGTAGCTCCCCAGGATCCGGAGGTGGTTGCAGCAGGAACGCAGCTGGCGAAGGGCGGCGGAGAGGTTGGGGGAGTCCTTGTGACCCTCCACGTCCACGAAGAAGAGGTATTCCCAGGGGATATCGGGCTGGGGACGGCTCTCGATGCGGGTCAGGTTGGTGCCGGAATCCGCCAGGATGGCCAGGGCCTTGGCCAGGGCACCCTCGTGATGGTTGAGCTTGAAGACCAGGGAGGTCTTGCAGGGCAGGCGCTGATCGGGGACCTCGGGCTCCAGGGAGAGCAGGAGGAAGCGGGTCTCATTGCGCTCGCGATCGGCGATGCCCCGCTCCAGGACCACCAGGCCGTAGTGCTGGGCGGCCTCTTCTGAACAGAGGGCGCCCACGTGGCGCAGGTCCTCGGCCTCCAGGGAGGCGGCAGCTCCGGCGGTGTCAAACCAGGCCTGACGCTCGACGTTCTCCAGGCCCCGGAGGAAGGTTTCGCACTGGGTGAGGGCGGCGGGGTGGCTGCGCACCTCCCGCAGATCCTCCAGCTTGACGCCGGGACGGGCGGCCAGGACATGCTCCACCTCCCAGACTTCCTCGTCCACCACGTGCAGGGACTGGTCCACGATGAGGCGGTTCACGTCCAGGATGCTGCCGCCGATGCTGTTCTCCACCGGGAGGAAGGCGTAGTCGATCTCGCGATTCTGAAGGGCATCCACCACATCCGGGAAGGTTGGGTAGCCCCCCAGATCCACGGTGGCGCTGGTGCGGGTTGCCATCAGATGGGCGGAAGCCAGGGAGCTGTAGCACCCGGGAACGCCCTGGTAGCCCACCTTGAGGTGGTGGACCACCTGCTCGGAGGCCCCGGAGATCAGGGGCTCCTGAATGCGCCGGGAGTGGTTCAGGACTTCCTTCAGGATCCGGCGGGCGAAGGGGGCGGAGAGGCCCAGGGATTCGGCATCCTGCACCCAGTGGGCCTGGACATCCAGCTCCCGGGCACTGTCCAGGATCGCCTTGGCATCCTCGTTCCGCTTGGTGGTGGCCACCTGGCGCACCGCATCGAAGCGGCGGGCCAGGAGGCGGAGCAGTTCGCGATCCACCTCGTCGATCTCCTTGCGGACGAGATCGAGACCTTCAGGGCTTTCCTTGGGTGTGGGTTCCATGATGGATCCTCCGGATTCGATCCGCCCCCCAGGGTTCACGTCCGGGTATCAAAAAACCCGTCCACCAGGGAGTGCGGACGGGTTGCGACATGAACGTCGAGTCTAGGGTGTGTGCCAGCCTCGTCTTCAGCCAATCTCCCGCCCCCGCCAAGTAAATCGGCGGAAGGCGCAGGTAAAGGCGAAAAAGGAGGAGGGACGCATCGTTAAATATCCAGAATCAGACTAAGGCGCAACCGGAACCCGTGTCAAGGATGGGCTCGGCTCCAGGAGAAGCAAAGGCGTATCAGCCACAGGCCCATGGAATGGGCACAAGTGGATTCAAGACAGCGGACTTCTATTTGGGGAGTCTTGACATCGGTCAATCCATCCCGTGGCGTGACGGGGTATGAATGGAAGCCATGAGGCAAAGGCTCGCGCAGTTCCCAGGCAAGCTCAAAGGGGCCCCCCCGCCCCGGCGGGGCCAGGCCTCCCGCAGGTTCGCCCTGTGGGGGCTGCTCAGCGGAACCCTCGCGATCCTGGCCATCCAGGCGGTGGCTGGCTGGTGGGGGCAACCTCTACTCATCGGCTCCTTCGGGGCCTCGGCGGTCATGCTCTTCGGAGCCCCGGACTCCCCTCTCGCCCAGCCCCGGAACCTCATCGGTGGGCACCTGCTCTCAGCCCTGGTGGCAATCGGCCTGGTGGCCACCCTGGGGAGCCACCCATGGACGGCCGCCATCGGAGTGGGTCTGGCCATCGGACTCATGCACCTGACCCACACCACCCACCCCCCGGGCGGCGCCACAGCCCTCATCGGCGTCCAGGGCCATGCCACCTGGGGATTCCTCCTGGTGCCCGTTCTGGCCGGAGTGGCCATCCTCTTGATCATGGCCCTCATCACCAACAACATCGTGTACCACCGCCGCTACCCCAGGCACTGGACCTGAGGACCGAACAGAGTTGAAGCCAGGAGGGTGCGGAGCCCTCTCCCCTCTGCCAGACTGAAGCCATGGAACTGGATCCGCTCACGATCGGGCGCTACCACGTACAGCGGGAGATTGGCTCCGGCGCCATGGGCAAGGTCTATCTCGCGGAGGATCCGCTCCTGAAGCGCCCGGTGGCCATCAAGGTGGTACATGGCGGTGCCGCGGCCCAGGCAGCCGCCCTCAAGCGTTTCCAGCGGGAGGCGGAGATCAGCGCCCAGGTCAACCACCCCAACATCATCACCGTCCATGACGTGGGCGAGGAGAGCAACCTGGGGCCATTCCTGGCCATGGAGTACATTGAGGGACCGAGCCTGGAGGAGATCCTGGCGAAGGGGGCCCTGGCCCCGGAGCACGCCCTGCCCCTCCTGATCCAGGCCCTCCACGCCCTGGAGGCGGCCCACCAAGTGGGGATCATCCACCGGGATTTCAAGCCCGCCAACCTCCTGGTGGATCAGGCAGGCCGCCTCAAGCTCATGGACTTCGGCATCGCCCGCCAGGAAGATCATGGACTGACCGGATCGGGACTCCTCTGCACGCCCAGCTATGCGGATCCCGAACTCCTGAAAGGCAGTGCGCCGAGTCCGATCACCGACCAGTGGGCCTTCGCCGCCACAGCCTTCCAGTGCATCACGGGCCAGATGCCCTTCCAGGGGGCCAGCCTCAGCGAGCTCCTCTACCTGATCGCCCATGGGGAACCGGATCTCCCCACCAGCATGCCCCCCTCCCTCCGGGAGACCTTCCGGAAGGCCTTCGAGAAGGAACCCGCCCGGCGCCATCCGGATCTGCGCACCTTCCTGCGGGAGCTCGTGGGCCACCTTGACCTATCAGAGGAGGCGACCCAGCCCCTCCTTTCCTACCTGGAAGCCCCCCTGCCCACGGGTCCCATCAGCTCCCTGGCAACCCAGCCCCTGGCCCACGGGGCCCAGCGACGCACCCACGGGGCGATGTTCGCTGGCGGAGCCGTGGCTCTGGTGGTGGCAGCTGGCCTATACCTGGGCCTGCGTCCCCGACAGATCTCGATCCGGACAAGCCCCTCCGGAGCCCGGGTCCTGGCGGATGACCGCCCCCTGGGGCGGACCCCCCTGGTGGAGATATCCATCCCCCGGCGGACCAGACACCTGCGTTTCGAGCTGGAGGGGTTCCTGCCCCTGGACAAGAGTCTGGATCCCCAGGACAAGACCGTGGAGGTCTCCATGGAACGGGCGCCGGTCGTGGTCAAGATCCATAGCGAGCCCCAGGGTGCTGAGGTCTTCCTCGATGAGGTTCCCAAAGGGAGCACCCCCATGTCGGCCCTGGCGATCCCCGGAGAGGGCCAGCACCGCCTCACGCTGAGGAAGCCCGGCTACGAATCCTGGACCATGCAGGTGAGCCGCACCCGGCACCCCCCAGCCATGATCAGGCTCCGCAAGGAGGCCCCTGGATGGGACCGGGGCTTGATCAAGAAGATCTTTGGAAATAGCTAGGGACCGCCTTCGATCTCCGTTCCAGGAAGAGGCTGTTCCCGTCAATCCGCTTGGCCTCCTTCTTGGCGAGGCTGGCGGCGCTGGAGATCTCGTGGTGGCTAGGGAAGACTCCCGGCAGCACCTGGACGACCCCGATGGAGAGACTCAGGAGGGGATGGAAGGCCATGCTGCCCTTGCGATCCTCGGTCCAGTACCCCCCCTCCGCAAGATCCCCCGGATCGAAGAAACGGTTCCGCCCGGCCTCGAATGCCTCCAGGGTCGCGTGGCAGCGCCTCAGGGCATCCGGGCTCCGGAAGATCAGGATGAAGTCATCCCCGCCGACATGCCCGACGAAGTCCAGACCGAGATCCACGGAGCGTTCCAGGAGCTTGCCCGTCCAGTGGATGACTTCATCCCCCTTCCGGAATCCATAGACATCGTTGTAGGGCTTGAAGTGGTCCAGGTCGCAGTAGCAGACCGTAAAGGGTTGGCCCTGCTCGATCAACTCGTCCAGGCGTTCGCTGATGGGGACGTTGCCGGGCAGGCCAGTCAGAGGGTTGGCATAGCGGGCGGCATGGATCTGCATCTGGGTGATCTCGCGCATGAGATCGTGACCGCTTCCCATGCCCACATAGCGCCCCTGATAGGTGAGGATGAAACCGTGGAGGATGTGGCGCGGATCCGATTCCACGACCATGCGGCTCAGTTCATGGAGGCTGGTGCCCTGATCCACCACCAGGATGTTGCGCTCCATCAAGCCCTCGCACCCCTTTTTCCCGTACAGCTCGCGCATGAAGGGGCGAGCCATGGTGTCCATGAAGACGTGCCGGTTGATCAACCCCACCGGAAGGCCCTCCTGGACAATGGGGATGGACTGGAGATCCGGCGCGCGGGAAAAGCGCTCGTTCACCTGCCAGATCGAGGTATCGGGGGACTCCGACGGGATCTCTTGAACCAGCTTGCTGGCGGTGACACGGGTGTGGCTGATCCAGGTCAGTTCCTCCCCGCCGAGGCGTTTCTCGCGACAGACCCGCAGGACTTCCGGTGAAACCATCGGAACGGGCACCGGATGGGGCCTCCCCGTGAAGTATCCCTGGACGAAGTCCAGCTCCAGATCCCTCACCACCACCATGTCCGCTTCCAGCTCAACACCCTCGGCCACCACATGGGCCCCTGTCTTGCGGGCGATATCCCTCAGGGACCTCAGGAACTGGTGCTTGACCGGATCGGCGCTGACGCCACCAATGAAATGCTTGTCAATCTTCACATAATTCGGCCCGACCTCCGACCAAAGGCGAAGGCTGGAGAAACCCTCTCCCAGATCATCGATGGCCACCGCGAAGCCCATGGACTTGAGGGAGATCACCGCATCCTTGAGGGCCACGTAGTCCGTGAAGGGCTGCCCCTCCGTCAGCTCGATCACCACCTGCGAGGGCTCCAGGCCCAGGGCGCGCAGGGGCCCAGGATGGATCAGGTTCCGAACCAAGGAGCGGTGAAGCGAATCCGCGCTGACGTTCAGGAAGAGCCGCTGACCCAGTCCGCTTTCCGCGTAGGCCCTCACCAGGGTCTGACAGCAGGCGGCCTCCAGCTTGAAAGCCATCCCGAGGCGACGGGCGGCTCGGAAGAGGTTCAGGGGTGAATGGAGAACGCTGTCCGAGGGCCCCCGGATCAGCCCCTCGAAGCCGTGGACAGTCCCTTCCTTCAGATCCAGGATGGGCTGGAACATGGGCCGCAAGCGCCCATTTGCGAGGATGTCCTGTAACTCTGCATGCAGATCTTCCAGGGGGGGCATGAGATCCTTCTCTTCGCAAACCGCGACTGCGAGCATGGGTTGTCTTTCCTTAGGCCACCGACTCCAGGGGGCACTCCCGGTAGTCGAGAAAACACATGTCCTCCGCCAGATCCATCCCCAGTTCCTGAAGGGCGTCGTCTTCAGGATCGAAGACCCACTCCACCTCAACCCCGACCCCCTTGGCGGCGGCGGCGTCCAGGAGCTTGAAGATCTGACGGAAAGCCTTGGTGGAGGCACTGTTGATGTACTTCAGGTGGATGCAGGCGGAGAAGCGCGCGGGGTTGTGCGCCTCGAAGACGTCATTCAGGGCCTCGAAGAGGGGGGCGAAGAAGCGGAGGGGATTCTCGGGGTAGCACTCCCCGGCGATGCTGAGCCGGGCGTCCTTGCCGGAAAGCGTGACCTCCGGGGTCATGGGAGTGGCGGGCGAGTGGTAGGTTCGCATGCGGGTCATCCTTGGAAAGGTCAGACAACGGCCTTGATGATGAAGAAGGCGTGGCTCCCGTTGGAGGCGGGGTCAGAAGCGAAGGAGAACTCAATGGGGAACTTGCTGTCCCGGGCGATGGTAAGCAGGCCGAGCCCAGCCCCCTTGCTGATGCCGTCCTGGTTCTGGTGCTCGTCGTTGGCCACCTGGTGCTTGTAGCGTTCCTTGATCTCGGGAAGGCTGAGGCTGCGAAGCTCTGTCAAGCGTTCGGAGATCCGGGGGATGTATTCCACCTGCACCTGATTCCCGCAGACGATCCAGTAGCTGGAGCCATCCCACCCCAGGGCGATGGAGGCGCGCTTGTGGGGGTGCTGCTCGGAGCTGGGACCGTCCTCCGGAGCCGCGTAGTGGATGACGTTCTGGGCCATCTCGACGAAGGTGGAGAAGAGCTTGCGCCGGACAGGCCCCGCCACGCCCTGGGCCTCCAGGCGGTGGCGCAAGGCCTCGCCCAGGGCACCGAGGATGGCCTGGTTCAGGTCCCCGCTGAAGTAGTAGATGACATTGGCCTCCCGGGCCTGCCCCTGGAATCGCTCGAACTGTTCGATGTTCACTGACCCATCTCCGAGGTGAAGGCCAACAGGGTGACGTCATCCCGCCTGGCCTGGCTCCCCTGCCAGTCCGCAAAGTAGGGCAGAAAGGCCTCGCCGATCTCCCGGGCGGAACGGGACGCCACCATGCTGAACCACTCCCCCAGACGCTTCCGCCCCAGGGCGATGTCCTTGGGACCGCCCAGCTGGTCCGTGACCCCATCCGTGAAGAGCAGGATGCGGCTGTGGGGCTCCAGGGCCAGGTGACGGGTAGACCACACAGCCTCATCAGGGGTGTCCACGTACCCGATTCCGGCCCGTTCTCCGTCGAGGCACTGGAGCTCGGAGGAGCCCCCCTGGACGAGAAGCAGGGAGAGCCTGGCGCTGGCGAAACGCAGGGATGCCCCCCCCTCCGAAAGCAGGAAGCACAGGGCGTCCATGCCATCGTCGGACCTGGATGCGCCGGACGCGTGGGACTCCTTGCCCTGGGCCAGCACCTGCTTGATGTATCGGTTGAGGTCCCCCAGCACCAGACCTGGATCCACCTTCCCGGTCTCCCGGGTCACCCGCTGCTCCAGGAAGGAGAGGGCGATGAGGGTCATGAAGGCACCGGGAACACCATGCCCCGTGCAGTCGACCACGGCCCCGAAGAGCCCCTCCGGCAAGCGACGGAAGAAGTAGCAGTCGCCGCCCACCACATCCCGAGGCTGCCAGACCAGGGCATGATCCGTCAGGCCTGCCCCAAGGTCCTCCTGGGAGCTGCGCAGGTGGGAGCGCTGGATGGTGCTGGCGTATTCAATGCTCTGGAGGATCTGTCGGGACTTCTCGGCCTCCAGGGCCTCCATGGATTCCATGAGGGCAAACCCGGTCCCCAGCCCCGCATACAGGCCGTTCCGGGTGGTGATGAAACCATCCTTCAGGACCTTCGCCCCCTTGGCAACGGCACGTTTCACCAGTTCCTCGATGGGCGTTTCCGCATCCACAATCAGCGCATCCTTGTCCATCCACGCAATGCAGGATCTCCGGCCGAAGAGCTCCCGGGCATAGGGCCTGGCGTAGGCCTCCAGGAAGATGCTCCGGTTGATCAGGCCGATGGGGCAGCCGTCCTCGTTCACGACGGCCAGGGCCTCGGCCGCGGCGTCCTGCGCAAGGCACTGACGGACCTCCTCGTTGGTCATCTCGGACTCCACCGAAGGCACCCGTCTGGCGATCTGGTGAGCCCGGGTAATCAGGGACTTCTTGGTGGGCCCGGAGTCGCATATGGATGAGACGGCCAGAAGGTCATGCAGTCGCTCGATGGTGGTCAAGAGAGGTCCTCCTCAATGCCCTATCAGCCTGTGGCCCCGCCCAGCCTCCATCAAGCCAACTCGATGCGCCTTGTTTGTTAAAACGATGTTTCCAACAGTTATTTTACAATCATTACCAATCTCTTCACACAGACGTCCCGCCCTCTTCACACCAGAGCCTTCCCCTGAAAGGGAACGGAGGACGCCATGTTCCGACAACTCATCCCTGTGCTCACCCTCGCCATCGTGACGGTCGGGTGCCAAAGCCCCAGCTGGGGCCCCCAGAAGGAAACCCTCACTGCCACAGAAGCCCCCCCGGCGGAGGAAACCCCCCTCGTGGCCCAGCCCGTCATGGCGAAGCTGGATGCGGTCCTTCCGGGCTACCTCCCGGTAGCCGAGGCCCTGGAAGGCTCCCTTGAAGTGGTCGGCTCCGACTCCATGGACCCCCTGGTCCGGCTGTGGGCTGAGAATTTCCGTTCCATCTATCCGCGCATGGACTTCAAGATCATCTCAAAGGGCTCCGGAACGGCTCCCAAAGCACTCCTGGCGGGCACCGCCCAACTGGGGCCCATGAGCCGGGAGATGAACGCCGACGAGCTGGCTCAGTTCGAAGCGAAGTTCGGGTACGCCCCCACCCGGATCGTGGTGGCGGTGGACGCCCTGGCGGTCTACGTCAACGCCAACAATCCCATCCAGGCCCTCACCCTCCAGCAGGTGGACGCGATCTTCTCCAGCACCCGCAAGGGGGGGCATCCCCAGCCCATCGAGACCTGGGGCGACCTGGGGCTGACCGGGGAGTGGGCAGCCCGCACGATCCAGCCCTACGGGCGGGACCAGAATTCGGGCACCCGTGCATTCTTCCGGGAGCATGCCCTCCGGAAGGGCGAGTACAAACCCACCGTGAAGGCCCTGCCTGACCAGTTCGCCACCGTTGAGGCCGCCGCCATGGATGGCTCAGGAATCAGCTATGGCCCCGTCCAACACTCCGTGCGCATGGTCAAGGCTCTGCCCCTGGTCGATTTCGGGGGAAGCAAGGCCATGCTGCCCACGGTGGAGAACATCCTGGGGGCCAGCTACCCCCTGAACCGCTTCCTGTACATCTACGTAAACAAGGCCCCGGGCAAGCCCCTGCCCCTCCCCCTCCAGGAGTTCCTGACCTACGTCCTTTCCAGGGAAGGCCAGTCCGCCGTTTCCAACTTCGGCGCCATCCCCCTGCCCGGGGACATGGTCCGCATGAACATCTCCAAGCTCTGACCGCTGCCCCCAGCAAGAGACGGAAAGGGCCGCTTTCGCGGCCCTTTCCATTCATCAGCCCCGCTTGTCCAGGGACACGTACGGGCGTAGTTCGCGTCCGATGTAGACCTGCCGCGGACGGGCCAGCTTCTGCTCAGGATCCTTGAGCATCTCCACCCACTGGGCGATCCAGCCCACGGTGCGGGGCACCGCGAACATCACCGTAAAGAGGTTGGCGGGGAGGTTCATGGCCCGGTAGATGAGGCCGGAGTAGAAGTCCACGTTGGGATAGAGGCTGCGGGAGACGAAATAGTCGTCTGCCAGGGCCGCCTTCTCCAGCTCCAGGGCAACGTCCAGGAGCTTATTGTGCCCAGTCACCTCGAAGACGGCCTCGGCGGTCTTCTTGATGATGCGGCAACGGGGATCGTAGTTCTTGTAGATGCGGTGGCCGAAGCCCATCAGTCGGCCTTCGCCACGCTTGACCTTCTCGATGAAGGCGGGCACGTTCTCGGGACTTCCGATCTGCTCCAGCATCCGCAGCACCGCCTCGTTGGCCGCCCCATGGAGGGGACCGTAAAGGGCTGCCGCAGCACCCGCCAGGGCGGAATAGGGGTCCGCCTGGGAGGAGCCGATGGTGCGCATCACCGTGGTGCTGCAGTTCTGCTCATGGTCCACGTGCAGCATGAAGAGGACGTTCAGGGCCCGTTCCAGCACGGGATGGGGCTCGAAGTGGACCTCGGTCATGCGGAACATCATGCGCAGGAAGCTGCCCAGGTAGCTCAACCCGTCATCCGGTCTATTGATGGGCCAGCCCTGGTTGTGACGGTAGGTGTAGGCGGCGATGGTCGGCACCTTGGCGATCATTCGCACGATCTGGAGCCGCATGAGCTCGGGATCCGTGATGTTCCGGGCCTCGGGGTACAGGGTGGAGAGGGAGGCCACAGAGCTGATGAAGACGCTCATGGGATGGGCGTCGTAACGGAAGGCCTGGATCAGGTTCTGGATGTTCGTGTGCACCATGCTGTGATGCGCGATCTCGAACTCCCAGGCCGCCAGTTCCTGACGGGTGGGCAGTTCCCCGTAGATGACCAGGTAGGCCGTCTCCAGGAAGGTGCTGTGCTCCGCCAGCTGCTCGATGGGGTAGCCCCGGTAATGCAGGATCCCCTTGTCCCCCTCGATGAAGGTGATGGCGCTCTTGGTTGAGGCCGTATTGGTCAGCCCCGGATCGTAGGTCATCAGGCCGAAGTCGCCCTCATTGGCCTTGATCTGGCGAAGGTCCATGGCCCGGATGGTTCCCATCTGGATGGGGATCTCGTAGCTCTGGCCCGTACGGTTGTCCGTGATGGTGAGTGTCTCTTTTGCCATGGCACCCCCTAAAGTGTCGATTGAAGCCTCTTGGCGACCTGATCCAGGAAGCCCTCGGTGTTCTCATAGCCCTTGGCGGCGGGCACCACTAGGCTCACGAGATCCTTGGTGACCACGCCCTCTTCGATGAGACTGATCACCGCATGCTCGAGCTTGTCGGCGAAGCCCACCACCTCAGGGGTTCCGTCCAGCTCACCCCGCTTCCGGATGGCGCCGGTCCAGGCGAAGATCGAAGCCACCGAATTGGTGCTCGTGGCATTGCCCTTCAGGTGCTCGTAGTAGTGGCGGCGAACCGTCCCGTGGGCAGCCTCGTATTCGAAGCAGCCATCGGGGCTCACCAGCACGGAAGTCATCATGCCCAGGCTGCCGAAACCCGAGGCGATCATGTCCGAGAAGACATCGCCATCGTAGTTCATGCAGGCCCACAGCATGCCACCCTCGTGCTTCATGATCTGGGCCACGGCGTCGTCGATGAGGAGGTAGCGGTAGCTGATGCCCGCAGCCTGGAAATCAGCCTCACGCTTGGCCACCTCGGCCCCGAAGAGCTCCTTGAAGCGCCCGTGGTATTTCTTGCTGATGGTGTCCTTGGCCGCGAACCAGAGGTCCACCTTCTCGGAGAGGGCGTAGGCGATGCAGGCCTGGGCAAAGGAGATGATGGAGGGATCGGCATTGTGCATCCCCATGACGACGCCGCCGCCCTTCTTGAAGGTGTGGACGGGAATCGTAACGGCCTCGCCCCCCTCGGGGGTGTAGACCATCTCGACCACGCCTGGGCCCGGCACCACGAAGTCCTGGGACTTGTAGATGTCGCCGTAGGCGTGGCGCCCAATCATGATGGGCTTCTTCCAGCTCCGCACGGCGGGCTCGATGTTCTTGACGGTGATGGGCTTGCGGAAGACCGTGCCATCCAGGATGCTCCGCAGGGTGCCATTGGGGCTGAGCCAGCACTTCTTGAGTTTGTACTCGTCCATCCGGTCGGCATCGGGCGTGATGGTGGCGCACTTGACGCCCACCCGGTGCTTCTTGATGGCCAGGGCCGCCTCGGTGGTCACGGCGTCATCGGTCTCGTCCCGGTGGGGCAGGCCCAGGTCGTAGTATTCCAGGTCCACATCCAGGTAGGGCAGGATCAGCTTTCCCTTGATGGAGGCCCAGATGATGCGGGTCATTTCATCGCCGTCGAGCTCGACGATGGGATTCTTCACCTTGATCTTGCTCATTTCGACTCCTTGGCGTGGGCGAGGGAGCCGCCAGCCAGCACGATGGCCCGCTGACGCTCGCTGAGCTCAACCTTCACTTCGAAGGAGGTGCCCTTGGTGCGGTTCTGGACGATGATGGCGGTCCCCTCGGCGATGGCCTTGCGGATGCCGGGGATCTCCAGGCGATCCGAAGCGTCCACCTTGGCCAGATCAGCCTCGTCCTTGAAGATCAGGGGCAGGATGCCGAAGTTCACCAGGTTGGCAGCGTGGATGCGCTCGAAGGACTGGGCCAGGACGGCCTTGACCCCCAGGAAGGCGGGACAGATGGCGGCGTGCTCCCGGGAGGAGCCCTGGCCGTAGGAAGCCCCAGCCACGATGATGTTGTGAACCCCGGCGTCCCGACTGGCGGAAGCGCGACGGGAGAAGTCCGCATCCACGTTCTCGAAGACGAACTCGGCGTAGGCCTTGATGTTGGAGCGGAACTTCATGCGGGAACCCGCAGGGGCGATGTGATCCGTGGTGATCTTGTCTCCCAGTTTGATGGAGGCCAGGCCCACGAGGTCCGCCGGGTAGGGTTCGCTCTTGAGGGGCTCGCCGATATTGGGTCCGCGCTGGATCTCCACTGCGGCGGGATCTGGGGTCTCCTCGGGACGGATGATCATGCGGTCGTCCACCAGGAAGGTCGCGGGGGCCTCCACCTGGGGGTAGGCCATGCCCAGATCCCTGGGATCGGTGATCCTGCCGGTGATCACGGCAGCTGCGGCGGTCTCGGGACTCACCAGGAAGACCTGGGCGTCCTGGGTGCCGGAGCGGGCCTCGAAGTTGCGGTTGGAGGTGCGCAGGCTGACGCCCCCGCTGTTGGGGGACTGGCCATTGCCGATGCAGAAGCCACAGCAGGGCTCCACAAAGCGGCCACCGGCGGCCACCAGCATGTCGTAGTAGCCGTCCTTGGTGATGTTGCGGACCACCTGCTTGGAGCCGGGGGTCACCACGAAGCTGACATCGGGGTGGGAGACCTTGTCCTCCAGCACCTTGGCGGCGGTGGCCAGATCCCGGTAGGAGGAGTTGGTGCAGGAGCCCAGGCAGACCTGCTGCACGGGGGTACCGGCGATGTCTCGGACCCTGGCGATGTTGCCGGGGCTGTGGGGCAGCGCAGCAAGGGGCTCCAGTTCGCTGAGATCGATCTCGACGGTCTTGAAGTACTCGGCATCCGCATCGGCGGCGAGTTCGGCGTAGGCTTCCTCGCGTCCCTGGGACTTCAGGAAGGCCAGGGTGGTCTCATCGCTGGGGAAGATGGAGGTGGTGACGCCCATCTCGGCGCCCATGTTGGCGATGGTGGCGCGCTCAGGCACCGAGAGGGTCTTCAGGCCCTCCCCGGCGTATTCCATGATGCAGCCCACGTTGCCCTTGGTGCCGAAGAGCTCCAGCATCTTGAGGGCCACATCCTTGGCGGAGACCCAGGGCTGGAGGGCGCCCTTCAGCTTCACCTGGATGACCTTGGGGCAGCTCATGTAGAAGGGGCCGCCGCCCATGGCCATGGCCACATCCAGGCCACCGGCGCCGATGGCGATCATGCCGATGCCGCCCCCGGTGGGGGTGTGGCTGTCGGAGCCCAGGAGGGTGCGACCGGGCTTGCCGAAGCGCTCCAGATGCACCTGGTGGCAGATGCCATTGCCAGCACGGGAGAGGTAGAGGCCGTACTTCCGAGCCACACTGGCCAGGTAGCGGTGGTCATCAGCATTCTCGAAACCCACCTGCAGGGTGTTGTGGTCGATGTAGCTCACCGAAAGCTCGGTCTGGACCTTCGGGATGCCCATGGTCTCGAACTGAAGGTAGGCCATGGTGCCGGTGGCGTCCTGGGTCAGGGTCTGATCGATGCGGATGCCGATCTCCGTGCCAGGCTCCCAGGATCCCTTGAGAATCCTCGGTTCCAAGATCTTGCGGGTGAGACTCTTTCCCATGCAATGCTCCCATGCGGTTGAAGAAGGTGAACTATGGCCGTTTCGGGCCGGAATCGGCTCCCCTGACCCGCGAGCGTCGGGAAGCGAACCGGAGACTTAAGAGTAATCGTTTCTTTTCATGAAAAAAAATGACGAATCCATGACAAGTCCTCCCGCGAGGAATCCGCCTCCGGAAAATCCCTGGAAACAGGATTTCCCGCACCCCAAAAAAAATGCGGAAGGGGCGAGAACCCTTCCGCATCTCCTGGGCTGGCGGTTCAGATCAGGGCCCGATGGCCAGGATCCCCTGCTCTCCAGTCCTCACTCGGTAGCATTCCTCCAGGGACAGGACGAAGACCTTGCCGTCACCCACCCGGGGGGGCTCGGAGCAGGCTGCCTTCAGGATGGTCTTGACCGCGATGTCGGCGTATTCGTCGTTCACGGCGATCTCCAGCTTCACCTTGGGAAGGAGCCGGATGGTGCCCTGGCGGCCCCGGAACTGCTCCGTGAAGCCCTTCTGACTTCCGCAGCCCCGGACATCGGACACGGTCATCAAGTGGATTTCCTTCTCGACCAGGGCGGCCTGAACCGCTTCGAACCGATCTGGCCGGATGATGGCTACAACCATCTTCATGGGATTACCCTCCTTTCAAGTAGTGGGTTACTTCTTCGACAGTTCCACAGGCAGACCGGCGGGGGCGGATAGAGCGGAGATCACGTATTCGGGATAGGCCGAGATGCCGTGCTCGTGGAGATCCATGCCATCCAGCTCACCTTCCTTGGAGATGCGGAGAAGACCAATGGCATCAACAGCCTTCATGACAGCGTAGGACACGATCACGGTGGCGGAGAAGATGATGAAGCTGCCGATGAACTGGGCGATGAGGACCTTGAAGCCACCGCCATAGAAGAGGCCCGTCAACAGGGTGGTGGTATTCGGGGAAAGGGGGTCGCTGCCGATGGCGGAGAACTCACCCGAAGCGAAGAGCCCGAGGGAAAGCGTGCCCCAGATGCCGTTCATCAGGTGCACCGGGACAGCGCCGATGGGGTCGTCGATGCGGAGGTATTCCAGCAGATCGGTTCCGAGGATAACCACAAACCCGGCGATGCCACCGATGATGATCGAACCGAAGGGGCTGACCCAGTAGCAGGGGCAGGTGATGGCCACCAGGCCCGCCAGGAAGCCGTTGGTGATGGAGCCCGCATCCCACTTGCCGGTGCGGTAGTAGACAAAGGAGACGGAGGTCATGCCAGCGGCGCAGGCGGCCAGGGTGGTGTTGGCGGCCACGCGGCCGATGCCCTGGAAGTCCATGGCGGAGAGGGTGCTGCCGGGGTTGAAGCCATACCATCCGAACCAGAGGAAGAGGCCGCCCACCACCGCGATGGTCAGGTCGTGGGGCATCATGGGGCCGCCGCCATCCCGCTTGAACTTGCGCCCGATGCGGGGGCCGAGGACGATGGCACCCACCAGAGCCACGGCACCACCGATGGTGTGGACGACAGTGGAACCCGCAAAGTCATGGAAGTTCATGCCGAGGGAAGGGAGGAACTTGCCAGCACTGCCCATGGTGGCCAGGAAGCCGTCTGGGCCCCAGGCCCAGTGGCCCGCGATGGGGTAGATGAAGCCCGAGACCGCGATGCTGTAGAGGATATCGCCCCAGAAACCCGTGCGGCCAACCATGGCACCGGAGGTGATGGTGGAGGCGCAATCCGCAAAAGCGAACTGGAAGAGCCAGTGGGCCAGGATGGGGATCCCCGTGGCACCGAAGGTCGCCGGGGTGTTCTTCAGGAAGAACCAGTGGGTGCCAATGAAGCCATTACCCTCACTGAACATGAAGGCGTAGCCGAAGGCCCAGAAGAGGATGCCGCAGAGGCAAGTGTCGAAGACGCACTCCACCAGCACATTCACGGTTTCCCGTGAACGGCAGAAGCCCGCCTCCAGCATCACGAAGCCAGCCTGCATGGCGAAGACCAGGAAAGCCGCAATGAGCGTCCAGACCGTATTGAGGGGGTTGACAATATCGGAGGCAGCGACGGTGGGGGCCGGAGTTGCGACGGGCGCCGGGGCGGGAGCGGGTGCCCCCACGGCGGCAGAGTCCATCTGGACTGCAGCAGGAGCGGGAGCCGGAACGCTGTCCGCATGGGCCCGGCTGCCGGAGAGCAGCATGGGGATGAGGATCACCATGGCAACCGTGAGGGCCAGGCCCATGAGCTTGCCAGTGGCCAGCAGGGCGCCATAACGCCGCCATTCCGGATCCTTCATCCGGACACTCAAGCGAGAAAGCTTTTCCCCGAAGGACAGCTTCTCGCTGGGGGGAGGTAGGTGTGCCATAGAGTGCTCCTTATAGAAGTGTGAGCCCCAGGTGGGGGACCATTGGATTGAGCGAAAAAGGCATTCATAGACCTATGCAGACAGGCCGAAGGCTTTGGGTCGAGCGCCCTGATGCAGCGCCGTCATCCAGAAAATGCCCCAGGGAGAATCGCAAAGGCGACGGTAGCCCCGGACTGCCATAACCCTTCGCAGGGTTCGTGCCAAAGGGAGATCGGCCACCCCTCTAAATGAGTTCATTTGCTAAAATACAATGACTTAAAAACAATAATCTTCCACCACGCTATGTAATATCGAATTAAAAATACACAAAAAGTATACATTTTTGTTGTTTTATACCTTTTTGCGACATGAGTGCGAATTCCGGCCACTTCCTCCAGCAAAGACTTCTGAACAGATATGCACAAAAAATGAGAGTTAGATGCGAACATGCAGCCCATACACCCATCAAATCCAGATAGGGCTCCCTCTATCCATGGAGGTTCATCCCCGAATATTTGAAATATTTTCATACATTTTTGTATTATCTCGATACGTCTTTTAATAGAAAAATAAATGTATATACATGAAGTATAACAACTTATATCAAATATCGAAAAATTGCCAATTTCGGCACAAGCCATGCACAGAAGGTTCCGTCACCCGACACCTCGGCCAGATTCCCCCGAGGCCCTCTCAAAGGAGAACCTGATGAACCTGAAGCCCCTGCTGCTGGTCGGCACCCTTTCCACCATGGGCAATCTGGCCCATGCAGAGGACACCAAGCCCGCCTCTCCCCATACCCTCACCGGCAACTTCAGCCTGACCACGGACTACACCTTCCGCGGCCTGACCCAGAACGACGGCAAGCCCGCTCTCCAGGGTGGCTATGACTATGCCCACAGCTGCGGTTTCTACGCGGGATTCTGGGGCTCCAACGTGTCCTGGGTCGAGGATGGCGGTGTCGGCAGCAACTCCCTCGAAACCGATTTCTACCTGGGCTATAAATTCAGCCCCGTCAAGGATGTCACCGTGGACATCGGCGCCGTCGAATACTATTACCCCGGCACCTATGAGGGCAGCGTGAAGCCCCACACCACCGAGGCTTACCTGGGCTTGAGCTACAAGTGGGTCACCCTGAAGTACAGTCACGCCATCAGCAACGACTGGTTCGCCTTCGAAGACTTCAAGAACACCAAGTATTACGAGTGCAACGCCAGCCTGCCCCTGCCCCAGGGCCTTACCCTCGGTCTGCACGCCGGCCGCCAGGACTTCGCGTCCGAGCACAACGACCTCGACTACAACGACTACAAGGTCGCCCTGACCAAGGAGATCGTCCCCACCTTCACCCTGGGTCTGGCCTACACCTACGCCAGCAACAAGGACAGCTACGTGAGCGTCGTGGATGGTGACTCCCTCGGCGGCAGCCGGGTGGCCCTGACCCTCACCAAGGCTTTCTAGAAACGGCGGAAAGCCTCTAAGCCAAAGCTACATCTTTGGAGGCCGGAGCACGGGTTCATACACTTTTGTAATGAAAATAGTTATTCCGTGCCAGAGCTGCCAACAACCAAGAAATGCAATAAAATGACTTACATGAACACGGCAGCTCCGGCACGGACCCTGCATAAGACCATGACAGCAGGGAGAGAGACCATGAACATGGTGGTCATCCATACACGCCACATGAGGAATGAACAGAAGAAGCGCATTGAGGAAGCCTTGATCGCGGCGCTCCACAAAGAGGGTTTCCCCGCGGGTCAGGCCGTGCTGCATTTCGAACTGGAGAGCTCCGCCCATCCATCCGAAGGCGGCCCCGCAGGGGCGGTGGACCATCCCGACCCTGCCACCCAGATTTCACCTGAGTTCAAGACCCGCGCCCGCCGTACCAACGCAGAACTCCAGGCCCTCAAGACACAGATCGTTGAAGCCATGAAGACACATGGAACCCTGACAAGCTTCCAGGCCAGGAAGCTCCTGGGTCTCACAGAATGCAACTGGGCCCCCCCTGCCCTCCGCCGACTCTTCGGAGAACTGGAAGACGAAGGTCTGGTGGTCCAGCGGGGAGTCAAGCGGAACACCTGCTATGTCTGGCAGGGATCTGATGAGCACGATCATTGACATTGCCAAGGAGGGGATTCTCTGAGAGACTGACCCTTCGCGTCCCACTTCCGGGACTCTCCTTGCTTCGGGCTGTGTACCGAAGCTTCATATCCACAAGGAGGATAATAGATGCGTCGTTATGAGACGATCTTCGTCGCCTCCCCCACTTTGACGGACGAGCAGGTTGACGAGCTCGTGCGCAATTTCGAGGGAATCATCGCCGAGCAGGGTGGCGAACTGCTCAAGACCGACAAGTGGGGCCGCAAGAAGCTGGCCTACGAAGTCCAGAAGTTCAGCGAAGGCTACTACACGCTCTTCGAGATGAACGCTGGTTCCACGCTCATCGCTGAGCTGGAGCGCCGTTTCCGCAACAACGATTCCGTGATCAAGTACCTCTCCGTCCGCATGGACGTCCAGGCCAAGGCCGCCGATCGCCAGAAGGTCCGCTACGACCGCGAAGCCAAGCGCAAGGCCCAGGCCGGGATCAAGGACCGTAGTGCTGAAGAGGTGATGGGATGAAGCGCAAGGCTGACGCAAAGGGCAAGCCCAAGAAGAAGAAGGCTTTTGGCGGACGGCGCAGCAAGTTCTGCAAGTTCTGCGTCGAAAAGTCCACAATGATCGACTACAAGGATGTGAAGACCCTGTCTTCCTTCACCCCTGAGCGCGGCAAGGTCCTGCCCCGCCGCACCAGTGGTGTCTGCGCCCTGCACCAGCGCATGCTGGTCGAGGCCATCAAGCGCGCCCGCAATATCGCGCTGCTGCCCTTCGCCACGGACTAGTTCCGCGGAACACCTGCTAGCTTGGGGCCGCCTTTGGGCGGCCCTTGGTGTAGATGGGTGCGGCTTCAAGGTAAGCTATCCCCTTGCAGGCACCCCCTTTTCACACTTAGCCAGCAGGTAATCCATGCCACCCCTTGGCTCGTCCTTCGCCCAATCCAACCTCAGCCTCCTCATCATGACCGCCAAGCGGCAGATCAAGCAGTTGGGCACTGCTGGGCTGAAACGATTCCGCCTCACCGACCAGCAGTGCCTGCTGCTGGAAACGCTGCGGGAGGTGGGCCCCGTCTGCCTGAGCGACCTTGCGACAGAGCTCCGCCTGGACCACCCCACAGCCTCCCGACTGGTCCACACCTTAGAGGAGCGGGCCCTGCTCAAGGTGAGACTGGACCCGAAACACCGGCGCCGGGTGCTCATTCACCTGGACGAGGACAACCAGACCTTCCTGGACGAACTTCACCACATCGTGCAGACCTACCGGTCGCGCCTGGAAGCCGGACTGACGGAAGAGGAGAAGAGCACCCTCCGCGCCTGCCTGGGCAAGCTTGTGACGAACCTGGACACCATGGAGCAGGACCTGCTGGCGGGGAGGATCGGGAGCGTCGGTCAGCCCCTCGCGTAGCGCTGAAGCTTGGGGATATCCACGATACGCACCACCGGGAAGGTGCTCTGGATCAGCCCCAGGTCCGACAGGAGCCGCAGGGCCCGGCTGAAGGCTTCGCGACTGGCACCAATGCACTGGGCCAGATCCTCCTGGGTCTGGGAGAACTCCACCAGCGTGCGGTTGGGGTTGCGCTGCTGGTGATCCAGGATGAGTTGGGCCACCCGCTCCGGCACACTGTGAAGACTGAGGGTCTCCACCAGAGAGATGAGGTTGCGGACCTTGGAGGCGAAATGTCGGATGATGGCATCCGCCACCACCGGATTGCCCAGGGCGATGCGCTTGAGGGCCGTTGCCGGGATCAACAGGCACTCCGTCTCCCCACGGGCCTCGGCCCCGGAGGCGATGGGACCTCCGTCGAAGGCCTGGACCTCGCCAACGAAGCTGCCGGGGTGCGTGAGATCCAGCACCTGCATCTTCCCGCGACCATCGGTCCTGAAGACCTTGAAGGCCCCCCGAAGAACCACAAATACCCCCGGAATCTGCTCCCCGAGGGTGAAAACCGGGTCCCCATCGGCGTAGCGACGCACCTCGCAAAGGGCACTGAGTTCCTGGAGCTCAACAGAGGTAAGCCCCTCCAGGAAACTGACCTTCCTCAGGTTTTCCACCGTCTGACCCATGGGGTCCCCTCCAGGTTCCATTCGAATTTTTACCATACTTCCGGCGCCTATCTTCCAAAAAGCCCCGCCGGAGCGGGGCTTTAATGGGTATAAACAGCCGAAATACTACTTCACGCGTTCCATGTAGGTGCGATCCACCGTGTTCACCCGGATCTTCTGGCCCGACTCCATGTAGGGGGGCACGTTGACCGTGACGCCATTCTCCATCTTGGCCGGCTTGTAGGAACCGGTGGCGTTGGCGTTCTTCATGACGGGCTCGGTCTCGACGATTTCAAGCACCACACTGGCGGGCAGGGTAGCCGAGAGGGGCGTCCCGTCGTTGAACTCGATCTCCAGCTCCATGTTGGGCTGAAGGAAGACGATATCGTCCCCGAGGATCTCCTTGGAGAGCTCGGTCTGCTCGTAGGTCTCGTTGTTCATGAAGACGAGGTTGTCGCCGTCCTCGTAGAGGTATTCGAGCATGTGCTGCTCAAGGCTGGCCCGCTCGATCTTGTCGGAGGAGCCGAAGCGGTTTTCGCGGTTGATGCCGTCCTTGAGGCGCTTCATCTTGGTGACCACCCGAGCCGGGAGGTTGCCAGGGGTCTGATGTTCCACGCTGATGACCCGGCAGAGCTCACCTTCGTAGTTGATGATCATGCCGGCACGGAGCTGGGTCGCAAGGATGTTGGCCATGGTTTCCTCGGTTCTAACGGACAAAAGCCCCTGATGCTTCAGGGGCCTTTGAGGTGGTGGGCGTACCAGGGTTCGAACCTGGGACTTCTACCGTGTGAAGATAGCACTCTACCGCTGAGTTATACGCCCGCAGAAACCCTAGTCTAGCAGGTCTTCACGGGATGTCCAGGACAGTTTTCGGCAAGGCGTCGCTCCTGGCGGTCGAGGAAGGCAGCGATGGCTGCCAGATTCGCCTCCTTCCCTGGACCAGTCTTCCTCCAGAGCCCCAGCATGTCCTCGGGGCAGCCCACCCGCTCGTAGATCGCCTCCACAGCCAGGCCCAGGGCCTGGAGGGTGAGGGGGGCATCCAGGGCATCCTTCAGGAGGGCCAGCCTCCAGCGATCCTGGGCCCGCTCCCAGCGGCGGCTCCCCGGTCGCGGCACCTTCCCGGTGCTTTCAGCGCACGCGTCCCAAAGCGTCGCTTCGAATTCCAGCATCCCGATCCCTTCCAGCGCCAGGAGATCCAGGCAGGCGGGGCCCTCTGCGCCCTGCCTCCGGACCCAAGCCAGAATCGTCTCCGGAGCAAGGAATCCGAAGTCGTACCCCACAATCACTTCATCCCAGCCGGGTCGCTCCCCCGCAGGGGTGTGACGGATCAAGAGTGCCAGCCAGTGTTCACCACTCATGGGTCACCTCAGGTCAGGACAGAAGGTGGAGGGCGAGATGGACGCCGACCCGGGCGCTGAGCTCGCCGCCCTCCAGGGTAGGAGCCAGCTCCATCAGGTCCGCCCCAACCCAGGGCACATCCCACTGATGAGCCAGATGGAGGAGCGGAATCAGCTCAGAAGTCGATAGCCCACCGGGCACCGGCTCAGCCACCGCCGGACAGAAGGCCGGATCCAGGACATCCAGATCCAGGCTCAGGTAGGAAGCCCCCTGCCCGACCCGCGCGATATCACTCTTCAACTGCGTGTGCAGACGCGCATCCCGCATGTCCCAGGGGCTCCAGAAACGGAACCCGGCATCGCTCAGGAAGGCCAGTTCTTCGCTATCAAAGCGCGGGGCCCGCAGCCCAAGCTGGACACAGCGGCGCCCGTCCAGGAGCCCTTCCTCCAGGGCACGCCGGACCCAGGTGCCATGGTGCAGGGTGCTCCCCCAGGGCTCGCCATCGGAAGCGTCAGGGTGGGCATCGAAGTGCAGCAGTCCAAGGGGCCCATGGATCCGGGCCAAAGCCCGCAAGGCCCCCAGCGTCATCAGGTGATCTCCCCCCAGCATCAGAGGACGTGCTCCCTGAGCGGCCCAGGCGCTCACCCACTGGGCCACCGCCCCCAGGGCTTCCTCGGCGGAGAAGGGACGCGTGGGGATGTTGCCCCCGTCTACCCAATCCACCCCGGTCCAGCCGCTCCGCCCTTCCTCCCGCCCCTGTAGGCGGAGGGGCATGGGCAGGCGGCCCATCCCCAGGCTCGCGCTCCGAAGGGCCCAGGGACCCATCCGGGCCCCTGGGCGGTGAATGACGCCACCATCGAAGGGCGCCCCCAGCACCACGCCTGCGGCGGGACACGGCTCCGCAGCCAGGGAGAGACCGAGAAAGGAGGTAACCCCGGAAAGAAAGGGATGGAGAGGATTTTCAAGCGTCAAGGAGCGTCTCCAAGAGTGCGTCGGATGGCATCGACCCAGGCGGTCTCGTCCGGGAAGTCGCAGGGTTTCATCAGGGTGCCTGGCCGCACGCCAAGCCGTGTGTATCCATGCAGAGCCATGGTTTTCAGGTGAGGCACCAGCTCGGCTTCTCCCACCCAGGGGTACCAGGTGTCGGGGCTGGAGAGATGGATCGGGAGCAGAGACACCCCCTTGCGGAAGGCGGCGCAGATCCCCCCACGAAAGAGGGGGGCCAGTCGGGGGCCCCGGGTGGTGGTGCCTTCGGGAAAGAGCAGAAGAGGTTCCCCGGCATCCATGGCCCCCATTAGCCCCTGGAGGGCCGAGGTGCGGCTCGCCAGACTCTCCCGCTGGACGAAACGCAATCCGTGACGGCGGGCAAGGTTGCCGATGAGGGGATAGTCCGCCACCTCGGCCTTGGCGAGAACCTGTGCAGGACGCAGGCTGAGGAGAACCAGGGGATCCAGCCAGCTCATATGGTTGGCAACCCAGATCGGCGCCTCGTCCGTAATGGCCCCTTTCACCTGGACCTGGACGCCCAGAGCCTTGAGGACATCGCGGGACCAGTGGCCGAGATCCTCCGGGGAAGGCTCCCGCAGACAGCTTCCCAGCCCCCTGCCAAGGGTCAGCCCCAGCACTCTGGCCAGGCGCCAGAAGGCATCGCTACCGGACACAGTGCCGTCCGCCGTGGACAGGAGGGTGTTCACGAGACCAGCCGAAGGCGGCTGTAGCGGGCCCGGATCCGCTCCATGTCCTCGCGGGTGATCACAGACCAGAGGCGCTTGTCGCCCTTGCGGTAGTAGTCATCCACCTCTGCGACCACCCTTGCGCCCAGGGACTGATGGACGCTGCGGGCATCGGCGTTATCGGGCTCCACCAGAAAGCGGCACTCCTCCATCCCCTCCGCCACCAGCTTGGAAACCATGGCCCGGATCAGCAGGTAGTTGGTCCGCCCCTTCTGGTAATCGGGGTGCACCGCCAGGGTGGCGCAGTAGGCCGTCCGACCGCTGGGGAAGTTCAGCACGTAGCCCACGGGCCGCTCTCCGTCCAGGGCGAGGAAGCACCACTCGGGATAGAGCTCCGTGCAGAGCCGGAGATAGTGGGGACAGAGCTCCCCGGTGGCATCCCCACCCCAGACTTCGTGCTCCAGACGACGCAGGTGCCAGAAGTCGGAAGACTGCAGGGAACGAACGTGCAGACCGGGGCTTTGGATCTGGATCGGGCTCATGGGCCACCTCCTGGAGACCAGGGTGGCGCCCCGGCGTGACCGAAAGGTAAAACCCTCGCGGCAACACGGGATAGCGATAGTAAAAAAAGAGTTACACCAGGCCGTGCGCCTCGTACAACGCCGGATAGCTGCGAGTCTCCACGGGGGCATCCTCCAGCCCCAGCTGCACAAGCGCCTCCTGGATGGCCTCGGCGCTGCCTTCCAGCTCCAGGTAGGAGCCGAAGGGGGCCTCGTCCAGGCAGGCCGTGAGTCCGGGACGCGTCAGGACTTCCCTGCGCTTTTCCATGGAAAGCACGGGGGCGAAGCCCAGTTCCAGCAGAATGCCTTCCAGCACGCCTCCGTCTTCGATGCCGGTCTCCAGCTCCGGACGGATCTTGAGCCTGGCATCCGGCACTTTGGGCCCCTTCCAGGTCAGCCGAGTGGCCGATCCGTACTGGCGCACCCTCAGGGCGCACCCCTTCTCCAGCAGTTCCCGCTGCCGATCCCAGAGCACGCTCTTCTCGTTCTGGGCCTCCACGGAAGTCCGGAACCCCCGGGCCAGGAGGAGGGGTCGGAGCGCACCCAGATCGGAAACAGGGAGCTTCACTTCAGTTTCAAGAGGATGGGGCATGGCGGTTCCTGGGAGACTGATCGCATGATGAAGGATGTGGAGACTGCTTGATCCCTAAACGCTACCTCATTGCGACCCTTTTCATCGCCGCCATGCTCTTGATCATGGCGGTGGTGCGGGGTCCCGAGGCAGCTCGGACCGGAGGCAGGAGCCCGGAATCGGTGGCCGCCCCCCTGGGCCTGGAATCCTTTGAGCGGATCGCAGAGCTGAAGGTGCAGGAGGGATGGGCTCCCCGCTTCCAGGGGGCGCTGGATCCGGACCAATGGGAGGCTTGGCCCTACGGCGGCGGATTCGGAACGCCCTGGGAACCGGCTTCCGCCTACCTTGGCGACCAGGGGGTGGCTCTCAACGGCCCCAAGGGCCAGAGCGAGGTGGCCCTCTGGAAAGGCCTGGAGTGGCGCCACTACCGTTTCGATGCCCCGATTGCCAGCGCCCGCCTCGATCCAGACAAGGGCACCCGCCTGCTGGTGACCCTCGTGCTCGGCGCGGACCGATTCAGGACCCAGCTCCTGGAAATCCCCGAGGGCCGAGTGATCTGGTCTGTGGAGAGCGGCCCATGGAGCCGCTTCAGCTGGGACGGCGAATCCGTGCTCCTGGGGAGGCTCCGCCCGGAGGGAGGGCTGCTTCTGGCCTCCCTTCCGATGGACGAGGAGCCCCTGGAGCCCACCCTGGCCCCCTGGGACGAGAAGGGGCTGCCAGCGGCTCCCAAGGGCCTGGCCACCAAGGAGGAACAGCTCTGGGACGCAGGACGGGACATCAGCGGGTTCCGCCTCATGGTCCCCTGGGGCCCGGAGGCCCGGCTCTGGTTCCCCCGCAAGGACAGGCTCTGGATCAGCGAGAAGGATCGCTGGTCGTCCTGGAAGCTGGAGGATCGAGTCTGGCGTCGCATGGAAGTTGGTGAAGGCCGCCTGAGCGCCCTTCCGCCAGTGGCCATGGCCAGGACCATCAAGCCCAGGACAGGAGCGGGGCTCCGCTCCACCGCCCCGGTGGAGGGGGGCGCCTGGAGCGAGGTGCCAGCGGATTCCAAGGCTTGGCCCGACTACGACCCTGCCTGGACCTGGCTCTCCCTCGAAGGGGGCCACACCTCCTGGGACCTCCGATGGGGAAAGGACATGGATGGGCTTCCCCAGGAACGCCAGAGGGCGGCCCTGGACCGCGCCTTCCGCTCCGATTGGAGGACCGCCTCCAGGCTGCGGGCCTCCGTGCGAGGTTGGCTCAAGGAGGGACCGGAGGTCGCCCTGAGGGAGGTCCAGGGCGCCGCCTGGATCTGGACCGGAGACCGGGTGCTCCTGGTGCGCCTGCCGCCCCTGGAACGGATGCGCTGGATGCGGAAACACGGCAGGTGGAAATGAAGGGAACCTGAACGACGCGTTTTCAAGTACGGGTTCCGCCTGAATTTCTGATAGCGTAAGCGCAGCATTCTCATCGCCCCACGGCATCCCGAGGTTCCTATGCCACGTCTTCTCCTCGTGGACGACAATCCCAGCATCCACAAGATCGCCGAATCCCTCCTGGCACATACCCAGATCGAGCTGGTCTGTGCCGAAAGCGGCCATACGGCTCTGGGACTTGTCGAGTCGTCATCCCCCTTCGATGTAGCCCTGATCGATATCTCCATGGCCGGAATGGACGGGTGGGAGTTGCTGGACAAGCTGCGCTCCGCTCCCGGGACAGCCCGTCTGCCCATCGCCATGATGGCGGGCGTGCTGGACACGGTGGATCCCGACCGCCTGGCCAAGGCCCCCATCCAGGGCTTCCTCAAGAAGCCCGTGGAGTTGCGGGACTTGGCCGACCGGATCCAGGTGCTGCTGGACACCCCGGTTCCCGAGCCGGAGCCGATCCAGGAGCCCGAAGTCCCCACCACCTCCCCCTTCGAGACCCTGCCCGCCCAGAACCTTTCGGATCTTCAGGCCCGCTTGAACACCGACGACATCCTGGAGCTCACCGAAGAGGATCTCTATCCCGAGGAGGAGGCCCAGCCCTCCGGGCTCCCGGCCGAGGAACCCCTGGAGGAGGAGTTGGACCTGGAGGAGTTGGACCTGGAAAGCCTCAAGGATCTCAGTGATCCAGAGGACCTGCTGGCCCCCGAAGCGTTCTCGCCCGTGGAGCCCGCCCCCCTGCAGGAGCTCCCCCTCGACACCGATCTCATCACCGTCGACGATCTGCCGGATCTGGAAGAGGCCAACGCACGGACCACCCAGGAGACCCCGGTCATCAGCCTGGAGCCGGTCGCCGAACCGGAGTCCATGGAAGAAATGCTGGAATCCCCCTTCCCCGAAGCCCCCGAAGAGTTCGCGCACGAGCCTTCTGAGGAGCCAGCCGCCGCCGCCCTTGAGGAGGTTCCTGCAAGCGAAGCATCCACAGAGGAGGCCGCCACGGCACTCGATCTGGAGCTCCCGGAGGAGTCGATGGCCGCCCTTGAAGAGGCCCCCATCGTCGCCGCCCCGGTGGAAACCCCCGAGGAACAGGGCTCTGCTCAGCCGCCCCAGGAGCTCCCCACGACCCAAGCCCTTGTCGCCGCGCTCATGGCAGACCCAGCCCTCATGGGCGCCCTGGCCAAGGCGGTGGCGGCCCAGCTTTCGGACAAGACCCTGCGTGAAGTCGCCTGGGAGATCATGCCGGAGATCGCTGAACGCCAGAAGCTCCTATAGGACGGGACGGACATGATCACTGGATACAACACCGATGTCCGCCACGGCAGCCGGGTCTACCATGTCCAGACCGAGGACAAGGGGCTTTCCAACCCCCGCATCGAAACCCTGATCTACGTCGGGGGCGAGATCCTGGACAGCTACCGCAGCTCTTACGAGGATCTGACCGCTGTCCCCCCCATTCCCGAGGCCGCCATCCAGACCCGCATGGATGAGCAGCACAAAGCCATCATCCGGGACATCAAGACCGGCAAGTACGACACCACCCCTTCGGACCTGGAATCCGAAGAGAGGCGCGTCTTCAATGATCGCCCCCTGGACCAGGCCATCCTGGAATACCTCCAGCACGAAGGGGATGTGGACACCCTGGAACTGGTCCTGGACACCCCCCTGCACCCCACCTTCGGCACCCTCTTCCAGGTCAAGGTCCGGGCCCGCCTCTGCGTCAGCCAGAACCCGGTCCCTGATGCGGAAGTGGCCGTCCGACTCGTCTCCAGCCTCAAGAAGGCCAGCAATCTCCTGGTGGGACGCACCGACGCCGATGGATTCTTTGTCGGCCAAGTGGAGCTCCCCATGAGCCAGCCCGGCCATTGCGCCGTAGCTGTGACCTGTGTGAGCCCATCCGGAACGGACGAGCTTCGCGCGCTCATCACTGCGGCCTAGGCCATGAGCTCCTTCCCCTGGAAACAGGCTGCCTGCAGCCTCCTTTCGGCGGCAACCCTCAGCGCCCAAAGTACCGGCACCACCACGGCTGACCTGAGGGGCCAAGTCCGCTGGGCCGGTTCCTCCGCCCCTTCGGAGCTGCGGCTCCTGTTCAAGGCTCGCGGGACCCGCTGGAGGGTGGTTCCCGATGCCCAGGGCACCTTCATCTTCCATCTGCTTCCCCCCGGAGCCTATGAACTTGAGGTCTGGAGCGCCGGGAATGTCCGCCTGCACCTGCCCGATATCCAGCTCCACGCGGGCAATACCCATGAGCTCTCCCTGCTGGTCCCGCCCCCAGCCCAGGCCCAGGTGAGCGTGGAGGACACCCTGGGGTCGACGGGTAACGGCCGCACCCAGGCCGCCTGGGTGGTGGACTCGCAGCTCCTGACCGAGCTGCCCATCAATCGCAGGAATTTTGCGGACCTCAGCCTGGTGACCCCCCTGGCCACCACCGCCCGGGGACCCATCAACTCCGGCGCCCCCGACTCGGGGCTCAGCTTTGCTGGGGCCGGCCCCCGCCAGAACAACTTCATGGTGGACGGCCTGGACAACAACGACCTTGGGAATGGCAGCAGCCGCCTCCTGATGAGCCAGGAAGCCATCCAGGAATTCCAGGTCATCACGAACGGCTACGCCGCCGAGTTCGGTCGGGCCACCGGAGGGGTGGTCAACGCGGTGACCAGGAGCGGAAGCAACCAGACCGAAGGCACCCTGTTCTACTACCTCCGCCCCGGAGCCCTGGACGCCAAGTCCCCCCTGTCCGGAAGCAGCTCCAGCTTGCGGATGCACCAGTACGGCGCTTCGGCTTCCGGGCCCATCCTCAAGGATCGCCTTTTCTATTACGTCTGTGTTGAAGGTCTGAGGCGTAGCGACGAGAATCAGGTGACCATAGACCCGGCGGTGGCCGCCGCGATCCGCAGCGCTGGCTTCGATCTCCAGACGGGCTCCCAGAGGACCACCGAGGAGAGCCTGTCCCTCCTGGCCAAGCTGGACTACCTCCAAAGCTCAGAAAGCCGCTGGGGCTTGCGCCTGCTTCACAGCGACCAGCGCAGTGACGACCGGATCCCCTGGGGGGGCCTGAGGGCCCGCAGCGTGGGAGGCCGCCAGGATCTCCGCGACACGGCCCTTACCCTCACCCAGCAATGGATACCGAACGCCACTCTGATCCGGGAAACCAAGCTCATGTACACCACCCGGAGGAACGATCTCCGGGCCCTGGACGACGACCGGACGGTCCAGGTGGACATCCAGGGAGTCGCCAGCTTCGGCACCCAACGGCTGACGCCCCAGGCCACCCGCACCACCTACCTCCAGCTGGTGGACACCACAACGAAGGTGCTGGGTGACCACACCCTCAAGGCCGGAATCGACTGGCTGAACACCTACAACCGTGGTTCGGTGGAAAACAACTACGCGGGCTACTACCTCTTCCAGGCGCTGCCCGGTCTCCCACCCCAGTATTACCCGTTCCAGAATGGGTACTTCCCGGTGGCCTTCGTGCAGGCCTTCGGAGATCCGTTCACCTCCTTTCGAACGGACAACCAGAGCGCCTTCCTTCAGGACGAATGGCGCCCCCGCCAGGATCTGCTGCTCCGATTCGGGGTCCGCTACGACCGGGAGCGCATCCCAGCCTTCACGGACACGGCGGACTACCAGGCTCTCGGAAATACCGTCGGAGCCTATTCCGAGCTCTTCAAGACGCAGCGGGACTGGACCTCCTCCCGCTGGTCCCCCCGGTTCTCCTTCAGCTGGCAGGCCGCCCAGGCCTGGCGTTTCTTCGGCGGCTTCGGGTCCTTCATGGGCCAGACCAACCTAAGCCCCATCTTCGGCATACGGACCACGAACGGCAGCCAGGGCTACGGAATCCTCCTGACGGCCCTCGATACGAACACCCCCTACCAGGCATGGCTCAACCCCGACCATCGCTACACCTCCGATCCGGGAGGCCTTCCCCGAAGCCTTGTCATCCCTGGTTCCCACGAAGCTCCGATGAGCCGCCAGCTCAACCTGGGAGTGGAATGGAAGCCCAGGCCAGACCTGACCCTCACCCTGGACATCCTGCGATCCCAGGGGAGCCACCTCATGAACATGAGGGATGTGAACCCATACGTGAACCTCACCCAGCGGATCAACCCCGCCTATTCCAGCATCTACCGGATAGATGACTCCGGGGCGAGCCGCTACTCCGGCCAGGGCCTCACGGTGGATTGGCGCCCCTCCTCCCGCGCCCGATTCCAGGCATCCTACTGCCACAGCCAAGCGGAGGACAACGTCACGGACTGGGCCACCAGCCTGGCCCCCCAGAACCCTCTGGATCCCGACACCGAGTGGGGTGCCAGCTCCCAGGACCAGCGGCACCGGATCCTCGTAAGCGCAGTGCTGAGCAGCGGGGATGCGGGCGGGCCCTGGCGCAGGAACTGGACCTTGGGCCTCCAGGTGTCCATGGGCAGCGGACGTCCCTACACCCAATTGGCGGGTTTGGATCTCAACCTGAACGGTGACGGGTCCTCAGACCGCCCGGCTGGCGTGGGCCGCAACTCCGAGAACCTCCCCTGGAGTCGGCGCGTGGATCTCCGGATCAGCCGGGGCTTTGCCTGGGCGACCGTCCAGGGGGAGGCCTCCCTGGATGTCTTCAACCTCTTCAACCATGCGAATGTGACGGAAGTGCAGAACACCCTCAACTCCGATACCCCTGCCTATGGCACCCCCACGGACTACGAGGCCATGCGGCAAGTGCAGTGCGGGGTGCGATTCAAGTACTGACCCCGGGATGATATGCATTCGCAAACAAAAGAATAAATTCCACCACCAAGGCTCCAAGGGCACCAAGTTTCACCAAGAAAAGCAGGATGCGTTGACCAAGACACTCAGGCTCGGTTCCGGGAGGGGCAGGTGGCTATGGCACGCTCACGTGCCTTCGCCGCCTGTCCCTCCCGGAACGCGCGCGGCTTTGCTGCGCGCCCCCGCGTAGCGGGGCGGCCTGAGTGTCCAGCCTGGTGGAGCGATATGGCACGGGCTGGCTTTCACATTCGCCCTGGGGCAAAGCCATGGTCCGTTGGTAAGCCCTTGGTGAATCCTTGGTGTCTTCCTGTCTACCCTGTAAACCCTTGGGTTTACATCGCCCCCTGAAGCCGTGGATCGCACTTTCCCCGCCGTTCCCTATTCCTTGACGGAGGCCTGAACGACGAAAGGCAGATGCATCCCAGCAAAACGCCCGGGGTTCTGGATCCCCCTTTGCCGCATGGCACTATCAGCACTCTCCAGGAGTTCCCTGCCATGCTCCCCCTGAAGCCTGGCCCGGCCATGGCGGGCCGTAATGGCGTGCAGGAGCATGTCACAGGCTTCGAAGGCCACCTCCGCCTGGAGAAGGAAGCCCTGGGCATCCGTCCCCCGCTTCTGGGCCAGAGCCTCAAGGGCCCTCAGACGCAACGCCAGAGCGTGCCCATAGGGAGTCCCCTCCCTTTCAATGGCGTGGATGTCTGACCGGACCTGCCGCCACTGGCGGCGGGAGATCATCCCTCCGACAGAGATCTCCAGGCCCAGGATGGTCCGGGCCCGCAACTCCCAGCAGGTGATGGCAATGGCCTGGACCCGCAGCAGCATCGAGCGTTTCAGCTCCTTCCAGCAGCGTTCCAGGTAGTCCAGGGCCTCCAGGCGGGCACCCGCATAGAGTTCAATGCTCACCCTGGAGATGAACTCGTTGTAATGCTGAGCATGGAAGGCCCGATTGGACCAGAAAGCCATGGACTCCTGGAGGACCACTCGAGCCCGGTCAGGATCATCCTGGGCCAAGTGGAGCAGGTAGGAGTATCCGGTCTTCAGATTGGTGAGGGCCAGCAGATCCCCCTGCCCCTTGGCCTCCTGAAGGAGCTCCGGCAAGCGCCGCGCCACCTCAGGCAAGTCCCCCATGACGCTGTAACCCACGAGGGCCTGGAACTGGGCGATATGGATCTCGTAATCCAGCCCCGTGCAGTGTTCCCGTAGCAGTTGCTCAGCCTTGTCCAGAAGCTCGGCCCCTGCCTTCCACCGGCCCTGCATAATGGCGGCGATCCCGGCACCGATGAAGGCCCTTCCCATGGGGTTGGGGTGCCCCATCCGCTCCGCCAGGGAGAGTGCCTGGGCCAGGACGCGCCCCGTCTCCCTCTCGGAACGCAAACCGCCGTGGGCCAGGAAAGCCGCCTCATGAGCCAAGGCCCTGACCAGGCGGAAGGGTTCACCAGCCTTCAGGGTCAGGAGGAGCTGCCGGGCCTGGAAGTCGGCTCCCCGGATGGGATCGACCGGACCATAGCCCATGGCGGCAGCCCAAAGGATGTCGATGCGGTTGAGCAATCCCGCTGGGATGGATTCCTTGGCCTTCACCGTGAAGGAGAGGCCACGCAGCTTCAACCGGAGCCGCCCGTACAGGACCGAAAGCAGGGCCCGGGTCGGCGTGCGCGGGATCCTGGCCCCGGCCAGGGGAAGCAGGCCCTCCAGGATGGTGACGCCCCGGTCCATGTGACCGCTCCGCATGAACTCCTCGGAAGCCCGTCGCTGCAGGAAGACGTCCTCCTGGGCATCGTTTCCGGGTACGAGGCGGGAATAGGCCTCACCGGCCTCCGCGCTCCGACCGGCGCTGCTGAGCGCTTCGGCGTGTCGCAGAGCCAGAGCTCTGTGCTTGATGTAGGGACCTGGAAGGAGGGCCAGGGCCTCCCCGAAGAGATTCGCAGCCTGGTCAAAGGCCAGAGCACGCTCGGCCTGCTCGCCAGCGATCCCGAAATAGTGGGCGGCCTTCTCCTGGCCCCCGCCAGCCTTGAAGTGGGAGGCCAGAAGGATGGCATCGGCATCCCCACGGGATTCCATGGCAACCGCCAGACTAAGGTTTCCCTGGACCACCCGCGGAGCGTCCATCCCCTCCACCACCGCCTTCCGGACCCGCTCATGGTAGGGCTCCAGGACCTTCTCTTCCTGGGCTCCCCGCACCCGGATCAGCCGGAAGGCCCGAAGCTGGGAGAGACCGTGGTAACCTCCACCAGGCCTGCCCATGGCCTCCCGGGCTAGGCCCCAGGGTACGGGACAGGCAGCCAGGGACACCGTCTCCAGCAGCTCCCGGGCCTCCTCTGGCAGGGTTTGGATCCTGTCCTGGATGTAGCTGTCCAGACCGCTTCCCGAAGCGGAAATGGCACCCCGTCCCTCTCCGAGGAAATAGGCCAGTTCGCGGATGAAGAAAGGATTGCCGCCGGATTCCCGGGCGATCCGCTCCGCCAGCAACTCCCGCCCCTCCCCAGGCCCTCCCAGAAAACCCATGGCAAACGTCCGGGAGTCCGGCAGGCTCAGGCTGTGAAGCTCGATCTCGACGACGGGGCCGAAGACCTCAGCCTGCGAGGAGCGGAGCCGACGCAGGATCGGCGATGTATGCAGGTCATCACTCCTGAAGGTGATGATCAACATCAGAGCGGGTGCATCCGGGGAGCGGAAAAGCTCGGCCAGAAGGGCCTCACTGTCCAGATCTCCCCACTGCAGATCCTCAAGGACCAGTACCAGGGGATAGAGCTTGGCAAGCCGGACCATGAGTTCCCGGAAGGCGGAAAAGGCCCTTCTCCGCAATTCCACGGCATCCGGCAGGGAGGTCAAGGTCGGGAGTTCCGCAAGGCTGGGAACCTGCGCCAACACGGGGAAGAGCCTCACCAGAGCCTGCATATGCCTGGGGAAGAGAGCCTTGCAGGTCAGGGGAGGAAGGGCCTTCAGGCGGGTGCTCAGGGCATCCACCAGGCTGTCCAGGGCCTTGAAGGGCACGGTTTCCTGCTCATAGCAGCGCCCTGAGAGGATCTGGACCCTCGGTTCCCGCCGCCGCACCTCCGTCAGGAAGCGCTGCACAAGACCGCTCTTGCCGGATCCGGCTTCGCCGTGAAGCCAGACGGTGTGGGGGTCGCCATCCTGGAGTCGCTGGAACTCGCGGAGCAGGAGGCCCAGTTCTGCCTCGCGTCCAGGAACCTCCCGGACAGGCAGGTACCTGGCATGATGGCGTTCCTGGGGCACTGGGTTCCTGAGGCGGGAGAGGATCTCCTCGGCGGAGGGGCGCATGGCGGGATCCCGCTCCAGCAGGGCCATGCAAAGCCCCTCGATATCCTCCGGGAGCCCTTCCACCAGGAGCGAAGGCGGACAGGGATCCATTTCCGCCTTGGCGCGAACAATGTCCAGGTAGGTGCCAACGTAGGGAGGCTGGCCTGTCAAGACCTGGTAGAGCATAACCCCCAGGCTGTACCAGTCGCTTGCGGGGGAGCACTCCCCTCCCTCCAGCTGCTCCGGAGCAATGAAAGCAGGTGTTCCCGCAGGTCCGCCCGCATCCTTGGATTCTGTCACCAGATGGGTGGCCAGGCCGAAGTCCAGGATCACCAGACGCCCCTGGGGCGTGATGAGCACATTGCCCGGCTTGAGATCCCGATGGATGATCCCCGCCTCGTGCAGGGCACCCATGCCGTGGACCAGATCCACCAGGGCCCTGCGGATGATCTCGAAATCCTTGGGGGGGGGAACAGGGATAGGTCGTGGCGAAGCGGAAAGCGCCTCCCGAGAAAACATGATCCGGCCCGCTGTCCGGGGGTAGCGGCAGCAGGGTGATGTCCGACCGGAGGGGCAGCTCCGTCCCCCCGTCCGGGTGCAGGGTAGGCCCGGAATCGGAGCGGCCTGTATCTTCCTCCCTCAGGGCCGTGAAGAAGTCCCGGCCCTCTACCAGCTCCATGGTGAAGAACCAGCGATCTCCCTCCGTCAGCAGCTCGTGGAGCGTCGCCAGATTGGGGTGGCTGATGTCCGCCAGGGACCGGAATTCCTGCTTGAGTCGCAGAAGATCTGCGGCCTTGAAGGCGTGGGGCACCTTGAGGGCCACCCAGGCTTTACGCTCCTGGTCGAAGGCCTCGTAGACCTTCCCGAAGGAGCCCGAACCGAGACACCTCCGCAGGGTGAAACGCTCCGTGCCCCGAAATTCTTCCGTGGCGAACATGTGCCTAGTATCCCGAGCCTGGGCCAGGATTCAAGCGCCGATATGGGGGAGCAGTCCCGGGACATCCATGGCCACCCCGAAAGTCCCCTGGAGTTCCGCCATAACCGTCCGGTGAATCTGATCGGGCGCCAGGATCTGCCCTTCGGCATCCTCCAGTTCAAAGGCGACGATGGCATCTCGCATCAGGAGGACCTTGAAGCCCAGATCCGATGCTGTCCGAACGGTGGAGGACACGTCGTGGGCCGCCGTAAAACCGGCCACCACCAGACGATCCACACCCATCCCCCTCAGGACAGCTTCGAGTTCACTGCCCACGAAGGCGCTCTGGGCCATTTTGCCCAGGACCCGCTCCCCTTCGAGGGGCTCGCCTTCCGGCTTGAAGGCATGGCCGGGTTCCCGGGGATGCAGGGGGGAATGGGCATCCGCGGAGTCATGCCGGATATGGACCACGGGCCTGCCACTCCGGCGGAAGGCCGAGAGCAGTTCCTGGATCCGGACCTCAGCCTCCGGGTGGCTGCGGGCACCCCAGTGGGGCTCGTCCCAGGCCTTCTGGACATTGATGAGCAGCAGGGCGATGGTGGGAGGTAGCATGGGGATGTTTTACCCCGAACCCGAGCACGGAGGCCATCCATGATTTCCGGACGCACCCATCTCGCAGTGCTCACCCTGATCGCCTGCATGGGCTGCACCAGCGAGTCTCCCGAGGCCCAGGTCAAGCGGGCCTTCAACCAATGCATCCGGGACCTGGAGGGCGGGAACGGCGCTGCCGCCGCGGAAATCCTGAGCCCGGCATTCGAAGGACCGGATGGCATGGACCGGAATGCCGCCCGGCTTTTCCTCCTGGCCACCTTGAAACAGCAGCGGCTGGGCATCACCGTCCTTCAGAGCCACATCGAAGCCCGGGAGCAGGACGCCAACCAGGAGATTTCCGTCGTGGTGACCCAGCGCGGAGCCCAATCCGTTCTCCCCGACGAGAGCTCCCGCCAGGCATTCCGGATCAAGTGGGAGCGCCGCAAGGGGGAGTGGCGCGTGAAGGCACTGCGGCAGGGGAACTAGACCCTCGGCGGCTCCATCCCGAAGTGCCCCCAGCTTTCTTTGGCGGGCCCGTAGACATCCGGGACCTGGAGACCGGCCTGGCGCATCAGCACCGTCATCTGGCCACGGTGGTGGGTCTGATGGGTGATAAGCACCATAAGCGAGAGGCCCCGCATCCAGGTCTCACCGTACATATCGTCCTTCTCTTCAAGCGCTGCGTCGGACCAGCCGCCGAGCGCCTTGACCAGGCTGGCGCTGGCCCTGCTGTAGGCCTGGCAGATCTCCGCCATGGTGGCTGGCGGTTCACAGATGAAGCCCCCCTGGATCAGATCAGCCCCCTCCAGTCGGAGCCCCATCCGCCCCGGCATCTCGATGAGACACTCCACGATGTGCCAAGCCAGGCGGCGCAGGTCCCGGTGCTCCGGCCCCACGGCCTGCGCCACCGCCCCCTCGGGAATGGCCTGGAATAACCGCACACAGCCCCGGGATTCCTCGTCCCAGCAGGCAAGAAAGTCCTCAACGCGGCGAAACATGGCAGCTCCTGATTCGTGGCCCCAGCATACGCTAATCTTCTTTGACGGGGAGTCGAAATGGCAAGACAGTGTCAGGAAGAGGTGGAACGACATTGGGTGAGCTCCTCGGGCCGTCTGGCCGTGGAACTCCGGGCCCGCCAGATCGGCAAGGATCTCCTGGTCCTGATCACCGGGGGCGAGCCCCATATCGGCGCCGTTGGGGTCGGGTGTCCCCTGGGGGTCCGGGCCAGCGCCTCGGTCATCTCCCTGCCCGAACACCGGGACGACCGCATGGCCCACAAGGCCGCAGAGCGGATCTCATCGACCCTGAACTGCACCTGCACCGTCGTGGCGGGGGTACACTTCGATGACATCACGCCGGAGGAGATCCGGGAAACCATGAGGCTCTTCGAGGAGGTGCTGGAGGCATTCCTGAAGGCACGGACAATGGCCGGAGAATCAAGAATCTGTGCAGAAGACCCGCACATTTGAACCCAGAGTGGCGCAATATGGAATCCAACATCAGCCCCAAAATGAATTTTACCTTGATATTCAAACCATTACAGAGTGTGCATCTGCACAAGGATGTTGGCCAAGTCCCATTTCAGCTTCACAAACATTTCGGATTCGAATCAAACATCGTATACAACAATAAGACAGATCATTTCGATTACATCGAAAGTGAACTCCACGGCCTGAACATCATCAAATCAAACACGTGGATATATCTAATAAAAAATGCACGCAAAATTGACTCCCTGATGGTATTCCATGTAAGCACTCAATCCATCTATGCCATCCTGCTATATAAATTCCTGAATCCGAATGGCTTCGCCTACCTCAAGGCGGACATTGGAGACTCAGAGTTGGCCTATGCGAAATGGGGGAACCGAAACCATCTCACCCAGCTTAAGCGATCCATTCTTTTCCGCTCCCTCCTCCGAAAACTGGACCTGCTGTCCATCGAATGCAGAGAGGTCTTTGAAAAGATTACCCAGGTGCCATCCGGCAAGAAGATCCACATGCCAAATGGTTTCGATCCAGAGATGGCCGTCCACTATGGCGTAAAACCCCGCCCATTCGACCAGAAAGAAAATATCATCCTGCTGGTTGGACGGCACGGCGCCAGACAGAAGAATTCCGAGCTCATGCTGCGAGCCATGGAACTCATGGAAGATCTCGGCAACTGGAGAGTCCTCTTCATTGGCCCCATGACGAACGAATTCCGGCGGTTGAAGGACGACTTCCTGGAGACACACCCAAGGCTGAAGGGGCACGCCGAGTTTCTTGGGAACATCAGCAACAAGTCAGAGCTCTTCGGCTTCTACAGCCGAGCCAAGATCTTCTGCCTTCCCTCACGCTGGGAAAGTTGGGGGTTGGTCTGCGGGGAAGCCCTCTCCTTCGGGAATGTGCTGGTCATGTCGAAGGAGATCGTTTCAGCCCCAGACCTCACTGATGATGGGCGGGCGGGCTTCATGATCGAAGGCGAGAACCCCAAAGCCTGGGCCGACACCCTGAGCACACTGATGGGGGATCAGGATCGACTGGCCGATTTCTCCCAGCGGGCGAGTGCCCATTTCAACCGCAACTTCATATGGAAGAACCTGCTGCACGATCTGGCTGACCGCATCCGGCACACGTAACACGAGGGGGTGCCCAGGCCATCCGGACACCCCCTCTGCTCGCTGTCTGGAAAGGGTCCTACAGGCAGGCCTTGGCGGTCTTCACCAGGTTCTCGGCGGTGAGGCCGAACTGCTCGTAGAGGATCTCGGCGGGGGCGCTGGCGCCAAAGTGGTCCAGGCCAATGTTGGCGCCCTCCAGGCCGGTGAAGCGCTGCCAGCCGGTGGTAACACCCGCCTCGATGGAGACACGGGCCGTCACAGCCTTGGGGAGCACCTGCTCGCGGTAGGCCTTGTCCTGAGCCTCGAAGAGCTCCCAGCAGGGCATGGACACCACGCGGGTGGGGATGCCCTCGGCCTCCAGGGCCTTGCGGGCCTCGATGGCGATGTGGACCTCGGAACCGGAGCCCATGAGGATGACCTTGGGGGAGGCGCTGGCCTCCTCCAGGATGTAGGCGCCCTTGGTGGCACCCTTGGCCTTCTCGGGATCCAGCACCGGCAGCTTCTGGCGGGTGAGGGCCAGGGCGGTGGGGGTCTTGGTGCTGGCGGCTGCGATCTTCCAGGCCTCGGCGGTCTCGTTGGCGTCTGCGGGGCGGAAGACCTGGAGGCCAGGGATCAGGCGCAGGGCCATGACGTGTTCGATGGGCTGGTGGGTGGGGCCGTCCTCGCCCACACCGATGGAATCGTGCGTCCAGACATAGGTGACGGGCAGGCCCATCAGGGCCGCCAAGCGCACGCTGGGACGCATGTAGTCCGCGAACACCAGGAAGGTGGCGCCGAAGACCTTGAGGCCGCCGTGGAGGGCCATGCCGTTCATGACGGCGCCCATGGCGTGCTCGCGGATGCCGAAATGGAAATTCCGGCCGCTGGCCTTGGGGGTAAAGTCCCCGCCATCCTTGAGGTTGGTGTTGTTGGAAGGAGCCAGATCAGCGCTGCCGCCCACCAGGTTGGGGAGCTTGGCGGCGATGGCATTGAGCACCTTGCCGCTGGCTTCGCGGGTGGCGGCCTTCTCGGTGACAGCGAAGGAGGGCACAGCGCCTTCCCAGCCCGCGGGCAGCTCGCCCTTGAGGAAGCTCTCGCACTCGGCGGCCAGTTCGGGGAAGGCCGTGCGGTAGGCCTCGAAGCGTCCCTTCCATTCGGTCTCGAGCTTCTGACCCCGGTCCTGGCAGTTCCGCCAATGACTCAGGGCCTCGGCGGGCACGGAGAAGTGGGCCTCGGGGTCCACGCCCAGGATCTGCTTGGTGGCCCGGATCTCCTCCTCGCCCAGGGGAGCGCCGTGGGCGTTGTGGGAGTTCTGCTTGGTGGGGGCGGGCCACCCGATGATGGTCTTGCACTCGATGAGGGTGGGCTTGCCGCAGGGCTCCTGGGCTTTCTTGTAGGCCCGGTGGAGGGCCGTCAGGTCCTCGCCGTCCTCGACCTTCAGGTAGCGCCAGCCCATGGCCTCGAAGCGGCCCTGGATGTCCTCGCTGAAGGTCAGATCCGTGTGCCCCTCGATGGTGATGGTGTTGCTGTCGTAGAGCACGACCAGCTTCTCCAGGCCCAGGTGGCCCGCCAGGCTGGCGGCTTCATAGCTGATGCCTTCCATGAGGCAGCCGTCACCCACGAAGGAGAAGGTGCGGTGGTTCACCACCTGGTGGCCGGGGCGATTGAACCGGTCCGCCATCCAGCGCTCGGCAATGGCCATGCCCACGGCGTTGGCGATACCCTGGCCCAGGGGGCCCGTCGTGGTCTCGACGCCGACGGTGTGGCCGAACTCGGGGTGGCCGGGGGTCTTGGAGCCCCACTGGCGGAAGTTCTTGAGGTCCTCCAGCTCCAGGCCGTACCCCGAGAGGTGCAGCAGGCTGTAGATCAGCATGGAGGCGTGGCCGCAGGAGAGCACGAAGCGATCCCGATCCGCCCAGAGGGGATTGACGGGATTGTGCTTCAGGAACTGGGTCCAAAGCACATAGGCTGCAGGGGCCTGGGCCATGGGAGCACCGGGGTGGCCGCTGTTGGCCTTCTGGATGGCGTCCATGGACAGGCAGCGGATGGAATCGACGCAGAGCTTGTCGATGTTGGTGGCGGAAAAAGTCATGGCAGGGCCCCTCAAGCGAACCGCCCATTTTCCCATGGAGGGACGGGAAGTCCAAACGCTGTTTCTCCGATTTGCGGCCCTTCCATCCCTCCTGTTAATTTGGCGGATGCCTCAGTTGCCTGACCGTCCTCTCCGAATCCTGGTGATCCAGTTCCGCCATGTGGGAGATGTGCTCCTCACGACCCCAGCCCTGAAGGCACTCAGGGATCGTTATCCCCAGGCACGGATTGACTACCTCACGGAACCCGGCCCCTCCCACATCCTCAGGGGAAATCCCCACATCGACGCCGTGATCCTCCGGAAGCGGAAGGCCACCCTGAGGGAAGACTGGGCCCTGATCCGCACCCTGCGCCGGACCCAATACGACCTGGTCTTCGATTTCTTCAGCAATCCCACCAGCGCCATACTCGCCCGCCTGAGCGGAGCTCCCTGCCGCGTCGCCCGGAGCCGATTCGGGCGGAACTTCCTCTATTCCCACACGCCGGTGGTGAACCATCAGGAGGATGTCTACTCGCCGACACACAAGCTGGCCCTGCTCAGGGCCATGGGCGTCCCGGCCGCGATCTGCCCGCCGATCCTCGAAATCCCCAGGGAATCCGCAGACAGGATCGCCCAGTTCCTGCAGGATTCGGCCATCGCGCCTGAAGCCAGGCTGGTGACGATGGATACCACCAGCCGCCTTGCGGACAAGAAGTGGGAAGGCCAGCGTTTCCTTCAGTTGGCGGACTGGTTGACAGAAAAGCACGGAGCCAGGGTCGTTTTCATCTGGGGGCCCGGGGAAAAGGAGGAAGTCGAGGACTTGATCACACAGGGGCGTCACGCCCACCTGCTGGCTCCGCCAACCTCCCTCATGGAGCTGGCCGCCCTCATCGCCAAATCCCATCTGCACATCGGCAACTGCTCGGGTCCCCGGCATATCGCGGTGGCTGTCGGCACGCCCACCCTGACCATCATGGGCCCCACGCTCCCGGCCAACTGGACCTACCCCTCACCCGAACACCAGGCCCTGCGGGGCAATACCCAGTGCCCGGCCTGCCGCGAGCAGAGCTGCACCCTCCACCACCGAATGGAGGATGTGAGGGTGGAGGACGCCAAGGCTGCGCTGGAAAGCATGTTCGAGCGCGGTTCGATCCGGTAGCGACCTAGACCTTCCCGAGCAGCAGGCCAGCTTCCTCCGCCACCCGCAAAGGTTCCAGGAGCCGAAGGCAGGAAAGGTGGTCGCACTTGCGGTTCCGGCAGGGAGAGCAGCCAATCCCCGTGCGAACGATGCGGAACGGCGTTTTCCGCCAGGGCTCGTTCAGCACCGGGTCCGAGGGGCCGTAGATGGCCAGGGCCGGGGTGTGCACCAGGGAGGCGATGTGGAGGGGGCCGGTATCGCCGCCGATGTAGATACGGGCCTGCTCAAGAACAGCCGCCATCTCCTTCATGGAGGTGAGGGGCAGGACATGGATCGGATGGCGGGCGACCTTGACCAGGCGTTCGACCATCTCCTCCTCGCCGGGGCCCCAGCCGATGACCGCCGGGACGCCGAAGCGCTCCCATACCAGATCTGCCACCCGCCCAAAGGATTCCGCAGGCCAGCGTTTGTATGCCCCCACCTTGCTGGTACCCGGGTAGAGGAAGGCATAGCCCTTGGGCACCAGCCCATGCTCCGCCAGGAAGCCCTGGGCCATGGAGCGGTCCCCTTCCCCGATGGGGAGGGTCGGCTCCGGCTCGGTCACCGCAGGGTCAAAATAACGGGGCAGCAGGAAATTGCGGTCGTAGCGAGAGAGCTTGCCCGCCACCAGAGGCACCCGTTCCGTCAGGAAGATATGGGATCCCTCCTTGGCGATCCCCTTGGGGTAGCCGACCCGCCGGGGGCTCCGGGTCAGGAAGGCCAGGAAGGCACTCTTGGCCACCCCATGGAAGTCCACCACCAGATCGTAGCCTTCGGCCTTCAGTTCGCGACCGAAGGCCAGCATGGCCCGGAAGCGCGCCAGGCCCTTGAGCTTGTTCCAGGCGCGGCGGGGCGCGATTTTCAGGGCGTCCACCCCCTCCAGGCCGGTGATGATCTCGGCGCAGCGGTCCTCCACCAGCCAGTGGATCGTGGCCTGGGGGAAGATCCCCCTCAGAGCCAGGACCGAAGGCACGGTGCGCACCACGTCCCCGATCGCCGAAAGGCGGATCACCAGGATCTTCTTGGGCATGGACATTCCCCGGTTCAGTACGGCTTGTAGGACTTCTCTTCCACCAGGTCCGAGCCCAGCAGCTCATTGATCTGGCGCTTCAGGTTCGCCCGCGTGTCGTTCTCGTGGTAGACGGCCCGGGCCAGTTCGATGAAACGGGCGCCGAAATCCTTCCTGCGCTCCCAGTCCCGGATCTCGTCCTCGATCTCCCAGAGGCCCTCGTTCACCTTCTTGAGATCCGCCTCCAGCTGCGCAAGTCCGGCCTGGGCCTCCCGGGCCTGGTTGCGCAGGGGCGCCAGGGCCTCCATCTCCTTGCGGACATTGGCCACCTTGGCGGGGTCCTCGATGCGCTCGGTCTTGATCACAAGGATCGTGTACTTGTCGATCAGTTCGCCCCAGGAGACGGGAGTGAGGACGGCCATGGAGTTCCTTCCGAAAAGAAGGACCAGGATACCTCGTCCCCCGAGGCTGCGGCTAGGGTGGTGTCCCAGTGAGATGCGGATCATTCAAAGCAGGGCTGACACCACGCTAGGGCCGGGCAGATCCCTCCTTGAAAATTAAATTTTGCACAATATAATTGACTACGGAATTTATTTCCGCGAAAGGAGATCCCATGGCGGCACCCATCTACGACATCCATGTGACGACCATCGAAGGCGAGGAGATTCCTCTGGAACGTTACGTCGGCAAGGTGCTCCTGATCGTCAACACCGCCAGCAAGTGTGGGTTCACACCTCAGTATGAAGGCCTTGAAGAGCTCTACCGCCGCTACCGCGACAGGGGATTTGAAGTCCTGGGCTTTCCCTGCAATCAGTTTGGCGGGCAGGAACCCGGCACGGACGCCGAGATCCAGACCTTCTGCCAACTCACGTATCAAGTGGACTTCCCTCTCTTCGCCAAGCTTGAGGTGAACGGCGAGGGAGCCCACCCCCTCTACCGCTTCCTCAAGGGGGAAGCCCGGGGCCTGCTGGGCAGCGAAGCCATCAAGTGGAACTTCACCAAGTTCCTGGTGGATCGCCAGGGAGAGGTGGTGAACCGCTTCGCCCCCACCACGCCCCCAGCCAAGCTTGCCGCCGAAATCGAGGCCCTCCTGTGAGCTCCGATGGCATGCGCCTGGATGAGCAGCTCTGCTTCGCCCTCTACGCCGCTTCCCGGGCAATGACCCAGGCCTACCAGCCCTTCCTGGCCCCCCTGCGCCTGACCTATCCCCAGTACGTGGTCATGCTGGTGTTATGGGAGGGCGATGGCCTCACCGTGAGCGAGATCGGCGAGCGCCTCAGGCTGGACTCGGGAACCCTGACGCCCCTGCTCAAGCGCCTGGAGGGCCTGGGTTACGTCACCCGCCGCCGCAGCCTTGAGGACGAGCGCAGGGTGCTGGTCAGCCTCACGGAGGGAGGCTTGGCCCTCCGGGCCGGGGCTCTGGAGATGCGGCAGAACATGGTGTGCAGCCTCCAGCAGCGGGCGGATCTCTCCGCCGCCGAAGGGCTCCGGGAGGCCCTCAAGGACTTGATCGAGGTCCTCAGTCCCCGACAAGGGGTCGTGTCGGAATAGTGTTCCCCATTATCAGCTTGCTTCAACCAAGACCGAGGGACTCTGGGCCAGTTACCGCTATGATGGCGGGGAGATCCTTTCGGAGGGAACATGGGTATGGCCAGCAAGATTGCCCTGGGATGTGGCGGACTCGTGGTCCTGGTGCTGGTGGTCCTGGGACTTACCGGGGTGGGCTCGTACAACTCGCTCAACAGCCTCAACCAGGCGGTGGAGGCCCAGTGGGGCCAAGTGGAGAATGTCTACCAGCGGCGGGCCGACCTGGTACCCAACCTGGTCGAAACGGTCAAGGGCGCGGCGGCCTTTGAGAAGGAGACCTTCATGGCCGTCACGGAGGCCCGCGCCAAGGTGGGCCAGGTGTCCGCAGGAAAGGCACCTTCCGATGCAGCCTCCCTGGCCCGCTTCCAGCAGGCCCAGGAGGGCCTGGGATCGGCCCTCTCCCGCCTCCTTGTGGTGGTCGAAAAATATCCCGACCTGAAGGCCACCCAGAACTTCCGGGACCTCCAGGCCCAGCTGGAGGGTACCGAGAACCGCATCGCCGTGGAGCGCATGCGCTTCAACCAGGCGGCCCAGGCCTTCAATACCAAGCGGAACAGCTTCCCGACCCTGATCGTAGCGGGCTTCCTGGGTGACCGATTCCGGGACAAGGCCTACTTCAAGGCCCAGGCCGGGGCCGAGACGGCTCCGAAGGTCTCCTTCCAGTAACATGCACAGGCTCCTCTCCCTGTTTCTGCCCCTGCTGCTCCTCTGGGGCAGCCTGGGGCTGGATGCCCAGGAGCCCCTTCCTCCGGCCCCCAGGCAGTGGGTGACCGATACCCAGGGAGTGCTCTCTCCCGCGAAGCGGGCCATCCTGAACCGGCGCCTGGCGCAGTACGAAAAGGCCACCGGACACCAGGTCCTGGTGTGGATTGGGGGAAGCATCGGAGGCGGTGCCCTGGAGGACTGGTCGGCCCGCACCTTCGAGTCATGGAAGGCCGGACGCAGCGGAAAGGATGATGGGCTCGTCCTTTTCATCCTGGCCCGGGACCGCAAGCTCCGCATCGAGGTGGGCTACGGACTGGAGGGCCAGGTGCCCGATGCCGTGGCCTCCCGGATCATCCGGGAGGCCATCACACCCAGGCTCGCCGCGGGGGACTGGGACGGGGCTGTGGAAGCGGGGGTCGACGGACTCCTGGCCAAACTGGGAGGCGAAACCCGGGAGGGGGCGCGCGCCGAAGGTGCCCGGCAAAAGGGCGTGCGAAGCCTCAGTCTTGGCCAGATCATCCTGTTGGCCATCCTGGGGCTGGGCTTCCTGGTCCTCCTGGTGACCCATCCCAGCCTGGCCATCGGACTCATCTTCAGCCTTCTCTCCGGAGGCCGCGGGGGAGGTGGTGGCGGTTCGGGGGGATGGTCCGGGGGGGGTGGACGTTCGGGGGGTGGTGGGGCTTCGGGTTCATGGTAATCGAGGGGAGGGGCCCATGTTCTGGATGACGCGGAGAAGCCTGGTGAAGTGCCTGGACCAGGCCCGCATTGTCGCGGCCATCGAATCCGCCGAGCGCGCGACATCGGGGGAGATCCGTGTCTCGGTGGCGCCTTTCTTCTGGGGGCGGGTGGACCGAGTTGCCTGGAAGGCCTTCCATCGGCTTGGCATGGATCAGGCTGCTGAGCGGAATGGCATCCTGATCTTCCTGGTGCCCAGCCGACGCCGCTTCATGGTCCTGGGCGACGAGGGCATCCACGCGAAGGTCGGTCAGGACTTCTGGAGCGATGTGGCGGCCTGCCTTCAGGCCTCCTTCCGACGGGGCGCCTTCACCGAGGGGCTGGAGAACGGTATCTCCCTGATCGGGGAGCGGCTTGCCGATCACTTCCCCCATGCAGGCGAGGCCGATCGGAACGAGCTGCCGGATCACGTGGACTTTGGGGGCTGACTAGACTTCCGGCATACGATGCCCTCTCACCTCAGCGGCAGGCGAGAGACTGGCTGAAGAGCCAATCGAAGAGCGCAGGATCCCGGTAGCAGGGGCTGGGGTCATGGCCCATGCCCTCGTATTCGCTGTATTTGACAATGGCGATGCCGTTCAGGGTCAGGGTCTTAGTGGTCCGGTTGTGGCCCGTGAGGGTATCCGTCGTGGTGGACTCGACGGCCTGTGCATAGGCGGCCTTGAGGTTGGCATAGGTCGTGCGGGCGACCTGGACTCTATCTGCGGTGTCGCTCAAGCCGATGTGGTACCAGAGCGCGCTTTTGCCCACAGCCGCCGTGGCCAGCTGAGACTCGCTCTGGCCCGCGACCCGGATGATCCCTGCGAACAGCTTGCCCTTGGTCAGCATGCCGCGGACGAGCTTGAAGCTGCCGGAGCCGCCCTGGGAAAAGCCCGTCAGATAGATCCGGTTCGGATCGATGCGGTAGCCCGCCTGCAAGGCCTGATCGATCAGATCGCCCAGCCAGGCACCATGCTCTTCCGTGGAGTAGTTGTTGAAGTCGAGGTAGAAGGAGGGGTATTCCTGGCGGGTGGCCGTCGGGAAGAGATTACCCTCGCCCCAGCAGCCATTCACCACCAGGGGATAGGTCCTGGAGGCGTTCGCCGCCCGGCCGTAACCCCAGGGCGTCACCAGGTCGAGGCTGTCCAGCGTCTGGGTGACCGGCGCATCCGTCGCCGTGAAGGTCTCGGCGGGGGTGGTCACCGGACATTCGGCCGCCACCAGGGTGACAGTGAAGCTGGTGGCACTGGTGGCCGTCCCCTGGGGCGTGGTCAGGGAGATCGAACCGCTGGAGGCACCGGTGGGCACCTCGGCGGTGACCTGGGTGGCACTCACCGACTGGAAAGTGGCCGCGGGTGTGCTGTTGAAGCTCACGGCCGTGGTGTCGGCGAGATTCGTCCCCGTCAGGGTCACGGAGGTGCCCACGGGACCCGAAGTGGGGCTGAAGCTGCTGAGGGAAGGCCCCGTGCCCGCAGGGGGAAGTACGTTTGCGTCCGAAGAACCACCCCCCCCCACATCCCACGCTCTCCGCGAGCAACAGGAGCAGGAGGCGCCGAGAAGATATTCACCACAAAAATCAGACGCAAACCCTTTGGTTTCAGCTTGTGATCATTTTTTCAACTTACCGTGATCAATTTTTGATACGATACAACCACGACGGGCCGCAGGACCCGCTCAGGGGCACACCCCAAAACATCGTTCACAGGAACCAACCAGAGCTTGCTATCTGGTTCACACCAGCACTCACCGGAAGGCTGGAGCCAACCCATAAGGTCAAAAGGGACCATCCAGTTCATCGCCATAGCGATAGGCGGTGCTCTGCGTTCATGGATCACCAGACACCGGAGGCCCAGCAGAAACGCAAGCCTAACCACGGAGCCCCCATGGACCATCTTTCATCACACAAGCGAATCAAGGTGAACGTCAATCACCGGGAAATCCAGGTTTACAGCGACCTGACCATCCTGCAGGCCCTCCTGCAGGAGAATCTGCACATTCCTCACCTCTGCTACGACATCCGACTGGAGAGATCCATCGGAAACTGTGGACTGTGCGTCGTTGAAGTGGTTGAAGGCGAAGTCATCCGCGAAGTGAAGGCATGCCAGACCCCCATCCGCGAGGGTATGGTCATCCATACCCAGAACCCGAAGCTGGAAAGCTATCGCAAGGTGCGGCTTCAGCAGATCCTGGCAGACCACAATGCGGATTGCGTGGCACCCTGCGTCCAGACCTGTCCGGCCGGTATCGACATCCAGAAATACCTCCGCCACGCAAGCCACGGGAACTTCGAGAACGCGCTGCGGGTGATCAAGGACCGAAACCCCTTTCCCCAGGCCTGCGGCCGGGTATGCCCGCATCCTTGCGAGACGCAGTGCCGCCGGAACCTCGTCGACACCCCGGTGGCGATCAACCACGTCAAGCGCTTCATCGCCGACTGGGACATAAGCCGCGACACCGCGTGGCTCCCAGAGAAGGAGGCCCCCACCGGCAAGCGCATCGCGATTGTCGGTGGGGGCCCAAGTGGGCTGTCCGCAGCCTACTACAGCGCCATCAACGGCCACGAAGTGACCGTTTTCGAGCGCCAACCCGAGGCCGGAGGCATGATGCGCTATGGCATTCCAGAGTATCGTCTGCCCAAGGTGACACTGGACGCCGAGATCAACCACATCCAGAAACTGGGGGTGCGGCTGGAGACAGGCAGATCGCTGGGGACCCACCTCCGGCTCGAGGAGCTGCGCAACAACTTCGACGCTGTATTCCTGGCCATTGGCTCATGGCGGGCCACATCGATGAACCTCGAGGGCGAAAACCAGGATGGGGTCTGGCAGGGCATCAACTTCCTGGCGGCAGTCACCAAGCGAGCCCCTGTGCATCTGGGGGAGACCGTGGTGGTCGTGGGAGGCGGCAACACCGCCATCGACTGCGCCAGGGTCGCCCAGCGCATGGGGGCAAAGAAGGTGCAACTCCTCTACCGCCGGACCCAGGAGGAGATGCCAGCGGAACCCATGGAGATCGAAGAGGCGCTCCACGAAGGGGTGGAAATGCTCTTCCTGACAGCCCCCCAGGCGATCACAGCCGCCCATGGCAGGAAGCAGGTCCTCTGCCTCAAGATGCAGCTGGGAGAACCGGACCGTTCCGGACGCCGCCGACCGATCCCCATCGAGGGAAGCGACTTCAGCCTTGAGGCCGACACGATCATCGGCGCGATCGGCCAGAGCACCGACACCCAGTTCCTTTTCAATGATCTCCCGGTAAAGCTCAATCCCTGGGGAGATATCGAAATCAACGGCAAGACATCGCAGACCTCCGAAACAGGGGTGTTCGCAGGCGGCGACTGTGTCACCGGACCGGCTACGGTTATCCAGGCCGTGGCTGCGGGCCGTCGCGCCGCGGAAGCCATGGACGACCTCCTGCGGCACGGCTATGTCAGGGAGGGCAGTGTTGATTACAGCTGCAGCCGTGGCAGTCTGGAAGACCTTCCCAGGTGGGAGATGGAAGCCTTCCCAAGGCTGGAGCGGCACCCCATGCCAGCACTCCCCGTTTACGCCCGGCTGCGATCCTTCGCCGAAGTGGAACTCGGATTCGACGAGGAAAGTGCCGTAGCCGAGGCCCGCCGTTGCATGAAGTGCGGGTGCCACGAGCGCTATGACTGCGCCCTTCGCAAGGAGGCCAGCGCCCATGAAATCGTCTTCACAGCCCCCCTTCATGAGCGCCCACGCCTTGAGATCACAGAAGACCATCCGTTCATCGTCCGCGACCACAACAAGTGCATCGCGTGCGGTCGCTGCATCGCGGTCTGCCAGCAGGTGGAGGGCCCGGATGTCCTCGCCTTCCATGCGCGGGAAGGCCGACAGATCGTCGCCACCCGGAACGGCCTGCCCCTGAAGGATACCGATTGCGTCAGCTGTGGCCAGTGCGTCAATGCCTGCCCATGCGGTGCACTCATCGCAAAAAGCGAGAAGGAGAGCGTCTTTCGAGCTATAAATAACCAAAACCTCACGACAGTTGCATTTGTGGCCCCGGCGGTCAGGAGCGTCATTTCGGCCGAGTTCGGCATTCCCTTCGATCAGGCTTCGAACTTCATGTCGGGCCTCCTGAAGAAGCTCGGATTCGGAAAAGTGTTCGACTTCAGCTTTGCGGCCGACCTGACCATCATGGAGGAAACCACGGAATTCCTGGACCGCGTCTCATCGGGCGGGGTCCTTCCTCAGTTCACGTCATGCTGCCCCGGGTGGGTGAACTTCGTGGAGCGCCGCTATCCGGACCTTATCCCCCACCTGTCGTCCTGCAAATCGCCGCAGATGATGATGGGCGCCACCGTGAAGAACCACTTCGCCAGCACTTCCAGAGCAGACAGGAGGAACCTCTTCGTGGTTTCAATCGTGCCATGCATCGCAAAGAAGCACGAAGCGGCCCGCCCGGAGTTCGCCCCGGACGGCATCCGTGATGTCGACGCAGTCCTGACCTCAACGGAAATCCTCGAGATGCTCTACCTGAAGCGCATTGACCCCTCGACGATCCCCATGGTGCCCTTCGATCCTCCCTATCAGCAGGTGTCCGGTGCAGGCGTCCTTTTCGGCGCTTCGGGTGGGGTTGCAGAGGCCGCCCTGCGCCTAGCGGTGGAAAAGCTCACCGGCCAGGCCAGATGCACCCAGCTCGACTTCGAAGAGATCCGCGGATTCGAGGGCCTCAAAGAAGCCACCATCGAGACCCAGGACTCGCGGGTCAGAGTGGCGGTGGTGAGTGGCCTCCACAACGCGGCCCGGCTGGCGGAAGAGATAGCACAAGGACAAGAGACCGGCTACGACCTCATCGAGGTCATGGCCTGCCCCGGTGGCTGCATCTGCGGAGCTGGCCATCCCGTGCCCGAAAAGGTCGGAACCCTGAATGATCGCCAACAGGTGCTTGTGGACATCGACAAGACCTCCAGCCACCGCAAGTCCCAGGAAAACCCCGACATCCACCGCCTCTATGACGAGTTCTTCGGGGAGCCCAACTCCCCCCTCGCCCACAAGCTGCTGCACACACACTACTCCCCGTTCCGGGAAGAGGGCACTCGCCGCGGGTGATGAGTCGCAAGCATCCTCACTGACCGTCAAAAGCCCCCTCCGCATGGTGTGGGCTTTTGACGGTGACTGGACCGATTCAGGATGGGCACATCGTGCCCGTCTCCCTGGGAGCCATCACCTGTCCCAGAACCGAAGGTATCTGACGCCACAAGAACAAAGCCCCGTCCTTTCGGAGGGGGCCAACTCATCGCGCAAGGCTTTCACGACTAGACAAATCCATAGGGTCACGGTTACACCGCCGTTACCCGGGTTCAAGCATCCCGGCAGCCCTGGGCGTCAAGCGGGGGCAGTACGGATTCGAGCACCCCCTCCTGAAGCGCACGCTCGATGGTTCGGATCGCCTGTGCTCGGTGAACTTTCAAGTATTTTACGATCATCACCAGATCCACTCCCCCCGCGTGGCCGAGCAGAACTCTTGCCCTGACCCTATTGGCCCTGGGTTCATTCTGGGAGAAGGCAATCTGGATCAATTCCTGCCGAACCTCGCCACTAAGTTCAAACGACGGCACACTAAATTTATTATTCATTTACATCCTTAATATATTTCATCTCATCGAACCCTCAGCAGATCACTCACAGAGGATTTGGAAAGCTTTGTGAGATTGAGAATTCTCAGGTCTCTCCCAAGAGGGGCCTGGCCGACGGCCTTCACGACTTCTTGACCTTCCCGGGAAAGGGCGAAGGACAGGAATTGCTTCAGCAGAGGATCCATATCCCGCCTGGGGGGTTTATTGACATACACATACAGATTGCGCGAATAGGGATATTCGCCGGAGGAGACCGCCTCCTGGGTGGGAAACACAGCGGTCCTGGAGCCGGCCGGATACATGGCAAGGAACTTGATGGACGCGAAGTTCTCCACCAGATTGGCCGCACAGATGCCATTGGGGTCTGCGGCCAGGGTCTCGGCCATGGCCATGCCGTCCGGAAGGAGCTGGATGGGCATCCTGAGGATCTTCTGCTCCGGGAAGTACATGAGGACAAGCCCCGTCACACTCGAATCGAGGGTTCTGCCGTACCGGGTGATGGGGCGTTGAGCCCATTTTGCACCGCAGCCCTCCAGATCCCCCCACTTCAGGATATCCCTGGGCCATCCCATGGTCCGGTCCTCGGAATAGATCGCATCGGCTTCCTCCACATGGATCGCCTGGATGGGATTGTCCCGATGGACCGCAAGGACCAGTGCATCCATGGCAAGCGCAATCCGGGTGGGCAGATACCCCCATCGGTTCCGGAAAAAGCCGAGTTCATCAGCGGTGGCATCCCGCGCCAGCATGGCCATCTGGACGGTTCCTTCCCCCAGATCACGCATGGCCTTGGCTTCGCCCCCTGTCCGGACTTCCAGGCTGAATTCCGGCGCCCTCGCCCTTAACGCGTCTCCCCACAGGGCCATGGAGTACATGAGGCATTCGCCCCCTTCTGCAACCAGATGCGTGGCCGCCGGAGACTGAGCGGACGAAGTAGAGCAGACGAGCAGGAATAACGCCACGAGCACCATGCGAAACGCCGCAGACAGCATGCGCCCACACCACCCGGGTACCCACTTCAGAGAGTCACCGCTAGGCATGCCCCCTCCACAATATTAAAAATATTGTAGCCGTTCAGCCCCCTCCGCATGGAGGGGGTTTCTGATTCCACGGGGACCGCATCAGGCTGTGAAATCCGGTGCGGCGATTCCGACGAGGCTGGCCTTCATGGCCTGAGTCAGCCACTCCAGCAGGTCCACGCCGCGCTTCCGGGCCGTGCCTGCCAGGGTCAGCATGCGCTCCACAAAGCGGGCGCCATGCTCGCTCTCCACCCCCAGGCTCACCTTCCGCCACAGCACCGCCTTGCGGATCGCCCTCTCGGCTTCATTGTTGGTCGGCACCACCCCTTCATGGGTCAGGTAGGTCCAGAGTCGATCCCATTGCCGGAGCAGATCGTTGGCTGTCCCCCGTGCTTTCTTGGTGGTATCGGGGTGCTTCGCCAGGATCTCGAACCGCTCCCGCATCTCCGCCTGGATCGACTGTGTCCCCTTGGCCAGTTCCTCCCGACTGATTTCCTCTTGCTCACACTGGTGCCACAGATGGAAAGCCTTGTCGCTGGCCAGCTTCAGCATGCAGCCCTGGGTTCCCGTCTCACCCTTGCTCTCCAACATCCCCTGCACGTCACGTCGAATGTGGCTGTGGCAGAGCTGGTGCTTGGCCTTGAGGAACTTCTCGTAGGGCTTCCATCGGTCGCGCTGGATGATGCCCGGGTAGTCCTCGCCGAGGATGTCCTTGGCCTGCGCTTGGCCCCGTCCTGGCAGAAGTCGGAAGGCTTCGGCCTCCGCCGTTGCGGCGACCCAGAGCCACATCCGATCCTCTCCGCAGCGACCGAACCCCGTTTCATCGGCGTGCACCACTGGGGAGGCCTTCACCTCTTCGTGGATCGCTCTGGCAGTCGGGGCCACAGCCTCGCTCACCGACTTGCAGCAGGCCGCCACGGAACCCAGGGACATCCGCACGCCAAAGACGGATCGGTGCATCACCATGATCTCCCGCTTGGTCAGCCGGAAGCGCCCCGAGAGCACCCCGGTGAGCGCCTGGAGACGGGGGCCGAAAGCACCCTTTGGGGTCCCCACCGGCGCAGCCGCGCGGGTGACATGCCCGCACCGGGGGCAAGCTTTGGACCACTGCCTCAGCTCCGTGATGAAGGCCCGGAACGCTGGCGACTCGCAGAACTGCCGGATGATGGCATCCCGCCGGGGGGCCTGCTCCAGGGATTCCCCGCAACGCTCGCAGGCCTCGGGATCGGCGTCCTTCACCTCATCCACCTCCTCGGGCGGAACCTGCTCCCGGGTCTTTCCGGCGTGACCCGGCTGACCGCCGCGCTTCCGTCCACTCGGATCTACCGGTGGCTTGCGCTTCCTACCCATGTCCGAACTGGGGGGCTTGGAGCTGTTGCCGGAGTTCTGGGTGATGCGCGCCTCCAGATCCGCCACGCGCCCCAAAAGCTGTTCCACCATTGCCTTTAGGGCCTGGTTTTCAGAGATCAGCTGACGCTCGTTCTCGCTCATTCCATGAGCATGGCCACCCTGAACGAAAAGTACAACCTAATGGCTCATATGGACTGAATTTGTAAGCGTCCATCCCCCTGCGGGGGCTGAACGCTTACAAAATATTTTATTATTAACAAATCGATGGATCCCGGAGAATCCCCCACTCTGCCCCTCACTTTCCCCCAAACAGCAGCGCAGCAGATTCTCCGGGAAGGAAACGAGGCTACTCTGTGGACCTGGCCACCAGCCAATCCAGAGCATCCTCACGACTGGATGCGAAGTATTGACCTTTCTCAACCGCATTGGCAATGATCTTCTGGATTCCCGTGACGCCGATCATTGCGGAGAAAGTCTTTTTGCCCCGCGCTTTGGAAACAGCCTCTTCACAGGCCTTGGCGGCATTCTTGGCCTCTTCATTCGCCACGGTATCGGTCAAGTCCTGGAAGAGGAGACCGATATTTCCACCTATCAAGGCCCGCTGCACGTCTTTCATCTGGGCGCAGTATTGTTCGGGCTTGTAACCCCTGCAGTCGCTAACGACAATTTTGACCCCCTTGTGCTGGATGACCTGCACACGATCAGACATGATGCCTCCCATGGATCAGCCGGGAATTTGAAAGCCAGCAGCCGCGCCCGGCAACGAGGCCACTGTAATGAGACTTCAGTGAGATTCAGGCACCCGGTCAGCGGCAGGAGGGGGGATCGGAAGCCCGCCGAAGAGCTTCCCGTATACAGAGAAGGCGATCGCAGTGATCAGACTGGAGCACACCATCCCCGCCAGGAAGATCAGGCAGCCGACCAGCCACATGTTGTTCGGACTACCGGGAACCGGGGACTTCAGGACAAACCAGATCGCATAGGTAGCGAGCAGCATCGGCATGTTGGAAAAGACCGTCTTCCCTAGGAAATACATGTGCAGCAAGCACATGACAAAGACGACAATGCCATTGCCGAGGATAAAGGTGGCTTTCGGGGGGACTCCGCCAGCCATGAGAAGCCCCATGACCACATAGGTCAGATAGCCGTACACGAGACCACAGGCTGCGCTCGCAATATCCCGGACCATGGTCTTGAAGGAGCTCTGCTGGGCCACACACACCGTGACAGCCCACAGATAGCACCAGCTCAATCCGAAGTATGGGGAAGTCGGCGGGAACCCAAAGAGGGTGACCCATCCAGCGGAATACCCCGTCAGCACCGCCACAACCACCACAGAAATGACCAGCACGAACTTCTTGTCCATTTCAAATCCTCCTTACAACTCTTATTTTTGAGTTGATAAATACCTACCAATTATGAATTCAACACGAAAACACGGACTTGCCTTGGAAATAAGTGCCCCTGACCTGTGTTTGATGGATCTTATCGACAGGAATTTCGAAGAGATTGTTATCCAGAACGATGAAGTCCGCGGACTTGCCCTTCACCATGGAACCCGTAACCTCATCAATGCCCATCGCCTTCGCACTGTTGATCGTGTAGATCGCAAGTACCGTCTCCAGGTCCAGCGCCTGATCCAAACCAAGCTCACCTGGAATCATGCCGAGCGGGTCCCGCCGGGTCAGCATCCCCTCGATGCCGATCCAGGGATTCGCATGGGTCTGCCCCGCAGGCCAATCGGAACCGCTCGAAACCAGGGCGCCAGCCTCCACGAAGTCCTTGTTCCTCAACCACTGGTTGTGGCAGCGATCTGGACCGATCGCAGGAAAGCTGCCCAGCCAGAGCCCCGTGGGGAACCAGAGCATGGGTGACAAGTTCACAGCGACGTTAAGTTTCCGGAATCGCGGGTAGTCTGCCGGATCCACAATTGAACAGTGGGCGAGCACATGCCGGGGCCCCTCATCGCCATTGGCGCTACGCACCTTCTCGATGGCATCCAGGGCGATGCGAACCGCCCCATCCCCAGTGGTGTGGATCATGATCGGCAGTCCCATCTGATCGTAGGGGCACATCGCCTCAGCCAATGGGTCTGCTTCGAAATAGGCTTCCCCGTGGAAGGGAGCCCCATTCCCTTCCCCGCCTTCCGGCAGATAGGGCGCAAGCATCTTAGCGGTCCTGGCGGGCGGCACACCGTCCAGGAAGAACTTGACGAAATGCGGAAAAACCCTGGGCGTGCGGAACTTCTCCCGCTCGCTGATGAGTTCCATCCCGGCCCGATCCCCCGGAAAGAAAGGCATGGCGGGGATGCTCCCCACAAGCCAGAGGGGGAGCCCCTGTTGGCGGTCCAGGTCGGACCAGACCTGCATGATGCCCTCTGAACCGTACGCGTCCTGGATCCCTGTGACGCCCAGGGAATTCAGCCGAGCCACAATATAACCTGCCGCCTTGTCCAGACGCTCGCGGAGCCGGGGGGGCATCCTCGCTTCGATGGGCGTGAAGGCCCCAAACTCCTTCAGCAATCCCGTGGGCTCACCGGTCGAGGGATCTTTCACGAAGACGCATCCGAGGGGCGCCTCCGAGTTCCGGTCAATCCCCACCATCTGCAGCACCACGGAGTTCACAAACCGGTTGTGATAGCTGATGTCCCTCAGGAAAACCGGATGGCCATTGCTTACCCGGTCCAGGGCCTGCCGTCCGGCCTCGCTGGACATGACCTCCATGTTCTGGTCGCCCCAGGACCCGCCGATGATCCAGTCACCCGGCTCGGCCTTCCTCGCCGCTTCCGCCACGTGGTGGAGGATCTCGTGGAAACTCGCGGTGGGGGAAAAATTGCACAGGAAGAGATCCTCGTACCCGCCGTCGAGGGGGTGGGCATGGGCATCGTTGATGCCGGGCATGATCATGCCCCCCCGCATTTCCACAACCCGGGTGTCGGCCCCGATCATGGCCTTCACCTCGGAACGGCTTCCCACGGCACAGTATCTGCCGTCCTTCACGGCGAAAGCCTCCACCCAAGGATTATCCGGGTCGAGCGTGTATATGGCCTCGTTGAATACAACGAGGTCCGCATTGCGGTCCAACATGCCTGTCCTCCTTGAGAGATGTGCGGACAGTTTAGAAATGGATATCCACCCTTCCCAACCCCCATATGGGGGGTGAATGAGGATTAAAATCAGCGAGCGAGTCCCCAGTTATGTGAGATAACCGAACCGAGGATGAGACTCACCAACTCAGCCTGGCGGCTGGTTTGTGTCTTCCCGAACACCTCTTTGACCTGGCTTCGGACGGTATCGATGGAGAGCCCCCGCATGTCCGCATAATCGGACAGGGAGTGCCCCTGGCAGAGCGCAGCCACCAGCCTGGATTCGGCTGGCGTCAAATGGAAGAGATCCGTGAAGGCATGGACAGGCAGGGTGGGGACCTGCCCTGCCCGGGTCATAAGGAGCAGGTAGCGGAGCGTCTCACCCTCGAAGGGATGCACGCTTACCTGGAGGCTGCCCTCGCCGAACTCATCCCCCAGGGAGAAGTAGGAAGGACTCCTCCGCGCCAGGGCGGCGCTGAGCTTCCCGCCGTCCACCCGGGGCGGGACGCGGAGGCATCCGTCAACAATCCGCAGAGGCCTTCCGGAAGCCAGGAGCTCCCGCGCGGCACGATTGCTGAGGCACACCTCACCCGAAGCGCCGCACAGGCATATCCCCTGGGGTATGAGGTCCATCAGGGCGGCATCAAACCTCGGTTCGTTCGCCAATTGGAGGGAATGGGCAATGGAGGTGGCCTGCTGGAGATGGCGTAGCACCTCACCCAGCACGCCCTGCTCGGCCTCCCCCCACTGCTCCCCCAGTTCCAGCTTGCGATGCATCGCCAGGGCCAGGAATTCCCCCGTCGCAATCTGCCAAAGCGCTCCCACAAAGAAACCGAGTCCCAGACCCGACAGAGCCCTCCGGAATCGCTGCAGTTCGCCCCCATCAACCATCAGGTCCTTGTCCTGCACCACCCGCCCGAGATTGGAAAGATGTTCAGCCCCATAACGGGGGTTCAGGGAATCGGTAATCTCGGAAACGTAACGCTGATGGCACTCCAGCCCGCCCAGGTTCACCACGCTCCGGAAGGGATGGAGCCGCCCCCCCTCGATACGGCACCACTCCAGAGAAACGGAATGCATCCGGACCGCCGCACTGAGATCCTCCAACGCCTCCGGCCAGGCCGCCGGATCGGAGGACGAGCGGTGGAGCTTGTATATCAAATCGCAGATGCGACTGGGGTCTTCAGCCCAGGTTCGTACACGTTTGGAACGAGCGGCCACGGGAGCATACCCCCATAAATCAGATTGCAGACGGAAGTGTAATTACACTACCCAGCCCCCGCCATCAGGACACCCCCCAAATGGGGGTTGGAGAGGTGCATCGCCCATTCCCATACTACCCTCCGGCTGACTGCAGCTTAACCCGACACATCACGTTCTTTTTATCCACTTGTTTGGATATCGAGTGTCATTTGTTTTTAAAAAGGTAGCACCATGACCCAAAAAAGCTTACAACAAAAGCAAAGCATTATCATGTCTGGCATTATAATACTCGGAATACTTCTGGCCTACATCAACCAAGTTTCTCCATCGCCCCTGCTGATGACCATCGGAGCGAACTTCGGAATAAACAACAATGATGCATTGCTAAACCTGTCTGTATCTATCATATTCCCCATGGTCATACTTGCCAGCATCGCGGGGACCTTGATCGAGCAGAAAATCGGGACCGAGGGGCTGTTCACCTGGACCATGGCCGCCCTCACCACAGGCATGCTGACGAATTTCGTGGCAGTCAACTACTACATCTTCCTCCTCGGACGCATGCTCTACGGAATTGGCTTCGGCCTGGGGATTCCGTTCATCGGATCCGCCATCATGAAGTGGTACTCGCCCAGGGGCCGTGAAATCATGAACACCGTGAACGGACTCTTCCCGTTTGTGGGAGCAGTCATAGGATTCAGCTGCATTGCCCCCCTGCATCGTGTTCTCGGGAACTCCATGAAGTGGACCTTCGGGATCTGGGGCTTGATGAGCCTAATCGTCATGGCCGCCTGGATGCTCATCAGGCGGGCGGGAAAGGGTGAAGGCCCTGCCCCCGTCCCCACCAGCGGCGTCAAGGAGCATAGGCTCTACTCCAGCCTCTGGAGGCGCCGAGACATCAAGCTCCTCTGCACCATGTTCGCCTGCGACTTCATGTGTTACGCCTACATAAGCATCGTTCTGCCCACCTACCTGATGGAAGCGGTCGGAATGCCGGAACTGTCGGCAGGCCTTTGGTCAGCCATCGCATTTTCGGCGGTCGGCATTCTCGGAGGCGCAGCGGGGGGCGCCATCATGGCGAAGACGGGACGCAGAAAGCCCTGCATAGCCATAGCACAAGCGGTCAAGTTCATCGCCATTGTCGGCATCTGGCTCGGAAGCTTCACCTCGCCAGCGCTGATCATCCCCAGCGTCATGGCCTTCGGTATCGGCAACAGCCTCTGGACACCGGGCGTCTATATCGTCCCGACCGAACTGGAAGACATGAACCCCACCCGGGTCGGGGCGGCATTCTCCCTGATCACCTCCTTCGGCTTCGCATTCGGTTTCATCGCGCCGGTCTGTGGCGGGTGGATGACCAATGCCTTCATGAGCCTCTCCAGCGCGGTTGACCCCGTGCGGAACCACGTCTCCGGGGTCGCCAACAGCATGCTCATCTTCGGCTTTACCAACATCATCGCATTCGTATGCGCCATTAGGATCCGGGAGACAGGACCCGCGTCAGGGCTCCTGACCGGCGTCCGCCCGAAGGATGAACCGGTGCTGGACAGGAACTGACCCAAAAAAGCGATCCACTTCTGTTAGAGGAAATGATGAAGCAGACGATTCCGATCCTTCTCACCATCTCCGCGGCTGCCACCACGCTGGCGCACGGGGCAGACACGAAAGCAACATCCGCCCACACCTTTTCCGGGAATGCGAGCCTCGTATCCCAGTATGTCTTCCGCGGAATCACCCAGACCAATGGAAAGCCGGCTGTCCAGGCAGGTCTCGACTACTCGCACAAGAGCGGTTTCTACGCGGGATTCTGGGCCTCCAATATTTCCTGGTACACGGATACCGTCGGCAATGCGTCGGCCAGCAGCACCTGCCTTGAAACGGATGCGTTCCTTGGCTACCGAGGCGGGATCAGTCAGAATCTCAGCCTGGACATAGGCTTATTCGAAGCCTACTACCCTGGCACCTACTCAACCGAAGCGGTGAAGCCTCACACCACCGAAGCCTATGCAGCCATCAGTTACAAGACCTTCACCGTGAAATACAACCATGCAGTGAGCAGGGATGCCGCCGGGGTCGCCGATGCGAAGCACTCCCGGTATTACGAGGCAGGCGCGAGCTTCGTCCTCCCCAGGGGCATCACCCTCGCCATCCACGCCGGGCGCCAGAAGTATTCCACGCTCTCCCACGCCCTTTCCTACAACGACTACAGAATCGCGATATCCAAGGCACTGATGCGGGAGTGCACCATCAGCGCAACCTGCACCTATGCGACCACCAAGGATGCTTACTACACCAATGCATTTGGCAGGGATACGGGTGGACGCCAGGTAGCTCTGGGCATCACCAAAGGGTTCTAGCCTAGAACCCGAAGCCCACCATGCTATAGAGCCTGGTCGCAGCGTTGGCATTGGAGGACCCCAGTGTGGGGTCAAGCCAGCCAGGGGCGACAACACCGAGGCCGTTCACCGGCGATTGGCCCCTGAGAAGGGTCAACCGCCCGTTGAAGAAGGAGAAGGCGGCGGCAATCGCAACCCTCCCCTTGAGTCGGGGGACCTGGGGTCCGCAGACCTGGACCTGGGCTGGGGGTGGGCTGACGGGAATGGGCATCATGGACAACCTGCAGCAGAAAGAGACACGACTGTCTTCATGTGCCGCGGGAAGGCCCTGGATTCAATCCAGCTCTGCCCTCAGGAAGTGGGGCCCCGCCTCGGTGATCTTCACCCGCACCGTCTCACCGAAGGGCAGCTGACGGCCCTCGCCGGTTTTCAGGTGGACGTTGCGCCACTGGGCCGTGCGGGCCAGCCAGAGCCCCTGTCCCGTGGGGCCGTGGCTCTCGATGCGGGCCTCCAGGGTCTGGCCCACCAGGGCCCGGTTGCTGGTCAGGGTCAGCTCCGTCTGCCGGGCCTGGAGCCGGGACAAACGCTCGGACTTGATTTCGGGGCTCAGATCATCCTTCATTTTCAGGGCCGGGGTGCCGGGGCGGGGGCTGTAGACGAAGCTGAAGGAGGTGTCGTATTTCACGGTTTCCAGCACCCGCAGGGTGCCTTCGAAGTCCTCATCGGTCTCGCCGGGGAATCCCACGATGAAGTCCGTGGAGAGGGAGAAGCGGGAGCGGCCCTCCCCCAGGTAGCCCAGGCGTTCCAGGTACTGATCGACGGTGTAGTGGCGGCCCATGCGCCGGAGCACGGCGTCGCTGCCGCTCTGGATGGGCAGGTGGAGGAAGGGGGCGATCTTGGGATTGCTGACCAGGGTCTGGGCTAGCTCCCGGGTGAAGTTCATGGGATGGCTGGTGGTGAAGCGGATCCATTCCAGACCATCGATCTCGGAGGCCCGGTCCAGCAGTTCCGCGAAGTTGCATCCGCCCTGGTAGCTGTTGACGTTCTGCCCCAGGAACTCCACCTCCCGGTAGCCGTCCTTCACCAGTTGGCGGACCTCGGCGAGAACATCCTCATAGGGGCGGTGCCGCTCGGGCCCCCGGGTGGTGGGCACCACGCAGTAGGTGCAGGCGTGGTTGCAGCCCTCGATGATGGTCACCAGGGCTTTGGCCGTATCCCGGCGCTGGGTGACCTCGGGGGGGAAGAGATGATTGTCCGGGTACTGCTGGGTGTCGATCACCCGCTTGTGGCGGGCGCGGGCCTCCTCCACCAGCCGGGGCAACTGCTGGATGGCCATGGTACCGAGCACGAAGTCGATGTGCGGAGCCCGCTTGAAAAGGGCGTCCTTCTCCTGCTGGGCCAGACAGCCCGCCACCCCGACGATGAGTGGCCGCTGCAGTTTCTCTTCCCGCAGGCGCCCCAGCACGGAATAGACCTTGTGGACGGCCTTCTCCCGGATGGAACAGGTATTGAGGATCACCAGATCCGCCTCCTCCTGGGAGGCCGCCGGGGCAAAGCCCTGCTTGTCCAGCATGCCCGACAGCTTTTCGCTGTCGTGGTCGTTCATTTGGCAGCCCCAGGTCTCGATGAAGAATTTCATAAATAATTTATCCAATCCAAACCCAAACCATGGGGCCCAACCCTTGATTGTATTACCTTCCGGCCCGGAGGACACTCTCTCCATGCGCAAGCTGGCCGTCCTCCATTCCCAATACAAGGTCTGGGTTCCCGCCCTGCAGCGGGCCGAGCCCCGCCTCGACATCCGGGGCGGACCATCCAGGGAGCCGTCGACCGGAGCCTTGGCTTATTTGAGCAGACTTGACAGAGGGATGGATTCAACGCATGTTGAATTCGATCCACAGGGAGATGAAGATGCTTGTCTGCGCCATCAATGGCAGCCATCGAGGTTCCAGGGGTGCCACTCACCGGCTCCTGGAGCGGATGGGGGCGGGTGTCCGGGGGGCGGGCGGCACCTGGGACCCGGTCCAGCTGGCCGAGCTCCGGATCGAGCCCTGCCGGGCCTGCAACCAGTGCCAGCGGAGCGGAAGCTTCCAGTGCATCTACGAGGACAAGGACCAGGTCGGCCACCTCGAACGCAGGAGTGCCGCCGCCTGGACCAAGGCCCTCCAGGGGGATGACCCGGCGGAGAAGCAACGGGCCGAGGCCATCCTGGAAAGCTTCGAAACGGCGGGACGGGATCTGGTGACCCAGGGCCGAATCCGCCCCTCCACGGCCCGGGCAGCCGGGAAGCCCTTCATTAAGGTGCCCGCCCTGGTCCGGCTGGCCCGCCACCTGCCCTTCCTGCGGCCCCGGATCGCCCAGGAGATTCAGCGGAGAGCCGGAACCATCACCATGGGGCCGGACTGAGCTACTGCCGGATCGGCTCCCCCACTACGTGTTCGAAGAGCACCGTCTTCCCCGGGCCGATCCGGACAAAGCCCTCTTCCCAGGGGCCCTGAAGGAGACGGCGCAGATAGCCGGTGGTCCCGGGAATGACCTCGTGACGGAGGCTCAGGCCCTGGGCCATGGCCTCGGTCTTGGGCTGGACCTCCTCCAGACTGAAGGCCCCGGTATCGATGAGCACCAGACGCTTGTAGTGCTCGGGGATGAGGGTCGTCCGGAGCAGACGCTCGGCCCGCTCCTCGCCCCAACGGGCGACCAGGCGGGGACGCTCCTTCTGGTAGGACTCCCAGATGTTCATGGGGGAGTCCGCCCAGCCCTTGGTCATGAAGTAGCTTTGGGCCTCCTGGGCCACTTCCTTCCGACGGGCGCAGGAGCCCAGCAGCAGGCTGATGCAGTCGTCCACCTTAGGAAAGATGAGCTCGAAGTTCCGGGTGTGAAGCCCAAGGAGCGCGTTCCCGCAATAGCCGAAGCCCAGGAGAACGCGATCCACGCCCTGGAGGCCATCGAAGACCTCCTGAAGCTGAACCTTCAGCTTGTCCGGCCAGACATGGGTCTCCTGGGTGTCCACCAGCTGTACCGAGTGGGTGCACCCGGTATCCGCCATGGCCTTGTTCAGCTCTTCCTTGATCACATTGCAGGCGATGATCACGGTATTCACACAGACCCCCAGAGGCGAGATCCCAGGATAGCGGATGGACACAGGGGGATGAAAAGCCTCTGGTCTGAATGATCGGCGCCCTGGCGCTTGCGCCCCTTGGTTGACCGAGCCTTATCCCTTGTTCCTGTATCCCTTTCATCCCCTTCATCCTGGCTAAATGCTTTTTTTGCTTCTGTTGAGTCAGAACCAGGACCTTTCATCCAGGCAAGGTAAGATAAGGCTTTCCGAGGATCCGCATGGCCAAGAATCCCAACGAGGAACCGACCATCATCTACTCGATGATGCGGGTGTCGAAGTATTACAACGGCAAGCCCGTCATCAAGGACATCTCCCTTTCTTACTTCCACGGGGCCAAGATCGGCGTCCTGGGCCTCAATGGCTCCGGCAAGTCCACAGTGCTGCGGATCATGGCGGGGGTCGACCACGACTTCAACGGCGAGGCCGTCCTCAGCAAGGGCTACACCACCGGGATGCTGGAGCAGGAGCCCAAGCTGGACGAGAACAAGACCGTCCGGGAGATCGTGGAGGAGGGTGCCGCCGAGAAGGTGGGCTGGCTCAAGGAATACAACGAGATCGGGGAGGCCTTCGCGGACCCCGACGCCGACTACGACAAGCTCCTGGCCCGCCAGGGTGAGCTCCAGGACAAGATCGACGCCGCCGACTGCTGGGATCTGGACACCCAGCTGGAGCAGGCCATGGACGCCCTGCGCTGCCCCGATCCGGACGCCAAGATCGGCGTGCTCTCCGGCGGTGAACGGCGCCGCGTGGCCCTCTGCCGCCTCCTCCTCCAGAAGCCCGACATCCTGCTGCTGGACGAGCCCACCAACCACCTGGATGCCGAAACCGTGGCCTGGCTGGAAAAGCACCTCCAGGACTATGCGGGCACCGTCATCGCCGTCACCCACGACCGCTACTTCCTGGACCATGTGGCCGAGTGGATCCTGGAGCTGGACCGGGGCGAGGGCATCCCCTGGCGCGGCAACTACTCCTCCTGGCTGGAGCAGAAGCAGGCCCGACTCGCGAAGGAAGAGAAGTCCGACAACAAGCGCCAGAAGACCCTGGAGCGGGAGTTGGAGTGGATCCGCATGTCCCCCAAGGGGCAGCACGCCAAGAGCAAGGACCGCATCGCCAACTACGAGCGTCTGGCCGGGGAAGAAGGCCGCCAGAAGGAGCAGGAGCTGGAGATCTACATCCCCAGCGGCCCCCGACTGGGCGACATCGTGGCCGAGGCCAAGGGCATCTCCAAGGCCTACGGCGACAAAGTCCTCTTCGAGAACCTGGACTTCGAGCTCCCCCGCTGCGGCGTCCTGGGCGTCATCGGTGCCAACGGCGCCGGCAAGACCACCCTGGTCCGGCTCCTCACGGGCCAGGAACAGCCCGATGCGGGCACCATCCGCCTGGGCGACACCGTGAAGATGGCCTATGTGGATCAGCTCCGGCAGGGCCTCAACCCCGACAAGACCGTCTTCGAGGCCCTCTCCGGCGGCTACGAGATGATCGAGCTGGGGGGCAAGCAGATCAACGCCCGGGCCTGGCTCTCCCGCTTCGGTTTCTCCGGCGACAGCCAGCAGAAGAAGGTGAAGGAACTCTCGGGCGGCCAGCAGAACCGCCTGAACCTGGCCCTGACCCTCAAGAGTGAATCCAACCTGCTCTTCTTCGACGAGCCCACCAACGACCTGGACGTGAACACCATGCGGGCCCTGGAAGAGGCCATCGAGGGCTTCGCGGGCAGCGCCGTGGTCATCAGCCACGACCGCTGGTTCCTGGATCGCCTGGCCACCCACATCCTGGCCTTCGAGGGGGACAGCCAGGTCCACTTCTTCGACGGCAACTACAGCCAGTGGGAGGAATACCGCAAGGATGTCCTGGGCCTCAAGCCCTTCGAACCCCACCGCATCAAGTACCGCAAGCTCACCCGATAAGCTCCGACCAGGTCACCACCAGCAGGGGCGAGAAGCCGGGCTGAAGGGCCGTCAGCGTCACATCCACCGCGAAGTCCTCCCGATGGGGGCTACGGTGGACGTGGCGGAAGCGGTGGCTTCCACCGTGCATGGCGATGGCGTTCATCTCGTCAGAGAAGGTCTTGCTGGGGCGGCCATCGGGCTGGTACATCGGGGAGAGGTCCCCGGGTCCCAGGCCGTAGATCTCGTCCATCCGGCACCTCAGGATCGTCAGGGCCGCGCGGTTGCAGTACACGAATCGGTGGGCCTGGGTATCGACGATCATGGTGGCCACCGGACTCAGGTCCAGGAAGGCCCGCATCCCAAGCTCCTGACTGGACTCACTGCTCTTCAATTCGATCACCTGGGCCGGTCGGACACAGGCAAGGAGCACCTTCCGTCTGCCCATGGGGAAGGAGTTCATGTACACCTCGGCCGCGAAATCCCCCGCCCCGCGGCGGCGGAAGGTCCAGTTGAACCGCGCGGTCTCACCCACCAGAGCACTTTGGATGTGGTGTCCCAAGGCCTCCCCCGAGGCTTCGCCTCCGGGTTGGCGGACAGGACACAGGTCCTTCAGGCCCCGCTGGAGGATCTCCGACTTGTCTTCGAGACCGAAGAGGCGAAGAGCTTGGTAGTTGCAATCAAAAATCCCCTTGGGCGTCAGAAGGAGCAGGGCGTCCAGGGTGCCCTCGAAGGCCCCCCGGAAGCGCTCTTCACTCTCCGTAAGGGCTGATTCCACAGTCATCCGGGCAGTGATGTCCTCCATCATCCACACGGAGCCCTCCTGCACGTGCGCCGGATCCATGGCCCTGCCCACCATGCGGCACCAGAATGGGGTGCCATTCCCGCGCCGCATGCGAACCCGGATATCCGCATAGCCACCCTGGGCCAGGAGACCGTAAGCCTGGGTCCCGAAGTCCTGGTAGCTCTTCTCATCCGGGAAGGAGTCCCGGGTGGGCCGCCCCTCAAGCTCCCCGAGGTGAACCCCGAGAATCTCCGCAGCCCTGGGATTGGCCCAGGTATGGACCCGGTTGCGCACCAGGGCGAGGCCCAGGGCGCTGTTGTCCAGGATGAGGTTCTGGAAGGTCCGGATCCGCTGGACATCCTCCCCGGAGCCCCGGAGCGCCGTGACATCGTGACCGATGCTGAAGGTTCCCGAGAACACCCCCCCTACCCCGAGCACGGGGCAGATGTACCAGGAGACCCTGCGATGGGTTCCGTCCTTCCTCCGCAGCGTACTCTCCACCCCCGCAAGCTGCCCCCCCCGCCGAATGAGGGAATCCACCTCGGAGGCCAATATCGCCCGCTCCCCTGAATCGGGATAGAGCCACTCCCAGAAGTCGTTGTGCCCCAGGAGCTCCTCCCGGGAATACCCGGAAATGTCCTCGGCGGCCCGGTTCCAGATCACGACTCGCCCATCCATATCGAGGGCGCTGATCCAGACATCCGTGCACTCGATCATGAGCGCCAGGCAGCAGCCCAGCTCCGCAGCCTTCCTGGCGGCCTCTCCCTGCTCCAGGATCTCCTGCGCCAGGATCTCTCGCCGGGCAATCCGCTCCTGTTCCTCCCTGGCCCGGGATTCGGCGGCGATGAGGGCCGCCTCGGCGCGGCGCCCGGCCCTAAGAAGCCCCCCCACCCCCACCATGCCGACCACCATGAGGAAGGATATGGCCAGGGAGACCCATTCTGAGATCGGCACCAGCCGATGGGCGGCCAGGATCTCCCACCCCGCCATCCCCCGACGCACCGCCATGAGCAACAGGGCCGCAGCCAGGAATACCCACCCCCAGCTGCCCCGAGCCAGACGCGTGAGCCGCAGGGCCAGGATGGCCGCAGCAAGCTGGAGGAGAGCCGAAAGAAAGGGGATAGCAGAGGTCACGGGGAACTCATCCGAAGGGGTCTGCCTCCCCATCGGCAAGTGTTCACCGATCCTTACTTCAGGCCGAAATAGACCCGGCTTCCCCCTTCCTTCTGGGCCCGCTCCCCGCCCCGGACCTCAAAGAGCCTGCCCGGTTCCACCTGGGCCCCAGCCAGCAGGAGGGCCAGGGTGGCCTTGGCCCGCTGATTCGCCAGCTGGACGTAGCGTCCTGGATCCACCGTGAGGGTGGCGGCCAGACGCTGTTCCATTTCGGCGGGCTCCGGCGCTTTGGCCTTGCTGTCCTTGGCGGGAGGGAAGGCCGCGAGGAAGGCCGCCTTGAGCCATTTTTCGCGTTCATCTGGGGCGACGGGCTGCTCCTCCTGACTGGGATTCTTCTCTCTCAGGGCCTTGAGCTTGACTTGGCGCAAACGGGCCTCCAGGGCCTCCCGGCGGAGGGCGTCCCCATCCGCGGCTGGGTTCGCCACGCCTTCCAGCTCCAGGTTCAGGTCCGGCCGTTCATGAAGGGCCTTGATGAGAATCTCGACCTTCTTTTGGGAATCCGGGGTCGGCGTGGCACTCCCAGCCTCGAACTCCGCGAAGCTCAGATCCTTGTCCCCCCCTCCGAAGAGGCCACCCAGGGCCTTGAAGGGTGAGGTGGCCAGCTTGGTGAAGATATTGACGATGGCCCGCCAGACGATCTTCCCGTAGTGGAAGTCCGGATCATCCAGATTGCCGTCCACCGGCAGCTCCAGGTTGATGAGCCCGTGGCGGTCCCGCAGGATGGCCAGGGCCAGCTTCACCGGGAGATGCACCGCGTCGGGGCTCTCCACCTTGTCCCCAAGGAAGAACTGGTCCATCTTGACCTTGGCCAGCATGTCCAGCTTCCGCTGCTGGATGCTCACCTGGGTATCCACCTCCAGCTTGCCCTTGCGGATGGTGTAGCCCAAGAACTTGCCGGAGTACGGGCTGCCGTCCGTCATTTCCGTATTATTAATTATTAATTTAAGATTGGTATCCTTGTCGTGCCGAAGGGGCATGGCGCGCCCCTGGAGGGTCATGGGCCCCACGCCACCCACCTTCCCGCGGAAATCCACCGTGGAGGCGGTATTGGGCTCCGTGGAGAGGCCGACATAGGTGCCCTCCAGATCCGTGATCGAGAGAACAGCGTTGGGCTGCAGGCTCCGATCCAGCAGGGAGAAGCGCCCCCCGCCCAGGGTGACCTTGGCGAGGAGAATCCTGGGAGCCGGGGCCGCCGCGGTGGCCCTGGCCGGGCTCGGCGCAGGAGGCGCAGCGGGCGCGCCCATGGCCCGGTCCAGGTTGCTTCGGCCATCCGCCGCAACCACCAGGAGCACCTGGGGTCCCCTCAGATCCAGCCCCCTCGCCTTGATGGAAAGGGGATTGGAGACGAATTCCAGCCCCGAGAGACGCAGGGAGCGATGACGGTAGAACGTTTCGCGCCGCTCAGCATCGGCGGTCTCCAGGTCATCCACGGAGACATTGCCCTGGTAGCTGATGGAATCCGAAGGCTTCCCGATGAAGCTGCCCTTCACCCGCCCGTCGAAGCCCAGGCGGCCCTTCACGAGACGCATCTGGAGGGAGGGCTCCAGGTAGGGATCATAGGGGCTCAATTCGAAGCGATCCCCTTTGAGGGTAAGGTCCACACTGGTCTTGAGGGGCTTCAGCTCCCCCTCGGCCTGGAGGCTCCCCTGATCCGTGAGCTTCAGCGCTAGGCTGAGCTGGGAGGCGTGGTCCGGCTCCAGGGTGAAGTCCTTCAGTTTCAGGCTGAGGTCCGCGACCTCCACCTTCACGGGGCGCTTGGGCACCCGGTCCTCGAAGCTGGCCTGGAGGCCTTCCACCCCCAGTTCCTTGAGGCGGAACTGGAAGGGCTTGGAGGGCTCCTCCGTCTTGGCGGGCTTGGGGGTGAGCAGGTTCACCAGATCGATCTGCCCATTGGGCAGGCGGAGCGCCTGCACCTTGATGCCCCTGAGCAGCACCGAATCCACCTCGGCCGTGGAGGCCATCAGATCCGCCTGGGCCCCCCGCAGCTCAAGCAGAGGCAGGGCCAGGGAGGCGGCCTTGGCCCCCCGCTCACCGATCTGGAGGTCCCGCAGGTTGAAGGCGCCCTTATCGATCTTCACCTCCTGCTTGGCTTCGGACCAAGCCAGGGTGTAGTAGGCCTGGAGATCCGCCCGTCCCCCCTTGAGATCGAAAGCCACCCGATCCGCGAAGTAGGGTGTGTAGTGGGGCAGGTCCAGGTTCTCCAGGACAAAGCGCCCCTGGCTCCGCAGGGGGTTCAGGCTGAAGCTTCCGTCCCAGGCGAAACGCTCGCCATCCCCGGTCTGGCCCTGGAAGGCGTAAGGATTGCGGTTGTCATGGACCGTGCGGAACTGCTTCAGTTCCAGACCCACGGGGCCCAGGGTGGTGGCGAAGGGCTGGGCCAAGCTGCGATCCTCGAAAGAGAAGCGGGCCCCCTCCACCTTCAGGTGCTCGATGGCCAGATCCAGGGGCTTGGCGGAAGCCGCCTCGGGAGCCTTCCCCTGGGGCGTCTCCAGGAGATCGGCAAAGTTCAGCTTTCCGTCCTTGCCGATCACCACCCGGCCGTGGGGCTTGAGGATATCAATGTCGTCGAAGGCGGGATTGCCCAGCACGCTACGGAGCTTGAGATTCACGTAGAGACGCTCCCACCCGAAGAAGGCCAGGCCATCCCGATCCTTTACCTCCAGCCCCTCCAGGGTGAGGGAGAGGGCGAAGGGGTTGGCCTTCACTTTGCGCAGGGTCACCTCCCGCTTGAGGGCGGTGGAGAGCCTGGGGGGAAGCTCGCGCTTCACCAGGAAAGGGAGCAACAGGAAGCCCAGGAGGGCATAGAGGACCAGGACGGCGACAACTGCGATCGAAAGCCGACGGGTCCAGCGGGGAAGGGAAAGCCATCGTTGGAGACTCATGGCCGAAGTTTAGTCCTCTGGCGCCCCCAGAACCAGGGCTACCATGTTCCCATCCCCATCGATATCACCTGCGTAATCAGGGTGAACAAGTCCATTCTCCGGGTACGCTAGGAACTGGCGGAGCTCAACCCCGGGGGCTTGGCCGACACCGTCAAACAAATCCCAGGAGCTTGAAATCCCATGCCAACCTTCGACCTGCTTCACCTGCTCACATGGCTCCACTTCGTCGCCCTGGCCGTCGCCCTGGGCGGGGCCGTGGCCGCACTGATGATCTCTGGGCTGGAGACCGATCAGGCGGAGTTCCAGGGGCTCGCCCCGGCCCTCTGGGCCAAGCAGGTCCGCTGGGGCATGCGCATCGCGACCCTGGTGGGAATCCTCATGCTGGTCGTGCTCTTCAGGGGTGGCACCTGCCCCCTGGCCTCCAAGGCCATGTACATGAAGCTCCCCCTGGGCATCCTGGCCCTGGTCCTCTCCGAGCTCGCCCCCAAGGCCCTGGCGGCCCACAAGCGGGGAGCTGCCCTCCTGGCCCTCCTGCTGATGCTCCTGGCGGGCTTCCTCGCATTCAATCGGAACGCATTCCAGTCCACCCCCAGGGTCCAGACAGCCCCCACCCTCACCGCCCAGTAAGTCAGGGATGCTGGTCCTCCTGCTATCGGCGGCCCTTCTCCTGGCGCTCGCAGCAGCCATCGCCTTCGGTGGCCCGGGACAGCACCCCCCGGAGCGGCGGGTCTACGACCCCTTCCCGCGCCTGGACGTCTCCACCCTGCCCCCGCTGCAGCATTTCCGGGCCAGGGACGGCAGGGATCTGGCCTATCGCACCTACCGTCCGGCCAAGCCCAATGGCCGTTCGGTGGTCATCGTCCACGGTTCCGCCAACCGAAGCGAGAATGTCCACCCCCTGGCCCAGGCCCTGGCAGGCGCTGGTTTCCAGGTCCACGCCCTGGATATCCGGGGGCACGGCCACTCGGGCCCAGCCGGACAGGCCGACTACGTAGGCCAGCCCGAGGATGACCTGGAGGACTTCCTGGAGGCCGAGAAGCCCCAGGGCCAGCGGATTCTCATTGGCTTCTCCGCCGGGGGAGGCTTCGCTCTGCGCTTCGCCTCCGGTGGCCGCCAGCGCCTCTTCGACCGCTACCTGCTCCTGGCCCCCCTCCTGGGGGAGCGAACCCCCGCAAGCCATACGGACACCGGGGACTGGGTCTCCGCAGGCTCCTGGCGCATCGCGGGCCTGAACCTGCTCAACGCCCTGGGGATCGGGAGATTCAACCACCTGCCGGTCCTGATCTTCGCCGTCAGCGATCGCGCCAAAGTCCACCTGACCCACACCTACACCTACAACCTGGCCATCAGCCTGCGCCCACCGAGGAACTACCGCGGCGCCATCCGGGCCGCGCGCCAACCCATGCAGGTGCTGGTGGGCGCCGCCGACAAAGTCTTCCGCCCCGAGGGCTTTGCCGAAATCTTCCGGCAAGTCGGCAGCCCGACCCCCGTCACCCTGATTCCCGGCGTGGGCCACAGCGACATGACGACCAAGGCCATCGCCATCGAGGCCGTAGTGGGAGCGGCACTCGAAGAACCCGATCACAGGCAAAGTGGAGCATGAAAGACATGAGCTGGGATGGAAAACGGATGACAGGAGGCTTGGCGATCTGGCCAGGTTCAGGAGAAACAGGTTCGCAGCTCTAAACAATCCATCTTTTCATCCTGTCCATCCTGCCTATCCTGTTCAAAAAAACTCAACAGGATAGGCAGGATGGCCAGGATAAAAGCGGAAGGACAACAAACAGAAGACAGTTGTTGTCCACTTACTTCCAAATTCCCATGACCAGGACACATTGGCCGGGAAGATCCACCCCCACCGCATCTTTTCCACTAAAATAAATAATTTATTTAAACCTGACCCCAAGGGCCCTGAGGAATACCGGGACTACGGGATTGTCCGTCCGGGTTTTCCAGGCGACGCACCCCTCGATCCTCGCATCCGGGTCCTGAAGCGGGATGAACCTCAGGTTGGGATGCTGGCTCAGGTTCACCTTGTACCGCGGAAGGATCGTGACGCCGACCCCTGATTCCACCAGCATGAAGAGCGCGCCGAAGTCCCCGGCCAGCTGGACGACGGTGGGGGTGAAGCCCGCTCCGGAAAACAGGCGGTTGTCGGACTCCACGATGGAGGTGGCGATCTCGGTGGACAGCTGCACGAAGGGCTCGTTCTTCAGGTCCATGAGTTTCAGGCGTTTCTTGGCGGCCTTGGGGTGGTCGCGGGTCACCACGATGCCCAGAGGGGCCTCGAAGAGGGGCTCGAAGGAGACCCCGGCGAGTTCCCGGATGGTCGAGGTGTGCGTGAAGACGATATCCAGTCCTCCATTGGCCAGGTTCTCCTGGATCGAGGCGAGGGGATAATGGCTGGGCTGAACCTCCACCTCCGGATGGGCCTTCCGGAATCGCTTGATGAACAGGGGAAGGAACTTCTCCTCGAGTCCCCCCAGGAATCCCAGGCGGACCCGGCCCGAGATGCCGATCCCGACCTGCCGGGTCTTCTCGATGGCTTCCTGGTAGTCCGCCAGGATCCTGCGAATGCGCGGCTGGAAGTATTCACCGGCCGCTGTCAGACGCACCGCATGGGAGTTGCGGTCGAACAGCTTGGTCCCAATGTCGCGCTCCAGGGCGGCGATCTGATAGCCCACAGCGGAGTGGGTCAGGAAGAGCTGGTTGCCGGCCTTGGTGAAGTTCAGGTGTTCGGCCACCGCCAGAAAGCACTTCACCTGCCTGATGTCCATCCCGCCTCCCGGCCACCCAAGGGCTCCAATGACTTCTCATCGTGGCTCAGGGCAAGCTTACGGTCAATTTTTTTGCCCGCCACAGGAAAATCAATTCGATTCCAGTGATCTCATGGCTGAATTACTCTCATCATGTTCCTCAATGAGAGTCCCGATCGGGCCAAAAACCGCGGCACTCACCCCATATCAGGCTCAGTATAAATACTGAAGAATTCGCCCCGCCAGAATAAACAGCTTAACGAATTACACCAACGCCTGTTTAATTCGCATTGCGGTGAATCGCCAGCCCTTTCCGCCCACGCCCTCGGGTGGGCGGAGTCCTCTCTGCTCCCTTAAACGCGGTCAAACAGCTGCCCGCCACTCAACCCACTACCAGGAGGTGAACCGTGCCTATCAAACTGATGGCCGCATCCCGCAAGCGCCCCGGCCTGACCCGGGCCGAGTACCAGCGCTACATCGAGTTCTACCACGGCACCATTGCCCGCCAGGAGCGCCTCAAGATCGACTCCTACGTCCAGAACCATGTCATCGATGGCGCCTGGGGCCTCCTGAGCGACGCTGACCACGAGAACAAGGTCGTGGATCGGGACGCCGTAGTGGAACTCTCCTTCAAGAGCTTCCGCGACATGATGGAGACCCTGGAACCCGCCGTTCCCTCCGCCGCCTCCGCCGATGGCCAGTACTTCGCCAACGAGAGCACCAATATCATCGTCATGGCCGAGGAGGAGGAGATCCCCGTCCCCACCCCCCTGACCACCTTCAACCCCGGCCTGGGCATCGTTCGGGGCGTGGGCGCCATGAAGGTCCTGCAGTACGTCATGCGGGACGAAGACGTCTATCCCGAGGACTACAAGAAGTTCTGGCGCATGGCCCACGAGGAGGCCGTGGAGAAGTCCCCCTACTACAAGGAGCAGGCCCGTCGCGTCCAGGCCAACTGGCGCTGCCGCGCCAATGACAACGATGGCGCCGCCCGCAAGCACTTCAAGATGGTCGATCCTCCGACCTACGACCTGGTGGTCGCCCACTGGTTCGACACCATGGAGCAGGTGGGCGCCTTCCGCCAGTACGTGGAAGCCATGCAGAACGCCACGGGCCCCAAGTTCGCCAACTGGTCCAAGTCCTTCTTCCTCTACACCAAGCAGATCGTGATCGTCCGCGATACGCCCCTGAGCTGAGCCCATCGAACGACAAGGAGCCCCCATGTCCACGCCCGAGACCAAGCAGTACACCTTCAAAGACTGGTATCCCACCACCAAGGCCAAGGCCCAGCAGCCCGACCTCAGCCCTGAGGAGAAGGCCCGCCCCTTCGCCAAGTATTTCTACGAGGAGATCCCCCAGCCCGATCCCGCCCACTACGCGATGATGGAAAAGCCCTGCGACCCCGCCAAGGCCCTCCACCCCTCCCGGATGAACGAGCTCCTCAATCCGGGCTACCTGGATGTGGAGATCGGGTGGTGCAACCTTCCCGATGGTGCCGGATTCATCGCCAATAAGATCGTCTACCCCGGTGTGACCGCCGAAATGGTCGACTGGTGGTTCGCCTGGCATCCCCTGGAGGATCTCCGTTACCGCATCTGGTACCCCCCCCAGCACGGCGGCATCCACCTCAGCCCCGAGGGCCGCAAACGGATTCTCGATGAGAGCATCCCCATGTCCGAGCGCAACTGGGGCGTGGTCCACCACGTCACCGAGAACTGCGACTGCGGCATGGAGAACATCACCATCAGCTTCCTGTCCCCCAAGGATTACGGCTTCGACATGACCCGCTTCAAGCAGCCCAATGTGGCGACCTTCGCCGGTGGCCAGGGCTGGGCCGTCACCGTGGACAAGAACGACGAGTCCATCACGGCCCCCGCCATGATGTGCCACATCTTCCGGGACACCCCCGAAGGTCTGGAGCACCGCACCCGCTTCTGGCTGGGCTACCGCCTCTCCAATGGCGTCCCAGAGTGCACCCTGCCCCCCGGCGTCGCGGTGCCTTCCGTCGCCGTCCAGGGCCTCGCCCGGCACAACGTGAAGGAATTCACCCGCTTCAAGCACTTCCTGCCCCGCATCTACGCCGAATTCGGCGGAAAGATGCTGGCCTAGCTTGTAAATTCCACCACCAAGACACCAAGGGCACCAAGTTACACGAAGAAAGAAGCAAGCTGGTGCGCCCAGAGGGATCGCTCAGCACTTGGTGATTTCTTGGTGCCCGCGTGACCTGGTGATGGAAGTCCTTTTTTCTGCAATCGCGGGAGCACCTTTTGTTCAAGAACAAGTTCGGTCTCAAACTGACCATCCTTTCGATCTCCCTGCTCCTGATGGCGCGGATGACCATTTCCGCAGCCCTGGCGGAGATCGGCAAGGCCTTCCCCGGCGTGAGCCAGGCCGCCCTGATGAACATGGTGGCCATCCCCTCCCTGGTGGCCATCCCCTTTGCCATCCTCTCGGGCTTCCTGAGCACCCGGATCAGCAAGAAGGGACTGGTGCTCACAGGCTTGGCCTTCTTCATGGTGGGCGGCGTGGGGCCGATGTTCCTGAGCGGCTTTAATTCCATCCTGGTCTGCCGGGCCCTGCTGGGCGCGGGGACCGGCCTCTTCATCCCCATGGCCGCGGGCCTCTTCGACGACTTCTTTGACGGCGAGGAGCGCAACAGCCTGGTGGGCGTCCAGAGCACCTTTGTAGGCCTGGGCAACATCGTCACCAGCCTGCTCGCGGGCGTGCTGGCCACCATATCCTGGCGTTTCTCCTTCCTGATGTACGCCCTGGGCGCCGTGGTCATGCTGGCGGTGTTCCTCAAGCTGCCCGAGCCCCCCCGGGTCGCGGCCGCCAAGGGGGAGAAAGCAACCTTGAACGCCCGGCTCTTCTTCGTCCTGGGGGCCTCCTTCCTCTACGCGGTGATCTACTTCGCCTTCTTCGGGTACCTGGCCTTTGTGATCGAGGGACGCCACATGGGCAATGCCGCCTCCGCAGGCGCAGGCATCATGTTCATGACCCTCGGCTCCATGCTGAGCGGACTGGCCTTCGGCCTCTGTCTCCGCGGCATGAAGGGATTCGTGCTCCCCGTGGCCCTGCTGCTGAACTTCCTGGGTTTCTTCACCCTTTCCATCGCCGGGAGCCTGCCGGTGGTCCTGGGAGGGGCCTTCGTCATCGGGCTCGGCTTCTCCCTCACCATGGCCTACGCCTGCATGAAGAGCATGGATGCGGTGGGCAAGGCCGGGAGCACCATGGCCACTGGCCTCTTCCAGACCGCCCTCAGCCTTGGCACCGCCGTCTCCCCCTTCATCCTCCAGGGGCTCGGCAAGCTCTTCCACAACCATGACGGCCAGTTCATGTTCCGGCTCTGCGCCTTCGCCCTGCTGGCGGCGGCCGTGATCGCCCTGGTCCTCTCCTTCCGAGGGAACAGGGATGTGGATGGCCTGGAGCTGCGGCCCACCGCCGAATAGCACCTCCCCCGTTCCACGCGACAGGCCCCTTCGGGGGCCTGTTCTGCATGCACAAGCCAGAATGCCGTTCAGCTCGATGGCCAAGGATCGCGCTTTCCCGGAGGAGAAAAGCCGGTTGGCTGCGGAGGGATTGGATGCACACGAATAAGGGACGCCCGGGTTATCGGCGTTGTGAGGCTTGATCTCTCCGGCCGCGCATGGACTAAAAAACGCCTCATATTTGTCATCCTGTTCATCCTGGCTAAAAACAAAAAGAAGAGGAATAGCCAGGATGAAGGGGATTCAGGGGATAAGGCGTGCCAACAAGCGGTAAAGCCAATCGCCCAGGAGCGTGAAGCAACTGGGCAGATCCAAAGAAGCCCACCTGAGCGCCTGAGACTGGTTCAGTGAGGGAGAGGTATGAACGCCTACGCCAGAACCAGTCCCCTGCTCCACCGATACCAGGCATCCAGATCACCGATTCATGCCCTTTACCATCCATGGGAGCATCCGGATTGCTATCCGCGATGGCTACCATCGCAAATCCCGATAATTCCGGGCAACCATCCGCGTTAGCCTATTCGATAACAATCGCCTGATATATCCGATCCGAGACGGGCGCGCGGTGGATCCGGGCTGGACCTCGAGTCCATGGCCTGGATGGAGCGCGAGTTTTTTCATCTATTTACGGCTGTTTTGGACAGCACAGGAGCAGAACGTGACATCCTACCCTCACCTCAACAGCCCCATCAAGATCGGCAAGTTCACCTACCGGAACCGCATCGAAGGCGCTCCCACCATCTTCTCCAGCCTGGCCCTAGTCCCCTTCCTCACCGAGAAGATCCTGCGCATGCAGGAGGACCGCGCCAAGGGCGGCTGCGCCAGCGTCGTGAACGGCGAGATCCCGGTCAATTTCGACGACTCGCTGCGCCCGGTCGTGACGGGCGACGGCAAGATGATCAAGCTGGCAGTGGACTACAAGGATTTCAGCTCCCCTGCCTTCGCCATCTTCCAGAAGAACGCCCAGGTCATCAAGAAGCACGGCGCCGTGGCCGTGGCCGAACTCTCCCACTTCGGCATCGAGAAGCCTCTCCTGGAGGATGGCATCCAGCCCCTGGGCCCCGTGGCCTACACCAAGCCCGACGGCACCCCCGTCCGCGCCTTCGACGCCGATAGCATGGCCAAGGTCGCCAATGACTTCGCAGAGTCCGCCGCCTTCATGCAGGCCGCGGGCTTCGATGGCGTCTTCGTCCACTGCGGCCACGGCTGGATGATCGGCCAGTTCCTCTCCCCCCGGAACAACAGCCGGACCGACGAGTACGGCGGCAGCATCGAGAATCGGGGCCGCTTCCCCCTGGCCATCCTCAAGGCCATCCGTGAGCGTTGCGGCCAGGACTTCCTCATCGAGATCCGTCTCAGCGGCCAGGAGAACCTCCCCGGAGGCATCACCCTGGAAGATACCGTGGGCTTCTGCAAGCTGCTCGAAGGCGCGGGCCTGGTGGACCTGATCCACATCTCCGCCGGTCACTACTACAGCCCTGCCCGCTCCAACGAGTTCTCCACCATCTTCCGCCCCCACGGCCTCAATGCCGACTACGCCGCCGCCGTAAAGAGGGCCGTCAGCATCCCCGTCGCCGTAGTGGGCGGCATCACCACCGCCGAGGACGCGGAGAAGATCATCGCCGAGGGCAAGGCCGACATTGTCTCCATGGGCCGCCAGATGATCGCGGATCCCGCCTTCGCCAACAAGGCGGCTGCCGGAAAGGGTGACGAGATCCGGGCCTGCCTCCGCTGCTGCATCTGCTACCCCGGCCCCTCCGGCGAGCACCGCACCGATCCTCCGGGACGCCACTTCCCGGGCCTGGGCTCCTGCACCATCAACCCCTACAACGTGAACTCTTTCTCCCACCACAAGGTGCTCCCCGAGGACATGCCCAAGCCCACGGGCTCCCGCAGGGTCCTCATCGTGGGCGGTGGCCCCGGCGGCATGCAGGCGGCCATCGATGCGGCAGACCGCGGCCACAAGGTGACCTTGATCGACAACGCCGAGCGCCTGGGAGGCACCCTGCGCCTGACGGACTGCGACTTCTACAAGCAGGACCTCTTCCAGTTCAAGGAGCTCCTGGTCCGCGAAGTCGGCAAACGCCCCATCGAGGTAAAGCTCAGCACCCAGGTCACCCCCGAGATGGTGAAGGACTTCGCCCCCGAAGCCCTGATCCTCGCCATCGGCGCTGATCCCGCCATGCCCCCCATCCCGGGCATCGAAAAGGCAGTCAAGGCCTTCGACACCTACTTCATGCCCGATGCCCAGATCGGCAAGCGGGTCGTCATGGTGGGCGGTGGCTTGGTGGGTTGTGAAGTGGGCCTCGAACTGGTCAAGAAGGGTCACGAGGTCATCGTCATCGAGATGGTGGAGCGCCTGGTGGCCGAGGCCATCGGCATCCACCGCACCGCTCTCCTGGACGAAATGGACCGGGTCGGGATCACCTCGATGGTCAGGACCAAGTGCAGGGAGATCAAGGACAGCGGTGTCGTGGTCGTGGATGCCGAGGGCCAGGAGATCACCATCCCTGCGGACACCGTGGTCATCGGCCTGGGCTACAGGGCCCGTTCCGAAGCCGCCAAGGCGCTGCGGGAGGCTGCGGGAGCCATCCCGGTCTTCGAGATCGGCGACTGCCTCAAGGCCGCCAAGGTGGGCGAAGCCGTCCAGCAGGGCTACACGGCGGCCATGTCCATCGTGTAGGGCTTCAGCGCGGCGGCTCCTCCCAGGCCTCCCGCCCGAGATGGTCCAGGAAGAGCCGCAGCGCCGGAGGCACCGCCTCCTCCCGCCAGAAGAGCATCAGGCCCACCTCCCCCTTGCCCTCAGGGAACGCGAAGGCCTTGAAGCGGTCGGTGTTGCGCTCCGCCTGAGGGAGCCCGATGATGGCGATCCCATGCCCCAGCTCCACGTAGGTCAGGAGCGCGTCGAAGCTGGCGACCTCCACGACGGCGCGGGGCCGGAAGCCCAGCTCCCCACAGTTCCGAACAGCCGCGGCGTAGCCCCCGGGGCTCACCTCCCGGGAGACGAGAATCAGGTCCAGCTCGGCAAAATCAGGGGGCTCCAGGACCGTCTTGGCCGCCAGGGGGTGCTGCCGGGAAATCACCCAGCACCCCTGGCGGACCCCCAGGAGTCGGCTGGAACAGCCTCCGAGGGAGTCCGCCTCGAAGGAGAGGGTGAAGAGGAGATCCGCCGCCCCCACCAGCAGCGCCTCCCGCGCCTTCCCCAGGTTGAGGCGGATGATCTGGAACTGGATGCCCGGGTGGACGTCCATGAAATCCCGGAGCAGACCCTGGAGGGGATCCAGCACCATGGCCTCGGGGATGACCAGGCGGATCTGGCCGCCTGCCCCCTGGGCCAACTCCTGGGCCTTCGCCACCGAGCGTTCCAGGTGGGCAAAGAGGGCCCGCACCTCCGCCGCGAAGGCCGCCCCCGCCGGGGTCAGGGTGACCCCCCGGTGCTCCCGCCTGAAGAGCAGGAGCCCCATCTCCGCCTCCAGGAGCGCCACCTGCTTGCTCAGGGGGGGCTGGGAGATGTGGAGCCGCCGCGCCGCCTCGGTATAGCTTAGACAGTCGGCCACCGCCAGGAAGTAGCGGAGCTGGGTCAGGCTGAGGTTCATGGACATGGGCTTCTCAGAGTTCGATGCGGAGGGGCCCCTTGAAGGCCTCCATCACCAGGGAGGCGGGCTTGCCGAGCTGGACCAGTTGGGCCATGGCCTTCATGGCGGGGTGGATGTGGCGGAAGTAGATTCTGTAATCTTCGCACAGGACGTTCAGGCCCGGCTCTCCTTCCGCGGTCCGGACAAAGCGATGCTTTGGGCACTCCCCCCGGCAGGCGAAGCGGACATCGCATGCCATGCAGGTCCTGGGGAGCCGGGCCTTGGCGGCCCCGAATCCCCGCCGGGCCTCCTCCCCCGCCAGGGCCTCCAGGCTCATCGCCTTCACGCTCCCCAGCCGGAACTCCGGATAGACGTAGTGGTCGCAAGCGTAAACCTCCCCGTCGGCCTCCACCACCAGGGACTGCCCGCAGCGCTCCGAGAAGACGCAGACCGTGGAAGGCAGCCCCAGCCAGGCGCCGAGGGCCCACTCGAAGTTCTGCACGAAGACCTTGCCCACGTCCCAACGGACCCACTGATCGAAGACCGAGGTCAAGAAGATCCCGTACTGGCTCTGCGGGACCGACCAGGGGGCCAGACGCGGACCGTCGTCGGACAGGCTCGCCGGGGTCCCGTGGCGATAGCCCTTGGCCGCCTCCGCAACATCCGGCAGGCGCTCCACCACGGGACTGAACTGGAGGTGGTGGCAGCCCATGGAGACGAAGAATTCGTATATTTGGGCGCCCTTCCCGACGGAAGCAGCCCCAACGGTGCAAAGGATATTGAAAGGAATACCGTGGGCCCTCACCAGGTCCAGGGCCGCCATGACCCGGACGAAGGTGCCCTGCCCCTGCCGGTCCCGGCGGTGGGCGTCATGGACTTCCTCGGGACCATCCAGGCTGATGCCCAGGGAGAAGCCCCCCTCCTTGAGAAAGGCGCACCAGGTCTCGTCCAACAGGAGCCCGTTGGTCTGAATGGCGTTGGTGATCGTCTTCCCCCCGGCGTAGCGGGCCTGGAGGGCCAGGGCCCGGCGGTAGAAGTCGATCCCCGCCAGGAGGGGCTCGCCCCCCTGCCAGACGAAGCTCACCTCCGGCGCTGCCACCCCCTGGATATAGGTCCGGATGTAGGCCTCCAGCACTTCGTCGGACATCACCGTCGGACCCGGGAAGAGCGACGCCTTCTCCAGGTAGAAGCAGTAGTGGCAGTCCAGGTTGCAGGCAGGACCGCAGGGCTTGGCCATCAGGTGCACGGAGGGGTTCATGTTATCTCCTTCATTCGCAAAACCCGGTGGCCGCATATGCGACCACCGGGAAATATAGTCCGCCTGGAGCGGGAATTCAGTGGGCGGCTGGAGCCGCTCCCTGGGGCCCGCCGGGCCTGGGGGCCTCGGGCTTGATCTCCACGATCAGGTCCCCCATCTTCCCGCTGAAGGGGAACTCCCCTCGGTCGCGGTAGTCCTCGCTGGTGGGAAGGACGGCGTCCCGGCCGACACAGAAGGGGTCAAAGGTGCAGACAGCCTTGAAGGTCTTGGGTAGCACCACCTCGCCCACGGGACGATCGTTGATGAAGAGCCTCCCCACCCCCTGGAAGAACCCGGCCTTCTGGAACTCGTAATTGAGGGTCGACTTGCCCATGGGCACCTTCTCGGTGGAGACCACCCGGAAATGCTGGCCGTAGTAGTTGTAGTCGTAGACCAGCCGGTCGTCCTTCACGTAGAGGGTGTAGCCACCGGCGGGCTCGCCCATGGCCACAAGGACGCCCTCGTCCTTGGCGCTGCGGCGCTCCACGGTGGTGGTGAAGGAATAGGCGCGGTTGTTGAGCTGGGGCGCGGCCATCGTGTTGATGGGCCCCATCTTGGGGGAGTAGGTGAAACGGCTGCGGGCTGCGGGGGAGTATGACGGAATGAAGACCATGTCCGCCAGGGAACCCTCCTTCAGGATCGCGCCGTGGGAGGCCACCTCTGAGGCCCAGAGCTTCTTCAGGGCCTCGAGCCGCTCCGGCTGCTGGGCGGCCAGGTTCTTCGACTCGGAGTAGTCCTCACTGACGTGGTAGAGCTCCCAGGTGTCCTGGTCAAAGCTGCTGCCCTTCCGGTGGGTGGCGATGGCCTTCCAGCCGTCCTGGTAGATGGAGCGGTTGCTGGCGAAGAGGTAGTACTGCACATCATGGCCCGTCCTGGCCTTGGCGTCCGTGAAGGTCGGCGCCAGACTTACCCCGTGCAGCGGCATCTGCTCGATCCCGTGGAAGGTGGCGGGCATCTTCGTCTGGAGCACATCCAGCACGGTGGGCGTGATGTCCGTGATGTGGGCGTACTGGGTGCGGACTTGGCTGTCGGCCTTGATGCCCTGGGGCCAGGAGATCACCAGCGGCGTCCTCACGCCGCCCGCGTAGACATCCCCCTTGTATTCGGGGAAGGGGGTGTTGCCCGCCATGGCCCAGCCCTGAGGATAGAGGGCCTCCATGCGGGGACCGCCGATCTCCTCGATGCGGGGCAGCAGCTCTGCCACGGTCTGGGGGGTGAAGCTGAACCACTTGGCGAAGTTGTCCAGGCCGTTCTCCCCACCGCTGTTGGTGGCACCGTTGTCCGAGAGGAGGACGACCATCGTCTTCTCGTACTGCCCGGTGGCCTTCAGGTGTTCGATGAGGCGGCCGATCTGCTCGTCGGCATGGGTGATGTACCCCGCGTAGGTCTCCATGAAGCGGGCCGCCAGGCGCCGCTCGTCCGCGGACATCTGGGCCCAGGGCTTGACCTTGGCATCCCGGGGATGGAGGACGGTGTTGGCCGGGATGATCCCCATCCGCTTCTGGCGTTCGAAGCGCTCCTCGCGGAGCACATCCCAACCCTTGTCGTACTGGCCCCGGTACATGTCGATGTATTTCCGGGGCACCTGATGGGGCGAGTGGGAGGCGCCGAAAGCCACGTATTCAAAAAAGGGCTTGCTGGGGTAGTTGGCTACGTGGTCCGTCAGGAACTGGCAGGCGTGGTCCACCAGGTCCTCGGAGAGGTGGTAGCCGGCCTTCTGCGGGACCGGCAGGAAGTGGTTGTCCTCGGTCAGCTGCGGAAAGAACTGGTTGGTCTCGCCATCCAGGTAGCCGTAGTAGCGCCCGAAACCCTTGGCCAGGGGCCAGTAGTCGAAGGGCCCGGCAGGGGTGCAGCTGTTCAGGGGCGCCGCGTGCCACTTACCCACGGCGTAAGTGCCATAGCCGCTGTCCTGGAGCACCTGGGCCACCGTGGCGGCGTTGTGGGAGATGCGGCCGCGCATATCGGGTCGGCTGGGCCCCAGGTCCACGTTGGCTACGTTTCCCATGCCCACCGCATTGTTGTCCCGGCCGGTGAGCAGCGAGGCCCGGGTGGGGGAGCTGACGGGGCAGACGTTGAAGTTGTTGTATCGGAGGCCCTGGGCGGCCAGCTTGTCGATGTTGGGGGTCCTGATCTCGGAGCCGAAGGCCCCCAGATCCGCGAAGCCCAGATCGTCCAGGACGATGACGACGACATTGGGCTTGGCCGCAACCTGGACGGGGGCCGGAGAGGGCGCCTGCCCAGCGGCGGGCAGGGCCAGGGCCGCCCCCAGGCAGGCCAGCAGGGTCATGCGGCCCAGCGAGGCATGGCGCCTCAATCCGTGGATGGTAGTGCTCATTCCATGCTCCTTCCTGATGGCATGAATCAATCGGCCCATGGCCGAAGGGCCGACGGCCCCGGAAAGCCCGGAGCCGTCGGCGTCTGGTGGCTGGGACTAGAAGAGGTAGACGACCTGAGCCGTGAGGTACTTCTGGCTGTCGGTGGCCACACGGTATCCCGTGCCGCCGATGGTCCCCAGGGAGCCGAGGTCCTTGAAGGCCAGGGGATCGGTGGTCTTCATGAGGCCGTAGGCGGCCTTGAGGATGGTCCCCTCGAAGACCGTGACCTCGCCCGAGAGCTCGAAGCCCTTGTGGTTGTCGGCGATGCCAGCCGGAGAGGGCGAACTCCAGTTGATGGGGTTGTTCCAGACCATGGGGTTGGCGTTGCCCAGGATATCGAAGCCCGCATCAGCCTTGCGGTACTGCACCGCCAGTCCGAAGGTGCCGGGACGGAAGGGATGGGCGCCCAGGGTCTTGGCCGTGACGTACCAAGCCGTGGGATCTTTCTTGACGGTGGAGGCGGCGGCGGGGAAGGCCCCCTCGGCCAGATCGACGGTGAAAGAACGGGCCTTCTCGGCGGTGTTCTTGGAATACTCGCCAGAGAGGGTGAACCAGGGAATATTGTTGCTGACGTACTTGTACTCCGCGCCCACGGCGTAGGACTTGTATTTCTTCTCGGCGGCCTCGGAACTCACGTCGGCCGTGTAGGCCACCGACAGGGTCAGGCCTTTCATGGGGCGAACCTTCAGGTCACCGAAGAAGTAACTGGCCGTGCTTGCGTTGTAGATCGTGGAAGTGTAGGCGTCCAGCTGGTTGCCCCACTTGACGAGGTAGACGTTCGAGCTCACCAGATCAGTGTTCAGGGAGAGCCAGGCGCCATCGCTGACCGGCGCGCCGCCGATGGTCCCCAGCCCGATCTCTGGCATGAAGCGCCCCAGGGCGAGCTCGGCGGGACCAAACTTGGTGGCGGCGTAGGCCTGCTTGATATTGAGTGCAGCCTTGGTGGTGCGGCCGCTCAGGGTCTCGCCCTGGAGCACTGCGTGGAAGCGGGTCCTGCCATTGAACTTCTTGTCGACGTTGAGCCAGAGGCTGGTGCGCGTCTCGCTCTTGGCGTTGGCGCCCGCGTTGCCGGATTCCGCAGGCGTTGTGATGTAGTTGCCATCCTGGCTCAGGTAGACATCCTCGGCCACCGGCCGGGGATTCTCGGTCCACTCGTAGCGGTAGCGCAGGAAGCCGGAGAACTCCAGACCTCCGAGACTCTTGGGGGCACCCTGGGCGGAAAGCCCGGAAACGAGGCCCATGGCGATGACACAACCCAAAATCTTATTCATATTTTCTCCCGATTAAGACAAAAGCTCAGCGAGCTTGAAAGTGGCCCACCCATCCTCCAAGCGATCGAAAAACGCATCTATGGCCTATCCGATATCCATATCCCTCCGTAGCCAGGGCATGGCCCACCCAGGCAAAGCCCAGGCGCGGTCGTACCATGCGCATACCCGTCCAAACCAATTCCGAAGCAATGCGCCATTAAATCGAATTAATCAGCGATTGCTCTAAAGCCTTTGACTGTGCCGTAGTGTCTGGACTATTTTTTGGCCCGTGAAACTATTTGTAAAATACCTTTTAGGAATGCAGCTATTCCAATCCGGAATAAACTGTCGCGGCATGATCTTCCCCGTAGCTACCGACCCAGGTGCCTCAGCGGGTGCCCGTACTCCGTCCAGGGGCTCTCGAAGAAGGCGGAGACCATGTCCGAGCTCAGCTCAGCCGCCGTGGCAGGATGCCACCCGGGCTGGCGGTCCTTGTCCACCACCAAGGCGCGGATGCCCTCCACGGCCTCGCTGCCCAGACCGTGGGGGCGGGGGCGGAAGCAGTGGCGCATGAGATCCCGCTCCATGCGGAGGTTGTCCGCCAGGCCCAGGCTGCGCCCCCGGCGCAGCTGCCGGAGGGTCACCGCCAGCATGAGGGGCGAGCGGACCTGCAGGATCTCCAGGGTGCGGCGGGCTAAGGGCGAGGGATCCCGGGCGAGGGAGGCCAGGATGGCCGCGAGGCTGGGAGCGCCGAAGTGGCGGTCGAAGGCCTCCCGGTGCTCCAGAAGGGGAGCGCCGGGCGCCTCCCCAGCGAAGCCCCTCGCCACCTCCAGGGGGGCCTCAGGGGAGGCCACCAGGGCTTCTTCCAGCTCTGGGAGCCGCGCGGAAGGCACGAAGAGGTCCGCCAGCCCCAGGGCCATGGCCTCGCCGGGCCCCAGGATCTGGCCCGTCAACCCCAGGAACTCCCCCATGGCGCCCGGCAGGCGGCTGAGGAAGTAGCCCCCCGCCACATCCGGGAAGAGCCCGATGTTCGTCTCCGGCATGGCCAGTCGGCTGTGCTCCGTCACGATCCGGAGCCGCGCCCCCTGGCTGATCCCCATGCCGCCCCCCATGGTGATGCCGTCCATCAGGGCGAGGTAGGGCTTGGGGTAGGTGTGGATGAAGTGGACCAGGGAGAACTCCTCGTTGAAGAAGTCCTCCACCCGGGGATCGCCAGCGACGGCCCAGTGGTAGAGCGCGCGGATGTCCCCACCGGCGCAGAAGACCGGTCCGCGGCCCGCCGGACAGGCCCCCCGGACCACCACACCCCTCACCTGATCATCCTCGCGCCAGAGGTGAAGCAGGCGGGTGATCTCCCGGAGCATGCCCAGACTGAGGGCGTTGAGGCTCCTGGGGCGGTTCAGGGTGATGAAGCCCAGGGAGCCCCGGAGCCCGGAGAGGATCTGACCTTCGTGCGGATCCATCACGCCCTTTTCCACCCCACCGTGCCGTCCTTGCGGTCCTCCAGGAGGATCCCCATGGACTTCAGCAGGTCCCGGATGCGATCGGATTCGGCCCAGTTCTTAGCGGCCTTGGCGGCCTTGCGCTGCTCGATGAGGGCCTCCACCTCGGCGTCCAGGTTGTCCTCCTCGTGGGGCCAGCCCTGGAAAATGGCATTGGTCTCATCCAGGAAGGCCAGCACGAAGTCCCGTTCCTCCCGGATGAGGGCGATGCGGTCATCCTGGGCGTTGAGGTCGCTCACCAAGGTGAAGATGGCCGCCAGGGCCTCGGGCGTATTGAGATCGTCGGCCATGGCCTCCCAGAAGGCGTGGCGGGCCTTTTCCACCCGCTCCACGGGATCCAGGGCCTCCTTCCATGGGCCATCCCCGGCCACATCCCCTGCCCCCTCCATGCGCTTGCGGAAGGTGCGGATGCGGTCCAGAGCGTTCTTGGCGGCCTTGAGGCCGTCGAAGCTGAAGTTCAGGAGCTTGCGGTAGTGGTTGGACTGGATGGCGTAGCGGAAGGTGATGGGGTCGTAGCCCTTCTCCACCAGATCCCGCAAGGTATAGAAGTTGCCCAGGGACTTGGACATCTTCTCGCCCTCCACCAGGAGGAACTCGCCGTGGACCCAGTGGTTGACCCACTTCTCACCCGTGGCACCCTCGCTCTGGGCGATCTCATTTTCATGGTGGGGGAAGACCAGATCGATGCCACCGGAGTGGATATCCAGCCTGGGCCCGAAGATGTCCATACTCATGGCCGAGCATTCGATGTGCCAGCCGGGACGTCCGGAACCCCAGGGGCTCTCCCAGCATGGCTCGCCGGGCTTGGTGGCCTTCCAGAGCACGAAGTCGCTGAGGGACTCGCGGTCGTATTCATCGGCGTCCACCGAGGTGCCGAGCTGCATTCCCTCGCGGTCCAGGTGGGCCAGACAGCCGTAGTGGGGGAGGCCCGCCACGCGGTAGTAGACGCTGCCATCGCGCTCGTATGCCAACCCGCGCTCTTCCAGCGTCTGGATGAGCGTGATCATCTGGGGGATGTAGGCCGTGGCCCGGGGCAGGTAGGCGAAGCCCTCCTGCGGGATGCCCACGGCGGCCAGATCCTCGAAGAAAGCCTGGGTGAAGCGATCCGTCAGGGCTTTCATGGCCTGATGGCGCTCCTCGTTGGAGGCAGCCTCCGGCAATTCCTTCTGGGAGTCGCGGATGATCTTGTCTTCGACATCCGTGATGTTCATGCAGTGACGGACCCCGTAGCCCGCCCCCTGGAAGGTGCGCTTCAGGAGGTCCTGGAAGAGGAAGGTCCGCAGGTTCCCGATGTGGGCGAAGTTGTAGACCGTGGGGCCGCAGGTGTAGAGGCTGATGGCCCCCGGCTCCAAAGGCGACACGGGCTCCACCCTCCGGGTCAGGGTGTTGAACAGGGCGATGGGGCGCAGCGAAGTCATAGTCCTACAGTTTTCCACCATTCCAGGTCGAATGCCACGGCTGGACCACGAAGCACCCGAAGGGTGAAGGAAGGACACGAAGAAAAGCGGGTGGCCGGGGATAAACGGGGATGCACGGGGATAGGCTTGGCGGAGTCGTTCAGGCCTCCGCCATGGAATGGGAACGGTGGGAAAAGCAGAACCGGCCGCGGATGAATTGGATAAACGCAGATAAAAGAAGTGGTCTACGGGCGGGGCACCTGGGCCTGCCCCGCAACGCGGGGGCGGACGGCGAAGCCGCCCGCGTTCAACAAGGGGGAGGGAGGCGATGGCACTCATACGTGCCTCCGCCTCCCTCCCCCTTGTTGAACCAGTCCCAGGTGCCCAGGTGGACTCCTTTGATCTGCGTGCATCCTGTTCATCGGTGGTTGAATGGGCCTTTGCTTTTCCTGGAACGGGGAGATCAAGCTTCGCAACGCCGATAACTGGGGCGTCCTCCATCCGCGTGTATCCCATTCATCCGCGGCTGAATGGCTTTGGTCTTTTCAGAGCACTTTGCGGTTTCAGGCTTCCCCGATCCCGCGCTTCACGAATTCGATCAGGTGCTCTGGCATGGTCCGGCTGCGGCCATCGGGACCGGCGACGAGGTGGACGGTCTCCCCCTCCACCAGACGCACACCGTCCCGGAGAATTTCGTATTCGAAGACCACCTTGCGGCGTCCCCCTTCCCTCATGCGGGTGTGCACCTCCACCAGCTCGTCATAGCGGGCCGGAGCGCGGAACTTGACCTTGATCTCGGCCACCGTGAGCATCACCCCCTGGGCCTCCCATTCAGAGTAGCTTTGCCCCAGCTCCCTCAGCCAATCGGAACGTCCCAGCTCCATCCATACGGGATAGACCGCATGGTGCACGATGCCCATGGCATCGGTTTCCGCGTAGCGGACACGAATGGGAGTAACGGTTTCCAGTGCCATATTTTCAGTCTACTTTACAACCCGCGACACGCGACGTGGTTACCATGGAGCCTGTCGCCGGTGGGACCTGTGACGCCGACGACCAGTCCAAATTTTTTCAATGGAGGGCCGTCATGGCTTCGCTCAAAGGAACCCGCACCGAGGAAAATCTTCTCAAGGCCTTCGCCGGGGAATCCCAGGCCCGAAACCGTTACACATTCTACGCATCCGTGGCCAAGAAAGAGGGCCTGGAGCAGATCTCCGCCCTTTTCCTGGAAACCGCCGAGAACGAGAAGGAGCATGCCAAGCGCTTCTTCAAGTTCCTTGAGGGGGGGATGGTGAACATCACCGCCGCCTTCCCCGCCGGCGTGATCGGCAACACCTCCGAGAACCTCCAGGCTGCCGCCGAGGGTGAACACGAGGAGTGGACCGACCTCTACCCCGCCTTCGCCGAAGTGGCCAAGGAGGAGGGCTTCCCTGAGATCGCCGCCGCCTTCACCCAGATCGCCAAGGTCGAAAAGCACCACGAGGCCCGCTATCGGGCCCTCTGGGACAACCTCCAGAATGGAAAGGTCTTCGAGAAGGATGGCGTCGTGATCTGGAAGTGCCGGAACTGCGGCTACATCCACGAGGGCAAGGCCGCCCCCCAGAAGTGCCCCGCCTGCCTGCATCCCCAGGGCTATTTCGAAGTTGAAGGTGTCAACTACTGACTTAAGAGAGTGCCTCACGCGGAGACGCCGAGGGTGCGGAGCAAGGAGCTGCGTCCTCAGGATCTTCGCGAAATTTTTGCATGAAAGAAAAGCCAATGAACCAGCCCACAGCCTCCGCCCACGTCCAGGCCATCCAAGGCTCCCAGGAGATGCTGACCACGAATCGCAAGGCCCTCACCATCAACCTGGACCCCCAGTGGTACGGCACCTTCGCCGAGATCGGAGCCGCCCAGGAAGTGGCCCGGGCCTTCTTCCGGGCTGGCGGAGCCGCTGGCACCGTGGCCAAGTCCATCTCGGCCTACGACATGGTCTGCAGCGATACCATCTACGGCAAGGCACCCCGCTATGTCAGCCGGGAACGCCTGAGCACCATGCTGGACACGGAATACGGATTTCTGGTTGATCAGCTGGGGGATCAGCGGGGAGACAGGACCTGCTTCTTCGTCTTCGCCGACACCGTGGCAGCCCGCAACTTCAAGGGCGACAACGACTGCCAGGGATGGATGGGCATCCGCTTCCAGACGGAACCCGGTGGCCCCCCCAGCGAGATCATCATCCACGTCCGCATGTGGGACAAGGAGGCGGTGCTCCAGCAGGAAGCCCTGGCCATCGTGGGTGTGAACCTCTGCTACGGCGCCTTCTACTACCGGGACGACCCCAAACAGCTCATCGAGTCCCTGGTGGATCGCCTGGGCGCCGAGCGCATCGAGATCGACATGCTCAAGCTCAGCGGCCCCGCATTCGAGGGGATCGACAACCGTCTGACCTCCATCTACCTCGTGCAGCTGGGCATCACCAATGCCGTGATGTTCAGCCCTGAAGGCGACGTGGTCCAGCCCTCCGAGGTCCTGCGGAAGAAGGCCATCCTGGTGGAACGCGGGCGCTTCAACCCGGTCACCCGCCTCCACACCGATATGCTGGCCTGCGCCACCCGGCGCTTCCAGGCCGAAGAGCGGGTCCAGGGCAAGGATGTGGTGGTGCTGATGGAGCTGAGCCTCAACAACCTGCTGGGGGACCAGCACTACCACCAACCCCAGGACATCATCGACCGGGTGGAGCTCCTCAGCCTCCTGGGACACACCGTCCTGATCTCCAACCTCCCCCACAACCACCGGCTTGCGGGCTATTTCCGCCGCTACACCCAGGAGATGGTAGGCATCGCCATGGGAGCCCTGACCTTCTTCGACCTGATGAAGGATGAGCATTACACCAGCCTCCAGGGGGGAATCCTCGAAGGACTGGGACGCCTCTTCCGCTTCCAGCTCAAGCTCTACGTGTACCCCGCCCATGGCAAGGGGCCGGGCACCCCTCTGGTCACCGGCGATAACATGAACGTGCCCCCACACCTGAAGATGCTCTACGCCCACCTGCTCCACAACCAGCTGGTGGAATCCCTGGAGGGCTACCAGGAGGACTGCCTGGATGCCTTCCCCGACGACGTCCTCAGCCGAATCCAGGCCGACGAGCCCTCCTGGGAAGAGCTGGTTCCCGAGGGAACCTCCCAGCGGATCAAGGAACTGGGACTCTTCGGATGGAAACAGTCGGAGCGCAACCGGCGTCCAATGGGTGTAGACCAGTAAAGGAGTCCTCATGAGAGCCCTTGCAGCCCTGCTTATCGCCGCCCTGCCCCTCTCGGCCCAGGCATGGGAGCACGACCTCGCCGCCGCCCAGAAGCGGGCCAAGGCGGAGAAGAAGCTGATCTTCGCCGATGTCTGGACCGAATGGTGCGGGTGGTGCATCAAGCTCCAGAAGGATGTCTTCCCCTCCCCCGAGGGCAAGGCGGCCCTGGCCACCGTCGTGCCGGTATCCCTCAAGACCCAGCTGCGCAATGGCGCTCCCACCGAACTGAAGCACCTCGAAGAGAGGTTCCAGGTCGAGGGATTTCCCATGCTCCTGATCCTGGACGCGGACGGGAATGTCGTGCGCAGCCACGCTGGCTACCTGCCCCCCAAGGAGTTCGCGGCCTGGGTGAAGGGGAAGTAGGCCGGATAGCCAGGGGGTGCCCGTGCTGAAGCGACAGACCCTCATCATGGCAGCGGCCTTCGTTGCCGTGATACTGGGCATGGGCATCCCCCTCTGGATCCAGCGACCTGCCCTCCTGCCCTCGGGTCCTTCGAGGTCCGTGGCCTTCGGGGGTGCTGCGCTGGAGGTGCCGGAGGCTTTTGGCGCCCCCGTTTCCAGCCGTTTCGAGAACTGGGAACGGCGCACCCTGTCCGGCAGATCGGGCCTCCTGCTCCTGGCCTGGGAACCCGCCGACCCGCGCCCCCTTTCCCAGGCCTACGCCCAGTGGTTCGACATGCCCGCCTACACCCGGGGGCCTGTCCGCTATGAGAGCAGCGGCTTCCGATGGTTCTACCGGGAAATCCCCCTCTTCGGACAGGGGGCCTATGCCCTCCAGAAACGGAGCAGGGGCAAGGGCCTGCGCCTCATCACCTGCTTCTCCCAGAACGGCAACCACTACTGGATCCAACTGGATGTACCCAACCCAAGCACCCAGGCCCAGCGAGCATTCCATGCCATGCTGCTCACCCTGAAGCTGCCGGACGGGAGCCGACCCGAGCCCACACTGGCGGCAGCACTTGAAGGCATTCCACGGGAATGCGGCTGGCGCTTCACCCTGCCCATGGGACTTCCCTTTCTCCTCCCCCTGGCCGTCCTCGCCCTGGTCTTCGGAATCCAGGTGATGGTCAGGAAGCGCTCCAGCCGTATGCCCGACCAGCCCTCCGGCTACATGGAGAGCGGTCTCGAAATCGCCTTTTCCCGCCCCATGCAGATCCAGTACCTGGACGTAGCCATCGGCGTCACGGGCGAGGCCCTCACCCTCTACACCTTCGGCACCCCCTTCCTGGTGATCCCCCGGGCCTCCATGACCGGGCGGGTGACCACTGGCCAGGGCTGGTTCGGGGCCAAGTATGTGCAACTGGACCTGGAGGGCCCCCTGGATCTCCGGAAATACAAGTGGAAGTACCGGGCCGACCGAGGGGCCAGGATCCGGATCTACACCCCCGATGAGACCCGTCTCTACCACACCCTGATGAGCTGAGCCCCGTGCGCCTCTTCTATGCCATCCCCCTGCCTGAGCGCCTTGCGGCGTTCCAGGCTGAACTCCAGGGGAGGGCGCGAGCCTTGGCCATGGCTGCCAAGTGGCCCCGCCCCCAGGGGCTCCACCTGACCCTGGCCTTCCTGGGGGAACAGCCGGAGGACTTGCTCCCCAAGCTGCTGAAGATCGGCAGGAGCGCTGCCGCCAGCCCGGCCTTCGAACTCAGGACCGCCGGTCTGGGCGGCTTCCCCAGAACCGCTGCAGCCCGGATCCTTTGGCTGGGAGTGGAATCGGAGCCCGCCATGGACGCGCTCTGCTCCAGGTTGAGGAAGGCGCTCCAGGACGCCGGAGCCCCCTTCGACGCCAAGCCATTCCGCCCCCACATCACCCTGGCCCGGCCTAAGGTTCCGGTGGACCTCACCCCCCTGGGCCCAGCCCTGGAACCCCTGAGGATGAGAGTGGACCGTTTCGTCCTCTACCAGAGCATCACGGACAGGGAGGGCCCACGCTACGAAGTGCTGGAGGCATTCCCGCTTGCGCCGATGAAGTAAAGAGTGAGTCTGTCAACAAAAGAGATCCCGAGTAGCGGCTTTGCTCCGCAAAAAAAGACATAAGCTGGGATGCGCACGGATGAGAGGGATGAAGAGCAGCTGAAAAGAGGCTCGGCGCTCTGATATCCGTCTGCCATCAATCGTAAAGCTTCAAAAGCCACTTCCACCACCAAGCAACCCCGCGCAGCGGGGTTGCTTGGTGGTGGAATTTCTCTTTTTGTTTGCGAATGCGCATGAATCCAGGCCTACAGGTCCTTCACTCCTCCCTGGGGTTCCGGCTTCTTGGGCATCCGCTGACGGATCCCCTCCAGTTCATCCTGCTGGGCGCCCTGGCTGGGCTTGGGGGGAGGAGGCGGTGGCGGGGGATTCTTGGGCGGCGGGGGCGGAGGGTTGTTCTTCAGCAGGGACTGGAGGTTCTGGACCGCCTCACTGCGACCCGGCTGCTCCTTCAGGAGACGTTCCAGGAGGGCCTGGGCCTCGGGAATCTGCCCCAGGGCCACATGGGCCCGAGCCGCCATGAGGAGGGCGGGTGCGCGCCAACCGGGCATAGGGGAAGGCGCTCCCTGCCCAAGAAGCGGGGCCAGGGTCTCCAGAGCGGGTTTAGGCTGGCCGCTCCGGAGATCAACCTGGGCTGCAACCAGACGCTGGAGGGGCTTGTCGCCCCGGGGCCGCCAGCGCTGGGCAGTGGCGAGATCCCCGCGATCCAGGGCGCTCTGGGCCATCCAGGTCTTCACGCTCTGGGGCATGGGCAGGGCAGCCTCAACGGAGGGGGCCAAGCCGAATCCGAGCAACAGCAACAGGGGTGTGCGCCAGGCCCGCATGGGACGCCCCGCCGCCAGAAGCCAGAGGGCCAGCCCCACCAGGGAGATCCAGGCTCCCCATTCGGGGTGGGTAGGGAGGATGGAGCGGGCGACCGGCAGGGCCTCGTGCCCCCTGGAGAGACGCTGGAAGCGCGCTGCCAGATCATCCCCCGGCTCCAGCAGGCGGCCCTGAGTGGCTTCGGCCAGCTGCTTCATCAGTTCTGGGTTGGCCTTCGTCTCACTGGGTTCGCCGGGTTTGGCGCCGGGCACGCTCTGGGGCTGAGTATTTCCCAGAGCCATGGCGTAGAGGGGCAGCCTGGCCTTGACCAGGGGGGCCGTGGCGCGCTGGATGGCCTCAGTCTGAGCCTCCCAGGTCTCCTCTCCATCCCCGAGCAGCAGGATCACCGCCGGAGCCTTGGACTCCACCTGGGCTGCCACCATGGGCAGGCCGCGCCCCAGGCTGGTGCCGGGGGAGCCCAGGTCACCGGGAATGACGGTCTTGAGAACATCCCGCAGGAGGGTCTGGTCTTCCCCAGGAGGAAGAAGGGGGACGGCGTCCCCGGTGAGGATATCCAGACTGAAGCGCACGCCAGGATTGGATCGGCTCCAGAGCCGGTCCAGGGTGCGCCGGGCAACCTCCCATCGGGAAGGTGCCCCGGGTTCTCCGGTGATGGGGGCCAGCATGGATCGGCTGGCATCCACCACCACATGAACGGTGAGGCGGGGAACCTCCACGGAACCGCTGCGGGGTTCCGCGAGCCCCACCCCAAGGCCCACCAGCACCAGGGCGAGGCCAAGGCCCTGAAGGAGGGGCCGCTGGCCCACGACCCGGACACCAAGACCAGGCCGAAGCCAAGCCCGGATGCCGAAGGCAAGAGCCAGGAGGGCCAGGAAGGCCGCGGGCAGAAGGTAGAGCGGATAGGCGAAGGGGAGCTGACTCATGCTTCCCCCATCCAGGCGGGAGTGCGCTTTCCGCGTTTGCGGAGAATGTCGAAGGCCAGGGGAAGAGCCAAGAGCGCCGCCATTTCCAGGAACCAATGGGCCATGGGGATGCCCTCGGAGGGCGGCTCCACGGGTAGGGCCGTCTTCTCCAGCTGGTCGATGGCCTTGAGGCTGCGGGCCAGGCCCTGGGGATCATCCGCCGCCAATGCCTCACCGCCCGTGGCATGGGCAATGGCCTGAAGGGTGCCGGGATCCGTCTCCACCTTGAGGCTGGCCAGTTTGCTGCCATCCACGGGATAGAGGCTCTCGCCGCTGGCCTTGCCGATGGCCACGGTATGGATGCGGATGCCCTTGGACCGGGCCTCCTCCGCCGCCTCCTGGGGACTCACCCGCCCCCGGTTCTGGGCTCCGTCCGTCAACAGCAGGATGACCCGGGAACGGGCGGGACTGTCCGAAAGGCGGCGGACCGCGGTCATGAGGGCGCTGCCGATGGCGGTGCCATCGTCCCGGCTGTCCAGTTCCAGGAGCTCCAGGGTATGCCAGAGGCGCACATGGTCGGCCGTGAGGGGACTCAGGGTCACTGGGTGGGCGCTGAAGAGGATGAGGCTGAAGCGGTCGTCGGGACGGTTGGCGATGAAGATCCGCAGGAGGCGGCGGGCTGCGGTCCAGCGATCCTCCTTGCCATCGTCCAGGGCCTTCATGGAGCTGGATCCGTCCAGGACCATGGCGAAGTCCACCACCGGCGCCCGGCCCCGGATATCCCTGCGGAACTCCGGACCCGCAGCAGCGACGATCAGTGAGACGGCCAGCAGGGCGGGCACCAGATGGGAGCTGATCCTGGCGAACCTTCCCGAGGGCCTGCTGTGGGGAATGCCCCAGCGATAGGGGGTGCGCCAAGTGAACCAGAGGGCCGGAATCAGGAGGATCAGCAGCCAGGGGTAGCGGAGGTCGATCATCTGGCCTCCAGGCATCGCAGCAACGCCTCAAGGGAGGGGAACTGGGACGGGTGCCCTCCGAAGCGGCCTTCGTCCATGGCCTGGACCCAGTGGACCCAGGGGGTGAGGTGCCGACGATGGCACTCCGCAGTCCCCCAACTTCGGGCCTCCTCACCGAAGCGGGCCGCCAGGAGTTCCCGCCCCAGGAGGTGAGCCTGATCCAGGGCGGGACGCTCCCAGTTCGGCGGCGGCCAGTGTCGGCGGAAGGCGCTCTGGGCCCGCTTCATGGTCCGCTTGGAGGAACCTCGTTGCCAGAAGTGGATTCCCGCCCAGAGCAGGGCGAAGACCGGGAGGAGGAGGAGGCTGGCCCATCCCCAGGGGAATGGCGCCAGGGGCAGGATGTCCTCCTGGCCACCGCCCACCCCTACCCAGGGAGCGCCGAAGGGCGTGGTGCGGGGCACGGCGATCCGAAGTTCCGGGGTGACCTGACCATCCCCCAGATCCATGGGGGCCACCACCTGGGTGCCCGGCTGCAGGGCCTGGACCGTGAGCCGCCAACCCCGGCCATCGGACAGGGGCTCGGCCCCCCGGAGCTCCAGGGGGCCAAGACGGTCATCGCCTGGGCGCGGCGGGGCGGGCCTGGACGGGTCAGCCTCCCGCAGCTCGACCGTGCCCAGGGTGCCGAAGGGCAGTTCCTTGGGGGCGGTCCAGATGGGGGCCGCATTGAGAGAAACCACCGATAAAAACAAAAGAAGGAAAAATCTTTTATCCACAGATGAATGGGATGAACACGGATAAAAGCAGTTGCTCCGCGCCGACACTCCAGCCTGTGCATCTGTGGACAATTTTCTTTTTTCGCGCCCCCGGCTCATGCCCCACCGCCCTTGAGCCAGATGCCCAGCTTCACGACGGGATCTTCAAGAATGTCCCAGTTCTGGCGCTCTACGGTGGGGGGCAGGCCGGGATCGGGCCAGCGCTCCCTCCCATGGGCCTCGGGGTGGAACCAGACCACGCGATGGCGGGCCGCCAGGGGCTTGATGAGGGGGGCCAAGCCCCGGAGACCGGCCCCGTTACTGAGAATCCAGAGGCGGTGCCCCTTGCCGTGCTCGCCCCAGTGCCCCAGGGCCTGGGCCCACCCCTCGGGGGAGGGTAGGCTGGGACCCATCTCCGCCATGGCCTCCACGACCTTGAGTCCCGCCACCCTGCCCCGCCTGGGGGCGATGCGCAGGGCCGGTGTGCGGGCATCCCCTGGCACCAGGAGCCCGAAGCGGTCCTTCCCGGCGTTCATGGTGGCCATGGCCGCCCCGGCGATCTCCAGGGCCCAGCGCATGGGACTCGCGGGATCCCCCAGGAACATGGAGGGGTGGGGATCCACCAGCAGCCACAGGATCAGCTCACGGCTGGCCTCGAAGCGCTTGATGATGGGCTCCCCGACCCTCGCCGTCAGAGGCCAGTTGATGGCCCTGGGGTCGTCCCCCGGCACGTAGGGCCGATTCTCCACGAAGGTCAACCCCGAGCCCTTGAGCTTGCTGGGGTGCAGCCCCTCTGTGCCGCCACTGAGAACGCGGCGCAGGCGCAGGGGCAGGCGACGAAGGCGGGCGATGAAGCGGGTGGGGAGAGGCATGAGGGGATTGTCGCATTATTGAGATAATCGCAACACATCCAGGAGGCCCCTGGGCCGTCCTATGGAGAAGGCGTTGTTGCAGGTCAGTATCTCACCGCCAGCCCGAAGCCCAGATGGATCTCCCCCTTGGGCCCGGCGATGGGGACCAGGAGCCGCCGCTGGCCCGGCCACTGGAAGACCAGGGTCTCGCCCCGGTCCAGGGCGGCCCGGAGGCGCCGGGCGGTGGCCCTGCTGACCACCGTGCGCCCCTTCCGGTCCAGGCGGCCCTGGGCCAGGATGATCTCATCGTCCAGGTACCCATCCGCCGGGATCTGGGGGCTGGCGCGGTAGACCCGCCACTCAGTGTTCCAGAGGGGCATGCCCCCCTCCTCCGGGGGCATATCGTAGAGGGCCAGGTCTAGCACCACGGGCCCCGGGGGCAGGGGCCGCTCCCGGCGGGCATTGACCTCCAGCTCCCGGATCACCGCCAGACGGTCCCGGGCCTCCTCCATGGGTTCTTCCAGCCAAGCTTCAGACTGCCCCTTCTGCAGTGCCTCCATGCGGGTCAGAGCCCCCTCCAGCCCGGCGGGGTCCTGCTGGAAGCGCACCGCATCGCCCCAGTGGCGCCGGACCCGATGCTGGGCGCTCTCCTGGCCCAGGACCGCCGCCTTCTCGAACCAGGCCTCGGCGGCCTGGGGATCCTTGGCCATCCCATGCCCCCCCTCGGCCATGAGCCCCAGGGTGTACAAAGCCATGGGCTGGCCCAGATCGGCAGCCTCCCGGACCCAGGGAAGGGCTTCACGAAAGCGGCCGCTCTCGTAGAAAATCACACCCACGTTCTGGAGGCTCCGGGGCAGCTTCAGGGTCCGGGCCTCCTCCCCCAGCTTCAGGATCCGGGCCTGGAGTTCCAGGTAGTGGGGATCAGGGGCCGCCTCTCCCCGGGCCTGCTGCATGACCGCCGCCACCACCAGGGCCCGAACGGCCTCGTCCAGGGCGCCGGTCCCGTAGCCTTCGGCCCGGGCTCGGAGAAAGAACTCAGCCCCCTCCTCCAGCTCAGCGGGGGAGCGCCAGCCCCCTTCCGTGCAGGCGGTACCGAGATTGAAGAGGGTGGGGAGCTTCAGCCCCAAGGCCAGGGCCTCCTGCAGGTGTTCCCGGGCAGCCCCGTAGGCCCCCTGCCCGATCTCCAGGAGGCCCAGGTTGTTGAGGGCCTTGGGGTGGTGCTGGGCGGCGGAGAGGCGGTACCAGCGTTCCGCCTCTCCCAGGTCCTCCTCGACGCCTTTGCCCTGGTGATGAGCCTTGCCCAGGAGGAACTGGGCCTCGGCCTCCCCCTTTTCCGCCAGCGGCCGGGCCGCCGCCAGGAAGGCCGCCGGGTCCGGCCTGGCGAAGAGCTCCGCCAGGGTGGGCTGGGGGGCGGAGAGGGTGAAGAGGAGGGCGGGGACGACATGAAGCATGATTCATCATGACACCCCTGTGCCCCTCAGGGTCCGACCCTACTCCATCCCCGTCACGACCCCATCCTTCGGGGCCCTCACGGACAGCGGCAGTTCCAGGGTCTTCTGCTCCCTGGTCCCCAGCTTGAGGGTCCAGGCGCGGACGCCGGGGACAGGCTCCGTCCAGCCTGGTGTGAAGTCCTGGCCCAGGGTGATCTTCACCTCGTCGCTGATGGGCTTGAGGATGCGATCCTGCACCACCACCTCCAGGGCCTCAGCCCCCTCGTTGGCCACCTCGATGCGGTCCCTGAGGATCCACTGGCGCTCCTTGGTGAAGGCGCCCACGGTCTCCAGCTTGTGGTCCACCTTGCGGAAGTTCACCCGCAGGGCCTTGTAGGGGCCGAAGCCCAGGGAGAAGGACTGGCCCGCCGCAGGCAGTTCCAGAGGGGCCTCCCCCAGACGCTGGGTGCCCGAAAAGCGCACCACGGGTGCCCCTGGGAAGAGGGGGATCTGGCCGGGGATCGCGAACTTGGCCATGAGGAAAGCCGTGGGATCCAGACGGGGGGCCGTGAAAACCGAGAATACCGGGGCCAGGTCCTTGGACAGGACTTTGAAACGATGAGGCTCGCCGTCCGAGGGTACGTCCTTGTACCCATCCACCAGGAAGGTGGCGGCCAGACCGGAGGCCTCCTCGATGGTGGATGCGCCGGATTCCGTGGCCTCGACCGCTGCGTCCTCAGCTTCCATCGGTGCTGGAGCGGGCGCATAGACCTGGACGTTCATCCTGGCTTCCTCACGCATCAGGGCACCACCCCTCTTGGTCTGGAGACGAGGCCTCGGTCGCTCCTTCATCCAGTCCACATCCTGCCCCTCGGTGTACTCAGGGACGCTGAGGCTCAGGCTGGGACGGGCATTGCTGATCTCCAGGCGCACCCCCTCCCAGGATTCGCCCGTGGTCTGGGTGATGGCCGCAAAAAGGAGAAGGTCCAGCTTCTTCCGGTCTTCCGCCAGACGTGCCTCGTAGAGGGGCTTCCAGCGGGCCTGGCGGGTGCGATAGCTCAACTCCACTTCGGCACTCCCCTCCCGGGCCGTGGTCAGCTCCACCAGCACCCGGCTGGGGGCGGTGCGGCGCTCGCTGGCCCGTTTGCGAAGCTCCGCATCGAGCCGCGCCTCCTCCCGGGCCAGCTTCTCCAGATCCCTTTTTCGGGTCCGCTCCCCCGTGAGCAGTTCGGCGGTGCGGCGCTGGATGACCATGCTGAGGGTCAGGATGCCCTCGGCGCTGGGGACGCTGTAGGCCATGCGGGCCGAGAGCTCCTTGTCATGGGTGGCCTGGAGCCCCTTGAGGAAGGTGAGTTCCTGCTGGGAAGCCTCCCCCTCGGATTCCATGGCGTCCCGCTTGGCCCGCAGGGCTTCGCGATCGGCTTCGAGTTTCTTCCACTCCGGGGTCTCTGTAACCACCCTGGGTTCGTTGGCCACGGAGAGATCCCCCAGCCGCATCCCCGCGGGTCCCTTGGCAGAAACCTGGAGGTCCTCCACCCGCAGACCAGGCGGCAGGGACTCCAGCAGCACCCGATGGGTTCCGGCCCCCGGCAGCTTCACCCGGGCCACCCGGGTCACCCAGGCCTCGTCCGGATGGAGGCGGACCCGCTGGATGGGAGCCCCCACGGGAATGTTCTGCTGGGCGACCAGCAGGGAGGTCATGGCCGGAAAAAACCAAGCAATACGCATAGATAACCTCGCCGGAAGACACACAGTCTATCTCCCTGGCGAGGTTCCACAAGGCTTTCACAAACGCGAATGGTGCCGGGGGCCAATGGGGATGGCCTGCGGTGGCCGTTCGCGACAGGTTGCCCGGATCCGCAGTCCCTTTCCCCCCCGCCCCCGGCATCCGGGGTTTAATGGAGGGATATGGAAAGCCGTGACCGCGCCTCTCTGAATGATCTCCTGCGCCTGTTGGACGTCCCCGCCGCTGCCCTCGGGGCGGCGGATGCCCGGCTGCGCTGGACCTCCCCTGCCGGGCTGGCCCTGATCCTCGCCCGATGGGTGAGCGAGAACGGACGCATCCGCTCCCTATGGGTAGAGGCCCCCTCGGAAGCCGAAGCCCAGACCCTGGCCCAGAATCTGGGAGTGCTCCTGCCGGAAGCTGGCGTGGCCTTCTTCCCGGGCATGGCCCCCTTCGTGGGCGGCGAGTCCAGCCCCCCGGGCATGGTCCAGAAGGAGCGCCTGGGCACCCTCATCGGGCTTCTGGAACGCCGGGTCCAGCTTCTGGTGACGGGGCCCCTGGCGGGCCTTGAACGTCTGCCCCACCCCACCTGGTTCGAGAAGCAGAAGCTGGTCCTGCACCAGGGCGAGGAGGTCCCCAGGGATCTGCTCCTGGAGACCCTGGTGGCCCTGGGCTACCGCCGCAGCGAACTGGCCTCCAGCCCCGGGGAGTTCAGCTCCCGGGGCATGGTGGTGGACCTCTGGCCCGATCACCTGGAGAACCCCCTGCGCCTGGAGTTCTTCGGGGACGAACTGGAGAAGCTCAGCCCCTTCGATCCCGACACCCAACGCCGCACCGGCGAGGCCACACCCCAACTCATCCTCTACCCCCGCTTCGAGGGCAACCGCGGCACAGGACTCATGAATGCCGTGGAGAGCCGGGCCTCCAAGACCCCGGAACCCGAGGATGACCTGGCCTTCCGCCGGGAGCGCCTGGCTTCCCAGGGCCACTTCCCGGGCGAGGAGCTCTTCTACCCCCTGCTAGACCATTCCAAGGGCCAGCTCACCCACTGGGTGCCCCCCTGCCTGCGCCTGAAACTCGAAGCCAGCTGGAGCGAAGCCATCCGCGAGAAGGAGAAGGCCCGCATCGAGGAGGGTCTGGCCACCCTGCGCCGGGGCGGGGTGGTGTGCCCCGACTTCGAGGATCGCTTCGCCCCCACGGACCCCAGCCGGGTCACCCTTCACCTCACGGAGTGGCAGAACGAAGCCACCGTCCCCCTCCAGGCCCAACCCGTGCGCGAGTTCCAGGGCCGCCTCGGCGAGATGGCCGAGTGGCTGCGGGAACTGGTGGCCACTGAGCACCGGATCTTCCTGGCGGGCTCCACCTCGGGCATGCGGGACCGCCTCGGAGAGATCCTGGCGGAGTACGAGCTGCCCCTTTCCCACGGAACCCAGACGGGCTGCCGGGCCGTGCATCTGCCCCTGGCCTCCGGCGTCTACCTCAAGGAGCCGCGGCTCCTGGTGCTCACGGAGCGCGAGGTCTTCGGCCGCAAGGCCATCCAGCCCAAGGCCCAGAAGAGCCGCATGGCGGCTTTCCTCTCGGACCTGCGGGATCTCAAACCCGGGGATCGGGTGGTGCACCTGGACCATGGCATCGGCGAGTTCACGGGCTTCGCCACCATGACCGCCGGGGGCATGGAGCAGGAAGTTCTGCAACTCCGCTACGCCGACAACGGACGCCTGAACGTCAACCTGGAGCGGGCGGACCTTCTCCAGCGCTACGTCTCGCCGGACGGCAGCACCGTGCCCCCCCTGGACAAACTGGGGGGCGCCTCCTGGACCAAGGTCAAGCGACGGGCCAAGAAGGCCATCCGGGACATGGCCGAAGAACTGCTCAAGCTCTACGCCAAGCGGAAGCTGGAGAAGGGACACGCCTACAGCGAAGACGGCCCGGAGATGGCGGAGTTCGAGGCCACCTTCGCCTACGAACCGACCCCGGACCAGATCGAAGCCACCGCCGCCATCAAGGCGGACCTGGAGTCCGACCGCCCCATGGACCGCCTCCTGGTGGGGGATGTGGGATTCGGGAAGACGGAAGTCGCCATGCGGGCCGCCGCCAAGGTGGCCCTGGACGGCAAGCAGGTGGTGGTCCTCTGCCCCACCACCGTCCTCTGTTTCCAACACTTCCGAACCTTCAAGGAGCGCTTCGCCGGGTTCCCCCTGCGGGTGGAAATGGTCAACCGCTTCGTGGACCCCAAGGACACCAAACAGATTCTTGAGGACGCCGCCGACGGCAAGGTGGAGATCCTCATCGGCACCCACCAGATCCTGGGGGGCCGCACCAAGTTCCCGGACCTGGGTCTGGTGGTCATCGACGAGGAGCAGCGCTTCGGCGTGGCCCACAAGGAGAAGCTCAAGAAGATGCGGGCCAATGTGGACGTGCTGGCCATGTCCGCCACCCCCATTCCCCGGACCCTCCACATGAGCCTCACGGGGCTGCGGGAGATCAGCCTCATCGAGACCCCCCCCAAGAACCGCCTGGCCATCGAGACCGTGGTGGCCCCCTGGTCCGACGAACTGGTGGCCAGCGCCATCCAGTTCGAGATGCGCCGGGGCGGGCAGGTCTACGTCATCCATAACCGGGTGGAGAGCATCGTCAGCATCGCCGAGCGGATCCGCACCCTGGTGCCCGACGCCCGGGTGGGGGTGGGCCATGCCCAGCTGAGCGACGAGGCCCTGGAGCAGGTGATGGTGGGATTCATGGAGGGTCGCCTGGATGTGCTGGTCTCCACCACCATCGTGGAGAACGGCCTGGATGTGCCCAACGCCAACACCATCCTCGTCCACCGGGCCGACGCCTTCGGCCTCAGCCAGCTCTACCAGCTCCGGGGCCGGGTGGGCCGCAGCGATGTCCCGGCCTACGCCTACCTGATGATCCCCGGCAAGGGCGAGATCACCGAGGATGCCAGGAAGCGCCTCCAGGCCCTGGAGGACTTCTCCGAACTGGGCTCGGGCTTCCGGGTGGCGGCCATGGACCTGGAACTGCGGGGCGCTGGCAATCTCCTGGGGGGCGAGCAGAGCGGCCAGATCCACGACATCGGCTTCGAGCTCTACCTCAAGCTCCTGGAGGAGACCCTGCAGGAACTCCAGGGCCAGCCCTCCGGCACCTTCGAAGTCAAGGTCGAGCTGGGACACGCCCAGCTCTCACGCCGCTGGGTCGATATGGCCAGCGAGCGGCTGGTGGCCTACAAACGCGCCAGCCGCCTGCGTAGCGAGCGGGACCTGGAGCTCTACCGCCTGGAACTGGAGGACCGCTTCGGCCATATCCCCGAGGACGACGAGGAGAGCGCCCTCTTCTTCGAGCTGCTGCGGGTCAAGATCCTGGCCCAGGCCATCGCCGTCAGCGAAGTGAGCCTGGACAAGGGCAAGCTGAAGATCCGCCTCAGCCCCCAGACCCCCCTGGATCCCGGCAAGCTCATGGGCTGGGTGACGAGCCGGAAGGGCGTGAACTTCTCACCCGATGGAACGATATTGCTGCCCATTCATACGGCATCCCAGGCGGTGCTGGAGGCCCAGGAGATACTGAGGGAACTGGCCGGGGCGTAAAGTGAAACCTGGTGCCCCAGCTTCGCGAAGCATTCCAATTCGATACATCGGGATCAACGGGTGAAAGGGCACCTGACCCTACCCTCTCGGAGTTCCCCATGCTCACCCCCCACTTCCTCCTCACCGCCATCATCGTTGTCCTGATCCCGGGCACCGGTGTCCTGTACACAATTTCCGTGGGTCTGCGCCTGGGGCGGCGGGCGAGCGTGTGGGCCTCGCTGGGCTGCACGGCGGGGATCATCCCTCACCTAGCAGCGAGCACATTGGGCCTGGCTGCCCTTCTCCACACCTGTGCCCTGGCTTTCCAGGGGCTGAAATACGCGGGAGCCGCCTACCTCCTCTACCTCGCCTGGGGCATGTGGCGGGACAAAGGGGGCTTCAATCTGGGGGAAACTCTCGCCGAGGTTCGACCCCGGGAGATCGCCCTCAAGGCCTTTCTGATAAACATCCTCAACCCCAAGCTCTCCATCTTCTTCCTGGCCTTCCTGCCCCAGTTCATCACCCCCGGCGCGCAGGGGCCCTTGACCCAGATGTTCGGCCTGAGCGCGATCTTTATGGCCATGACTCTGGCGGTCTTCCTGGTCTATGGGTTCCTTGCACACACCTTCCGCAAGACCATTCTCGACTCGCCCCGGGTCCAATCCTGGCTCCAGCGCGGATTCGCCGCCACCTTCGCCCTCCTCGGCCTCGACCTCGCCCTGACCGAGCGCTGAACCGGAGAGAACCGTCGCGGAACAACCCGAACGGCACTGGTGATTCCGCGACGGCCCCGCCCAACGCTAACTCTTTTATTTTAATCAATAATATTGTTCCACAACCAGATCTCCAGCACCTTCCCCCGGGAGGCAGCCACGACGGGAGTGGCACCCCGCGGAAACGCCCTGGAGGGTGGTGACACAGCCGCACCCCGTGGCATGATGGATTCAACTACCGCAGCCCTTCCGGCTCGGCCACCACGGAAGGGCTCTGTCGGTTCATGCTGAAACTCATGTCCTCTGCTCACAAAACCCAGGTAGATCTGGGAGGGCTCATGACGGTGCTGGGCCAGCACCTATACTCCACGCCCACTGTGGCCCTCCGGGAGCTGGTGCAGAATGCCCATGATTCCCTGGTGCGGAGGCGGATGGAGGATCGGGACTGGACCGGTGGAGGGCGTATCCAGATTTCCGGGGATCTGGCAAAGGGGATCCTGCGAATCACGGACCAGGGAGCGGGACTGACGGAAGGGGAGATCCACGGATTCCTGGCAACCATCGGTGTGGGCTACACCCGGACCCTCCGGGAGCGCTCCGGCAGTGAGGAGCTGATCGGGCTCTTCGGGCTGGGCTTCCTCTCTGCCTTCGTCCTGGCCGAGGAAGTCATCCTCACCACCTCCTCGTATCAGGAACCTCATCGAGGCTGGTGTTACCGCTCCTGCAACGGCCAGGACTACCACGTGGCGGAGGTCGCGGCCCGCCCGGAAGTGGGCACGGAGGTTGTCCTGCACCTGAGGGCGACCTACCAGCACCTCGCTGGCCCCGGCGCCCTGGCGCGCATCCTGGGCAAGTACTGCGCCCTCATGCCCGATCCCATCTACATCGAGGATGCTTCCACCCCCCTGAATGATCTGACGCCCCCCTGGCACCGGGAGCCCGGCGAGCCCGTGGACCACCCGGTCCAGTACCGACGGAAGTGCATGGCCTTTGCGGAACGCTTCGAGGACACCTTCGCCCCCCTCTGCACCCTTCCCGTGGAACCCACCGGCGCCAGCGACGCCATCGGCCTGCTCTGGATCCAGGACGGCAGCAGCTACGCCACCAGCGATAACCGCAACCTCTCCATCTTCGTGCGGGGCATGCTCCTCGACGACGACGCCCGGGACCTGATCCCCGCGTGGGCAGGGTTCGTGGGCGGCGTCATCGAATCCAAGCGTCTGACCCCCACCGCCAGCCGCGAGGACATCCAGAAGGACGACGTTTACCACGCAGTCCGATCGGCCCTCAAGGAAGCCCTGGTGGAGGGCCTCTCCACCCTCTCCAAGCAGGATGATGCGGCTTGGCGGCGGGTCCTCACTCGCCACAACGAGGCCCTTCTGGGGGCAGCGCTCTGCGATCCCCGCCTTTTCTCCCTGCTGGCGGACTCCCTCTGGGTGCCGACCTCCCAAGGGGATCTGCCAGTGCGGGCCCTGATGAACCAGGGCAATCTGCATGTGGCTCTGGGAGGCGGGGACGGCTTCGAGGACATGCTATTCCGCGCGCTCCAGATCCCCGTTGCGCGGGGGGACCGGTACGCGGTGATGTCCTTCCTCCGGGAGTGGGTGGTCCAGCGGGGCGGGCGTCTCATCGAAGTGGGGACCCAGCACGGCAACCGCCAGCTCTTCGCCGAAGACGAACTGCCCCAGGAGGACCTGGACTGGCTGACCGCCCAGCTGGGGGATGGCGAATTGCTGATCCCCGCCCACTTTGCTCCGCTGGATCTGCCCCTGGTGGTCGTCCCGGACCGTGAGGCCGAACTGAAGCAGCGCCTGGAGGCCGATGAGGCCGACGAACGCATTTCCGTGGCCGCCCTGAAACTCGCCCGGGCCTTCACCGCCCGGATCGATGGCACCACCTTGACCCGACTCTATGTGAACCTGGACAACCCGGCCGTCCAGGCGGTGCTGGAAGCCCGCCGCAAGGGCGCCAACACTGCGGTACAGGCCGCCCGGACGCTCTGGGCCCTGAAGGTCCTCCTGAGTTCGAGAAGCGATGAGGGGAGGCTGAACCTCAAGCAGGCCCTGGCCCAGCTCGGCCAGGCGACCTGCCAACTGGTCAATGGGACCGGACAGCCCTGAACGCGAGAGACAGGAGAACACCATGGAAATGTGGACCTGGGTGGAGAGCCTCCAGAATGACCTGCGTGAGAGCGGATACGAGCGGCTCGCCGATCTCATCGACCAGATCCCGAACGATGTGAGCGAAAACCGCCCCGAACGGGCCGCTGCCGCCCTGCCGGAAGCCCTGGCGGGTGCCCGAGCCATCAAGAACCCCTGGCTGGAGGTCTTCCTGCGCCACTGGGGAATGCAGAACCGCATGAACAACCTCTCAGAGGGAGAGGTGGCTCTGTCTGAGGCCACGGCCCTTCTGGACTTTGCGCACCGACCCGAAACCCGGCAATGCCCCCAATCGATCTGCGTGACCCAGGACATCGCCAAATGCTATGGCAACCTGGACGGCCCAGGCTGGGCCCAGGAACGCCTGGAGGTCTGCCGGGAAACCCTCGCCCGCATCGACACCTCCTGGCCCTGCTTCGACTGCCTTTCCCGCGAGTACGGTGACGCCCTCCTGGACCAAGGGCAGGCCCGGGAGGCCATCACCTTCCTGGCCCAGCAGGCCAAGGCCATGGAGGGGGCGGGCGAACCCGCCGAGTCCCGCTACCAGTGGAAGCAGGCCGAGGCCCTCTGGCGATCAGGGGATCGGGCCGGAGCCCTGAAGGCCTACCGCCACATCGACACCCTGGAGGACGGGATGGCCGAGGACGACCGGGTCGCCCGGCACCTGGACATGGCCTGTATCCTGGCGGAACTCGGAGAAGTGGAGGAAGCCCGGGAAATCCTCCCCGCCTGGAGTGATTTGACCCCCGGGGATTACACCACCTGGGCCGAGACGGCTGGCCTCCTGGCCCGGCTCCAGCCCGACCTCAACACCTGGAGGCTCGGAGCCCGTCTCCAGATCGCCCTGGACCACCTGATCAAGGTGGGGGCGCACCGCAAAGCCCTGACCGTCGCCAGGGAGCACGGCCACGCCGCAGTCACCCGCGGCGCCCGTCGGACGGCGGAAGCGGCCTTGAGGGCCATGGAGGGGCGCCTGCCCCACCTCCGACACCCCATGGACGCCCCTGGGATTGTGAAGACCCTGGCCGAGGCCGTGGAAACCCTGCCCCTTGCCCAGGACCTGCCCACGGCACCGGAGGCCCTCGTCGAGCACCTCCAGTCTCTGGAGGAGCGGGATCCGGAGAGGGAGCTGGGCTGGCTCCTGAGCGCCCACGCCGCCCGCCCCGAGGACCCCGACCTGCTCCAGGTGCTCCTGGACGCCTTCCATGCCTGCGAGAACAGAGACGAGGCCGAGACCCTGCTCTGGCAGCAGCTGGACAAGCATCCCCAATGGCGCTTCCTCGCCTATCGCCTGCTCAACATCCTCCTGGATGCCCAGAATGCCGCTGGCATCGAGCGCCTCCTCCTTCAGGTGGAGCCAGCAGATCCTGCCACGGCTTGCTGGATCCGGGCTCGCTGGGCCTTCGTCCAGGCCAAGTGGGAGGAGGTCGGTGCCGAGGCGGAGCGCCTCCTGGCCCTGGAGGAGGACGATGACGCCCGGGATATCTGGGCCCGGGCCGCCATGGAAGCGGGCGACTTCCCCAAAGCTCTCACCCTTCGCCAAAGCCAGATGGAGCGCCGGGAGGAGCTGGATCGCGGACTATGCTGGGAGATCCTCACCGCAGCTACGGCGGCGGAAGCCTGGGATACCGTCCGGGAGACCGCAACGAAGCTTGAGATGGAGCTCACGGGCGAGAGCGGAGTTGTCGAAGAAGCCTGGGAGCGGGTTTATATCGCTTTCAAGGAAGAAGGCGTGGAGCGCCGCTATGCTGCCCAGCGCACAGGCCCGGTCACGGCCCGGATCCTTGAGCCCTCAGCCCCCTCGGCCCCCCAGCATGCCCAGGACTGGATCGTGTTTGATGCCCGTCCCCTGGAACAGGCGCCCGAGGACGAGGAGGAGCGGCGCACCTTCACCTTCACCTATCGGCACGTCCATCAACTTGAGGAAGGCGCCTTTGACAGCAGCTGGCTCCTGGATGGGGTGGACCCCGGAGATGAACCCTACGGGGTCCTGCGGGATGGCCTTTGGGACAAACAGTGGGCCTGTTGGGTGGTCAGCGGCACTGACTACCGGGTTCAGGACCCCTCGGGCCGGGAGGAGGGCCTGCCGGGCATCCTGGTGCTGGTCGCCACGCCGAAAACCGTCCCCCCCGCCGAGCTCCACCGGACCCTGGGGGAGCTCACCCAGGGCTGGGAGCACCCCATGTGCTGGCGCGGCCTGGCGGAGCGGGTCGACCAGGACTTGGCCCACCACCTGGCAGTGGAGGAACGATACGGGCTGTGAACCCCCTGACTCCACCCCCCGCTTCCTACTCGCGGCTCGTCGCCGAGCTTCGACTAGAGCGCAGCAATCCCGCCAGTCCTGGGCAGGCAGGCGGAACCGGGTGGGCGGTTCCAGGTAGAGTGGGGTAGACTCAAGACCCTTCCCAAGAATCAGGCTCCACTCGCACAGGAGGTCCCTTGCCCACCCGACTCACTACAATCCTGATGCTGGCCCTCCTGCTGTTCCTGCCGGGAACCGCATCCGCCCAGCGCCCTGAACACGATGCCGGCGAATTCGTGATCATCAGTGCCCAGTACGGCACCGAGCGCCATCACGTGGACGTCACCCAACGCCTGCGGGAAGGCGCCAAGCGGGACCGGATGTTCCGGGCCAGCAACGCAACCTTCGGGGTGGACCCCGCCGAGGGCAAGGTAAAGACCCTGCGCATCTACGCCCGAGGCCCCCATGGCCGGGAAGAGGTGTTTGAATACCGCGAGGGGAGCATGGTCGATGGATCCAAGTTCCGCGGCTGGGGCCGAGGCGACTGGGGCAGCGGCAAGGATCGCTGGAGTGGGCGCTGGGGCGGAGATGAAGGCGAGTTCCTCATCCTGAGCGCGCAGTACGGAACCAGGCACCACCATGTAGACGTCACCCAGCGCCTGCGCGAAGGGGCCAAGCGGGACCGGATGTTCCGGGCCAGCAATGAGACCTTCGGAGTGGATCCCGATCAGGGCAAGGTGAAGACCCTGCGCATCTACGCCCGCGGCCCCCACGGCAGGGAAGAGATGTTTGAATATCGGGAGGGAAGCATGGTCGATGGCTCCAAGTTCCGCGGCTGGGGCCGAGGCGAATGGGGCGATGGCAAGGACCGCTGGAGCGGCCGTTGGGACGGGGAGCACGGAAAACACTAACCAAGGCTCACGATTGTCGGCGAAGCGAAGCCCAATCCACAGATCCTGAAACGCCCCTGCTCAGTCTGCCCCACACACTGGATCCGCGACCCTGAGGACCTCAGGTCCGGAACAACCAGGACAGGAAACCGTCCGCGCCCCTTGCGGGGCAAGGACGGTTTTTTTCCGTGCACCCAGCGGACCGAACCGCGAGCACCCTAGGCCGCGCCGTTCACCATTACCTCAATGCGGCAGAAGGACTTCTTGACCATCAGCTTGAGGATGCTCATCAGAAGGTGGATCATGTCGGCCTCCGTTTCCCAATCGCACCAGATCGGTACCACTCAATAGTACGCCTGTATCATGCAGCGGTCAATAGGCAGAGAAAAAAGTCTGTAGACCACTTCTTTATTTGCGTTTATCCAAATTTATCCGCGGCCGGTTCTGCTTTTCCCACCATTCCGAATTCCATGGCGGAGGCGCCGCCGGGTGACTACAAAAGTCTTAACCCCGAGGCCCCCTCCTGCACCCCCCAGAACCAGGCTGCACCAGTCCTTACGTCGAATCGCAAAAGCATTGTACGATTAGCATTGAGAGGCAATTGAGCAGACCATGGAAATGAAGGCAGAAGTCCCCGATCCAGGCCGGAAGAGTGGAGATAAGATCCAAGTCCTTTTCCGCTCCTATGACATACTTATGTCCATAGCCAACCATCCCGACGGTTTGTCTCTGCGCGAAATCGGCCACTACGTTAAGCTGCCCCGGTCCACCGTTCGACGAATCATGGACACGCTGGAAGAGCAGAATATCGTCATCACAGCGCCTTCGACCAGCAGGTACCGGCTAGGTCCGACCTTGGCCTTTTTCGCAGCAAACATCTACCCCTTCGATATCGGGAAAATTGCTCGGCCAATGCTCATGCACCTCGCAAGCATGACGGACGAAAGCGTCTATCTGTGTGTTACGACCCATGGAATGGCCGTTGTTGTGGACCTGATTCCCGGTGTCAATCCTCTCCACTCGGTCGCAACGATGGGATCATCACTTCCCCTCTATGCAACGGCCTGTGGCAAGGCACTTATGGCCACCATGTCAGAAAAGGAACTTGAAGACCTGCGTCTTCAGATGAAACTTGTCCATCTGACGAAGAACACCATCACCGATTGGGAAAAGCTGCTCATTGAAATTGAAACCATCAGGACCACGGGCGTTGCGCTCGATCGGGAAGAGTACCAAACCGGCATCACCGGCATCGCAATACCGCTGAAGGGCCCAGGCGGAGAGCTTGGCGCCATCAGCATCATCCTGCACACCGAGCGCTATCAGGTGATCGGCGAGCACTTGGTCCAGTTTCTCCTGCATGGGATACAAGCGTTACGCTGGACGAGATAGGATCACCCGCAGGTGCCACTGGTCCTGCGATTGCAGGCATTCAGGCCCAGCCATGGGAATCCATCGACGTCAGCGGAAAGGCCTAGTTCACAGCCGCGATCATGGCCTTCACATTCTCGATCCTGGCGTTGGCGGGAATGGTGCAACCGGCGGACAGGATGAAGCCAGGCCCCATGTCCTTGATCAGCCGGGTGCAGTAGCTGTGCACCTCGTCGGGGGTTCCCAGGGCCAAAAGCCCTGCGGGCACATCCCCCTTGATGCACATCTGATCCCCGATGGCCTCCTTGACCTTATAGATATCCGTGGCGCCATCGGTCTCGAACACGCAGCGCCCCTTGGGGAAGCTCTTGAAGAAATCCAGATCACGCTCCCAATTGGAGTCGATGTGGAAGTTCACCACGGCGCCTTCCTCGATGATCATGTCCGCGATCTGCTTGAGGTACTTCCACACGAACCTTTCCCAGAGCTTGGGCGAGAAGAACTCGCTGGCGCCCCGGGCAGGAGAGATGAAGACGTAGGTGGAGTTGGTGGCCTTGATCTGTTGGCGTACCTCCTGGAGCACATCCTCCTGTATCAGGTCGAGCACGGCCGTGACCTTGTCGGGGCACCTCCGGAGATCACCGATGAAGCGCGGCATGGACCGTCCTCCGCTGAGCTTCTCGTTGACCAGGTTGATGACCAGAGGTGAATAGACAACATAGCCAGCCTCCTCGAAGTTCTTGACCATTTCCGGGATGCCCATGACCTCCTCCATGATCGCGGGCAGATCGATTCCCAGGCGCTTGCTCAGGAAATCCGCTTCAAAGGGCCGCCACCCTTTGTTGAGAATCGTGTCGTAGTCTTCCACGGTCATCAGTTCCCGCTCATCCAGCTGCCAGAGGCTATCGGGCGGAAGCTCCTTGCCGGGCATTTTGATGTGGGTGAGAAAACCCAAAGGGAAGAAGGGGGCTGGAACAAAGGCGAAGTCGAGACCATCCACCTCGCCCAGGGCCTTGGTGGAATCCAGCATCACCTTGCTGGAAGCCTTGAGGCTGCTGCAGAAGTCGGCCATGGGCACCCCCATGTGCCTAGCGCAGAAGCTATCGGCCATGTACACCAGCGGGGTGCGATCCGGCTTCTCGAGGGCGACAGCCTTGCGGATGCGCTCTTTTCGTTCGGTCAACAGTTCGGCATTCGTCTTCATCTATGCACCTTGAAAAATGGCCAGGGGCTCAATCCCGTCCCCTGAAGAAGTTGAAATACGACGGTTCAAAGCATGGAAGCCAGCCTTGAGACCGCAGGTGGAGAGCAGTAAACGGAGTGAATCTAGTTCATATATTCAGAACGGACAAATAGTTAACTGCCATTTGCCATATAGCCTCCGATCGTAGGGCCGCTTCGGGACCTCAGGGGCGTACCCCCGCTTAACAGGGTGGACATGTGTACTGCCAGATGGACTGCTTGCACCGAATCTAGAACAAGGCATCCCGCCGCGCAAGGACTTTTGTCCGCATACCGGATCTTTTATGTCCGCATTGCGGACACTTTTGACAGCAGCCCCCCTGCATGCCCTCGCCATCCGCATGAGACAGCGGAGCTATCTCACACCACAACAACCATGTATAACCCCATTATGCAATACTTTACAAATGAAGGCAGCGGATCAACAAGACCCAGGAAAGCCTCCCGCGACTTGATATGACCACGGAGGGAGAGGGAGGCGGAGGCACGTATGCGTGCCATAGCCCCCCTCTCCCTCAGCCATCCGATGTCCATATGGTGAGCCAGCGAGGTGAAGGCCATCCTTCCCCCTCGCCCAGGCTTTGCTTGGTGCAATGAACGACTACAAAAGGGGAAGTAGATACCAGGGCGATCAAGCCCCCTCCACACCCCTCTGACCGATACACTTCCAATTCCCAAAAGAAAACCGCCCACGCCCCGAAACGGGCGTGGACGGCCTCTTCAGCTAGGCGCTCAATGGATGACCGGGGGCCTTAGGCTGCGCCGATCACCATCGCGCCGATCCTGCGAAAGGACTTCTTGACCATGAGTTTGAAGATGTTCATCAGAAGGTTGATCATGTCGGCCTCCACCCCCAGTTTTTTTGAACCCGACCCGCACCAAAAACGCGCTTACTCGGTACCACCTAACAATACGGCCGTATCGCCATCCGGTCAATGGGTTGCCTAAAAAAAACCTGCGGCACAGATGCGGGATCCGGCTTGCCCTTCTTCAAACCCGGGTGTAACGTCCCATCGGCCCATGTCATCCCACGGGGAAGAACAGGAGAGAACCATGATCGAGAAGAAGAAGGTCTACAAGTGCGCCAAGTGCGGCAACCTCGTTGAGGCGCTCTGGAACGGAAAGCCGAGTCCCGTATGCTGCGGCGAAGTCATGCAGGAACTGGTCCCCAACACCACCGATGCAGCGGTCGAAAAGCACGTGCCGGTGCTGGAACGCAGTGGCAACACGGTAAAGGTCAAGGTCGGCTCGGTGGCCCACCCCATGACCCCTGAGCACTACATCCTCTTTGTGGAGGTCCTTCACGGCCAGGATGTGTACCGCCACGACTTCAAGGAAGGCGACACCATCGCGGAAGCCTGCTTCCTCATCCCGGACGATGGCCAAGCCCTGGTAGCCAGGGAGTACTGCAACCTCCACGGGTTCTGGGCCACCAAGTAGCCCAGTTCCCTTCCACCGATCGGGCCCCACCAGGGGCCTGATTTTCTGTACGGAGCCATAGGGTCTTTGAGGTTTGGCTTGGGGGACAGGTAGGGAATAATAGCCACAGCCTTAGTAACAGAAATAAAGCCTACCACGGCAAGTCCCGGAGCCCATTCATGTCCCACATCTCAGAAGATCTATTCCACTTCCAGGCATCGCTCGAACAGGCCGGCTCCTCCCTGGAGGACTTCGTAAGGGACAACTACGTCAGCAAGTGGATGAGTGACGAGCTCTACGCGGCCATGGCCATCCGGACCACCTTCGTCTCGGCGGTCCACAACTTCCTGGTGGGCGAGGGACTGCTGAACCTGGAGCGCATCCAGATCAGCCCCATCACCGACCCCCTGGCCCACGACGTCGAGCACGTGCCCACAGTGCACTACAAGGGCATGCCCTACGTCACCACCCATTCCATGATCTACCACAAGTTCATGTCCTGCTTTAACCCGCGATTCAAGGGCGTCTTCGTGGATTCGCCCAACATCCGGCTGGAAATCGAGAGCCCCCAGCGCAAACAGCGCGGCAAGTACCTGATCGACTTCTCCCAGATCGACATCGAGCTGCGACGCAACCGGGGGATCAGCCTGGAGGACTACAAGAACGATGTCCCCAAGGTGAAGCAGCTCCTGAAGGAGGACTTCGAACGGGCCATCGATTTCTTCGAGCGAATGATCATCGCGGCCGTGAGCGCCATCGTCCGGAACAACGAGCCCGAGCTTGAGGCCCTGGGCGTCTCCCTGGAGGTGCCCACCCAGCCATTCCCCCGCCTCAAGCACACCGACATGCTGAAGAAGCACGGTAAGGCGGACCTGGATGCCAAGGCGGGAGCGGAAGTGGACACCCAGTTCTTCTGGGTTGTGGGCCTCATGCGCGAGAACTACGACCTCATCTACCCCTACCTCTGCCCGGACGGCAGCAAGATCCCCTTGGCCGAATTCGACTCGGACATGATCTTCAACTACGACATCTGCGCCAAGGCCAGGAACCGGGAGACGGGCGAGTTCACCCCCGCCCTGGAGGTCCTCTCGGGCGCCATCCGGGAATGGCTCTACGAACCCATCGTGGAGCGCCTGCTGGACAACAAGATCCTGCGGGAGCGGCCGGTTTTCGAGGGAGGCAACCTCACCAACATCGGAGAACTGGACGGTTACGGCCCCTTCCTGAGCACGGTGGCCATGAAGGACGGGAACGGCCAATCCCTGTTCCCCGACACCATGGGCGGCGGCATCGGTGTGGAGCGATTCCTTTACTCCATCCTGAGGGGCGCCAAGATCGAGAAGATCGACGACATCACCTGCTTCGGCAAGAACCCGGATTCCTTCCCGATCTTCCTGTTCTAACTTCACCCCGAAGGGGCACGCGGAAGTGCTCATGATGAAATTCACTTAATATTGCCGATCTATTTTCACGGCAGTTCATTGTCCTTCTGCTTTTATCCTGCCCATCCTGCATATCCTGTTGAAAAGCTTTGAACAGGATATGCAGGATGAGCAGGATGAAGAGAACAAACAACGATCAACAGGGGCTGCTAAGTTCATGATTTGCCGCCGCATCCCAGCGTGCGGTTACGTTACGTTTGACGGCGAATCGGTATCACTCCTCCCGGAGTCCGCAGGGCAGATCCGAGACCTTCACCTCCGGGTGGTGGTACCTCGGATAGGCCGGGGTCTTCTTGCCGTATTGGAGGGCCTCCTGGGGACACCATTGGATGCAGGCGAGGCATTGCTGGCAGTGGTGCTGCCAGGTCGGTTTCCCGTCCACCATGATGATATTGCTAGCGGGGCAGACCCTGGAGCAGAGACCGCACCCGTTGCACTTGGCATCCACCCAGAAAGAGCGGTCCAGGGTCGGCACCTTGCTGAAGCTCAGACGGTAGATGGCCGTGAAGAGGATGCGCTGCCAGAGGGGCCCCCGCTCCACCGGAGCAGAGCGGGCTTCCCGGATGAGAGGGGCGATGGATTGAAGCTTGGCGCCAGCCTCGTCGAAGCGGCGCCGCAGCAGCGGCTCAGAACCGGGTCCGCCCCAGGGAATGTAGTTCGAGGGCATCACCAGGGACCAGCCCGCCTGGAGGCGCCATCCCCTGTGTGCGCATGCGTGGTCGAGCTGCACCAGGGTCCGGCTCACCTGCCCCGCGTTCACCGCCAGGGCCCCCAGCCAGGCACTGGCGGGCAGTTCCAGGCGGCTCAGGAAGTCCAGGACCGCCCCGGGTAGACCCCAGACATGGACCGGGAAGACCAGGACGACGGCCCCGGGGGCCGGCCTCACCGCACCAGGGTGCTGGACCATGGCCTCGACCCGGGCATCGCCGATGAGTTCCGCCAAGCGCCTGGCGGCCCACAGAGAGTTGCCGGTGCCGGTGTAGTAGTAGAGGGTTGTGGTCATGGAACTGTTATACGCCGGATTGAGCTTTGGTTTCAGCGGGATCCATCACAAGCGAAAACCGCCCGTCGAAGACGGGCGGCAAGGTATTCCGATTGCGCCGTAGGCGCAGGCTCAAGCGTGCTTCTGCTTGAGGTTGTCGTGCTTGGGGAACCACTTCTCCCAGTAGACCACCACGGGGCTCGCGATATAGATGGAGCTGTAGGTGCCCGTGATGACGCCGATGAAGATGGGGAAGCTGAGATCCCGCAGGGCGGGGCCGCCCCAGGCGAAGAGGCAGAAGGCCACGAAGAGCACGGACAGCGAAGTCAGGATCGTGCGGGACAGGGTCTGATTGATGCTGTCGTTCACCAGCTTGGTGATGGTGACCCGCCGGTATTCGGGCTTGTGGCTGTTCTCGCGGATACGGTCAAAGACCACGATGGTATCCGACATGGAGTAGCCCATGAGGATCAGGAAGCTGGCCACCACCGGCACCGAGTATTCGAAGCCGAAGAGGGTGAAGAGGGCCATGGCCATCAGGAGATCGTGGAGCAGGGCCACGATGCCGCCGATGGCGAAGCTGGCGGTGAAGCGGAACATCACGTAGACCAGGATGGCACCGAGGGCCCAGGCCACCGCCGTGAGGGTCTTCTTGGTCCACTCGCCGGAAATGGAGGGCGAAAAGCTCTCGTTCTTGAGGAAGGCCAGGTTGCCCAGGCGGTATTCCTTCTGCACCTGATCCTTCAGCACCTGGGGCAGGCCCTGGGGGAGCTGCACGAAGCTGGTGAGGGGGGCGAACTTCTCGCGGGTATCGGTCAGCTGCTTCACGTAGGGCTCGTAGGCCTTCCGCATGGCGGCCTCGTCCCCCTGGATCCCCAGGGGATTGGACTTGACCCATGCGGTGGTGAGCACGCCCACGGACTCAGTGTTGAGATCGGGACGGGCGTCGCTGGCCCTGCCGGGGTCCAGGCTGCGGAGAATCTCCCGGATCTGGTTGATCTGGAGGGTGGAATCGTTCTCGTCCTGGCCCTTCCGGGACTTCACCTTGATGGAGTAGTCCCGCACGCCCTTTTCGCCCTCGTAGGCCACCACGGCGGCGTCCCCGAAGCCACCCTTGGCCAGGGCGGCGCGGACGGCATCCTGCGGCACGTCCCCGTGGAAGCGCACCTGCATGTCGATGCCACCGGTGAACTGCATGCCCAGCTTGACCCGGCTCCGGGTGCTGCTCCAGGGCTGCGCGATCAGGATGCAGACCACGATGAGGGTCCAGGAGATCGCCAGGGCGTGGACCTTGTATTTCATGAAGTCAAAGTGGGGCAGGTTGTCGAATATTCTCATCGTTCGTTCCTGTTACACGGAGAGGGTCTTGGTGCCCGGATGACGTTCCAGGATCCAGTCGTAGATGAAACGGCTGATGTAGATGCTGGTGAAGAGGGAAGCCACGACGCCCACGGTCAGGGTCACGGCGAAGCCCTTCACGGGTCCGGTGCCGAAGATGAAGAGGAGCAGGGCGGCGAAGAGCTGGGTCACGTGGCTGTCCACGATGGTCCAGAAGACCCGGTCGAAGCCGGCCTGGATGGCTCCGGCCACGCTCTTGCCACTGGCCAGTTCCTCGCGGATGCGCTCGAAGATGAGGATGTTGGCGTCCACGGCCATGCCCAGGGTCAGGGCGAAACCTGCGATGCCCGGCAGGGTGATGACGGCGTTGAAGCTGCCCATCAGGCCCAGCATCACGATCAGGTTCACTGAAAGGGCCACGATGGCGTTCACCCCGGACCAGCGGTAGTAGAAGACCATGAAGGCGACGATGACCAGGAAGCCCAGCAGGGCCGCCCGGACGCCGGAGCGGATGGAATCGGCTCCGAGGCTGGGGCCCATGGACTTCTCCTCCAGGAACTTCATGGAGGCGCGCATGGCACCGCTCTTGAGCTTGAGAGCGAAGTCGTCCGCGTCATCCTTGGTGAAGGAGCCCGTCACGCGCACACTGCCGCCGGGGATCTTCTCGCGGCAGGAGAGGTTGCTGACGATCTTGCCGTCCAAGATGATGGAGATGAGTCGCTCGCTCTCGGAGGCCAGGCCCGTGAGGGTGGCGAAGTCGTCAGCTCCCTTGCGGTTCAGGGTGAAGTTGATCTCGTTGGCGTCCGTCTGGTTGTTGACCACACGGTTGGCATCCACGATATCGCCGCCATCCACGTAGACCTTGCTTTCCACGAGGTGCCAACCCTTGATCGACGCCTCGGTCCCGGGAGCGGACTTGGTGCCACTCAGCTTGCCTTCACGGCGCAGGTCCCGGTCGGAGACAGGCTCGGGGAGCAGTTCGGTCCCTGGGGGAAGCTGTCCCCCAAAATGGGCAATGGCGGAATCCTTGGAGGGGAATCCCTGGTAGCCCGTGGGATCCTGCTTGGCCTTGATCCGCTGCTCCAGGCGCCCTGGGGTAGCCAGGAGCCCCTTGATGCGCTCCCGCTCCGCCTCGCCCACACCAGGCAGTTCGACAATGATGCGGCTTCCATCGGCCCCGCTGGCGGTAATCTCCGGCTCAGCCACACCGAACTGGTTGATTCGGTTCTCGATGATCTGGAGGGCACGCTTGTTGGCGTCCTCCTTGACTGCCGTCTGATGGGAAGCCGTCTGGGTCATGCGGACCGCATCCCCCTGGAAGGCCACATCGTACTCGCGATGGAAGGTTTCCAGCTGCTTCTCCATGGTGGGTTTCTGGTCCGCCGAGACCCCGGTGATCTTCAGGGCACTCCCATCCAGGACGACCTGGGCATCCAGCAGCCCCTTCTCCTTCAGGCGATCCTGCACCTTGTCGCGGGTGAAGCGGAGGTCCGCCTCCAGAGCCTCATGGCTCTGCACCGCCAACTCGAAGTGGATACCGCCCTTGAGATCCAGACCCAGCTTGATCTTGGAGAGGGGTACAAAGAAGAACGCGCAAGCGCCACAGACCAGCAACGTGATGATCAGGCGCAAGAGACTCCGTTTGCTCACGAAGGGCTCCCACAAATGAAGGATGGGCGGGAATGCTCCCGCCCAGGCTTAAGAATCAAAAAACCAGGGAACAGGCTAGTTCTGCTGCTGGGGAGCAGGTTCATTGGCGAAGGCCACCACAGCGGTCTTGCGGGCCTTGACCACCGAGTTGCCAAGCTTCAGGTAGAGGGTCTGATCCTCAACCCGATCCACGATGGCGTAGAGACCGGAGGAGAGCAGAACCTCGTCACCGGCCTTCAGCTTGGAAAGGCGCTCCGCCATCTGCTTGCGAGCCTTGCTCTGGGGGCGGATCAGCAGGAAGTAGAAGATGATGGCCATGGCCGCAAAGAGGCCGAGCTGGGCGATCATCGGGTTGCCACCGGCTTGTGTCAGTAGGGCGAAGTACATTCAGGGCTCCTCGGTGTTCCAGTCGTTCCGTACTGTGTGCGCGAATTCGGGAAGGCGTTCCTCCAGAATGGCTTGTCGCGCAGCTCGGGTCAGTCCAACAGTGTAGCTCAGGTTGTGGATGCTGTTGAGAGTGCAGGCCAGAAGCTCCCCGGCCTTGAAGAGGTGGTGGAGATAGGCCCGGGTGAAGGTGCGGCAGGTGTAGCAGTTGCAGTTCGGATCCAAGGGCTCGCCGGATTCCCGATGGCGGGCGTTCTTGATGTTGATGCGGCCGCGGGAGGTGAGGAGACGACCGTGGCGGGCCTCCCGGGTCGGCAGCACGCAGTCGAAGAGGTCCACCCCGCACTCGATGCCAAAGAGGAGATCCTCCGGCGTCCCCACACCCATGAGATACCGAGGCCGGTTCGAAGGCAGGAGCCTGACAAACTCCGCCAGGGTGGCATTCATGGCCTCCTTGGGCTCGCCGACACTGAGGCCGCCCACAGCAAAGCCCTGGAAGGGCCTTCGGGCGTCGATCTCAAGGATCTGGTCCAAGTGGGCGGTGCGCAGATCGAGGTGAGTCCCCCCCTGGTTGATGGCGAAGAGCCCCTGGTGCTCCGCCAGCGGATAGTCCCGGCAGCGGGCAAGCCAGCGGATGGTGCGGGCCATGGAGGCCTCCAGCTTGGGACGTTCCATCTGGCCGTGGGGACACTCGTCCAAGGCCATGACGATATCCGAACCGAGGTTCCGCTGGATCTCCATGCTGCGCTCGGGGCTCAGGAACTGGGGGGAGCCGTCGAGGTGGCTCTGGAACTTGACCCCCTCCTCGGTGATCTTGCGCAGGGAGGCCAGGGAGAAGACCTGAAAGCCCCCGGAATCGGTGAGGATCGGGCCGTGCCAGCCCATGAAGGCGTGAAGCCCCCCCATGCGGGCGATGAGCCCGTCCCCGGGACGGAGACCGAGGTGATAGGTGTTGCCCAGGATCACCTGGGGGCCGATCTCGGAGAGCTGGGCCGGAGTAACCCCCTTGACGGTGCCCTGGGTCCCCACGGGCATGAAGGCGGGAGTGAGCACCCTGCCGTGGGCCGTATCGAAATGCCCTGCCCGGGATCCGCCGTCCTGAGCCACCGTATTCAATAAAAATTTTTCATTCATTTGGGCCAAAAATCCAATCCAGCGAACAGGAGAGAGTCATGAAGGAGAAAAGCCAAGCCCCATGCGGGTTTCCATCGACAATCGAGCCTTGACGAAGGGCCATCCCCATGGCCATCTTACAAGGATGGGCATCGCCCCAGTTCTCCAATGTTTTTAATGCCGGAACCGGGGTGGCGTTTGGCGTATCCGACTTCGATATTGTCAATGTTATGGTTCACTGCGGGAGTCGCATGAATACAGACCCCACTAAGAATATCCTTCCCCAAGGCGCCCGGGAGAACCTGGAGTCGGCGGTCTATCGCGCCTCGCTTGCCGAGGGGAACGCCTCGGTCCGCCGGGCCAGCCCCATGGTGACCCTCCCGATCACACTCGCGATGTACCTCGCCTGTGGTGGAGCGGCCTGGTACCTGGCGCGCACCTCCAAGACAGTCCAGACAGCCATCAAGAAGACCGTGGGCATCGATTTGAGCGAGCAGAAGGACCTGGTGGACACGCCGCCCGCACCTCCTCCGCCCCCCCCTGCCCCGGCCCCGGTGGCACCCCCCAGACCGGTCGAAAAGAACGACGCGCCTCCTCCCCCACCCCTGACCAACCAGGAGACCGTGCCCGAGGCGCCCCCCAAGGAGCTCCCCAAGGAGGATCTGGGGCTCAAGTACGCCCAGCCCAGCAGTGGCGCCCCCGGCGCGGGACCCACCACCGGCACCCCTGCGGGGACCCAGGCACCAGGCGGCCCCGCCCATGGCAGCGGCTCCGGGAAGGTCGTGGACTTCGACTTCAACCAGATCAAGATCAAATACCAGCCCCCTGCACCGCCCTACCCACCCATCGCAAAGATCGCCAGGATCCAGGGCACCGTGGTGGTCCAGATCACCATCGACACCAACGGATCTCCGATCAAGGCCACGGCTATCGAGGGACCGCCCCAGCTCCGCCCCACGGCCGAGAACTACGCCATGCAGTGGCGTTTCGAGCCAGCCATGCTCAACGGGGTTCCCCAGTTCGGCCGTTTCACGCTGACCATGCCCTTCCGTCTCCGCTAAAACCCGCCACAGCCATTCCTTCAAAGGATTCCCATGAGCCTGCTCCCAGCTTCCCTCCTGAACCTTGGCCTCGTGGAAGGGGCCAAGGGCGATGCCTTCGGCCCAGCCGCCATCTGGGCCGCCGCCTCGATTCCCAACAGGTGCATCATCCTGCTGCTGATCGCCTTGCTCCTCTTCCAGATCTACTTGGTGATCGAACGGGCCACCATGTATGCCGCCAGCGCCTCCGCCTCCCGGAAGTTCCTCAAGCTCTTCATGGACACCCTGCGCCAGGGTGACTTCGAGGCCGCCAAGCGCGCCGCCGCCACCCACCAGAGGAGCCACATCGCCCTGGTGCTGAAGCATGGCCTGGACATCTACCAGTACGAGAAGCAGCTCCAGGCCACCCACGAGAACCATGATGTGATCAACCCCGTGGAGCGCGCCATCGAGCGCGGCACCTCCGAGGTCACCGAGCTATTGAAGAAGGGCATGGGCACCCTGGCCACCATCGCCTCCGCCTCCCCCTTCATCGGCCTGCTGGGCACCGTGATCGGCATCATCAAGGTCTTCTCGGACCTCAAGACCAAGGGCGCCGGGGATATCAACGCCCTGGCCGGCTCCATCGGCGAAGCCCTGGCCACCACCGCCCTGGGTCTCGTGGTCGCCATCCCCGCCGTCTGGTTCTACAACATCCTCACCAACAAGCAGGACCAGGTCATCACCTCCATCAACAACGCCGCCTCCCAGATGATCGACGAGTTCATCCGCCGCGAGAGCCGGGCCTAGGAGAAAACCATGGCCATGGATGTAGGTGGGAAGAAGGGCGGCGCGAAGGCCGACATCAACGTCACCCCCCTCGTGGACATCGTGCTGGTGCTGCTGATCATCTTCATCGTGATCACCCCGGCCGTGAATGATGCCGTGAAGCTGCCGCTGGCCAAGCACAGCGTCAAGGCGGAGACCGACAAGAGCGCCAAGTACCTCACACTGATGCTGCCAGCCAAGCGGGATCCCAAGGACTTCAGCAAGGTCGTGGGCCCCGGCTTCGTGCTGCTGGACGACAAGGACGCCAAGGAGTCCCAGAAGACCACGGGCTGGGATATGAGCTCCACCGAGGGCCGCAAGGCCCTGGTGGGCTTCATCCGGAAGTCCACGGACTACCTCGCGGACAAGCGGGTCTTCGTCAAGGCGGAGGCCGACCTTCCCTTCAAGTACGTGAACGAGCTCTTCCAGATCTGCCGTGAAGGCGGGGCCGACGAGGCCTCCATCGTCACCAGCGAGGACAAGGGCGAGAAGGAGAAGAAATGAGCCCCCAGAAGCCCAAGAAGGTTCAGCATGGGGTCCACGCCAAGTCGGACATCAACGTCACGCCCCTGATCGATATCGTGCTGGTGCTCCTCATCGTCTTCATTGTGATGGTCCCCGGCCTGAGCAAGGCCCTGCCCGTGGTGGTGCCCCAGGTCATCAAGACCGACAAGCCCACCCCCCCGGACCCCAGGAATCCCCCCCTGGTGCTGGGCATCAGCCCCACCGCCGACAACAAGGGGTACGAATTCACCCTCCAGAGCGACCGGATCGAACTCCAGGACATCGCCGCCAAGCTCTGCCCCGTGCTCCAGCTCCAGCCTGCTGGCATGCGCAAGGTCTTCCTCAAGGTGGACGAGGAGACTCCCTACCAGGTGGCCGTCCACGTGCTGGACCAAGTCCGCTTGGCCTCCGAGAGAGCCAAGAAGGAGACCGCCGCCAAACCCGAATGGGGCGGATTCGATGGGGGAGACACCAAGGTAGCGATCTCGCTGAAGAAACGGGGCTGAGCATTCCACGATTGCGAAGCAAATCATGAAAAAACTAGGCTTTGCTAGCAGGTATGTACGAATTTTTAATCAGTTCATCCTGCCTATCCTGCCTATCCTGTTCAAATATTTTCAACAGGATAGGCAGGATAGGCAGGATAAAAGCAGAAGGACAATGAACTACCTTGAAATATATCAATAACATGTAATTCATTTAAAATTCATTACAACGACTTCAATGTTACCACCCCAGCGCCTACCATTTTCTTGCTGTGAGGTGCGCAGCGTCTGCGCAGGGGTCTCCCAGGCGGAATGCCTTTTGGGCTGATTCTTCCTGAGTTTGACCAGAGCGTCAGGCCGATCGGCGGGTTTTGTTCTCCTTCGAAAAATCATTGCAATATTCCACCCCCCTCGCCGTCATCCAAGGTGAGCAGGCCCGTGAGCCGCATTGGAGACCCGACCCCCCGTCATGACTTCCACACCCAACCGCCTGGCGGATCTGTTCATCCGTGAGAAGGCCAGTTTCCTGGGCTTTATCCGCCGCCAGATGTGGGACATTTCCCACATGGATGCCGAAGACATTCTGTCCGAGGTCCTATTTTCCCTCTTCGAACGGGCGGATCTGGTGGCGGAGGCCGAGCATCTGACCGCCTACCTCTATCGTTCCATCCGCAACCGCATCATCGACGCGGGCCGCAGGAAACCCCGCCGGGGCCACGAACCCGTGGATGTCGAGGCCCTCGTGGACGCATCGCCCAATCCGGAGTCAGCCATGCTCAGGGCCGAATTCCGGCACAGCTATGAAGAAGCCCTTGCGACCTTGAAACCCAAGGAACGCGAGGTCTGGGTGGCCACCGAAGTCCATGGCCAAAGCTTCCGGGAGCTGTCCGAAGCCTCTGGTGAGCCCTTGGGCACCCTCCTGGCACGCAAGAGCCGGGCCGGGGCCAAGCTCCGTCAACGTTTGAAAAAATTCCAAGGAGGAATCCCATGATCTGCTGCAGCTCCACGTCCGAACACCGCCCCCGGGCCCTGAGGGTGGCCTGCCACATCGCCTGCGGCCTCGCCCTGGGCCTCGTACTGGCCGCCGTCCTGGGCCTGGCGGTCATGCTGCTTTGGAATCACCTGATGCCCCAGCTCTTCCACCTGAGCACCATCAGCTACTGCCAGGGCTTGGGCCTGTTCATCCTGGGCCGTCTGCTCTTCGGCGGACTCTGCCACCGGCCTCGCCGCTTCCACGGGCACAGGCATGGACACTGCGGGTGCCACAAGAAGGAAGAAGAGACCCCCAACCATTAGTTCACCCATTCAAGGAGCACGACATGCAGGATGCGCCCCCCTCAAGATCCACCCTCGTCCTGACCTTCCTGGCCACCTGGGAGTTTTTCCCGGAGCCCGTATCCCTCCTGGAGAGGAACCGTTCGATCGTGGCGGCCAACGCCCTCGGGCGGAAATTTGGCATGGTCCAGGGCGCCAAATGCCACAGCCTCAACCCCGAAGCCCAGGGGAACAGCTGTCGGCAGTGCCGGGCCAACGAAGCCCTGGACAAGCGCCAGGCTGTGATCAGCAAGGCCCAGTTCCAGGGCCAGGAAATCGAGTCCTACTGGATACCTCTGCCGGACAGCGACGACTACTACATCCACTTCGGCATCGGCGTGCGGGCCATTGCCGAGCAGATGGCAGGCAAATAAGCAAAGGCCCAGTTCAGGGGGGGCGAGGGGGCTGAGGCACGCTTGCATGCCCTCGCCCCCCTAAACCTGGCCATAGCGCCAACCCCCTGGCCAGCTGCTTTTCCTCTGCGCCCTCTGCGTTGACGCTTTTGATCCTTCAGCCCAAACCCTTCAGATGATCCAGCAACTGGCTGAGATTCTCCCCGCCTGCCACGATCGGCCGGGCCAGGCTGCGCGATAGGTCCGCCAGGGTCATGTCGTCCAGGAAGAGAGAATTCCCATGGCCCGAGCTGGCCCCAGGAAGGGTGTACTGGTCCGTGGGACCGGTGCCCAGGCGCAGCGAGGCGCTTGGAACGACCACGGCATCCACCCAGCCAGGTTTCCCATCATGGGCGCTGCGGTCCGCATGGGCGGCGTATTCCAGATCCCGACCGCACAGAAGGCCCGCCACCGTCACCATCTCCCCGAAGCTGTGGTTCACCGCAGCCACGGCCCGGAGATGGCTGCCCACCTCACGGTTGAGTTCCGCCAGCACCCGGTTGAGCACCGGGGCGAAGCTGGCGCCGGTCAGGAGCAGGGCCCGCCTTCCGGCGAAGCCCCTGGCCTTGGGGCTCTTGATGAAGCGACGGCTGTGTTCCTGGAATCGGCGAATCATGCCCACACCGTTCTCCAGCTGGGCCCAGGTGCGGGAGTAGAAGCTGCGGCCCGGCACCTCCACCCCGGCCCGGGTGAACCACTCGTCGGCCAGCAGCAGCCATGGCTCACCATCGTTGGCCTGGGCGTAGCGGCGCACCTCTGGAGTCCAGCGCTTCACCCACTCCAGGGCGAAGTCTGAACCCACATCGCTCAGCTGGGGTAGGCCCTCCCTATGGGCCGTGAGCCCCACCGGCACACAGGACAGGCTGAGGATGCCCTCCCGCCGATCCCACAGCTCCCGCACGGTCTTTTCCCACACCTCGCCGTCGTTGTACCCCGGGGCCACCACCACCTGGGTGTGCATCTGGACGCCACCCTCAATGAGGCGGTCCATCTTCTGCAGGATATGCCCCTCCCTGGGATTCCCCACCACCCGGACCCGGGCCTCGGGATCCGTGGCGTGAACCGAAACGTGGATGGGGGACAGGTGCTCCCGGATCACCCGGTCCAGTTCGGCGCCATCACTGGAGGAGAGGGTGCTGAAGTGCCCGTAAAGGAAGGAGAGGCGGATATCCTCGTCCTTGAGGTAGAGACTCTTGCGGAAGCCCTTGGGCATCTGCTGGACAAAGCAGAAGACGCAGTTCTGGCGGCACACCTTGACGGTGTCCTCCGCCAGATCAACCCCCAGGCCATCCCCGCCGTTCTCCATGATGGCCGAGCCGTGGCTGCCATCAGGGCGTTCCCAGACAACCTCGGTCTCGTCGTAGAGGCTCACCAGGTACTGGTAGTTGAGCTGGTCCAGCACGGGCTCACCGCCGATGGTGAGCAGCCGGTCCCCAGGCTGGATGCCCGCATCCTCAGCCAGGGTCTCGGGAAAGACCTCGATGACCAGAACGCCGCGCTTCTTCATTCGAACCCCAAGGAGGGGGAGACCCCAGCGGTCCCCCATTCCAGCTTACAGCCTGAATCCGGAAACCAGGGCCTTGAGCCCCTCGGCCACCTGGGAGAGATCCTCCGAGGTACGGGAGATCTCGCCGACGGTAGCCGCCAGTTCGTGGGTAGCAGCGGCATTCTGGGCCAATCCCTGGGCCGTCTCAGACATGCGGGCAGACACTTCGCCAAATGTCCCCGCTTGAGTTTCCACCTGAGAGCTCACACGCTCCATCTGCCCTGCGATGTCCCTGATTCGGGCATCGATGGCCTCCAGAGCCCCCATGGTCTCCTGCACGTTGGCCACCCCGGTTTCCACAGCCCCCTGGGTCTGCTCTATCATGCCCTGGATTTCCACGGCCGAAGCACGGGATCGCTCAGCCAGCTTCCGCACCTCTTCCGCAACTACGGCGAAACCCTTGCCGTGCTGACCTGCCTTGGCAGCCTCAATGGCAGCGTTGAGACTCAGGAGATTGGTCTGCCGGGCGATGTCCTGGATGACGCTGACCGCAGCCACGATCTTTGCGGTCACCACCTGGATGTCGCCCATGCCTTGCACGGTGTGGGTACCGGCATCGGCACTGCGAGCCACATCCTTGACAGCCCCGTGGCTGGCCTCATCGCTGGCGTGGATGGCCGAAGCCACCTCCCGGGCACTGCCGGAAAGCTGCTCCATGGCACCCATGACCTGGTCACCCGCAAGCTTTAGGGATTCAGAGACATTGGCAATATCGTTGACCGCCCGGCTCATTTCATCCGCAGAGGCCGCCAATTCCGTGGAACCCGAAGCCACCCGCATGGCGAAACCCGCCACTTCCCGGATGTCCTGATGCAGCTTGGCATTGTAGTTGTTGAAGGCATTGGCCGCCTGCCCCAGCTCGTCCTCGGACTCCACTTGAATCCGCATGGCCAGATCGGAGCCCCCCATGGCCTCGGCCATCCGAGCCAAGGGGCGACTGATCTTCTGGCCAAGCCACCACATGCACCCATAGGCCAGGACAAGGGCCACAAGGGTCACACCCCCGACAATCCATGAGAGATGATAAAAGGACTCAAAATAGTCACGCTTCTTGACGCCAACATACAAAATTCCTATAACATTGTTTTTCACATCTTTAATTGGATCATACGCCGTAAAGTATTTTTCACCAAGAATCAGCGCTTCCCCCCGGTAGCTATGGCCACGCTTTAGCACCACTTCCAGTGCCGCTCCCTGCAGTCTTGTGCCAATAGCCCTCTTCCCGTTTGAGTCAATGATATTGGTCGATATGCGAGTATCCCCCATGAAGATAGTCGCTGTTCCGCCACATAGTTCCTTCAGCTTGTCCGGTATTTCAAAGTTTCCATTGAAGACATAGTCTCCAACTATAAGCCTGTTTTTATCAAGCCTAAACTCCGGACCCTTGGCGGATATTATCTCCCGCAATGTCTTGATCCGGCTTTCCTGCATGGCAGTGGCCTGGGCCTCCAGTGACCGATACATGACGAACATGCTTATGGCCATCACAACTACCGTTGTCAGAGCGACCATCCCGGTGGCAAAGAGCGATATACGGGTTCCTATCTTCATCTCATCTCACATTTCCGAGGTAAAAGCATATATCAAGACGGGTTCCCAACTCGTCCCGGCGCAATCCTGCGACTTTTAAGGATATACCCAGAATAGAGGCTTAACCGAACGCCAGCATCAACTGTGAGAAGTTGTAAGCTCAAGGCGTATTAACTTTAAATTTATAATTGAATACCAGAATGGATGAATCCCTGGGCCTGGAGGCCCCGCTCGCCCAGCGTTTCCAGCAGACTGTGCTCCACCGTCTCGCTCATGGAAAGGAGCGCCAGGGCGTTGGGGGCCTCCCCGAAGGGCTCCTCCAGTTCCTGGGCCAGGGCCTCCAGGGCCAGGAAGGGATAGGCCACGGCCACGGTGATGAGGGGGGTCAGGAGCCCCACGGTGCCCGCCAGGCCAAAGGGGAGCATGAAGCAGAACAGGAAGACCGTCCGGTGGACAATGACCGCATAGGTGAAGGGGATGGGCGTATTGTGGATACGCTCGCAGGCCGCCAGGACTTCACTGAGGGTCCCAAGGGTGTTTTCCAGGGCGGGCACCAGCACTGCCTCGATCTCGCCCTTCCGCCGCGCGGCCTGGAGTTCCTTTTCCAGGGCCACCAGGAGCGCCGCTGGCCGGAATCGGGTGGCCAGGGTGTCCTCCAGCAGCTCCGTCTCCACCCAAGGGGCCAGGGCCTCCCGAGGGTCCGTGCCCCGGAGCTGATGGCGGAGGGCATGGGTGAAGGCCACAATCAGGTGGACCATGCGCCGGGCCCGGGCCGGATCATCCACCATGCCCACAACCTGACGTCCCAGACTGCGAGTCTGGATCACCAGGGCACCCCAGATCTTGCGGGCCTCCCACCAGCGATCGTAACTGGCGCTATTGCGGAAGCCCAGGAAGATGGCGAGAGAGACTCCCAGGAAGCCGAAGGGGGCTGCGGTGAATCCAAGGTGCCAGGGCCAAGGCAGCCGGGCCGCGATCACGGCCCACACGGCGATGAAGGCCGTGGTGGCAAGCTGGGGGATGATGCGGGGAAGTACCGAGCCCTGCAGGACGAAGAGCATCCGGAACCAGTGGAGGCGGCGCGACACCAGCATGGCTCAGGCCTCCCGCTTCTCTTCCAGTTCCAGCCACTCCATTTCCAGATCCTCGGCCTGAGCCCTGAGATCGGCCTGTTGCTTCAGGGCCGCGTGCCCGGAACTATCGGCGGCGATAAAGGCATCCGGGGCGTTGAGGGCATCATCCAGCTCAGCCAGACGTGCGTTGAGGACCGCGAGCGACTGCTCCACTTCAGCCAGACGGCGCTGTTCCTTCTGAGAGAAACCTGGTTTCTTGTTCTTGGGGACCTCGGAACGGGGTGCGGCCTTCTGGACGATGGGCTTGGCAACCACCTCCGCCGCCTTGCGCTCCTCCCGCAGGCGGCGAACCGTAGTGGGATTCCCCTCGTAAAGCTCCCACTTCATGGGGTTCTCGGGATTCCAGGCCAGGGTGTGGGTGGCCACCTGGTCCAGGAAGAAACGGTCGTGGCTCACCAGCAGCAGGGTGCCGGGGTAGTCCATCAGGGCCTCCTCCAGGTTCTGGAGGGTGGGGATATCCAGGTCATTGGTGGGCTCGTCCAGCACCAGGAGATCCGAAGGGTGGAGCATGGACTTGGCCAGGAGCAGCCGGTTGCGCTCACCCCCCGAAAGGGTGGAGGCGGAGCGCTTCTGTTGTTCGACGGGGAAGCCGAAGCGGGTGAGGTAGACATGGGCCAGGATCTCGGCCCCCCCCACCTTCACCACGGCGGCCCGCTCCGCCAGGTTGTCCAGGATGCTGCTCGAACCGTCCAGTTCGCCGCGCCCCTGGGAGATGGCGCAGATGGAGAGCTTGGGATGGCGATTGACCTCGCCGGAGCTGGGCTGGAGATCGCCAAGGATGAGTTTCAGGAGGGTGCTCTTGCCGCAGCCGTTGGGCCCGAGGATCGCCACCCGCATGCCCCGTTGGAGCACCAGGTCCAGGCCCCCCACCAGTTCGGGGTTACCGGGATAGGCGAAGTGGAGCCCCTCGACATTGAGAAGGGCATCACTGCGGTTGTCTCCCCGGAGGAAGCTCAGGGACTGCCGGGTCTCCTGCCGCATCCGGTCATCCACATCATCCTTGAGGTCCAGGACATCCTGGATCCGCAGTTTGCTCTTGCGGGTGCGGGCCTTGGCCCCCCGCCGCAGCCAGGCCATCTCCCGGCGCAGGCGATTCTGCATGTGGTCCGTCAGTCGGGCGTCCCGGAACTCCTGGTCGGCCTTGAGGAGCAGATAGTCGCTGTAGCTGCCTTCATAGCTCGTGAGGGCGCCACCCTCCAGCTCCAGCATCTTCTCGACCACGCTGTCCAGAAGATGGCGGTCGTGGGTGATGAGGAGCAGGGCGCCCTGGAAGCCCTGGAGCCAGGATTCCAGGCGCTCCACCTGCTCGGGATCCAGGTGGTTGGTGGGCTCGTCCAGCACCAGCACATCGGGATCCTTGAGCCAGGCCTGGGCCAGGGCCACGCGCTTGCGCCACCCCCCGGAGAGGCTTTCCACCCGCACCTCGGGATCCATCAGGCCCCAGGCGCTCATGGCCTCCTTGAGGCGCGGCTCCATGTCCCAGCCCATGTGGTTCAGATGGTGTTCGGTGCGCTCCAGTTCCTCATGGAGCCGGGCCTCGTCGGCGCTGGCCACCCCGTGCAACTTCTCCAGGAGGGAGGCATGAAGCTGGATGAGTTCCTGGTGGTCCGCCAAGGCGGCCTCCAGGGCCTGTCGCACCGTCGCCTCGGGTGCGAAGTGGGGATCCTGGGAGAGGCGGGCGATCCGAAGGCCCTGGGTGACCACGACCTCGCCGGTATCCGGTGATTCATCGCCATTCAGGAGTTTGAAGAGGGTGCTCTTCCCGGCTCCGTTGCGCCCGATGAGCCCCACCTTCTCACCCTGCTGGAGACCGAAGGAAAGATTCTCCAGGATCGGCTCCGCTCCGTAGCGCTTGGAAACCTTGACCAGACTGAGGGCGATGGGCATAACGACTCCGACCCTCCAGTGTCGCATGGAGGCGAAGCATCGCCCCTTCCCTATTCCACCCGACAACCCAGCCCGAAAGGGCACAGCAGGAGAAAGGGAGCAGGACCACCCTAGCGCCAGTCATCCAGAACCCAGGATTCCGGCTGGTTGAATCCGACACCTTCGAACCCGAAGAGCGAGATCCCTGTCATCTGGATCCGGTAGCCCCCCCTGAGCATGGTCTCGTAGGCCCGAACCCGCCCGGTGTTCACCCCCGCCAGGAGTATCCCCGCCCCCTGGGAGCGCGCATAGGCCTCCGCAGACCCGAGGAGCGATTTGAAAGCCTCCGAGGCCCCCGAACCAGGCCGGACGGCGGCGAATTTCACATAGCAGACCCCACTGCCAGCCTCGCTCCCGGGACCCCGGTGACAGAGGGCAAAGGCCTCTGGCTCCCGTGGTTCCCCGGTCCAGACCAGTTCACCGTAACCCTGGCGATGCAGGTGCAGGATCTCCTCCGTCAGATCCAGGCCGGGGTAGACCTCGCGGGCGATCTGACGGCAGCCAGCCAGGAGGGATTCCCGCTCTCCTTCAACGACCCCGCCCCAGGACCGGAAGCCAGCCGAGGAAGCGGATTCCCCGCCAAGCTCCCGGCCCATGACCGCGGTGAGGAAGTGGGGCCGGAAGCCGAACTTGTGGTACAGGCCCAGGTGCTTGGCGCTGGTGGGGAAGGTATAGAGGCCCGCCTGGGCCACGCCCCAGGCTTTGAAACAGGCCATTACCGGCTCCATGAGGCGCTGGGCGACGCCCTGGTCCCACAGGGCCGGATCCACGGAAAGGGGTCCCAGGAAGGCGAAGCTCCCCCAGCGGGTGGCGAAGACGCTCCCCACCAGACGCTCCTCCAGGAATGCGCCGAAGGCCGCCTCCGGAAAGGCCTGGAAACGGGAGCGCACCACCGCAGCATCCCCGGTGAATTGCATCGGGTCCGGCAACCCGATGAAGGTGCCAAAGGCCTCCCGGAAGATGCGGTCGGCCGCCGGAATGTCCCTCTCCTGGAGAGGCCTGATGACCAAGGAAGATGATGATCCGGCCATAGGGCCTCCTGGAGTGGTACGGTCAGGCTCCCCGCAGTTCCCAGTCTCCCAGGGCCTGGATCAGGTTCTCTAACTGTTCGGAGCCGGTGGTGTGGAAGCGGCTCACCAACTTCCAGCCCTGGGGCACTTTCTGGTAGCGGTGGAGCCAGAGGAAGGGCCCTTCCCAGGGCGAATCCCAGTCCTTCCTGGTCCTCACCAGGAAAGCGACCGTGGTCCAAGGGCCACGGGAGAGAACCCGGCGCCCCAGTTCCTCCAGGCCAGCCTCCTCATCGTGCTCCAGCACCAGATCGTCAATATCAGGGATGATCATGCCTCTTCCCGGGGTTTACGAGGCTCCGCAGCCCAGGCGACCAGGACCGAGACAAAGTAGAGGGTGAAGAGGATCGCGCAGAAGAAGACGGTCGTGACCACCACATCCCCGGGTGTCAGGAAGGCGCTGGCGATGATGATGAGGATGCTGGCATGGCGCCAATACTTGATCATCCAGCGCGCCGTGAGAATCCGGAACCGGGCCAGAAAGAAGGTCAAGACCGGCAACTCGAACATCACCCCCATGATCAGCAGGGTGTAAAGGAAGAGGTCCAGGTAGGCGTCGATGTGGAGATTGGCCCGCAGCCCAGCGGCCTTGGCTTCCACGAAGAGGATGTCGCCAAGGAACTTGAACGCCTGAAAGTAGGCGAAGACCGCCCCAGCCAGGAACATGCCGCTGGTGACCAGGACGAAGGGGATGACGTAGCGTCGCTCCCGCTCGTGGAGCCCCGGGCGGATGAAGGCCCAGAGCTGGTAGAAGATGAAGGGGGTGCTGATGAAGATGGCGGCCCAGAAACTGAGGCGCATCAGGCTGAAGAAGGGTTCCGTCAGGTCCGTGAAGGCCCAGGGTTGGAGTTCCACCATGGGCTTGCCCATCTGCCGGGCCATGGACTGGAGGAAGGGGAGCTGGGCCCAGTGCCAGAGGAGGAAACGCAGGGGGGGCATCCCCTTGAGGGGCCCCAGACTGAGCCCGAAGGGGAAGCTGTAGGTGACGGCAAAGGCCACCACCACGGCGATGATGGCGCGCGTCAGGCGCACCCGCAGTTCCTGCAGGTGCTCCCAGAAGCTCATCTGGTTCGGGGGCGTCTCGGGAATGGCCACGGATTATTTCGGCTCGGCCTATTTCTTCTCGGAGTCGTCTTTGACGGATTCCGTCAATTCCCTGCCGGCCTTCTTGAACTCCTGGATCCCCTTCCCAAGGGACTTGCCCAGTTCGGGCAGCTTGGAGGGCCCGAAGAGAAGCAGGAGGACAAGGGCGATCAGCAGGATTTCCGTAATACCGAGGTTACCCATGGGAGGCTCCGAACAAACCTGAGGAAGATGTCTGGCTCCAGTCTAACGGAATTCAGAGGGTGGGGCGCCCGATGGAGTGATATTCCCAGCCGGCGGCCTTCATATCCTCGGGCCTCCAGAGGTTGCGACCATCGAAGATGACCCGGGCCTTGAGCCGGGAGGCCACCGCGTCCATATCCGCCTTCTGGTACTGGGGCCATTCCGTGGCGACAAGGAGCGCATCCGCCCCCTCACAGGCCGCCATCGGGTCCTCCACGTAGGTGACCTTGTCCCCGATGCGGGCCTTGACGTTGGGCATGGCCTCGAAGTCGTGCACCACCATCTCTGCCCCCAGGGACACCAGGTTATCGATGAGCTCCAGGGCCATGGCCTCCCGGATATCGTCGGTGTGGGCCTTGAAAGCCAGACCCCAGAGGGCGAAGCGACGCCCAGCAAGGGGGGCCGGACTGCTGGATTCGCAGCCGTAGAAGGCCTTGACCTTGCGAGCGATGACCTGCTTCTGGTGGCGGTTCACCTCCACCGTGGCCTCCAGACAGCGCAACCCCTGACCGTTCTCGCGCCCGACCTTGAGCAGGGCCTGGAGATCCTTGGGGAAGCAGCTTCCCCCGAAGCCGGGGCCTGGATTCAGGAAGTACTTGCCGATGCGGTGATCACTCCCGATGCCCGCCTTCACGTATTCCACGTTCGCGCCCACCCGCTCGCAGAGGGCCGCGATCTCGTTCATGAAGCTGATCCGCAGTGCCAGCATGGCGTTGGCCGTGTATTTAGTCATCTCGGCGCTGGGGGGATCCATGCGGAACCACTTGCCACCCTCGGGGTTGCGCGCCTTGGCGGCATCCAGATGGGCCTGGTAGAGGCCCTTCATGATTGCTTCCGCCTCGTCGGTGCGGCATCCGATCACCACACGGTCCGGCAGCAGGAAGTCCTCGATGGCCGTACCTTCGCGCAGGAACTCGGGGTTGGAGACCACTTCGAAGGGCTTGTCCGTGAGGGCACTGATGACAGCATGCACCCGCGCGGAGGTCCCCACGGGAACGGTGCTCTTGTCCACCACCACAAGCGGCTTGGCATCGGCGGGACGCATGGCCATGGCGTCGCCGATCTGGGCGGCCACGGCAAGGACGTACTGGAGATCGGCGCTGCCGTCCTCGCTCTGGGGGGTCCCCACGCAGATGAATGCGGCATCCGCCGCCGGGATGCCCTCCTTCAGGTCGAGGGAGAAGCGAAGGGCCCCGGAAGCCTGGTGCTTGTGGAGCAGCTCGTCCAGACCGGGCTCATAGATGGGAGAGATGCCCTGGCGCAGCTTGGCGACCTTCGACGCATCCACGTCCACACCCAGCACCTGATGCCCTGCGTCCGCAAAACCGACAGCAGCGACGAGCCCTACATAACCCGAACCTATGACCACAACGTGCATGCATCCACCTGAAGACGAGGGCGAACCCGGTAATTTATGAAAGTCAGGAACCAATAAGTCTACCCAGCAACTCCGGAACCCGTCCAATCCAGGTGATTCAGGTGCACTTCCACGACTTGGAACCACTCCTGGAGTAGGATGGAGGACGAGGAGGCCAAATGCTTTACGCCATGCTGCTCGAAGGACAGGGCGTCAACCTCTGGGAAGTGGTGCTTCATGGCGGCACCGTTGCCAAGGCTGTGATGCTGCTCCTGGCCGTATTTTCCGTCATCAGCTGGGTGATCATCCTCCAGAAGAGCATGCTCATGGCCCGATCCCGCCGCACCACCGAGCGATTCCGGGATGCCTTCAGGAAGTGCCTGGACTGGCGCGAATTCAAGCAGCAATCCGGAGGTTTCGAGCTGAGCCCCCTCGTGGGCCTCTTCAGCGCGGGCTATGCGGAACTGACCTACCAGCTCAGGGGCGTGGCAGGAGCCAAGGCCCAGGTGAAGAGCATGGAAGCCGTGGAGCGCTGCCTCCAGCGCTCCTCGGTGGTGGAGATGGGCCGGATGGAGCGGCACCTCGGCATCCTGGCCACCATCGCCGCCGTCAGCCCCTTCGTGGGCCTCTTCGGAACCGTCTGGGGCATCATCGACGCGTTCCGAGGCATCGGCACCACCGGCAGCGCCAATCTCGCCACCGTGGCCATCCCCATCTCCGAGGCCCTGGTGGCCACAGCCTTGGGACTGGTAGCGGCCATCCCGGCGCTCATGGCCTATAACTTCTTTCAGGGACAGCTCAAGCAGTGGCAGACCGAGCTGGACGACTTCTCTCTGGAATTCATCAGCTTGACGGAGCGGAATTTCACCTGAACCTTCCAAGCATGGCCACATCAGCCCCCGCTTCCTGCGATTCGCGCCCCGTCTTTTGGCAGCGCCAGCCGCGCTTTCCCCTGCCGATTATGCAGTTCCTGAGGGATCGCCTGACCATCGCCATGGAGGACCCGGCCCAGCGTTCCGTCCTGGCCTGGCCCACCATCCTGGGAGCCCCCCGGCTGGTGGAGGAGTTCCCCGATGGGATCCCCTTCGCCGTCCTGATGAAGCGGGCCGCCAGCCTGCTGGGCCCCATGGGCCTGGCGTCCCCGGAGGCCTGCTGGGAGCGGGATCTCGACAACTGCCCGGACACGGCGGAGCTGGGCCCTGAGGGATGGAAAGCCCATCGTTCCTGGCTCCCCATGGGGAGCCTCGTCAGCCTTCGGGCGGGCGTCACCCTGCTGGCCCTCATGGGGCACCCCGAGGGGGAAGCCTTCCCCCTCAGCGCGGCCTCCGCCCTCTTCAATTCGGCCCTCTACCATGAGTGCCACGACGTCCTGGAACCCCTGTGGGGCAGATCCAGGGGACACCTCAAGGCCGACATCCAGGGGCTCATCCTCCTGACGGCGGGCTTCCACCACCAGCAGCTCCACAACGCCGTCGGCATGGTGGGGCTCTGGGAGGATGCGGTGGCCCTCCTGGCACCGCGATCCGGGGAACTGGAAACCCCTTGGGGCACGTTGAACTACACTGCGGCTGTGGAGGCCGCCTCCACGCGGCTGGCCTGGATGGAGGGAAAGGATCGGGACACCGACCTGGCTCCTCTCTGGGATCTGCCGCGCCCTACCTGGGAGCTGCTGTGATTGTTTGTGATGTATTGGTCCTGGGCGGAGGTATCGCAGGCTGCACCACCGCTCTCCATGCGGCGGAGTTGGGAGCTGACGTGGTCATGGCCGTCAAGGATTCCCTGGGCGAGACCAACACGGCCTATGCCCAGGGCGGCATCGTCGGCCTCGCCCAGGAGGACGGGGGCGATTCTCCCGAACTGCTGGCCCGGGACATCGAAGCCGCAGGGGCGGGTCTCTGCCGTCCGGAGGCCGTGGAACTCCTGGCCCAGCGCGGCCCTGCCCTGTGCAAGGAATTCCTCTGGCGCAAGGTGGGAGTCCCCTTCGACATAGACGCAGGCGGGCTGCCAGAGCCCACCCAGGAGGCTGCCCATTCCGCCCGCCGCATCTATCACGCCAAGGATGCCACAGGCAGGGCCATCCAGGAGTCGCTGAGCCGTGCCGTTCGGGCCAATCCCCGCATCCGCATCCTGGAGCAGACGACCCTGGTGGACCTCGTCACCGTGCCCCACCACAGCCGGGACCCCCGCAAGGTCTACGACCCCATCCAGGTCTGGGGAGCCTACCTCCTGGACACTTCGAATGGCGCGGTGCACATGGCAACGGCCAAGCGCACCGTGCTGGCCACCGGTGGCCTGGGCTACCTCTACCTGCACACCTCCAACCCCCCCTCCGCCACCGGGGATGGTCTGGCGGCCGCCTACCGGGCCAATGCGCGGATCGTGAACTGCGAGTACGTCCAGTTCCACCCCACCACCCTCTACATCCCCGGCAAGCCGCGGAAGCTCCTCACAGAAGCCCTGAGGGGTGAGGGAGCCCACTTGGTGAATAGCGCCGGAGAGCGTTTCATGACCAAGTACGCCCCGGATCAAATGGAACTGGCACCCCGGGACGTGGTGAGCCGGGCCATCTTCCAGGAAATGGCCGCCACCGGGGACCTCTGCGCCTACCTGGACCTGTCCCCCATGAGGCTGAAGCTGGATCTTGAGGCCCGCTTCCCCAACATCCTGGCAGCCTGCCGCCTGGAGGGCCTGGATCCTCTGCGCCAGCCCATCCCCGTGGTCCCGGCCGCCCACTATTTCTGCGGAGGCGTGGCTGTGGATTCCGAAGGGCGCACCAATCTACCCGGCCTTTTCGCCGTGGGAGAGGTCGCCTGCACCGGCCTCCATGGAGCGAACCGCCTGGCATCCACCTCACTGCTTGAGGGCCTTGTCTGGGGCCACCGCGCCGCAGAGGCTGCTGTCCAGGAGTGCCACTACACCGCCCTGATTCCCGATGACAGCCTGGAGCCGTGGCGCCCCCCTACAAGCTCCGTCGAGCCCGATCCCCTGCTCATCGAACAGGACTGGAACAATATCCGGGCCACCCTCTGGAACTATGCAGGCATCGTCCGCACCCAGGCCCGGCTCCAGCGCGCCTACAGCGACATGGGCTACTTCTACCATCGCATCGAGGCTTTCTACCGGGAGGCCCCCCTCTCCCGCAAGCTCCTGGAACTCCGCAATGGCGCCATCTGCGCCCGGCTCATCCTCAAGGCCGCGCTGCAGAACCCGGTATCGAGAGGGTGCCACTACCGGGTGAACTAAAAGATTCACCACGTAGACTCCAAGGCTCCAAGAAAAGCAAAAAGAGAGAAAAGCATTTTTTGTCTTTCCTTCGTGCCTTGGAGCCTTTTCAGTGCGGCAGATGTGTCGGGGCCACCCCGATCCGTACCTTCAGGGCCGCCTGCCGCTCCTGGATGATGGTCTGGGCGATCTGCTTGACCCTCAGCCAGAGCCACTTCCCGGTGGGGCTGCCGGTCCGGTAGTCGGCGGGGCCAAAGTGATCGATGCGGCCATCCCTCCGGAGCCGCTCCACCTGCTCCAGGCTCAGGTCATTGGTATCGTCGTAGACCGCGTAGGCGGTGCCGCTGTTCTGACGCATGACCGAGAAGGCCGGGACATCGCTCGGGCCATCCGCGATGTAGATCATGTGATGGAAGGGGACCCGACGATCCTCGGCGCGCATGGTGGAGTTCACGTCGATGCTGATGGTCTTGTTCCCCCCCTTGTTGATCTCGAAGAGGGCCCGGGTCTTGCTCGTATTGTCGTAGGCCACGGCGATCTGGGAGATGCCTGCCGCCGGGAAGAGGGAGCGCTGGGCGGGTGACTCATCGAGCGCGACGGTCACATCGGGATCGAAGTGGGGGGGCGCCGGGTTCTCAATGAACTCCGAAGCCCAGATTCCGTCCACATAGGGCCGGATGGAGCTGCCCTCGATCATCTCCCGCAACCCGGTGGAGACGATGTAGTGCTCCAGCCTGATCTCGAAGCGATCCGCATCCGGCAGCTTGGCCAGCTGCTCCTTGAGGTAGGGGAAGAACTCAGGGAGCCCTGGGTGGAACTTGATCTGGGCCCCCAGCTCCCGCAGCTTGGCGTTGGTGAGCCCCTGCATGCGCCCGTGCTGGACATAGGTCAGCAGATGGTTCAGATAGGAATTGTCGGAGCTGACATTGACACCGTGGCATCGGTAGTAGGCAGGAAGGGCATTGACTTCCCTCCAGAACTGACCGGCATCCACCCGGTATTCCTCGAAGATGGGGTCCTGCATGTATCCAGGTATAAGCGTTTTATCAAAATCCCATACCAGGGCTATGACGTTCTGGGGATGCAAGGGCGTGGTCATGATACAAGAGTGCTACCACCCCTCACACTTTGGAAGGGTTGTATATCCCTGCCGAAGCAAGAGAGCCTTTTGAGTTGTGATCCCATGGAAAAAGCCCATCCCATCCCCCCCCAGCCTGTGGATGACCGGACGGTAGAGGAGAAGCTCCTGAACGCGGGGCTCGAATGCCTCGCGACCCTCGGAGGGCACAAGGCCAGCGTGAAGCAGATCGCCGCCATGGCGGGCGTGAACCACGGGCTGGTGCACTACTACTTTGGAAGCAAGGAAAAGCTGATCGTGGCGCTATTCAAGCGGATGGCGGACGAGCAGCGCGAAGCCCTGGAACAGATCAAAGGTCCCAGGGATCTCCAGGTCATGCTGGCCCGCCATGCCCTGCCCAACGCCCGCCTCATCCTGGAATTCAACCTGCTGGCCCGGGAGATGCCAGCACTCAAGGCCGTTCTCAGAGAGGAACTGAAGCTCCTGGCCCGACTTTCCGCCGATCGCATGGCCAAGGGGGATATCCGGGACGGATGGCTCTTATCCTCAGCCATCGTGGGGCTGGCGCTCCACGCCCCGGACATGGACGAAGTCGATATGGTCTACATGGCTGGCCGCATCATGGAGTGGATGAAGCGGGACTAGATTTACCCACCCCTTGAGATGAGGGATCATTGCGCCAATGTCCCTGAGCGCAGGCGATCGCGATATATGGCAAATTCGTGTCAATTTGCCATATATCACGTTGTTTTTGCGATATGCGACAACAAACAGCCTTCATCACCACCATAACCATAAGCCACGGGCCGCCTTGCGATACGGCACCATCCTTGCTGCCAAAGCGGTACTTTCCGTACCACACAATGGGCATCACCAGCGACTCCATTCAGGAGTTGGCCATGCCCCCACCAGACAAGGAGAAGCCTCGTGAAACTGCGTCCCTTAACCTCTGCCCTGGCAGCCGCCCTCGCCCTCGCAGGCATAGGCTGCGACAAGAAGCCCGCCAAGGAAATCAAGATCGGCTTCGTCCAGGCCCAATCCGGCATGTTCGCCTCCTTTGGACAGGGCGGCCTCTTCGGCGTCCAGGCCGCCATTGATGACATCAACAAACAGGGGGGCGTCAAGGTGGGCGATACCCGCATCCCCCTCAAGCTGGTGGCCGTGGACAACGAAAGCGACCCCAACAAGGCGAGTGCCCTCGCCGAGAGCCTGATCAACCAGGACCACGTCCAATTCATTGTCACTGGCGATGAACCCCCTCCCATGCACGCCGGGGTCTCCCAAATGGCAGACCGCTACAAGGTTCCCTACATCACCTCCTGCGGAGTCCTGGAGCCCTGGATGGGCATGAGGAATGAGACCCCCACCAAGTGGCAGTACACCTGGTCGACAGGCACCCTCTCCATCAACACCCCGGCCAAGCCGGGCGATTTCAGGGCCAAGCCGGGCTATACGGTCATGGACACCTGGATGGCCGTATTGAATCAATACGCCCCCCAGACCAACAAGAAGGTTGGCATCATCGCCTCGGACGAGCCCGACGGACGCGGGTGGTACACCCTCTTCGGCCCCGCCCTCCAGAAGCTCGGCTACGACGTGGTGGGACTGGACAAGAACCTGGGCCTGATGGCCATGGAGACTACGGACTTCTCCTCTGTAGTGCAGGCCTGGAAGGCAGCCAATGTCGAGATTCTTTGGGGCAACTGCCCTGCGGCCTTTTTCGGCACCGTCTGGAAGCAGGCCAAGGCCATGGGCTTCAATCCCAAGATCGTCTCCATCGGGCGCGGCGCCCTCTATCTGGATGACGTGAAGGCCTGGGGTGGAGAGCTGCCCCTGGGGGTAGGCACTGAGGTCTGGTGGGAGCCTTCCATCAAGGGTGCCCCGGGCATCGGCGGAACCACCCCCCAATCCCTGGCTGATCGCTGGGTCAAGGAGACCAAGCGGCCTGTCTATCCCAGCATCGGCCCCGGCTATGCGGGGATCCAGGTCCTGGTGGATGCCATCGAGCGGGCAGGCTCTGTCGACCCAGAGAAGGTGAACGCCGCCCTGGCCACCACCGATCTCGCCACCATGCGCCACCGGGTCAAGTTCGACGAGAACCACTTCAGCCAGTGCCCAGCGGTCTTCGGCCAGTGGCAGAAGTCCGGCAATCCCAACCAGCCATGGGAGCTCAAGGTCATCCACTCCGACCACGACTTCTGGCCAGCCACCGGGAAGGCGCTCTTCCCAGTACCCACCAAGTAGCGCCCTTGATTCATGCCGCGCCCGCCCGGGCGCGGCATGAGCAGGCTACACTGGCGTCACGAGATGCGATTGATGCCTACCGAAAAAGTCCCCCATGAAGCGCCCCAATCCGATGAGACCCAGGGGAACAAGATCCGGGTCGTCTCCCGGGCGATCGATGTCCTGACAGCCCTGAGCAATCACCCGGACGGCCTGTCGCTCCGGGAAATCGCCCACTACGTCAAGCTGCCTCGATCCACCGTCCAGCGCATTGTCGAGACCCTGGAAGATGCCAATGTCGTCATTGCGGCCACCACCACCAGTGGGTACCGCCTTGGCCCCACCATGGCCCTCTTCGCGGCATCCATGCGCCCCTTCGATCTAAGCAAGATCGCCCGGCCGATCGTGATGCAGCTCTCCAAGAAAACCCACGAAAACGTCGATCTCTCGGTCCTGGCCCACGGCAAGGCGGTCATCGTGGACCAGATCCCGGGGAGCCATCCCCTCAAGTTCGTGGGCACCCTCGGCACCTCGCTTCCCCTGCACGCGACCGCAAGTGGGAAGGCCCTCCTGGCCTCCCTCCCGGGAAAAGAGCTCGAAGCACTGCGCCCCAGCCTGGAACTGAATCGGCTGACCAGGAATACGATCACCACCTGGGACGGACTCATGGAGGAACTCCGCTCGATCAGGACCACCGGACTTGCCCTCGAGCGAGAGGAATACCTCGTGGGCTTCAGCGGCATTGCCGCACCCCTCGTCGGCCCGAACGGCGAGCGGGGCGCCCTCGGCATACCAATGCCCACCGAACGCTTCCAACCCAACGAAAAGAAGCTGATCAAGGATCTCCTGAGCTGCTGCCAGCCCCTCCACTGGAAGGCTTGACGGGCCAGATCGGAAACAGGTCACGGTTACCACATATGGCGAATGCACCTCGCATTTGCCATATGTGGCCATCATTTGCCGAATAAGCCAATTCCATCCCCATTGCCTGCACCAGGGGCATTGATCCGAGGCATCTGGGAGAATGGCATTTGTCTTGCCATAAAACGGTACGAATCGTACCGCCTAATGGTGTAATATCAGGCTTCCCAAGAATCCAAAACCCATTGACAGCCGTTCCAACCAGCACCCATAACCCACCATTCACGAGGTACTTGCCATGAACACTCCCCAGACGCTTCTCGCCGAACGCCAGACCCGCCTCAAGAAGGCCCTTGCCCTGGAAAAGGTCGACCGCACACCGGTCATCCTCCAGGCCAACTCCTTCTGTGCCGCCCACATGGGCGTCACTCTGGCCGACTTCTGCAAGAGCTTCCAGTTCTCCCATGAGGTCATGCTCAGATCCATCAAGGAACTGGGGGATGTGGACGGCTTCAACGCCGCCTTTTCCGAAGGCGCCATGTTCCCCCTCATCTTCATGTCCAAGGTCAAGCTTCCCGGGCGGGAACTGGGCCCCAACGAACTCTGGCAGCTCGACGAATCCGAGATGATGATCCCCGAGGACTACGACACCATCATCGACAAGGGGTGGGGTTCCTTCAAGATGGACTACCTCAAGAACCGGCTGGGGGTCGATGTCGACGACATCCTGAAGCAGCTGGAGTGCGTGCCCAGCGCCGTGAAGAACTTCAATGATGCGGGTTACCTAGTCTACTCCGAGCTGGTGGCCACCTCCGTCAACGAGTATTTCGGGGGCGGCCGCTCCATGGTGAAGTACATGACGGACCTCTACCGCATCCCCGAGAAGGTGGAAGCCGCCACGGACGTGGTACTGGCGGAACAGCTGGCGGAGATGCGCCAGCAGATCCGCGCCATCAAGCCCACCGTGGTGTTCATCTCCCCGGCCCGGGGCGCCAGCCAGTTCTACCGTCCCAAGTTCTGGGAGCGCTTCGTCTGGAAGTACGTCAAGGCGACGGCGGACATGATCATCGAGGAAGGCGCGGTCTGCAATATCCACGCAGATGCCAACTGGGAACGTGATCTCAGCTACTTCCGCGAGTTCCCCAAGGGCAAGATCGTCTTCGAGACGGACGGCGGCACCGACATCTACAAGATCAAGGAGGCCATCGGGGACCGGGTCTGCATCAAGGGCGACGTGCCCGCCACGATGCTGGTCCTGGGCACCCCTGACGAGGTCTACAACTACAGCTGCAAGCTCATCAAGGACATGGGAGAGGGATTCATCCTCTCCTCCGGATGCTCCGTTCCGCCGAACGCCAAGCTGGAGAACATGAAGGCCATGATCGCCGCGGCCACCGGCAAGTAGGCCAAACGCAGTACAGCAAGAAGCGCGGCCCATTGGCCGCGCTTCTTGCGTTGAAGATACGTTCTACCGGGAAGCGGCGATGGCGGCATCCAGCTTGTCGAGAGCATTCTCCAGAGCCTGCTCACCCTGGGCGATCTCGTTGCGGATCTCCTTCTGGGCCTGCTGCTGCATGACCCTTTCCATGGTCTCCTTGCTCATGACCAGATGGCAGTAGAGGCTGCCATCCGTGGGATCCAGCCACCATTCACGCGCGGTGGCCCCCTGAAGCTCCTGATCAACGATGTTGCGGGTGACATTCTCGATGACCCGCTGCATGACATCGTTCTTGATGGGCTTGCCGCCCTTCTGGGCGGTATTGGAGGCGGCGGTCGTCACCTGCTGGTTGAGCTGGCTGAACATGTTCTGGACCCGGACCTTCATCTGGCCCGCCAGCTTGGCGCGGGCATCCGCCAGAGCCGTAGCCCGCTGCATGGCCTTGTCACCCATGGGATTGGACTGGGCAATGCCGACATCGGCAAGGCCATCGGGGATATTGGGGCTATCGATCCACGACGGCGCAGCCTTGGCTTGGGTCGTGGTGACCGGGGTCGTCTCGGGGGCCTTTTCGCCGCAGGCGATGCCAAGGGCCATCACCGTCACGCCGGAAACGAGTGCCAGTTTGAGGTTCATGGGAACTCCTTCAGAAGGGATGGGGGGGATGCTACCTGGAGCTGGTGACCACTTCGACAATCTGTCCGGCCTTGATGCTGCGGGGAGCGGAGCCCTCGGCCACCACGACAGAGGTATCCTCATCCAGGGACTTGACGCGATAGGTGCCCAGAACGACCTTCTTGCCTCGAATGGTCTTGCCCGTGACGGGGTGGACGATATCGTCCTCCCGCTGACAGACCTGGACCCGGGAATCCGCAGCCAAACCATGGCTGCTGCCGAGATCGATCATGAGTTCGCCCGGGGAGTATACCTTGATGACATAGCCAGTCTGGGCCGCCGCCGCCGTTCCCTTGACCTTGGCCATCAGGTTGGCCTCCAGTTTGTCTGTGGCCTCCTTGGCGGATTTCGCTCTGTTCATGGTCCTGGCATCCCCCGATGCCTCGAAGGCATTCTCGATCTTGCCGGTGGCAACCTCCACCATGCGCAGGGACACCTTGATATTGGCCTGCCAGAACTGGGTTTCGGAACTGTCAGCCACCTCTCTCTTGTTCTTGAACCCAAAGTGAGCAAGCCCAGCGCCCAGGGCGAGCTTGGTTCCCGAAACTTCCCTGGAAGGGCTGCTGTCAGCCTTGCAGGAACCCACGACCACGTATTTCACGCCGAGCTGCTTGCCCAGTGCCACGGCGGTGGCGTCATCCACCAAACCGGAATTCTGGAACTTGCCTTCATTGAGCACCGCACCGAGCTGGGAACGCTCCACCATCGTGAAGCGCCGGGTATTCAGAAAGGCGGAAGTGACAGCGCTGTTGATCTGATCCTGATCCACCAGGAAGTTGCTATTGATGGTCCCGCGCAGCGGAAGAACCGCCAGGCTGGGCTCTCCTGCGGCGGAACCTGGTAGAACGATTCCCAGGGCGCAGAGCAATGCCCCGGCGACTTTCTTGAACATGGGATTCTCCTTCTTGAGACTGATTGGGCGCACATGGCCCAGGGTCAATATGAGGTACGCTTGGGCTCAGTCTATACTCCGGGTTCAGCCCTCGCAAGTTGCTCCCGGATGGGATTTTTTCGATCCGTCGTCCCTCTCCAGGCCCATGGTTCACCCGTTGCCGGAATGAGACGTAGTGCTACCCTGAGACCACACCCCCTGACTTTCCGGAGGCACCGAATGAAAGCCCTTGCGTTCACCCTGTGCGTCCCCAGCCTGGTCATGGCCCAGGGCCTGATCCAGCCCCCCTGGGTCAGCATGCTGCCCAGCGCCCCCGGAAGGATCTATGCCATGGGGCTGGCCCCTGTGGCCCCGACAGAAGCCCAGGCAGTCCGACAGGCCTCCCAGAACGCCAAGGTGGAGGTCATCTCCAGGCTCAGGGCCTCGGTCAAGGGGAGCACCAAGCTCTCCACCCACTCCGTGGTCCAGCGCCAGGGCGGAGGCCCCGCCACCGGAAGCTCGACCCAGACCCTGAACCAGGATTCGACGATCCAGGCCCAGGCCGTGGAACTCCCGGGACTGGTTGTCGAGGAGACCTGGGTGGACCGGAAGGGCGACACGGCCTACGCCCTGGCCTACCTCGATGTCCCGGCCGCCGAGCAGGAATTGCGGAACCGCTTCGGTGCCATGAAGCATGATCTGGCGGTGGAGGAAGGGACCAGCGGCGGCCCCCGGGAGCGATTGAAACGGCTTCAGGCCCTCAAGGGGGCCCAGAACGAGATGGACAAGCTGGACGACATGGCCGGCCTCATTTCCGCGGGAGGCGGAGACCCTGCCCTGCGCCGCCAGGTCCGGGACCTGAAGCTTTCCGTGGACCGACTCCTGGATCGGCTCCGGAACTCCCTCACCATGTGCGTCGGGGGCGACAGGGATCTGGGCATGGGAGGCGATGTGGCCACCCTGGTCCGCAACGCCGTCCTCAAACAGGGACTGGGATGGGCTGAAGGCAATGCGGAGTTCACCCTGAACCTGAGGTTCCAGGGGAACCGGCAGGCCTGGGATATCCGGAAGCGTCGCTGGTGGGAATACGACCACAGCGCCGATTTCATCGTGGCCCGGGGCGTCCTGGAGATCACCCTGGTGGACAAGGCCGGAACCCAGTACGAATCCACGGTCATCGAGGCCAAGGGGGTTGGCGTCAGTGAGTTCCAGGCCGACCAGAGACTCCTGAAGGACTACAAGGCCAAGCTGGAAGGAACCCTGGGCCAGTGGCTGGCCGAACTGGTCCGCTGACAGCAGAAGGCCCCGGAAATCTCCGGGGCCTTCTGCTGTGTCCTACAGGTGGGCGTCGTTCTTCCGCCGCTGGCAGTCGCCGCGGCTGCCGGGGAACAGAATGTCGTAGGCGTCCATGGCGATCTGGAGTTCCTCGTTCGTGGGCACCACCAGGATGGTCGTCCGGGAGTAGTTGTGGGAGACGATGCCCTCCGAACCGCCCATATGACCGTTCAGGTTGTAGTCCATGACGATACCCATGTGCTCCAGGCGGCGGCAGATGCGGGCGCGCATCTTGGCGCCCCACTGGCCGATGCCGCCGGTGAAGATCAGGCCGTCCACCTTGACCAGCTCGGCGGCATAGGCGCCGATGTACTTGCGGACCTTGTGGGCGAAGACCTCGAGGGCCTCCTCAGCGTGGGCGTTCCCCTCCTGGGCGGCCTTCTCCACGTCCCGGAGATCGTTGGAGACGCCGGAGAGCCCCAGCAGGCCGCTCTTCTTGTTGAGGATGCTCTGCAGGTCCTTGGAGGAGTAGCCGCGGTCCTCGAGGAAGCCCAGGATGGAGGGATCCACATCGCCGCTGCGGGTGCCCATCATCACGCCTTCCAGGGGGGTGAAGCCCATGGAGGTGTCGATGGATCGACCGCTCTCGATGGCGGTGACGGAGGCGCCGTTCCCCAGATGACAGGTGATCAGGTTGGTGTTCTCGGCCACCCGCTTCATCAGGTGGAGGGCCCGGCCGGCCACGAAACGGTGGCTGGTGCCGTGGAAGCCGTAGCGGCGGATCCGATACTTGTCGTAGAACTCCCGGGGCAGGCCGTAGAGGTAGGCCGCAGGGGGCATGGTCTGGTGGAAGGCGGTATCGAAGACACCAACCTGACCGATGTGGGGCAGGAGGCGGGTGACCTCTTCAATGCCGATAATATTGGCTGGGTTGTGAAGGGGGGCCAGCTCCACGTTCTCCTGGAGGGCCTCCATCACATCATCGTTGATGGCCACAGAAGAAGCGAACTTCTCACCCCCGTGCACCACCCGATGTCCCACACCCTGGATCTCAGTGAGGGAACCGAGAATGCCGGACTCCTCGTCCACCAGAGCCTTGGCCACCAACCCCATGGCCACAGCGTGATCGGAAATGGGCTGTTCAATGCGGATCTCTCCCCTGGGAGAGGTCTGCGCCAGGAAGCCGGAGCAGTCACCGATGCGCTCCACCAGGCCCTTGCCGAGGCTTTCGCGCTGAGGCATCTTGAAGACCTCGTACTTGAGCGAGGAGCTCCCGCAATTGATCACGAGGATGTTTTTTTCCGAATGCTGTGTGTCCATGGATCCCAACCTGAGTAGTTGCGGGCAGATAACCCGTTTTAAGAAAAATGCACGACCATAAGGATTAAAAAATCAAATCAAAACAAGGCAAAGCCCAGCCACTGGAACGAAGACAGCAGAGCGTGTCCCGGCAGGCCCGGACAGGTCGTTCGTCCCAGACGAATACCTCCAGGCGTTGCCTGCAAAATGAGGTATGGGGCGCTGAATCAACATTTCGGGTTCAATCTGGCGCTTCTGATCCTGTCCATTCTGGTCCCGGCCGAAGGCCTGCCCGGACGCAGATTCGCACACGGAATACATATCCACCCGAAGGGGTCCCGGTGATCAGGAACCTGAATCCTCCAAGTTGTGACCATGTTAACAGGTGAATACAGAGCCCTGACCGTCTTTTTTGGTATGACCAAACCATCCATACGGAAAAAAGCGTGCCACCGCCTAATTTCCAAGGATGATATTACTCAGGCGCGACCGTATTATTCAGGCGTCCGAGGAGACAGGCCATTAATCGTGACATTATTCCCTAATAACACATACCAAGACATCACTACATGCTGAATGCCATCGAATTTTTCTCCGGCATCGGCGGATGGCGCTATGCCCTGGGTGACCAGGGCAAGGTGGTTCGGGCCTACGACATCAGCCCGGCAGCCAACGACACCTATGCCCACAACCATGGGGATCGGCCCTGGGATCGGGAGATCGCCAGCCTGGACCCCAGCCAGGTCCAGGCGCTGAAGGCGGATACCTGGCTCATGAGCCCCCCCTGCCAACCCTTCTGCCGCATGGGAAACCATCGGGGCCTGGAGGATCTCCGCTCCAAGGCATTCCTCCACCTCATGGACCTGCTGCGCCTCATCCCGCCCGAGCACCTGGTATTGGAGAACGTGATCGGCTTCCTGGGCTCCGATGCCCACGAACTCCTCGCGGAACGGCTCCGGGCATCCGGCATGCACTGGCGGGAATACCAGCTCTGCCCCACCCAGTTCGGCATCCCCAATCTCCGCCCCCGGGTCTATCTGGTGGCCTCCCGCCACCCCATCGCCGATCCGCCCCTGCCCGAAATGCCCCCCCTTCCTCTGGCCGCCTTCCTTGACCCGCAGGAAGACGAAAGCCTCTACCTGCGCCATGAGGAAAGCGCGAAGCACGGGCCGGGACTGGCCCTGGTGAATCCGGAGAGCCGGACCTCCGCCTGCTTCATCGGTGGCTACGGCAAGCGCTTCGTCGGAAGCGGGCCTTTCCTGCGCACCCCCCAGGGGATCCGCAGGTTCTCTCCGGAGGAAGTCGCCCGACTCCTGGGCCTTCCCCGGGAATTCAGGTTCCCGGACTCCATCAGCCGCACCAAGCGCTACAAGCTCCTGGGCAACGGACTCAGCATCCCTGTCGCACGCTGGGTAACTACTCTCCTGTCTCCTTGCTGATGGAGAGCAGGAGCCCGAGAGAGGCCAGGGAGGCGATGAGGCTGGAACTGCCATAGCTGATAAAGGGCAGCGGGATGCCCTTGTTGGGGGCCAGACTAAGCACCACGCTCATGTTCATGAGGGCCTGCACCACCAGTAGCAGGGTGAAGCCCATGGCACAGAGCCGCAGGAAGGCGTCCCGGACACGACGCGCGATGCGATAGCCCCGGATGAGGACCGCCAGGAAGAGGACCAGGACGAGGACCGAGCCCACCAGTCCGGCTTCCTCGCCGATCACGGCGTAGATGAAGTCAGTATGGGCCTCCGGCAGAAAGAAGAGCTTCTGGCGACCAGCCCCCAGCCCCACCCCCAGCAGACCGCCGTTGCCCACGGCTACGAGGCTCTGGAGGGTCTGGTGGCCCTTGCCCAGGGGATCGGCCTCGGGGTTCAGGAAGCTGGTGACCCGCGCCAGACGGTAGGGAGAGGTCACCACGAAGGCGGCCCCCACCGCCCCGAGAACGGGGACAGCGATGGCGAAGATCCAGCGGGGCGCGCCCCCCAGGAAGACCACCAGCATGGTGACGAAGACAATGAGGAAGGTGGTGCCGAAGTCGGGTTCCTTGAGGATCAACCCCAGGGGAATGATCAGGATCCCCATCAGGGTCACCAGTTTGGGGATGGCGTCCTGGCGCTGCCCCCAGGCCTCCCGGTGCTTCACCATCCACCAGGAGGCGATGAGCACTGCCAGAGGCTTGAACAGCTCCGAGGGCTGGATGCTCTGCCCAAAGATGCGCACCCATCGGTGGGCATGATTCACCGGCGGGAAGGCGAAGACCGCCAGGAGTCCCAGAATGGAAACGCAGTAGAGAATCTGGAGGGGCCTGGGGTGCTCCCTCAGGTCCGTCAAATCCACCTGACTCAGGGCCAGCATGAGAGAGAGCCCGATGAAGCCGCCAATCATCTGCCTCACCAGGAAGGCTGTGGCAGCGGCGTTGTTCTGGGAGGCCTTGATGGCCGACGCCGAATAGATCCACACCATCCCCACCACCATCAGCATGAGGGCGAAGAAGAGGAGCAGGCGATCGATGGGGCGACGGACGTCAGGGGACATGAACGGCTCGGCTCCAGAAGGGTGGTGCGCCCAGCAGGACTCGAACCTGCGACCTGCTGCTTAGAAGGCAGCTGCTCTATCCACCTGAGCTATGGGCACCCGGGAATGATCATTCTGCCATGGATCAGGGCCCGAAGCTCACCCATCCGGCCCTTCCCGGAATCTCGCGGCGCGTGATGGCCGCTGCGGGGGGCCCCTGGGCAAGCAGTTCCGGCAGCCAGTCAGCGTGGGTGCGGACCCGCACCTCCCGCTCTTTCAGGCCCCGGAGGAAGGCGTCGAAAGTGCCCTGAAGGGCGCCCCCTTCCACCTCGGTGTGGAGAGCATAGACGTTCAGGGCGTCCTCCCGGATCAGGCCGAGGACCTCCTGGTTGACCTCCTCGGGCCCCCGGCCTTCCAGGCCCAGGAGCTCGTCCAGGGTGGGAAGGGTGGTGGGGATCTGGAGGGTCTTGAGGACCTGCCCCTTCACAATGGGATAGAAAGGACGTGTGCCCCGGCAGTCCCCGGCATAGTCCATGCCGTAGGCTTCCTGGAGCTCGAGGGTCGTATCGTTGCAGCGCCAGGCGGGACTCACCGCCCCCCTGGCGGGGAAGCCGAAGACATCCTGGAAGGCCCCGTGGGCCGATTCATACCAGTGCGAGAGCCACTGACGGGATTTGCGATCCAGGAGATCGTGGTACTGGACGTGATCCCATGCGTGGATGGCCACCTCGTGGCCAGCCTCCAGTGCACTGCGCATCTGTGAGGCCGCCCGGCGGTGGATGATGGGGGCGGGCAGCAGCACCCCGTACATCATGGTGCGCCACGTGTATAGCTGGCCGGCGTTGGTGCGGCGCATCTTGGCGAAGAAGCCCTTGCGGAAGATCCGCCGGATGGCCTTCCCGGAGCTGTCGGGCCCCAGGGAGAGGTAGAAGCTGGCCCGCATTCCATGGCGATCCAGGAGCCGGAGCAGGTTGGGAATCCCCTGGAGGGTGCCATCCAGGGTGTCCACATCCACCCGCAGGGAAAGCGTCTTCATCGCTCGGCTGGCTTCCGCGACATCTCAGAGAGCATCGTCCGCCTTGCCTGGATGAAGCGCCGCATACGCTCCCGGTCGACGCCCTCCATGCTTCCCATGACGACGCCAACCCTCAGGGGCAGACTCTCGCCCTCCAGGATCTCCATGTGACGGACCTCGCCGGTGATCTCGAACGGGATACCGCCTGGCAGGAAGGTCTGCACGTCGAGGTGGGCCCTCAACACCAGGGGAAAGGACTGGGGGAAGCCCAGGCCGATGCCCGTCTCGGTGAGGCTCAGCAGCTTGGCGGGGTAGAGCCTGCCCCCCACACCCACCTGGGCGTCCAGGGCACGGAGCCCCGGGGAGGCCACCTTGAGATCCTCGCGTCGATGACGCTCCAGGATCTGAGTGGGCCAGGTCACCCGGACAAGGGGACCCGTCTCCTCCCTTGAAGAGGTGGGTTCCAGCATGGTGGTGCGCAGGGAATAGGCCTCATCTCCGAGAAGAAGCGAGAGGGTCAGCACCGCCCCGACCGGGGGGTGCTGGTCCCGCCGCTTGGCCCCCTTGAAGAGCAGCCACTGGCCATGCTCCATGGCATGCAGCTGGAGATCCCCCAGCATCCGGAGGCTCCCCGACTCCCGCAGACTGGCGGGGGAAGCGACCCGAACCGCCGCCTTGAGCAGGGCATCCAGTTCCATGTTTCCAGTGGCAGACGAGCTGTCATCCATAGGGGTCCTCATATTCCGTAGAAAAGACGTTCAGCGAGATTGGGATGGAGACGGGCCTCAAGGATCTCCCGGGCGGCTCCCGAGTGATCGTATTCCAAACGATGGAGCTTGAGGCGCTTCCTCCGCGTGTCGTAGGTCATGAATGATAGACGGGGATCCCGATCCCTGGGTTGACCCACCGAACCCGGATTGACCAGATAACGGCAGTCTTTCTTGAGCTGGAACCATTCTCCGGGCTCCAGAAGGTAGGGGGTGAGAACCTGCGCGACCTCATCCAGTTCGAAACAGCAGGGCAGATGGGTATGGCCGAAAAAGCACAGCGGCCCCTCGAACCCATCGAAGGCCTCCAGGGCGTCCTGGGGGTGCAGCAGGTAGGAATCTTCGTCCAATGGGGAGCCGTGGGAGATCACATAATCCTCCCCGACAGCCAGAGGCCCTGCGGGCAGGTTCCGCAGGATGCGGAGGTTCTCCCGGGAGAGGCGATCCCGGGTCCAGTGAGCCGCCCCTTTGGCGGGCAGGCTGAAGTGCTGGTCTGCCCCCCGCACCGAGCAGGCCCGATCGTGATTGCCTCGCACGATGAACCTGGGTTTCATGCCCAGCACCTTTTCCATGACCTGATTGGGCTGGGCGCCGTAGCCCACCACATCCCCCAGGAGCACAAAACGCTGGATAGCCCGGCGACGGGCATATCTCAGCACGACATTCAGGGCCTGCAGATTCGAGTGGATATCGGAAAGAATCAGATCCATGACTGGAAGGAAGTATCGCACGGTGAAGGCGGATCACCCAGGCTCGCAGTAATCTGGTGAAGATTGGACCAAATACCATGCGTATCGCCCTTCTCCAGATCAACTGCCGGATCGCCGATCCCGAGACCAATGGCCGCGCCATCGAGGCCGCCTACCGCTCAGCCATCGAGCGGGGAGCTGAACTGGTGATGACGCCGGAGATGGCGGTGCCGGGCTACCTGGCAGAGGACCGCCTGTGGGAGAGCGCCCTGCGCGAACGGATCCGGAGGGAGTCGGCGCGCCTGGCGGCCCTGACAGGCCCAGTCCCTCTGATCATGGGTACCTGCAGCCCTTCCCCCTCGGGACGCCTCTGGAACGAACTCTGGTGGTGCGAGACCGGACAGGTCCGGACCGTGGCCCGGAAGCGGATCCTGCCGGTTTACGACATCTTCGACGAGGCCCGCTACTTTGATGCGGACCCAGCCCCCCAACCGGTGGTCGATCACCTGGGGGAACAGGTCGGCCTCTCGATCTGCGAGGATCTCTGGGCCGATCCGGAACTGGCCCCGGGTTCCATCCGATACCATGTGGATCCCATCGCCGACCTAGCGGGACGGGGGGCCACCCTGATCCTGAACGCCTCCGCCAGCCCCGCCCTGCTGGGGAGTTTCACACCCGCAGGCACAACCCCAGGCTGGACCGTTCCCTCCAAACGGGCCCTGCGGCGCCGCCTCCTCATAGGGCAGGCCGCCAAGCACGGCGTCTCCATTGCCTATGCCTCCAGGGTGGGTTCCGACAGCTGGCTCACCTTCGACGGTGGTTCCTGCCTCGTGCACCCCGATGGAGGCTGGCAGGGCACCCCGGACTTCCAGGAGGCAATCCTCCTGGTGGATACGCGGGCCCCTGGCTTGGCCTGGCCTGAAGATCCCTCCGAAGGCAGCTGGCTGCGCCAGGCCCTGGGCCTCGGCCTCCGGGAGAACCTCTCCAAGCAGGGGCTGGAGGGCGTCGTGGTGGGCCTCTCCGGTGGCATCGACAGCGCCGTGGTGGCCGCCATGGCTGCGGAGAACCTGGGCCCTGAGCGGGTGCTCGGCGTTGCCCTCCCCACCCGCTTCACCAGCCAGGAGAGCCTGGACCTAGCGGAAGAACAGGCCCGGCACCTGGGCATCCACTTCCTGAGCCTGTCGGCGGACGGCCCCTTCGCCGGAGCCGAGGCATCCCTGAGAAACGCCTTCCCGGACCGGGGTTTCTCCCTCACGGACGAGAACCTCCAGAGCCGTTCCCGGGGTCTCCTCCTGATGGGCCTCACCACCGAGCCCCATACCCACCGGATGCTGGGCACGGAACGGCTGGCAGTGCTCAATACGGGCAACAAGAGCGAGGCCGCCACGGGCTACTTCACCCTCTATGGGGATGGCATCGGGGCCTTCGGCATCCTGGGGGACTGCCTCAAGGCCCGGGTCTTCGCCCTGGCCCGGGAGCTGGGGGAAGCCGTTCCCAGGGGGGTGATCGAGCGGAAGCCCACTGCGGAACTCCGCCCAGGCCAGACGGATGAAGCCAGCCTCCTGCCCTATGGCCAGCTCGACGCCATCCTGGCGGCCCTGCTGGAAGCGCGACGGGAGGAGTCCACACTGGCGGAAGATCTGGGGGAAATCCTGGAAGGTGCCGCCCTGGATCAAGCCCGGAAGGCCCTGCCCCGGGTTCTGCGGCTTCTGAGGAATTCGGAGTTCAAGCGCCGCCAGCTCCCCTTCGCCCTGAAGATCAGTCCCTGGGCCTTTGGCAGCGGCCGCCGCATCCCCCTCACGGGGCTTTGAGGGTTGTCCACAAAGAACCCCCTTGGTTTTCAAGGCCTCTGCGGATTGCACACTTTTATGTGCAATCCGGCCCCCTCCCTGGTTCTCAAGGACCTTTGCCTCCCCCGGGATGAGTTTTCCGCAATGCTTGCGGGAACAACCTTCAAAGGGGTCCATTCGACGAGCAACACATGAAACAAACTCTCCTCTGCGTAGTAGTAAGCTGAAGTCATGCATCTCCTCCTGGTGGAAGACAAGGACAGTTTCCGACGCCTGCTGGTCCAGGCCCTGGAGGGCTCTGGCTGGGAGATCCTGGCGGTGGCCCACCCCCAGGAGGCCCTGGCCATCCTGGAGGCCACCCCCTGCGAAATCATGGTGACGGACCTCCGCCTCCCCGCCATGAGTGGCCTTGAACTGCTCAAGCGCGCCAAACGCCTGAGGCCGGACCTTCGGGTGCTCCTGATGAGCGCCTTCGGGGAACCCGGCGATATCGTTGAAGCCATGGCCTTCGGAGCGGATGACTTCCTGCCAAAACCCTTTGATCTGGACCTGTTCCAGGCCACCCTGGAACGCCTCCAGGCCCTCACGGAGGCCCCGAGCCCAGATCCCCGGGAGCCATGGGTGGCTCTCTCCCCCGGCATGAGGGCCCTTGATCGGGCCCTGGGGAGCCTGGCCGAGAGCGAGGCCCCCACCCTGTTCATCGGGGAACGGGGTTCGGGACGGACCCGAACCGCCCGGCGCCTCCACACCCTCCGTCACCCGAAGGCTCCCTTCCTACCCGTGGATGCGGCATCCCTGGGCTCCGACGGCCCCAAAGGGCAACAGCTGGCCATGCTCAAGGGGGGGACGATCCACCTCCAGAACCTGGACGGGCTTTCCCCTGAAGGAACCCTGGGGCTCCTGCGGGCCCTGGGCACCGAAGGGATCCACTGGTCCGGAAGCGCCTCCTCCCTGGAGGCTATCCCGGCCCCCTTGCGCCCGAAGCTGGGAGCCCTGGTCCTCGCTCTGCCCCCCCTTCGGGAGCGTCGGGAGGACGTCCTCCCCCTCTTCCGGGCTGTCCTTGAACAGTCTGCACGCCGTATGGGCCATGCCCCGCCGGTGATCGATCTCTGCGTGGAACGGGAGCTGCTCACCCGTCCCTGGCCCGGCAATCTGGCGGAACTGATCTGGCTGGCGGAACGATGTCTGGCTCAGTGCCCCGGCGCCCTGCTGAGCAAGCTCCCCACCGCCCAAGGCCTCGGAGAGGAGCTCATGGAACTGGCCTGGCCCGAGCCAGGCCCCCTGGAAGCCATGTTGGCGAAGATCCAGGAACAGGCCGAGGCCCGATTGATCCGCCGCGCCATCAAATCCCACTCCGGCAACCTGACGGAAACCGCCCTGGCCCTTCGGGTGACCCACCGCCTCCTCTCCCAGCGCTTGCGGGAACACCGCATCTCCCTGGAGGATGGAGCTAGCGGAACACCATGACCCTCAGCCCCCCCCTCCCAGCCTCCACCCGTACAGCCCTCCAGGAGGGGGCCCGCAGGGGCATCACCGCCCTTTCTCAGGTGGTGGTGGGGAAGGAGTTTCAGGTGCGGCGCGCCGTGGCCACCCTCCTCGCCGGAGGACATCTTCTGCTGGAGGATCTCCCGGGGGTGGGCAAGACGACCCTCGCCAAGGGGCTCTGCCGGATCATGGGAGGGTCCTACCAGCGCATCCAGGGAACCAACGATCTCCTCCCTTCGGACCTCCTTGGCGTAAATCTCTGGGATTCGGAGCTCCGGGCCTTCCGATTCCAGGAGGGTCCGGTCTTCACAAACGTCCTGCTCATGGACGAACTGAACAGAATCGGGCCCAAGACCCAGAGTGCCCTGCTGGAGGTCATGGTGGAGGGCCAGGTCACCCTGGATCGGGGAGTCTACCCCCTTCCGAGCCCATTCTTTGTCATTGCCACCCAGAACCCCATGGATCACGCGGGGACCTTTCCCCTTCCCGAATCCCAGCTGGACCGATTCTCCTGCGTCCTGCACCTCGGCTACCCCGACGCCGCTGCGGAACGCCGCATCCTTCGTGACGAAGCGGGTGCGGACCGCCTGCGGGAGCTTGAGCCCGCCCTGACCCTGGAGGAATGGTCCCTGGCCCGCCGGGACATCCGCTGCATCCAGCTTTCCGACGCGGTGCTGGACTACGCGGAACGGGTCATCGCCAGGATCCGCCACGACGGCGCTTTCTGCTCCACCCGAGCAGTCGGTCATTGGCTGACGCTCTCCCGGGCGGAGGCTTGGCTGGAGGGCCGCACCTACGCGACACCGGACGATCTCCAGTCCACCCTGGGTGACAGCATGGCCCATCGGGGCGCCCTGGATGATCGCCGACTCAATCGGGAGGAACGTCGCGCAAGCCTGGGGAAGGTGCTTCGGGAAACCCCCGTGGGCTGGATGCCATGAGGGAAGCAAGCGCTCCGGGCGTAGGTGAGGCCATCCGGCGCAAGCGGGAGCTCCTGCAACTCCGCCAGGAGGACTTGGCCCACCAGCTCAACCTGCCGGTCCAGCTCCTGGACGCCATCGAGCGGGAGGACTGGGAGGGCGTGCCTCCGGGCCGGGGGCGGCCCCTGGTGCGCCAGCTAATGGAACGCCTGGGGATAGATCCCACCATCTACACCGATGCCTGGGAGAAGCTCCCGGGAGGCCTGGAGCAGGAAGCTCCGGACCCGAAGAAGGACCTCTGGGAGAGGGTTCTCATGGGTGGGATCTCCCTGGCCGCCTTGGCTCTGGTGCTCTGGCTCATCCTTCCGGGTCCCAATATCAAGCGGGGTATCCAGGAGGATAGGCCCACCAGGGCGGATCTCCCCTGGACCCCTCAGGCGCCGCCCTCCCCCTCTCCCTTCCCAGTGCTGGGCGAACTGATCCCCGAGGCGGGAGTGACCGCCGAGGGAGTCCTGGTGAGCCTCAGGACGCTGGATACCTGTGAAGCCCGTCTCCAGGGGCCCCAGACGGACCAGACCCGGACCCTGCGGGTCTCGGAACCCTGGAAGCTCCGGGTACCTGGGCCCTTCACCCTGACCCTCAGCAACTCAGGCGTAGTGGAGGTAGAGGTGGCTGGCAGGCGGATCCGCCACCCGGGCGAAGTGGGCGAGTCCTGGACCGGCCAGTTCGGCGGAGATGGGCAAGCCATCCTGCCTCAGCCATCCCCCAGCGAAGTCCCCCCGACCGCTCCCGAGACCGACGAGGAAACCAGTCCCACCCCCGAAGGCACGGAGTGACCATGCACCCTATTGTTCAGAAGTTCCTGGACCAGCAGCTCCCAGAGCCCATGGTGGGCGCTCTGCTCGGCGGGGCCCTGCCTCTCCCCCCCCTGGACCTTCTGCAGGCCTTGGCCCATGCAGTCTTCCAGGAAGGCCCCTTGACCCCCAAGGCCCTGGAGACACTCCAGGGCATACCAGAGAGCCTGCTGGCCAGTGCCATCATCGGCCCTGTGGATCCCCCGGCCCCCCTTGGGCTCATCCTCATCCATCGCCGGGAGTCGGGCCTCACAGAATCAGCCCTCCTGCATGAGGACCTCACGGCCGAATGGATGGAGCGGGTCATCCCCAGCCTGCCAGGCAAGGCCCTGGAGATTCCCCTTCACAATCAGGTGCTGTGGATCGAGCGCCCGATGATCCTGGACCTGCTGGAGGCCCATCCGGAGGCGGATTACGGCATCAAGCGCAAGGTGGAGGAGTTCCGGCGGGACGTGCTGAAGCAGATCTCCCAGGAGCTCGCCCAGGAGCGCCTGGAAATCATTGACGAGGTGGAGGCCGGCAATCTGGACAGGGCCTGGGCCGAGCTTCCCCCCCCCAAGCCCGAGGAACTGGCCGAAGAACTGGACCCGGCGGTGCTCCGGGAGAGCCTCATCAAGCCCGTGGTGGACGAAGAGGGCCATGAGATCCCCCTGCGCCTCACCCAGAGGATCATGAAGCTGCGCACCAGCCAGAAGATCCTCCTGGCCCAGAAGGGCGGCAAGGAGGAGCGTACCCTGCTGATCCGGGAATCCAATCGCCTGATCCAGGTGGCGGTGATCCGCAACGGACGGATCACCGAGGGGGAAGTGGCCTATATCGCCCAGATGCGTTCGGTCCATGACGAAATCCTACGCATCATCAGCCTGAACCGGGAGTGGATGAAGAAGTACAACACGGTGAAAAACCTGGTGATGAATCCCCGGACCCCGCTGCCCATCTCCCTCAACATGCTCAAGCGCTTCACGGAATATGACCTCAAGCTGGTGCTGAAGGACCGGAATGTAGCCGAGTTGCTGAGACGCGAGGCCAAGCGGATGCTCGAGAAGTAGCGGTATCCTGGAGAAATGCAGAAGGCTAGCCCCCCCCCGGACCTCCCCCTCATCCATGACTTTCTCTCCTGGGCGGACCAGAACCATGGGGACCCCCAGGCGTGGATTGCCCGTCTCGGTGAAGCAGGACTGCTGGAGGAGGCACTGAAGCGCTCCAGGGCCCACTGGAAGGGGAAGTCGGCCTGGATGCCCATCAAGGCCGCCCTTGAGGCAGCAGCGGAGCTTGCGCGAAAGCGACGGATCCACCAGTGGCAGCAGGATCCCATGCGCCGGACCCTCCGCCTGCGGCTGGAGGTAACCGGAACTTCGGCCCAACTCCATCCCCCTGCGCTCCTGACCGCCCTGGCCCAGGGGCTGATGGCCTCCGGGGTCCCCCTGGCCATGGGGCTGGGCAAGACCCCCCGCCCCCTGGTCCAGTTGGGTCATCCCCTGCCACCAGGTGTGCCGGGACTCTCGGAATGGGCGGATATCACCCTTCGGGAGCCCATGCGCGGCCCCCTGCCCGAGATCCATGTGGAAGGTCTGCGGGTGCTGGAGAGCCAGGAGATCCCCAACTACGCCAGCCCGGTGCTGGAACTATGCCGGGCCGCCCATTGGCGCTGGACCTGCCCCGAAGATCTGCGGGAGAAGGCCCAGTCCACCCTCGCAGTCTTCGCAGCCTCCGAGTCCTACGAGATCGACAAGGTGGGCAAGGCCGAGGGCCACAAGGTGCTCAAGCGGATCGAGGTGCGCCCCCTGGTGCTCGATCTGGCATGGGAAGGCGCGGAACTTCGATTCAGCACCCGCACCACCACCGGGGAGGCCATGAATCCCCAGAAGCTCCTTGGAGGCATCCTGGGGCTTGAGCCCGCCCGCATCCAGCCCCTTGTCCGGGAGCGGGTGGAACTGGGGGAGGACCCCAGGCTCCGTCAGGCGGACCGGTTCCAGACCAAGCTCCACAACATCTTCGAGGATGCGGTCATGCTCGAAGGGGGCAGCAACATCACCCTGGTGGACGAGGACGATGACGAACCCTTGAGCCTTTAATCATAAGGGGCCGTAGCGGAATAACCATTACAGTTCGGGTTGTCCCGCTACGGCCCCTTATGCCGCTCCTGTGAATGTTTGTTCAGGTTATCTCTGGGCAGTGGCTTACCGCTCCATCAGTGCCATCCGGAGACCCAGGGCGCCGAAGACACCGGCCGTCAGCCACTCGAAACGCCGGGCGATCCGGGGCCGGGACAGGATGTAGTTGCCGATGCTGCCGGAGAAGATGCCAATGAGGCTGAAGACCGCAAGGGCCTGCACCATGAAGGTGATCCCCAGGAAGATCATCTGGAGGGTGAAATACTTTGCCCCGGGGCTGATGAACTGGGGGAGGAAGGCCAGGAAGAACATGGCGACCTTGGGATTGAGGACGTTCATAATGAAGCCGCGCTTGAAGAGAGCCCAGGCATCCCCTTCGGCCGCCGAAGAGAGATGGATGGAGGAACTGGACCGGATGGTCTTGTAGGCCAGGAAGAGCAGGTAGGCTGCCCCGGCATACTTGACGAGATTGAAGGCCAGGGCCGAGGAATAGAAGATGGCGGACGCCCCCAGGGCCGCAGCAATGGTATGCACCGTGACCCCGCTGCACATGCCGCAGGCGGACGCCAGGGCGGCCTTGCGCCCACGGGTGATGCCCTGGGTGAGGACGAAGATGTTGTCGGGCCCGGGAGCCAGGGAGAGGAGCACCGAGGCGCCGACAAAGCCGAGATAGGTGGTGAGCGTCATAGGTCCTCCCGCTCCTTGGCGGCCGCTTCGATGGCGTCCTGCCAGAGCCCCTTGGGGTCCTGTCGCATCACCCACCTCGAGTCCAGGGGCAGTTTCAACCAAGCTCCCTCTTCCATCTCGGTCTCCAGCTGTCCGGGGCCCCATCCTGAGTACCCAAGAAAGAGCCGATAGCTGGCCTTCGGGTCCAGGAGCAGGGACTCCAGAAGATCCTTGCGGAAGCTGACGAAATCCGTGAAGTCCAGCACAAGGTCATCGGAGGAGGGCAGCCCGCCCCGCACCAGGATGATGCCCCGCTGAGGGTCCACTGGACCTCCCCGCCAAGCGGTGTTGCCCTCCTCCCCGGCGAATTCCAGATGGCTTTCGGCGCATATCTGCTTCAGGGTCAGCGGGAGGGGGCGGTTCAGGATGATGCCCATGGCCCCGTTCTCATCGTGCTCCACCACCAGCACTAAGGTGTGCAGGAAGTTGGGATCCAGGAGAAGGGGACTCGCAACCAAAAGACAAGGTGCCATGAGACTCATGGCCAAGATCATAACGCGCGCTAATCTCTTAGTATGCGCATTTCTACCCTCCAGAATCTCTCCGCCATTCCCACCAGCTTCCGCTGGATGGTCCGACATCGCGGTCTTGTCACAGGCCTCTCGGCGCTCTGGGCCGCCCTCATGACCCTGGCACCGTATGTCCAGATAAAGGCAGGCATACCGGCCCATCTGATCCCCACGGGCATCGTCAACATGGCCTTCACGCTGCCCATCGACTTCTTCCTCCTGCCAATGCTGATGGCCTATGTGGATGCAGAATTCCACCACCATCCGGCAAACCCCCTGCAGGAGTGGCGAAAGACCTTCGAGGCCCGCTGGCTGACAGCCGCCGGAGCCAGGGTCCTCCTGTACGTCCTGTCCACCCTGGGCCTCATGGCATTCATCATCCCCGGCCTGGTGGTCATCCTACTGCTCGGCTGGATGCCGATCTACACCCTGCTGAGGGGCGGGACCGTCGCCCACGCTGCCCGTTGGAGCACCCGTATCATGGTCCAGGAATGGCGCCGGGTGCTGCTTGCGATCCTGCCGATCTTCGCCATCTATCTCGGCCTGCTTTTCTGCCTCGACCTGGTCCTTGTCCACTGGGGACCGGAGCCCACCCTCTGGCTCCGGTTCAGGCACCCCCACTACTGGCTGACGTCCTTCATCAGCGCGGCTGTGAATATCTGGCTGAGTCTTGCCCTGCTGGCCCTCTTCCACCGGGTGGAGAACGAGGCCATGCTCAAGTCGGAGGATCCGGATCAGAGGCGGAAGTAAGCCCGGATCCCCTTCACCACAGCCTCAGCGTAGCGTTCGCGGAACCGGGGATCCTGGAAGCGGGCAGCGTCCTCCTCGTTGGTGAGGTTCACAACCTCCAGCAGCACCTTGGCGCTGGCGGAGGAATGGCGAATGACGGCAGGCAGATAGCTCTTCCCCGAACGATGGATGATATTCCGGATGGGGCGGTTCGAGTGTATTAATAAATTATCGTCTTTCATGGCCTGCAGCAGTGCCTCCGCCAACTGACGACTGCGGGCCTCGCTCTGGAGGCGTTCCTTTGCGGTGGCCTGAAAAAGGCCACCGCGCTTCATTTCGGCGACCCGCACCCCATGAGTGGAATTCAGGCAGAAACGCGGGGGAACCACCGAAGCCCCCGGCACGTATGCCATAGAGCCCCGGGCACTCGGATGGAGGCTGTCGGCGTGGAAGCTCAGGAAGACAGTCTTCCGGGCATCCCCCTTCTGCCGGAAGGCAGCGAACCAGTCATTGGCCAGCACCCAGCGAAGATGGACGCTGACGGCACTGGGACTTTCACCATCGTTCGCGAAGGGGGGCGTCGTAAGAATCTCCGCATCCCGGGTGGGGGTCCGGATCTCATCCCTGTATTTGAAGCCCACGCTTGGATAGCGAAGGGTGGAACTCACAACCGCATCCGTGTCCTGCTCCAGAATGCGGCGCACCCGCATGGCGATGTCGTAGACGTAGTCCGACTCCCAGACGCCGTTGGCCACGGCTCCCCCGTCCACTCCCCCGTGCCCCGGGTCAAGGACGATGCGCACCCCCCGCAGACTGGGGCCGCCATCCACCCTGGCCATCCGACGCACCTCGGCCCGGACTTCGCGTTCCTCCCGCAGAGCCCGAGTCCCCTCGGGCTGGAAGGGATCGGCCAGCTGGCGGACGGGGATTCGGATGAGGGTGCCCGGCGGGATGGAGCGCACATCCTCGATACCGCTGCGCGTTGCGATCTCCAGGGCCAGATCGTTCACATCCTTGGGGTCAACGCGATCGGTATAGCGCATCACCACGCTGGAGTAGAGGGCTTCGCCCTTGCGTAGACGATAGGCCGCATATTTCCCGGCTTTGTCCTCACCGAAGCTCAGGAGGGCACGATAAGCCGCCACCTTGGCCTCATCGTCCAGATCGTCTTCCGGCAGGCTCCGATCTGTGCCCCGCTTGCGGTCTCCCCCGAGCTCCACCGACAGCAGGCTCTTCGGGATACGCCAGTCGTCCCCCTTGCGGAGCTTCTCCGGCAGTTTCGGATTGGCGTCCTGGAGCTTGTCATAGTTCTGGCCATGACCGGTGAAGAGGGCGCTGATGAGCCAGACGGACTCCAGTTCGGGCCACCGGATCCGGTGCCGGACCTCATCCTCGCCCCACCTGTCATCAGGGAAGAGGGCCTCCAGGGCCCAGCGCTTGCCCTCGGGCGACAGTTCAGCGTAGCTCACCCACTCAGGGTGGCTCCCCCCCCTTGCCAGCATGGAGGAAGGCAGCCGGAAGGCCTCTACCTGGAGCCCTTTCTTGAAGACGAGGCGCATCGCCACCGAAGCCCCCCTGGGGAGGCGCGCCTGAAGCTCCATGGGGCTTGGATCAGCCTGAGCCGCAAGGACGGGCAGTGCCAGGGCCCAGGGGAGGATCAGTCTTCCCACGGGGCCTCTTCCCCTGAATGGACAGCCCCCTCAAGCCCCAGAGTAACCCAAGCCCGCAGATCACCCTCAAGACTGCCGGAATCCTGGGCCCGGAGGGTAAGGAAGGCCCCGAAGCGGCGCTCCAGATGACCCATGCCCTCCTCCAGCAGAAAGAGCCGATCCGCCACACGACCCTGCAGATCCTTGGCCTGGGTGGGAGGCAGTTTCATAGTGGAGACATCCAGGGAGGCGGCGTTAAGCATGAAGGTCCACTCCATGTCGCCGGACAGGAGGCGCACCTTGGCCTTGTTGGGGCGCATCCCCCGGGACAGGGCCTCAAAGGCTTCGCGGCTCTCGGCGGGATTGCCCTTCCGGAGGCTCAGTTCCTTGACATCCCCCCGCTCCGTGGCCAACTGGACCGAATCATCCATGAAGAGGGCCGACTGGTCTCCCGCCAGGCCGCTGGTGCCTCCCTCCGTTAAACCCCGCATCCAGAGCCAGAGGAGGAATTCCTCCCCCAGGAAGCGGCCCTGCTCGATCAGTTCCATGGGCTTTGCGCTCATCAGGCCTCCTCCAGTTCCAGGTTGAGGGGATCCAAAGCCATCAGGCCTTCCACAGAAATCTGGGGTGCCAGGCGGCCTGCCAGGAGCAGGGGTGCCAGAGGCTGGAGTTCACACCCAAAGCTCTTCATGAACAGACCGATCAGGGCGCCCTGTGTCTTGCTGGAACCCGCCGTGGTCCAGAGCATGCCGCCCTTCAGATCCCACGCAACCTCCACGGTCTTGGGGACAGGAAGGACTTTGGCCAGAAGTTCGGCCTTCACCTCGTCCTGGAGGGAGGTTCGGGCTTCCTTACCGATGAAGGCCAGATCTTTTTCCTTCTGCAATTGCTGAATCCGGAGATCGACATGGGCCTTCAGGAGGGAGGAAGGCACCTTGCGGGTATCGATCCGAAGGGAGAACAGGGCGAAGCGCTCCTGGCTCACCCAGTTCTCATCCGGCGGAAGAATCAAGGGGTTGCGCCAATCGCACCATCCGAAGCGTTCCTCTTCCAGACCATCCTCGAAGGGGCGGAAGCATTCCTTGTGAAGACCTTCCTGGAGATCCTTTTCCGAAGGCACAGGCCCCAGGACCAGGAAGCGTTTGAGAGAGACGGAACCTTGAAGAAGACTCATGGCCTACCTGCGACGAAGCGTTTGAACCATTGGGAGATCCCGGATCGCGCCGGGGGATTGGACTGGAGGGCAGGCTCGGTCCACTGGACCGCTTCACCGGGCGCCGGGAGGGGAAAGGCTGGATCATCCAAGGCAAGCAGAAGGGCCGTGACATTATCCCGCCCCCCACGATCAAGGGCCAGTTCCACCATCAGTTCCACGGAGCGGCGGGGAGAGAAACCGAAGTCGAGGATGGATTTGAGCCCATCGTCCTCCACCTCGCCATGGAGGCCGTCGCTGCAAAGGAGCAAGCGGTCGCCACGTTTCACCGGAACCTTCACCAGAGCGGCATCCAGGGGCCTCGGACAGCCCAAGGCCTGGGTGATCATGCTCCGCTGAGGATGGACCTTCGCCTGCTCCGGGGTGATGGAGCCAGCCAGCACCATTTCGTTGACCAGGGTGTGGTCCGTCGTGAGTTGATGGAGATGCGGCCTACGGTAGATATAGGCCCGACTGTCCCCCACATGGACGATATAAGCGAAGCCATTCCAGATGACCGCCGCGGTCAGGGTGCTCCCCATGCCCCGGGAACTCCGGTCCGAATCGGAGTAGCGGAGGACCGAATGGCTGGCAACCTCGGCGGAGGTCAACAAGGCCTTCAGCAGATCCTCCTCTCGGGAGCTTTCCATAGGAAAGCGCCCCCAGTGACCGAACATCGTGACCGCCATGGATGCCAGGCCTTCGCGGCTCGCGATCTCTCCGGCAGCCGCACCGCCCATCCCATCCGCCACCGCAGCCAGCAGCCCAGCCCTGCAGACCTGGGGAGAACGGCTCACGAAGCTGATATTCGGTTCCTCGCCGTCCAACGCACTGACCAGATAGCCATCCTCGTTGTTCTTCCTGACACGCCCCTGGTGGGTTATGGCGGCATAATCGATGAGCATGGAAGATGGAATCCTGGGGACGGTGCAGACGGAAGTGCAGCAGAGTCGCTTGCATTCATACTATCCGGAACCCGGCCCCCGCGCCGAAAGAGGAATAATGAACCACTGCATGGAACTGTCGTGACCCTCCTGGGCCCCCACCGGGGCCTGACCATACTGGGACCTGGCACCCTCGGCCTTGCGGTGGCGCAATGGGCCGCCGAGTGCGGGCTAGAGGTCCGCTTGGTGGGTCGGACCCCTGGCCATGCTGCCCAGGGACTGGCAAGCGTGCAGAGCCGTTGGGACGTTTCTCTTCGCAAGGGACGCATCCAGGCTGAAGCCCTCGCCCTGGCAAGGGCTCGACTCCGGATCGGTGAAAGCCTGGAAGAGGCCCTCCAGGGAAGCGATGTATTCCTTGAGACCCTTCCGGAATCCGTAGAGCTCAAGGCGTCAGCCTGGGCGAATCTCAGTTCACTGGCAACCAGGGACGTTCTCTGGGCAACTGGTTCCTCGGGCATCCCCGTCTCGGAACTCCGAGCCCGGAGCGGTTTCCCTCTCCCAATCCTGGGTTTTCACCTCTTCGTCCCAGTACACCACCGCCGGGTGGTGGAACTGGTATCGGAGCCAGGCACTGATACCCGGCCAGCCCTGGGACTGGCCAAGCAACTCCGGCTTGAGGTGATTCCTGCCCCGGATCAGCCTGGGTACCTCGCCAGCCGCCTGGCGATGGTCCAGGGCCTGGAAGCGATGCGCATGGTGGAACAGGGCCAAGGCACCCCTTCAGACATCGACGCCCTGATGGCGATAGGCTACGGGCACCCCTGTGGCCCCCTGGAGCTGAGTGATCGCGTGGGATTGGACCTCCGTCTAGCCATCGCCACCTCTCTCTATGAGAGAACCGCCAACCCAGCCTTCGCCCCGCCGACCATTCTCAAACAGAAAGTCGCCCGGGGAGAACTCGGGCGTAAATCGGGCCAGGGATTCTACGCTTGGCCCAACGGGAGTCGTGCTGAATGAACACCCTCACCCTCGCCATCCTATTGATCGCAACGGTCCTAGTGCTCTGGATCGCCTACAAAGTCGGCCAAGTCCTCCTGCGCTTGGCCCTAGGCTTGGTCGCCCTGGGGCTGATAGCCTATGGCATATGGCATTTCTTGATCCGCTAGAGGATACCCACCCAGGAGCCCACCATGTCCGATCTTTCCTGCCCCAACTGCGGCGCTGATCTCACCGCCCCCCAGAGTGTTCGTATTGCGGAGTACCGCTTCGGTCACCTGGAAAAGACCTCCCAGGGGTCCGACCCAGCCTACAAGATTGACCGGCCTGATACCTTCACCCTCCTGTGCAACGCCTGCAAACGCCTGGTCCGCACCCTTCCCCTGGAAGGCTGAAGCATCTCGAAGCAACAAAAAGGAGGGTCCGTTCTGGACCCTCCTTTTTGTTGCTTTGTGCAGAGCCTAGTTCTTCAGAATACGAGGAGTGATGAACAAGAGCAGTTCAGCATTGGACTCACTGGCAGTCTTGCTCCGGAACAGGAAGCCCAGGACGGGAATCTTGGACAGGTAGGGGATGCCCGTCGTTCCATTGGTCACATTGCTGGTGTAGACACCACCCAGGATGGCCGTCCCACCGTCCTTGACCAGGACCTGGGTTTCCAGTTCCTTGTTGAGGATCGTGGGGGTGCCCTGAACGGTATTCCCGAAATCGGCCTCGGACTTGGTGAGTTTCAGGTCCATCAGGATGGTGCCATCGTTGGTGATCTGCGGTGTGACACTCAGTTCGAGATTGGCATCCACGAAGGAGGTCGTGATGGCTCCGCTGCTGCTGCCGCTCTGGGTGGTTGCATAGGGAATCTTGCGCCCAGCCAGGATCTTGGCCTTCTTGTTGTTCTGGGTCACCACCTTGGGGTTCGAGACGATCTTGACAGTGCCGTTCTTCTCAGCCGCCTGCAGGATGACGTTCACACTGAAGGCGCTCCGGACAAAGGAAACCCATAGCTCACCCGCAGGGTCAGCGATGGAAGTCGTGGTGCGCCAAGCAGCCCCATTGCCTACGCTCGTATCAGCGGCGCTATTCCAGGTCCCGGAGGAACTCGAATTTGTCCCCCCGAAGGCCCAGTAGTCCGAACCACCCGTCGTGCCAGCAGTGGAGTTGCTGGAGGGCCACTTGACACCGAACTGGCGGGAGAACTCCTTGCTGGCCTCCACGATGCGCGCCTCGATCTGGACCTGCTGGATGGCAACATCCATCTGCAGGATCAGTTCGTCAACAAGCTTCAGGTTGCGGGGAAGGTCCGTCAGGATGAGGGTATTGGTCCGATCATCCACGATGATGCTGCCGCGCTTGGTGAGCACCTTCTCCACGACGGCCTTGGCATCCGCCGCCTTGGCGAAGGAGAGGGGCCGGGTGACGCTGACGAGATCGCCAGCCAGGGCCTTGGCTTCCTCCAGCTTCTTGCGATCCTCCTCCTCCTTCTGGAGCTTCTCGACCTTGGCGACACGGATGATGCCGTTGTTGACTTCCTTGCCAAGGCCCGCGTGCTTCAGGATCGTATCCAGCACCAGATCCCAGGGAGTGTCCGTGAACTTGAACTCGTAGGTCTGCCCGGCGACATCCGGATCCGCGATGAGATTCATCTTGGCATGATCGGCGATCAGGCGAAGGAAGGCGGAGAGCTCGGCGCCCTTCACATCAATGGTGATCTTGGAACCGGTGTAGCGTTGCGCGCCTTCGCCAAGGGTGCGACCGGACCTTCCGGTGGCAGCATCCTGACGCTCCGTCCCCCGCTCTGATCCCTGGACGGCTCCAAGTGTGGGCAGCGTCGTGTTCAAAGCGAGTTGCGGGAAGGCATGGTACGGCATGCCCACGCTCGGCAGCGCAGCCAGCGGCGCAGAGGGCGCAGGCTTGACGGCATTGACTGCGATCTGGGGAAGGGACTGGGCGGGTGCCTCAACCAGAGCGGGAGTCACAACCGCCACCACCGGCAGCAGCTGCTCGGCACCTGGAGCCCCAACATTGACTTTGGTCGGTCCTTGACCCTTGGCAAAGGCGATGGTCAAGCCGGAAGCGTCAGGAGCCAGGTCAACCTGGGTCCCGGTTCCCACCTCGAACACGACCCGGGTGACCGGGGAAGGCGCGGGGGAGAACTGAGCAATCCTGGCCTTGGTGATGGCCCCGGACACCAGTCCTCGAACGTGCTGGCGATTGATGGCCTCGGACATCACAACGCCCGGAAGGTCAAGCACCACACGGAGGGGCTTGCCAAGCACTTGACAGCGAGGTGTCCCCTTGTAGCCAGGGATCTCCAGCCGGACCTTGGGAGCCCCCTCCGAGGAGGCGTTCAGGGACGCCCCCAGCAGGGCGGCGGCCTCCTGGGCTGGAAGCACAGCGCTTGTTTCTGCGGAGGTACCTCCGGCAAGCGCGCACGGCCAAGTGGCGCAAGCCACCAGCCCCGCCACGAGCAGATGACTCAGGCGAGTTCTCATGGTTTCCCCTCCTCAGGCTTAAAGGTTTTCACGATAGTTCGGTAGATCGACTTGTTGGTCGAAGTTATTTCCCATTGATGAAACGTGACAGCTCGTTCGCTGATAGCAACAATCTCGCCATCTTTGAATCGAAAGCCCACTGGCAAGGTTCGAATATTTCCCCGGCTGTCGGTGGCCACCAGCATGACCTTCCCCCCGGAGACGATCCGCCCCTTCACACCGATGTCATCCACCAAGTCCCCCCGTCCGCCACGTTCGGCATCACTGGGCACAGTGAAGGGATCGCGCCGTTGTTGAGGTTTGTATGGGATGGCCTCGATCTTGGTAAGATCGACCTCAGGAGCCGCAGCTCCAGGGGCAACCGGGACGCTGGGAGGGGTGCTGACTGCTGGCTCAGGTGTGGCAGCCCATCCAAGGGCGGTGCAACAGATTACAGCAGCAAAGAGTCCATTTGGGATGGGACGCATGGAATCATTCCTCCTTGGCCGCGGGTTGTGCCGAAGCCTTGGCAGCAGGCTTGGCCGCCGGAGCCGGTGGCGGTGGGGGCGTGTAGACGTAGGCACTGACCTTGCACTTCACCAGGATTGGGTAGAGGGATTTTCCGCTATCCCTGGTCATCTCAATATCTGAAATGGAGACGATCTTCTCAAAGCCGCTGATCTGAGAAGCGAACTCGCCGAAGGAGTGGAACCCGGCCCGGAAGGTGAACTGGACCGGAAAGGCGGTGTAGTACTGCTGCTTCTGAGGAGCCTCGTTGGAGAAGGAGACCTGGTCGATGCCAGCCGTATCTGCCATTTTCTTGACCTTGTATGGCATCTCGGAGATATCCGTCTCGGCAGGCATGATCTTGATCAACTCTTCGATTGTCTTGCTCTGAAGGTCGACCTCTTTCTTGAGTTGCTCATAGTTCGACTTGATACCGTAACCCTTTCGAACCTCTTCCTGCAAGGTCACATTTGAAGCTTCAAGGGTCTTCAGCTCAGTACGGGCCCCCCCCAGAAGGATGTAGGTGAGGACTGCGATCAATAGACCAGCCAGACTGCCTATGATGATTTGCTTTTGAAGATAGGGTGTCATCTTCGGCCTCAACTCTGCGGCTTGAATTCAAAGGAAAGCGAGAATCCCACGATGGAACCCTTCTTGTCAGCCTTCGGGTACTGCACGTTCCGGAAATACCGGCTCTGTTCCATCAGCCGATTCTTGAGGAGATTGACGGCCTCAAAGCTGGTGCTGTCGCCCTCGACCGTGATGGTGTTGCCCTTCTGGGACATTTTCTTGAACCAGACACCATCCGGCAGACAGTTGGCCAGTTCAGTCAAGAAGTAGACAGGCGCACGCTGAGACAGACGAAGGCCGACAATGACCTCCTTTTTCTGAGCGAGGGCCGCTTTCTGTTCCCGATATTGTTTCTCAAGTGCATAGTATTTCTGGAGTTCCTGCTTCTTGGCCTCCAGTTCAACATTGGTGGCCTTCGCGGATTCGACCTTCTTGGAAAGCCAGACGTAGTAGATCCCGCTGCAAGCCACGAAGAGGAGTCCGATCAGCACACCAGCCACAGGGAACCCAGAGGTTTTCTGTTCCCCCTGATCATAGAGGGCCGCGGGATCCGGGGAATCCTTCTTCCCCCCCCCCTGGGCCAGGGCGTCTCCAAGGAGATTTATCCTGATCATCGGTCACCCACCTGGCGGAGAGCCACACCGACTGCAACGGCAGCCGAGCAGCCAATTTCACTGACCCTCGAAGAATCCACACTTCTCTCGTCCACTTCGAGGGCCTGGAAGGGGTTCATGCGTTCCACGGACACCCGGAAACGATCCCCCAGAACTTCCAGCAAGCCACTGGTCTTGGCTCCGCCCCCGGAGACGACAATCCGATCGAGGCGATCGACCTTGAAGCTGGAGCGGAAGAAATCGACAGTCCGCGTAAGCTCATCAGCGAAGCCATCCGAGATGGCCATCAAGGAGGGTTGCACCTCCTCGGCAGTCCTTCCCTCTGCACTTCCACCCTGCTTCAGCAACTCCGCCCCTTCCCGCGAAACGCCCCAATCCTCCACCAGCTTGTCGGTGAAACGGTTGCCGCCCCAGGCGATGTCCCGCCAGAATGTCGACCGATTGCCGGTGAGCATGGTCAAGTTGGTGAAACTGGACCCGATATTGACCAGGGCGACCACCTCGTCACGACTGGAAACCGAGTAGTTCGCCTCGTAGGCATTCTGGAGCGCAAATACGTCGACATCCACAATCACCGGACGAAGCCCGGCCTGGGCGACACAGGAGACATAAGCCTCCAGTTTGTCCTTCCGGCATGCCACCAGGACGACATCCATATTGCCGTCCGCCGGACGCTCCTCAAGGATGGAGAAGTCCAGGGCATAGGAGTCGAGCCCCTGCCCGGCAGGGAAGAAGCTCTCAGCCTCCCACCGCACGGATTCCGCCAATTCAGCGGGGCTCATCAGGGGGAAGGTCACCTTCTTGACCATCACCTGCTGGCCGGCCACGGAGATGGCCACCTCCTTGGCTTTGATCTTCTGCTCAGCAACAACTTGGCGGATGGCTCCAGCGACGGCATTGCTGTCCATGATGTCCCCATCGACGATGGCGTCATGGGGAATGGGTATCTCCCCCAGTTTCTGAAGCCTATAGCGCTGGCTACCGGCCTTTCCGCTGGACTGGAGCTCGCAGAGCTTGACGCTGCCGGATCCAATGTCCAGACCAACTAGGAGTTTCTTTTTGCTTTGGAACAGACCCACGGGGAGCCTCGCTTTTCGGATTTTGTAATGAATTGTACCGATGTAAACGTTCGCGTCAAGGCGCGGACTGTCAAGCCAAAATATTGTCTAACTCGAAACCAACAAGCACCACAGTCACGTTGTCTTCCCCTCCATTCTCCAAGGCCTTTTTTACAAGCTTTTCAGCGGCAATCGCTAAGGAATCACTGTTTTGGACGATTTTCCAGATCTCTTCGTCAGGCACCATACCAGAAAGCCCGTCCGAGCAAAGCAAAAGGCGATCCAGTTCTTTCACTTGGAGTTCCTGAATAGAGACATCCAGTTCGCCGCCATTGCCAAGTGCCTGGGTGATAACGTTTCGAAAGGGGTGTTTCCGAGCCTCCTCTGCAGTGAGAATCCCGTTCGCGACCTGATCCGCAACCCAGGAATGATCGCGCGTTATCTGACGTATCCCATCTGGATTCAGCAAGTAAGCCCGACTATCCCCCACGTGTGCCATGGTCACACAGTCCCCTTTGACAAGGCATGCCACAACGGTGGACCCCATGGACTCCCGCTCGGGATTTTCCCGGATGTCATCAAGAATGGCTTGGTCGGAGAGAAGCAGGGCCGCCTTCAGGCGATTGCCGTCATATGGAATCCGGGCATCGTAATCCAGAGGCCAAGTGCGATCCCGCTCTGCAGTCTGTGCAATGAACTCCTCAACCTTTTCCACAACAATCCGGCTGGCCACCTCCCCAGCGGCGTGCCCCCCCAAGCCATCCGCCACCAGGAAAAGGCCCAGTTCCATATCGACGAGCAGGTTGTCCTCATTGTGTTTGCGGATGCATCCGACATCCGACAGTCCAGCTGCAACCACCCGCATGATCATCTCCCACCCTTCATACGTGCCATCCCGCCCCGAATCCGCCCCACCAACTCAGCCCACTGGTCAGCCAAAGAGCCCCCGAGATACCCCTTGGACTTTGCCGGAACCGCCTTGGCGAACACCGGGTGGTTCGGAGCAATGCGACGGGCTGTCTCCCATAGGGCGGTCGCCCGAGCGTACATCCCCACGGACTGAAAGAGCTCCGCAAGGCGGATGGTGGAATCCACATCCCTGGGATTCAAGCGGATGGCGGCCTCCAAGGCCCTGGATTCAGCCTTCTTGTCCCCGGTGCTTTCTGCAACAGCCCTGGCCAGGAGGGCCTGGTATTCACCCTTGCCCCCATCCATCTTGATCGCAAAGTGGACCAGACCCAGCGCCTTCTGGAAATCCCCGTGGTCCATGCAAGCCTTGGCCTCCCGATACCAGTCCTCGGCATTCCGCTCCTTTGGAGCGGGTGCCTCCTCCAGATCGATCCTCGATTCCGACGGATTCACGGAGGCCTGGACCGGGGTAGGCGAGGCGGCACCTCTGGCAACGTCCTTCAGCATGCTGAAGGCCTCCGCCAGATGGCGGAACTTCGATTCAGCTTCAGCCTTTGCGGGCCCCACAAACTTGTCGGGATGCCACTGCTTCGCTAAGCGGTGATAGGCCGACTTGATCTCCTCCGCAGAAGCGCCCGGTGACAGTTCCAGGATTTCGTATGGATTCATGGGGATGCCCGATTCTGCAGGTGGTAACTATTCGATATTCCGGCTCAATAGCTTGAATTTGGACCAGCCGATGCAAGCGGAAAGCAGGAGAGTTTCTAGATATTACCCCCGTTGACCTCGCCAGGGAATGAGAGACTCACAGTGTTCCCCCGAAAAAGCCCGTAGAATGGAGGGCGAGGTGTTAAATGTCGGGCCTCTCCATGCCTCTCGCCAGCTACATCCAAGATTCCGCCCTCCTGCCCCTGGCCGAAAAGATCGAGCGGGGGGACAGGCTTTCATTCGAAGATGGACTGCTGCTCTACAACTCCCTGGATCTCACAGGCATCGCCGCCATGGCCCACTCCGTCCGCCTTGCGCGCCACGGTCGCAGGGCCTATTTCGTGACCAGTCGTCGCCTCTCCTACACCAACATCTGCTATACCCACTGCCAGTTCTGCGCATTCCAGGCCCACATGGACGACCCGAAAGGTTACGTCATGTCTGTGGAAGACGTGATCCGGGAACTGGACAATCCGGAAAATCATGGGGTGCGGGAACTCCACATGACCGCGGGGCATCATCCCAGGTTGAAGATCGAATACTTCGAGTCCCTATTCCGCACGATCAAGGCCCGCTTCCCGGATATCCACCTGAAGGTCTTCACCATGGTGGAGATTGACTTCTACGCCCGAAACTCGGGCATATCCGCAGGAGAGTTCCTGGATCGCTGCATTGCCGCTGGCCTTGAGAGCTGCCCCGGTGGAGGAGCAGAGATCTTCGACCCCGAGGTCCGCAAGCAGATCTGCGTGGGAAAGAAGGATGCAGACACATGGCTGCGAGTGGCGGAACTGTGCCACACCAAAGGGCTTCCCACCAACTGCACCATGCTCTACGGCCACATCGAGGAACCCCGGCACCGGGTGGACCACCTTCTGAGGCTCAGGGAACTCCAGGATCGGACCGGCGGATTCCTCGCTTACATCCCCTTGGCCTACCAGAACGAGGACAACGAGCTCTCCCGCACCCACCGGATCCTCCCCACCACCGGCACCCAGGATCTGCGGGAGATCGCCGTAGCCCGCCTCCTGCTGGACAACATCGACCACATCAAGGCCTACTGGGTCATGATCACCCCTGGCCTGGCCCAGATCGGCCTCAGCTACGGAGCAGACGATATCGATGGCACCATCGTGTGCGAGGAGATCGCCCATCAGGCCGGAGCCAAAACCCCGCCAGGACTCAGTCGGCAGGAGATCATCCGACTGATCCGGGATGCAGGATTTGAGGCCATCGAACGGGACAACCTTTACAACACCTATCCTGCGGAGCACTGAGTGGCCAGCAAGAAGGAACTCCGGCAGCATTACATGGCACTGCGCAATGGAGCTCCGGAGACTGATCGCCAGCGGGCTTCCCAGGCCATCTGCGAGGCCATCGGCCACTTCTGCCAAAGCCGGAGGATCACCCATCTCGGCGTCTTCTGGCCCTACGGCTCCGAGATCGATCTGCGGCCCCTCATCGCGGGGCACCCCGATTGGCTCTTCTTCTTCCCTCGCGTGGCCTCCACCAAACCCCCTCGGCTGGTCTGGGGACCAGAACCCCTGGAACCAGGGATGTGGGGCCTCATGGAACCTGCCCTGGCCCAACACTTCGACCCACCCGTCCAACTCCTGCTGGTGCCGGGCTTGGCCTTCGATGCCAAGGGATTCAGACTGGGCTACGGCGGCGGATTCTACGATGTGACCCTGGCCCACCTGAACGAGGGGATCACCACCCTGGCGGTGGGCTTCGACTTCCAACGCTGCGAAGCCCTGCCGAGCGAACCCCAGGACCTCCCGGTGCAGGCCTTGATGACAGAAGCTGGTTTGACCTGGTTCTAGGGATCAGCTGAGTTTCAGGATGCTCGTTCCACCCGGATAGTCCTCGGTGGAGGATTCCCTCATCTTCTGGAGCACCTGCATCAAGCCGCGGATCCGTTCCACCATGTCCCCGATCTTGGCGAACTTGGGCTCGTCGGGGTACTTCCGCTCCAGGAGTTCCACCTGCATGGATATGACCGCGAGGGGGTTGTTGATCTCGTGTTTGAGGGAACCGGCCATCTGCCGGAAGGAATCCAACCGCTCTGCGGCCAAGGCCTTCCGCTGAAGCTCCTCGTGACCCTTGAGAACCTGGAGCCGGTTGTGCAGCATCTCCCATCGGAACCCCTCCGGCAGCCAATCCGTGGCTCCGACCGCGAGGAGTGTCGAAAAGAGTTCCTCCGGGGCCCTCACCACCAGGATGGGTACCGTCAGGAAAGAGGGATGGCGGCGGAAGGTCTGGATGGCCCCGACAGGATCTGTCATACCCTTGGCATCCAGGACCAGATAAGCGAAGGCGGGCAAAGGTACCCTAGGCGGTTCGGATTCGAGGGGATAGATGGAAAGTCCCCCGGCCTCCGCAACGCTCTCAAAGAGGCCCATGAGTTCATAGTCCTCGGTCACCAGGCCCAGAAGGGGAAGCTGGGATTCCTCAGAGACACGTTCCAGGCTCTTGGCAAAAGAGATGGCCAGGACTTGGTTGTTCCACCGCCATTCAATCCCGGCTTCAGAAAGTGCATGGAGGGTCCAGGGGTCCGGCGACGGTGGAGACAGGAGGGCAGAGAACTCCAGGAGAAGGATCCAGTCCCCTGCATCCTCGCTCCAGCGTCCCTTGACAAGCCCCCCCCTGACCACCTGCATGAGGAGGGGCTCCACCAGGCCCATGACCGCCTGGAGGGCCAATCCACCTGCCATCCAGACCGTGCCGAATGGCACCGGGTCAAGCTGAAGGGTGGCCCCCTTCAAGGCCAGGAGCTCCCTCCAGGCAGATCCTATCTGGGCATGGAGGGCATCCAGTCCACGGGAAAGGTTGACCTCTCGTGGGGTCTCCAGCAAGGTCTCCTGCAGCCCCATTTCCACCAGAGCCTGGAGACGTTCCACCTGATGGAGCAGCGCCTCCAGGCGCCGCCCCTCGCCCTCTTCGCCGTAGCCCTGGAGCCACCGTAGGGAACTGTTCATGGCACCGAGGAGCTCTCCGGTCCTCGCCACGAGACGTTCGTGGAGCGTCTTGAGGCGGAGAAGCTCCCCCTGGATCTCGGCATGGCCGATGGCCTTCTGGGTGAGCTGGGTGTGGCGGAGGGTGATGGCTCCCAGACGGACAAAGGCCTGGAAGAGGGCCAGATCAAAGCGGGAGAATCCCCGGGTGGTATTCGAGCGGTCCAGGTAGAGGATCCCGAGCACGTTCCCGTCGAACGCCATGGGGGCGCACATGAGGGCTCCCCGCTCCAGCTCCACCAAGCTCGATCCCCCGAACCGCGGATCCATCGTCGGGGCGTTGGAGAGCACAGCCGTCTTGTGGCGGCCCACATAGTCCAGGACGGACTGCGAGAGCCCCACCTGGTCCTCCACATCCCCGATCCGGTAGACACTCTGCCAGGAAGCACCCGGAGCGGCGGTCACCACAAAGCCCCGATCCGCCCCCAGGAGCTTCAGGGATTCGTCCAACAGGCTCCGGATGAGTGCGGTGGCACTGGATTCCCGAAGCAGGGCCTCCGTAGCTTTGTGAAGGAGTTCAAGCCCACGGACCAGGGCCAGTCCCTGGGAGGGCTCCGGTTTGACCTCAGTGAAGAGATCCCCCACGCCTTCCACGAAGTTCACACCGTCGAGCCCGGGAAAACCATGGGTGAAGGACAGGCGCCAGTCCCCCAGGGAGATTTCATCCCCATCCTCCAGCAGGCTGCCGAAGGGGGTCCCCACCGGAAGCCCGTTGAGAAGGGTCCCGTTCCTGGATCCCAGATCCCGAAGCCACCACTTTCCCTCAGAGAGGAAGATCATGGCATGCATCCGGGAGACACTAGGATCCCCTGGCCTGGCCATGGTGGAGGCCACCGGATCCCGCCCCAGCGAGGAATCCCCATCCAGCCGATGGCGGCTCAGGAACTCGCCTTCGAACCAGGACACATAGGGCACGGTGCCTCCTCGGGACTACGTCATCTGTCCGACATCAGGGATTGGGTAAAGCATAACCTGTCGGCTTGGTGCGGCTAGGACGGAAAACCAGGATCGTGTGACCAATGGTCCAGACGTGCTCCAGACCGGTAACCCGGGATTTGAGGGCCTCCACGGCCGCCTCCTCATCTTCTGAGGTATTCTGGTTCAGCTTGATCTTCATGAGTTCCAGGCTGTCCAGCATCTGGTCCAGCTCGGCAGCAAGGGCATCCGTGACCCCGGCCTTGCCGATATGCACCACAGGCTTGAGGTGGTGCGCCTCGGCCTTCAGGAATTGTCTCTGCTTGGGTGTCAGCATGGCGCCCTCCAAACGTTCAGCGTATCGTCACTTTGGCTGAGAATAATCACGAAAGCCCCGGAGCCTCCCATGCCCGGCCCATTCCCATGACTCGGCCGCAGTAACTTTCCGCGAGCGACGCTTTTCTTGGTGCCCCTTGGGGTCCTTCGTGTCTTTGTGGCTGGGTTATTATCTATTCAAAACGCAACGCCTCAATGGGATCCAGCCTCGAAGCCTTCCAGGCCGGGTAGAGGCCGAAGGTAACGCCGATGGCCGCCGGGACGAGAAAGGCAGCCGCGGCGGCCCAAAGCGGGATGGTGCCCACAGTGCCCAGGAGGACCTGCCCCAGGGCAGCACCAGCGGCGTAGCCCAGGACCATGCCGACGGCCCCGCCGAAGATGGAGAGCAGGGCCGCCTCAATGAGGAATTGCATCAGGACATCCCGGCGCTTGGCCCCCACGGCCTTGCGGATGCCGATCTCCCGGGTCCGCTCTGTCACGCTCACCAGCATGATGTTCATGATGCCGATGCCCCCCACCAGGAGGGCGATGGACACCATACCCCCGGCCACGGTGCCGATGATGCCGGTGATGGTGCCCACGATGGAGGCGAACTCCTTGGGGCTGAAGACACGGAAGCCCTCCTGCTCCTTGGGCTTGAAGCCCCGGATCCGCCGAAGGGCCTCGGTCACCAGTAGCGCCCCATCGTCGGCGCTGGTGCGAGGGTCGATCCGGACCTGGCAGAAGAGTTGGCGGCGCTGGGCCTCTGAAAGCAAAGCCATGCCGGTGCTCAGGGGCATCAACACGTTGCTGTCGGGATCATGCCCCATCGTCGTCCCCTGCTCCTCCAGCACACCGATGATCTCCAGACTCTGGGTGGGGGTCTGGAGCACCCGCCCGATGGGATTGCCCTTGATGGCCAGCTTCTCCAGGATCTTGGGCCCCACGATGGCCACCTTGTTGCCCAGGCGAAGATCACTGGGCACGAAATTGCGGCCGAGCCTCAGGGCGATGTCGTTGGCCTCCAGGTAGCTGTCATCCGTCATCACGAGGCTCGAACTGGTAGTGCGACCGTTGGCCTTCAGCTCGGAGTTGGTGATGGCCAGGGGCGTCACCAGGGTGATCTGGGGAACGGCCCGCTGGAGGGCCTTGAAGTCATCCAGGGTGAGATCCCGGTTGCGCACCTTCTGGTATTCATCAAAGGGGATATCCTGGGGCATGAGGGGCCGGACGAAGAGGGTCTGGCTACCGGCCCGCTCCACCTGTTTCAGGACGCTCCGCTCCAGCCCCCGCACCAGGCTCACCACGACAATCACCGCCGCCACGCCGATGATGATCCCGAGGGTGGTGAGGGCGGACCTCAGCTTGTTGGCCCTCAGGGATTTCAAAGCGGCATGGGTCGGTTCGAGGAGGTCCATCACTGGTCCCGCTTCTGGGCCTTCTGTTCCTGCTGGGTGTCAGAAAGCTTCCTGAGCTTCACGGAAGTGCGCTCCTTCAACTCCTTGAGCTTGCGGATGGGCCCAGTGAGGACCTTCTCATCCCCCTGCAGCCCCTCCTTCACTTCGAAGAACTGAGTGTTGGCGGCGCCGGTCTCGACATTGCGCTCCATGGCCCGACCGTTCTGGACCACCCACACAACGGAACGGGCCTCCGGACTCAAGAGCCCCTTTTTCTGGGCATCCTCGAGGCTCCCTTCCCTTTCCATCACGGACTGGAGGGGCACCCGGAGAACGCCCTTGGCCTCTGATGTCAGGATCACGGCCCGGGTACTCATCCCGGGCCGAAGGCGGGGAATGTTAGCTCCACCCATGTCCAAGGCCACCTTGACCTTGTACATGTTGGCGTCCTGGCCGACTTTCTCGGCCGCCGAAGCGATCTCCAGCACCCTCCCCTGGAAGACCTCCCCCGGGAAGGGCTCCACCATCACCTGGGCAGCCTGCCCCAGGCGGAGGCGGACCACCTCGTTCTCGTTCACGTTGATCTCGGCGTTGATCTCGCTCATGTCCGAAATGATCATGAGAGTGGCCCCCGGCAGGTTGCTCATGCCCGGAATGGCCGTCTCGCCCTTCTCCGCCTTGAGGGAGGTCACCCTCCCGGCAATGGGGGCGCGGATGATGGCCTTGCCGAGCCCATCCCGCATACCCGCCGCATTGGCCACGTTCTGGGCCACGTTCGCCCGGGCGGCCTTGTAACTGAGTTCAGCGCTCTCCAGGGCCAGACGGGCCTGCCGACACTCCTCGTCGGAGACTAGGCCCTGCCGGAAGAGGTTCTCCAGACGCTGGGTCGTCTCGCCCTGGCGCCTCAGCACCGCCCCCAGCCTGGCCTCGTCCTGACGGGAGGCCATCACGGCAGCCTCAGCCTGACTCAACTGCTGCTGGAGGCGCACCCGGTCCAGGGTGACCAGGAGATCCCCGGCCTTCACATCCTGACCGTCCTGGACATGCAGGGCCTTGATCTCCCCCGCCACGCTGGTGCCGATGTTGATCTTGACCCTGGCCTGGATCTCGCCGCTGGCGTTGATGGTCTCCCGAACATCCCCCCGGCTGGCTGCATCCCAGGAATAGGCATCGGGCGAATCCTGGCCGCTTCGAAAGGCCAGCCCCAGACCGGCAGCCACCAGAATCAGGACCGCCAGCCCACCCAGGATTTTCGTTCGCTTACTCACGCGCTCACCCTCGTTTTTTGCCGCCCCCACGCACACTCCCCTTGGGAGCCTTGGGTCCCCGAGGGGAACGCTCGGGGCGGCCGATCCGGCCGCCGCCCTCCCCCTGGCGCACGGAGCGCGGGGGCCGCCCACTGGGCTTCTTGTCACGATCAGCGCCCCGGGCAGCAGGGCGACCGGTGGTGCGACGCTCGGGCACGAAGTCGCCCTCGCGCAGTGTGGCCGGGGCTGCAAGGCTGGGCACGAAGGTCATGGGCTTGCCCTTGCCATCCTGCCCCTGGGCCTCCACCACCCATGCGCTCACCCGCCGCAGGTCCTCATCAACGCCAGTGATCTCGACCTTCACCTTGTCGCCGATACTGAGAACCGTCTGGCCCCCCATACCCTTGGCATGGGTACGGTGCATGTCCACCTCGAAGTTGCCCCCCAGGGCCCCCAGAGGCACGCCCACCTCCACGAAGGGACTGTCCAGGCGCACGAAGGCCACCTTCAGGGAGAAGCCCTGGATGCGCCCATCGAAGCGCTGGCCGATCTTGGTCTTCATCAGGATGCAGGTCTTCCAGCGGTCGTTCTCCCGCTCGGCTTCGGTGGCGGTCTGCTCGGTGTCCGTGCAGCGTTTGGCCAGGATGCCGAGGTGCCCGTAGAGTCCCTCGGGGTATCGCTCGCCCCGCATGGCCTGACGCAGGAGGCGGTGGACGATGAGGTCAGGGTAGCGGCGGATGGGGCTGGTGAAGTGCAGGTAGTCCTGGAGGGCCAGACCCGAGTGGCCGATGTTGTCGGCGCTGTATTCAGCCCGCTTGAGGCTCCGCAGGAGCATGGTGTTGAGCATCACCTCCAGGGGACCCCCGTGGATCTTGTCCAGGAGGGCATTGAGGATCTCAGGGGTGGGCTCGTCGTAGGGACGCATGAGCCCGAATTCCATGGCGATGCCCTTGAAGACCTCCAGCTTGAGGGGATCTGGCTCGTCGTGGATGCGGTAGATGGTGGGGATCTTCCGGCGGGTGAAGAAGCGGGCCACGGCCTCGTTGGCCATGAGCATGAACTCCTCGATCATCTTGTGGGCACCGTGGATGGCGTAGCGACGGGCATCCACAGGGTAGCCCTCGGCATCGAAGATGAACTCCGCCTCCTCCGTCTCCAGGTTCATGGCCCCCCGACCCAGCCGCTTTTCCGTCAGGCGGCGGGACAGCACCAGGGCCTGATCCAGCATCTCGCTGACATCCTCCCCGATGGAAGTGCGCCAGCGCTTGTCCAGATCGATGCAGGCGGCCTTGACCTCATCGTAGGTCAGGCGCTTGCGGCTGCGGATGACGCTCTCGGAGAAGCGGGTTTCCACGACATCGAGATCGGGGGCCAGGGTGATCCAGGCGCTGAGGGTGAGGCGGTCGACGCCCTCCCGCAGGGAGCATAGTTCGCCAGACAGACGCTCGGGGATCATCGGGATGCACTCGTCCGGGAAGTAGACCGAGGTGCCCCGGGTGGCGGCCTCCTGGTCCAGGGAACTCCCCTCCTTCACGTAATGGCTCACGTCGGCGATGTGGACCCCCAGGATCCAGCCGCCGCCTTCTTCCTCGGGCAGGAGTTCCAGGCTGATGGCGTCGTCGAAGTCCTTGGCTGTGGGGGGATCCACCGTCACCGTGAGGGTCTGGCGCAGATCCTCTCGCCCCTGGGTCCATTCCTCCGGGATCTCTGTGGGCAGGGGCGCCAGATCGTTCATCACCGCGGCGGAGAACTCGGTACGCAGGTTGTAGAGGGCCGCTGTGAGCTTGTTCTCGATCTTGAGGTCCGTGGGACGCCCCAGCTTGGCCAGCACCGTGCCCCGGAGCTGGGGCAGCGCGGGATTGGGGTCCAGCTTCACCGTCACTAGGTCCCCGTCCTCCGCCAGTTCCGTAGGGAGGACGCTCACAATCTGGCTGAACCTCGGCTCCAGGGGCACCGCCCGCCAGAGCACCTGGCCACCCGCAACCTGACGCTGGAGGTGGGCCGGAATGGGATTCTCGCCCCGGGCGAGGATCTGGATCACCCGACCCCTGAGCCGGTGGTCCCAGCTCTCGCCGGAGACTTCCACCTGCACGCGATCGCCGTGGATGGCCCCCTTGGCATCCCGCCAGTCCACCAGCAGGTCCATGCCAGCGCCCTTCTTGACGCCGACGGGGCGGAGGAATCCCCCTGGCCCTTCAGGGTGACCCAGGAAGGTGGCTTCGAAGCTTTCGCCAGCCCTGGGGCGCGGGGCCGTAGGGACCGCGGGGCGCTCCTTCCGATCGAAATCCTTGGTGCGTTTCTTGGCGGGCTGGGGGATGTACTTGCTGGTTGGACGGCTCATCCCTCCAGGGTACCCGCAGCGGACCCCGGAAGGATGAATTGAACAGGGTGGCCATGGATTCCCGACGTTCAGCGGGATAGAGAAACGTCGCCTCCCCAAAGCCCACTAACCTTTGCCAGACCGTCTGGCGAAAGGAGCCCCCATGAAAATCGCCCTCTTGGCCCTGTGCCTCACCCTCCCCATCGCAGCCCAGGCACAACCCGCCGGTGGAGGCCAGCGCCCGCCCAGGATGTCCTATGAGACCTCCAAGGAGGTGAGCCTCCAGGGCACGGTCAGCTCCGTGAACACCCGATCCCAGGGACCGGGCAAGATCGTGACCCTCACCCTCCAGACCCAGAGCAAGGGTGTGGAGATCATGGTGGGTCCCGAGTTCATCCTGAAGGCCAAGAACTTCACCTTCGCCACCGGAGACGAGATCACCGTCGTCGGCGCCCCCATGGCGCAGGGATACGTGGCCCGCCAGATCACCCGGGGTTCGGAAACGCTCACCCTCCTGGACGAAAGCGGCCAGCCCACTGGTAATCCCGGCGGCGGCGCCCCTCCCCAGGGAGAACCACCCCAGCAGTAGGGCTCAAAGGGCCTGGAGAATCCGCTGAGCCAGCTCCGTCAGGGAAGGATCCCTGGCCCCCATGACCAGAATCAGATCCCCTTCCCGAGCCTCGCTGGCCAGGCGTTGCACCAGCCATTCCCGGGAGGGGGCGAATTCCGCGGCCACTCCCCTGGCGGCGATCTCCTCCACCAGATCACCGGAAGAGAAGTCCCGCTGAGCACTTCCCCCTGCGAAAAAGATCTCCAGCATCCAGAAGCGGTCCTGGGGCCGGATCTCGGTGGCGAAGGTCTCGACGAAATCCTTGCGAAGGAAGCGGGTAGGAGCATAGCCATGGGGCTGGTAAACCGCCAGCACCCGGTGGGCCCGGAGCCGGGCGGTACGGATGGAAGCCGCCACCTTGGCAGGGTTGTGGCCGAAGTCGTCCACCACCTGAACCCCGCGGCGCTCGCCCAGGACCTGGAAACGGCGCGCCACCCCCTGGAAGCCCTCCAGGGGCGCAACCATGTCCAGAAGGGGCACCCCGACGGTGCGGCAGGCCGCGATGGCCGCCAGCGCGTTCTCGAGATTGTGCCGCCCAGGCGCGGGCAGATGGAACCACGTGTCCCTGACCCGGAAGCTGGAGCCCTCCGCCGTGAGACTGGCCTCCTCGGCCCGCACCTTGGCCCGCTCCCCCTGCCCGAAGATGATGGCTCCCGGGGCGAACTCCGCCAGGTTGGAATCATCTCCCACCACGAAAGCCTCCCGGGCCTGGGCGCGGAAGACACGGAACAGCTCCGCCACCGACTCGGGCTCCTTGTGGTCCTTTTGGAGATTGAGGATCACCCCCACGGCGGGGTGGTAGCGCACCACCGTGCCATCACTCTCATCGGCCTCGATGACCAGCAGATCCGAGCCTCCGGCCCAGGCATTGCCCCAGAGCCCCTCGCGCTGAAGGCTGGGCAGTTCGCCCCCTGTGATGACCGACGGTTCCTTGCCCGCGCCCCGCAGGAGCTCAAAGACCATGGCGGTCGTGGTGGACTTGCCACTGGTCCCCGTGATGGCGATGGTGCGATGGAGCCCCACCAGGTGCGCCAGGAGTTCGGAGCGGTGCACGAGAGGCACCCCCAGGCGTCTGGCCTCAGCGAAGTCCGGCACTTCCTCCTCAACAGCCGTGGAGTAGACGACACCGCTGGCGGCGACCACCCCGGAGCCATCCTGGGGAAGGATGCGGATGCCCAGGCGTTCCAGCTGAGCCTTGGCCTCCGGACGCTGGCCGCGATCGAAGCTTCGGTCGCTGCCGGTGACCCGCAGCCCCCTCATGGCCAGGAACTGGGCCAGGGCACTCATGCCGCTCCCGGCCACCCCGGCGAAGTGCAGCGGCCCCAGCCCGAGGGCATCCCCGGAGCCATCCGAGATCAGGAGAGGATCGCCTTCCCTCACCAGATCAAAGAGCGAAATCACATCGGCATTGGCCATGCGCAGGCATCCGTGGGACACCGGCGTGCCCAGCTGGTCCTCGCGGTTGGTGCCATGGATGTAGATATAGCGGGCCAAGGTGTCCAGGCCGGGACCGCGGTTGACGCCCTCCTCCAGGCCCTCCAGGGTGAGGACCCGAGTCAGGATGAGGTCCGCCTCCGAACGCTCGCCCCTCCATATCTCACCTGTGTCCAGCCGCTCCCGGAATACAGTGCCGGGGGTCGCCCCTTCGCCAACCCTGGCGTGAATCCGGTGCCAGCCCAGGGGCGTGCGGAAGGAACCGTCCTCCGAACCCAGGCCCGCCAGCGCCGTGGAAATGGGGAACTCCCCCAGCAGCTCGCCCGCCGCCAGCAGCCCGATCCGCTGCCGCTTCACATCGGCCACCAGGAGCCGGGGCGGACAGGAATGGAAGGGTGAGGCGGGCCTCCGAAGGCCCTCCAGGGCCAGGGCGCGATGGGAGACAGCGGCGATGGGATCGAGGGCACTCATAGGGCGAGGATACCTTACCAAGGCCAGGACCGGCCCCCCCATCCCCGTGCTACCCTCGGCCCCAGACAACCTGGTGCAGCGAACGCGTGTTGCAGCGATTGTGAGGTGCCAGATGATGGACTCCACCCTGCCTGACCGCATCGCCTTCCTGGGCGGCTATCTGCCGAGGCTCTGCGGCATCGCTACATTCACCCATGACCTGTGCGAGGCCGTGGCCCAGGCCGCCCCCGGCTCCATCTGCTTCACGGGAGCCGTCAATGACCGGGTGGAGGGCTACGACTACCCCCCCCGGGTGCGCTTCGAGCTGGATCAGCGGAACCTGGATTCCTATCGGCGCGGCGCGGACTTCCTCAACTTCAGCAACGCCCGGGTGCTCAGTGTGCAGCACGAATTCGGCATCTACGGCGGACCAGCAGGAAGCCATCTGCTGACCCTGCTCCGGGAAGTGCGCATGCCGGTGGTGACCACCCTGCACACGGTGCTGCAGCAACCCGACCCTGACCAGAGAAGGGTGATGGAAGAGCTGGTGCGATCCAGCGACCGCCTGGTGGTGATGGCCCACAAGGGACTCGAAATCCTACAGGAAACCTACGGGGTACCCGCCTCCAAGGTGGACATCATCCCCCATGGCATCCACGACCTGCCCTTCATTGACTCCAGCCTCTACAAGGCCCAGTTCGGCGTGGAGGGGAAAAACGTACTGCTCACCTTCGGCCTGCTGGGGCCGGGCAAAGGCATCGAGAATGTCATCGAGGCGCTACCGGAAATCGTGAAGCGCCACCCGGACGTGGTCTACATCGTCCTGGGGGCCACCCACCCCCACCTCGTGGCCCGGGAAGGGGAGAGTTACCGCCTGGGCCTGGAGCGGCTGGCTGAGGACTGCGGCGTCAAGGAGCACGTGATCTTCTACAACCAGTTCGTGTCCCTGGAGGATCTCAAGGAGTTCATCGGGGCGACGGACATCTACCTCACGCCCTACCTCAACGAGGCCCAGATCACCTCCGGCACCCTGGCCTATGTCTTCGGGGCGGGCAAGGCCGTGGTCTCGACCCCCTACTGGCACGCCCAGGAACTCCTGGCCGATGGACGGGGCATCCTGGTGCCATTCCGGAACCCCCAGGCCATTGCCGAGGGCGTCTGCACCTACCTGGACGACCCGGCCCGTCTCCTGGACACCCGCAAGAGGGCCTACGCCATGGGACGGGAGATGATCTGGCCCGCCATTGCCCAACGCTATCTCCAGTCCTTCGCCCACGCCGGAGCCGACCGGCAGGCCCTGCCCCGGAAGGCCTTCGCGGAATGGACCCTGGCGAGCCGCCCCTACGACCTTCCGGCCCTGCGCCTGGATCACATCGCCCGCATGAGCGACGACACCGGCATCTTCCAGCACGCCAGATTCAATGTGCCAAATTACGAGGAAGGCTACTGCACCGACGACAACGCCCGGGCCTTCATCCTCTGCAATCTGATGGATGAGTTGGGGGGCCGCCCCCCCTCGGAACCCCTGGAGCGCCTGGCGACCAACTACCTCGCCTTCCTGTCCGCGGCACTGAACCGCCGGACCGGCCGCTTCCGCAACTTCATGAGCCACAGCCGCCAGTGGCTGGAGGAAGCCGGGAGCGAAGACAGCCATGCCCGTGCCCTCTGGGCGGTGGGCACCGGCGCGGGGCGTTCCCGGAACGAGGGGCATCGCAAGCTCTCGGCCCTGCTCTTCGAGGGGGGCTTGCCTGTGGTGGAGAGCTTCACCTCACCCAGGGCCTGGGCCTTCACCCTCCTGGGCATTCATGAGTACCTGCGCAGCTTCCCGGACAGCGCTGCGGTGAAGGATGCTCGGACCGGACTGACCCGCAGGCTTATCCATCTTTGGGAGGGTTGCGCCGACGAGCACTGGCCATGGTTCGAATCCAGCGCCACTTACGAGAACGCCCGGTTCTGTCAGGCCCTGATCCTGAGTGCCCAGAGCATGCCCCACCCGGAGGCCCTTGAGATCGGCCTGAAGTCCCTGGAATGGCTGAGCTCCATACAGAAGACGCGGGAGGGCCATTTCCGCCCCATCGGCAGCAATGGATTCTATCCGAGGGGCGGTGCCCACGCAGACTTCGACCAGCAGCCGGTGGAGGCCCAGGCCATGATCGCCGCGTGCCTCGAAGCCTACCGGGCCACCCAGGACGAGGCCTGGTCCAGGGAAGCCAAACGGGCCTTCGAGTGGTTCCTGGGCCGTAATGATCTCGGCCTTCCCCTCTATGACTCCAGCACAGGCGGCTGTGCCGACGGGCTGCACCCGGATCGGGTCAACGAGAACCAGGGGGCGGAATCCACCCTGGCCTTCCACCTCTCCATCGCCGAGATGAGCTTCGCCAAGCACATGATCACCCCCCCCCTCGGCTGCACCCCATGAGCCCCCTCCTGCTCCGCCGCCACCATCTGACCCTGCTCCCCCAGAGCGAGCGGGTGATCCTGCGCCCCTTCATCCCATCCGATGGCCGCCGGATCACAACCATCATCGGTCGTGCCCTCGCCCTGGACGAGGAGGAAGTGAGCCGGGAACTGGAAGCCCTTCACCAGGACTTCGCCTCGCGCCACCTGGACCTAGAATCGACCCTGCTGGCCAACTACGAGCGTGTGCTGCCCCACGTCTTCACCCAGCACACCCTCTCCCTCAGACGCAAGCTCCTCATCGGCGCCCTCTTCTCCGGAGAATACGCCCTGGAGGCCGCTGCCCTTTTCAATCCATCCATCGTGCCCCACCCGAACCAGGATGGCGTGCCACCTGGTGGCCTCAGATTCATCCTGAGCCTGCGAGCCACCGGCGAAGGGCACATCTCCTCCATCGAGTTCCGCACCGGCCTCATCCAGCCCGGAGGTGGCATTCATCTGGAGCCAACCTCCCGCTTCATCACCCTGCCGGAGATCAATCCCAACCCCAACTACAAGAAGAACCTGTTCATCGTGAAGCTGCACGAGATGGGCTTCGACAACAGCCACTCGGCCACGGCGATGGAACCCCTCGGGGAGAGCTTCACCCGCAGCGACCTGAACCAGAGCGTGCTGCGGGTCCGGCGGGAAACCCGACCCCTGCCCCAGGATCTCAGCAACACCCTCCAGTGCATCCAGTGGCTGGCCGACTCCAATTACGAGATGGATTTCCCACCGGAGCTCGCCCTGAGCGAGCGCTGCATCTTCCCGGTCTCGGACAACGAGAGCAACGGGATCGAGGACGCCCGCTTCGTCCGTTTCGCAGAGGACGACGGAACGGCGATGTACTACGCCACCTACACCGCCTACAACGGCCATGCCATCCTGCCCCAGCTCATCGAGACCCAGGATTTCCGGCACTTCCGCGTCCTGACTCTCAACGGCACCGCAGCCCACAACAAGGGCATGGCCCTCTTCCCCCGCCGGATTGATAGCTGCTACGCCATGCTTTCCCGCCAGGACGACGAGAACCTCTTCATCATGTTCTCGGACAACCCCCACTACTGGAGCGACCCCAAGGTGCTCCTCCGCCCTGCCGAAACCTGGGAGTCCGTGAAAATCGGAAACTGTGGCTCCCCCATCGAGACCGAGGCCGGATGGCTGGTCATCACCCACGGCGTGGGGCCCCTGCGGAAGTACTGCATCGGCGCCGCCCTGCTGGACCTGCAGGATCCCACCCGTGTCATTGGACGCCTGCGGGAACCCCTCCTGGTCCCAGAGGGACAGGAGCGGGAGGGCTACGTCCCGAATGTGGTCTACAGCTGCGGCGCCCTGCTCCATGGGCGGGAGATCGTGCTGCCCTATGCCATGAGCGACCGGGCCACGACCATCGTGAGCGTATCCCTGGACGAGCTGCTGGGCAGGCTGCGCTGAGGACAAGAAAAAGCCCCCGGGATTCGGGGGCTTTTCTTCTGGAGCGGGCGAACGGGATTGAACCGTCGACATTCAGCTTGGGAAGCTGACGTTCTACCACTGAACTACGCCCGCAGCTTGGTCCCCAGTCTAGCGGGAGCCGAACTGCTTTTCCAGCCTCTCCAGCACGAATTCCTGCAGGGGCTCCAGGCCAAGGACGGACTGCTCCGCCACCCACAGGGGCATGTCCAGGCGCTTGAGGTGGGCTTCCCCAAACTTCACGGCGTCCTTTTCGGTGCAGACCAGCCCCTCGGCCCCGGCGCTGCGGGCCGCTTCCTGAAGCCCTTCCAGCTCCCGGGGGGAGATGGGGTGGTGATCGAGGAAGGAGCGGGTCCCGACCCAGGAGAGGCCTGCCACCAGAAGATCGGCATAGAAGGCCTCGGGATGCCCCAGGGCGCAGAAGGCCAGAAGGGGGCCGAGCTCGGCGGGAAGCATCCGCCGCTCCCCGGTATCCAGGCGCCGCAGCGCCCCGATGGCGAAATCCACCCAGAAGACGGGACCACCGGAGCCATGGAACTCCCACCAGGCCAGGATGGCGGCTCGGTCCGCCCGGCTCCCCCGGGTCACCACCAGGGCATCCGCCCGGGCGGCGGACGACATGGGTTCCCGCAGATCCCCCAGGGGAAGCATCCGGCCGTTGCCCCAGCGCCGCACCCCGTCCAGCAGGAGAAGGTCCAGATCCCGATGGAGAGCCCGATGCTGGAAGCCATCATCAAGGAGGAGCACCCGAGGGCACGAAGGGAAGGAAAGGGCCCTGAGGGCTGCAGCATGCCGCTTGCGCCCCACCACTACACGGCCAGGGCCCAGACGGCGCGCCATCAGGACCGGCTCGTCCCCGGCCTCCCCCGGGTTCGTATCGGGAGCCACATCCATGGGATCCACGTCCCGTTTTCCACGATAGCCCCGGGAGAGGACGACATTCGGCCAGCCCCGATCAGCCAGCCCCCCCGCCAAGGCCAGGGTCACCGGCGTCTTGCCGGTGCCTCCGGTGCTGAGGTTTCCGACAGAAACCACGGGGGCTTCTGCCCTGGCAATCCTCTCGGGATGCCGTTCAAAGCCCCGGTTGCGGGCCTTCACGACAGCCCCGTACAAGGGGGCCAGGGGAGCTGTTAGCCATCGAAACAGGGACATCCCCAGAGGATAGCGCAGGAAAGGGATGACATTCAGTGTCCGATGCCCATTTTTCATGGGTCACACGTTGAACTTCACAGCTCGCCCACCCCCTTCCCGAATTGGAGAGAGGCCGAGGATGTCAACACGAAACAAAAAGGAAAATGTGGAAAACCCCGGCGTATCCGAACCCGCCCAGGAAACAATCGCGCCAAACGTAAATATCTGCAAACAAAGGGCAAAACAACATGATGAGAAGCATGTGCAGAGTGTAAAAGTCCTGTAAACGGGGGTGTTTAGGACCCTCCGGGGGGGGTAATCCGCAAGGTTTTCCACAGAAGATGCGGAATTCAAAAATATGATCACTCAAACACTGATATACAACAGGTTCTAATTATTGAAACCCATTCATCCGTTACACCCTCCAACAAGGGCATTGGTCCAAATTTCCGACTTGACAAACAACCTACGCCATGGATCAGACAGGCAAGACCACGCGACCGTGGCGACCATTGCCAGGGGATTCCAGGCCAAGAATCACCCAAAAGCCACACCAGATCGATGCGCAATCACTGTCACAATCACAAGAAGCGGATCCCCTCGTACCCCATGCTCTCGATGGCGGCAAGGGATTCGATTCGAATCCCTTGCGATCGAAGAGCAACCCCTCCGCCCTGAAAGCACTTTTCGATGACAATCCCAGCCCCGGCGAGACGCGCGCCAGCCTGAGCCACAATGCTCACCAGCCCCTTGAGGGCCTCACCGTGGGCGAGGAAATCATCCACGATGAGCACAACATCGCGTTCAGCAAGGAAGCGGCGGGTCACCGAGATCTGGACCGACTCCTTCCGCGTAAAGGAGAAGACCTCAGCCGTGTAGGTCTCCCCGTCCTGGGTAATGGCCTTCCTCTTCTTGGCGAAGACCACCGGAACCCCCAGGGGCAAGGCCGTCGCCAGGGCTACAGCGATCCCCGAGGCCTCCACCGTCAGAACCTTGGTGATCCCCGCATCCGCAAAACAGGCCGCCAGTTCCTGCCCCATACGCATGGTGAAGGCCGGATCAAGCTGGTGGTTCAGGAAGGAATCCACTTTGAGGGCCGAATCGCCAATGACCACGCCCTCGGACAAGATTCGATCTTTCAGTTCTTGCATGAATTTCCCCGGCATCGTTAGGGCCCCTGGAAGAGACGGAGCAACTACCAGGATAGACTCAGGCATGGCCAAACCCTCCTCCGTCTTCGAATGCACCGCCTGCGGTGCGCGCTACCCCAAGCCCATGGGGAAGTGCGGTGGCTGCGGCGCCTTCGGCACCATCGAGGAGGTTCGCGGTTCACTCAAGAAGGGCCTGGACCGCTCCAGGAGCGCCTACGCCCAGAGCCATTACAACGGCCCCATCTCCCTCCTGGACGTTGAGATCAGCGAAACCCAGCGCACGGAGACAGGCCTTCCCGAGCTGGACCGGGTCCTGGGGGGCGGTTTTGTTCCGGGCATGGTGGTGCTCCTGGGCGGGGAACCGGGCATCGGCAAGTCCACCCTCCTGCTCCAGTGGGCCGCCAACGCCACCGGCACGGTCCTTTACGCCTCAGGCGAAGAGAGCGAGCGCCAGATCAAGCTCCGGGCCCGCCGCCTGGGAGCCGAGAACCCCGGCATCCACCTCCTTGCCGAGACGGACGTCAGGGCCATCCTGGAGGCCGCCGATCACATGAAGCCGGCCCTCCTGATGATCGACTCCATCCAGACCCTCTTCGATCCCGAGTTCGAGAGCAGCGCGGGAAGCGTGGGACAGGTCCGGGGATGCGCCCAGATCCTCACGAAGTGGTCCAAGGCCACGGGCACCCCCCTGGTGCTTGTGGGCCACGTCACCAAGGACGGAGGCCTTGCAGGCCCCAAGGTGCTGGAGCACTTGGTGGACACAGTGCTGGCCTTCGAGGGGGACCGCCACCACCACCACCGCCTCCTGCGAGCCCTCAAGAACCGCTTCGGCGCCGCCTTCGAACTGGGGGTCTTCGCCATGACCGAGCGGGGCCTAGTGCCCGCCGAGGGCAACCCCTTCTTCCTGGAAACCGAGCCCCGGCCTGGATGCGCCGCCACTGTGGTCCTCAACGGCACCCGTCCTGTGGTGGTGGAAATACAGGCCCTGGTGGCCTCCGCAGGCATGGGCATCCCCCGGCGCACAGCCCTGGGCATCGACGGCCAGCGCCTGGCCATGCTCTGCGCCGTGGCCGAGCGACGCGGTGGGGTCCAGCTCCACGACCGGGACGTCTACGTGAATGTGGCCGGTGGCCTGGAGGTGGAGGATCCCGCCGCCGACATGGCCGTGATCGCCGCCCTGGTCAGCAGCGCCACGGGACGGCTCCTGGCCGACAAGTGCCTCTTCATGGGAGAGGTGGGCCTCACCGGCGAGGTACGCCCAGTGGCCCAGCTCCCCCTGCGCCTCCAGGAGGGTGCACGCCTTGGCTTCGATCGCGCCGCCGTGCCCCGCCTGGGACTGGAACCCGGCATCGGCGCGGGCCTGGAGCTCTATCCAGAGAAAGGACTGGAGCGGATCCGCAGCAAGAGCTGGCTGATGGCACGGCCCGAGAACGAGGAATAAAGAGAATCACGCGGAGGCGCGGAGTGCGCGGAGAAAGAACCCTGTAGAATTGGGACCCCAGCCCTGCCGACCAGCAAGCAGCCCATTCAGACGACTCCATCTCAAGACTTCTCTCCTCCCCTCCCTTGCAGCCTCTTCTCCGCGGCTCCGCGCCTCCGCGTGAGACTTTTCCCCGGAGTCCCCATGCGTTCCATGACTGCCTTCGCCGAAATCCACCGCCCCCTGGCCATGGGGCAGCTCCGGCTCTCGGTGCGCAGCGTCAATCACAAAGCCCTGGAAATCTCGGTGCGCCTGCACCCGGCCCTCCATTCCCTGGAGATGGCCATCCGGGGAGCCGTGCGGAACACCGCCAGCCGGGGCAAGGTGGATATCACCGTGGAAGTCCAGGACGAGCCGGGGCTGGAGCCCCAGCTCAACCGCCCCCTCCTGCGTTCGGTGGCCAAGGCCTGGCAGGAGGACGCCGAGTGGCTGAACCTGCCCACCCTCACCGCCGAAGCCTTCTTCCGCCTCCCCGGAGCCTGGTTGCCGCCAGCCTCCGATCTGGCCGAGCGCCTGGAAGGGGCCGTGATGGATGGACTGGAGGAGCTCCTGGCAAAGTGGAACGAGGGGCGGACCCAGGAAGCGGAGCGCCTCAAGGGCTTCTTCGGGGACGGCCTGAAGCGGCTTCGCGACCTGCGGGAAACCCTTGCTGCTGAAGCCGATGCCCAGGCCCTGGAACTCCCGGCCCAATACCAGCAGCGCCTGGACCAGATCCTCAAGGATGCCCAACTCCAGGGCCAGCTTCCCGCTGAGCGGATCATCGCCGAAGCCGGGGCCCTGGCGGAGCGCCAGGACGTCCGGGAGGAGCTGGTCCGCCTGGAAGCCCACCTGGATGACTTCGCCCAGCGGCTCAGGAAGCCCAGCCTTGGCGGCAAGGCCCTGGACGTGTGGTGCCAGGAGGTCCTGCGGGAGATCAACACCTGCGGGAGCAAGTGCAAGCGCCTCCCCATGACCCGAGCCGTCATGGAGGCCAAGGGCGTCCTGGAGCAGATCCGGGAACAGGGGGCGAACCTGGAATAGGGGTTCACGCGGAGGCACGGAGAGCGCGGAGGAATAGCGGCCAGTGCTCATAAAATAATCAATTATACGGCATATTATTGAACCATCGCAAAAATGATTCATCGTCATTCCGCTTTTATCCTGCCCATCCTGTCTATCCTGTTTTAAAGATTTTCAACAGGATAGACAGGATGGGCAGGATAAAAAACAATACATATAAAGCCGACAGATTCATGACTTGTTCGGAATCGATAGAAGTCCGTTGTTATGTCCTCCACGGCTATGGGCATTCAACCGGCCTCTGCCGTGAACTGCCCGCCTGGAGCCTTCACACGGTATCGGATCACCCCCCCTGGGCCTGCTTCCGGATCTCCTCTCCATGCCGCTCCACCTCGCGGCGGAATTCCCGGCGCAGCTTGGCCGCCGCCCAGCGCCGGTGATCGGTCGGGGACTCCAGAAGCACCTGGGAAACGGGGGTGGGCTTTCCATCTTCGTCCACCGCCACCATGGTGAAATAGCAGGTGATGACGTGACGCCGAGTGCGGGCGCGGATGTTCTCCGCCTCCACCCGGATGCCGACTTCCATGGACTTGTTTCCGGTGTGGTTGACGGAGGCCAGGAAGGTCACCAGTTCGCCCACATGGACCGGCTCCCGAAAGCTCACCTGATCCACTGAGACCGTCACCACGTAGCAGCCGGAATAGCGGGAGGCGCAGGCGTAGGCCACCTGATCCAGGAGCCGCAGCATGGCCCCCCCGTGGACGTGACCGGAAAAGTTGGCCATATCCGGGCTCATCAGGACCGTCAGGCTCGTACTTTTGTAGGAGGGTTCCGCCATGGGGCTACTCGGACTTCAATGATCTATTCATCAATCTAGCCACAGCCTCTTCAGGATCCGCCCCATCGATGAGACGGGCGACCTCCCGGGCAATGGGTAGTTCGATCCCCACTTCATCGGCCAATGCCAGGGCAGCCTGGGTCGTGAAGACCCCTTCCACCACCTGCTCGGCCATGGAGGCCGAGGCGGCGCCGGGGGTGATCCCCTGCCCCAGCATCTCGCCGAAACGGCGGTTCCGGCTCTGGGGCCCCGTGGCGGTGAGGAGCAGATCCCCCATCCCGGCCAGGCCCATGACGGTCTCGGGACGCCCTCCCAGACGCTCCACAAGGCGGCTCATCTCCGCAAGGCCCCTGGTCACGAGCGCCGCCCGGGCGTTGTATCCCAGCCCCAGGGAATCCACCAGCCCGGCGGCAATGGCCAGGGTGTTCTTGAGGGCACCGCAGAGCTCCACGCCGACCCGATCCCGGCTCAGATAGAGGCGCAGGCGCGGAGTCGAAAGCAGGGCCTGGAGCTGAACGGCCCTGTGCTCGGAAATGCTCGTAGGCAAGGCCAGCACGATGGCGGTGGGACGATCCAGGGCGACCTCGTCCGCAAAGCTGGGCCCGGAGAGGACCCCCACGGGAACCTGGAGCATGGGCTCAAGGACCTCGGAGAGGCGCTGATGCCCCTGCTGCAGGATGCCCTTGCTCACATGGATCAGGAGTTCAGGTCGATCCGAAGCCTGCGAAGCCAGGCCCTTCCAGATCTGGGGGCTGATTTGAGTCGGGAGGGCACTGACCCAGACGGGAGCCGTGAAGGCCAGCTCGGGGGATGCCACTGGCAGAATGGAGGGGGGCAGCTCGGCATCAGCCAGCCTCGGATGTCGGCGAGTCTGGACCAGTTCCTCCACCAGGGAAACCGGGTGCCCCCAGAGGACCACGTGTGCACCCTGACGAGCCCAGGCCATGGCCAGGGCTGTGCCCCATGCGCCAGCACCGAAGACAGCGATGTCGGGACGATGGCTCATGAGCGGCCCTCCTTCTTCTTGCCCCAGAGTCGGTTCTCGGTGCCGTCGATGAGCCGCTGGATGTTACCGGCATGCTTGCGGACAACCAGGGCGGGCATCAAGACCCAGGCCAGGATCAGGTACCGGGCCGTCGCCTCAGGCAAGGCAACGATGCCCGAAAAACGAGGGCCGAAGAGCCCCAGGGCGGTCGGAATCAGGACCAGGGCTGCGACCGCACTCCCGAGGCTCACATAGCCGGAGATGGCCACCACCACAAAGAAGCTGCCCAGGGCTGGCAGAGGCAGCAGGGCGTGATAGGCCAGGCATGCCCCTAGGGCCGTGGCCACGCCCTTGCCCCCCTTGAAGCGGAGCCAGGGGGTGAAGACATGCCCGAGCACAGCGAAGAGGGCGATCCAAGAGAGGGCCACCATGGAGACCCCGACCTTGCGCGCCAGGAAGACCGGAAGAAAGCCCTTGGCCACGTCCAGCAGAAGGGTGACGATGCCCAGGGCCTTGCCCCCGGCCCTCATGACATTGGTGGCTCCAATATTCCCAGACCCTTGTTGGCGGACATCCCCCTTACCCGCCAGCTTCACAAGGATGAGGCCGAAGGGAATGCTTCCAGCGAGAAAAGCGCCCAGACACCAGGCGATGAACGATTGCAGGTTAAGTGTGTACATCCGGATATTTTACCAGATTTCGTAGCACCTGTCAGACGAGGCGCCTTCGCAGGAAGTCCATGGCCCATGCCGCTGCCCTGGACTGGATATCAGATCGGAACCCCGGCAGGGAATACTGAATGGTTTGTGTTCCCGCGGGTCCCGCCAGGGCGATATGGATCGTCCCCACGGCGGCGGGCCCCTGGGCATCCTGGGAGGGACCCGCGTTTCCGGTGGTGGCCAGCCCCCAGGTCGCTCCCAGACGATCCCGGATCCCCTCGGCCATGGCCCGGGTGGTGGCTTCGGACACCGTGCCGTGAACCTGGATGACACGTTCCGGAACCCCTGCGAGCTGGACCTTGGCCCTGGCGGAATAGGTGACCACATCCCCCAGGAAGGCCTGGCTCGCCCCGGGAACGGCAACCAGACGCGTGGCGATGAAGCCCCCGGTCACGCTTTCCGCCAGGCCCAGGGTCTCCCCTCGGGCCTGGAGCAGGTCGAGCACCGTGCTCTCGATGCTCCCTTCGCCCACACAGACGAGGTCCTCACCCAATTCCCCCTCGAATCCCTTCCGGGCCGCCTCCAGTAGGGCTGGATCAGCCCCCCGGGCCACCAGTTCCACGTGGGATATCCCCGCCAGGATGGTCCACTCCAGGGCCCCATGCTGCTCCCGCAGAGCTCGAGTGCGCTCGTCCAGCGTGCTCTCCGGCACCGAACCCACCACCATGCGGAGGGTATGGACAGAGGCCTGGGCCAAGGGGGCCAAAAGGGCCTCGATCTGCCCCTCCCAGATCTGTTTCATCTCCAGCGGAACCCCCGGCAGGAGAATAACCCGGCGACCGGGATAGCCCTGAGGGGACTCCCAGTAGAGCGCCGGGGCCGTGCCGAAGGGGTTGCGGAGGATCCTGGCCCCTACGGGCACCAGGGCCTGCTTGAAGTTGCTCTCGGGGGGAACCCGGTTCCTGGCCGCATAGAAATCCAGGATGTCCCGGCGGACCTGGGGATCCTCGACCAGTTCAGCCCCGAAGACCTCGGCCCAGGTTTCCTTGGTCAGGTCATCGAAGGTGGGCCCCAACCCGCCGGTGCAGATCACCAGTTCGGAGCGCTGGATGGCCTCCAGGAAGAGGGCGCGGAGATCCCCGGGCTCATCCCCGATGGCGGTCTTCCGGTGGATGGAGAGCCCCAATCGCCCAAGTCGCTCAGTGATCCATACGGAATTGGTATCCAGACGCCCCGTCGAGAGAAGTTCGGAGCCGACGGCGATGCATTCGATGCGCATGTATCCCCCAATAGGGTGAGGATAGCGCCCGTCGAGGAGCAATTCCGTGACAAGAACCCTGTTTCCTTGCAGAATTCCGATGAAGCACGGGAAGACCATCAATGGACGGACAGGCGAACGAACCCAGAACTGTTGGGCGCTACGAGATCAAGAAGCTGCTTGGCTCAGGCGCCATGGGGAGCGTCTATCTCGCGGAGGATCCCAGGATCAAGCGCAAGCTCGCCATCAAGGTGGTGCGCCTCGCAGCCATCCGGAGCGAAACCGATCGCCAGGACTTCCTCATGCGATTCCAGCGGGAGGCCGAGGTTTCGGGACTCCTCAACGACCCCGGCATCGTGACCATCTATGACGTCGGCGACAGCGACGTGGGCCCCTTCATGGCCATGGAGTTCGTTCCGGGCCGACCCCTGGATGCCCTCATCAAGTCCGGCGAAAGCCAGAAGATGGACCTGGGCGCCAAGCTCAGCCTGGCGGCGGGCATCGCCTCGGCCCTGGACCACGCCCACGCCCACGGCATCATCCACCGGGATGTGAAGCCCGGGAACGTGATGCTCACGGAGGATGGTCGGCCCAAGCTCATGGACTTCGGCATTGCCAAGCGGGAGGATGCCAACCTCACCCAGACCGGCACCTTCCTGGGCACACCCGCCTACGCCAGCCCGGAGCAGATCCGGGAGGGCAAGACCACCCTCCGCTCCGATATCTTCAGCTTCGGCGTCCTGGTTTTCGAACTCCTCTCCGGGGGCCTCCCCTTCCCGGGCTCCTCCATCAACACCATCCTCTACCGCATCGTCAATGAGAACCCGACGGAGGTGGACCCTCCGGTCCTGGGCCTCGCGGCCGGCGCTTGGCAGCGCATCTTCAGCCGGGTCCTGGCCAAGAGCCCGGAAGAGCGCTACCCCACCTGCGGGGACTTCATCAAGGACCTGGTGGATTCGGTCACGGGGCTCGGCCCGGAGGAGCGCCTGTCGCTGCTCCAGGGACTTCGCCAGCTCACCCCATCCCCGGTGGGCATCCAAATCAGCGTTCCGGCCTCACGCACGCCACAGGAAGAGACGTCGGTGGCCAGGCCCCACCGGTCTCGCACCCTTCCCATCGTGGCCGGGGCCCTCGTTGCGCTGGCGGCCGGGGGCTTCCTCCTCTTCCGAGGGAAAACCGGTAAGACCATCACCCTGATTTCCCGTCCACCCCAGGCCAAGGTTTTGAGGGAGGGAAAGGAGCTTGGCGAGACGCCGATCGTGCTCCCCCTCAAGCCCGGAGAGCGTCTGATGATCGAGCACCGAGGCTTCGAGCCCCAGGAGTTCGTCTATCAGAAGGGGATTTCCACGGAACTGGAGCTCAGGCCCATCGTGCGCGATGAGGTGCTGCGCACCGAGCCCTCTGGAGCCACGGTCGTGATGGATTCGGTCCCCCTCAAGGACCGCACCCCCCTCACCGTTTCCTGGGACCAGGGGAAGAAGCACAATCTGACCTTCACCAAGGACCAGCTCGCCTTCTCCCAGGAGTTCCTGGAGGGCGAGACCCCCGGCACCCGGACCTTCTCGCTGAGCGCGCCCCAGGAGGCCGCAAGGCCTGCCGAGCCCCAGGATCCCAGCGCTCCTGCGGGCCTGCGCCTGACAGGCGCATTCCCGGTGCGGATCAAGATTGATGGCAAAGACGCTGGGGAGATGCGCCCGGGAGCCATCCTCAAGCTGGCTCCCGGCGCGCACCGCCTCGAACTGGTCAATGCCAGAGTCTTCTACCGGGAGAGCCGCAGCCTTTCCGTGACCCCTGGGCAGCAGGTGAGCCTTGCCACGCCGGGCCTAGCCAGTCTCACGGTCTCCACCTTCCCCTCCTCGGGAATGGTGACGGTCGATGGGATCACCACCAGCATCGAGAGTGACGGGAGTGCCGCCATCGAGGTCGCCAAGGGCAAACACTCGGTTGGCATTGCCGGTCACCCGGCAAGCACCCGCAACGTGAACCTTGAGGCCGACACCACCCTCAAGTTCAAGCTCTGAGGAATGGCATGATGGAAGCACCCGACGAGGATCTCTCCCCCAGGGGCCCATGGTCCTATCTCCGGGAGACCCGGAGCGGAGGATTCCGCCGGAACGGCCTCGCCTTCATTCTTGCCTGGGTGGCCTTCCAGGTAGCGGTGCCTTCCCTCTGGGCGGTCCACCTGCGTCGCCTGGTCGGCAACAGCGCCCTGCCCCATTATTGGGGGGAGCGCATCACCGCCCGTGAGATCCACGAGATTCTCCAGAATGGTGGACTCCAGCAGGCCTGGACTGGATTTTGGATGCCCACGCTCGGGATCATCACGCTCTACCTGGTTCTGTGGTTCGGCTGGCGCATCCAGACCGAGGAGCTTGGAATCAAGGCCCGCTGGAAACCCTGGGGCCTGGGCATCCTTGATGCCTTGGCCATCGGCCTGGTACCCCTGGGAGCCGTGACCTGGCTATTGCTCCAGCTCCTGGACTACCTGGGGGGCACGGGTATCCAGGGCCTAGGCTGGCTGGCCTTGCTGGGCCACATCCTGGCTCCTCTCTGCCTGGGCTCCACCCTGATGGTTCAGTGGTGGATCTGTCGGCTGGCCAGGGCTGCGGAGCCCGATGCCCCCTATGGGCGCCACCTCTGGAACGCCATGCTCTGTCTTTGGACCCGTCCCTTCCAGTGGTCCTCGCTGGTGCTGGGAGGAGTCGTGATCCGTCTCGGCCTCCACGCCATCGTCCTCCTGCTGGCATGGCGCTGGGGGGGGGGAAGCACCGTGAAGGTTTGGACCATCCTGATCGCCCAAGGGCTGGCCACCGCCATCAATGCCTGGCTCATCGGATGGTTCATGCGCCTGGTTGCCCGCCTCTGGCGCCGGGAAACCCGCGTCAGGCAGGCGATATCAGACCTGAAGCGCGATTTCGGGTAGAGGATTTTCGCAGCGGAATCCATCTTCCAGAGTGCCGCGCCAGCCACTCCAGCCCCCACAGGCTGGAAGACAGGCTGGACACCTTGCCTGGAAAGGGCAGCCAGCGGGTCGCAATGCCGGAGCCGAGAGGAAACCGGACTCATTGCTGGGTTCACCGCGGGCAGCCGAGAGGAGCCTTGCGGTGTATGGACTCCGGGGCTGATCCAGCACCCGTGCCGTGGGCCCGGCCTCCAGCATCACCCCCCCGTAGAGCACCAAGAGCTGTTCCGACGCGGAGGCGATCAGATCCAGATCGTGGCTTATCCACAGGTATCCAAGCCCCCGTTCTCTGTGAAGCTCCTCAATCAGTCCCAGGACATCCTGGCCATGGGAGGCATCCAAGGCGGTTGTCGGCTCGTCCAGGATCAGGAACTCAGGCTCACACCCCAGGGCCAAAGCAAGCACCAGCCTCTGCCGCTGGCCCCCGCTCATCTGGCGGGGGTACTTCCCCATGAAACCCGGGTCCATCGGCAGACGCATCCGCTCAAGCATCGGCAGGAGCCGCGCCCTCGCCCTGGCACCTGATTCCCCCAGGCATGCCCTTGGCAGCAGGGCAAGGTGCTCCTCCACAGTCAGGAACGGGTGAAGAGCCTGCAGAGGCTCCTGGGGGACCCATGCCAGGCGCTGCCACATCGGATCTGACGATTGCCCCCAGGGTTGGCCGAAGAGCGTCAGAGACTTCGCCGCGACGTCCAGCCCTCGGGGGAGCACTCCCATCAGCGCACGCCCCAGCATGGACTTACCCGAACCGGATTCCCCCATCAGGCCAGCCCTCACCCCTGCCTCCAGGCGTAGGCTCAAGGGACCCAGAAGGCGAACCTTCTGTGGAGTCGTTATCAGCAAGTCCTCGGCATGCAAGCTCATGATGGCCTGGATCGTACCTCCACTGCGGACCGACAGGAACCTTCACTTGACGTCCATAGCGCCAAGACTACCCTTTGGGCATGAAAAGCACCCCCCCAGCCAGGGGCCACATAGGAGGGATCATGGATCTTCAGCCTGACGTGCAAGAACGCCTGATGAAGGAGCATTTCGAGTTCCGCAAGTTGATGGAGGAACACCGGGCCGCGGATGAGCGGTTGCACTACCTCCAGAACAAGATTCGCCTGACTGCCCGGGAATCCATCGAGGAGGTCGAACTGAAGAAGGCGAAGCTGCGCGCAAAGGAACGCATCTACCACATCGTGGACGAGTTCAACAAGACCCGCGGCCAGTAGTACCCAGGAAACCAGCGTCTCCGAAGATTGGCCCCGGACAAGTCCGGGGCCAATCTTTGGTGGGGTTAGAAATTTTTTCAGACACAGGCGATGTTTTATTAATATCACGCAGCTTTTCCCCGCCTCGCCCCCCCTGATATGACCAGTGACAGGCATCGAATTTTTGCATCACCATACAAGATGCATCATATTGTTAAACAACAGCTTAACCACAAATGAGAGGCATGTCGCACCCCCTCCAAGGGGGCACGGGGCAGAGGATTTGCAGCCTTGATCATGCTGATTGCTTTTCCAAATAACCCTCGAATCACCGAAAAACGACCGGGCATGAAAGCAGAGTCTAAAGCGACCTTATCCACATGCAAAACTTCTACTTGTGCCACACCTGAAGATCCCGTTCGCCCCTCGACCCCACCGAGTGACCGGCATCACAAGCAAGGTTGTGATAATTATTAAATACACAACACGAGAGCCCTGAGCAGACCAGGAATTGCATAGTTTAATCATTTTTTTGTTCCTGATTCACCCTGGGCCCCCATTGACGGTGTTCCAGGAAATCGGGATGATGACTCCTGTCACAGATGCATGGGACAAGTTTGGTGGGTTTGGGCATGGTTCTCGAACGAATTTCCCTCCTGAGGAGCCTTGAAGCGCAAGGTTCCCAGGGTGATTTCCATCCCGCACCATCCGCCTCCTCCCTGGATTACCGGGGAGTGCAGGGCCAAGGTCCTCGAACCTATCCCCGTTGAGACTGGAATGCGATTCGCTCTCTCAGCGCATGGAGGAATTTTGACCGGAAGAGAGTTCAACGAGTGCAGGTCCTGAGGTGCCCCGAAGCACCTCGACCGCTTCGAATCTGTGATTCAAACAAGTCGTGTCAACCCGCTCTTTTAAAGGAGTAACAATGAGAAGCTACAAGAACATCGCCGTCATCGGCGCTGGTCTGATGGGTTGTGGCCTTGCGCAGGCTTTCGCCTACTGCAAGGACATGAAGGTCATGCTCCAGAGCCGGGCCACCCCGGCCGACGAGGTCTTCAAGCGGATCGATTCCAATCTGAAGCCCCTCCTCGACAAGGGTGTCTTCACCCAGGCCGAGGCCGATGAGATCAAGAGCCGCATCCACCCCATCAACAACATGGCCGAGGCCGTGAAGGATGCGGACTTCGTCATCGAGTGCGTGGCCGAGGACATGGAGATCAAGCAGAACCTGTTCCGCGATCTCGAGGCCCTCACCAGCCGCGAGTGCGTCTACGCCACCAACACCTCGGTGATGAGCCCCACCGAGATCGCCCAGAAGATGACCCACAAGGATCGTCTGGTGGGTGCCCACTTCTGGAACCCCCCCTACCTGATCCCCCTCGTCGAGGTGGTGAAGGCCGCCGAGACCTCCGAGGAAGTCATGGACTACTCCATGGAGATCTTCCGCCGCATCGAGAAGCGCCCCATCCGCGTGAACAAAGACGTCCCCGGCTTCGTGGCCAACCGTCTGCAGCACGCCCTCTGGCGTGAGGCCATCTCCATCGTGGAGCGCGGCATCGCCGACGCCGCCACCGTGGATGAGGCCATCAAGAGCAGCTTCGGGATGCGCCTGCCCCAGCTCTCCCCCATGGAGAACTCGGACATGGTCGGCTTGGACCTGACCCTCCAGATCCACAGCTACATCCTGAAGTACATCGAGAGCTCCACCGAGCCCTCCCCCCTCCTCAAGGAGAAGGTCGCCAAGGGCGAGCTGGGCTTCAAAGCCAACGGCAACGGCTGGCAGCAGTGGACCCCCGAGACCATGGCCGCTTCCAAGAAGAACCTGTCCGAGTACCTGATCAAAGTGATCTACGGCAAGTAGATCGAATTCCCACCAAAGCCAATCCCTTTTTGGAGGTCCCACCATGGGAAAGAAAGTTTTTGTTGACCTGAGCCACCCCTTCTTCGGCGACATGCCCCTCTGGCCCTACTTCGCCAAGCCCGAGATTGCCCCTATGCACAGCATGGCCAAGGGCGGCGTGCTCACCCAGATGATCAAGTGCACCATGCACACCGGCACCCATGCTGACGCTCCCCGCCACGTCATGGAGCGCATGTTCGACGGTCGCCGCGCCCTCTACTCCCATGAGCTCGCTGTCGACGCCTACGCCGGCGACGCCGTCTGCCTCGACGTCCGCACCAAGGACTGGCAGCTGATCACCGCTGCCGACCTGGAAGATGCCGTTGCTCGCGTCGGCATGAAGCCCGAGGAGCTCAAGGGCATGGTGCTCTGCCTCCGCACCGGCATGCACCTCAAGTTCGACGACAGCAAGGATTACTACCACTACTCCCTCGGCTGCGGCCTTGAGGCCGGCAACTGGTTCGTCAAGCACGGCGTGAAGTGCGTCGCCATGGACCAGCAGGCCCTGGATCACCCCCTCCACACCTCCATGGGCAACAACGGCACCCGCATGAAGCTGGAAGGCTACAGCGGCAAGACCCTGATCGAGGAGTTCATCGAGAAGTATGGTGAGGAAGCCTACGCCGAGTTCGACAAGGAGACCTACATCAAGCTCCACGGCAAGGCCAAGTACGACGAGAAGTTCGGCCACCTGGAAGCCATCGGCTGCTACGGCACCTGGGAGCCCTGCCACAAGCTCATGCTCGGCAACGGCATCACCGGCGTCGAGAACCTGGGCGGCAACCTGGACCGTGTGGTCGGCAAGCGCTTCCGCTTCCTGGCCTTCCCCATCCGCTGGCACCTGGGCGACGGTTCCATGGTCCGCTGCGTCGCCGAGATCGACGAGGACGATATCGTCCCCAACGTCCCCGAGCGCACCTACAAGTACGGTGCCATGTAAGGTAGATGCAATCCGATGATTTACTGAGGAGTGGAGGCGACTGCGAAACGTAACGAAACGTTCGCGGAGACCTCCACTCCTTTCTTCGTTGCACGTGCAACGCCATCCCCAAAAGGAAGGAATACTCGAATGAGAGAAGTCGTAATCGTTAGCGCAGTCCGCACTGCCGTCGGCAGCTTCAATGGCACCCTGGCCAACATCCCTGCCGCTGAGCTCGGTGCCATCGCAGCCGCCGAAGCCATCAAGCGCGCCGGTATCGACAGTGCCCTGGTCGACGAACTTCTTTGCGGCAACGTCATCGCCGCTGGCCTCGGCCAGAACATCGGCCGTCAGGTCGCCATCAAGGCCGGCCTGCCCGAGACCGTCAGCGCCATGTCCCTGAACAAGGTGTGCGGCTCCGGCCTGCGCGCCATCAGCCTCGCTGCCCAGATCATCAAGGCCGGTGACGCCGATGTGATCGTGGCCGGTGGCACCGAGAACATGAGCCAGGGCCCCTACGTGCTTCCCAAGGCGCGCTTCGGCTACCGCATGGGCAACGCCACCATGATCGACGCCATGGTGAATGACGGCCTCACCGATGCCTTCAGCGGCGTCCACATGGGCATCACCGCCGAGAACATCGCCGCCAAGTGGAACCTCACCCGCGAGGAGCAGGACCAGTTCGCCGTTCGCAGCCAGAACCGCGCCGAGGCCGCCATCAAGGCCGGCAAGTTCAAGGACGAGATCGTGCCTGTCATGATCCCCCAGAAGAAGGGCGATCCCCTCGCCTTCGACACCGACGAGTTCCCCCGCGCCGGCGCCACCTATGAGGCCCTGGCCAAGCTGAAGCCCGCGTTCAAGAAGGACGGCACCGTGACCGCCGCCAATGCCTCTGGCATCAACGATGGCGCCGCCTTCGTGGTGGTCATGTCCAAGGAGAAGGCCGATGCCCTGGGCCTCAAGCCCCTGGCCAAGATCGTCTCCTACGCCTCCGCCGGTCTGGACCCCCAGATCATGGGCTACGGCCCCGTCCCCTCCTCCAAGAAGGCCCTGGATAAGCTCGGCATCAGCGCCAAGGACCTCGACCTCGTGGAGGCCAACGAGGCCTTCGCCGCCCAGTCCCTGGCCGTCTGCAAGGACCTGGGTCTGGACCCCGAGAAGACCAACGTGAACGGTGGCGCCATCGCCATCGGCCACCCCGTGGGCGCCTCCGGCGCCCGTATCGCTGTCACTCTGATCCACGAACTGCGCCGTCGCAAGGGTAAGCTTGGTCTTGCCACCCTCTGCATCGGCGGCGGCCTGGGCACTGCCCTGGTCATCGAAGCCTGCTACTGATTCCACCCAACCCTCCCCATTTTCGAGGAAAAAACCATGTCCGATCTGTCCAACAAGGTCATCCTTACCGTCGCCCACACCGGCGCCTGGCCCAAGAAGACCGACACCCCCTACGTGCCCCTGACCCCCCGCGAGATCGCTGATGACGTGATCGCCTGCGAGAAGGCCGGTGCCTCCGTCTCCCACATCCACGTGCGCGACGACAACAGCATCGCCTGCATGGACTTCGACAAGTTCAAGGAGACCGTGGACCTGATCCGCGCCGCCAAGAGCAACATGGTCCTGAACCTGACCACCTCCGGTGGCCTGGGCCTGACCGACGAGATCCGCCAGAAGCCCTTCGTTGAACTGCGCCCCGAGATGGCCTCCTACGATTGCGGCACCATGAACTGGCAGCACACCGGCATCTTCGAGAACAGCCCCCGCTTCCTCGAGTCCACCGCCGTTGCCATGCGTGAGTGCAACGTCAAGGCTGAGATCGAGATCTTCGACATCAGCTGGATCTACAACGCCACCTACCTCCTGAAGAAGGGCATCCTCCAGGGCCCCCAGCACTTCCAGTTCGTCCTCGGCGCCGCCAACGGCATCCCCGCCACCGTCGAGAACCTCTGCATCCTGCTTCGCAACCTGCCCCAGGGTCAGGGCCACACCTGGTCCGCCTTCGGCATCGGCCAGATGCACCTGCCCATCATCGCCGCTTCCATCGCCCTGGGTGGCCACGTCCGCATCGGCATGGAGGACAACATCTTCCTGTCCAAGGGCGTGCTGGCCAAGTCGAATGTCGAGTTCGTCGAGCGCACCAAGAAGATCATCGAAGCTCTCGGCAAGGAAGTCGCCACCCCCGACGAGGCTCGCCAGATCCTCGGCCTCAAGAAGTAGTAGACCGAAAGCTGCCAACAAAACGGCCCTGGATTCCTCCGGGGCTGTTTTTTAGCCCCCCATCGCGGGACACCTGTCCCGGAATAGGGAAAGCAGTTGACACGCAGTAGCCTGACGCGTAGCGTAAATCCCATACACGTATACTCTTGAGCGGCTCTAACTCCATCAGGCTGAGCCTTTCACATTCAACACGAGCTCTGTCCACTCAGGGCCTTTGACATTTTTATCCACCACAGGAGGCAATCATGAAAGTAATGAAATGGTCCGAAGGCGATGTGTACGAAGGACCCGGACACTTTGGCTGCTGGGGCATCCATAAGGCTCTGCTGGGCCGGGACACCAACAACATGACCATCAACGTCTCCCAGTTCATCCCCGGTGGTGGCTGCGAGATGGGCGCGGGCCCGATCGAGAAGTACTACCATGTGCTGGAAGGCACCCTGATCATCAAGACCCCTGCCGGAGACGTCTTCACTCTGGAGAAGAACGACGGCATCTACATCGGCCCTGGTGAAGAGCGGGCAATGGAAGTTCCTGGCCCCAACCCCTGCACCCTGCTGGTTGTCATCACCAAGCCTGTCTGATCTCACCACAGCAGGATGGACTGGCGGGACACTCCCCGGAGTGTCCCGCTTTTTGTGTGGTTGACCGGGCCACGCACCCATGGGTCAATGGATCGAAGGGGAGGGAGCTTGGCAGCGAAACGCGGCAAGGGCAGGCAGAAGCCCCTCGGGAAACGGATTCTCAAATACAGCATCTGCGCCATCTTCGGATGGTTTGCACTGACCTTTGCGATGGCCCTGTTCTACCGCGCCGTCCCGGTACCCTATTCGGCCCTGATGGTGGAGCGGGAGCTCAGCTCATGGTTCTCCGGCAAGCCCCATGAAATCCACCATGACTGGGTGGCCCTGGATTCCATCCACCCCAATATGGGTCTGGCGGTCATCGCCGCCGAGGACCAAAACTTCGCGGAACACTTCGGATTCGACTGGAAGGCCATCGAGAAGGCCATGGCCCACAACGAGCGCAGCAAACGCAAGCGGGGCGCATCCACTCTGTCCCAGCAGACCGCCAAGAATATCTTCCTGTGGGAGTCCCGCTCCTGGGTACGCAAGGGCTTCGAGGTCTACTTCACCCTGCTGATCGAGACCACTTGGTCCAAGAAGCGGATCCTGGAGGTCTATCTGAACAGTGTCGAATTCGGGGATGGCATCTACGGTGTCGAAGCGGCCTCCCAGCACTTCTTCCGCAAACCTGCAAAAGCCCTTCGTCCCAGTGAGGCGGCTCTCCTGGCGGCGGTGCTCCCCAGCCCCAGGCGGTACAAAGCGAACGCCCCCAGTAGCTACGTCCGGATGCGCCAGAGCTGGATCCTGAACCAGATGGGGAATCTCGGCGGCGCCGGATACATCAAGGAACTCTAGGACCGGCTGGCCAGGAGATGCCCGATGGCCACGGCCGCCGCGTCGGAGGCATCCGCCGCCAGGGGCTCCTTCAGACTCAGGAGGACCTGCACCATCTTCCCCACCTGGGTCTTGTCGGCCCAACCGTAGCCACTGACAGCCTTCTTCACCTGCATGGGGTTGTAGTCTCCCACCGGGAGACGATGGAGTCCTGCCGTGAGAAGAATTCCCCCCCGGATCTGGCCCAGTTTGAGGGCCGTGGCGGCGTTCTTCTCAACAAAAGGGGATTCCACGGCCATGAACTGGGGGTGGTGCCTCTCGATGGCCTCCGAGAGACGGAGGTGGATGCCCAGGATCCGCTGGTCAAAATCCGCCCCACGAGCGGAACGGATCACCCCCGCCTCCACCAGTTCAAGCCGGGAACCGAACCGGGACACAACGGCCCAACCGCAGGCCAGAGAACCAGGATCGACGCCCAGACAGAGAACCGGCGCAGACGGAGTTTTAGGGGGCATCCGGATCAGAGCCGCTCGATACGGACTTCCACCTTGCCCGGCTTGGACTTGGGGGGAGCGGATTCGACGGCCTCCCGGCGAGGCTCTGGAGCCTCCCTGCGAGGGGACTCGGAGTTCTCACGCCTGGCAGGATGCTCAGACCGGCGGGGTTCCGCAGCCCTCTCCGGGCGGGGGGCAGGGGGAGCCTTGGGTGCCGGAGCAGCCTGAGCAGCCTTCCCTCCCCAATGGACGCCCACCTGCTTGACGCGATCCACCAGCCGCTGGGGTTCCAGCACCTGGAGACCATCACCGAACTGCATGCACCAGCGGGCGATGGCCCGCAGGTCCGTGGCGGTGAAGGACACCAGAGCCTTGCCCTCCTCCTGGTCCTGGATCGTGAATTCCGGGAAGGGGGTCGGGGCCTGCTTCACGGCGAAGATCCACTGCTTGAGCAGGGTGGCCTTCACCTGGATGGGCTCGCCACCGAGCCAACCACCGATCTGGTTGGCGGCAACCCCCTCCTTGTAAGGGCCCTGGGCCGAACGCCCAACGCCCTCCACCACATTCACCTCGGCCAGCAGGTCCAGGCGGTGGTGGCGCTCGGCGTTGTAGCGACGATCCCAGCCCCAGACAAACCAAGCCTGGTTCAAGGCCTCGAAGGAGAGCTGCCTGGGTTCAAAGGTGCGGGGCGGATTGGTCTCCGCATCCAGGAAGAGCAGCTCCACGGCATTGCCCCCCTGAATGGCTCCAAGAAGGATCTGCGCGTGGGCAGGAAGAGCCAGATCAGTGACAGGCGCAGCGACCGCAGCCTCGACAGCCTCCTCAAGCTCCTTCTTGGCGGACTTTCGGGGCCTGGCAGGCGCCTTCCGGGCCTTGGGAGCGGGAGTTTCTTCCACGGGCGTCGCTTCCACCACCGGGCTCTCTGTGGCGGGCTCGGGGGTCGAGGTTTTCTTGGTACTCCGGCGTGGGGCCATAACTGGGATCTCCGTTCTCATCATCGCCCCAGGGAGCGCGGACGTCCATCCCGCGGGGCATCGATTAGGGGGTTATTCTTCCTCGGCGGCGGCGGATATGACCGGCACCACCTGTTTCTTGCGGGAAACAACACCATCCAGATGCACACGGCCATCCTCGGTTTCCATCCGGAAGGCCTTCCCCACCAGATCCCGGTCCTGGCCCGTGAAGAGGACCTCAGAGCCCTGGCTCAGGATATCCGTCACGAGGAGCATCAGTAAGTTGTATCCTCCCTGGACGCAGTACATATTCATGTATTCAATCAGTTCTTCCCTGACGTCCTCCAACCCGGAATCGCCCATGGTGTAAACCTGGGCGATGGCGATCTTGTGGCGGGTGAAGCGGAACTCCTTGATGTCCTGGGTGAGGATCTCCTGGGGCGTCTTGCCGACGAGCGTGGAACCGGCCTTGAACATCGCGAGTGCAAAATCATTAATATTAATGGCAGCAATATCGGCCAGACGCTCGGCCGTGAGCTTGTCCGTGTAGGTGCTGGTGGGGGACTTGAACTGGATGGTGTCGGAGATGATGGCGGCGCAGAGAATGCCCGCAATGCTCTTGGTCGGACGGATGCCGGCCTCGAAATAGAGATTGGCGATGATCGTCGAGGTGCTTCCCAGGGGTTCGTTCTTGAAATAGATGGGATTGGCGGTCTGGATATCGCCCAGGCGATGGTGATCAATGATCTCGAGGATTTCAGCCTCCTCGATCCCGTGGACCGTCTGGCTCTTCTCATTGTGGTCCACCAGGATGACCTTCTTGTTCCGGTAGGAGATCAGGTGGTACCGGGAGATGAAGCCCTGGATGACATTGTTGTCATCCACCACCGGGTAGCTCCGGTACCGGGTCTTGAGCATCTTGTCCTTGATGTCATCCACGTAGTCGTCCACGTTGAAGCTGATCAGGTTCCCGTTGGACATGACGAAGCTCACGGGGATGCTCAGGTTGATGAGGCGCGCGGCGGTGAAGGTGTCCGCCTGGGTTGTCATGACCACGCAGCGATGCTCCTCCGCGGCCCGGAGCACTTCGTCCGCCACCGAGGTGCCACAGGTCAGGATCAGGCAGTTGGCGCCACAGGCCATGGCCTTCAACTGGGCGTCGATGCGGTTCCCGGCGATGACGATATCCCCCGGGTCCACAAAGGGTTGCATGTCATCGGCCTGGGCCGCCGCGATGGCGATCTTGCCCACGGGGTTGAAGTCCTTGGCGCTCCCCCACACCAGCTGGGCACTGAGGGTCTCCACCACGTTGGCGAGGGGCGTCTGACTGGCAGCGATGGGGTTGTTGTCGATGGCATCCAGGTACCGGGTGGTGATGTCCGACACCGTGAGCAGACCCATGAGCTTCTGATGATCATCCACCACCGGAAGGGTCTTGACGTTGTGCTTGCGCATGATGCGCCACGCCGCTTTCACGGAGATACCAGGGCTCACGGCATTGGCCGGATCCATGTCCAGATCGCAGACCTGGGTCTTGACCGTGACCAGGTTCTCCGGGGCCTTGACGCCAAAATGGTTCAGCACGAAGGCCGTCTCCCGATTGACCTCCCCCAGGCGACAGGCCAAAGCCTGGACCCCGAGCTTCTTCTTCAGCTCAGCGTAGGCAATGGCAGCACAAATGGAATCCGTGTCGGGATTCCTGTGGCCGGTGATGTAAACGACGGGTTCCATATGCACATCCTGTAATAAAACTGCAGGAGGGAACGATCCTAGCACGGGCCGGTATCAGCTCGACGGGCTCCTGGGGTGCATCCGGTCATAAAGCGCCCGCAACCTGGCTTGGTGGACGTGGGTGTAAATCTGGGTGGTGGAGATATCCGCATGCCCCAGCATGGCCTGCACGGCCCGCAGATCAGCTCCGTGGTCCAGGAGGTGGGTTGCAAAGGCGTGTCGCAGCACATGGGGACTCACCTGGACCGAGGGTATCCCCGCCTTCACGGAGTAGGCCTTGAGGAGACGCCAGAGGTGCTGGCGGCTCAGGGACTCCCCCCGACGGCCGACGAAGAGTTCTCCCCCCTCCGGCTTGAAGCCAGGACGCAAGCGGAGCCAGGTGCGAAGCCAGTGTTCAGCACTCTCTCCGAAGGGGATCAGGCGCTCCTTGCGCCCCTTGCCCATGACCTTGAGGAAGCCCTCATCGAGAAATACAGAGAGGGCCGGGAGTTCCGCCAGTTCGGTCACGCGGAGCCCCGAGGCGTAGAGCAGCTCCATCCAGGCCCTGTCCCGGACACCCAGGGGTGTGTTCACATCCGGAGCCGTCAGCAGGGCCCCCACCTGACTCTCGCTCAGAGTCCTGGGCAGGATCCTTGGGGCCCTGGGAGGCCGCGCCACGGCCTCCGGTCCCGCCCCCCCCTCGCCTTCCATGCGGAGGAAATTGAGGAACTGCCGCAGCGCGGAAGAGAGCCTCGCCACGCTCCGGGCCGCCTTCCCCTCCCCTTGCTGGGAAACCAGGAAACGGGTGATCGAGTCCCGGTCAAGATCGGAGGGAGCCATTTTTTTTTCCACCGCCCAGCAAGCCAGGATGCGCAGATCGGAGAGGTAGGCAGAGACCGTATGGGAGGAAAGGGAGCGCTCCACAGCAAGAAATGTCTGAAATTCCCGTAGGGACCCCCCCCACCCCAGGGTCCATCCTCCTTCGGGTTCAATGACTTCCGGCATTTGACGCATAGCTTTCATCCTAGTCGCTTGGCAGAGCCCCGGGTGCGTGATAGGCTCGCTAAGTTTTGAAGGAGAGCACATGGCTGAGATTCGCAAGAAGGTCATCGCGATCATCGCTGAGCAGTTAGCCAAGCCCGAGGATTCCATCACCGAGACCAGCCACTTTGTGGATGATCTGGGTGCCGACAGCCTGGATACGGTGGAGATCATCATGGCCATCGAAGAAGCCTTCGGGATCGAGATTCCCGAAAGCGAGCAGGAGAAGATCAAGACGGTGGGGGATGCCATCACCTACATCGAAAAGAATGCCAAGGCCTAAGGGTCTAGCCATCTGATCGAAGCGCCGCGATCCCAAAGCTCTGCGGCGCTTCCGCCGTTTCCGACACTTGCAAACCAGAAAACTGGCTCAAGTGAAGGCCCGGAGGCTGCCAGAGCTGAGGGATCCGCCACTCCTCGGAGATGATGCATATGACATCCATCCAGCGCCGCCGCGTGGTCATCACCGGCATGGGTACGGTTAACCCCTGTGGAAACACCGTGGGAGAGACGTGGGAATCCCTCCTGGCCGGCCGTAGCGGCATCGGCCTCATCGACCGCTTCGACACCACCGACTTCACCTGCAAGATCGCGGGCCAGGTCAAGGGCTTCAACCCTGACCTGTCCATCGAGAAGAAAGAGCAGAAGAAGATGGATGTCTTCATCCAGTACGCCATGGCCGCCACCCAGGAAGCCATGATGGATGCAGGTTTCCATGACGTGGAGCTGTCCAAGGCGGAACGGGAGCGTTTCGGCGTCTACATCGGTTCCGGCATTGGCGGACTGGGCACCATCTGGAACGAGGCCAAGGCCTACCGCGGCCCTCGTCGCACCAGTCCCTTCTTCATCCCCAGCCTGATCATCAATCTGGCCGGTGGCAACGTCAGCATCAAGTATGGCCTCCAGGGCCCCAACAGCGCCGTCGCCACCGCCTGCGCCACCGGGACCCACGCCATCGGCGATGCAGCCCGCCTGATCATGCACGGCTATGCCGACCGCATGGTTGCCGGAGGCTCGGATTCGGTCATCAATGAGCTGGGCGTGGGCGGATTCAGCGCCATGCGCGCCCTTTCCACCCGCAATGATGACCCCCTTCACGCCAGCCGTCCCTTCGACGTCGACCGTGACGGATTCATCATGGGCGAGGGCTCCGGCATCGTGGTGCTGGAGGAGATGGAGATGGCCAAGGCTCGCGGCGCCAAGATCTATGCCGAGGTCGCAGGCTACGGCATGTCCGGGGATGCCTACCACATGACCAGCCCCAGCGAAGACGGAGATGGACCACGGCGCGTTATGACCGCCGCCATCAAGGACGCTGGCATCGACCCCAGCCAGATCGGCTACGTCAATGCCCACGGGACCTCCACGCCTGCGGGGGACCGTATCGAGTGTCTGGCTCTGAAGCAGACCTTCGGCGACCACGCCAAGCGGGTCAAGGTCAGTTCCAGCAAGTCCATGACCGGCCATCTCCTGGGCGCCGCCGGCGGCCTGGAAACCATTGTGGCGGCCATGGCCACCTACACCGGGAAGATCCCTCCCACCATCAACGTGGTGAAGCAGGATCCCGATTGCGACCTGGACGTGACGCCCAATGCGCCCGGCAGTTTCGATGGGGAGTACAGTCTCAACAACAACTTCGGCTTCGGCGGAACCAACGGGTGTCTGGTCCTCCGACGCCTCTGATGAGCCCAAACCTGTCACCAACGCCGACCCTCGGGTCGGCGTTTTTTTCGTATTTAAAAACGCCTTAATCCCCAGCGTGCATTGCGCTTTCACTTGTCATGACGAGTTATCACGATTTTTTATCAGCCCCCTTGACAGGCCCGGGAAGCTTGGTTGAAGATGGGACGTCGTAAACAGGATCAAGCAAAGCGGAATTCAGAATGTACCCAGCCGGAATGGTCAGCAGTTTTCATTCTATCCGTTATCAACTTTCCTTATAACACTTAGGAGGGAGTCCCTATGGTGGACAAGCAATTCGTAAACAACCTGTTTGATGTCAAGGGCAAGGTTGCCATCCTCACCGGAGCCACCGGCGCCTTCGGCAAGGCTGTCGCCACCGGCTACGGCCTGTCCGGCATGAAGGTCTTCGTGACCGGCCGCAGCGCCGAGAAGTGCAAGGCCCTCTGCGACGAACTGGCCGCCCAGGGTATCGAGTGCGGCTTCTCCACCGGCGACCCTGCGGTCGAGGCCGATGTCATCAAGGTCGTCAATGACTGTGTCGCCAAGTTCGGCGAAGTCAACGTCCTGGTGACCGCCGCTGGCTACAACCACGCCCAGCCGATCATCGAGCAGGATCTGGCCGAGTGGAAGAAGATCATGGATTCCGACGTCCAGGGCACTTGGCTCTTCTGCAAGTACGTTGGCCAGCAGATGATCGCCCAGGGCAAGGGCGGCAAGGTCATCCTGATCTCCTCTGCCCGCTCCAAGATGGGCATGGCTGGCTACACCGGCTACTGCACCGCCAAGGGCGGCATCGACATCATGGCCCAGTCCCTGGCCTGTGAGTGGACCGCCAAGTACAAGATCAACGTCAACACCGTCAACCCCACGGTGTTCCGCTCCGAGCTGACCGAGTGGATGTTCGATCCCACCAGCGAAGTCTACAAGAACTTCCTGCGCCGCATCCCCGCTGGCCGCCTGGGCGAGCCCGAGGATTTCGTCGGCCCCTGCATCTTCCTGGCCTCCAGCGCCAGCGACTTCATGACCGGCGCCAACATCGCCGTCGAGGGCGGCTACTGGGCCAACTAAGCCCGGGTGCCTTCCCCCTGAAAACCGGCCTGAAAGGGCCGGTTTTTCGTTTTGTGGAGCACAATAGTCCGATGGTCAAAGCCCTGCCCTTCAAGCTCGTCTCGCCTTACGAACCCGCCGGGGACCAGCCCGAGGCCATTGCCCAGCTTGTGGCGGGCATCGAGGCGGGAGAGCGCTTCCAGACCCTCCTGGGGGTGACCGGATCGGGCAAGACTTTTGCCATGGCCTCCACCATCGCGAGGCTCCAGCGCCCCGCCCTGATCTTCGCCCCCAACAAGACCCTGGCGGCCCAGCTCTTCAGCGAATTCAAGCAGTTCTTCCCAGAGAACGCCGTCGAGTACTTCGTCAGCTACTACGACTACTACCAGCCCGAGGCCTACGTGCCTGAGCGAGACCTCTTCATCGAGAAGGACGCCCAGGTCAACGACGAGCTGGAGAAGCTCCGCCTCAACGCCACCCGCTGCCTCCTGGAACGCCGGGACACCATCGTGGTGGCCTCCGTCAGCTGCATCTACGGCCTGGGCGATCCCAGCAGCTACCTGAACCTCTCGGTGTCCATGTCCGTGGGGGACACCCTGGACCGGGGGATCCTCCTGCGCAACCTCGTGGCCATCCAGTACGCCCGCAACCAGATGAGCTTCGAGCCCGGGGTCTTCCGGGTGCGGGGGGACGTGGTGGAGGTCTACCCGGCCTACGAGGACGTGGCCTACCGCATCGAGCTCTGGGGCGACGAGATCGAGCGCCTCTCCAAGATCGACCCCCTCCGGGGCGTGGTGATCGAGAAGCTGGACACCCTCACCATCTGGCCCAAATCCCATTACGTGACCCCAGAGGACAAGCTGGCCATCGCCATCCGGCAGATCAAGGAGGAGCTGGAGCTCCGGGAGGAGCAGTTCCGCTCCGAGGGGAAGATCGTCGAGCTCCAGCGCCTCCATCAGCGCACCATCTACGACATCGAGATGATGAAGGAGATGGGCTACTGCTCGGGCATCGAGAACTACAGCCGCTTCCTGGACGGCCGGAAGACCGGGGAGCCGCCCCACACCCTGCTGGACTACTTCCCCGAGGACTTCGTGCTCTTCATGGACGAGAGCCACGTCGCCACAGGCCAGCTCCACGGCATGTACAACGGGGACCGCAGCCGCAAGAGCACCCTGGTGGACTTCGGCTTCCGCCTCCCGGCGGCCCTGGACAACCGGCCCCTCAAATTCGAGGAGTTCGAGAAGCGGGTGAAGCAGGTGGTCTTCGTGAGCGCCACCCCCGGCAGCTACGAGCTGGAACAGTGCGGGGGGGTGGTGGTGGAACAGGTGGTGCGCCCCACGGGCTTGGTGGACCCATTGGTGGAGGTGCGACCCGTGGGCAACCAGGTGGATGACCTCCTGGAAGAGATCCGCCAAGTGGTGGCCAAGGGCGAGCGGGTCCTGGTGACGGTGCTGACCAAGAAGCTGGCGGAACAACTCACCTCCTACTACCAGGAGCTGGGCATCAAGGCCGAGTACCTCCACAGCGAGATCGACACCCTGGAGCGGGTGGAGCTCCTCAAGAACCTGCGCCGCGGCGTCTTCGATGTCCTGGTGGGCATCAACCTCCTGCGGGAGGGCCTGGACCTGCCTGAGGTGTCCCTGGTGGCCATCCTGGACGCCGACAAGGAGGGCTTCCTCCGCAACCACCGCTCCCTCATCCAGACCATCGGCCGGGCCGCCCGCAACGTCCACGGCAAGGCCATCCTCTACGCCGACCGCATGACCGGCTCCCTCACCACCGCCATCGAGGAAACCGCGAGGCGGAGGGCCAAGCAGTTGGCCTACAACGAAGCCAACGGCATCACCCCCGAGACCGTGAAGCGCAACCTCGACGATGTCATGGGCGAGGCCCTGGCCCGGGAGTTCATCAATGTCCCCAAGGAGGACAAGGCCGCCGAGGAGCCCCTGCTCTACCTCACCGACGCCGAGTTCGAAAAGGCCGTCGCCAAGCTGGAAAAGGAGATGCGGGAACGCGCCTCCCGCATGGAGTTCGAGGAAGCCGCCAATCTCCGGGACCGCATCCAGCACGCGCGGCGGGAACGACTGATCTCCATCTGAGGATTCGGAGGCCATAATCAAGGGTCGAGGAGTATCCATGCCCAGGCCAACCTTCCAGTTCCATATCGACGACACCCGCTGCACCCGCTGCGGCCTCTGTGTCGCCGACTGCCCCATGCGCGTCATCTCCCAGGCCGCTGGGGAAGTCCCTTACGTGAAGCCAGAGAAGGAATCCCAGTGCATCCACTGCCAGCACTGTCTGGCCATCTGCCCTTCGGCGGCCCTCTCCATCGACGGCAAGCGGCCCGAGGACAGCCTGCCCATCGAGGGCCTGCCGGACCTGGAGGCCATGGATCGCCTGGTGCGCAGCCGTCGTTCTATCCGGCGCTACAAGCCCGAGAAGGTCGACCCCGCCCTGGTGCAGCGCCTCCTGGCCGCCCTGGGCAATGTCCCCACCGGGACCAACTCCCAGCAGCTCAGCTTCCACCTCATCGATGAGCCCGAGACCATGGACCGCTTCCGCAGAGCCGCCTATGGGGCCCTGGAGAAGGCCGACCAGGAGAGCCGCATCCCCGAGCGCTTCGCCGTCCTGCGCACGGCCTACCAAGTCTTCGCCAAAAACGGCACCGACATCCTATTCCGGGGCGCCCCCCACATGCTGGTGGTCTCCGCCCCCAAGAATGTCGCCACCCCCCATCAGGATGTGGCCTTGGCCCTGGCCACCTTTGACCTCCTGGCCCAGAGCGCCGGTCTGGGCACGGTCTGGTCAGGCTTCGCCCTCTACGCCATGGAGACGGCACCGGAGCTCAAGGGCCTCCTGGGCCTGGAACAGGGGCGCCCTTACTACGCCATGCCCTTCGGCTACCCGGCCATCCGCTATGCCCGGACAGTCCAGCGGGACGGGGCCGCCGAAGTCCACCGCGTGGTGCTCGGTTGAAGCGCTCCAACTGGATCATTTCCGGAATCCTGCTTCTCCTGCTCCTGGCCATCATCGGGGGACTGGCCTGGACCAGGGACTCCGGTCCACCCGCGGGGCTGGTCGCCAAGCTCCAGGGGAAGAAGGCCAAGAAGGACGGTAAGCCCGTCCGCAAGGAGCGCACGGTGGACACCGCCCCGCTCCTGATGGCCCGCCAGTTGGGGAGCCTGGCCGCCACCGGCGAGGAACAGGAACTCGCCCGCCAGGCCGAGCGCCTGACCAACCACGAACTGACCCTCGCCTTCACCTCCGCGATGCGGCGAACCGCCGAGACCTCCACCGAGCCAAGCCCCGAGGTGAAGGAGTTGGCCGCCATCAAGGCCAAGGCCGAGGATGCCGTCGAGGCGGATCAGCAGGCCATCAAGGACCTGAACCGCAGGCTGGCCAGGGCCCAGGAGCGTGAAAAGGATGCCCTGGAGGATCAGCTGGAGGTAGCCAAGGCCCAGATGGAACTGGATCAGGACGAGCTTGATTCCGCGAGGGAGGATCTGGACCAGGCCGGAGGGGACTCCCAGGCCCGCATCAAGCGCCTCAAGGAGGCCTACGATGCCATGGAACGTGAGCCCAGCGTGATCGGGCAGGCGGCGGCCCCCCTGACTACGAAGGGCCAGAATGGGAGCCTCCTCACCCGACTCCGGAACTGGAAGTTCCAGAGGAACAAGCTGAGGCAGCTGGCCCAGGCCCGCCAGGACACCCAGGCCCGGGTCCAGCGCCTGAACACCCGCCGGGAGAAGCTGGCCCAGCGGGTCAAGGATGAGGCTGCCAAGAGGGCCGAAGCCAAACAAGAAGCCTCGGGCTTCGCCAAGGGGGGAACCCAATATGAAGGGACCACCTCCAAGGAGGAGAAGAAGGCCGCCATCGATACGCTCAAGCTGTTCATGGCACGCCAGCAACAGCTTTCCATCACCACAAAGCGGATCCAGGACATGCAGGCCCTGGATGAGGCCTACGACAGCTGGGAGCAGCTGGCGGTGACCTATCGGCGCGCCGCCCTCCACACCCTCCTGAAGGGCCTGCTCACCATCGTGTGTGTCCTCATTGTCATCTTCCTGCTGGACCGGGTCATCGAGCGGGTCTTCCATGGCATGGCCAAGGAGAAGCTCCGGGCCGCCACTCTCCAGGCGGTGGTCAAGTTCGCAGTCCTGATGGTGGGCCTGATCGTCATCCTCTTCACGATCATCGGGCTTCCAGGCAACGTCACCACCATCCTGGGCCTGGCGGGCGCCGGCCTCACAGTGGCCCTCAAGGACTTCATCGTGGCCTTCTTCGGATGGTTCGTCCTCATGGGGAAGAATGGACTCCGGGTCGGCGATTGGGTGGAGATCAAGGGCGTAGGGGGCGAGGTCGTGGAAGTGGGCCTGCTGCGAACCGTGCTCATGGAGACCGGAAGCTGGAACGACCTGGGCCACCCCACGGGCCGGAAAGTCGCCTTCGTCAACAACTTCGCCGTAGAGGGACACTTCTTCAACTTCTCCACCTCGGGCCAGTGGATGTGGGACGAACTGCAGCTGGTCATCCCCCCCGGGACGGATCCCTATCCCATCATTGATGGTGTCCAGAAGCTGGTGGAGGAGAAAACCGAGGCCAATGCCAAGCTGGCGCAGGAGGAGTGGCACAAGGCCACCACCCGCTACCGGGTGAGGACCTTCTCTGCCGTCCCTGGCATCAACGTGGTGTCCACGGTCCTCGGCATCGAGATCCACGTCCGCTACATCACACGGGCTTACGAGCGCAACAGCACCCGCAAGGCCCTCAACAGTGCGGTGCTGGAACTGATGCACGGCAAGCCTGCCAGCCCGGCAGCCCCCATCGAGATGCAACCCGAACCAGGAGTCTGAGGTGTCTTCAGAGGAACAGACCCCGGCCCGTTCCCCCTTCCGGGAGATCGTCCAGCCCTTCATCGACCTGGCCCACGCCTCCCGGGCCCTGTGGGCGGTGAACCTCAACTACCTCCTGGAGGGCTTCGTCTACTTCGGGATGCTCATCTACCTGGCCATGTATTTCAACCAGTACGGCCATCTCGGTGACAGGGAGGCGGGCTGGATGGTGGGGGTCCTCACCTCGGGCATCACCATCTCGATGCTTTTCTTCGGGGGCCGGGCGGACACGTGGGGCATCCGCTCGACCTTCCTCATCTCCCTGGCTTTCATGTTCATCGGACGCACCCTCCTCTCCTGGGCCCCCGGCCTGGGACTGGGGACGGGACAGCTCCTCTCGTCCTTCAATGCCCTGGCCACCCTGGGCATCCTCCTGGTGGTCCTCGGCTACGGCATGTACCAGCCCGTGGCCTACGCGGCGGTGCGCCAGCTCACGACCCCGGCCACGGCGGGCATGGGCTACGCCATGCTCTACGCCGTCATGAACCTGGGGGGCTGGCTCCCCACCTTCATGTCCCCCCTCCGGGGACGCTTCGGCATCCAGGGGGCCTTCTGGTTCTATACCTGGCTCACCCTGGCGGGCATCCTCCTCCTCTTCTTCATGCTGAGCCCTAAGACCCTGACGCGGGCCACCGAGGCCGTACGGGCGGAAGCCCCGGAACAGCCCAGAGAAGAAGCAGCCCCCGAAGGCAGGATGGCGGCCATTCGCCACTGGCTGAAGCACCACCCCCTGGCGGATGCGAAGTTCTCCTTCTTCATCTTCTGCCTGATCCCGGTGCAGACCCTCTTCGCCTACAACTGGCTGGTGCTGCCCCAGTACGTGAACCGGGCCTTCGCGGGCACCTGGGTGGGGGTCCGCTTCGAGACCGCCACCAACCTCAACTCGCTCCTGATCTTCATCCTCTGCCCCCTGGTGGCCGCTGCCACGGCCAAGGCCAAGGTCTACAACATGATGATCTACGGCACCGCCGTCATGGCTGTCCCGACCTTCCTGCTGGCTCTGGGGCCGACGGTCTGGGGGCTCTTCACCTTCGTGGTGGTGATGTCCATCGGCGAGGCCATGTGGCAGCCCCGATTCCTCCAGTACGCTGCAGAAATCGCGCCGGAGGGGCGCACGGGGGCCTACATGGGCGTGGCCCAGTTCCCCTGGTTCCTGACCAAGATGATCGTCCCCATCTACTCCGGTGCGGCCCTTGCCAAGTGGTGCCCAGAGAGCGGTCCCACCTCCACCGGCCCCATGTGGCTCATCTTCGGCATCGTGGCGGTCAGCTCCACCGTGATGCTGGTCCTGGCCAAGGGATGGTTGGGGAAGGATTTCAAGACCCGGGCATAGCCAATTCCTGGTATTCAAGCATCCAACTTAGGAATAGGATTTCCCTGAGGCCTTCCGTGCGGCGCATCCTCCACCTCCTAGCCCTTCTGGCACTGATCCTGGTGGGATCGGTCCCGGAGCTGCGCCTGGAGGCGGCCACGGAGCCAGCCTCTTCCTGTTGCTGTGGCATGGGTTGCGGATGCGGCATGCCCACGAAGGGGCCCAGCCCATCCCCCTGCCAGACCCAGGTGACCGTGACCTTGACGGCCACCCCGGCTGTGAGCGCGCCGGATCAGGCTCGTCAGAGCGAGGCCCGGCGGGAACCCCTGCCCTGGCCTGCCTACGTGGCCTCAAGGCCCCGGACCACCATGGATGAGGGCACCCCCATCCGAGGCCCCAGCGCCATTGCTCCTTCCCCCCCCGATCGCCTGACCCAGCTATCCACCTTCCGGATTTGAGAAGAGGTCTGTCCGTCACCGACAGATAGACCGATATTGCCTCATCTCTTCCGGAGTCATCCATGCGCGCACCCTGGCGTTTGGCCTTGGCCCTGGGGCTGCTGCCCGCGGCCCCGGCCCTGGCGTCGCCCCCCTCCAGCATCACCGATACCACCCCCGATCCCCTCCTGGCCTCACTCCTCCAGCAAGCCCTGGCCCAGAACCCCGAGCTCACGAAGGTCCAGGCCCTGACCGAGGCGGAAAGGGAACGCATCCCCCAGGCCAAGGCCCTCCCGGATCCATCCCTCTCCCTGGGGCTCCAGAACGATGGCTTCAAGCGCCTTGAGATCGGGCGCATGGAGAACAGCTACTACCAGGTCGCCCTCTCCCAGGGACTGCCCTGGGCGGGCAAGCGGGGACTGAGGGGTGATGTGGCCCGCCTGGGGGCCGAGGCCCTGGAGGCTCAGAGCACCCGCACCCGCCTCAGCCTGGAGGCCGATGTGAAGCGGGCCTACGCCTCCCTGCTCCTGGTACGCAGCCAGCTCCGCCTCCTGGAAACCCAGGCAGTCTTCCTCCAGCAGGGGGAGGCCATCGCCCGCACCCGCTACGAAGTGGGCCAGGGCGCCCAGGCCGACCTGCTCCGGGCCCAGCTGGAGCGGACCCGACTGAACCAGGCCCGGTTCAGCCTGCAATCCGAGGAACGCAGCGCCCTGGCCGCCCTCAACCGCCTGCGGGCCGAGGCCTCTGACACGCCCATCCCCACCCAACGGAGCTTCGAGGAGCTTGGCACACCAGCCCCCTTGCACCCGCTGGAGGTCCAATCCAAGGCCGAGGAGACGAGCCCCGAGCTCCGGACCGCAGCCCTGGGCGTGAGCCAGGCGGAACGGAGCCTGGATCTCGCCAAGCTGGACCGCCGCCCAGACTTCGCCATGACCGCCGCCCTCATGCCCCGGGGGGGCCTGGATCCCATGTGGGGTCTTGGCGTCTCCATCTCCCTGCCGGTGTGGTCCAGGCAGAAGCAGCACCGGGCCGTGGCGGAGCAGGAGCATCGCCGCCGCGCCCAGGGGGCTGACCTGGAAGGCCAGAAGCTTCTCCTGCGCCAGCGAATCCAGGAGCGGGCCGCCCAGATGGACGCCGCCCTGGAGACCCTGAGCCTCTACCGCTCAGGCCTCCTGGTCCAGAGCGAGGCGAGCTTCCGGGCCACCCTGGCCCAGTACGAAGCTGGGCGAGCCCCCTTCCTGTCGGTGCTGGAGTCCCTCAAGGGCTGGGTCGCCGACCAGAGCGGCCTCCTCCAGACCCAGGCCCAGGCCCTGGCCATCCAGATCGCCCAGGAGGAACTGAACCCGGGTCCCACGCCCGCCATCGGAGCCACCACCCTGACAGCAGCCCCCATGGCTGCGGGTGGGGGTGGAGCAAAATCGAGCGGGGCCTCCCGGACAGGAAAGGCCGCCAGTGGCGGCGATAGCGGCGGCAGCGCCATGAAGACGATGTGAGGTGCGGAATGATCAGCCAAATCCGAGCAAAAAAGATCACCACGAAGCACAGGAGGAGGAACGAGAGGAAAGAAGGGCTGATTCTGCTTTATCGCTGTCCATCGCCGTTCATCGCTGGCCCATTTTATTTTTGCTTTGATGCTCCTCATCGCCACGTGCAAAGCCTAAGCAAGCAGCGCGTTCGAAAAGCAAGGATCAAAAGCGGGTTTCGCCAGCGATGGACAGCGATGAACGGCGATAAAAGACAATAACCAACTGGACCTCCTGCACTTCGGGTTACCCGACGGACTTCTTTTGAAAATGAGATGACCCATGCCCTCTGATCCCACTCCCCGCAGAATCCATCCCCTCCTGATCGCCATCATCGCCCTGGCCATCGGCATCGGTGGCACCTGGCTCGCCATGCGCCCAGGGAAAGCCCACGCTCATGAAGCCCCGGCCGCTGCCCCCGCCAAGCAAATGTACCAATGCCCCATGCACCCCCAGGTCATCCAGGACCACCCGGGCGACTGCCCCATCTGCGGCATGGCCCTGGTCCCCATAGAAGGTGCGGGCAGCACCGGTGCGGGGCACGGCACCGACACCCACGCCGTGGTCACCATTGATCCCGAGCGCCAGCAGCTCATCGGCCTCCGGACCGAGAAGGTGGCTGAAGCCCCCCTGGGTAGCGAGCTCCGGGCCTCGGGGCGGGTGGCGGTGGACGAGACCCGGGTCCGCAAGGTGAACGTCAAGGTCGAGGGCTTTGTGGAAAAGCTCTACGTCGACTTCGTGGGCAAGCCCGTGGCCAAGGGCACCCCTCTCTTCAGCCTCTACAGCCCCGAGTTCGTCAGCGCCCAGCAGGAGTATCTCCTGGCCCTCAGGACCCAGAAGGCCCTGGCGGGCGGTTCGCTCCAGGGCAGCGGCGGAGATCTGCTGGAGTCCGCCCGACGACGGCTTCTCCTCTGGGACGTTCCCCGGGAGACCATCGACCGTCTTGAGAAGACCGGAGAGATCCAGCACGCCCTGACCCTGCGCTCCCCCATCTCCGGTGTGCTCACCGCCAAGAACGTGGTGGAGGGAGCCCGCCTCACCCCGGCGGACATCCCCTTCGAGATCACAGACCTGAGCCGGGTCTGGGTCCTGGTGGACATCTACGAGACCGAACTGGGCCGAATCAAGGTGGGCATGGCCGCCGAGCTCACGGGTCAGGCCCTCCCTGGCCGAGTCCTCAAAGGGCGGGTGGCCTTCGTGGATCCCCTCATGGACCCCAAAACCCGCACCGCCAAGCTACGCCTGGAGTTCCCCAACCCCAAAGGCGAACTGAAGCCTGAGATGTTCGGGGAAGTCCTTCTCAAGGGCCAGGGACGCAAGGGACTGGTCATTCCCCTCGATGCGGTGCTGGATGCCGGCAGCTCCAAGGTGGCCTTCGTCGCCCTGGGCGACGGCAAGTTCGAGCCCCGGGTGGTCACGACGGGCAGCAGCTCCGGTGACCGCGTGGAGATCACCTCGGGCCTGGAGGCCGGGGATGAAGTGGTCGTCCGCGCCAACTTCCTGGTGGATTCCGAATCCCGCCTCAAGGCCGCCCTGGCCCAGATGAAGGAGGGGCGAAAATGAAAAAACAGAATTCAACCACGAAGGCACGAAGGGCACCAAGAAAGCACGAAGAAAAACAAAACGAAATTAACTTAATTAATTTCACTTCTTTTATTTCTTTTCTTTGTGCACCTTCGTGTCTTCGTGCCTTCGTGGTGGAAGCATCTTTTCCCCCGGTGCAGCCATGAGTGGCCACGTCGGCTACGACCCCGATCACCCGACCCTGCTCCAGCGCATCATCCGCTTCTCGGCGGAGAACCGCTGGCTGGTCATCGCCGCCTCCCTGGTGCTGCTGGGCATGTCTTTCTGGACCATGCGAAACATCCCCATGGATGCCCTGCCGGACCTCAGCGATACCCAGGTCATCGTCTACACCAAGTGGGACCGCAGCCCCGATATCGTCGAGGACCAGGTCACCTACCCCATCGTCACCAGCCTTTTGGGGGCGCCCAAGGTGAAGGCGGTGCGCGGCCTCTCGGACTTCGGCTTCTCCTACGTCTACGTGATCTTCGAGGACGGCACCGACATCTACTGGGCCCGCAGTCGGGTGCTGGAATATTTATCAAAGATTAATACCAATCTTCCCCAGGGGGTCCAGCCGTCCCTCGGCCCCGACGCCTCCTCCGTGGGCTGGGTCTACCAGTACGCCCTGGTGGACCGCTCCGGCAAGCACAGCTCGGATGAGCTGAGATCGCTTCAGGACTGGTTCCTGCGCTACGGCCTCCAGAGCACGCCAGGGGTGGCCGAAGTGGCCACCGTGGGCGGCCAGGCCCGGCAGTTCCAGGTCCAGGTCAATCCCACCAAACTGGCCTCCTACCGCATTCCCATCGATGCCGTCATCGCCGCCGTGAAGTCCGCCAATGTCGAAGGCGGCGGACGCCTCGTGGAATACAGCGGCCGGGAGTACATGGTCCGGGGCCGAGGCTACGTAAAGACCACCCAGGACCTTGAGCAGGCGGTATTGAAGGCTGAGAACGGCACCCCGGTCAGGCTTTCGGAGGTGGCCACCGTCACCCTGGGGCCCGAGATGCGCCGGGGACTCACGGACCTGGACGGCCACGGGGACGTGGTGGGCGGCATCGTGGTCATGCGCCAGGGGGAGAACGCCCTGAACGTCATCGAGCGGGTGAAGACCAAGCTCGATGAATTGAAGCAGGGCCTGCCTCCCGGGGTGGAGATCATCACCACCTATGACCGCTCGGAACTGATCCACAACGCCATCAGGACCGTGGAGCACAAGCTCATCGAAGAGATGATCGTGGTCTCCATCATCATCCTGATCTTCCTCTGGCATATCCCCTCGGCCATCGTCCCCATCGTCACCATCCCCGTGAGCGTGGCCCTGGCCTTCATCCCGATGTACGGGATCGGCCAGAACGCCAACCTCATGAGCCTGGCGGGCATCGCCATCTCCATCGGCGTGCTGGTGGACGGGGCCATCGTGGAGGTGGAGAACGCCTACAAGAAGATCGAGAAATGGATCGAGGCGGGCAAGCCCGGAAGCTTCCACCAGGTACGCCTCGAGGCCCTGATGGAAGTGGGCCCCTCGGTCTTCTTCTCCCTCCTGGTGGTGGCGGTGAGCTTCCTGCCCATCTTCACCCTCCTGGACCAGGAGGGGCGGCTCTTCAAGCCCCTGGCCTTCTCCAAGAACTTCGCCATGGCCATCGCCGCCCTCCTGGCCCTGACCCTGGACCCCGCCCTGCGGATGATCTTCGCCCGGGTGGAGCCCTTCATGTTCAAGCCGAAATGGCTGGCCTGGAGCCTCACCCAGGTGGTGGTGGGCAAGTACTATGCTGAAGAAAAGCATCCCATCAGCGTCTTCCTCCACCGGATTTACGAGGCCCCCTGCCGCTTTGTGGTCCGGCACGCCAAGGCCACCATCCTCGTCGCCGTGCTGCTGGTAATGGGAACCATCCCGGCCTTCCTGGCCCTGGGCAGCGAGTTCATGCCGCCCCTCAACGAGGGCACCCTGCTCTACATGCCCTCCACACTGCCGGGATTGAGTCAAACAGAGGCCCAGCGCATCCTCCAGGTGCAGGATCGCCTGATCCGCACGGTGCCCGAGGTGGAGCGGGTCTTCGGCAAGGCGGGTCGCGCCGACACCGCCACGGACCCGGCCCCCTTCTCCATGATGGAGACGGTGATCGTCCTCAAGCCCGAGGACCAGTGGCGGGAGAAGCCCCGCTGGTTCAGTTCCTGGGCGCCGGGCTTCCTCAAGGCCATCCTGCGCCCCCTCTGGCGGGACCGCGTCACCCAGGAGGACATCGTCGCCGACCTGGACAAGGTCGTGCGCCTTCCGGCCATCCCTAACGCCTGGACCATGCCCATCAAGGCGCGGCAGGACATGCTGTCCACGGGCATCCGGACCCCCGTGGGCCTCAAGATCAACGGAGCCGACCTGGAGACCATCCAGCGGGTGGCGGTGGAGGCCGAGCGCATCCTCCAGGGGGTGCCCGGCACTCGCAGCGCCTTTGCAGAAAGGACCGCCCAGGGCTACTTCCTGGACTTCGTGCTGAAGCGTGAGCAGTTGGCCCGCTACGGCCTCAGCGTGGAACAGGCCAACATGCTGGTGATGACCGCCATCGGCGGCGATAACCAGAGCACGGTCTACGATGGCCGGGCCCGCTACCCCGTGAACGTCCGCTACGCCCGGGACTACCGGGAGACCCCGGACGCCCTGAAGCGGGTGCTCGTCCCCACCCCCACCGGCGCCCTGGTGCCCATGGAGGAGATCGCGGACCTGAACTGGGCCAGCGGCCCGGCCATGATCCGGGATGAGAACGGCCAGATGATCGGCTATGTCCTGGTGGACTTCGACACCTCCAAGGTGGATGTGGGCACCTACGTCCACCGCGCCAAGGCCGCCGTGGAGAAGGAACTGAAGCTCCCGGCGGGCACCAGCCTCAGTTGGTCCGGGCAGTACGAGAACATGATCCGGGTGAAGGAGCGGCTAAAGGTCATCCTGCCCATCACCCTGGTGCTGATCTTCGGTCTGCTGTATGCCAACACCAGGAGCGCATTCAAGGCCTCGGTGGTCATGCTGGCGGTGCCCTTCAGCGCCATCGGGGCCTTCTGGCTCCTCTGGATCCTGGGCTACAACATGAGCATCGCAGTCTGGGTGGGCCTCATCGCCCTCATGGGCCTGGATGCCGAGACCGGGGTCTTCATGCTCCTCTTCCTGGACCTCAGCCACGACGAGGCCAAGCGCGAGGGTCGCCTGAACACGCCCGCCGATCTGGTGGAAGCCATTATCCATGGGGCCGTGAAGCGGGTGCGCCCCAAGGCGATGACGGTCTTCGCCGCTTTCATGGGCCTGCTCCCCATCATGTGGAGCACCGGCACCGGGGCCGATGTCATGAAGCGCATCGCCGCCCCCATGGTGGGCGGCCTGGCCACCAGCTTCCTGCTTGAACTGCTCGTCTACCCCGCCATCTACTACCTCTGGAAACGCCATGAGGTCGCAGAGGCATCTAACCCCCTGAAGGAGTCCTCATGCTGACCATGCTCATCACCGCCGCCCTCGTGGCAGCCCCCAGCGTCAAGCCCGCCACTAACACCGTCTGCCCCGTGGGCGGGGACAAGGTGAACGCCAAGAGCCAGAAGGTCGTGGTGCGCGGCCGGGAGTATTCCATCTGCTGCGCCGGGTGCGACAAGCTGCTCAAGGCCAACCCCGACAAGTATCTAGAGAAAGACGGAACCCCCAAGAACGCGAAGAAGTAGTCATACCATTTGGCGTTCAAGAGATCAGGCGGATCATTTTTCTGCCGCCATATCGTTCTGAGCGGGACAGTAAGCCAGGATGTGGTAGCGCAGCCCGGCATGGGTGAATTCTCCCACGGGCTGCATACCCAAGCCCTTGGTGTGCACCTCCATGGAATGGGGATTGTCCGCCGCAACAAAGACCACACCCACCTCAAAGCTTCCCTCCAGTTCCTGGTTGAGGCGAAGGAACATCCGTCGCAACAGGCCCTGTCCCCGGAAGGGGAGATCGATGCAGACGGGGCCGTAGAGGAATTTCCGCTGGGCGGAAAGAGGCTGCCCCTGGAAGATCACCCGATCAAAGGTAGCTGACATGGACCGGATGATGGGGGGGGTGTCACCCCAGTCGAAGCGGGAGGCGCACAGGAGGCCCAGCACCCGTCCCTGATCGCAGGCGACGATGATACCCAGATCCTCCGCCATGGCGGTGATCTGCTCCAGGGAGAACCGGGCGGAGAGGAATCCCCGACTCCGTTCGGCAGGGGACAGGCTCTGGGCGTGGTAGGACACGCTCAGTTCAAGGACTCCGCTGTAATCGGATGGGAGGGCGCGTCGAAGGTCCATGCGCTAGGAGAACATGAGCGGCCCCTCCAAGGGAAATCAGGGGTCGGGGGCGGCCAGAGCCGCATGAATCGCGTCCGCCAATTCCCTCATTCCATAGGGCTTGTGAAGGAACCCGACGAGTCCCTCAGCCACCATATCGGCCACGGACTGGTCGTCGGCGAAGCCGGAGGCCGCGACGACCCGGAGCTCCGGATCCAGAGCCCGGAGCCGCCGGAAGGTCTCGCGGCCCGTGAGACCTGGCATGACCAGGTCCATCAGGACGAGCTGGATTTCAGGACGGCGGGCCTCAAAGAGGCGCAGCCCTTCCGAGCCGTCGGCGGCCAGAAGGACTTCATAACCCATGGAGGCCAGAATACGGGCGGTCGTGCTTCGAATCATGTCCTCATCGTCGATGACCAGAATGGTCCCTTCGCCCCGGTGCTGGACTCGGACTTCCTCCATAGCGGGCTGGGAACAGCGGATGTCATCCACAGGCAGGAGGATACTGAAGGCACTGCCCTGACCAGGCGCGGATTCCACCTGGAGGGCGCCCCGGTGCCCCTTCACGATGCCGTAAACCGCCGCAAGGCCGAGACCCGTACCCTTGCCTTCGGCCTTGGTGGTGAAGAAGGGCTCGAAGATGCGGTCCCGGATCTCGGGGGGGATGCCATGGCCGGTGTCCCGGACGGAAAGCCGGACATAGGGTCCAGCCTCTACCTGGAATCCGGAGGGATCGGAGAACGACTCCCGGAGCCGCAGATCCTCGGTTTCGACCGTCAGCACCCCGCCCTCCGGCATGGCGTCCCGGGCATTGATGCAGAGATTGAGGAGAGCGTTCTCCAATTGGGAGGGATCACCCACCACCTGAGGGCTCCGGGCCTTGAGCTCCTGCCGGATCTGGATGCGCTTATCGATGCTCCGCTCCAGCAGGGCCAGCGTGTCCTGGACAATGCGATGGAGGTCCAGGGCCGTGGACACCAGCTTGCCCTTGCGACTGAAGGCCAGCAGCTTGCTGGTGAGATCGGCGGCCCGCCCACTGGCCTTGATGATGGTCCGCACCAGCCCGTGGCGAGGGTCACCCTCCGGCAGATTTTCCGCCAGAAGCTCCGCCGAGCCCAGGATGCCTGCAAGCATGTTGTTGAAGTCGTGGGCCACGCCTCCGGCCAGCTGGCCGATGGCATCCATCTTCTGGCTCTGGTGGAGCTGTTCCTCCTGGGACCGGAGGGCATCCTCTGCAGCCACCTGCTGGGTAAGGTCGATGGAGATGCCCATGAAGCCTACCCCCTTGCCCTCAGGGTTCTGCACGCGCGCCACCATGAGGTCCATGGTCCTGCGCTCGCCCCCCCGCGCGATGAAGGTCACCCGGCTGTGTCCGGTGGGGTAGAGGAGGGGGAAGCCTTCCAGGATGTCCGCAAACCGGGAGCACGGCAGCCCCAGGGAGAGGAGGCGCTGGCGAGTCTCCTCCAGTTCCACGGGATCATGCCAGAGCTCCGGGGTGTGGAGGCCGATCACCTCCTCCGGGGACCACCCCAGCATCTGCTCTGCGCCCCGGTTGAAGAGGCGCACGATCCCGTGCAAATCCAAAGCCACGATGGCGACCTGGGTGGCGGAGTCCAGGATGTTGTTCAGGTAGCCCAGGGTCGAGGACAGGGATGCGGTCATGGAACGGGCAAGGGCTTCCGCCCGCTGCCGACGCTGGAGGAGCGAACTGGTCAGGGCGAAGAGGAGCCCACTGGCCAGAAGGCCGCCCAGGAGATTGGCCAAAGGCCCCCACTTCTCAAGGGGATGGACAAAGCCTGGCCGGGCCTGGTAATGGACCTTCCAGACCTGACCCCCGGCTGACAAAGGCAATTCCTTCACCAGACCTGCGCCCCCAAGGGGCGACCCAACTTCGGAGTAGACCTCCCCCTCAGCAGCGAACTCCAGAGGAGATCGGAGACTGACAGCCACATCCCTGGGTTCCGGAGGCAAGGACGTAGCGATCAGCTCCTGGAAACGGGAGGACAGGCCGATGAAACCCACCAGGTCGCGCTGCCGCTCCTCTATCGTGGTCGGCACTCCTCCCCTCCGATAGACCGCCTTGAACATCAGGAAGGCCGGAACCTCGCCCCCCGAATCGGTGATCAGCCGAAGCCCCCGGGAGATCGCCACCCCTCCGCTGTCCCGAGCCCTCAAGGCCACTTCACGCCGGACCTCTGTGGCCAGGATGTCGGTCCCCAGGCGTTTCCGGATCTCGATCCCGCTGGGCTCGATACGAACAATCACTGCGTAATGATCCCGGATGCCCTCTGGACGGATCCGAATGGCATCCCCTCCGGCACCCCGCTCTTCGGCCAAAAAGGCCGGGCGCTCCGCTTCCGAGAAAAAGCGGAGGAAGGCCATCGTCTCCGCTCCTGGACAGTTCACATCCAGACGCAGGGTCCTGACCATCTGGCCCCAGGCCTCATGAGTGAAAGGCTCCCGCCCATCGACCCAGGCCTGTCCGGCGTACAGGTTCTGGACGTAGTCCCCCAGACGACGCTGGATGGCGTCCTGCAGTTCCTGGACCCTGGATTCGAAACGCTGTTCCTGGACACGACGGTTATAGCAGTGGTTCCCGATGGTCGCCGCCGCCGTAAGACAGAGGCACCCCGCCAAGACAGCCCACGGAACCCATCGACCCGGGCCAGCAGCCTGTTTCTGTCCCGACCTGTCCATCCAGAACCCCGCTGGCGGTACTATGCAGAACCTCAATATAGGGCCTTGGGATGATCCGACTCAATCCTTGGGGGCGGTTTTCTGCAGGGCCTCCCGCTCGTCCTTGGGCAGCCGCCATATCCAGCGCCCCGTGGCGCGATCGAAGAGGTCGAAGAGGCAGAGCCAGTTCAGCAGACCCGCGACCATGATATAGGTGGCGCCGTATTCCTGGGTCAGGTTGCGGATGGGCTCGGTGCCGGTGCCGCCGAAGAGCCAAGCGAAGAGCCCGTAGATGGGCCCGGCACCGGCGGTGGCGGCGGCCCCAAGGGTGGGCATCCAGACCAGGGGAGCGAGCTGCGGAACGTAGACCCCGCCCTTGGGGAGCCCTCCCCCTCCGTAGTTCAATTGAAGGAAGGCCAGGAGACAGAAGACGGCGTAGACCCCGAAGAAGACCTTGGCCCGCCCCTTCTGGCCCAGCATCCAGTAGCCCGATCCGGGAATGATCCAGTTGGCGAGGATAGGCTTCCAGCATGCCTTCATGGCCTTCTGCTTGCGCAGCGGAAGGGGGAGGCTGGGGATGGGTGTCTCTTCACTCATGCCCCCAGATTAACCGGGGACTTGCGTACCGGGGAGGTGGTCCCACAATGCAGGAGTAATCCGGAGGCACCATGTCCCAACCCAAGATCCGTCGCATCGCTGTCTGCACCGGAGGTGGGGACGCGCCGGGCCTCAATGCCGTCATCCGGGCCGTGGTGATCGCCGCCCTCAACCGCGGGTGGGAGTGCTACGGCATCCGGGATGGGTTCAATGGCATCCTCTTCCCCGAGCGGTACGAAGATGGCGGAGTCCTGCGCCTGACCAAGGAGCGGGTCCGCGGCATCACCCATCTTGGCGGCACCATCCTGGGCACCACCAACCGGGGCAACCCCCTGCACTACCCCCTGCGGATGCCCGATGGAACGATCAAGGATGTGGACCGCACGGACGAGATTATCGAATACTTCGCCAAGAAGGAGCTGGATGCCCTGGTCTCCATCGGCGGCGACGGGAGCCTGACCATCGCCAACGTCCTCTGCCAGAAGGGTCTCCGGGTGGTGGGGGTGCCCAAGACCATCGACAACGACCTGGACAAGACGGCCACCACCTTCGGTTTCGATTCAGCAGTTTCCTTCGCCACAGAGTGCCTGGATCGACTCCACTCCACCGCCGAGTCCCACCAGCGGGTCATGGTCGTGGAGGTCATGGGGCGCTATGCGGGCTGGATCGCCTTGAATGCGGGCATTTCCGGCGGCGCCCATGCGGTCCTGATCCCCGAAATCCCCTACAACCTGGAGAAGGTGGCCGCCCTGGTCCGGGACCGGGACAATGAGGGCCGCATGTATTCCATCGTCTGCGTGGCCGAGGGGGCCAAGGCCAACGGGGAGAACAACGCCCTGGTGGCCAAGGCGGAGGTCGGCCAGGCTGAACGCCTGGGAGGCATCGGAGAGCGGGTCGCCCGGGAGCTCCAGGAACTGACCGGCAAGGAAGCCCGCTGTGTCGTGCTGGGACACCTCCTCCGGGGAGGCTCCCCCACCTCCTTCGACCGTCTGGCCGCCCTTCGTTTCGGAACAGCCGCCGTGAGGGCCCTGGATGAGGGTTTCAGCGGGGTCATGGTTGCCCTGGCCCACCCCAACGTCAACTACGTGCCCCTGGAGGAGGTGGCCGGCCGCATGAAGAATGTGCCACTGGACTGCGACACCCTCCAGACCGCCCGGGATCTCGGAATCATCTTCGGCGATTGATACGATTGACAGGAACTGTCCCGAGGGAGGATGCTGAACCACTTCTCTCGGAGACAATTCATGGCAGTCGGCATCCAGACCGGAGGACTCGTCGATCGCGAACGGCTACGCTTGGCCGTCCAACTGTTGAGGGAGGCGGGCCCCTCCGGCCTCACCAAGCACCAGCTCGCCCGTAAGCTTGGCAGCGTGAGCCTGCGAACCGTGGATCGGGCCATCCAGCTCCTGGAGGAACAGGGGGCGAAGGTTGAGCGGATCCGCTCCGGCCGCCCCTCGGTCATCCACTTCCAGATGAAGAAGGGGCCGAGCTGGGACGAGAGCATCTCCACCGATGCCCGCCTTGCCCTGCGCCTGGCCGCCCTCATGCTCGCCCAGGGAGGGGCCCAGCTGTGGCAGGAGAAGATCGACGCCATTGAGCGGCTGGCCAGCGAACGCATGTCCAGCCGGGATCGCCGGGTCTTCCACCACCTCCAAAGCGCCGTACGGGTCCAGGGAGGGGTGGAGGATCCCGTGGAGTCCCCAGATGTCCTGGAGCCCATCCTGAAAGCCCTGGAGACGGGGAAATCCCTGTGGGTGGAGTACCGCTCGGCGGCCTCAGCCAAGCCCAAGGTTCACGAAGTGATACCCGCCGCCCTCACCCACGATCTCTACTCCGGCGGGGCATTCCTCCTGGCCTGGGAGCCAGGGAAACGAAAGGCCCTGAACCTGCGCCTGAGCCGCATCCTCCAGGCCAAGCCCCAGAAGGCCGCCGTCATGCCAGACCCCGAGGCCATCGAACGCGCCGCCCATTACCAGATCGGGGGCTGGCTCAGCACGGACGAACCCTTCGAAGTGCAGGTCCGCATCGAGGGAGCCAACTGGGTGCAGTCCATGAAGGAGGCCCCCCCCGCCCTCCCGGACTTCGACTTCAAGCCCGCCAAGGACGGCAAGAGCGCGATCGCCACCTTCAAGGCCAACCACCCCTCCGGCCCCGGACGCTGGATCCTCCAGTTCGGGGAGGCCGCCGAGGTGATCGCCCCCGAATGGCTGCGAACCGAGATCGCCGTGCGGCTCAAGAAGGCTCTGGAAAAGTATTGAAAAAGAAGGAATTCCACCACAAAGACACCAAGACACGAAGAAAACACCAAGAAAAGCAGGGGTAAGGATTTCCCTCCTTCCTTCGTGGTCCTTGGTGCCCTTTGTGCCTTCGTGGTGGAATTCCTCTTTCCGCTATTTCAGCCGGATCTGGCACCCCGCCACAGCCAAGTAGGCCTCGTCGGCCACTCTGGTGGTGGCCTGGGCGAGCCAGCCCGCCAGATCCCGGAAGCGGCGGGTCATGGGGTCCTCGGGAACGGGGGACCAGCCCACCTCGTTGCCCACGATGACGATGGGCCAGGGCGCCGCCTTGAAGGCTGCCAACTGCCCCTTCCACGCCTCCAGGATGGCCTCGTCCGAAGCATCCATGCGCCAACCCAGCCACATGGTCAGGCAGTCCACCATCACCCCTGAAGGGGTGGGAGTCATGGTCTTCAGTTCCGCGGCCACATCCCCGGGAGCCTCCAGGGTCCGCCAAGTGTCTGGGCGCTCCGCCTGGTGCCGCCGCACCCGGTCCACCATCTCCTCATCCGATGGATCGGCCTTGTAGGTGGCCACATAGACCCCGAGGGGTCCCCAGCCGAGGGCCATGTCGAGGGCGAAGCGGCTCTTGCCACTCCGAACGGGTCCGGTGACGAAGACAATTTTTCCCATAGCTCCAGGATGCCTGAACATATCAGGATGGAAAGATGGCAAAAGCGATCTCCGTCCTTGGTTCCGCCTCCGATGTTGGCAAGAGTCTCGTTACCGCGGGTATCTGTCGGCTTCTGAAGGATTCCGGCTACGATGTGGCCCCATTCAAGTCCCAGAACATGGCCAACCAGGCCGGGGTGACCCCGGAAGGCCATGAGATGCCCAGGGCCCAGATTCTCCAGGCCAAGGCCTGCGGACTGGATCCCCACGTGGACATGGGCCCCGTGCTCATGAAGCCCGTGAGCCCCACCGGGGCCCAGATCATCGTCCTGGGGAAGGCCGTGGGCCAGCGGGAGGCCAAGGACTATTTCAAGGACACCTCCGAACTGGCCGCCATCGCCATGGGAGCCCTGGATCGCCTTTCGGCGAAGCACCAGGTCATCGTCATGGAGGGAGCCGGGAGCCCCGTGGAGCTCAATCTGTGGTCCCGGGACTACGTGAACCTCCGACCGGCCCGCCACGCCAACGCCGCCATCATCCTGGTGGTGGACATCCACAAGGGCGGCGTCTACGCCCAGGCCAAGGGCACCCTCGACCTCCTCCCGGCGGAGGATCGCGCCCGGGTAATGGGTCTGGTGGTGAACCGATTCAAGGGGGATCTCGCCCTCTTCGAGGAGGGGATTCCCCTCATGGAAGAGGTCTGTGGCACACCAGTGCTGGCGGTGCTGCCCCACCTGGACCACGGCCTGGACGAGGAGGATCGCCCCATCCGCATCCCCGTGGATCAGAAGCCCGAAGCGGGCCGCTTCCACGTCGGTGCCCTCCTGTCCCCCCGGGTGTCCAACACCGAGGACCTCCACCCCCTGCTTTCCGAACCCGACATCCAGCTCACCTGGATCACGGACCCCAAGCTGGCCCTGGAGCAGGACCTCCTGATCCTGCCGGGCTCCAAGGCCACCATCGGCGATCTGGCCCATCACGCCTCTACGGGCATGGCCCAGGCGGTGCGGGACGCCCACGCCAAGGGCACCTGGGTCCTGGGGATCTGCGGCGGTTACCAGATGCTGGGCCGGGAACTCATCGATGAGGCCGGTAGCGAGGGCGGGCCCAACACCTGGGAGGGCCTGGGGATGCTCCCCACCCGCACCATCTTCCGCAGCGAGAAGCTCACCACGGAAAGCCGCTTCCAGAGCGCCTGGCCCGAGGCGGGGCACCCCCTCACGGGCTACGAGATCCACCAGGGGCGCACCGAGGCCCAGGGCGAGGGCGAGGCCCTGGCCCAGGGCGCCCAGGCCGACGCGGGGTGGCGTTCCGGCCACGCCGTGGGCTCCTATCTCCATGGCCTCCTGGCGGAGGATGCCTGGCGAGCCGCCTTCCTCAACCAGGTGCGCCAGTCCAGGGGCCTCGCCCTCCAGCCCATGAGGGCCTCGGACCCCCTGGAGATCCGTATCCAGCGCTGGGCCGAGCACCTCCAGCGCCATCTCCGGCCCGGGGCCTGGGAGAAGATCCTGCAGGTGGTCGGCCCCCGCTGAACCTCCTTTTCGCGGCAATCCAGCCCGGCAGGTGGATTCCCCTTTGCGTTCATCCAGCCCTGGGCCTACCCTATCTGCCGAAGCAGGGAGGGTCCATGACCCAAGTGGCCTGGATGGATCTACTAGACGCTTACGACTTCGCCAACCTGGGCGCCGAGTACGAGCACCGTGCCTACGTCAACCGGGAGACGGGGCGGATCTACTTCGCTTCCGAAGAGGAGATGCTGGAGGATGACCGCCCGGAGGATTGGGAGAACGCTGAACATTTCCTGGAGCTCCCCAGAGCCCAGGACCTGGAGCTGGGGGTCTACACGGTGCTGGACTTCGTGGCCCAGCAGCTCCCCCATGACTACGGAACCGTCTCCAACTTCTTCCAGCAGCACGATTCCTACCGGCGCTTCAAACAGCTGATGGAGAAGCGCGGCTGCCTGGACAAGTGGTTCCGCTTCGAAGCCGATGTCACCGCCAACGCCCTCCGAGCATGGTGCCGACGCAACGGCCTGGAGCCCATTCAGCGGGCCGTGGGGGATTAGGGGCTATCCTGGTCCGATGGAAATCAAGCTGACCAAGGACACCGAGCAGAAGCTGATCACCTCCCTCCGGCGCTACATGCGGGAGGAGTTCGGCGAGGATGCGGGCGAACTCAAGGCCACCCTGTTCCTGCGCTTCTGCCTGGAGGAGATCGGCCCCAGCATCTACAACCAGGCCATCCAGGACGCCCGGGCCTTCATGCAGGAGAAGGTGGCCGACCTCGAGAACGTCTGCTACGTCCACGAGGGGAACCACTGGAAGCAGTCCAGCGGCCGACGGGGACGCTAGGGCCTTTTGGGCGCCACCAGGAGGAAGAGGACCCCCACCGCCGTACAGCCGCTCATGGCGATGGCCATGGGCCGGAGGGTGCCGTCGTGGAAACCGACCACCAGCGCCGAGGCCAGGGCGCTGAAGGCCATCTGGAGCGCCCCGGAGAGGGCCGCCGCACTGCCGGCCTGCTGCCGGAAGGGTTGCAGGGAGAGGGCTGAGGCGTTGGGAGCCACGATCCCCTGGGTCAGGAGGTAGAGGGCCACCAGCCCCATGCACGGCAGGGGAGGAAGCCCGAACCAGCCTCCCGCCAGAGCCAGCAGAAGGGCGAGGAGGAACTGGACCACCAGGCTGACGCGGGTGATCCTTTCCGCGGATATCCGCTTCACCAGGGGGATATTGATCTGGCTCCCCAGGATCAGGGCGGCCGAATTGAGTCCGAAGACCCAGGCGTACTGCGCTTCGGAGAGGCCGAAGAGCTTCATGTAAACGAAAGGGGAGCCCGCGATGTAGGCCAGAAGGCCCGCCAGTCCCCAGTTGCCAGCCATGCTGTAGGACAGGAAGGTGCGCTCCCGGAAGAGCGCTCCGTAGCCCGCCAGCACCTTCCAGGGATGGAGGGAAAAGCTTGTGTCGTCACGGCGGTCCCCTGGGAGGATGCGCCAGGAGGCCAGGGCCAGGCCAAGCGCCAGGAGGGTGTGGAAGTGGAAGATGGAGCGCCAGCCGAAGTGGATCCCCATCCAGCCGCCCAGGGAAGGCGCCAGGATCGGCGCCACGCCCATCACCAGCATCAGCGATGAGAAGATGCGGCTGGCCTCCAGGGGAAAGAAGTCCATGACCAGGGCCCGGCTGGCCACCATGCCCGCGCACCCCGCCACGGCCTGAATGAAGCGCCAGACGATCAGGACTTCGATATTGGGCGCCAGGGCGCAGCCCAGCGAGGCGACGACCAGGGTCGCCATGCCCCACAGCAGGGGCCGCTTCCGCCCGAAGCGGTCCAGGACGGGTCCGTAGGCCAGCTGCCCCAGGCAGATGCCCAGGAAGTAGGAGGAAAGCGAAAGCCCCACCCTGGGCACCGTGGTGCCCAGACCCGAAGCGATGGCGCCGAAGGCCGGCAGGTAGGTATCGATGCAGAAGGGAGCGATGGCCGAAAGCCCACCCAGCAGGACAATCAGGGTGCGGCGACCGGGCTGGGCTTGCGGCAAAACGGACTCCCTACTTCCTCTTAGCCAGAATGGCTTCGATCTGATCCATTATCACATTCATCCGGGCCACCAGGGCGCGATAAGGCGCGGGCGTCGCGAGGTCCACCCCGGCCCGCTTCACCAGATCATAGGGATGGTCCGATCCACCAGCCTTCAGGAGCCCCAGGTAGGTCTCCACGGCCTTGGGCTCGCCCTTCTGGATCTTCAGGGCGAAGGCCTGGGAGGCGGCGATGGAGGTGGCGTACTGGTAGACGTAGTAGTTGTAGTAGAAGTGCGGGATGTAGGCCCACTCCACCGTCACCGTGTCGTCGATCTTCACAATGCCCTGGTCGTGGCCGTGGTAGCGCTTCAGGAGATCGCCATAGATCCGGGTGAGCTTGTCGCCGGAGAGGGCACCGCCCTTCTCCACCTCTTCGTGGATGGCCAGCTCGAACTCCGCGAACATCGTCTGCCGGAAGAAGGTGCCCCGCAGCCCCTCCAGGGCACTGCCCAGGTAGTAGAGCTTCTCGTCGTCGGATTTCGCCACCTTCAGCATGTGGTCCAGGAGCAGGGCCTCGTTCAGGGTGGAGGCAATCTCCGCCGTGAAGATGCTGTAGTCCGCCGTGGGGAAGGGCTGGGTGCGGTTGGCCAGGACCGAGTGGACGCCGTGACCCCACTCGTGGGCCAGGGTGCTGACGGATTCGTAGTCATCGTTGTAGTTCATCAGCACGAAGGGGTTGCCGTCGTGGACGTTGCCGCTCATGTAGGCCCCGGAACGCTTGCCGAGCTGGGGATAGACATGGGTGTAGCGGGCCTGGAGGGCCTGGCTGATGTCCCGGGTGTAGGTGGCCCCCAGGGGCTTGGTGGCCTCGATGACCAGGGCCTGGGCCTCCGGGTAGGGGAAACAGCGGTCGGTCTTGACGATGGCGGGGTAGATGTCCGAGTAGCGCAGCTCCTCCAGGCCGAGCATCTTCGCCCGGAGCTTGAAGTAGCGGTGGAGGGTGGGCAGGTTGGCGTTGGCTTCCGCGATGAGGGTGCGGTAGACCCCCTCGGGGATGTTGTTGTCCGACAGGGCCGCCGCCAGGGTGTTGGGATACTTGCGGACCTGGGACTCGAAGCAGTCGGTCTTGACCTGGGAGAAGAGGGCGACCCCGAAGGAGCGCTCGAACTCCTTGATCTTGCCGAAGAAGGCGTGGAAGACCGCCTCGCGGTCCTCCCGCACCTGGGAGGCCCGGTATTTGGTGTAGGCAGACTGGTCCAGCAGGATCTCCTGTCCGTCCGAGAGCTTGATCCTGGGCCAGGGCATATCGGCGTTGGCCAGGATGCCGTAGAGACTCGAAGGGGTGTCCGCGATGAGCCCCACCGCCGACAGGACGCCCTCGGCCTCTGCCCCCAGGGTGTGGGGGGCGGTGCGGAGGATCTCCTCCAGGGGGAAACGGTAGACCGCCAGGCGGGGCTCCTGGGCCAGGAAGCCCTTGATGCGGGTTTCGCCCAGCGCCAGGATCTCCGGACGCAGGAAGCTCAGGGCCTGGGAGAAGCGCGTGGCCAGCAGATCCAGCTCCTGGCTCCGCTCCAGTCCGGGCGTCAGCTTGGTGTTCTCGTCATGGGCCAGATGGGCATAGGTGTTGAGGCGGATCAGCTCCTTGCGCAGGCCGTAGACATAGTCCAGGGCATCCGCCAGGGCCTGGGGGCTGTCCCCCAGGTGTCCCTGGAGAGTGGCGATCCTGGTCAATCCTTCGGCAAGGTGCTCCTTGGAGGCCTTGTAGACCGCCTCGTCCCTGTAGAGGAGGGAGAGATCCCAGACGTAGGCGGGATCGGCCTTTTTCGGCTCGCCAGCGGTGGCGTCGGGGGCCAGGAAGGAGCTGACACTGAGGAGGCAGGTGAGTAGGGACAGGGTTCTCATGGCGATCAATCCAAAGAAGCGGAGGATTACCCCCACCACGATGTTAGCGGGCGAAGGCCTGGATTTCGGTATTCTTCCGCCAGCCCCCTTGGGCATCTGGCCTCCATGCACCTCCTCCCCCTCTCCGTCCGCGACTTCATTGCCCCCCTGGTGCCCACGGGCAGCCTGGACGCATCGCTCTCCTTCCAGCTGCAGGAGGATGCGGCCCAGCAGGGAACGCGGCTCCACGCCAGGATCCAGAAGCGCCTGGGGCGGGAACAGCCGGAACTGAGGAGCGAGGAGCACCTCCAGTGGAGCTTCGAGCGGCCCGGCTTCACCTGCCTGGTGCGGGGGCGCCTGGATGTCCTGCTCCCGGGAACCACCCAGAACGAGGGGGACCGCCCACTCGCCGCGCTCGCTCTGCGTCCCCCTCGCGCTCCCCACGGGATATCCGGGCAAAGCCCGGACATCCCGCCCATTCTGGAGGAGATCAAGACCACCTACCAGGCCCCGGGCCTATTGCGGAGCCTGGCCGCCGACCCCCTGCACCCCTTCGCCCAGCAGGCCCGCATGTATGCGTGGATCCTGGTCCAGCGGGGGGAAGAGATCCCGACCTGCCGCTTGCGGGTGGTTTCCCTGTTGGATGAGAGCGAGAGTCTGGTGGAGGTTCCCTTCGATCCGGAGGCATTCTCCGCATGGGTAGAAGCCCAGGTGGACGGCCTCCACCAGGCCCACCTGCGGGCCCTGGCCCGGGCCGCCGAGCGTCGGGTGACGGGAGAGGCCCTGCACTTCCCCTTCCCGGCTCCGCGCCCAGGACAAGTGCGCCTGATGGAGCTGGTAAAGCGGGGCCTGGATACCGAGCAGCGCCTCCTCCTCCAGGCCCCCACGGGGCTGGGGAAGACCGCCGCCGTGCTCTACCCGGCCCTGGAGAAGGCGCTGGCGGAGAACCTGCGGGTCTTCTACCTCACCCCCCGCAACAGCCAGCACGCAGTAGCGGAGGCCTTCCTGCGTCGCATGCGGGAGGCGGGTCACCCCCTGCGCTCCATCACCCTCCGGGCCAAGGAGCGGGTCTGCCCCCAGGAGGAGCTGCACTGCACCCCCGAGGCCTGCCCCCGGGCCCTGGGCTACTACGACCGCCTTGCGGAGTCCGGAGCCCTGGAGCACCTCCAGGAGCTGGGCTGCGCCGATGTCGAAGCCATCCGGGAGGAGGCGGAGCGCCACCAGCTCTGTCCCTTCGAGCTCTCCCTGGATGCCGCGCGCCACGCCGACGTCATCATCGGGGATTACAACTACGCCCTCTCCCCCTCGGCCACCCTGGTGCGCTTCTTCGGCACTCCCGAGGCCGAAGCCCGGAACCTCCTGCTCCTGGACGAGGCCCACAACCTCCCGGGACGGGCCGCAGATTGGTTCTCACCGGCCCTGGAGCTCGATGAGCTGGAGGAACTGAAGCGGAAGCGGAAGGGCCTGGGCCGGGGAACACCGGCCCAGATCGAACGCTGCCTGCAGCTGGTGAAGGCCCACCAAGGGGATCACCGGGTGTTGGAAGTGGACACCGAAGCCTTCCTGGCAGAGGAAGTCCGCATCCGGAAGCTCCTGGCCAAGGCAGCGGCCAAGGGCAAGGACCTGCCCCCCTCCCACCCCCTGGTGAATCTGATGCGACTCTGGGCTGATTTCTGCGGCATCCTGCAGGATCGGGATGAGACCCACCTGCTCACCTGGATCCCCGGCAAGGGAGCCGACCAGGGCTGCCTGAAGTTCACCTGCATGGATGCCTCTGCCTATCTGGCGGAACGTTTCCGCCCACTGGCTGGGGCCGTGCTCTTCTCCGCCACCCTCAAGCCCTTCGACTACTACCAGCGCCTGTCGGGCCTGCCCGAGAAGCGAACCAGGAAGGTCGAGGTCGCCTCCCCCTTCCCGGTGGACCACCGCAAGATCCTGCTGGTGCCCCAGATCTCCACCCTCTACCGTCAGCGCGAACGCTCGGTGCCCCGCATCGCCCAGTTCCTGGCCCGGGTCCTGCCCCTGCGGCCGGGCAACTACCTGATCTTCTTCCCCAGCTACGCCTTCCTGGAGCAGACCCTGGCCCAGGTGGAGCTGCCGGGCTTCGAGCTGCGGGCCCAACCCCGTCGGGCCAAGCCCCAGGAAGTGGAGGAGCTTCTCCAGTCTTTCCGGGACCAGCGCAACCAGGTGGTCTTCGCAGTCCTCGGGGGCTCCCTTTCCGAGGGCATCGATCTCCCGGGGGAGGCCCTCATCGGCTGCGTGGTGGTGGGGCCACCCATCCCCCCCTTCGACCTGGAGCGCCAGCACCTCAAGGCCTACTTCGACCGCCACTACGGCCAGGGAGAGTCCTACGCCTACATCTATCCGGCCATGGCCAAGGCCATCCAGGCAGCCGGCCGGGTCATCCGCGGCCCCGAGGACCGGGGCCTCCTGGCCTTCCTGGATGGCCGTTTCCTGGAACCTGCCTTCGCCCGCTGCTTCCCCGAGTCATGGTTCCAGGATCCCCGGGAGGCGGTGTCCGCCTCCATCCTGGCGGACGTGCAGGCCTTCTGGGAGGGGGCGTGAACGGCGGCCTACTTTTTATCTGCGTACAGCACTCCGGCGCTGGCGTAGTTCTCCCGGGGCATCTCGTTGAGGATGACTTTCACGGCGTCCGGCGGCGCGTCCACACAATTCACGACAGCATTGGTGATCTCGGCGACGAGCCTTCTTTTCTGTTCGAGTGTCCTTCCCTCGATCAAATTGACCTGAACAATCGGCATAGCGCCTCCCTGATTGATTTTAGGAATGGGATTGAGACTAGGCCCCGGAAGCCAGGGAGTCAACGGGATAAGAGAACCCCCGGCCCCTTCTGGATGCCATAAGCCGACCCATGACAACTCATCAATCCGGGTGACCGTACGGATGCATGGGATTGCCCTCTTCGGTGGTGATAGTGTGGGCGAAGCACACACGAGCCCCTGGAGCCACCATGGAATTTTTCGGATGGGACAGCCGTTTCGCGACGGGAATCGCCTCGGTGGATGATCAGCACCACTGGCTTGTGGACCAGATGAATGCGTTCACCGAAATGATCTCAAGATCGGACGAGATCCCCAGGGCAGAACTCGAGCGGGTTTTCAGCCTGCTGATGGACTACGCCATCCGCCATTTCTCAGACGAAGAGAGTCTGATGGAGGAAGCCGGCATCGATCCTCGCCATCTCGAAAAGCACAAGCACGAGCACCAGGCCTATATCCAAGCGCTTGCCCAGGACCAGAAGGCCATCCTCGACACCCCCACCACCGCCCATCACCTGCTGACCTTCCTTGGAAACTGGCTCGTCTACCACATCACCGGCCGCGATCAGGGCATGGCCAAGCAGATCGCTGCCATCCATGCGGGCACACCACCCAGCGAAGCCTATGCCCTGGAGGTCCACAGCCGGGAAGGGGCCGCAGACCCCCTCCTCAAGGCATTGAATGCCATGGTCGACCAGATCATGGATAGGAATAGTGAGCTGATGCAATGGAACAGGACCCTCGAGGCAAGGGTTGATGAGCGGACCCAAGCCCTGCAGGAGGCCATGGGCAAACTGGCCGCTGAGATGGCGGAATCCAGGCGGCTGACCACGGAACTGGCCGATGCCAATGAGCAGTTGCGCCAAGCCGCCCTGACCGATGTCCTGACGGGCCTGCCCAATCGAAGGCACGCCAGGGAGCGGCTCCGCCAGTTCTGGTCGGAGTCCCTGCGACATGGCACCCCCTTCTCCTGCATCATGATCGATGCCGATGGATTCAAGCAGGTCAACGACACCTACGGCCACGAGGCCGGGGACGCGGTGCTCCGCGAGCTGGCCCGCACCCTGAGCAGCAACACCCGAAGCGAGGATGTGGTCTGCCGCCTTGGGGGTGACGAATTCCTGGTCCTCTGCCCCCAGACCAACCTGGAGGGCGCCAAGGCACTGGCCGAGAACCTGCGGGCCAAGGTCAGCGCCACGCGTGTGCCAGCGGGCGACGGCGAATGGCGGGGAAGCCTCAGTCTGGGAGTGGCCGAACGCCGGGAGGCATTCAAGAAACCCGACGAATTGGTCGTCTCCGCAGACAAGGGCCTCTATGCCGCCAAGCGCGGCGGGCGCAACCAAGTGGGGGTAGCTGAGGAATAGCTACTTCCTCAGCGCGTCTTTCAGCGCCTCGCCGATGATCTGGATGCCGCGCTCCAGCTTATCCTCGGGGGTGTGGGAATAGGCCAGGCGGAAGTGGGAGTTGTCGGTGCCCTTCGGGTCGAAGGTCTTGCCGATGACGAAGACGGCCCCCTTCTCGATGCTGGCCCGGAGGACCGCCATGAGATCCAGCTCGGGGGGACAGGCGCACCACATGTAGAAGCCGCCCCGGGGCTCGACCCACTTGATCTCCTCCGGGAAGTAGCGGTGGATGGCCGCCACCATGGTGTCTTTGCGGCGCTTGTAGATTCCGCGCATCTTGGCGACGTAGGGGTGGATACGGCCGCTGCGGACGAACTCATAGGCCAGGACCTGGGTGAAGGTGGGCGAGCAGGCGTCGTCGGACTGCTTGATCAGCTCGCACTTCTCATAGACCTCCCGAGGGGCCAGCATCCAGCCGAGGCGGAAGCCGGGCCCCAGGATCTTGGAGAAGGAACCGGTGTAGCAGATGGGCAGTTCCTGGTCGTAGGTCGCCTTCATGGGCCGCGCGGTCCGGGCCGCCCCCTCGTCAAAGTAGAGATCGCCGTAAGCGTCGTCCTCGATGAGGGGGAGCTGGTGCTCCTTGAGGACCTCGATCAGCCCATTCTTGCGCTCCTCGCTGTAGAGGATGCCAGCCGGGTTGTGGAAGTTGGGCGTGCTGTAGAAGAACTTGGGAGCCTTCTCCCGGGACTGTGCAAGAAAGGCCTTCAGGGGATCCAGAAGGACACCATCCGCATCGATATCGATGCCGTGGAGGTGACCCTGGAAAGACTGGAAGGCGGAGATGGCGCCGATGAAGCAGGGGTTTTCGGTGACGACCACGTCCCCAGGATCGATGAATACCTTGGCCAGGATGTTGATGGCCTGCAGGGAACCCGTGGTGATCAGGAGCTCGTTGGTGTCCACCGGCAAGCCCTTGGCCCGCAGGAACTCCTTGAGCACCCCCAGGAGGGGCGGGAAGCCGGGGGTGGGGCCGTATTGGAAGGCGGTGCGTTTGAGGTCCAAGGGCAGGCTGTTGTAGATCTCGTCCACTTCCTCCGTGGGGAAGAGCTCGTTCCCAGGCATGCCGCCCGCAAAGGAGATCATGTCGGGGCGCGTGGCCAGGCTCATCAGATCCCGGATTTCGGAGGTGCGGAGAAGGGAGACGTTATTCGAAAACCGGATCATGAGTGCGATACCTTTCCAATAGCCGCCTTCCAGTCTACCCGGCAGGCCATCGCCCAGGTACCCCACCTCGCCAAACAGCCAAAGGAGTTCCCTGATAACCATGCGCTCCTGTACCGGAACCCGAACCGCCATCGTGTTCTTCACCCACCTGTTCACACCGGAGATCCTGGCGGCCTTCGAAAAGCTGAGGCGCGAATCCTCGGCCTTCGGCGACCTCTTCATCCTTTGCGAGGACCCGGCCAGGATCCCCCACCGCTTCCGGAAGCTGGTCCAGGCTTTTGACATCCTGGAGCTTGCCAGCCGCTATCCCCAGATCCCCCACCAGACGGTCATCCCAGGCAACGCCCATCTGGCCTTCTGCCGGTTCATGGTGGCGCACCCGGCCTACGACCACATCTGGTTCATCGAGTACGACGTCCGGTTTTCCGGCTCCTGGTCCAGCTTCTTCGCCCACCACCGAAGCAACCCCTCGGACCTCCTGGCCAGCCACCTGCGCACCTATGAGGAGGAACCCGACTGGTATTGGTGGGCAACCCTGTCCACCGGCACAGATGAACTTCCGCCCCAGGCCCGGCTGGCCTCTTTCGATCCCATTTTCCGGATCTCAAGGCGGGGCCTCGAACTCATCGCGCAGCGGCTCCAGGAGGGCTGGGGCGGCCATTATGAGGCGCTGCTGCCCACCGTCCTGGCCCTCGGAGGACTCCGGGTCGAGGACTTCGGAGGGGATGGCCGTTTCACCCGGGCAGAGAACAGGAACGCCTGGTATGCGTGCCAGTCATCCCAAGAGGGCAGATTCGACAAGGCTGGGACCCATCGCTACCGCCCGCCCCACACGTCCTGGGGAGAGCAGAGCGACATGATCTACCACCCGGTGAAACGGGAGAGGCGCTCCTTCATGCTCCGGATCAGATTCCTCCTGTGTTGGGCCATCCCGTGGAGCAGGCCGGTGCAACCACGAAATTTCCCCTATAATCAGCATCAGTAGCCAGAAACCTCCGCCAAGCCTTCCAGGACCGCCCATGTTCAATCCCGACTTTGAATCCATGCCCGTCACCAAGCTGAAGGAACTTCAGCTGGAACGCCTCAAGTGGTCCGTGCGCCATGCCTACGAGAACAATGCGGTCTACAAGCGCAAGTTTGACGCGGCGGGCTTCCACCCCGACCAGTTGAAGAGCCTGGACGATCTGCGCCGGGTGCCCTTCCTGACCAAGCACGAGATGCGGGAGGCTTCTCCCTTCGGCCTCTTCGCCAAGCCCATGAAGGACGTGGTGCGCCTTCACTCCTCCTCGGGAACCACCGGCAACGCCACGGTGGTGGGCTACACCCGGCAGGACCTGGACACCTGGGCCACCCTCATCGCCCGCTGCCTCTCGGCCTGCGGAGCCACGGAGGAGGACATCGTCCAGGTGGCCTATGGCTACGGCCTCTTCACCGGTGGCCTGGGACTGCACTACGGCGTGGAGAAGCTGGGCGCCACTGCGGTGCCCATCTCCGGAGGCAATACCGATCGCCAGCTCATGCTGATCCGGGACTACGGCACCACCATGCTGGCCTGCACCCCCTCCTACGCCATCAACATGATCGACTTCGCGGCCAAGCAGATGCCGGACTTCGACTTCAAGAAGAGCAAGCTCCGCCGCGCCATCTTCGGCGCCGAGCCCTGGACTGAAGCCATGCGCAAGGAGATCGAGACCCGCATGGGCATCGACGCCTATGACATCTACGGCCTTTCGGAGGTCATGGGTCCCGGCGTCTCCAACGAGTGCTCCGCCAAGCAGGGCCTTCACGTCTTCGAAGACCACTTCCTGGTGGAAATCATCGATCCCGAAACCGGCGAGGTCCTGCCCGAAGGGAGCCTGGGCGAGATCGTCTACACCTCCCTCACCAAGGAGGCCTGCCCCGTGATCCGCTACCGGTCCCGGGACATCACGCGCCTCTACCGGGACGTCTGCTCCTGCGGCCGGACCCACATCAAGATGGACAAGGTCACGGGCCGTTCCGACGATATGCTCATCATCCGCGGCGTCAACGTCTTCCCCTCCCAGATCGAGACCATCCTCATGGAGATCGAGGGCGTGGAGCCCCACTACCAGATCATCGTGGACCGCAAGGGCACCATGGATGACATCGAGGTCATGGTGGAGGTCGAAGAGGCCATCTTCTCCGACGAGCTCAAGGTCATGAACGCCCTCCGGGACCGGATCACCAACCGTTTCCGTAGCGTCCTCGGAATTTCCGCCAAGGTCACCCTGGCGGAGCCCTCCAGCATCGCCCGCAGCCAGGGCAAGGCCCAGCGGGTCATCGACAAGCGCAAGTAGGAGCCGACATGAAGATCACCCAGCTCTCCGTTTTCGCCGAGAACCGCCCTGGCCGCCTTCAGGAAATCCTCGGAATCCTCGCCAAAGCCAACATCAACATCCAGACCCTCACCATCGCCGAGGTCACGGACTTCGGCATCCTGCGCCTCATCGTCGACCGCCCAGAGGAGGCCTACCAGGCCCTCAAGGCCGAATCCGTCACCTGCTCCCGGACGGATGTGCTGGCCATCGTCGTGGAGAACAAGCCCGGAGCCCTCTTCCGCCTGATGGAGGCCTTCAGCAAGCACCAGCTCAACATCGAGTACATGTATGCCTACGCCAACCCCGGCCAGGCGGACTCCATCATGATCTTCCGCTTCGAGAACCTCGATGCAGCCCAGACCGCCCTGCTGGCAGAAGGCATCCAGCTCGTGCCCAGGTCGGAAATTCACGATAAATAAAAAATCACACACAACCAGGACACCGGGAGGAATCCATCTTCCCGGTGTCCTGGTCGTTCAGCGGTCCTGAAGCATCCGAGCCAACTCGCGGAGAGAAACAGCTTCGACCCCCGCCGCTACGGGATAGCGCTCCGAACCGGGGTAGACCACGAATCTGCGTTCAGGGTCGAGGTCTCCGCAAGCCGCATGAAAGCCCCGCTCCAGCTTGGGGGATAGGCTGCGTTTGATCTCGATGGCCCAGAGGGTGCCATCGGGCCAGGCCAGCACGAGATCCACCTCTGCCCCTCCGGAGGAGCGGTAGAAGAATGGCGTCACGGCATTCGATGCGGCAGCAAGGAGGTTCTCGATGACGAATCCCTCCCAGCTCGCGCCCAGGACCGGATGAGCCAGCAACCCCTCCACATCGGGGATCCCCAGGAGGGCATGCACCAGGCCGCTGTCCCGCACGTAGACCTTGGGGGACTTCACCAAGCGCTTCCCGATAGTTCCGTGCCACGGTGCCAGTCGCCTCACCAGGAGCAGGTCCACCAGGAGATCCAGGTAGCCAACGGCAGTCTTCACATCCACCCCCAGGTTGCGGGCGAACTGGGCCGAGTTGAGGATGCCCCCCTGGTGGTGGGCCAGCATGGTCCAGAAACGGCGCAGGGTCTCCGCGGCAATGCGCGGGCCGAACTGGGGGATGTCCCGCTCCAGGTAGGTGCGGATGAAGTCCTGCCGCCAGCGCAGGCTGCGGGCCGGATCCCCCGCCAGAAGGCTTTCCGGGAAGCCCCCCCGCGTCCAGAGGTCATCCTGGGGAAGGGAAGTGATCTCCAGACTGCTGAAGGGTCCCAATTCAAGGAAGGCGATGCGCCCCGCCAAGGTCTCCCCCGATTGTTTGAGGAGGTCCAGGGCGGCGGAGCCCAGCAGCAGGAAGCGACCCGTGCGCCTGCCCTCCCGCCGACCACGGTCGATGAGGCCCCGCAACACGGGAAAGAGTCCCGGAGCCCTGTGGACTTCGTCCAGGATGACGAGCCGATCCGAGTGGCCACTCAGGTACAGTTCCGGTTCAGCCAGCTTCGCTCGATCGGCCTCGGACTCCAGGTCCAGGTAGATGGCCCCCAGTCTTCCCCCCACCTCCAGGGCCAGGGTGGTCTTGCCAGACTGCCGCGGCCCCAGCAGAGCCACCGCCGGGCTGTCGCCCAGGGCCTCCACGAGTCGAGAAGTGAGATGGCGCTCAAACATCCTTGCAAATATGGAATAGAACCGGATGATTTGCAATGTTGTTTAAATCATAAAATACAGGCGTTCAACATTACAATCATTAAACATGAAGCATACTTTAGCTCATTGTTCTTCTTTTATCCTGCATATCCTGGACATCCTGTTGAAATTCTTCGAACAGGATATGCAGGATAAATATCATAAATAAAATATATTGACTTATACCCGTTTGCCATCAATCGTAAAGCTTCAAAAGCCACTTCCACCACCAAGCAACCCCGCCGCGCGGGGTTGCTTGGTGGTGGAATTTCTTCTTTTGTTTGCGAATGCGTATAAACCGGTCTCTGTCGTGAACTACCCCAGCGCCTCGTAGCCCCAGCGAAGCATCCGCTCGGTGGTCTCCCAGGAGACGCAGGCGTCGGTGACGGAGACGCCGTGGCGCAGGTGGGCTAGGTTCTTGGGGATGGACTGGGCGCCCTCCTCCAGGTTGCTTTCGATCATCACGCCGATGACGGGGCTGGGGGCGGCGAGGCGCTGACCGATGAGGCTGCCCCAGACGTCCTCCTGCTGGGCGAACTGCTTCCGCGAATTGGCGTGGCTGCAATCCACCATGAGCCCCGTGGGCAGACCGGCCTGGGTGAGCTTGGCCTCGGCCTCCTTGATGCTGGCGGGGTCGAAGTTGGTACGGCTCCGCCCCCCCCGGAGCACCACGTGGCCCACGGGATTGCCGGTGGTGCGGACGATGGCGGTGAAGCCGTCCTGGTCGATGCCCAGGAAGCTGTGGGGGGCCCGGGCCGAGAGCATGGCATCCACAGCCACCTGGAGGCCGCCATCCGTGGCGTTCTTGAAGCCCACGGGCATGGAGAGGCCGCTGGCCAGTTCGCGATGGGTCTGGGATTCCGTGGTGCGGGCCCCGATGGCGGCCCAGGAGATGAGGTCATCGATGTACTGCGGCACGTAGGGGTCCAGGAACTCCGTGGCGGCGGGCATCCCCATGGCCGTGATCTCCAGGAGGAGACGGCGGGCCATCTTCAGACCGGTCTCGATATCGTGGGTGCCATCCAGGTGGGGATCGTTGATCAGGCCCTTCCAGCCCACGGTGGTCCGGGGCTTCTCGAAGTAGACCCGCATGACGATCTCGAGGCGATCCGCCAGCTCCACCCGCAGCGCATTCAGGCGCCGGGCGTATTCCAGGGCAGCCTTGGGGTCATGGATGGAACAGGGCCCCACCACCACCAGCAGGCGCTTCTCCTGCTGGCGCAGGATCCGGGAGAGGGTAGCCCGGCTGCGGGCGACCATCTCCTCGATCTCCGGCGTGATGGGCAACTCCGCCTTCAGGGCCCTGGGGGCCATGAGGCGCACGAATTCGCGAACGTTCAGGTCTTGTATCTGTCCCATGCCCCATTCTAACCGGGTCGCAGCGCTGTGACCCCAGTCACGAGACCCGGATCTGGACCTTGTCCTCCTTCAGGTCCAGCTTGGCCTTGCCGCCCTTCTGGAGCTTCCCGAAGAGGATCTCGTCCGCCAGGGGCCGCTTGAGCTGCTCCTCCACAAGGCGGGCCATGGGTCTGGCCCCGAAGGCGGGATCGTAGCCCTTGTCGGCCAGCCACTCCCGCAGCTTGGCGCTCACCTGGAGGGTGACCTTCTTCTCGTCCAGGAGGACCTGGAGCTCCTTCAGGTTCTTGTCCACCACCCGCAGGATCTCGGGCCGCCCCAGGGGAGCGAAGGGGATGATGCCATCCAGGCGGTTGCGGAACTCGGGGGTGAAGGCCCGCTCGATGGCACCACGGCTGCTGGCCCCCGCCCCCGCTTCGGCAAAGCCCACCCGCCGCTGGCTGAGGTCCCGGGCCCCGGCGTTGGTGGTCATCACCAGCACCACATGGCGGAAGTCCGCCTTGCGGCCATGGTTGTCCGTAAGGGTGGCGTGGTCCATGACCTGGAGGAGGATGGCGAAGAGATCCGGGTGGGCCTTTTCGATCTCATCCAGCAGCAGGACGGCATGGGGCGACTTGCGCACCGCGTCCACCAGGAGCCCCCCGTCCTCGAAGCCCACGTACCCCGGAGGGGCGCCGATCAGGCGGCTCACGGCGTGCTTCTCCATGTATTCGCTCATGTCGAAGCGGGTGAAGGGCACCCCCATGATCTGGGCCAGCTGCTTGGCCAGTTCCGTCTTGCCGACCCCCGTGGGGCCGGTGAAGAGGAAGGAGCCCATGGGGCGCTCAAAGCCCCGCAGGCCGGAGCGGGAGAGCTTGATGGCCGAGACCACGGACTCCACCGCCTTGTCCTGGCCGAACAGGACGGACTTGAGGCCAGACTCCAGGCTGGCGAGCTTGGTGCGGTCATCACTGCTGACGGACTGGACCGGCACCCGCGCCATGCGGGCCACCACAGCCTCGATCTCGGGAACGCCGATGATCTTCTTGCGCTTCCGGGGCGGCAGAAGCCTCTGGGTGGCCCCTACCTCGTCCAGCACATCGATGGCCTTGTCCGGGAGCTGGAGGTCCCGCAGGTGCCGGACGCTGAGATGCACCGCGCTCTCCAGGGCCTCATCGGTGTAGCGGATGCCGTGGTGGGCCTCGTAATGGGAACGAAGCCCCTTCAGGATCCCGATGCAGTCGGCCTCGCTGGGCTCGCCCACCTCCACCTTCTGGAAGCGCCGGGAGAGGGCCCGGTCCCGATCCAGGCTGTTCTTCACATCGTGGTAAGTGGTGGCGCCGATGCAGCGCAGATCACCATTCTGCAGGGCGGGCTTCAGAAGGTTGGAGGCGTCCATGCTGCCCCCGCTGACACTCCCGGCCCCCACCAGGGTGTGGATCTCATCGATGAAGAGAAGGGCGCCGGGCTTCTGGGCCAGGGCCTCCAGCACCGCCTTGATGCGCTGCTCGAAGTCGCCCCGGTAGCGGGTTCCCGCCAGGAGGGCGCCCAGATCCAGGGAATAGAAGGGCGCGCCCTTGATGGCCTCCGGCACCTTCCCCTCCGCCAGGCGCAGGGCCAGCCCCTCGGCGATGGCGGTCTTGCCCACCCCGGCCTCCCCGATCAGGAGGGGGTTGTTCTTCCGGCGGCGGCAGAGCACGCGCACCACGCGCTCCAGCTCGTCCTCGCGGCCGATGAGGGGATCGATCCTGCCCTCCCTGGCCCGGGCCACCAGATCCACGGCATAGGCCTGGAGGGGATCCTTCTTTGGGGCCTCGCCGCCCTCTTCCTCACCCTCCTGGGCAGGATGGGACCCAGGCGCAGGAGGCTGGGCGCCGTGACTGAGGTGGCGCAGCAGAGGCAGACGGCTCACCCCCTGGCGCTTCAGAAGAAAGGCAGCCTGACTCTCCTTTTCCGGCAGCATGGCGGCGAGGAGCGAACCGCAATCCACCTGCATGCTCTCGGAGGAGACGGCGTGATGGATGGCCCGCTCCATCACCCGGTTGAAGGCCAGGGTGGGAACGGGCTGGAGGAGGGGCGTATCCTCCGACAGGCTTTCGAGGTTCTCCCGGAGGAAGGCCCCCAGATCCGTCTTGAGGGCCTCGGGATCCCCGCCGCAGGCCTTCACGGCCTCGGCCACCGCCGGGTCGTGCTGGAGGGCCAGGAGCATGTGCTCCAGGGTGAGGTACTCGTGGCGGGAGGCCAGGGCAAGATGAAAGGCATGCTGGATGCAACGCTGAAGGGCATCGGTGATACGGGGGTTCTTGGCCACGACTACTCCTCGACTTCCAGGGTGCAAAGGAGGGGGAACTCATCCCGCTCCGCCAGGGCCTTCACCTGGGCCACCTTGGTTTCGGCGACCTCGTATGGGTAGATCCCGGCCACGCCCTTCCCTCTTTGATGCACATCCAGCATGATCCGCACCGCCTCCGCCTCGGGTTTGCGGAAGACATTGCGCAGGATGCCCACCACGAAGTCCTGGGTGGTGTAGTCGTCGTTGTGCAGAAGCACCTTCCACATCCTGGGAGCCTTGAGGCTCGTGCGGGTGCGGGTCTGGGTGGCGCTGTTGGAACCGGGTCGGGCCATGAAGATCCTCTGTCCGAGAGTTTAGCCTCTCAGGAGGCGCTCGCGCTCCCAGCTCCCCATCTCCTGGGCATGAAGATCCCACAGCGCCCCGGCCACAGCATCGGGGCTTAGGGGCGTTCCCGGCTGGACGAAGCCGCAGACCGTCAGCGTTGCCGCATGGATTCCGGCCTCCCGGAGCTCCCCATCCAGGAGCAGGGCCAGGTGGCGCTGGAGGGCCTTCCCCAGGGAGGACGAGGCCATGGGCGGCTTGGGGTCCAGGCCCAGGCCACCACCTGTGATGAGGATGCTCCCCCGGGCGGCGGACCGCATGGCGGGCAGCGCCCAGCGGACCGCATCCAGGGGCGCCAGGAGGTTGGCCTCCAGATCCCCCAGCAGCGCGACGTCCTCAACCTGGGTGATGCAGCCCGGATGGCCGTGGGAGGCGTTCCAGACCAGAACCTCCGGAAAGCCGAGTTCGGCTTCGACCCGAGCCAGGGCCTCCCCGAGGGCCCGGCGGTCCGCCACGTCCACCCCGAGGATCAGGGAACTGGGTCCATGGATCTCCTCCTGCAGAGCTTCTGCGGTATCCGGCCTGGCCAGCACCGCCACCTGGAAGCCTTCTGCGGCGAAACGAGAGGCAGTGGCCCGGCCGATCCCGGGGCCAGCCCCGGCAATGAGGGCAATGGGAGAGTCACAGAGCATGCCGATCAGTCTACAAGGAGAAATACTACAAAGATTAATTTTAACAAATGTCATGATTTCATTGGGACTCCCCTTGAAAAAATCATCATGGAATGATACAAAAATAACATTGATTCATCGCACCAGAAGGATCCGCAGTGACCGCCATGCCCCTGAACGATTTCATCAAGATCCACCCCGGAATGACCCAGGTGGACGCAACCCAGCCCATCCCGGCCAGCCTGCTGGAGCGGGCCGCCCGCTGCAACCGCCGTCTGGTCCTGACCCTCGAAGGAAGGGCCATGGGCGTGGTGGTGAGCTTGGCGGATCTGGACCTCCTGGAGGTCACCAGCCACGGCATCGAACTGGAACCCCAAGGCTAAGTTGGGATACCCTGCCAGCAAGGGTGGTCCATGCCTAAGTCCAAGTCTCTGAACGAAGACCTGAGAAAGTTGCTGGAGGCGCGTCACCACGACCCGTTCCGGGTGCTGGGACGCCACGGCTCCGGGGCGGAGGCGGTGATCCGGGCCTTCCTGCCCAGGACCGAGTCCGCACACCTGGCGGATACGGGACAGCCCCTCACCCGCATCGAGGGCACGGACCTCTTCATGTGGAAGGGACTTGCCGGCGGCCTTAAACCGCATCACGAATTGTGCTGGGTCGAGGATGGCGTGGAGCGCAGGGTCTACGATCCCTACACCTTCGGCCCCCAGCTTTCGGACTTCGACCTCCACCTCTTCCGGGAAGGCAAGCACTGGCACGCCTACCGCCTCCTGGGGGCCCGGGAACATCTGGCTGACGGCATCCCTGGCGTCCTGTTCTCCGTCTGGGCCCCCAACGCCGAACGGGTGAGCGTGGTGGGGGACTTCAACCATTGGGACGGCCGCTGCCACCCCATGCGGGTCCACCCCGGCCATGGCGTCTGGGAACTGTTCATTCCGGGCCTGGGTCCCGGCACCCTCTACAAATTCGAGGTCCGGAACCGGGACACCGGCGCCATCCTCCTCAAGACCGATCCCTATGGCCGAGCCTACGAACTGCGTCCCAGCACCGCGTCCTGCGTGGAGGACGCCTCGCCCTACCCCTGGCAGGATGCCGATTGGATGGAAGGACGCAAGCACCGGGACTGGCAGCACGCCCCCATGTCGGTCTACGAGGTGCACCTGGGTTCCTGGCAGCGCACCGATGACGGCGGCTTCCTCAACTACCGGGAACTGGCCCACAAGCTGGCGGATTATGCGGTCTGGATGGGCTTCACCCACCTGGAATTCCTGCCAGTCACGGAGTTCCCCTTCGATGGTTCCTGGGGCTACCAGGCCACGGGCTACTATGCCCCCACCAGCCGCCACGGCTCCCCGGAGGACTTCCGCTACCTGGTGGACCACTGCCACAGCCGGGGTATCGGCGTGATCGTGGACTGGGTACCCGCCCATTTCCCCAAGGATCGCCACGCCCTGGCCCAGTTCGATGGCACCGCCCTCTACGAGCATGCGGACCCCCGCCTGGGCGAACACATGGACTGGTCCACCCTGATCTTCAACTTCGGGCGCAACGAGGTGAAGAACTTCCTCCTGTCCAGCGCCCTCTTCTGGCTGGAGGAAATGCACATCGACGGCCTGCGGGTGGACGCCGTAGCTTCGATGCTCTACCTGGACTACTCCCGCAAGGAGGGCGAGTGGCTCCCCAACCGCTACGGCGGCCGAGAGAACCTGGAGGCCATCGACTTCCTCAAGGAAATGAACGTGGTGCTCCACGACCAGTGCCCCGGAGCCCTGGTCATCGCCGAGGAGTCCACCTCCTGGCCCCAGGTCAGCCGCCCCACCTACCTGGGGGGCCTCGGCTTCGATCTCAAGTGGAACATGGGCTGGATGAACGACACCCTGCGGTACATGAAGCTGGATCCGGTCTACCGCGCCTACAGCCAGGACTTCCTGACCTTCAGCATGCTCTACGCCTTCACCGAAAACTTCATGCTCCCCTTCTCCCACGACGAAGTGGTGCATGGGAAGGCCTCCATGCTCTACAAGATGCCGGGGGATGAGTGGCAGCGCTTCGCCAACCTCCGGGCCCTCTACGCCTACATGTTCGCCCACCCCGGCAAGAAGCTCCTCTTCATGGGCACAGAGTTCGGCCAGGGACCGGAGTGGAACGCGGATCGGGCCCTGGATTGGTATGTACTGGACTACCCACTGCACCGCGGGCTCCAGCTCCTGGTGCGGGACCTGAACCATCTCCACCAGGAGGAACCCGCCCTCCACGGCCAGGATTTCGAATGGCCGGGCTTCGAGTGGATCGACTGCCACGACACTTCCCAGTCCGTCCTCAGCTTCGTGCGGCGCTCCGGCAACAGCTTTGTGGTGGTCATCGTCAACTTCACCCCCGTTCCGAGGCACGACTACCGGATCGGGGTCCCGGCACCCGGCTGCTACTCCGAGATCCTCAATTCCGACGCCCACATTTACGGGGGTGGAGATGTGGGCAACGGGGACAGGAAACTCCTGACGGAGGAGCATCCATGGATGGGCCGCCCCTGGTCCCTGGCCCTTACCCTCCCCCCCCTCGGAGTGCTGATCCTGCGACTCTCCGCGGAAGAGGCCTTGCCGTAACCCCAAAAGCCCGGTAGGATCGAAGATTCTTGGAGAGATGCCGGAGTGGCCGATCGGGCTCGCCTGCTAAGCGAGTGTGTTGGGTAAACCAGCACCGGGGGTTCGAATCCCCCTCTCTCCGCCACTGGCGCCCCGCAGGGGGCGCCTTTTTGTATATAAACAACTCCTGAATTGAAAGTTACAAACTGTTACAGGGGATCTGTCAGAATGTGAGCAGCGGGGCGTCCATTCCGGGCCCCCAGGAGGTCAGTGTGTCAGGATTCCCCAAGTTGAGCCTTCGCAGCGGTTCGAGTGCTCCCCGCCTGCTACAGGGCTGGTGCCCTAGCGGCGACGATTCCCTGGCGGTTGGCTTCGCCAAGGCTGGTGAACTGGGTGTGGTTCGGGTTTCAGCGTTCCCTGATGCCTCCCAACTGAAGGCACGGCTCCGGGAACTGCGGACTTCCACGGATGGCATGGTCGGCCTGGACCTCAAGGGCGTCATGGGCAATGTGGAATCGATCCTGACCACCCTGAAAGAGCGCATGGCCTCCTTCGTCCTTCACTCCCCCAAGGCCCCCGAGGGCCTGATGGAGGGATTGCGGGAACTGAAGCTTCCCCGTTTCGCCCTGGCCACCACCCCGGAAGAAGCGGCCGAGGCCAAGGCCCAGGGCGTCGATGCCCTGGTGGCCCAGCCTGGCTCTGACTTCCGCGCCCTGCAGAGCGTGGGCTTGCCAGTTTTCATCGCCCCGTCTCCTGGGGCTGACAGCCAGGGACTCCTGGAGGACGCTGGTCTGGCCGGGCTCCAGGTGCGCTCCGGCAACCAGTTGAAGGAAACCGCAAGTCTCAGCAGCCGACTCCGTCACGCCATGGGCGAGCGGGCCTTCGGCCTGATGCTGGACACGGCCCATTGCGAAATGCCCACCCTGAAGATCCGCAACCTCGAGATCAGCTACCCCATCATCCAGGGGGGCATGGGCGTGGGAATTTCCTGGGATCGCCTGGCAGGTTCCGTCGCCCAGGCCGGGTGCGCTGGCATCGTTTCCGCCATCGGCACGGGGTATCGGAACATGGAGGGCGTAGCCTTGCGCCATGGCCGCCCTGTCGGGTCCGAGAACCTGAATGGCTACGCCCAGCTCACCCAGATCATCCAGAACGCCCTGCGGACCGCCGAAGGCCGAGGTGCCGTCGGTGTGAACGTCCTGTGCGCCATAAACGGGTATGAGGATGTGGTCCGCACTGCCGTTGAAGCCGGGGCCCAGATGGTGATTTCGGGAGCAGGGCTCCCCATGACCCTTCCCGGCATCGTGGGGGACCGGGATGTGGCCCTGGTGCCCATCATTTCCTCCGCCCGAGCCCTCGGGCTGATCTGCAAGTCCTGGGAGCGAAAGTACGGTCGACTCCCGGATGCCGTGGTCCTCGAGGGCCCCGAATCCGGTGGCCACCAGGGATTCACCGTGGAGCAGTGCACCGACCCGGCCTATTCCCTGGAAAGCATCCTCCCTTCGATCCTGGCGGAGCGCGACCGCTGGGGAAGCTTCCCCGTCATCGTGGCGGGAGGGGTCTGGGACCGCAGTGATATCCAGAAATTCCTTGCCATGGGGGCTTCCGCAGTCCAAATGGGCACCCGCTTCATCGGCACCTTCGAATGCGATGCGGATCAGGCCTTCAAGGAGACCGTCCTGAAGGCTGGCCGCGAGGACATCCGCCTCATGAAGTCCCCCGTGGGCATGCCCGCCCGCGGCGTCATGACCCAGCTCCAGCGGGATATCGCCGGAGGGGGCGCCCCAGCCCTGCGCTGCATCAGCAACTGCCTCAGCCCCTGCAACCAGGGGGCAGGTGCCCAGAAGGCCGGTTTCTGCATCGCCGATCGCCTGGCGGATGCCATGCAGGGCCGCCTGGACACCGGACTCTTCTTCTCCGGCAGCAACGGCTGGCGCCTGAAGGAAATGGTTTCCGTCCGGGAGCTGATCGAGGAGCTCACCGGAGACTACGGCCTGGAGCGTCTGGCCCTGGCCTGATCGAGCTCCTCGCGGCACACGTTCAGATCCTTGAGGAATTCCGGGCTTTTGCGGAGTTCCTCAAGGATGGCCTTTGCCAGCACACGGCCCGCAATATCGTCCGTGGGGAAGTGGACGCCACCGATGATGCGGCTCCAGGCCGCCCGATGGGCCCGGTCCAGGAGGACCTCCCGTTTCTCGGGAAGCAGATCCGCCAGGATCGAGGCCATCAGGAAGGCCTGCATGGAGTGGCCACTGGGATAGGACGCGCTCCCCGGGAGTTGGACACAGGGTTGAACCCTGGCGTCCACCCTGGGGGGCCTGGGCCGGGCGTATAGGCGCTTGGCCTGCGCGCTGACCCCGTGGGCATCCCCCAGGACGCGACTGAAGAAGGCCTCGCACTTCGGCAATGCTTGGGGCGTGAACCAGGGACCGAGCTCCCGGGCGTGTTTGAAAATGCCATCGCTATCGATGTGCTGGGCCCAGGCCTCCTGCTCCGGGGTCCTGAAGGCCTGGGCCATGAGAACGGCCTCCATATCAGCCTCAGCGGCCAGAGAGCCCGGACTGGGAGGTGGTCCCAACAGCTTGGTGGAGTCCACCGCAATCGGCTGGATGTATACCGGCGCATGTACTGGCCAGACACGTTTCACGGGCCCTGTGGCGACAGGCTGGGCCCCCAGTCCGCTCCCCAGGAGCAGCACACCAAGTAGCGCAGGGATCAGGGCAGCTTGTGCCATGGGGCCTCCAGACATCTTGAATCTATCATCCGTCCTCCCCTTTCATTCCCATCCAGTGGAATCCCGGAGACAATGGATCTTGGAGAAATCGAATGTACGAAGCTCAGCGCGAGGCCTGCATCGCCGCAGCACAGGCGGGGGGCCGGGTGGCCATGAAGTTCTTCCGGAAGCTCGATCCGGCGAAGGTCACTGAGAAATCCCGCAACGATCTCGTCAGCGAAGCGGATCATGCCAGCGAGGCGGCCATCAAGGCAGAGCTGGACCTCCGCTTCCCCAATTATGGTTTCCTGGGCGAAGAGAGCGGCGCCTCCGGGGATAGCTGCCGCCGATGGATCGTGGACCCCCTGGACGGCACGCTTAACTTCGTCCAGGGTTTTCCCCACTGGTGCATCTCGGTGGGGTTATGGGACAAGAACGGCCCCGTAGTGGGCTGCATCTTAGACCCCATGCGGGAGGATCTCTTTGTGGCGGTCCGGGGGCAGGGAGCCACCTGGAACGGAGAGCGCATCACCATCTCCGCCCAGACGGGCCTGGACGGGGCCTTCATCGCCACCGGCTTCGCCTTTCAGCTGGGGGAGCGATTCCAGACCTATGCCAAAGCCCTCAACTCCATCTTCTACCGGGCCAAGGGCATCCGCCGGGCAGGCAGCGCGGCCCTGGACCTGGCCCATGTGGCCTGTGGCATCTACGACGGCTTCTTCGAGCTGGGCCTGCGTCCCTGGGATATGGCCGCCGGGGTCCTCCTGGTGCAGGAGGCAGGTGGCCTCATCACGGACTGGGAAGGTGGCGATACCTGGATGGAAAGCGGCAATGTGATTGCTGGCAACCTCTACGTCCACCAGGATCTACTGGAAGCGGTCAAGGGCAGCTAGTGCCCGCCGTGGAAGCCCGCCACCACCAGAAGGCAGGGCCCGCCGGAGATGACCTCCAGCCCCAGCTCCTCGGCGATCTTCACAGCCTCATCGCTCTCCGCCCCCGGCTGCATCCAGACGTACCGGACGCCGACTGCCGCAGCCTCCCGCACCACCTGCTCCGTGACCTTGGGGGGGGTGATGATGCTGATGGCCCGAAGGCGGGTGGGCACTGAGGCCAGATCGGGGTAGGCCTTCAGACCCTCCACCTCGGCAGCTCTGGCGTTGATGGGGTAGACCTCTTTGCCATGCTGCTGGTAGCAGCGCAGGACCATGTTCCCGTATTTCGATTGATCAATGCTGGCCCCAACGACAGCGTATGGCCCAGCTTCGAGGAAGGCCTGGATCCGGTCCTTCATGTCTGCAGTCATCTCGCACCTCTGTGAATTCGATGCCAAAGCCTTCCGGCTGTACCCCCCCTCGGGAAAGAAAGCAGCTTTTGCCGGGAACCAGAGGAAGGCCTATCTCACATGATTCATGGTGCGCCTGGAGGGATTTTTCTCCGGAATCATGAAAAACATCATGTTATTTGATTTCAAAAACTGCGAGAATAACAGAGCATATCATCAACAATGTCAGCTCCCCCTCACACATCCCGAGGCCAACAGGCTAAGATTCATGGGAGGGGGTAACTGTTCCCTTCCACCGCAATGCGATCCCCGTCCGGGAGGCTCGCCCTCCCGCAGTCGCACCCCTTGGTCAGGCAGAGGAATATGGCAACTAGCTTCGACAAGATCCGTCCCCCTGAAACCCTTCACAGCTGTGTGACCCGGACCCTCGGACTCCAGCTGATCCAGGCCGGAGGCGCCACCAAGCCCGTCGTCCTGCCAAACGAAGAGCAGCTGTGTCTTCAGCTGGGAGTCAGCCGCAGCATCCTCCGGGAATCCCTCAAGGTGCTGGCCGACAAGGGCATGCTCGAAGTTCGCCCCCGCTCCGGAATGCGCTCCCGCCCGAGGGAATTCTGGAACCTGCTGGACCCAGACATCCTGGCCTGGTCCGCCGAGGTCAACTGCGACGTCAACTTCCTCCGGGACCTCTGCGAGGTCCGTCTGGCCATTGAACCCACAGCTGCGGGCTTTGCAGCCGTGCGGGCCACGGAGGATGACATCAAGGCCGTCGAGGAATGCCTCGCCCAGCGGGAAGCCGTCATTGCCGCCGCGGATTACGAGAGTCTCGTGAGCATCGACCTCCAGTTCCATGCCGCCGTGGTGGGGGCATCCCACAACCCCATCTTCCGTCACCTCTATGGCAGCATCCGCGAGCCCTTCCGCATGTCCCTCGCCTACACCACCCGCTTCGGCTGGGCGGTGACCCTGGGCCTCACGGCCCATCGCAAGCTGGTGGACGCCCTCAAGCGGCATGATGCGATGGCCGCCCGGGCAGCCGCAGACAAGATCGTGGGTTACGCCATGCTGGCCATCGAGCAGCTGGACCACAATCAGAACGAAGCCAAGAAGGCCTAAAGCACAATAATCAGTCAGGACACGCCCCCACCCCGACCCGGGAGTGGGGGCGTCTTCTGTCTAGTGATGCCCGTGATCCGCCGAAGCGGCGGCAACACCGATGTACTCGATACGCTTGGCGATGAAGACCAGCCAGAGGCCGTAGACACCCATCAGGACCCACTCGACACCCTCAACGAAGGCCAGGGTCTGCCTGGAAATCCGTGGCGCATCACCGTGGCTCGCCAAGCCACAGGCCAACCCGATCAGCCCCATCAGCACCAGGAGCTTCCCCCAGGCCCTGGCAGCCCCGGACGGCAAAGCCAGCTCGGCAGGCACTGCCCCCATGGGATGGCGCTGCTCCCCGGCCAGATGGGTTCCCTGCACCAGGAGCAGGGCCGAAACCAGGTAGAAGAACGTGTAGAAGAGCATGAAACCTCCGGAACCCCGTTCCTAGCATGAAAGCGGACGCAGTGGCAGACCGCAAGCTCAAAGGAGCAGGGCAGACTTTGATTATTCGATTGATTAACAGAATCAAACATGTTGGGATAATGGGGCCCATTCGAATCGAGGCCTATGAAAAACAAAGAAACCGAACATGCCATCCACACCCGAGAGCGCCTCATCCTCGCAGCCATCCAGGTCTTCGCCTCGAAGAATTTCGAAGGGGCCAGCATCCGGGAAATCTCCAAGAAGGCAGATGCCAACAGCGCGCTGATCCAGTATTACTTCGGCGGCAAGGAGGGTCTTTACCTGGAGGCGGTGAAATTCGTCTTCAAGATTGGCAGCGATCAGTTCGACAAGCTTCCTCCCCCGCCAGACCCCTCGCACCCCTGCGCCCGAGCGGAGGCCACACTCGGCCTCAAGGACTTCATCCGGCTCATGGTGTGGCTCACCTGCACCTGCCCCAATGAAATGAAGAACCTGTACGGCCCGGACTTCGAGCAGGCAGCCTTCTCCCTCTGGAGTCAGGCCATCCAGACCATGCGTCCCTCCATCGCGGAATCCGTCCGGGAGATGGTCACCCCTTTGACCCGGTATTTGAATGGCTGCATCAGCGTCCTCCGCCCGGACCTCCCTGGGGAAGAGCAGTTCCGGATGGCGATGAGCACCATGGCCCAGATCACCCACCTCCATACCCACATGCAACTGGTGACGCTGCATCGCGGGGCCTTCTACACCGAGAGCGAAATGGACTCCCTCTCGGACCACTTCATCCAGTTCTCACTCAGGGGCCTAGGCATTCCCGAAGCCTTCCCCGCTCAAGGAGCCTGACCATGCTGTTCATGCCTCCCGCGCAGGTCGCGGAGCCCTCTGCGCCCGCACCCGTCCTGAACTTTGATCTGATGGGCGCCCTGGACCGGGCCAAGGCGGAGAACCCCATGCTCCAGGCCGCCAAGGCCCGGGTCGAAGAGCGTCGGGGTCTCATCACCACCACTCGAGCCGACGCCCTCCCCCAGGTCAATGTGGTGGCCGACTACACACGCACCCGGGATGTGAGCATCTTGAACAGCGGCATGGGAGCCATGCTGCAGCACCCTGAAGACTTGGTGTACCCCCGCAACTTCTTCACGACCCAGGCCGCCATCAGCCAACCCCTCTTCTACTGGGGCAAGCTGGGTACGGCCGTGGAAGTGGCCAAAATGGGCGAAAGGGAAGCTCAGTTCTCCTACACCACAGCAGAACTGGACACCCTTCACGGGGTCGCCTTGAGCTACATCAACGTATTGATGTGCCAGGCCGAGCTGGAGGTGGTCCAGACCCGCTTGAGGACCGCCGAGCAGTTTCTTTCGGATGTGAAGTCCAAACTGGAGGCTCAGACAGCCACCGAACTGGATCGCCTCCGGGCCGAAAGCGAGTATCTGGCGGTTGTTCCGGAGAACCTCCAGGCCGATGCCAACCACAAGCGGGCCATCGAACTCCTCAACGGCCAACTGGGTCTCGACCCAAAAACCCCCCTGAAGCTGGCGGGCCTGGGCGCACCCGATGCCAAGACACCCGCCGGTGTCGAACGCAGCGAACTCGCCCAGTACCAGCAGCAGGAGGCCATGTACCAGGCCAACGACAAGATCATCAAGGCCGACCTGCGGCCCAAGGTGGACTTCAACGCCTCCTACGGCTACCAGGCCAACCACAGCAATGACCTATTCCAGACCCCCTACGACACCTGGAAGGTGAACATCAACATGCGCATCCCCCTCTTCGATGGACTGAGAACCTCAGGGCGTCGATCCCAGAACCGCGCCCAGCTCGAGCAGGTGCGTCAGGCCCGGATGGACAAGGAGCGCAGCATCGCTGTGGAGAAGAGCACCGCGGAACGGGAGCTCCAGAAGGCCTTCGCCTTCTTCGACGCGGCCAGGAAGGCCTACGACGCCTCACTGGAAGCCCTCCGCAACAGCAGGGAGTCCTACGAGCAGGGCCTCATCACCTCCCTGGACCTCCTCCAGGCCGAACGCACTGAGCGGCAGCAGGAAAGCCAGCGCCGCCGCGCCGAGCTCGGCATCTGGAGCGCCATCTTCAACCATCGCCGGGCCCTGGGCCTGCCCCCCCTCTGAGCCTCTGGAGCAACCATGGAACGCAAGAAACTCTATCTCTATGTCGGCATCCCGGTCCTGGCCATCATCGCCGCAATCTCCTATCACCGGGTGCAGCGGAACAAGGAACTCAGCCACCAGCGCGAACAGAAGGACCAGGGCCTCGTCCCCGTCACCCTGGTGCCCGTTGAAACCCGTCCCTTCAGGAGCGCCATCGCCTTCACCGGCAACCTCCTGGCGGTGAACCGCGCCGAACTGAAGGCCGAGGTCGCGGGCCGCGTCACCCGCGTCACGGTCCAGGAAGGCGATCGAGTGGCCGCCGGGACCGTACTTTGCGCCCAGGATGAGGACGAACTGCTCCTGAGTGTCCAGGCCGCCGAGGCCCAGTTGGCCCAGGCCCAGGCCCAGGCCCAGCAGACCCGCCGGGACAACGATCGGGCCCAGAGCCTTCTCGAAAAGCGCAGTGTCACCCGCCAGGCCGCCCAGCAGGCCGAAACCAACTACAACGCAGCCATGGCTGCGGCCAGGGCCGCCGAAAGCAACCTGGGTCTTGCCAAGACCCGCCTCAGGAAGGCCCGCACGACGGCCCCCTTCGCAGGCGAGGTGGCCAAGCGCTCCGTCCAGCCGGGCGAGATGCTGAACCCCGGCCAGCCCTCCTTCGAGGTGGTGGACAACCGCAAGCTGGAGATCCTGGCAGACCTGCCCACAGAGGCCCTCGCCACCGTCAAGATAGGCATGAAGGCATCCTTCAAGGTGGCCGGTTTCGAGCACCCCTTCGAGGGACGCCTGACCCAGATCAGTCCTTCGGTCCAGGCGGATGGACGCACCCTCCGTGTCCGCCTTGAAGTTCCCAATCCCCAGGGGCTTCTCAAGGGAGGACTATTCGCCGAGGGCCTGATCGAGGGCGAGAATGTAACCCAGCGCTCGGCCCTGCCCTCCTCCATCCTGACCGCCACCGGGCGGGAGGCAGAGGTCTTCCAGGCCATCAATGGCATCGCGGTGCGCAGGAAGCTCACCGTAGGGCCAGAACAGAACGGCTGGCGCCCGGTGGAGGCCGACTGGCTCACTGCGGGGGTCCAGATCGTCGGTCAGGGCCAGAAGCTCGTGGTGGATGGCACCCGCCTCCAGGTCATCCAGACCCCAGCCACAGCCCAGGGGAAGTGATCCATGTTCCTATCTGACCTATCCATCAAAAGACCTGTTCTCACCAGTTGCGCCATGCTGGCCATGGTGATCCTCGGGCTCTTCTCCATCAAGGGACTCGGGCTCGACCAGTTTCCCAAGGTGGATATGCCCGTGGTGACCATCAGCGTGGCCTACCCCGGCGCCAGCCCCGACGCCGTTGAACAGGATGTGGTTCGCAAGATCGAAGAAGCGGTCAACCCCATCGAGAAGGTCCGGGAGATCAGCTCCACCTCCCAGGACGGCGTGGGCGTCATCACCGTCGAGTTCGAGATCGAGCGGGATGTGGACAAGGCCCTGGAGGATGTCCGCTCCAAGGTCGGCCAGGTTCGCAAGGACCTTCCGGACACCATCAAGGAACCCATCATCCAGAAGTTCGACCCGGCCCAGCTTCCAGTGCTTTCCTTGGTGGTGCGCCCCGATGAGGCCCACAAGGGCATGAGCGACCGGGAACTCACCCGCATCTCAGACGAGTACATCAAGCGCCGCATCGAGAACATCGCGGGCGTTGGCAAGGCGGAGGTCGTGGGCGGCAGCACCCGGAACATCCTGGTGCAGATCGATCCCCAGAAGCTCGAAGCCATGGGCCTTACCCTCCAGCAGGTCACGGGCTCCCTGGCCCAGGACACCCAGGCCGTTCCCAGCGGCAACCTCCTCACCAGCACCCGGGAAATCAGTGTCCGGGTGGACGCCAAAGCCAAGCGAGTGGAGGACTTCAGGCATGTGATAGTGGGCAACCAGAAGGGCCGACCCATCGAACTCCAGGAGGTCGCCACCATCGTGGACGATATCAAGGAGAAGCGTACCCTGGCGCGGCTTGACGGCCGGGACGCCGTGGCCCTTGAGATCCAGAAGCAGATCGGCGGCAACACCGTCGCCATGGTCAAGGCTGTGGACGCCGCCATCAAGGGCATGGAGCCCGAGTTGCAGAAGCTGGGAGTGGTGACGGTCAAGGCCAAGGACAACTCCAAGTTCATCAATGAGAACGTGGACGACGTCATCCTCTCCATCGTCCTGGGCGGCCTGCTGGCGGTCATCGTCGTCTTCTACTTCCTGAAGAGCTGGCGTTCCACCATCATCACCAGCCTCACGCTTCCGGTGTCCGTCATCAGCACCTTCATCGTCATGAGGGCCCTGGACTTCACCCTGAATACAATGACCCTCATGGCCCTCTCCCTGGCCATCGGCATCCTCATTGATGACGCCATCGTGGTGCGCGAGAACATCACCCGCCACTCGGAGATGGGCAAGGACCACATCACGGCAGCCCGGGAGGGCACCGCCGAGATCGGCCCCGCCGTCATCGCCACCACCATGTCCATCCTGGCGGTCTTCATCCCCGTTGCCTTCATGGGCGGCATCGTGGGCAAGTTCTTCTACAGCTTCGGCATCGTGGTGGCCTTCGCAGTGGCGGTCTCACTCTTCGTGAGCTTCACGCTGGACCCCATGCTCAGTGCCGTGTGGCCCGACCCCGAACATGAGAAGGGCTACCAGGAGTCCCACCACGGCCACCGCCGATTCATCATGAAGAGCGTCGACTGGTTCAACGACAGGCTGGACCAGTGGGAGGCCCTCTACAAGCAGACCATCACCTGGGCTCTGGGGCACCGCAAGAGCGTCCTCGCCATCGGCTTCGGGAGCTTCTTCCTGGCCATGGGACTCATCGGGTTGCTGGGCAGCGATTTCTTCCCGGACTACGATCGGGGCGACATGCAGGTGGGCTTCAAGCTGGAAGCCGGCTCCAGCCTGGAGGCGGCCAAACGCAAGGCCATGGAGCTCGAACGGATCATCCGCACCCGCAAGGACAATACGGACAGCCATGAGGTGGAGCACGTCTACACCACCATCGGCACCGGCCTCAAGGGCACCATCACCGAGGGAACCATCTACGTCAAGCTCTCGGAGGGCAAACGCCGGGACCATGTGACCATCCGCCGAGAACTGCGGGATCGATTCCGCAGCATCCCCGGCGTCGAGACCGACGTAAGCGCCGTCGCCGATCTGGGCGACTCCAAGGCCGTGAGCCTGGCCATCGTGAGCCCGGACCGGAAGGCTGTTGAAGAGGCGGAACCCGCAGTGCTCCAGCTCATCAAGTCCGTGGAGGGAGCGGTGGATGTAAGCAGCAGCCGGGATCAAGGCAAGCCTGAACTCCGCCTGACCGTGGACCGGAAGCGGGCCTCAGACCTCGGCGTTTCCCCCATGGCCATCGCCAATGTCGTCCGCCCCCTGGTGGATGGACTGGACGTGGCCAAGTATGAGGATCCGGGCAGTGGCGAACAGTACGACGTCACGGTCCGTCTTTCAGACATCAACCGCTCCAGGGCCGACCAGCTGGAGGGCATGATGATAAGTTCCTCCAAGAAGGACAAGGCTGGCAACAACCTTCAGGTAAAGCTGAACAACGTGGCCCGTTTCGAGGACACCGTCGCACCCGCCAAGCTCGAACGCCGAGGCCTCCAGCCCCAGCTCCTCATCACCGCCAACAAGGACGGCAAGACCCTCCAGGAGGTGGTGAACGATGTGAATGCCAAGGTGGCCCAGCTCCGCCAGGCCGGGAAGCTTCCGGCTGGGGTGGAGCTGGCCTTCACCGGCACGGCCAAGCACAACAAGGAGAACGGGCAGCACATGGGCACCGCCATCCTGCTGGCCATTTTCTTCATCTATTTTGTGCTGGCCAGCCAGTTCGAGAGCTTCAAGCTCCCCATCACCATCATGGTGTCCCTGCCCCTCTCCATGGTGGGCATGGTGGGCATGCTGCTCATCACCGGGGATCCCATGAGCATGATGACCAACATCGGCCTCATCCTCCTCATGGGCCTGGTGACCAAGAACGCCATCCTGCTGGTGGACAACGCCCTCCAGAACATGCGCGAGCACAACATGCCCCGCCAGGAGGCCATCATCCAGGCCGGTATGACCCGGCTCCGCCCCATCCTCATGACCAGCCTGGCCATGATCGGCGGCATGCTCCCGCTCTTCTTCGCCCTGGGCGCCGGTGCCCAGATGCGGGCCCCCATGGCCCGGGCCGTGGTGGGCGGCATCATCACCTCCACGGTCCTGACCCTGGTGGTGATTCCGGTGTTCTTCGACATCCTGGACGGCTTCACCCTGGCGAAGCTGCGGGACAGGATCAAGGCAAAATTTTCAAGGTAAGAGCTTTATATGCTTACAGATGACCCGCCAACCAGCGGGTCATCTGCGTTTCAGGGATAGACATTCCCGGAAATCAGGGTAGACTAACAAATCAGTCGGCGTTCGTCGTGAACTTCGCCGCATGGGTCCCGTAGCTCAGCTGGATAGAGCATCAGACTACGAATCTGAGGGTCGGGCGTTCGAATCGCTCCGGGACCACCACTCAAGCCCCTGAAACCACAAGGTTTCGGGGGCTTTCGGCATCAGGGGGTCTTCACCCCCGTACTCCCATCCACTCTCGTAAGTGCTGACAATTTCCCCTGAAATCCCCTCGGTTTGACACAGATTTGACACCGGCCAGAAGAGGCCAGGAGCAGCCCGTTCTAGGGTTAGGGTCAAACGGTGGCCATGAAGCCTGGAAATGACCCCGCAGAGGAGCGCCCCAGCCACCTGTGGGCCTGCCGAGCCTCGGGAGTCGCCGACCTTCCTCCCCGCCAGCAGGCTGGCCCCGATCCAGTCCGAGGGCATCGGGGACCCCGCCGCCAAAAATTCTCCAGAAAAGCTGCGACCAACCCAGAAAGCCACAGTAGGCATGGACAGACAGACGACCGGAAGCATCCGGAACGCCTGCTCTTACCCAACCCGCGGCCATCCGGCCGCCAGAGGCAGAGGTTGCCATGTCCCTTCACCTTCCCAAGAGTGATCCCCACAGACCACTTGGCCCGGATACCCAGCCCTCAGGCCCCATCCTCCAGGCCGGTGCATTCAAGTGCCTTCCTGTCCCGGCACCCGAAGCCGTCCAGGCGGCGCTGGAAGCCCTGGGGCTCAGGCCCCTTGGAGAGGTCCAATTGATTGCCGAGGTCACCACCCGACTCATCATCCCCGTGGTGACCGTGGTGGCCGGGGCCGCGGGGAACAGCTCGACCCGCTACGCCCCCCTGCTGGCCGATGACCAGACGGTGGCGGTCCGCCTTCTCTCGAAGGCCATGCGCTTCCTCCGGGAAGGCTGGGTTCCCACCCATGCACAGGCTCACGGCCAAGCCCGCCGTCGCCAGGCGGATCCGAATCTCCCCCTTCCCCACCTCAGGAACACTGCCCGGATCCAGTCCCGCTGCACAGCCGCCCTGGCAGGCACCTGCCGCCATGAAGCGCCGATCACCGTCGAGCGCGCCCGCCAACTCATCCGGGGGGGCCTAGCCTTCCGAGACGACGCCGAGTGCATCCAGCGGATTTGCGGCGAGTGCTCCCGCCGGGAAGTGTCGACAGTGGCCAGAGCCCAGGCCCAGCTGCAGGCGGCAGCCGCCGGGGCCTCCAACCCCAGGGGGGTTTTCGAGGCTCCCGAGCCTCCGGGACTGGTAGCCCTCCGGGCCAAACTCCCGGACTATACAGGGCCCGGCCTGGAGTGTCTCTCAGTCCCGGAATCCGCGGTAGCCGAGAAGTCCGCCAAGCCTGCCCTGACATCAAGCCCGGCGGCCCGCCAGAAGGGGACCGCCAACTGGAACGAACAGGTCTGGCGAGGTCAGTGGTCCCCTGAGATGGCCTACGCCTTGGGCGTAATCGCCGGGGACGGCGCCATCCAGCCCAAACGCGTGGTTATCGAGCTGGATGAGCGAGACCAAGATGTCCTCGTCGCCGTGTGTCACGCCGTCGGCGCCGATCCCAGCCGGATCCACCCGGTAAAGAGGGTCAACCCGGGCCAATCCATCGCCCTCCCCCTCTCCTCGCCAGTGGCCACCCCTGCACTGCTCCAGCGCCTGGGCCTCAGCAGGCCCGGCCACAAAGACACAGCCATCGACATCCCCCCAGGAATGCCCGACATCTACCTTCCGGACTTCCTCCGAGGCCTCGTCGATACTGATGGCACCGTGACCCGCTGCGGCTCCAACACCGCCCAGATGGCCATCTACTCCAACTCAGCCAAACTCATCGAGAGCCTCCGGCAACGGGTGGGACATGCCACAGGCCTCCCAGGTCTGGGCTTCATCTGGGCCCCCAAGAATCCCGGCACCGGCCCCGGCACTTCGAACCATCAATGGGTGGTGACCGGCCACCAAGCGAAGATGCTCGCCCACTGGATTTGGCCTGATCACCGAACCTGGATCGGGGGAATACGAAAAGCCCGTTTGGCGGAGAGTCTCCTCAAGGAGCTCACACCCAGCCGAAAGCCGAAGATCAAAACACTGAGGCTGGGGGGATCACAGAAGTAAGGAGCGAAGTAGAGACGCAAGCAGAAAAGATGGGATCACGAGCTGGTTGGCAAAATTTCACCAGCCACTGCCAGCCCGAGGTCCCTGAATTTTCGCCCCCACCCATGGATGAAAGGCGGCAGCATCATGACACATCGCCCTGCTGGAACATCCCCACCAGCACCGGAGCCTCTGCCTTGGATGGAACTATGTCCTGACCACTTGTGCAGAACTGAAAGCATATGGTTCCCAACCAGTCGTGAAGTTCAAGCAGATGCCATGGGGCCAGGGGAACCTTCCCTTGAATTCAGCCAACGTGCCACCTCAATTGTAGCCGTTCAGCCCCCTCCGCATGGAGGGGGTTTCTGATTCCACGGGGACCGCATCAGGCTGTGAAATCCGGTGCGGCGATTCCGACGAGGCTGGCCTTCATGGCCTGAGTCAGCCACTCCAGCAGGTCCACGCCGCGCTTCCGGGCCGTGCCTGCCAGGGTCAGCATGCGCTCCACAAAGCGGGCGCCATGCTCGCTCTCCACCCCCAGGCTCACCTTCCGCCACAGCACCGCC
>NZ_AGSB02000039.1 GCF_000242615.2 Holophaga foetida DSM 6591
CAAGCGGTTCAAGGTCAGCGGGACGGAACATCTTTTCCCAGTGGCGGTCGCTGGCTCGCCAGTTTACCCATGGGTCGCCTGATACGGGGTCAAGCCCATATGCGGCTTGCCAGTAGTCGTGCATGATGCCTTGAAACACTTTGGGCTGTGTGGCGTTCTCAGGACTGAGGATCAGGATGCCGTGCATGTGGGCGTGGTAGGGCTCTGTTCCGGCAATGTCCCAGCCCCAGTAAGAGCCCAGCACACGCCCTCTGCGCTGCTCCGTCTTGATCCATTCGGCTCGAACCTGGTTCATCTGATCCATTCGTTCCGTTAGGTCAGGGGCATAGTTGCTACTGGCTGTGAGTGTCACAAAAAAGACCTGGCTGGGAGAGACTTTACCTGTGCCAGTCAGGAGCATGAGGGCTTGGGCTAGTTCGTTGGCTGCTTTGTCTGCGTTCAGGACCGCGCACATAGGGCAGAGCCTGCGCCCACAATGGGACCGTTTAAAGTAGTGCCCCATCATGCAGCCTATGATCTGATCTGCTAGGGATGGGTCAATATCTCTGAGGTTCGCCAGGTATTCGGACACGATGGGCGGGATCGTGTGAAACTTCTTCTTAATGTATAAACTAGGATCGTGTCTGTGCTGGCGTAGCTGATAGACCCAATTCCGAATCTCACGGGCTGGGGTCAAACGTCCAAGGTGGGTGTTGCTGAGTTCGCGGGCTTGCGTTGTTGTAGGTGCCATTGTTCCCTCTGGGGTGAGGGACGCAAATGGATGCATAGCTAGGTGGTAGTAATAGTGCGTCCGTTAGTCGTTTTCCACTGGTGCGGATGCCTCGACCGGGTGCTCCTTCAGCACCCGGTTTTTCTTTAGCGGATGTGTTGGCTTACTTCGCCCGTCACACTGTTGTGAGACCTTGAGATTGTCCGCTTATAGACAGAGCCCGCATAGTGTGCGGCTTCGCAGTCATCCCAGTTCAGGGACTTCAAGCCCCCAACCGTGAGGTTGGCTTCGATCTGCTCCTCAGGCAGGTTGAAGATATGGGAGGCTTGCCGGAGGGTAAACGGTCCTCTGTGATAGATGCCCTTGAACGCGCAGTGCTGTGCGAAGTCACAGTTATTGGACATCGTGACGGGCTGGGTCGTGGGGATCTTCTCTTCTGTGGCGTGGGTGGGGTCAATGCCCCAACGCCGCATAACGCTGTTTCGGTGAACGCCGTTCCAACGCTCGCCCGCAGAGCGCCAACCGGACAGCTCGCCGTTGTCCAGCATCTCCGTTATGCGTTGGGGATGGCAGCGAAGGATCTTCGCCGTGTCTGTCACGGTGAAAAAACCTTTGTCGTCGTTGATCTTTAGCCAGCTTAACCACTGGTCAAAGTCGTTTAGGTAGTTCTTCAATGGAGCCTCCAGGTGCGGGGCAAACGTGCCCTCTCACCTTTAGGCAAAGATGAAATTACGCTAGGCAATGTATAGGTAATTAATCGAATGGTTAATTAGGGCAATCGCCTAGCGTTTGAAAACACCCTAGGCAAAGCGTTAGAACGTAGCCGGGTTGGATGCCAACCATTCCCGGACCTTCGCAACGTGCAGATATGACACTGCTCCCTTGCCATCCTGTGCCCGCTTCCAGTTGGCGTAGTCGCTTTTGGTAATCCCAATGGCTCTCTGGAAGTCGCCGGTGGATGTCTTGGTCTGGGTCAATACAGCCTGCAACTCCACCAGAAGGTTGTGCTTCTCCTCCTCAGTGTAGGCGTTCTTTGGGATGCGTCCGCCTGGTGCTGCTGTGGCTTTGGTCGGCTTGGGTGCCGCTGCCACGGCTTTGATGGACCCCTTGGGCTCGCCATAGACCTTTAGAACAGCCTGTTCGATCAAGGCGGATACTGCGGGCTGCTTCCCGGTGGTCTTCAGCTGGTTCAGGGCTTCCGTTGCCAGAAGGATCTTGGTTACCTGGCTAATAGATACGGATATGTTGATCCGCTTATCTGTGGTCTTTGCCATAACGCCTCCATCCATAGTGTCGTGTCTATATGGATGATGGTCAATGGATTGCTGTCTATATGCAAACATGCCAATGTGGCTTTCAATAGATGCGTGCTTACAGAATTATTAGTTCAGTCGAATAATACAGCACCCCTTAGTATTGATATCGTTGGGCTTTTGCCAAATAAAACCCCTCCCGCATAGGTGTAATAGACCTATACTTGGGTAGTGTGGCAGGTGTCGGCTTGGGGTATGGTTCAACCGGACACATGGAAAGCCTCCAAATTGTGTCATCTTGAAATGGTTTTCAGAATTACTTGACACAATCCGAATAGGATCTTAGAATTCAATCTGACACATGGAGCTACTATGGCAACCAAAGGACAGCGGATCGCATACGTCAGGGTTTCGACCGACGATCAGAACACAGCGCGCCAGCTGGAGAGCGTCAAGGCTATGAGTCCTGATCAGACCTTCGAAGAGAAGATCAGCGGAAAGTCAAAGGATCGCCCCGCCCTGGCAGAAATGCTCCGGTTCGTCAGGACTGGGGATGAAGTCATTGTTCACAGCATGGACCGCCTGGCGCGCAACCTGGACGACCTGCGGTCAATCGTTTCGGATCTGACAGGGCGAGGCGTGAAGCTAACCTTCATCAAGGAATCTATGACCTTCACCGGCGAGGATTCGCCCATGTCCAAGCTCATGCTGTCCGTCATGGGTGCCTTCGCGGAGTTCGAGCGGTCCATCATGCTGGAGCGTCAGCGTGAGGGCATCGCGGTCGCCAAGGCTGAGGGAAAATACAAAGGCAGAAAGCCGTCATTGAATGAGGCTCAAGCGGTTGAGGTCAAACGGCGCGCTGAGGCTGGCGAACCTAAAGCCGCCCTTGCGCGTGAGTTCCACGTGAGCCGGGAAACCCTGTATTCCTACCTTCGATAGGTTGTGCAAGGCCGCTTCGCGGCCTAATCGAATCTTTGACAACTCCATAACGACTCAAACATCGCCCCCAGTGCTTTAGGGCATTCGGGGCGGATGCCAGTGATACCGAGCTTGAGCGTGAATATTTTCGCCAACCCGGAATTACTTAGTATGAGCATCGATCCCAACACCCTTTACGCCCTGCTGGAGGCAACCCTCCACCTCATCCACACGTTCCACGAACTCCATGCGTGTCTGGGTGGGAATGAATCCTCCACGATCCTGTGGGCGGTCTACCTCCAGATCCGTGACCTGGTGCTTTGATCCAAGGGGGTGAGGGTCCAATCCTACCAAAAGTAAAAGGTTAGGGGTTGACCGGCATCCTAGCGGCGGGACACTTCTTTCTGCGGTAGCAAGCAATCCGGCAACTTTCCCTTTCTTTAAGGGGAAGTCTCGCTGGAGGTGCAGCCCATGAATAACAGTCCGTCCCGCCCAAGTGCCGGTTCAGCCGGGATGACGATGATTGACCTTCCAATGGCGGGTCTACCGTGTGGCGTGCCCAAAAGGAGCCGCCAATGATCGACCTGTCCACCCTATTCACCCTGTCCGCCTCCACCATAATTTCCATTGCATTGCTCCTGCTGGTGGTGGCGCTGCTGGTGATTGTCTGCCGATGTTGCGGGGTGAAGCACCTAAGAATGATCGGCTTGGAGTTGTTCCCCCCAAAGTCCAGCCCACGCAAACCGCCGCCTAGGGCACGGGCTGGGTGATGCCGTAAGGGTTGCCCCAATACCCAAAAGGGGTAAAATGAAAACATGGAGGCTTCCATGAACACAATGCTCGTTCCAGACGCACGTCGTCGCGTCACCCTGCCCGCCAGCTTCAAAGCCGGTCAGCCGGTCAATCTGGAGCCTATGGAGGATGGGACTTACCGCCTGGTCCCCATGGTTGCCATCCCTGAGCACCAACTTTGGGCGTGGCGTTCCGATGTCCAGGAGAGGGTGGAAACGGCTCTCCAGGAGCACCACAACGGCGAAGGCATTGCCATGGATAGCCCTGAAGGTCAGGAGTTCCTTCGTCGGCTTGAGAAATGAAGATCATCTTCAAGCCAGACTTCGTTCGGGAAGCACTTATCCAGTCCGGTCCCGTGCGGGACGGGTTATCGAAGATGCTGCGGATCGTGGGGGAACTGACCTTTGCGGAGCTGCTCAACCATCAGGGCATCCACCTGGAGAAGCTCCACGGGAAGATGGACCCCACCACAAAAAAGCCCCTGTATTCCCTCAGAGCGACACGTGCCGCGCGTGTAATCGCGTTGGTCGAGGGAGACAACCTGGTGTTGTTAACGGTCGAACCCGACCACGATAAGGCTTACCACTGATCTGGTGGTGGACCGTTCGGCCCCTGCGGGGCCGAACGGCTATACGTCGAACAATTACCCAGATCGTACGCTGAAAGAACCCGCTACAGCGGCGATCCGCAGCCGATGCGTGGTTGTTGTGGATCATTCTGCGGATTAGACGGCATACCCCTGAGCTGAAAGTCAGTTGTGGGGCTACACACCATCTAGGCACACCGCCGATTTGCCCAGACCAATCCGTTTGACCTGGTAGAGATCAAATTCCAAGAACCATGTGTCGTAGCTTACGAACGTAAGTGATGACGCTTGGCTGAGCTAACCTCAACCCGGCGGTATCACGCTGGCGTGATACCGCCGGGTTGAGGTTAGCTCAGCCTAACACGAATACTTATGTTTGTCAAGATGTTGATTTGACAAAATTTTACCCTTGTGGGACAATGAGATGTCCACGATTGGACCACCTTATTGGAGCCCCAAAAATGAGAAGTCCACCTCGAAGCACAACAAAAGAAAACGCCAGATGCGGGAACATCTGGCGTCAAAAAAGCTTACTTAATCACTGTCTTTTGCGAAAAGACTACATCGACCATCCTCTTCGAAAGGTACAACATTGGTCAGCTCAATTGTATATGCGGTAGTGCAAACCGTGCAAGAACCTATTGGGAAATGGGATCAGATTCTGAATTTGATTCTTGAACATCCTGGGGCGGCAATCGTCATTGTCGTAACGTGTGTGTTCCTCGTGAAGGGAGGTACACATCAGGTAGTGGTGGTTAACAACGCTCCGCCTGACGACAAACGAAAGCAATAGCCTTTCAGTAACGAAGAGGGCGTAAGGGTCGGAGAGTCATACCACCCTTACGCCCGAGATTTTGCCTCGACGATTGAACCTTGATTCCCGTGGGCGTGGGTGTAGGCTGATTCGTAGATACCCAAAACCGGAGGCTGCAACCCCCGGTCAGGAAATCCGGTGAGGTGGTGTTCAAGCACCCCAATCCGCAAAGACAATCTAGGAAACCTCGCGGACGGTTCTCCAACCGGTGCTTCAAGTTTTGCCCTGGGTGGAGTGGTAGTCAAGAGCGTTTCCAACCTTTTGAGAGACGCCATGCACGCTCAACACCTTGACCCCTTTATCCGCATGAGTTCCGAAGCCTACTTCCGCAAGCATCTGAAGAAGAAGGCTTGGGTAGACTTCGCCATGCAGCTGCACGCCGGGATGGTTCGCGCCAGGTCAGTCTCACCTGGCTGCATCACGGCGACCGTCGAACAGGTGGCGTCATGGGCGGGGGTATCGGCTCGCACAGGATGGACCGCCTGGAAGCACATCAAGGCTTTGGGCTGGGGTCATTCTCCAACGCGGGGCGTCCTGGTGTTCGACTACCGGACAAAGCCCAAGGAAACCAAGGTTTTCGCGGCTCCTGAATCTGCAATTTTTGCAGAGTCCTTTAGAGGAGTAGAGAAACCTTCCAGGAGGGATAACCCATCCCAACCTGAGGCTGTGCCCTCTGCCCCTACCGGGGCGGATGTGCCCCTGAGGGCTGGGGAAGGGCATCCGGGGGTGTTCTCCGAGGTGGTCGCAGCGATCTGTGCCGGAGGTGCTGATCGGGCTGGAGCGGTGAAGGCTGTGAAAGCCCTTGGGAGGTTGACCCCTGAGACAGTCGAGATGGTTCAGCGCGTTGTGCGAGCGGTTCAGACCATGCCTGTGAAGCCTTATCGACCTGGTGGTCTGGTCGTGGCTGCGGTGAAGAGTCCCAGGCTCCGGGCAAGCATCCTGGGAGGCTATGCAGGCCGCTGCGCGGCCTTGCACGATGGCTCCAAGAATCCCCAGAAACCCTCAGGATTGCCCCCATGCGCCGCCTCGGTTTCACAGGGTAGGGATGGGCATCCTCGGAGGGCTCAAGCGGGTCTGGGGGCATCCTGGAGCGATTGTGCCCCCTCCTGGGATGACTTGGACGCTACCCCGGAGGAGTTGGCAGAGATCCGGGCATTGCAGGGAGACCGGGATACCTGCCGGGCTTGGTCCGATACGCGCCAGGAGCCAGAAGCACGCGGCTGCTCCGGCACCAGGTGAGGTAGTCCAGCACCTCCGGGTCGGAGAGATAACCGGCGATGAATCCCAGCGCCTTGGCTCTGGCTAGCACCTGGTCAGCATTTGGGTGAACCTTAGGCGGGATCATGGGGGTGTAGTCCTCGGGCTCAGGCTCCTGATAGGTTGTAGGTTCTGCTTTGACCGAGGGCAAGCTGTTTATGGTGGTGTCCAGGCGGTCTATTGCAGTGCGTAAATCTTGCAAAGCCTTACTGATTAAGCCTGAGTGCATGAACATATTTCGACCGTGAAGGGCTGGGACCAATTGGGCTAGGTCGGCTCTGCTACGGTCAAAGAAGCATGAGTATTCACCGCGCTGCTTCGCTGGTTTGTGAACCTCGCCGCAGACTTCATCCTGGTCATGGGCTTTCAATGTCCAGCCTGTGATATATCGGAGGGCAAGCGGTTCAAGGTCAGCG